>NZ_VTDO01000006.1 GCF_015627125.1 Acinetobacter rathckeae | reverse complement strand
GCCTTGTTCTTTGGCTGCTTCTTCAGTCAAACCGACCCAAGCCGCTTCTGGGTGTGTATAAATGACGCTAATAATCGTGTCGTAATTCACTTGTGCAGCATGACCATGAATACGCTCCACAGCCATTACACCCTCTTCCATCGCTTTATGTGCAAGCATTGGGCCACGTACTAAATCACCAATTGCATATACGCCATCAATAGAAGTTGCACAGTGGTCATTAACTTCAATAAAACCACGTTCAGTGAGTGTAATACCCGCATCAGCAGCCAATAAACCTTCTGCATACGGCTTACGCCCAACACAAACAATTAGCTTATCAAATACTTGCTCATGCTCTTGACCATTTTGGCTGTATTTCACAGTCACTTCACGGCCATTGACTTGCGTACCGGCAACTTTTGCCCCAACGCGAATATCTAAGCCTTGTTTTTTCAAGATTTTTTGGAAATCTTTAGCAAGTGCTTTGTCTGCCATTGGTAAAAAGCTGTCCATGGCTTCAAATACAACAACTTCTGCACCTAAACGGCGCCATACAGAGCCTAACTCAAGTCCAATGACGCCTGCACCAATTACCCCTAAGCGTTTTGGTACTTCGGGGAAATTTAATGCACCTGTAGAGTCAACAATAATATCTTGATCTACTGGTGCAACAGGAATATTTACAGGTACAGAGCCTGAAGCCAAAATCACATATTTAGGTGATAAGACTTGGATTTCACCCTCATGTGGTACAAATTCTACTTTTTTACCTGCAAGTAGTTTACCTGTACCTTGTAGCCACTCAATTTGATTGCCTTTGAGTAGCTGTGCAACACCACCGGTCAACTGATCAACCACTTTGTCTTTACGTGCAAGTAGTTTTGCTAAATCAAGCGAGACTTCGCCTGTGCTAATCCCGTGATCAGACAACTCGTGTTGTGTAGATTCAAAACGGTGTGCTGAATCAAGTAATGCTTTTGATGGAATACAACCAACGTTTAAACATGTACCACCCAAAGATGGCTTACCATTATGAATACGTTTTTCAATACACGCGACTTTAAAGCCCAATTGTGCAGCACGAATTGCAGCCTCATATCCACCAGGGCCACCACCAATCACAACCAGATCAAACTGTTGAGACATGTCCATCTCCATTTTCCACAATACTTTACCGAAGTAGATTGTGTTTTTTTATCACGATAATTTCAAGTTAAAGATCAAGAATGAGTTTTGCAGGCTCTTCCAATAGCTCTTTTACTGTCACCAAGAAACCAACTGCTTCCTTACCATCAATCATACGGTGGTCATAAGATAATGCAAGGTACATCATCGGTAAAATGACCACTTGACCATCTACAGCCATTGGGCGGTCTTGAATTTTATGCATACCCAAAATTGCAGTTTGTGGCTGATTTAAAATAGGTGTAGATAATAACGAACCGAATGTACCACCATTGGTAATGGTAAATGTACCGCCCGTCATTTCTTCAATGGCCAACTTACCATCACGTGCTTTGCCTGCATAACTGCGAATACCTGACTCTACTTCAGCATAGCTCATATGATCTGTGTCACGCAGTACTGGTACAACAAGCCCACGTTCAGAGGATACCGCCACACCAATGTCATAATAGCCATGATACACAATATCATCGCCATCAATAGATGCATTCACAGCAGGATAACGCTTTAATGCTTCTGTTACCGCTTTCACAAAGAATGACATAAAGCCTAAACGTGCACCATGACGCTTTTCAAACGCATCTTTATATTGCTTACGCATGTCCATGATTGGTTTCATGTTCACTTCGTTAAACGTCGTTAACATGGCTGTTTGCTGTGTTGCTGCCAATAATCTTTCTGCCACACGCTTTCTTAAACGTGTCATAGGTACACGTTTTTCTATACGACCTGAAGGCGTGGTTGCTGTTTCTGTCATAGTAACCTGAGGTGTTGCTACAGGGGCAGGTGTCACTTGATGATTCACCACATCTTCTTTAGTAATACGACCACCACGGCCTGTGCCTGCAATATTTGCAGCATCAATACCAGTTTCAGTCAATGCTTTACGTACCGCAGGGGCTTGATCTTGCACAACCACAGGTTGTGAACGCTCTACCACCGCAGTTGCACCAGCATGTGTTTGTGCTGTAGTTTGTTCAACCTGTTGACTTACTTCAGCAGATCTTGTGTCCGCTACACTTCCTGCTTCAAATTGTGCAATGAGCTCATTCGAAAGTACAGTGTCACCTTCTTCTTTTATAAAAGCCGTGATCTGACCATCTGCAGGCGCAACGACTTCAAGAACCACTTTATCTGTTTCAATGTCACAGATCACTTCATCACGTGCAACACGCTCACCAACACATTTATGCCAAGTTGCAATTGTTCCATCTGCGACCGACTCTGGAAATACAGGTGCATTAATTTCAATAGCCATGGGTAAATATCTCCTGATTATTCAGCTTCGATCGCAAGTGCGTCAGAAATAAGCTGGTTTTGTTGTTGTGCATGTAAGTAAGGTGAACCACATGCAGGAGCTGCTGCCGCTTCACGACCTGCAAATTTTAATTTAATTGCACGTTCACTTTGAGCAATGCCTTCAAATAATTGTGGTGCAATATATTGCCAAGCCCCTTGGTTTTTCGGCTCTTCTTGACACCACACCAAATCTTTAAGGTTTGGATAGCTTGCCAGCACCTGAGCAATACGTTGCTCTGGGTAAGGGTACAATTGTTCAACACGTACAATCGCTGTATTTTCTAAAGCACAGCTACGGCGTTTTGCCAATAAGTCGTAGTAGACTTTACCACCACAAAGCACGACACGTGTGACCGCATCTTGTGCCAAAGCATCAATTTCATCAATCACGGTATTAAATTGACCTACCGCCAACTCATTGAGCGTAGATACTGCCTCTTTATGACGCAGTAATGATTTTGGTGCCATAACAATCAAAGGTTTACGTAATGGTCGTACCACTTGTCTTCTCAGTAAATGGAACATCTGAGCAGGTGTGGTTGGTGTAACCACTTGCATATTGTCTTCTGCACATAACTGTAAGAAACGTTCTAAACGTGCAGATGAATGCTCAGGCCCTTGCCCCTCAAAACCGTGTGGTAATAACATGACTAAACCACAGACACGCTCCCATTTGGTTTCACCAGACGCAATAAACTGGTCAATCACCACTTGAGCACAGTTCACAAAGTCACCAAACTGAGCTTCCCACACCACGAGGGCATGTGGCTGTGTGGTCGCATAACCGTATTCATAGGCCAATACAGCTTCTTCAGACAGTAAAGAGTCCCATAATGCAAAACGTGGTTGGTTCTCTTTAATATGGCACAGCGGTAAATATTCTTGACCATTTTTTTGATTATGCAATTTAGCATGACGATGCGAGAACGTACCACGTCCCACATCTTCACCACTAATACGTACCAAGTAACCCTCATCTAAAATGGTGGCATAGGCTAAAACTTCTGCCGCACCCCAATTTAATGGTATTTCACCTGTTTGCATTTTCAAGCGTTCATCAATCACTTTTGCCACTTGACGTTGTAGCTCAAAACCTTCTGGACGCTGATACATAATCTTGCCCAGTTGCTTTAAGCGCTCAAGGCTAAATGAAGTATCCCAGTCATCGGTATAATCCATACCCAAATATGGCTTCCAATCGACAAACATTTTGGTATTTGGCTCAAGCACTAAAGCATTTGCAACATGCTTCCCTGCTTCTAAATCAGCCCGATAGCGCTCAATCATACGATCAGCAGTGGCACGGTCAACGATCTGTTGCTGCACTAAGGTGTCTGCATACAACGTACGTGTCGTGGCTTTTTGACTAATCGCTTTATACATGCTTGGCTGTGTGCCTGATGGCTCATCTGCTTCGTTGTGTCCACGGCGACGGTAGCAAAATAAATCTAAGACCACATCTTTACGGAAGGTATGGCGAAAATCATGTGCAAGTTGAGTAATAAACACCACTGCTTCAGGGTCATCACCATTCACATGAAAAATAGGTGCCTGCACCATTTTAGCAATATCTGTGCAATACTCAGTCGAACGGGCATCTTTCGGGTTAGACGTGGTAAAACCAACTTGGTTATTTACAATAATATGAACTGTACCACCCACCGAATAGCCACGCGTTTGTGACATTTGGAAGGTTTCCATATTTACGCCTTGCCCTGCAAACGCAGCATCACCATGAATAATGACTGGTAATACATCATCACCACCAATATCTTTACGGCGCACTTGACGAGCACGTACCGAACCCTCAACCACAGGGCCAACAATTTCTAGGTGAGAGGGGTTAAATGCCAAAGCAAGATGCACTTCACCACCTGCGGTCATCACATTTGATGAAAAGCCTTGGTGATATTTCACATCACCTGAACCTTTCTTATGTAAGGCCTTACCTTCAAACTCACCAAATAGATCTGCTGGGTTTTTACCCATCGTATTTACAAGTACATTCAAACGGCCTCGGTGTGGCATACCAATGACCACTTCTTTACAACCTACGGCACCTGCTTGTTGTATCAGTTCATTCATCATTGGAATAAAAGATTCTGCACCTTCTAAACCAAAGCGTTTAGCACCAACGTATTTATTGCCTAAATATTTTTCTAACCCTTCTGCAGCGGTTAAACGCTCTAAAATATTCTTTTTCTGTTCAACAGATAACCCATACTGCCCACGTGCCCCTTCTAAACGTTGTTGAATCCAACGTTTTTCAGCAGTGTTGACAATATGCATGTACTCTGCACCAATAGACTGACAGTAGATGGCTTCCATTGCCTCGACCATTTCGCCTAAAGTTGCTTCTGGTTTACCAATGGCTAAATTGGCGGTATTAAATACCGTGTCTAAATCTGACTTGGTTAAACCATGTGTACTCAGCTCCAAGTCTGGTACTTCTTCACGTTTGGCAATACCAAGTGGATCTAGTTTGGCTTTTTGATGACCACGGTTACGGTAGCCTGCAATCAGTTGCAAAATACCAATTTGGCGGTGTTCGTGTGCTGTGCTTACACTACTCGATACCACAGGTGTCATGCGGTTGGCATTACGTCCAAGCAATAGAAATTGCTCACGGACTGCCCCATGCGGTTGATCACCTTTTGGAAATGTATCGAAGTATGTTCGCCAGTCGTCACTGACTGAGGTTGGAGAAGTTAAGTACTGTTCGTATAATTCTTCTATATACGCTGCACTGTCAGCTGAAAGTTCAGTATCTAGACGCAGTGCGTCTGCAACTTCTTGCATTTGTGGACCCATTTCCTTTACTGCAAAAAATAAACGGTTGCTTGATCTCAAGTAACCCTTGATCAACCTGTTTAAACACATTTTTCAATGTGACTCAATCAAACTTATTGTTCAATCCATTGAGTGATGTACGGTTGAAATACACCAAATAAGTCAATAAAAACACAGTATATTTTATAAATATCACGAGTATATTACTCAATATATTGCGTAATTTTTTGCAAACCGACTTAGAAAAAATAAATGCTTGAATTTAACTTTTCTAAAGCGACTATATCCTTATACTCACTTCATGATGGCGTTAAAATTTAAACCAATTCACCACATCTTTCGACCAACACTATGCCAAGTAATTTTTGCATAAAACATCACCTTTTCAAGTGGTTTATACAAAAATTACGTATTAAAATGGCAATGTAGCGACTATCCGGCCTGATCTAAAAGCATGCCACGAATATGACCAATCGCTTTGGTTGGATTCAAACCTTTCGGACACACAGCCACACAGTTCATAATGCCTTTACAACGAAATAGACTAAATGGGTCATCTAAACGTGCAAGGCGTTCTGCGGTTGAAGTATCTCGTGAGTCAATAATAAAGCGGTACGCATTGAGTAACGCAGATGGGCCTAAAAACTTGTCAGGATTCCACCAAAATGACGGGCAAGAGGTTGAACAACATGCACACAAAATACACTCATACAACCCATCTAGATGCTCTCGCTCCGCAGGTGTTTGTAAGCGTTCTTTCGGTGGTGCAGGTTGATTATTCACTAAAAATGGTTGAATTTTGTCGTACTGGTCATAAAACTGGTTCATATCGACCACAAGGTCTTTAATCACTGGCAAACCAGGTAACGGACGAATCACAATCTTTTTAGGTAAATCATTGAGATTAAGCAAACAAGCCAAACCATTTTTACCATTAATGTTTACACCGTCTGAACCGCAAATCCCTTCTCGGCAAGAGCGTCTAAATGTCAGTGTTTCATCCTGCACTTTTAATGCCAACAAAGCATCAAGTAACATACGATGTTTCTCTGTCAACTCCAGAGTAAACGTTTGCATATACGGTGCTGTATCCTTATCAGGATCATAGCGGTAGATTTCAAAGGTACGTGTGCCTCTACTCATGTCTTTCTCCCGATTAGAATGTACGTGGCTTCGGTTGAATTGCATCAACCGTTAATGGCTTGTAGCGTACTGGCTTGTACTCTAAACGGTTATCTGAGGCATACCACAATGTATGCTTCATCCATTCATCATCACGGCGACCATACGAATAGGTTGGGTGCTCTGCAGGTAGCTCATAGTCAACGACTGTATGTGCCCCACGGCATTCCTTACGTGCTGCCGCTGAGATTAACGTTGCTTTAGCAACTTCATATAAGTTTTCAACTTCTAATGCTTCAATACGTGCAGTGTTAAACACTTTAGATTTATCTTTTAAGTGAATATTTTTAACACGTGGTGCAATGGCTAAAATTTCTTTTACCCCTTGATCAAGCAAAGCTTGTGTTCTAAACACACCTGCATGATTTTGCACAATTTCACGAATTTCATCTGCCACATCTTGTGCATTTTCACCTGAGGTCGAGTCATCTAATTTTTTGACTCTCTCTAAAGTTTGTTGCAACACATTGGTTGGTAATGGTGCATAATCATCACCATGATGCTTGGTCACATAATCAATAATATGCTCGCCCGCAGCTTTACCAAACACCACCAAATCAAGCAGTGAGTTTGTACCCAAACGGTTTGCGCCATGCACAGACACGCAAGAACACTCACCAATGGCGTAAAAACCTTTTACAGGTTGCGTAAAGTTACGCTCACTGTCTGTATGGTATTGGTCTTGTGCAACATCATAGCCCGCATGCAATGGCTTATCTTCTGCTGTTGCAGGAACAACCACCTGACCATGAATATTGGTTGGAATCCCACCCATTTGATAATGAATGGTTGGTACAACAGGAATTGGCTCTTTGGTAATATCAACGTTGGCAAACTTTTTACCAATTTCAAAAACCGAAGGTAGACGCTTCATAATGGTACTTGCACCTAAATGCGTCATATCTAACAAGATATAGTCACCTTTAGGGCCACAACCACGACCTTCTTTAATTTCTTGGTCCATTGAACGCGACACAAAATCACGTGGTGCAAGATCTTTCAGTGTTGGTGCATAGCGCTCCATAAACGGTTCGCCATCTTTATTTCTTAAAATTGCACCTTCACCACGACAGCCTTCGGTCAGTAATACACCTGCACCTGCCACACCTGTCGGGTGGAACTGCCAAAACTCCATGTCTTGCAATGGTATGCCTGCTCGAGCAGCCATACCCAAACCATCACCTGTATTAATATAAGCATTGGTTGATGCACGATACACACGCCCTGCACCACCTGTTGCAAATAACGTCGCTTTGGCTTGAAATACAGCAATATCACCTGTTTCTTGGTCATATGCGGTGACACCTAGCACATCACCAGCTTCATTACGAATCAGGTCTAAAGCAATCCATTCTACAAAAAACTGTGTACCCATTTTAACGTTGCTTTGGTACAGCGTATGTAAAAGTGCATGCCCTGTACGGTCAGCGGCTGCACACGCTCTAGGTACTGCTTTTTCTCCATAATTTGCCGAGTGACCACCAAATGGACGCTGATAAATCGTACCATCTTCATTACGGTCAAATGGCATACCTAAATGCTCTAACTCATACACCACTTTCGGTGCTTCACGACACATAAACTCAATGGCATCTTGGTCACCTAACCAATCTGACCCTTTGACTGTGTCGTAAAAATGGTAGTGCCAATTGTCTTCTTGCATATTACCTAAAGACGCACCAATACCACCTTGAGCTGCAACCGTATGCGAACGTGTTGGAAATACTTTTGTCAGTACTGCAACTTTTAAACCCGCTTGTGCCAGCTGGTAAGCGGCTCGCATACCAGAGCCACCACCGCCAACAATGATCGTATCAAAGGTTAAATTTTGAATATTAGAATAGTTTTCTTTGGGAGTAATTGCACCCATGATTTGTTACCGCCTTATTTGTTTGCCCAAAAGATTTGGATACACCAAATCGCATATACAAAAACCGCCACAATCACCAGTGTGGTCAGAATTAAACGTAAACGCGGTGCGAATGGTCCCATTTGCCTTGTGGTCACATAGTCTGTAAAGACTTGCCACATACCAATCCATGCATGAGAAACTAAAGATAAGACAGCCAATAAAGACAAGATCTTCATGGGTAAAGTCAGCATAAAGCCCGACCATTGTTCATAACTAAAACCGCTATGCAACAGAATCCAGCCGAATACAACAACAGTATAGACAGCTAAAATAACTGCACTCACACGCTGAATAAACCAATCACGTGACCCTGAGCCAGTTAAACCAGTGGCACTTTTCATAAGACAACAATCCATATAAATGCTGCAACAATCCCTATTGCAGATAAAACCAATGACGCCGTTGCTGCTGCACGACCACTATAAAGTTCCTCAAAGTGACCTAAGTCTGCAAGCAAATGGCGAACGCCAGCCACAAAATGATAAATTAACCCAGCAACAAATGCCCATACCACAAAGCGAACTGCAATATGGCCAAACACGTGTTCTTTCACGTAGGTAAATCCATCGGCTGAAGACAATGATTTATCCAATATCCAGAGTAGAATTGGAATGAGTACAAAAACTATTACACCTGAAAGGCGGTGCAATATAGAGGCAATAGCCACGGGTGAGCGTAAATTAACCGCTAACACCTGTCCCATGGTTAAATTGACAGGTCTATTACTTTTCACAGCGGGCATCCTATGTGTAAAAACCCAAGCCTTGGGTTTATCTAATTCAATTTAATGAAGGAAAGCTAGCGTATGATCTGGGCATCCTTCGCCCAAACGTATTCTATGTGAAAGTATAAGATGGCTATTTTAAAAACTCAAACAAGACTAAAGACCAATAACAAGTAAAAAAAATCATGCTCTACAACACTATTAAAAGTACTTTAATTTTTATATTTTTAAAAATTAAACCATAAAAAACAATGTATTAAAGTATAAAAACAACCCCTAAACCCAGCCTCACCCATGATTAAATAGCAACCAATTTTTTTGTATTATCTTTTAAGTATACAGGTATTTTTTTTCGATATAGCTCAAAGCATTTTTCACTTCAAATAAATATAAGCTCAGCGTTTAAACACCATTTACAAGGCATAAAACACACCTAAAACCATTACTTAATCACCCACTTAACACATTTAATTTTATGACTTTCCACCCATAACTTGTATACCAATCATACAACTTTGGTCGATATTACTTTCAAATCGCAACAATTACAGATATAAAACACTATATTTTTTAGCTCATGTTGGGTTACATTTAAACATGAAGGATTCAAATATTGTTCTATGGTAAATATCGTGAGATGTAGGATTTGTTTTACACAATATTTGCCAACTAAAACAAGTGAATAATAAAAACAATGAAATACCTTCCATTACAGCAACTTTATCAAGCCACTTTGCAAGATAAAGCAGCACACAACTATCAGATCACATTCACCAGGACAGGAGATCTTTGAATGTCTGAAGCAAACGGCAAGAAAGCCATTTTACAACTCGATGGAAAAACGATAGAACTACCTGTTTATAAAGGTACATTAGGCCCCGATGTTATTGATGTAAAGGATATACTCACATCTGGCCATTTCACGTTTGACCCTGGTTTTATGTCAACCGCTTCATGTGAGTCAAAAATTACTTACATTGATGGTAACGCAGGCGTACTACTTCATCGTGGTTATCCAATTGACCAACTCGCAACCAAAGCAGACTACCTCACCACCAGTTATTTACTCCTTAACGGTGAGCTACCAACCCCCGAGCAAAAAGAAGAATTCGACCAAAAAATTCGCACCCACACCATGGTACATGACCAAGTCAGTCGTTTTTTTAATGGTTTTAGACGAGATGCTCACCCAATGGCCATTATGGTTGGGGTTGTAGGTGCTTTGTCCGCCTTTTACCACAATAACCTTGACCTAGACGATGTCAACCACAGAGAAATTACTGCCATTCGTTTGTTGGCTAAAGTGCCTACACTTGCAGCATGGAGTTATAAATATACTGTGGGTCAACCCTTTATGTATCCGTGTAATGACTTAGGCTATGCTGAAAACTTCTTACACATGATGTTTGCAACACCAGCCGACCGTAACTATCAAGTCAATCCAATTCATGCCAAAGCCATGGATCGCATTTTTACCTTGCATGCAGACCATGAGCAAAATGCCTCGACGTCTACAGTACGTCTTGCAGGCTCTACAGGTGCAAATCCATATGCATGTATTTCAGCAGGGATTGCAGCCCTTTGGGGACGTGCTCATGGCGGTGCAAATGAAGCTGTGCTGAATATGCTTGATGAGATTGGTTCAATTGAAAACGTTGCATCCTTTATGGAAAAGGTCAAAACCAAAGAAGTGAAACTCATGGGCTTTGGGCATCGTGTTTATAAAAACTTTGACCCTCGTGCCAAAGTGATGAAAGAAACATGTGATGAAGTACTTGCTGAGCTTGGTATACATGACCCACAACTGAAACTAGCCATGGAACTTGAACGCATCGCACTTTCAGATGAGTACTTTATTAAACGTAATCTATACCCTAATGTAGACTTTTACTCAGGTATTATTTTAAAAGCGATTGGTATTCCAACCTCTATGTTTACCGTTGTTTTTGCACTGGCACGTACAGTAGGTTGGATGAGCCACTGGCTAGAAATGCAATCTAGCCCACATAAAATTGGTCGCCCTCGTCAGCTTTATACAGGCGAGCAGCAACGAGATATGTAACTTACTCAAATAAAAAGGGCGACACATATTCATGTCACCCTTTTTATTGGCTTGAGTCTGAACTTAACTTTTCACAGTACGACACTGCTTAAGCAGTTCAATACATATATCTTGCACCATGCTTGTTGTAATTGGCACTTCACGCCCTTCTTCATCGAGCATAAAACAATGGTTTTTTACCGCTTGTTGTTCTGCAACGTGGTGCGTATTGTTTTGCATATTGTTCTCATCATATCTCTGCATAATTGCCTCACTCACTAAGACATAACATCTATCTTTGGCTACCCAGATCTATAGTATTGAGAAATCACTGATGAAAGTAAACTGCCAGTTGTAACAAAGATTGAATGTATTTTTGTTACAAAGTTAACTTAAAATGACATCATATTGCTCTTGCGTATACAGCGTTTCTACTTGCAGTTGTATCGAACGATTGAGTAAAAACATTAAATCTGTGAGTGCAGAAGCTTCTTCTGTGAGCATACGGTCAATAACCACGGTACTTGCAACCAATATAAAACCTTTTTGATGTGGATACTGCCGTGTAAGCTTCATCATTTCTCTAAAAATCTCATAACAAACGGTTTCGGCAGTTTTTACAAATCCACGTCCCTGACAGGTTGGGCAAGCATCGCACAATAAATGCTCTAACGATTCACGGGTACGCTTACGTGTCATCTCAACCAAGCCTAATTCAGACACTTGGGTAATTTTTGTTTTGGCATGGTCCTTGGCAAGTACAACTTCAAAGTACTTTAAAACCTCTGCCCGATGAATCTCTTCTTGCATATCAATAAAGTCAATAATTAATATGCCACCCAAGTTTCGTAGCCTGAGTTGTCGACCAATCACCTCTGTGGCTTCCATATTGGTACGATACACGGTGTCTTCTAAACTGCGACCACCAACATACGAGCCTGTATTGACATCAATGGTGGTCATGGCCTCCGTTTGATCTATCATTAAATAACCACCTGACTTTAACGCCACACGGGTTTGCAGTGCTTTTTGAATGTCTTCTTCAATATGATAGGTTTCAAATAAAGGCTTTTGCTCACGGTAAAAAATCAGCTGTGTAGGTAACTGTGGCATAAACTCAGCCATAAATGCCGTAAGCGTGTGATAGACCTCTTCGGTGTCGACATAAATTTTTTCGGTATGCTCTGAAGCCAAATCTCTCACAATCCGCTGAGGCAAAGGCAATTCTTCAAATACTAAAGAAGGTACAGTAATGGCTCTTTTTTTACGCTGAATATACTCCCACAAACGGCTTAAATACGCCATATCTCGCTCAATTGCTGCCTCAGAAGCACCATCTGCAGCAGTACGTATAATCACACTACCAGGGAGAGGGTATTTGGTTTTAATGTTATCTATGATTAACTTTAAGCGAATGCGTTCACTCTCACTTTCAATTTTTTGCGACACCCCCACATGACTACCAAAAGGCATAAATACCAAGTAACGTGATGGAATAGAGAGGTCTGTGGTCAGCCGAGCACCTTTCGTGCCAAGCATATCTTTCATGACTTGTACGGTGAGAATTTGCCCTTGCTGTAAGAGTTCAAATACATTAGGGTTTGCCATACCCTTTGGCCAAACCATATCATTAATATGTAAAAACGCAGTTCTAGAAAGACCAATATCTACAAATGCTGCTTGCATACCAGGTAGTACACGTACAACTTTACCTTTGTAAATATTGCCAACTAACCCACGCCTGAGTGTCCTTTCAACAAATATCTCATTGACGACGCAATCTTCTGTTAATGCAACCCGACACTCCATAGGTGTTACATTGATGAATAATTCATCAGACATAATAAAGCTCAAATGTTATAAGAATTTTTGAACGATTAATTTAGTGCCTTAATCGCTTGCTGTAATAATTGATCTGTTTCATATAAAGGTAGCCCAACCACATTGCTATAACTACCCATAATTTCAGGTATATATTTGGCTGCAATCCCTTGTATTGCATAAGCTCCAGCCTTACCTAAAGGCTCACCAGTTGCCCAGTACTGTTCCATATCTTGTTTTGTAAGTACAGTAAACTGAACCTGCGTTTTGACGACAGTACGGTACACTCTCCCCTGCTGTACCACACAAATACCTGTAAAAACATCATGGTATTGGCCTGACAATTTTTGCCAAATCTCAAATGCATGCTGCTTAGAACTTGGTTTACCAATAATTTCTGACTGAATACTCAAACAAGTATCTGCAGCTAAAACCAATTTCTTTGGGTGCTGTTCAACAATAGCACAGGCTTTTTCATAAGCCAAACGTGCAACATAATCTTGAGCACCCTCCCCCAAACAAACACTTTCATCTATATTGGGTACACAGACTTCAAATGCATACCCCAGTTGCGACAAAAGCTCATGCCTACGAGGTGAACCAGAAGCTAAAATTAAAGACGCCATGTTTTTAAGCTATAGTAGAGTAAAGGCCAACATAAAAGACTACTTACAATGGGTGGCCAACGTCGCATCAGTGGATAATCAACATTACCAAGCGTTTGCAATAACCAAACGAACAATACATAGCCCACTGTGGCTAAGATGCTTATAAACCACAAGTTTAAAAATGTAAGAATTCTTTTTTCTCTAATAAAATAACGCGTTATAAAAGCAATCAGTACAAAAGCAGATGCATTTTGCCCCAAAGGCGCATCTATGAGTAAATCAAAAAAGATACCTAAACCAAAGGCAAACCACACCCCACACCATGTTGGTTGACACAACACCCAAAACAACATGACCAGCATTAAAATAAATGGTCGCCATGCTGAGATATCATAAGACAAAGGGTAAATTGTCATTACCGAAGCAAGAATAACGGTAAGGACAATCAGTAGTAATGGGTCTTTTCTTTTGAGCGGCTTATATTTAGCGATTAGCATAGGGTTGTTCCTTGGCTAAAGAGTCAGAAAACAACACCACAACATAATGCCCACCTGCAAGTTGGGCCGCAGGCCTAATGTCGATCTGTGCAAATTCACCGGTATTTTGGCGTTGAATTTTATTCACTGTACCCACCAAATAACCTGCCGGGAAATGCTCACCAAAACCAGAACTATACACGTTATCACCCACCTGTAAGTCTGCACTGGTTGGTACATATTGCATTTTTAAACGCCCTAAATCACCTGTACCTGAAACAATCGCTCGCATACCTGTACGCTCTACTCGTACAGATAAAGAACTGTCTTTATCAGACAACAAAAGTACCCGTGCATTGTGCTGATGTACATCAATGATTTGCCCCATAATCCCCTGATTATCCAGCACAACCTGACCTTGACGTAAACGGTCAGCTGTACCACGGTTAATAATCACTACATGATGTAGAGGGTTTGTATCTGTGCCAATCACTTCAGCAATTTCCATACGACCATCAATAATCAATGGCGTATCTAGCAACCCTCTCAGACGTGTATTTTCAGCAGAGAGTTCAGATAACTTTTGTAGGCGGACTTGTGCCTGTAAAAGCTCTGCTTTCATTGCTGTATTTTCACGGCGTAATTGCTCTTCAGACTTCGTTTGTTGGGTGAGCCACTCTCTAGAAATCACAGGATAACTTGCCACGGTGTATATGGGGGTATACATCGAATACAGCACATCTCTTGCTGGTTGAACAATATGTGGCATACGCCAATCAAAAAATGACACCACCAAGCAAGTTATCATTGCAATAATAAACGAGCGAAATGATGGCGGTTGTCTTGAAAAAATATTCGGTTGCACCCGCCTTCCTACCTTATGTTAACCCACAAACAGCATGTCATGATTTGGATTATCAAAAAACTCAAGCACTTTGCCACCACCACGTGTCACACAAGTCAATGGTTCTTCAGCACATACCACTGGTAGACCCGTTTCTCTTGATAACAGTTGGTCAAGGTTACGCAGTAATGCACCACCACCTGTTAACACGATACCACGCTGTGCAATATCTGATGACAACTCAGGTGGTGTTTGCTCTAATGCAGATTTCACCGCACTCACAATACTTTGCAGTGGGTCTGTAATGGCTTGAACCACTTCTTCTGACGTCACAATAATTGAACGAGGAACGCCCTCAGCCAAGTTACGACCACGCACTTCAATTTCAAGCTTTTCGCCGTCATTGATTGCTGTACCTACTTCTTTCTTAATCAGCTCTGCTGTGGTTTCACCAATCACACAACCATGCGACTTACGCACATAGTTAATGATTTGTTCATCAAACACATCACCACCAATACGTAGTGAGTCTGAATACACACAACCTTGTAAAGAAATAATGGCGATCTCTGTTGTACCACCACCTACATCAACCACCATAGAACCACATGCCTGCTCTACAGGTAGACCCGCACCAATTGCAGCAGCCATTGGCTCTTCAATTAAACGCACATCACGTGCACCAGCATTGTATACTGCTTCACGAATAGCACGGCGTTCAACCAACGTTGATTTACATGGCACACACACCACAACACGCGGTGCAGGTGGAAACAAACGTTTTTCGTGCACTTTACCAATAAACTGATTTAACATGGTTTCAGTGACTTCAAAGTCAGCAATCACGCCATCTTTCATTGGACGAATTGCAGAGATGTTGGCAGGCGTACGACCAAGCATCTGTTTTGCATCTAAACCTACTGCCGCCACAATTTTTTGTGAGCCACTGTGGCGTATTGCCACAACAGTCGGTTCATTTAATATAATGCCTCGTCCTGGCGCATAGATAAGTGTGTTGGCTGTGCCTAAGTCGATGGCAAGATCTGGCGAAAACAAGCCAATTAGTCGTTTTAAAATCACGGGTCATTCCCAGTTTTTACAAATATGGACGCAAGTTGGCAACTTTAACTAAATGTGATGATTTGAACAAGTCAATCGCTTATCATATCACAGGATATTTCAAAGTTTTTGATACTGAACGAGGTGATTATATGTCAACCCCAGATACACAGCATACCGATTTAGATGCTCAAACCGTATCGAGCATTGCCAATCTCGCTCGATTATCGCTTAATGATACGCAATCTCAAGCATACGCACAAAGTTTAAATAAAATTTTAGACATGATGGATACATTGAAGAACATAAATACCGAAGGTGTCGAACCCCTCAAGAGTCCATTTGACAACGCTCAGCCACTGCGTGACGACTGTGTATCACAAACCAACCATCGTGATGAATATCAAGCAGTTGCACCAAGTGTAGAACAAGGTCTATACCTTGTGCCACGTGTTATTGAATAACCTTTTTCGATCAATTTGACCAATAGCAGATATTATGACTGACTTACATCGTTTAACGATTAAAGAACTCTCAAGCGGGCTAAAACAACGCGATTTTTCATCACGTGAGCTCACACAGCACTACCTCAACCGTATTGCCAAGATTGACCCACAAATCAACAGTTATGTGACCGCAACCCCAGAACTGGCACTCGCTCAAGCAGATGCGGCCGATATTGCACTCAATGCAGGCAATGCACACCCACTGGCAGGTATTCCACTTGCACACAAAGATATTTTTTGTACCCAAGGCATTCGTAGCGCTGCTGGCTCAAAAATGTTAGATAATTTTATCTCACCATATGACGCTACTGTTGTTACAAAAATCAAACAAGCGAACATGGTGACTTTGGGCAAAGTGAACATGGATGAGTTCGCAATGGGCTCTACTTCTGAAAGTTCATTTTACGGTGCAACCAAAAACCCTTGGAACTTGGCTCACGTACCAGGTGGCTCTTCGGGTGGCTCTTCTGCTGTAGTTGCTGCTGACCTTGCACCACTGGCAACAGGGACAGATACAGGTGGTTCAATTCGCCAACCTGCATCATTTTGTGGTTTAACAGGCTTAAAACCAACATATGGTCGTGTTTCTCGCTTTGGTATGATCGCATTTGCATCATCTTTAGACCAAGCAGGCCCAATGGCACGTTCGGCAGAAGACTGTGCCTATCTCATGAACGTATTGGCAGGTCATGACGACAAAGACTCTACTTCTGTACAACAGCCTGTAGATGACTACGTCAGCAACCTCAACAAAACAGCGATACAAGGTTTACGTATTGGTATTCCAAAACAATATTTCAATGTAGATGGTTTACATGCAGATGTGAAACAGCGTGTTGAAGAAGCACTCAAACAACTTGAAAGCATGGGTGCAACATTAGTAGAAGTTGATCTCAACATGGTTGAATCATACGTGCCAACCTACTACCTGATTGCACCTGCTGAAGCCTCATCAAACTTATCTCGTTACGATGGTGTACGTTTTGGTTATCGCTGTGAAAACCCACAAGACCTAAACGACCTTTACAAACGCTCTCGCTCAGAAGGTTTTGGTGAAGAAGTTAAACGCCGCATTTTAATTGGTACCTATGCCCTTTCTGCCGGCTACTACGATGCCTACTATGTGAAGGCTCAAAAAGTACGTCGCTTAATCCAACAAGACTTCTTAAATGCATTTTCCCAAGTTGATGTAATTGCAGCACCATCTGCACCAACCACAGCATACAAAATTGGGGCAGCACTTGACCCAGTAGAAATGTACTTAGGCGATTTATACACGCTTGCAGCCAACCTTTCAGGACACCCGGCCATTAATGCCCCTGTTGGTTTTGACCAACACGGCTTACCTGTAGGTTTACAGCTCATTGGCAATTATTGGTCAGAATCTCAACTACTTTCTATTGTCCACCAATACCAAAAAACCACCGACTGGCATAGCCAACGTGCTGAAATTGCAAAGGAGAATGTATAATGGCAAAGTTGATTGATGGCTGGGAAGTGGTGATTGGATTAGAAATTCACACCCAGTTAAATACACAGTCAAAGATATTCTCTGGCTCAAGCGTGGCATTTGGTGCTGAACCAAACACCCAAGCCAGTTTGGTTGATTTAGCCATGCCGGGCGTACTGCCTGTACTGAACCGCGTTGTGGTCGATAAAGCCATTCGTTTTGGTTTAGGTATTGATGCAG
The DNA here is from genome assembly GCF_015627125.1 of Acinetobacter rathckeae. Taxonomy (GTDB): domain Bacteria; phylum Pseudomonadota; class Gammaproteobacteria; order Pseudomonadales; family Moraxellaceae; genus Acinetobacter; species Acinetobacter rathckeae. The sequence goes on along the minus strand of NZ_VTDO01000006.1, from coordinate 146,644 downwards.
AAATTGACCGTGCTTCCGTATTTGCACGTAAAAACTACTTTTACCCAGACTCTCCAAAAGGCTACCAAATTAGCCAAATGGACAACCCAATTGTTGGTTTAGGCCATATTGATATCTTTTTAGAAGACGGCACGCAAAAGCGTATTGGCGTGACCCGTGCCCACTTAGAAGAAGATGCAGGTAAGTCACTGCATGAAGACTTTGAAGGCATGACAGGCATTGACTTAAACCGTGCAGGCACGCCACTGCTTGAGATTGTATCTGAACCAGACATGCGCTCAACTGAAGAAGCTGTGGCATATGTACGTGCTATTCACACACTTGTACGCTGGTTAGGTATCTCTGATGGCAACATGGCTGAAGGCTCTTTCCGCTGTGACTGTAATGTATCACTACGTAAACCAGGTGATGCGTTTGGTACACGTTGCGAGTTAAAAAACATTAACTCATTCCGCTTTATTGAAAAAGCCATTGACGTTGAAATTGAACGCCAAATGGATATCTTAGAAAGTGGCGGAAAAATTGTACAAGAAACCCGTTTGTTTGACCCGAATAAAATGGAAACACGCTCTATGCGTAGCAAGGAAGAAGCCAATGACTATCGCTACTTCCCTGACCCAGACTTATTACCTGTACACATTTCTGAACAGCAAATCTTAGACATTCAAGCAGATATGCCTGAGCTACCTCAAGCACGGCGTGAACGCTTTATCAATGACTATGCACTAACTGAATACGATGCACGTGTACTCACATTAAGTCGTGAAATGGCTGACTTTTTTGAAGCAGTTGTGGTCGCTTCAGGTGGTGCAAAACATGCAAAAATTGCTGCCAACTGGGTGATGGGTGAATTCTCTGGGGCACTAAACAAAGCAAACCTAGACATTACAGAATCGCCTATCAGTGCAGCACAACTTGGTGGCATGGTTGCACGTATTGTCGACAACACCATCAGTGGCAAAATTGCGAAACAAGTGTTTGCTTACTTATGGGAAGCTCCAGCCCAAACCGCAGACCAAATTATTGCTGAAAAAGGCTTGAAACAAGAAACAGATACAGGTGCGATCGAAGCCATGATTAAAGAAGTACTTGCGGCCAATGAAAAAATGGTTGAAGAGTACAAATCTGGTAAAGAAAAAGCCTTTAACGGTCTTGTTGGACAAGTGATGAAAGCATCTCGTGGTAAAGCCAACCCAGCTCAAGTGAACCAACTAATGAAACAACTCTTAGGTTAAACATTTACCTAAGAAAAAACGAAGCCCAAGCTAGGTTTAGACCTAACTTGGGCCTTTTATGCTATTTATTTATACTCTCTTCGAACATTTTTAAACGCTTCACAATAGATAACAGCTCAATAATTGTTTTCCATGAGGTAATCAAATATTGAAAAGCTGAACGTACCTTATCAAATACATTTCCAATTTGGTTAATTAAACCCAAAGTAATTAAACCTGCCGAAATTGATGGAAACAGTACCACTAAGCTAAATAAAATGTCGAGTTGCATATACCAGTTACTGATTAAATTAAAATACGTATAATGAAAGTACAACCTAAAATAGTTATGACGTACATAACCAAATAGTTCTTTTAACGTAGCGGGTTCTGCACGGTCTGCATGGTCTTCGCCATAGACCAACTCTTTGCGATATGCCGCTTCTACTTTTTGATTATTAAACTCAAGTCCAGGCAGTTTAATCCCCACCACAACCATCAATAATGTACCAAATACAGACCAAACCACAGCTGCCCAAACCAATGAGTGTGGAATTCCACCAACAATAGGTAAAACAGGTACATGTTTAGATAAAATAAATAACACAGGTAAAAATGCAATCAGGGTAATAATCGCAGAAATAAAACGTACTCCAAGCGTTTCCATAATGGTGGCAAAACGCATGGTATCTTCTTGCACACGCTGTGACGCCCCTTCAATATGACGCAACAAATGCCACTGTTCGGTATAATGTTCAGTCATCGCAGTACGCCAACGAAAAATGTAGTGGCTTACAAAAAATGTATTCATCAACGCCACAAAAATAGACACCATGGCAATATACATAAAGGTCAGCGTCCCCATGTATAGATCATTAATATTACCACCATGTTTAGAAATCATATTTTGAATAAGATCCCAAAATGGCCCATACCATGCATTAATCGCGACGCTGACTTGTACATCAAACCAAATATTAAAAATAATAAAAGCCGAACCTAAAATAGACCACTTTTGCCACTTATGGTTGGCAACAACATGCCAAAACAAAAAAAATATAGCAGTAAAACCAGCAAACCAAAGATAAAACCAAATAAATGACATATGCCAAAAACGACTCACCCCAATGGGTAAACCTTCTACTGCATAGCCTTTGGGAAAACCAATCCATTCCCCCCAGTGTTCCCCTCCCGTGTACCATAACAACATACTCACTATGCACCAGATGGTTGCAGATAAAAAAAACAGCTTAGGATTTGGGAAGAAGGATTTAAACATAGTGATCAATCAAATATTCATAAGTTTTAAATACAGTAAATACACTAACTGCGCGTTTACTCTAGGAGATCTGTCGCATGAGCATTAAGCCACTTTATACTGCTTTTGGTCTGCCACAATCATTTGTTGAATTTCTTCGCTAATCATCACCGCTGTTGCAGCAGATAATGTAAAGCCTAAATGACCATGACCTGTATTGTAAAAGACCCGAGGGTGTCGGCTACGCTTCACTTTAGGCATCATATCAGGCATCATTGGGCGTAATCCACTCCATGGCACGGCAGACTCGGTAGAGACCTCAAAGTTTTTATTCACCCAATCAATGAGTGGCTGAATTCTGTCTGCTCGAATGTCACGATTATAACCATTAAATTCTGCTGTACCTGCCACTCTAAAACGGTTTTTACCTAAGCGTGATGTGACAATTTTTGCACTCTCGTCAAGCAAACTGACCCACGGTGCATTGTTTTGGCTTTGTTCATCATCTAATGCCACGGTAATCGAATACCCTTTCACAGGATAAATACTCACTCGATCCCCCATTGCATTGGCTAAATGATAACTGGCAACACCTCCGCACACCACCACGGCATCTGCATGTATTTCATGAATTTCACTCACGTTGCCTTTTACATCTTCAGCACTGCATGTGTATTTTACCGTCACACTACGCTCATGGTTGACCACAGCTGTTACTTCTGTGCCAAAACGATACTTCACCCCATATTTTTTTGAAGCTTCAGCAAGACCTGTACTAAATTTATGAATATCGCCCGTGGCATCATCTTCAGTATAAAATCCTGCATAATAGTCACCTTGCAATGTTGGTTCTATTTTTTTCATTTCATCACTGGTGACTTCATAACGCTTTAGTCCACCTTTACGCAACAGATCATTGACATCACCTGCCACTTTAAAGTCTTCTGCAGAGTGATAAAAATGCAAAATGCCTTTCTTTTCCAAGTTAAAGTCTATGCCTTCTTTTTCAGCCACTTGAAACATGCGTTCACGAGCGAGTAATGCCAACTTAACAGTATCTATGGTATTTTTTTCATAATGTTTAATATTCCCCATAAACTCCATCAGCCAAGCATACTTATGTAAGTCAAAAGAGGGATTAATTAACAGAGGTGCATCTTTTTTTGTCATCCATTTTAAACCTTTTAAAATGGTTGCACGTTGATTCCAAACTTCCGCATTGCACGCAGACAGTTGTCCGCCATTGGCAAATGACGTTTCCATTGCAGGATACAAATGCTTATCAAGCACAGTGACTTCAAAACCCATTTGGCTCAGTTCATAGGCAGTTGTTACGCCCGTTACACCCGCACCAATGACAATAACATGTGGCATAAAACATCTCCTTGAGTGCTTTAGCCCCATCTGTACTTTGACCTGAGATCTTCAGTAAAAGTAACCTTACTTTTACCTTCTTCCTTCGGTGAGTAGAGCAAATCTACTTCTCTCCAGATTGATATGTTTATATTACAGTCCTTTTGCCTGAGAGATTCCGGGGTCGTTGCTCCTTCGGCGGGTACATGTACCACTCTCCTGTAACTGAATAATATTTATGCAATGTGTATGCCATATTTGAGATCAATAATGATTAAAAGGTAAAACTTGAGCCAAAGATAAATAAACAATACATAAAAAATAAATCTACTGAAAAATGCTACCAGTACATTATTTTTCTAGCTATCTGCACAGTCTCATACATGAGCAAGCATTTAAAGGAACAATTTATATACATTGCTGTGATTATATGTCGTTTTAGCCATGCAAATAATGAACAAAACTTATAGAATAGAACAAAATTCTTTCAATGATGCCCATTAATGGTAATGGGTTTAAAATATTAGGATCTACAATGACTGATCATGCAACAATTTTGCAAAGCATACCTGTAGGTAAAAAAGTAGGTATTGCTTTTTCTGGTGGCTTAGATACTTCTGCTGCTTTACTGTGGATGAAACAAAAAGGTGCAGAACCTTATGCGTATACTGCAGACTTAGGCCAGCCTGACGAAGACGACTACCAAGCGATTCCAAGAAAAGCTGAACAGTATGGTGCGGTAAAAGCTCGCCTTATCGATTGCCGTTTGCAACTTGCACTAGAAGGTATTGCTGCGATTCAATGTGGTGCATTCCACATCAGTACAGGTGGTATTCCTTACTTTAACACTACGCCACTTGGTCGTGCGGTGACAGGAACAATGCTTGTTACAGCCATGAAAGAAGATGACGTTAACATTTGGGGTGACGGTTCTACCTATAAAGGTAACGATATTGAGCGTTTCTACCGTTATGGTCTGCTCACTAACCCGAACCTAAAAATCTATAAGCCTTGGTTAGACCAACAGTTTATTGATGAACTTGGCGGTCGTGCAGAAATGTCACAATTTTTGATCGACAATGGCTTTGACTATAAAATGTCAAAAGAAAAAGCTTACTCAACTGACTCAAACATGCTAGGTGCAACACACGAAGCCAAAGACCTAGAATACTTAGATGCAGGCATTAAAATTGTAGACCCAATTATGGGCGTTGCATTTTGGCGTGATGATGTAAAAGTAGATGCTGAAGAAGTAAGCGTGACTTTTGAAGAAGGTATGCCAGTTGCATTGAACGGCAAACGTTTTGATAACCCAGTAGACCTGATTTTAGAAGCCAATGCCATTGGCGGTCGTCATGGCCTAGGTATGTCAGACCAAATTGAAAACCGTATTATTGAAGCAAAATCACGCGGTATTTATGAAGCACCGGGTATGGCGTTATTGCACATTGCATACGAGCGTTTAGTGACGGGTATTCATAACGAAGACACCATTGAACAATACCGTATTAATGGTTTACGTTTAGGTCGTTTACTTTACCAAGGTCGTTGGTTCGACTCTCAAGCGCTTATGCTACGTGAAACAGCACAGCGTTGGGTTGCCAAAGCCATTACAGGTAAAGTAACACTTGAATTACGTCGTGGTAATGACTTTAGTATTTTAAATACTGAATCTGAAAACCTAACCTATGAAGCTGAACGCTTAACCATGGAAAAAGGCGATTCAAGCTTTAGCCCAATGGATCGTATTGGTCAGCTTACTATGCGTAACCTAGATATTAAAGACACTCGTAGCAAGCTTGGCATTTACAGCCAAACAGGCTTATTGTCTATTGCTCAAGGTTCTGCTGTACCACAGCTTGAGACTAAAAAGTAATCAAGTAAATACCACCTTGGCTCAATTAAGTTAAGGTGGTTTTACCCCCTCTTCAAGATCCCGCCTAAATAGCCACATCATCCAAAATAACAAAATCTTAACCAGTGAAGTTTTATTTCCAAATATCTTGAAACATCACACCTTTTAACTTATCTTTTTTATTCAATAGAAATAGAATTAGACCAATAAAATAGCATGCACGCTATAGAGATCTTACAAATACAAGACCCTGCCCCATTTCAAAATCAACTCACCATACTATTTAATGACTGTATTGAAAGCGGTGCTTCTATTGGATTTTTAGCACCCACTCAGCCCCATGAAGTGGCTGATTATTTAGAACAGCTGAATAAGCAAGTTTTAAGTAACCAAAAGAATTTATTTATTGCCATACAAAATAAGCAAGTGGTTGGTAGTGTTCAACTGTCTTTGACTGAAAAAAAGAATGGTCAGCACCGTGCTGAAGTCGAAAAACTGATGGTGATGTCATCATACAGAAAACAAGGCATTGCAACCTTACTGCTAAAAACACTAGAAACCTGTGCAATAGATTTAAATGTACAGTTACTGGTATTAGATACTCGCTTAGGTGATGTATCAGAGCAACTATATCTTAAACAAGGATTTACTCGTGCAGGTGTAATTCCTCATTTTGCATTAAGCTCAGATGGTCAATACTCGGCAACTGCGATTTATTATAAAATGATGAATTCAGCCATTATCGCAAGCTAAAGCAAACACCTTAGAGCCAGCAAGTGTGCTATTGGTATATAACTTATCAGATGAGATTATGCTTTTTTGGAATTATGCATTATCATTTACTCACCTTAGCGATTAGACTTCACTGTGAATACAATAACACTGATTCAGCCAGATGACTGGCATGCCCACCTAAGAGATGGTAAAGCCCTAGAACGCACTGTTCCTGATCTTGCAAGCCAATTTCACCGTGCCATTTGCATGCCAAACCTTGTTCCACCAGTAAAAACGGTTGAAGAAGCGATTGCCTACAGAGCCCGTATTATGGCACATGTACCTGAAGGCGTGGCTTTTGACCCTCGCATGGTACTCTATTTAACAGATCATACTTCTCCTGATGAAATTCAAAAAATAAAACAATCTGAGCATGTAAATGCCGTTAAACTTTACCCTGCTGGTGCAACCACCAATTCAGCAAATGGTGTAAGTGATATACGTAATGTCTATGCTGTACTTGAACAACTCGAAAAACATCAAGTCCCATTGCTTTTACATGGTGAAGTCACTCATTCACACATAGACATTTTTGACCGTGAAAAACGCTTTTTAGATGAAGTATTACAGCCTGTTATTCAGCAATTTCCTGAACTTAAAATCGTACTAGAACACATTACAACCGCAGATGCAGCACAATTTGTTCTTGCTCAAGGCCATAAAGTTGCAGCAACCATTACCCCTCAACATCTATTATTTAACCGTAATCACATGTTGGTTGGTGGTATTAAACCACACTTCTACTGTTTACCTATTTTAAAACGCCAAAGCCATCAATCTGCATTACTTGAAGTTGCAACCAGTGGTAATCCTAAATTTTTCTTAGGTACAGACAGTGCCCCACATGCACAAGACGCCAAAGAAAATGCATGTGGTTGTGCAGGATGTTATAGTGCTGTCACCGCCATTGAACTCTATGCTCAGGCGTTTGATCAAGTTGGAAAAATTGAACGTCTAGAAGGCTTTGCTAGCCACTTTGGTGCAGATTTTTATGGTCTACCGCGAAATACGCAACAGATCACATTAATCAAAGAAGATTTTGTCGTTCCTGAATCATTCGATTATCTAGAAGACCAACAAATCATTCCATTATTTGCAGGAAAAACGCTTCAATGGAGAAAAGTGTGACAACTGAACAAACACCACTCATTGGACAACGTTTCCGAGGCTTCTTGCCTGTTGTTGTTGATGTTGAAACAGCAGGATTTAATGCACAAACCGATGCTTTGCTAGAAATTGCCTGTATTCCAATTATTTATAATGACGTTGGGCAGTTTGTGCCTGGCCCATCTATTCATGCACACATCAATCCATTTGTTGGTGCAAACCTAGATAAACGCTCGCTAGAATTTATTGGTATAGACCCTTTTAGCCCATTACGTATTGCCATGGCTGAAGATGAAACCAGTGCATTAAAACGAATTTTCAAGGCAATTACAGAAGTGCGTCGCCAACAAAAGTGCAGCCATGCTGTGCTAGTCGGTCATAATGCACACTTTGATTTAAGCTTTTTACAAGCCGCTGTGGCACGTACAGCCACAAAAAATCAAAATCCTTTCCATAGTTTCTCTGTTTTCGACACAGTGACCTTAAGTGCAGTTATGTTTGGACAAACTGTACTTGCTAAGTCTTGTATACAAGCAGGCATTGAGTTCGATGGTAAAGAGGCACACTCTGCACTATATGACACCCAAAAAACAGCTGAGTTGTTTTGCTATATTTTAAACAAACTCTCCCCACAAACACTTGACAGTTTGATGACAGATCAATAAGATACTGTCATCTTCTAAACGTCCCTATCGTCTAGAGGCCTAGGACATCGCCCTTTCACGGCGGTAACCGGGGTTCGAATCCCCGTAGGGACGCCAAATTCTAAAAAAGCTCCGTCACTAAGTACCGAGCTTTTTTTATGTTTAAAATTCAACAATCCTTTTTCTCGAATTCTTTAGATTTTACAAATACAACAAAAAATATAATTAAACAAATGAGTAATATAGAAAAAACCAATTTTCTCTTTCCCCATCAAAAGTGTTGACTGTATTTTAAATGACTTTAAATAAAAACCAGAACAACTTTTTTAGTTCAAAAATACGCTTATACCATCATCATTTAATATGATTATTAACATTACTTCCTGAAGTGTCAGTGATCTGAACTCAGACTTTTTTAAGAAAGCCACTATACCTACGATAAATATGTATCTCTGGACACAATGCAAAAATGTAGTTAGATTAATCAAGAGTTCATCTAAAACTAAAAACCAACCTAGAATATAAGTCAGCTTATATCCTTCCTAAAGAGAATAGTCCGCTTTTCTTAAGCCTAAACACTTTTTAGAAACCAAATAATTTCTATTAGGTTTCACGAATTAATACTACTTCTTTTGATGGCTGCCAAAACAAAATGATCAACAATAGGGTGTAAAATATTTTGAAAAGCCATACGCTCTGGCTGATAAGATGTTGCAATAAAAAAAGGATGATTACAAATCTCAAATGCTCGTACATGCCCCGAATTATCAAATGCTGAAAACTTAAATGTATCCGATTCAAAACTTGCAAGATACTGTTCATTTAGACCAAAGCTACAATGATACTGCTCCTTTGCCTTGTCTGTACCATATATACAATGTAAAAGTGTTGTGCTTATTATAGATACTACCTCACTCTTTTCTATCATTGCACATGATAAAAGTGTTATTAATTAAATCTCAGATTCTGGATTAATTTCTGCATGATCAGCATCTAAAATTGATAAAACGTTTCTTGCATATTCAATTAAAGCATGCTGATACCCACCACATGTACCCAAAAAAGGAACTTTGTGAGTCCTAGCATAATTTAAAACATTTAATACCCCTGACATATTTTCATAAGGGCTTCCAGGAACACACCAAATCGCATCATACATAGAAAACTGTGAAGCTATGTCATCACTAATATCACTAGTTTTTACCCACTGATAGGTTAATCTGCCTTGGTATTTAGATGATGCAATACAAAGTGACTGATTAATTGCTTTATGTGCTCCCACTTGATCCGAAAAATCACCTAACAAACAAATATGGGCACTACTTAATGTATCCAATTGTATTTACCTTTTGTTATGTCTATTAAAATGGAATAAGTGAGTATGTGAGTGAAATCACCACATTTACACTCAATGAAAAGTCATCTCATCATGAGCATAGCTCACATATCAACTTTTAGGCTTTTCTTGGGTATTGTTGATAAATTAATATCACATCTTGCTTTATTTTTTCACTAGAAATTATCCCCTTATATAAAAATAAAGGCAGTCCATCTTCAACTGTCATGGTTTTTATGGCATGTTCTCCATCTCTATATTCAAAAATAGCAATTGGATATTGATCACGATCTACAATAAAAAAACGTTTATTTTTAACAATGACTTCATGGTGAAGAAATTCTTGTTTTAAAAGTCGAAGAAAAACACTGGCATTGGCAGACAATAGATTTAATGCTCTAATACGATCAGCATCTGATAAGTAGGCCACTTTACGATACTGTCTTTCACTATAAGAATAGCCTTTTCCAATCTCTTTATTTATTGGCTTTTGTACCCGATTACCATGAGATTTGCGACCAAGTATAAAACCCAAAACTCCCCCTACAACAAATAATAAAATTGCACTCATCTTAAAACTCTTGTATTTATAAAAAATAGATGCCTAAATATTTAAGCATCTATTTATAAAACATTTACTTACTTATTTGGAACTTGTATCACTGCTCCAATTCTTAATGCTTTGCTTGTTGATGTATCATTCATGTCGGCCAAATCCTTCGGCTCTAAATCATACTTCGCCGCAAGTTTAATCCAGTTATCACCAGATTTTACTTTATAAGAAATGGTTTTCTTTGGTACATCTATTTCTTGTCCTGGTTTTAGCATCGACTTCACAGAGATAGCATTCATTTCTGCTAATTCTTTGATGGTTAAATCATAGCGTTTAGCAATACTATTAAATGAATCCCCTGCTTTAACCGTATAGCTTTCCGTGGCACGCGTAGACGTAACTTTCTTCGCCGACGCTTCTGACTTAGCTGCAGGCTTACTTACCTCTGTAGGCTCTTCTTTTTCAACTAAAGTAAGCTTTTGTCCAACACGCACTGTAGACTTACTAGACAAGCCATTCATGCGAGCCAAATAATTTGGCTGGAATTTAAAATGTGCCGCAATACTTGCCAAAGTATCACCACGTTGCACAATGTATTCTTGTGGTTGCTCAACCTTAGGTACTTTTATAACTTGTCCAACTTTCACCATATGATTGGCTTTCACTTGGTTAATTTTTGCCAAATCTGCAACAGATAAATCAAACTTATCTGCAATGTCTGCAAATGTTTCTTTACGCTGAACTTTATATAGTTCGGTTTTCAAACGTGATATATCACGAGACCTGTCATTTTGATCTGTATCGCTATCACCTTGTGGCACATTAATTTTTTGACCTACCATTAAGCCAGATGATGCTGTCAAGCTAGGGGTTAAATCAGCCAATGCCTGTACAGAAAGATCATAACGCTCAGCAATAATTCTTAAAGACTCACCTTTTCTCACACTATATACAACAGTTTTTGGCTTATTTTTCGTGCTCTTTGTGCTAACTGATGATTCTTTTGGTTCTCTTAAATATAGTTTTTGCCCTACCATCAAATTACTGTTCGGCTGTAAGTCATTCCAATCCGCTAAGTCTTTAATAGAAATACCGTACTGACTTGCAAGTGCAGTTAAACTGTCATTGGCTTTGACCGTATAAACCTCAGGCTTAGTCACATTCGTCGTTTGAGGTTGTGGCTTGGCATCATACAGATACAAAATATTACCCACATATAATGATGCATTTGGATCAATCTGATTCCATTTGGCAATATCTCTCCAACTCACACCATTTTTTGCAGCTATGGTGGCTAAGGTATCGCCCGCCGCAACAGTATAAGTACTACGAGTGCCTTTTGGCTGATTATTCTCTATATTCCGTTTATCTTTACTATCATCTGAAGCAAAACTTTTGGTGACTTCTTTGCCTTGACTGTCTGCAATAGATTGACTGGTTTGAATCGCTGTCAGTTTAATTTTACCATCATACGGGTCAACAACTTCTGTACCAGCTGGAGCAATTGCTTTTAGTTCACTAATCACTTGTTGCTGTTCTGCATTATTTGCTACTGGTTGTACTACAGAAGATACCGTTTCTTTAGCATCATCTGCTTTAATTTCAGCAACAATACGATCACGCTCTTTCACTGAAATTGGTGGTTCTACACTAATTGGTTTTTTCAAATCAGAGGCTGTCGTCACAGCAATCGGTATACGAGGTGCACTCGGTACATCTGCATTATTTGCAAAAGCAGCAAGGTCATTGGCATCTTTAGGCGTCACTCTTTTCTGTGGTGTAATCACCACAGGCGTGATTGCATTTGGTGTTGGTTTGATCACAACTGGCGCTGGGCTCGTGTTGACCCATAGTGATGCTGAACCATTGCCTTTTAATGCAGATACTCTTTGATCAACACTCAAGCTTACATCCGAAGGGATTAATACACGACCAGGGCTTGCAGCATCAATAAAATCACCACGATACCCTGGGTTTAATGTAGATAACTCACTACGAGAAACACCTGTAAGCTCAGCAATTTGTACTAAAGAAACACCCGGTTGAACTTGAACTTCTCTAAAATGTGGTCGGTTTGCAATGGGCGGTAAAGTAATGCCATATGCTTTTTGGTCTTTTACAATTTGTGCCACCGCCAAAAAGCGTGGTACGTAGTTCATCGTTTCAGGTGGAAGCTTTAAAGACCAATAATCTGTCGGTAAGCCTGCTGCTGCATTACGGTTAATGGCTTGCTGTACACGCCCCGGCCCTGCATTATAAGCCGCCAGTGCCAACTCCCAAGAACCAAATTGGTTATATAGTGAACCTAAAAATTCATATGCGGCACGTGTCGACTCAACAACATCACGGCGAGCATCATAAGAACCCGTTTGTTGTAAGCCATAAATTTTTCCCGTACTTGGAATAAACTGCCATAACCCTGCTGCAGATGCTGAACTGGTTGCAGAGGGGTCATATGAACTTTCAATCACAGGTAATAAAGCCAACTCTGTTGGCATACCACGGCGTTCTGCTTCTTTGACAGTATGATACAAATAACGACTTGCTCGGGCACTTAAACGATCTAAATACGGCTGACGAGAAATAAACCAATTCCGCTGTGCTTCTATACGTGGGTCCCATTTTGTTTCATCCATTTTAAAACCAACGGTCATACGTTTCCACACATCACCATGTTTTAAAATAAGTAAGCGATCACCCTCTACCGCTCTCATATCTGTTGCAGACAATAAATCTTCTAATGAGTCTAAAGAGTTCGCATCTAAAAGGCCCGAATTGGCATTATTGGCTTGGGAATTTGTTGCTGTATGCGTTTTATGTACTGTAGATGTTGTTGATGTCGATGCACAACCTGTTGTAAGCAGCAGCCCTAAAACAGTTGAGCCAAGTAATGACATTTTAAATTTGTTAGATAGAGCCGAGTGCCACAGTACTGTGGTAGATTTAAACATATACAATCCCAAATGCGTCGTGAGCTACTAATTTTTCAGCTATTTTATGCGAGCCAATAATTCGCACAAGTAAATAATACTCGCAAACTTAGCTTAAATGTTACAATAAATAAAAAAATCAACCTGCTATAATCAAACAGGTTCGTTCGCAGGTTAGAATACTGCTTTATTCCTCTATTTTTAGTTTTGGTTTTGTATCATGTCACAAACAATTACACTCTATGTTGATGGTGCTTGCAAAGGAAATCCTGGTTTAGGTGGCTGGGGTGCTTATATTGTGACAGAGCAAGGCGAACACCAACGCTATGGTGGTGCAGAAGTCACAACCAACAACCGTATGGAACTCACAGCAGCCATTGAAGGCATTAAATTTTGCCCTCCGGATGCCACACTGATTATTTGGACAGATTCTATCTATGTCAAACGTGGTATTACCGAATGGATTACAGGCTGGAAAAAGAAAAATTGGAAAGATGTCAAAAACCCCGATTTATGGCAACAACTTGATGACGTCTGCCAAGGGCGTGACATTACATGGCATTGGATTAAAGGCCATGCGGGGCATGCAGGTAACGAAATGGCAGATCAATTGGCAAATCTAGGAGCAAATCAGGTCATGAGCGAAAAAAAAAATCCTAAACCAAACCAAGATCAAGACTGGTTACTGAGCGACCCTTTTGGACTAGATGAAGCAGAAGCAGAAGCAGAAGCAGAAGCAGAAGCAGAAGCAGAAGACCATACTGTATTAACACATACACAACATCCACATATCAAAATCACCCCTGCACAGCAGGAATTACACGGCGAACGCCAACTGATTCTAGATACAGAGACCACTGGTTTTTACTTTCAAGACAGCGACCGCATTATTGAAGTGGGTGCCGTTGAAATGATTAACCGCAAACTCACAGGTAGCTCGATTCATATTTACATTAATCCGCAAAAACCTGTTGGCGACTCTGTGACTGTGCATGGTATTACAGATGAGTTTTTGCAAGACAAACCCGTTTACCAAGAGATTGCTCAGCCATTATTTGACTACCTGCAAGGGGCGGAAATCATTGCCCACAACGCCACGTTTGATATGAACTTCTTAAATATGGAGTTTGAAAAAGCAGGGCTACCTAAACTTTCAACGGTGTGTGCAGTAACAGATACTTTAGTCATGGCCAAAAGCAAACACCCTGGGCAGAAAAACTCTCTAGATGCGCTTGTCAGACGTTATGATATACCTGCACGAGATCGAACCTACCACGGCGCACTCCTTGATGCCGAAATTTTAGCAGATGTCTATTTGGCCATGACAGGTGGTCAAGTTTTACTAGACATTGACCATGCCAATCAAAGCCAAAATGAGCAGACACAACAGCTTAACCCGATTGCCAGTCATATTAAACTCGCTGTGATTACACCAAGTGATGCCGAGCTTGAGCAACACAACACATGGGTTAAAAACATTGAAGCAAAAAATGGCGAGCCGTGCTTTTTTTCAAAAACCACAACAGCATCGTAAAAAAGGGCTTCAGCAAAATCGGTAAAAGATTTAATTTACCCCCTGAATGATTTATGCTGATGAAAACATAATCTAAAAAGACGCTGTAGTCATGACTAAACTCGCCAAAGCTTATATACATCAACAACAGCAACTGTTAGTTGATGACACCTTCAATATGCCTTCTTTGACGGTACAATCAGATGACGTGATTGTGCAGAAAGCCCCCTGTATTGTGGCAAGAGAATGGCCAAGCCACCAAAGCGTTCCTCAAAGCTTTCAATTTGTCGCATTAAGGCAACTCATTCCAAACTGGTCAAACACCCAAGCCGAAGAGGCGAGCCGTGCCATCCAACTACTTGAGTGGAAAAAAAACCATCAGTTTTGTGGTCGCTGTGGTGAAAAAACCACACCTCATGCGAGCGAATACTGCATGTGTTGCCCTAGCTGTACCTTACGCCAATATCCTCGCATTAACCCTTGTGTTATTACCATTATCACCAAAGGTGACCAAGTATTATTGGCAAAGTCTATTCACCGTAAAGACAATATGTACGGTTTAATTGCAGGATTTGTAGAGGTGGGTGAAACACTTGAGCAAGCTGTGGCGAGAGAAACATTAGAGGAAGTCGGTATTAAAGTAAAAAATATTCGCTACCTTGAAAGCCAACCATGGCCATTTCCAAGTAATCTCATGCTTGGCTTTCATGCTGAATATGACAGCGGTGATATTATCGTACAAGAAGATGAAATTGCAGATGCTCAATTTTTTGACCGCAATGCCATGCCTGATATTCCATTTGCAGGCAGTATTGCTCATAAAATAATTACGGCATGGATCAATGAAACTTTAGCCTAAAATCCGATTTAAGTAATTTAAGATTAGACGCTTGGTTGCAAAGTAGTGACTAAAACGGCTCGATAAACTGCCAACCAAGCTAATATGCCCCGCATAGGGTACACGCTCAAGCACACTCTGATTACCCGCTCTACACAGTGCATAATGCATGTCTTTACTGTTTTGTGATGCAACAATCAGATCTAGCTCAGCAATCAGCAAAAGATGCTGAATCTGATTCTGTGTCACAAAATAATACGGCATGATCTGCTTGTAGTGTTTATCTACAGGAAAAGCCTGCTGTAAATTTTTATCATTGGCATAGTTAAAATGATATGGGCCTGCCAGACCAATCACAGCCTTAATCTGATCTATACCATCAAATACATCCTGAGCATCTTTGTGATACAACGCAGACATAATATTAAATGCGCCTGCAGAGTGACCCATCAACACTAAATTTTCAGTAGAAATAGATAATTCTTGTTGCTGTGCATGTAAATAATTGACCGCATGTATTAAGTCAGACACATAGTCTGGGAAACGATGCTGTGGTGCTAAACGATAATTCAACACCAACACATCAAAACCATCTTGTGTAAAACTCTCTGCCACAAAAGCATAATCTGACTTATCACCTCTTGCCCACGTCCCACCATGTACAAAAACAATAAGTGCACGATCTTGTCGTGATGACACAGCACGGTACAGGTCAAAATTTTGTCGCTCATGTTCGCCATAGGCCACATTTTCAGTAAGAAAAAATTTATCTGTTGCAATAGATTGATTCAAGCGACGACTCACCACTTCATAAGCGCGAAAGTCTTTCCATGCTTGGTGTGCTTTTTTTATGCGTGTAGTGATGCGTTGTCGTTTTATCATTTTACCCATTCGCGATCATATCATTAGTTGGTATAAGGGGTCGTATTTGCACTACGTGTGCTTGGTTGCTCAATCGCAACGGGGGTTTGCACCGTTGGTTGCACTACACCTGTTGCATCTATTGGGTCAATAAGGGTAACTATTTTCGTGACGTTCCCTACTTGCTCTAATACCTGTTTTAAATCAGTAATTTCTGCCTGATTTAAACGCCCCATCACATATAAAACACCATCTTCTGTATGCACAGACACTTTACTGTCAGAAATCACAGATGCTTTTGCAATTAAACCACGCGTATTTGCCGTCACGGCAGTATCTTGCATAATGGTGGTGTAGCTAATTTGTGGCCCAACAGTAATGTAATTATGCACAGATTTAACATCACTCATGGCTTTTAAATTATCTTCAGCCAATTTTTTCAAACTTGCATCAGGGACTTGACCTGTCAGTAGTACACTGCCAAAGAAACTATTGATATTAATACGTGACTGTCTAAAACGATAATCTAACTTAAATAAGTTAATATAGGCTGTTCTTTCGATCGACTTATCAATAATAGCCTGACCGAGTGAACGCACCCCATTTTGTGTACCTACGGGTGCAGACCCCGTACCACCTGCAATAAAACTGGCACAACCTGACAAACTTGCTACACATAGTAGTGACACTATAATACGCTTAGACACCTTAAAACTCCTTCTGTGTCATTTAGTGTTATTTCATTAATTAAAAACACTAAAACACCACTAACTCAAAGTAAATGCATTTTCAATCCAAGTTAAATCATACGCTAATTTAGAAAAATCTGGCTGTGTGTTTTTTGCAATAACATGTTTTAAATCAATACAAATCGCATCAAATCGAAAATTATAATCACTGTACTGAGGATGTTGCATGATGAAATACTCTGCTGTTTGTATAATTTTTGCTTGTTTACGCTCAGAAATGGCCTCAACACTTGTTCCATAGGCTGTGCTTGCTCGAGCTTTGACCTCAATAAAAAGGATTAAATCACCTTTAAAAGCCACAAGATCTATTTCACCATACCGAGAAAAGTAATTTTGATATAACACTACAAAACCTGCTTGCTGTAACTGCTTACAAGCAACAGCCTCTGCCCACTGCCCCAATTTATTTTGATGTGCCATTAACCACTCACTTAACGACATCTCTCACAATGCCATGAAAAATCAGTTAAACTACCTATTTAATATAAAGACGAGATCATACTTATGGCTGCTCAATTATTTGTTGTCGCAACGCCAATTGGGCACTTAGATGATATCACTTACCGTGCTATAGAAACATTACGTCAAGTAGACCTGATTGCCGCTGAAGACACGCGTCAGTCTGCCATGCTACTCAAACATTTTAACATTAACACACCACTTACAGCGTGCCACGACCACAACGAATCACATAAAATCGAACAACTTATACAACAACTTCAGGAAGGCAAATCTATTGCTTTAATTAGCGATGCAGGCACGCCCTTAATTAGTGATCCTGGGTTTAAGTTAGTCCGAGCAGCCCAAGAGCACAATATTAAAGTTACTCCTATTCCTGGTGCATGTGCGGCTATTGCAGGCTTAAGTGCTGTTGGTTTACCAAGCGACCGTTTTAGTTTTGAAGGTTTCCTCCCATCAAAATCATCACAACGCCTAATCGCATTAGAACAACTCAAAGATGAAAGCCAAACCCTTATTTTCTACGAAGCACCACACCGTATTTTAGCCTCTATTCAAGATATGATCAGCGTATTTGGTGCAGATCGTAGCGTAGGCTTTGCTCGGGAAATTACCAAAACCTTTGAAACCATCAAAAAAACCACATTAGCTGAACTTGCACAATGGGTCGAACAAGACCGTAACCAACAAAAAGGCGAAATTGTCCTGATTGTTGCAGGTGCAACTGAAAAAGTGGATTTAAATACAGCCAAGCTTGACCATATCTTACAGCGATTACTACAAGACATGTCTGTAAAAACAGCAGCACAAATTGCCGCAGATTTATTTAATATTAAAAAGAAAGTCGCATACCAACGCGCTTTAGAGCTCAACCAATAATTTTAAATGTGGTGGCAAATCTATTTTTGTATTGCCACCACTACGTTCTATCTATAAAATAATATAATGAAAATAGAAAAATACACTTAGCTTGTATCGATAACACATATAATGACATTAATAAAAAAATTTCAAAAACACTCTACAGTTCAAGGTTTCACACTCATTGAACTTGCCATTACATTCACCGTTTTAGCTGTAATCGCCACACTCGCCATCCCCTCATTTAACCACCTACAAGCAAGATCAGAAAGTGAAAATATTTACCCTCATCTAAACAATATAATTCAACACTACAAAAATGAGGCCATCATCACACGAAAAAATATTATTTTATGCTCAACAAATGATGGTAAAACATGCAATGGTAGTAATCGTTGGAATAACGCTATTTTAGCTACCTACGATTTAAACAATAATAATAAAGTTGATGATACAGATACCATCATTCAAGTACACCAGAACAACATTGACTATGGCACACTCATTTGGACAGGCGCATTTAAATCAAACATTATTGTTTTACAACGGGATACTGGCTTGCCTAGAGGATCTATGGGTAATTTCACCTACTGTAGCACCAAATACCCCAAGGAGTTATCTCACAAAAGCTCACTTAGTCAAATGGGGCATCTGCGCTACGAAAAACTAAATACATGCTAAATCAGATCATTTAAAAAATACGACTTTTATCTCGCACACGCTGCGGTATTTTTTTTAGCTCAAGCAACATATTTTTTGCAATATTGACATAGTGTGGTGCAGCTTCATCTTGTACCAATACACTTGGCTTACCTGAATCTGCACTTTGCTGAATACTTTTCAATAAGGGTAATTGCCCCAACAATGGCACAGCATATTCATCAGCCAAATGAGTTCCACCACCTATACCAAAAATATGCTCCTCATGACCGCAATTTGAACACACATGCATGGCCATATTTTCAACCACGCCCAATACTGGAATAGACACTCGCTTAAATAACTCTACACCTTTCACAGCATCAAGCAATGCCACATTTTGCGGTGTGGTTACCACCACTGCACCCGTCACAGGAATACGTTGTGCTAAAGTCAGCTGTATGTCGCCCGTACCAGGTGGTAGGTCAATGAGTAAAATATCTAACTGTGGCCATAAAGTCTGATTAAACAATTGCATCAGTGCCCCAGTCGCTTTAGGGCCTCGCCATGCCACTGGCGTATTTCCTTTACCCAATAAATGACCTATAGATAGCACAGCCATACCATACGCATTGATTGGAATAAAACGTTCATTTTCAATCACAGGGCTTTTGGCTTCACTGCCTAACATGATTGGAATACTTGGCCCATAAATATCTGCGTCTAAAACACCCACTTTATAGCCTAGTGACTGCAGTGCTAAAGCTAAATTCACTGTAGTGGTCGACTTCCCGACACCACCTTTGCCAGAAGCGACAACCACAACATGCTCAATCATTGGATGTGCAGTCAAAGTCTGTTGTTGCGGTGGTGTTTTATTAGACTGTGGTATGACCGTTTCTACAGCTGCCGTTTTTTGTTGAATAATATGTAAATTTAAATGCTTCACTGCATACAGTGCTAATTGCTCAGCAAGCTCATCACGAAATGTTTGTAACTGCACCACATCAGCTTTAGGCACATCTAACATCAGTTGCAAACATGCATCTACATATTGTATCTGTTGAATATGGTCACATAACAGCTGACCTGAAGGTAACTGAAATGTCTGTAACACACGTTCAATGTCTTGCTCATGCGAATGATTTTCCCCTAAAGCAGATTTTAACAACCCGTGCCACGACATAACAACTCCAACCTAATCAACACATATAATGCCATGCTTATATCACAGCATGAAAAAACCGCCTATAAATCTGTCATTAACTTAACGACATCTTTAATAGGCGGCAGCGAATATTTACAACAGATTAGAATTTATTTTTGAAATCGTCAAACTTATTTTTTGCGGTGTTTTTTAGCTCTTCCACTTTATCTTCTACAGCATCTTTTAACTCTTCAGCTTTTGCTTTTGCTTCATCTACTTTATCGCTAATTGCAGAATGTGCAGACTCTTGCTTATCTTCCACACCTTGTTTAAGTTCAGCAAATTTATCTTCAGCACCTTGCTTTAACTCATCAAACTTTGCCTGACCTTGATCTTTGGCATCTTCTGCCTGTTGTTTCAAGTTATTGAATGCATTTTCCCCTTGTGTCTGAACATCTTGTGCCTTTTCTTTCGCCGCATCAGAAAGATCAGATGCTTTATTTTTCAATTCGTCAAACTTATTACTGTCTGTCATGTTGTTTTTCCTTTTTAAACTCAAAAATTTAATTAAGTTAAGTACACCTTTAATAACCTAATCCAACTGTAAAAAATTTGTTAGATTTTTTACTAAAAACTGCACTTTGATACAAAGAAAATACACAACTCGGAAGATATCTTTTTCCCTCTATACACAACAAATCCGCCTGCACTTTCACACAACCATCATTTTGATTATATTTTTCGCAATTCAACCATGCAAGAAACCGATAAGTCAGGTAAAATCACCCACTTGTAAACACCGTGAGAGAACTATGTCCGTTCGCAAAATACTTGTTACCAATGCCTTACCTTATGCAAATGGCCCAATCCACATGGGACACCTGCTTGGCTATATACAAGCCGACATATGGGTTCGTGCAATGCGATCTCTCGGACATGATGTAACTTATGTGTGTGCCGATGATGCCCACGGTACAGCAATTATGCTCAGTGCAAAAAATGGTGGCGTCACACCAGAAGCATATATAGCATCAATACAAAAAGAACATGAAAATGATTTTGCGGCATTTAATATTAGCTTTGATCACTATGACTCAACCCATAGCAGTGAAAACCAAGCACGTGCCGAAGAAATCTATTTAAAAAACCACAAAGCAGGCCACATTGCCGTTCGTCCTGTGACACAACTGTTTGACCCTGAAAAACAAATGTTTTTGTCAGACCGTTTTATTAAAGGTACTTGCCCAAAATGTAACACAGAAGACCAATATGGCGATGCTTGTGAGTCGTGTGGCACAACCTACAATGCAATAGAGTTACTGAACCCTCGCTCAACATTAAGTGGCTCTACCCCTGTTGAAAAATCGTCTGACCACTACTTCTTTAAGTTGCCAGATTTCAACAACTACCTACAACAATGGACACGTGACCAAGGCCGTTTGCCTGTCTCTATTGCCAATAAATTAGACGAATGGTTTGAAGCAGGCTTATCTGATTGGGATATTTCACGAGATGCCCCTTACTTTGGCTTTGAAATCCCAAATGCACCAAACAAATACTTTTACGTATGGGTAGATGCACCGATTGGCTACATGGCAAGTTTTGAAAACTACATTAAAACCAAACGCCCTGAACTAAGCTTTGATGACTACTGGAAAAAAGACAGTAAAAATGAAGTCTACCATTTTATTGGTAAAGACATTGTTTACTTCCACGCGTTATTTTGGCCTGCAATGCTTGAAGGTGCAGGTTACCGTACCCCTACAGCCCTCTTTGTAAATGGCTTTTTAACTGTGAACGGGCAAAAAATGTCTAAATCACGTGGTACGTTCATTAAAGCTGCTACATATAAAGAACACCTTAACCCAGAGCAACTGCGTTACTATTTTGCATCAAAACTATCAGACAAAGTCGAAGACTCTGACTTAAACCTTGATGACTTTATACAAAAAGTAAACTCAGACCTTGTAGGTAAAGTAATTAATATTGCCAGCCGTTGTGCAAAGTTTATTAATAAAGACTTTAACAACATACTGTCAAAGCAATGTGCTGAGCCTGAACTCGTACAACACTTCATCGATGCAGGACAACAGATCATGCAATCATATGAGTCTCGTGAGTTC
Source organism: Acinetobacter rathckeae (assembly GCF_015627125.1). Taxonomy (GTDB): domain Bacteria; phylum Pseudomonadota; class Gammaproteobacteria; order Pseudomonadales; family Moraxellaceae; genus Acinetobacter; species Acinetobacter rathckeae. Next base: position 124,430 of record NZ_VTDO01000006.1, on the reverse strand, counting down.
AGTACTGCTATTCGTCAAATTATGGCTTTAGCAGACAAAGCCAACCAATATATTGATGAGAAAAAACCATGGGCTTTGGCCAAACAAGAAGGCCAAGCCCAACACGTCCATGACATTTGTTCAGTGGGGATCAATCTATTCCGCCAATTGATGGTTTATCTACAACCTGTACTTCCTACACTTGCCAGTGAAGTCCAGCAATTCCTAAAACTTGAACATTTTCACTTTGCATCAAGAGAAACTGTACTCACCGATTGGGAAATCAATACATTTACACCGCTCATGCAACGTGTAGATAAAAAAGCAGTAGATGCAATGGTTGATGCTTCAAAATCATCACTCACCGCTACAGAAAAGCCAGTTGCAAAAGCTGTAAAAAAATCATCTAAGCCTGCTGTAAAAACACCAACGACAGATGAACCCATTCAGATTGATGACTTTTTCAAAGTCGACTTACGAGTTGCAAAAGTACTACAAGCAAATACAGTAGATGGCTCAGACAAGCTACTACAACTTACCCTAGATGTCGGTGAGCCTGAACCACGTAACGTATTTAGCGGTATTCGTGCCCAATATGCACCTGAAGACTTACAAGACAAATTGGTGGTAATGGTGGCTAACCTTGCACCAAGAAAAATGCGTTTTGGCATTTCAAATGGCATGGTACTGTGTGCAGGGGATGGCATTATTATTTCACCAGCAACCGATGCAAAACCTGGCGACAAAGTATCTTAAACATCAATATTTGAACCAGAACAACACCTCAAGTGAGGTGTTGTTCTTTTTATATATTACAGACCTTCTACTTTTTTCTTTAAGGCATCATTCATTTTTTGAAAGTTTTGTGTTGTCTTGTGCTGTAAAGTTTTTAAAAATGGTCGAACCAACACCCCTCTAAACATTTCACTTTGAGTCAACTTCACTGTATCTTCAGATACTTGTTCTAGAACAAAGCTGTGCTCACCATCAAAAATACCTTTCATCCATAAACGACCCAACCACGTAAACTGCTTATTTGTATCATGCGCTAAAACAATTGCTTTAAATGACATTTTATGAGCAGAGTCATCATGTAATGTTACCCGTATTAAGCCCCCTTCACTCATATTGCCAACAACATCATAAATAAAAGGATTCCACGCTTTATAATGCTCAAAATCCATGAGTACTGCCCAGACCTGATCTAGCGTTGCCTTGATACGGACTTCTGTATTAATTTCAAATTTCATTGTTTTTATCTATTGTATGTAAAGTAGTCTAAACATAACATGATCACCTTAAAATCACACAAAATACTAAAATCATAAATACAATTCGGGGAGTTTTAAACCATAAGCACAAAATATAAAGTTATCCACACAGTTATCCCATCGTATTTTTTTTATTTTTTGATATGCTTGCTACTGCTATATTTTACAAACAACAACCACTTACAACACCCGTCCTTCCACAACAAAATAAATAACAAAATGTCAATATTGATAATTTAAAAAAATTACCGTATCTTGTGCCAATACTTAATATAAACCACCAAATATTGTGTTTAAGCCTTTAACTTATATACTGCAAAAGCGTATTTAATACAGGTCAAAACATCATAAACAATACAATGGAGCGAAGCTGATATGAGCGTCATCTCATCAACCCCAGGGCAACTTCAAGTCATCAAACGTACTGGTGAAGTTGCACCTTTTGATGCCGAGAAAATCTCTGTAGCTATTGGTAAAGCATTTTTAGCTGTAGAAGGGCAACAAAGCGTTGACTCAAGCCGTATCCATGACCGTATTACTGAATTGACCAATATGGTGAGCAATACGTTTAAACGTCGCTTACCATCTGGTGGCACAATTCATATCGAAGAAATTCAAGACCAAGTTGAACTTGCACTAATGCGTGAAGGCGAACAAAAAGTTGCTCGTAGCTATGTCATTTACCGTGAGCAACGCACCAATGCTCGTCAAAACCTGTCAGAAAATCATCACCCAACACTACAAATCACAGCGGCAGATGGTAGCCTACAGCCACTAGACCTCGCGGCGCTGAATACAGAAATTAGCAAAGCAGCCGAAGGGCTTGAAGGCATTGACGTACAAACCATCGTTGATGAGACTGTTAAAAACCTATACAACGGCGTAAAGGCCAGTGACATTGCAACCACAATGATCATGGCAACACGTACACGTATTGAACACGAGCCAAACTATACTTATGTGACTGCACGTTTGCTACGTAATGAATTGGTACAAACAGGCTTACAATTTTTAGGCTTAGATGCTGAAACATCAGAAGCCAATGCTCTCGAAGCATATCTTAAAAAAGGCGTAGAGCTTGAGCTACTGTCACCTGTACTGCTCGAGTTTGACCTAGAAAAGCTATCAAATGCCATTCAACCAGAACGCTCAAATCAGTTTACCTATTTAGGTTTACAGACCCTATTTGACCGCTACTTCATTCACTCAAAAGGTGTACGTTTTGAACTGCCACAGCTGTTCTTTATGCGTGTGTCTATGGGGCTTTGCTTAAACGAAGAAAACCGTGAAGATCGTGCCATTGAGTTCTACAACTTACTGTCTAGCTTTGACTACATGGCATCAACGCCAACACTGTTTAACTCAGGTACATTACGCCCACAACTTTCAAGCTGTTACCTCACTACCATTGATGATGACCTATACGACATCTATGGTGCCATGCGTGACAATGCCATGCTTTCAAAATGGGCTGGTGGCTTAGGTAACGACTGGACACCTGTACGTGCATTAAACTCATACATCAAAGGCACAAACGGTAAATCACAAGGTGTTGTACCCTTCTTAAAAGTGGCAAATGATACCGCAGTTGCTGTAAACCAAGGTGGTAAACGTAAAGGTGCTGTGTGTGCCTACCTAGAAACATGGCACTTAGACATCGAAGAATTCTTAGAGCTACGTAAAAACACAGGTGATGACCGTCGCCGTACTCACGACATGAACACAGCAAACTGGATTCCAGATTTATTTATGCAACGTGTTATTGAAGATGGTGAATGGACACTATTCACGCCATCAGAAACACCAGATTTGCATGACCTGACTGGTAGTGCCTTTGCTGAACGTTACAGCTACTATGAAAGCGTTGCCAAAGAAAAGAACATGTTGCATAAAAAACTACATGCAAAAGACTTGTGGCGTAAAATGTTGTCTATGGTGTTCGAAACAGGCCATCCTTGGATTACATTTAAAGACGTATGTAACCTACGCTCACCACAACAGCATGTTGGTGTCGTTCACTCATCAAACTTATGTACTGAAATTACCTTAAATACCAGCAAAGATGAAATTGCAGTATGTAACCTAGGTTCAATTAACCTCGTTCGCCATATCGAACAAGGTAAGCTAAACGAAGACAAACTAAAACGTACCATTAAAACTGCGGTACGCATGCTAGATAACGTCATTGACATTAACTACTATGCCGTACCACAAGCGAAAAACTCAAACATGAAACACCGCCCAGTGGGTATGGGAATCATGGGCTTCCAAGATGCCCTTTATGAAATGAATATTGCTTATGGTTCAAATGCAGCAGTAGAGTTTGCCGATGAATCAATGGAAGTGATCAGTTACCACGCCATTCAAGCATCAAGTGACTTAGCTGTAGAGCGTGGCACGTATTCAACCTTTAAAGGTTCACTATGGGATCAAGGTATTTTACCAATTGACTCACTTGATCTTGTGGCAAAATCACGCCCTGAAAAAATGTTTGAAGTTGACCGTACACAACGTTTAGATTGGGATACCCTACGTACTACCGTACAAAAAAATGGTATGCGTAACTCAAATGTGATGGCGATTGCACCAACAGCAACCATTTCAAATATTTGTGGTGTAGCGCAATCTATTGAACCAACCTTCCAAAACTTATATGTAAAATCTAACCTATCTGGTGAGTTTACAATTATTAACCCATACCTCGTTCGTACGCTGAAAGAACGTGGCTTGTGGGACGTTGTTATGGTCAATGACCTTAAACACTACGAAGGCTCAGTAGAGAAAATTGCACGTATCCCAGATGACATCAAAGCACTGTTTGCCACTGCTTTTGAAGTTGAACCACGTTGGATTGTTGATGCAGCATCTCGTCGCCAAAAATGGATTGACCAAGCACAATCTCTCAACCTGTATATTGCAGGTGCAAATGGTAAAAAACTTGACCTGACCTATAAAATGGCATGGTTACGTGGTCTAAAAACGACTTACTACCTCCGAGCACTCGGTGCAACCTCAACTGAAAAATCGACCATTAACACAGGTGCCCTGAACGCTGTGAAAAAAACCACAGTTAACAATGCACCCACTGCAACGGCTAAAGGTGTAGAAGAAGGCTTTACACAAGCTGCTCCTGTACCGCAAGCATGCTCTATCGACAACCCAGATTGCGAAGCATGCCAATAAAACATGACAGTGACATTTCTTAAAGGAATGTCACTGCACGCCTTTTTAGGCAACATATAATCTGTGAGTCAAGGATGAGTGGAAATAGGTTCACTACCCTATGCCACTTATCTAGAAATCAATATCGCATTCAAGGCATCAACACTTCAATAGATGACTTATGCTAAAATAAACACCAAGAAGAGAGATTAATTATGTCTATCATAAGTTGGGACGATTTTGACGATGATTCGAAAACACAAACTCCAGAGTCCAAATCTACGCCCGTCCAACCGCAAGAAACGCCTGAACAGAAGATGGTATCTGATTCGCAGTCATCGCAGAAAAGCTCTGACGAATCTGAAAATTCTGGAACAACCTCAAGTAACAGAGCAACACATCAAACCGATACCATGGCTCGGGCAGCTGAATCACTCAGAAATTTAGATATTGCACCAGGTCTAGAAGAGTTGGAAATGGGTGCGGGTCGTGTTGAAGTTGATGATAAATCAATGATTAACTGCCGTGCGGACTTAAATCAGCTTGTACCATTCAAATACGAATGGGCTTGGCAAAAATACCTTGATGGTTGTGCAAACCACTGGATGCCTCAAGAAGTAAACATGACGCATGACATTGCGTTATGGAAGTCAGAAGATGGGTTAACTGAAGATGAGCGAATGATTGTCAAGCGCAATCTTGGCTTTTTCTCAACAGCAGACTCATTGGTTGCGAACAACTTAGTACTTGCGCTATATCGTTTGATTACAAACCCAGAGTGCCGCCAGTACATCTTACGTCAGGCTTTTGAAGAAGCTATTCATACTCATGCTTACCAGTATTGTGTTGAATCCTTAAGTATGGACGAAGGCGAAATCTTTAATATGTACCGTGAAATTCCAAGTGTTGCTAAAAAAGCAGCTTGGGGTCTAAAGTACACACAAGAATTAGGTGATCCAAAATTTGTGACAGGTACAACTGAAACAGATCAAACGCTACTGCGTAATATGATTGCGTTTTATTGTGTACTTGAAGGCATTTTCTTCTACTGCGGTTTTAGCCAAATTTTAAGTATGGGTCGTCGTAATAAAATGAGTGGTGTTGCAGAGCAATTCCAATACATTTTGCGTGACGAGTCTATGCACGTAAACTTTGGTATTGATATGATCAACCAAATCAAAATTGAAAATCCAAAACTTTGGACTGCAGAATTCCAAGAAGAAGTGATTCAAATGATTGTTGAAGGCACAATGCTTGAAATTGAATATGCACGTGACACTATGCCACGTGGTATTTTAGGTATGAATGCGGCAATGATGGAAGAATACTTACAGTTCATTTGTAACCGTCGACTTGCACAACTTGGCTTGCCTGAACAGTATAAAGGTGTAAATAATCCATTCCAATGGATGTCGGAAATGATGGACTTACGTAAAGAAAAGAACTTCTTTGAAACACGTGTAACAGATTACCAAACTGGCGGTGCTTTAAGCTGGTAGGTTTTTGTTGAACCGCACATCAGTTGTCACTCAAACAAAAAGAGCTGTTCAAATTGAAGAGCTCTTTTTGTTTTGAAGAGCATTACAAACAACCGGTTGCTTTATAATGCCTTACATTGATTAAAGATTTGAAAATAGATTCGAGTTTTAAAATATATCACTTCTCTTATAAAAACATGTTTTAACACTTCTTATCGTATCTTAATATGCGAACTCTAAAATAATAATGCTCTCTTCATCTCTATGACCATAATTTAGCTATAGTGAAAATGCTGAAAAACACATACAAGTAAAAACTCCAGAATACGTGTAGGCAAGCCTTTGGTATTATTGACTGTATGATGAATTAGCCTGTTTCACTATAATATATACTTTCTTAGATAGATTTAGAAATCAGCTTAGCTGACTATTATTAAACTAAAAAATACTCCATTTAAATATGAAGATTATAGTTTTTTGAGAAGCATATGGCTTCATCACGACCTACATATGGTCCATAATTATTAATACTTATATATCCATTTTTTCTGTAGAATTTTACAGCTCTTGTGTTAACCTTTCTAGTCTCAAGCAAAAGTGCATTATACCCCATGGCCTTTGCTGATTTTTCTAAAAAAGTAAGTAAAGCATAACCTATACCAGGTGAACTTTGACTTGAAAACATTCTTTTAACTTCAGCTATACCTTCTGTTAATGGCCTGATGGTAGCATAGCCTACTGCATCACCTTTTTCATTTCTTGCCAAAACCCAAAGAAATCTATCTTCACCTATTGAATCTACAGTAAAGTGTTTTTTGCCATTATTACCAGTAATAAATGCACGACCAATCATATACATCGTATAACTCTGAGCCAAAGAAACAATAAGCCCTGAAATAGCCATTATTGCTGTTAGTCCTAACAATAAATGTTTTCTATCTATTCCTTTAGCTAGATAGGATATTGTTAAACTTGTTATTACAGCAAAAACACCTGAAACAGTGATTCCCTGCCCAGCTAATCCTTCTGTAATATGTAAATCTTGAGCAATTGTAGTCAATAGACTAACTGGCATAAATTCAGAAGCAATTAATGCAAAAACACATAAAGCCATTGCAAATACGCCACTCCAATAAGCAGGCCTTTCCAGCCTCTTATCCTCATTTAAAGTACTAGGCATCTTTATTCTCAATATAAAGAAAATATAATTATAAAAATAATCTTAAATAAGAATAAGTTGCTTAAATCGAATAGAGTCATGTATTTAATTCATGAATTAGCTTTATAAAAATAAAATAAACATTATTTTTGCTTATCGCTTCATCAAAAAATGCTTTATTAATGAGTAAAATTCATAAGTCTATTATGTTTTTATGGACTAATTTGTGTCCCCTAAGATTAGTAAAATTATCTCAATGTCATATTTTAGTCAGTAATTTTAAGGATGGTAAGAATGCCAATAAATCTTCAAAAACTCCGTCATATTGCTTTAACAGCAGCGGTTACAGCTACAGTTAGCCTATTTTCATCAGCATCTGTAATGGCAGCAGATATGTCAAATGGTGCGAATAACTTTTATCAAAGCAACCAAGTCATTATCAAGAAAGTTTCTTTTAAGAACCAGTATGGAATGAAAATTGTTGGTAATTTAGTTTTACCTAAAAATCTAAGTAAGAATACAAAAGCTTCTGCGATTATTGTAGGAAGTCCAATGGGTGCAGTAAAAGAGCAAAGTTCTATGCTTTATGCACAAAAACTTGCAGAACAAGGATTTGTCACATTAGCAATCGACCAATCATTTTGGGGAGAAAGTGAAGGCAGCCCAAGAAATGCTGTAGCACCAGATATATATGCAGAAGCATTTAGTGCTGCTGTTGATTACTTAGGGACTCGCAATTTTATTAATCCTGAGAAAATTGGTGTTTTAGGAATTTGTGGTAGTGGTAGTTTTGTAATTAGTGCTGCTAAAATTGATCCACGTATGAAAGCGATTGCTACTGTAAGCATGTATGATATGGGTGCTGCTAACCGCAATGCTTTAAATCATTCTTTAAGTATCGAGCAAAGAAAACAAATTATTGCAGAAGCTGCAGCTCAACGCTATAAAGAATTTGAAGGTCAAAAGCCAGCTTATACCAGTGGTACAGTCCATAAACTGACAGTAGACACTCCTGCTATTCAACGTGAGTTCTATGACTTTTACCGTACTCCAAGAGGAGAGTTTACTCCTAAAGGTGCTGATCCTCTTGGGACGACTCATCCTACTTTAACAAGTAATGTGAAGTTTATGAATTTCTATCCATTTAATGATATTGAAATGATCTCACCTCGCCCAATGTTATTCATAACAGGTGATCAAGCACATTCAAAAGAGTTTAGTGAAGATGCATATAAACATGCTGGTGAGCCTAAAGAATTATATTATGTTAAAGGTGCAGGACATGTTGACCTATATGATCGTGTTAATCTCATTCCATTTGATAAATTAACTTCTTTCTTTAAAAATAATCTAAAGTAAATTAATCATCTAAGAGCTGTATACTCAAAAGTATATAGCTCTTTTCATTCATCTTGAAAATTAAATAAAGAATTAATCGTAGCTTTCGTCTATATTTCTGCTTTGGACTTTTCTGTTTATCTGGAACTGTTCGTTCTATTAAGTTACTTTCAATAGCAGGGTTCAAATAGTTTTTTTGAAATGTTGCCCGATGTGAAAGATTAACCAATCTCAATGCTGTTCTCGATGATTTTAAACTTTATCAAGTTTTTTGAATATATTTCTATTTGCTCGCGCTTATGGGCAGGAAGAGGTCCATTTTTAATACCACCAATAACCTCACAATGATAGTTTTAGGTGAAGGCATCAAATCGACTCTTTAAAAACTTAAGCTCTAGATTTCTAATCTCATTTACTTCATCATATTTCAAACAACTATTTATTAATTATTAAAAATGTTTAAGACTGAAAACTATTACCACATAGATTACTTAGCTCAAGCTGGAGTAACAGAAACATGTCTCTATAGTCTTTGCAATTTAATCCAAACAAATGTAGATTTCACTGATGCACGTTTGCTCACAAGTGAACAGGCTCATGCATTTATATTTAAAGATCAGTTTGGCAGGTACTACATTATTCGATCAGGTTTTGCATCAGGTTATTCAGGTGAGGCCCCAAAAGGACTCGCAAAAGCACTAGCAATTTTAAGAAGACATCAAACTCGTCCCATCAAAGCTTATCAATAAGCTAAATAAATCATTATTGACTGATCAAGATATAGATTTTATTTTTCGACAAAAAATCGTCCGTCCTATCCGTTTACATGACTATATCTATCCTTTCGAAGGCGAAGTTAATCAGGTACTAAAGCAAAAACGTTACTACCCATTAGAGCTACCCTATTCAATTATTGATGATAGAATTTTTGATCTTGCTCTGCTCTTTAAACAAGATCCAGATTCAGCATTAAGCAAGGCATATAAACGCTTAGAAGATATCATTAGAGAACGTACAAATTGCAATGAATCTAGTACAAAACTTTTTTCTCAAGTCTTTCAAGGTAAAAATGCCTTATTAACTTGGGACGTACCTGATAACTCCGAAATAAACGGTCGAGCAGAGTTATTTAAAGGCACGTATATGGCATTCCGTAATGCCCGAGCTCACCGTGAAAAAGATGAAAACTTAGTTCATCAATATCGTGAGTTTTTATTAATTAACGAACTATATTTACTCGAAGAAGAAGCAATCACAATTATTTCTAATAAATAAATCCAAAGCCCGATTTAAACTTGAACAACTTTATACTTATACTTCTTTTAAATATAAATTTTCAAAAGGCCAACCATATCTACAAAAGATAAAACTCTAACTCTTATTGGTAAGAAATTTGGGGCGTTGCTGGTCTAATAAAAGATACCGAATACAAGTACGATGGTGTGATCCTATTAATATTCAACTAATATTATTAATAAGTCTATACTTCTGCTTTGGACTTTTCGGTTTATTAGGCACTGTTCTTTCTATTAAGTTACTTTCAATAGCAGGATTTAAATAGTTTTTTTGAAATGTTGCTCTATGTGAAAGGTTAACTAACTCCATAAGCTCGACCAGACTATATTCTTTTCCTTTTTGCATCTTATTAACAAGTTGACTTACATGCTCGTTAGCTTGAGCGGTATCTTGATCGCCAACTTGAGCGGTCATATTTGAATTTAAAATCGCATCTAAAATCATTTGCAAGATAAATTCAATAAAAGGAGCTGAATCAGTCTGATTTGTACTTGCTTGTAAAGCATCGTAATAAGCTCTCTGATTTTGATAAATTAAGCTTTCAACAGGAATATTGATAAAAATTGGATGCCACTGACTCAGTATTAAAGTTTGCCAAAGTCTTCCCATTCGTCCATTGCCATCTGCAAAGGGATGTATAAACTCAAACTCGTAATGAAAGACTGAACTTTGTATGAGTGGGTGCTCTTGACTTACTCTAAGCCACTGTAATAAATCACTCATTAAACGAGGAACTTGGTTTGCAGGTGGTGCCATATGTATTACTTGACCACCAGACATTACACCTACCCCACCTTGACGATATTGCCCAACTTCATCAATTAAACCTGCCATCAATACTTGATGTGCTTCGAGTAAATCAGACGCAAGACTCGGTTGCCATTTTTGAAAGGCGTCATAAGCTTTAATCGCATTGCGAACTTCCTGAATTTCTTTAGGAGGCGCAATGATAGGTTTTCCATTTAAAATCGCTGTAATTTGCTCAGTGCTTAATGTATTTCCTTCTATAGCTAGTGAGCCTTGAATAGTGCGAATACGATTTGCTTTTCTGAGTTTTAGACTATCTTGGATTTCATCTAAAACAGTCAAACGCCCTATGTTTTCACTAATCTGAGCAATCAGATGAATGATTTTAGATGTGATGGTATAAGGCGGTTGGTAGTTCACAATAACTACTCCTGTAAATTAATTTTAGATTGAAGCCTACAAATGCCTCGACAAATTAAATAATCTTCAAACTTAGGAAAAACTAAAAACTCGATGCACTGATTAAAACTCAATTATAAGTTTTAGGCTCTTATCATATTTCACTTAGTGCTACTCATTATGAGTAGCACTAAAGGTCAACGGTATCAAAGTAAATTTATAATTAAATCAAAAATAAAGCTTCATCAATGTGGACGTTCTTTTAACCGCTACAGGTAAACTGCTCCAGAACTAATACAGCTATTTATTAAATTTTCAGGTTTTTCCACATTAAACGGTACGACTCTTAGCATTGCCTCACCGCTGTCAACATTAAATTTTAGTGAAATTTCATTATCAAATTTATTTAATTGATAAGGATAAACTAAAATAACTTCACTGCTATGCTCTAAATAATAGTGACTATAAGCAAACATTTGCTGGATATCGCTATCTTTTAATCCAAATCTTCCAGCCCGATTAGTCTGATCCAAGAGCTTCCATTTGGTATCTAACACAATCTTTCGCTTAGTTTGCTTATGCTGAATATAAATATCAGGGCGAAGTCTAAAAATAGGGTTATCACCATATAAGCAAATATGCTGATTCGATACTTGCGTGCTTACCTGCCAATCTTTTAATTCACGGCGTAAATGGTAAGCAACATAATGTTCAAAAAGTTTTTCCATAGGAAATAGTAGGCTCATGCCACGCCAGCTTCCTTGGGTAGATACAGGCATATATTCACTTAGAATCAATTCTGTCCAAGGTTTGATATCAGTATAAAGCGCAAGTAATCGCCCAGATTGCCATTGCTTAAAATCTTGAGCAATGTTTTGGCTCTTTGGAATTTCTCCAGTCATCAAACGAAGTTCTTGAGCAAGTTTCCAATTTTTAGGACTGCTCGTCTTTTTACAAATAAGATCTAATGCCGTTTTAATTAATCTATTTTCAGGACGATTAACTTCATAAAAATCATGTTCAATGGGAAATATATGTTTTTTTGCAGGTGGTTGCCGCATATATTTTACATGCTGCAACTGCCCTCTTAAGTATTTTTGTTCCTCTTGAACACGCTGATAGTCAAAGCGCAATCCATGCTGAATGAGTATTTCAAAATGATAAAGAAACTGTTCAATGACCCATTCATGAATCGGTTGTTTAAATCGATTCAGACTAGCTTCACCCACATCACGATAAGGTAGATGTAAAGATACTCGGAGCATTTTCTTCAATAGTTCTCGTTCTTTTTCAACCAAACCATCTATCGACTCATCTACCGTTTGACTAATATGTTTTGGCAATATTTCAATGCGAGTACCACACTTGGTTTCAATTACTCCGACATATTGGTCAAGCCTTAATTTTCTACGCCCAGCCAATTCAAATGTTTTGGCACCATTCTTTGAAAATGAGGCAGATAACTCACACAAATACTCAAATGCTGACTCTGAAATATAAGCATGATCTATCGTCGATTCAGGACACCCAACATAAGCAACACTAATATAGGCATATTCTCTGACTGTAATCAGATCAGGCATAAATACCCCCTATCCGTATCGAATAATTTTTGCAAAACTTTCAATAGATTCAAATGAAGTTGGTGCCAATTCCCAAATTTTCTTATCTTCAAAGTAACCTAGCTCTTCCGCATCTGCATTTGGAAATATTACTGATTTTTCTATAGTTTTTGACTGAAGCATATCATTGCCATTTAAAACTAAATTGATTTTTGCCCAATCATCGAAGAAATACTCTTGTAGTTGTGGAATAATCTTCTGCTTAAAAATATCTGCTAGATTATTTAAAGTAGGCTGTTCTTTTAATAACATAAAGTTAGCATGACCCAAACAATGATCCCGATCAAGTAAGAATTCAATCCTTTGATTCATAACTGTCAGTAACTGTTGAATATCTACACCATCAACACTCACGCCATTTAATAACTCTGGCTTAGGTGGCATTTCAATAAAAGTAAAACGGCGGCGTAGTGCAATATCTAATCCTGTTAAAGAACGGTCAGAACTATTCATTGTTCCAATAATATAAACATTATTTGGTACGCTAAATTCTTCTTTTGAATAGGGTAAAGTCACCGATAATGCTTCTTGAGCACCTTGACGCTTTGAATCTTCAATTAAAGTAATGAGCTCGCCAAAAATACGAGAAATGTTCCCACGGTTAATTTCATCAATGATTAAGACATAAGGTCTAGAGTTTAAATCGGGGCTGATTTCCTCATATTCAATGACTGAACGCAATGAATTTGCTATAGCCCATTCATAAGCCCTATTATTAATAATATTATCTTGTCCAGTCTTTAAATAATTCCTAATATGCTTTATTGATAATGGAATAGTTGTATCTTTAGAGGTCAGAGCAAATAAAGTACCTGATTGATTACTTGTTACTTTAATTTCTGCATTACGCTTTGTATAAAAACTTTGTTCAGTATGCTTTGCCTTCTCAATTAAATTGTCAATTGCACTATTTATACTGAATTCTGTTGGTACATTCGCTCCAATATTTTTTGAAGTAACTTCTATTTGAGCATCACTACAAATCTCTTTAAAAACACCTGCTTGAACATCATAGGTTAAATTTCCTTCATCATCTGTTTCAGCACGAATACCTTCCACAAAGTCCTCATAACTAAAACTCTGATGGAACGTAACAAACTTAATTTGGCCTTGATCTTTATAATGATCAAAACGTTTCTTTAACTCTTCACGCTCTTCAGCATCTAGATCCTCAAATGATTTATTTTCTATAATTGACAAAGCATGGTTAATGCTGTGAAAAGTCTTTCCTGTCCCAGCAGTACCAAATAAAATACGGTTTAATGCTTGATTCATTATATTCTCATTTTTTTTAATAACTGGCACAAATTCACTCTGATTTAACACTTCTTCTCCGTCACTCGGTGTTAAGGAACTCTGCTTAGGATTAGCCTTTAAATATTCATTTACCAATTGATAACCATAACTTAATATAGATTGCTCACCTTTATTTTTTAAAAGGTACTGATATGATTCAACCCGATTTAAATTTTTATCTTCTGTTAAAAAACTTAACATTTCTTTTGAAAAAATTGAGATAATTTGAGGGGTTCGCTGATTCTGATATAAAAAAGCAATTTTCCATTTAAACATTTCACTTACTGGAATGTTGAGTATTTCTTCAAGATCATTGTTGGTAACAGCATTAATAACATTCAAAATATTATGTTTTATTGTTTTAAATGCCTCTTCCTTAGTATTGCCAAACTTTTGAAACCAACAATATTCATTATCATATATACGGCCACGTCCATTTTCTTTATCTTGTTGATCACGTCTATGAAATATGCCAAATTTCGAGGCATCTCCGCCTCGTATATCTGCAATTGGACGAGTCATATGTTCTAACCAGTATGTAAACGTATCTTTACTACCAATTTGAATGTATTGTTCTAACGTCATTTTTTGAACATTTTCTATAGACCAAACACTTAAAAACTGATCCCACAAATTTTGAATTTCTTGTTCGTTCAACAGTCAATACCTTCTACAATTTCCACTTATTAACGTAGCTATTTTAGCTTAAACCTTTCAAATCTTATTTAAGCTTGTAAGCAAGTTAACCTTTACTCAGCAACACATCATAAATAATATTTGCAAACTGCTTCATCTTGGCAGGATCGCTAATCAATTGTGTCATTTGCTCTGTATGTGCTGTATTACTATCAAATACTGCATTTCCTAAAGCATCATCAAATTCACCCAACATAGCCAGTTGTCGTGGGTTCTCTTTGATTTGTTTCATCATTCTGGCATTTTCAGACATTTTACCTGCTACAGTGTGGACATAATTAATCATGTCCTGATCTGTCAGCTTGTCAGTAATAAACACATCATTTACACGCTGTAAAATCACCGATAAAAAGTCTTCTGTCTTATCTTTCGCCTTTGCAGATCCAACATCATTAGCTGGCTCTATCTTATGCTCAGTACTATTGGTTTTGAGTTGAATATCTTGTTGACGAATTTTTGAAAGACGATAGTGACTCATCGATACGTTACTCAAATCAATCTCTTCTTCATCTGCTTCTTGCTCACGTAACAAAGGGCGTAAGCTACGAGCAAACAAACTCATTTTCTCTAACTCTTTATCGTTATATTCCACAATCTGTGACATAAACTCATAAAAACGAGTAAAGCTACCTAAGTCTTTTCTAAAAATCTCGAGCGTTTCTCGTGCTTTCTTTGCTTCAGAAAACTCTTTTTCAGCATTCGCAATTAGCACAGGTTCCTCTGTTCTCTTGGCAATTTCCAAACGATCTTTAGTCACTTTATAATCATTAAGTGCTTGAGCATAACGCTGTTGCCAACGCTGCTTAGCTGGTTTACAAATATTGGAAAGCACCGCATTCGATTTATTTTTACGATAAAAAGCTTCAACAAATTGTTCAATTTCATTCATCATAAAAATGTGGGCTGCTTTTAGCTTTTCAGCCAAGTCATATACAATATCTGGATTAGATACATCTGCAAGTTCTGCCGTTTGATAGTAAGGTTGGAAAGCATCCAAAATTTCTTCGGGTTCATTAAAAAAATCTAATACAAATGTACCTGACTCTGCTTTACCAGGATAAGTACGGTTTAAACGCGATAATGTTTGCACGCATTCCACACCACCCAATTTTTTATCGACATACATTGCACAAAGCTTAGGTTGGTCAAAACCAGTTTGAAATTTATTAGCAACAATCATGACTTGAAAATCATCGCTGTTAAATGCTTTTCGCATGTCACGCCCTTTCAAGTTTGGGTTCGTATTACTTTCAGTAAACTTCTGCCCCATCAAATGCGTGCTATCGGCATCATGCTCTGTAAATTTCACTTCACCTGAAAAAGCAACCATTGCTTGAATGTTGGCATAATTTTGCTCTGTTACATATTTATCAAAGGCTTGTTTATAGCGTACAGCCTCTTTACGTGAGCTAGTCACAACCATTGCTTTCGCCTGACCGCCCAGTAAGCCCATTACATTCTTTTTAAAATGCTCAATAATGATACGGACTTTTTGTGAGATATTATGGTCATGTAAGCGTACCCATTGATTCAGCTTTATCTTGGCCTTTTTAGCATCAACCTGATCATCTTTTTCTTCAACTTTCTGTTTGAGCTTATAAATCACTTTATAGTTGGTATAGTTTTTAAGCACATCTAAAATAAAACCTTCTTCAATCGCTTGGCGCATGGAATACACATGATACGCTTCGGGCTTATTGGTCTTAGATGCTGGCAATGTAGGATTCGGTAAACGTCCAAATAGCTGTAACGTTTTATCTTTTGGCGTTGCTGTAAAGGCATAAAAGCTTAAATTCTGACTACCTTTACGTGAAGCCATGACAGAATCAATCACATCTTCTGCACTCAGTTCATCATCTTCATTTCGCTCATCTAACATCAACGTTTCTTTAAGCTGTCGTGCTGTTGAACCACTTTGTGAAGAATGTGCTTCATCCGCAATGACTGCATAATGACGTTCTTTTAAACGACTGCTGTTTTCAATCGCACGTAAAACATAAGGAAAGGTTTGAATAGTCACAATAATAATTGGCTGTGCCATTTCTAAGGCTTTGGCTAACTTTTCAGACTTAGAACCATCACCTTCTTTATTGTTAATTCTCCCGACTACACCACTCGCATGTTCAAACTGATAAATGGTGTCTTGTAACTGATCATCTAAAACCGTTCTATCAGTCACAACGATCACTGAATCAAACATCTTTTTGTGGCTTGCATCATACAAACTAGAGAGCTGATGTGCTGTCCATGCAATCGAGTTTGATTTACCCGAACCTGCACTATGCTGAATTAAGTATTTTTGTCCTGTACCTTCTGTTAAAGAGTCT
Source organism: Acinetobacter rathckeae (assembly GCF_015627125.1). Lineage (GTDB taxonomy): Bacteria > Pseudomonadota > Gammaproteobacteria > Pseudomonadales > Moraxellaceae > Acinetobacter > Acinetobacter rathckeae. The sequence continues at coordinate 107,660 of NZ_VTDO01000006.1, read as the reverse complement.
TCAACCAATTTGGTCACTACTTTCCATTGATGATAGCGTGGAAAAATTAGACTTTCTTTTTTGTATTTTCGTCCCTCCCAGTCTTCCTTTTCTTCTATCTGTAAATGAATAAAGTTGCCAATAATATTTAATAAGCTGTCGGGTGTTAGCACCTCATTCCACAAATAGCCTGTTGCGTACTCATTTATATCTTCGGGTACATCATTACCTGCACCTTGTTCTTTAGTACCTTTATTAAAAGGTAAAAAGTAAGTGTCATCACCATTTAAATGGGTTGCCATATATACGTCATACTGGCTTACGGCAAAGTGTACCAATGCCCCACGCTTAAAAGTTAAAAGTGGTTCTGGTTTGTTGGTTTCGGGGTCTTTCGGTAAACGTGTTTTTTTATACTGTGCCATGGCATTTTGCACAGCTTGTTTAAATTCGGACTTAAGCTCTAAAGTTGCTACAGGAAAACCATTAATAAATAAGACTAAATCTATACGCCATTTTCTGGCTTGTTTTCCTGTGGCTTCAAGTTCTGCTTTAGTTGCGTGTGGGCTATAGACCACTTCGGGCACTACACGGCAAATATTTTGTTTATAATTTTCATACAGTTCAGGGTTTAAACCATGCTCAGGTTTAAACTGGCAAAATGAAAACCGTGTACCTCGTGTTTTCAGCCCATGCCGTAATACGCCTAATGTACCGTAACTGCGAGATTCTATATCGGTGGCATTGCTATTGGCTTTTTTAAGTTGAGCTACAACGGTGTCTAAAAAATGACGTTCGGTATCATTTGGAAAAATTGTTTTAAACTTCTGCCACTCGGGCTGTTGTGTTTTTTGTACAAAGTCTAAAACGTCTTGTGGGTATAACGCCTTTTCACGGTGATAGTGTTGTGCTGAGCCTACATGCCAACCATGGCTTTGCATTTGCGTAATAATGTCTTGTTGAAAAATGCTTTCTAAAGTTGCATCTGATTTCATGTACTGCACTCCATATTCTCTTGATTATTATTTTTATTTGGGTTTTGCCAATGCCGAACGTCTATTTTTCCTGTGACGGCTGCGGAAATAAGTGCTGTACGGCGTTCTTGTAGTAGATCAATTGTTTCCAATGTTTTTTGTTCTAAAATATTAAATTGCTGTTTAATTTTTAAAATATGAAAGTGCATTTCTTTAATTTCCTCTTTACTCGGTACAAGTACAGGGATATTTTCAACTTGCTCGACGCGTAAATGCGATACAGTACTACCATGGGAAACACTGTTGATATAACGATCTAGACAGTCCGAAATTAAGTAATCAAATAAATAATTTCCATAATAACTTTCATAAGCAATGAAATTCATCATTCTTTGCCCCATACAGAATTTTAAAGTATCAGGTACTAAGCACACTTGTCCTGTTGGAGCTTCACGAGTAAAAAGAATTGACCCTACAGGGGGAACACCTCTTTGCGTCCATATATCGAAATTCCTCTTATCCGTATACAACGCACCCTTGAAATTTAATTCTTGATTTTTGACATTAGTTGTACGAACTACAAAATACTCCCCATCATCAAAGTACTCAGGAGTTTTATTTCTACAATCCACGACTTCGCTTTCGTATTTTAATTTTGATACTTTCCAATGCTCAGGCACCTCCCCCAACCATTCAACCCCTGAATCTTTCATTTTTACATTAGGGTTTAGGCCTTTAGTCACCGCATGACTAATCACCGCTTGGTGTTTTTCTTGGAGTAATTCAATCAGCTTTTTTTGTTTGGCTATGAGTGTGTCAATTTTTGCGGTTTCATGGTCGAGGAAATTGGCGATTTGGGTTTGTTCATTTTTAGATGGAAAGCAAAATTTTTCCATCAAATAAGCTTCAGAATCTAAATTTTGAATCCCTGTAGTCTGTTTAATAGCAGAAAAATTTACACGACCTGCATATAGGTGTGAAAATGCATATGTTATGTAACGACTATTCATACTCATACTAGGAGTCATTTTTGCGACAAAATTTGAGGTAATCGCAGGAAAATCTTCATTAAATTGAACAACACACCCTACCAATGTTTTTTCACCACCACCTGATTTTTCAATTAATAAGTCTCCTTTTTTCAATAGTCTATTTTCAGCTTCTTTAGAAAGAATTGATCTGTAAGTAAGTTTATCTAAATTAATTTCAAAATTATTTCTATTAAAGTCAGCAACCCTTAATACACATAGATCATTATCTCCATTAGGTTCTGCTCCCCAAAAACCATTCGTACATTTATTTACAGCTCTCTTTAATGAAAAAAACTCCCAATGACTCGGAATTTCCCCCAACCACTCCACACCCGAATCTTTATACTCTGCATATTTCTGATACTTCGCCATTTTATTAACCATTAAGAATGCACCTCTTGAAGAAGTGCCATAATTTCACGGCTAATCTTATCTAAATCGGCATCAATTTCGCTTAAATCTCGTGGTGGTTCATACACATAAAAATGGCGGTTAAACGGAATTTCATACCCCACTATACCTATCTCATCGTCTTGGGCATCACGCTTATCTGCATTAATCCACGCATCAGGCACATGCGGTTGTACTTCACGTTTAAAATAAGATTCGATTAAATCTATCGTCGTTTGGCTTGGGTCTAGGGCAATATTCTCTGCATCGCGCAAATCACCATCTTGCACAAATTCCACCACGTTACCTTTGTAACTAAACTGACCATATAGCGGGTTTGTGGCACTTTTTATCACTTTTTTAACCACAGGTTCTGCATCTTGGTTTTTCCAAGTCACAGCATCTAAAAATTGTTTTTTCTCTTTGGTTTCGAGTTTTTCATTACAATCTTTTAAAGCCTGTTTAAGTTGCTCATCAAAGATATTAAAATCATCACTTTGTGCTGTACCCATGTTGGTTTGTAAGGCTTCTGCTTTGCGTAAAAGCGTCCGTTGGTCTAACCAAAGTTTTGGCTCAAGTACCGTTTTAATATCTTTTTCTTTTAGTTCGCTAAATTCTGCTTTAATGAGTGCGCGAATTTCAATTTTTTGGTCTTCACTGAACTGACCATAGCTTGTTTCTATCCAAGCTTTACCATAAGTTTCATATACATTTTGCATGACTGCATTAAAAGGCTTTGGTGCAAAACGTAAGCTTGCAATGCGCTCATTGCTAAGCTGTGCCGATAAACGTAATGGACGTTCAATAGTTACACGACGATAGCCAAATTCATAACTATTAAAAATTTTACTTGAGAATGGTTTTTGCTGTTCACTTTCACCATCTAAAGTGAGTGTATCCACAATTTCAAAATCACCATAATTTTGAGTGATGGTTCGTATTTCTGCATCTGTTAAATAATTACGTTTAGAACCAAGCGATTTACGCATTTTTGAACTAAGATTTGTGGCATTAATTAGATGCACTTTACCTTTACGTTTAAGCTCTTTTTTGTTGCTGAGTACCCAAATATAGGTTGCTATGCCAGTGTTATAAAACATATCTGTAGGCAGGGCAATAATCGCTTCGAGCAAATCGGCTTCTAAAATATAACGACGAATTTCACTTTCACCACTACCCGCACTGCCTGTAAATAAAGGTGAACCATTTAAAATAATTCCAATACGGCTACCTTGATCATTCCCTGCCTCAGGTTGACGCATTTTGCTGATCAAGTGCATTAAAAATAATAATGAACCATCTGACACGCGCGGTAATCCTGCACCAAAACGTCCTTCAAAGCCTTTTTGTTCATGCTCGTCTTTGATGTCTTGTTCAATCTTTTTCCAGTCCACACCAAATGGCGGATTAGACAACATATAATCAAACTTTTCATACGCCAGTTGGTCATTAGATAAGGTGTTTCCCAATTTAATACGGCGTACATCCTGACCTTTAATGAGCATATCGGCTTTACAAATAGCATAGGATTCTGGATTTAACTCCTGCCCAAACACACGCATCACCGCTTCAGGATTGTGTTCATGCACATATTCCGTCCCCGAAGATAAAAAGCCTCCAGTTCCTGCGGTTGGGTCATAAATGGTTCGTATCACGCCATCTTTATTTAAAACCTCATCATCTTGGCTAAAAATAAGTCCTGTAGTAAGTCTTACAATATCTCGTGGTGTAAAGTGTTCCCCTGCTGTTTCATTAGAACTTTCAGCAAAGCGACGAATCAATTCTTCAAATATTAAGCCCATATCATGGTTAGAAATACTTTGTGGGCTTAAGTCGGTATTCGCAAATTTTTGTATAACTTTATAAAGTAGGTTTGCGTCGTCTAATAAGTCTATAAATGTATCAAATTTAAAATATTCAAAAATTTCACGAGCATCTTTTGAAAAATGCTGAATATAGTTACTTAGATTCGCTCGAATATCTTTTTTTCCTAACTTATTTAAATCAAGTGCTGAGCTATTAAAAAAAGATAAACCATCTGTGGACTGCAACAGCATTTTTTCTTTTGCTTCGGATGGCAAAGGCATATCTTTCACTTTTTCATATGCTTCAAGCACTTTATCCTTACTTGGCTCAAGTACGCACTCTAAACGACGTAACAAAGTGAATGGCAAGATTACACGTCCGTATTGCGATTGTCTAAAGTCACCACGTAGTAAATCTGCAACAGACCAAATGAAAGCTGCCACTTGAGAGAAATTGTTATTTGTCATTAAAATATACCACTTGCTTTACAGCTTAATACTGAAAAAAATATAACGTTAATTGTGCCGACTTAGCTTATATTTTACTAGCCTCATCATTGCTTTTCTCAATATTATCAAGCAAAAATAAGGGAGCTTTCGCTCCCTACACTCAACGGGTTGCTAACTTCGTTTCAATCCACTGATGAATCTCCCAAGCTGACCAACCAATGCGTTTAGATGTAATGGTTACTTTTTTAGGAAATGTTGAATCATAGTATTGAGAGTCTTCATCTATCATCTCGTAAATCGTTGAACGGCTTATACCAAGAATTTCAACAACCTGTTTAATGTTGATCAATTGATTCATCTGAAAAGTTTGCCCTACAAATGTCGTCATGTCTCTTCTCCATTTTACGGAGCGTCGGATTACGCTCAAATGATAGGGGAATGCTTTATTTTTCTACCCATTTGAGCCATCACCCTCCTGCCTCAACTCACAGACTGAACCGATGATTTCAAACCATGTTGTAAATCCATGACATCCATCTTCTGTTCTTTTAATGGTTGAGCATCTTCGCTTGCATCTATGACCTCCTCTTCTGCTTCCTCCAAATCAAAACATACTGCTTGATAACCCAACTTCGCTACAGCATCGAGTTGGCTTTGGTCAAAGCCACTCTCTTTCGCTTTCTGATCTAACTCTTTGGCTTGTTGAATCGCATCTTGTAAAGATACCCCTTCAGGCAAAGTTAAATCGACATAATAAATTGGCGTGCGATAACTCTGCGTTGTGCTTTTTCCTCTGAGCACCAATTGCAATGGTAAACATGACAAACGGTCTTTTGAGGCTGCTTGATAATAAGCAAGCCGTGCTGCAAGTGTACGAATACTATTAAAACCTGTGGTTCTAAATACAAATGTACCGAGTTCATCACTTTCATCTAAGTTCACATATAAACGACCATATGGTTTACACGCACCATTTTGTCCCATCGGGCATAAGTGTGGTGTTGGACAGACTTGCTTTTCTAAACCTTGCGGTGTCACGCGAAGACATACCTCACCATTACCTACACAAATTGGGCGACCCGTTTGTCGGTCAAACAAACTATATTCAGCACGTAAGTTCAGTTCAGGATCATTAAAGATCATCCGTACTGGAATCTGACGTAATTTCCCATCACCATTATTGACTCTGAGCTTGTCATCTAGGGGATGCTTTACCCACCCCTCCTTATTTTGAATCTGACTAGTAATGGTGAACTGATCATCTTTTTCAGGTTGACGTTTACCATTCTTTTCAACGACACGCCCAATGCTGATTCTGCCTAACACTGGCGGTGTGATTAATAAACCTTTCATCATCTAAATCACCTTTATCTTTTCTTTAGTTATAAAAAAATCCCACTGCGTTGGCAGTGGGATGGATTTGTTTATGCTATGGATTGCTTTTTACTCTACTTAGGCTTTTAGCATCTAACATCTGTATTGATCTAGTCAGTATAGATTTGAAAACGACGACTGCCTTCTTTCACCTCTCCATATTGCTCTAACAGTTCAGGCTGTGCTTTAAGGAGCTTCTTACTGTCTAAGCTCACTCGGTCTTTCGATGCTTTCCACGTCACTATGCCTCGTTGAAAGATGGCTTTTTCTGCATGCTTCATGCGCATTTGAATATGCTGTTTTAACAACTCAAATTGCTTTTGATGTGTTTCAACCTTTTCTTTTTCAAGCAAGAGATCATCGAATAAGCTATTCGCTGAACCATCTTCTTTAAAGTCTTCACTCTCTAAAGGTTCATGTTTCGGATACAGTTGTTGAATGGCACTGGCTGCTGACTTTGATGCATCAGGTTCAGGTGGTCGGTCATCTGTTACACACTGCCAAAAGTAACGCTCTGACTGAATTAGGACTTGAATGACTTGTTCATTGCGTGTGACCTTAAAGATTTGTGTTTCATGACCACATAGTAGTACACAGACATGGGCAGCTTGTTTACCTGTCACTGCCAATTGATGTTGTACTTGGCAAAGCACATACAGTGGTACACCATCCTTCCATAACCTACTTCCATATTGCCCTGCGGTTTTACATTCTAAAATTTGAATGTCTTCAGCACCTGTCACAGCATAATCTAGATTGGCTAACATAAACGACTTATCTTCATCAGGATGCTGTAAGACCGCATTGACTCGTCTGACTTTATGCCCTGTATATTGTTGATAGAAATCGGCAATTAGTGGTTCAAGCTGATGCCCCCAATATAAAGGGTTATTGCCATTGCTTGCTTCATTTTGTGGACTAGAAGGTGCTCTGCCTGTTTTCAACATCCAGAGTTCAAGCATACTCATATATGGGTTGAGTCCACATGCAGCCGCAGCATCACTACTGCCAATGCCTTGGCGTCTAACTTCTAGCCATTTGCTGTAATCCATGCCTTTGGTATTCGCAACACGTTTTGGAGTGACTGGTTTTGAAGATAGTGGTTTAGGCAGATATGAGCTTGGTTGTGGTGTAATCATAGGTTGGTTCATATTGACCTCAATAGAATAAAATGTGGCATAAAAAAAGCCATGCCCCTCTCGGGACATGGCTTTGTGTTTTAATGCGATAGATAAGTTTTTCTAACTAAGCGACAAATGCTCTTGCTTGTTCAAGCGCACGTTGCTTTAGATTCGCTCCTGCTCCAAACCATGCAGAATCTAAACGATGGTCATTACTCATGGCACGTCGTTCATGATCAACAAACTCCGTCATGGAACAGAGCAAACCATAAGCGGTATCTTTGGCTGAAGAGAGTGTTGCTCCTCGACCCTGCCCATTAAACATCTCCATAGCTTTACTCATCGCACGACCATTGGGTTCTACTTTAGTATCTTGGTTTGCTTGGCTTTGTTCAGCAACATGACGATAGAACTGAATCAGATTGTCTTCAGGAGAGACCATCGAGGTATTGTTAAATACCGCATTCAAGTAATTGGATGCTTCTTGCTGTGTGACTTTACGCTGAGACAATTGTTTAATCTCATACATGTGCTCATCCCATGCACGAACTGAAATCCCCAATTGCTGTTTCACTTTCTCTGCATCGAAATGCGTACTATGAGGGACTTTCACCATCCCTGCACTGGCAGTTGCACCCTTAAGGGCAATGGCTAAAGTGTTATTACATACCACACGAATAGAGGTAAATTGAGCTGTCGTCGCTAATGTCCCATCACATGCGGTTGCCAATAAGATATAGCCATTACTGACATCTTTACCTTTTAAAGCAGTGGTCTGTCCTGTACGTGCCAATGCCCAGAACTTCTTACCCCCTTTAAGTACACCTGCGGTTTCCAACTCAAAACCTGATTGCTCAGTGAGATGACGGTAAAACTCAAGAATCTCTAACGGTTGAACTTCTTTATAACGCTGGCTTACTACTGACAAAGGTGCATGGGTGTCTGAACGATACAGTACACGTTGCTCTTCGTAAGGAAGAATGATTTGCTGTGCTTTATCATTCTCAGCAAAGTAACTGACATTGGATGATTCAATACGCCAATCCATTCCTGCTTGCTTTGCCCAAACTTCAATCGGTTGCTTAGGCATTAATTGCTCACCTAAACCATGCCAAGGTGTATCACCAACATATGCCATGCTTTCAACTTGATGTGCCATTTTCATTGCTCCTTAATAAAAATATTGACCACAATCATCACATTGAAAACATTGCACAGGTCTTGCTTGTCTTTTAGGTTGAGGGTCACTAAACGTACCACCAATTACACTTCCTACGACTGCACCTGCAATACCGCCAAATAAAGGAGAAATCCCTAATGGTACTGTCTTTGATAAAGATGCACCAATGGTGGCAAAAGAAGCTGTTGAAGAAAGAGATGATGTATTGTGTTGCTCTGATGCTGTCGGTTGTACTGCACGACTCACATGGGTGGAATCACAATAAGGACAATAAATACTCATAATAAAAAACCTCTAGATCATATATAGAATGGTCATCTCTCCAACAAAGAAAAGATGTTTCTCATCTAGATGATATATATCTGAAATATTTTTTAATTCGTCCAAAAGCAATACATAACCTGAAATAGCGCATATCTGAATTGACGATTAAAACTGCTCAGATTATTATTAGCTCGCTGGCCTACATTGCCAGACGGTTTTGACAGACCGATCATACAGCGCATCAGGTGAAAGTACTCCTGAGTATCACACTTGTGCGAACACCTTCTCGTCCCCCTTTGCGGTAGAACGGGAGGGGGACGCCTTCGTGCGTGCTGGTTTCTGTATGTCCAGTCTGTCAACCCTCTTTCGTTCTGCCACCATCTCAATTGACAGTGAGTGATCGGCAGAATTTGAACAACATACAGGATCAAATCTCATGCAAACATCTATCACGCTTATTCCCATACCCAACAACTTAAAACCCTTATCTCTGCCTTGAATCTGTACTGATTTCTCATCTCTGAAACATACAACAATCAAATACAACTGCCGTTTAAGGTAGGGATAACCCATGACTAAAATAGTTTTAAGTCTATGTGTACTCTTTGCGCTGAGTGCATGTAGCAGTAACGATAACAATGATTCATCTGCTTCAGATAAAGCCCCCGTCGAACTCAGCTTTAGTACCGATGAAGCACCCAATGAATACTACCCTTTTCCATACATTAGCTATCTCAACATTCAATCCGTCGTAGATCATGTTTCTATCTTTCATGTATCCATTAATCGCGGTAATTGTTCAGTCTCATCTTGGCTTGGAAACAATGGCAGTTCATATCTCAAATTCGGGCAATCAAGACAAGCGAGCCTACGTTGCCAAGACACGCAAGTAAAAGAAGTCGTTGTAGATACAGATCAAGGTAGCTACACCTTTAATTTTTAACAATAAGAATGGATGAATGATAATGAAAGGTACAGTTTTAGATTTCTCGGTACAAAGCAACAAAGGGATCATTACCCTAGATGAAAAAAGATATCACTTCACAGGTGATCAATGGAAAGAACAACTCCACCCTAAACGTGGACAACAGGTTGATTTTGAGGTTGATGAACAGACAGGCAACGCAATCAACATTTACTTTGTTGTGATGCCAAGTACAAGTACACCGATCAAAAACTCACAAACAGAATCAAACGGTCAAACAAAAGATACTGCACAGGCTGAAACAAATAAATTTCAAGCGATTCTTGATGAATATCAAAAGTCAGTCATGACTTGCTTTAAAAAGTATATTGATATTAAAGGCCGTGCTGCACGTTCTGAATATTGGTACTTTCAACTATGTGCCACATTAATCATGTTGATCATGAGTACTGCTAATGACACACTCTCTACAATTGCCTTTGTTGTTTTCATTACCCCCTTGATCACTGTTACTGTTCGACGATTACATGACATTAATCGCTCAGGATGGTGGGTACTCATTGCTGCCATTCCATTGGTCGGAAGTATAGTCATATTTTATTGGGCAATTTCAAAGGGATCACTTGAAGAAAACCTTTATGGGCCACCACCCCAATAAGTCCTTAAGTAATCAGGCATGGAACGATAAGGATGTCTTTCCATGTCCTATCCAAGAAAAGAACCACTAATTAAAAGTACGCATTCTCTTAGTGCATTTAACCCTTAAATACTGCTCTTCCTTCTCAGGACAAGTGAGATAACTTACTGCTTTCTCACAACGCTCACATGCCTCGATATCATCCCGATGAATTCGTCCAATGCCCAATATGCCTAAGTCGGTATAACGTGCAACTTGCTTAGAGTCATGACAGTTATAATAACTTCCCTGCTTAGAAGTAATATCTTCAATCCATACTTGACCAAGCTTGCTTGCGATTCCCCAGCCACTTTGTACTTTATGGCCATTAAAGATCATTAACACATGACAGTGATAGCCTTTATCTGATCCATGCTCTAATGCCCATGCATAATCTATTAAGTCTTTTAGAAACCCTTTACGCTGACTCAAGTGTTTTCGTAACTCACGAATATCCTCATAGAATGTCTCAATATCGATATGATTATTTTGTTTTAAATAAGCCAAATCCACACGAACAACTAAAGATTTAGAATATTGATTTAGTGAATATCTTATTTTCTTAGCGAGAGACTTCTTATTTCTTGATTCATTCTCATAATGCCTTTTTAAATCATATTGATTTAAATCACGATAGGATGAGAAATACCTCCCCCATTCACTTAAACTATATTCATCATAAATATAATCAACTAACTCACTATAACTTAAATTTCTAATATCATGGTTTTCTATAAAATCACACCATGCATTAATATAACCAAAGTAAATATAAGATGGTTCATATATTTCAATAAAATCAAATAACAGAGATGCACACCTAGTATAAAACTGATGATTTCTTTTTATTCCATATTCAACCCAGCTCTCAGTAGTATTCTCAATTTCAATAAGTAAATCTGACTCTCTTTGATTATTCATGTTTAGTCTCTCCTATGTTGAATACATAGAAGACCTGAATCAGGTATAAAGATATTTATAGTCTCTAATGAGATACTCTATATCACTCATAATAAGATGAATAAGTATGATGTATGAAATACTAATTACTAATAATATTAATAACCTTCAATAAAACTGGGATTTAACCTATCTTAATCCTCCAACAATCATTACCAATAAGAAATGGTTTTTTCCATATACACTAAAAACAAGCTAAAGAATCACTTACCCTCCTTACATATAAGCAACCTATTTCTTTAGACAAAGTTATTCGTTAATATAGTCAATACTAAAAAATTATTATATATATTATATTTAATGTAAAAAAATACTAAGAAATACTCTATAAAAACTCTATATTTTTATCTAAAAAATCACTATAAAATAACTATAAATAGACAAGCTATGCTAACCTATAAATTAGGATAATTTACAATTAAGAGTAAATGGAATGAGTACTAAAAAAGATGACGAATTGGTTGCACTATTAACAAAAGCACCTGATGATGAACTTATTTTTCTTTTAACTTATATATGCGTGGAAATTCATCTATTAGAGTTAGGAGATTTTCTAAGTGAAGATGAATTTACTGAATTTATTATTAATAATAGCTTTAATGAAGCTAGATTATCATTAATTAGAAAACTAAGAAAAAATGATTTTATTTTTTCAAACCATAAGAATATTTTAAATTTTAAAATTAAAAAATATAAAGCATACATACAAAAAATAAAACACAATGAAATACCAATATACAATTTAATACAGCGTATAAATAATAAAAATCAAAATCAAAAAGTAGTAAATAAGATTTTCCTAATATCTTTATCAAAGATAATAATCAGTGAAAAAGAGAGTATTATAATTAATAATATAAAAAAAATTCATTTATTAAAAACTAGCATAAATAAGGATTTAAAATCATACATTAATAATAAAGAATTTATCAGCTGGATGAGCGCAAATACACTAAAATCAAGAAAACCCAATACCCATAAACTAATAGGTATTGGACGACCTTTATTAGAAGGAGTTGACATAGATTTGATATCTATTAGATATAAATATATTATTAATGATAAATCAAGTTTAATATCTTATTTATCAATAAAAAGACTAGAAGATTTTGACGAATACAATAAATATATTCATAGAGTCAAAAAGGCTTGGCAACAAAAAAATTATTTAGGAAGTAAGGCAAAAGACAATCACATTAAATTAAATAAAAAAGCCATGGATAATTTGGAAAAATTGAGTAGCTTAAAAGGGACAAAGAAAGAGTTACTACTCTCTGAAATTATTAAACTAGAGCTGAAAAAAGTGGAAGAAGAGAATAAAGCAAAGGCTTAGGCCTTTGCTTTAAGATATCCACTCAACCACCTTAGCTTCGTACCAATCCATCATCTTAACCCTCTCCTCCCAATATTGAGCACGATTGTAAGCAGCACGAATACGGTTCTTTGGAACATGTGCTAACTGTCTTTCTATAACATCATAATTAAATAAATTAGACTCATTCAAAACCGTACTAAACAATGATCTAAAACCATGAGTTGTCATCTTACCTGCGTAACCAGAACGCTTAATCACTTGTAAAATTGACTCACTACGCATAGACTCCTTGCTATTTAAACGATGAGGAAAAAGTAACTCTTCATTATGTGTCAACCTAAGTGCCTCCAATTCTTGAAGCATTAAATTTGTTAAAGGTACTCGATGAGGTAAACCATTTTTCATTCGTTCTTCTGGTATATCCCATACTCTATTTTCTATATCAAACTCACTCCAATTTGCTTTGAGTAACTCACTTACCCTTACACCTGTCAGCATAATCAACATAATTGCATGGTGTGTTTGAGCATCACTTGGGTACATGCTTACTTTCTTTAGAAACTCAGGCATGTCTTGAGCTTGTAACGATGCTAAATTTTTTACTTTCCTAGATTTCAATGCATATACCAAGTCCGATGCAGGATTATCTAGTCTATAACTATGTGCAATCGCATACTTCATTACCATCCCACATCTTGATAATGTTCTCTTCGCAACTTCCAAAGATCCTCTATTCTCAATTTTTCTAATCGCTTCTAGAATAATAGGTGCTGTTAATTTATCGATCTCATGATTACCAAAACTTAGATACAACTCATCTAGAGATGCCCTAACATTGCTAATATGTTTATCTGACCATATCCCCTTTTGATTTTCAAACCAGTCTTCAGCAACTTCACTAAATTGAGGTTTTGGAGATTCTAGACTACTATCCTCTGCATATTGGACTTTAAGTCTAGAAGCCATATCACGTGCTTTCTTTAAACTAATATCTGGATATTTACCTATAGATTTAGACTTCCTGTCACCATTAATCGTTAACCGTAGATTCCAATATTTTGTACCGTTTGTAGAAACCTGTAACGATAGACCATTTACATCGGATAAACGGTAAGGCTTATCTTTCGGCTTTGCTTGTTTACACTGACTATCTGTTAATTGTGTTGCTGCCACTTCTTAAACCCTCTCATTATTGATTGGGTAAATTTTCCCTTTTTTTACCCAATTAGGCAAAAACAAGGTCATATTCAATCAGATAACTTCGGATAAACAGGCAAATAAAAAAGCCTTTAAATATTGAATTTAAAGGCTTTTTATAATCAGTCTTGTGAGACTGGATAAAAATTTGGTGGAGATGGCGGGAGTTGAACCCGCGTCCGTCAGCACTACACTCCAGAATACTACATGCTTAGATATCGTCTATTATTTTAATGCTTAAAGACCCGACGAACAGGATTAAAAGCACGATCCTCTTAATTTAGTATAAAACCCCAAGGCTTGATTTTATACGGACTTGTGTGCGTGCGCTTCAGTCGGACTGTTAGACCACAAGTAAACTAACGGTCGGACAAACTGCCCTTAGGCAGCTAGAGCGTATGATTCGTCGTTTGCGACTAAAAAATGCAAATTTGATTTACGAGAGGAAATGCGCTCTCGGCATGCATCTATGAGCTTCATTACCAGCGTCGAAGCCAATAACATCCCCATTAATGTTTAGCAATTATAACAGAGATTTAAGCAGATCACATCAATTTATCAAAAATGCTGTATGTAAAACCATCACCTCGACTTAATGTGGTGCTGCTCCCTCAACTTTCCTTGGCTTTGGACACAGCCAAATAATCATTGCACCTGCCACAAAGATCATTGAAAACACTAAAAATACATGATCTGCCGCCAATGTTAATGCTTCTTTATTCACTAAATTAGAAATTGTGGCTAAGGCTGTTTCTTGACTAAACCCTCGTGCAGTCAGTTCACCCAAAGTAGGCTCTACATTCAATTTAGACACCATTTCACTACGAGAAATACTGGCGTGGTCATCCCATAATGTCACAGACAATGATGCACCGATTGCACCACCCATTGTTCTTACAAAGTTCATAAGCCCTGCTGCTGCTGCGACTTCATTTGGTTCAACAGACCCAAGTGCAATATTTGTTAAAGGAATAAAGAAAAATGGTACAGCGAAACCTTGTAAAATCTGTGGCCATGCCAATGCCATAAAATCAGCTTCATTGCTCCAAAATGCTCTCATCAAAGTCACACCACCAAGCATAAGTAGACCAAAGCTTGCCAAGGCTCTTTGATCTATTTTTGAGGAGAGTTTTGCGACAACAGGCGACATGGTCACACTACCGATTCCCATTGTTGCAGTCACATACCCTGCCCATGTAGCGGTATAGCCCATATTGGTTTGCAACCACTGTGGAATCAGCACAATACTGCCAAAAAATGCCCCAAATCCAAACCCCATGGTTAACACGGCAATTGAAAAACCCCGATGTCTAAACACTGTAATATTTACAATTGGGTTCTTCTCTGTTGCTTCCCATACAATAAATATTGCAAAAGCAAATGCAGAAATCACAGCAAGTGACAAAATCAGTTGACTTGAGAACCAATCATGGTCATGCCCTAAATCAAGCATGAGCTGTAATGCACCAACAGCAATCACTAAAAGTGACAGCCCCATCACATCCACTCTGACATAATTTGTTGGTGTTTCAGCAGGTTTTAACACTCTAAGCACACCAAGTACACAAATAATGCCTATCGGTAAATTAATAAAGAAAATCCAATGCCATGATAAATTATCACAAATCCAGCCCCCCATAATTGGCCCAACAATTGGCCCAACGACCGTGGTCATAGCCCAAAGCCCCATGGCTTGAGCATGTTTTTCAGGGGGATGTATTCGCATCAGTAATGTTTGGCTCAGTGGCATGAGTGGGCCACCAAACAAACCTTGACCTATACGGCAAAATACCAGCATTTCTAATGAGTTAGATAAACCACACAACAATGAAAACGTTGTAAACCCTATCAGGCAGCTGGCAAAGACCTTAACAGCACCAAACCTTCCCGCAAGCCAACCTGTTAATGGAACACAAATCGCTTCAGCAACCGCATATGAGGTAATAACCCATGTCCCTTGCGTAGTAGAAACTGCCAAACTACCCGTAATATGTGCAACTGCAACATTGGCAATGGTGGTATCGACCACCACCATAAAGTTTGCCAATGCTAAGAAGAACGTGGCCAAGAGTAATTTTTGCCCCGTCAGATCGCCAAATGGTACAAATTTACTCATATGTCATCACTTTATTTATTTGAGTTCAACAGTGGCATTCATAGACAACCCAACTCGAAGCGGGTGTTGTGTAAGCTCTTTCGGATCTAAAGCAACTCTGACAGGTAGGCGTTGTACCACTTTAATCCAGTTCCCTGTTGCATTTTGAGCAGGAATCAAGGCAAATGCAGCTCCTGTTCCCCCTGAAAAGCCAACCACTTTGCCATGATAAACCACATCACTGCCATACAAATCTGAAGTCAGCTTAACGTTTTGACCTACTTTTACACGAGCCAATTGGCTTTCTTTAAAGTTTGCATCCACATACATCTGCTGAATTGGTACAACAATCATCAAAGATTGCCCTGAAGCAACGACCTGACCAATTTGTACATTACGATTAGTCACAATACCATCTATAGGTGCTCGAACAACGGTACGCTCAAGGTTAAGTTTCGCTTGATCAAGTTTGGCTTGGGCAGCCAATACATCTGGTGTCGTATCTTGTGTTGTGCCTTTAATCAACGAGTTATTGGCTTCTAAATTACTGATGGCTACTTTTTGATTAGAAATCGCTTGCTGTACACCTGCTTCAGCCACACCCAAATTGGCTTTCGCCGTATTTAATGTATTTAGCGATGTCGCATATTCTTCTTTAGAAATTGCACCTGATGCACTCAGCACTTCACGGCGTTTAAAGTCTGACTGAGCTTTAGCAACATCTGCACGTGCTTTTTCAAGCTGTGCTTTTTGACTCTGAATAGCATCATCCGTTGCTTGAATTTGTGAAGTCAATGCACCGCTGTTTGCATGTGTTTGACCAAACTGTCGCTTCACTTTTGTTAAATCTGCTTGTGCTTGTGCAACCGCAATTTGAGCGTCTCGGTCATCTATTTTGACTAAAACATCACCTGCATGCACGTATGCAGTATCTTGGGTCAGTACTTGTGCAACCTGCCCCCCGACCATTGCACTGATTTGTGCAGTATCTGCCCCTACATATGCATTATCTGTATCTTCGGTACGATCAAAGAACACAACCCATACGGCATAGATAACAATCCCCAAAATAAAAATAATAGCGACCATTAAAAGTAACTTCTTACGCTTTTGGGTATTCGGTTGATTCTCTACGGTTGAAACATGTTCTAAATCTGATGGTTTTTGTTCACTCATACTTAACCCTACGGTTTGTTATTTTACAAAACCATGTAGCCAGAGTCTTTTGGCTGATGATTTACAATTTGACACGGGTCTGTCATTTTACATCAAAATGTCATTATTTGAGAATGATGTACATCATGTTATTTCAATAGCGTATGTTACAGCAAATATCTTAACTGATGTATATTGAAACCCATAGTTAATACAAAATGGTTTTATGAGATGAAAACACACATTTAAACAACTGATGAATGCCATAGTTTTTATCGTTTTAGCCTGAGGATAAATCTACTTTATTATCTGTGCAGACCCAACAATGACCGCTAAGATGTCACTTATTTAAGAGAAAAAATATGAGTTACGCTTTCAATCGCCCCGCATTTCCCGCAACACGTATGCGCCGTATTCGTAAAAATGATCAACTACGAGCAATGGTACGGGAAACACATTTAACAACCGACCACTTAATCTACCCTGTATTTGTACTGCCTGGCCAAAATCAAAGCGAGGATATTCCAAGCATGCCAAATGTACAGCGCTTATCTGCCGACTTATTACTCAAAAAAGCAGAAACCTTACTTGAACTTGGCGTTTCAAAACTTGCACTTTTTCCTGTGACGCCACAAGAAGATAAAAGCTTAGATGCAACAGCAGCATGGCGTGAAGATGGATTGGTACAAACCACATGTCGCCTGCTCAAAAAAGAGTTACCTGAGATGGTACTCATTACCGATGGTGCACTTGACCCCTACACCACACACGGACAAGATGGAATCATTGATGGTACGGGCTACGTACTCAATGATGAAACGGTAGAATGTCTGATTAAACAGTCTTTAAGTCATGCAGAAGCAGGGGCAGATATTATTGCACCAAGTGACATGATGGACGGACGTGTAGGTGCTATTCGTCAAGCACTCGAAGCACATGGCCATATTTATACCAACATTATGGCCTACTCTGCTAAATATGCTTCAAGCTTTTATGGGCCATTTCGAGATGCTGTAGGTTCTGCAAGCAATCTTAAAGGTGGCAATAAATACAATTACCAAATGGACTTTGCTAACCGTGCAGAAGCCCTACATGAAATTGCCTTAGATATACAAGAAGGCGCAGACATGGTGATTGTCAAACCGGGCATGCCTTATTTAGATATTGTACGTGAGGTGAAAGACACGTTTGGCATTCCAACGTTTATTTATCAAGTCAGTGGTGAATATGCCATGCTCTGTGCAGCCATTCAAAATGGTTGGCTCTCAGAACAAGTCATTTTAGAATCACTGATGAGCTGTCGCCGTGCAGGGGCAGATGGTATTTGGACGTATTTTGCTGAAGATGCCGCACGCAAACTCAAAGCAATGACTTAAAGCATATAAGCAAGCATAATCATAACATTATGCTTGCTTTAAACTTAACCACCAAACATATGCTTGGCCATACGGCGTGCTTGTGGGCCAAAAAACCATAATGTCACCAAATAAAATGGCAGGCCAATCATCACAACAATAAATAAGGCAACAAAAATAATTTGTGGCTGTAAAACATACAGCTGTACAAATTGCCATACATCAACTTCTGGCTGTGCCCAAGCTTGCCAAACACAGCTCAAAACAAACCCCATGATGTTAAACAACCAAAATAAAACATTAAACACCCAAGCAAAATGAAACATCTCTTTCCGTGTTGGTGCACGTTGTTGTTGTTTTAAAAATAAATAAAGCACTGAAATCATACTGGCTAAATATGGCAATACCATAAAAACAAATGCTAAACCTTTTGGCAATAATGCCATGAGTATTCCACCAATACAGGTAAATATAAAACAGCACAGCAAAAACCATGCATAATATTTTTTCAGAGACACTCAAAACCTCGTCTTATCAAAATTGATTTAAATTTTTTTAAAATCATGTCAACCTTTTGCTCATCGCTATCGTTATACAGAACATAAAGCCTGCTTACATAGATAAACGTACCATATCTAAGCAGTGCAACAATAGCGTACTTCATGTCTACCACTGTAAAGTCATGACATTTAAGCCAATGATTTCTCATCACTCGAATCATTGGCTTTTCTTTTGTCTGTAACAGACCTCACCGCTAATGTAACTGACTTACATACATCATAGTCTATAGAAAAATAAAGCCTCCATCGAAAATTCATAATAT
The DNA here is from genome assembly GCF_015627125.1 of Acinetobacter rathckeae. Taxonomy (GTDB): domain Bacteria; phylum Pseudomonadota; class Gammaproteobacteria; order Pseudomonadales; family Moraxellaceae; genus Acinetobacter; species Acinetobacter rathckeae. Next base: position 88,594 of record NZ_VTDO01000006.1, on the reverse strand, counting down.
CTATGCATCATGAATCTATCAAATGATGACCCTAGGTTTAAAGCAATGAAAAAAGTTTTCGCAGCAGTATTAGCATCAGGTATGGCCGTGTCTGCATTTGCAACATCACCTGAAGCCAACGTACCACCTCAACCAGAAACAGTAAAACCTGTACCTGAAAAACCACACAAACACCGTGAAGGTGCTGATAAAAAAGCCCACGAACACAAAAAAGGGGCTGAGCATAAAGCACATCGTCATGATGAAAAACACCGTCATGATGCACCTAAGCCAAAGCCCGTGCCTAAAGATGCACCAATGCCTGAAATGAAAATGTAACGCGACATCATGTAACTGAGGTGGTCTATCTGTACAGATAGGCCACCTTTTTTATGCTTTCACAACAATTTCAGCCTGACAATAAATCGGAAAATTGACTGAATTGGCGATCATACATTCATGATGGGCTTGCGTATGTAGTTGCTGAGCCAATGCAATATCTGTTCCTTGTGCCACAATCACTCTAGGCTTGAGCATCATTTCTGTAATATGCCCTCTACGTGCCACATCTTGGTCTTGCATAGATGCTGTGGCATGATCTGTATATTCCAGCACGACAACACCATTGACTGCACACAAATGTAAATACCACAATTGATGACAAGCCGATGCCGAAGCGAGGATTAAATCTTCAGGGTTCCAACGTTTAACATCCCCCAAATATGCAGGATCAGCAGAACCTAAAATAGTAGGTTTTAGTGCATGCTGCACTGTAAAGTGACGTGCATAACCACGGTACTCAGACGTTCCTTTACCCAAGTTACCGCACCATTGCAAATCAAGTTCATACGTATGTAATGCCATTTTTTATATTCTCTTTTGCTTTAATTAAAACGAACTGCTCTTCACAGAAGTACACTTACACTGTTAGATTACGCTATATATGCGTTCAACACCTAAACATGAGTATTTTATGGCTGTTCATTTTTTTCATACCTCAGATTGGCATTTAGGGCAACTATTTTACAACCATGCTCGTCAGTTTGAACATGAACAATTTTTAACATGGCTCATTCAGCAAATCAAACAAAAACAACCGCACGCGTTACTTATTTCAGGTGACATTTATGATGTAATTAACCCATCATCTATGGCTCAAAAACAGCTCTACCAGTTTCTAGCCGAAGCCCATGCCGTTGCGCCAGACATGCAAACACTCATGATTGCAGGCAACCATGACTCAGGCTACCGAATTGAACAAATTGAACCGCTACTTGAAAAATACAATGCCAAAACAGTTGGCCTTGTGCGTTGGCATGCAGACCGTAGTTTAGATATAGATCGACTCATTTTACCCATCTACAACCCACAAAAAGACATTGTTGCATGGTGTATTGCACTGCCATTTTTACGCAATGCAGAAATTATAGGCTTTAACGAACATACACAAGACAGCCAATCTGCCATTGAGTACTTACATGAAACCCTCATTGCAGAAGCAAAAAAGCGTAAAACTGCAGACCAAGCACTGATTATTATGTCGCATGCCCACATACAAGGGGGTCAAGAGTCTGACTCTGAACGCTGTATTATTGGCAACCAAGAAGCCCTTTCAACCACACTTTTTGACCACGGCGTAGACTATGTGGCTCTAGGACATTTACATAAACCACAACAAGTGTCACACCCTTTTATTCGCTATAGTGGTTCACCTATCCCACTGTCTTTTAGTGAAAAAAATTATAAACATCAGGTGGTTGATGTACATATCAACCCTACACATAATACACCTGAGCAGCGCTTTCAATTTTCGCCATTATATATTCCTCGTAGCGTTGCTATGCACCGCTTAACAGGTGAGCTTGAACAAGTGATGCAACAACTCAAAGCTTTACCATCAGACAAAGTCATAGAAAACATAGAACAACGTGAGTATGTCGATATTGAATACCACAGCAACACTGCCCCACCTTTAAATTTAAGACAGCAAATTGAAGATATTCTACCTAGCGAACAATACCGATTAGTCCGTTTAAGTCGTAAGCGGTTACTCGCTGAACATGAAGGTGCAACTCACTCTAAAATAGACCTAGCACCACCCACACCTGCACAGCTATTTGCACATATTTGGCAAGACATGGGCTATGAAAACGATGCTGAAGTCAATGCTGACTTTCTCACATTACTCGAAGAAGCTGAAGAAAAACAACGCCAAAATAACGCTGTACAATAAGGCCATGTTATGAAAATTTTATCACTCCGTTTAAGTAATCTTGCCTCACTTGCTGGCGAACAATATATTGATTTTGAGTCAGACCCCCTTGCCAATGCAGGCTTAATTGCCATTACAGGAAAAACAGGTGCAGGAAAATCGACACTGCTTGATGCCATGTGCTTGGCTTTATTTGACCAAATTCCACGTCTACAAGGTGCAAGTGGGCAGTTAACCGATGCCAATGGTGAAGTCATACAACTCAAAAACTCTAAACACATTTTACGCCGTGGCTGTGTACGAGGATTTGCAGAAGTTGAATTTTTAGCCTTAGACCAAAAGCGTTATAAGTCACGTTGGGAACTCAGCCGTACACGAAAAAAAGTAGATGGAAAATTTAAGCTAGACCGTTCAGTAACTTGTATTGATGATGGTCGAGTCATGACACAAAAATTAAATGATTGTACACCTTGCGTACAGCAGTTAATTGGGCTGAGTTTCGAGCAGTTTACCCGTGCTATTTTATTGGCACAGTCGGAGGTCGGTGCTTTTTTAAAAGCCAAAGACCAAGAACGTGCCGACCTACTTGAGTACCTCACCAACTCAAATATTTTTAGTCTTGTGAGCCAATGTGCATTTGAAAAAACCAGAACATTTAAGCAAGAATTAGAAAAATTTCAAGACTATATTGGCCATATTGAACTACTTAGCCCTGAGGAAATCAGTCGTTTAAACAACAACCAAATTGAGCTACAAAAGAACATACAACAACAGCAACAGCAGATCAAACAACTTGAACATGCCACACAGTGGTACACACAGCTACATCAACTCAATGCTCAAAAAAGCACATATACACAACAACAAACAATGCTTGAAGCACAACAAACACGCATTGATGATAAAAAACAAAGTTTGCTTGATCTAGAGCAATTTGCCAATGTACGACATCATATTGAAGGCATTCAAACCGCTCAAGCCAAACAAAAAGAGCTACAGCAACAACGACAACAGCAAGCAGAAAAATTTCAGCAGGCTGAACAGCTATTCCAACACGCAAAACTGCAACATGAGGATATTGAAAAACACCATGTGCAACAAGAGCAAAAACTTACTGCACTACAACCCATACTAGAGCAAGGCTTTGCACTTGATGCAAACCGGGAGCAACTGCTCACCAACTACCAAAATAAACAAAGCCAACAACATCAACTAGAGCAAAAATTACAACAAGAACAACAGCAATTCAAAGAGCAGCAACAACAAATAGCTCGACTCACACAGCAATACGAGCAAACTGAGCAAACACAACAGCAACTCAAAGACTTTTTAGCATTGGCAGAAGAACCTCGTGCCAACCTAGACAAACTCAAGCACATGCAACAGCTCTGGCATACTTTGCATGAGGCCGAATGTACAGACTTCCATGCTTTTGAACAGCATACTCAGAGCCTACTACAAAATATAAACCAACTGACTGAACAATACGGCTCAATTGATTCACTCACCGAGCAGATGCAGTTAAAACAACAGCAACAACATCAAGTTAAACAACACCAACAACAACTTGAATATACCCTCAAGCAAATTGATGCTCAGATGACACAAGAGCAGGAATTACAACACACAAGCATAGTACTACAGCAACAAGAAAGACTACTTGCTCAACAAAGCCAAGTGCTTGAGCAACATGAAAGTGAATTCAAACATGCAGAGCAAACACTGAAAAATACGCAACAACTGTTGGCAGAACAACAACTTTTACATGCAGACCATATCAAACAGCTCAGATCACAACTTAAACCAGATGAAGCTTGCATGGTCTGCGGTAGTACAGCACACCCTTTTATTACCCATCAGCAATTACTTGAAGATGCGCTCACCGTACTACATACACAACAAGAGCAATCCTATATTACCGCCAAAGACAAAGCATTAAAGCAATGGCAAGACAGTCAAATACAACACACCAAAACACAAAGTGAAATTCATCACTTATATACTCAAAAAACACACTATCAAAACACCATTGAACAGCTAAAACAGCAAATACAACAAGACTTAGCCCCATTAAAGCTCAGTGCCCCGACTCTTACAACCGAGCAACTGCAACACCATTGCCAACAATCTCAGGCTCAACTGTGTTTAGAGCAAAAAAACCTTGAGCAAAGTTCTAAACATTTACAACAGCAACAACAACAACTTAAAACTCAACAACAACAGCTGGCACAGCAACAGCAAGTTGCTGTGACGATTCAGCAGTTCAAACAATTACAAACCGAAATTTTTACTTTACTTAATCCATCACAACAGCAAATATGGGTAAAATCACCTGAACAGGCCATACAACAGGCTTGCCACGCAATTCAAGTCTTGAGTGAATCTAAACAACAATTACAACAACTTAAACAGCAACTTGACCAACACCAGCAACAAGTTCAACTACAACAACAGCAGTGTGACTCTTTACAACAGCAACTCACAGCCACTGCCCTTGAAACCAAGCAGATCAAGCAACACGGACTAGAAATAGCCGAAAAACTGAAACAACTGATTAGCCAACATAGCTCTGAACCTTTTAAAACCACAACACTGTGGCATCAACATTTGCAAACGCAACTGAACCAATCTAAGCAACAACTACAGCAACAACTACAGCAACTAACGCAGTTCACTACGCATTATCAAACGCTCAAAAATGACTTAGATGCTGTTCAGCAGCATATACACATGTGGCAACAACAAGAGCAAACGCACCTCACTGCACAAACAACATGGCAACAGCAACACCCTCACTTTGATATAGCACGTATCACGGCGTGCCTAAACCATTCTGCACAAGACATACAACAGTTACGCCAAGACATACAGCAATTTGAACAACAAAAAACCACTGTGGAAACACAGATTAAACATATTGACCTACAACGAGAACAACACCTGAGTGAGCAACCTGAGTATCTAGAGGAAGATATAAAACATCATATAGAGCAACAACTCAGCACACTTACATCGCTACAAGAACAGCGCGACACGATTAATTCTCGCCTGCTTGCCAATACTCAAGCACAACAACAACAGCAACAATACCGTGTACAAATTGAACATTTGCAACAACAAGTCAACCGTTGGGGGAAAATATCTGAATTAATTGGCAGTAAAGAAGGCAAGAAATTTCAAAAAGTTGCCCAAGAACATCATTTAGATATTTTAGTAGAGTATGCCAACCAACAACTTGCTCCACTTTCTCAGCGTTATGAGCTACAACGCATTCACAACAGTTTAGGCTTAGCGATTATAGATCATGATATGAACAGCGAAGTACGACCTGTACTGTCTTTGTCTGGTGGGGAAACCTTTTTGGTCTCGCTTGCACTCGCACTGGCCATTGCCAATATGGCCTCAGGTACAATGAAACTTGAGTCTTTATTTATTGATGAAGGCTTTGGAACTTTAGACCCTACCTCATTACATATTGTGATGGATGCCCTTGACCGTTTGCAAAGCCAAGGGCGTAAAGTGGTTTTAATTTCACATGTACAAGAAATGCATGAAAGAATTCCTGTGCAAATTCAAGTCAAATCCATTGGCGCAGGTACTAGCCAAATCCATGTTGTTGGCTAGTTTGTCAAACTACTGTTTTGGCCGAGTCACAGACTTGGCCCGATAACCACTGACCTCGTCACCTGCATTAGGGCTTAAACGCCATGTATCAATCAAAGACAGTAATGAAAAAACTGCAACAGCAATAAATGTCCAATGAAAATCTGACAGTGTGGGTTCCTGATGCTCAAAAATAAACATAAAGCCACGCAAAATCAAAGCAGCAAGTGCAATCCCCATGGCTAAACTGATCTGAAAAAACAAACTAAATTGCGTGGTTGCATAACGTTTATCTTGTGGTAAAACATCGGCAAAGCTTAATGAGTTATAGCAGGTAAATTGTAATGAACGACTTAAGCCACTTAAAAACATACAAATCATCATAACCCAGTGCGGTGTATCTACGGTAAACCATGCACACACAGCAATACTACAAGCCCCAATAACTGCATTGACCAATAAAATATTACGAAACCCAAACATTTGCATGAGTGTGGTCGTAAACGGTTTCATAAGTAAGTTACCCAGAAAAACAGCCAAAATGAGTAGCCCTGCTTGTAAAGCAGATAAACCTAAGGCTTCTTGGAACATCAAAGGCAATAAAAATGGCAATGCACTCATAGCAATACGTGCCACTGAACCACCGATAATACTGGCAGAAAAGGTTTCTTGTTTAAAGGCATCAAACTTTAATAGTGGAGCCTCTGAACGGCGCATATACAATACAGAAACCGTAAACAAAAGTGCTCCAAAAATAACCAACCCTAAATAGCTCACAGCATTGCTAATTTCCTGACCAATACGCTCCATACCATAGACGACACTGGCACAGGCCATGGCCAACAAAGCAAAACCAGCCCAATCAAATGGTGCTAAGTCCTCATTTTTCTCATTGTCTAATAACTTTAAACTGGCCCAAATGGCAACCAAGCCCAAAGGTACATTAATATAGAAAATCCATTGCCAAGACAGTTGGGTTACGATTAGCCCCCCTAAAGCAGGGGCAATCACAGGGGCAATTAAACCCGGCCAAGTAATATAAGCAATCACTTTGACCAAATGCTCTTTAGGCGCTAAACGCATAGCCACTAAGCGACCAACAGGCACCATCATTGCACCACCAATGCCTTGTAATGCACGAGCAAAGGTAAATACTGATTTTGTTTGACTAAGCGCACATAAAATAGAGGCCAAAACAAATAAAATAATGGCCGTCACAAAAATACGCCGTGCGCCATAGCGCTCTGCTAACCAACCACTGACAGGTATAAATACCGCCACAGCCACTAAATATACCGTTAAACCAATATTTAAATTAATGGGTGCAACACGAAATGTATCTGCCATTGCAGGCAATGCGGTCACAATAATGGTGGCATCTAAGTTTTCCATAAAAAATGTCAATGCAACCAACAGTGCCGTATATTTTATTTTTTGCTCTTGCACAAAAAATCACCTATCTTGACTATAATCACGACTACCAAATAAAGCCGTGCCAACACGTACTAACGTTGCACCAGCTTCTACAGCAGGCAACAAATCACTCGACATACCCATACTTAAGGTATCCCATGACTTCAACATTGGATACCGAGTAGCCACCTCACGAAACAATTTTTGTGTTTGAAAAAAAGCCTCGGAATTGTTCGGAGCAGGAATCACCATCAACCCCCTTAAATGAAGATGTGGTAGATGCTGTATTTTTTCAACCATTGCCATGACATCTTGAGGGTCACAACCATCTTTACTATCTTGACCATCAATATTCACTTGTATACAAATATTTAGTGCAGGCATCTCCTCAGGACGTTGATCTGACAGCCTTTGGGCAATAATCAAACGGTCAACACCGTGTACCCATGCAAAATGAGTGGCAATCAGCTTGGTTTTATTACGTTGCACATGGCCAATAAAATGCCACTGTATCTCTAAATCTTGCAATGCATCTATTTTTGCACATGCTTCTTGTAAATAATTCTCACCAAATGCACGCTGACCCAGTGCATACATGGCCCGTATAGCATCATGACTATGTGTTTTAGACACCGCAAGTAAATCTACCTGATCACTCCGATGTGCTGTGTCACATGCATTTTGAATCTGCTGTAACACCTGATTTCTAGCTTGAGAAAAATCATACATGATAAAAACTCTAAGTATTTTTAAGCTTTTTTAATAAAGCATTAGTCTGAGGTCAATAAAGTCGTTATCATTCTATAAAAATAATGTTCCAAAAGACATGGCCTTGGGGGAAATATGGACATTACTGAGCTACTCGCTTTTTCAGTAAAAAACAAAGCATCTGATTTACATTTATCATCGGGTTTACCACCGATGATTCGAGTCGACGGTGATGTCAGACGCATTAATTTACCAGCCTTAAGTCATAAAGAAGTTTATCAATTAATATATGACATTATGACAGATAAACAACGCCAAGACTTTGAAGAAAATTTAGAAACTGACTTTTCTTTTGAAATTCCTAATTTAGCACGCTTTCGTGTCAATGCATTTAACCAAAACCGTGGTGCAGGTGCGGTATTTCGAACCATTCCATCAAAGATTTTATCATTGGAGCAACTGGGTTTAGGTGCAATCTTCCAAAAAATATGTGACTTCCCTCGTGGTCTAGTCTTGGTTACAGGGCCAACAGGTTCAGGAAAATCAACGACTTTGGCGGCCATGCTTGACTACATCAACCAAACACGATTTGATCATATCTTAACCATTGAAGACCCGATTGAATTTGTACACCAGCCTCAAAAATGCTTAATCAACCAACGTGAAGTACATAGAGATACTTTTAGTTTTAATAATGCGCTACGTTCAGCTTTACGTGAAGACCCAGATATTATTTTAGTTGGGGAAATGCGTGACTTAGAAACCATTCGTTTGGCTTTAAGTGCAGCTGAAACAGGCCATTTAGTTTTTGGTACGCTACATACCACATCTGCAGCCAAAACCATTGACCGTATTGTCGATGTGTTCCCTGCCGAAGAAAAAGACATGGTTCGCTCTATGCTATCAGAGTCATTACAGGCTGTCATTTCTCAAGCACTTTTGAAAAAAAATGGCGGTGGTCGTGTTGCCGCACATGAAATTATGTTGGGTATTCCATCTATTCGAAACTTAATTCGTGAAAATAAAATTGCACAAATGTACTCTTCTATTCAAACCAATGCAGGCATTGGTATGTCAACATTAGACCAAAGCTTAAAGAGCTTGGTACAAAAAAATATGATTAGTAAAGAGGCTGCACGTACTGCTGCTAAAAACCCAGATGCATTTGTTTAAAGGTAGATGATCATTTTATGAATTTTAATGATTTACTCCAAATCATGAGCGATAAAAAGGGCTCAGATTTATTTATTACAGCTGACCTTGAACCACTGATGAAAGTCAATGGACAACTCGTTCCACTTGCTCGAACCAAAATGAGTGCTGAGCTGATTCGTCAACTTATCCATTCCATCATGAATGAAAAGCAACGTGCTGAATTTAAGGAAACAAAAGAATGTAACTTTGCCATTACCAGTGGTGCAGATGGTCGCCGTTTCCGCGTCAGTGCATTTTACCAACGTGATATGCCTGGCATGGTCATCCGCCGCATTGAGAATGTCATTCCTTTAACAGATGAACTCAAACTGCCGCCCGTACTCAAAAAACTGATTATGGAAAAACGTGGCATTATTTTATTTGTAGGTGGTACAGGTACAGGAAAATCGACCTCTTTAGCCTCTTTAATTGGCCATCGTAACCGCAGTAGTCACGGACATATTATTACCATTGAAGACCCTGTCGAGTTCATTCACCAACATGCAGGTTGTATTATTACACAGCGTGAAGTGGGCATAGATACACAGTCTTTTGAGGTCGCACTTAAAAACACCCTACGACAAGCCCCAGATGTGATTTTAATTGGCGAAATTCGTACCACAGAAGTTATGAACTATGCTCTAAACTTTGCAGAAACGGGCCACTTGGTGTTAGCGACCATGCATGCAAACAACGCCAATCAGGCCATTGACCGTATTGTGAACTTCTTTGACAGCGAACGACACCATCAAATTCAAATGGACTTATCTTTAAATCTTAAAGCCATTGTTGCACAGCAACTTATTCCAACAATAGACAAAAAGTCTCGCCGTGCTGCCATTGAAATTTTGATTAATAGTCCACTCATTGCAGAATATATCCGCAAAGGACAAATTAATCAGATTAAAGAGATTATGACAAAGTCTAGAGAACTTGGCATGCAAACCTTTGATATGTCACTGCTTGATTTGTACCACGAAGGGGCAATTTCTTATGAGGATGCACTGAAACATGCAGATGCACCAAATGATTTAAGACTAAAAATCAAGCTCTCTGGTGAAGCCCAACCTGAAACAGCATCACATACGCTGTTATCTATTCATGAGTAAATAAATCGTGTTTTAAATGAAAGGGCTCTTTTACCCTTTCATTTAACTTTGTTGCTTTTATGTATATCTTACTTCTTACGTGAAGCGTCTTGACACTCTTGGTCACTACAAAAACCATATAAGTTTAATGAGTGGCCTGTTAGTGTAAAGCCAAATTTTTTCGCCACTTCATGCTGTTCATTTTCAATCAGATCATTACTAAACTCGAGCACTTTATTACAATTTTGGCAGACTAAATGGTCATGATGGCTATCTTGCATAATCTCAAAAACAGAATGATTGTTTTCAAAATTAAGACGTTGCACAATACCTACAGCCTCAAATTGAGTAAGTACACGATATACTGTTGCAAGGCCAACATCTTCGCCTTGGTCTAATAAAGTCTTATAAATATCTTCCGCACTTAAGTGATGTGGCTTAGACGTTTCAAGTAATTCCAAGATTTTAATTCTTGGCAAAGTAACTTTCAGCCCTGCTTTACGTAGATCTTGATTTGAAATGGCCATAAAGAGTCTCTCAACTATTTTGAAGTAGTAATATGCAATAGGGTTTAGATGCAGTATGATCTATGATTGGATGAAATGCATCAAAATTGATTTGGATAGTGTAGCAAAATGCAAAAAATTATTTTGACGACTTTACTCGTCAGTTCAATGCTCGGTGGTTGTGTTTATAAAATAGATATTCCGCAAGGAACACCACTTACAAAAACATTGGCATCTCAAGTGCAACCTGGTATGACTTACCAACAGGTACGTTTCTTACTTGGTAGCCCTACAATTGCCGACCCACTTAACCCACTGCGTTGGGATTATATTTACAACTATATTCCTGGCACATATGCGAAAAAAGCGAAAATTGCTGAAGCGAAAGGCCAACACCTTAAAATTTACTTCAACAACTCAGGTGTTGTTAGTCGCATCGAAGGCTTAGACAGCATTCCCAATACTCAACCGGGTCTGCCTGCTGCAAAAGAAACATTGTAAATACACCTTAATTTTAATAACTTTCAGCCAACTTAGTCAAAGAAAACCCCCAAATATGGGGGTTTTTCTTTCTGTTACAACTATCGTTTAAAACGATTGCTTGTTTTTCACGCTTTAACTTTCAGTGGATTTTGTTTTGCACGATTTCTACGAATATCTTTTGGGTTAATCGTGAGCGGTCTATAAATTTCTACCCGATCGCCCACGTTTAATATATGCGTTAAATCTGAGACTTTTTCACCAAAAATTCCAACACTCAGCGGTACTGTAATCTGTGCTTTGTGCATAATTTGGCTTGCATCTATCGCATCTTGAACACTCATACCTTGTTCAAAGTTTACTTTTATATAATACTGCTGAGCCTCGCCCGCATACGCCACCCATACAACATTCATTTAGAAACGACCCATCAATACCGCAACAATCGCCACAACAATACTTAATGGTGCAACAATACGTACAGCGATACGCCAAAGGTTATAGTACATTTCACTGCTAAAGTTCAGCACTTTACGCAAGTGACTAATTTTCATAATCCATCCTGCAAACACACTGTATAGCAAGCAACTCACAAGCCCCCATAACACCAATACCATATTAAATACGCCATGTGCATGTGGAACAACCCAAATCAGTAATGCCCCGAGTAAAACAGCATATGCCACGATCAAGTGAATGTTGCGTTCGATTAGCTGCTGCTTAGCAAGCTGTAACAACCATGCAGCTGCAAAAATAACAGCAACTAAAAGTGTCAACGCAGGCACTTGAGCACGTATGGTAAAAAATCCAAAAACAACTACAGCCAGAACTTGCGCGAGCCATACAGGAATAACCAACTGACTGGCACGCTCTGTAGTTAGCACCTGTTGTATACTTGTTTGAGCATAAATACCTAAACCTAAACCACCAGCAACTAAAGCAAGAACTGTTGCACTACCCCATTCAGAAAAGACAATTTCAGTATTGTGCCAAGCCAACGGCTCATAACCAAACAGATAACTGCTCAACAATGAAATCAGTACCGCCACTGTACTTATAACAGCAAGCCATACTCTTGGTAAAAATGACAGTAAGACAGCAACAATCGCTAAGATTAGAAAAACCAACTCTGTACGTACAGGAACTGCTACAAATTGAGTCACTAAGTGATAACTATTGCTCAGCATTGCCCCTGCAAGAAATGGAATAAATATCACAGATAACCAACCTACAATTCGCCACTGTAAAGAGGCATCTGCCTCTCTGGTTAAGGTCATAAGTGCATTTAATATACTGGTCTTAGCACGTTTTACTAAGGCATATTCCAAATAAGTCAAAGGTAAAGATACAACTAAAACCACCAATAACCACAATAGCCAAAAATCAAATTGACGATCAATTTGAAATCCAAACACTGGTGCTAAACTTGTAATGAGCATCAATGACATACAAAATGCAAGTAACGGCGACAACCATCGAGACATGAGTCTGTCCTGTATCTAAATTATTTAAAAATGATACGCTATTTTGCCTTTCTCATCGAAGAAAATCAAAGTTTGTTGTTTGGTCATGGTTGTATTGGTATTTTCTCTATAAAATTATGAAAAAAAGCGTGCTAGCCAACCTTTTTTCTTTTGCTTTTCCTGAATCAATTGATTCATATTATCTTTTACTGCACCCACATAATCTGCATCATCATGTTTAATATGATTAATTAACCACTTGGTGAGCACCTGATATAAATCCTCTTCAACGGTTTCACCTTGTAAAAAACGTAATCGATAGTCTTCAATTTTTTTAATAAATAAATCATGTACTTTTTTATGTGGCACACTAAATTGGTAACCAGCTTCTTCTTGTAAGCTTTCTTCAAAAGTAAAATGAGATTGTGTGTAGTCAATAATATTATCCAAAATATCTTTAATTTTTTCACGATCATGTGTAAAGCAGACTTCATCTATATCATTAATGTAGTGCAGGATTCTTTTGTGTTGCTCATCAATTACATCTATACCTGTGTCAAAATCTGTACTCCAAGAAACTTTCATTATTTCCCCTATTTTTTAATATGTATGATTATGTGAAATGTATGATATAGAATTATAGATTATTGAAAAATAACAAAAAAATCCGACTACTTTAGTTGGGTTACTAAATATTTGAATTTGCTATTATTACTTAAAAAGTAGAGTAAAAGAATCAAGTATTATTTAATCAAACCGTCATATCATTGAAAGGAATTTCACCTGCTATAGATCATAAAATCTTGTTATTCTTAGGTAAATATTATTGTAATTCTAAACAAAGCATCACAAACCGTGGCGAAATCATTCAGCGATTTTAAATGTACTTTTCTATATGAAACATGATTCCTTCGTATCTGTACTACTTCATTCATTCATCTATTTTCTATGACTAAAACCCACGCTCGTACAAACAACATCTTAGATCAAGCATTCATTTACAATAGAAAAAATATGTGTAGGTTTTAAAAGCTGTCTTTATTCGAACTTAATTCTGCTAAATCACCATGCATTTATAAAATAAAAGAGGGCATCTATATATAAGATACCCTCTTTTAAAACTAAAATAAGTAATGCTTTGTATTAAAGATGCGAAGCCACTTAGTAAATATCTGCTTGAGTAATACGACGTAAGGACGGATCTTTAGCTTCACGCACCAAACGATCAATATATGTTTGTGCTGTTTTAATTAAATAACCACCTTGAAATAAAATCAGCTCACCAGGTTTAAAGGCTGTCCACACTTCATCTGTTAATGGTTCTGTAGTCACAACAGCAACTCTATCTTCAGGCGTGGTCACTTTACTAAAGTCAATTTCCACATCTAAATCGACCAATCTTGCTAACCCAAATGGATAACCACGAACCGTCCAACTGAGTTTAGTCACAGCATAGCTAAATAATGCATCACCATTCGAAAGACAAAAATTAAATGTACCAAACTCAGAAATTTCTGGAGCAATTTCCTCTAGCACAGCAAATACTTCTTCTACTTTTGGCTCTTTATAACCAAAATGCTCAACCAAACGGTCTAACAAGTAGCAAAATGCAAGTTCACTGTCGGTATTGCCAATAGGCGTAAAGCGACCACTGAGTTCAGGTTCAAACTCATGTAAATCACCATTGTGTGCAAATAACCAATGTCTGCCCCATAGTTCACGTACAAATGGATGCGAGTTTTGAAAAGTCACTTGGCCTTGTGTTGCTTTACGAATATGAGCAATCACATTTTTTGATTTAATTGGATAGTTACGAATTAACTCACCAATTGGCGACTGTATTGCCGATTTATTATCTACAAACAAACGACATGCTCGGTCTTCAAAAAAACCGATTCCAAAACCATCGCAGTGATCTGAGGTGATCCCTGCACGTTGTGAAAATCCTTTAAAAGAAAAGGTCACATCTGTGGGTTCAGCACAATTAATTCCGAGGAGTTGGCACATGGCGTTTACTTACATCGTTGACTTATCTAATACTGTTATAATTTAGCCCACTGCCTTAATCTTGTAAATGAGTTTTTATATTGTTCTTTATTCATTTTTCGAATAAAGAATCTAAAATATCAAATAGTTTTTATTTATCAGATAATTAAAATACTCATTTCACATTAAAACTCCACATTAAAAACATCAAATTTTACATATTTATTAAAAAATGAGATCTACCACTACATTATTCAGGTCAACACACGGTAAAAAATTTATGTCTACCGTGTGTTTTTAATATAAAAAACTTATTTATGCCCTAAGCGGTTAGAAATAAGCGTACCTACACCGTGGTCAGTAAATACTTCCAATAACGTTGCATGTGGCACACGACCATCAACAATATGTGCGCTGACGACACCACCTTTTACAGCATCTAATGCACAGCCCACTTTAGGAATCATTCCCCCATAAATAACGCCTGTTTCAATTAAACAATCGACTTCTTGTGTTGTTAAACCAGTTAAGAGCTCTTTATTTTGATCTAATACACCACTAATGTTAGTCAGTAAAATCAGCTTTTCAGCACCTAAAGCCTCAGCCACTTTACCTGCCACTAAGTCTGCATTAATGTTATAGGTGTCGCCATGTTCATCTACCCCTAAAGGTGCAATCACAGGAATAAAATCGCCTTGGGTAAACATCTCGAGTACATCGGTTTTTACACCAACCACTTCACCAACCATACCCAAATCAATTTTTTCTATCGAACCATTGGCAGTTTTCTTTTCCATCAGCAGTTTTTGTGCATGTAAAAGATTACCATCTTTACCTGTTAAACCAATGGCGCGACCACCATGTTGGTTAATCAAGTTCACAATCGATTTATTGACGCTTCCACCAAGCACCATTTCAACCACTTCCATCGTGGCTTTGTCTGTTACACGCATGCCATCTATACGGTCAGACTCTTGTCCCAATTTTTTAAGCAGTGCATCAACTTGTGGGCCACCACCATGTACAACGATCGGATTTAGTCCAACCGTTTTCAGCAATACAATGTCTCTTGCAAATGAGCTTTCTAATTCTGGGTCTGTCATGGCATTGCCACCGTACTTAACCACGAGAGTCTTACCCGCAAAGCGTTGAATGTACGGTAATGCTTCTGTTAAAACATGTGCTTTATCTAAGCCTGTATGTTGATGTGCCATCATCTGTCCTTCTTTAAGTCTGTTTTTATATCAAGCCACTAATGTGCTTGTAAAATATGGGCCGCAATACATGGGTAGTCTGCCAAAAATACTGCTGAAAAAGTCGCTTTTATCTCATCAAGCACAACTGAATTAATCGCATCAAAACGTACTGTTAAATACTCACCTGTATTTGATGCCCGTATAATGCCAAAGCCGTGTGCAAAGTCTAATCGAATCCCGTCAATTTCTGTCAGTTTTGCCTGTGTATTGTGGCCATAAGATTGCTTAAAATGTTTGAGCAATGTTTGTGCAGGTACACCTGTCGTTGCAATATAAGTGTCTTCAGTAAAACAACGCTCTGGATAATCTACAAAAAGAGCTGAAAGCGTCATAGGCGACCTTTGCGTGAGGTATTCCATTAAACGCAGTCCTGCATATAGGCCATCATCATACCCTAAGCCACGACCATCATTAAAGACATAATGCCCTGCGTACTCACCGCCAAAGACAGCCTTTGGATGCTCTGCCAAATAACGGCGTAAAAATGTGCTACCTGTGCGAAGCATGGTGGCTGTCCCACCATAATGCTGTGCCACCTGCGTAATCATATTGGCACATTTGACATCAAAGACAATTTCTTGCTGTGGATACTGCTTTAAACACATTTCAGCAAATACACACATGAGTTGGTCGGGGCTAATAATACTGGCCGTTTCATCAACCACCACCAAGCGGTCACCATCGCCATCTAATGCCAAACCAATATCTGCCCCATGTTGCTTCACAGCCTCACACAACAATGTGAGATGCTGTTTTTTTGAAGGGTCAGGAGCGTGATCTGGAAAGTCGCCATTGGCATCACAACGTAGTGCAATGACCTGACAACCTAAAGTCGTTAAAATTGCTTTAGCATACTGACCTGCCGCACCGTGCATACCATCAACCACCACAATGAGTGCTTTTTCTAGCCGAATATCATGTGCTAACTGTGTTAGATATGCCTGTGCTGATGGTATTTCAACCTTCTTAGACAGATCAACCATTGGTAATGTCACATCAGATAGATACTGCTGTTTTGCTAAGTGAGCAATGTTTTGTATGTCTTGTGGTGTGGGGGGTGATCTATGACTGAGCCACTTAATCCCATGATCTGTTTTAGGATTATGGCTCGCAGTGAGCATAATGCCTGATCCTGTTTTGGTGAGTTTCTGTGCCATAAAGTACATATATGGCGTAGAACAACAGCCAAGTGCTGTCACATGTATGTTTTGCTGCGCCAAAATGTGCTGTATATAAGTGGCATATCGTTTTCCGTCATGCCGTGCATCATATCCTAAAACAATATGCTCAATCTGTTGTGTTTTGAGTTGTATGGCAAAAGCTCGTGCAATAGCGACGAGTACATTTAAGCGTAGATCTGACAAACGCCCACGTATGTCGTAGGCTCTAAAAATATGTGCAGGAAAGTCTTGTTGTGTTAACTGCATGTTTTGGCTTAACTATTTTAATATCATGCTAAATTGTCATCATTTATGTGATGATTGTAAATATTTTTCTACATAAAATTAAAAATGCTTAAAAAACCCTATAGATAGATTTACCTATAGGGCTTGTACTTATTGCTGACCTGTATGGCCAAAACCACCTTCACCACGTAAAGTTGCAACAAATTCAGTCACTTGCTCAAACTCTGCTTGCACCACAGGCACAAGTACGTATTGTGCCAAACGCTCACCTGGTTCTAAAGTAAATGCCGTTTGACCACGATTCCATACCGAAATCATTAACTCGCCTTGATAATCTGAGTCAATTAAACCCACTAAATTACCCAAAACAATGCCGTGTTTATGGCCTAAACCCGAACGTGGTAAAATCAGACCTGCAAACTGTGGGTCTGCAATATAAATAGATAGACCTGTTTTAATCAGTACCGTTTGTCCTGCTTCAATGGTCATGGCTTCATCTATACATGCACGTAAGTCTAAACCTGCCGAACCTTGTGTGGCATAGTTTGGCAATGGCCACGTGTCACCCAAACGAGGGTCTAAAATTTTCACTTGAACTTTCATGGATTTTTCCTTGCACTCATTAATGTTTGTGTTTCAACATACTGCGTAAATTTTCTAAGTAGGTTTTGGCTTGTTCTTTCGGATCTACATGTTGCTGCAATTTCTTTTTACGCCCAAGCCAATGAATATCATCTTGTGGTAATTCATCTAAAAAGCGACTGGCCGTCATTTGTTTCATTTGACCACCTGCTTTGCGTTGCTCGGCTAAAGTTAAAGTGAGGCCTTGTCTTGCTCGAGTAATTCCCACATACATTAAACGGCGTTCTTCCTCTATGGTTTCAGCCGCAATTGAGTTTTTATGTGGCAATAGCTCTTCTTCTAAACCAATCATATATACATACGGAAACTCAAGACCTTTTGCCGCATGCAACGTCAGTAAATTGACTTTGTCGGTGTCTTCTTCCTCTTGCTGTTGTTCGAGTAAATCAAGCAACACCATTTTACGAATCACACTTTCAATGTTTTTATCATCGACATTTTCAGCACGGTTAATCAAACTTTGAATACTGGTATACAGTGTTTCAATGTTATCTAACTTGGTTTTTTCTTGTGCAGGGGTTGCCGCTTGCTCTCGCACGTAGTCGATGTAACCTGTTTCCGTAATCATCTGCCGTATGATTGGCACAGGGTTGTCATCTTCAAGTAACTCACGGGTATACTTTTGCATAAAATCAGAAAATTCAAACAAATGTGAGCAAATTTTCTTAGACAAGACCATCGCTAAACGTTGGTCACCTGCAGCCATAAGCAACGACAAATGGTTTTCTTGGGCAAATAGACCAATTTTCTCTAAAGTCACAGGCCCTATTGAGCGTTTTGGCGTGTTAATAATACGTAAAAATGCACTGTCATCTTCTGGGTTAATAATCAGACGTAAGTAGCTCATAATGTCTTTAATTTCGCTACGAGCAAAGAAAGACGTACCGCCTGAAAGTTTATACGGAATTTGCAGTTGGCGTAATTGCGTTTCTAAAATACGTGCCTGAAAGTTCCCCCGATACAGTACGGCGTAATCTTTCCAACTTTTACCATTCATCAATTTATGGGTAATAATGTCTTGTGCCACACGCTCTGCTTCATCGTCATCATTACGGCAGGTAATAATACGAATCTCTTCGCCATGACCTTTATCACTCCATAATTTTTTATCAAAAATATGCGGGTTATTTCCAATCACATGGTTGGCTGCTTTTAAAATACGACTGGTTGAACGGTAGTTTTGTTCGAGTTTAATCACATTTAAATTGGGAAAATCTTCTTTAAGTAGTCCCATATTTTCAGGTTTTGCACCACGCCATGCATAAATCGACTGGTCATCATCGCCCACCGCAGTGAATTGCCCCATCACACCAACCAAAAGCTTGACTAAAATATACTGTGCCGTGTTGGTGTCTTGATATTCATCGACCAATAAATAACGTACACGGTTTTGCCATTTATCTCGCACTTCGGCATTTTCTTGTAATAAGCGCGTTGGTAAGACAATCAAGTCATCAAAATCGACCGCATTGTAAGCACGTAAGTTACGCTCATAGAGTTGGTACAAGTAGGCAAAGCGAACATCTTCTTCCGTTTCACAAGTTTGATGGGCTTGTTCTGGAATAATTAAGTCATTTTTCCAATCAGATATTTTTTTCATGACTTTAGCAATCAGCTCTTTGCTTTCAGCCCCTGACAAATTATCTTGATGCATCAAGTCCATTAAAATACGTTTGCAATCATCTGCATCTAAAATAGAAAAATTATTTTTAAGCGGTAAATGTTTTAGTTCTAAGCGTAATAAATTTAAGCCAAAGGTATGGAATGTAGATACAGACAAGCCTTTTGCTTCTTCTTTTGATAATAACTTGCCCACCCGTTCTTTCATTTCTCGGGCAGCTTTATTGGTAAAGGTCATGGCCGTAATACGATGGGCAGGAATACGACAATTTTGGACCAAATGTGCAATTTTACGGGTAATCACCGAAGTCTTGCCTGAGCCTGCACCTGCAAGCACCAACAGTGGGCCTTGCGTGTATTTCATTGCTTCAAGCTGCTTGTCGTTAAGTTGACTTGCTGATGACATGTGCATTCTCTTCGCCAATTGGAGCATGATTATAGTCATGTCATGATTATATTTCTAATACTTCTCAACTAGAGTGTTTAAAATATGAGTCAATTTACGACGTGAACTCAACAGCACCTGTGCAACACGTCTGATAATATTTAACTTTATACTTTCAAGCTCGGTTATTTTTTGAGAACATAAACCTTAAAGCTGTGCTTATTTTTTGCCCAACCAAATGAACCATTAAGCCAAACATCGTGACTCCCGAGCCTAACCACTGCCATGAATTTAATGTTTCATTTAAAAACAAATAGGCAAACCCCATACTTATTACCGGCACCCAAAGCGACAGCGGACTAATTTTAGCAGCCAAATAACGTGTTAATAAATCATTCCATAAGCCATAACCAATAATCGTAGCAAAATAGGCCAGAAAAGCTACAGCAAAAAAACCTTTCCAAGATATTGCTGTCCAATCTAAAAGAATGCCTTGCCAACCATGATCATGAAAAGCAAACAGGAAAAACCAAAGTGGTGTAAATAGATTGCCCCAAACCACTAAACCAATAGAGTCAACCTGACCGATACGCTTCACCACAATATTACCAATAGCCCATGACAGTGCAGAACCCATCACCAATAGTAGCCCAACTAAAGGAACATGGCTGTGTTGCTGACCAAGTGCAATCAATGCCAGTCCCAAAGCTGCTATTATTATAGCAAGCCATTGGTTCCATGATGTATTTTCATTGAAAACAAATGCCGCAATCATTACAGTAAAAAAGGCTTGAGACTGAACAACCAAAGCAATTAAACCTGTTGGCATTCCTGTTGCTATAGCACTAAACATAAAAGAAAACTGTGAAAAATTGCTAATGAAACCGTATAATAAAAGCCACTTCCAACCGATTTTCGGCATACTGATAAAAAAAATGGCAGGAAGTAAAACTAAGATATAACGCAGACAGCCTAACATCATTGGGCTCATTTCACTGATACCCACTTTCATAAAATAAAAATTGATACCCCAAATAAAAACCACAGTTAAAGCGGCTAGCTTATCTTTGAGTAACATGAGAATAATCATCCTAGGTAGGTTTTTAAAACTGTATTGCGACCTGACCTATTTAAGCAGGTCGCTTAAAAATTAGAGTTTGTTATATGTTGTAGGAAAACGAGCATCATATTTTGGCTGGCTTTTGCTTTTTACGCAGTTTAAATAACTCAATAGAATGACGAATCATAAAAATACAGAAGATGATGAGCGCACTGGCAATACCAAACCAAAATGCTTTTTGCAGACTAGGAATAAATGCCATGGCAATAAAGATACAAAGCATGCCAATGATGGCAACATAACTGAGATAAGGAAAACACCACATTTTTATTTTTAAGCGTTCAGGTGCAACGTGCTCTAAATGACGTCTTAAACGAATTTGTGAACATGCAATGATAATATAAACAAAAAGTGCAACCGTACCATAAGACTCTACCAAGAAAGAGAACACGCCATCTGGAGAAAAATAAGATGCAAGTATTGAGCAATAACCAAATACAGTACATATCAAGATAGCCCGTACAGGTACTCCTTTTTTAGAGAGTTTAGTTAAACTACGTGGCGCATCCCCATTTTTTGTTAAAGCGAATAGCATACGGCTTGCTGCATATACACCAGAGTTTAAGCAACTTAATACAGCCACCAAAATGACAGCATTCATTATATCAGCAACATAAGGAATATTAAGAACCTTTAAGGCACTCACATAAGGCGTTGCAATCTCAGGACTATTCCATGGCACGATACAGATTACAAGAAAAATAGAGCAAACATAAAAGATAAGAACCCGACTGATGACAGATTTAGTGGCTTTGGCTACAGACTCTTCTGGATTTTCCGATTCTGCCGCTGCAATTGTGACAATCTCTGCACCAAAATAAAATGCTGTGGCTGATACAGCCCCAGATAACACCGGCCCCCAACCATTTGGCATAAATCCACCGTGACTCAGTAGTTCACCAAACCCTGAAGTAGTATGATTTGGCCACAAACCGAATACATAGATACTGCATAGGAATATAAATGTAATAATTGCTGCTATTTTTATTGATGAAAACCAAAACTCAAACTCACCAAATGATTTAACAGAAAATAGGTTTGTTGCTGTTAAGATGGATAAAAATATGAGGCTAACGATCCACTGTGGTTCATCTGGTAACCAATACCCAACGAGTTTCGCCCCCACAATAGCCTCTAAACCAATGACAATAACCCAAAAATACCAGTACATCCAACCCGTCATAAAACCTGCGAGTCGAGATAAAAATGGGGAGTCTCGAAAAGCATAGCGTGCATAGCTATAAAATGAACCTGTCACTTGCGATGCCGTCGCGAGCTCACCTAACATACGCATGACTAATATAATAATAATACCTGTGATCAAAAACGAGAGGATTGCAGCAGGCCCAGCCGATTGAATAACCACCGAACTGCCTACAAATAATCCCATTCCAATGACACCACCTAGAGCCATCATTTTCACATGGCGAGGTTTGAGCGTGTTTTTTAAATCTTGATTTGAGTGATACATGATGAATTCCCCTATATTTATTATCATTGTGCTATATCAAAATAAGATGTTATTTAGATCACTTCATCTGTTAGGTAATACCAACGGTATAAAAGTGCCTGTCCTACTCTTCGAAATGGTCTAAATAAATGTGAAGGTAATGGCGACTGATATATGGGTAAATCGAACTGTGGATGCTCAACGCCCATAACACGCTCTGCTAAGCGACGTCCCGCCATTGCAGAAAATGAAACACCATTTCCACCATAACCTATAGCGTAAAAAATGCTTTCATCAGGGTTTGGTTGTACAATTCTAGGCATCATATCGTGACTGACATCGACCCAACCCCACCACGAATGTGCGATTGGGATATTACGCAAACTCGGAAATTTACGGTAAAGCCCTTCTTTTAAGCGTTCTAGATGAATTGGATTGCTGGCATCTGCTCCATTAAGCGCACTACGACTACCACATTGCATGGAACCATCGGGTAACAAGCGGTAATAATGGCGTAAAGTGCGAGTATCTGTAATAAATGTGGTGCTGTGTAATCCTGCTTCGGCACGTTCAGTTTTAGTTAACGGTCTGGTCACCAATGAATTAGATAGAATGGGCATAATTTTTCCAGATAAACTCGGATGCAAGCCATTAGGCGTGTAACCACCTGTTGCAACAGCTACACGCTTTGCTTTAACGACCCCATAAGGTGTCGTTAAATAGTGAATACCTTGATGCGTTTCCCAACTTAAAACAGGAGTAGATGTGTGAACTTTGGCACCCGCTGCACGTGCACGTTTTAAATAACCAAAAGCCAGTTTAAGGGGATGTACTCCAATACCATCTGGTTCAAGTAAAGCACCTGTGGCTTCTTGATCGGCAACATATTCCTCATGCAATTGTTCGCGACTAAGCATACGTGTCTTATAACCAAAGACCTCTTTCATGACTTTGGCTTCATTTTCCAAAAATGCCATTTTTTTAGCACGATGTGCAATGTACAAATGCCCCCCATCTTGTGCATCGCATTGAATACTACTGACCAAATCTTTGAAATAGTCGAACCCTTCACGAATTTCAGTATCTAGCCGTTTAGCCGTATCAAGCCCCCACTTATCAATCCATTGCGAACGATATAAACGTCCAGAAGCATTTTGTCCTTGTCCACCATTACGGCTTGTACACCCCCATGCACTACGATTGGCCTCGAGAACCAAAGGCGCTGCCCCAAATTTTTCAGCCAAGGTTAATGCAGTCGACAGACCCGTAAATCCGCCACCAATAATCACAATATCAGCAACGATATCCCCTTTTAACGGTCCATCATCCTCAGGAGGTGTACCTGCTGTGGCGACCCAATAAGTTGGGGCATATTGTTCATTTCCTTGTAAAATTTTATCTGTTAATGGATCAAACTTTGCATTGTATTCTCTATAATCTTGATGATTTGTTTTTTTGCCAATATTTGGATTAGTATTTAAATGTTGAATGTATTGATTCACAAGAAAACTCCTTAAGGCATATTTTTTACAGGACGATTTTTACGAAATGCATTTTTCAGAAGAATTTTTCCATCTTTAAAGTGAAAAATATCAACCATATTGGCTTCTATCATCCCTCCATCTGCTGTGGTTGCCATAAAAGTGCTTTCTGAAACACCATAGTTACCATCTGCACTAATCCAGTGTTTGGCATTTCTCCACTGAGCATCTGGAAACGTTTTAAATGTGTTGCTAAATACTTCACGAACAGCATCAGCTCCAACAATGCCCGTACCATGAACATCGTCACCAGCAACTGTTTCAAAACGACAATTGACATGCATACAGTTCATCAATTGCTCTACATCATGGGCGTTCCAAGCTTGTGAAAATGTATCGAGTAGTTGTAAAAGTGTGTTTTGGTTCATGGATCATCTCAAGAACTATTTGATTAAATGAAATGTACAAAAATAGATTATGATGACGTAGTACCAGAAATGCTTTTTCTATAGATCCACCAAAAAATACACATAAACACATGATGTTATTGATTTATTTCTTAAATATTGAGATTGGAATAACTTTTGCTTTATCTATATAAAGCATGAATCAAGGAAAATATTGTAATTATCCCTGTTTATGCACCAGTTTGATTGTTTCGGATCCAAAATGAATCAAAAAATGCACTGAGAAAACATCATGGCCTATCCAGCTTCAGTAAATATTTGGAAATTATTGTTTAATCAAACTGAAAAAAGTGGGTTGAATTTTCAAGGGCGTATCTGCCGTATGATGTTTTCTGCTTTAGTCGATGGACATTTACGTTCAGGTATGGCTGTTCCTTCAAGCCGTGAGCTAGCTAAGTTGATCGGCGTAGGAAGAAATACCGTCACCATTGCCTATCAACAATTAGTAGAAGAGAGAATTTTAGAGTCGCGTCAACGATGTGGGCACTTTGTCCATCCCCATTTTTATGTAGATAGCAGTGAAAATAAAACCATAAAAACCACATCCAAAACAACCAGTTGGGTGAAGCGGTTCTGCTTCCAACCATCACAACAGCGTAATCTCATTAAACCAAGTGACTGGAGTAAATACCCTTATCCATTTATTTATGGCCAACCGGACCCTGAAAGCTTTCCTGCTACTGCCTGGCGTGAGTGTTCAATAAAAGCGTTATCAGCACGAGATGCTTCTATCTGGGCTCAAGATCTTACCCAACAAGGAGATGATCCATATTTAATTAATGCCATTCGTCAACATATTTTACCAACCAGAGGTATTGTTGCACATGAAGATGAAATTTTACTGACTGTGGGGAGTCAACACGCATTGTATATGTTGGCAGCTTTACTGATGCGTTCAGAACATTTTATTGGTATAGAAGACCCTGGTTATCCAGATGCTCGAAATATTTTTATGCTACACAGTCAAAATATTGTGGCACTTCCCGTAGACCACGAAGGGATTATTTTCTCTAAAGAAGCACAACAATGTGATTACCTCTATGTTACACCTGGTCGACAATGCCCAACAGGTGGAACGCTATCTCCACAACGTCGTCAACATTTGCTTCGACAAGCTGAGGAATACGAAAGCATTATTATTGAAGATGAATATGATGCACAAATCTTAGTCGAAAATACCACTATTCCTGCTTTAAAAAGTCTAGATCGTCATGGTCGTGTTGTTTATGTAGGTAGCCTATCTAAACCACTAGCACCAGGACTCCGCCTTGGTTACATTGTAGCAGCACCAGAGTTAATTGATGAGCTCCGCCATTTACGCCGCCTAATGGTTCGTCACCCAAATGTATTTAATCAGCGTGTATTTGCTTTTTTTATAGATCAAGGGTATTACCACAGCATGTTAAGACGACAGTTTTTATTACATAAAAAACGTGCTGAGGTGTTATTGAAAGCCTTAGCACAATATTTGCCAACATGGCATATCTATACATTTAATGGTGGTTCAGCATGTTGGCTTGAAGCACCTATGAATATCAACACCAGCATGTTGGCTCAATATGCTGCTAACCGAGGTGTCTTCATTGAAGCTGGTGAATCTTTCTTTTTACATGATCAGCAACGTAAAAATTTTTTACGTTTAGGTTTTGGTTCTATTGCTTTAGACAAAATTAATCAAGGCATTGAAGAATTGTCTAAAGCTGTGAATGAGTACCATATGTACAATTAATGAAGGTAAACCTACATTTGGTTTTGATATCATTCCATAAATAGACCATTCAATCCACTTTTATACCTGAGAAATCAACGCTACCTATTTAAATTTAAGCCATGCTGGCAGTTCTTTTGGTCAATAAGAGGAAGATCTAACACTGAAACCACTCAAAGTCCATCATCAAATAAGACATTGTTTTTAAAAACCTATTATGAAAGAATAAGTTTAGCAAGCGAATCCTGTAAACGCTGACATGCCTGTGTTAGATGACTATCCTCAACCGCATAAGCAATACGTAAGTAGCCTGGTGTTCCAAAAGCTGAACCATGCAGCACCGCAACATGTGCATCTTGTAACAACCAACTTGCCACAGCCTGATCATCATCGAGGCTCTGCCCTTGTGGTGTTATAGATCCAATGAATGCCATACAGTTAGCAAAAATATAAAATGCCCCCTTAGGGGCACTGGCACTTAAGCCATTGCTTGCCTCAATCATTGCCAATACCTGCCGGCGGCGACGATCGAGCACAGTCATCCAAGCTGAAAGAAACTCTGCTGGTTGCTGTAATGCAACAACTGCCGCAGCTTGCGAAATACTACAGGGATTCGATGTGCTCTGTGATTGTAGCGTTTGCATGGCATGAATAAGCCATGTCGGACCTGCAGCATAACCCAACCGCCATCCAGTCATTGCATGACTTTTAGACACACCATTGATGGTCAATATACGATCGGATAAATATGGAGCAACCTGTGCGAAAGTACTAAAAAGTGTATTTTCATAACGTAAAGGTTCATAAATATCATCAGACATAATTAACACCTGAGGATAATCAGACAACACCTCTGCCAGTCCACGTAATTCTTCAGCACTATAAATCGCCCCTGTAGGATTACTTGGCGAGTTGAGAATCAACCAACGTGTCTCAGGTGTCAATGCAGCAGCCAAATCTTGTGGTTGTAACTTCCAACCATATTGCTCATGACAAGGGACAATAACTGGCGTACCCTCAGCCAGCATCACCATATCAGGATAAGAAACCCAGTATGGTGCAGGAATAATCACTTCGTGCCCGACATCTAATGTTGAAAGTAACGCATTGAAAATAAGTGGTTTCGCTCCACTACCTGCAACAATCTCATCTGCTGAAAAACTGAGCTGATGATCACGTAAAAACTTACAAGCAATGGCCTGTTTCAATGCACTAGTGCCCGATACAGCAGTATATTTTGTTTGTTGCTGTACAATAGCAGCAATACCAGCATCGCTGATGTGATCTGGTGTAGAAAAATCCAGTTCACCCTCACCCAAATTAATCACAGTATGACCTGCTTGCTCTAACGCACGTACCTGATCTGAAATCGTCGCTGTGGCAGATGGACGGATACGTTGCATACGTCGAGCCAATTGTTGATGATTCATCACACCCCCTTTTGTATATATTGTTTCAATAAGTACAATCATAGTAAGCTGTTAGTTAATCCAATCCACTTTAGATCTTACCGCCTCTAACAACAGGAAAATATTCGTGCTACCGCTATTCATTGTTGATGATGCCAAAATCCCAGCACATTACGGGATCACCGCCAGTATGTTGGCCAACCAAAAATCACTGCCGTTATGGAGTCTACGCCCGACTTTCCATAATGATTTTCCAGACAGTCATCAACATGTGATCGCTGCAGGATATTGTGTCAGCAGTGGGCTATTTCTGAGTAATACCCTGCAACATGAAGTCACTGATGTCAGCCAACTCCCCACACACGATGCAGTCATTGTGCTAGCAGAAGCAGATGCACCACGTATCGCTCACCTCAAAGGTGAACGCTTGTCGAGCAAAAACTTGCCTCAACCAGAAATACTGACTCCAGCATCCACCGACAATCGCACAATACGTATCGGGCTGATGGGGCATGTACGTGACCAACGTGACAGCTATCCAGCAAACCTGTTGTCATTACAAGCGGCGGCCAAGCAACTTCACTTAAAACTAGACATCCGCCTGTTATCTCCTGAAGCACTTTGCCATGATCTACATGAGTTAGACGAGTTACACGGCGTTGTTTTACCTGGTGGTTCATCTATGGCGGCTGTTTTAGGGCAAATTGCTGTCGCTAAAGCGACGCTACATCGTGGCATTCCAACATTAGGCCTATGTCTTGGTATGCAAAGTATGTGTACTGCTGTGGTACAACATGCCATCGGCTTTGAAGAGGCGATATTGGCAGAAGTTGCTTCTCATGCAACACTACACAGCTTTATACGATTTGATGATTTTCGCCACCGCTGTGGCTTGTTTGCTTTCCCTGCACCTGCACCCTTTAACTATATGCATTACAACCATCGCTATTACTTCAACCCCAAACTACGGCCACAACTGCTGGCAGGCGGAATAGACATTACGGTACAAAACGATGACATTGTCGAAGCCATTCGTTTTCCATCACATACTTTTTGGCAGGGCGTACAAGGCCACCCCGAACTCATGTCACGCCCCAATGCTCCACACCCATTATTTATAGATTTCTTGCAAGCGGTTGCTCAAAAGACAATTTAACCCCTGTACGTGAATCGCTGGCGAGCTGTTGCATGACCTTGGTTAATGACTGTAAGGCCTGTTCAGAAATTGGTTTTAAAGGTGGTCGAACCATACCACCATTAAACCCCCGTAGTGCCATTGCAGCTTTCACTAACTGTGGCTGACCATGCTGACGTGCCAGTGTACGATACTCAAACCATAACTGATGTAACGCTTTGGCTGTGTTGGCATCACCCTGCTCCAACGCCCGATAAGTGGCCAAAATGAGCTCTGGTAATGCACCACTATTGGTGGTACTAATACCATCAAAACCCGCCATCATCGGACCAAGAAAAGCCAGATCTGATGCACAAAATAGACGTAATTTTCCAGCCAGACGATTAGCAATTTGGTCAATTACTGTTGGGGTTAAATCACCCTGTTTAATGCCCACCACCCCAGAAATATCCGCCAGACGTTCCAATAAATTGGGGGTCAACGTAATACCAATACCCGGTGCGTTATAGACCAAAATACCTGTACGTGACAGCAATGCCATTTCTTCAAAATAAGTGACAATCTGCTCATCCGTAATTTCACTCACAAACGGTGCTGTCACCATCGGCAGACCACCCAACTCGCCCGCAAGTTTTGTCAGTTCACGTGCTTCACGTGGGTCAGAGGCAGCACTGCACAACATCACAGCCACACGATCTTTGACAAAATCCATCACATAAATAAATAGTGCCCGGCGTTCCGCCAGTGACATCACAGGAAACTCACCATACGTACCACCAATAAGTAAGCCATCATAACCTTGGGCAATCACACGCTCTATATTTTCAGACAGTGCGGCAAAATCTATTTCTCCTGTTGGCGTAAATGGTGTCACAGTAATGTTAAATATACCCTTTAGACGTTCATAACACTCTTTAATATCTTTCATCATTATTCCCTAAAACAACATTAAAGGACTTGTGAGCGACCCCAATTGACGGTAGCCAGTTTCAGTCACGACAATCGTTTCGCTCACGCCCACGGTAAACTCACCATAAATACGCAGTGCAGGAGGAATATGAAATGTCATTCCTGGCTCAAGTTCAGTATTAACGCCATCATATAAACTCAAAATACCGCCTTCCCCCCAATCTGGTGCAAATGCAATACCAATTGAATAACCAGTACGCTTTTTAAAATTTTCGCTAAACCCTGCACGATCAATCACCTGCTGACACGCAATATGTGGCTCAGCACACGTCACACCAGGGCGAATTGTATCTAGTGCAGCCTGCAGGGCATCTTGACAGACTTTCTCCATTTCTAAAGCAATCGCTGGTGGTCGTCCCAGCCATGCAGAACGCATTAATGCCGCATGATAGCGATCATGAGATGCCGCCATCTCAAGAAACACAGGATCATTTTTTTGAATCATACGGCGACGCCATGTGCCATGTGGCACACCACTGCGTGAACCGCTAGAAACCAATGGTTCCATACCAACATATTCTGAACCTGCAGCAATGGCTGCTCCCATCATGGCAGATACCAATGCATTTTCGTCAACACCCTCACGAATGGCTGCCATACCTGCTTGCATACCTGCATCGACATAACGTGCTGCCATCGAAATCTTTTCTATCTCTGCATCAGATTTAATCGCACGTAATGGCTCAATCACTCCTGCTGTATCTGCAATCGGGCCCAGCTGATGTTGTAATAACTCATACACCGCTATTGGCAAAAACCAACCATACTTGTCTAGACCAATCCGCTTATTTAGCCAACCTCGCTGTTGCAATAGGCTCAATAAAAAATCGATCGGATGATCACCATCTTGATAAATCGCGGCATCAGCAATAAAAGTGTTGGCAATAAAATTAAAATATTCAAGCTGACGAATTACAAATACTGGTTCACCCTCTACAGGCAACAGCAATGCCTGAAATGTATAATAGCCTGGTGTTTGCTGACCAGTTAACCAAAAAATGTTCTCAGGGCCAGTGACGATCATCACATCAACACCCACTGTATTTAAGCGTTCACGCGTACGTTGAATACGACTTGCATACTCCTGCTCAGTAAATGCCGACTCACTGCCCTGTATCACATGATCAAGTTCTTGCATGATTTAAAACTCCTGAATCAAAGTGGCACGAGTGGCATCAAAATTCACCCCCAAACCATCAATATTAGAAACCTCTACACAACCATGGTGATATTGCAAACCACTGACCGCATCATCTATAAGACCATCCGCACCATAAAGTTCTGCAAATTGAGGCTGTAGTAAGCGACACAGTTGTAATGCTGCTGACGTTGCCGCATGACCTTCATTCATTTGTCCAACCATAAAAGGTATACCTCCACGCTGTAAGCGACGTGCTACGGCCAATGTCGGTGTAATTCCACCAAATTTGACCAATTTCAAATGTCCCCACAATGCTCCGTTTGCCATAATCAAGCGATCAATTGCAACATCATTGATCAAGCTTTCATCTAACATAATTGGCATGCCAAATGAGTACAGCATGTTCAGCTTGTCATCCTCTGTAGGTGCTAATGGCTGTTCAACATAACTTAACCCCAAATCACACAACACAGGAAATGCCTGCTGTGCCTGTGTAAGTGACCACTGACCATTTACGTCAATAGCCAATGAAATACTGGTACCAAACTCACTACGCAGTCGTTGTAAGCGAGCTAAATCCGTCGCAAAATCTGCCACACCTGTACGTAGTTTCAGTTGTGTAAAACCACGATCAACGTAATGCTCGGCTTGGTGTAGCATCTGTGCTTCACTGCCCCAAAATAAAGTCTGATTGGTCATAAAAGACAAAGCACAAGGTGTAGTGGCTCCTAAATACTGTGCAAGTGACTGTTGTGCTCGTTTGGCCAATAAATTATGCAATGCCATATCCAACAACATCCGTGTTGGGGCGAGTAAACCCGCACCTTCAGTATGTACTTTTTCTAGCAAGGATTTCGGGCACGCATGGCTATTCCACTGTGCCAAGGCACGCTGAACATTTTGTAATACTTGCGTAGCACTATAACCATGTAGATAATCAATATTCAGTCGCACCTCACCAATGGCATCATCAAGTTGTAACCACAATATTTCTAATGCATTGACTGCACCAGAAGCTGCCGTATGCAAGGTAATGCCCGCATAGTGTAATTTCCCATACCATAGCCGTATTTTCACACTTTGGATTCCGACGGTAACATTGCTAAAGCAATATCAAGATAAATAGAAGTTGCAGCAATAAACTCATCTATAGGCACAAACTCATCTGATTTATGTGCCACAGCCAAATCACCAGGGCCAATGACTACCCCCTTTGCCCCCAAAGCACGAAAATGCACTAAATCACACCCGCCTTGAAAGCCGAATGGTCCAGCATTGGCTTGGCCATGATGGCGACAAGCAGCCAAACTCTGTTTCACAATGGTTTCATTACGATCTGTTTCAGTTGCACCACCCGTCGTTGCCTGCCAAGCGATAATTTCAGCCTTTACACCAGTACAATCTCTAGCATGGTCAAGCAACTGTTGTAACTCATCTTTAACATCTGCCTCACTTTCACCAGGAACCATACGGCGATCTAACAACAGCTCACAACTGTCTGGCACGATGTTATCGGCATGGCCACCATGAATACGTGTCACTGTCAAACTGGCATGCCCCACAAGAGCATGGCAACGGCAATGCACCTGCTGCTGATGTGTCTGCTCAATTAACCCCAACAGTTTTGCCGACTGATAAATGGCATTTACCCCCAACTCTGGCGTACCGGAATGTGCTGCGACCCCCTGAACCCTGACACGTGGACGCAAGCTACCTTTATGTGCTGAAAATGTTGCATTTGAAGTGGGTTCACCAATGACCACAAAGTCAATCTCTGGTGCTGCCTCTTTAACATAAAACTTCGCACCTTCACTCGCCACCTCTTCATCAGCAGTAAACACCCCCATGAGCGTGCCAGACCAGCTTTCTTGATGTATCGCCAATATACGTAATGCTTCCACCATCGCAACCAATGGCCCTTTGGCATCACAAGCACCTCGTCCGTAAAGCCGCCCATCACGTTCGGTGAGCGTAAATGCATCTGTATGCCAGCCAGTACCTGCAGGCACAGTGTCAAGATGGGTATTGAAAGCAAAACAGGGGCCCGCACCATTTTTCAGTACTGCAATAACATTGCTACGTCCCTCGGCATATCCACTCAACGACACATCAAAACCCACTGAGTTAAGCCAAGCAGCAACACATTCGGCAGCTTCATGCTCTCGACCTGGGGGATTTTCTGTATTAATTCCAACAAGCGTGGCTAAATTTTGCTTCATACGCATGCTGTCTACATCATAAACACTCATCGCTACTCCACAATCAATGAAGGATTTGGTCAAGAAAATGCCTTGCACGTGCATTGACCTTTCCAGTAAAAAAATCTTCAGTGCTGGCAGATTCTAAAATCTCACCATCTTCCATAAACAAAATTTGGTTGGCGGCACGGCGTGCAAAACCCATCTCGTGTGTGACCACAATGCTCGTCATACCTTCGGCACTGAGTTCAGCCATCACATCAAGGACTTCACGAATCATCTCAGGATCAAGTGCCGAAGTCGGTTCGTCATACAACATCAGTTCAGGTTTCATCGCCAATGCTCTGGCAATCGCAACACGTTGTTGTTGCCCACCAGATAGTTCATCAGGGAAATGATCTGCTCGGTCATGAATACGTACTTTTTTTAACAGTGCTTCAGCTTGTTGACGTGCTTCAGCACGACTCACGCCCAATACCGTCATGGGTGCCAACATAATATTTTCCGCCGCAGTAAGGTGTGAAAATAGCTCATAATTTTGGAACACCATCCCAATACGCTGACGTAACTGAGGTATAGGTACATCTCCACGAGTAATATTTTGCTCGGTGAAAAACACATCACCACTGTCTGATGGCGAGAGCATGTTCACACATCGCAACAATGTCGACTTACCTGAACCAGAAGGACCAATCAACACCACAGTTTCCCCACGATGTACCTGAAGAGAACAATTTTTGAGTACCATTTGTTTACCAAAACATTTATCAATACCGATCATTTCCAGTAAAGGTTTAGGCTTATAATTCATGACATACCTCACATTGTTTTACTGGTTTCAGCAGTATGAATATCTCGTGCCTGTGCTTTTTGCTGCTTAAGGCGGCGCTGTTTAGGATCAAGCACACGTTCTAACCACGACTGAAAAGCCATAAATAAGCTGGTGAGAAGTAAGTAATAGACCCCAGCTGCACACAATGCTTCGAAATAACGAAAACTGGCACTGGCCGTTTGATTTGCCACCAATAGCAACTCTTGCACAGCAATGACCGAAACCAATGCACTGGATTTCAACATGCTAATCATTTGATTTCCCATCGGTGGTAATACAATACGGGCTGCCTGTGGCAGTACAACCTTTCGCATAATCTGCATATTGGTCATTCCCAGTGCCATACCTGCTGTACGCTGGCCACTCTTCACCGCTTGAAGTCCTGAGCGTAGAATTTCTGCCATATAAGCTCCCTCATTCAATGACAGTGCCAGCACAGCACAAGTAAATGCAGAGAAACTCAAACCGAAAGATGGCAATACGTTATAAATAAATATGATTTGGAACAGCACAGGCGTGCCTCGAAACAGCCAAACATAGAAAAATGCTAGTGTCTTCCCTGCCTTAGAGGGTGCTTCTTGTAATAATGCCAATAACAACCCCAACACAACACCACATAACAACGAACACAATGTAATCAGCAGGGTCATCCAAGCACCCTGTAAGAACTCGGGTGATAAAAAGTACTGCCACATTAAATCAATCGACATGATTCTCTCCGTTCAATAGTTTAAAAAATGGCTACGGAGTCTGGAAAATCCCACTTTTTAATCAGTTGTTTATATGTGCCGTCCTTCACTAAATTTTGTAGTCCTGTTTCCAAAAGTTTTTTTGCATCTGCATCCCCCTTACGTACTGCAAAGGCAATATGCGTATCGGCTTCAAACTCTGCACCAACCGCTTCAAACACACCTGGTTTTTCTCTAAAAAGTGCCACAGACCCTGGTGTTGGTAAAAACTCAGCATCGGCTCGACCTTGTGCAACAGCAACAGCTGAATCTGTTGCTGCTGGAAACGTCATCACATTAATTGCAGCCTTTTTAGCCTGTAGACAGTTTTTATTGTCTACACGTGCCTGACTTTCCTCAATGCCGCCCAATGTCACGGCAATATTCTTACCGCACAATGATAAGTCACGCCCAGTAATACCTGCTGGATTGCCTTTTTTGACAACAACACGATTACCAATTTTTAAATAAGGTACGAAGTCGACTTGCTCTGCACGCGTTGAGTTGACATACATTGCCGAGTTAATCATATCTATGCGCTTACCCTGTAATGCTGGAATCAACCCTTTAAACTCCATCGGTAAAGGTACTGGTTGCAACTGAATTGACTGACTCAGTGCATTAATCAAATCAATATCAAATCCCGTAAGCTTGCCATCTTTGACAAACTCAAACGGCATAAATGTCGCAGCAGTACCATAAGTCAGTTTTCCTGATGCCACCTCTCCAATGCCTGCTTGGCTCGTCATAGGTATCCAACCCAATGCAGATACCACCCCAAATACACACAGCGTTTTTTTCACAGCAGTACTGAACATAAATTTCTCCCAGCCAATTATTTAATTGATCTTTATACATCATAAAATACAATCTTAATTACAAAAAATGTCCCCTATCGGTGCAATACGCATAGTTTTTGTGCAAATTATCTATACCCAAGTCATTTGATTGACATGTATTATTGTATAATCTGGTGATAATAATACATATTAGGAGCCCACTTATATGCAACCAACCTCTTCTGCCAGTAGTCGCCGTATTGCTCGGCAATTGCTTGACTTAATATATGAAGCAAGATTTGAACCAGGTCACCATTTACGTGAAAAATATTTAGCAGATGCCTTAGGCGTATCTCGAACTCCTATACGTGCTGGCCTCAAAGAATTAACTCGGCTCGGGGCAGTAAAGTCACGACCAAATCATGGTTTCTATCTCATAAAAAGTGCCGAAGAGTTACAACACCTAAACATTGAACCCTCACCAAGTAGCGACCAAACGCTCTATGAACTTTTAGTACGTGACCATATCGCAGGTGTCCTCCCTTCATCTTTCACCCAAACGGAAGTGAGCGCTCGTTATGAGGTCGATCGTGGCGTACTTACCCGTGCACTGGTCAAATTATCAGAAGATGGTTTAATTTCACGAAATGCAGGACACGGTTGGCGTTTCCAACAGACGCTAAATAGTGATGTCGCTTTACGTAATAGTTATAGTTTCAGACTAATGATTGAACCTACAGCACTGCTCAGTCCACAATTTCGTATAGATCATACACGACTCAAACAGATTCGGGCTCAGCACCTACGTTTAATCACTCATCCAGATATCACCAAAGTACCTGCTCGTGAAATTTTTGAAACGGATGCTTCATTTCATGAACTACTGGCAGAGTCCAGTGGAAACTTTTTTATATTACAAGCCATACAACAACAAAACCGCCTACGTCGTTTGTTAGAGTTTAACAGCTATCACAATAAACGTCGGGTCAAAGCATGGTGTGAAGAACATGTCGCCATTATAGATATGATCAAAGAGAACAAACCTGAACAAGCGGCTGAACTGATGCGTATACACTTACAATATGCCTATGATCTCGTAAAAATTTAACATGCAAAGACCACTATCGGCACTTTTTTTTGCATATTTAGCAACGAAAAATACAATAAAGGAAAAATCATGGATCTACACATTTGTGGTCGAGTTGCATTGGTTTGTGGGGCAGGAAGTGGCTTAGGGCAAGCCATGGCCCTGTCATTGGCACAAGAAGGTGTAAAAGTCGCCGTGACTGGAAGAAATCAGGAAAAGTTAGATGCTACTGTCGCCATGATTCATGCCAACGGTGGTCAAGCACACGCTTGGCAACTTGACCTAGCACAGCCAGAACTTTTTGATACCGTGCTGTCTGATATCACCCAACATTGGGGAGATATAGATATTTTAGTCAATAACTCAGGTGGCCCACCACCTGCAACTGCAGCAGGCACAGATAATACCATATGGCAACAACAGTTTTCATTGATGGTGACCTCGCTCATCCAACTGACAGATAAAGTGTTACCGGGTATGAAACAACGTGGCTGGGGGCGTATTATCACCTCAACCTCTTCGGGAGTGATTGCACCTATTGCCAACCTAGCTTTATCAAATGCTCTTCGTATGAGTCTCCTTGGTTGGTCGAAAACACTCGCAAATGAGGTTGCAGCACACGGCGTAACAGTCAATATTCTTGTACCAGGACGTATTGCAACCGAGCGTGTGAACCAACTCGACACCATGAAAGCCAAACGTGAAAACAGCACTGTTGATGCTGTTGCAGAAAAAAGTCGCCAAGAGATTCCTTTAGGACGTTATGGTCATCCGCAAGAATACGGGGCCACGGCTGCATTCCTTGCCAGTCAGCAAGCCAGCTACATCACTGGTAGCGTCATCCGAGTTGATGGCGGCATGATCAATACTTTGTAAGCACAATTATGACAAGGCAAAACATTTTAATACATAGCGTATGAAAGCATGTTTTTTAGATGTATTAAAGGCTGTGTTAATACATCTAAATTCCAAGATTTAATTTAGATGCTGCTCTCTTGGTTACTTCTAATCTTTTTTCTATCAATGGCGCAATATACTCCCTGACATGAGTAATCGTTGTACTTGATGCTAAGCAAGGCGACCCTGAATCAAATGGAGGATGGGGATCATATTCCATGTGTAATTGAATGCGTCTGGCGACTTCTTCACCAAAGGTATCAGACACGACTTTTAAAGCAAAATCGATACCTGATGTAACGCCTGCTCCAGTAATTCTATTTCGATCTGTGACGATTCTTTCAGTGATGGGTATCGCACCGAACAGCTTTAACTGATCAATTGAGGCCCAATGGCTGGTGGCCTTATAACCGACTAATAATCCGGCAGCTCCAAGTAAAAGTGAGCCCGTACAAACAGATGTAATTAACTTTGCTGTTAAAGATTTTGTTTTAATAAAGTTTAACGTGTCTTCATCGTCCATCAGCTCAATTTGGCCTGACCCACCAGGAATACAAATAATATCTAAATCAGGACATGCATCAAATGTCGTATTTGGGTTAATTTCCAGCCCCTTTTCAGACATCACAGGTCTTTTATCCTTCCAAATTAAATATATTGCTGTATTTGGAGACCTAGAAAACACTTCATATGGCCCGGTAAGATCAAG
The DNA here is from genome assembly GCF_015627125.1 of Acinetobacter rathckeae. GTDB lineage: Bacteria > Pseudomonadota > Gammaproteobacteria > Pseudomonadales > Moraxellaceae > Acinetobacter > Acinetobacter rathckeae. The sequence continues at coordinate 50,543 of NZ_VTDO01000006.1, read as the reverse complement.
TTGTGTGACTCCGGGGAAAAGTAGAAATCCTATTGATATTTTTTGCATATGCATCTCTTTTTTATATAATCATTTTTAGAATAAAGCGTGCAACTCAAAATAGAAAGTCGATTTGATAAAATTATTGCTTTATCAGATCAGACATCAAGAGGGAATGTGGCATAAATGCGTATTCAAAGTGATATGTCAGGTAGCAGAGCATCTGTAACTTAAAACAATCTTGTGTTGATGTTAGTATTTATTGGCTATATCTACAAATAAATAACGTCTCTCGCTAAATATATCCCCCGCTCTAAAGGTGGCTCTAAGCTCAGCTGAGGCCATCTGTGCATAAATCTTTTCTTAGTGATTCTTTGATTAAACACAGCTTCACTGACGAGATTTTTATTCCAACGTAATTTTAGCTCAAATAAGTCACTTAAACCAAAAGGAGCAATCAGTTCAAATTGGCCATGTTTTGCAAGCCTCACCGCAATCGCTGTTGCCGTTTCAGGCCATAAAGACAATGCATACCAAACAGAATGCAAAGGCAAAATAGATTGATTTTGGTCTGTTTTATACCATGTATGTACTTCAGCTTGATTGGTAATGTCCCATTCATAGTTTGGAAATTGTTTAGACAGCTCATTTCCTATAAATTGCTTTTTTTGTTGATTTTGCTCATTTTTGTCATAATAAATCACGTCAATTTCAGCGATGCTTTCCTCATAACCATGTAAGTCAGACCAAATCGCATTTCGCAATATACCTGCACTGATATAACAGTCCTCACTCAGCTTGGAAAGTGACAGCAAGATATTGTATATATTTTTATTTTCTAGCAAAAAATGCTTCAACTGTTCCCGATAAAAAGCTTCTGGCATATTACTCAATCATTCCACCTTGTGATCTTCAATAAAAAAATGAAGGCAACGACATAAATGCCGTTGCCTTCATCATTACACAGAAATGTATTTGAAATCGATTACCAAATATCTGTTTTAATTTTTTTCTTTAACTCAGGATGGTCGTCTAACTTAAACGTTGGATCTTTAATCCCTGCTTTTTGCTGTTTACGATAATCTTTTAAGATAAGTAGTAAAAATGGCATCAGCAGTAAAATTGCAGCAAGGTTTAATGTCGCCATAATACCCATAGATAAATCAGCCATGTTCCACACTAAAGGTACACTCGTTACGGCACCAAAATACACCATAAACAAAACGAATAGTCTAAAAACAAACATGACTTTAGGGCTATTTTTAATAAACTGTACATTACTTTCAGCATAAGCATAGTTACCTAAAATAGAAGAGTAACAGAATAAGAAAAGTAAGACTGCCAGTAAGTCACCACCCCAAGGGCCAAGCTGGCGTTCTAAAGCACGTTGTGTAAGCTCTACACCCACATAACCTGTTTCTAGGTATGCACCTGAAATTAAAATAATCATGGCAGTACAAGTACAAATAACAAAGGTATCTACAAATACACCCAACATTTGCACTAAACCTTGGTTTACAGGGTGACTTACATCTGAAGCCGCTGCAGCATTCGGTGCAGACCCCATACCTGCTTCATTTGAAAACAGACCACGTTTCACGCCTTGCATTAACGCCATAGACACCATTGAACCAAAGAAACCACCAGCTGCCGCATCAAACTGAAATGCTTTAGTGAAAATCAGTCCAAAGATATGTGGCACTTGATCATAATTAATTGCAATAATATATAAAGTAACCGCTAAGTATAGCCCTGCTTTTACAGGCACAAAAAACTCTGCTAATTTTGCAATACGATGAATACCACCAAAAATTGCAACACCAGTTAACACAACTAAAGCTAAACCAACCCAAGATAAACTCATACCTAAAAATGGCAAGTGCAGCTGGTATTGGTCCCAACCCCATGCATGTGATGATGCGCTTGCCATTGCATTGGCTTGCACCGAGTTAAATACAAAGCCATACGCTAAAATAAGTGATAGCGCAAATACAATACCAAAAGTCTTGCTTCTTAAACCAAGAGTAATGTAGTAAGCAGGGCCACCACGAAAACGCTGATTATTGGCATCACGAATTTTAAACAATTGTGCTAAAGAAGACTCAACGAATGCTGAGCTCATACCTAGAATCGCTGTTACCCACATCCAAAACACTGCGCCTGGCCCACCAATAGCAATGGCAATAGCAACACCACCAATGTTACCCACACCTACACGGCTTGCAAGACCTGTAACAAATGCTTGAAATGCGGTTAAACCATGCTCTTGCTGTGGTTCACGTGAGCTTTTCATCACACGTATGCTTTCAAAGAACATTCGTAGCTGCACACCGCCTGTTACTAGCGTATAAATAATACCTACAGCCAACAAGAAAATGACTAAGAAGTCCCATAAAGGCTCATTTAAATGATTGACCCACCCCATGAGCAAGTTATTAAGTTCCTGATTCATTCAGACATTTATCCTTGTATAAAAGTGATACTAAAAACGCAAAGGCCATGCTAACAACATCTATATGGTCTTTAAAAAACAACCTCTTACTGCGTCATAATGAAACATAATGCAAGTTAACATATAGACAATTGCACTACAGTATATCGTTCAAAGTCCAATACGCCCCACTTTAAAACCAAACCATTTTACACAATGCACTAAAAAATAGCTTAATTTTAAAACGGCAATTATACGCATTCACACCTTTAAACCAAGTTTTATTTATTTTTTGCATTACTTCAGGTCCTCACTAAAGGTATTTTATTTTTGTTAGATGACCACAATTTTGTTCACACACCTCACAAAAACTCAGTATGCTAACTACTCTTGATTAACTGCCATGAGCGATATATGACGACCTCACCCGACCATATCAGCACAGATATGTTAACCCAAGCCATAGACCAAACGATAACCTCTAGACATGCTATTCGTGCATTCTTAAAAGACCGTGAAGTTTCACGCACCACTATTGAAAATATTTTGACGGTGGCCTCTTATGCACCCTCAGGTACAAACACCCAACCATGGAAAGTGTATGTGGTCTCAGGTAAAACCCGTGAGCGTATTGTCAAACGTGTGTGCGAAGCACAAGCCAACATCAATAACAGTAAAGCAGATGCTTCAGAGTACCAAGAAAGTTTTAAATACTACCCTGAACAGTGGGTTTCTCCTTACATTGACCGCCGTAGACAAAACGGTTGGGCACTCTATGGACTACTCAATATTCAGCGTGGTGAAAAAGAAAAAATGGCGGCACAACACATGAGAAACTTTCAGTTTTTTGATGCACCCGTTGGCTTGTTTTTTACTGTAGATCACGTCATGGGCATCGGTGCAAAAATGGACATCGCAATGATGATGCAAAATGTCATGCTTGCCAGTAAAGCACGTGGCTTAGACACGTGCCCACAGGCCGCGTGGAACCACTTTCATCATATTGTATTAGAAGAACTCAATGCACCTGCCAATGAAACTTTGGTGTGTGGCATGGCTTTGGGATATGCAGACCCTGATGCCGTTGTGAACCAACTACAAACCCCACGTGAAAGTGTCGCAACATTTAGCCAATTTTTAGACTAAACTAGGCAAAAAGCACTTTTGTATTTTCATTAAGTCATAGGAATAATGCATTGAACTTTGGATTACGCCGTATTCATCAAATCACTTACAATTCGTCATTAATTTATAATTTTCGAATGGCAATTGCATTTTTAGGTACAGCATTTATTCCATATTTTCTAAACTTTCAATTGGCAACCATTCCTCTGACTTTGGGTGTGGTTGCAGCAGGTTTAAGCGACATAGATGACCGCTTTACCGTGCGGCTCATGAATCAAATCTACACCTACCTTGGTTTTTTTGTTGCGGCCAGTGCCATACAAATACTGTTCCCTTACCCTATTGTTTTTGCCATTAGTTTACTCTTTGCCTGTATTGGTTGGATTTTACTTGGCTCGCTGGGCCGTAGATACGCCACCATTTCATATGGTTGTTTGGTGGTGTCTGTATACAGCATGTTAGGGGTACATTTATTCGAGTCATGGTATATACAGCCACTTTTATTGGTTACAGGGGCGGCATGGTATGGCCTGATTTCAACCATTATTTACTTATTATTTCCTATTCGCCCTGTACAAGACACCTTAGCTGCATGTTATATCGCATTGGGTGATTTTTTGTCTGCAAAAGCCAATGTATTTGATGTAGACATGACCCCACAAAGTTACAAACAAAGTTGGATTACCCTGTCAAAAGAAAATGGTAAACTCATTCAGCTATTTAATGAAATGAAAGTGGCATTACTCACACGCCTCAAAGGTGACCGTGGACGTAAAAGCACACGGCGTAGTCTACAATACTACTTTGTAGCACAAGACATTCATGAACGAGCCGATTCCGCACACATCGACTACCAACGTCTAGCCACACACTTTAAACACAGCGATATTGTCTTTCGTTTCCAACGCTTACTGTCTTTACAAGCAACTGCTTGCCGTAATTTAAGCCAAAACCTGCACAAAAATACCCGCTATACTCACGACAGCCGTTTTAAAGTTATTTTTGAGAATTTATATACATCACTCAATCGTTTGCATCAAGACTACCCCAATGACCCCATTTGGATTAATGCACTCAAGTCTTTGTATAAAAACTTAAAATCTATTGATAGCCAACTGTCTAACTTAGAAACAGAGCAAGCCATTACCACACAAGAGATGCTCAAAGAAAGCCTATTAAAAGACGATGACCTCAAAGGTTGGGCAGACATATTATCTAGAGTTCAACAAAATTTCACACCTGAATCGGTTTTATTTCGCCATGCTATACGGGTTTCTTTAGTCCTTTTTTGTTCTTATTTATTCATTCAAGCCACCAATATTCACTATGGCTTTTGGGTACTACTTACGGCAGTATTTGTTAGCCAACCTAACTTTAATGCCACCAAAAGACGGCTCCGACTTCGTATTATTGGCACTATTTTTGGTGTGATTGTTGGATCAGCCATTTTATACTTTGTACCAAGTACTGAAGGACAACTACTGCTCTTAGTCATCAGTGGTATTTTGTTTTTTGAATTACGTAGCCAACAATATGCTCAAGCTACTGCATTTGTGACCATTTTAGCCCTCATCAACTTTAACCTTGATGGTGGTTTAGGCTATACCGCCGCTTGGCCTCGTATATTAGATACTTTGATTGGCTGTTTTTTTGCATGGCTTGGCGTGTCATTTATTTTTCCAGATTGGAAATTTAGATCTCTTGCCACAAACATTCAAAAAGCATTTAACACACAATGCCAATATTTAGCAGAAGTGATTGAACAATACCATCATGGTAAAAATGACAACTTAGACTATAGAGTCATTCGCCGTGCCGCACACAACAGTGATGCTGAATTGGCATCTGTGATTTCCACATTAGCCACTGAACCTGACTACGACCCACAAAAAAAAGAACTTGCTTTTGATTTATTATGCTTAAACCATACTTTTTTAAGCTATATTGCAGCACTTGGCGCACATCGGGCTCAAATTACAGACCCCGATATGTTACATATGCTCAATCAAGCACTTGATGATGTACAAGGTGCTCTTATACGCGATGAAGTCCCCGATTTAAACGCCAATAATATGCTACAGAACATTCGTGATCGCCTACTCACACTTCAAAATGAAGATGACTTATCTATTATTATTTTACAACAACTGTCACTGATGTTTGGCGTTTTAGACCAACTACGGACATTAAAACAAAACTTGAGCTATGAGCAAGATGAGAGCAACCATTTTGCACCTGTTTAAAAGCCAATAAATTGCTGTAATATACGCACCACCACATCGTTTAATGATACACTTTTTACAGATTAACTCTTTACAACCATTTCACTATGAACACAAAAAACGTATATGCCTATACCTTACAACCTGTAAGTTATGAAGTCTCTGAAGCAGAACAGCGCCAAGCTCAACTCACCATTTGGCGTAGTACCAATAAAATTGGTACTAAAGCATGGGCAATTATGGGTGCCGTGGTTCTGTTAGCCATTTTAGGCATTGTTTTAATTAAAAACTACTCAACAGTATTTTGTTGGGTTGCCATTGCCTGTGTAGCAATTTACATACTTATTCGTAAATTTGCTCTAGAGTGGTATGTCAAACGTAAAATGAATGAAACTCCTGCAGAAGATATTCAAGGGATTCGTTTAGGCGTACAACCTACAGGTCTTGTTATGCGTCAAAAAATGGGGGCACAAGAAGGTGTTGCGTCTATTGCATGGAAAGATATTTATGAATGGTATGACACCACTGAGTTTTTATTACTTAGCTTTAAAGTCAAAGGGCAACAAGGTGCATACATTTTACCAAAACGTATGGACAGCAGAAACTTTCCTTTCACAACCATTCGCAAACACTTAAAACAGTCTGTAGGCGATGCAAAAAAAATATAATCGCCTCAATGAGCCCCTTGGTAAACAGGGGTTCATTTCAACCCTACATGTAAATGATAATAAATATTATCTGTAAAACAATAGCATTTAAAAACAATAATTAGCTATAATCAGGATAACTTTTTTTGGCCACTTTGTCAGTCATCTCACTATGCTTAAAAAGACCTTATTTCAACTCCACTGGTTTCTTGGAATCACAGCTGGGCTCATTTTATCGTTAATGGGTGTTACTGGTGCCATCTACTCGTATGATCAACAAATTTTAAAATGGATCAACGAAGACAGCTACACGGTTCAAGTTCCTACACAGCAAGCAAAACTTACCCCTAGCGAGCTTTATCAAAAATTAATCAGCAAAGATAATAAGCTTGAAATTAATAGCATTACTGTGGTCAATGAAGCAGATGCATCATCTATTGTAAATGTCAAAAAAGAAGGTGAACGTCGTGGTTTTAACCTTATGGTGAACCCTTACGACGCCTCAATATTGCCCGACGTGAAAGGCAGAGAATTTTTCCAGTTTATCCAACAATTACACCGCAACTTAACATTTGGCCCTGTAGGTAAACAAATTACAGCAGCATGTAGCCTCATGTTAATTTACTTTGTACTCAGTGGCTTATACCTCAGATGGCCTAAAAAGCACTCTATTAAACAATGGCTTGCAGTTAAACCAAAACTCAAAGGAAGAAATTTCATTTGGGACTTACACGCCGTTGTTGGAACATGGGTCATTGTATTTTACCTACTTTTTGCAATGACAGGTCTGTACTGGTCTTATGACTGGTGGCGTGATGGCATGTTTAAAGTACTTGGTGTAGAAAAACCTCAACAAATGCAAGCACCTGCAGGTGGACAAAAACCTGAAGGTATGCAAGGTCAAGGGCGTCCGCAAAATGGCGAAAAGTCTGAAGGCATGCAAGGCCAAGGGCGTCCGCAAAATGGTGAAAAATCTGAAGGCATGCAAGGCCAAGGGCGTCCGCAAAATGGTGAAAAATCTGAAGGCATGCAAGCTCAAGGTCGCCCTCAAAATGGCGAAAAGTCTGAAGGCATGCAAGGCAATGGGTTTGAAAAAGGTGCAAATAAAGCCCCCTTATCAACTGAACAAATTGAATCTATACTTTCTCAAACATGGCAAGGCTTTAACCAGCAGTACAAAAATGGGTACTCAAGCATCACGCTCAACATACCTAAAACAAGTAATGGAAAAGTTGAACTCAGTTTTGTTGATGCCGAGATCCAGCATGAAAGAGCTCGCAACAGTGCAAGTTATAACTACACAACACAAAATATAGATAACTTAAAGCTCTATAGTGATAAAAAGCTAAATGACAAAATTATGTCTAGCATGCTCCCCGTGCACAGAGGCAGTTTTTTTGGCCCTGTTTGGCAATTTGTAGCAATGCTTGCATCGTTGGCAATGCCATTATTCTTCATTACAGGTATCATGCTCTACCTTAAACGCAGAAAGCAAAAAAAGCTGACCAAACTTGCAAAAACACAAATCGTACCCGTAGTGACCGACAACAATGCACCAACATGGCTTGTGGTCTATGCATCACAAACTGGAATTTCTGAGCAACTGGCTTGGCGTACCGCATCAAGCCTACAAGAAGCCAAACAAACGACGAATGTCAAATCTATACAACATGTCACCACCGACGACTTAAAAAGCCATGCACAGGTTTTATGGGTTGTAAGTACCTATGGCACAGGGGATGCACCTGATGTTGCTGTATCATTTAGCAAAAAAATCATGAAGCAAACATTAGATTTATCTCATGTTCAATATGCTGTCCTCGCATTAGGTTCAAAAGAATACTTTGAAACCTACTGTAGCTTTGGTCATGAGGTTGATGCTTGGTTAAATAATGCTGGAGCAACGCGCCTATTCAACACCATTGAAGTTGATGATGCCAATATTGAAGATATACAAAAATGGAATCAACAACTGGCAAATGTGACTCATCTAGACTTACATGATATTGATGTTGCTGAAAAAACCTTTGATACTTGGACACTACAACAAAGAAAACTTCTCAATGCAGATAGCCTTGGCCAACCTGCTTACCACATTGAGCTGATACCACAGGCAGACATTACATGGCAAGCTGGTGATATTGCTGTGATTCAACCAATGAATAGCCCAGATCGTATTAGCCAGTTTATAGAGCAGCACAGCTTTGTGAATTTAAACTCTGCTCAAATTGCCAGTTTAAAAAATAAAGACCTCACACATACAACAGGTGATAACACTGATTTTGAAAGCATGCTGGAAACACTAAAACCATTGCCAGCAAGAGAATACTCTATTGCAAGCATTCCAAAGCAACAACAACTGCAACTTGTGGTCCGACTTGCCCAAGATAAAGAGGGTGAATACGGCTTAGGTTCAGGTTGGTTATGTCAACATGCCCCATTAAATGAAAATATTGAGTTACGTATCCGCACCAATGAAGCTTTCCATTTAATTGATGATAACCGCCCTATTCTACTGATCGGAAACGGTACAGGGATTGCAGGTCTTATGAGTCTTTTACAACAACGTGAAGACTTAGGCTATACCGAAAACTGGTTAGTTTGGGGAGAGCGTCAGCGTGCTAAAGACCACTTCTATCAACAACAGTTAGAAGCTTGGCAACATTCAGGCTTATTATCACGACTAGACTTGGTATTTTCACGAGACCAAGAATCATGTAAATATGTACAAGATCAACTCATGCATGCAGCAACAGATGTTAAAGCATGGGTTGAACGTGGTGCTGTCATTTATGTGTGTGGTAGCGTACAAGGTATGGCCAGTGGTGTAGACCAAGCACTCAAAGACATCTTAGGTGAAACTTTATTAGATGAACTCAGAGAACACGACAGATACCGTAGAGATGTTTATTAATCTTACAGTAAATAAAGCCGAGTACATACTCGGCTTTATTCCTTTCAAGTGAAACACATTAAAAAATGAGCTCACTCATCATAAATGCATCTGAATCAACCGATTCAAGTTTTTCATAAAACATTTTGGACCAAGAAAATCTCAATATATAAGAATTACTGATGATTAAAATAAACACTTATCATTTTTTATTATATAAAAATCAAATTATAATATAAGAAATTGTTCAACAGTGACGTAAAAATGAAAAAGCCATTTTATACGCTAGACCATAAAGTTAACATCATTCGACACTTCACACCCAACTGGTTTACTGCAACTATGGGTACAGGCGTAATTTCATTAATTATTTCTGAGCTACCATTATTACACCCTCAGATGTTCACTTTAGGCACAATACTATGGCTGTTTAATATTATCTTATTTATTATATTTTCAGTGCTTTATATGCTCAGATGGATCTTTTTTTACCATGAAGCCAAACTGATTTTAAAACATTCAAGTATGCTGTTTTTTCTAGGTGCGATACCTATGGGGCTCGCAACCATTATTAATGGCACTTTAAAATATGGCATTGCTTTATTGGGTGAACAAGCCATTACACTTGCACACCAATTATGGTGTGTAGATGTAGTGATTGCTGTATTTGTCGCTATTTTTGTGCCTGCAATGATGTTTACCAAACAAAAACATGCCCTAAATACCATGACAGCCATTTGGCTATTACCGGTTGTAACAGCAGAAGTCAGTGCAAGTTCAGGGGGAATTTTACTTGGTTTTATTCAAGACCCTCAAACAGAACTCAGCATTTTGGCCACAAGTTATATGTTATGGGGTATTTCTGTTCTACCCGCTTTTTCTATTTTGACTATTTTGTTTTTAAGAATGGCCTTACACAAACTACCAGAACAACAAATGGCCATTTCAAGCTGTTTAGCTTTAGGCCCTATTGGCACAGGTGCATTGGCTTTACTGCTGCTAGGGAAGCAATCGAGTCATATTTTTGTGTTAAACCATTTAAACACACTGTCAGATACCATTGCAGCAGTGAGTATTTTGGGAGGGCTTATACTCATTGGTTTTGGTTTTTGGTGGCTAGCAATTGCTGTCTTCACCATATACAAACATCTTGGTCGTCAATTTAAATTTAACTTAGGGTGGTGGGGGCTTACATTTCCATTTGGTGTATACACATTGGCTATTTTAGAGCTTGGTACCCAACTTCATTTCAATATGATGGTGTATATAGGATATGGTTTTGCCTACATACTCATTGCTTTATGGGTTTTAGTCTTCTTTAAAACCATCGTAGGTGCGTACAAAGGTACATTATTTTTATCTCCATGTTTAATCTCAGAGTTAAGTCAACAAAACAGTAGTGTGAGTTAAACATTATGCTATTTTCAACATAGACCACACCACTTGGCTGATTAAACCTCATATTAAAAAAGAAAGAGCCTCATCTTAGTTAACGATCAGGCTCTTATTACTAGTCATTTTCTATGCTTGATAAACATCCATCTAACAACAAAGTAAACCCGCTAAATCAATCCTATTTGTATGACCATACAATCAGCCCAATACAATCTACTGTTGTATTGGGCCTTATTTATTTTAACAAGCTTTTACCAATGGCGCAGCTTTGAGCACCCAATAATCAACCTCTAATGTTGCAGGGCCACTAAAGCTTAATACTGGTTTTTCATCTTGTGGAAAGTAACGAGACGTCAATGTACCCAAGCCATCATTTACAAATATTTCAACACTAGAATGATCGATTAAAATTTGTAACTTTTCGACTGTTTGATCCCAATAACGTACTTCATTGACATCACTGCTTAATGACTTACGCGTTAGTGTAATACCTGTTGAATCACAAGTAAGTCTAAGTGTATTTGATATATTTATTTCGAAATCACCCGTATTAGAGATGATCAGTTCTGCGCTTGATACTTCAAAAGTAGGCAGTGTTTCTGCACTACCTATCAGATGTTGATGCTCAGATCGCAGGTCTTCTAGCTCTTTCACAGGCAGTTGATACAACACGCCCTCTTTAATACGTAGCTCACGTGGACAACTCATCATATGAATCCACCCATACGCTAAAGTCGGCTGTGAAAATTCATCCTGATCTGGAACCCCCATCCAACCAATCAACAATCTACGGCCATCTGCTGCCAATGTTGTTTGTGGTGCATAAAACTCATGCCCATGATCAAGCTCTAAAAAAGGACGATGAGGGTAATCACCAGTACTGTAGTCCAATTGCCCCAACACGTATCCACACTGATACATATTTAAATAACGTCGTTCTTCAGCAGTCACACCTTGAGGGCAACTAATTAACACATCCTGACCATCTAATCTAAATAGGTCAGGACATTCCCACATGTAACCAAATGGCCCTGTATCTTTAAGCTCACTACCTGCAATTTCACTTTTTAAAGTCCAATTTTCAAGGTCTGGAGACTCCAATAACAGTACCTTACCCTGTTTTTTTAGATCTTGAGCTGCAAGAACCATATACCACAAGCCATTTTCTTTCCACACTTTAGGGTCACGAATATGTCCTGTATAGCCTTCTAACTGCCCAATCACAGGTTGTTTTTTAAACTCACCATCCTCACCTTGTCGAGCAATACATTGCCAAGCTGTTCTGTCCGCTTCGGTTTCACCAAGCATGACGTTACCTGTATAAACCAATACTAACTGACCATCATCATTAACCGCAGACCCAGAGAAGCAACCATCTATATCAAATTTTTCAGTAGGTAGCAGTGCCACTGGCTCATGTTGCCAATGCACTAAGTCAGCTGAACTCCAATGTCCCCAAAACTTATTACTATGATCACAAGCCAATGGATTCCACTGATAAAATAAATGATACTGACCATTAAACTGAATAAAACCATTTGGGTCATTCAGCAACCCTGCAACAGGAGATAAATGCCATACTGGGCGATATTTATCATTTTCTTGCACTGAATAGTTATTCATTACCGCATGCAGTGTCTTTTTAAGAAGCTGTATTTCTTTCATGATTAACTCTCTTTATCGTACTTAAATAGTAAAGAAATAAAAAATGCAATTCCAAAAGAAATCACCAGACCAATAATTTGATGAATTAAAGAAGATGCTTGGATAATTGCTAAGCCTGGTAAGCCCGTCAGACCCACCCCTGTTGCATATACTTTATTAAATACAACCCATGCTCCCCCTGCTGCACCACCAATCATGCCTGCTACAAATGGTTTAACAAAGCGTAAATTCACACCAAAAACAGCAGCTTCAACCGAGCCGATCATTGCTGAGAATGTTGCAGGAATTGCAATTTTTCGTACTTTTTGATTACGTGTTCTAAACCATACCGCCAAGCATGCACCACCTTGCGCTACATTGGCCATTGACCAAATTGGTAGTAAATAATTCACACCAATTTTAGGATTACTTAGCAGTCCTGCCTCAATTGCATGGAAACTGTTTTGAATACCCGTCATTGCAATGACTGAGTACAAACCACCAAACAACATGCCTGCAAACCAACCAGTATGGTCAATTAAAGTCGTCAGTGAAAATGCAATACCATCACCAAGCATTCGCCCTGCTGGTCCAATCAGAAGTATAGAAACAAAACCAGAGATGATTAAAGTAATCACTGGTACGAAAATAACTTCTACCATTTCTGGCACAATACGTTTTAAGAATTTTTCAAGATAACTCATGAACCAGACGGTCAAAAGGATTGGAAATACCGTTCCCTGATAGCCAATCATCGCCACTTGGAAGCCATATAAATCTAATGTTTGATAATGCCCTAAACTTCCCCAAATATTAGCTAAGCTCGGATGAACAAGCACACCGCCAAGGGTTGCACCAATATACGGGTTACCTCCAAATACTTTGGCAGCATTAAAACCAATAAGTACTGGCAAAATAATAAATGCTGCTGAGCTAAAGATACCTAATAAGATATAAATCGGATGATGTACATCAAGCCAACCATACGTCTTAATTAAACTAAGTAGCCCCATGAGTAGGCCAGAAGCAATAATGGCTGGAATAAGTGGAATAAATATTTGAGACAACGTATTTGCAATACGCTTGAAATAGCCTAGATTTTTATTAGACTGTCGTGAAGCAGACTCTTTGTTCGAAACTTCATTAATTTGCGTATAATTGATAAATTCATCATATACATCATTAATTACACTACTACTAAAAGCAACTTGCACTTGCCCTGATTTACGAAAACTTGCTTTAACGCCTTTAATTTCATCAATTGCATTTAAATCTAGCTGTGTATCATCTTCAAGTACAACCCTTAACCGCGTTGCACAGTGAATTGCTGAGTGAATATTATCCTTACCACCCATAAGTGGGACCAATTGCCGAACAACTGTTTTGACATCCATAATCTTTCACCAAAGGTCATTCATTTATTAATATAGTAAACCCGTTTAATTCTTCATACAGAACAGAAACTCAAAGCAGATTAAGCATTGATTTACCATTGTCAGCGTCAGCAACTTTACTACACTATGAAAATCACTTTTTTTACAAAAATGCTTGAATAGCAATAAAATTTTTAAAACTACACGCTCATTCTGAAATGATTTTTATAATAAATGAATCACCTTTGATATAGTACTCCTCATATGTTTGTTTTTGGAAATTCCAATAGGTTTACTGTCATGTAAATCTATTAAAACTGAGAATTCAACAATAACATGCCTCTCAAAAACCACAAGACAAACACTCAAAAACCCAACAAAATACAAGGTAATTTCGACTCAACACGTCAATCAAAGACACACATCAGACACCAAAAAAGTAAAATTAAGTCATTATTTTTTATAATTTTTTTCAAAAAAACAAAAAACCTAAAACAATAAATCACCATCACTTTAACACAAAGATGTAACACAATATTATGATGCTCTATTTTTAGTTCAACCAAGCCCATTTATTCACACAAAATTAATACACTTTTAAAAAATCCACATCACAGTCCAGACTATTTGACATATTTTCACCACTCAATTTATCGTACAGCATAATCAGAAAACCACTGAGACATAACCATGTCTTGTTTCAGAGCAGTAGCAAAATGCATTAATACACTCTGCTACAACCACTTTCAGCTCATTTATGATTCAATAGGTACGCCATCTTCAACAACAATAGTGTCATCCAATAAAACAGTACACTTACGCAGAGGAATATCCATATGACAAGGTGTTTTTCTACTCCCGCCGACTTCTGTATTTGGCCCTGTAGAGAATAAGAAATTGCCATGAAATGCACGTGCATCCATACACATCCCATCATTTTTGTCATATAAGCCCATAGCCGTCCATTGAGCACGTGGTTGTAAACCCCAGCCAATATGGGAAATACCATATACCTCTGGGTCATCAAAATAGCGCATATAATCACTTAAATATTCCGCTTCAAAGCCCCCATAAATTTTTGTAATAAAGCCTTTGCTGACTTCAAGGGTGATTTTTTCACGCACATACATTTTAAATGGCAACAAAATATCACCAACATCTATGTTTAAAATTCCCTCTGCCTGATTTTCATTCGGCCATGTAAACAAAAAGCCACTCGGCCAATGATCCCATCTCCCAGGCTCGTCAGAAAAACCATATTCTGTCACCGCAGGGTACTGCCCCAGTGGTGCATAAAAATCTGTCCCTGCTTTTGATGTCACATGCATGCTCTTGGCAACTTTTAATTGCTCTTCTGCTTTTTTAACACGTATTTTATCCTCTATCGTTGGCAACATACGCACCAAAACTTCTGGTGGTTCAACAGCAAGGAGGATACGTGTGCCTGTTTTTAATATTTGCTCTTGTTCGGGTGAATGCAACAACATCATCGTATCAACAATCAGATCAGCCGTTTCCAATGCACGTTGTGCAGCAATATTTCCTGTCAATGCAGTGTCACCACAATATGCCGTCATATCATTGCCCATCGCCATCGGGTGATTAAACGCAGGCAACTCTAAAATAAAAACTTTTGCGCCTAAACAGAGCGCAGCATTCATTGCTGCCTTAATGGTACGCTCATTTGAATAATGGCTCTTTAAAATAGCAACTGTTTGATTTTCATTAACCTTAGACAGTCTTAAAACCTCTTGAAACCCCTGACTTAACTCATAATCATTCATTGGCATTTTGATCACTCCACGGCTTAGTTACGTTTTGGTGCAAAAGTAATTTTTTGCTAATTAATAGTGCATAAACTTCAATTTGATTAAAAATTAACAACTTACAACAAGTGAAAACAAAGAAAAATTAAAAAGATATATTTGTAATATAAGGCATTTTTTAAAAAATAAAAGTTTTAATTTTTTTATTTGATTTTTATTTAAAGCGTATAGACTTTATTTTTATTTTAGCGTATTACTAATATAAAGCTTAAAAAGAAAATTTCTTTAGAGGAAAAAACTATGGTTCAAGCAAAAAAAATTGCGGTCATTGGTGCAGGACTTGGTGGAGCAGCGACTGCAAGATTATTACAATGTGCTGGATTTGATGTCGATGTCTACGAACAAGCTAACGAATTTTCACGCATTGGTGCAGGCATTCATGTTGGGCCAAATATCATGAAAATTTTTCGAGAAATGGGCTTAGAAAAAGAACTCACAGCACTGGGGGCAAAACCAAATCAATGGATCAGCAGAGATGGGGCAAATGCAGATATTTTGGCCGCAGCTGACCTCCAAGGCTACGGTGCAACATACATCACAGTACATCGTGGCGACATGCACACCCTGCAATTTGAAAGCCTAGACCCCAAAAAACTACACTATGGCAAACGCCTAGAACATGTTGAACAAAATGCAGAGCATGTCATTCTCTCTTTTAGCGATGGCACAACAGCAACAGCAGACATCGTTATTGGTGCAGATGGAATTAACTCTAAAATCCGCGATATTTTACTGGGTGAAGAAGCACCAACATACAGTGGCTGGGTTGCTCATCGTGCCTTAATTAAAGGTGAAAATCTCAAAAAACTACAAGCAGAGCATGATCTAGACGATTGTGTGAAATGGTGGCATGAAGATCGCCACATGATGGCTTACTACACAACCAGTGAAAAAGATGAATATTATTATGTCACAGGTGTGCCTCACCCACCTTTAGATACACAAGGCCAATCATTTCTACCAAGTAGCCATGAGGAAATGTTTAAAGCATTTGAAGGTTGCCATCCACGTATTCAAGCCATGATTGAAGCCAGTGAAGACATTACCATTTGGCCACTCAATAGCAGAAACCCTCTGCCCATCTGGAGCTCAGGACGCCTCGTCATCGTGGGAGATGCATGCCATCCCATGAAGCCCCATATGGCACAAGGTGCAGGTATGGCCATTGAAGATGGTGCAATGCTCACCCGATGCTTACTAAAAACAGGTCTAGATGACTACAAAACAGCATTTAAATTGTATGAACATAACCGCAAAGAACGTGCAACTCGAGTCCAGACCGTATCCAATGCCAATACTTTTTTGAAACAACCAGAAGATCCTGCTTGGGTATATGGCTATGACTTATACAGCGAAGAAATCTATCCCCTAAACGAACCTAAAAATATTGAGGGAGTAAATGCATGAGTTCAAATTTTCAATATGGTGCAAATGCGTTCGTCAACGGTATTCGCTTACACTACCTACGCTTTGGTGGTAAAGGGCACCCCCTTATACTTATACCAGGGATCACCAGTCCTGCCATTACATGGAACTTTGTTGCCGAGCGTTTAGGTCAACATTTTGATACCTATGTACTTGATGTTCGTGGGCGTGGCTTATCCTCTTCAGGTGCAACACATGATTACAGCACAGATGCCTGCTCTGCCGATATTCATGCATTTGCCAGTACTTTAGGTCTAGCATCTTATCACCTTGTAGGACACTCTATGGGAGCACGCTTCGCGATTCGAAGTGCTGTAATGAACCCTCAAGGGCTTCAAAAGATGGTCTTAATTGACCCGCCTGTCTCTGGGCCAAATCGTCGAGCTTACCCAAGCCAACTGCCATGGTATGTCGACTCTATTGAGCAATCTATTACAGGTATGACGGCTGAAGACATGTTGAAATACTGCCCAACATGGACACTAGAACAGCGACAATTACGTGCTGAATGGCTACATACCTGCTACTTACCTGCCATTATTCAGACTTTTGAAGAATTTCATAGCTATGACATTCATCAATTTGTACCACAGATCCCCGTGCCGACGTTGCTTATGGTTGCTGAAAAAGGGGGCGTCATTTTGCCAGAAGATGAAAAAGAACTGCAACAGCTCAGTTCACAGATTGATGTCGTGAAAGTACCCAATGCAGGCCATATGATTCCTTGGGATAACTATGAAGGCTTTTTTCAAGCATTTAGTGACTTTTTAGGCCCTCAGTTATAGGAAAAAACATGACCTCAATGACATATAAAATTGGTCAAATTGTACCAAGCTCAAATACAACGATGGAAACTGAAATCCCTGCAATGCTTCAAGCTCGGCAGTTGATTCGCCCTGAGCAATTTACCTTTCACTCTAGCCGTATGCGTATGAAACACGTCAAAAAAGAAGAGTTGGCAAGCATGGATGCACAGTCTGGCCGATGTGCTCTAGAACTTTCCGATGCACGCGTTGATGTGCTTGGCTACGCATGCCTCGTTGCCATTATGTCTATGGGATTAAGCTACCACAACACATCTGAACAGCGTTTACATCAGATCACCATCGACAATGATGCAAAAGCACCCGTAATTACCAGTGCAGGAGCTTTAGTCGATGCACTTAAAGTGATGAATGCCAAAAAAATTACCATTGTTACCCCATACATGAAACCGTTAACTGAACTCGTTGTGGATTATATTCGTCATGAAGGTTTTGAAATTATTGACTATATCGCACTCGAAATTCCAGACAATATCCACGTTGCCACCCATGACCCTGCAAAACTGCCCGCGATTGTTGAAACACTCAATTACCAAGATGCTGATGTTATTGTTCTATCCGCATGTGTACAAATGCGATCACTACCATCTATTGCAAAAGTGGAAGCACTCACAGGTAAACCCGTAATTTCAGCCGCCGTGGCTACCACATACAGCATGCTAAAAGCATTAGACCTAGAACCCATTGTACCTGGTGCAGGTGCTTTGCTCTCTGGTGCTTACGCATAGCAAAACCATCACGCAATGTATAGGGGAGCAACATGATGCCAAATCAATCCGCACAAGAAAACTATCAGGGCGTATGGGGAAACCGTATTGGCTATGGGGAAAAACCTGCATTTATCGTCATTGATTTTATGCAAGGTTACACCACGCAAGGTGAACCACTCTATGCAAAGGGCGTGGTTGATGCCGTTAAACAAACGCAGCCCGTACTTGAAGCCGTACGCAACAAAGATATCTTAGTCATTCATACCAATATTCTCTATCAGCATCCAGATCAGCTCGATGGTGGAATATGGGTAAAAAAATCTCCGGTCATGCGTGCAATGACTGAAGGTAATCCCGCTGCAAAGTTTTGTGAGGAAGTTCAACCACGAGAGGGTGAGATTGTTCTTACAAAAAACTATGCAAGTGCTTTTTTTGGCACAAATTTAGCTTCCACCTTACACAGTGCACAAATTGACACTGTCATTCTTGTGGGCTGTTCAACCAGTGGTTGCATACGTGCTACAGCAGTCGATGCCGTACAACATGGTTTTAGAACCATTGTCATTAAAGAATGTGTGGGTGATCGACACCAAGCACCACACGAAGCCAACCTATTTGATATAGATAGCAAATATGGTGATGTCGTTACAGCAGATAGTTTCTATGAATATCTTAATCAATTTTAAAATATTAAAAGCAGATATATCAATGTACTCAGTGTTTCAAACATACATTTCAGCCTATTAAATGATATGGATTTAAAACAGATCTTTAATATTCAGGCCATTTTTGCAAACACGTTAATACCGTATATATGCTTTAAGTCAGAGGAGTAAGTTATGGGGGCGGTAATTTTAGATAAAGATAAAGGTGCTGTTGTCTCAGAACAGTCCAAAGCCACATACACAAAAATCATGTGGAGGCTTATTCCCTTCTTAGGTTTTTGCTATTTGGCAGCCTATTTAGACCGTATTAATGTGGGTATTGCAAAATTACAAATGCTCAGTGATTTACAATTTAGTGAAGCTGCATTTGGTCTAGGTGCAGGTATATTTTTTGTAGGCTACATTATTTTTGAGGTCCCGAGCAATGTGGTACTTCAGAAAATCGGAGCAAAAATCTGGATTGCTCGAATCATGATCACATGGGGCATACTCTCTGGGTTAACCATGTTTGTCACCAATACCACACAGTTTTATATTATTCGCTTTTTACTCGGTGCTGCTGAAGCTGGTTTCTTACCAGGCGTCCTATATTATCTCACCTTATGGTTCCCAACATACTACCGTGGAAAAATCATTGCATTATTTATGATGGGGCTTCCTTTGGCCGTCATTATTGGTAGTCCATTATCTGGTTGGATCATGACATATTTTGACGAGGTGTATGGCCTACATGGTTGGCAATGGTTATTTTTCTTAGAAGCGATCCCAAGTGTTGTTTTAGGTATTCTCACCTTTTGGGCATTACCAAATACTCCAAACCAAGCCAAATGGTTAAGCAATACTGAAAAAACAGATGTTCAAAATAACCTAGATGATGACCTAAAAGGCAACGATAGTGCCCGTGAAAAAACCAGCTTTAAAGATGGATTCTTTAACCTCAAAATTTTCACTCTAGGACTAATCGACTTTTCAATGTTGTTATGTACATATTCTATGGGCTTCTGGTTACCCACTTTTCTTAAAAATGCCGGGGTCAAAAGTACCGTTGAAATTGGCTTCTTAACTGCTATTCCAAGTATTGTTGGTTTAATTGCAATGATACTGATTGGGCGTAGCTCAGACAAATATCGCGAACGTCGCTGGCACATGATTGTCCCTTTCATTTTCGGCTCAATTGCACTATTTCTCATTCCATTCTTTAGTAGCAATGTCATGATGATCATTACTCTATTTTCTATCGCAGCCATTGCAACACTCGGTGCACTTCCTGTCTTCTTTAGCATTCCAGCAACATTTTTATCAGGTACAGCGGCGGCGGTTGCCTTTGCACTTGCCTGTTCTGTCGCCAATATTGCAGGCTTAGTCAGCAACACACTGGTTGGCTGGGCAATTGATGTGACAGGTAAACCTGAAGGTGCATTGTGGGTATTTGCAATCTGCCTATTCTTAAGTTGCTTCCTTGTTCTATCTTTCCCTAAAAAACTTGTAAACAAGTAAATAGTGATCAAAATTAAAGCATTTTTTTTAAAATGCTTTAGTCCAACTCATGCCATATGAAAGGATTTACAGCCATGTTAAATGTAATCACTCAAGACCTAATCACCCAAGATGACTTTAGAAATGCTGTTGCTCACCTCAGTGCGGCGGTCAATGTCGTCACAACAGATGGAGCAGGTGGCTTAGCAGGATTCACTGCTTCAGCCGTTTGTAGTCTCACCGATAATCCTGCCATGCTATTGGTGTGCTTACAGAAAAAATCATCAGCTTACCAAGCAGTTAAGACAAATGGCGTGGTGTGTATTAATACTTTAGGAATAAACAACCTAGAACTGTGTAAAACATTTAGCAGTAAAAAAACCATGCAACATCGTTTCGATGATATCCAATGGCAAACCTCAACCACAGGTTCTCCCGTTCTCCAAGAAGCTGTCGTTTGCTTCGATTGTACTGTTGTTGAGTTTAAAAACGTTGAAACACATGACATTTTGCTTTGTAAAGTCGAAGACATTCAATATGGAAATATCAGCCAACCGGCCCTTGTCTATTACAACCGTAAATTCTGTGAACTAAGCTAAGTTCAACACCGACTGATTAAAATCTAACTTATTGATAAATAGGAATACACATCATGTCTAAAAAGCAAATGAATCTAGCAATGTTTTTATTTCCAGGTTTCCATTTCGGTGCTTGGCGCTTACCCGACGCCATTCCTGAAATTGATTTAGGCATTGAACACTATGTCAATGCGGCCAAACTTGCAGAAGAAGGAAAAATGGATGCGATTTTCTTTGAAGATCAAGCTGCCGTTCCTCGCAGTAATAATATTATGAAAGGCGATACCTATGGCGGTGCTTCACCACGTGCAATTCACTTTGACCCATCTATGTTACTACCTGCTTTAGCACGAGAAACAACACACCTCGGACTCGTTGCCACCGCAACAACTACATTCAATGAGCCATACAATATTGCTCGTCGTTTTTCCTCACTCGATTTTATTAGTAATGGCCGTGCAGGCTGGAACTTAGTCACCTCATTTAATGAAAATGAAGCACAAAACTTTGGTATGGACGTACATATGGATCATGGTGATCGCTATGAACGCGCAGGAGAGTTTTTTGATGTTGTCTCTGGGCTATGGGAAGGTTGGGAAAAAGGCTCATTAACTCGAGATAAAGAAAAAGGCGTTTATTTCGATGTTAGTAAGATGAACTTTTTAAACCATGAAGGGAAATATTTTAAAGTGCGTGGCCCACTCACAATGGATCGTAGCCCCCAAGTTCGACCTGCAATTTTCCAAGCAGGCTCTTCGATTATCGGTCGAACTTTAGCAGCTCGAACAGCAGATGCCATCTTCACACATCAGCCCACCCCAGCCGCATGCAAAAATTTTCGAGATGACGTACGTAATAGAACAGAAGGATTTGGTAGAAATCCAGATCACATTAAAATATTACCAGGAATTATGCCAATTGTTGCAGAAACCGACGAAGAGGCTCAAGCACTACATGCTCGTATGAAAGAACTCATTCCTGAAGATTTAGCCATTGGCTGGATGATGCAAAACTCTGGTGGACTCGACGTACGTGATTATGATTTAAATGGCCCATTGCCAGAAATGCCAAAAACCAATGCTGGTACAACCATGCAAAATCTCATGGCTGAATATGCCAGTAAAGAAAATAAATCCATTTTAGAAACTGCACGCCACTTTGCAGAGTCTACAGGTCAACCCGTTATTGTCGGCTCACCAACAACGATTGCAGATATTATGCAAGAATGGTTTGAGAGCGGTGCATGTGATGGTTTCTTAGTGTCTCCGCCCTATTTTCCAACAGGTGTTGAAAAGTTTGTCCGTTTAGTGATACCAGAGCTACAACGCCGTGGCTTGTTCCGTGAGGACTACATAGGTTCACATTTACGCGATCACTTAGGTGTTGCTAATTACCAATAATTAAGCTACCCAAATTCCAGTTTATATCGTGAATCATATAAACTGGAATAGCCTTCCTCATCAAAATTAACATCACTTCTAAATATCAAAACACTCAAAAAATCTTTTCAAAATTTCCACATTTTTCAAATCTATACAGCCATACCGCACACCAAAATATCTATAGCCTTATTCATCAATCTCTGACAAAATGATCATCGCTTAAACATACGACATAGATGTCTATCAACACCACTTAAGCTGTATACAGCATACACCTCTAGGCTGATATAATAGAATCGTACTCATAAATACAACCGAGACACAATCCACTTTAGGACTTTTTCTACTTCTGTTTAAAACTCAGATTAAATGGGCATTTACAAAACTTAGAATCGTCCCAATGACTAGGAAACTTAACTTTTGAATCAAAACACATATGTACTCGATCAACAAGTAGGGTATCTGCTTCGTAAGGCCTACCAAAGACACCTCGCAATTTTTCAGCAAAACATTGGCTCACCACAATTAACTTCTGTACAGTTCACTGTATTATATACCGTCAACTTGCTTGGGCACTGCTCGCAAAAAGAACTCGTTGAAAGTACGGCAATTGATCAGGCTACCATTCGAGGTATTGTCGAACGACTCATTAAACGTGAATTACTTCTACAAAGCCAAGATGCCATTGACAAACGCAAAGTAAAAATCC
The DNA here is from genome assembly GCF_015627125.1 of Acinetobacter rathckeae. Classification (GTDB taxonomy): domain Bacteria; phylum Pseudomonadota; class Gammaproteobacteria; order Pseudomonadales; family Moraxellaceae; genus Acinetobacter; species Acinetobacter rathckeae. The sequence goes on along the minus strand of NZ_VTDO01000006.1, from coordinate 27,239 downwards.
ACATCACCGAATTAGGGAAAATAACGCTGGCTGAGGCTACAGAAAAGGCTCAACTGATTTCTAGCAAGACTTTAGAGATTTTGAATCCTGCTGAACAACTCGCGTTATTATACTTACTCAAAAAACTCTCTGAATAGTCTAATACCCTAGCCTGAGTACCGCACCTACCTATATAAAAATCTAAGGCCATTACCGATGCACCTTCAACAACGCTGTGCTGTGCTCACACTAAGCTTATGTGCATTTACCATGATTCTCATTGAGTTTTCACCCATTAGTTTACTGAGTAATATTGCACAGCAATTGCATGTACCTACAACAACCATAGGCCATACCGTTTCTGTATATGCCATTATTGGGGCAACATGCGGCCTATTAACACCATTTTTATTTAAAACATTTGAGCGTAAACCATTAATTTTTTATACATTTACCCTGCTACTGATTTCAAACACATTTACCATATACTCAAAAAACAGTATTGATTTTTTTATATACCGTGCATTATGTGCCATGAGTCATGGTATCTTTTGGGCACTTGTTACAGACTATGCGATGAAAATTGTGAGTGAGAAACATCGCACACTCACCTCCTCCATCATCTTTAGCAGTATTCCTTTAGCCACCATCATAGGTATCCCTATCCTCAACTACATCGGTCAACAGTTCAGTTGGGGATCTGCATTCTTCTTAGTGAGCATACTTATTATATGTTGCATGGTCTGTATTTTTATTTTCTTACCACATAGACATCATAAAGAAATTCATTTTTCAACACCATCATCAGCACCCAATACACAAAAATTTACATGGCTACTTATCAGCATCACAGCAATGCTTGCTACAGCACAATTTTGTGCCTACACCTATATTGAGCCATATATCCGTTCACTTGACTTTTTTTCTCAACGCCATTTAACAGTGCTTTTACTACTTTTTGGTTTATCAGGACTTATAGGAAATATACTTACAATGTATTTTATGAGTCGCTATATAAAGCAACTAACACTCATATTCTTGGCAATATTTTCAATCGCTATGTTCTTTATATACTCCTTAGGTACACATATCTCATTTTATAGTTGTGCATTATTACTATGTTTTTGGGGAATTTCAGCATCAATATTATTCACAACCATACAAACATGGGTGATTATTGCATCAAAACAACACTCAACAACAATGGCTGCATTCAACTCTGCCGTATTAAACTATGCCATTGCCTTTGGTGCTGGATTGGGTGCATTTGTATTATCTCACCTTGGGCTCATGAGTATTTTTATCTTCTCTGCCTGCATTTTACTTTATGCAACCATACAACTGAGTCTGATGACTATTAAATAGCAAAGACAAAAACCACACATAGATGCGATCTATGCCCAAGCTATTTAATATAGTTAACTAAACTTTAGGTTCGCTTATTTTCACCCTATTTATTTAAAATTTCTGAGAAATACTCAATTTGAAATCTCGCCCCGTACCAGTCATATATTCACCTAAATATATTTTATAGTCACGGTTAAATAAATTATCAATAGATAAATTGAGCTGCGGACCTTTGTTGGAAAACAGCTGCCAGTCCATAAAAATACTATGTAAAGCATACCCTTTCGTACGTGGTAAAGAAAAGCCTGATGCACCAATTGAGTTATCTGTATTTAAAATACTACGCTTCTGTGCATCTACAAATACACCTCTCCAACCTATGGTGAATTGATGTTCAGGAAGTACTAACCCCATTGTTGCAGTTGCTTTTCTCGGTGGTGTTTCTTCGATCCATGTTCTTTGATTAAACCATGGGTTAACTGGTGAATTATCTCGTTGGCCTCGTATGTATGAATAAGTTAAACCTGCAAAGAAGTTTGGCTGATTATAGAACAACTCTGCTTCATATGACTTGATGGTGTAATCCGTAATATTTCGATAAAATCCACGATTATAATCACCATTACACACACTGGAGTTAGTACTTTTACCACTGGCAATCAAATCAGCTTGTGCTTTACAAAATACAGAACGATTACGGAAAATCTCATCTGAACCACGGTTGTGATAATAGGTTAAACGCAGTTGTAGATGATCATTCTTGGTAAATACATCATCAAAATTCGCTTCATTACCAAAACGTAAAGCCAACATACGTTCAGGTTTTAAATATAAGCTTGTTGCAGGTACTGTAGAACTTGGCCCATCTGTATAATACTGCTCATCTACACGTGGTGCCCGCCATGTTTTACTCACATTTGCAAACCATGTTAAATACTCGGCCTGTTTCCATGCCAAAGCCAAACGTGGTGTCCAGCCCGTGTAAGTTTTTGGCGTATAATTCTGACCCACAGAAATATTGCTATAACGTGGTGCTATATTGCCATACCCTTGATTGGTAATATCATCATAACGTAAAGATGGTGCAAGAGTAATTGAAGCTATTTGGTACTGATCTTCAATAAAAGCACTATACATTTGCTGATCACCAGCAGGCATATAATTAGGTTGATACAAACCATAATTAAACTCTGGATTATTTAAATATGAACGAACCAGCATCAATGCGTTTTGTTTCATATTTTGATATTGGATACCCGTTTTAACAGTATGTATGCCATCGTCTGTTTCTATCTTTGCAGTATTCATCAATTTTATTGATGAATTTTGGTATTTCACCCAACTTTCATCACCTAAATTTGATGCTGAAAATGAAACACTGGGTAAGCGCTGATCATGTTGCTGAGTCTGTGAATATGTAGCTTTCGCACTAAAATGAATATAGGGGTTATCTATTGGCTTAAGTTCATACCCTACAGAATAGCTACTGTCCTTTTGATCACGAAAAACCAAACGTCGCTTCCATGCCTCATCATAGCCATACAATGCAATATCTTTAGCTGTCGGTGTTGCATCTTGATCACGCATAGCAGCAAAAGGCTCCCAACCGCTATGACTACTTTGCATGGCATTTAATGAGATTTTCTGCTCATCTGTCAGGTGTATATTAAACTTTGCCAAATAGGTATCTTGTGTTTGGGCTGAATATAGAAATGCTGTACCATCCGGACGCTTAACATTACCACTATCACGCTGTGTAAAGTACAATAAACCATCTACTAAATTATGACTACTTTTACCGTATACTGCCCCAGTATACGTATTTTGCTGATTATTACTGAAACGAGAATATTTGACGAATGCACCTATATTACGATCATTTTCTAATAAATCTTGTGCATCTTTGGTTTCCAAAGTGACCTTTCCACCAAATCCGCCATTGCCCACTTCAACGTTATGTGGGCCCTTGTCCACCGTGACCATCTTTAAAACTTCAGGCTCAATAAATACCGAGCCTTGACGATATTTATCAAAAGTTTTTAATGCACCATCGACCGTTACTGGTACATCTGCCACACCACCTTTACCTAAAATATTAATCGTCTGTCCACCTGGACGAGGTGAACCAGCAGTTGCAACACCAGGCATTGTATCCAATAATTGAGCGACATTATTGGCTTGATAGCGATTAATCATCGTTTGATTTAAGCGACTTTGACCAAACTGAGCGACGTCTACCTTTCCTACTTGTACATAAATGGTTGGCATTTGGTACATTTGATTTTGGTCAGATATGATCGATGATGCAAGACTCTGTTGCATTACATTAGGATCAGGCTTTTGTAATGGTGTAGCCACCTTTTTATCAAATTCACTATTATTCACCAAAACATATCCAGATGATTTTTTCACAATCTGAAAAGGTGTTTTACGCGTCAGTATCAAGAATGCTTGCTCAACCGTATAATTGCCATGTAAAGCATCCACTTGATAATCATTCGTTTGATTTGCATCGAATAATAAAGAAACATTCGCCTGCATTGCTACTGTATTGAGTGCTTGGGTTAGCCTACCTGTATCTACAGTAAAATACAGTGCCGTATTCGACGTTGTTTGTGCTTGAACAACTGTTGAAATACAACTGATCGAAATCGCTAAAGACACAGCAAAAGCTATTTTTTGTAGTGGATACTGTCGAGATGAGTTTTGCATAAGATAATAGCCATTTAAATGATAATCATTAACTTTGATAATAAAAACAAAAGAGGTTCTTATCTTTATTGACGTACAGCAACAAAAAAAGACGCAGTTTTTTTTATTTATTTGTTTAAACGCAGTATAAAAAGATTGGGGCTAATTTGATGAATCTGAAGTTGAGGATTTTTTACGTGAATCAACGCCAAAATTTGGCTCACATCTTGCTGAATGTTGATGATTCCATTGACCTTAATCGGTTCAAGTGATGAAGTCTGATAAATAAAATGTGTACCAAATTGATAATTTAAACGCGTTAATAAATCAGGTAATGCCAAATTATCGGCTAAAATCTGTTGGTGTTGCCATGCAAAGTCTGTCATTTGAACAGGTATATCTTGTATATTTGTCAAACCTGTATCACTGACTATCATTTTCTGACCAGCTTGTACTGTCTGGCTTTGAGCTGTATGCAAAGAGCATACATGAACACTAGAGTGCAACATACTAATTTGACTCGTTTTTTGGTATTGATCCACAATAAAGCGTGTGCCTAGCGCAGTATACTGTGCTTGTTTGGTTGCAATAACTAGAGGTCTATTTTTATCTCTTGCAACATCCACATAAATATCACCTTGAATCAATTCAATCTGCCTAATCGTTGCTGTGTAATTGAGTTTAATTGCAGATTTTGCAGCTAATATAACTTTAGAGCCATCCGAGAGTGTTATATTTTTAACTTCACCTGTAGTTGTTTTATAGTCTGCACTATAGTAATTGTAAGGAAGATAACCATATAATAATCCACTTACAATACATAAACACCCTATACCCAATAAGCTTCGTCTAAGCATTTTTTGAAATTGCTGATGTTTTTTCTGGCGACTCTCAAAAGACATTTGAATCACTTGGCTATTCATTTGATGAGTTTTTCGCAATTGTCTAAGCTCATTGGAAAAATCACCAACTTTCTCTAACTGCTCATAATATTCTGGATGTTGTAACAACCATGTTTCAAACTCAACTTTTGCTTGTTTACGTTCAATTGGGTCTTCATGGTTTAAGCGAATAATCCATAATGAAATTTCTTTTTGAATTGATTGCAAATTAGGATCAATCATATTCATATACACATAAGCGCTGTTTTGCTTCAAAGCATGCACTTAAACAATCGGCTAAATAGCTTTGTGTTGTTCTTAGAGACTTACCTATTGCTACGGCAACTTCAGATTGGTTATAGCCTTCAAAGTAATACATTAAAAAAGCTTTACGAGCAATTGCAGTACTATGGCTTAAAGACAGGGTAATAAAATCTAAAATTTCCACTACTTTTTCTAAATCATTGTGTGCAAGTATAGATTCTTGCTCAAATTGTTGTATTGCAAGTGCTTCCAGATAAGTTTTTTCGAGCACATAGCGTCTGTGCTTATCAATAACAATATTTTTAGCAATATTCGTCAAATATGCTTTAGGCTCTTGAATACCAAACAGCTTTTGGCGGGTTTGTAAAAGCTTTACAAACGTATCTTGCACAATATCTGGTGCATTAAATGAATCGGTAATACGAAAACTCAGCCATTGTTGTAACCAATCATGATGTTCTAAATACCAATCATGAATCATTTGATGCTCTGAAGCGAGAGAGGAAGATTGATCCATATAGCTAAAATCAACACAACAATTAAATAAGAATTATTATCATTTATTTTAATCTATTTTAAAACAATCCATACATAAAAATTTCACAAAAAAGTCACTTAAACGCATTTTGCTATCGCATATACCCTCGACATACAATAATAAGAAAGGATCGCTACATTATATTCGAACATTTAAATGAGGTTAATGACGTACAGAGGGTTTTAAAGAAATATTATGAAAATAAAAAATTCTTAGGTCTGATCAAGATGTAATCAAACTAGAACAGAGTTATGATGAAGTTTATATAGGAAAGCGGGATAAATATTCTTATAGAAGTTTGGTGGGCGCTGACGGGATCGAACCGCCGACATTCTGCTTGTAAGGCAGACGCTCTACCAACTGAGCTAAGCGCCCTTTAAATCGTAAGATTTAAAAGTGTAAGTCTTAAAATGGCGCAGCGGACGGGACTCGAACCCGCGACCCTCGGCGTGACAGGCCGATATTCTAACCAACTGAACTACCGCTGCATTACTATTATAATATCGACTTACTGACAGTATAATATGTGGTGGGCGCTGACGGGATCGAACCGCCGACATTCTGCTTGTAAGGCAGACGCTCTACCAACTGAGCTAAGCGCCCTTTAAATCGTAAGATTTAAAAGTGTAAGTCTTAAAATGGCGCAGCGGACGGGACTCGAACCCGCGACCCTCGGCGTGACAGGCCGATATTCTAACCAACTGAACTACCGCTGCATTACTACTATAATGTCGACTTACTGACAGTATAATATATGGTGGGCGCTGACGGGATCGAACCGCCGACATTCTGCTTGTAAGGCAGACGCTCTACCAACTGAGCTAAGCGCCCTTTAAATCGTAAGATTTAAAAGTGTAAGTCTTAAAATGGCGCAGCGGACGGGACTCGAACCCGCGACCCTCGGCGTGACAGGCCGATATTCTAACCAACTGAACTACCGCTGCAACTTTAAAACTTATTAAAACGAGTGCCTTGAAATGGCGCAGCGGACGGGACTCGAACCCGCGACCCTCGGCGTGACAGGCCGATATTCTAACCAACTGAACTACCGCTGCATTTCACTTAAGACAATGAAGATATTTGGTGGGTGCTGACGGGATCGAACCGCCGACATTCTGCTTGTAAGGCAGACGCTCTACCAACTGAGCTAAGCACCCTCTAAAACGTCTTTATCGTTTGTGTGGTGCATTATAGAGAATCTATACCAAGTGTCAAACGCTTTTCAGCATGTTTCTCTATTTTTAAGTTTAAATGATTAAAAAATAAGTGCTTCTCTGTTTTTTTAGCTTAAATTGGCTAAATCTAGAGCATCTTTAGACAAATATACCAAAGCATTTTCATCAACTGCATCAAATACTTCAATCAAAGCGCTATTATGCATGCGTATACAGCCATGCGACAAAGGCTGGCCCATTAAGTTTTTTTCAGGCGTACCATGTATATAGATATAACGTGAAAAAGTATCTACGCCCTCACCTAAGTTTACCCCCTGCTCTAGTCCTTTGAGCCATAAGATGCGTGTCAAAATCCAATCTCGGTTTGGCTGGTTAGCATCTAAGTGCTCGCTATATACTTCACCAGTAGCAACTCTTCCAACAAATACACTATTTACTACCGCATCATCACCAATTTTTTGTGCAATACAGTGCCATCCCGTTGGGGTTTTACCACTATTTTCAGCTTCACCAATCCCATTCTTACCTGAAGAGATAAAGTATTGTTTCCTATTTTTTTTGAGGTAAAGAATTTGCTTTGTCAGATCAATTAAAATATCTGCATCGTTTAGTGTTTTAGAAGCAAGACTGACTTGTTTTTTTGTTTCGGGGCGTAGCCATAACCAAACTGCGACGATCAACATAATGCTATTAGTAAAGATTTTTACAAGTAAGGGTGCATTCGTAAACAACATAGCAATACCGCTGATTAGCATCATAATAGAAGCCAGCCACTTGGCTTTGCGAGGTACCGTTCCATTTTCTCGCCAATTTTTTAGGGTAGGCCCATATTTAGGATGGTTTAATAACCATGCATCCATTTGTGGCCAACCTTTTGATGATGCCCACGCCGCCAGAATTAAAAATACAGTGGTTGGCATACCTGGTAAAATTGCACCAATGATCGCAAGTATAATAAAAAGAATAACGAGCGTCCGCCAAAATACTGTTTTCATATTAGAACCTGATCAGCTGTGTCTAGGGTATATTATAGGTAAGTTCTTTTATTGTCGCTGAGGTTTAACTGATTTATGTCTTTTTTTGAACCTTGGCAACAGTATAAAAACCCTTGTGTTAGGCAATTGGCTTTTTGTATTTCCAGCCCTAATATTATTAGTTGTATTCCATCTACATTACGCATTAAACATTCTTTTCAGTTACATGACCACGTATTCTGGCAAACACAATTTTTTCAGTATCAAGCACGATTAAATGAACTTGATCACGACCCAACAGATTTACTGTCATTTATAGCACAACTCAAAAGTACTCGCTTAGGTTTGCGTTTTGAAATGTTTTTACTCTTTTGGCTACGTGATGAGAAATACCATACATTTCAGCTCATTGGACATAGTATTCAGCAAATAGAAGGTAAACATACGCTCGGAGAGCTAGACTTTGTCATTTTTAATCACTCCACTGGGCAAATTGAGCATTGGGAAGTTGCCATTAAGTACTACTTGGCAGAGTCTCATGCCAAGCTAGAGCAGTGGTACGGGCTGAATAGAAATGATACTTTGGCAAAGAAACTAAACCACTTTACTCAAAATCAATTTCAGTTTAATACAGCATCTGGACAATCAATTCAGCAAAAGTATGCCGTGTTAAAAGGACAACTGTATTACCCTATTGATCAAGCCATATCACACATGCCAGACTGGATAAATACCACACGCAGAATAGGTTATTGGGGTAATTCTCCATTAAATGGCTTATATCGCCTCACACGACATGAATGGATTACAGCAAACGTCTCTCCTGCACTATCATCTGGGTGGTGGCATGATGGGCTATATTGTAATGTCGAACAAACCCTGTTCTATATGTACCGACTGCCACGCATTCAAGCCCCTTACAAAATAAGCCAAAGCATAGAAAACATATTGCATACACTACATACAAACTGAATACATTTTAACCATAAAAGACAATATTCAATGCATGAAAGATTGATTATGATTTTATTACAGCAATAAAAAATCAACCGTTTGGAGAAGAAAATGAAAAAAGTAATTCTTGCATCAATTGCAGCAGCAGTGATGTTAGCAGGCTGTAATACTTTCCATGGTTTTGGACAAGATGTTTCTAAAGCAGGTAAAGCGGTATCTAACACAGCAACAAAAACGCAAGCAAAAATGTAAGCTTTGACGGCAATAACAGTCTAAGTTAAGCCAGAAGCAAATACAGCATTTTAAAGCCATATTGGTTTTAAAGTGCTTTTTTTATGTATCCTTAATCACACATAAGAATTAATTTTAAATATATACAAACAACACCTAAAAACGCATAGCCTGTGCTATATCTGGCCTGAATGCATATATAAAGAGTAAATACTCTTGCATAGTATCTATAGCGAAACCATGTGATTTTTCATAGCACATTAAAATATCGAAACCACAAAGCAATTCTATAAATTTATAGCCACTCTCAAATACTTTACTTTTATATTTATATACAAGATAAAAATTTAGGCAAATAAAAAACCAACGCAAATGGCGTTGGTTTTTTGATTGGTACCATTAAACAAGCTGTTTTGTTTATAGTACGCAGTATAGTTATACAAATATGGTGGCTATGACGGGACTCGAACCTGTGACCCCAGCATTATGAGTGCTGTGCTCTAACCAACTGAGCTACATAGCCATTTTGTGCATGCATTATCTATACTAATACCACTAACGTCAACCACTTTAGTCTTGTAAATGGTTAGCAAACAAGCAAACTACTCAGAATAAAAATATAAGCTTATTCACCTAGCTCAATTTTACCATTCTTGTTCTTGTCCCAGTACTTAAAAAGGCTTTCTGCAAAGTGCTTTACGTCTTTTTGGCTAATTTCCAACTTGCCATGGGCAATTGCTGTAAAGCGATCATTATAAAATACGTTTAAACGTGCTTTCGCCTGTGATGCATTTTCATCATAACGCTGTGTAAACTCTGTTACATATTCGTCTTCTGAAAGCCCCCAATCATGATTGGTGTCTGTGTCTACAAACTGTTTTTCACGCTCAGTTAGAAATTGTGCCAACGTAACATAATCTTTACCTTGGCCATGTTGCTCAATAAAACTATTTACATCTGTCGCAACAGGAATAGATACGGCCATTTTAAACATTGCACCGCCATGCATCGTTGATTTTTTAGTTTCAAGTTTTGCATCTTCAGCATTTACAATGCCATCTTGGTTTTTGTCAAAATTTTCAAATGATCTTACACCCACATCTTGAAACTCTTTGAGTGAAATTTTATCGTCTTTATTCTTATTCAATACACCAAATCTTACATGAGCTTGCTTAACTGATGCATCTCTATGAGCTTGGATTGTGTCATTCAGTTGTTGCTCTTCAAAAGCAACAAACTGTGCTTGATTCACTTTTTTATACTGTTGGAAAAGTGCTTGATATTGAGCCACGAATTTTTCAACAAATTGCTTTTTAGCAATTGAAGTGGCTTCTTTATCACCCGAAAACTCTTTTACCCAACGGCTTTGTGTTGCGGTCGCTGACTCATTAATACCCGCAGTAAATACTGATGGTGTCGTGTCTTGTGTTGCTGCAAAAGTTGTAGATACCGTAGTAAATAGAGCTAAAGTAAGTATGCTCTTTTTCATAATTCACCTATAAAAAAAGAGACAATACAGCATCGAAATACTGTATAGCCTCTTTTTTGTTTCAATTAAAATTTAAATTCAATGCTAGCTACAACATTACGACCTGGTAATGTTGCACGATCAATTGCGCTGGCATTTGTAAGTGTTGCAACAGTTGCATAATCCCAATACTTTTCATCAAAGATATTGTTTAATGCAACGTTAAAAGTCATATACTTGTTTGCATTCCAATATGCAGTCAAGTCATGTACCACATAGCCAGGTACATTCTTATAACTCCCCGTCGAAGTTATAACACTACTATCTTTAGTTGCTTTTTTAGAAGCAACTGCTGTTGTGGTAAAGCCTAAACCATATTTTTGCGCTGGATCGTCATACGCAAAAGTTAAGCTTGCTTTTTCAGGTTGTACCGAGTTGACGCCACCTTTTACGCCACTGGTATTTTTAGACACACCTTTGGTCGTTCCTGCAACAAGTGCAAGGCTAACACCATCAGCCTGTTCAACAAATTTTCCAATATCTGCACGGAATGAAACTTCCCCACCCCAAATATTTACATTAGCGACATTTTGTAGCTGATAAGTCGTTGAATCACCTGTTAGAGCTGTACTTAAGGTTTTATAGTCAATAAAGTTTTTATATTTGGTGTAGAAACCAGTCACATCAAAGTGAATACCATCTACAGGTGTGGTTTTTAAACCGAGCTCAAATGCATCACTGGTTTCTTTCTTTAAGTCACTATTACCAACAATTGAGTAGCCACGACCTGGATCATATGTTCCAGACATTTCAGCCGCTGTTGCAATACGTGCACCACGGTTGTATTTCGCATAGGTGTAGTAACCCGAAGCAATTTGGTAATCCAAAGCAAGACTTGGTGCATAGTAATCATTGCTCGATTTTTCCACTTGATCACGTTTTGCAGTCGAGCTTAAAACTTGCGAAGCATTTTTGGGGTTAAAACGTTCAAATTGGTAACGTAATCCTGGTGTCACTGTAAATGGTTGACCTGCAATATCCCATGTCATTGCATCAGATACATACAGTGAATATTTACTAGTTTCAGATTTTACCATACGATTTTGTACAGTTACTGAACCATCAGGGTTGTACTGCTGCCAAGGGCGATCACTATTCATTTGATTTGCAGTTAAACCATAAGTAATTTTATGGTTATTCAATTGCTTTAATGCATTTACTGACAGACCGTAATTGTCTTCTGTATAGTTATTATAAATTGTACGGTAGCCTTTTCCTGTCGAATAATATGCATACGTACGGTTATTATTTTTTGTTGCTTGATAATATGCATTGGCATCTAAACGATCAAACAACACAAAACTTTCAGGTGTAAAACGATAATCTAAAGCGTAGCGATTACGCTCACCGTTTATAGTCTGGGTCGCACCTTGTGGATACAAACTACTCAGTAAATCTGCACTGATAACGTTCTTAGCATTCTTTTTGTAATAGTCAAAGGTAAAACCAATTTTTTGGTTTTCCGTAATATTCCAAAGTAATTTTGCTAAGATTGCATCTGAAGTCCAATCTGATGGGTTGGTAGACAATGTTCCATTACTTTCAGTTGCATGCCCATCACGATGTGAATATGCAACAAGACCTTGAACAACATCATTACCCACAGCTCCTGTAGCAGAAGTAAACCATGCACTGTCTGCAGAACTAAAACCACTCTTTAGCGTACCTGCAACTTGTTTACCATTTTTCAAATAATCTTCTGGTGATTTGGTTTTAAAGGTAACGCGGCCACCGATCCCTTCTGAACTTGGATTGGTTGTACCAGACACCACAGAAATACTACTGAACATTTCTGGGTCGATAAAATCACGGCCTGAGCTATAGCTATTGCCTTTTGCACCATCTGGTTCAGGTGTTGCACTTGCAAGCTCAACACCATCAACATCTAAGCCAACACGGTTGGCATCAACACCACGAATATTGTATCCAGTCGTACCTGAACCATCCCACGCATTTCCTCCACCATTCACTGCTTTTGGTGCATTCACGAGTGGTAGGTACTTCACTACGCTCGCCATGTCTGTTGCACCAGTACGGTCTAAGTTAGTACGGTCAATCGTTACTACTGATTCAGGTACTTTATTATTTTGTTCCGCATATACTGTAATCACTGGCAAAGCCGTAGACTCTGTATTACTTGTTGTTGCAAAAACAGATGTGCTTGCCCCCATCAGGGTTGCTAAACAAATGGCCAAATGGCTTGGTTTTATGTGTTTTACAGAAGAATTGGGATTTAAAGATTCACGCATAAATACGACTCAACTCGAACAATGGAAGTTTCGATGACGAAATAAGGCGGTTTACATATATTTTATATGTATCATCGAATGCAAATTATATAAATGATAATCATAATCAATAGTATTTACCATTTATTTTACATCTTAATCTGTGACCCATCAGTCATTTTTACATTACTTGTTTTATTTTCATTCAAAACATTTTGTATTTAATCTTTATCTATAAGCATTTCCTAAAGAAAAAGCCCCGATACATGATCGGGGCTTTTTTAACAATTTACTTTATTTAGTAGCGAATACAGCACTTACTGAGTTGCATAAATGCTAATTTCTACACGGCGGTTTTGTTCACGACCCGCAGGTGTTGCATTTGATGCAATTGGATTTGCAGAGCCATTACCTTGTGCATTAATTTTACTACGTGACACGCCTTGGCCTGCTAAGTAGCTTGCAACGGCTTGAGCACGTGCTTGCGACAATGGAATATTAATTGAATCGTTACCTGTATTATCAGTGTAGCCTGTCACTAAAATCGCACTTTTATTGTCTTCTGTTAAAGTTTGAGCCACTTTATTTAAAGTAGTATAAAAGTTTGGTTTAATGGTTGATTGATTGGTATCAAATGTAATATTACCAGGCATTACAAGACCAACTGAGCCATCTGAGTTACGGTTGACTTCAACACCGGTACCTGCCATTTGCTCACGCAAACGCTGTTCTTTTTTATCTAAATACAAACCACCTGCACCACCTAAAATTGCACCGATGGCTGCAGCACGATTATTTTGTGCTGATGTATTGGCATTACCTCGTGACAAACCATAACCTGCGGCTGCACCAATGAGTGTACCAATTGCTGTTTTGTCATATTGACTAATACCACTACCTGTTGCACCTGTATTCATTGACTGACAACCTGAAAGTGCTAATGCCCCAACAACAGTAGAAACGACTAATGCACGCATTGCATGTCTCCTTGAGTTTTAATTAATATATAATTTGATTATGAGACAGCTATCAGGAATGAAACATAACTTTTTTGTTAAAAACAGGCTGTATTGTTAACAAACCAGTAACAGCATTATATCACTTGGTAATAAACTTCAATAAGAGCACATATATTAAGCAACTTTGTGATTTTTTTTAACGAAATAAACGTCATTCAGATTATGATACACAGAGGCTATTCTTAGGACAAACTATGCTAACGCACACTAAAAAACCCAGCTTATTAAAAAAAGTGACACGTGGCCTCACCGTTGGGTCAGTTTTCACAGGAAATACTTTGGTTCATTGTTGTCCTATTTTAGCTTTAGGCTTAACTAAACTCATTAAACCTTCAGCAAAAACCGATGAAACCAATGTCAATATTGCTAATAATTGGTTATCTATTAACAACTGGCTCATTGACCACGTGCTACCCGAAACCCAGTGGGACATACGTATTGACCCTGACTTAGACCTTAAGCTAGATGGTCGTTATATTATGACCTGTAATCACCAAAGTTGGGTAGATACCACGGTCAATCAGTACTTTGGCCGTCCACGCATGCCACTGACTCGTTTCTTTACTAAATGGGAGCTAATTTTTATTCCATTTGTTGGTCAAGCTTTTAAAATTTTAGGCTTTCCAATGATGAAACGTCATACTAAATCACAAATTGCCAAAAAACCTGAGCTTAAACACCGTGACATCATGGAAGCACGCAAGTCTTGTGAACAGCTACTGAGTCAACCATTTACATTACTCAATTATATTGAAGGTACACGCTTTACCTCAGAAAAACATACAAAACAAAAGTCTCCGTATAAACATTTACTTAAACCTAAGGCAGGTGGACTAGCCCTTGCGATTAATATTTTAGGTGAAAAAGTTGATAGTTTGGTGGATATGACCATTGTCTATCCCGACGGTGTACCTGACTATAGCGGGTTCTGGTTGGGTGAAGTGCCTCGTATTGTGGTGCATTTACGTAAAATTGAAATTCAGCAGTGGATCTTCGATGGCAACTATGAGGAAGACCGTCAATTTCGTGCCCAGTTTTATCAATGGCTCAGTCAAATTTGGCATGAAAAAGATGCCTTAATTGATGAAATCAAAACCCAATATCACTGTAACACTACGCCTTAGTATAGATTTAAATATGTCAAAACTTACTCGCAATAAATTCCATCACATCAATAAAGATTCTTGGGTTTGGAAAGTATATCTAGGTTATGACATATTTATGATGGTCATTATTTTTGTGAATTTGCTGTGTTTGATCGGCAATGCAATTTTAATGAGTCATTTTTCTCAGTGGTTTTTTAGTCTCATTCAGCATAGCGAAATCATTAATGCTTATCAACAAACCCTACACCCTTGGGTAGAACTCACAGAAAGCTGGTTTATCTGTTTTTTAATCGTAGAACTACTGATACGTTGGGGGATTGCAATTGCTCGTAAGCATTATACCAAATGGTTTTTCTTTCCATTTGTGCATTGGTACGAAGTACTTGCGATTTTCCCACAACTGCGTTTTTTACGCCTACTACGGGCGGGTTTAATTATTTACCGACTATATCAGCTCGGTTATAAAGTTATTCCAAGTTCATGGTATGACAGCATACAATTTTACTACAATGTCGTGATTGAGGAAATTTCTGACCGTGTAGTCATTAACGTACTTGATGGTGTAAAAAATGAATTAGATCATAGCAGTACACATAAGAAAACGATTCACAAATTGGTTGAGCACCATAAAGACCTCTTTGCACAAACCATTGCTGAAGTTTTACAAGAAAACCTTGCTACAAATCTACAAAAACACAGATATGACATTCGTCAACAGATGGGAAAAATGGTGCAACAAGCCATTTCAAACACTTCCGAGGTACATCAACTCTTACGTTTATTCCCCATTATTGGTGGAAAAATTGAAGATCAAGTACAACATATTGGTAAACGCCTTGCTGAGAATCTCACCGATAGCATTTTGACAACACTCACTACTGGTTCTGTAGAACAACCAAATATGCTGTACACAGAAATTGCAAATAAAGTGAGCAACATCAACATAAATAACCAATCCTTAGAAAAGTTAGTTGAATCTATTGTCTATGAAAGTTTAGAATCTATACAGAAGCAAGTGAAAGTGAAACAATGGCAACAGGTTTTAAAAGCAACAGAAAATAAAAATACATAATGCATTGTATAAAAAACATTTTATTTAAACATATGATATGTATTTTTGGCTTCGTTTTCCCTCGCTTTAAGCCAATTTAAGGAAATATTATGGCCGACATCCGTGTTACTGGCAGAATGGTTAACTTCTCAAGGCTAACCTTCGACACCAATGACGAAAATATTATACGCCAGCAACTCACAAAAATACTCGATGACACAGCATCACATGGTGCTGTGGTCATTATTGATAGTACTGTAGAGCAAGAACTTATTTCCCTGATTCAACTTTTAGTCAGTTTAAACCTACAACCCATGGCGGTGATTGATGGCCTACTGGGTGCTCAAGCAAGAAGTATTCAGTTTCCTGTTTTACCATCTGACCGCCCACTACAACGTATCAAGCCCACTGAAGAACAACACATTACAATAGATACAAGCAACATAGACCCTGAAAAACCAGTTGCCCAAGTCCCAAAAACCGTTGCCTATACGACCTGTTACCACAATGAAATGTTACGTACAGGCCAATGTTTGGTACAAGACCACGGCGATGTCATTTTAAACGCCAGCATGAATAGTGGCTCTGAAGTTATTTCTAGTGGTAATATCTATATCTATGGCGGTGCGAGAGGTCGAGTCATTGCAGGTGCAAGTGGTGATACCAAAGCACGCATTTTTTGCCAAGCGTTAAATGCAGAGCTGATCTCCATTGCAGGAACATACTGCATTTCAGAAGACATTCCGCCACATGTACAAAAAAAAGCAACACATATTTACTTAAATGAGCAGCAAAAGCTTGTATTTGAAGCATTAGAAATCTAATGTATAAACATGGGTTAAACTAAAAAATATTTGCACACAAATGACTAAAATAGGAGTGGATTCGGTGGCCAAAATTGTTGTCGTAACATCAGGCAAAGGTGGCGTGGGTAAAACTACAACAAGTGCATCTTTTGCAACAGGTTTAGCCTTGCGTGGCCACAAAACAGTCGTTGTCGATTTTGATGTAGGATTGCGTAACTTAGACCTGATTATGGGTTGTGAGCGTAGAGTCGTTTATGACTTTGTAAATGTCATTCATAATGAAGCACGTTTACAACAAGCACTCATTCGAGATAAAGAGATTGAGAACTTATATACGTTACCTGCATCACAAACACGAGATAAAGATGCACTCACAGACGAAGGGGTTGCTCGTGTGATGGAAGAGCTTTCACAAGAGTTTGACTATATTGTGTGTGACTCACCTGCAGGGATTGAACGTGGTGCTATTTTAGCCATGTACTATGCAGATGAAGCGATTATTGTCACCAACCCAGAAATTTCATCCGTTCGAGATTCGGACAGAATTATTGGTATGCTTGACAGCAAAACAAAAAAAATTGAACAAAATGAAGGTCGTATACGTAAGCATTTATGTATTACTCGTTTCAACCCTGAACGTGCAGATCGTCAAGAAATGCTCACCATTGATGACATTTCTAAAGACATTTTACGTATTCCAACACTTGGTGTTATTCCTGAATGTAGTAGCGTTTTACAAGCATCTAATGAAGGAAAACCTGTGATCTTGTATAAAGAAGCACAAGCTGGCCAAGCATACGATGATCTAATTGCACGTTTTCTTGGGGAAGAGAGACCATACCGCCATATCACAGTCAAACCTAAGGGCTGGTTGGCACGTTTATTTGGAGCATAATTATGGCAGGATTTTGGGGTAAACTTTTTGGTAATGATGATCGTCAAACCAGTGCTCAAACTGCAAAAGACCGTTTAAAAGTTATTGTTGCTTCTGAGCAGGGGCTTGGACGTCGCTTAAGTCAAGACAAAATTGACCAAATGAAATTAGAGATCATGCAAGTAGTCAATCGTTATGTTCGCGGTGTGGACGAACAGCACATTCAAATGCAAGTTCGCTCTGAAGCAAACTTAGAAATGCTTGAAATGAATATCAATTTACCTGAAGACCGTTAATCTGAATACTGATTAGCATCATTCAACATTTAAAGGCAAAATAAAGCATACTTTATTTTGCCTTTTTATTATTTGAGGAGCCAGCCATGGCAGTGTCCCAGCCAGCAACGTTTAACGAAGAATGGCCAGATGAACGAGTATTTGCCTACTTAAATCACATACCGCCAGCAGGGGTAAATGCAGACTTTTATGTACTCTATAATGCATTTAAGCACATGCGTGCACACGACTTTGAACGACTATTAACCCAATTTAAGCAAGATGGGCGAGATGTTTTAGCCCAAAATGCCGAAGGCCAAAACATCTACCAAGTGATTGCTAAGTTTCCAAAGCAAAGAGATGAGTTTTTAAGCGTCTTAGAAAAATTTATGTAAAATAAAAAGCCTTGTGATAGAAACAAGGCTTTTTTCTTAGCGACTATTCATTAAAAATAAGCCAAATATAGTAAACAACCCACCAGAAAGCCCATCAATCCAACGGATAGAGCGTTGGTAAAATGCTTTACAACGTGGCAAAGAAAATACAAAGGTAACAATTAAAAACCATAAAAAGGTTTCTGCAACCACAATTAAAAACAGTAAAAAATGTGCATCTTCTAAAGCTGGATTGGCTAAAAATAAAGTAAAGACACTACCAAAATAAATAATTGCTTTAGGATTAGACAAATTGGTCAAAAACCCTTTAAAAAAGAAATGCCATAAACTTGCTTCAGTGCCTAAAATATCTTTTTGCTCTGCTGTCGTTTGACTCTTACTAAAAGCTGTACGCAATAATTGAATACCGAGCCATGTTAAATATGCACCACCACCAATAAACATCACTTGCTTTAACCAAGCCACTTGCTCAAATAAAATATTTAAACCAAGTAGTGTTAAAGTGACCCAAAACACCACGCCTGCCGTTACACCCAACACAATCGCTAAAGCCGCCTTACGAGAGCGACTGATTGCGGTTTGCGTCACTAAAAAGAAATCTGGCCCAGGTGTAAGTAATGCACATAAGTTAATCAGTGCTAGCGTGAATAGTGCAGCAAACATCGAATATTTTACCTTATTTAAATCAGAACAATAAAAATGTGATTATACCAAAATATCACGTTTACCATTTGCACCCATTGCACTCACAATGCCATTTTCTTCCATACTGTCAATTAAACGAGCAGCCCGATTGTAGCCCAAACTAAATTTACGCTGTATGGATGATGCTGTTGCCTTACGTGTCTCTAGTACAAAAGCGACTGCTTGGTCATATAGTACATCTGTATCAGGGTTAGACTCACCATCTTCGCCACCACTACCTCTAGATGTTGGTTCTTCATCATACGGCGTTAAGATTTCATCTACATAATCTGGGTCACCACGCTCTCGCCATGCATCACAAATACGGTTTACTTCATCATCACTAATAAATGCACCATGCACACGTTCAGGTTCAATCTTACCCGGCCCTAAAAACAGCATATCACCATGACCAAGTAAATCCTCTGCTCCACCGGCATCTAAAATGGTACGAGAGTCAATTTTACTATTGACACGCAATGCCACACGCGTTGGAATGTTGGCTTTAATCAGACCTGTAATCACATCTACAGAAGGTCTTTGCGTAGCAAGGAGCAAGTGAATACCTGCCGCACGTGACTTTTGTGCCAAACGCGTAATCATCTCTTCGGCTTTTTTACCCACTTGCATAATCATGTCTGCAAATTCATCTGCCACAATGACAATCATTGGTAACGTTTGTAAGCGTGGTGCACGCTCTTGGGTTGCAGAATCACTTGGCTTCCAAGTAGGATCGATCAGATCTTCACCCGACATGATCGCCTCTTTAACCTTACGGTTATAGTCTACAATTTTACGTACTTTTAAAAATGACATCAGTTTATAACGGCGTTCCATTTCATTTACACACCAATTCAATGCACTCACAGCATCTTTCATGTCTGTGACCACAGGCGTAAGTAAATGTGGAATATCACTATAGTTAGCAAGTTCAAGCTGTTTAGGGTCAATTAAAATCAAACGTAAATCATTCGGGGTATATTTTAATAACATAGATAAAATCATGGCATTGACTGCCACAGATTTACCCGAACCTGTCGTACCTGCTACTAACATGTGTGGTGCTTTTGCCAAATCTGCCAAGACAGGACGACCTGAAATGTCTTTACCCATGGCCACGCTAATTAAGTTATTGGGGTTCAAGTAGTCTTCTGTATCTAGTAGTTCTGTTAAACGTACCATTTCACGACTACTGTTTGGTACTTCAATACCAATATATGGCTTACCTGGAATGACTTCTACCACACGCACAGAAGCCATAGACATTGAACGCGCTAAATCTCTCGAAATGTTAGTCACTTTAGAGGCTTTTACCCCGGGTGCTAAGTCTAACTCAAAACGCGTTACGACAGGGCCTGGTTGGGCTTCAACTACTTTTGCTTTGACATTAAATTCTTGTAATTTAATTTCTAACAATTCAGACAATCGAGCCAACTGCTCTTCGGTAAAATTGATTTTCTTGTTTGGGTCAACTTTATCAAGTAACGTTTTTTCTGGGATTGGTGACAAACCACTGCGTTTTTTCACCACTTGCATGGCACGCGACATTGGTCGACCATATGCATCTGTCAGTGGTGCATCAAGGTCATCTTCTTCTGTTTCAGGAACACCTGCAGTTTCTTGCCATGCCTCAACAAACTCTTGTTTCGATAAAGGCTGATTCAAATCAGTATTAATATTTGCTTGTACAAATGCTGAAGATTGTGCATAACTCGTCATCGTTTTGGTTATGCTTTGCTGTTCTACAGACTGTGTAGGTACAACTGTATCTGTAGCAAGTAACTTTTCAATGTCTTGTAAATGCTGATCGTCTGTTTTGACCTCTAGACTTAGCGGTGTATTTATATGCGTTTGCTGATGTTCAGGTGTAGATTCTGCATAAGTAATCGTAGTTTCTTGCTGATGTTGTGGTACAGCCTCTAATAACTCATTAAAAATCTTTTCATCATTCCAGTCGAGAGCAGGCTTTTTCGTTTCTGCAGTTTGCTCATGCGTGACTGCTTCTTTTTGATCTTCTGCAAGTTTTAATAAAGCATCTATATCTTGTTGATGCTGTTCATCCTGCTGTGGATCTAAAGCACGCCAAATCTCACCCGACTCTACCACTTTTTCAGAGGCAGGCATTGCTGTAAGTACAGGCTCTATTCTTTCTGTCTTCGATGTGGCTTTGTTGCTTTGAAGCTGTTCTTGCTTCACTAAATTGGCAAATAGTTTTTCAGCAGTTGGGTCATTGACTTCAACCGTAGATACCGTATTTGGAATATTTTCTACATGCTCCGATGATGTTTCTTGCTTTTCTTCTGTGTCAACTTTAGGTTCGCTGCGTTTCTTTTTCACTGTCTTCAGCGTCAGATCATAGTCTGCTTCGCTATCAGGCACATTACGATAAAACAACTCTTGTAAATAACTTGGTGTCGCTTTCAATGTTGCCCATGTTTTATGCCACTGTATGCCAAAAGCCAGTGTAAAAAGCATGCTCCACAACACAATCAAAAATACACCCGCACCATAAATGGTCAATAGTTGAACTAAATTCGCACCAATTTCATAACCAATAATACCACCTGATGCATTATCTAATGCATCATTTGGAATATGCCAAAATAAATACAGCAGGCTTGATGTAGCCAATAGAATAAAAAACTGTGCCGCATAGCGAAACGGTCTACTTAAAAAACTATGAGGCCACCACAATTGAATGGCTTCTATAAAAAAGAATAATGGAATGAGTAAACTCGCCCACCCTAAAAACCCAAATAGTAAGTCTGCAATCCAAGCACCTGCAACCCCGCTGGCATTTGAAACTTGCTGCGTGTCACTCGAAATATGCATCCAACCTGGGTCAAATGGCGTATACGTTACTGTTGCTAAAAATAAATATATGCCAAAAGAAACCAAGAATAATGTAGTAATAAAACGCTGTGCATATACACTCGACACCGCAGTCATACACTTTCCTGTTATTAATAAATTGATAAAATGGAGTAAAAGTAAATTACTTTTTATAGGTTGACTCAGTATAGCTAAACTCGAAAGTCAATAACACATAAATATATCTCAAAAAAACGGCTGATCAGTACTTATTATGTAATACTGTGGTGCATTTTCTGATTAATAAGTCTGGTACGATAAATACCTAAAAATATTTCTTAAGCAGACTCTTAATCACTTACCAATACCCAAAATATTCAAAGATCAAATGTTTTAAAATTCTATAAAGCTACAGTCAATTCAGCAGATGAAAAGTCGCTTTACTTGTAAAAAGAGTGATAATGATAAAAATTACAATAGGTCTTATTCTTCTTTTTTTAATCTTTTTTATTAAAACGCTAAGCAGGCTAAATAATAAAACACGGTGTAGTCAATCAAGCTCTACTCTAAAGTTATTTTACGGTATTCGATTTAACAAGCATAAATGAAGTGACGTTATTGGATATAATTATTGCTCTTGTTAGAAACAGTATAGACCCTAAAAATACGCTTTAAATGAACTAGGGGTTAATATAATGTGAAGCTTTTAAAGAGAAGGATTCATTCAATAAATATATTATAAAATCAGGCAACGAGGCATATAAAAACGCCTCTACCCGATTAAAAATAATAATACTTACACAATGCCTGCATCTGTTGGACGCTCTTTTAAACGCTTAAATGAATCACTTTGAGGCATATTTAGATTCATATTTTTAGGTGGAATTGGAGACTGGAACCATTTTTTATACAGTTTATCCATTTGACCTGATTTCCACATACCTGTCACAACGCGGTCTGCTAATGCTTTTAGCTTGGTATCTCCTTTTGCCAACATAATACCGTATGGTTCATAAGATAAAACTGGGCCGACAATTGCAAACTCTTTTGGATTTGCTGATTTAGCAATTAAACCTGCAAGTGTATTATCGTCCATGACAAATGCCTCTGCTTTGCCCGAAGCTAGCATAGCAAATGAGTCTGCATGGTCTTTCCCATAAACATTTCTAACATTGACCTGTTGCCCTCGTTCATTCAGCTTGATGTATTTATCTGAAGTTGTTCCTTGTGTCGTCACAACAGTTCTTCCATCTAAATCTGCAATATTCTTCACACCTGAATTTGCTTTTACTGCCATACGTACTTCAGTAACATAGTAATTCGTTGAAAAAGCAACTTGTTGCTGACGCTGTTTGGTATTCGTTGTAGTACCACATTCAATATCAATATTTCCTTGCAATAGCTCAGGAATACGATTTGCCGAAGTGACAGACTTATATTCCACATTTAAATTAGGCATATTGAGCTCTTTTTTGATCTCATCTGCAACATTCTTACAAATATCGATTGCATAGCCCATCACTTTACCGTCAGCAGTATATGAAATTGGATCAGATGAATCTCTATGCCCCACAACGAGTGTACCTGTTGTTTTTATTTTTTCTAAGGTATCTGTTGCGTGTGTCGTACCAATAAAAATGGTACAAAAACAGGTTGAAACCAATGTAAATTTAGATAAAAAACCCATTAAAAAACCCCTACTGATTGAAGTGTGTTTAAATATTTAATAACGTAACACGATGAACCTAAGGCTACCTCATTTATAATAAGCCATGTATTAAAATCCTTTAATGTATATAGACATATTACAAATCATATAAACAATGACTTAACCAACCACAACATGGCACGTCCCACCATGTAAATGCCGAGAATAAGTCCTCGCAATCATACTGCAAGAATCAATCCAATTTACAAAGTCCTATCGATACAACACCTACATTATTTCAACCTGACCCACTAATGTATGATTTATAGACTAAATCATACAAAACGATTTAATCCATAAAGCATACATACAATCATCTACACAAACTCAAGCAACTTTCACGTATAATTTATAAAAATATTGACATATCAATAAAGGAATAGATCATGAGCTCTCGTCACTCGCGCTTAATCATTTTAGGTTCAGGCCCAGCAGGCTATACCGCAGCAGTTTATGCCGCACGTGCAAACCTCAAACCAACACTTATTGCAGGCTTACAACTTGGTGGTCAATTGACCACAACAACGGAAGTAGACAACTGGCCTGGGGATCCTGAAGGCCTCACTGGTCCTGCCTTAATGGAGCGTATGCAGGCACATGCTGAACGCTTTGGTACAGAATTGGTATATGACCATATCAATGAAGTAGATACCAAAAATCGTCCATTTACCCTTAAAGGCGATATGGGTGAATACACCTGTGATGCTTTAATTATTGCAACAGGTGCAACTGCACAATATTT
The DNA here is from genome assembly GCF_015627125.1 of Acinetobacter rathckeae. Classification (GTDB taxonomy): domain Bacteria; phylum Pseudomonadota; class Gammaproteobacteria; order Pseudomonadales; family Moraxellaceae; genus Acinetobacter; species Acinetobacter rathckeae. Next base: position 2,978 of record NZ_VTDO01000006.1, on the reverse strand, counting down.
AGGTCTTGAATCAGAACAAAAATTCATGGGTCAAGGTGTCAGTGCGTGTGCAACTTGTGATGGATTTTTTTACAAAAACCAAAATGTGATGGTTGTTGGTGGTGGTAATACTGCTGTAGAAGAAGCACTTTATTTATCCAATATCACCGCACATGTCACTTTAGTGCACCGTCGTGATACTTTACGTTCAGAGAAAATTTTACAAGACCATCTTTTTGAAAAAGAAAAAGAAGGTAAAATTTCTATTATTTGGAACCATCAAGTGGATGAAGTACTTGGTGACCAAACAGGTGTAACCTCTGTACGTTTAAAATCGACTCAAGATGACTCAGCTCAAACAGTAGATGTACAGGGTCTATTTGTTGCCATCGGACATAAGGCAAACACAGAAATGTTTAAAGATCAACTTGAACTTCGTGATGGCTATATCCAAATTGCAAGTGGTACATCTGGCAATGCAACTGCGACCTCTGTAGCTGGTGTATTTGCAGCAGGTGACGTTGCAGACAGTGTATATCGTCAAGCCATTACATCTTCAGCATCAGGCTGTATGGCTGCCTTAGATGCAGAAAAATATCTAGACAACCTATAACAGTCAACTTAAGCGGTTGTATATATATTGATACGACCGCTTCCCTCCCACACCATCTGACGTTCGCATCTATTATGCAAAATACTATCGCACCATCACAATATGGTTTTCCCGACCCAATCACAACAGACCCAGATGGGCAAGGGTTGATTTGTATTGGTGCTGATCTGAGCATTTCTACGCTTTTTGAAGCATACAAAAATGGGTTATTTCCGTGGTTTAATGAAGATGACCCCATCTGTTGGTGGTGTCCCGAACCACGTTGTATTATTGAACCCACACATTACAAACCCAGTAAATCATTACTGCGTAATATGAAAAAATACAACTACCATATTACGGTGAACCATGCATTTGAACAGGTCATACGCCAATGTGCGATGCCTAGAAGCTATAGTGAAGATACGTGGATTAGTGAAGATATTATTCAAGGATACACTGACCTATTTCGTGCAGGCTTTGGCTACAGTATAGAGGTCTGGCAAGAGCAAGAACTGATTGGTGGCTTATACGGTGTAAGTATTGGCAAAGGTTGCTTTGGTGAGTCAATGTTCAGTACTAAAACCGATGTTTCGAAAATGGCTTTTTACACGCTCATGCTCATTGGGCAACAAGAAAAACTCTCATGGATTGATTGCCAACTCGAAAATGACCACCTTATAAGCCTAGGTGCAACGACTATCCCTCGTGAGCAATATCTAAAATCGTTAAAATATGTAACAAAACAACTGCAAATAGATTGGCAAAAATATCAAGACAGTGTATTTTCAACAGGTAGCATTGCAAAAAACCAACAATTACTCATTGAGTAAATAACTAAGAGGACCAATAAGTGAATACATATAATTCAAAGTTCTCCTTAGCTGAACTTCAATACTTTCTCAGCCCATCTCACGACTGTAGCTATTTAAGCTACAAACCATCTCGTATGGTGTTTTTAGATCCAACACAAAAAATTGATGTACTCACGTTATCTGATTTATCTAGAACAGGCTTTCGCCGTAGTGGTGACTACGTTTACAAACCAGAATGCCACTCATGCAGGCAATGTTTGTCTTGCCGTATTGTTGTTGACGCCTTTCAAATGAATAGCCAACAAAAGAAAACTTTAAAGAAAAATAAAGACTTAGAAATGAAGATACGCCCTGTTTCTGAGGCAACAGCGAAACACTACCAACTGTATGAAAAATATATTAATGCACGCCACCAAGATGGTGACATGTACCCCCCAAGCCCTGAACAATTTAAAAGCTTCTTAGTCAATAGTTGTACGGAAAGTTTCTTCTTAGAACTTTGGAAAGAACAACAATTACTCAGCGTTGCAACTTGTGATGTACTTGATGATGGTCTATCTGCGGTATATACCTTCTTTGACCCAGATGAAAGTAAAAGATCTTTAGGTGTATTTACCATACTCAAGCAAATTGAATATGTGCATTCACTCAACCTAGATTTTGTTTACTTAGGCTATTGGGTTCCTCATTCAAAAAAAATGAATTATAAATCTCAGTATTTACCCTTTGATCTCTTGATTGATGGTGAATGGCAAACGTTTAATCGAGCACTCACACATGAAGAGATTGCAAAGCTTGGTGAATCACTCATGAATAAGTTTCCTGCAAACTGGCAAGAAATTATTGAACAAGCCTAAGAAAATAAGGCCTTAAAATCATCTATACATGACTTTACCATAATAACAGCATGCTCTCTCCCACCATTCTCAAGTGGATAATAGTTCTTTCTGATATCAATCTGATGAAAACCTGACTTTTCATACAGTGCAATCGCATGTGTATTACTCTGGCGTACTTCTAAGAATATTTGCACAGGTGAATTAGCCAACTGATTCATAGATGCCTCAAGTAGTTGATAACCTAGACCTTGGCCTTGCATTTTTAAATCAATCGCCATAAGCAATAAATTCGCTTCATCTAATACAGGCTGTAAAATGCAAAAGCCACAAACCTTTTGATTTATTTCAATGACCGTAGAAGCATAACTTTCTGTCGCTTCTAAGAATTGTTGCTTAGACCATGGGTGTGACTGTACTTTTGACTCAATTTCATATACCGCATTGACATCTTCTTTTCTCATTTTTCGAATCATTTAACCACCTCACAATACATATAAATAACCATTGGCATAAAAAAACGCCCCTGTTAAGGAGCGTTTTTTTACTTTTCAGTGATTATGCAGTTACTTTCGCAACAACACCAGCACCTACAGTACGACCGCCTTCACGGATCGCAAAACGTAGACCTGCATCCATCGCAATCGGGTGGATCAATTCTACTGACATTTCAACGTTGTCACCTGGCATTACCATTTCAACGCCTTCTTTCAACTGGATCGCACCAGTTACGTCAGTTGTACGGAAATAGAACTG
>NZ_VTDO01000005.1 GCF_015627125.1 Acinetobacter rathckeae | reverse complement strand
GATTCGTCATCAGTAAGCTAGGTCGGCCATTCTACTCCGTTTCCAAAGTTTGTCAAATGCTTTTTGAAAGTTTTTTCTACCCCCTAACTAAACTCCCTTAACCAATCAATCTAAGACCTAAACCCTAAACTAATTAACTAAGATATTGTTTATTAAGAAGTTTCTTCCAACAGCACCGCCGATGGATACGCATTATAGACGAAACTAATCCCTTTGCAACCCCCTATAATAATTTTATTCATTTTTTTCTATCACATGTATATTTTATATGCAAAACTAAACTTTAATGATAAAAAAACACCAATTTAATGCATTTGGGTACATAAATTGGTGTTAAAAAAACTTTTAGGCAGTTTTATCTTTAGCAAAGAATGTAGTAATAAAGCCAGAGAGTACATAAAGTAACGATACCACCAAAATACCAACAGGTATGTTGTAGGTCATTGCAGCAAGAATCATCACCACAGGTAACATGACAATAAAGGGAACTCGACTACGATCAACTTGCTTAAATGAGTAATATTTCATGTTGGAAACCATAAGAATACCAACGATCACCATAAAAGTTGCATATGCAATTTGTATGGCTTTATCTTTTACATCAAATAAGTGTGGATAGTCTCTACTTACCCAAACCAGTGAAATAACAAGTATTGCACCAAGTGGACTTGCGATACCAATAAAGTAGCGTTTATCTACAACATCAATTTGCACGTTAAATCTAGCCAAACGAAAAGCAGCACAAGCGGCATAGACAAAACAACAAGCTAATCCTATTCGACCTAAACTATGCAAACTCCAGCTGTACATAAGTATGGCTGGAGCTAAACCAAAGGCGATAAGATCTGATAACGAATCAAGTTGCTCACCAAAAGCGCTTTGTGCACCAATTGCTCGTGCAACTCGACCATCTAACCCATCTAAAAATGCAGCTAAAAAAATAGCATACAGTGCATGTAAATAATGGCTTTCCATGCTTGCAACAATAGAATAGAAACCACACAACATTGCCGCTGTGGTGATTAGGTTCGGCCAAAGATAGATACCACGGCGTTTCACCTTTTGTCCTTCGCTTGTGTCTTCTTCTTCAATCACCTCAAAAGTAAGCCCATCATGTTTATCATCAGAATATTCATCATCTGGCTTTATTGTCTTAGTCATTTGTAGGTTTCCTAAATATCCTGATTTACTACAGTTATTCGCCAACGGTGGTTTTAACAACAACCGAACCACCAAGATCATGCATTTTTAGATAAGGTGCTAACCATTTCAGTGATTCTCTGGCTTGCTCTGCAAATTTCCAAGGCGGATTAATTACAAGTAAACCACAGCCATTTAAACCTACTGGAGTATCATCTGGCCATACGCAAATTTCACAAACAAGTTGACGGCGAATGCCCGTGTTCGCCATTTTTTTCAAAAAGCGATCAACCATTACACGGTCTTTAATTGGATACCACACAGCAAATACGCCCGTAGGCCATTTTGTATATGCATTTTTTAGCAGTTCTATGAGCTGTGGAAAGTCTTGACGTTCTATTTCATACGGTGGGTCAATCATGACAAGACCGCGTTTTTCTTTAGGCGGAATGACAGCAAGCAAGCCTTCGTAGGCATCTCGTTGATGTAGACCAGCTCGCTTGTCATAAATATGATGGTCTAAGAGTTGAAAAACTTCAGGCTGCATTTCAAAGATGGTTGCACGGTCAGTTTCTCTCATACCTTTGAGTGCAAACCAAGGAGATCCAGGGTATGCACCTTGCCCATCTTGCTCTCTAAGTTCATCGACCAGTTTAAGGTAGTGCTTCACTGTTTCTGGTGCAGTCTTTTTTTCTTGTGCAGTCAGTTGGGTTAAGCGATGAATACCCGATAAGAATTCACCTGACTTTTGTGAAGGTGCTTTAGATAAGTCGTATTTTCCCGCACCGCCATGCGTGTCGATGTAGCAATACGGCTTGTCTTTTTGGTTTAAGCGATTAAGTAGCTGAAGCAGTAGAACGTGCTTCATTACATCAGCAAAGTTACCCGCATGGAAGTGGTGACGATAGTTCATAGGTGTATATTTTCCTCATTTCTGGCTATATCTTAACACGAATTTTTTTTTCCATGCTGTGGGTAAAACTGTTCTAATATAGGTATTCTTTGCTTTTGTTACGATTTTACTATGGTTAATACCTCTTTGCCATTTGGTTGGAATACTGATTTCATCTTGGATCAGATTGATAATTATGGTTTTTGTGTCATTGATCAAGTGTATGACAGTGATTTTTTTACGGCGTTAAATACTGAGTGTTTACAGCATTTAAATGAGTTTAGGGCAGCGGGCATTCAAAATGGTGTAGTCAGTCATATTCGTAGTGATCATATTTTATGGCTTGATGATACCCAAGTGCTTGCAAAACAACATCGTGAAAACTTGTTGGCATTAGGAAAAGTGTTTAATCAGGCTTTTTTTATGGGTATTAATCAGGTTGAGGCTCATTTTGCACGTTATGGTGTGGGTGAGGCATATGCTCTACATCGAGATAATCCTCAACAAAAAAATGATCGAATCATTTCAACTGTATTTTATATGCATGATATTTGGCAAGATGACTGGGGTGGTGAGCTTCGCTTGCAAGATAAGCAAGACCATTGGCATGTGATTATTCCAAAACCGAACCGAATGGTGGTATTTGACAGTAATTTGTTACATGAGGTACAGGTTTCTAAGCAACAACGCTTGTCTATTACCGCATGGCTACGTCATGATAATGAAGTATGGTAAGTATCTAAATAATATATGTGCTTTATATAGGTTGTGGTATGAGTAAATCGTTGATTCAACGTATTGGTGAAACAGACCAGATGTATTTGGAAGAAAATTCTGCGACGTTGGCATTAGAACGTGGAGAGTTACGTTTGGCTTTAGTTGAGTTAAGTCAGCATAAATCTGAAAAAATACACTTTTTGCATGAAGCAATTGCTTTATTAGAGCAAGCACGTATTGAATTTGAAGAGATAGATACCGAGTTATTTTTAAACTTATCTTTCGCATTGGCTAATGCCTATATGCTGTATTATGAGCTAACAGCTGATGTGAAGTTTGCCACCATTACGCAACAAATTTTAAAGCCATTGGCACATTTAAAACATGCGAATATTTATTTTATGCTTGCATATGCCTGTAAGTGTAAAAATGAGGTGGCATTAACACGGCACTGGTTAAACAAGTATTTGTCTTGCTCCAATAAAGACTTAAATCGCTTACTGAACCACGCCACACTTCAAACGCTAAACAATGAATTATGGTTTAAAGATTTAATACACAAGCATATTTCTTAATAAAAAACACCGCTTTAAAAGCGGTGTTTTTTATGATTTGCTATTAAAGCAAGTGAGCAATCGCAGCACGTTCTTCTTCAAGCTCTTGTAACGTAAAGTCCATACGCTCACGGCTAAAGGCATCTATTTCTAAACCTTCTACACGTGTGTATTCACCATTTTGACACGTTACCGGTACACCATACATCACACCTTCAGGAATACCATATGAACCATCTGAAGGGATACCCATCGTCACCCACTCACCTGATGTACCTAATGCCCAATCACGCATATGGTCAATGGCAGCATTGGCAGCTGAAGCAGCTGAAGATAGACCACGGGCATTAATAATGGCCGCACCACGCTTGCCTACTGTTGGCAAGAAGTCATCTTTGTTCCATGCATCATCATTAATTTTAGCTTTAAGGCTTTGACCGTTAACGGTAGCAAAACGATAATCCGCATACATGGTTGGTGAATGGTTGCCCCACACAGTTAATTTTTTAATGTCCGCAACCGCAACATTGGCTTTTTGCGCCAATTGCGTTAAAGCACGGTTGTGATCTAGACGTAGCATTGCAGTAAAGTTTTTTGCAGGTAAGTCTGGTGCAGACTTCATTGCAATATATGCATTCGTATTGGCAGGATTACCCACAACCAATACTTTTACATTTTTATTTGCATAATCATTGAGTGCTTTACCTTGTACAGTAAAGATTTTTGCATTTTCTTGGAGTAAGTCAGCACGTTCCATACCTGGCCCACGAGGACGAGCACCAACAAGTAATGCATAATCTGCATCTTTAAATGCGACGTTTGGATCATCTGTGCAAATAATGTCGCTGAGTAGCGGAAACGCACAATCATCAAGCTCCATTTTCACACCTTGCAGTGCTTGCTGTGCTTTTTCAACAGGAATTTCTAATAGTTGTAAAATAACAGGTTGGTCTTTCCCTAACATCTCACCACTTGCAATACGAAACAGTAAGCTGTATCCGATTTGGCCTGCGGCTCCTGTAACGGCAACGCGAACGGGCTGTTTCATTGTGTTCTTCTCCATTTGAGTGCGACAAATATAATCAAGTCGTGTGTTTACTACGCTTTGATTGATACGAAATGCTCAAGATTGTACTTTAATCTCGGGCAAGATGTATATTTAATGATGATCATTTCATAGCACAAATGCAGTTTAATATGTTCCTTGAACCATTATATTATTCGGGCAATTCGATACCATAGTTGTTGGACACGATTTAAATTGACCATTACTTTTATAACAGATGCTTACGTGAGTGAGATAGGCAGTACGTCCCTCTTTTTGACAACTTAAAATCACGCTTCGTTCAGCCAAACCTTTATTCAAGGCGAAGAACTGCCCTTCTAATGCTGTTTTTTGCACATTATTTGAGGTTGTATCTGTAAGTACTGTCGGAATTTTTAAGTTTTGTGCATAGTTAATGATAGTTCTAAAGTACTGCGATGCCGTCATTTGTGTACAGCCACCAATTGTTCGCCAAAGTTGCACACGATAGGCTTCATCTGGAATAACTCGAGCAACAACTTTGGCCTGTAATGGCGGTAAACTCGCCGATGAGTCCGTTATACAATTGTTATCAAAGTCTTCTGGCACGAGACTGGCAATGGTTAAAGAGTATCCCTCTAAACACTTGCGCTGTTTTTTTTGGTTAATGTCGAGTGCACAAATGGCAGGTGTCATTTGAATATGTAAAATATAACCTGTATTCGCAAGTGGTTTATTTGCAAAAACAGCCGTAGCCTGAAAGCAAACAAATACACCGCTAAAAAAAACAACCCAATAAAACATGCGAGATCGTGACTGTTGTGCCCAAGCCATTACATCACCACTGACCTTTTTACTTGCGGTCGCACAATAACATCTAACATATGGTATATCCCCAATATTCCTTAATTGATGCCACGTAGCGGAATCGGTTTCATCCACTTACTCATGTACTGATTACCTTGCCCTAAAATTGCACCATAGTGAATGGTATTGGTCATCACATTTTTAACATAATTACGTGTTTCATCAATTGGAATGGTTTCAACATATTGATCTGCAACCAATGCCTGATCTGTCGACTGCCATCTTAATGCACGATTTGGCCCTGCATTGTACCCAGCCGTTGCCAGTACAGCATTACCACTGAGCTGGCTTTGTATCATAGAAAGATAATATGTGCCGTAACGAACATTGGTATTCATATCACTCAATGCTAAAGGGGTATATGTTTCACCCATTTGCTTTGCAACCAGTTTTGCAGTATTTGGCATAATTTGCATCAGACCACCTGCCCCAACATTGGAACGAGCACTGGTCACAAATCGACTTTCCTGACGCATTAAGCCATATGCCCAGGCAGGATCTAAGCCAACATTAGCACTATGCATTAAAACGGCGTTTTGGTTAGGTGTAAGATAGCGTAAATTATAGTTATGACGAATGACTGTGCGATCTGCCGCATAAATTGCTCGATCATACCAACCCATCAATGCAGCTTTTTGTGCAGCCGCTAAAATTAAGCCATCATCTTGTTTTAAATACGCTTGTCTAACTGCCCAGTTCCATTCTCTGGTGCTAAAACTGGCTGGTGCTGCGACCTGTTTTAAAGCAAAAGCACGATTAAAGTTCAGATCTTGAGCCAAACGTTGCTGATCACTCTCAGATGCTGTCGCTTGATCAACGCGGTTATATAACTTTCCTATATGCTCTTGAGCAAGCAGATTGTGGTAGTCATCGCCACTTTTCGCTAAGTTTTGATAAATCGCTTGGGCTTGCTGTTTTGATGCGTCATCATTTCTTTTTTCTTCTGCACGGGCAAGCCAATACTGCCAACGGTCTTCTTGTTGCTGCGTCACGCTCATCACCGAAATTGCACGAATGAGACTTTCCCACGCACTAAAACGAATGGCTTGTCTTGCATAAATTTCAGCTTCTTCAGGGCTAAATGGCAAACCATAACTGGCATCAAAGTCGTCTAGAACTGCACGATTAAAATTATTTTTCAGTACACTCGTACCACCAATATAAGCCACCGTTCGGTACAGGTATTTTTGTACATCTGGCGGTGTGTTTTCTACTGTACGGCTCACACTGGTCAATGCTGTATTTAAATCTGTATCCGCTAAACGCCCAAGTGCAAAAATAAGATAGCTGTAATCGGTATCATTTGTTTTTGGTGCTGACCATAAATAACCGAGTGGATTATTTTGAATTTGCATGAGTTGACTGATGGTTAAATTTAAACCCAAGCCCTGTGCACTCGACACAGCAAGACCAATTTGCCCTGCTCTAAGTTGCTCCCATACCCGCTGTTGCTTGTCTTGTGCTGTCATTATTGGGCTATTGAGCATCATACGAATCAGCCCCAAGCAACTATCTGGTTGGGTACTGGTACTCAGCCATAAATCTTTAAATTCAGCAAAGACCAAATCATCGCCAGACTGTGCCCGTACTTGTGCAACTGCACACTTTTCTGCAACATCAGGGTTTGATACATAGCGAATAATCGGTTGAGCACTGACAAAATCAGCGATTTTTACTTTTTCTTCAACGTAATCTGCAGCCAGTTTTTCTGCCATCGCAGAATCAGGATACTTTTGAATAAACGCTAAAATACGACTTGATGGTTGTGTCGCCAAATCAGTATTGAGTTGAAAGTATTCGGGATAATAACCAAGCACATCGGACTGCATGCTGGCGACATATTGATCGAGCAAAGCACTGTTACCGCGATTACTGGCATTTAAGGCATCGTTAAACTGTTCATTTGATGCATACAGGTCATTCGCAGACAAAGCCATCGCCGTTAACGCAACGTATCGAAAAGTTTTTTGCTTATACTGCACCCATAAATCACGCATAAAATAAACTGATCTCATTAGATATATATCATAGTGATTTTAATCGTTCAGGCATCAATAAGCTGTTATGTTGTGTAATTCACAAAATGATCGCCTCGCCTTTACCTCAAAAACTACTCGCCCTGCAATAAAACTGCTAGAATATGCCACTATTTTTTTACTGTTGTGTGAAGCCATGAGCTTCCATGCTTAACCTTTTGTATTAGGAGCCTACATGACGGTTCAAACATTCATTCCATCTCGCACCGAGGCTGCCTCAGAAAACACTGTTCACCAGCATTCGCACCCCAGCACAGTTCCATCTACAGTTAAAAAGCTGTACATCGAAACGCAAGGGTGTCAAATGAATGAATATGACAGTCACCGTATGGCAGATTTACTCGGCGATTCACATGGTTACGTGCTAACAAGCAATCCAAATGATGCAGATATTCTACTTATGAATACTTGCTCAATTCGTGAAAAAGCACAAGAGAAAGTCTTTAGTGAACTGGGTAGATGGCGAAAACTTAAACAGACTAATCCTGACCTGATTATTGGCGTTGGTGGCTGTGTTGCCTCACAAGAGGGTGACAACATACAAAAACGTGCACCCTATGTCGACATGGTATTTGGTCCACAAACGCTACACCGTTTACCCCAAATGCTTGATCAGCACGAAACACAAGTGGCCACACCTAAAAAAGATAAAATTAAACTGGTTGATATTTCATTTCCAGACATTGAAAAATTTGACTTTTTACCTGAGCCACGTGTTGAAGGACACAAAGCCTTTGTTTCTATTATGGAAGGCTGCTCTAAATACTGTTCATTTTGTGTGGTGCCTTACACCCGTGGTGAAGAAGTTTCACGTCCACTAGACGATGTCATTGAAGAAATTGCAACACTTGCAGAAAAAGGCGTACGCGAAATTTCTTTACTTGGGCAAAACGTAAACGGCTACCGTGGCGAAACCTTTGACGGTGGTATTTGTACATTTGCAGAATTATTGCGTTTGGTTGCAGCAATCCCAGGCATTGGGCGTTTACGCTACACCACGTCTCACCCACTTGAGTTTTCAGAAGAGCTGATCGAGTGCTACCGTGATTTACCTCAAATGGTGTCACACCTGCACCTGCCTGTGCAAAGTGGTTCAAACGATGTACTACAAGCCATGAAGCGTAACCACAAAATTGATGTCTACACCGACAAAATTGCCAAGTTACGTCAAATTCGCCCAGACATGCATTTGTCTAGCGACTTTATTATTGGCTTCCCCGGTGAAACCGATGAACACTTTAATGAAACACTCCAGTTTATTAAAGACCTCGACTTCGACCACTCATATAGCTTCATTTACTCAAAACGTCCGGGTACACCTGCGGCGGAGCTTGAAGACACCATTCCAGATTTAGTGAAAAAAGCACGCCTTGCACAAGTACAAAAAGTGATTAAAAAATCAAGCATTGATAAAACAGATGCCATGCTCGGTACAGTACAACGTGTTTTAGTGGAAAATGTCTCTCAAAAAGATGACAACATCCTTGTGGGTACGGCAGATAATACGCGTTTAGTCAGCTTTGAAGGTGATGCAAGTTTAATTGGTCGTTTCGTTGATGTGGAAGTTACAGAAATCAAAACCCTGAATTTTGTTTTCGGTCGCCTCTTGAATGTTGAGGCTGACGTGGCGTAATGTAAGGGGTAGATAAACAACCACAAAAAAAGGGATACACTTGACTACATCTATAAGACGTACAGTTGCTTTTCCGGGTATTTCTATGGAGCACCTAAAAATAATGTTAGGTGCTTACAATAGTCATTTAAAACAAATCGAACAACGCCTAGATGTCAATATTATTCACCGAGGTGATTCATTTTATGTTGATGGGGATTTAGAGACTGTCGCACGTGCTGAAACACTGCTCAATAAACTCTATGAAGAGTCTGAACTCTCAAAACAAGTCACCGCTGATCAAATTCATTTAATGATTCAAGGCAGTCAAACTGACCAAGACCTCATGAATGATGATGCTCAAGAGCATACGGGCTTAGACGATGTCTGGCTACAAACCCGTAAAGGTCGTATCAACCCGCGTGGTGCGAATCAAAAACGCTATGTACAACGTATTTTACAAAGCGACATTTCATTTGGTATTGGCCCTGCAGGTACAGGTAAAACCTTTTTGGCTGTTGCCGCGGCTGCAGACATGCTCGAACGCAATGAAATTCAGCGTATTTTATTGGTACGTCCTGCAGTTGAAGCGGGTGAGAAACTCGGTTTTTTACCGGGTGACTTAACCCAAAAAATTGACCCCTACCTACGCCCTTTATATGACGCACTATATGAAATGCTCGGCTTTGAAAAAGTGGCGAAACTGATTGAACGTCAAGTGATTGAAGTTGCACCACTGGCCTACATGCGTGGTCGTACACTCAATCACTCTTTTGTGATTCTAGATGAAGCACAAAACACCACACCTGAACAAATGAAAATGTTTTTAACACGCTTGGGCTTTGGCTCACGTGCGGTGATTACAGGTGACATTACCCAAGTTGACTTACCTCGTGGCCATCAGTCTGGGCTTGCCCATGCTTTACGTGTTTTAGAACCTGTGACAGACATTCATATCACTCGCTTCCACTCACGTGATGTGGTACGTCATCAACTGGTACAAAAAATTGTTGAAGCCTATGAGGGTTGGGACTCAGAACAACAGCGACTCAATGCCACTGAACGTGCCGAACGTAAAGCACGCCAAGAAGCACTCATTGCTGAAAACGATTCTGCAGCCGATCAACAACACTAATTCAATTACTTCATTAAGGATTATCATTGAAGCTTGATCTCTCACTCCAACAACACGTTTTAGCACCTGAATTGGTGCTAAAACGGATTTATATCAAAAAAGTCATTGAAACGACCTTACGTCATCTCAATCTAAAACAAGATTGTGAAATGGGCATTGCCTGTGTGGACTTAGATGAAAGTCATGAACTCAATTTTCAATATCGACAAAAAGACAAACCCACCAATGTATTGTCTTTTCCAAGTGAAATTCCAGAAGAGATCATAGAGCAACTTGACTGCATGCCTCTTGGTGATTTAGTCATTTGTATTCCTGTCGTCTTACAAGAAGCCGAAGCTCAACAGAAAACTGCAATCAACCATTTTACCCACATGCTTGTGCACGGCGTTTTGCACCTACTTGGCTATGACCATGAAATTAGCGAAGCAGATGCGGAAGAAATGGAACAGCTTGAAATTGAAATTTTACAAAAGCTTCAGATCGATAACCCTTATCAAGACCCATCACATCAACATCTAGACTGAACGAAATACAATCATTACAGTATATTGGCCTAGATTCATGCATTGATTATCTCAAAAATCACTCTTTTGCAGGTAATCAAAGCAAAAAACATAGATTAACGCGTCATTTTTTGGTCTAATTCAAAGCAATGTCAAAAAACATCGCCATTTATTGGAAAGATTTATGCAATCGCTTATAAACAACCTCTCTCATTATATACAACGCGTATATCAAAAAGCTGGCGGGTTTATTGAAGAACAGCGTGAATTTGCAGTGTCACAAGTATTTCTAAATGCAACGTTAAAAAAGTTTGTCACCGACAATGTTGGGCTACTTAAAGATTTACATGCCGACCTCCATGATGACTGGCTACGTTTATATGCCACCATTGATGTTCAAGGCTTACATACCACGCTTTTTGTAGACCTAAAGCTCTTACAAATGGAGCTCAACAAAACAACCCAATTGATCGTCTTTGAGCAAATTAGCCAAACGCAAATTTTAGATGCAACTTATAAAAATAAATTACAGCAATGGGGTATACAAACTGCACTCTTTTTCTATCAAAAAGTGTTAAAAAAAGACCCTTTAGGCAAAATTTTACAACACTTTAATGTGCTTACCGTCAAAGATGAGCTATTACACTTAGACCTTAATAAATGGCTCGGTAAAAATCAGTCTATTTTAGATACACTCAATAAAGTTCGAGTAAACCATGCTGTACTGCGTGAAACTGAGCTTGTATTAAAAGGCAATGTTAACCTTGCTGCCATTATGAACAAAGTTGCTGAACCACAAGGTGTACAATAAACGCTAAATCTGGCAACCTGCATACAGATTTACTATAAAAAAGTGTTCAAACTGTGAAATCATAGTCATAACAAAGTATTGATTGATCAATGATATGATAAATTTCAAACATACCATTCTTCGCTTGGCTGTCAGCAGTTGCGTACTCGTCTCTGTATCTGCTTTTGCAATTACCCCATTTGAGGCAACCTATCAGTTCTCATACAATGGAAAAAATATTAGTACGGCAACACGTAGTTTAAGCCAACTCAGTAATGGCACATGGAACTATAACTTTTCAGCTAAGGCTGGGTTTATTGCCTCTGCATCTGAAAGCAGTCAGTTTAATATTAAAAATGGTCAGCTCATTTCAAACAGTTTTAACCGTACCACCAAATACATTGGCATCTCTGATAAATTACGCATAGATTTTAACCATGCCAACAATACTATTTATACGCAAAAAAATGACACTAAACGTCGCTTTAAATTAGAAAATAATCCACTTGATGAACTGAACGCTGAAATTCAAATTCGTGAAGATATTTTAAATAAAAAGCTCAAACCTGCCTATTACATTACAGATGCCAAAGGTGTAGATGCACGTAAGTTTGTCAACTTAGGCGAAGAAACCATACAAACCCCTTACGGCACACTCAATACAGTTAAATTTAAACTTGAATATAATAAGCCTGAACGCAACACCATGTTTTGGTTAGCACCACAATTTGGCTACTTACCTGTGAAGGTCGCACACAACGATGATGGCAACTCCTATGGAATTTCACTAATCAGTTATAAAAACCCATAAAATTGCCACTTTTTGCGACTTTAAACTTGCAATTTTTAGCCTGCTTTTTAAAATACATATCCGCTTTCATAGCACTCCCACATTAGAGGTCTTTCATCGTGCATGCACTAGAACAGAAAATCTTAAACGAAGGTATCGTTCTATCAAACAATGTTTTAAAAGTTGATGCATTTTTAAACCACCAAATTGATCCTGTACTGATGCAGCAAATTGGCCAAGAGTTTGCAGCACGCTTTAAAGACGCAGGCATCACCAAAATTATTACCATTGAAGCTTCAGGTATTGCACCAGCAGTGATGGCAGGTTTAGAGTTAGGCGTACAAGTGATCTTTGCACGTAAGTATCAATCATTAACCCTAAAAGATGACTTATACCGTGCCAAAGTGTATTCATTTACCAAACAAACTGAAAGCACCATCGCTATCTCTAACAAACATATACATTCAACAGATAAAGTCCTTGTTATTGATGACTTCTTAGCCAATGGCCAAGCAGCTTTAGGACTCGCAGACCTTATTCACCAAGCCAATGCAGAAGTGGTTGGTATTGGTATTGTGATTGAAAAATCATTCCAAACAGGGCGCGACTTACTTTTAGATAAAGGCTACCGTGTTGAATCTTTAGCACGCATTGCTTCACTTGATAATGAAAAAGTCACTTTTGTAAAATAAATCGCTCACTAAAATAGGCCATACCCGCTTAATCACTGTATGGCCTATTTTAGCGCATTGGGATATACCATCTACTGGCTTACTTTTTTCTGCTTATTTTGACTATAATACAGACAATAATATATTTTCATCGTGGCTTAGATATTACAACCACGCCAATCAACAGATGAAATCTACATTTTCATGTTGAATCAATACACCAATCAAAAAGACGAGGCACCCCATCAATGCTTCAATATTTAAAAAAGCTCCCCTTTTACGACAAAACATGGTTTCAATTTCTCATGTTTGTGATTTCACGTTTTGAATCTGATCGTTGCAGAGATAAAGCCGCCTCTTTAACCTACACCACACTGTTTGCGGTTGTACCAATGCTAACGGTGTTTTTAGTGATTATCTCTTCAATCAAAGCACTAGAACCTGCACGCCAGCAATTACAACAACTGATTTACAGCAATTTTCTGCCAAAAAGTTCGATTGCATTTGATAAAACCCTTAGCTCTTTTGCCGATAAATCAAGTAATCTTACCGTGATTGGGGTGCTATTTTTATTTGTGACGTCGGTGATGATGCTCAATAGCATTGAAGATGTATTTAATCGCATTTGGAGAATTAAAGACAAACGCAGTGGTATCATGGGCTTTATGCGTTATTGGACCATTATTTCACTTGGGCCAATTTTACTCGGTAGCGCCTTTGCCATTTCTTCTGCTGTTGCTTCTCTCAATATACTCAATAATAATTTTACAGGCTACGAAATAGACAGTACGTTCTTTTTAGCCATTATTTCTTATGGTCTTACAGTCATTGGTTTTTTCTTTATTTATTGGACCATTCCAAACAGAACCATTCCACTCAAATCTGCACTTATTGCAGGGCTTTTTAGTGGTAGTATTTTTCAGCTTCTAAAAGCCTTTTTTGGCTATATCATGTCAAATTTTACCAGCTATGAACTGGTTTATGGTGCATTTGCCGCAGTGCCTATTTTCCTGTTATGGATTTTCCTGTCTTGGAATATTGTATTACTTGGGGTTGAAGTGAGTTTTGCTATTACCTCTTTTAGCTCAGGTAAAATACAAAAACGCCACCCAATGGTGATGATGTTAGACATTTTGGAACTGTTTTATAAAAAGCAAACCGTTGGTGAAACCGTGACCGAGAAAGAGGGGCTTAAAATTTTAGGACGCGGTGAAGTTGGACGCTGGCCTGCCTACATAGAACTGCTAGAACAACAACAACTCATTAAACGCACGAGCCAAGATGAGTATGTTTTAGTGCGGAATTTAATGCATGTCGATTTTTGGAAGTTTTATAACGAAATGCCTTTTGCATTACCCAGCAACCAAGATATTGGCCACATTCACCCTGATGATGAGTGGATGAAGCGAATTGGACCACTTCTCATCAGCTCAAATAACTATTTAGCAGAGCAACTGTCTGTACCGTTATCTAGCTTATTTGAAGATCAACCCTACCCTGAAAATAAATAGTCAATACAGACATGCCATATCACCTATGGCATGTCGTCTCGTTAAAGCACTTTGGTTTGCCAAACAATCTCTTTAGACTGTGTAAACAAAGTCATGGTCAGTACATCGTTACTCGATAAAGCACCCACACCCGCAGGCGTTCCCGTCATAACGACATCTCCTGCTTCAAGCGTAAATGCTTGACTCATATCGCATAGCATATCTGCAATAGAGTGTAATAAAAGTGCTGTATTGCCTTGTTGACGTACTTCACCATTAATACTTAACTCATATTGAGTACAAGTTAAATCTACCTCAGATACATCTACCCAATCAGCAAGTACACAAGCGCCATCAAATGCTTTTGAACGCTCCCATGGCTCACCTTTGCCCTTCAACTCACTTTGTAAGTCTCTAAGTGTTAAGTCTAGACCAAGCGTCACTGCACCCACAGCAGCAAGTGCTTGTTTAGGGTCTGTCACATTCGTGAGTGAGCGATCTACTCGTAACGTCAATTCACATTCATAGTGACAGCTTCCTAAGTTACGGTTCCAAACAACCCCTTGCTCGAGCGTAGCCAAAGTACTTGGTGGCTTAATAAATAACACAGGTCTTGTTGGAATCGCATTACCGAGTTCTTTAGCATGTGCTGCATAGCTACGGCCAATACACACAATTTTTGAAGGTCTAATGTTCATTATTTTATGGCTTGTAAAAAGGTCTTTCTATTAAACACGTTTAAATGTATTTTCCAAAAGTGTTTTTTGCTGTGGCTCTGTTAACGCACGTTTCGGTACAATAATCACCACACGTGTTTTTAACTCAATCACATAGGTTAAACGCCCTTCAACAAAACGCTTTACTTCTGAGTAAGCATACATTCGCTCATGGGTTTGGCTCATCACTTGAAAGGTATTTTGAGATAATGATAGAGTCTGCTCATTTTTACCCAATTGATATTTGACAAATTGACGCTTAAAAATTTGCGGTAATAATAAGTAACGTACTGCTGACTGTACCAACAAAAAGATTGCACCTAAAATCACATAGTCGCAGCCTAAACCCGTTACCCCCAAATAAAAACCCCAAATAATTAAACCGATACTAATGAGTGGGGTAATAAATTGAGTCACCTGTTTTTTACCAAGCGTAATATGCTTAAAACCATCTTGAGATTCTTCGAGATTCAATACATAACGAATAGAAAGGGCAACTTTTGCTTCAGACATAATCAACATTTCGATAGAAAAAAATATGACTCATTAGAGCATAAAGTTATTTTTTTTAGTATGGCTTGATTAAATCAATCTATAAAATTTAGGCATAAAAAAACCGCTAAATTAGCGGTAATTTTAATGTGGTGCGCTCAGAGAGATTCGAACTCCCGACCCCTTAGTTCGTAGCCAAGTGCTCTATCCAGCTGAGCTATGAGCGCATCATTTTTCGATGTTGCGCATTATACGCAGTTTTAAGCGATTGTATAGCCTTTTTTATAAATTAAAGCACAGATGTTGTTTATTTATGCAATATCCAATAGGCTCACCAATAGCAACCATTAGATTGCCCACTTTACAAGCAAAGCTAACCTTAATGGTCAAACCTCCACTCATTCCACAAATTGCAGGCATAAAAAAACCGCTAAATTAGCGGTAATTTTAATGTGGTGCGCTCAGAGAGATTCGAACTCCCGACCCCTTAGTTCGTAGCCAAGTGCTCTATCCAGCTGAGCTATGAGCGCATCAGTTGCCATTTCGGCATGTGTCGTTACTTGTATTCGATTTGGTGCGCTCAGAGAGATTCGAACTCCCGACCCCTTAGTTCGTAGCCAAGTGCTCTATCCAGCTGAGCTATGAGCGCATTAATCGTGGCGGTGAGAGAGGGATTCGAACCCTCGATACAGTTACCCGTATGCATCCTTAGCAGGGATGTGGTTTCAGCCACTCACCCATCTCACCGTAACGAGACGCCATAATACAAACTTCATGCCCCTTACGCAAGCGATGAACTCAATTATTTGTAAAATAATGCATTGATTAATTAATTTTTAAACAATTTAAGCTAATTTGTTCTTTTTATACACAATTATATTTCTTAAAGTCATCCATCCATTTGGCTCAATACCGTATTTATTCATCTAACACACACAACGGCGGAAATAAATGCATCTATAAATGATGTTCCGTGTGCCAATCTATGACTTATGCTAAAGTAAGACCATCATTTATGTACATATAAGAAGTTACAACATGGATAAAAACTGGGTAGACCCCGAAGCAAAATCCGAATCAGAACGCTACGACAACCCCATTCCAAGTCGTACGCTTATTTCAGATACTATTCAACAAGCCGACACTGCACTTTCACATGCAGAATTGGTTGACCATTTTCAAATACAAGACCAAAAAAGTATTGAAGCCCTAGGGCATCGCTTAAATGCCATGATTCGAGATGGTCAACTGGGCAAAGAAGGCATTAAATTTTTTATACTCGCACCTGAACCGACACAAGACGCGACTGTTTATATTAATAGTAAAGGTTTTGGCATTGCCCAAATTGATGGTGAAGAAAACTTACAGCTTGCTGAGCGTGAACTGAGATTAGCATTCAACGGCGACAGAATTGCTGTACGCAAAACATCTGTAGACCGTAAAGGAAAAACATGGGGTCATATTGAAGACATTAAACAACACCGTGTTAAACAACTGATTGGTAAACTGTGCGAGCATGAAGGCGAATACTTTATTCAGCCTGCCATGCCAAACCAACACCAACCGATTACGCTTGAAAAAGAATTGGTTGCACACGCACAGATAAAACTCGGTGACTCGGTACGTATTGCCATAGATGACTACCCTACCCGTGACACCTTTGCCACAGGTCATATTGTGCAATCTATGGCCGATAAAGCCGACACAGAAATTATTATTCCGCAAACAATTCTCGAGTTTGGTTTGCCATATGAGTTTCCAGAAGAAGTGATCGCTGAAGCTGAACGCTTTAAAGAACCAACTGCGAAAGACCGTGCCAATCGTATTGATTTAAGAGATTTACCATTGGTCACTATTGATGGTGAAGATGCACGAGATTTTGACGATGCGGTCTATGCCGAAAAACGCCCAGGTGGTGGTTACCGTGTGGTGGTCGCAATTGCCGATGTCAGCCACTATGTACGTTTAGGTAAGCCGTTAGATGATGAAGCACAAGAACGTGGTACATCGGTTTACTTTCCTCACTATGTGCTTCCTATGCTTCCTGAAGCACTGTCTAATGGACTGTGTTCACTCAACCCACATGTAGACCGTCTATGTATGGTTTGTGATTTAACTTTGTCACGTTTAGGCCGTGTTACAGGATACAAATTCTACCCAAGTGTCATGCACTCTAAAGCCCGCTTAACATATACCCAAGTGGGGCAGTTTTTTGACGGTGAAACGAAAGCCATTCCAGAAGACAAAAGCATTCATAAGTCACTCAACACCTTATTCCAACTGTATCAGGTCTTAAAAAACTTACGTAGCCAACGCCATGCCATGGAGTTTGAAACTACAGAAACCTATATGACCTTTGATGAGTTAGGTGGCATTAAAGAAATCTTGCCTAGATCTCGTAATGAAGCACATAAACTCATTGAAGAATGTATGTTGCTGGCTAACGTAGCAGCCGCTGAGTATGCACTGGCCAATGATGTAGATATGCTATACCGTGTGCATGAGCCACCTGAGTTTTCTCGCACTCAAAAAGTACGTGACTTTGTAAAGCTTCTTGGTTTTCACTTCCCTGAACAACCCACTCAAGCAGACTACCAAGCGATTATTGAAGCTACGAAAGACCGTGTAGATGCGCAAACCATTCACGCAGTGCTACTACGCTCAATGATGCAAGCTTACTATGGCGCTAAGAATGCAGGGCACTTTGGTTTAGCATACGATGCATATACCCATTTCACCTCACCTATTCGACGTTACCCTGACTTACTGTTACACCGTGCCATTAAAGCCAAGTTAAGCCAAAAACCATCACCTATTTCAGGCCAAGCACTCGATGATGCAGGTGAACATTTTTCACAAACTGAACGCCGTGCAGATGAAGCATCACGCAGTGTAACCTCTTGGCTAAAATGCCACTATATGCAACAACATCTAGGTGATGAGTTCATTGGCCACATTACCACGGTTACCGAATTTGGCTTATTTATTACCCTTAAAGACCTATATGTTGACGGCATGATTCATATCAGCCAACTCGGTGATGACTTTTTTGTTTACGATGCATCAAGTCAAACATTAATTGGACAAAATCGCGGGCAAATCTTTGGCTTAGGTGATGAAGTTAAAATTCAAGTGGCTGGCGTAAACTTAGAAGAACGTAAAATTGATTTTG
This sequence comes from Acinetobacter rathckeae, assembly GCF_015627125.1. Lineage (GTDB taxonomy): Bacteria > Pseudomonadota > Gammaproteobacteria > Pseudomonadales > Moraxellaceae > Acinetobacter > Acinetobacter rathckeae. The sequence goes on along the minus strand of NZ_VTDO01000005.1, from coordinate 155,710 downwards.
AGCTTATGAAGCAAATCACACATGCAGGGCGTGCTGTCCGTGAGCGTGCGCCACGTACACAAAAACCTGCATTAAGCGAAGATGGTTTTGCACCTGTTGCAAAGAAACTTAACAAATCTAATCCTGTACGCGAAGAAAAAGCGACAGAGCCTACGAAAAAGAAAAAACGTAGCTCTAAAAAATCAGGAGGCTATAAAGCAGGTGACGACCAGAAAAAAACCAGAAGCAAAGAAAAAATAAAAAAGGCGAAAAAAAAGAAAAAGTCTAATGCAAAAGTGAAGCAAGACTAAGTACTCACACCACCTAAAGACCAAGCCAAGTCCATGTTTGGCTTGGTCTATTTGTATAGATAAATCTCTTGTGTATAAAGCACAACCAACCACTACAATATATTTAACAAAACGTAAATAACCCTTGATTTTGCCTGAATAAACACCTAAACCTATAAGCATAAACCCAATTAGGCAATTATATTATGGCACTTACTTCGGCAACTCTGCCAGTATCCGACTTTTCAAATATTACCATTGCTCAGCTCAAGCAAAACGTAGAAGACATTATTTTAAAAGGGCAATCTTTTTTAGATGAGCTTAAGACTGTGCCCAATACTATTGAAGCACAAATGGATACCATCAATAACTTAGATGAATTATCTAACCAAATTGATGGAACATGGGGGGTGCTCTCACATCTTAATAGCGTGATGAGTAATGCAGAAACACGTGAAGCATATCAAGCCGTACTACCTCAACTGAGCCAATTTTTAACCCAAATTGGGCAACACACGGTCTTATATCAAACCTACCAAACATTGCATGATAGTGAGGCCTTTAAACAGCTTTCTGAAGCACAACAAAGTGCTATTCGCTTGTCACTAGATAACTTCAAGCGCTCAGGTGTAGCACTTGAAGGCGAAAAGAAAAAGCGTTTTGCTGACATCTCAGCTCGCCTGTCACAACTCTCTTCTAATTTCTCTAACCACGTGCTTGATGCAACACAAGCTTATGTAAAACCACTCACAGATGCAGAACTTAAAGGTTTGCCAGACAGTGCTGTAGAGCTACTAAAACAATATGGTCAACAACACCAATTAGAACAAGCTGTAGCAACGCTTGAGTTTCCATCATATATTGCCATCTTAACTTATGCTGAAGACCGTGCATTGAGAGAAGCTCTGTATAAAGCATACTGCACTAAAGCCTCGGACCAAGGTTCAGACCCTGCATTAGATAACACTGCAATCATTGAAGAAATTTTACAACTTCGCCAAGAAAAATCGGAGTTATTAGGTTTTAAAAACTTTGCAGAATTTTCAATTGCAGAAAAAATGGCACCCGATGCAAAAACCGTCCATGAGTTCTTGCTTGACCTTGCAGAACATGCAAAAAAACCTGCATCAGAAGAAATTGAAGCTCTCAAAAATATTGCAGCAAAAGATGGAATTACCCAAATTCAACCTTGGGATGCAACTTATTATTCAGAAAAACTTAAACAACAACTATTTAACCTATCGCAAGAAGAACTAAAACCTTACTTCCCTGCACCAAAGGTTCTTCAAGGTTTATTTAGTATTATTAAACAATTATACAAAGTAGAGATCATAGAGCGTAAAGCACCTGTATGGCATAAAGACGTACAATATTTTGAAATTGAAGATCAAGGCCAAGTCATTGCAGGTTTTTACTTCGATTTATATGCACGTCAAGGCAAACGAGGTGGCGCATGGATGAATGGTGCACGCTCTAGAATGCAAACTTCAAATGGTTTACAAAAACCGATTTGCTATATGGTATGTAACTTCACGCCACCTGTTGCAGATCAACCTGCACTCATCACACATGATGAAGTCACTACTTTATTCCATGAGTTTGGACATGGCTTACACCATATGCTCACTGAAGTAGACAATATTTGTGTTGCTGGAGTCAATGGTGTGGCATGGGATGCTGTAGAACTCCCAAGTCAATTTATGGAATTTTGGACATGGGATAAATCATCTCTTGATCAGCTTACTGGACATATCAGTACGAAAGAAACACTGCCACAAAATCTACTTGATGCATTACTCAATGCTCGATTTTTCCAATCAGGCATGCAAACCCTACGTCAAATTGAGTTTGCCTTATTCGACCTCAGTATTCATATGCAAGATAAAGCCTTAAATGCCCAAGAAGTACAGCAAATACTTAATGAGCTACGTGCTAAAATTTCAGTACTGCCTACTGTAAGCTATAACCGCTTTCAACATAGCTTCAATCATATTTTTGCAGGCGGATATGCAGCTGGTTACTACTCTTACAAGTGGGCTGAAGTATTGGCAAGCGATGCATTTGAACGTTTTGAGCAAGAAGGTTTATTTAATCAAACCACTGGCCAAGCATTTAGATCAGCGATTTTAGCTGTGGGTGGTAAAAATGATGCACTCGATGCCTTTATACAATTTAGAGGTCGCGAACCAAAAATAGATGCGCTGTTAAGACATCAGGGTTGGACTGAAACCACTGCATCTGCATAAATTAAACAATATATAGTGAGTATAATTTTATGAAAAAAAGATTTATTGCGGGTGCAATTTGCCCCAAGTGTCAGGCTTTAGATCGTATTATTATGCTCACCGATTCACTTGGTGAAGAGCATATAGAATGTATTGCATGTGATTATCGTGATATGCGTCCACAACATATCTCTTCACCAGCATTAAATAAAGTAGATGAGATTGGCGTTATTCAATTTAGACCAAGACGTTAGTTATGATCTTTTGAATTTAATGATTGGCTGTATAAGCGTGCTAGGACTTTCATTTTTTTATAATCTTGGGGTGTCAGTTGGTCTCGCCAAATAATTTGAGTAGACCAGCGCTTTACTCCACTAAAACAAAAAGCAAAATATAGCTGATGGTCTAAAATCAAACATACCTCTTTTGTCACCACGCTATCTGTGTACTCAAATGTCCATATATTTTGATCTAGTAATGCAAATGAAGAAAGTTTTCGCTCTTCTCTTAGAAACATATATAAAATGAGCATTAAAAAACAGGCAGATAAAACAGTATATTTAAGTGCAACTGATTGATATATAAATATTACAATCAAGATAAACCATATAGCTTGCACCCTATACTTTAAACGGCTTTGGATGACTGAAAAATATAAATCACTCATGTAGATACATTTTTATTTTTCTAATTAATGCTGTTAAGTTAGACGATGGTGCTTTCTCTTCACTCAAAAACCAATCAAGCAAATCTGGGTCTTCATACTCAATTAACTGCTCAAATAGTTGTTGCTCTTCTTTGGATGCATTTAAATAATGCTGTTTTGCATAAGGATCAAAATAAATATCTAATTCTTTTAAGCCTCTTCTTGCTCTATAAATCGTTTTTCTTTGCTCTAAAGTCATCATTGTTCATTCCATCTTTTATTTAGTCATCAATAAGAATCAAAATACCAAAATTATCAGTCAATATTAATATAAAAATATTTTATTCTCTTTAGATCATGACCTCATGCTCTGCAAAAGAAAATGTAATACGTGGCTCTAGATTAAATACACAATACTTAAAATACAGTGAAATAAATATGGCTTGAATGGATATAAATATAGGTAAAAAATAAACCTAAAGAATGGCTTATTGAATTCATTAATACATTGCTTTCAAATACAGACAATAAAAAAGGCCAGAAAATCTGACCTTTTTTATTATTACTTGAGCAATTACTCTGCTGAAGTATTTACTTCACGATCTACAAGCTCAACGTAAGCCATCGGTGCTGCATCTCCAGCACGGAAGCCTGCTTTAAGCACGCGTAGATAGCCGCCGTTACGCTCTTTGTAGCGAGGGCCTAGAACAGTAAATAATTTACCAACAGTTGCTGCATTACGAGTACGAGCAAACGCAATACGACGGTTTGCTACTGTATCGTTTTTAGCTAAAGTGATTAAAGGCTCAGCAACACGACGAAGCTCTTTCGCCTTAGGTAAAGTCGTTTTAATTAGCTCGTGCTCTACAAGAGCATTTGCTAAATTTTGAAACAACGCCTTACGGTGGCTGCTTGTACGGCCTAATTTCACACCACTATTACGATGACGCATGGTGATAGTCCTACTTAATTAACGGCTACGATAGGCAAAACGGTCGTCCATACGAAGACTAGCTGGTGGCCAGTTCTCTAGACGCATACCTAGTTGTAAACCTTTCGATGCCAACACATCTTTAATCTCAGTCAACGATTTTTTACCTAAGTTTGGAGTTTTTAATAACTCAACTTCAGTACGCTGAACAAGATCACCAATGTAATAAATATTTTCTGCTTTTAAACAATTCGCAGAACGAACAGTAAGCTCTAGATCATCTACTGGACGAAGCAAGATTGGATCAACTTCTTCGCGAGGCTCTTGAGCAACTGGTGTTTGATCTTTCTGCAAGTCAACAAATATTGCGATTTGTTGTTGCAAAATTGTTGCTGCCTTACGAATCGCTTCTTCAGGATCAACAGTACCATTTGTTTCAAGATCAATGATCAACTTATCAAGGTCTGTACGTTGTTCTACACGTGCATTTTCTACAGTGTAAGAAATACGCTTGATTGGGCTATAACTTGCATCTAACTGTAAACGTCCAACTGGGCGAGTTTCGCCTTCAGGAAAACGTGAGTCCGATGTTTCATAGCCACGACCTTGACATACTTTAAGGCGCATTTTTAATGAACCAGATGCACTTAAAGTACCGATCACATGCTCAGGGTTAACCAATTCAACATTATGAGGTAAACGAAGATCTGCAGCTGTAACATCGCCAGGACCTTGTTTTTCTAATGTTAAATATGCTTCATTTTGATCGAACAGCTTAATCGACAATCCTTTAAGGTTCAGCAAGAGCTCGACGATGTCCTGCTGCAAGCCTTCTAAAGTACTGTACTCGTGCTCGACGCCTTCTATTTCAACTTCTACCACAGCAGCGCCAGGCAAAGAAGACAATAGGATGCGACGTAAAGCATTACCAAGAGTATGACCAAAGCCACGCTCTAATGGTTCAAGAATCACTTTTGCCGAGGTCCCGCTTGCCGCTTCGACCTTGATCGCTTGCGGAGTAAGGAACTCGTTTGCAGTACGCGTCATTATTGCTACCTCAAGGATTATTTAGAATACAATTCTACAATCAAGCTTTCATTGATTTCAGCAGGTAGATCAGAACGATCTGGTGCAGCTTTAAACGTGCCTTCAAACTTAGAGTGATCAACTTCAACCCAAGTTGGAATACCACGTTGAGTCGCTAGCTCAACTGCGCTTTTAATACGTAGTTGTTGCTTAGCACCTTCATGAACGGCAATTACATCACCTGATTTTACTTGAATAGACGCAATGTTTACACGACGACCATTTAAAGTAATAGAACGGTGACTTACTAATTGACGCGCTTCTGCACGTGTAGAACCAAAGCCCATGCGATAAACAACGTTATCAAGACGGCTTTCAAGTAACTTTAATAAGTTTTCACCTGTTGCGCCTTTAACACGAGCAGCTTCTTTATAGTAATTACTAAACTGACGCTCTAAAACACCGTACATACGACGTACTTTTTGTTTTTCACGTAATTGTAGTGAGTACTCTGATTGCTTTGCACGTGACTGGCCATGTTGACCAGGTGCTTTAGCATGTTTTTTAGTTTTGACGTCAAATGGTTTAACGCCAGATTTAAGTTGCAGGTCTGTCCCTTCACGACGAGAGAGTTTGCATTTTGGACCAATATAACGAGCCATGAATGATTCTCCTTAGACGCGACGTTTTTTAGGTGGACGACAACCGTTGTGAGGAATTGGAGTCACATCGGTAATGCTGCTAATCTTATAACCCACTGCTCCTAATGCACGAACCGCGGACTCACGACCTGGACCAGGACCTTTTACAAGGACTTCCAAGTTTTTCAAACCGTAATCTAAAGCTGCTTTACCAGCAACTTCAGCAGCTACCTGAGCAGCAAACGGAGTTGATTTACGTGAACCACGGAAGCCTTGTCCACCAGAGGTAGCCCAAGCCAATGCATTACCTTGACGATCGGTAATCGTTACAATGGTGTTATTAAAAGAAGCGTGAATGTGTGCAACACCTTCAGAGACGGTACGAGTGACCTTCTTGCGTGTGCGAGTATCTTTAGCCATCTTTTAGCTTCCAGAAAATCTTACTTTTTAATCGGTTTGCGCGGACCTTTACGGGTACGTGCGTTAGTTTTTGTGCGTTGACCGCGGACAGGCAAGCTACGACGATGACGAAGGCCACGATAGCAACCTAAATCCATTAAACGTTTAATGTTCATGGAAATTTCGCGACGTAAGTCACCTTCGGTTGGAACCTTAGCAACTTCTGCACGAATCGCATCAAGCTGAGCATCATCCAACTCACGAACTTTAGTAGTGAAGCCAATGCCAGCAGCTGCAAGAATAGTTTCTGCAGTGTGACGACCTACACCAAAAATGTAAGTGAGGGAGATAACAGCATGCTTGTTATCCGGAATGTTTACACCGGCAATACGAGCCATTCACTTTCTCCAAAAAGGCAGTTGAGTTAACAGACCACCCATTAAATTCTTAAGGAGCGGATATTAACTCAATTCACCTACTGAAATCAACAGTCTAAGTTATTTTATTAACCTTGACGCTGTTTATGACGAGGTTCTGCGTTACAAATCACGCGGATAACCCCATTACGACGGATAACTTTACAGCTACCACAAATTTTCTTTACAGAAGCTTGTACTTTCATGATGAAAACCTATAAGTGTGCTTATCCCTTAGGATGAGCTGTCGTTTTTTTCATCAATGTCTGATTGTCATACTGGTGTGATGTTAAATGTGATTGTAGCTGGGCCATAAAGTCCATAACCACAACAACAACAATTAACAATGATGTACCACCGACATTCATCGTCATGCTAAATGTACTTTGTAGTATCATTGGCATTAGACAAATAAAGGTAATATATATTGCACCAATAAACGTCAAACGATTGAGAATATGATCTAAGTAACGAGCTGTTTGCTCTCCTGGGCGTATACCAGGCACATAAGCACCACTACGTTTTAAATTCTCTGAAACCTCTTTAGGACTAAATACAAGTGCCGTATAGAAATAACAGAAGAAGATAATTAGCGCAGCGAAAAGTACCAAGTACAATGTATGTCCAGGCGACAACACAAGTGCTAAATCTTGTAAACTACGCTTAATAAAGCCAGCATTAGGATCTGTACTACCCACCCATTGTCCAAGACTTGCTGGAAACAATAAAAGTGAACTTGCAAAAATCGCTGGTATCACACCTGCCATATTAATTTTCAATGGTAAATGTGTTTGTTGCGCAGTAAATATTCGGCGACCTTGTTGTTTTTGTGCATAATTTACAGTAATTCTACGTTGTGCTTTTTCAATAAACACAATAGCAACTAGAACAGCAAGTGCAAGTACAGCAAGCACAACCAACCCAATCACACTCGTTTGGCCATTTTCCACAGCAGAAAATGACTGTAAAACTAGATTAGGTAAGTTTGCCACAATACCTGCAAATATGATCATAGAAATACCATTACCAATACCACGCTCGGTAATTTGTTCTCCCAACCACATTAGAAACATTGTTCCAGCAATCAAAGATGTTACTGCAGGTACATAAAATGCTAAGCCCGAGTTTAAAGTAATGCCTTGAGAGATTAACCCTGCACACATACCTGTCGCTTGGACGATTGCTAAAATCAAAGTACCTTGACGGGTATATTGATTAATTTTACGTTTACCTTGCTCGCCTTCTTTTTTCAAAGCTTCTAGAGAAGGAATTACTGTTGACATTAACTGCACAATAATTGATGCAGAAATGTAAGGCATAATTCCCAATGCTAGAATAGACATACGTTGCAATGCACCACCAGAGAACATATTAAACAAACCAAGAATCGTTCCTTGATTTGCATTAAATAAATGCTCTAGTGCTGTATTATTTATGCCTGGTACGGGAATATGCGATCCTAGTCTAAATACCAATAGTGCACAGATTAAAAACACCATGCGACGTATAATTTCACGGTATTTTACGTGGAAAGGCTGACCTTTCATCATGTGAACATGACTTGAAGAACTAGGAGACATAGACACTCGTATTACTCCTCGACTTTACCGCCAGCAGCTTCAATTGCAGCTTTAGCGCCTTTAGTCAATACAACACCTTTAACAGTGAATGCACGAGTTATTTCGCCTGAAAGCACAATACGAGCACGTACTTGGTCACGACGCACAACGTTTGCAGCTTTTAAAGTTTCAAGGCTAACAATATCGCCTTCCACTTTGTTTAATTCAGAAACACGCACTTCAGCAGTTTTTAATGCCAACTGACTTGTGAAACCAAACTTAGGCAAACGACGATAAATTGCTGTTTGACCACCTTCAAAGCCTGGACGAACGCCACCGCTTTTACGTGACTTTTGCCCTTTAACACCACGACCACCAGTCTTACCTACACCAGAACCGATACCACGGCCAAGACGGCGGTGTTCACGCTTTGCACCTTCTGCAGGTGATAGTTCATTTAAACGCAGAGTCATAGCTTTACCCCTCTACACTAACCATATAGTAGACTTTATTGATCATACCACGGTTAGAAGGTGTATCTTGCACTTCTACAGTATGACCGATGCGACGCAGACCTAAACCTTGTAGGCACAGCTTGTGATTTTTCAAACGGTGCGAAGAAGATTTGATCTGGGTAACTTTAATCGTTTTCATGATCTATTTACCCTTGAATTTCTGCTACAGTTTTACCACGTTTCGCAGCGACTTTCTCAGGAGAAGTCATATCACGCAAACCTTTAAAAGTTGCGTTCACTACGTTAGCAGCATTTGTAGAACCATAACATTTAGCAAGTACGTTATGCACACCTGCCGCTTCTAAGACAGCACGCATCGCACCACCAGCAATTACACCAGTACCTTCTGAAGCAGGCTGCATGTATACACGGCTTGCACCATGACGACCATTCACAGGATGTTGTAAAGTGCTTCCGCTTAGGTCAACAGTAATCATATTGCGACGTGCAGCTTCAAGTGCTTTAGAAATAGCAGCAGGAACTTCACGTGCTTTACCACGACCAAAACCAACACGACCGTTACCATCACCCACCACAGTCAATGCTGTGAAAGAGAAAATACGACCACCTTTTACAACCTTGGCTACACGATCAACGGCAACCAGTTTCTCAACGAGACCTTCGTTTTGTTCAACTTTCGCCATGATTAGAACTCCAAGCCAGCTTCACGGGCAGCATCAGCCAAAGCTTTAATACGACCATGATATTTAAAACCAGAACGGTCGAATGCAACTTTAACAATACCAGCTGCTTTAGCTCGTTCTGCGATTAATGCACCCACTTTAGCTGCTGCTGCAACATTACCAGTGCCATCGCTACGTAGTGACGCATCTAAAGTAGAAGCTTGTGCTAATACTTTGCCACCATCTGCAGAAATGATTTGAGCGTAGATGTGACGCGGCGTGCGGTTTACGCACAAACGAGTCGCACCCAATGCACGAATGTGCAAGCGTGTGCTTTTTGCACGACGCAAACGGGATTGTTTCTTTTCGTTCATAAGAACCTCGCGCCTTATTTCTTCTTAGCTTCTTTACGAAGAATAACTTCATCCGAATAACGAACACCTTTACCTTTATACGGCTCAGGAGAACGATAAGCACGGATATTTGCAGCCACTTGACCTAACAACTGTTTGTTTGCTGATTTCAACAAAATTTCAGTTGCAGTTGGAGTTTCTGCAGTTACACCTTCAGGTAATACGTAATCAATTGGATGTGAGAAACCTAAGTTAAGGTTTACAACATTTCCTTTTACGGCAGCTTTGTAACCAACACCAATAAGCTGGAGTTTACGTTCAAAACCTTCGTTTACGCCTTTAACAAGATTATTTAATACAGCGCGAGCAGTTCCGGCTTGCATCCAAGCATCTTGCGAGTTTTTAACTGGAGCAAGTTGAAGTTTACCTTCTTCCTGTTTTAGCTCGACCAGCGCATGCAGGTTGAAAGACAATGTACCTTTCGTGCCTTTCACTTCGACCTGCCGGCCGTTCTGAGTAACTGATACACCATTTGGCACAGTTACTGGGGCTTTAGCCACACGAGACATGAGGAATCACCTATTAAGAAACAAAAGCAATAACTTCACCACCGATACCAGCAGCACGTGCTGCGCGATCAGTCATGATGCCTTTGCTTGTAGAAACAATTGCAATACCTAATCCTTGCTTAACGCTTGGAAGTTTATCTTTACCGCGATATTGACGTAGACCAGGACGGCTTACGCGTTTCACAGTTTCAATAACTGGTTTGCCTTCGAAATATTTTAAAGTAATAGTCAAAGTAGCTTTGCCTTCAACAGTAGCAACATCTACATTTGAAATATAACCTTCTTGCTCTAAAACGTTTGCAATAGCAACTTTTAGATTAGAGCTAGGCATAGAAACAGTTTGTTTTTTTGCCATTTGTGCGTTACGAACACGTGTTAGCATGTCGGCAACGGTATCTTGCATACTCATTATAGTCGCCCCTTACCAGCTAGCTTTCACAACGCCAGGTACATCACCTTGCATTACTGTATCACGTAATTTGTTACGGCTTAAACCGAACTTACGGAAGTAACCATGAGGACGACCTGTTAAACCACAACGGTTGCGCAAACGTACTGGAGATGCATTACGTGGCAATGCTTGTAATTTAAGCATTGCTTCGAAACGTTCTTCATCGCTTGCATTTACATTTGCAATTACTGCTTTTAAAGCAGCACGTTTTGCAGCAAATTTAGCAACTGTTTTTTCGCGTTTTAATTCGCGATTAATCATACCTTTCTTAGCCATATCGACCTCTTATTTGAACGGGAAGCCGAATGCACGCATAAGCGCACGGCCTTCGTCATCGGTGCGAGCAGTCGTAGTAATGGTAATATCCATACCACGAATACGATCAATCTTATCAAAATCGATTTCAGGGAAAACGATTTGCTCTTTCAAGCCCATTGAGTAGTTACCACGACCATCAAATGATTTTGAAGAAAAACCACGGAAGTCACGGATACGAGGGATTGCAATAGAGATCAAACGGTCTAAGAACTCATACATTTGCTCGCCACGTAATGTAACTTTACATCCGATTGGCCAACCATCACGGATTTTAAAACCAGCGATTGATTTACGAGCAAGTGTAAGCACAGGCTTCTGACCAGCAATAAGTTGCATATCAGAAAGTGCACCATCCAATAATTTCTTATCAGCTGCTGCAGCACCAACACCCATGTTCAGTGTAATTTTTGTAATGCGTGGAATTTGCATTACATTTGCTAGACCAAGTTCTTCTCTTAACTTTGCCTTGAGCTCTTCGTTGTAACGTGTTTTAAGTCTGGCCATTGCCTTTTTCAACCTATTACTTTGCTACCGCCACTGATTCACCATTTGATTTATAAACACGAGTTTTCGTGTTGTTTTCATCAAACTGGTAACCAATACGGTCAGCTTTTTGGGTTGTAGCATTTAAAATTGCCACATTCGAGATATGAAGCGAAGCTTCTTGAGTAACAATACCGCCTTCGGCACCTGTTGCTCTGTTTGGTTTTTGATGTTTCTTCACCAAATTAAGGCCTTCAACCTTAATACGGTCATTAGAAACAGACAAAACAGTACCTTGTTTGCCTTTTTCTTTACCTGCGATCACAATAATTTGATCGCCTTTTCTGATTTTAGCCATGGTCGCCTCTTTATAGAACTTCTGGAGCTAATGAAATAATTTTCATAAACTGTTCAGTACGAAGTTCACGAGTCACTGGTCCAAAGATACGAGTCGCAATCGGTGCTTTGTTAGTGTTCAACAAAACTGCAGCATTATCATCAAAACGGATCACAGAACCATCTGGACGACGAGTACCAAATTTTGTACGCACAACAACTGCATTCATCACATCGCCTTTTTTAACACGGCCACGTGGGATTGCTTCTTTTACAGTAACTTTAATAATATCGCCAACTGAAGCATAACGACGGTGAGAACCACCCAGTACTTTAATACACTGTACGCGGCGTGCACCACTGTTGTCTGCTACGTCAAGCATCGTTTCGGTTTGAATCATTGCCCTACTCCAAAACCGAGCATCACCGGTCACAATTTCGAAAGACGCATAGCGTACTCGAAATTAACCGATGATGCAACAAGAACGTCTAATTACTCAGCAGCTGCTTCAACAACTTCCACTAAAGCCCAAGCTTTAGTTTTAGATACTGGGCGGCTTTCTTTAATGGTCACAGTGTCGCCAATTTTAGCAACATTGTTCTCATCATGAGCGTGTAATTTTGTTGAACGGCGGATTGATTTGCCATACAACGGGTGTTGAACTTGGCGTTCAATAAGCACAACAATAGATTTTTCCATTTTGTCGCTTACGACTTTACCAGTCAACGTGCGGACTGTTTTTTCACTCATTGTCCGTTCCCCTCTTTTTCGGTAAGGAGTGTCTTAATACGAGCAACTGTTTTACGAGCAACTTGCACTTCGTGCGTTTTACCCAATTGACCAGTTGCCTTAGCCATACGAAGACGGAATTGGTTAAGCTGAGTTTCATCAAGTACAGCTTTCAACTCTTCTACCGATTTTTCACGTAGATCTTTAGTTTTCATTACATTACCGTCCGATTCACGATAGCAGTTTTAAACGGAAGTTTAGCAGCAGCTAAAGCAAATGCTTCACGCGCTAATTCTTCGTTTACACCTTCCATCTCGTAAAGAATCTTACCTGGTTTGATTTCACAAACCCAGTACTCCACACTACCCTTACCTTTACCCATACGCACTTCAAGAGGCTTTTGAGTAATTGGCTTGTCTGGGAATACACGGATGAAGATTTTACCACCACGTTTAACACGACGGCTAATAGTACGACGTGCAGCTTCAATTTGACGCGCAGTCATACGACCACGTTCAACTGATTTAAGTGCAATTGTACCAAAAGATACTGTACTACCGCGATGTGCTAGACCAGTGTTACGGCCTTTTTGCACTTTACGAAATTTTGTACGTTTAGGTTGCAACATGAATTATTCTCCCTTAGCAGCAGAACGATCATTGCGACGACCACGACGCTCTTGACCTTCACGACCGCGACCACGTTTCGCTGGACGTTCTTCTTGTGGTGCAGGGTTCATGACTTGTTTCATGCCACCTAGAATTTCACCACGGAAAACCCATACTTTAACGCCGATCGTACCGTAAGTTGTTTCAGCACGTACAGATGCATAGTCGATATCAGCACGAAGTGTATGCAAAGGTACACGACCTTCACGATACCACTCAGTACGTGCGATCTCTGCGCCACCTAGACGACCAGAAACCTCAACTTTGATACCTTTAGCGCCAGCACGCATAGAGTTTTGTACCGCACGCTTCATTGCACGACGGAACATCACACGCTTTTCCAACTGAGAAGCAATTGCTTCAGCAACAAGTTTTGCATCTAAGTCTGGGCGTTCGATTTCATTGATACTTACTTGTGCAGGCATACCCATAATAGCAGTAAGCTCACGCTGTAATTTCTCAATGTCTTCGCCTTTCTTACCAATAACGATACCAGGACGAGCTGTGCTAATTGTTACTTTAGCAGCGCCTGTTGGACGTTCAATAAGAATGTTGCTTACCATAGCGCTCTTCAATTTTTTCGTTAAAAACTCACGAACTTGAAGATCTTTTAGTAAGTATTCAGAATATTGTTTCGGGCTCGCATACCAGTTAGCGTTATGACGTTTCACAACACCTAGGCGGATACCGATTGGATGAACCTTCTGACCCATATCAAACTCCTACCTTAACAGTGATGTGACAAGTACGCTTAGTAATACGATCTGCACGACCTTTAGCACGTGGCATAATACGCTTCAAGCTCACACCTTCATCAACATAGATTGTTGAAACTTTAAGGTCATCAACATCTAAATTATTGTTGTGTTCAGCATTTGCAATCGCAGATTCAAGTGCTTTTTTCACTAAAACAGCAGCTTTTTTATTGCTGAAGTTCAAGATATCTAGTGCACGAGCAACCGATTTACCACGAATTTGATCAGCAACCAAACGTGTTTTTTGTGCCGAGATAGCGGCACCGCGTAATTTTGCAGTAACTTCCATCATAGCACCCTTAACGTTTAGATTTCTTGTCAACACCGTGACCACGATAGGTACGAGTTGGCGCGAATTCACCGAGTTTATGACCAACCATATGCTCAGAGATAATCACTGGAACATGGTTACGACCATTGTGAACAGAAATTGTTAAACCAACAAAGTCTGGGAGGATCATCGAACGACGAGACCAAGTTTTGATCGGCTTGCGTGAATTACTTGCAACAGCCACTTCAATCTTAGCGAACAAGTGCGCATCGACGAATGGGCCTTTTTTCAATGAACGAGGCATTTGTCAGATTCCTTTACTTGTTACTTAACGCGACGGTCGCGAATAATCATCTTAGTCGTACGCTTGTTGGTACGTGTCTTGTACCCTTTCGCTTTTTGACCCCATGGGCTTACAGGTTGAATACCTTTGTTACGCCCTTCACCACCACCATGCGGGTGATCTACTGGGTTCATAGCCATACCACGTACGGTAGGACGAACACCACGCCAACGAGAAGCACCAGCTTTACCAAGTGAACGCAAGTTGCTTTCTTGGTTAGATACTTCACCGATTACAGCACGACATTCAACATGAACTTTACGCATTTCACCTGAACGCAGACGAAGGATTGCATAAGAACCGTCACGACCCAATAATTGTACTGAAGTACCAGCAGAACGTGCTAATTGAGCACCTTTACCGATTTTCAATTCAATATTGTGTAGCGTTGAACCGATTGGCATGTTGCGAAGTGGCAAGCAGTTACCTGGACGAATTGGAGCATCGTTACCAGATTGTACTTTATCACCAGCACGTAGGCCTTTAGGCGCAATAATGTATCGACGTTCACCATCTGCATATTTCAATAAAGCAATATGTGCAGTACGGTTAGGATCGTATTCGATACGCTCTACAGTTGCAGGAACACCATCTTTGTTACGTTTAAAATCAACGATACGGTAATGCTGTTTATGACCACCACCAACATGGCGAGTAGTGATATGACCGTTATTATTACGACCACCTGTTCTTTTTTTACTTTCTACCAATGCGGCAAAAGGGCGACCTTTGTATAGGTGGTCATGAACCACTTTTTCTACAAAGCGACGTCCTGGAGACGTTGGCTTACATTTTTGAATAGGCATAATTCTCGTCCTTATTCCGCTGTGGTTTCAGCGGTATCGCCCAAGTCAGCCATTTCAACATCTTGGCCAGCTTTCAGGGTGACGTATGCTTTTTTAACATCAGAACGACGTCCTAATGTTTTACCAAAGCGTTTTGTTTTACCTTTAGTGATCGTTGTATTTACTTTTACAACTTGAACACCAAACAGTTGCTCTACAGCTTTCTTCACTTCAAGTTTAGTAGCATTGATATCTACTTTAAATACTTGAACGCCTGCTGTTTCGCCTAAAACTTGTGCTTTTTCTGAGAATACTGGTCCACGAAGGATTTGATAGATACGTTCGTTATTCATCCGAGTTCTACCTCAATTTTCTTAGCAGCAGCTACAGACATCACAACTTTATCAAAAGCAATTAGACTAACAGGGTCAATCGTTGCTGAATCAACCACATCTACATGTGGTAAGTTGCGTGCTGCAAGATACAAGTTTTCTTCTACAGCATCAGTCACGATTAATGCACGTGGTGCATTTAATTCGTTTAGCTTAGCAAGTAGTTCTTTTGTTTTAGGTGCAGAAACCTGAACATCTTCAACAAGCACCAAGCGTTCTTGACGAACAAGCTCAGCAAGAATACATTGCATAGCACCGCGATACATTTTACGGTTAACTTTTTGAGACCAATCTTGTGGACGAGCAGCAAAAGTTTTACCACCACCAACCCAGATTGGGCTACGAATTGAGCCTGCACGTGCACGGCCAGTACCTTTTTGACGGAATGGCTTAATACCACCACCAGATACTTCACCACGTGATTTTTGAGCACGAGAACCTTGACGACCACCTGCTAGATAAGCAGTAACAACTTGGTGTACAAGCGCTTCGTTAAATTCACGACCGAAAGCAACTTCAGACAATTCAACAGCAGAACCGGAAACAGTTTGTAAATTCACGTTATTTCCCCTCAAGCCTTGATCGTAGGACGAACAACAACGTCACCACCTGTTGAACCAGGAATTGCACCTTTAACAACAAGAATTGAACGCTCTGCGTCGATTGAAACAACTTCAAGACCTTGAACTGTTACGCGATCATCACCTAGGTGACCAGGCATTTTTTTACCTTTAAATACGCGTCCAGGTGTTTGGTTTTGACCTGTAGAACCAAGTGCACGGTGAGATACAGAGTTACCGTGTGTAGCATCTTGCGTACGGAAGTTCCAACGCTTAACACCACCTTGGAAGCCTTTACCTTTAGATTGTCCAGTTACGTCAACAATTTGACCTACTGCAAACAAATCAACACCGATTGTTCCACCAACTTCACGACCTTCTAGCTCAGCTTCCGTAGCACGGAATTCTTTTACTAAACGACCAGCTGAAACACCAGCTTTTGCAAAATGACCTTTTTGAGCCTTTGTTACGCGCGACTCACGACGTTCGCCAGTTGTTACTTGAACAGCTTGATAACCATCAGTTTCAAGTGTTTTGATTTGAGTAATGCGGTTCGCATCAACTTCAATCACAGTAACAGGCACAGAAACACCGGCTTCTGTAAAAATACGGGTCATACCGCATTTACGACCGACTAAACCAATAGCCATGTGTGTAAACCTCTTAAAATGCGGCTTAATTAACTTAAGTTAATCAACCGACAAGCCTTATCCCAATGCGATCTGAACATCAACACCAGCTGCAAGATCTAATTTCATCAATGCATCAACAGTTTTGTCTGTTGGTTGAACGATGTCGATCAAACGTTTGTAGGTGCGGATTTCGTATTGATCACGCGCATCTTTATTCACATGCGGTGAAGTCAGAACGTTGAAGCGTTCGATGCGAGTAGGCATCGGGATTGGACCACACACTTGTGCACCAGTACGCTTAGCTGTTTCTACGATCTCTTGAGCAGATTGATCAATCAGACGATGATCAAAAGACTTAAGACGGATACGGATTCTCTGGTTAGACATACCAGTAAACTCCAAGCCAAAATATATAAAGAATCACCCATGACGCACCTCACCTATTGGTAAGTGTCAAGGGTAGTGAAAATCACTAAGGTCATGATCGATGCCACGACTGTAACGATACAGTTATCTAAAATGAAGAAACTGCCCTTCCAATTGAAGGTGACGCAATTATAGCGACTGTTTACAGATTAAGCAAATTATTTTTATACCGAATAGCGACTTTAATGGCTCACCACATTAAAAATTAAACTATGATTGCAGCACGTATTCTATAGCCTGCTCTAAAACGCGATGACTACTCATAAAGTAATCTTTAGGTGCATTTTTAAGTTGAATAAATGACTGCTCTGTATCAAACACACTCTCCGCTTCATCTAAAAAATCAATCAGGCCATCTTGCGTAATTTCTAAGGAAAACTGAAAACCCAAGATATTTCTGCCGATTTGGTAACATGAGTTTTGAAAATCCTCATTTATTGCTAATGAAATTGCCCCCTTAGGTAAAGCAGAAATATCTTGACTCAGTGACATCACATACATTTCTTCTGGCATCTGAAAGCAATCTTTAGGTAGGTTAGCTACGCTATGCACTCGATTCCAAGTCATTGTATGTTTTTCATTTTTTAATACAGGTGCACCTAGCGCATTAGCAACGATTTGCCCACCCACACATAAACCCAAGACTGGTTTTTTTAAAGCAATATAACGACGAATCCAACGTTTTTCAACTTTCAACCATGGACAATTCACCTCGTCATCTGCATGTATTTTCCCACCCATAACAATCAGGAAATCAACATCTTGCACCTGAGGTAAAGCATCTATATCTAAAGCGATTTCTGTTGGCAGTGCAAAAAATTCTGTGGTGGTAATTTGAGCATGATGCGCGAGTAATAACTCACGACAGCTATTTAAGCTATCACAAGCAGTATGTTGAAAGCAGTGTACCCTCAAATTTTGCTTCATTATTGTTCTCATATAAATAAAATAGACAGTTAAAAATCTAATAGCAAAAATAAAGCCAACTTAAACAATATTATGTAAATCATTACACGATCACCATAATCACTCACACGAATAATTTATTGGGTTGTATTGAATGAAAGTCGCAGTACGTCATTTATTTGTTTATACTAATGACTAAATTGTTATTTGCTGTGAAAAATACATATGCATCGTTATGCCAAATCTAAAGACACGAAAGCTAAACTTGCACCTAAGCAAAAAATTAGTTATGAAAAAAAGGCTGACCCTGCATTAACAGCATATGCAACGCAAAGCTTAAACTGGTTACGTAAAGCCACTTTCTTAATGAGTGCACCTAAACTTAGCTTATGCGTAGAAGATACAGGCTATGAAATTGCATTTGCAGGTCGTTCTAATGCAGGAAAATCAAGTGCAATTAACGCTCTAACCAATCAACGCCAATTGGCTCGTGCATCTAAAAAGCCTGGGCGTACTCAAATGCTTAACTTTTTTAGTTTAGGCAACCCCGACCAACGTCTTGTCGACCTACCCGGTTATGGTTACGCTGCCGTACCTGAAGAAATGAAAAAAGTATGGCAAAAAGAATTAGAGCATTATTTAATTGAACGTCAAAGCCTACAAGGCTTAGTATTGCTTATGGACATTCGCCACCCCTTACAACACTTTGACCTCATGATGCTAGAGTGGGCCTACTCTCGCCATTTATTTGTACATATTTTACTAACTAAAGCAGATAAACTAAATCGTGGCCCTGCAAATCAAGCATTGCTAGATGTCAAAAATCATTTAAAGAAAATGAAGCTTGATTTTTCAATTCAGCTTTTCTCTTCTTTAAATAAGCAAGGACTTGAGGAACTGGCCTCTGTGATAGCAGGTCGTCTACATTTCACGCTTGAACAAAAACCAGAAGATTTAGATGTATCGCAAATTTCCGAAGCATCTGAAAATGATATTAATGAATAAAAAAAAGCCTATATTCAGCAATGAATATAGGCTTTTTAAATGATGGCCTTAAAATACAACAGTTTTATGGCCATCAACAATAATTCGATCTTCTAGGTGACTTCTTACTGCTCTTGCAAGTACATTACGCTCAACATCTTGACCAAGCTCTCGTAACTGCTCTACGCTGTACTCATGGCTTACACGCTCAACATCTTGCTCAATAATTGGCCCCTGATCTAAATCAGCAGTCACATAGTGTGCTGTTGCCCCAATGAGTTTCACACCCTTTTCATGAGCTTGCTTATATGGGTTTGCACCCACAAATGCTGGTAAAAATGAATGGTGGATATTAATGACTTTCATTGGCCACTTTTCTACAAAGTCAGCACTTAGAATTTGCATATAGCGTGCTAAAACCAATAAATCATTGCCTTGCATAATTCGATGAATTTCAGCTTCCGCTTCAACTTTATTGTCTTTATTTACAGCGACAACGGTAAACGGAATACCAAACTGCTCTACAGCAACTCCTAACGTGTCATGGTTAGAAACAACATGAGTAATTTCACATGGCAATAAACCACGTGCATGACGCCAAAGCAACTCAAGTAAAGCATGATCTACACGCGAAACCAAAATACCAACTTTTTTAAGATCGCTCACAGAGGTCAAACGCCATTGCATTTGATAACGTGTCGCAACATTAGCTTCAAATGTTTGTAATAGACTCTCTTTTTTGGTCTGCAAATGCTCAATCTCAAACTCAACACGCATAAAATAGCGACCGCCTTGTGCCTCTGTTGCGTATTGGTCTAGTGCGGTAATATTTGCCCCTTGATGATATAAAAAACTAGACACAGCCTGAACAATACCGGCCTTATCTTCACAGGTAATTAATAAACGAGCTGTATTCGTAGTAGTGGTGTTCATGGGGTTATATATCACTTCTGCAATTTAAAATTGCACTGATTATACGCATCTGATTTTCGCAAGCATAGTATTTTATACCGATTGCGTAACCTTAGCAAATAGATTTGAGTCTTCCATAGAGGCCAAGAGGCGCTCATAAGTCTGTTTACTCTCTCCAATCAAGTAAGGAGATTCAAGTAGAACCAATTGACGTAAAGCAAATAAAGACCATTTGCCTTGCGAGTGATTACTGCCATTTAAATGACCCGACATAAATAAAAAATTCGTCCAATTGGTTAAAATAATCCAAATATTAATAATCAAGGCTTCCATTTCTGTGGCAGACATTTTCATGAGTCCTGCATGAATAAAAGCCTGATATAGCTTTTGTACCTCTCGCATGACATTACTTGCAAATTGTGCATACTCTTGATTGAAATGTTGATCTTTCTCTACTAAGTCATATACATCTCTATGCAAGAATCGATAAGCCCACAACTGCTCACTCAATGCTTTAAAATAGGTGATTTTATCATTTGCTGTGACTGTTCGATCATTTGGTAATGCAAGCATGGCCAAGGTTTGTTGCTGATACTGCTCTGTCAGTGCCTTAATAATTTCTTGCTTATTACTGTAATGATAATATAAGTTACCCGGACTCATTTGTAAGGTAGCAGCAATATGGTTCGTCGTAACAGCTCGCTCGCCCTGCTCATTAAATAGCATCAAGCTCGTATCTAAAATACGCTGTTTTGTTTTCGATGTTTTTTTCTTTAACATAACGCAAACCACACCCATAAAAAGCAGACTGCTATTATGAGCAATTTCTAACGATTAATCTAGAATATTTACTCTAAAAACAAAACCACTCCGATCAAACAATAAACAAATACAACGCACACTAACAGGCCAACCCAATAGCTATACCAAATATTGCACAAAACTGGTTTGATTTTCCTATGATTATTCAGCCTTAATAAAAATATGCTTGCTCCGATTGAGTGTTTTTATTTAAAATAGCCGCCACATCGGGTTACGTATGGCTTTTCGTTTATATTTTACACAAAATATCTCCCATACATATAGGCAGACATGTCTAGATTCAGTTTTTCACTGCTCACCATTTTAAAATGGTTAAGGCATGAGCTATTGCACTAGAGAATATGCCATTTTATACAAATATGCTTGTCTTTTAATCGCATTTTTGGTATAAAACGCCCCTTGAATAAATTCAATCTGTTTGTTTTATGACTGGCCACAGGTTTGCTGTTGGCTAAATCAATGGAGTTCCACCATGTCTAAGGTTTGCCAAGTTACCGGCAAGCGTCCAGTCGTTGGTAACAACGTCTCACACGCAAACAACAAAACCAAGCGCCGGTTCGAGCCGAACCTGCATCACCACCGTTTTTGGTTAGAAAGCGAAAAGCGTTTCGTACGTCTTCGTTTGACAACTAAAGGTATGCGTATTATCGACAAAAAGGGCATTGAAAAGGTTGTAGCAGATCTTCGTGCTCAAGGCCAAAAGATCTAAGGAGTCATTGCCATGCGTGACAAAATTCGCCTAGTTTCTTCTGCGGGTACAGGTTACTTCTACACGACTACGAAGAACAAACGTACAATGCCGGAAAAAATGGAAATCAAAAAATTTGATCCAAAAATCCGTCAACACGTTATTTTCAAAGAAGCTAAAATCAAATAATTTTAGTTTTTTAAAAAACGGCTCCTTTAAGGAGTCGTTTTTTTTGTCTTTTATATTACACTCCTATATATATTTATTTTTAATCTTTTATTTTGTCAGATTTTTGAGGGTCAACTGATGCCACATGATGTTGATTTAATTATATTATTAGCAATTGGCTTTGGCCTTGCACTTATTTTTGGCTATCTTGCTGCACGGCTTAGATTACCACCACTGGTTGGTTATCTCATTGCAGGGATTATTATTAGCCCCAATACACCTGGTATGGTTGGAGATTTGTCTTTGGCCAACCAGTTGGCTGAACTCGGTGTGATGTTTTTAATGTTTGGTGTAGGCATGCACTTTTCATTAAAAGATTTACTCGAGGTAAAGCGTATTGCGCTGCCTGGGGCAATTTTACAAATTACTGTTGCAACTTTACTTGGTATTATTGTGTCGATGCTATGGGGTTGGCCTTTTGGTAGTGCATTGGTCTTTGGCCTATGTTTATCTTGTGCCAGTACCGTAGTCTTACTCAAAGCACTTGGTGACAAAGGTCTACTCTCTTCAGTGAATGGAAAAATTGCTGTAGGCTGGCTTTTGGTCGAAGACCTTGTCATGGTCATGGTTTTGGTGTTATTGCCTGCAATTGCAGTGTTACTCGGTGGTAAACACATAGATACCCATGGGCCACAACAAGCAATCTGGCTCACGATTTTAATGACCTTGCTCAAAGTCAGTGGCTTTATTGCTTTTATGCTCATTATTGGTAAACGCTTAATTCCTGCAATTATGCAATTTGTTGCACGGCTTGGCTCAAGGGAGTTATTCACCTTAACGGTGGTAGCATGTGCCGTATCTATTGCTTATGGTGCATATGCTGTATTTGGCGTATCGATGGCTCTTGGTGCATTTTTTGCAGGTATGGTGGTAAAAGAGTCTGACTTTTGCCATAGAGCTGAAGAAGAAACGCTTCCCTTACGTGAAATTTTTGCTATTTTATTCTTTGTTTCTGTGGGTATGCTCTTTGATCCACATATTTTAATTGAAAAGCCATTACATATTTTAGCTGTCGTCGCCATTATTGTAATCGGTAAAACTCTGGCTGCCATGGCACTGGTTTTATTCTTCAGATATCCACTCAACACAGCCCTCACAGTTGGGGCAAGCTTGGCACAAATTGGAGAGTTCTCATTTATTTTGGCCGCACTGGGTATTTCTTTAGGCTTACTCACAACAGAAGCTCAAAACCTCATTTTAGCAGGTGCATTATTTTCAATTACACTGAATTCATTCATGTTCACCGCCATAGAACCTGTACAACAATGGATTCGTGGTCGCTCTTCTTTAGCACGCTTACTAGAACGTAGCAGTGACCCGCTTGCAATGCTACCCGATGAAGTTGATCAAAATTACCTACGTGATCAGGTAGTGATGATTGGTTATGGTGAGGTTGGACGTCGTATTACACAGACACTGATCGAACAACAGATTAAAGTGGTGATTGCTGAAGAAAACCGTGAGATTGTTGAAGACTTACGTGATAAAGACATCGCAGCTGTTTGTGGGGTGGCCACTGAGCCAAGTGTACTGATTCAGGCACATATTCAACATGCCCGACTTGTCGTCATTTCGCCGATGGATATTTTAGATATTCACCGTATTGTCGATATTTCAAAACAACTTAATCCAAACATTGAAGTTTTGCTGTGTGCGGAAAATAAGGAAGAAGCTGAAGTCATTCGTGCAGATGATGTCGGTCAGGTGTTTTATGCCAAAGAGCAAATGGCTATAAATATGAGTCAGCACATTTTAAAGCAGATTCATGCAGTTCATAAAAAAAGCCATTAATTGTAATAAAATTAAGGCATAAAAAATGCACTACACAGTGCATTTTTTATGTGCTTAGCTAAAATATTGTGGTTGTTCATCTACAATTTCAGCATTTATTTGGTTCATTTGTTTTTCAAGTAGACTAAATAATGCAGCTTGAACCATGCTTTGTGCAACAATCCCCGCTTGATCACCCAGTATTTCTTTTACATCGTCATTAAATTGAATTGTCATAAGGGGCGCTTTTTCTGAATCTGCATTACGTAATGCAAGCTCTCCATTTTCAAGTTGTACTAACTCAAGTACAGCCTCTTGACTACCGAAAAGTTCTTTGAGTTGCTGTTGAATAGACATTCCACCTCCTAATGCACCATACACTCTGATGCCTTGCTTAAGCTTTAGACTAACCTATATTTGGGAACAAAAGCAAAATTTCAAGTAATAATTTGCACTATTTCACGCTTAAAACTCAACCATTTCATCTCTAAAGCCATTAATCAATTGCATCAGTTGCTGATACCAGTCTCTTAAAATCGTGGTGTCAGGCAACCATGATTGTGGACCTTGGGTCACCTTAATAATTAAATGTGATGATGTATCTTGCTCTGCCTGCGGTTGGGTTGGTTCTGGACTATACTGACACATACGGTATGCATGGTTTAACTCTGCCAAAAAACCATCTTGTGTCAGTTGTTTAAGCACCGAAATTTCAGGAGACACTTGCCCTTTTTCAGCCATTTTTTGTTCAATAGACTGTAAAGTCGGCTGCATATCATGCAGGCGATAATAACGCACAAGTTCTTGTAAAAATGCCAAGACAGCACCTTGCAAATGAAAAACAACAGCTTCTTTATGTGCCTGTGCTTGTTGTACATTGTCACACAATGCTTCTGCTTGCACACAACCTAAACGTGCAAAGTAGAGTTTTTGATTGGTGCGGTCTGCATGGTAACGTGCCACTCTAGACATGATTACTCCTTAAAATAGTTCATGATCAGTAAATTAGTCAGCTGCTTTGACACGTATACCAATACCCTTCACTCTTAGCGTATTTAAGCCTTTAATGGCTTTCACGGCATCACGACCATGAGGCATTTCTACAAAACCAAAGCCTTTTGATTTACCCGTTGCTTGATCTAGTACTATAATACAATGTTCAACTTCACCAAAAGGGCTAAACAAATCACGAAGCTCAGCTTCTGTAATTGAACGCTCTAAGTTACGGACTAAAATTTTCATATTATTCACTCAAGATGCTTGAGACTGACAAAGCAGATCTCTAAAAATAGCGGTGCAGTTTAATCTAAATCCAAGTCAAATGAGATCTTTTTTACAGCATTTGCAGGTGCTTTTTGCACACTGTCGGCAATAGATGAGCGCTGATAGACTGTAAGGTCAACTAACTCACGAGGAAAGTCATTAAAAAAATAGCCACTGACATGACGTCCTTGATCATCTGTTAAATCATAACTCCAACTCACAGACTCATGTTTGGTTAAAATTAGTTCATTTCTTGCCCGTGTCAATGCCACATATAACACACGGCGTTCTTCCTCAACCGCATCAAAATTACCCTGCGCACGTGCATGCGGATAAAATCCTACCGATAAATGTGGTACATAACATACATTTTCTTCTAAGCCTTTGGCTGAATGTATGGTGGTGAGCGTAACAATATCTTCAATATGTGCTTGCTGTACATCTGCAATAGAAATGGGTTCAAGCACATATTCTTCTAAAAACTGGGCAAGGTCTTGATGTTGACTCGCCAGTTGCTCTACCAACTTAAAGTCTTTTTGACGCTTTGACCAGTCTTGTTGATATTTTTCTTCAAGCTGCCCAGTCAGTATCTCTACAGCCACAACAATACTTTTCTTTACCTGTGTTGTTAAATTGGCCAATTGCCTTAAACCATCAATCGCATCAGCTGGTATTTTACTTACACTAAGTGCAAGCTCATCGCAACATTGCGTTAAATGTTCATATTTATTCATTTGTAGTGCAATTTTACTCGCACCAACATCGCCAATACCATTCCATAAGGTAAGAAATCGCATCCAAGCAATATCATCTTTGCAATTCACCACCACCCTAAGCATGCTCAACACATCTTTTACGTGGGCAGACTCAAGTAACTTTGCTCCACCAATAAATTGATAAGGAATAGACATCGCAACAAAAGCACGTTCAATATGCCGTGCAGCATAAGCTGAGCGTACAAGCACCATGTGCTCATTCCATGCAGTATTGTTATCGTGATAGCGATGATAAATGTCTTGTGCAACCCAATTGGCTTCTTCAAACTCATTGGTAAAAAGATTAAATTGTGGTGTGCTTTGGGTCGTTCTTACCGCAACCAAAGACTTATTATATTTGATCTCACTTTGTTCAAGTAACCAGTTAGACACGTCTAAAATTTGTTGTGTGGAGCGGTAGTTTTTTTCTAATTTATAAATCGTGGCATCGGGAACATGGCTTTGAAAGCGATGAATATTTTCAAAATCTGCACCCCGAAAGCCATAAATAGACTGGGCATCATCACCAACACAGAAAATCTGCGAGCGCCCCACAAATGGCTCAAGCAAAGCCCATTGCAAAGGATTGGTGTCTTGCATTTCATCAACCAAAAAGACCTGATGCTGTTGTGCAACTGATGCTAAAAATGCAGGTGACTGATGTAAATGTGTCGCGACAATGGCCAAAATATCATCATAATCTAAGAATCCACTACGGCGTTTACGTGCCTCATACTCTTTCATTACCTCGGCAATGTCTGCTTTATCCGTGTCATCGTCAGGGAGTAGCTTTTCTATCGCTTCTGAAAGTTTACAGCGTGTATTACGAGCAAAAGAGTAAATATCACAGAGCTGTGCTGCTTTAGGCAATTTGTTATCTTTCCCTTTACCACGTAATAGGCGAAACATCATCACTTGGTCATCTCGGTCAATAACAGTAAATGCCCCTAAACCCAAAGCTTTGCTATGACGGCGTAATAAAGAAATACAAAAAGTATGAAAAGTAGATGCTCTCAGTCCTTGTGCACTGTCGCCCAAATGTTGTTCTACTCGGGTAATGATTTCGGCGGCAGCTCTACGAGTAAACGTCAAAATTTGTATATTTTTAGCAGGTAGCCCTTGAGCAATTAAATAGGCTGCACGAGAAATAATGGTTTTCGTTTTACCACAGCCCGCACCTGCAAGTACTAAACAATGGGCTTGCTCTGTTGTAACAGCCGCACGTTGTTGTTCATTCAACTCAGAGAGTAAGCGGTCTAGTTTCATGGGACTTTCCTTCTTGCCAGATCTGTGGCTTATTTAGTCCAACCAATTTCTTTTGCAGTCACCGCACCAATTTTGGTTTGTTCTATATTTTGTGGCATTTTACTTTGCTGTGGCGTCATTGGAATATAACCAGCCATCAGCTCTGCCATATGTTGTGGTAACAATGGTTGTAAATGTGGCTCAGCATAACCATTGGGATAAATCGGTTGCCCTGTACTTAAATCGTATTTATCTGTTGCACCAAACGCATGCAGTAGCTCATGGGCGATTACCACTTCATTTTGTGCATTTTGCTGTGCATCTGAAAATAGATTAACACTGCCAATACGCCCACGCTCAAGTGCAGTAGAATGCAAAAGTCGTTGCCGAGTTTTTGGTGAATAATAATTTAAATATAAAACCACCGTAGCAGTAGGGTCAGCAGACTGCTGTTGTTGCCATGCATAATAACGAAATTTTAAACTCCACCATATGCTTTGCCAAATGCCACCTACTGTGGGAACAGCAGGTGGTAACTCTTGTAGCGGTCGCCCAAGCAACATTAAAAAATGTGTGTTTTGCTGATATTGCTGAGCACTTTGCCGAAGATAGCTAGACACTTGGCTAAATTGACTCGCTTGTAATTGGTTAATATAGGCTTGGGTTTCTGCTGTACCATCGGCATTAATGGGGTGTAATAACACGACAATGGGGCGAGTCCAATTTTGATTTTGATCTCGCCATGCATTCACTGCCACAATGAGTAAAATTGCCAATAAGATCGCAATTCTAATTTTCTTCCACATCCGACCTTATTCTCAATCTGTGTGGGGAAGATTTTACTCTTCGACCCAACGCCCATCTTTATAAACTAAACTCCATTTTGTTGATTTGCCTTCTGCATTTTCAGAGCCAATATATTGAGTCTGATTTTTACGGCTAAAACGCACAATGGTTGGTTGACCTTCTGGATCTTGGTCTGGTGCTTGTAATAAGTATTGATACTTCGCATCAAGCTGATCTGCAACAGTACGTAATTCACTGACTTTTGGTGTACGCGTTTCTCGGATTTTCGGGAATTTACTGGCTGCTAAGAACAGACCTGCCGCACCATCTCTGAGTACAAAGAAGTCATCATGCTTGGTCGAGCGTACATGCTCCATTTTAATTGGGTCTACACGTGGTGGTGCAGGTTGACCATTTTTTAGCACTTTACGAGTATTATCACAGCTCAAACAGGCAAAGTACGGGCCAAAACGACCTGTTTTCAGTTGCATTTCGGCATCGCATTTATCACAAGGAATGGTTGGGCCATCGTAACCCTTAATTTTAAACTCGCCTTCTTCGACTTCAAAGCCATCACAGTCTGGGTTATTACCACACACATGCAATTTACGCCCACCATCAACCACGTAACTGTCCATCGCTGTACTACATTTTGGACAACGTCTTTTTGACATCAGGTCGGCTGTTTCTGCACCTTCATCATCAGACAATGTTGCCAATGATTCTACAGGGGTCAGATTGAGTGTACCTTTACAACGTTCTTTCGGTGGTAAGTTATAGCCTGAGCAACCTAAAAATACACCCGTTGTACCCGTGCGAATTTGCATGGCACGGTCACACTCAGGGCAATGCACATCTGCCACTTCAACAGGCTGGTTACGGCGCATGCCCTCTTCACCCTGAGCCGTGGTGAGACGTGTTTTAAAGTCACCATAAAAACTATTGAGTAACTCTTTCCAATCACGATCACCCACAGCGACTTTATCGAGCTGACCTTCTAAATCTGCTGTAAAAGCGTAATTCATCAAATTATTAAAGCTTTCACCGAGTCTTTCCGTAACAATCTCACCCATTTTTTCAGCAAACAAGCGACGGTTTTCAAGCTTGACATAACCTCGGTCTTGAATAGTCGAAATAATGGCAGCATATGTCGATGGTCGGCCAATGCCTTTTTTCTCAAGCTCTTTAACCAAAGAGGCTTCAGTAAATCGTGCAGGTGGCTTGGTGAAGTGCTGACTCGGATCGAGTTTATCAAGTTTAAGCGTTTCACCGACTTGTACTGCAGGCAGTAAAATATCATCATCTGATTTATTTGCACCACGCACACGAGTGAAACCATCAAATACTAAAGTACGACCTTTGGCTTTTAAATCGACCTCACCCGCTTTCACGTGCAATGTAGATGATAAATATTGTGCAGGGGTCATTTGACACGCCACAAATTGACGCCAAATTAAGTCATATAAACGCTGTGCATCACGCTCAGCACCTGCCAACTGATCACCTTTTAAAGCCACATTTGATGGACGAATGGCCTCATGGGCTTCTTGTGCTCCTGCTTTATTACCATAACGGTTCGGTTTTTCAGGTAGGTATTTATCACCATATTGCTCAGCAATATGGTCACGTACCATGTTTACCGCATCGTCACTTAAAAAAGTCGAGTCCGTACGCATATAGGTAATGAAACCCGCTTCATACAGACGTTGGGCTAAAGTCATGGTTTTCTTTACAGAAAAGCCAAGTCGCGTACTGGCTGCTTGCTGTAGGGTTGAAGTGATATATGGTGCACTCGGATTAACCTTGGTCGGTTTATCTTCACGCTGTGCAACAGTAAAGGCTGCCGTTTTGAGTATATCTAAAATAGCATCTGTATCTGCTTTATTTTTTAACTTGAGTGTTTTACCCAAGTGTTTGACTGCTTCTAAACGAATCGGGTCTTGCTGAGATTGGGTATCTGCAAAAATTTGCCAATATTCTTCAGGAATAAACGCACGAATTTCTCGTTCACGCTCTACAACCAACTTAACAGCCACCGACTGTACTCGCCCTGCCGAAAGACCTCTTGCAATTTTCTCCCACAGCAAAGGTGAAATCATAAAGCCAACCACACGGTCTAAAAAGCGACGTGCTTGCTGTGCATTAACACGGTCTATGTCTAAACGAGTAGGCTTTTTGAAGGCATCTTGGATGGCATTTTTAGTAATTTCGTTAAAGACCACACGGTGATAACGTGATTCATCACCACCAATCACTTCTCTTAAATGCCACGCAATCGCTTCCCCTTCACGGTCCAAATCGGTTGCGAGATAGATTTCATCAGCTTGTGCAGCAAGTTTTTTAAGCTCAGAGACTACATTTTCTTTGCCTGGTAGCACTTCATAATGTGCTTTCCAGTCATGCTCTGGGTCAATCCCCATACGGTTAACTAATGCTTGTTGTGCTTTTTTTTGCTTTTGTTCATCAGTTAATTTAGTACGTGTTGCAGGTTTTTTCTCTGTGGTTTTTGCTGAACCACCTGTCGGTAAATCACGCACATGCCCAACCGATGAACGAACAATATATTCTGAACCCAAGTATTTATTAATGGTTTTGGCTTTAGCAGGCGACTCCACAATCACTAAAGCACGTTTTTTCTCTGCTGTAGCTGCTTTTGCTGTGGTGCGTTTTGCTGTGGTTGTAGAAGCATTCGCCATGTGTTGTTTGTATCCTATTGCTAAATTAAACGTCTGCTAAAGACATTAAAAAGGTTTTCATCTGTTCTAATTGTGTGCCGTGCAGATCAGCCTCTTCATTCCAGTACAACCCGATACTGTTGGCTTGCATATCTACCGCATAAATACCTTTTAATGGCACAGGATAATCTTTAAATTTTTCCGCACCATGCACCACAGTAAACATGCCATTTTCAACACAAGCACGCATCAGTGGTAATCTTGCTTGTGGTAGCAACACATTATAGTACGCCACCATGCTGGCTCGATTTTCTGCCGCTTTTTCAATATTTGTCCAAGCAGGTGCAGGCAATAAGCGAGGGTAAAGACCCATTTTTCGTGCCTTGTCACGCGTTTCACCCAATGCTTTTTCTCTAGGGTTAACACGTGCACCAAAGATTGAACCTACAACAAATATTACAATAATTACGGTAATCCAAAGGCCCATAGTCGCAATCATCTCCTACAAACCTTGCTATTAGGTTTACATAATCTGAATAGAAAAGGCAAGCATTGTGCACATTTACACAACGCTCGGCCATCAATAATGCTGTATAGTAATCTTGAATAATAGATTTTCAATAACTATTTCTATTTTTAATATGTCTTGATCGATCTAAGCACAAATATATGACAATCACTGTGATACAGCACTGTGCACAAACCGAACTAATATAAATAGTAGATATTATTTTGATGATAAACCGTAAAATCACTGCGTATTTTACGATCTAGGTAGGTCGTCTCTGATTAAATATCGGTGAGCTGTTTTTTGTCTTTTGAAATCATATTAGTCAATACAGATTTCGCATTTTAGCCGTTCAGAAATAGTTACAATCAAACGACACAGAAATGACAGTTGGGCTTAGAGGAGAAATAACGCAAGTATGCTTTCATTATAACTTGTGGGTTTAGCTATCCTGCCCACAACAGCCAAACCAATATCATCATCTTTTGACCTACCTATAAATGGCTCAAGGTCATCTTAGATATTACATACATTTATATACCTTGAAATAAAGCCACAATGAATTTACTGATACATAAAAATTTATGCATTAGGCATTATTCATCTATTATAAAAAAGTACACTCCCATATCTATGCTAATATAGCTACGTTTGCAACAGCATATTAGTAATGCGGTGGCTTATTGGTAAATGGATCAAATGCAGTGATTCCTTCCGATAAATCTGCATTTTCTACACGCTGATACAACAATTGCATTTGCTTTTTTAACACACTGATTTCCTGATGCTGGCAAACCAATTGCTGATTTAACTGCTCAACCAAATCATCTAAAAATGCAATACGCACTTGCAAATCTTCAATGGGTGCGGACAATAAACCACAATCATCATTTACTGGTGTTGTCATTTCACACTCCTGTATTTTAAAACTTTAGGAAACATTATGGCCTATATTACACTAAGGGACGTCCAACTTGCATTTGGTGGCCCTGCCCTCCTCGACGGCGCAAATTTTACCTTAGAACGTGGCGAGCGAGTATGTTTAATTGGCCGTAATGGTGAAGGTAAGTCTACACTACTCAAGCTTGTTGAAGGCTCATTACATGCCGACCAAGGCGAAGTACTCATACAAAATGGACTGAGCGTATCGATGCTCACCCAAGATGTACCCATGGATAATGGCCGAGTGGCCGACATTGTGGCAGATGGTGCAGGCGAAGTTGCCCAAATTTTAAGACAATACAATGAAGCCAGCGATGCCTGTGTCATGGGTGATATGCAAGCCTGTGAACACATGGGTGATTTACAGCACAAAATGGATCAGCTTGATGGTTGGTCACTAGAAACCAAGGTCAACACCATTTTAGCGAAAATGGGCTTAGACCCAGAAGCAGACCTTGCCGACTTATCTGGTGGGCGAAAACGCCGTGTGTTACTGGCAAGAGCCCTGCTTACACAACCAGATATTTTACTGCTTGACGAACCAACCAACCATTTAGATGTCGAAAGCATTGAATGGCTTGAAAAGTTTTTACTTGAACAAAACAATCTCACTTTACTGTTTATTTCACATGACCGTTCATTTGTAGATCGTTTAGCCACCCGTATTGTCGAGCTAGACCGTGGCACACTGCGTAGCTATGAGGGTAACTACTCACGCTACCTCGAACTCAAAGCCCAACAAATGGAAGCAGAAGAAAAACAAAATGCACTATTTGATAAAAAACTGGCTGAAGAAGAAGCATGGATTCGTCAAGGCATTAAAGCCCGTCGTACCCGTAACGAAGGCCGTGTACGTGCATTAAAAGCACTTAGAGAAACCTCTAAGGCACGTCGCTCTCAGCAAGGCAAAGTCAACATGGGCGTACAAGAGGCCCAACGCTCAGGCAAACTGGTGTTTGATATTGAAAACCTATCTGTCCGTTATGATGATGCATTACTCATTAATAACTTTTCAACCGTCGTGATGCGTGGTGACCGTATTGGCCTTGTCGGTGACAACGGTGTGGGTAAAACCACGCTTATCAAAGCCATTTTGGGTGAAATCGCACATACAGGCGAAGTCAAAACAGGCACACAACTTGAAATTGCATATTTTGACCAATTGCGTAACCAACTGGATTTAGAAAACTCTGTCGCCAACAACGTTTCTGAAGGTTCAGACTTCATCGATGTAAATGGACAACGCCGTCATATTTTAAGCTACTTACAAGACTTCTTATTCTCACCAGAACGTGCCCGCACCCCAGTTAAAGCACTCTCTGGCGGTGAAAGAAACCGTGTGTTACTCGCAAAATTATTGCTCAAACCATCTAACCTGATTGTGATGGACGAACCAACCAACGACCTAGACATGGTGACCTTAGAGCTACTTGAAGAAATGCTTGCTGAATACAAAGGCACACTACTTCTGATTAGCCATGACCGTGCCTTTATGGATAACGTAGTCACATCAACATGGGTCTTTGATGGTAAAGGTGGTATTGCAGAATATATTGGTGGCTACCAAGATTATTTAGCACAGCGTCCGAGCATTACCCCAACAACGGTAAAAAAAGACAGTGCTAAGGCTGAAAAATCTAATACGCCACAAAAAACCAAGCTCAGCTATAAAGATCAGCGTGAGCTCGAGCAACTGCCTCAAGAGATTGAAAAGTTGGAGCGAGAGCAAACTGAGCTGACCGACAAATTGGCTGATGGTTCTTGGTTTCTCAAAGATGCAGAGGCCGCGACCCTTGCAAGCCAACGCCTTGCAGAGATTGAAGAACAACTGCTTGAAAAACTTGAGCGTTGGGACACCTTAGATAGCAAATAAACAGCATCCACCCCAAACCAACAGTTGATGGTTTGGGGTCATTGCATATAAAAATAATAGGTCAAACATGTCACAAATAAAAATATATGCTCAACAGCAGACAATTCGTCAATTTAGAGCAACACTTTCACAGGCCATTCATCAGGCATTGGTTCATTGCTTCAATTTACCCGAAGACAAATGCTTTCAACGCTTTATTGCACTTCATCATGAAGATTTTATTTATCCCAATGATCGCTCAGCACACTACACCATCATTGAAATATCTATGTTTGAAGGACGTAGCGAAGTCCATAAAAAACAACTCATACGAACAATCTTTCAAAACATACAACAACAGTGTGGCATATCACCACAAGACATTGAAATTACCCTATTTGAAACGCCACGTTCACATTGGGGGATTCGAGGCAAACTGGGCGATGAATTACAATTAAACTATGCGGTGGATCTAGAATAAATCCGCCACATATCACAACTCAAATACATCATGTTAAACTAGCCCAGTTTTTTTCATCTAAACGTCGACCATTTCATCTATGAGCAACTCTAGCCCACAGTATATTCCAGGCAAATTTTACTACCAATTTTTACAACCCAAATACTGGCTCAACTGGCTATCTATTATACTGCTCATGCTACTTGCTATTTTGCCATGGCCGATACAACGTGCAATTGCACATGCTTTGGCAAACCTATGCTGGAGTTTACTGAAATCACGTAAAAAAACCACCATCACCAATTTAAAGGTTTGCTTTCCTGAATGGTCTGAACAATACGTATATGAACAAAGTAAACAAGTCTTTCATGACATGATGCTAGGTGTTTTTGAAACACTCAATGCATGGTATAAACCTCAGTGGTTTAAAGGTCGGGTCAGCATTGAAGGCTTAGAACACCTCGAAAATGCACAAAAAAATGGACAAGGTATTTTACTGCTTGGCACACACAGCACCCTGCTTGATGCAGGTGGCTACATTTGTTCCAAATATTTTAATCCTGATGTCGTGTATAGACCCCAAAACAACCCACTGCTCGACATGCTGATTTACCGTTGCCGTGCCACCATCTATAAAACTCAAATAGACCATGACGACATGCGAGGGCTCATCAAACAGCTCAAAGCAGGTGATGCCATTTGGTACAGCCCAGACCAAGACTTTGGCCTTAAACAAGGCGTCATGGCCCCATTTTTTGGTGTACCTGCTGCAACGGTCACGGCACACCGAAGATTACTTAAAATCTCTAAAGCCGTGGCTATTCCACTGTATTTTTACCGTGATGGCGATGAGAAAAACCCACACTATAAAATCTTAATTGAGCCTGCCCTTGATCACATGCCTTCAGACAACGAACTTGAAGATGCCACTCGGGTTAACCAAATCATCGAGCAACAACTACGCATTGCACCGACCCAATATATGTGGTTTCACCGACGATTTAAAACCAGACCTGAAGGCTACCCAAACATTTACCAATAAATAGCGCTAAACCCTTAAAAAAATCATGTATTTCACGGCAACTTACTATTGCAGTTCAAACTAGGTTTGATACACTCGGAAGTCCTTTTTTATTTTAATACACTACCGAGGCACAATGACATGAAAGTAGGTCTGGTCGGTTGGCGTGGAATGGTTGGTTCTGTTCTAATGCAACGTATGGTTGAAGAAAATGACTTTGCTCACATCGAGCCATTTTATTTTTCTACCAGTAACGCAGGTGGTGAAGCCCCTGCTTTTGGCGGCAAAACCGCCCCAGCACTTATGGACGCAACAGATATTGACAGTCTGAAACAGATGGATGTCATTATTACCTGCCAAGGTGGTGACTACACGACCGAAGTGTATGGCCCACTAAAAGCCACTGGTTGGAATGGTTACTGGATCGATGCAGCATCTACACTACGTATGAAAGATGATGCAGTGATTGTACTCGACCCTGTGAACGCAAATGTCATTCAAAATGCACTCACGCAAGAGACAACCACATTTGTGGGCGGTAACTGTACCGTGTCACTCATGCTCATGGGGTTAGGCTCTTTATTCCAAAACAACCTTGTTGAATGGATGAGTGCCATGACCTATCAAGCAGCTTCTGGTGCAGGTGCACAGAACATGCGTGAACTGATTACAAGCATGGGCTATCTCTACAACAACACAAAAACATTACTTGATGACCCAAAATCGGCCATTTTAGATATCGACCGTGAAGTGGCTCAGCTACAACGTGGTACTGACTTTCCAAAAGCAAACTTTGGTGTGCCACTTGCAGGTTCTTTGATTCCATATATCGACAAGCAACTTGAAAATGGTCAATCAAAAGAAGAGTGGAAAGCCCAAGCTGAAACCAACAAAATTTTAGGTCACTCGAGCATCATCCCCATTGATGGGCACTGTGTACGTATTGGTGCAATGCGTTGCCACTCGCAAGCACTCACCATCAAACTACGTAAAGATGTACCTCTAGATGAAATTGAAGACATGATTCGCCAGTCAAATGAGTGGGCGAAAGTCATTCCAAATACCCGTGAAGCCTCTATACATGAGCTATCACCAGTTGCCGTCACGGGTACACTCACTGTTCCTGTAGGCCGTTTACGTAAGCTCAACATGGGTAAAGAATACCTTGGGGCATTCACCGTAGGTGACCAACTGCTTTGGGGTGCTGCTGAACCATTACGCCGTATGCTTAGAATTTTACTTGAGTATAAAGCCAAATAACGCACATATTCACTTGAAAAGCCAATCTAATGATTGGCTTTTTTATAAAAATTTTACAAATGTAAAACTTATCGCTACATTAGAGTAGCACCCATTTTAAATATTATGATTGACGCTATGACCTTACCTCAAAAGTTTTGTCTTACTGCACTGTTCACATGCTTTTTGGCACAAACAGGCCATGCACTTGTTTTAGGTCAGCCTGTGATTCAGTCAACCAAAGAGCAACTCCTTTATATGGAAGTTCCTTATAGCGAAGCAACAAATATTAAGTCGATTCGTGTAAATATCGAAGATGACGACGAAGTATCAAAGCTAGGGATTAATAGTAAAGATATGGGGTTTGTTGTACGTAAAAATGGGGCTAATTTTGGTGTAATTGTAGTCACTTCAAACAAACCCATTCGCTCATCACGCATTAATTTTGTGCTTAAAGTGACTGAGTCAGACATGCCATACCTCAAACGGATTAATATTCCTTTTAAAGTAAATAATGCAGCCTCAGAAACACACAATGAAGAAAAAACGCTCTCCCCTGTAGCCATTAGCAGCAACGAAAATAATATAAAAAATAAAACCACATCTAAAGCAATAGCAACAGATGATACAAATAATGTTATTGTAAATCATAATGATGATATAAAATTCATTTATAAGGTCAAACCACAAGACACCCTATGGTCTATTTCTGAAAAAATTGCAACGCAAACAGGCGAACGTCTTGATGATATTGCCAGAAAAATTAAAGCAGATAACCCAAATGCATTTACACGACATAACATGAACCATATCAAATCCGGCGTGAAGATTAATATTTGGGGTTCAAAACACATTCAAAAGGCTCTTCAAGATAGCGTAATGATACCTACACCTGCTACTCGTAAGCCCGCTGAACGCAGTACAGATCAATTGTCAGAAGACATTCAAAAAGAACTGTTACAAACAAAAGCCCGCATTCGTTCTTTAGAACATGAAATTGCCCGTTTGCAACGCGAAATGAAACAAAGAAATGCTAAATTTGATGTGATTAATGGAAGAATTAATGACCTAAGACAACAGATCAAACAACTGAACGAGAAAAACTCCCGCTCATAAATTGGTATGTTAAATCACTCAAATTAACTCAGATTACATAAGCTATAACAATTTAAGGTATAGGTATGCTCATATATATTATTCCATGTATCATTTTACTCGTTGTTGCTCTATTTCTTAAAAAGAGAGAGCAAGCCAATAAAGATGATGCTCACACCGAGAAAAAAACAAAAAAGGTAAAAGAAAAAGCATCAAAAACAAAAAAAGAAACAGTCGCTGCAGAAAAAACGGCAGTACCAGATCAAGATGCACCTCAAATCAGTAAAAAACAGCAAGAAAGCCACAGCGTAACCTTTGCTCAAATTCAAGACTTGATTCATGCCAATAACTTTTCTTTGGCTGAGGCAAAGATCAACCAAGAGCTTAACAATAACCCAGAACAACACCAACTGTACCTTTTACTTGCTCAGGTCTATCGCAAACAAGACGATGAAATTGCAACTAAACAGCTGATTGGGCACCTTAAACAATTAAAGTTGTTTGATATTATAGAAAATATTGAACATGAATTTGCAGCAGATCAACTACAGAAAAAACAAGATGCTGAAAAGAAAGTTGCCTTAGCCGCATCAACTGCAACCGTGGCAGCAACTGAATTAACCCATGAAACAGTAGAAAATACCATCACGAGTGCACCTAAAGAGACTCCAGAGCAACATACAGCTCAGGTAAGTCATGAAACAAAAAGTGATACTCAACACCATAAATCATTAGTAGAAAATACACCTAGCACTGAAGTGCCTGCTCTGTCTTATGAGCAAGTCCAGAAGCCACAAGATACTGCAACTAAACCAAGTAACCAAACAGACAAGGCTGATGATCTCGGCTTACTAGACTTCTATGGCACTGAACCAGACCATGAAAAAGCTAACTCAACACACCATAATGCAGACCATCAAACGCAGACAGACACACCTGATCAAGCACTTGTACTCGAACCAGATGTAAGCAAAGATCAAATAGATGAAGTACAACAAGATCAATTTGAATTAAAAGACCTCGATTTTACATTCGACCATTCAAATGAAATAAATCACGCACCAACGCAAAACCCTGCATCAGATCTAGAGTTCAACTTTAGTGAAAAACAGCCAACCAACAATGACGCAGCAACAGATCTCACAAGCGCAAGACATTTAGACTTCGTTTTAGAACCAGAAGATCAAATTAGTGATACAAAAAATGATTCTCTGTTAAATACAGAGGAAACATCTGATCAGTCGCTTCATTACAGTACCCAAACAACCTCACTTGCAACGCCTCAATCGATTGAACTTGACACCGACCCTGTATCAGATGGTACAAGCTCAATCACACTAGAAAAACCTGAAGAATACGCGACCAATACACCACTTGAATTTACGTTCACTGCACAAGAACCTGAAGCAGGCAATCTGACCACGCAACAACAGCATCATATTGTCGCTGAAACATCGCCAACAGTTACTGCAACAAAAGCAGATGTATTACTTGATCAATTTGATGAATTAATACAACTTGATGAAGCACAGCTCAACCTTGATTTAGCCGCAGAGTACATCACGATTGGTGAATATGAGCGTGCTAAGCAACTTTTATCTGTACCTGATGTTGAATTTTCAGTCTCTCAGAAACTCAAGGTAGATCAACTACTAAATAAAATGGCATCTTAAAGCCGTTCGATTTATCATAGACTTTTGCTCATGATTACATTGTCTTATGTCAAAAGTTGCTGTCATTTATATGGGTGGAACATTCGGCTGTGTCGGATCTCCACTCAGTCCAATGCCCCACACTGAGTTTTTACCTCAGCTACAATCCATCATTCGCCCTTACAGTACAGTCGATTTTGACTGCTACGCCGCACCAGATATTATTGACAGTAGTGCCTGCACAGCCAAAACTTGGTTACGCTTGATTCAATTTATTCAGCAATTACAACACGAAAAGCAAATCCAAAAATTTATTATTATTCATGGTACAGATACTTTAAGTTATGCCAGTGCCGTACTAACACGCTTTTTAGCACAAAGTTGCACTGTTATTTTAACAGGAAGCCAATACCCTTTACTCAACACTGACGGCTCAGCTGTACGTACCACGACAGATGCTTTAGATAACCTACGACATGCACTTGAACATATTAGCCATGTTACCAGTGGAGTACACCTAAGCTTTAATGGACAGCTATTCCATGGCCATAGTGTGATTAAATACCACACCACTGCCCTGCATGCATTTAAAGGTGTTTCAAGCACAGAACAACTTACAAAACCGCAAATCGCACATATTGTCACAGATGCAGATATTACACGTGCAGAAACACTCAACATCATGAATTTGATGCTACAACCAACTGAACAACAACAACTTCAAAAGCAACTACAACTGATTGCGACACAAGCTCCTGACTTTTTAATCTTACAAGGTTTTGGTACAGGTAATATTGCAACGAATCCACAGATTGTTCAGCACATTAAACACTTACAACAACAAAACTGTTTGGCCATACTCACCACGCAAGTCACATTTGGAAGCCTTGACCAACGCTATGCCATTAGCCAATGGGTGAAAGATGCCGATATTATGGTTTCAGACGGTATAGGCCATGCCGACTTATATGCCAAAATTTTAAAATTATATTTAACCTATCAGCACGTCAGCCAATATCGTCAACATTGGGCAGATGCAACATAGTTTGAGGTTTACATGCAACGTTATGCCATAGGAATTGAGTTTTGCGGTACACACTACCGAGGGTGGCAAACCCAACAAGCAGGTGTGGTGAGTGTACAAGAAACCTTAGAGCAGGTACTCAGTAAAGTCGCAAACCACAGCGTTATTTTACATGGTGCAGGCCGTACCGATGCAGGCGTACACGCCACCAATATGGTCGCACATTTTGATAGTCCATCTGATCGTACCGATCACGGTTGGGTTAGAGGTACAAATAGCCAACTTCCAAAAGATATTTCGGTACAGTGGATTAAACGCATGAATGATGACTTTCATGCACGTTTTAAAGCCAACTCACGGCGTTATCGTTATGTGATTTATAACGCACCGCATCGCCCTGCACTATTGCATAAGCAAGTCACCCATATACACACGCCACTCGACTTTTTAGCCATGCAACAGGCAGCGAAGAAATTTGAGGGCACACATAACTTTGAAAGTTTCCGTGCAGCAGCTTGCCAGTCCAACCAACCAATCAGACATGTTTCTCACTGTACACTGACCCAGCATGGGCCATTTATGGTATTAGACATTCAAGCAGATGGTTTTCTACATCATATGGTACGTAATATTGTTGGCTGTTTACTCGATATTGGACAACACGTCCACGATGAAGATCATATAGATACCATTTTTGCGGCACTCGACCGTAAAGCCGCTGGCATGACCGCACCTCCAGATGGGCTATATTTTATTCAAGCAGGCTACCCTGAAATATTTGATTTACCTCAAGTGGCACTTGGCCCACAATGGTTAAACTGGCCAACGTAAATACCCTGCTCATTTTATAGGTCGCAATAAGTTGCTTGCTTGTATTCTTATTGTAAGTTGTATATAATTTGCACCTTGTTATTTTATTCATTTAGGTAGGCTATGGCCAATAAAGAGGAACTGATTGAGTTCGAAGGCGTTGTCACCGAAACGCTTCCTAATACTATGTTTCGTGTTCGTTTAGAAAATGGGCATGAAGTCATTGCACACATTTCTGGTAAAATGCGTAAACATTACATTCGTATTTTAACTGGCGATAGCGTAAAAGTTGAAATGACGCCTTATGACTTAAGTAAAGGTCGTATTACTTATCGTGCGCGCTAGTCATTAGTCGAAGCAAAAAAGCCACTGCATATCATGTGGCTTTTTTTACGCCTTTATTTAGGTATTGAACGTTTGCCAGTTCGATTCTTTCGTATATGAAAAAATAAGAAAAGCCAATAATGTACTAATAGGAAAACCGAGCACTAAAAAGTAAACCAAGACCCTTGATAAAATTTTACCAAGTTATTTCCCCTTACTTACCTCGCTATATGCTTTGAAATGCATTGCAATTATAAAGGCCAAGAAACACATATAACCAATTGCCACATGACCTAATGCTTAATTCACACTGAATGACAGCACAGCAATCATGACAAAAACTATAAGATAAAAAATACCCAACCCCAAATAAAAACCGGACAACTTTTTATTTAATGAAACAAATTTCCCCTGAAACAATAAATAAAAAAATGCATGGCTCTACCTAAATATAGCCATGCATTACTAAACAAAAAAACTTGCGTTATAGAGCGTTTACAACAGCCTCGCCCATCGCTTTTGTGCCTACTTTGGTCATACCTGTAGACATAATATCTGCTGTACGTAAACCTTGGTCTAGTACTTTACCGACAGCTTGCTCAATCGCTACCGCAGCCGTTTCTTCTCTAAACGTATAACGTAGCATCATCGCTACAGACAAAATGGTTGCAAGTGGGTTAGCAATATCTTGACCTGCAATATCAGGGGCTGAACCATGACAAGGCTCGTACATGCCCTTGCCTTGTTCATCAAGTGATGCAGATGGCAACATGCCAATTGAGCCTGTAAGCATCGCCGCTTCATCAGATAAAATATCGCCAAACAAGTTGCCTGTCACAATCACATCAAATTGCTTTGGCGCACGTACCAGTTGCATTGCGGCATTGTCTACATACATATGCGACAAGTTAACATTTGGGTAACTGTCTTGCTGTACTTGAGTGACTGTTTGCTTCCAAAGTTCAGTGACTTCAAGCACATTGGCTTTATCTACTGAACACACTTTACCACCACGTAACTGTGCCATTTCAAAAGCGACTTTTGCAATACGCTTAATTTCAGATTCAGCATATACGTCTGTGTTATAGCCTTGTTTCTCACCATTTTCTAATTCACGAATACCACGAGGTTGGCCAAAGTAAATACCACCTGTGAGTTCACGTACGATCAAAATATCTAAGCCAGCAACCACTTCAGGTTTTAAGCTAGATGCATCGGCAAGTTGTGGATACAAAATTGCAGGGCGTAAATTGGCAAATAAATTGAGTTCACTTCTAATTTTAAGCAGACCACGTTCTGGACGAATTGAACGCTCAATACGATCCCATTTTGGTCCACCCACAGCACCTAACAAAATAGCATCTGCATTTTTCGCTTGCTGACTGGTGACATCAGGGTATGGACTACCATGTGCATCAATTGCAGCACCACCGAGTAAACCATGCTCCCAAGCCAAGTCTAGGTTAAATTTTTGATTCACTTCAGCCAGTACAGTTTCAGCCGCTTTAATAATTTCAGGGCCAATACCATCGCCCGCTAAAATAAGAATTTGTTTTGACATCGCATGTTCCATGGTAATATTTTATATAAAAAAGACTGATCACCTCAGTGATTTAAAGTCATTTTTTTGCTCTACAAACTCACCTAAACCTGTTAAAACATTGTATGGCTTACAAAAGACACGAATGACTCGTTGTCCTTCTAAAAGCTTGACACACAACGGGTCTGGTGTAGATAAGCTCAGTAAATTATTGTCACGCTTAATCCGATCTCTATACATACTAAATGTATAGGTTTGATTTGGTTTAAACTGATGAATCACATTAATTTTTTCAGCACGCTCTAAAGAAATTGGATAAAACCGAATCACAACTTCTTGTTGCTGTGCAGGTACGGTTAAGTACAAGTGGTTTGACTCTAAAGTCGAACTTAACTGTAAGCGAACATAGCCTTTTTGAATGGCATCATAGTCAACCAAGTGTGTGTTTTCATTTACAATGCGCACATGGCTCACACGCTCAAACTCACATGCTTTTGCACCATCGCAAAAAATTTTTACAGTACTATTATTAGGTAACGCTTGCTTTGAAACCAAATGCTTCGGTGTTGTTTGACATGCACTGAAACTCAAACAGCACATGCCAATAAACAGCATTTTAGCAATCATGTTTTTCATGG
The DNA here is from genome assembly GCF_015627125.1 of Acinetobacter rathckeae. Classification (GTDB taxonomy): domain Bacteria; phylum Pseudomonadota; class Gammaproteobacteria; order Pseudomonadales; family Moraxellaceae; genus Acinetobacter; species Acinetobacter rathckeae. Next base: position 112,249 of record NZ_VTDO01000005.1, on the reverse strand, counting down.
ATTTAAGCCAACCTGACGGCAGTCTACTCAAAAGATGACTCATCTTAGCAAGAGTTTGTTTGGCACACCACGACTATCATTGGCTTAAGATGAAAGTGCATTAAAAATCCATGGCTTACGTTGTTTAATTTTATCTTCGTAAGCACGAATTAAATCGCCATCTTGTAAGGTTAAACCAATATCATCTAAACCGTTTAATAAACAGTGTTTACGAAATGGGTCAACTTCAAATGTAAATACCTCACCCGTACTCAAACGTACTTCTTGTGATGCAAGATCAACTGTTAAGGTATATCCCTCATTGGCTTGGCAAGATTTAATAATAAAATCAACCTGCTCTTCCGACAAAATCACAGGTAACATGCCATTTTTGAAACTATTGTTGAAAAAAATGTCGGCATAGCTTGGTGCAATCACAGTACGAAAACCGTATTCATTGAGTGCCCACGGTGCATGCTCACGACTTGAACCACAGCCAAAGTTTTTACGGGTCACTAAAATGGTTGCACCTTGGTAACGTGCTTGGTTTAACACAAAATCTGGGTTTTTCGGACGTTTATTAATGTCTTGTCCTAAATACCCTTCATCTAAATAACGAAGCTCGTCAAATAAGTTGTCGCCAAAACCTGTGCGTTTAATTGATTTTAAAAACTGCTTAGGAATAATTAAGTCGGTATCGACATTGGCACGGTCTAAAGGTGCAACAAGGCCTGTTTCAACGATATATGCTTTCACTGTGCTACTCCTTAGAATGTGCGAACATCAACAAAATGACCTGCAATCGCAGCGGCTGCTGCCATTGCTGGACTCACTAAATGCGTACGACCACCATTACCCTGACGGCCTTCAAAATTACGGTTTGAGGTTGAAGCACAATGCTCACCTGACTGTAATTTATCTGCATTCATCGCCAAACACATTGAACAACCTGGCTCACGCCATTCAAAACCTGCATCAATAAAGATTTGATGTAAACCTTCATTCTCTGCCTGTGACTTCACTAAGCCTGAGCCTGGTACAACCATCGCTTGCTTAATGGTAGGTGCGACTTTACGCCCTTTAACCACTTCTGCTGCTGCACGAATATCTTCAATACGTGAATTAGTACATGAACCAATAAACACTCGATCAAGGCAAATGTCTTGTAACGCTTGACCTGCAGTTAAACCCATATATTGGTATGAGCGAATCCAGTCGTTACGTTGCACATCATCTTTTGCTTCTTCAAGTGTAGGCACCATTTTAGACACGGGAATAACCATTTCAGGTGATGTACCCCAAGACACTTGTGGTTCAATCTCTTCACCTTGTAATACCACGACAGTATCGAAATGTGCATCATCATCTGAATGCAAGGTGTTCCAATACTCAACAGCTTTGTCCCAATCTTGACCTTTTGGTGCATATGGTCGGTTTTTCACGTATTCAATGGTTTTGTCATCTACAGCGACTAAACCAACACGTGCACCACCTTCAATGGCCATGTTACACACCGTCATACGTCCTTCTATAGACATATCACGGAATACTTGACCACCAAATTCAATGGCATGCCCCGTGCCACCTGCCGTACCAATTTTACCAATAATGGCAAGTACAACATCTTTTGATGTCACGCCCTGACCCAACTTGCCATCGACACGTACAAGCATATTTTTCATTTTTTTCTGTACTAAGCACTGCGTTGCAAGGACATGCTCCACTTCTGATGTACCAATACCATGTGCCAAACAGCCAAATGCACCATGTGTGGCAGTATGCGAGTCACCACATACCACAGTCATACCCGGCAAGGTTAAGCCTTGCTCAGGGCCAACCACATGCACAATACCCTGACGAATATCATTAATACCAAACTGCACGACATTAAAGCTTTTACAGTTATCATCTAAGGTTTGTACTTGTATACGAGAGGTATTGTCTTCAATTCCTGCAATGCCTTGCTCACGTTCTTTTTTAGAGGTTGGTACGTTATGATCTGGTGTAGCAACATTTGCCCCTAAACGCCACGGCTGACGACCTGCCAGTACAAGACCTTCAAAGGCCTGTGGTGAGGTTACTTCATGTAAAAGTTGTCTGTCGATATAGATTAAACTTGAGCCATCGTCACGTTGTTTAACTAAATGGTCATCCCATAATTTATCGTATAACGTTTTGCCTGCCATGTCGTTGTACTCCATTGGACTGGGTGCGTTTAGGTTGCTTTCACTGTATTATAACTAGAGTCTATCATAAATCTAATTTATCATTTTTATACATCATTAAACTTTTTGGAATCATTTCAGTACATTTAGTCACAGAATGAATCCTCTATTTAAAAAGCCAAGACACAACAAAAGTTGCATAAAAAAAAATAATAAGATATATGATATTGTATAAAATTATTTTTAATAAAAAGGAATAAACCATGAATCTGGCTGCTTTTGAAGCATTTGTCAAAGTCATGGAAACAGGCTCTATTTCTGTGGCAGCAGATTTACTTTTTATTACTCAGCCTGCTGTGACGAAACGTATTCATAATGTAGAGGCTTACTTTAACGTACGCTTATTTGAATCTGCTGGCCGAGGCATTCAACCCACACAAGTGGCGTATAGCTTATTGCCTCAAGTGAAAACATGGCTCAATACCCTTGGCAGTATTCATCATACATTAAGCCATGAACATGATTCTGTTCAAGGTTTACTTAAATTGGGTACAAGTCACCATATTGGACTACATCATTTACCTCACCATTTAAAACATTACGTACAGCAGTACCCTCAAGTCACGCTCGATGTAAAGTTTGTAGATTCGGAACAGGCACATGAGCAAGTACTTGCAGGTGACTTAGAAATTGCTTTTTTAACCTTACCCCCAAAACTTGATGAACGCTTGAGTTATATTTCGTTATGGGAAGATCCTCTTATTTTTGTGGCCGCACCATTCCACCCATTGGCATCAGTCAAACAACTGAGCCTTGAGCAGTTAATAACATACCCAAGCCTATTGCCTGCAGCAAAAACATATACCAGTCAAATTACTTTGGCTGAATTTGAAAAGCACAATTTACGCCCGAAAGTCAGTATGACCAACAACCCTTTAGAGTCCATTCGTATGTTGGCTTCTATTGGTTTAGGCTGGTCAGTCTTACCTCAAACACTGCTGAATGATGAGCTTGTGCGTTTAGATATTGATATTGAGCTTAAACGTACCCTAGGTATGGTCTGGCACCCCAATCGCAGTCAATCTAAAGCCACTGAAGCACTGATTCAGTTTATGCAAACACAATAATCGCCTTAAAAGCATGTCTTAAATAGCAAAACTGATGGGATAGTTTAAAGTGATATTTAATGTCATCAAAAAATATGAAAGCCAATACAAAAATCCAATCATAGTCACACGTGGCACTAAAGTAGATATTGGTTTACAAGATGAGCAATGGAAGGGCTGGTTTTTTTGCAAAACACAGAATAATAGCGGTTGGATCCCCAAACAAATCATCGACTTTCAAAGCAATACAGAGGGCTATATCAATAAAAACTATTCGGCAAAAGAATTAGATGCTGATACCAACGATATAATTGAAAAAATAGAAGAGCTCAATGGTTGGATATGGGGTATCAATAAATCGACCAAAGAAGAAGGTTGGATTCCTTTAGAGGTGCTGCAAAAGTGTATAGAAAACACATAATCTATGTGTCACATGAGCACAGAACACTTGCAAGAACCCCATTTCAAGCATGATGTCTTTAGCAAAGTGCTCTGTTTACAATAGCTTAATCCAAAACCGTTAAGCCATAGACCAATCTAAAATTGGCCATGCTTGCTCATGCGCAAGTACTGCTAAACGGTCATCAGGTGTCACAGCAAACGCATGTGTAGCATACTCTAATAAAAAACGGTCATTAAATGAATCTGAATATGCCCAACTTTCTTCAACATCTTTGCCATTAAGCCACTGCTCTAAACGCACTAACTTCCCTGCTTGAAAACACGGCGTTCCTGCCACATGGCCTGTATACACACCTGCTTTTTGTTCAGCTTGTGTGGCAATCACCTGTGTAATCCCAAAAGCATTAAAAATAGGGGTAGTAATAAAGTCGTTGGTTGCGGTAATACCCACCAACGCATGACCAAGCGATTGATGGTACTTCACCATCTCTAACCCCTGTGGTCGCATTTGAGGAACGATCACTGTTTGCATAAATCGAGCATGAATTTTTGCGAGCGTAGCCTGATCATGTTGGGTTAAAAACTCAAAGACAAACTCATTATAAGCAATTGGGTCTAATTGGCCTGTTTTGTAATCTTCATAAAACTGATCATTCATTTCACGATGACGCTTTTCATCAACCAAACCCTCTTTAATCAAAAACTCTCCCCAAGAATGATCTGAGTCGGTATTTAGTAGGGTGTGATCTAAGTCAAATAAAGCCAATTTCATGAAAACTCTCATTTAATTTGAATAATAAAGAAAAAAAATGTAAATCAATCACCGATTAAGGTCAGAAATTCGTTAAGATCATAACAATTATTTAATAAGATTCTACGGTCTTTTTTTGACAACTGTATAAAAAACGCATTTGCCCAAATCAGACCTATAAAAATCAGCACAATTACAGGTAGCCAAATGATCGACTCCGAAGGTTTCCGACCCAATGTCGGGATCATTTTGGCAAACGATAATGGACAAGTGTTATGGGCAAAACGCATTGGGCACAATGCTTGGCAATTTCCACAAGGTGGTATACAGCAAGGTGAAACTGCTGAGCAAGCCCTTTATAGAGAGCTTAGGGAAGAAGTTGGTCTACTTCCAGAACACGTCCAAATGATTGCTCAAACCAAAGGTTGGTTACGCTATCGTTTGCCACACAGATACATTCGTTCAGGATCTGAACCGATTTGTATTGGTCAGAAACAAAAATGGTTTTTATTGCGTCTCATCGCACCAACCAAATACATACAGCTAAATTTGTCACACCCACCCGAGTTTGACCAGTGGCAATGGGTCAGTTATTGGTATCCACTTGGGCAAGTCGTCAATTTTAAACGAGATGTTTACCGCAAAGCCATGCTTGAGTTATCTACGCAATTTTTGCACTAAAGTAGATCAAAAGAGACATTTTTAGTGAATGATTTTTCTGTATGATACTGTTATAACTAAAGCTACTATTACTTATTAAATGCTCGGGAGTATGCATTTATGTCGAACATGCAACTAGACACATTAAGAAGCATTGTACAAAAAATCAATGCCTCTAATGACCTGCATGAATCCTTAGATATTATGGTCAAACAAGTATCTGAGGCCATGGATGTAGATGTATGTTCGATTTATTTACTCGATGAACGAAATCAATGCTATTTGCTGATGGCAAGTAAAGGGCTCAATGTTGAATCTGTGGGCCATGTGTCATTGCAATTTGGCGAAGGGTTAGTCGGCTTAGTTGGGCAACGAGAAGAAATCGTTAATCTTGAGCGTGCATCAGAGCATGAGAAATATGCTTACTTCCCTGAAACAGGCGAAGAAATATATAACTCATTTATGGGTGTGCCCGTCATGTATCGCCGTAAAGTCATGGGTGTTTTGGTGGTGCAAAACAAAGAACGCCAAGACTTTAGTGAGGCAGCCGAGTCATTTCTAGTCACCTTGTGTGCACAACTCTCAGGGGTCATTGCCCATGCCCACGCCGTAAATAGCACCGACCTATTTCGTAAAGTGGCCAATATTTCCAACTATAAAACCTTTCAAGGGGTTGCAGGCTCTGGAGGCATTGCATTAGGTCGCGCGATTGTACTGTACCCACCTTCAGATATTTCTGCTGTACCTGAAAGAGAGGCCGAAGACATTAGCGAACAGCTCGGTTTACTTGACCAAGCAGTGCTTGTTGTACGTGAAGAGATCAAACGCCTCGATGAAAAAATGAAAGACTCACTCATGTCAGATGAGCGTGCCTTATTTAGTATTTTTTTACGTATGCTGGATGACCATGCCCTTCCGCAAGAAATTAAAGAGGAAATCCGCTCAGGTCATTGGGCTCAAGGTGCGGTACGGATTGTACTAGAACGTCATATTGCCCACTTTTCACAAATGGAAGATGATTATTTACGTGAGCGTGTCTCTGATCTCAAAGACTTAGGACGACGTATTTTAGCCTCACTGCAAGAAGCCGATGCAAGCCACAAAGAACTTAGCTCAGACAGTATTTTAATTGGCGATGAAATTAGTACAGCCGCACTGGTCGAGTTACCTGTCGACAAAATTGCAGCCATTGTTACAACAGATGGGGCTGCCAATTCACATATGGTGATTGTGGCACGGGCTTTAGGTATACCTACCGTGGTTGGTGTCACAGAATTACCCATTAGCACACTTGATGATGTAGAAATGATTGTTGATGCCTATCAAGGTAAAGTCACCATCAATCCACCACGTCGCTTGCGTCAACGCTATAAAGAAATTCAAAAAGAAGAAGAACAAATTGCTAAAGATTTAAAGCAGTACGAAACCAAAGATGCCATTACACCCGACGGCGTTGCAACACAGCTTTTAGTCAACACTGGACTGATGATTGATGTTGTCCGTGGTGTGCAACGTGGAGCGAAAGGCGTAGGTTTATACCGCAGTGAAATTCCATTTATGCTCCGTGACCGCTTCCCTGGTGAAGAAGAACAGCGCGTGATTTACCGCCAACAACTGAGCCACTTTGCAGGCAAGCCTGTCACCATGCGTACTTTAGATATTGGTGCAGATAAGGAGCTACCTTATTTTAGTATTAATGAAGCCAACTCCGCATTGGGTTGGCGTGGGCTACGTTTTACTTTAGACCACCCTGAAATTTTTTCATCACAAATTAGAGCCATGCTCAAAGCCAATATTGGTTTAAATAACTTACATATTTTATTACCAATGGTCACCAGTATTAGCGAAGTGGAAGAAGTTTTATACTTGCTAGAACGTGACTGTAAAGCCATTCAAGAAGAAGAACAGGTCAATATTACCAAGCCAAAACTGGGTATTATGGTTGAAGTACCGAGTATATTGTTCCAAATTCGTGAGTTTGCGGGCTTAGTTGACTTTTTCTCAGTCGGCTCTAATGACTTAACACAATATTTGTTGGCCGTGGATCGCAATAACCCGCATGTATCGGGCGTGTATTCTCATTTTCACCCTGCGGTATTGCGTGCCCTCAACCGCTTAGTACAAGACTGCCACCAGTACAATAAGCCAATTAGTATTTGTGGTGAAATGGCCGGTGATCCACTCTCTGCCATATTACTCATGGCCATGGGCTTTAACACCTTGTCTATGAGCTCAAGCAATATCTTACGTGTACGTAAAGCCATTTGCCATGTACCTATGCACGATGCAAAAGAACTGTTAGAGCATGTACTTACACTAGATAATCCACTGATGATTAAAAGTTGGCTAGAAAACTATTTTAAAACCCATGGTCTTGAAGATATGGTCAAAACCAATCGTTTAATTACCAGTTAACATGAGTGAATCATATATGCATAACATGCCAATGCACCCATCTTTAGGCCCACACGAATACAAAGAATTAGAACTCATGTTGGCCAACAAAAAACCATTGGCGCTATTTTATACAGACTCAGAGATGCCAGAGGAATTTACACCTTATCTCGAAAGTGGTCGTCTACACTGCACGCAATTTACCCATCATTTTTTATTTAAAGGTGAGCCTCGTGAAATCGTATATTACGTAATTTCGCATGCCCCCAATACCCCGAATGTACAGCGTTTGATTGAAGTGATAAAAATGACTTTATCTGTTGGCTTCTCTGCCCCTTTAGAGCGAGAAATTGGTCAATTACTCGGTTATGATGACGCAGACATTGAATATTATATTCAACATATAAATCGTAATACTTAAACAACTTAGCACATAAAAAAAACCGCCCTAGGGCGGTTTTTTTTACACTCTAAAATGGCTTACGCTTTCACATCAAAACGGTCTGCATTCATTACTTTTGTCCATGCTTTAACAAAGTCACGTACAAATTTTTCTTGGTTATCAAACTGACCATATACTTCCGCATAAGAACGTAAGATTGAGTTTGAACCAAAGACAAGGTCTACACGTGTTGCAGTCCATTTCACAGCACCTGTGGCACGATCACGAATTTCGTAAAGGTTTTTACCAACAGGTTTCCATGTATTACGCATGTCTGTTAAATTCACAAAGAAGTCATTGCTCAATACGCCTTCTTTATCAGTGAACACACCATGTTTAGTACCTGCATAGTTGGTACCAAGCACACGCATACCACCAATCAATACAGTCATTTCAGGTGCTGTTAAGCCAAGCAATTGTGCACGGTCAAGCAACATTTCTTCAGGTTGTACTGCATAGTCTGCTTTTAACCAGTTACGGAAACCATCATGTTTTGGCTCAAGATCTTTAAATGAATACTCATCTGTCTGCTCTTGCGTTGCATCACCACGACCCGCAACAAACGGTACAGTAATGTTTACCCCTGCATCGTGTGCTGCTTTTTCAACCGCTGCCGTACCACCAAGGACAATCAAATCAGCAATGCTTACTTTTTTGTCTAAAGATGCTTGCACACTTTCAAGTGTTGCAAGTACTTTTGCCAAACGCTCAGGCTCGTTACCTGCCCAATCTTTTTGTGGTGCTAAACGAATACGAGCACCATTTGCACCGCCACGGAAGTCTGAACCACGGTAAGTACGTGCACTGTCCCATGCAGTATTAATGAGTTCAGTTGTTGTTAAACCACTGTTCAACAATTTTTCCTTCAATGTCGCCACTTCAGCATCTGTTAAAGTGTAATCAACAGCAGGAATCGGATCTTGCCAAATTAAATCTTCCGCAGGTGCTTGATTACCTAAGTATCTAGATTTTGGTCCTAAATCTCTGTGGGTTAATTTAAACCATGCACGTGCAAACACCTCTGAGAAATAAGCAGGGTCTTTATAAAAGCGCTCAGAAATTTTACGGTATTCTGGATCAACTTTTAATGCCATATCTGCATCTGTCATAATCGGGTTACGACGAACGTTTGGATTATGTGCATCAATTGGTTTGTCTTCTTCTTTAATGTTTACAGGTTCCCACTGCGTTGCACCTGCTGGGCTCTTGGTCAATTCCCAATCATACGTAAACAAAAGATAGAAAAACTCGTTATCCCATTTGGTTGGGTTCGTTGTCCATGCACCTTCAATACCACTGACCATGGTATTCGTACCATTACCATTGCCTTGTGGGTTATGCCAACCTAAGCCTTGAAACTCAACATCTGCGCCTTCAGTATCTGCACCTAAAACCTCAGCATCACCATTACCATGTGCTTTACCTACAGTATGACCACCCGCAGTTAATGCAACAGTTTCTTCGTCGTTCATTGCCATACGGTCAAACGTTTCCCGCATGTCTTGAGCTGTTTTTAATGGATCAGATTGACCATCTACCCCTTCAGGGTTGACGTAAATCAAGCCCATTTGTACGGCAGCCAACGGGTTCTCTAAGCTTGTACGGTCTTGGTCATTTTCATAACGGTTTTCAGTTGCATCTAACCACTGACGCTCTTCACCCCAGTATATGTCTTTTTCTGGGTGCCAAATTTCTTTACGGCCACCAGCAAAACCAAAGGTTTTAAGACCAGCAACTTCATAAGCAACCGTACCTGCCAAGACAATTAAATCGCCCCAAGAGATTTTGTTCCCATATTTTTGTTTAATCGGCCAAAGTAAACGACGACCTTTGTCTGTATTTACGTTATCAGGCCAGCTGTTCAACGGCGCAAAACGTTGGTTACCTGTGTTTGCACCACCACGGCCATCTTGTTTACGGTATGTACCTGCCAAGTGCCATGCTGTGCGTACAAACATACCCACATAACTACCCCAGTCTGCTGGCCACCAGTCTTGACTTGTGTTAATTAATGCACGAATATCTGCTTTAACTGCATCAATATCTAAAGTGCTATACGCTTTAGCATAATCAAAATCAGGGTCCATCGGATCTGTTTTATGATCGTGCTGAGATAAAATATCTAAGTTAAGCGCGTTTGGCCACCAGTCTGTATTTGAGCTGGCTACGGTTGTGCTTGCACCATTTTGGTGGAATGGGCACTTTCCTGAATTAGCTTGCGTATCGTGACTCATCTAACAACTCCAATATGTTATTTAAAATCTTGATCGGTTATGTCTATAAGTTAGAAGTTTTTCATTCAAAAAGGAATCCGTTTTTATGAATGATATTTATAGGTAAACCCAATTGAAGCTAAAATGCTTTTTTAATAAAAATGTCATAGGTATCTGCATAACATACAATAATAAATCGTCATGCCATGCTGATTGAATAAAAAAGAAAATCTAAATACTCAAATCAACACACCAAAAATTTAGATGGATGATTTTATCATATCAGCATAAATAACAACCTATGACGCTTAAATATCGAAATACATACTGTTACAAAACCAGCACAACTCAATATATACCCCCCAATCACATCAGGCTAAAATTTAGCCATAAAAAAATTATTAATGTCATCAAAAAAAGTAACTCAGTCATAAAATTCAAAACGATAGCCAGCCCATAATTTAGGAGTAAGCCATGAGTAAATGCCCGTACCATACAACCACTGCAGGATCACCAGTTGCAGATAATCAAAACAGTGTCACCGTTGGACAACGTGGGCCACTGTTAATGCAAGACTGGCAATTAATTGAAAAATTAGCACATCAAAACCGTGAAAGAATTCCAGAACGTACAGTACATGCCAAAGGTTGGGGGGCATTCGGTACATTTACACTGACAAAAGATCTCTCGGAATATACACGTGCAGAAGTTTTTAATGGCGAAGGCAAGCAAACAAAAATGCTAGCACGCTTTTCAACAGTTGCAGGTGAGCATGGTGCAGCTGACGCTGAGCGTGATGTTCGTGGTTTTGCACTTAAATTTTATACTGCAGAAGGCAACTGGGATTTAGTCGGCAATAATACACCTGTATTTTTTTTACGTGACCCACTCAAATTTCCAGATTTTATTCATACACAAAAAAGACACCCACGTACCAACTTACGCTCACCGACCGCAATGTGGGATTATTGGTCACAGTCACCAGAGAGCTTACACCAAGTGACTATTTTAATGTCAGACCGTGGTCTACCAACGGACGTACGCCATATGAATGGCTATGGTTCACATACCTTTTCTTTTTGGAATAAAAAAGGAGAACGTTTTTGGGTGAAATTTCACTTCAAAACACAACAAGGTCACCGTTATTGGACCAATCCTGAAGGACAACAAAAAGTAGGCGAAAGTCGCGAAACGACACAAGAAGATTTGTACTACAGCATTGAAAAAGGCGACTTTCCAAAATGGACAGTACAAGTACAAATCATGCCTGAATTAGATGCAGAAAAAACATCATACAACCCATTTGACCTGACCAAAGTATGGCCACATAGCGAATACCCACCTATTGAAATTGGTGTACTCGAACTGAATAAAAACCCTGAAAATTATTTTGCACAAATTGAACAGGCCGCATTTTCTCCGTCAAATGTTCTTCCAGGCATTGGCTTTTCACCAGACCGTGTGCTACAAGCACGTATTTTTAGTTATGCAGATGCACACCGCTACCGCTTAGGTACACACTATGAAAATATTCCTGTAAACCGTCCACAATGCCCTGTACATCACTATCACAAAGATGGCCCAATGAATGTGCAAGAGCACTTTCCAAATCCAGATGCGTATTACGAGCCAAACTCTTTTGGGGGACCAATTGCCAACCCTGAATTAAAAGAACCCCCTCTTCGTTTGGATTCAAATATTGTAGACCGTTTCGACCATCGTCAAGACGAAGGCAATAACGATTATATTCAAGTGACTGCATTATTTAACTTATTTGATGAAGGTGAGAAATCACGACTCTTTAGCAATATTTCAGATGCAATGCAAGGTGTACCTAAAGAGATTATCGAAAAACAACTGGTACATTTTGGTAGAGTCCATCCAGATTATGAAGCAGGTGTTCGTCAGGCATTACATGCAAGTGGTCATAGTTCTTACCAGCAACAAGATGGTCATATTGAAGAACAAAACAGTGGTCACTCTGAATAGCATAGCGTTCATTTTGGTATGATTTGAAAGCATAACTCATCGCCAACATGCAATGGTCAGCTGTTGGCGATTTCATTTTAAGCACCTACCTTTATCTATATCCATGATAAAATTTTATACATCAATATACTGCCCTTCTAATACACTATAAAATGGCCGATCTAATTGGTGCTCATCAACCAATGCACTGAGCCATGTCGCAGGGGCATCACGAGTCTCATCAGTCAACTGAAATGTATGATGATGTATTGCAATAGAACAACCCGATTGCAAATCTAGATGGGCTTGAAAAGCATCGAGTGGATTCATGTGCAAATACTTCATCAAGGCTCTTGGCTCATACGCACCTATAGGCAACAAAGCCACTTTTGGGGCACCAAATTTTTTATATAATGCTGTAAATTGGGGGCAATACCCTGTATCTGCTGCAAAGTAGAGATATTCTTCTTGATAATGCACACAAAAACCACCCCAAAGAGCTTTATTTTGATCGCGAATGCCTCGCCCTGAACTATGCTGTGCAGGCACATACGTTATTTTGAACCCTAAAACATCGATCGCCTGCCCCCACTTCATTTCAACCACATGCCAACTTGAAGGTAAATAATACGCATTGCCTAAACCTGTATAAATTGGCATAGCAAAACGCTCATGTAACCATGCCAATGTGGCTAGGTCCATGTGGTCATAATGATTATGGCTGAGCAGTACAGCATCAATACGGGGTAAATTTTCAAGTGCAATACCCGCCAAGCACGCACGGCGAGGGCCAAAACCTTGTCCTGGGCCTGCAAAGTCCGCCCAAATGGGGTCAGTTAACAGATTGAATGTTCCTATTTGTATCAGCACTGTGGCATGGTTGACATACCAAATACGCCATGTACTTACATCAGGTGCTTGATCTGAAATCTTGGCTTTGGGTCGTTGTTGTTGCTGTTGCATAAAGTCATCATGTTCAGGCCATGCTTTATCCCTACGAAAAAGTAACCACTTCAGTACTTTTGTTTTCGTTAACTGTACTGTGTCTGGATACTGATTATAAAACCGTCCATTTTTAAAATAACTTAACTGCGAGTAGTCCCACTGTGGTTTTTGCAAACAGTGCAAATAACTCTGCTTTGTCACAAGATGATAATGTACTGGTTTTAGCGTCATATTGTTGGCCTGATCATAATTCAAAGAATTTGAAACAGTTTCATCTACATAATCATGTTGTTTGAATATTTAGTATGCTACTTCTTTGTATCTAAAAGCACCTATACTTTCAATACTACACAAACAAATATACTTCGAATCCTGAATAAAAATATCAGTTAAAAAGAAAGGATGAGAATCATAATTTGAGTAACTACAAACCACTAACAGCTCTAATTCTTATGACAGACAATCAGAGCTGTTACTTATGAGTGGATTTAACCATGCTACCTTTAATACAAAAACCAATATATTGTTCGGCATAGATCTTTATCAGAAATTGTAATACGAGGTAAAATTTCTATTGGTTAGTTCTTTGGCTGTCAGCTACGTTTGGCAATGATTTCATCAGGTGTATAGTTTATACACTATTATCGAATGGGCATGTTGCTGATATTAAAATGCTTGAAAATTTGGTTAAAGCATTTAAAGCAACAGTCTATCTATACAAATCGTGGCTATATTAGCCAAAGCCTGAAAGATAAACTGACGTTGCAAGGCATTTTAGTGGCTCATCATCATAACATATGCAATTAATACGTCTAAATAAGACAGATCAATACTTTGGCTTAAACAGGATTCAAGGCAAATAGTATTTATTGCTCCACTCATTTAGCTGACTTCAGCCAATAGGTTTCTTACTAATCTCAGAATAGTTCCCCAATAAAAAAGACACCATATACTGTAAATACATGATGTCAGAAAAATTAACAAACAATACTACCTATTCACAAAATATTAAAAATATTGGGTGAATTTTATTATAATATACAGCACAGCAAAAATCATTTTATTATAAAATTAATGCCACATATTATTATCTCCAAATTTATTAAAAATAAAAAAATATATTTATTACGCATTAATACTATCTAACAAAAATGAATTAATACCACATAATCTATCACCTTTTATAAGTAAAAATTTAAATTATTATAATGCTGTATATATTTTATAATTATAAAAAACTAAATCATCACAGATCCCAGTTAATCCTTAATTACATAATCTCCTTTAAATATTACCTAATGATGACTAAATTATTTTTAAATAAAATTCACATAAAAAAAATCATATTAGACAATAAATATTCCATCTTTTTGGAATATAGGTTTACCACTACACTAAAAAAAATGTATGCTGTTAAAAATCAATTATTTTATATTTAAAAATCAATACAATATTGATAAATAGTAGGTGTTTTGTTATGGAATTGCGTCACCTTCGATACTTTATTGCCGTTGCTGAAGAACTCAACTTTAGTAAAGCAGCTTTGCGACTTTATACTGCACAGCCATCCCTTAGCCAGCAGATTAAAGACCTTGAAGAAGAAATTGGCGTTCGTTTATTTAATCGCACAAAAAGAAAAGTTGAACTCACCGAAGAGGGTGTAGTTTTTTTAGAGCAAGCCAGACTCACCATCGCTCAAGCCGAACGCTCAATTTATCTCGCAAGAAAAACACATTTATCGAAACAACAAGTGCTTAAAATTGGTTTTATTACTGCCGCTGAAATTCGAATATTCCCACGAATTTTACCCACATTTCGTATGCAGCACCCCAATTTTAAAATTGAGCTCAGTATTTTAAATGATCTCGAACAACATCAAGCCTTAATAAAAGATGAGCTCGATATTATCTTCACACGTAAAACACTGACGCATGAACAAGTGGAAAACCATGTGATTTTTAAAGATGACTTGGCACTCATCTTACCCAAACAACACCCTTTAACAACGCTTGAGCATATCCCATTATCGGCATTGAACGGTTTAGACTTCATTACCGCAACCTCCAATAGCTTACTGGTACTAAACCAAGCAGTTACTCAATTTATTGACATGCACCACATCTCATTTAAATCAAAAATCAAAGCTAAGACTATTGTAGATACTTTAAATCTCATTAATACAGGGCAAGGTTGTGCCATTTTGCCCAAATATGTAGATCCATTTAGTAGCCTGCCCAATATTGCCACACGTGACCTTGATGCGAAGCTACCTACTTTAGACCTTGTTATGAGTCATAAAAAACAAAATACATCTGCCGCAGTAAAGTGCTTTTTAGACATGCTCTATAGCTTATCTATACCATCAACAGAAGTAGATAAACCAAACATATCTGATTTTAAAACTTGAGCTAACTGCTCAATATTATGCACAATGGCAAGCGGTTCATACTGTTTTAAAATGGCATCCGAGTGCACACCATACGTAACCCCGATGCGTGGCATACCAATACGCTGTGCCATCTCTAAGTCATAGCTGGTATCACCCACCATCACTGCCTCTGTTGCAGCCACACCCGTATGGTTCAAAATTTCTTGCAACATTTGCGGGTTCGGCTTAGACGCTGTTTCACTGGCTGCACGTGTGATGGTAAATAAATCGGTACTCTTTGTTTTTTCCAATACACGGTCAAGCCCTTTACGGTTTTTTCCTGTTGCCACTGCCAATAAAACACCTTGGTTTCTTAAAGCATCTAGCATTTCAGCAACACCATCAAACCAAAGGTCTTGTACAGAATTTTCAACATAATGTGTCGAATAAGCTGTTAATAATTGCTCATGTAACTCAGGCACTTGTGGAAACAAACGTTGCATCACTTCAGGTAAACCCAACCCAATCACATCTTTGGCATCTATTGCCAACAATGGCTGATCATACTTTTCAGCAGCATATAGCAAGCTATCTACAATCTGCCCCACCGAATTAAACAGTGTGCCGTCCCAGTCAAAAATAATGAGCTTTACCGCATGATTTTGCATAATTCCACCAAACACCTAAGTAAACAACTGAAATACAAAAGCTCGCATCATACCTTTAAATTGTTTAAGATTTTTTGCATATCATCAGGTAAAGGTGCTTCTATCGTTTCATAGCCTGGTATTTCTAAACGCAAAGCATGTAAGCATAAACGGCGAGGCTCTTCCCCGTGGTATACCGTTTGATGACCATATTTATCATCACCAAGAAGTGGATGACCAATACTCAAACCATGCACACGAATTTGATGGGTACGACCAGACAGTGGTGATGCATGTACCAATGTTGCACCTTTAAAACGTTTTGCAACATGCCATACTGTTTGACTTGGTTTACCATCTTTAGACACACGTACACGTCGCTCACCATTCGCCAATTCATAACGCAATAAAGGTGCATCTATTAATTGTCGATCTAAACTCACCTGCCCTTTTACAATCGCGGCGTAAGTTTTTTGTATTTTATGTTGTCTCAAAAAATCTTGTAATAACTTTAACGTGCTACGTTTTTTACTCACCATCACCAAACCTGAAGTATCGCGGTCAATACGGTGCACCAATTCTAAATATTTTTTACCCGTCGCCACACGCAATGCTTCAATCAAACCATAAGCAATACCACTGCCTCCATGCACGGCAATACCTGATGGCTTATTTACCACCAACAGTCCTTCATCTTCATACACAATACGTTGTAATAACCCCTGAACAACGCTATCACTCACTGCAATATCTGCTTCTTGCTTTTGCTCATAGCGAATCGGAGCAACACGAATCTGGTCTCCCACCTGTAAACGTGTTTCTGCTTTCACACGCTTTTTATTCACACGTACTTGACCTTCACGAATTAAGCGATAAATTCGACTTTTAGGCACACCTTTTAAACGAGAAAATAAAAAATTATCTATTCTTTGATCAAGCTGATTTTCATCAACATCAAACCACGTCACACTCTGCCATTGTTGACTCTGATCCATACTTGTTCCCTAAACTGTATTTCCCACAAAATGAATAAAATATAACCAATTAACTGCTTTTTTTCAGCAAAAATCACATCATTACCCATAGGCAGATGCATCAAGGTTTGCTATAGTCAGCGCTCGGATACCGCCGTAAATGAGATTCTGTACAAATATTGAGTAAAATATTGTGCATTGAACACAGATACTCATCACCAACTCGGAAAGGTCCTAACAGAATATGCCGATGCCAAAGGCGTTATTATATCGGCAAAATTGCAAACTGTTGCGTAAAATAATACGTTTGCCTACAAAACAGTTTGCCCCAAAAATATATGTTGCCAATTTAGATTGGTTGATTAATGTAAACTGAAACACATCGAATAAGTCATTCCCTGACACTTTATCAGGCTTAAGCATTTGATGTATTGAAAGATGCGTTAAGTGAACCTCCGCCACGATGAGTTTTCCGTGCCAGAGTTCCTTACACATACAAACAGAACAAGCAATAAAGTTCTCTTTGCATTACATCAATACAGCCCGAGATGATTTTAGGTGAATTTAGTCAGACAGACACATAAAATGTTTATTATGTAAATAAACTGCAAAACGCAGCTTGCCTTACAACCAAGAAGCGACGTATTCAACGCTTTTATTTACATACAGAAGACTGACTTATCGTTGTGGCTCAACGATTAGGTATGACCCACATGAAACGTATGCTGATTAATGCAACACATGCTGAAGAAGTCCGTGTTGCACTTGTCACAGGCCAGCGTCTATATGACTTTGACCTTGAAAATAGAACCAGAGAACAAAAAAAGTCTAACATTTATAAAGGTCACATTACTCGTGTTGAACCTTCTTTAGAAGCGGTTTTTGTCGAGTATGGTGCACAACGCCAAGGCTTTTTATCAATGCGTGAAATCTCACGTAACTACTTTAGTGCCGACGCTCGTGAAACCTCAAATATTCGTGAACTCCTCACCGAAGGTACAGAACTTTTAGTCCAAGTTGAAAAAGAAGAACGTGGCAATAAAGGTGCTGCGCTTTCTACTTATATTTCATTGGCAGGACGTTACCTTGTACTGATGCCAAACAACCCCAAAGGTGGTGGTATTAGTCGCCAAATTTCTGGGGCTGTACGTGAAGAGCTGAAAGAAAAACTCGCATCACTACAAACACCACGTGGTATGAGTGTGATTGTACGTACTGCAGGTATTGGCCGTAGCCAAGAAGAGCTACAACAAGACCTACAACACTTACTTGACCTTTGGGCACAAATTCAAAGTACAGCAAGTTCAGGCCCATCACCCATGCTGGTTCACCAAGAAGCAGGTGTGGTAACACGTGCAATCCGTGATTACTTACGTGATGATGTGACTGAAATTTTAATTGATAACGAGCAAGCCTTTAACGAAGCCTATAACTTTGTCAAAGTCGTGATGCCATCTCAACTCGACAAACTTAAAACATATACGCACCACGAGCCTTTATTTGCTCACTTTGGTGTGGAAAGTCAAATCCAAACCGCATACGAACGTGAAGTGAAACTGCCATCAGGCGGTTCAATTGTGATTGACCAAACCGAAGCACTGGTTGCCATTGACATTAACTCCGCGAAATCTACTCGTGGTCAAGATGTTGAAGACACCGCTCTCAATACCAACTTAGAAGCTGCTGAAGAAATTGCACGTCAACTGCGTTTACGTGATATTGGTGGCTTAGTTGTTATTGACTTTATTGACATGAGTAAAGACCGCAACCAACGTATGGTTGAGGCTAAGCTCAGAGAGTCAACTCAAAGCGACCGTGCTCGTATACAGTTTGGACAATTGTCACGTTTTGGTCTGATGGAAATGAGTCGCCAACGTCTACGTCCATCTTTAGAAGAGTCTACGGGTTACGTTTGCCCTCGCTGTCATGGCACAGGCATGGTACGTGATGTACGTTCATTGTCTTTATCTATTATGCGTAAGGTCGAAGAAATTGCCTTACAAGAGCGTCAAGGTGAAGTACAAATTGAAGTGCCTGTTGAAATTGCAGCTTTCTTACTCAATGAAAAACGCCATACCTTAGTGTACTTAGAGCAAAGCTCAAATGTACGCATTACCGTATTGCCTCACCCTCATTTAGAAACACCGCACTATCAAATACAGTACAACCCTGAAGGTTTTGCACCAACCAGCTACGAACGTACAGAAGCAACACGCTCAAGTGAAGCTGAACTAGGTTACCAATCTGCTGAGTGGCATTTAGATGAAGGCGAAAAAGCGATTGTTACGCCTCTTGCTAAAGAAAAAACAGTAAAAACTGTGCAAAACACGCAACAACATGCAGTAAAAGCTCAGCAAACTACTGCACAAGTAACAACTGCAGCACATAGCCCATGTGCATGGTTAGAAAACTTGTTTACACAAAAACAAGCACAAACAGTAGATCAAACACGTACAGCCAATCATGCGGCAACAGCTATTGAAGCAATGGTGAATCGTGGTGCAGTCAGCAAAGGCCAATTTGGTTCAGTAGAAGCAACCATTACGCCACAAAACACTGCTGAGTCTGCAAATAATGCATACCTTGGGCAACAAGCACAAAGTACCACTGTTGCAAAAACAGAAAAGCGCGAAGCGGACAAAGAAGAACGCCAGCCACGCAACAACAAGAAGCAACGTAACAACAAGTACAAAGAACAACGTGAGCAACATGTTGAGCAAGTAACGCCTCGTCATGGCAACGAAGAAAATACGCAACTGTCTCGTCAAGAAATGAGAGACTTAAAGCGTCAACAAAAACGCCAACAGCAAGACCATGCTCAAAGTGGTAATACGCAGCCTCATACAGCCAGTGAACAACCTGAAAATTCCACTCAAACACAGTCTGTTCCTCGCCGTGACCGTAACCAACAACGCCCTCAACGACCAAACCGTCAACGAGACCAAAGCGTATTGGAACAACCACAAGCTGTCGTAGCGACTGAAACAACTCAACCTGTGCATACAAATGACAAACCAAGCGTTCATGTTGTAGATGTTCCGCGTCATGAAGACATGCCAACGGCATTGGTTGTTAATGTAGATACGGCAAGCAAAGATATTGTTGCGATTACTAAAGAGCAACAAGCACCTGTAGCCAAAACAGACGTTGTAGACAGCCCTGTTTCTAAAGAAGCACCAACTGTTACAACCAATAAAGCACAACCTACCGAGACTACTCCTGTTCGCAAAGAAGTAGAAAAAGTAGAAGCACCGCAACAACGCGAGCAAAAGCCAAAGCGTGCGAGCAATGACCCACGTTCAAGTCGCCGTCAAAAAGCGACTCAAACAAAGCATTCAGCGGATACGCATCAAATCTCAGCAACACAAAACCCTGCCTTAAAGCAGCACAGTGTAGCAAGCTTGATTCGTACGGTTTATGGTGAAGACTGCACCGTACTGATTGAACAGTTTGGACTTATTCCAACATTTAATCGTGCGCTGAGTAAGTTCACTGAAAGCTATATTGCTTCGCAGACACAACCAACAACTGCAACAGAGAAGAAATCTGTTACTCGTGATGTTACTGTGCCAAACAATAGTAACTCGACAGATGTTAATGCTGAAGCACTATCACTTACACCACCGCAAACCAAGCAATTGCGTGTTGCAAATGACCCACGTGAGCGTAGACGCTTAGCTAAACTTGCCGCTGAACAAGCATTAGAGCAAGCCAAAGCACAGCACTTGAAAGAAGAAGCAAGTAAAGCTGAAACAGTTGCTGAAACTAAAGCTAAAGATGATGTATCTGTTGCACAGGCAAATACTGAAGCACCTGTTACTCAAGAAACTGTTCAACAAGTCATTGAACAACCTGTAGAAACAGAAGCAACAACTAACACAGAAGTTGCTGAAACAGCACCTGAGCAAACTGAAGTGGTCGCAAAGCCTGAAGAGGAAATTGCGACAGAAGATACTGTCAGCAAAGAAGCTAAGGCTGAGAGTAAGAAAAAAGCGTCTTCAGCAACAGCTGATAAACCAGCTCGCCCTCGTAGACCACGAGGTAGACCACCTAAAAAAGCAGTCACCCCTGAATCTTAATCTGCTCAAGTAAGCCACCGTTTATCGGTGGCTTACTTTTTTATATGACCTACGAATGACCAAGCAACTTAGCCAATTGAATCTATTACAGATTATTTTTTGACTCATTGTCACCAATTTGTAGCTTTTATAATCAAATGTATAACTTTTTCTAAAAAAACCCTTGTCATCAATAAATAAGTTGCTACAATACGCTCCATCAAGAAGATACGGGTCGTTAGCTCAGTTGGTAGAGCAGTGGACTTTTAATCCATTGGTCCCGCGTTCGAGTCGCGGACGACCCACCACTTATCTTAAAACTTGATCATTTTGGGTCGTTAGCTCAGTTGGTAGAGCAGTGGACTTTTAATCCATTGGTCCCGCGTTCGAGTCGCGGACGACCCACCAAGATTCAAAAAAGCCTCTTTATTTAAAGAGGCTTTTTTATTATCTAGTCTACAAGTTTTTTTAACGTATATGCCTTGTCTGGGAAAGGATAACCTTTGCGATAAGCTTGGAGATTAATCAGCCGATTACGCCCTAAATCCATCACCAAACTCCCCTTTGCATCTATTCGATAAAAGAATTTCATACCATCAACGGTGTAATACGTAATCACGTACTGATGAGCATCTATTAATTTTAATTCCCAATAGTCTTTGTTATAACTCGAAGAAGATCTAGAGTCGACTTGAATTGTGCCTAAACGTTTAATTAAACGATAGACCGAACCATCAGGCATTAAATTTAGAATAAACTCTACCGCATCATTTTTTTCATCACCACAGCGTGCAATTGGGTCTGTGCAAGGAATAATAACCGAATACCGCCCGACAATTTCTTTCTCTTCTGCATTAAGCTGTTTATTTTGCTCAGCCGCTTGAGCTTGGATTTTTCTTGGCATGGTCGCCTGCCCCGCCACTTGCCACAGGTTACTGTGATGCGAAGAAGATGCATCATCTGTGTGCATAGATTGAGCTGTGGCAGACTTCTCTTTTTGTTCAATATGCGGGTTGCAGCCAAGCAAAGTTAAACTCAGCAACACCAACATGCCACTCATAGAGTAATCTTTACATTTAGCTCGCAGATCGTCACGCATTTATCACCCTCTAACCTTGCTCATCATCACAATGCTTTAAATAGACAATTCATCTATAACCATGCCACACCCTTATAATGTGTTGCTGTATTTTAATGAAAACCTGAACATGCTATATCATCTTTTACATAAATTAACGCTTTAACTCGTGATACATGCTAGAAAATACATGCTGTAACCCATATATCTAATAAAGCAAGATTTTAACCGCAGGAGATGGATCATGGCAGAAGGTAAAGTAGGTTTATACCGCTCACAAAAACAACATATGATTGCTGGTGTGATGGGTGGTATAGCAGAACGATTTGGCTGGAATGCCAACCTATTACGCTTAGTGTTTATTGCTGTCTCTGTCATGAGTGCAGCGTTCCCCGGTATTTTAGTCTATTTAATTCTGTGGCTTGTCATGCCCAAACAACATAACATGAGCAACACCACTACACAGCCAAATCAGATGAAAACAGTCTATGAAGACCGTACAAAATAAACTAAACAAGCCTACTGTAGACTACAGTTTGACTTGTTTGATCTTTAAACATAAAGCTTATGCTTTGTGCAACAGATAGTCTTTGCCTCAGATTGGTAAAATCCTTATACTTAGTCCCAATTTTCTTATAATTTTAGGGATGCTACATGAGTCGCGCCATCTCTCACATTGATACCTTTCAAGGCCTTATTCTGGCACTACAAACCTACTGGGCTGAACAAGGCTGTGTCATACTACAACCATACGACATGGAAATGGGTGCAGGTACATTTCACACCGCAACGTTCTTACGTGCTCTAGGGCCTGAAACGTGGAATGCCGCTTACGTACAGCCATCACGTCGTCCTAAAGATGGACGCTATGGTGAAAACCCAAACCGCCTACAACATTACTATCAGTTCCAAGTTGCACTGAAGCCAAACCCAGACAATATTCAACAGCTATATTTAGATTCTTTAAAAGCGATTGGTATTGACCCATTGGTTCACGACATTCGTTTTGTCGAAGACAACTGGGAATCTCCAACCCTTGGTGCATGGGGCCTTGGTTGGGAAGTTTGGCTTAATGGTATGGAAGTAACCCAGTTTACCTACTTCCAACAAGTTGGTGGTTTAGAGTGCTACCCTGTGACAGGTGAAATTACCTATGGTCTAGAGCGTCTTGCGATGTACTTGCAAGGTGTAGATTCTGTCTATGATTTAGTATGGACCAAAGGCCAATTTGGTACAGTTACTTATGGTGATGTATTCCATCAAAATGAAGTTGAGCAATCGACATACAACTTTGAATATGCACCTGTAGAAAAACTATTTGAATTATTTGATTTTTACGAGCAAGAAGCCAATCGTTTGATTGAAGCAGGCTTACCTTTACCTGCTTATGAACAAGTGATTAAAGCATCTCACTCGTTTAACTTGCTCGATGCACGTGGTGCGATTTCTGTAACAGAACGCCAGCGCTTTATTTTACGTGTTCGTACATTGTCTCGTGCGATTGCCCAAAGTTATGTGGATGCCCGTGCAAAACTTGGCTTCCCAATGGCTGAACCAAAATTAAGAGATGAAGCATTAGCGGCAATACAAGCACAGATCGACACAGCAACAGCCAAAGCGGAGAAAAAATAATGAATCAACACACCGTATTATTTGAGCTTGGCTGTGAAGAACTTCCACCAAAAAGTTTAAAGAAACTGCGTGATGCATTACAGCAAGAAACTGAAAAAGGCTTAAACAACGCAGGCTTAAACTTTGAGCAAATGGTTGCGTATGCGGCACCACGTCGTTTAACGCTTAAAATTACAGGCCTAGATGCAGCCCAAGCCGACACACAAAAGCGTTTTGATGGCCCTGCCAAACAAGCTGCTTTTGATGCCGATGGCCAGCCTACCCGTGCCCTTGAAGGCTTTATGCGTGGCCAAGGTATTACTGTTGCAGACGTTTCTACTTTTCAAGCAGGTAAAGTCGAAAAAGTATGCTATTACAAAGATGTAAAAGGGCAATCTATAGATGTATTACTGCCTGAAATTTTACAGCACGCTCTAAACCAATTACCAATTGCCAAAAGAATGCGTTCAGCAGCAAGCCGTACCGAATTTGTACGCCCTGTAAAATGGGTGCTGTTGCTTAAAGATGACCAAATCATTGATGCAGTCATTCAAGACCATAAAACAGGCAACACTACCTATGGTCATCGTTTCCATGCACCTGAAGCCATTACCCTACAGCATGCCAATGATTACCTTGCCGTACTTGAAAAAGCATATGTGGTGGCTGATTTTGAAAAACGCCAACAGATCATTCAAAATCAAGTTAAAGACTTAGCTGATGAAGTCAATGCAACTGCGATTGTACCTGCGGACTTGCTTGATGAAGTCACGGCCTTGGTTGAGTGGCCTGTCGCTTTACGTGCAACGTTTGAAGAGCGTTATTTGGCTGTGCCACAAGAAGCTCTCATTACCACCATGCAAGACAACCAAAAATACTTTTGCTTGGTTGATGCAAACCACAAGCTACAGCCATACTTTATTACCGTATCTAACATTGCATCAAAAGACCCTCAGCAAATTATTGAAGGCAATGAAAAAGTGGTTCGCCCTCGTTTAAGCGATGCAGAGTTCTTTTTCTTACAAGACCAAAAGCAACCTTTGGCTTCTCGTTCAGAAAAACTGGCCAATATGGTTTTCCAAGCACAGCTTGGCACCCTATGGGATAAATCAGAACGCATTGCGAAACTTGCGGTGGCACTGTCTGAAATTACAGGCGTAAACCCAGCAGATGCAGAACAAGCAGCTAAGCTTGCCAAATGTGACTTAACATCAGAGCTTGTGGGTGAGTTTCCTGAACTACAAGGCATTGCAGGTACATACTATGCTCGCCTTGAAGGACAAAACCATGAAGTCGCTGAAGCACTCGGTGAACAATACTTACCAAAATTTGCAGGCGATGTACTCCCAAGCACAAAAACAGGTACAACCTTAGCATTGGCTGACCGCTTAGACACCTTGGTGGGTATTTTTGGTATTGGCCAAGCCCCAACAGGCTCAAAAGACCCATTTGCCCTACGCCGTTCAGCGATTGGTACTTTACGTTTAATCATTGAAAATAAACTTGATGTATCTATTCAACGCCTCATTGAATTGGCTTTACAAGGTTATGTAGAGATTATTAAAGACCCTGCACAGACTTTAAGCGAAGCAACAGCATTTTTAGAAGGTCGCTACCGTGCCAAATACGAAGATCAAGGCGTAACCATCGATGTGATTCAAGCTGTACAGGCACTGTCACCAAGCTCACCGCTTGACTTTGAGCAACGTATTAACGCAGTGAATCACTTCCGCACATTACCAGAAGCAGCAGCGCTTGCAGCAGCAAATAAACGTGTGGCGAATATTTTAGCCAAAGAGCCTGCAACAGCGGGTGAAGTGTCGGAAGAACAACTGGTGGAAGACGCTGAGAAAGGTTTATATCAAGCCATTCAACAGCTCATACCACACGTTGAGCCTCTATTGTCAACACGTCAGTACACAGAAGCGCTTTCTGCACTTGCAACGCTTCGTGCCCCAATTGACCACTTTTTTGATAATGTGATGGTCATGGCCGACGACCAAGCCCTAAGAGCTAACCGTTTACGTTTACTCAATCAATTACGACAACTGTTTACAGCCATTGCAGATATTTCTGTACTCCAAGCATAAACAAAAAAAGCCCTCAAATATGTGAGGGCTTTTTTATCGTCATTTAATTAAACCAAAATAAAACGTGTTGTATCTGTTAAAGGTGGATCTACAAACGTACACACCCCATATTCATCGGTACTTAAATTTTGTCCTTTATAACTAATCACATAATATCCATCATGTTTTTTTAGCACCAATGGACTTAAATCTGCTGACAATGCGTCATCTTCCTTGACCAATTTCATTACACGGCGGTCATTCATGGCCACCAAATAACGCTCACGGTTGATCTCTATTTTCACTAAACAGCTTGATTTTGCTAACAGCGGAATTAAATATTTATCATTTAAACCAATCGCTTCTTGCGTGTAACTTTCCACCTTACTACTAATTAAGTTAAAAATTAAAAAGTTTTCAAAGTGATCTTGCAACTTTAAATGTGACTCTTGTGGCAAGTTCACTTTAATACCAAGCTTTTGTAAATCTTGCTCAGTCACTTGCCTACGATTCAGCATAACACGGGTAATTAATTGCTTTAATGCAGGGTCAAAGTACTGTGCATCTAGCTGTAAATCATTATTTTTTAAAATACGTCCCAATGCTTTACTATGGCGTGACATCAGTTGCCCAATGACATTACGATAATAAAACTTACTGTTCTTTTTCACTTGACGAATTTGCGTATAAAAATAATTTTGATCAAGCTTATGACGAATAAAGTCATTCAGTAGACTAGAGCTAGCTAAAACAGACAGTGCATCATGACCTGTAAAAGGTAAATTTAAAGTCATTAAACGTGGCAACAGACCTTTAATCTTTAAATAATGCTCTTTGTCTTCGTTATAATATGGATCATAGACAATAATATAGTCGGTCTGTGGTGAAATATCTTGTGCTGAAATATCCATATCACGGTGCAAGTTAATATCAAAAAACTCGGCATAGCGTCGGTCTTCAACTTCTTGCGGATTAATACTGTATTGCGGTACAAAAGCAATCGCACGAGACATACGTAACAGTTTAGCGTATTTAATCACTGCATAACCACCCATAGACCCGCCGTAGCCTACAATGGTTTTAAATTGTGCCAAATAAGGCTCTACTGCTTGCATCATCTGGTGCATGCTTTCTACAGGAAACCATGACTTTTCTTTTGGCATCACGCCAATTACATTGTAATCGTACTTCACCAACGATTTTTCAGCATTAATGCTTAAGCCTTTCGCACGTGTGATGAGATCGCCAAAGGAGAAAATTAATTCTTCTGAATGTCCTTTTAAAAAAATAACGCGAATATGGTCATCTTCAAAAATGATTTGTTTATCCATTACACACCAAAAGGTTAGAGGTTTGACCTAAAGCCCGCTTATTTTAATGAAATTATGTTAAATTTATCACACTAAAATTCTAATACGCTTTAGGAAACTCATAAAAGTAGTTTAGTTACTACATATTATATACTGTCTTGGCAATAAAATAAGCATCAAAAAAAGCCAATAAAATTCAAACACTTCATAAATATGTCATATAGTTTTGTCAAAGTATTAACTGGAAAATCACCTCTTTAGTGTGCTTTTGGAAATTTAGGCATGAATTATATTAGAACAGCCGAGGCCATTACGGCGTTAGAAACCCGCGATCGCGTATTATCTGCAAAACAACGCCAACTACTGATTTTAATTGGCAGTAAAGATTTTAATAAACTGTCCGATACTGCAAAAGAAGCAATGTGTTCATCGGAAGTGTTTAATAGTCTAATAGACTTAGGCTTTTTGACACATAACAATCATGATGCTGTATCTACACCTGAACCACAAAAAAGCTCAGAGATAAAAGAACAAGATACGCTCACACCCTCTAAACAGACGAAAACCCCAATAACACCTCATGTTCAAAGTGAGCCAACTATTCACAATGAGGCACCTGTAACGATACAAGTACAGCCTGAAGAAAGTCATGAGCAATATCAGCAGATTGAACTCACGTTCGACAATATGAAGCAGTTGCTGATTGCTACACTGTCTCAACACTGCGGACTGATGGGAAAAACCCACGCTAAAAAAATAGAAAATGCCCAAACCGTGGCTGAATTAAAACGCTCACATATGACCGTGATTACATTATTGCAAGAAAGTCGCATGTCTCAAGCTGAGTTACTTCAGTTCACAAAAGCATTACAACGTTTTTATCAGCACATACACTAAGTCAATTCGATCTTCTTTAAGCCATATCTCACATAACAAAATAAAGCCGTGCGTAAATCACAATTGTAAATATATGTACAATATCAATATTCTTTTAAGCCATGCCATGCACCCTCAAAGGCTTTATGAAATGGCAAAATCATGTCAAAGAATAGCATACACCCAACAGCACAACACGGCTTTGCCAATATACAACACGCAAAAAACTATCAACAGGCTCGGCCAAATTATCCAGTAGAAATCACAGCATGGTTACAACAACACCTCAACCTCAATCATCAGTCTAAGCTTCTTGACCTTGCCTCAGGCACAGGAAAATTTACTGCTCGCCTTATCCCAATTAGCACAGATATTACTGCTGTTGAGCCTGTAGAGGCAATGCGAGCCATTTTCACACAGCAACACCCTCAGCTTGGGGTTATGCATGGTTTAAGTCATCAGATTCACTTACCAGACCATCAATTTGATGCCATTTTTTGTGCTCAAGCATTTCACTGGTTTTCAAATATTGAAACACTCCAAGAGATCAACCGCCTACTTAAACCACAAGGTGATTTCATTTTAATCTGGAATAATCGGGATAATAGCCAAGCATGGGTCAATGCCCTATCTGAGCATTTAAAGCCATTTGAAAATGATGCACCTCGTTTCTATACACAACAATGGCAACAGGTATTTTCACAACAAAACCTGTTCCAAGCCGTGACAACACAACAATTCAATTACGCACATTGCGGTACAGTACAACAGGTGGTCATAGATCGGTTGTTATCCAGTAGTTTTGTAAAAACATGGCCTAGTGCCGTACAACAACAACTCGCAGATGATTTAGAAAAAATCGTAAAACAGCATACTGGACTTTTAGCCACCGATCAGGTTGCATTCCCCTATGTTACTCACATTTATCACTTTCGTGCTACAAACTAAAACTAGGTTTTAAGATGAGATACGTACACGGCACACCCAACGCTCTACTGGTGGTGCTGTTGTTTCCCACGGTCTTATATAACTTAAAGAAATTTCTTCTTCGCCTGCTTGCGTTGCATAAAATTGAAAGATTTTTTCTGTTGGTTGGCCAACCATATCAGGTTGCTCTGTTTTAGGTTTCTGCTCAGATTGCTCTACATTAAAGTTGCTTAAGGGCTTGGTGATTTGCCACTGATATCCGGTACTCGGATTCTCAGGGGCGTGAAACATTAGACTCTGACCTACTTTCATTTGTAAAAGTGCGGGGCATTTTTGCTTTAAGGTAAATACATGCGTTTTACCATCGACTGTTGGGCTTGTACCATGACATGCACTCAACAGCAAAGAAATACATAGAACACCCTTGCGTAATGCACTGTTCATGATCTCGCTCACTTATTTTATTTATGTACTGACGTAAAATATATTTCATCAATGTATAATATTTTGACCATAGATAAAACCTTACATCGGCACTTTTTGTAACCATTGTACTTGTGTTACACGAAATAACTCACAACCACCCTCGCCAACATCTGTATTGGTTAAAGATGACGTCCAGACTAAATCACCATCTTTCACTTCAACCAAGTCACCTTTTAAACGCACTAAATCACCCCGTTTCACTTGGTTGAGTTGTTTTAGTACTGTCGGTGTTGCAGGAATCATATGCATATTCGACACCATTTGCATGGCTCGCTGTGGTGACACAGGTAACGGATTCATCTTCCAGTTTAAAAAGCGGTCATATTGACGAACGTCTATACGTTGTGCGATGTTCTGGCGAGCAAATAATCCCCAACTTACAGCAAAATCTACAGGGGAAAATTTTGCTTGTTCATCTTGAGTATAGTGCTGTGTACTCAAAATACGGAAATCACCTAAGAATGGTTTTAGACTACGGATAGACTGCTCAGGTGCTGTTGGACTCAGCCCGTTGGCAATATTATATTTTGCACTGTCAGTGACCAGTTGGGCACTATACGCCACCTGACTACACAGCAATATCATCAGCCCTATACCGTACATTCTTCCTTTCATCTGTTGACTCATTCATGCTTGGGAGTTTTAATTCCTCATTTTTACATCATTCAGCACATCATCATGGAAGCCATTTGTCTGATTTATTCATCAAACTGTATATAGAGTGTTTCAAATCGTACTCGTTTTTGCTCAATGGCCTGTGCAATGGCTTTTTGCCCAGCAGTGAGTCTGGCCTGACCACTTTTAATATCCATAAAAACCACTTGTATGTCTTCTGCTCTGCCTTCACCATCTCTAAATGCGGTATAACCATCAAAAATTACATAGTCGATGGGATCTCCTAAAAACCGAGCATCGGCAGGTAAATAATTAAAATCGGGTAAAATAGGTGCAAACTGTTCAGCCATTTTTCCTTTCAAAACAGCACGACTGGTATTTACACTTCTTTTTTGTGCCGCTTGTAACGCAAGAGCATGTTCTGCTTGAAGCTCTAAAATGTAGGCTTCATACTCCGCCTGAATTTTGCCATGTCTTGTTCGAGCAAGTAACATACTGGCTAGGAATGCACCTACAATCATTCCAATGACCAAAATCATCCATGCTGGCATATTCTTTCATTCCTCTGTTGCTCAATGATTTATCAAGCATATTGTCATGTTTTATCTATTTAAAAAATGCTAAAGTATTTGAAACATCACAATTTAATATTTCTTATGAAAACAATTCTGATTGCAAATCAAAAAGGTGGATGTGGTAAAACCAATACAGCAATTACTGTGGCTACTGCATTAGCCGTCAAGGGCTATGCCGTCGCTTTGGCCGATGCAGATACACAAAAATCAACCCTACACTGGTTAAAACAACGTCCATCTTCTGCGGTACAAATTTTATCTTTAGATTGGCGTAATGAAAAGTCGATTGGTGACGCACCCAAACACATAGATTACTTGGTCATTGATGCCCCTGGCGCAGTTTCTGGCGAGCTTGCAGAGCAATTGATTAGTGAAAGTCATGCCATTATTACACCACTACAACCTTCTTTTTTTGATTTACACAGTACCAAGAATTTTTTAAAGAAATTACAAGATATTAAAAGAATTCGTAAAGGGAAAGTCGATATTTTACTACTTGCAAACCGTGTAAAACCACAAAGTGTAAACTCGCAAAACTTCCAAGACTTTTTTAAAAAAGTTGAGCATGACCCGATTGCATGGATTTCAGAACGTACCGTATATGGTCAGCTAGCAGCACAGGGATTGAGCATTTTTGACCACACACAAAAGCGTTATGTGGATATTCAAAAACAATGGCAACCTGTGCTTGATGTCATCATTGAAGATAAGACACAGTGGTTCTAATCTAATACATCACCGACACATCAAACAACTCGAGATTGCCGTGCAACGATATATTCCGAACCTGCTGCATAAAACCTTTTTCTTAGGGTTACTGAGTATTTTTTTATATTTAAGTTTCAATGTATTAAAATATTTTATTGTACCTGTCGTTTGGGCCGTCATTATTGCGTATATGACTTGGCCAATTTATACATGGGTTCAAAAAATATGTGGTGTTGAACGGCGTAATCTGGGGGCATTTTTTATGTTGCTGATGATTATACTTACCATCGGCTTACCCTTAGGTTTTGGTATTGTAGTATTACAACGAGAAGGGCAAAGTCTCTTTTTACAAGTACAACAACAGATTTATGCAGGTCATTTCACTTTACCCAGTTTTGTTTTACAACTACCGATTGTTGGTACTGAAGCCAGTCGTATTTTGGCAGAACTCAATACCAATCCCGATCGTATTTTTCAAAATATTACCACATGGCTACAAGGGCATTTAAGCTATGGCCGTGCGGTATTGAGTGAAATTACACGGAATCTAGTAAAATTGGGTTTTACTTTACTGTCATTGTTCTTTTTTTACCGTGACGGCCAGTCATTACTCAAGCAGTTCCACTTTGCTTTAGAAAAAGTGATTGGCAATCGCATTCATCACTACATGACCACCATTTCAGATACAACACGTGCCGTCGTCTATGGTATTGGATTAACTGCTTTAGTACAGGCGATTTTAGCAGGGCTGAGTTATTTTGTGGCTGATGTACCTAATCCATTACTCCTCACCTTAGTGACTTTTATATTGGCACTGATTCCCTTTGGTACACCTGTATCTTATGGCAGTGTTGCTCTTTGGCTCCTTTCACAAGGACATATTGTCAGTGCAATTGCTGTATTGGCATGGGGCATATGTATTGTCAGTTCATCAGACAATGTGATTCGCCCTCTGGTCATTTCCGGTGCGACACAAATTCCTTTTCTGCTGATCATGTTTGGTGTATTAGGTGGCATAGCCAGTTTTGGATTAATCGGGCTCTTTATTGGCCCTGTGATTTTAGCTGTATTGTTAGCGGTATGGCGTGAATGGATTCAAGAGTTAAAAGAAGATACCTCACAGAACTAAAGATAACTAGACAATGTTCGGGCAATTTAAGCCCGAACAATATCAGTCTTAAGCATTCAAAAAAGGCTTATTTACTGTCGTTTGTAATCTCTGCATAGATTTCAGCAAGTACAGGTATTTGACATAATTCTTGGTGAATACGCACATACTGAAACACCCCTACTTCTTTTTCCACACCATAGACATCAACCACCTCAGAAATCCTGAGACGATGTGCTTCTGGCATCTCATCACACAAAATGGCAAAGCGTTGCTCTATCTGCTCATTTTCAATAATCAAGGCAATTACATCTTTTGCATCAGGCGTGTGTACATCATAAATGGGCAATTCAACATCATGCCACTGAATGTACTTTACCCCATGCTGGGGGGTTTGCACCGATAAAATTAAATTTTGTGGTAGGACAATTGTTGCTTGGTTGGCACAGCGAATCTTAAAGACATCAACAAAACCTGCCGACACCGTCATGAGTTCGCTCAAGTTTTGTTTAGATGCACCTGATGTATCTATGAATTGGTTATCAACCATTTGCATCACCTTTTAAATCTTGTATGACCTGTTCAATTTGAGCCAATAAAGCCTCTTCTTGGAATGGTTTACCCATATAGTAATTCACACCCAGACTCATGGCACGCTCACGATGCTTCAAACCTGTTCTAGAGGTAATCATAATGATCGGCAATGCATGATGCACTGTATCATTTCGCACTAAATTAGCCACTTCAAAGCCATCCATACGTGGCATTTCAATGTCAAGTAACATCATATCTGGCTGTAAACTTTCTAATTTTTCAATGGCATCAATACCATCTTTAGCTGTAACAACATCATAACCATGACGCTCAAGTATACGAGAAGTCACTTTTCGTACTGTCACTGAGTCATCAACAATCATTACTGTATGACGTAAATCTTGCTTGTCATCGTGGTTGAATTTCTCAATCGCATAATTATAACGGAAAGTATTCTGTGCAGTCCGAGCAATATTTTGTGCATCTAGAATAAAGCAGACTCGACCATCACCTAAAATGGTTGCTCCACCTAAGGTCTGAATATGCTTGAGGGTATTGTTCAGAGGTTTAACTACAATTTCTACTCGCGACCCAACCAGCTGATCCACCAATAAAGCAATCAATTGATTGTTATAACCTCTTACCAGAATAATTGGGAAGTTTTCAGCTGTCGCAAAGTTTGGTTTTTTTGCATAACCTAAAAACTCTGACAAATAACGTAAACGGCAGTCCTGCCCATTGATTTGGCAATATTCCTCATCAGTACTAAAGTGTTTTTGTAGCTGCTCTGAAGGCATCATGGCAATACGTTCAATTTGTGACAATGGAATCGCAAATTGTTGTTCACTCACTTTAACCATGAGTGCATCTGCCACAGTCATAATGGTTGGAATACGTATGGTAAATTTTGCACCCTGATCTTTCGTTGAGGTTACAGAAATGTGTCCACCCAAAGCACGAATGTCATTTTTTACCACATCTAGACCAACACCACGACCTGACAGCTGAGTCAGTTCTGCAGCCGTAGAAAACCCAGAGCTAAAGATAAATTGTAGTACATCATCATCAGCCATCGGCTCTTGTGCGGTAATCAGACCTAAGCCTTGTGCTTTACGACGAATTTGTTCAACGTCAATGCCTCGACCGTCATCTTGTACATCAAGCAAAATATCTGTACCTTGACGCATTAAAGTGATACTCACTTTACCCACTTTAGGCTTATCTTTTTGCAGTCTCTCTCTCGTACTTTCAATACCATGGTCAATCGAGTTACGAATCATATGCTCTAATGGTGTGACTAAGCGATCCAAAGTGCTTCGGTCGATTTCAAGCCTTGCGTTCACCACTTCCAATTCAACTGAGCGGTTTACCGACATGGCTGTTTGGCGAACCAAACGCTGTAATCGTGATTCAACCAGTGAAAAGGCAACTTGTCTCACCCGCAACAGGTTATCTTGCACATCTGTTTGCATACGTGCCTGTTCAAGTAACAAGGTTTCAGAATCAGCAATTTTATCAGTCAATGTCGACTTAAAATCGAGTAAATCTGAGGCAGACTCAGCAAGGGACTTAGATAATTGGTTCAATGCTGAGTATTGATCCATTTCTAATGGGTCAAAGTCTTCATACTCACCTTCAAGACTGTGTCTTGCTAAAATTTGAGTTTCGAGCTCACCCTCCATTCGCCGCAACTGTTCAGACAGTCGTACAATTGCAAGCTCCATTTCAGACAGTGTGGTACTAAATTGGTTTAAACCCATTTCAACACGTGATCGGTTAATTGCACTTTCAGCAGTTAAATTGGTGACTTTATCAATGGTACTTGCTGACACACGAAGCATTTCTTGAGTAACAGTTGCATCAAACTGTTCTTGCCACAAACCATGCATTGATGGCGGTATTGCACCATCTCCTTGTAAACGATCATCATCTACGTTAACAATCTGCTCTACAGGATCATTCATTCCCTTTGAAGACAAAATAGTATGCTTAATTTTTTCAAGTACTTTAAGACTGTCTTCAAGTGTCGTTAGGTCAATGTTTTGCTTAAAGTAAGCAGATATCTGATCAAATGCTGCATGAATGCTACGGTCATATGCATCTGTTTCTACTTGATAAATGGTATATTGCTCAAATAAATCAAGTAACGAAGCAACAAGTTCTTGAAGCTGTTTTGCATTCGCAATAAGTTTTACATCATTATGCAAAGCATAGACACTACGCTGTACGGCAAGTAGTAAGCCACGGCTTGCGCGTTCTTCACCCCAGGCGTCAAAAGCTTTTTGAGAGGCCTCTAACAACGCCATACTATACGGCGTATGAGTGATATGTTCAGGCGTCTTTTCTATCACTACATCAGTTTGATCTTTTGACTGAGTAAGATCAGTGGCATTTGATATGGCCACCTCTGGCATGGCTTCTTCTATTTCTAGAGAGAAATCATAATGCTCACCTGATTGCTTACACGACTCAAGTAAAGCCACAGTATGTGTAGATCGATAATCTAATCCTTGGTTTCGAATCGCATCGGTACGGCCTGCAAGTTTATCTTGAACACAACGTAAAATCGCAATAAGTAAAGGCGTTGCTTCTCGCTTTTGATGAATCAGTAGTTCATAAATTGATTCTAAATGATGGGCGATTGTCCCTAAATTTACTGCTTGAATCATATTTGCACTCCCTTTTAGGGTATGCAAATTTCGCATCAATTTCTTTAATGTAATCAGCTGTATCGGGTTGCTTTCAAACTCAGCCAGATCACTGTCCATCTGTGTAACAATTTCTTCAGCTTCTTCAACAAAGATATCAACCAGTTCTGTGTCATCTAGCACATTGGCAGATTGCTGTGATAAGTAATGCTCATCACACTCCAATTTTTTAATAATTTGAGCAACAGGAATCACTGGCACAGGCTTAACTAGTGGCTGTTCAGCAATATAACGTACGTCTGATAGTTTTTTGATCAACACATCAAGTTCATCTTGATGTTGTAATAACACAGGATTTATTTGGCCCGATGCAAGAAAATCAAAATAAATCATAAGTGCATTATGAAAATCAGCAAAAGCAACACTTTGTGTTTTTAATGCATCATAATCAGAAAATGCGACTGCAAGTAAAACCATATATGCTTTGCGTAATTTACTCACATAATCAGCTAAATCTACAAGCTTTTTGGTATCTGCCCACTGAATTAATGTTTCACTTTCATCAATCAGTTCTGTTAAATATTTTTCAGCATCCTGCCATACACAGAATTCAAAATCATCTGCAACATCAATAAACTGATCAATCTTTAGTGCAATAATGTCATTAATGCGAATTTGTTCTTGCTCTGAGCGTTTAATATATGCTGCGTACTGTTGCCATACTGCATTAAACTGCTTCAAACTTTGAGTAAGTAACTCAGGATCTGTCGTTTTCAAGCCTTGTAAGTATTGGGCCAAGAATACCTCAAACTGCTCAAGCAAATTCAAACTGAGGTCGAGTTGCCCCTTTTCTTGCAACTCTAAATTAAGTGAAACTTCGACATTACCACTTACACAGACCAAGTCATCAACTTGCATCATGCTTGAGCTCCCTTTTAGGGTATGAATTGCTCTAATTAAGCTAGTGGTGTCTTTCACTGAAGGTTCGTTGTTATTTAAGTAATGTTGTACTTGTTCAAGGTGTTCTGCCATTTCATCTAAATACACACTTGGTATATCTGCAATCATGGCTGTATTAGATGAGGTACTTTCTTCAATCTCTTCACTTGACTGCTCAGAAGTGATGAAATCTGCTTTAGCCGTTGAGTCTTGTTTTGATGTTTCAGTCTTGGTATCAGATGCTGTAGTGATTTGCCAAATTTTCGAATCAATATTGTGTTGCTCTTTTAATGCTTTTGCAACATACAAAAATGGACGAATATCCGCAGTCGATGGCTGTATATACTGAATACTTGGAAGTAAATGTGTTTGATAAAACTCAAAACTAGAGAGTACGTATTGCCTAACCTGTTCGGTGAGTAATGTATGGTCTTGTAATACACCATTGAGTAACTCTTCAACCCCCCAAGCAAACTCTCCCATTTGATTTGCACCGACCATACGGCCAGAACCTTTTAAAGTATGAAAGTGACGACGAATTATGGTAAGCGCATCAAATGCGTGTAAATCTTGCTGCCATTGAACAAATAATTCTGTCAGTTCAACAATAATTTCTTCGACTTCTTCGGCAAAAATTTCAACAATTTCTGCATCTTGTTGTAAATAGGTATCTGCTGGTACTGCAATATCTTGCACTATCCTCTGTACGAGTTCATTCATATTTCGCTCAAACTTTATCTGTTTAGCTCTTGTCGATGTATTGACCGACTTTTAACGTAGATCAACACATCGAAGTTTGTATATAGATAACACGGCTACCGTGTAAGACAATTACTGCTTCTCTGGCAGTTTAAAGTCGGTTACAGACGCTCGTAATGACTCAGCCATATTTGCAAGTTCAGAAACTGATCGAGCCGTATCAAATGTTGCAGCCGTTGTTTGTGTAGTAATGCTTTGTACAACCGTCATCGTATTTTCAATCTGATTTGCTGACACAGATTGTTGTTGAGACGCTTGCGAAATATTACCAATCAGCTGTGCCAATGTATTCGATACTGTTTGAATTTCATCCAATGCGATACCCGCATCTTTTGCAAGATTTGCACCACGTACAACCTCTGTTGTGGTGTGTTCCATTGAAATAACGGCTTCATTAGTATCTGACTGAATGGTACGTACTAAACCTTCAATCTGTTTAGTTGCAGATGCAGAACGTTCTGCAAGACGCTGTACTTCATCAGCAACCACGGCAAAACCTCGACCGGCTTCCCCTGCCATAGATGCCTGAATGGCCGCATTTAATGCCAAGATATTGGTCTGATCAGCAATATCGTTAATCAAAGAAATAATGTTACCAATTTCTTGCGATGATTCACCAAGGCGTTTAATTCGTTTCGATGTTTCTTGAATCTGCTCACGAATGGTGTCCATACCTTGCATAGAACGGTTTACAACATCTGCACCCGTTGATGCAATCTTTACCGAACGCTGTGCAACCTCTGTAGATTCCGTAGCGTTATTTGAGACTTGACCAATAGAAGCCACAATCTCTCGGATTGCTACAGATGCTGTTGAAATTTCATCAGATTGTTTTTTAGCAGCAGCGGTTAAGTTAGTCGTTACATGCTGTGTATTTTGCGAATATTGTGATACTTCTTGTGACGTTTCATTAATTCGAGAAACCAAATCACGGAGTTGGTCAATTGCAAAGTTAATCGAGTCGGCAATTGCCCCTGTAAAGTCTTCAGATACCGTTGCATAATGGCGTAAGTCACCATCTGCCAAGTCTGCAATTTCATCTAAGAGTCGTAAAATTGCAGTCTGGTTTTGATCATACTCGCTTTTTAATTCGGCAAGACGCAACTGATCGTTTTCAGAACGAATTTTAAATAGTTTTGCCAGTGCAATAATGAATGTTAAGAAGC
This sequence comes from Acinetobacter rathckeae, assembly GCF_015627125.1. Classification (GTDB taxonomy): domain Bacteria; phylum Pseudomonadota; class Gammaproteobacteria; order Pseudomonadales; family Moraxellaceae; genus Acinetobacter; species Acinetobacter rathckeae. Next base: position 73,768 of record NZ_VTDO01000005.1, on the reverse strand, counting down.
ATACTATCAGCAATACACGTGGAACATATACTGTCAATACAGCAGATACAGAAAGCTCATTCAAGCTGTCTAGCAAAGTGTCCGAGTCAGCTAAAATTGCATTTGATGACTTTTGTACTTGTAACAATTTATTACCATCAGCAATCAAAATTTGTGCATCTCTTTGCACAACATCATCATATTTCTTTTTAATCTCTGAAAGGCTCGCACGTAGTTCAGGATCAGCTAACTTCTCAACACCAAAAATCGTTTCACCATCAATTTGCGCATTTAAATAGTTGGCAAATGTTTCACTGGCCTCTTGAAAGTCTGTTGTTGGTGTGGATTCCTCATCACGATCAAGTGCAATACTTTTAACAGGGTCAACCAACTGTGCTTGGCTAATACGTGTCACGTTATGCATTGAACGTAACATACGTTCTGCCAAAACCACTTGGTCTTTTGCAATGTTCACTTGGCTGGTCGGTAACCCTCGTTTGACCATTTCTTTAACCAAAGCGTTATATTGAAATTGCAAACTTGGAACAACCTGATCCATTTCAACAACGGTTTTACGTAAATTATTCAAGACTGGTTTATTATCAAGAATAACTTGTAAGTTTTTCGCCGTATTATACCATTCAGCCTGTACTTTGGCTGTATCACCACTGACTGAAAATGATTTATCAATAACCGTTAAGTTTTTATCAAAGTTTTCACGACTCTGTCTGAGCTTCTGAAATTCAGCATCTGCACCAGTGGCATTGGTTTCAGTGACTTGCTTAGGAATGACTTGAGAAATGAGCTTAAGATCAGCGAGGCTTCGGTTCACAGTATTATTTTGTGCAGTACTGTAAAAAATAAAAAGTAGAACCAGTAACGTGCCAACAATACTAAAAATACTAAGTAGCAATAGTGTTTTAACACCCTTACTGTCACCAAAGCCATGACTTAATTGATTTAAGCGAGCATCTAGTTGTTTAATGATGCCACTCTTACCACTTGCTAGACTTTTCAAGCCCATACAACTCTCCCCCAAAATCTCAATATTCGTGTAACAAATGCATATCTATGTATTTAAGATGGTGTTCACTTGGTAAAAATCTTTCAGCAGTGTACTAAATAAGAAAACGTTCCAATGAATCTGTTTTTGCTTAAAATAGCCATAACAGTATTTTTGTAACTCTGGCTGAAGTGCTTTATTTAAAGCAACAAAACTGGTTGTATGAAAGTGCTGAAGTCCTAACACCTGATCTACAATAAAACCAATATAGTAGTCTTCATGACGCAAACACAATAATTTGTGTTGCCGTGTTAACTTTACTGCTGGGCCTATAAAGTACTCAGAAAGGTCAATTACTGTGAGTAATTGACCTCGTACATTGGCTAAGCCTTTAATCCAAGACTCTGCGTTGGGTACTGATGTCAGATCAGGACAATATAACACCTCACTGACCTCACCCAAAGGAACGACAAATGTCTGTCCTTGCATCTCAAATGCAATACCAGACCATCGATTGGCATCATCTTCTTGTTGATGCTTATTTCCTTGCTTAGTCAGCCGAAGTAATTCTAAAAATCCACTTACTGCCATGGTCTATAAACTCTGATCTTTGAGTTAAACAAGGTTAGCTTGAATCACACCAATCAGTGCATCTTCATCAATAGGCTTAGTCAGGTAGTCTTTGGCACCTTGACGTTTGCCCCAAACTCGGTCTGTTTCTTGATTCTTAGTGCTCACAATCACGACAGGAATATCTTTGGTTTGCTCTGTACGAGTAATTTGACGTGTCGCTTGAAAACCATTAACACCTGGCATGACGACATCCATCAAAATTAAATCTGGCATTTCAGCGGTTGCAAGTGTCACACCATCGGCACCATTACTTGCTTCTAAAACATCATAACCATGTTTGATGAGAATCTCTTTAAAGCGAAATACTTCAGTTGGTGAGTCATCAATAATTAAAATACGTTTCACGTTATCCCCAAACTTAAACTCAAAAGCGTTATTACAAACTTTACTACTTTACATGCGTACGAATTGCATCAAGCAATTCATCTTTACTAAATGGTTTCGTTAAATACTCATCAGAACCTACAATTTGCCCTTTTGCACGGTCAAATAAACTGTCTTTACTTGAAAGCATAATAATTGGCGTATTGCGGTATTGTTCTGAGTTTTTAATTAATGCACAAGTTTGATAACCATCTAAACGGGGCATCATGATGTCAACAAAGATAATATCTGGATTACTTTCGGTAATTTTAGATAATGCTTCAAAACCATCAACAACCGTAACGACTTCAAAGCCTTCTCTTTGTAATAAGGTTTCAGCAGTACGTCGGATTGTTTTTGAATCATCAATGACCATTACTTTAAGACCGTTCATCTTGTCCCCCCCTTCAGTTAAATGATCTCATTCATTCACGCATGATTGGTCAGTTTATTCAACTAGACCTTTACATGCCATGTATTAAATATGCATTTTGTATACGCTTCAATTAATAAATTGCCTTTAAATAAAATAAGACACTCAAAGTGAGACAAGGTTCACAAAAAAAATATGGATAGCAAACCCAATAGATAGTTTCACTCATCTTACTTGGACTTAAAGAAATTAAATTCTCTATCATCAAAAATATAACAGATCAAGTAGCTTAAATGATATATGTAAAAATCGTGTGACACCTATCATTAAATACTTAATTTACATAGCATCAAAATCACTTCATTAAGCAGCAATCTTTAATTGTTGTGTATTATTTAACGCAACAACAAACATATCTAACATCATTGGTTGTTGGTTCTTCATATCCTTCAGTGCAATATCAATACTTGCATACACACCCAAGAGTGTTTTAATGTCAGATGCATTAAGTGGCAATTGTTTTTCAAGACATGTTTCAATAAAACGAGCACTATTTGTTGCCGCTTGGTGAATCGCTTGATGGTCAAAAATAAATTGGGCCGCACCTGCAATTTCATCTAATCGTTTTGGTAATTCAACGATCAGGCTTTGTTCAGGCGTTTCTACATATTGCATTAAGTGGTTTGAACCAGTATCAACCAGTGTTTGTAACTCTTGTGCCAAAGTATCATAGGCATCATCTAAGCGATCTAAAGCAATGTCTTGGTTCATGACTTTATAACGAAGTAAACGAGGTGTTTTTTCTCTTGCATACAGGCGTAAATGGTTTAAAGCACACATTAAACTCTGTATAAGCTGATTCACTTTCTGCTCTTGCTCAATTTGAGTGGGATCTTGTAATAATGATAAATATTGTCCTAAATCATCTGCGATCTCATGCATATTTAAAACACTCAAAATCTGCTTAATGGCCAATGTCTGTTGATATAAAGTACCCAAGCGTTCTGTGCTTAAATTTTGATACTTGATTTCTAGCTCTTGAGAAATCGTAATAATTTCCTCAGCGAGTAAATGTGTAATTGTTCTAACTGTTTCATAATCTGCAGAAAATAACTTCTTACGTAATACACTTAAATCACGATCAGCAATCACATAAATATCGTGGCCTAGTTGTTGTTGTAATTGTTTGGACACTGTTGTACCTTGCGCCAAACAAATATAAATAATATTTGCGACCTCTGCCATGTTTGGTTTAAAACTTGAGTCCCTTAAAAATGAATCAATATTTTTCTCAATTTGCACAAAGGTTCGTAAGCGTGTGATATTTAAGAATACATCATCAATATGTACAAATAACTGATATACCAATTTCCAATAAGAGCCACTTGGCTTGTGCATAGAAAGATAAACCAAGTGCTCACCTACAGCTTTTAATGCATGGTGATTCAGTGTAGATGTATTTTGACGAAATAGCTGTTTTAAGCAAATTTTATACAACTGATAAATATATTCCGAAGATTCTGTCACTTGATGACCATCAAAAGCCACTTCAGGAATATGGTTTAACATCTGCTCTAATGCGGCAGCTTCTGTTGTTTTAGGCAAATTAAGTTGCTGCTCTAATGCATTTAAATCACACAATAAAAACTGAGGAATACTTTTTTCTTCTAAGCAACTAAAGTCTATGTAGCGTTTTGCACTCAATAGCGCATGACTCACAACAAATGAGTCTCGTTGTTTAATATGTTCAGGCGCTTTAGCCATTTTAACAATTAAAAGTGCACTGTACTCAATCACTTTAGCCAGATTATATTGTTTAAGTAGTTGTAAAACCTGCACACATTGATTTAAATGCAACAATGCATCATCAAGCTCTAAAGGTTCTTTACGTTCATCAATCAGACTTGTCACAAGTATTTCAATTTGCTGAATAGATCGTTCTATTTCAGATTTAACCATTAACAGTGAGGTTGGGTTAAAAGATACTGTTGCTTGATCAGCCATGAAAGATACCTATTACGTGAGACAATATGCAAAACATTTTTATCATGTTATAGCATATCTTTAAATAATTCTGAGCTTAAATATCAATAAAACCATGGTTTATTATTGTTTATAAAAAATAATTTACGATAAGACATAAAAAAAGGAAGTCTCTTGTACTTCCTTTTTTATTGAATAATAAATAAACTTATGAGAAATCGAGCTGGTTATCGAATTTTTTTAATACGTGACGTGCCATTGCAAGATTCGCTTTTTTACGGTCTAAAGCAATGTATAAAAACAAATCTTTATTCCCCTTAAGCGGGCGAATAAGGTGATATTGTTCAGCTAACGTAATTAAGATATCTTCAATCGAATCATCTAAACCTAAAGCTCTTGCTACATTGCGTTTTGCACGTACCACCTCTGTGTTACCTGCAGATGCAATATCTATATCTAACCCCGTCCCTTCGGTTGCAAGAGGCATACCACTTTCGCTATCAACTAAAGATGCTGCAATGAAGCCGTCTAACTCATCATTTAATATAGCTAACTTAATTGCCATGTTTTACTACTCCAAAATTAAAGTGCTGCTGATTAATACAACCAACTAAATGCCCTTTAAATACAGTGGATTTAATCCACAAAAATATGTTATTGCAAGTTTAAGAACTCTTTCAAGCAACAATAACAACCTAAAATATAAAACCCTACTTAGTGCATCGTTTTAACTTTATGTCTTATTTTTGTCCTGATTAAATATATTTAGCAATAAAACCATACATTTTTATTAATTAATGCAACACACATCACAAAAAATAGATCAAATATCCTTAAATTATACTCTAAACACAAAAACAAACAACCAAATAAAGTTATTTTTAAATATTAAGCTAATAGTCATTATATTTCCAATACCGTGACACAAACAACAAAACATACTTATAAAGTAATTACTACCTCTACAAATATAAGTTAATACAAAAGCCTAATTATTATTAAGCCATATCAGGCAAATATATTTGACTTTATCTCATAAAAAGTAGAATCTAAAAACTTGTTTGATTAGCTTATAAAAACAACCATGTATCGGCTTATTCAATATATACGACGCTATACCTCCAATGCCCTTTTCATGTATTGCTGGCAGATTTTTATTGTCTTTTTAGGTACAACCCTTGCACTTTATTATCTGGGCTATGAAGAATACATTGTCCCTATAACGCTTGGGACAATTGCAGCTGCACTAACTGACTTTGATGACCGCTTAAGTGTACGACTTCGTAGCTTAGTTTACGTTTGCTGTTTATTTTTTATTACCAGTAGTATTTTAGAAATGTTGGCAACACAGCCAATATTTTTTATTGCTTATTTATCACTATCTAGTGCATTTTTTATTTTACTTGGTAGCCTTGGCCAGCGTTATGCCGCTATTTCTTTTGGCACAATTTTACTGTCTATTTACACCATGTTTGGTCTAGGAGAATACACAACATGGTATTTTCAACCCGCGTGTTTTGTTGCCGGTGCAATTTGGTATAGCTTAACATCTATTATATTTTACTTACTCAAACCAACTTTATTTGTCCAAGACAGTCTTGCACAAACCTTCTCACTCTTATCCAACCTGCTTCATCACAAAGCAAAACTCTTTGATCCTGACAACACAAAACAAGATATAGAACAACGACTCTATGAACTATCTGGATATAACTCAAAACTCGTCCAACAATTAGACATTAACAAAACAGCTCTACTTACCCGACTCAAAGCCTCACGTGCCAATAAAAATACGATCTACTGGCTCAATTTACATTTTTTTGCACAAGACATTCACGAACAAGCCACTTCTAATTATTTAAACTATGAAAAAGTAGGTACACACTTTAGTCGCAGTGATGTCATTTTTCGTATGCAAAAAAACATTCATTTAACTGCAAATGCGTTTGAAGATCTTGCACGTAGTATTTTACAACAACAGGCCTATGACATCTCACAGCAATACACCACTGCCCTATTACAGCTTGAGGACTCTGTAAGAGATTGGATTAAACAACACCCGCAAAATATTGAAGTTAAAAATTTACAGCTTATTTCCAATAATTTACATGGAATTTACGAACAGTTAAAACATCTAAATGATCTTACTATACAACAAAATATTGTAGATACGCAGACACCTGAAAATATCAATTTATTAGATGGTGATATTCAAGACTGGCAAGATCTTGTCTTGAAATTTAAACAGCACCTTACCCCACAGTCCGCTTTATTTCGCCATGCAGTTCGCATTGCTTTCGTTTTTTTTATCGGTTACTTGGTGTCTTTACTGCCATTTGCTAAAAATGGTTATTGGATTTTACTCACCAGTTTATTTGTTTGCCAAGTCAGTTATTTTGCAACCAAAGCCCGTCTAAAAATGCGTACCTTAGGTACAATTTTAGGCGTAATTATTGGTATGCCGATTTTGTATTTTATTCATGATACCCCAACACAGCTCATACTGACTGTAATCTGTGCAGTATTGTTTTTTTATTTACGCGTAAAAAAATATGCGATTGCCACACTCATGGCAACACTTATGGTATTACTCATTTTCAGCATTAAAGGTGCTGCATACGAAATTATTATTCCACGTATTGCAGACACGCTCATTGGCTGCTTTATTGCATGGTTTGCTGTCAGCTTTATTTGGCCCGATTGGCAATGTCGTGATATCTCAAAAAATATTAAAAATAGCGAACGAAGAACCATGGACTACCTTGCAGAAATTAGCCTGCAATATCAGCAAGGCAAAAATAACAGTATGCGTTATCGCACAGCACGGCGTTTTGCACACAATGCACAAACTGAATTAACCAATATGATTTCAAGTTTAAGTGCCGAACCTCACCCAGATCCAGAGCTGATTCATCACGCATTTCGCTATTTAGTATATAGTCACAGTCAACTCAGCTATATTTCAGCACTAGGTGCCCAGCGAAATTTAGTCACAGATACTCAAGTACTGGCACTGATTCAATGGTGTAACGACACCATGCAAAACGTGCTACTGCATGAACAAGGCCTCTCTACAGCACAAATTCATGCCAAAACCATAGAGGTAGAGCAACTCTTTCAACAAGAACGACTGTCTGAACACTTACAATTGGTTTTAAAGCAAATTAATTTATTACTTGAATCATTCCCCGAATTTATTAGCTTGCGTCGCTATCTTTTAGCACGTGATATTAAATAAAAAAGAGGCTCTTGAGAGCCTCTTTTTAAACAGTTACGCCTGTTTACGTTTTTGCATTTCTTTAATCAGAGCACGGCGTGGGAATGTGAACCAAATTAAAATCATCACAATGCTCATAAGCAAATAGGCAGCCATATGAAAGTGCGTATATAACACACGTAAGATTTCTATGCCTGAGAAAAAACACACCATATTTAACATAGACATAGATGCAGCCACCGTACCTTTAGGAAGGTCAGACGATGCAAATGCCGAACGAAATACCACAGAAACTGCAATACCCTCACCAAAGCTAACCAGCGTTAAACCCACCAATAACAAAGGTAAAATCAATGTAGGGAAAATTAATGATGCACTCGCAATCAATGCACCAACCAACATGATTGGAAAGCCAACAAAAATTGTTTTACCCAACTCATAACGATCTACGACTTTAATTAAAACAATATTACCTAAAATCAAACCAGTAAATACAGGCACTTGGAATAAACCATATTGCAAACTAGATAACTTAAGTTCATCGACCAAAATAATTGGAGAAATCGCAATCCATAACATTAATGGCAATACCACCAAAGGCAATGCCACAGCAAGACTTAAAAAATGTGTATCTGCATACACCGCTTTAAAGCCTTTAAATAGTTCAGGCAATGTCTTTTGTTCTACCGCTGTTGGCTTAATTTCAGGCATAGCCTGTTTCAAACCAAACCAACTGAGCAAAGATATCAACGCAATAAAGACAAAACCCCAATGCCAAGAAATATGGTTAATCAGAAAAGCACCCAACACAGGCCCTAAAAGCGGTGCTAAAAGTGACAAATTGGTCATGAGTGCCATGACTTTCACCGCATCTTTTTCTTCAAAGGACTCTTGCACAGCAGCATAGCCTACTGCGGAAACAATGGTTAAACCTGAGCCTTGTAAAAACCGTAGGATTAAAAATTGCGACATGTTTTGTGTAAACATAATAAGTACACAGCACACTGTGAAAAACAACACCCCTGCTAGAAGTACTTTTTTTCGACCATAGCGGTCAGACAATGGGCCAAATAACCATGCTACACATGCCCCGCCAAGCAAATACAATGACATCGCTGAAGGTGCTAAAGTTGTACTCACACCAAAATATTGCGTAATAGGCAACATTGCAGGCTGAATAAGGTCATTACCAATATATGTCGCAAGTTCAAATAGAACCAATGCGAGAGGGAACATTAACGTGGTTCGATTTAATGTTCGTGTAGAAGAGTTTTGCATGTTTATCTAAATAACTGGAGGTTCAGTCATTACCAGCATGTTATATAAAGCATACAGGTAGTCACTGCACATAAAATGATTAAAATATACTCAAATCTAAAGCATGGTGATTGTTGTTTCAAACATCTGAAATAACAACGTAAACACACACATCAGCTCGTTTTGACTGTTTGAAAGTGGCCGAACCTTAGCATATATCTAAATAAAGGTCGAACAATTTTACAACAATCCAATTTTTACTTTTTTCTATTTCACACCACATTTTATATATGTACTACTTCTTATAGAGACAAACATACTCGCCATTAAGCATAAAAGCATGGAGATGTTAAAGACTTAATAAATAGCACAACTTCTTACAACACGAAAATTCAAATAATAAAGCTAGCCAAGCGATGCATGTTTCGCCAAGAAACTAAATCTAGCAGACTCACGTATTCATTTTAGTTGAAAGGCATTCTCTTTACTGTAAAAAATATCTCAAATGAGACTCAGCTAGACCGACTTAAACCAAGTAAAATAAACTTTTATACAATAATATAAACAATACATATAAATTAGACGAAACAGGTAGATCGGTGTATCTTATTAAAATAACAAAGCTTTTAAACAGCATACTTTTAACCTAAACATCGTTTAAACAATGAAGGTTGATGACCAATGACACAACTGTCTACGAATCAAAAACTACAACAATTACGCCAACATATGGAATCTCACCATATTCAAGCCTATATTGTACCGAGTGCAGACCCACACCTATCAGAATACCTACCTGCCCACTGGCAAGCACGTGAATGGCTCTCTGGTTTTACAGGCTCTGTAGGCACATTAGTGGTCACTCAAGAAGAAGCGGGGTTATGGGTCGATGCAAGATATTGGGTTCAAGCAGAAAAAGAACTTCAAGATACCGACATTAACCTAAAAAGGCTTACCGCAGACCCTGATTCACACTACACCTCATGGCTGACCCATAAACTCTCTGCCAATCAAATTGTCGCCATTGATGGTCGAGTCCTTTCACTAACACAATTCGAACAGCTTTCAAAAGCACTTAAAGAAAAAGAAATTGCTTTACACACCATTAAAGACTTGGTTGACCCAATTTGGACAGACCGCCCTGCACTTCCCAAACAACCAATTTATAGCATGCAAGAAGGGCTAAATACCCTATCACTCAAAGACAAAATTGCCGAAGTTTGTCGTTACCTCAATGAACATGGTATAGATGGCCATTTCATCTCAAGTCTTGACGACATTGCATGGTTACTGAACTGTCGTGGCAACGATGTCGAATATAACCCTGTATTTTTGGCTCATCTATACATTGCTAATGACAAAACCACAACGCTGTTTATTGATCAAGATAAGCTTCCTGCCGAAGTCAAAGACATTTTTGATCAAGAACGCATTCACATTCACAACTACGAAGACAGTGCCCGTTTCTTAGCACAATTAGAAACCACAAAAATTCTCATTGATCCAAGTAAAGTCACGCTATATCATGCCCATGCGATTGCAAGTCACATTGAAGTGATTCAAGCAACCAACCCAAGCACCTTTTTAAAAGCCTGTAAAACACCAAGTGAAATAGAGCATATTAAACATGCCATGCTTAAAGATGGTGTTGCACTATGTCACTTCTTTCACTGGCTAGAACAAGCCTTAAAAAATAATGATGCCATTAATGAACTCACCATTGATGAAAAGCTGACTCATTTCAGAGCTCAACAAGAGGGCTTCACAGGCCTAAGCTTCCCAACCATTGCAGGATTTAACGAAAATGGGGCTTTGCCTCACTACCGTGCTACACCAGACGCATTTTCACACATTCATGGCGATGGCTTACTACTCATAGACTCAGGTGCACAATACCACGATGGCACAACAGACATTACCCGTGTAGTCCCGATTGGCACACCATCAATAGAACAGTGTCAAGACTATACCCTTGTGCTCAAAAGTAATATTGCACTCTCACAAGCGGTATTTCCTGAAGGCCTTGCAGCACCACTGCTCGACAGCATTGCACGCCAACCACTTTGGCAACACCAACTTGACTACAGACACGGTACAGGTCACGGCGTCGGTTTTGCACTCAACGTACATGAAGGCCCTCAAAACATTTCATACCACACACCAATCAGTGCAAATGTTGCTATGCGTGAAGGCATGGTGACCTCCATTGAGCCAGGACTATATCGTGATCAACAATGGGGAATTCGTATAGAAAATCTGGTTGCCAACATCTTGGTTGCTACAGAGGATTACGGCTACGGATCATTCTTAAAGTTTGAAACACTGACACTCTGTCCGATTGATACCCGTTGTATTCAAAATGATTTGATCACAGCACCTGAAAAAGCTTGGCTTAACCAATACCATGAACACGTAAGAACTGTGCTTGGTGAACACCTTGAAGGTGATGTGAAAGCATGGCTCATTGAACGCACTCAAGCGATTTAACAACACATAAAATTGCCCTTACAATACAATATTGTAGGGGCTTTTTTTTATGACCCTGCTGATCTCAGATGCCATGACCCACACTAAAAAACTAAACCCTACCAGAGGCAGGGTTTAATCTTAAAACATGTACTGCTTTTCAGAAGTCATTATAGGTCAAATAATTTACCTGGGTTCATCACTGCATTTGGATCAAACACTTGCTTTAACGCTTTCATATATTCAATTTCTTCAGCACTGCGGGTATAAGCTAAATATGGCTTTTTAGTCATACCCACGCCATGTTCAGCTGAAATCGAACCGTCATACTTTTGTACTGTATCAAAGACATATTGGTTCACCACTTGGCATTTGGCAAAAAATTCATCTTTGCTTAAATCTTGTGGCTTCAAAATATTTAAATGTAAGTTACCATCACCAATATGACCAAACCAGCAAATTTCAAAGTCTGGGTAATTGTTTTGTACAATTTCTTCAATATCTTTAATAAATGCCGGTACATGTGTGACAAGCACAGAAATATCATTTTTATACGGCGTAAATGGTGCAATCGACTCAGAAATATCTTCACGTAAACGCCATAGGCTTTCTACTTGATCTAAACTTTGACTAAGTACCCCATCAAGCACCCACCCTTCTTCCATGCAATGCTCAAAAATTTCCATCGCCTTATCCATAATAGGTTCATACGGCGCTTCAAATTCAAGTAATACATAAAATGGACATTCGGTATCAAATGGGCGTTGCACATGACCATGATCTAACACTTTCTGCATAGCAACTTCACCAAAGAACTCAAATGCAGTTAGGTCTATTTTACTTTGAAATGCATGTAAAATTGGCATCACTGCGTCAAAATCTGGCACACCTAATACCATCACTTGCAAATCTTGCGGTTGACGGTCTAATTTGATCTCAGCCTCAGTCACAATGCCTAGTGTGCCTTCACCACCAATAAATAAGTGTTGCAACGCATAACCTGTAGCATTTTTAATCATGCCTTTATTAATACGTAATACATCACCTTTACCCGTAACAACGGTCAGCCCCAACACCCAATTACGTGTCATGCCATATTTAATGACTTTAATACCACCTGCATTAGTCGCAATATTGCCACCCATTTGGCTTGAACCAGCAGAAGCAAAATCGACAGGATAATACAAACCTTGCTCTTCAGCGTACTGTTGTAATTGCTCTGTGAGCATACCCGCTTGAACACGCACCATACGGTCAGCAGGAAAAAAGTCTACGACCTGATTCATTTTATCTAAGCTAACAACAATCTCACCGTTAGCGGCCACTGCACCTGCAGATAAACCTGTACGTCCGCCCGATGGCGTAATGGCCAATTGATTTTTATTAGCAAACTGTACAATCTGTTGCACTTGCTCTGTAGACGTTGGAAAGACAACCACAGAAGGTTTAGGATCAAAGTGTTTGGTATAGTCACACCCCCACGTTTGTAAACTTAAATCATCTGTCTTAATACGGCTTTCACCCACAATAGAGCTTAGTTCAGTCAATAATTGTGGCGATAATGGTGCTGCAATATTCATCAAGGCAAACCCAGCAAGAAATAAACAAGTTGTTACGCATTATGTTATCATACTGCGACCAACATTTGGCCTTTCTAGCGGAGCCGTAATGAGCCAACTTCTTTCTCTTGATAAAGACAAAATTCGTTTTTTATTACTAGAAGGTGTACACCAAAATGCAATTAACACTTTAAATGCAGCTGGTTATACCAACATTGAATACCACAAAACTGCCCTTGAAGGCGATGCTTTAAAAGAAGCCATCAAAGATGCACACTTTATTGGTATACGTTCCCGTACTCAACTGACTGCTGATATCTTTGCATCAGCAGAAAAATTGATTGCTGTGGGTTGCTTCTGTATCGGTACCAACCAAGTTGATGTTGATGCTGCCATGGAACTTGGTATTCCTGTATTTAATGCCCCTTACTCAAACACACGTTCAGTAGCTGAGTTAGTTTTAGCAGAAACGATTTTACTGCTACGTGGCGTACCTGAAAAATCAATGAGCTGTCACCGTGGTGGCTGGCAAAAAACTGCTGTGGGCTCATATGAAGCTCGTGGTAAAACACTCGGTATTGTCGGCTACGGTTCAATTGGTTCACAGCTATCTGTACTTGCTGAAAGCCTAGGCATGCAGGTCATTTACTATGACACTGTAACCAAATTACCAATGGGTAATGCACGCCAAGTCGGCTCACTTGATGAACTACTTGAAACTGCTGATGTCGTAACTTTACACGTACCAGACTTACCATCAACACGTAATTTCTTCACCAAAACCCAATTTGACAAAATGAAGCAGGGTTCTATCTTCTTAAATGCTGCACGTGGTACATGTGTCGTGATTGAAGACCTTGCTGATGCCATCAAATCTGGTCATATTGCTGGTGCTGCTGTAGATGTCTTCCCTAAAGAGCCTAAAGGCAATAGCGAAGAGTTTCAATCACCTCTTCGTGGCTTAGACAACGTGATTTTAACCCCTCACGTAGGTGGTTCAACCGTTGAAGCTCAAGCCAATATTGGCTTAGAAGTGGCTGAAAAATTTGTAGCTTACTCAGACAAAGGCATGACACTTTCTGCGGTCAACTTCCCAGAAATTGCTTTACCATTGACTGAAGGCAAACACCGTTTATTACACATTCATAAAAATGTGCCAGGCGTATTGTCTAAAGTAAATACACTATTTGCTGAACAAGAAGTGAACATCTCAAGTCAAACACTCATGACTAAAGGCGATGTCGGCTACTTGATTATGGATGTAGATGCTTCTGCTTCAAAAGAAGCATTAGATATGCTACACCAAGTCCAAGGAACCATTCGTATTCGTGTTTTATTTTAAACACCAATATTAGACTAAAGAGCCACAACGTTGTTGTGGCTTTTTTATTCATTCATCACGGTGCAAGATGCAAAATTCTCAACACAGTCACTATGCAGGTGCAGTTCTACTACTGATTATTTCTATTTTTAGTATTCAATTCGGTAGTTCATTTGCCAAAGTTTTGTTTCAATCACACCATGTTTTGGTGGTTGCAGTCATGCGTTTAGGATTTGGTGCAATGATCTTGGCCTGTTTCAGTAAACTATGGCAGATGCAATTTCGCAACATCGTTTGGAAAAACATGTTGATCTATGGCTCATCTTTGGCCGCCATGAATGCTTTATTTTATCTCGCTTTAGCACGCCTTCCCCTTGGTATTGTTGTGGCGATTGAATTTCTTGGCCCTTTAAGTGTAGCCCTGTATTACGCCAAACAAAAAACTGATTTTATTTGGGTGGGTTTGGCTGTGATTGGTATTATTCTACTGATTCCCTTTAAACAAACACAATACGCCTTTGACTGGCTCGGTGCATTATATGCATTAGGTGCAGGTACTGGTTGGGCTTTTTATATTATCTCAGCAAAAAGAAATACAGGCATATCTAACCAACATACCGTTGCACTTGGGATGATGCTTGGTGCATGTATTATTTTTCCTTTTGCATACTTCACAAGTACCATCAGCAGTATTTTCAATGTACACGCTTTAGGTTATTTTCTAGTGGTCGCAATACTTTCCGGTGCATTGCCGTTTTCACTCGATATTATGGCACTCAAACGCTTACCTCCTTTAGTCTTTGGTACAATGACCAGCCTAGAGCCAGCGATTGCCGCCATCATTGGCTTTCTTTTTTTACATGAAAACCTACTCTTTACGCAGTGGATTGCACTGTGTACGATTATTAGTGCATCTATTGGCTGTACTTACTCAATACAACGCAGTAAAAAACAACGTATCTCAGAAATACAACAACTTTAAATCATTGACACAACGCTGTGACTGTTATGCCAAATAATTACCCAATGGCCGTGGTTTATATGATTTTATCCATGGTCTCATATCAAATTAGTGCATCCTTTGCCAAACAACTGATGGAACAACTTGACCCAATCAGTGTCACTTTACTTCGCATGTTTTTTGCTACGGTGATTGTTTGTGTCATGTTCAAATCTTGGAAAATTATTCCGCAGTTAAAAACACTCAAATGGCGAAATTTACTCATTTATAGCTTTTCACTAGGGCTGATGAATGCTTTATTTTATTTGTCTCTTGGCAAGTTACCACAAGGCATTGCTGTAGGCTTAGAGTTTCTTGGCCCGCTGGGTTTAGCTTTTTTATCTATACGTAAAATATCTGATTTTTTTTGGGTCATTTTAACCATTATCGGTATTGGCCTCATGGTACCTTGGACCCAACTCAATACCCTTGAATTTTCATGGTTTGGCGCCGCTTGCTCACTGGGTGCAGGCCTATGCTGGGCATTTTATATTTATTACGGACAACGTGTCGTTAAACTCAATATTGGTATGCATGCACTGAGCATTGCCTTAGTCATTTCTACACTTTTTTTACTGCCGATCAGTGCTTTTCAGCATAGCCCTGTCTTTACTCACCCTGAGTTTTGGTGGTCTGGTATGATCATCGCCATACTGGCAACAGCCATTCCCTACACGCTCGACTTACTCGCATTAAAACAGCTATCTAGTATCAGTTACGGCACACTGTCTAGCTTATCACCTGTATTAGCTGCATTGTCTGGCTTAGTTTTTTTACATGAGTTTATTTCGCTCACACAGTGGATTTCTTTAATACTCATTATGGTGGCTGCGATTGGGGTCACATTAAATGAAAAAAATAGCTGATTTACTCAGCTATTTTTTTCATCGTGTATTACATCGTCAGTGTTTGATACCCAATACGACAAATTAACACGCTTACAAGTACTAAAAATATTTTACGAACAAAGCCACTGCCATACTTAATCGCCACACGCACCCCAACGACTGAACCCACTACATTGGCCATGGCCATCATCAAACCAATCGTTAGTAGTACATGCCCTGTGGGTGCTAAAAAGCTTAAAGCCGCCAAATTAGTCATAAAATTACCAATTTTAGACAATGCAGATGCATGTAAAAAATCTACCCCTAAAAATCGAATAAAGAAGAAAATAAAAAAGCTACCTGTCCCTGGGCCAAAAATACCATCATAAAACCCAATAATCAGACTACCAATGGCTGCTAAAATGAGAACTTTTGTTGTCATCTCTAACTGTGTAT
This sequence comes from Acinetobacter rathckeae, assembly GCF_015627125.1. Lineage (GTDB taxonomy): Bacteria > Pseudomonadota > Gammaproteobacteria > Pseudomonadales > Moraxellaceae > Acinetobacter > Acinetobacter rathckeae. The sequence continues at coordinate 57,331 of NZ_VTDO01000005.1, read as the reverse complement.
GCACCTGACCGAAGTCTTTTTTCATAAACGTATAAATGGCAATCACAATCAGCATAACCAACACAAAAGGGCGTAAAACCGACTGTGGAATCATAGACAAACAAGCAGCACCTGCAAATGAACTCACCAAAGCACATATTGCAATAATAATTAGTAGTTTCCACTGCAACTTTACTTTCTTTGCAAAAGTATAGGCGGCCGATGCTGTACCAAAAATAGAGGATAATTTATTTGTACCAATCACAGTTGCCGTAGACATCTGCGGAAATGTACTCATTAAACCGGGAATCTGGATAAGACCACCACCACCAACAGCTGCATCTATTGCCCCTGCAGTAAATGCAAAGCCAATTAAAGTAATGGCTGTAAATACATCAATATCCATATCCGATCCTGTTATTTAATTTAAATTGAGTACACGCTTTGGTACTAGACGTTTTTTATTGGTAATTTCAGCAAGCCCTAAACAGCGTTCACCATCAAAGACCAATACTTTTTCTGCTTCTTCTGCATCGATATTACTTTCTAAGCCATTACAAAAATAAGAGGCTCTACCTTCTGGTACTTGTACTTTTGGTAAATATGACACCGCTTCAAAAGCAGGGAGTAATAATTCTTCTCGTTGCTGTTCAGTTAAGCTTTCCAAATATTCAATGGTATATTCTGGAATAATATGAAAATGTCCTGTCGCTGTACGATGCAAGGCAGACAAATGTGCGCCACAGCCAAGTGCTTCACCAATATCTTCACCTAATACACGGATATAAGTGCCTTTTGAACACACTACATCTAAAGTGAGCGTATTTTCAGTCCATTCAAGTAGCTGTAAATGCTCTACAAACACGGGACGTGGCTCTCGCTCTACCGTAATACCCTGCCGTGCAAGTTCATATAGTGGACGACCTTGTTTCTTTAAAGCCGAATACATCGGTGGAATTTGTTGCGTATGACCACGAAAAGTAGCCAATACTTGCTCAATTTTTTCTTCTGTTAATACTGGAACAGGACGCTTGTGTAAAATTTCACCCTCTACATCACCTGTAGTTGTGGTTTCACCTAACTTCAACGTGGTCTGATAACGTTTTACCGACTCTAATAAATAATGTGAAAACTTAGTCGCCTCACCCAAACAAATCGGTAAAAGCCCTGTTGCTAAAGGGTCTAATGCACCTGTATGACCTGCTTTTTCTGCACGAAATAACCAACGTACTTTTTGTAATGCTGCATTAGAGCTTATATCCAAAGGCTTATTAAGTAGAAATACGCCATGAATACGACGACGTGCTATTTTTTTCTTTTGTACAGACATGATTTATACCACCACTAAACAGCCCGCTATATTAACAAAGCACTTTATAATCATCAGCAGAATTTTAGATTTTTATCAAGAATGTATTGAATGATAGATGTAAACTTTCCTAAAACGATAAATTCAAATCATACCTAGACTATATATCACTCATTTTTGCCAACTCTTATGACGTCATCATATTTTCATTCACAATGCCTGATGGTCAATATCGTAAAGTCTATATTTTACTTATATCTACCGGATAAATATATTTTCTATGCAACAGTACAGTCGTTATTTTAAATGAAAATTAAAGCATAAAAAATGCGCCTTAATTGGCGCATTTTTGAATATCTCTTATTTTGCTTTACGTGCAGGAAGCTTTTCACGAATACGTGCAGCTTTACCAGACAATTCACGTAAGTAGTAAAGTTTCGCACGGCGTACATCACCACGGCGTTTAACTTCTACTTTAGCAACGATTGGTGAATGTGTTTGGAATACACGTTCAACACCAACACCGCTAGAAATTTTACGTACTGTAAATGCTGAGTTCAAGCCACGGTTTTTCTTTGCAATAACCACGCCTTCAAAAGCCTGAAGACGCTCACGGTCGCCCTCTTTTACTTTTACTTGAACAACAACTGTATCACCTGGTGCAAATGCAGGAATATCTGATCTTAATTGTGCATTTTCAACAGCTTGAACTAAAGGATGTTTACCACTCATTGTGGGAATCTCCAATAATGCGGCGAAGGTTTAATCTTCTCAACCGCTGGGGATAGAGGCTAAATACGCGTATCGACCCGTTTATCTTCCCCTTTACCATTTAAAATGTGTAAAGAGCCTATCTGATTCACTTAATGATTAACTCATTAAGCTTTAAATTCTTTCAGCCATTTTTTTTGCTGCGTTGTCAGTGTAGCTTGTTCGACCAATTCAGGACGACGCTCAAGCGTACGCTGATAGCGTTGTAAAAAACGCCATTTTTCAATATTACCGTGATGCCCAGACTTAAGGACTTCAGGTACAGTAATACCTTCAAAATGATCAGGCTTTGTGTATTGTGGGCAATCGAGTAAACCGTCCACAAAAGAGTCTTGCACCGCAGACAACTCATCAGACATGGTATTTGGCAACCGCCGAATAAGTGTGTCTAATAAAACCATCGCAGGAAGTTCACCACCAGACAAAACGTAATCACCAATAGACCACTCTTGGTCTACATAGCGCTGAATTAAACGCTCATCTACACCTTCATAGCGTCCACAAAGTACAATCATACCGTCATAATCGATCAGTTGATGTACCTCATTTTCATGAAGTGTTTTTCCTTGCGGCGACATATACACAACAGGTACATGTTCACAGCCTGCTTGCTTTGCAAGTTGTTTGGCATGATGAATTGCTTTTGCCAAAGGCTCAGCCATCATAACCATGCCAGGACCACCACCAAATGGACGTTCATCCACTCGCTTGTAGTGACCTTCTGCAAAATCACGAGGGTTAATACAGTGTACTTGTACAATGTCTCGTTTTATTGCACGGCCGCTAATGCCATAGGCTGTAATCGCTTCAAACATTTCAGGAAAAAGCGTAATGACTGCAAAAAACATCGCAGATTCCTCTATTCCCTGCTGTTCCAACCCAATACAGGGTTAATAATCTACGCCCCAGTTGACGTAAATACGACCAGCTTCTAGATCAACGTGTTGTACAACGTCTTTATGCCAAGGGATCATGCGTTCTTCCGAGTCAATGCTATCTGGGGTTGCGTGAACCACCATGACATCATTTGCCCCTGTTTCAAACAACTCATAGATGCGACCAAGATTAACATCCTGCTCTTGCTCATCTAAACTCAAAACGGTTAACCCTTTTAAGTCAGACCAGTAATACTCATCTACGCCTGCTTTTGGAAGTTGTGCTTTATCAACCCAAATTTCAGCACCCACTAAAGCATCTGCTGCAGTGCGATCACTCACACCTTTTAATGCAACAACAAGGCCTTTACCATGTGGTTTCCAACGTTTTACACTCATTGTTTGCCAGCCCTCTTTGGTTTTAACCAACCAAGGAAGATAGTCAAACATATTGCTCATAGGTTCTGTATTTGAATACACCCAGAGCCACCCATTTAGTCCATATGCTGAACGTAACTGCCCAATCTGTATATGATTTTCGGGTACATTCTGTGTTGGTTTCATGGGCTATTACCTACAACTTACGCAACAACAGTTGCTTTTTTAGCTTGAGCAGCTAACGCAGCAACACGCTCAGAAGGTTGAGCACCTTGAGCAACCCAGTGTGCATAACGATCAACATCTAAACGAAGTTTTTCCGCTTGACCTTGAGCAGTTGGGTTAAAGAAACCAATACGTTCGATGAAACGACCGTCACGTGCATTACGGCTATCTGTAATGATCACTTGATAAAACGGACGTTTTTTAGCACCACCGCGTGCTAGACGAATTACGACCATGTTAATACTCTCACATGTTGATAAAACTTTCTAAGCTCGGCTGAGCCTAAAAAGGCGGTTATTTTACGACATATTCTTGTAAAGTGAAAGGTCAAAGTTTGAGTTATTCACAAATTTGAATTTTAGAAGTTAGTTTGTCCAAGTCGATTGTTTAAAATTACATTCAGTTTGACCTTGTGTCCAAGATCTTTGTCCATCTTGGTTTAAGCAGACCCAGCCATTGCCATTTTGAGTTCCACTAGTCTCTGGTTTTGCTGTAAGCGTATAGCCCATTTTGTCTGTATCTACGTCTAAAGTAAGGTTGTATTTGGCAACACCCTGACTTGGATAATTTGCTGTCCCCCCCACACTAGCAAGCGTTGCTCCACTATACGTACGGTTAATCGCAATATAACTTTGTAACCGAGTCGCAACTCTCATCATTTCAGCTTGTACATCTGCTCGATTCGTATTCACTACATGATTGGTATAAGAGGGATATGCTATGGCTGCAAGCACGCCAACAATAGCAACCACAATCATGAGTTCAACAAGGGTAAACCCTTTTTGTTTTACATTTACCATGCTTCCGCCCCCGTACCACAGCCTGTTTTGTCTATATTACTAAATGTAGTATTTTTACAACGCGTACCACTACTGGTCATTAAGAATGAGGCTTGCTTAGCATCTGATGTCGTATTTTGAGCCACTATGGACCAATCTAAGCCAGTTGTATCCGTACTCGTCAACAGTTTTCCAGATTGGTCTGTAAGTGTAAAGGCATACCCCTGAACTGTACCCAAAGTAGAATTATAGTCAATATAGCTAAAATTTCGTGCCTTGTAGCGTTCTAACAAGACACTTTCATTTTGCATTGCCTGTACTGCCCGCTCTTCATTCACCTTGCGTACATAGGCCTGATAACTTGGCATAGCAACTGCCGCTAAAATAGCAACAATTACGACCACAATCATCAGCTCAATTAAGGTAAAACCTCTATTCATCATTGCGATCACCTAAAAATCACTGCCCCACCTCAGCCCAACTTCTCGGGATGATTTTTTGATTATTTTTATACTTGTTAAATGGATTTGTGCCATTTAGAACAGAAGCCACTGTAGACACCAATGTACGGTCATAACCATCTGCTGCTGGAGATACAACTGATGGTGCAACTATTCCTACACCAATTTCATTTTCTTTAACACCACCATTACACTGACCATAAGGCATACAGAATAGACTCACAGAACTTTTACCTTTCACACCCGCACCACATGCACCAGATACGCCATTTTGAGTATTGTTAAATGTTGTCACATACATATCATTATTTACAATGATTGGCATTTGAGAGACTTTTCTCGTTTGTAATGCATTCACAGAAGTCGTTTTAAACCCATAGTACCAACCTGCCGATGTCTCTACGTTTGCATCACCCATGGCAACAATTTTTTTGGCAACACTCGTATTATTAAGTGTTGCATCTTGGCTACTTAAGCCATCCACATCAGTATAGTAATATTTGCCCTGATTATTCTTATCTATATTAAAGAGTCGACTTTTAACGACATCTTTATCATAGATATTGTAAATTGCATCGTCTTTATAGTTACTATCTGTGGTATTGAACATCGGAGAACTTCTATTACCAGATCCAATTGAAAGTACTGCAAAGAGCTGATTATCTTTTCTATATAGTGAAAATGCAGGCATATCATAAAAGCGTGGGCTGTACGGACCATTATTTAAGTTCATTAAGCGAACAGGTGTTTTGGCAAAAAGACTGCTGTCTGGTGCATTGTTATTTAAATCTATACGCCATACTTGCCCACCTAAATCACCAAAATACAAGTGATCTACTAAGCCATCTAAATTTCGATCGACCGTTCGAATTTGACTCACTACACTATATTTCATCTCTGGTGCTGTCGTATATTGTACTGTTGCACTGGTATTACTTGCTGTCGCATTCGCTCCAGCCCACCACAGCAATTCACCTGTCAGTGCATCAAACATATAAACGCCCGCACCTTGCTGCGTCGATTGATTATATGATGGGGATTCATACCCAGCATATGTCCCCTTTTTACCCACAGAGTAATCAAAATAACCATCACCACCGTAACCGCCTGCGTCATATCCTCCACTAATAAACAGCACAAGACGTTTTTTTTGATTCCAGTTTACCCAACCCACTGTTGGTTTTGCCCAGCTTTGCCCTAAGAATGCCAACTCAGGATAATTTTTCGCTGTCACATCACTAGATTTGGAAAAGACTTTTTCATTTTGTGGACCAACCCTAAATAAAAGTGATGGATTGTCCATATCTTTGAGATCAAGCGCATAATAACCACGCCCCCCCATACGTAAGCCACCATAAATAATTTGCTTACCCACAGCATTATTTTCACCCTCTCCAACAGTCACACGCCCAGCACTGCTGTCTTTACTCACGTATTCGGTATAACTGGTCCACGGGGCATCTATGCCATAAAACAGACTTCCAATACCATCAGATGTACTATCTACTTTAGAAAAAGCTTGTTTTTGTGTATCAATAATCTCACTCGGTACAAAAGCAAATTTTTCAACACCACTCACCGCATCCACGACGTGAAGTAACCCTTGTGTTGTACCAAAAACAATATAATCTTTGCGCTCTTTGGTCACAATATTATTATTTTCAACCTTAATAATCCCTTCATTGGTCAGCAACAGCGGTGATGAATGCAAAATCGAACCGACCTGTCTTAATTCATCAGTGGCTTTTAAGTCATTCATGGTACTCGGTACATTATTTAAATCAATATTAAAGCCAAGTAGTGATAATAAATAACCTTTTTCTGAGCTCGAACCTTGTAAGTCCGTCATACCAATTTTTCTTAAATTGTTGGTGGCAAACCCATCACGGTTCGTCCACACCACTCGGTTAAACTCACTGTCATTTTTAACGCCTAATGGGAGTCTGGCTTTGCCCCCTCCAACCAAGTCAGTTGAACTCTGTGCCCAAAAATCATAATTACTAATAATTTCACCGGCACTATTTTGAATGTTATTTTGATTTTGGTCTTTTAAGAAACCTCCATCGACCACATATTTTTTCAAATTACCCAACCAGAGTTGATAGTTTTTATCTGGTGTAGGTTGAAACTGCGAAAAATACGCGGTATTTCGAAGTGCCAATGGATTTAAGTTATCTATTGGTACTGTTGCCGATCCTGTGGTCACTGGCGGTACTTCGCCTGTGGTGTTATTAATAAATGTGTTTACACTGGTTACAACATCTTGTGCATTCGATCCAACATACCAGCCACCTTGGCCATACACGCCCCATTTGGCCGCATTTTTTACATTTGGTCCAGCATTAGAGTTATTAATATTATCAATATTTTGTTGCTGTGTCAGCGACGGACTATATGAGGTTAAACCATTAAATTCACTACCAAAACCAACCACTGCTGTTTTAATTTGACGCCCTAAAGGATTTTTAGTTTTATCTAACAAAAGCTGTGAAAAGTCACCAATACATAACCATGCATTATCATCGCCATATACCCTCGGCCAGCCAGACTGATAAATATCATAATAATTACCTTTAATTTCAGACAATTTAAGTAGATTTGCCGAACAAATTTGTGAAGAAGCATAACTAGGTGTTAATGCATTATTCATGATATTTTTTGAACGCTCTGGCGTTGTTGCATTTGGTTGACCATCTGTTAACACATAAATACCTTGGCCAGTACATTGTGTATTACCACTATTGAATGAATCTGGTTTTTTGTATTGTGTCGCAGAATTTTTAATATCTGCCGCTACCGCATAATCCATGCCACTTACATCAGAAGGTTTTGTCGTCGTACCCATCAGATACGCTGCTACCTCAGCATAAGCATGTGCTGTTGGTGTACCATTATATGCACTTAACTTCGCAATCTGTGCTAACAGCGTTGTTCTTTGATCATCATTACCACTGACAGTCGCACTCAACGGCTTTGCGGGATCTATAATATACCCACTTCGTCCTTCCCCATTATAAGAAAATGCAGCGAGTCCAATCACCTTATCATCTGAGAGTCGTGACACAATTGATGAACCCTGCAATACCGCAAACATCCCATCTTTGACTTTGGTGATACGGTCATAAAATTTTTGTTCACTGTATTGTACATAATAGGTTGTAGAGCCCGATGTAATGGTTTTATAGTTGCTTAATTCACGAGTTGACGGTGTTGGTATACTGTAGTTGCAATCCGCTTGACTAGTTGATGGTGGATTCCCCCACCAGTAGCTTTTACAACTTTGAAAGGCACTTCCATAACGATATGTGGTTTTTTTATAAAAATATGAGATATTGCTACCCGTAGGCTTAACACTACAGTAATTCCGAGTATATAAGGGGGTTGTTGTTGAATCTTCTGACTGAGTACTAACGAAATCATATCCACTTGGTATATCACAAGCACTCTTACCTGCGATATTAGCCGCCATACTCCCAGAAATATCTAAGAGAAACATGATCGTTGGTGCTGACTTTGTTCCTGCCTGATAAATTTCAATATCACTACTATGGCTAGCCTGTGTTCCCCCACAAGCCATGATCAATAAACCAATCCACTGAGCATTTTTAAAAGTCAGTGTAATACGTTGATTTAAATTCATATTTATCATTACACGACTCTCTACACTCGTTGATAATCAGTTTGGATTAAATTGTAATCACTATATTGCGTTGAAAACGGAACACCCAATTCTTGTAAGCAGGCTGAAATGCTTTTCAAACCAGTTGCTGTTGGTGTTGATGTCACGGGAGCGACTGGGTTGTTCATATGAGAATTAAGACACGCATTAATATCTGTAGCAGATGCTGTAGACATACTCGGCATTAAAGACACCGCATAGACACGAATCACCTGATTATTCTGTGTATTGCTTGCACTACCAGCAGTTGCATTGAGTGACTGGGCATCGGTACCCACGGTATACCCTGTAAAAGCACCAGATTCACTAGATGTGGTAGATGTACCAATATTTTGGATAGACACTTGCGTTAAAATTGCATTACGGCCACTGGTAAAAAAAGTACGATTCCCTTTACTCACTTGACAGTACCCCAATGTACCAGACAGCGTTCCATTTGGCGCAGATGCACCATCTTGCCACTCTATCATGCTGTATTGCGTCACATTAAAAAAATCTGCACTATTTTTTTGATAACAAAATACAATTTCTGGCGACTTAGACATACTGTTCATAGAACGCCCTAAATTACCACTAATGGTAAGAATAAGTGCCTGAGATGCATTTTGTACTTTCATTAAAGCCGCATCAGAGCTTTGAAACAGCAATTGTCTCGCCTGAGCATTGGTTGCAATGTTTAATGAGGTCATGCTTTGTCTAACAATCATTGCTCCTATCATGGCCGTTAAAACAAGTACACACAATACAATAACTAGGGTCGCCCCCTTTTGGGTAGATAGACTGTTCTTCATAGTCAAAGACCTCCACCAATTGCATTACGCAAAGCCACTGTTTGCTCTAATACAACACGCAGGTTGTTTGTTTGTTTATCTGTTGTAAGATCACTCAATTGAACTGTCCGATCCAATACACGTACACTTTGACCTTGATTTAATGCAATATTTGTTCCTACCGTTTGGTTTGATCTCAGCAAAATTCCAAGTTTAACGCCCACAATATTATCTACACCATTGTATTGGTTAATCGCAACGTCATTTAAAGCACTGTCACTGCTTCGTTGAACAGATAAAAGAACGCGTAAATAATCCACGCCTGGCATGATTAGCTGAGCATTAGATGCTAAACTATTCACATTACCCCCTCGGTTTGACGCACAAACCAGCCCACCATTTTGTCTGACAAAATAGCGCTCAACAACATATCTACTCTCTGTCACTTGCTGTCCAGTACAGTCAAAAAAACGTTGGTTAACTTGGTCTTGCGATACAAAATACTGTATTGTTAATTGATCACTATTTACAACATCAATATGATTAGATGCACTTTTAGTTGCTTCATTTAATGTTACTAAATCTGAGCTGACTCCCACTAGGTTTTTACCACTCAACACAATTCCACCATTGGCTGAGTCATTATTTACAGTCGTTCCACTCCCACTAAAATTTGATTTTCTTATATTTCTTACCATATATTCTAGTGAAAAGTTTGACCCATCTTGAATTTCAGCAGTGGCTTGTTGTAACGCCTGACTACGCTGACCTGAAAGAAATAACATTAAGGCAATCGATGAAATCATTGTGCCAAGCAGTAGAGCTACCATGAGTTCAACCATTGTAAAGCCTTTTTGCATGTACATTAAAAGACCTCCATGACGATACATTTGGCGTTATCGCGGTATGTAAAACCATTGGCACTACTGACGGTACAAGAGTTTAAGTTTTCAGAATTTGCTGTGCTATTACTTGGTAAAGTTTTTCCCCATGCAACATAAATACACTGTTTACCATTTGAACCACTTGGACAAACTTGCATACTCATTGACATCCCTAAAGCCAGTGCATTGAAATAAGATTGTTTCACATCAAAGTCCGCTTTTTGAGCAGGAGTACAGTAGTTATTAAAACAATTTGAACCACTTTCTTTTTGACTTGTGGTGGTTGCCATTTCTGATGTATATGTCAAAATTTGTGCACTATTTATTCTTATTTTTTCAGCTAGATCTCGAGCAACATTTATGGCTAAAATACGATTTGATGCTTCTGCTCCAGCTTCAGAGGCCCTTAACTGCAAGCCAACAAAGCCTAAAATAGCAATCGATAGAATGAGTAAAGCCACTAAGACTTCAATCATCCCCACCCCCTTTTGCACCATAGAAAACTTCATCAACACACCCCATTTGCTGTCAATATGACCGTGCCAAAACGCGTTAAAGTAAAATTACTGCTCTGTGAAATTTTGCTATTACATATTGAAAAATTAGTATCAGAAGCTAAATTAGTCACCCCAACCAAATTGAATGTAACGCTGGCCAAATTGGGTGCTTTCAATACATTGTACCCAGACGGGCTCCAATTCAAAGTATCTGCAGTATCTGTTGTTTGACTATTTAAAGTTACCGTGACATCACGCCTTAAAGCAACGGCTTGGCTACGAGCCTTTGACAACTGTGCAATTAAACTTTGCATGTCCCTATTCAAACGCTGTCGTTCTAGCATATTCGAGAAAGAAGGTACTGCCATAGTGGCAATAATAGCCATAATTGCAATGGTAATCATTAGTTCAATCAGTGTAAAACCTCGTATGAATTTCAACAATACCCCCAAATAAAGTCAGCTCCAACAGCATGATAAAAAAAAGCGGACACTAAAGCCCGCTTTCATTGTATGCTGTTTTCGTTAAGATTGTACTACTTGTATTCTTAATTCTTTCGGTAAACTAAAAGTAATGTTCTCTTCACGCCCATCTAATTCTTGCGGTGCTTGTGCTCCCCAATCTTTTAAACGCTGAATCACCTGTTTAATTAAAATTTCTGGTGCTGAAGCCCCTGCTGTCACACCAATTTTACTATTGGGCTTAAACCAATCTGCTTGTAGCTCTTGTGCATTGTCAACCAAAAAAGCCGTTTTACCCATACGCTCAGCAAGCTCTCTTAAACGATTGGAGTTTGAGGAGTTTGGAGAACCCACCACCAACACCACATCACACTGCTCGGCTAGATCTCTGACGGCATCCTGACGATTCTGCGTGGCATAGCAAATATCATCTTTACGTGGCCCTTTAATTTGAGGAAATTTCTCACGTAATGCATCAATCACTTTGGCTGTATCATCAATAGAAAGCGTCGTTTGTGTAACAAAAGCCAAATACTCAGGATTAATGACCTCAAGTGCAGCAACATCTTGCTCATCTTCAACTAAATAAATTCGACCACCATATTGCAAGTCATATTGCCCCATGGTGCCTTCAACTTCCGGGTGACCATGATGTCCAATTAAAATTGCCTCTCGTCCCTCTCTTGCATATTTGGTCACTTCTATATGTACTTTCGTGACCAACGGGCATGTTGCATCAAATACTTTTAAGCCACGGCGTTTAGCTTCTTCTTGCACCGCCTTTGACACACCATGAGCACTAAAAATCACAATGTTGTCATCGGGAACTTGATCAAGCTCTTCTACAAAAATTGCACCACGTTGACGTAAATCATCAACGACAAATTTATTATGTACCACTTCATGTCGCACATAAATTGGGGGATCAAAACATTCAAGTGCTCTGTTCACGATGGCAATGGCACGATCAACCCCTGCACAAAAACCTCGTGGATTCGCCAATACAATTTCCATAAAATCCTCAATCACACTCGAAATAACTGATTTTTTGCGTTTATACGCCATTCAAATCAAATAAACTATTCAGTTTAGCGACAGTCTACTTTAAAATAGAGAAGATATTTTATCATATCAGGAAAATATCATGTCAGGCCTCTTGTTTGTTGTTTCTGCTGCATCAGGAACAGGCAAAACCTCTTTGGTAAAAGCCCTACTTGAGCGTGTGACCAACTTACACGTATCTGTATCGCACACCACCCGTGGCCAACGCCCTGGCGAACTCAACGGTGTTCACTACCACTTTACCTCAAAAGATGACTTTCTAAACCAAGTCAAACAAGATGGCTTTATTGAATATGCCGAAGTATTCGGTAACTATTATGGTACATCTCAAGCCACTGTACGCCAGCAACTTGAACAAGGCCATGATGTCTTGCTCGAAATTGATTGGCAAGGTGCAGAACAAGTACGCCATATTTTCCCACAAGCCAAACAAATCTTTATTTTACCGCCAAGCCAATTTGACTTACGCCAACGCCTTTCAAACCGAGGCACAGACAGCGTAGAAATCATTGAGCACCGTTTAAGCTGTGCCGTTGAAGACATGCAACAATATACACATTTCGATTACGTGATTATTAATGATGACTTTAACAAAGCCTTACATGACCTTGAGTCTATTGTGAGTGCAAATCGACTAAGTATGCAACAACAAGCCATACGCCATCAGGCACTGATTGAAAAATTATTACGTGCAGAACAATAAGGTCGCTTGAGTCTGGCCGAAAAGCGATTTATAATGATCGACTTGGTTAATTTTAACTCACACTAGAGATATATTATGGCACGCGTAACCGTTGAAGATTGTTTAGAACATGTAGATAACCGCTTTGAGTTAGTACTTGTAGCTAGTAAACGTGCGCGCCAACTGTCACGTCAAGGTCTTGAACCAACTGTTGAATGGGACAATGACAAACCAACCGTCGTTTCACTACGTGAAATTGCACTTGGCCATGTAACCAAAGACATTTTAAAGCAACGTGATCAAGACTACCAACGCTCTAACTTAGACCTTGCTTTATCTGCAAACAACTTAGGTTTAGACAACTTTTCATTTTAAGTCTACATCTAAAAACAAAGCCTAGTCCGTCATGCTAGGCTTTTTTTATTGACTAATTTCCAACCAATATGGCTAAAAAGATGATATTGATTGGAAAATACACTGACTTTTAACACAGAAAATTTGACAAATGCGACAGAATGCTTTTGATTAGAAGACTCACATCCTGTTTTTATCTACACTCACAAAAGGACGTTTTATGCCAGGCGAAGAAGTCAGCCAAGCCAGACGGCAGCTCAAAGAAATTATCGATGTCTATTTAAATGAATACGACATAGCACAGATATTGGCTGCATGCGACTTTGCCGACCTTGCACATGACGGCGTAACACGTAAAAGTGGTGAACCCTACATTTTACACCCAATTGCGGTATGTTGTATTTTGGCAGGCATGCGTTTAGACCGTGAAACGCTCATGGCCTCTTTACTGCATGATGTCATTGAAGATACTCACTTTACCAAAGAAGATATTATCGAACGTTTTGGTAGAACTGTTGCCGAACTAGTCGATGGCGTAACGAAACTGACCCACTCCAGTGACAAAGAGTTTAATAAAGCGGCCTCTTTTCGTAAAATTATTCAAGCTACACTCCAAGACCCACGTGTCATTATTGTAAAGTTGGCTGACCGCTATCACAACATGACCACACTTGAAGCATTACGACCAGATAAACGTGCCCGTATTGCACAAGAAACCTTTGATGTTTTTGTACCGATTGCTCGTATTGTTGGCATGAATGAAATTGCCGATCACTTAGAACACTTGTGTTACCAAAACCTCGACTTAGATACTTTTGATCAAGTGCAACAAGCATTAGAGAAAACACGTCCTCAGCGCTGTGAATACCAAAAAATATGGGAAAAAAATCTACACCAACTACTTGAACAGCATCAAATTCAAGGCCAAATTAATAAAAAGAATAATAATATTGAACTGCTACGTCACTTTTTCAAAAATGAAATTAATTTAGACCAACTTACTCGCAGTCATACTTTTGAAATCACTTTAGGCTCAATTGCAGATTGCGACCGTCTGACTGACATCTTAACAGATAACTTTAAAGTCGTTCATTTTGAAGATAATATTCGAAAACCACTCCCTGGTGGCAATCAGTCTTTAGTCATGAAACTTAAAGGTGAAAAAACCACGCTATCGCTCACCATACAAACCGAGTTAATGCAAAAGGCTGCCCGTTTAGGTGTGATTTTAGGTGAAAATGCACCACAAGCGTGTCGCTCAGCCATTCAAGCTTCTATGCAAAACTTAACAGCACTCATAGATACCGACTGCGCTAAAACCACATTTAACTATTTGCTTGACTACTTACACCAAGAAAAAATCTGGGTCTATACTCCACATGGTCAATTACATGAGCTTCCTCAAGGAGCAACCGTCGTTGACTTTGCCTATTCTGCGAGCCTATTTTTAGGCAATCATGCCATTGGGGCAAAAGTAGATGGAGAAGTAAAACCGCTATCTACACCACTACATAGCGGTCAAGTGATTGAAATTATTACAGATGTATTAGCGACCCCCAACCCAGACTGGCTAAGCTTTGTAAACACACAAAAAGCACGTCGTGCCATTCAAAATATATTACGAGAACAAAGTCCAGAAGAACAGCGTGTATTAGGCCAACAAGCGTTGACACGTGCTTTTAGACTATTTAATAAATCGACCAAAGACATTACTCAAGATCAGTGGCAAAGTGTCTTACAGTGGCGTCACATTGACTCTACCGAACGCCTGTATGAGCAAATCGCTGTAGGAGACCTTCTCCCTCAACTTGTGGCTAATCACTTATTTGCCGATGAAGTCAAAAGCCATAGTGACTCCCCTCGTCTTATTCAAGGCACAGAAGGTGTAGATGTAAAATATGCACGTTGTTGTAACCCTGTCCTTGGTGACCCAATTCAAGGGCATTTATCACGTAGAGGCTTGATTGTTCATCGCACACGTTGCAACAATTTATTGCATGAACAACATCTACATCCAGAAAGTATGATGTCACTGTATTGGAATACCGATAAAAGTGATGACATTAACTTCTCTGCATTTTTATGTATTCATCTAAAAATGGATGATGAACAAATTTCCGAATTAATTTACCAATGCCGTAAGTCACAAATTGGCGTAGAGTTTGTACATACCCAAGGCAAAAAAACTTACGTCAATATTGTGGTACACAACCGAAAAGAAATCGCTCACGTGATTCGAGATTTACGCATACACTTTGGTTTTCCACGCATACTCAGACAAGACATTCCCTTCTCTGCAAATGCAGACAGCCAGAAAACATCTGTACCCTCTCACTCATAAAATATAAAAGGATCTCTGTATGAGCCGTAAAGTGATTCATAGCGACAATGCACCTGCTGCCATTGGTACATACTCTCAAGCAATTCTTGTTGAAAAAACACTATACCTTTCGGGACAAATTGGCCTAAACCCAAAAACGATGGAACTTGTAGAGGGTATTGAAGCACAAATTCGTCAAGTCTTTGAAAATGTAAAAGCAGTGTGTGAGGCAGCCAATGGAAGCCTTGCAGATATTGCAAAACTCAATATTTTTCTTACTGATTTATCTCACTTCCAACTGGTTAACCAAATTATGGGAGAATACTTTGTTCAACCATATCCAGCCCGTGCTGCGCTTGGTGTTGCAAGCCTGCCCAAAGGTGCATTAGTTGAGATGGATGGTATTGTTATTATTGGGTAAAGCTAAGCCCAGTGATTGCCTCTAATCTGAGAGATTATGAACTTCTGAAGAGAAGATTCCTCCTACGAGACACTCTCTTCCTGAAAAACACTACCTCGCATACAGTGTTTCTCAACCAAGTTGATAATGACTTTACAATGAAAGCGACCATCGCTCTACACACTTAGAGCAAGGTGGCTTTCATCCTTAACTCCACTGCTACACGCATTCATTTTTCAATAAAAAACACATGTAGTCTTCTACAACACCCGCTCTTTATACAATTCTTTAATCTATAAAATAACTTAATGAAGTATAAAAATTAAAATGCTAGTATTGAAATGATTATCACTTCTTATTACGTCATTTCTGCTATGTCTTCTTTGCGTATTGAAAATCTCAGCAAAACATTTGGTCAACACAATGCTATCCTTAATGCCTCATGGGAAGCAGAACATGGTGAAATTATCTGCCTACTTGGGCATTCAGGCTGTGGAAAAACCACCATGTTACGCCTACTGGCAGGCTTAGAAACACCAAATCATGGCTGTATCCGCTTTGAAAATCGAATTTTATGGAGTAGCCAACACAATATTGCTACAGAGGCACGTAATATTGGTTTAGTCTTTCAAGACTATGCACTTTTTCCACATCTCAACGTATTTGATAATGTCAAATTTGGCTTAACTCATTTAAATAAATCAGAACAACAACATACCACCAAAACTGTTTTACAACATGTTGCTTTGTCTCAACACGCAGAAAAATATCCCCACACTTTGTCTGGAGGCGAACAACAACGTGTGGCTTTAGCGCGTGCTTTAGTAACAAAGCCTGACATTTTGCTTATGGATGAACCCTTTTCAAACTTAGATCGCCAACTACGAGATCGCATTCGCCAAGATACAGTTAATATTTTAAGAAAAAGTGGTACAACAACCATTATTGTGACACATGACCCTGAAGAGGCACTGCAAATTTCTGATCGAATTATTTTGATGCATGAAGGAAAAATCATTCAAATTGGAACACCAAAGCAACTGTATGACACACCCAATTGTTTATTTGCTGCTGAATATTTTTCGACCATCAATAAAATCCCTTGTACTTTAAAAAACAATACCTTGCATAGCACCTGCGGACAATTCGAATTTAATCATCAAAATAAGCTGAGCCTTACAGAAAAAGCACCACAAGAAGAATATAGATATTGTTTTCGTCCTTACCACGTAGCGCTCAGCGAAACACCACAGCATATTCAAAGCATCGCTGCCACCGTCATTTCAAGCCACTATTTAGGGCACCAACAGTCAGTACACCTCCAAATCAACAACTCCACTCACAATATTCATGCACAAGGTATTTTCCACTGTCCAACGCATGAGGGACAACAACTCTTCATCCACATTCAGCCACAGCAGGGCTTTGTTTTTTCTGAAGATTCAATACATTAGTTTTGCTCCATTTTCACCGACTTCAATATGAGACGAAAAATGAAAAATATACTTAAACGTTATACATTAGGTGGTTTGGCCTTTCTGGGCTTGACACTGAGTAGCGTGCTACAGGCAGCAGAAGTTAACCTCTATACCACACGAGAACCAGGACTGATTCAGCCTTTACTCAATGACTTTAGTCAATCTACAGGGATTAAAGTAAATACAATTTTTGTCAAAGAAGGACTTGTAGAACGGGTAAAAACTGAAGGACGACGCTCTCCTGCAGATATTTTAATGACCGTTGATTTTGGTAATTTAATAGATTTAGTCGAAAATGATTTAAGCCAAAAGGTCAGCTCTAAAGTATTAGATGCCTCTATTCCTGCCAATTTACGTGCTGCCAACGGGCATTGGTATGCCCTTTCAATGCGTGCTAGAGCCGTATATGCATCGAAAGATCGTACTCAATTTACAGCGATTCATTATGAAGACCTTGCTGACCCAAAATACAAAGGTAAAATGTGTATTCGCTCAGGTGCACACCCTTACAACACTGCTCTCATTGCAGCCTATATTGCACATCATGGCGAAGTAAAAGCAGAACAATGGCTACGTGGCATCAAAGCTAATCTCGCCCGCTCTGCAAGTGGCGGTGACCGTGACGTTGCTCGTGATATTTTAGGTAACATCTGTGATCTTGGAATTGCCAATACCTACTATGTTGGTACCATGAGTAATGGCGATGATCGACAAAAAAGTTGGGCAAATGCCATTCATGTCGTCCTACCAACCTTTAAAAATGGTGGTACTCACGTTAATGTCACGGGTGCTGTACTAGCCAAACATGCACCAAACCGTAAAGAAGCTGTTCAACTACTTGAGTTTCTTGCATCAGACCGTGGTCAAGCCATCTATGCACAAAGTGGATATGAATACCCAGTGAATAAATCTGCCAAAATAGACCCGATCATTGCAAGTTTTGGTCCATTGAATGTAGATAACATTCGCCTAAGCGATATTGCCAAATATCGTAAAGTAGCTAACCAGCTTGTAGATAAAGTTCAATTTGATCATTAACTCATCGCTAAAGTGATTCGTTATATGCTTTTGTGATAACGAATCACTGCCAATCCAATATTCATTACAGCCGATTTCATTTTTATCCTATGCAAAGTTCTCACACTTCTCATTCACGCTTTAAATTTGGCTTTTGGCTCAGTTGCTTACTGGTCTTTCTTGTTGCTTTGCCTATAGTTGCACTGCTGTGGACTGCATTACAGGGTGATCCTGAAATTTGGTTGCATCTCATTCAATACACTATTCCCCCAACCCTACTCAATACCTTCATTTTACTGTTCGGTGTTGGCGTTATTAGCATTTTCATCGGTACAAGTAGTGCGTGGCTGGTCACAGCCTATGAGTTTAAAGGGCGTTCAATCCTTGATTGGGCTTTACTTCTACCTTTAGCTGTACCCACTTATATTATTGCCTATAGCTATATCGACCTGCTACACCCAATCGGGCCTGTACAAACCATACTCAGAGAACGCCTAGGTATCACCTCTGTTAATACTTTTATTCCAAATATTCGTAGCTTATGGGGCTGTATATTTTTACTCAGTTTTGTGCTGTATCCTTACGTTTATTTAAGCACACGTGCACTGTTTACCATGCAGTCGGCAAGTTTGATTGAAGTTGCAAGAACACTCGGATTGGGCCCCATCAAATTATTTTATCGTGTCGCAATTCCTTTAGCACGACCTGCGATTGCTGTGGGTGCTAGCCTTGCCCTCATGGAAACCATCAATGATGTTGGGGCAACTGAGTTCTTAGGGGTAAAAACCCTTACCCTATCTATTTATTCTACATGGGTAAACCAGTCTAATTTGGCAGGTGCGGCTCAAATTGCGATGTTTATGCTGCTGATCATAACAGGTCTAGTCACTATGGAGCGTTTAGGACGACGCAAACAACGCTACAATATGTCCTCTCAACGCAGTCGTACAATCAGTCGAATACATGTCACTGGGTACAAAAATGTTCTATTCTTCGCAGGTGGCTGTATTCCTGTTTTATTTGGCTTTATCATTCCTACAAGCTATTTAATCATTGAAGCTTTTAAACGTGTTCGATTTAATGGATTTTCTGATCAACTCTTACATGTCTCACTCAATACACTCACCTTGTCTTTGATTGCAACGCTTGCCACTATCGTGATCGGTCTTATTTTAACCAGCACCATGCGTTTTACAGGTATATTCGCTCTTGGACGCTTGGCTAGTTTAGGTTATGCAATACCAGGTACCGTACTTGCCATTGGTGTCATGTTAGCACTCGGTTTTATTGATCGGACTGTTGGTGATTTTCTAGAATTTAAAATGGGAATTTCAACAGGGCTACTTTTTTTAGGCACAACATTTACTGTCATTTATGCATATAGTACCCGTTTCTTAGCCATCGCCGTGGGTACAACAGAAGCAGGATACCATCGAATTAGTCCACGTTTAGATGATGCTGCACGCAATCTAAAACACAAGCCAAGTGCGATTTTATACAAAATTCACCTACCTCTCTTACGCCCTGCACTTATATCTGCGGCATTGCTTATTTTTGTCGACTGTATGAAAGAACTGCCAGCAACATTACTTTTACGCCCAATGAATGTTGAAACATTGGCTACTTTTTTATATGGAGAAGCTGCTAGAGGTACATATGAAGATGGTACCATTGCAGCATTACTTATTGTTATTGTTGGCTTAATTCCTGTTATTTTGTTGGCTTATATTAGTCAAAAGCGTGAATATACTGTAAAACCATTAAAAAACACACACAAATAAAAGCGACCCAATACGTGTAGGATCCGTCCTCCGCATTGCTAACGATATAAATAACTAGAGGTTTTAATATCGTACAGCATAAACATTATAAGTGAACATTTTACAAGAGTGCCCTACTACTCACATTTTGAAAAATAGCTATCGCTTTGATAACTACAAAAACGATCTTGACAATCGATAATAATTATCAATAATGTAACCATTCTCAAATAAATGTGAGTTCATCTGATGTACGTGTGCTTGTGCCGAGGTATCACAGACCAAGATATTAAAGATGCTGTACAAAATGGTGCAGAAACCTTTCGTGATGTACGTGATCAACTTGATCTTGCAACGTGCTGTGGTCGCTGTGCACCTGAAGCAAAAAGTATTATTCGTGAAGAACTGTCTGAAATTGCGGCTCGTATTTCTGTAGCAGCCTAAACGCAAACTAAACGATTACCCCTGCTTTATCCCATCAAATCAAACACTGTATATAATTGTTTTTGATTATGATTTCCATTTGCTGTTCAAAAAACAACTCGCTTTGTATGCCATGCTTCGTTAGCATATACCCTATATAGATTGCCTTGTAATCACATAAGGCACCAAAATTGTGTGGAGTATATGAAATGAAAGGCAATCGTGACGTTATTAACCAGCTTAACCAAGTGCTATACCATCACCTTACTGCAATTAACCAATATTTCCTACACTCTCGTATGTTTAATGATTGGGGTATTGAAAAACTCGGTGCAGCCGAATATAAAGAATCTATTCGTCAAATGAAACATGCCGATAAAGTCATTGAGCGTATTTTATTTCTAGAAGGTCTACCTAACTTACAACACTTAGGTAAACTCTATATCGGGCAACACACGCTAGAAGTATTACAGTGTGATGTACGTAAGGTCAAAGAAAATATTGAAGCACTGGCACTGTGTGTAAAGATCGCTGAAGACAAACAAGATTATGTAACCCGTGATTTCATCCAAGAAATTTTAGAATCTGAAGAAGAGTATTTAGATTGGGCAGATACGCAAATTGACTTAACTGAAACCGTAAGCATTGAAAACTACATTCAAAGCAATTTAAGTAAATAATAGCCTTTTAAAAAAAAGCACATCAAAATACGATGTGCTTTTTTATATTAGGGCCGTTTCGCCAATTGATCAACCGCATAATTGACACGATACAACCCTTTAATCAACTGTAACTGATGTTCAGCCTGTTGTTGCTGATGGTTAAATGCTAAAAGTTGCGCATATTTATACAAATCATATTCTGTTGGCGAGACCAACACAGCACGGTGAAACTGTTGTACTTGTTCAGGTGAAAGCGAGCCAAAGCGGTTTAGTGCATACCAACTACAACGGGCTTTGTATTCTGTAAGCAATATAATTTGACTGCTTGCTGTTTTATCTACCCCATTTTCAGCATGCTTTCTGGCCAAAGATAATTCATCGACCGCCACAATATAATCACGCCAAACCAAGCCATACAGCAAAATACACAATACTAAAAAACTGGTGTTAAACCATGATTTGAGCAAAAAGACCTTTTGACCCACCACATCTGCTTGAATAAAACCTAGCAAAAATGCACTTGGAAATAAAAAGTAAGCGTAGTTTTGAGGAAATTCAAGCATGGCATGGATCATCACAGACAGAACCATAAGCGAAGCAATCAGATTTTCTTTACAACGGACCACCTGATTGAGCTTAAAAAGCCAATATGAAAAATAACCAATAATTGCTGTACCTAATGGTATGCCATTCCAAACCAACAGCTCTAACACTACATTATGGGCGCTATTGGTTCGCTCACTGTGTACAATAAAGTCTGCACCAACCAACTGAGCAATACTGGTTTGATTCCAACCGTAACCAAACCAAGGTTGCTCACGAATGGCATATAACATTTGAGCCCATATACCAAATCTAGAGTGGCTAGAATTGGCACGTTGTACCACATCAACCATCTGTGCTTGTGACCAACCCAATTGTACTAACCAGCCATTTAATACAGGTAGCCACAACAAGCTGTTTATGTAGACCAACAACCATAAAACCAAATGTTTATGTGTTAAACGATAATCATCATGTTTATATTTATAAAGAATGTACGCTGTGAGAACAATACATGCAATCCACGGCGTTCTAGACTGCGTTAAAGCAATCGTAAATATAATTAAGCCAGCGATCATCGCTATGATTAACTGCGGTAAAATACGCTTTTCAAATAAATACCACGCCCCAAATAAGCTCATCAGCAAAAATGTAGCAAAGTTATTGGGTTGTGCAAAATTGGCATATGGACGATTACCTCTGAGCTGCATCATCCCCCACATACTTTTTTCTAAATCTAACCACTGCAACAATGCAACACAACAACTCACCACGGCAACACAACACATTAAAATAGATAAATATTTTAAAATACATGCTTTGCCATAGTCTTTTGCAAGGTTAAAGCCAAGTACTGCCGTCACAGCAAAGCCAAGTAAATAGCATGCACTCAAAAATGCTTTACTAAAATATAGCTCTATACCAAAACACCACTGTAACAACGGTATGCTCACCACCAACAACCACAATAATTGCAATTTAGGGCACTGTAATGGACGTTCGATATACACTGCCAATAGGCAAAATACACTTGCATAAGTCAACATTTCACTAGAGAACGTAAGCCATGGCGTATAGTGGTCGGGTGACAACCAAGCCAAGCCCAGTAAAAACGCAGCAAGTAGAAAAAGAAAACGTGGCATGGAATTAAAAGTACAAAAATAAAGGAGCGATTATAAATAAATTTCGTGCATACAACTGTAATAAAAAAATTATTTGTATCGCCAACATCCCTATGGAGTTTACGTAAAATATCAATATATTGAATAAATACAACAGACAGCAACACAGAGGCATTTATACTGGATTTAATACCCCAAGGAATATTTTTCATGAATAATAAGTACTTACTACTTGCAGTCCTTCCTTTTTTATTCGCCGCATGCCAAAACTTACCACAACAGCATACAAATAAGCCAAATACCATGCTCACTGAAAATAAAGCCATTCATTTAAGCCAAACACTGACTGATTATTACTGGTCTTATCAAACCCAGAACAATCTACCCAACATCACAGTTAATTTTGATAAAAACCAACGCTTCAATATAGCTACAGGTTGCAACCAACAAGGTGGAACATGGCAACTTAAAGACCAAGCCCTTACAACATCTCCACTACACTCAACGCTGATGATGTGTAGCCCAGAGCTTATGCTTCAAGAAAAGCGATCGGCAGATTTATTTAGCCAAGCACAATTAAAAATACAAATGAGCCATGACCAAGCACATACACCACAATTACAATTGACTGATAAAAATGGAAAAACCTATCTTTTCAAAGGAGAAATAAAACCTGAAGCACAGTACCAATCTGAGGGGGAAATTATCTTCTTGGCGATTGCTCCTGAAGCTAAGCCTTGTTTAACGAACCCAAATGCTGAGTGCCTACAAGTCAAAGAAATTAAGTACAATGATCAAGGTATACAAAGTGATATTGATCAAAATTGGAAAATACTGCCTGAAAGCATACAAGGCTACACTCATGACCCTAAAATGAAGAAAGTCATACGTGTCAAACGCTTCAAAAGTAAAGAAGCCCCTCTAAAATATGCATATATTTATGATATGACCGTTCAGCAAGACATACTCACGCCCTAGCCTGATTATATAAATAGGAATAGCGACTGAGATGTAACTCTAGTCAGTCGCTATACCAAATCATTTAATACAGTACAAATTTAAATATTTCAAATGTTTAGAGAAATTTGGAGTAAAAATTTAAACCTATAAAAAATCCACATAAGAAAACTGATTCAAAAATATATTTTTTACACGACATTTTAATTTATTATTAAAGTACTACCCTATCAAAACTATTTCTTCATCTAATTTAAATAACATAAGATTAAAATTAATCGCTCAAAAGACTTATTAAATTGAAAAAATATTTTGAAAAAAATATTTAGATCAAGCATCATAATGCATGAAATATCTGTATTTTTCCAAAATTCAAAAGATCTAATAAAAAATAATGTCAGGTGAAACTTATGTTATCCCAATTATACTATATAAGTAAGCGAGAAGAATCAGGTGACCTTCTTTCTGATCTAAGCCAAATCCTAACGTCAGCCATACGTTTTAATCAGACACAACATATTTGTGGTGTTCTCTACTACGCCAACAACTGCTTTTTTCAATGTTTAGAAGGCGAAAAAGAAGTTATCGCTCAATTATTTGAGCGCATACAACAAGATCCTCGGCACAAAGAGCTACGAGTAATTTCAACCAAGGAAATATTTGAAGTCAATTTTAGCCAATGGTCTATGAAGTATGTCCAAAAAAACAAAACCATTGACTTATTTTTTAAAAAATGTGGTTTTGATTCTTTTCAACCACATCTATTAACTGAGGCTGACACAAATGCACTTCTAAGTTGTCTTATTAGCGCAGAAAACACCTCATTAAATCAAAAGAAAGCATCAAATGAGAGTAATCATACCAAAGGATATAAACGTGGGTACATGAACTATATAGCATAATAAAAGTGGCATTCACCTACACTTATCTTTGACCTATACAGTTAGACAATTTTTTCTAGTTAAGAGAATTAAATTCACCCACTTTAATATTGCAGGATAAAGACATGCTTAGAGCACTCATTACCCTAAAAGCTAAAGATGAAAGTCATATATTGTATTTTGAGAGAATGATTGAAATTGCTAAAAGCCATTGTTATGGCATATGGGTTAACCGTAACAGCTCAGAAATTATCAATCCAACACATTACCCCATATTTGATAAAGTGACTCAAGGCCAAGTCATTATACTCAATTGTATTGAGTACATAGTCACAGAAGTAAGCCAGCTAATTGCACAATATAAAGTGTTTCACATTTGGATATAAAAACTCCCCCTTATATTCTATGCTCATCCAATCACTAAAATTACTTATAAAACCAAAAGTAAGCATATGATTTCTTCTTTTTAAATGCTAACCACTTTATTTTTGACTACGCTTTACCTCTACAGCTTTTCAGACATGTGGTATCGGCAAGAGTGATGTAATTCATGTGATAGGCTAGGTTTTCTCATTGACCTAAACGGCCTCTCAAAAAACCTTATAGCCCATTTTAATAATACGATAAGGAAATTGTTCCTGAACAATAAAGTCTTGATTAAAAATAAATACTTTACAAGAAAGTGCAGTCACATCATCAAAATGACTTAAAACAGTATCTAACCTAGATTTAAAGACGGGCACATCTTGACTGTCTGCAACAACATACACATCAACAGACATAAGATGATTCTTTTTAAATTCTTCTAAATCGTTATATTCTTGGGTGCGAAGGTATTGCCAATCAACTGTACTATATGGTGTTAAATACTCACCTAATTGCTTAAGTACTAGAAGTTCTTCCTCTTTATTGTCAATAATTTGACAATCTTTACCCAATGCGATTTGACACTCTTCAAACAATAGATTCATTTATAATATTTCACGAAAAGTAGCACTTTTAAATGGTTGAATCTTTTTTATAAGCAACAAAAAAGGCTCAATTCTTTTAGAATTAAGCCTTTAATGAGTATCCAATACTGCAAGTTATTGCACTATTGGTGCGGAAGGGGGGACTTGAACCCCCACGCCCGAAAGCACTACCACCTCAAGGTAGCGTGTCTACCAATTCCACCACCACCGCATTTGCAGGCATTCTATTCCTTTCACTAAAAAAAGAAAAGTACCTAAGCCAAATTAATTGGCTGTTTTTGATGTATTTGTCGAATTTACACCCGAATTTGGTGCTGGGGCAGTCACCGGTGCTTGATGATCTGGTACTAGACTATACGCATCAGCCGTCTGTTTTTTCGCAAATACCGCTAATGTAATACTTGTAACAAAAAAAAGTGCGGTCAAAATACCTGTCAAACGGGTCAGGAAATTGCCCGAGCCAGATGCTCCGAACACTGTACCTGCACCGCCACCACCAAAAGAAGCACCTGCATCTGCACCTTTACCATGTTGTACTAGAACCAAGACAATCATACCAACTGCCAACAAAACATGTACAACAAGCACAAATGTTTGCATGAACTCACCTTACCTTATTTTTTACCTGCAAAAGATGCTGCAATCTTATAAAAAGACGTAGCACTAAGAGATGCACCACCTACAAGTGCACCATTAATATCTGGACATGCGGCAAAATCCGCTGCGTTTTCAGGCTTCACACTGCCACCATATAAAATCGCAACACGATCACTCGCATCTGTAATTTGTTTCAAGCCATCACGAATCTTTGCATGCATGGCTTGTGCATCTTGTGCAGATGCCGTTTTACCCGTACCAATCGCCCAGATTGGCTCATAGGCAATAATAATACGGTCTTCCCATTGCGTAGCCGTAACCACAGAGGCAATGTCTTTCACTTGCTGTAACACGACAGCTTCAGCTTCACCACTTTCTCGTTGTGCCAAGCTTTCACCAACACAGTAGACAACGGTTAAACCTGCATCTAAAGCGTTTTTAATTTTAGCACATAAAATCTCTGTATTATCGCCAAGTAACTCACGGCGTTCCGAGTGTCCAACCAGTACATAAGATACCTGTGCATCTTTTAACAATTCTGCACTCACATCGCCTGTGTAAGCACCTGTGCCTGCAAAACGTGATACATCTTGTGCAACAACATGTACAGTACGGTTATAACCCGTAAAGCTGTCTTTCAATGACACTAAAGAAAGATACGTAGGTGCAATTGCAATATTACACTGTTGCTGTGCAATCGGAGCCAATTGTAGAGATTGATTAAACTCCTGAGCCCACTTTTGCACGTCGGCAGTCACAGGGTTCATTTTCCAATTTCCAATCACCCAAGGTACAATCGTTGGTACTGACATCTCAAACACCTTATTATCGTGAATTAATATATGCAGTTATTTTACACACTTTTTTTTATTTTACCTTTTTTTTTACAAGTTGCTATGTTTTGCTAGCGTAGAAAAGATTTTTAACTGTAATATGGGTAAAATAAATGTCAACTAAGCTATAGACGTTTAATATATTTTTCTTTAATTTCTTATTTTCATTGATTGCCGCAGTGGCTCAAACGACATCGGGCAGTGCTCATGACTAACGCTCCTACTCCCTCTCAACTCAGTGGCTTTATGCTCACTTTGGTCAACGATGGACACTTTTCAGAAGAAACACTGAGAGAGTGCCTCGCTCAAGCGAAGAAAATGGATATCGACTTTGTTCGATACCTAGTGGACTATAAAAGCTTCTCTCCCAAGACTTTAGCACAAACGTTTGCCAAAGCCTTTCACTTACCGTTATTTGACTTATTTTCTTTTAGGTTTGAGGAGCTCCCTCACGATGCACTTGATACGGAACTCGTTGCATCTCACCAAATTTTACCCTTAATCAAAGACAATAAACGCTTTGTGATTGCCACTAGTAATCCTGAGCACATTGAAACACTCGAAAAAATACTGTATCAAAATGATATTGAAGCAAAAAAGTTTCGTACCATGGAAGGTATAGTTAGTATACAAAGTGACAGCTACATTAAGCCAACATGGGTCGTGGTTGAACACAACAAACTTGAATACCTCGTACAGCAAAATGCACAGAATCAGAAAGTGATTGAGGAAGAAAATCTCACTGAAGATGAACAACAAATTCGACAAGAGAAACAACTCAAAGGCGATGAGCTAAAATTTGATGCAGAACCCTTTAGAAACAAAGACAATCCGAACGAATTACCCATCATAAAGTATGTAAATGCACTACTTTTTGATGCCATTCGTTTAAAAGCCTCTGACTTACACTTTGAACCTTATGAAAAATCATACCGAGTACGCTACCGTATTGATGGTATTTTACGACAAATTGCTAGCCCACCTATCGATGAAGCGAATCGCATCTCTTCACGTTTAAAAGTCATGTCACAAATGGACATTTCTGAAAAAAGAATGCCACAAGATGGACGTATTAAACTTAAAGTGGCTGAAGATAAAGCCATTGATTTTCGTGTGAACTCTTTGCCAACCTTATTTGGTGAAAAAATTGTACTGCGTATTCTAGACCCATCTAGTGCCATGCTTGGTATTGATGTATTGGGTTATGAGCCTGCACAAAAAAAGCTTTTTTTAGATGCATTACATCAGCCACAAGGCATGGTTCTGATTACAGGGCCTACAGGTTCAGGGAAAACAGTGTCCTTATATACAGGGCTTAATATTTTAAATACGGAAAGTGCCAATATTTCAACAGCGGAAGACCCTGTAGAGATTAACTTAGAAGGCATTAACCAAGTCAATGTAAACGCAAAAGTTGGACTTAACTTTGCAACAGCACTACGTTCTTTTTTACGTCAAGATCCAGACATCATTATGGTGGGGGAGATTCGTGATATAGAAACTGCTGAAATTGCCGTTAAAGCGGCTCAAACAGGACATATGGTACTGTCTACACTACATACCAACAGTGCCCCTGAAACACTTACTCGACTGCGTAATATGGGTGTACCCTCTTTTAATATTGCAACCTCAGTCAATTTGGTCATCGCACAACGACTGGTTCGAAAACTGTGTTCTCGCTGTAAAAGACCAATCAACATTCCCAACAAAAGCCTGCTAGAATTAGGCTTTACCAATGAAGACCTGACGCAACAATCGGTCACTATTTTCGAAGCAGTAGGATGCTCTGAATGTAGAGAAGGTTACAAAGGTCGAGTCGGCGTGTATGAGGTGATGAAAATCACCCCCGAAATTGCTCAACTCATCATGGAAGATGCCAACTCAATTCAAATTGCAAAAAAAGCACAAGAATTGGGCTTTAACAACTTACGTCGCTCAGGCTTAAACAAAGTCATGCAAGGTCTTACCACACTGCAAGAAGTTAACCGTGTCACTAGCGACTAACCCATACAACACATGAGATAAACATGGCAACAAATGCAGAAAAACTACAGACTTTTTCTTACGTTGGAGTGGATAGAAAAGGGGCTAAAACCAGCGGTGAGCTAACAGCAAAAAATATGGCTTTAGCCAAAGCAAGTCTACGCAAACAAGGGATTAATGTTTCAAAAATTAACCCTAAGCGGAAAGATTTACTTGAAGGCCTATTTAAAAAAGGTGTATCGACACTCGATATCACTATTTTTACCCGCCAATTGGCCACCATGATGAAAGCAGGTGTACCTTTAGTACAAAGCTTTGAAATTGTTGCAGGCGGTCTTGAAAATCCTGCTATGCGTGACATTGTATTAGGTATTAAAGTTGAAGTAGAAAATGGTAGTACCTTTGCTCAAGCATTAAAAAAGTACCCAAAATACTTTGACCAACTGTTTTGTGCCCTCATTGAGTCTGGTGAACAATCTGGTGCACTTGAAACCATGCTTGACCGTGTTGCAATTTATAAAGAAAAAAGCGAACAGTTAAAGCAAAAAATCAAAAAAGCCATTAAATATCCAATCTCGGTCATTGTTGTGGCTTTCATTGTCACCATTATTTTGATGGTGAAAGTCGTGCCTGTATTCCAAAGCCTATTTTCATCTTTTGGTGCAGAATTACCCGCATTCACTCAAATGGTTGTGAATATGTCAAATTGGATGCAATCGTATTGGTATATTTTAATTGCCGCGATTGTCGCCAGTGTGATTGGTATTTCTCAAAGCTACAAACGCAGCCAAGGCCTACGTAATCGTGTTGACCATTTAGTCCTTAAATTGCCTATTTTTGGTGGTTTGATCTACAAATCAATTATTGCACGTTATAGTCGTACACTGGCCACTACCTTTGCTGCAGGCGTACCACTCATTGATGCTTTAGAATCTACAGCCAAAGCAACCAACAATATTGTCTATGAAACCGCCGTGATGCGTATTCGTGATGATGTAGCAGCTGGTCAACAGCTTCAGTTCTCTATGCGTCAAACTGAACGCTTTCCATCTATGGCGATTCAAATGGTTGCGATTGGTGAGGAGTCAGGTGCATTAGATACCATGCTTGATAAAGTCGCTACCTATTACGAAGAAGAAGTCGACAATGCAGTCGATGGTTTAACCTCTATGATGGAACCACTCATTATGGCAGTTTTAGGTGTTTTAGTGGGTGGTCTTGTGGTTGCGATGTATCTACCAATCTTCCAAATGGGGTCTGTGGTTTAGTGAGTGAATTGATCGATCTATTTAGCCAAAATAGTATATTATTTTATAGTGTGATTGCTGTACTGAGTTTATGTGTAGGCAGTTTTTTGAATGTAGTGATTTTTAGAACGCCGAAAATCATGGAACAGGCATGGCAAAATGAATGCCAAATGCTACTTCACCCCAATGAGCCCATCATTGAACATGAAAAACTCAGTTTAAACATGCCACGCTCACATTGTCGTGGCTGCAAATCAGCGATTCATTGGTATCAAAATATTCCTATTATCAGCTGGTTGGCACTTAGAGGAAAATGCTCAAATTGCCAAGAACCGATTAGTATTCGTTACCCATTTATAGAGTTGCTCACTTGCGTGTGCTCTGTTGCAGTGGCTTACAGTTTTGGCCCTACGCTACATACGGTCTTCGCACTCATTTTCACATGGTTACTTATCACACTGTCTTTTATTGATTTCGATACCCAGTACCTACCAGACCGCTTTACCTTTACCCTACTCGGCTTTGGTTTAGCTGCCAATAGTATGCAACTGTTTGTGAGCCCAGTGAGTGCAATTTGGGGGGCAATCATTGGTTTTTTATGTTTATGGGTGGTGTGTGTGATCTATAAACTGATCACAGGTAAAGATGGTATGGGATATGGTGACTTTAAGCTTTTGGCCGCTTTAGGTGCTTGCTTAGGGCCACTGATGTTACCGCTGATTATTTTACTTTCATCGTTGTTAGGCTCCATTATTGGGGTCATTTTAATGAAAAGAAGAAAAGAAAGCCTACCTTTTGCATTTGGCCCTTACATTGCACTTGCAGGTTGGATTGCACTCATGTGGGGCGATCAAATCATGCAAATCTATTTGGGGAGTTACTAGTGTCTACGCTCACAATTGGCTTAACAGGTGGCATTGGCAGTGGCAAAACCCTAGCGAGCAACTGGTTTTCCACACAAGGCATTACCGTGGTGGATGCAGATATTGTTGCACGACAGGTTGTAAAGGTCGGACAACCTGCATTGGCTGAAATAGCCCGAGTATTTGGTGAGCAGACACTTTTACCAGATGGCTCACTGCACCGTGCCTATTTACGTGATATCATTTTTAATCATGCAGAAGCAAAAAAACAACTTGAGCAGATTACGCACCCAATCATTCGCAGCGAAATCATTCGGCAACTGGCACACGCAGATAGCCCATACCGTATTTTAGTCTCACCACTACTGTTTGAAACCAATCAACATCAATTAACACAAAGAACGCTACTGATTGACACCTCAGAAGAACTACAACAACAACGTGCTTCAGCACGTGACCAACAGTCGATACAAAACATTCGACAAATTATTGCCACACAAATGCCAAGACGAGAAAAACAACAACGTGCCGATGATGTCGTACTCAATACAGGAGCAATTGAGCAACTGTATGCTCAATTACAACCATTACACCAACGTTATTTGGCTTTAGCTCAGGTGTAAACGCTGACGGCACGCTTCATACAAAGCCATACCTGTTGCAACACTCACATTTAAACTTTGTAAGTTACCTGCCATTGGAATATACGCTTTTTCATCACACTGAGCTTGAGTAATTGGACGTAAGCCTGTGTCTTCTGCACCCATCACCACAACCACTGCACCTGAAAAATCACACTGTTGAATCGGCTTTGCTTGTTCATCAAGCATAGTGCCGACCACACGGTAAAAAGCCGTGTCTTTCAAATGAGCCAATGTACGTGCCAAATTAGTCACTTGAATAAACTTTACTTTTTCAGCACCACCTGCCGCTACTTTTCGAGCTGTCGGTGTCAAACTTGCAGAACGGTCACGAGAAACAATCACAGCTTGCACCCCCATAGCGGCGGCAGTACGAATACATGCTCCTAAATTGTGTGGGTCGGTGACTTGATCGAGTGCCAACAACAACGCTTGTGGTTGTTGCTTAACTAACTGGTCTAAATCTTTTTCATTTAAAGTTGGTTGTGGTCGTACCGCAGCCACCACACCTTGATGATAAGGCAAGCCTGCCATTTTCTCTAAATTATCACGGCTGGCCTTTTGCACACTAATTCCAAAAGGTTCTGCCAGACTTAAAAGGTGTTGTAAACGCTGATCATCTCGCCCTTTTAAGGTAAATAATGTCAGCACTCGCTCAGGTTCCAACTCCAACAAAGACTCAACAGAGTGAACACCATAATAATATTCTGGCTTTGCCATGATGCAATGACCTCAAATTTAAAAAATAAAATCCTGTAAAGCAGTTCACTTTACAGGATAAAAGTATGGGTTATTTTAGCTGATTTTAATCTATTTAGCTAAGCTTAACCTTCTAAATGACACACATAATCTAAGACTTGATCCGTTTCAATTTTAAATGTGCTTTCACCAGGCACATAAAAAGACTGCCCTGCACGAAATAGCTCTGCTTGCTCACTACCTGCAATACGAACACGGCACTCGCCAGAAATAATTTCCATACGCTCAGGTACATGTGTTTCAAACGTTAAAACCTGATCACTAGGTAAGATCACGCCTAAGGTTTTTTTTGTACCATCTTCAAATTTCACCGTGTGGCTTACACATAACCCATTAAAATAAACATTAGATTTTTTCACCACAGATACATAATCGAACTGAACTGACATCTTTTTTTCCACCCTATGATTAATATATTCTGCCAATTAATATATTTATTTACTTACAACAACCATGCCATATTGACATAGTTTTATCTACTTAAATTGGTAAATTTATCGAAAAACCATGACAGCAATATTGTAGTATTCATACAATCTACTGATAAAATAGATTGGCAGACGATATTTTTTCAGTATTATCTTTTATAAGATACTTTTTAGTGCAACTGTCGCAGTTTAATGCCACGTAAAATAACACTTCGCACATTATGGATGCGTATATGCTCACACATTTAACACTTATCAATTTTGCTTTAGCCGAACATTTGGCCTTAGATATTGCATCAGGATTTAATGTTTTAACAGGTGAGACAGGTGCAGGTAAATCATTACTGCTAGATTCACTGTCTGCATGTCTAGGCGAGCGTACAGATGCCAGTTTAGTCCGTTTTGGTACAGAAAAAGCAGATGTTACCGCTGTGTTTAGCTGTAAAAAAGATTCTCCCGAAGCCACATGGCTTACTCAAAAAGAACTTGATGATGACTCAGGTGAAATTCATTTACGGCGTGTTATTTTTGCTACAGGTCGTAGTAAGGCATGGGTCAATGGCCGTCCAACCAGTTTAACTGAACTCAAAGAGCTTGGCAGACTACTAGTGCAACTTTACAGTCAACACAGCCAACAACAACTGCTTGCTCCGCCCTACCCCAAACAATGGCTTGACCACGTACACCAGTTTGCACAACCTGCCCAAGCTGTCCGCCAAGCTTATGCCATTTGGCATAAAACCATTCGCCAACACCAAGAGGCATTGGCCGCACAAACCTCTAGACAACAACGTATTGAACAATTAGAAATTCAGATTGAAGAACTAGAAATAATAGCAGAAAAAAACTACACCGAAATTGAACAGGAGTTTGACCGCTTTAGCCATCATGAAGCCATTATGCAAGACAGTGCCTATGGCCTGAATGTACTCGATGAAGACGAACAAAACATTGCTCAAGCATTGGCAAGTGTCGTAAAACGCCTAGAAACACATGCAGGCCGTAGCACCGAGTTACAAGACATTTATACGTCTTTAAGCAATGCACAAAGCGAAATTAATGATGCGACTTTAGCCTTTCGGCATTTTATTGACAAACAAAGCTTTGACCCCGAGCGTATGGAGCAACTCAACCACGAGTTAGAAGTATTTCACCGTTTAGCCCGTAAATACCGCACTCAGCCTGAGCAACTCAAAGTACAATATCTCAGTTGCCAAGAACAACTCGATACACTGCTACAACAAGAAGACCCAACCACTTTAGCCAGTTTAGTGACTGAGCTTGAAGCAGACTTCTTTGAAAAAGCCCGTCATTTAGATAAAATCCGTCAAGAAGCAGCACCTCATCTTGCTCGGCAACTCACAAAACAAATTAAAACACTGGCACTGCCTGAAGCACACTTTGAATTTAAATTCGAACCGTTAGAACAAGCAACTGCTGAAGGGCTCAGTAATATTCAACTGTTGTTTACTGCAAATAAAGGCATACCTGCACAACCTTTGGCTAAAGTGGCTTCAGGCGGTGAATTGTCACGTATTGCACTGGTGATGCAAGTCATGAATGCTGAACGTACCGAAGCTGAAATGATTGTCTTTGATGAAATTGATGTGGGCATTAGTGGTGGCACTGCCGAAATCGTTGGACGTTTACTCAGTAAACTCGCACAACACGTACAAATTTTATGTATTACTCACCAAGCACAAGTGGCCGCCCAGTCAGACCAACACTTATTTGTGCAAAAGCAACAAACAGACCCTGCAAGTAGTACCATTTTTCAGCTCAGTGAAGAACAGTGTATCCATGAGCTTGCACGTATGACAGGTGGGGTGGAGATTAATCAAACGACCTTACAACATGCAAAACAACTCAGAGCACTTAAATTTCAAGTCAAAAAATAAGCCAACAGACTTGGCGTATATGGCATGTTCTTGTATGTTAGAACATCTACAAATTCACTATGTAACACCCTTGGAGCACACTTTAGGTGACAAAACAATATTTAACACATCGTTGTTTAATTGCACCACCCGGTATGCACGATGATACCTTTGCAAATACACTCATTTATTTAGCACGCCATGATGCAGATGGTGCACAAGGCATTGTTCTAAACCAACCTAGCAATATTGAAATTAAAGAACTCCTCAACGACTTAGATATTGATGCAGACCACGTCAACCCACATGCCGTTTTACAAGGTGGCCCTTTACGCCCAGAAGCAGGCTTTGTCTTACATACCGGCCAACCAACATGGCACTCTTCTATTGCCATTGGTGAAAATGTTTGTATTACCACCAGTAAAGATATTTTAGATGCCATTGCCCACAATGAAGGCGTAGACAACTACCAAATTGCACTCGGTTATGCCAGTTGGCAAAAAGACCAACTCGAAGCTGAAATTGCCCGTGGGGATTGGCTCATTTGTGAGTCAGACATGGACTTAATTTTTAATTTGGCTTACACCGACCGACTCAGTGCTGCCTACAAGAAAATTGGCGTAGACCCAACCCGTCTTTCAGTGGAGATTGGGCATGCCTAATTCCATCAATAGTATTATGGCCTTTGACTTTGGCACACAGAAAATGGGCATGGCGATTGGCCAAAGTAGCATACAGTCGAGTACACCCTTGGCACAGTTCCCCATGAAAGATGGTATTCCACAGTGGGAGCAATTGCTCAAGATTGTGAAAGAGTGGCAACCTGATTTATTTTTGGTCGGCTTACCCCTTAATATGGATGATAGCGAATCAGAACTTTCGCTGAGAGCACGTAAATTTGCACGGCGTTTACGTCATCAAACCAACATTGAAACCTATATGGTCGATGAGCGGCTCACGACACGCAATGCCCGTGAGCAGCTTGAAGGCTATCAGAAACAAGGGCGTGGAAAATCACTCTCGGCCGACAGTCTTGCAGCGGCTATTTTGATTGAAAACTGGTACGAGTACCCAACACCCATCAAACCTTAAAACTAGTGCTTCTGTGCCGTAGGTAAAATTCTTACGGTTGCAGTTCTCCCCGCCACAAAGGTCATTACATTCTTTGGTTCTTCATCTAGCATAATTTTCACAGGAATACGCTGTGCCAAACGCACCCACGTAAATGTTGGGTTCACATTGGCCAACAATGAACTACTTGCACTACGCTCACGATCTTCAATCCCCGATGCAATGCCTTGTACATGTCCTTTCATAACATTTGAATCACCCATTAGCTCAATACTGGCTAAATCGCCCACATGTATTTTACTCAGCTTGGTTTCTTCAAAATAGCCCACCACATATAACTGCTTACGGTCAACCATTGCTGCAACTGCTTGCCCTACTTTCACATAATCACCCACACGCATATCAAAATTAGACAACGTGCCATCAGCAGGAGCAACCACAGAAGAACGCTCTAGGTTTAAAGTAGCTAAATTCAAATTACTTTGAGCAACAGCAATCAGTGCATGTTGTTGTTTAATATTGGCCTGTGCTTGCTCAATACTGGCTTCTAGCTGTTTATCTTCTGCATGTGACTGTGCTTTCACTGCCAATACTTGGTCTTGCTCTTGTTTTGAAATTGCACCGTTCATTAAATTGGCATAACGCATGGCATTTTGGTCGGCCAATTTTGTATTGGCAACCGACTTCACCACACTGGCTTTGGTCTGTGCCAAACTCGCCTCTGCTTGGGCTAAGCCTGCTTGGGCTTTGGCTAAATCAGACTTGGCTTGTGCCACACTCAAGGCTTGACGTGCTGTGTCTACTTCAAACAAAAGCTGACCTTTTTTAACCGTCTGATTGTCTTGTACCAATACTTGAGTGACCAAGCCTGATACATCGGAAGACACTTCTATAACATCTGCTCTTACACGGCCATCTCGTGTCCATGGCTCTGCATTATAATAGTCCCATAAATGCCATACTGTGAGTACGGCAAGTATAATTAACACCAGCATAAGCAATGGTCTAACTGCTTTACGCACCTCAAATGAACTCATTGAATAACCTACTTCACCGTAAACCAAATAAAAATATAGTGCATGCATAACAAACACAGCAGATACAAACACACATGAAACACACCAACAAACATCACCCAACCACGCTCTACACACACACGCGTGCAACGACTCACCACTAAAAACAGCACATAGGCCAAAATCGCTTGCACTAAAAAGCTCGGAATAAATACGCCATACAGATTAAAATCACTCATGCAACTTGCTCCACATGCTCACGTATGCCCATTTGCTTAAAAATACTATTTTCAATGTTATTTAAACTCATACAAACACGTTGTTTAATATTGCTATTTTCTTCGCAGATCAAAGCCTCACGAATGTCTTGTAAAACAATAAACAACTGCGTTTGCATTTCAGCTGTGACCTGCCCATGTTTTTCTAAGGCTTGAAATAACGCGACACATACACCTTGTAACCTCAGCAAGGCCTGCTGTAAGGGCGGTGAAATGAGTTGTGATGATGCCAACTCATGCAGCCGAGATAAATCAACTGTGGCACTGGTTTCAATCAATGCATGTTGCATTGCCTGTTTAATATCTTTGGACTGCACCAATTTACTATTGAGCACGCCAATGCGGTCAATCATGCTTCGCAAACGTACTCTAAAGGCAGTACCGTAAGACATATAAACCATTTTTTGCATGGCACGATAATGCCTTTGTAAAATACGTGTAGCGGTTTGTTCAGGTGACATGGCACGAATAAAATAAATACTCACCAAAGCACACAACACCCCTAAAACCATGGCAAAATCTGCATCTAAAAATGAGACCGCATCCATGGCATAACGATTTTGCAGGTTCATAGACATAATACTCACCACGCCCAAAACTAAGCCTAAAGCCATTAAGTTTGGTCGTGAAATCAGCAATGTAAATGAGATGACTGCAGGGGCAAGTACCAATGCCAACTGCCAAAACTGACTAATATTTGGAAATATGGCAAAGGCGTATACAAATACAATGCAAAATGAAGTCACGCTACCCCAAAAAAATATTTTTAAGGCAGGTATCGGATTATCTATGGCCGTTAAAATACAAGAACAAACGGCGGCCATTTGTGCCATCATAAACCCAGCTTTCCAACCGGTTAAAATCCACACTGCCACTGCAAAAAAGGTACTACATAAGGCGGCTAAGCCCCCTCTAACTGCCACACCATGGTCTCGGTGTAAACTTGGGTAATGTGTCGTTAATGGCACAATATTTTCTGGAAAATCTTTACGCCCTTGCTGAATAGATTGCCAAATAAAATGAACGATTCGTACATTATGAATATAATGGCGTAAGTCCATTTGCAAACTATTGAATACCGTTAAATCATCTTGTCCAACATGTTGTCTAAGCTGTGTAAAAATCACAGAAAAATGATCGGACAATGCTTCTAATTCAGTTTCTTCAAGGGTTTTATTTTGATGTAAAAAACCTAAAACATCATCAGACAACTGCACTAAAATAGCGTCAAACTCAGCATTTTTTTGGGGCTGTAATTGTTTCAATCGTTCAGACATTGCCACCAAATTGGTCACTGCCATCGCAAGCTGATGTAGCATCTCTTGTATTGGTTTGGTCATGCCTTTTAAGTCAGAGTTTTCAAACCACAAATGCACCGCCATACTGTGTATTTCACTCATTTCACGAGTGATGGTTGCCACTTCTTGGCTATAGTCTTGTGGCTTTAAATCAAAAGTAAATACCTTCTTAAACAGTGCATCTAGACTACTCAGATTACCTTCAACACGCTGTTGAATAATTGGCCCAATATGCACAGGTAAAATGACTGCAGACACCACAGCCGAACAAATCACAGCAATACCAATTTCTAAAAAACGAGCCAGCGCAATATCAAAAATACTATGTGTGTCTATGCTATTAATGGCATTAAATACAATCATGGCCACCGTATAACCAGACAACATGAGCATATAGCTACGAGGGGTACG
This sequence comes from Acinetobacter rathckeae, assembly GCF_015627125.1. Lineage (GTDB taxonomy): Bacteria > Pseudomonadota > Gammaproteobacteria > Pseudomonadales > Moraxellaceae > Acinetobacter > Acinetobacter rathckeae. Next base: position 18,330 of record NZ_VTDO01000005.1, on the reverse strand, counting down.
GTCAAGCAAAGAAACATACAAACAAAAGCCAACCCAACCTGCAATCACACTGGCAAACAACCACGGCGTATTAATTAAATGAGGCATTATCGCCACTGCAACCACTGCCCCCACCGCTGTGCCTGCTAAACGATACAGTGCTTTAGATGACAGCATACCCGCATAAGGATTTGCAATAATCATGACTGTACCAATCGACCAAATTGGATTAAGCAAATCGAGCGAGAAGGAAATAAATAGTGCGGACATTGCTGCAATATAGGTCTTTATCGCAAAGATCCAATCGAGCTTACTCGGACGAAAAGCCACGAGCTGTTTCAAAATTTGCATGATGTTCCTTCGCACCTAGAATTTATGTCATCTGACCACAGACAATACGTCGCCACACGCCACGCAATAACAATATATTTTCTTTATTAGATATTTATTTAAATTATGATGGCAAAACAAACTTAAAAAGTCAACAAAATATCTTAATATGATAATTCACTAGTTATTAAGTTTTAATTATTACCTGAGTTATGCTAAAAAGACCATGACATCACCGTGATTGCGCATTGAAGGAAAAATAACGCACCATGTCTATGACCAGTTTTGGAAAAATATTGACTGTACTCGACTTATTTTCAGTGAGTAGACCCGTCATTAATGTTGACCTCATTTGCGATGAGTTGGGACTTTCAAAGCCAACCAGTTATCGTTATTTAAAAGAGTTGGTTGCTACAGGATTACTGCAACGCATCTGTGGCACATCTGGCGATTACATGCTTGGGCCAAAAATTGCAGTGCTTGATTATATTTCTAGAGCCACCGACCCTTTGGTTCAAATGAGTATTCCATTTATGAAAGATATTGCAGAGCTAACCGAGTTAGACTGCATGTTAACTTTTTTAAACCATGACTATTGTATAGACCTACACAGCGAGTCATTTCAAAAACATAAACTGCTGTCTTATGGCCGTGGCAACCCACGTTCTGTGTATATGGGCTCATCGCCTAAAATTATGGTGTCGCATTTAAGTAAAAAAAGCTTACAAGCCTTTTATGAAAAATATGCCACAAACCTCATCGAAACAGGTTTTGCCAACAGTGAAGATGTTTTTCTACAACGCATGAAAAAAATTAAAAAACAAGGCTATTATTTTTCACAAGGTGAAGTACTAGAAAATTATGCAGGACTGGCCGTGCCGATTGATTATTCTAAGAAACTACCACCGTTGGCACTCACCATTATTGGGTCAAAAAATCGCTTTAGTTTTGTTGACTTAAATAAACTGATTGCCATGCTTAAAGACAGTGCGAGACAAATTGAACAGCAGTATTTTGAGCTGATTCATCAAGCTGAAGCGGAGCAATAAAAAAAACACCTCTCAAGAGGTGTTTTAAACAATACAAAGCTGACACTAAGGCTGTTTTAAAAACGGCCATGCCGCTCTTAAGTAAATGACCATCGACCATAAAGTTAAAATCACGGCAGCATACAAAATAATATAAGCTAAAATATCGAGTGGTTGCCAGTTTAGTAAAAATACACTAATCGAAATCATCTGAAAGGCTGTTTTATATTTTCCCACCGTAGACACAGCCACATTGGTACGCGCACCAAGCTCCGCCATCCATTCACGTAAAGCAGATACCGTAATTTCACGTGAAATAATCACAATGGCTGCAAATGCCATAAATATGGTTGGCTTCCATTGCACCAGCACAATTAAAGCAGCAGCAACCATCAGTTTATCTGCCACAGGGTCTAAAAAACGCCCAAAGGCAGAGGTCTGATTAAGTACACGTGCCAAATAGCCATCAAACCAATCTGTCACAGCGGCTAAAATAAATACAGAGGTGAGTAATGCATGACGAAAAACAATGCTATGTTCACTACCATGCACACCAATCACAGGTGGCCAATACGCAATCAGTAAAAAAACGGGGATTAATGCAATCCTTGCGATGGTCAACACATTTGGAATATTCAGGATCTGCCCTGTACTCATGATCTACTCGCCACCTTGCTTTGCCGATTGTGTGTGCAATCTCATTAGATTAAATAAATTGTATCTAAATATGATGCCACTTTATACGAAATCGGCAACACTGTCGACCATGAAAATCGAGCGAATTTGTCAAGTATTGCTCCCTTCGTCAATCTTTGCCTATGCGTTACTCATGTAACACCTTATAAATGGTACGAGCCATTGCAGATCCAATGCCAGATACCCCAGTTAGCTCTTTTTCAGAGGCTTTTAATACCCCTTGCATACCGCCAAAATGGGTTAGCAAATCACGGCGACGTTTTTGACCCAAACCGGGTATCACTTCAAGCACAGACCCCGCACGGCGTTTATCTCTCTTGGCACGGTGTTTGGTTATGGCAAAGCGATGCGCTTCATCACGTACCTGTTGTATTAAGTGCAAGGCTTTGCTGTCTTCGGGTAACTGTATTTTTTCACCATGGGTAAAGTGTAGTGTCTCTAAACCTGGTTTACGCCCTTCGCCCTTAGACACCCCCACCATAAATGCATCTAAATTCAGCTCTTGCATCACTTCCATTGCCATATGGAGTTGCCCTTTACCCCCATCGATAAGTAATAAATCAGGTAACATGGCTTTTTTGTAACGGCGAGTCAGTGCTTGACGCATGGCAGCATAATCATCCCCTGCTTGTATATCTTCAATATCAAACTGTCGATAATCTCGCTTCCGCATACCGCCTTGGTCAAATACCACACAAGATGCCACCGTGGCCTCACCCATGGTATGACTAATATCAAAACACTCTATACGGTCTACACTACGCCCAAGTAACTGCTGTAACTGATGAAATCGCTCATGTAACTCTAAATGATTACTGAGCTGTCCTTTAATGGCATGTTCGACATTCATTTGTGCCAGTTGTAACCATTCGGCACGCGTTTCTCTTACACTCGATTTAATATGTATACGTTTTTCTAAACTTTGCGAAAGGGCTTGTTCAAGCTGTGCTTGGTCAGGCAAGGCTTGGTTAATAATTAACTCTTGTGGGACTTCATCGGCAACCTGAAAATAAAAGTTCGCCATAAAGTCACTGAGCATTTGACCAAGATCATCACTTAGCATATCTGGAAAATAGCTCTTACCACCCAACATACGCCCATTTCGTACATGCATAATTTGTACGCAGGTGACCCCTGCAAGATGTGCTATGGCTAAAATATCGGCCTCGCCTTTGACTTTATACACCGCTTGCTGTGCAGAGACTTCACGTAATAAACTCAAACGATCTCTATAAAACACTGCTTTTTCAAACTCAAGTTTTTCTGCGGCTTGCTCCATATTTTCAATCAGTTCCTGATTTAAGGCTTTGGTATTGCCTTGTAAAAACTGTATGGAATTATCAACATCTTGTTTATAACTTTCAGGTGACACCAAACCCACACACGGTGCGGTACAGCGTTTAATTTGATACTGCAAACACGGTCGTTTACGCTGAGCAAAATAGCTATTTTCACACTGCCGTACGTTAAATAATTTTTGTAAGGTCAGTAGCATATCTTTGGCGGCATATGCACTTGGATATGGGCCAAAAAACCGTCCTGCTTGATGTCGTCCTTTGCCTCGCCCACTGGCAATGCGTGGATAGGGCTGATCTGCCGAGACATAAATATAAACGTATGACTTATCATCTCTGAGCAAAATATTATATGGTGGGCGGTGTAACTTAATTAGGTTTTGTTCTAACAACAATGCTTCTGTTTCAGAACGCACAATCATGGTTTCTATGTCATGAATCCGAGCCACCAATGCTTTGGTTTTTGGGTGGTCGATGGTTTTAACAAAATAGTTAGACACCCTGTTTTTTAAGTTTTTGGCTTTACCCACATACAACAGCTCGCCCTGCTCACCCAGCATTTTATACACACCCGGCAATTGCGTCATGTGATGAAGTATTTTTTGAATATGTACACTGGTATTTGGGTTCACGCCATGCCTTCTTTTGCCAACCAACTTGTCTTATGTAATGTATGCGTGCATATTTTCAAGGCTTACAGCATAAAAAAACCATGACTTTCGTTAAATGCAATTTGTCCCAACACAATCTTGTTAATTTACACTAAAATAGTCACGAGCATAAATTTTAGATTTTAAACCCACAACATACAGACAAAACGTAAAGGTTCAGTTATTTTAAAATAACACCCTTTAACACCTATCACATGGGCATGTGGTCATACTCATACACACATAAGGAGATTAGGGCATGATTTATAATGGCCCTGCGATAAGCATACAACGATTAGAACAGGATATTGCAGCACTACGTTTTAAAGTGCCACAGGATAATACAACGCTTTTTCACAGCGACTTTTTTAATGATTTAGACAACGCTTTAAATTGTTTAGACAACGAACGCCATATTTCAGGGTTACTGCTTTTAGACTTACACTGCTCATTTTCAACCTTGTGTCAGTACTATCAACAACAATTACAAACACCCTGTAGCGAAGAGCATTTAACCCATTTTCAGACGCAGCTTAACCGTATAGAAGACTATAGCTTTCCAACGGTGGCTTTGATTGAACAACAGGTATTTGGCCCTGCCGCTGAAATTGCTCTATGTAGTGATTACCGCATCTGCACTCATCAAGCACAACTATTTTTAGCAGCACCAAGCTTTGGACAAAGCCTGAATTTGGGTGCAAGCGTTCGCCTGCCTCGACTGATTGGCCTTGAACCTGCCCTTGATGCTTTACAACAGCACAGCCCATACACTGCCACGAAGCTACTTCATTTAGGGCTTGCAGATGCCCAAATCACGACAGATGATACCCTCAACAGTGCAGTGCTGTATCTACAATTAAAACAGCAACAACCTAAACCATTCGACAAAACACAGCCTATTCAACTGAGCAGTATTGCTCAATTTATGATTTTTGATCAGGCACGAGCACAGACCTACCAACAAAAGCCATTGGCACATTACCCTGCCTACAAAATTTTACTCGACACATTAGAGCAGTCCGTCAATTTAACACGCTCAGAGGCACAACAGCTTGAGCAACAGGCTTACCTAAAAATAAACAACACATGGCAAGCCCAAGCATTAACCACACAATATTGTTCACAATACCTCACACAGCAACATCAATCAGAAGCGCTACACACCGTGGCTTGTGTGGTCAACAGCTATCAACCATGGCTTGGTCATCTTCTTAAACAAGGGTTACAAGTCTATGTTGAAGACACAGGGCAAGACTTTAACCACAGTACATTTGAGCAAGCCCTTGAAAAAGCCCATATAACATCAGATCGGTCTGGTCAAACTATATATACTCGCTACACCCCACTTAACCCTAACATTGAGTATGTCTTTGATCTCGTGGCAGAAAACTTAAATACCAAAGTGGCTCGCTTAAAAGACATACAAACCCAAGTGGCAAAAAACTCTGTGGTATTAGTCAACAGTCCAATACTTTCAGCACAAACATTGGCGGAACAACTTGACCAACCCGAGCACGTACTGGTGATGCATCAATTTACAAGCCCACACCACACACCATTGGTTGAGTTAGTTACACATACCAAAGTGAGCCAAGATACACTCACTCAAGTTTCTAGCCATTTACAACAACTCGGTCAAATGCCTATTTTAGTTAGCCCTCAAATGGGTTTATTTAGTCAGCATATTTTAACGGCGTATATCACTATACTGTCTGATCTGATCCATGAAGGCATCGACTTTGCTTGTATTGATCACGCCCTACAAGAATTTGGCTTTTTAGAAGGCCCTGCGGCACTGATTGACCGTGTTGGTTTAAAACAATATGTTGCTGTCGAAAAAAATGTACGTGGCAAACAAGCCATTATTCCTAAACCGATTCAACACCTTGTTGAGCAAGGGCATTTAGGTAAAGTACACGGGTTTGGCTTTTACCGTTACGACAATAGTGCCCAAAAAGCCCAAACTAACCATACCGTATATGATGTATTGTATGGCGAGCAACCTTTTCATGTGGTTGAAAATGAATACATTATTGACCGTGTTTTAATTACATTATGTAATGCCACACTCCATGCAATCACTCAAGGCATCATCAAAAATGCTCAACAAGCAGATCTTGCTTTAGTACATGGTTTTGGCTTTCCAGACATCTATGTCGGGCCGTGCTATTACATACAACACATTGGTTTAGAACAATATATTGCTTTATGCAACCGCTATGCTCACTTAGGTGAGAGCTACCACGCACCGGCCGAGATTCAACATAGACTATCAACACAGCAATTATTTTATACGCAGGGAGTGGTTTAACATGTCGAAAATCAAACCACACGATATCGTTATTGTAGATTGTGCCCGTAGTGCCATGACACCTGTATATCAGGGACAATTTCAACACCTACAACCCGAGCAATTGGCTGCACGAGTTGTGACTGGACTTTTACAACGCCATCGCTTTGACCTGAACGATATAGATGCATTGATGCTCGGTTGTGCGCACCAAGAACAACAACAAAGCCAAAATATTGCACGGCGTGTTGGCTTATTGGCCCAACTCCCCACACAGATTAACGCCCATAGCATTAATGCATTAACAGGTTCATCCATGCAGGCGTTGCATCATGCCACTGCACATATTATGGCAGCACAAGCCGATGTATTTGTACTGGCAGGTCTAGAGCATATCACGCCATTAACCACCGCACAGGCATCGACTGAAGCCAGTAAATATTACCCATCTATGGCACAGCACAGTGCGTATAGCCATGATGTCTTGGCAAATATGTATGAGATTAGCCGAGAACAACAAGACCAAATGGCCTTTGCTTCACGGCAAAAAGCACAACTTGCACAGCAAAGAGGCTTACTAAAATCACAGATCATTGCTTTAGAGGGTCAAGCCAATGACGGTTCAGCGATGTTATGTATCGAAGATACAACCGTTGATGCAGACCCATCACTACTCGACTTAAAACAACATACAACACTGTCTCACTTGCCAAATGCAAGTCTTACATTAGGCAACAGTACTGTGCCTGCAAGTGGTGCTTCTGCCATGTTAGTCATGTCACACCACTACGCAAAGCAATGTGGCTTAAAAGCACGTGCCGTGATTCGAGCCAATGCCGTGGCGAGTTGTGACCCTGCGATTGCCCCATTTGCAGCTGTACCTGCCACACAAAAAGCATTAAAACGAGCCAATCTAAGCACCCAAGACATACAGCATTTTGAAATACATGAAGCTTCTGCCAGCCAATACCTTGCCACGGTGCAGGCTTTACAACTGTCAGAGCAACAACAGTCCATTAACCCCTACGGTGGTGCCATTGCTTTCGGTGATGCCAGTGGTGCAACAGGGCTACATCTGCTCACCTCACTGCTACACGGTATGGAACAGCAAGACCATCAGTTTGGTTTAGCCAATTTAGCCATGCCTTTAGGTCAGGGGATGTGTACAATCATCGAAAGAATATAACGAGGTGTACATATTATGGGCTTGGGCTAAGTTTCTTACCTTGCCTTTTAATACTTTACCTCCATGTATACAACGGTCAATTTAATATTTTCGGGAAAAAAAGATGCGTGTAGATATTTGGTCAGATGTCGTATGTCCATTTTGTTATATTGCAAAAAAACGCTTAGAACGCGTTGCAAGTGAAATGCAAGAACCATTAGAAATTTACTGGCACAGTTTCCAACTCGACCCAGATGCACCCACATCACATCAATCGTCTAACACCGAGCGTTTAGCAGTTAAATACCAACGCAGTGTAGAAGATGTTGAAGACATGCAACGCAAAATTGCAGAAATGGCTGCTGAAGAAGGCATTGATTTTCAATGGCAAAAAGCCAACTCAGGCAACAGCTTTAATGCGCATCGTCTTATTCATATGGCACAAAGTAAAAATCTAGGTTCAGAAGCACAAGAAGCCTTTTTTAAAGCCTATATGACCGAAGGCCTTGCCATTGGTGAGCGTGAAGTACTGGATGAAATTGCCTCTCGTATTGGCCTAGAACATGGCGAAGTAGAAGATGTTTTAGACTCTAATGCCTTTGCCGATTTTGTAAAATATGATGAAGAATTAGCACGAGATAAACTCAAAGTAACAGCTGTACCATTTTTTGTATTTGACCAACGTGTGGCTTTAGCAGGTGCACAGCCTGCACAAGTCTTGCAAGATGTGATCACTAAAGTGCGTCACGACCAAGCCAATGCAGATGACACACCCACTGAGGCAAAATAATTTTAGGGGGTGGCTTTCAGAGTCACCCCTTTTTTTAATAAGATAAATACCCAATCAACCCTATCATTAAAACTATAAATTTCAATAACTTTACCTATTTTTATAAATTACTCCCGATCACTCCTATTCATTGAGAATGATTATTAGTAATATTGCGTAACTTTTTATGCTTGAATAATAACAAGGCGCAAAATGAATAACATGTTAGGTTTTAAATTAAAATTATCTGTATTGGGGCTTAGTATCACTTGCATCATGTTGTCTCAAGTGGCACAGGCAAAACAAGAAAATTATAGCAATCTACCCGTAATTACTGTTGAAGCAAGCAAAGAATCGAAAAATACAATTTCAGCTGGGCAAGTGAGTCGTCAGAGTCAAATTGGTATGTTGGGTAATAAAGATACACTTAACACCCCATTTAGTACAGCGAGCTATACAGCAAAATACATAGAAGATCATCAAGCAAAAAGTGTCGCAGAAGCATTGGCAAATGAACCCTCTGTACGCAATTACTTTGGGGGGAATAGTTTAGGTGAGTATTTTAATATTCGTGGTTTAAATGTCACAACTGAAGAATTTGCATGGAATGGCCTGTATGGTTTAAGCCCACATAATCGTACACCAACGGAGTTTTTAGAGCGTGTAGAAGTATTGCGTGGAACAAGTGCGATGCTTTATGGTATGTCTCTTGGCGGAAGTGTCGGTGGTACAGTCAATTTAGTACCTAAACGTGCAACAGACGAACCTATGACACGCTTTACAACAAGCTATACATCAAAATCAAATATTGATGGACATTTAGATGTTGGACATCGCTTTGGTGAAGGTAATAAGTTTGGTGTTCGTGTAAATGCAGTGAAAGGTCATGGAGATACAACGCTTGATGGACAAACTGAAGACCGAACACTTGGATCCATTGCATTGGATTATCGTGGAGATCGGTTAAGAACATCATTAGATGCATATTATATTAAAGAAAAATATGAAGGCGGTATGCCATTAATGGCGTATTTTACAACCTCTTCTATTTTGAAAGCACCAAAAGCTTCTACGAATATTATGCAGAGTGCATACGCAAGTAGTGAAACAAAAGCCATTATTGGACATGCGGAATATGATTTTGTACCAAATTGGACAGCGTATATCAGTAGTGGCACCAAAGAGCAAGAGTCACATGGCGCAATTGCAAATAATGCACTATGTACTGTAAACAGTACAGATGGTGGTTGTATTGCGATTGGACGTAATATCACGAATATTACACATACGACTTCAGGAGAGCTGGGTCTACGTGGGCAGTTTAAAACTGGCGTTATTGATCATAATCTTGTATTAAGCGGAAATGTAGAAAAACAAAATACAGACTCGGGTTACAGTACATTGTCATGGAAGTCAAATATCTACGCACCAACCAATAATAATTTGTTTCCAAATGATCCAACTTTCGTACCAAAAACTAAAGAAATTACATTGTCGAGTGTTGCACTTGCCGATAATCTTTCTTTTGTCGATGACAAGTATCAACTGCTACTTGGAACGCGTTTCCAAAATGTAAAAAGCCAGAGTTGGACAAATAGTGGAACAGCGATTACAGGAACAACATCTTATAAAAAGAGTGCAGTAACACCAGCAATAGGATTCGTGATTAAGCCTTGGAATAACTCTATTTCTCTATATGGTAACTATATCGAAGGCCTAAGCCAAGGTGATCAAGTTACAGTAACAACTGCTACAAACTATGGCCAAGTTTTTGCACCTTATAAAACCAAGCAGTATGAACTTGGCACAAAATGGGAACATGGAGCCTTTAGAAATACATTAAGTCTTTATCAAATTAATAAACCAAGCATGATCTATGATAAATCGAGTAATAGCTATAACGCAGATGGTGAACAGCGTAATCGTGGTATAGAGTGGACGACTGCGGGCAATATCACAACAGATGTACGCTTACTCGGTGGCATAAGTTATATAGATGCGATTACCACGAAAACTGCATCTGATGCCTATAACGGAAATAGAGCTTATGGTGTGCCACATTGGCAATCCAATCTTGGCTTAGAGTGGGATATTGCACAATTACAAGGATTAACCTTGACCACCAACACGATTTATACCGGCAGTGAGTATGTAGATACAGCAAACACAAAACAGATTCCAAGTTGGTTTCGTTGGGATCTAGGCGCCCGCTATATTACATCTATTTCTGGACATAAAACCACGTTTATTGGTGGCGTAGAGAATGTAATGAATAAAAGTTATTGGACTGGTGTTTATGCTGGATATTACCTCTCTGAAGGTTCACCACGTACACTCAAACTGTCTATGTCATTTAACTTTTAATTAATTTTTGGCTTCGGAATGTTGCACATGAATCATGATAAAAAACCATGGCCATTACTTATTAGTGTATATACAACACAATACATTGGCATTACCTTTATTATTTCAGCAACATTCGCCATACTCAGGCAAAGCGGTATTGCTTTAGATAAACTTGCTTTAATTAATTTAGTAGCATTGCCGTTATTAGGAAAGGTGTTATATGCCCCGTTAGTTGATAGCTTTAGAGTCTACTTTCAAGGCCAATATCGATCTTGGTTGCTCTTAGCCCAATTTATGATGACTACCTTACTGTTTATTTGTGGCTTCTTAGATATACAACGACATTTTTCTACAATTTTAACACTGTTTATTATTTATACATTTTTTATGAGTGTACAAGATGTAGCAGTTGATGCATTGGCATGTAAAATATTTATTGCTTCTGAAAGACAGTTTGCAAACAGCATTCAATATTCAAGCAATTTAATGGGGAATATTATTGGTGGTGGATTACTTCTTATTTTATACCCTTGGCTACATTGGCAAGGTGCACTATGGATCTTGGCATTTTTAACTGCGATTTCAAATGTACAAATTTTCTTTTATAAGGAACCTGAAAGTATTTATGAAAATCCACATAAAAATGTTTCAGAACAATTTAAAAGTCTTGCACAGCAAATTAAAGTTTTTATAAAACAACATAAAACTTGGTTCTGTTTATTATTTATTTATCCAATCGGTTTTACAGCAGTATTTGGAATGCTTAACCCTTTATTGGTTGATGCAAAATGGTCACTTACAGATATTGGATTTGCAACTAAGATATTTGGTTCGATTGTGGGTATATTCTCAGCATTTTTAGCAAGTTTTCTCATTAATAAACTACGCCGTAAGTTTGCACTGATTGTATTGACCTTACTACAGGCAAGTGCACTTCTTTTATTTATTCCACTGACTTTGGGCTATACCCATAAAGTAATGGTTTACAGTGCTATTTTCGCTTATTTCATTGCCAACCCTGGCTTGATGTCTGCCCTATCTACATTAATTATGGACAGGGCATCTCTCATGCCAGCAAAAGCAACTTTCTTTAGCTTACAGTTTAGTTTAGTTGTATTTATGGGGTTTGCTTATTCAGCACTTGGCTTGGCATTAGCACAGCATATTGGTTATACCGCTGTTGTCTTTTCAACATTTGCTTGCGCACTGATTGTCACTGCACTGACATGGAAATTTTTGCCTGATACTCCTTTAGAAAATCACTGAGCTTATTATGAAGAATTACACCACTATTCAAGAGCAAGATCGAAAACTTGATGTTATGGATCATGTGAACCAAGATCACACTAAAGAGTTATTAATGATTGCGCAAAGTTATGGAAAGAATATGGAAATCTCTGAAGCACATATCATTGATATTTTTGAAGAAGGTATATTGTTACAGGTACGTGAGCATTCAGCGTTCAATAAATTATTTGTAGACTTTGAATTACAAGGTGACTTAGAAGAGCAAATTTTATATTTGGCATACAATTCATTTGTTAAACAAAAAATTGAATTTACAAATAATACAAAGCAATACTTTGAAGTGATTGAAAAAAAACAAATCACTAAAAATATGACGAGGCTAACCATCGAAAGCCAAAGACCACTTCCTGAGTATTATGCAGGCTATGCCTATGGTTTAATCTTAAAAGTTTTAGAAAAGTCACAACCCATTAAAGTTAAAAAATCGAATAAAAGTGGACTGATTAAAAATACATTTGATCGTGGCTTTTTGTGGGTTATGAAGCATTTATCAAGCCAAAAACGCCAAAAATTGCTTGAAACCATGAATAGAGATATTCGTCTTTATACATTACGTCAGTCTTTTGGTAGTCAACAAGGCTACATTGATATTTTCACGCATGGTCATAGTGCCGGTAGCCAATGGGTAGAGCAGTTACAGATTGGCTCAATCGTGGCGAGCCGTACAGAAACTGATGATAAGCACGAACACTTACATGAAGGGCAAGCCATCTTAATTGCAGATGAAACAGCTTATCCTGCTTTAGCGGGTATTTTAGATTTCTGGAAGAACCCTCAATCACCCATAGTTATTTTGCTGTGTAACGATACAGAAGACTTACGCTATTTTGAAGGTTACTCATTTCCACAAAATACTGTTGTAAAACATATAAATTGTGATGCCTTACAACAAGGTACACAAGCCATTGAATATTTAAGTTATATTGAAAAAATAGACAACGTTTGGGGGGCTTTAGAAAATACATCGGCTAAGCAAGTTAGACATTATTTGCGTAATCAACGTAATCTATTGAGTAAAAACAACCACATTAAAGGCTACTGGCGATTAATCTAAGATTATTTATGGTTCATAGTGATAAAAATTCATAAATACACGTTTTAAATACTGAGCACTGCTATACCCTGTTTGTATAGCGACATATTCAAGAGAAAACCCTTCTTTAAGCAATGATTGAGCACATCTCATTCGTGCTTTGAGGAGGTATTCACCAATGGTATAACCTGTCGTTTCTTTAAAGAACTGTTTTAAGTAACATTCATTTATACCAACTTGTTTTGCTAAATCACGAATAGTAATTTTTTTATAAAATTGTGCATCTAAAATCTCAATTGCTCGTTTAATTGGTAAAAGAGCTTGGTGCTGATATTGCTTGTTTTTTAACAACAAACTAATTAGCTCTAAAGTTGCTCCTTCTAAGTGAAGTAAGTCTAATACAGTTTTTGCCGTTGGCAAATTGAGTAAGTATTGAGCGTGATGCTGTATATCTTTATTGGGTATTTCAAGTATATGTATTGCAGGTGAATGACTATTTAAGAAAAATTGAATAAAAAAGTTACTTGCATCTTCTGGAGGTGTTAATTTTTCCAATAAATCTTGATCAAAATCAAGTGTAAGCAAAGACATTTCTTGATTTGCTTGTAGATAAATGGTTTGTTTCCCAAGGATTCCTCGGCGTAATATAATTTTTGGAGACTCTATAATATACTCTTGATTAAGATCACTATTTTTAATGTAGTGCGTACCTGAAAGTAATAAAGTGATACCAAAAGAGAATAAATGTCGATTCCCAGTCATTTGAAGTGGTCTTCTTAACCAATATTTTCCTTTACCAATGCACAAACGATTAAAATCATACAATTCTGTAAAACCTTGACCTTCCGATGGGTTAAATAGATTGAGTTGATGGTTTGGTAGTTGGGAAATAGTATCTATATAAAGCCCATTTGAACAATTTATGATTTCTTTATGTATATCAATAAATTTAGACATATGGTAGTCTCAGTAAGATTCTAGAGTAAACAATAATGATTTTCATTAAAAATATTATCAGTCTTTCATCTTATTTCAATTAAATGTATTAAAAAAACAGAATAATTTACATCACCGAATAACCCACTATTTGATTAGTTTGCTTATTAACATGACAAACCTGATACGCACATAAAGACTCAACCTTATTTCTTTATTTTAAATAGTTTGATCTATCTTAGTTAATTGAATAGCTATCATATTTTTGCGATGATTATTTACTAAATCAATACTTTATAACTTCAATTTTTCTTTCAAGTTTTAGTAAACATATCTAGCACCTGTATAGACTGAGTTTTGGCTGTTTTATATACTTGAGATATTTATTTTGTTTTAAAAATGCCAATCGTTTGATTCAAATTTTATAAAAAATCATCGTCTGTACAAAATAAAGCGGTAATATCATGCATAGTCGCTAGGGCTTAGAGTTGTGTTAAAATTCCATAAATATCTCTAGCCACCTGATTTTTCAACTATATTCTTATCTCTGATAAGCGTTAATTTAGAATTATAAAAACCATAGGTAAACAACATGCTAGACATCAACTGGTTATTATACTGCTCTTATCTAGCCACCATTTGTGCCATTATTATTACACCTGGGCCGAACTCACTGTTAATGGTGCAACATTCCATTGCCTATGGAAAAAAAGCTTCGCTATTTAATGCACTGGGTAGTGCAACTGCAGCTCTACTACTCATGCTCATTTCAAGCATTGGCTTACAAATAATTCTGACGCCACATCTCTTGCAATTTCTTTCTATTATTGGTGCAATTTATCTCATATATTTAGGTATAAGCACCATAAAACACAGTAAAAATTTTACTGCCCACGCCCTACTTCAACCATCACAAGTGACAGGTTTTAAATTTTTTAAAGATGCTTTTTTCGTTGGAATAAGCAACCCCAAAGACATTTTGTTCTTTTTACTTTTCATGCCCCAGTTTCTTGATAACACTATCAGCTTTACTGTCGCATCAAGTCTATTAATCATTGGTTGGGTGGTCTGTGACCTTTTGATTATGAGCCTATATGCTCTTTTGGCCGGTAAAATTCAGAAACTTTCACAACATAATCTGCAACGTATCTCACATATATCAGGTGGTATTATTACCCTCATTGGTACGAGCATTTTGATTAAAATGATCATTTAACAAGGGTTTAATGAAGCAAAACGATTAAGCATAAGTTCGTGACCGCATAAATCATCAAACAGTGACATCAAACTTTACTATTATGCTCATATAATGTCATTGCTAGCATTCGGGTCAGAATTAAACACCGTATATTTTCAGTTTATTTTAAGTGTGTCGTAGAAAATCATGTACAAATATTTTTTAAAGAATCACTGTGGCTCAATTATACAATAACACCTGTGGTGTGCTGATTATTCCATGTATTTTGGGGTGTACACTGTATACAATGCCCGTTTTTTTAAGTGCAAAAACATGGGCAAGGCTTCCTTTCAACCAAAATTCTACCAGCCACAGAAAAAAACACCATGTACACAAACCCAAGCAGGTACAAGAGCCCACCCTACCGCCACCGCCTGTGACTCCAGAATATGTTTTAGGTTTTGACCCATATTCACCCGAGTTTGCGAATGAACTCATGGCCGTATTTCGCCAAGACTCTTTAGCCACACGCCTCAAAAAAAATGAGAAAGCACATCATAAAGTACGTACACTTGGTACAACAAAGAAAAAAACCAGCACAAAAAAAGCGACTAAAGCCAAAGAAAAGTTATGGATTGGTCAAATACTACAAGATGTATCTAAGGTTTTACCGTTTCAAAGTAACCTAGACCTAGGATCTAACTCTACCTCAGATGTGTATGTACAAGTGAGTGCAGCCAAAAGCTGGCCGTTATTTGCAAATTGGAATTTAGATACCAGCCAAACCTTTCGCTATGGTGCACAAAGCAAAAACTACTCTGAAACAGACTTTAATTTCTCACAAAAAAGTACTAGCTCTGACCTGATGTCTAATCAGTTGTCTGTCATTAAAACCTACGAGTCACAATACAACTGGAGTGACAAATTATTTATGAAAAAGAAACTATGGTTAGACTATCAGCTAACCTATGGTTTATATACCAGTGGCTTATATAATAAAGACAAAAAAGAAGTCGAACTACAAAGCTGGGGGCCTTATTTAGGCTGGCGTTTGCCCTTATGGCGTACGTGGTTATATTTGGACAATGATATTTCTTATTATAAAGACACCACCTCTAGTGATGGTTATAACTTCAATGTTAGCTTGCAACTTGAAGCGATTTTTTAAAATACCAAAAGGCTTATAAATAAGCCTTTTGGTACAAACCTTTGTTCTTACTTCACCAATAGGCTATTAATACGTTTTACATAGGCCGCTGGATCTTCTGGTAAACCACCTTCAGCAATTACCGCCTGATCAAAGATGACATTTGCTAGGTCATCAAATTGCCCTGTTTGCTCCAATTTTTTCACCAATGGGTGCTCAGGATTAATTTCAAGCGTTGGCTTCATGTCAGGTACAGCTTGACCTGCTTGTTTCAGCATACGTGCCAACTGTGGTGACAACTCACCTTCATTGGTCACTAAACATGCAGGTGAATCGACCAAACGGGTGGTTACACGTACATCTTTAGTTTTGTCTTTTAATGCTTCTGTGAGTTTATCTACCACAGGTTTAAATTGCTCTTGGGCTTGCTCAAGGGCTTTTTTCTCTTCAGCATCTTGTAAGTCACCTAAGTCAACTGCACCTTTAGCAATACTTTGCATGGCCACGCCGTCAAATTCATGTACAAAATTCATTGCCCATTCATCTACACGGTCAGCCATCAATAATACTTCAATGCCTTTTTTCTTGAACAATTCAAGTTGTGGCGAGTTTTTAGCCGCAGATAAGCTGTCTGCTGTCACGTAGTAAATGGCTTTTTGCCCTTCTTTCATACGTGCTTTGTAATCTGCAAGTGACGTTGTCACTTCATCATTGGTTGATGTAGCAAAACGTAGTATTTTTAAAATACGGTCACGGTTACCCGTATCTTCACCTAGGCCTTCTTTCAGCACTGAACCAAATTCAGCATAGAATTGCTTGAACTTTTCTTGGTCTTTTTCATCTTCAGATTTTGCCAAACCATCAATCAGTGTTAAAACACGGCGAGCATTACCTTCTCGAATCAGCTTCACATCACGACTTTCTTGCAACAACTCACGGCTGACATTCAGTGGTAGGTCTGCACTGTCTACAACCCCTTGCACAAAACGCAAGTAGTTTGGAATCAGGTTGTCGGCATCGTCCATAATAAACACACGTTTCACATACAGCTTAATGCCTGCTTTTGCTTCACGCGTAAAAATATCATGTGGTGCTTTACTTGGAATATACAATAACTGCGTATATTCAGTATTCCCTTCTACACGGTTATGCGACCATACCAATGGCTCATCAAATGCATGGGTTAAGTTTTTATAAAACTCAACATATTGCTCATCAGTCACATCGTTTTTACTGCGTGTCCATAAAGCACTGGCTGAGTTAATGGCTTCCCACTCATCTGTTTTAACCATTTGACCGCCTTTTGGTGTTTCACCTTCAGCGACCTCCTCTTCTTGCCATACTTCTTTTTGCATTTGAATAGGTAGGCTAATATGGTCTGAGTATTTATTAACAATCTGTTTTACTTTATATGATTGTAAGTAGTCCAAAGCATCTTCACGTAAATGTAAAATGATGTCTGTTCCACGTGAAGTCTTGTTGATTTTTTCAACAACAAAATCACCTGTACCACCACTTGTCCAACGTACCGCTTCATCATGTGAAGCACCTGCACGGCGTGACTCAACCACAATTTGATCTGCCACAATAAAACCTGAGTAAAAGCCTACACCAAACTGACCAATCAGTTGTGCATCTGACTTCTGATCTCCCGTTAGCTTAGACATAAAGTCTTTAGTGCCAGATTTTGCAATTGTACCTAGGTTTTCAATTGCCTCTTGTTCACTTAAACCAATCCCGTTGTCTGAAATGGTAATGGTTTTATTGGCTTCATCTAAAGCAATACGAACATGTAAATCTGGGTCATTTTCATAAAAATCTGGGTGATTGATACTTTCAAAACGTAACTTATCACACGCATCTGAGGCGTTAGACACCAACTCTCTTAAAAAAATTTCAGGGTTAGAATATAACGCATGTGTTACTAAATGGAGTAACTGTGCCACTTCGGCTTGAAAACTATGTTTTTGTGAAGAGTTTTGATCGCTCATCATCTTTCCTCAATGATCTGATTTATTGTAAAGATGCTTTTATCAATGGTGTAACTGAAAAAAATTTCAAGTGTATTTTTTATTTTTATGTCTCGTTGTCTTTTTACACGCATAAAAAAACAGCTTCATACCCACCGTATAAAGCTGTTTTTTCAAGCTAACGTTTAAAATTTATAGCTAACACCTAATG
>NZ_VTDO01000004.1 GCF_015627125.1 Acinetobacter rathckeae | reverse complement strand
TTGTAATACCACGTGCTTTTTCTTCTGGTGCAGAGTCGATTGCTGCGTAGTCTTTAGCTTCACCACCGTACACTTTTGCACAGATTGTTGCAATTGCAGCAGTTAGCGTTGTTTTACCATGGTCAACGTGACCAATTGTTCCCACGTTTACGTGTGGCTTATTACGTTCAAACTTAGCCTTAGCCATGATGATCTTCCTCATTCACATCGAACAAAACGCTGATGATTGTCAGCACATCGACATACTTGCTTAAAAAATACAAACACCCAATACTTTAAAAGCAGACTAATAAGCCTGCTTTTTTGATGCGTTGTGGTTAAAACCACTAAACTGTATGTATCTGGAGCTCTTATCGAGATTTGAACTCGAGACCTCTCCCTTACCAAGGGAGTGCTCTACCACTGAGCTATAAGAGCGATAGCCTTCGATGGA
The DNA here is from genome assembly GCF_015627125.1 of Acinetobacter rathckeae. GTDB lineage: Bacteria > Pseudomonadota > Gammaproteobacteria > Pseudomonadales > Moraxellaceae > Acinetobacter > Acinetobacter rathckeae. The sequence continues at coordinate 301,980 of NZ_VTDO01000004.1, read as the reverse complement.
GCGGGAGACGAGGTTCGAACTCGCGACATGCAGCTTGGAAGGCTACCGCTCTACCAACTGAGCTACTCCCGCATCTGGTATACTACCACTTCATTCGAAGTAAATTTGGTGGTGAGAGAAGGATTCGAACCTTCGAAACTTTCGTAGCGGAGTTACAGTCCGCCCCCTTTGACCGCTCGGGAATCTCACCATATCGCACTTAACTTGGCAGTGCCGTTCCGACTGGAAACAAACTAAAACTGGTGCCGACACTCGGATTCGAACTGAGGACCTACTGATTACAAGTCAGTTGCTCTACCAACTGAGCTATGTCGGCGTTTTATTTTGTTTGATACGTTTTGTATCGGAACGGTGTGCAGTTTAGCAAAACTTTTAGATCATGCAAGTGCTTTTTAAAGTTTTTTTGAAAAAAACTTATAAAATCAGTCCAGTTGATGATAATTCAACCGCTTTGATCACTGCGCGAGCTTTTATTTGGGTTTCATTCCACTCTGCATCTGGGTTTGAGTCTGCAACAAGTCCCGCACCTGCTTGTACAAATACTTTATTATTGCGAATAACACAGGTTCGAATAGCAATCGACATGTCCATTTCGCCATGCCAACCCAAATAACCCACTGCCCCACCAAAAATGCCACGCTTTACAGGCTCGACTTCATCAATAATTTCCATCGCCCTAATTTTAGGTGCACCTGAGAGTGTCCCCGCAGGAAAAGTGGCTTTAAAGACATCGAGTGCATCCACACCTTCTTCCACCTCACCTTCTACATTAGAGACAATGTGCATCACATGGGAGTAACGTTCAACCACCATACGATCTGTGACTTGCACTTTGCCAATTTTTGATACACGACCGACATCGTTACGGCCTAAGTCAATTAGCATGAGGTGTTCTGCAATTTCTTTTTCATCGGCAAGAAGCTCTTGTTCTAACGCAATATCTTCAGCTTTGGTTTTACCTCTTGGGCGTGTGCCGGCCAAAGGCCTAACAGTCGCCACGCCATTTTCCAAGCGCGACAATATCTCTGGAGATGAGCCAACAATTTGAAATGGTTTATGGTCTATCAAACTATAACCATGTATAAGAAAGAGATAAGGTGATGGATTTAAGTGTCTGAGTGCCCGATAGACTTGTAAGGCATTTCCATCAAAATCAGAGACCATACGGTGCCCCGGCACAACCTGCATGACATCGCCCGCTCGTATGTATTCTTTGACTGTTTCTACGCTATCTTTATAGTTCTGCTCACCTGTTATAGATTCAAACACAGGAAAAGTATGTGGTTTTGCAGTCAGTGCAACTGGAGTATCTAGCTTTTTTTCTAGATCATCTAGTTTACGTTGTGCAGATTCATAATCTTCCCCTGCTTGAACATCTGCATGAGTAATTAAAAAGAGTGTGTCTTTTAAATTATCGAATACGATCACCGTTTTTGAGAGCATCAACCAAATATCAGGCATGTCCATTGGATCATTGCTCGGCATATTGGTGAGTTTTGGTTCGATATAACGCACTGTATCGTAACCAAAGTAACCCACCAAGCCCCCTGTAAAAGCAGGTAGCTCAGGTAGGTGTTGCTCTGTTGGCACTTTAAACTGTGCTTGAAAGTCTCGAATAAATTGGAATGGGTCAATATTGGCTTGGGTTGTTTGCGTGCCATCTGGGTGCTGTATCGTTAGCACACCTGCATTACAAGAGAATATGGTGGATTCACCTAAGCCTATAATTGAGTAACGTGCCCAGCGCTCTCCACCCTCAACAGATTCTAATAAGTATGAGGGGATCTTATCTTGCTGTAGGCGCGCATATACTGAAAGTGGTGTATCTGTATCTGCCAAACGTTGGCGGTATACAGGAATGGTATTAAAACCTTGCTGTACTAATTCTTCAAATGTGGTTTTTTGCATGTCGAGTACTCTGATGATTTCTTAAAATTTAAAAAAAGGGTTATGAGTAACGCCATCGAAAAACTTGACTTGATTTCATACAACTCTCATATAACTAATGAATGGTAAAATGACATAGTACAGCAAGATATGATGTGTACTGTATTATTTGAAAAATGCCCAGACAACCACAGCAACAATAAAAGCAATGACTGCAAAAACAATTGTTTGCAAGTTATTTTTCTTTACAGGTTGAGGCGTTGTATCTTCTACTGGTGTGGCTTTAGGTTGTGATAGTGGCTCGGCTTTAGCGGGCTCAGCACTTGGTGCTTCATCAATGATGTCTTGTTCAGGCTTTTCTGTCACTACCTGCTCTTGAAGCTGTTCTAACTGAAAAACAAGATCTGCAAATTGAATTTTCTCACCGCCCGTCAGTTGGGTAGGCACTTCTATTTTTTGCTCATTCACATATGTGCCATTTGAAGACTGTAGGTCTTCAAGCCATAAAGTATGATCTTTTATATAAAATGCGGCATGCTTACGAGAAATTTTTGCATCTTGTAATACTAAATCACAACCAACATGTCGCCCAACCAATACATCTTGCTGTATTTGTATATTTTGCTCGGGTAGTTGCGTAGAAATCGGCGTTAAATTCCATTTCATTGCGAATATCTCACTCATGATTTATTACAGTGAGCATAGCATATTTAATTGTTGGCAAAACGACAAGTCTTTATGTGGGGGCTGATTTTTCTATTTAATTTAGGTCATTTATTTTTATTGAAGTAAATTGTATTTAGTTATATCTACAAAAAAATTCAACATATTATCTAAGTGTTAAACAACGTACTTACACTCCCCCTAGAATATCTCATGGATTACTAGCATGATTTAATAAAAGCACCAATGCAGAGATTGATGCTTTTATTGATATAAAATTTAAACATCGCTTAGATGATTTTAAATGAATCTTCACTTCGCCAAATACTGAATTTTAAATCAAATATTTATATAATATTCACACTTTCAATGAAGTATATTTTTTACTTTGAGACAACACTCATACAACCTTTAAAATAAAGATGTTTAAAAGTGTTTATATAAATATACATTAAACAAAAGGCTATATTAGATGAGGAAATCGGTTAACACTGCACCTTGAGCCAACTGTGCAACCAACCAACGTGGTTTTTTACCACGGCCTGTCCATGTTTCTGTTGGGTTTTCTGGGTTACGATAACGTGGAGCAACTGGTTTACGCACACCTATTTTTCGTTTTTGCAAACCATAATCTAAAAGTTGTTCTATCGTTAAACCTACAGATGCAGCAATAGCGAGAACTTCTTCATATGCATCTGCAATAGATTGCTCTTTTTTAGATTCAATGAGTAAGTCTGCTTTTTTCTTCAGACTTTCTAGTTGCTCTACGTTCATATCATTAATGTCTTGCATTGAATATACCCCTATATTTATGAGTTTATTTAAACATAAATATTTAACAATGATTAGCTTTATCCGATATGATTTTATTAAATAAATACAATTTTAGTCCAGTCTGAGAGAAAAATATTCATTTAAAACCACATAATAAAATGAACACATCAATCCAAGCCATTACTATTTGCCTTTCTTATATGAAATTAAAAAACTCTTTTTCATTTAAGAAAATTTTGGGTTATTTAAGATACTTTTTATTTATAAATGTATTTTCAAAAAGTGAGTATTAGTTTCAAACAATTGATTCAGTTGTTCTGTTAATACCTCATCATGCTGAATTTTTGATTTAATTCTCAAGTAGTTCATTAATACATTATCAGGAAAGGTCGTTAATAGTTGATTGGCTTCTGCATGGCGTTTTGTTGCTTGATAGATATACCATTTCATAAAATTAAATATTGGTGCATCTGTATAACGGCGTTGCCATGTATCAATCTGTTGCTCAATCATAACGTAGTGAGGTTCTATCGCACACATGTGTTGTTCAAACCACATAAAACATACCTCTTGATCAAACTGCTCATCAAGTAAGTGATTTGCAAGACGCTCATGCTCTTGGCCTGTATTTTCACAACGGGCCAATATTTTTAACCATAAAATTTTATTTTCTCGAGCAGTATCTTCAATACATGTATTTTCTAATGATACATATCGCTCTTTCAATGCCGCTTGCTGCAATGTGTCACTAGAATCAAAACGCTCTAATATTGCCGTGAGCCATGCAGTATTGTCCTGTGTGCTTAGATGCCCATAGTGTGTGGTTTTGAGATATGCCCACGGAAATTTTAGCGCAAACTTACCCCAAAGCTTTGCAATGGCATGTTCGTATCCTTGTTTGACATCAGCAAGCCATGCACTGGGTTGATGCTGAGATAACGCCTCTAAGTGCCAAAATGCTTTGTCTTGCTCATTTTGCGCTAACAAAGCATCAATATATAAAATTTCTTTAAGCTCATAAGCATCTGGTGGAGCTTGCTCAAGTGCTGTATGACCTGCATTAAAGTTTTGTTGTTTATATAAAAAACTGGCTTCAATAATCTGTTTCAGCACCCCTGAATGTGCAAAAATTTGGCTAACCACCGACTCTTTTTCATGTTGTGCATCAAGTAGCCACAATATGGCTAATTTTTCATATGGATGTAGATCTGAAAAAGAAGTCGCTTGCTTGGCCTGCAACTTACGCCGTGCCAATAGCTTTTTAGCAAATATATAAAGGCTCTGCATGCAAAAACTAACCATCAAAATAAGGGCAAACAACACCCACATATTGGTTTGTAACTCCCATCCAGCAAAGTAGATATAAGCATAACCTGTACCAAAGAACTGTGTAAGAATACAAAGTAGCAATAAGCATAATGCCACGACTACAAGATATGCTTTGATGGTTTTTTTCATATCAGCCTTCTAAAGTAATTTGCTTATTTAACCAATGCAGTTGCTTGTAGTTTTGGCAAATTAGGTACAATAATTTGCTTTACCTGCTCTAACATATGCTGTAACTCTTTTTGATTCACAAGTGAAGACTGTTGCGTTAACACGAGCATATCATCTATGTTTGTTTGATATTCCTGATATTTGCCATGATAAAAAAGCTGTTGTGCAAGAAGTAAGCGTAGTTGCATTTCTTTCACAACAATACTCCTCCCCATCATTGCAGTTTTTGCTTGATCTGTAGATTGCAAACTAAACCATGTTTTTTCTTTTACTGCTTTATCATCAGCCACAGTCGCTTTAGTCATTAAAGCATTTAAATATTGGTTAATTTGCTGTAATTGAAAAGAGGTCTGTTTATTTTGCAATTCTTGCTGTTGATAATACTGCGTAATATGTTGCTGATCTGCCGTTAAAGCATCGAGTAAGTTTTGTTTCAATGCAGGCGCAATATCATAATGTACAAGATTTTGAATCAGTGCTTGAACATGCTCCAAGGCATAACTGTTTTGCTGTTGTTGCAATGCAAACTGAATCAAGTCAAGTTGTTGCTTGACCAAAACCAAGGGGTTGAGGCTATCTGGGCTTGTCATCGGTGATTTTTCTGAGTCATGGATTACGGTCACACCATGACGTTGCAATGCAACAAATTGGTCATTGAGGTTATCTGTAGATTGGCTAACTTTCGTGATTTGATTTTGTAAACTTGTAATTTGATCTAAGTATTGCTGCTGGTCATAGGTCAGTTTTGCAACCCATAGTAGTAGTGCCGTACCAACCACTAGCCATTTTTTACTCATTACTTTGTGTGACCTTTTAACATTACTGCATGTATTGTAGCAGGCTTTAAGTCGGAAATTGGGGAAATGCTTGTGGCTTTTTTATCAGCTAAATCTGCGTGAAGCATATCCGTCAAACGTTGGCCTAAAGGTAAATAGATAAAGCGTGATAATGCTACATGATGTTGTACACAAATACGCTTCCAGTTTTTCCAACTTGCTTCACTCGTCATAGGTACAAATACGGCATTTAAACCATTGTCTTGCAGACGCTCACACATGACCTGTGCTTGCACTACGCTACTATTGGGTAAACTACGCTGATATAACAACATATTTAAGATTTCAACACCATGAGCAGCGAGCTCTTCCATCATAAACTGACGACCACCTTCCCCACGCCAAAATGCGACTATTTGCATTGATGGGTTTTGTAATACAGGCAATTGCAACATACCTTCTGAGTTTTCCACACAAGGTATGTCGGCTTGAATACCAGCTTGTGCCAAAACCTGTGCCGTTTTTTCACCGACTGCAATCCATTTACACTGAGGTAACATTTGCAAAGAGATATTTAACGCACTTAGATACTGTATACCAATCTGCGCAGCTGTGGGACTCACCACCACAACAACATCTGCTTGATTCAGCCTCTCAAACTGAGCAATCAAAGTGGCATGTAATGCAATGGGGGTTAACTCTAATAAAGGCAATAACAATACCTCGTGACCCAACTGTTGTAATTGCTGAGTCAGTGGCTTTGCCCGATCAGGTGGCCGTGTATTAATAAATAACATTAATGTTTCAGTGCACTCAGTAACGCACCTGCACCTAAATCTAGCAGGTCTTGTGCAAGTCGCTCACCCAAAGCCACCGCCTCACTACTACTCGCAGATTGCTGTGCTTTCAGTAATTTATGGCCATCAACACTACCTACACGGCCTTCCATAAAAATCTGCTCATTCTTTAGTGTGGCATAGCCCGCGATTGGAATTTGACACCCCCCTTCTAAATACGCATTAAAAGCACGCTCTGCACGCACACAGAATTCTGTACTTTCATGACGCAATGGTTGAATGTAATCTAAAACTGCTGTGTCATTGGCACGGCACTCTAAGCCCAGTGCACCTTGGCCAACCGCAGGCAAACTCACATTTGCATCTAGTGTATGCTTGATACGATCATGTAGCTCTAAACGCTTTAATCCTGCACTTGCCAAGATAATCGCATCGTACTGGCCTTCATCAAGCTTACCTAAACGTGTACCGACATTACCACGTAAGTCTTTAATAACGAGGTCGGGGCGATGATGTAATAACTGGCTTTTACGGCGTAAACTTGATGTACCAACCACTGCACCATGCGGTAATTCTGCAAAGCTTTGATATTTGTTTGATACAAATGCATCCAGTGGGTCTTCTCGTTCACAAATCACAGCTAAGTCTAAACCTTCAGGCAATTGCATCGGTACGTCTTTCATTGAGTGTACTGCAAGGTCTGCCCGACCATCGAGTAATGCATTTTCTAATTCTTTAACAAATAAGCCTTTACCACCAATTTTCGCTAATGGCGTATCTAAAATTTTATCACCCTGTGTTACAAACGTGACTAGCTCAACGCGTAATCCCTCATGTAATGCCTCCAATCTGGATTTAATATGTTCAGCTTGCCACAACGCCAGTGGACTTTTACGTGTCGCAATTTTTAAGGTTTTCATAATGTATTAAAGCGTAATAAATTTAGGCTCTAAACTAACCCGATCACTGAAAATTGCAAGCCTATTTCTGCGAAGTTTTATCATCATCAGCATCGAATAAACCTATGCTTGTATCTAATGAAATGAAAAACTGTAAAAAGTTGAGCATTTATATACACGGATCTCGGATTTATAGCAGCATCTGTTAAAATAACTTAAACATCATCATGTAGGCTAAGATATTTACATTTGCTATGATATCTATCTACCTACAACAATTAACGACATTGAGTGACCATGACCACATCATCAGACCAAAAAAATGTAGCACCTCAACAAACTTCAGGCATGTGGGGCGGGCGCTTTACAGAAGCGACCGATGCATTTGTGGCAGAATTTACCGCTTCTGTTCAATTTGACCAACGCTTTTATAAACAAGACATTGCAGGCTCTATTGCACATGCAACAATGCTTGCAAGTGTAGGTGTACTCACCACAGCAGAACGTGATGACATTATTCATGGCTTAAATACAATTAAAGCAGAAATTGAAGCAGGACAATTTAATTGGCGCATTGACCTTGAAGATGTGCACATGAACATTGAAGCCGAACTCACCAAACGCATTGGTATTACAGGTAAAAAACTACATACTGGACGTAGCCGTAACGACCAAGTCGCAACAGATATTCGACTATATTTACGTGACGAAATTGATAGCACACTCGAAACGCTTAAACAGTTACAAGTTGGCATTTTAACCTTGGCAAAACAACATACACATACTATTATGCCTGGTTTTACCCACTTGCAAACAGCACAGCCTGTGACTTTTAGCCATCATCTTTTGGCTTGGTTTGAAATGCTAGTACGTGACAGCGAGCGTTTACTCGACTGCCGTAAGCGTACCAACCGTATGCCTCTTGGCTCGGCAGCACTTGCAGGGACAACTTACCCAATTAATCGTGCCTATACAGCACAGCTTCTTGGCTTTGACGCAGTCTGTGAAAACTCGCTTGATGCTGTATCAGACCGTGATTTTGCGATTGAGTTTAATGCAGCTGCCGCACTCATTATGATGCATTTATCTCGTATGTCTGAAGAATTAATTTTATGGACATCGGCACAATTTAAGTTTGTACAAATTCCAGATCGCTTCTGTACAGGCTCATCAATCATGCCACAAAAGAAAAACCCAGATGTACCAGAGCTTGTTCGTGGTAAGTCAGGCCGTGTATTTGGCGATTTAATGAGTTTACTGACCCTCATGAAAGGTCAACCACTGGCATACAACAAAGATAACCAAGAAGACAAAGAACCTTTATTTGATGCAATTGACACCATTCGTGGTTGCTTAATGGCATTTGCAGACATGATTCCTGCTCTTGTACCAAATATAGACATCATGCGTGAAGCAGCCCTTCGAGGATTCTCAACTGCAACTGACTTAGCAGACTACTTAGTGAAAAAAGGCGTGGCTTTTCGTGATGCCCATGAAATTGTCGGTAAAGCTGTGGCTCTTGGTGTCGCAGAAGAAAAAGACCTGTCTGAGCTGACGCTTGATCAACTACAACAATTTTCAGATTTAATTACTCAAGATGTCTTCGATAAAGCACTGACACTTGAAGCCTCTGTAAGTGCACGTGACCATATTGGTGGCACTGCACCAAAGCAAGTGGAAGCAGCGATTGAACGTGCTTATGTTCGTATTGAAAACCTATACACACCAACGGTTTAACAGGAGAACACAGTGTCGAATCAAATATTTTGCCGTAAATATCAAAAAAACATGGATGCCTTAGACTTTGCCCCATTCCCCGGGGCAAAAGGTGAGGAGTACTTAAAAACTGTTTCAAAGCAAGCATGGCAAGAGTGGTTACAACATCAAACAACGCTCATTAACGAAAAACGTCTTAATGTATTTGAACCTGAATCTAAAAAGTTCTTAGAAGAACAACGTGAGAAGTTTTTTGAAAATGATAGTAGCGTAGAAAAGGCCGAAGGCTGGAAACCCGCTTAATGTTGTATTATTTTTTAGTTGATAAAGACCACTATGTTCATGAGTAACCTAACTTAACAAACTATATGTATAACGCTACAAGGCTTTACACGATCACCCATGACAAATGTATGATCTATTTGTACTATAGTTACATCAAGTTAGCTCTGCTAAAGCTATTATTATAATAATAAGTAACACTGTTTATTCACCCCATTCCTCCCCCAAGGTTTGGGGTTTTTTTTATTTAAAATGAGTGACCCTCCATCAATAAAGATGTTTATTTTCCAATACCAATAAATACAACTATTTTAAAAGCCAAATAAAAAGCGATCAGTGATGACTTTAAAACACCTCTGATCGCTTGATTATGTGTGACAGTACCACCAAAGCGTTACTCTTCACTCACCTTTTTTTCAATTTCATCAACACTGGTATGTCGAACATCTAGCCCTTTCACAATATAAATGACTTGCTCTGCAATATTACGTGCATGGTCACCAATACGCTCTAATGAACGTAAAACCCACATGACATTCAACACACGAGAAATTTGTCTTGGATCTTCAATCATATATGTCATTAAAGTACGTGTTGCTGACTGATATTCACGGTCTGTGTCTGCATCTGCACGTAATACTTTAAGTGCTTGTTCTGTATCTAAACGTGCAAATGCATCAAGTGCTTCATGAATCATTACACGCACCTGATTACCAATATGACGTGCTTCCATAAAGCCACGGGCACTGCCGCCCTCCTCACACAACGTTTTTGCAATCCCTGCAATTTTTGCAGATTCATCCCCAATACGCTCCATATCTGTATTGGCTTTACTCATCGCAATCACCATACGTAAATCAATGGCAGCAGGGTGACGACGAGCCAATATAATAGTCAGGCTTTCATCAATTTCACGCTCTAAGCGATTGACTGCTTTTTCTTTATATTGCACATCAACAGCTAGACTAATATCTGCATCAAGAAGGGCATGAATCGCATCAGTCACTTGCTGTTCAAGTAAGCCACCCATCGACATAAACTTGGCATTTACTTCCTGTAAATCTTCGTTATATTGTGATGAAATATGATGAGATAACATCGGATTCTTTAAGGTCAAGATGATCTCCAAAACTGTATTTTTAAAATTGGTATTGCTATTAAAACACATTGCTTTGACGATATAGTGACAGCATTATACTATTTTGATAAAAATACATATTTTTTTTGATGCCAAATTATATCGATTTTCGCCTAAATCATGATGAGAAAAATAACTTTATTTATTGATGACTTTTTAATCTAAAAAATAAAAACATGCTAAAAAAGCAAGTAAATAAAATATTACAATAAAAACTAAAAATAATATATTGTGCCATTTAGTGCTCAGTAAAAATACTGCAAATAGCATCACAAAAGAAAGGAAATTAATCATTTATTGATGATTAAATCTCAGTTAGCATATGAACTCCCCTAGTACATGTGTAATTGTAATGGCGACTCAATATACCGTTAAAGATCTTAGAATCATTAAAAGAGAGCCAATTTATACAGGCTTTGTTAAACTCGAACGGGTGAGTCTTTCATATCGCCTATTTCAACAAAATAACTATTCTGAAATCGTAGAACGAGAGTGTGCCCAACGGAAAAAGGCCGCAGGGGTACTCATTTATAACGATGCTAAACAGCAGTTTTTACTCATTGAACAATTTCGAGTAGGTGCAATAGATGATCCTATCTCGCCATGGCATTTAGAAATTGTTGCAGGACTGCTTGACGGCAATGAGTCACCGGAAGCATGTTTATACCGTGAAAGTTTAGAAGAAGCAGGCTGTGAGTTATTTGACTTACACCACCTATTTACTTTCTATCCATCTGCTGGGGCAAGTAATGAATTATTCTACCTTTATACTGCACAAGCTGAACTACCAAAAAACGGGGCTATTTTTGGCTTAGTTGAAGAAGGTGAAAATATTCAAGCTCATATTTTTAATTACCACGAGCTACCTCAGTTGTTCGCTGAACAAAAACTACGTAATGCACCTGTAATTATGGCACTACAATGGTTGCAACAGCATATTGCAAACCATACATCCGCCAGCATAACCAGTGAGCACACATCATGACAAAAACAATTGTGCAAATTAGTGACACGCATTTAATGGATGTGCCAGAAAAAAATTTTATTGAAATGAATCCAGAAGACTCGTTTCATCGCATTATTTATGATATTCGTACTCGACATCAAAATGTTGACAGTATTATTCATACAGGTGATGTGGCTCAGGTTGCAATGCCTGTGACTTATGATCGCTATATCAGCTATATGCAAACACTCAATGTCCCTTTTTATCAAACTCCAGGGAATCATGATAATTTAAGTCATTTTCCATATCCGCAACAGCAAAAAGTAACCGTTATTGATTTAACACCTTGGTGTATTATTTTGCTCAGTAGTGCCGTGGATGGACAAACTGATGGTCGTATAGACCATGAACAACTCAGCACCCTTGAGCATCTATTAACACAACATCAAGATAAACATATCATTATTGGTTGTCATCATCATCCTTTACATGTAGATTCAGACTGGATTGACCAGCATTGTCTAAAAAACACCCGCGACTTTACTCAAATCATAGAACAGCACAGCAATATTAAAGCCATTATTCATGGCCATATTCATCAAGAAACAGAAATTTGTTTTGGGGATATTATGGTACTGTCTGTGCCATCAACTTGTGTACAATTTAAACCCAAAAGTAAAGATTTCGCTTTAGACCCCAATGCGCCAGGCTACCGTGTACTTAAACTACATGACAATGGCCAATTCGACACTGAAGTCTATCGGGTTTACGATGCTCAATCAGAAATAAATCTTAATATTTCGGGCTATTAGCTTTTCATTGCTAGAAATTTATATTAACTTAATTTGCCTTAACTATTGCTTTATCATTAAAAGGGGTAATAAAAAGACTATTCAAGCACAAAAAAAGTCTTTATGATAGCGAGCCCTTACAGGTGGTGTTGCAATAGCAAAGGTTAATAATAAAAAGCCTGCAGATCACCACAACACCTGTACGTTGTGATTACGTATATGATGAGGAAAGCCTAATTATGGCAAATGATGCTCTAAATCCAGTGTTAGATGAACAAACGAATGGCATTACAGCTGAGATGCCAAAACGTGGGCGTAAAACTAAAGCTAAAACAGCTTCAGGGTCAACAGCAAGCCTCTTTGGTATTGCACCATACGAACCACAAAAAAATGAAGAGTACATGTCTGATGCACAGCTTGAGCACTTCGAAAAAATTCTCTTGGCTTGGCGTAATGACCTTATGTCTGAGGTTGACCGCACTTTAAATGCAATGCAAGATGAGTCATCTGCTTTACCTGATGTCAATGACCGTGCAACGCAAGAAGAAGAATTTGCCATTGAACTACGTACGCGTGACCGTGAACGCCGTTTAATTCGTAAAATTGAAAAGTCTTTAGAAGCCATTAAAAACTGCGACTATGGTTTTTGTGAAACCTGCGGTATTGAAATTGGTTTACGCCGTTTAGAAGCCCGTCCAACAGCAACTTTATGTATTGACTGTAAAACACTGGCGGAAATTAAAGAAAAGCAAAACAAAGGCTAAATCAATGAGTGTCAACAACACTCAGCCTCAAGCTTATCGTGGCCGGTTTGCACCCTCTCCAACCGGCCCACTTCATTTCGGCTCACTCATTACTGCCGTTGCCAGCTACTGTGAGGCTAAGTCTCAACAGGGTCAATGGTTTGTACGCATTGAAGATACAGATATTCCTCGTATTGAGTCAGGCAGTATTTCACATATTTTAGCCTGTCTAGAGCATTTTGAATTTGAACTAGATGCACCTATTCTCTATCAAAAAGACCGTTTAGACCTATATCATCAAGCCATTGAAACACTCAAACAACAGCAGTTGGTCTATGCTTGCCAATGCACACGTAAAATGCTGGGCTCAAATGCCATTTATTCTGGGGCATGTCGTCATCGTCAGTTAGATTTTGAACATCAAGCCATACGGGTCAAAGTGACCGACCAAGCCATTTGCTTTCAAGATCAGTTACAAGGCGAACACTGCTCTAACTTACAGCAAGATTTGGGTGATTTCGTTTTGTTACGGCGTGATGGTATTTTTAATTATCAACTTGCGGTGGTGGTTGATGATGCCTTACAAGGCATTACCCATGTGGTACGAGGTGCAGACCTGCTCGACAATACTGCCCGTCAAATATGGCTTGCACAATTACTAAAAGCACCTACTTTGAACTATATGCATTTACCATTGGCGATGAATAAACATGGCCAAAAACTCTCAAAACAAAATTTAGCACAGGCTTTAGATTTCAACAAAGCACCACAACTCATTCAACATGCATTGCAATGTTTAGGTCAAGCACCTGTTGAGCTTGACCGCCCTAGTAAGATGCTTAAGCAAGCCATTACACAATGGTCTACTGAGCAAATACCTCGCCATACATGCTTAAACGGTATTTTCGAATAACAGGATTGCCCAAATACCTTGAGCATGCCCTCTTTAAGACTCAAAAATCAGAAATTTCTTTTTGTGGATTGGTTTTTTTAGTCGATGTATCAATTTTTAAAATCAATACAATCATGGCTGTACACATCATTAAAGACGAGCCACCATAACTAATAAAGGGTAGCGTCAAACCTTTGGTTGGCAATAACCCCATATTCATACCTGCATTGACTAAAATCTGCATCAGAAAAATAAAGCTAATTGCATAGGCCAAATAACCTGCACGTAAGTAGTTATTTTGCAGCGCTCGATGACCAATTTTCAAACAACACGCCAACATAATAAATTCTAACGACAACACAGTCACAATACCAAACAGACCAAACTCTTCGGCTAAAATTGCAAGCATAAAGTCAGTATGCGCTTCGGGTAAATAAGACATTTTTTGCATACTATGCCCAAGCCCCACCCCAAACCACTCACCACGGCCAAATGCCATGAGTGCATTGGATAGCTGATAGCCCAAGCCCAGTTGGTCTTCCCACGGATTAGAAAAAGACATCACACGTGCTAGACGATACGGCTCAAATGCAATCAGTGCACCCAATGCCAGTACCAGTGCGCCACCCAATATCAAAAACTGTTTAAACGGTGCACCTGCTAAAAAGAACACCCCAAACATCATCACCACGATCACAAAAGTCGAGCCAAAGTCAGGCTCAAAGATAATACCGATCAAAGAGAAAACCATCACAAAAATCAACCGACGAAGTCCTTTCCAACCACTTCGGACCTCATTGGCACGGCGTACCACATAATCTGCTGTGAAAATAGCCATGACTAGTTTGGCAATTTCTGACGGTTGTATGGTAAAAAAGCCTACACGTATCCAACGCCGTGCACCATTGACCTCTGTACCAATAATTAAGGTGATTGCGAGTAAAAAGAACGTCATCAGCCATATGGTTAAAATATTTCGAAACCATGTTTCAAGGGTAAACCGAGAAACAATCACCGCAACCATAAATGCCACAAAAATTGAAATAATATGACGCTCTAAAAAATAAAATGGGTCTTTATAGGTAGTACTTGCATACGGCATAGAAGCTGAGGCCACCATGACCGCACCAATGACAAATAAAGAAAATACACAAAATAAAAGAATGTTTCTAGCACATAATTCTTGTGGAAATATCTCGGTCAGACGTTCAGACCACGCCGACCAGCGCGATCCTTTGACAGCTGCTATGGTTGCCTTTTTTTTACCGATCATGACTCAAAGCCTCCACACACGCCACAAACTGTTGGCCTCGGTCTACGTAGCCTTTAAACATATCAAAACTTGCACAAGCAGGCGATAACAGTACGACATCTTGGCTTTCGCTCTGTTGCTGCGCCAGTTGCACAGCGTCTACCAAGGTGTTGGCAAACGTGACTGGTACAATGCCTGCCAGTGCAGTGTTAATTTTGCTGGCATCTTCACCAATCATCACCACATGCTTCACATAACGTGCCAATGCAGTTTTAAGTACGCTAAAGTCTTGCCCCTTACTTTGCCCACCTAAAATTAAAACAACCTTGCCTTGCTGTGTAGCAATCGCTTGACCTAGGCCATCTATTGCAGCAATGGTTGCCCCAATATTTGTGCCTTTGGAGTCATTGTAATAGCGAACGCCAGCTTTAGTGGCTACATACTCACAGCGGTGTGCAAGACCTTTAAAGTGTTTGAGTGTTTCGAGCATGCTCTGTTGAGCAAGCCCCATAAACTCACCAATTGCCAAACATGCCAAAGCATTGGCCACATTGTGTGTCCCTTGAATATATAACGCACTGCTTTTAATTAAACGTTCACGACCACGGGCAAGCCAAATCGTGCCATCTAAGTCTGTTAAAATACCGTATTGGTTCATGTCTGGTGCAGTCAGGCCAAAACTTTTCATAGGCGTTGCATCTGGTACAAAAGGGCGAGTTAAGCTGTCATCTCGGTTATATACCACATGCTTTACACCCTGAAAAATACGGTGCTTTGCAGTGTGGTAACCAAGCATATCTCCATGACGGTCTAAGTGGTCTTCACTGATATTTAACACCACCGCCACTTCTGCATGTAAATTTGAGGTCATTTCTAATTGGAAACTAGACAACTCTAAGATAATGCATTCAGGCTCATCTTTGAGTAAATCTAATGCAGGACGACCCAAATTACCGCCTACAGCCACTTTTTTCCCTGCATCTTGGGCCATTTGACCCATCAAGGTTGTGACAGTACTTTTTGCATTTGAGCCAGTAATCGCAATAATCGGCACATCTGTTGCACGGCGTAGTAGCTGTATATCACCGACGACCGAAATACCTTGAGCGATGGCCTGCTGAATTTCAGGCGTTTGTGGTGAGAGCCCAGGGCTTAAAATAATCTCTTCAGCACTAAGCAATAACTCTTGGTCAAGTTGCCCAAAATGAGTGTCTATATGTTTTGGAATCTGATCATAACCTGGTGGTGTCGCTCTAGAGTCCGTTACGGCCACACGGTAGCCTTTTTCAACCAAAAAGTTAACCGCCGAAACACCTGACACACCAAGCCCTGCCACGACTTTTAACCCGCCACGCTGAATTAACATATAGATCCTTTTGTATTGTGATTTTTTAATGCCCAAATGGTAGCACTTTGTTTTTCAGATTGCTTTTACAGATTAAATCTAGCAAAGGTTTTTTGTGTTATTCAAGTAAAAAGCCACCGCTTGGGTGGCTTTTTATTATACAGCGCAGTTAAATTTTATTTCCACTTCACTGCTTTTGTCGTTTCAGTAACTTTCGCTGGCTTTTCGGCGGAGCTACAGCCACAACCACCACCACAGCCTGTCACCATGGCAGGTCTAACCCAAGAGGCCAATTTATGGAGTTTCTGTTGCTCTAAAACATTGGCTAAAGCGTTAAATACTTTGAATGCAGATTTCGGAAATACTTTATTAAACGTATAGACCGCACTCCAAATCACCAATGCTGCAATAATCACGATCTCAACCATTTTAGCCTCCTTCAGTTTTAGCCAAAATAATGTAAGGCAATTTGATAGGTCAGAAAGGCTGCCAAATACGCCAAACCAAACAAATAAATTGTCATAAATGCAACCATACGCCAAGAACCTGTTTCACGGCGTACTGTTGCCAGTGTTGCTAAACAGTGCGGTGCATAAATAAACCAAACCAACAAAGATAATCCTGTCGCAATCGTCCAACCTGAATTTGGTGAACTAATGAGGTGGGATAAACCTTGTGCAACTTCATCATCACTCGCACCAGACAATGCATATACCGTACCGAGCGCCGCAACCACCACCTCACGTGCCGCCATGGCAGGAATCAGTGCAATACAAATTTGCCAGTTAAAACCAATCGGTTCGAACAAAGGTTGAATCATCTGCCCTAAACGCCCTGCAAAACTATAATCTATCGCAGGTAATGTGGCATGCTCTGGGGCTTGTGGAAAGGTACACAAAAACCATAACAAAATAGACAACGCAAAAATAATACCGCCCACGCGTCTTAAAAAGATTTTACCTCGGTCTAATAAACCAATCGCAATACTTTTTACACTTGGTAACTGATAACTTGGCAATTCCATCAGTAAAGCATACTGAGATTTATCTTTTTGAAACAGTTTAATAATAGACGCAACTATGAGTGCACTCACAATACCTGCCATGTACAGTGCAAATAACACCAAACCCTGTAAACTTAAGAAACCTAATACCGTTTCATTGGGAATAAATGCTGAGATCAGTAAAGCATACACAGGTAAACGTGCTGAACACGTCATCAGTGGTGCCACTAAAATGGTGGTCAAGCGATCACGAGAGTCATGAATACTCCGAGTCGCCATAATCCCTGGAATGGCACACGCAAAACTCGACAGCAGTGGAATAAATGAACGACCACTCAAACCTGCTTTATACATCAGCTTATCGAGTAAAAATGCGGCACGTGGTAAATATCCTGTTTCTTCTAGTAATAAAATAAAGAAAAATAAGATAATAATTTGTGGCAAGAACACCACTACACTACCTGCACCTGCAATCACACCATCGACCACCAAGCTATGTAACAGTGGTTGTGAAATCATGCCACCGACAAGCTCACCAAACCACTTAAACGCCCCTTCAATGCTGTCCATAAATGGTGCAGCCCATGTAAACACGGCCTGAAAGACAATAAACATGAGTAGAGTTAAGGTCACTAAACCCAGTACAGGGTGTAGAAAAATACGGTCTAAAAATTCAGTACGCTTATCTTCTTGGTCTACATAAACCACTACATCTTTTAAAATACGCTGTACTTTTTGATGTGATGTTCCCGTCAGCTGATTTATTTCGTGTGATGGAAAAGAAAAGCGACGCTCTTGCAAAGCGTTGACTAAATTGCTTACACCTGAAGCATTTTTAGCCACAGTTTCGACTACTGCTACACCCAGATACTCAGACAACTTTTGCACATTAATTTGAATACCACGGCGACGTACTTCGTCCATCATATTCAACACAACAAGCACAGGCTTACCCAAAGCAATCACTTCAAGCACTAAACCTAAATGTAGACTTAAATTGGTGGCATCAACCACACATAAAAAAGCATCTTGCTGTGCTTCAGTTTCAATTTTACCCAAACATACATCACGTGTGACTGCTTCATCTGGGCTAGTCGCATTTAAGCTATACGTCCCTGGTAAATCTAAAACACGAACCTGTTGACCTGAGGGTAGATTAAAAAAGCCAACCTTACGTTCTACCGTCACACCTGCATAGTTACCTACCTTTTGTCGTGTACCTGTGAGTTGGTTAAATACAGATGTTTTACCACAGTTTGGGTTACCCACAAGGGCGACCCTTAGTGCCTCACTCATGCGGAAACTCCCCGCTCTAAACTGACTTCAATTTTTTCTGCTTCAGACTTACGCAGTGCAAAACGCGTGAATCCTACCTGAATTAGTATTGGGTCTCCACCGAAAATACCTCGTGCAATCACTTTCACTTGTACCCCAGGCACAAAGCCTAACGTGTCTAGCCGACTTGCGATTAAATCACTTTGCTCTGCGTCAGAAGAATGGCAGCTCACGCTTTGGATAATAGCAGCTTGCTTGACTTTTAACTCTGATAGTCGCACCGTAATGATTCCATACTATTTTTTATGATTATAAAGCGAAATGAGAATAATTTATATGTTGTAAATGTGAACAAACATGACCTCTTTCATCGACTTCACAATCAAATTAAATTAAATTA
Source organism: Acinetobacter rathckeae (assembly GCF_015627125.1). Taxonomy (GTDB): domain Bacteria; phylum Pseudomonadota; class Gammaproteobacteria; order Pseudomonadales; family Moraxellaceae; genus Acinetobacter; species Acinetobacter rathckeae. The sequence goes on along the minus strand of NZ_VTDO01000004.1, from coordinate 282,904 downwards.
AATGTATTTATCCTGTTAAATATGCCAACCAATAAAAAACCACGTACCCCCAGTGCCATAAATATTCCACCAAGCATGCCTTTTTTACAGACCTACCGTGATTATTTGGTGGCAAATTCCGTCAGCCCCCATACCCGTAATGCCTATTTAAGCGACTTAATTCAGTGTGCACCACTTTGCAATGAGCCCATACCTTATTGGAACCATGAACATATCTCTACTGTGCTAGACACCCTCAAAACCCAAGATAAAAGTCCACGCTCAATTGCTCGTACTCTTTCGGCACTGCGCTCATTTTTTAAATTCTTACGTGAACAAAAACTACGTACAGATAACCCCTTGGCACAACATAAAAGCCCGAAGCTCGGCCAAGCATTACCCAAAGACTTGAGTGAACAAGATGTTGAAGCACTCATACATGCCCCAGATATCAATACCACGCTCGGTTTACGTGATCGAGCCATGCTTGAAGTATTATATGCATCTGGTCTACGCGTCAGCGAACTTATTACATTAGAAACAGATCGCCTCAATCTTAAACAAGGTTTTATTCGTATTAAAGGTAAGGGCAATAAAGAACGCCTTGTACCGCTGGGTTTAACAGCAATCGATTGGCTCGAAAAATATCTTCATGAAGCACGACCACAACTGTATCAAAGTACCATTGACTATGTGTTTCTCACCCAACATGGTGGACTCATGAGTCGACAAAATTTTTGGTATATGATTAAAAGATATGCATTAATCGCCAACATCAATGCACCACTTTCTCCACATACCCTACGCCACGCTTTTGCCACACACTTAATTAACCATGGTGCAGACTTACGTGTGGTACAAATGCTACTTGGCCATCAGGACCTATCGACCACTCAAATTTATACCCATGTTGCACAAGTTCGATTACAGCAACTCCATGAAAAGTTTCACCCAAGAGGCTAACGTAAAATGCCCTGTGACATTTACACCATGAAAATTCACAAATATGTGAAATATTTTTGCTATGCTAAGCCACAGTTATTGACTACTATTTGACTAGAAAAGGTTTTTTATGTTCTTTCGTTATACTCAAACGGCCATTGCCTGCACCCTTGCACTCAGTGCATTGCTTTCAGGTTGTTCAAAAGACAAAGTTAATGAACAAAAAAGTGATACCCTCACTGCCACTACACCTGCTACAGGTGAAGCATCGCCTATTTTGGAGCGGAATGAAAAACAGCGTCTGATCGCAACATTTGAAGAACAATTCAAAAAATCAAACATCAACATTAAAGTCACAGACATTAAAAAAACTGAAGTACCCAATATTTACTGGGTCAGTTTAGATGGTGCCCCTGCTGTATATGCCACAGCAGATGGTAAATATGTTATTCAAGGCGATATTTTGGGTCTTGGCGAAGGTAAAATTCACAATGTAGGTGATGACTTACAAGCCGTAGAAAATAAAAAGCTTTTCGCAGCTTTAGACAATAAAGACCTGATTGTTTACCCAGCACAAGGCAAAACACAGCATATTGTTTATGTATTTACCGATGCAAGTTGCCCGTATTGCCACAAACTCCACGAATCATTGCCTGAAATTACCGCCAAAGGCATCGAAGTTCGTTATATTGCATGGCCACGTGGTGAACAATTTTACCCAACCATGCAAAGCATTTGGTGTAGCAAAGACCGTAAGGCCGCTTTTGCTGCTGCTGTAAAAGGCGAAAGTGTCACGCCTGCTGAATGTAAAAACCCTGTAAAAGAACAGTACATGCTCGGCATGAAAATTGGCGTAAATGGTACACCTGCAATTTACAGCCAAGATGGTCACTACCTTGGTGGCTACCTCACAGCAGATGACTTAGCGAAACGTTTAAGCAAATAATTAAAAAAATAGGTAAAGATTCACACATCTTTACCTATGTAATCTCATTTTTTTTAGCTATGATCTAAAGTCAATCGTTAGATTATTTTTGGAGTGTAACGTGAAACCTGTTCGTTTGGCCATTCTTGGCCTAGGCACTGTCGGTGCTGGTGTACTGCAACTATTACAAGAAAATGCAAAAGAAATTAAACGCCGTACAGGTCGAGAAATTCAGATTACCCATGTTGGTACCCGTCGCCCACGCCCAGACCTTAACCTTGAAGGCATTAAACAAAGTGCAGATCTACTCGACATCGTCCGTCAGCCCGATGTCGATGTTGTCATTGAACTGATTGGTGGCCTCTCTCCTGCCAAAGAAATTTTTATTGAAGCCATTAAACACGGCAAGCAAGTCGTCACTGCAAATAAAGCGCTCCTTGCAGAGCATGGTAACGAGCTGTTTACTGCAGCGGACCAAAACACCGTGCAAATTGCCTATGAAGCAGCAGTTGCAGGTGGCATTCCAATTATTAAAGTCATGCGAGAAGGCCTTGCAGCTAACCGTATTGAATGGTTAGCAGGCATTATTAACGGTACAGGCAACTTTATTTTAACCGAGATGCGTGACAAGGCTCGCCCATTTCCAGAAGTACTGAAAGAAGCTCAAGAGCTTGGTTATGCAGAAGCTGACCCAACCTTTGATGTTGAAGGCATTGATGCTGCTCACAAACTCACCCTATTGGCATCTATCGCTTTTGGTATTCCACTACAATTTGACAAAGTCTATACCGAAGGCATCAGTAAAATCACTGCACAAGATGTGCAATATGCCGAAGAGCTTGGCTTTTGCATTAAACACTTAGGGATTGCTCGCCGTTCGCCAAAAGGCATTGAACTACGTGTCCACCCAACACTTATTCCGAAAGAACAACCACTTGCAAATGTAAATGGTGTACAAAATGCAGTGTCTGTAAAAGCCAGTGCCGTTGGTCAAACCATGTACTCAGGTCCAGGAGCAGGCGGTGGCCCAACAGCTTCTGCTGTGGTTGCAGATATTATTGATATTGTACGTGATATCTCTTATACCGAAGATGGTTCAGGGACAATCCCTCAGCTGGCGTTTGAGTCACTTGAAGACATCAATATTTTAACACGTGAAGAATTCACAACAGGTTACTACTTACGTGTTAATGTTGACGATCACACAGGCGTACTGGCTGACATTACCACCATCTTAAGCCGTTGTGGTATTAGTATTGATGCTATCTTGCAACAGCCTCGCTTAAAAGACCGTGTACCGATTGTGATTATGACTGATCCAATTACTGAATCTCAGATGGATGAAGCGATCACAAAAATTCAAGCATTGCCTGCAACACATGGCGAAATCGTAAGAATTCGTTTAGAATCGCTTGATAGCTAATCAATTTTCCTCGGTGAGGATCAAACCCTCACCTGCTTTAACAAATTTTGGAACATCATCATGTCGAATGCCAATCGTTATACTGGTCTTGTAGATCGCTATCGTGATCGTTTACCTGTATCTCAAACCACACGTGCAATCTCTTTGGGCGAAGGTAACACGCCACTGATTAAGCTTGAAAACATTCCACGTATTATTGGTAAAGATGTTGAAATTTATGTCAAATATGAAGGCCTAAACCCAACAGGTTCATTTAAAGACCGTGGTATGACCATGGCTGTCACAAAAGCGGTTGAAGAAGGTTCTAAAGCCATTATTTGTGCATCTACAGGTAATACATCGGCAGCTGCCGCCGCTTATGCTGCTCGTGCTGGCATCAAAGCATTTGTACTGATTCCTGAAGGCAAAATTGCCATGGGTAAAATGGCACAAGCCATGATGTACGGTGCAATTACCATGCAAATTCGTGGTAACTTCGATGATGGTATGCGTTTGGTTAAAGAAATTGCCAGCGAAGCACCAGTAACGATTGTAAACTCAATTAACCCATACCGTTTACAAGGGCAAAAAACCATTGCTTATGAAGTGGTTGAAGCACTCGGTCGTGCACCAGATTACCACTGCCTACCTGTAGGTAATGCGGGTAATATTACTGCACACTGGATGGGTTACACAGAAGCCGTGGCAAACCAACCTGCTGGCGAGTTTGAGCAAGTAGTTTATGATGCTGAAACTGACCAATTTACAGGGCCAAAACCTGAAGGTTTACCGCAAATGGTGGGTTACCAAGCGTCTGGTGCTGCACCTTTTTTACGTGGTGCACCAATTGCCTCGCCTGAAACTGTCGCTACAGCCATTCGTATTGGTAATCCACAAAGCTGGAACCATGCTAAAGCGGTAGTACGAGACTCAAATGGTTGGTTTGACGAACTTCAAGACAGCGAAATTTTAGAAGCACAGCGTATGCTTTCAATGTATGAAGGTGTGTTTGTAGAGCCTGCTTCTGCAGCATCTATTGGTGGTGCAATCCGTGACATTAAAGCAGGTAAAATTGCTGAAGGTTCAGTGATTGTATGTACCGTAACAGGTAACGGTCTAAAAGACCCAGACACTGCCATTAAACAATGTGCAGATGCAGTAATGCTGACAATTGATGCCACCATGAACGATGTTAAAACATCTATCTTGGCCAATATGTAAAAGACTTAATAAAAAAACCCTGTGCTATCACAGGGTTTTTTTATGCTTACTTCAATGATATTAAGCATCTTTTGGTAAAGCACTCAGCCAGTTTAATAAATCAGTGGCATCTGCATTACGTGCTTCAGTAGATGGTTCACCCATTAATACCACAACCGCAGGGCGAGAGTTCACCGTAGTGTGCATAACAACGCAACGGCCTGCTTCATTGATATAACCTGTTTTTGACAAGTTAATATTCCAACCACCATTACGTACCAACGCATTGGTATTACTGGCATTTAAAACACGATAACCTAAATCAAAGTCATAATGTGCCGTTGATGAAAACTGACGAATCACACCATATTTATACGCTTCAGCCACTAAAATGGCCAAGTCACGAGCCGAAGAGACATTACGAGCATCTAGACCTGTAGATTCAAAATAATGCGTAGAACTCATACCGAGTTGCTGTGCTTTTAAATTCATTGCACTAATAAAAGCAGGCTTCCCACCTGGGTAAGTACGAGCCAATGCCGCTGCCGCTGGGTTTTCAGACTTCATCAGTGCCATCAGTAAAACTTCTGCACGATTCATTTGGTCGCCCACACGAAGCTTAGTACTCGCCTGTTTGGGCCCAACAAAGTCAATTGGGTCTAAAGTAATTTGCTCAGACATATTTAAATGTGCATCTGCAATCACTACAGCAGTCATCAATTTAGTAATCGAAGCCATTGGGCGTGCTGTACTGCTATTTTTACTAAACAGCACCTCACCTGTCTGAGCATCCATCACCAAAGCTGAACCTGCCTTGACCATTGGCCCTGCATTGTTAAAAAACCGCGTGTCAGAAACAGGGGCACTATTGCTTGTCGTGCTTGGTCTATGCGTAATAGAAACAACGGTGCTGCCCTCAGGCGTATCCTCTTCGCTGGTATCATCAGACAATAGATTTTTAGCATCATCATCAGACCAACTGATATGTGCTTTAGGTACACTGATAGGCGTACTATTTATCTGGAGCTCAGCAAAACTTGTGCTAGATAGCCCCATAAAAAGCGACATACCTAAAAAGCATATCGAGATTTTCTTCAAAATTTTCAAAATATTACACTCGACTCAAAGGACGCTGAGAGACATTTGCTTATAATCACCAATTGACTTACATTGGCATATAGAAGAACATTGCAAACTCATGGTTTCGCATAAATACGAGACCTGTTTGTGTCTTAAGTTAACATTGCTAACTTTACGGTAAAATTGCAAGTTTAATTTGCTTTATGTAACAAAAAAGTTAGCCCACGAGGTAAAATGTGATTTCAGTTTTAGTCGTAGATGACCACGAATTGGTACGTACTGGTATTTGTCGAATGTTAGCAGACCAAGTTGGTATTCATGTAATTGCAGAAGCTGAGTCTGGCGAAGATGCACTGGCATTGACAAAACAACATCACCCAAACATTGTTCTACTCGATGTAAATATGCCGGGCATTGGTGGGATTGAGACCACACGTCGTATTGTACAAAGTGCACCTGAAACACGCGTAATTGCTGTGAGTGGTCTGTCTGAAGAACCTTACCCATCACTGATTTTAAAAGCAGGTGCAAAAGGTTATATCACCAAAGGTGCACCCATTGATGAAATGATTCGTGCCATTAAAAAAGTCATGCAAGGTGGTAAATATTTTAGTGCAGATATTGCCGAGCAATTGGCCAGCTCATATTTATCTGATCAACAACAATCACCATTTGACCAATTGTCTGAACGAGAAATGCAAGTGGCCATGATGGTTGTAAATTGCCACAGTGCTCAAGAAATTGCAGATAAGCTTTTTGTCAGTGTAAAAACTGTCAACACCTATCGTTACCGTATTTTTGAAAAGCTCAATATTGACAGTGATGTGAAATTAACCCATTTAGCACTACGCTATAACCTCATTCAGGTGTAAAACTTTTTCAAGGCCTATATTTTCGCTAAAAAATGACATCGTGCTTGGATTTAATCACAGAACCAAATCATCTATTTTGTTAATCATATGGTGGTAGACAAAGCGTTTATATCGTATAGAGTCTGCTTTTGATAGCCAACTTGTAACTGCTGATTTTGGGACACTCGGGTGGATAAATATCTACCTGGCCCGAACAGTATTTAAAATAAATTTCTTAAATATACTTCTTCACGATATAAAATCTTTACGGCGTCTACTTCTAAAAATGCACAGTAAAAAAAGCTGAGCTAACGTGAAAGTACTTACGATGAAGTGAATTATTGTAAAAGCAGCGCTTCTGATACTGTATCTAAATACGTCGCATCTTTTTCATCACTTACAGGCGTGATGACTTGATTAGGGATAATTCCTTTACCATCAATCATACTGCCATTTGGGGTAATGTAATGCGACACAGTCATTTGCACGGCAGCACCATTCGGCAATGGAAATAACTTTTGCACTACGCCTTTACCATAACTTTTTTCACCCATGACCCATGCACGGCTGTGGTCTTTTAAGGCAGCAGTAAACACTTCAGCCGCAGAGGCAGATCGCTGATTAATTAAAATGCCTATTTTTAAATCATTAAATTCTTTATTTGGCAAAGCCTGAAAAGTCTGACTTCCTTCAGAGCGACTCACCGTTTTTACAATCATGCCATTGGTTAAAAACAGATCTGCTGTTTCGACCGCTGAAGACAATAAGCCACCAGGGTTATTTCTTAAATCAATAAGTACAGTTTTTACATGTTTACGCGCGTAACGATCTAGAGTATTTTTAATTTCACTGGCTGTTTCTTGTTGAAAGACAGGTACTTTAATGACTAAGACTTGGTTTTTTAATAAAGTACTACTCACTTCTGCTTCAATTTTGCGATTTCTAATAATAATTGTTATGGGTGATGTTGGCGTAGTCTGCACATTAATGGCTGTACCAATTGCACCATAAACCAAATTTTTGACTTGCTCGACTGTTAAATCTTTCAACTCAACGCCATCTATTTTATAAATAGACTGGCCATTATGTAAGCCAAGCTTTGCTGAATCTGAAGTATCTTTTAAACCACGAATAAACCACTGTTGTTTTGATTTGTCTAAAATGAGTTCAAAATCAATCGATGCCAAATCACCATCGGTATACTGTAATAATTTTTTATAATCTTCTGGCGACAAATAACGTGAGTAACGATCTAAACCACCCACCAAACCTTTAATGGCTTGGTCAAACAGTTGGTCATCTGCTTTTTCATCAACATAATTGTCTTTAATTAAGGCATAGATTTGCACAAAGCTTTGAATAGACTCTATCGGAATCTCTTGGCTACTTGCAGTATTTTTATCAAAATCTGAAGGTGCTGCCGAAAACTGTGTATCGGCAGCAGATGCAACATTGCCCACACAACTTATTAAACCCAACCACAGGATCAGTATTTTGTGTGGTGCAATCATGTACATTCCTTTTAAGGGGTTAGTGTCACTAAGTTACGACCTTTCATTTCTTCAGGTTGTGGTAACTTCATAAGTGCTAAAAGCGTTGGAGCAACGTCGGCTAGAATACCGCCATCTGCAATAGTCGCTTGCGTTGGACCAACATAGATAAACGGTACTGGCTCAGTGGTATGTTGCGTATGCACTTGACCACTTTCGTAGTCTTGCATTTGCTCTACGTTACCATGATCAGCTGTCACTAACATATGGCCTTTTTTCGCCATCACAACATCGTAAATACGACCTACACAGGTATCTACTGTTTCCACAGCTTTCACTGCAGCATCAAATACGCCTGTATGACCAACCATGTCGCCATTGGCAAAGTTTAAAATAATCAAATCAAACGCTTCAGACTCAAGTGCTTCAATGACTTTGTCTGTTACTTCATACGCACTCATTTCAGGCTGTAAGTCATAAGTCGCAACATTTGGCGATTTCACCAAAATACGTTGTTCACCTGGATACTCGTCTTCACGGCCACCACTGAAAAAGAAAGTCACATGAGCATATTTTTCAGTTTCCGCAATACGCAACTGTGTTTTACCCAAACTAGATACATACTCACCTAAGCTGTTGTGTAGCTCTGTAGGCATATAAGCAACGGGAGCTTTAATGGAAGCTTGGTAACGAGTCAGCATCACAAACTCAGACAATTTTGGCTGTACTTTACGCTCAAAACCTGTGAAGTCTGTTTCTACAAACGCACGGGTTAACTCACGTGCACGGTCTGCACGGAAGTTCATAAAAATGACAACATCGCCATCTTGTACAGGGGCTTTATCGCCAATACGCGTCGCTTTCACGAACTCATCGGTTTCACCGGCTTCATAGGCTTGAGCTAAAGCATCTTGTGCAGAAGTTGCGGTACGTAAACCTTCGCCTTCTGTAATCACACGGTAAGCTTGTTCTACACGATCCCAACGGTTGTCACGATCCATTGCGAAGTAACGACCAACCATTGTGGCAATACGCCCTTGGTTTGGATATTTAGCAAATACAGCATCTAGCTTTTCTAATGAGGGTTGTGCACTTTTGGGTGGCGTGTCACGACCATCTGTAAATGCATGCAAATAGACTTTTGCACCGCGCTTAAGTGCAAGCTCAGACATGGCAGCAATATGGTCTTCATGTGCGTGTACACCACCTGCTGAAAGCAGACCAAGAATATGTACTGCCCCTTGAGTTGCTTTGGCTTTTTCTACTGCATCTACAAGTACTGGATTTTTTTCAAACTCGCCTGTGCGAATATCTTTAGTAATACGGGTAAAGTCCTGATATAAAATACGCCCCGCACCAAGGTTCATATGCCCAACTTCTGAGTTACCCATTTGGCCTTCAGGTAATCCTACGTCTTCACCTGAACCAGAGATCAAACTATGTGGGTGGTTCTTTTTCATTTGGGCTAGATTTGGCGTTTTTGCTGCAAGCACAGCATTATCAGCAGCTATTTCTCTATGACCTATACCATCCATTATGACCAAGATATGCGGAATCTTGCCAACCTTAGCGTCCGTCATTATATATTCTCTTTGTTGTCTACTTGAAATATCTATATTACCTAATTTCTAACCAATAGACTATGTTACCAAGGTGGTAGGCTACAAAGATTTACAACCCAAATACGCATTATTTCGCGCGGTGTAATAAGTAACCACCAATCAGTAAAATCAGTGCAACAGGGCCAAAAACAAACCATACAGGTGACGGTGTATAGACCAAACTGGCATAGCCTAAAAAGTCTTGTAAATAGTAAAAACCTAAACCAACAAATAAAGCAATCACCAATCTAAAACCCATTGATTGTTGGCGAAGTGGGCCAAAAATAAATGAGCATGCGACAACAACCAAAGCAATTAAGGAAAATGGCATAGCTACTTTTTTCCAAAATGCCAATTGATACGTTTTAGGCACTTGGCTGTATTCAGATAGATAACCAATAAATGAAACCAACTGACTTGGCGATAAGTCTTCAGGGTCGATGGTCACCATATGTACATATTTCGGCTGTAGTGCCAACTCAAAATCTTGTTGTTTTAAATGTTGCAATACGGCGTTGCCCGTTTGCTGAATTGTTACTTCATCGCTGTCACCCAATAACCAATGACCATCTTTTTCGAACTGGCCTGTTTGTGCATTGGTCAGCGTATTTAAACGGTATTCATCATCAAAGTTCAGTACTTGTACACCCTTTAAAGCTCCTTGTGCATTAGCATAGTCTATATAAATAAAGCGTTGACCTTCACGTGTCCAATAACCCTTCACTTCACCGAGTGAAGCCACTGTTTGATATTTTTTTAAGTTGTCTGCTTTTTCACTACTATAGGGAATCACCCACTCACTAAGTGCAAAAGATAAAATCACCAGAAGCATGGCTGATCGAACAACCCAGCCAACAATACGCCATAGGCTCACGCCAACCGAACGCATGACCACTAACTCACTGTTCGATGCCAATGTGCCTAGCCCCACTACTGCACCAATAAGGGCAGAAATAGGTAAAATCTGATATAAATAATGTGGTGTATTCCATCCAACAAACCGCAACGCTTGAATGGCATTATAACCATGCTTTAACTGACTCAATTCAGCTAAATAAGTAAATAAGACTTGTAGCATGGTTAAAACAGCGGTTGCCCCCAACATGGCAAGTGCTGTGGTTTTTGTCACATGCTTAGCAATAAGACGACGTGCAAACATTGATAAACCTCACTTGCTCAATTTAGATTTAATTTTAGGGGCTAGGTTTGGCGACTTCATAAACACCAATGTGACTACGCCGTACAATAAAATCACTGCAGGATATACCCACATTTGTAGTTCACCACGGGTCATACGTGTTTTGACGGCCATGAGTGCCACAATCAAACTGGCAAAAATTAAAATACCCGGTAGTAAGCGGTAGTAACGCCCTTGTCTTGGATTCACCTCAGATAAAATGGTGGCAAGCATCAGTGCAATCACAATCACAAAAGGGCCAAAAACACGCCAGCCCAGCTCACTTTGCACCACAGTATCACTGCGTTTTTTCCAAAGTTTCGCCATACTCATCGACTCGACTTGGTCGCCAGACACCGCCGCTTCTCGGTCATTTTCAATCCGTAAACGATAGTTCTTAAACTCAGCTTGTGCATATTGTGCTTGACCTGGCCGTACCTCATAACGGCGACCATCTATCAAATCTACGACATTGGCAGTGTTATCGGGAATGTCTACACGCTTGGCTTCACGGGCTAAAATAACAACATCAGGCTTATTTTCAGCTTGGGCTCGTTGGTAAAACAACACATCTTTTAAGTTCTTTCGGTCTTCAGATAAATCACTGGCATAAATGGTGTATGGACCAGAAGAAACAAACTCTTTCGGACGCACCAAATCAAACCCTGTACGAATGGCCTGCGCACTGGTGAGCTGTTGAAATTGACGTAACCCCCAAGGAGAAATCCAACCCATAAGTGCCACTTGTAAGGCCAATAGGCATGCTGTCATAGGTATGAGTAACCCTGCTAAACGGTTGCGACTAATACCGCTACCATTAAACACCGCCATTTCATTGTCGGTATACAAACGCCCAAACACCAGCATTAAAGCAATAAAAAAGCCCAATGGAATAATCAGTGTAAGAAACTCGGGTAAGCGATAGCCAATAATACTAAAGAGCACCCCACTGTCTAAACGCCCTTGTGCGGCAACACCAAAATATTTAATGAGTCGTGCACCCATCATAATGAGTGTGAGCAATGCCACCACAACAACTGTGGTTGCCACAACCTGTTTCACCAGATAACGCCGAATAATCAAAAGTATTTTCCATGATCGAAAAACAAATATCCGCCTAGTTTAACTGAATACACAGAATAAAAAAGCATATGGCACAGTCTTTAATCGTCAGTTTGTTACTCATCTAATCACGATGGCATACACCATATGATAAAAAAGGAATATCACGAGTCAAACGCAATCCGCCATGATGGGTATAAATGTTAAAAATCATGACTTTTTTTGTTATTTTTTGTGTAAAATACAATCAATATTTGAGATAATTTATTGACCTATGGCACACAATGCTCCTTGTCGTCACAAGAAAATACATATCAAACATCTTTCTTGGCTCATGCCCTTATTTCTCTCTGGAATCATGAGTGGCATTCTTTCATGCGTTAACCTTGCCTTACAGCATCGAGCAGACCAATTCAGCTCATTTATCTCTCTGTGGTTTTCAGCATGGGGTATCTCTTGGCTCGTCGCCTACCCATGTATTTTAATTTTTCTGCCGCTTGTACGGCGTTTTTTAACCTTTTTTATGTATACCTCACAGGACTGATTCAATACACATTCAATCAGTCCTAGTCATAGATACTCACGTGATCTCAACGAATAAACTGAGCTTAAGCCATACGTTGGATCAAATTTTCTGTCGTAGTGACTTCTGCAAACTCATAAGCCATCGCAGATAATGATATTCTTTGTACCTCTGCAGCACTCACTGCACCAAAGCCCATATCAGGATAAGCCATTGCAGCATTCGCATCACTCACTGCAATCATTTTATACTCGCGATGCACACCATCACGAATCGTCGTTTCACAGCACACATTGGTCACTGTTCCACAAACAATTAATGTATCTATATCTTTCATGCGTAAGATGGCATCTAAGTCTGTATTATGAAATCCACTATAAAATAATTTATCGACAATAATATCGCCAACTTGAGGAGATAACTCATCAATAATTTCAACGGCAGGATCCGTTCTTGCCAAAATCTCATCTACATTTGGATATAAATCTTTCATGCGTCCTGTATCACTACCATCGCCACGGACAACATGACGTAAATAAATAACAGGCATATTTTTACTTCGCATCAAAGCAGTTAAAGATTGAATATGACCGATAATCTGTGCTGTATCTGGAACATATAATGCTTGCCCCTTCTCACAAAATACTTTTTGCATATCTACAATAATCAGGGCCGTTCGCTGTGGATTAATATCCCATGTGACTTTTTTTGTCATCCGATATGCTCTCCTGTATGTTGTGCTGTTGCTTGCACTTTTTCACGAATCCAGATATTAATCACCACGTGTAAAACCATAAGCAAAATCACTCCCAACATCATGGGCTGAGCAATCAAACCCTTCACCTCTGCAGGTAATACATCCAACACACTTTGTGGTAAATACATACTGCCTAAAGAAAGAATAAATGCAGGTGCTGCAACGGCAAGATTCAATTCATCCCAATGCACTTTAGCCAGCATTTGAATACCACTAATCGCAATAATTCCAAACAAGATAGACGATGCTGCTGAAAGCACAGGTTCGGGCAAACTGGCAAAAAAGAGGCCAACTTGAGGCAATAGCCCCAACATCAATGCTAACCCGCCTGCAGTTAATGTCACATAACGGCTAGCTACTCTAGATACTCGAATAATCCCTACATTTTCAGGATACGATGTTGTACCTAATCCACCAGCAGCAGCCCCAACTGCACAGCCCAAAAACTCTGTAAATAAACCACGATTAATTCGTTGAGTAGTTAAGGTCTGCTTACCCCAACCTGCCACTAAACCATACATTCCCATCGCTTCTGCAGAGGCCTGTAAAAAAGCCAGCATCATCAGTAATACAACAGGAAATGACACCCCAAATCCAAATGCAAAAAAATCTGGAAAATTAAAAACCTTCACCTGACTAAAGTTGGGTAAATGCCATGAAGTTAATGCATAAAAAGTCAATACACCAACAACAATGCCCCATAACAAAGCACCTCGCTTAATCAGATGGTTTTTAAACAGCACCATGCACGCAATAATCGTCATAACTGTTACTAAAGAGGCGATTAAACTGGTTGTGAGTGTTCCACCACTACGTGTACTAAACCACCCCATCGGACCAATACTGGCCAATTGTGCGCCAATAATAACCAACAATGTACCAAATACAATTGGAGGAGAAATAAAGTGACTCAGCTTACCCATTATGCCAAACGACTTAAATGGTAAAGAAAGGCAAGCAAAAATTAAGGCCGCCACCATCATTGAACCAAATGTTGTTCCAAGCCCTACAGAATGTGCTGACGCCAATACCGCAACCATAAATGCTGCTGTTGGCCCTTGTACAATCGGCAACCGTAATAACCGACTCGACTGTAAAAGTGTCACAATCCCTGTGGTAAAAAAGCAGGCCTGTACCATCATACCGGTCTGTTCAGGCGTTAAATTTAAAGATGCACCAATAATCACAGGAAAAATCCAAATTCCTGTTAAAGCAAGAAGATGTTGTACTGCAAATAAAATGGTCTGATTCCATGGGAGTTTGTCTTCAATACCCACAGACAAAATGTCATTACTTTGGGTCATAAGTCTATCCAAGAAGATATGTTGTACATTTTTAAAGCAATAGTTATGCCACGTACAAAAAAACTACAGATAATCAACAGAAAAATGACATTTTCAGATTTTTTTATTTTCAAATAAACCCATTAAAACCTATTTTCTCATCATTGCTTAAGCTAAACTTAAGTGAAATAAGCCATATATTATGACTCGCTCATGTTAATATCATTGGCCTCAGGTTTTAGTACAATATTGCCATTTTTCCAATCGTCATCACCTCCTCAACTTAGGCGTGTACATATGTAAAATGGCATCTTAAATTGCCAGCGATATTAATCAAACCATCGATAAACTAAAGGTCGTTCAGTACATATGAAACTTTTCTTGTCCCCTCAACTTAACAATAGCCCTGCCCTTTTTTCTCTCGTTGATTGTACACAGCTTGCTCAAGCATCTCAAAAAACAGGCATCGAACAGCTAGACACCCTTACACAGCATGCAAAATTTACGGCTAACTTCAATGAAGTGTTACCAACACTTGGTCAAAGCACCTATTCAGTTGCCACAACTTTAATTGGTTTAGGTGATGCAAGTACCCTCAATACTCGTCAACTCAGCACACTGGCTCAACAGGTGATTCAACTTGCACAAAAAAAGTTTGATGTAATTGAGGTTGATCTGTCTGCTTTACCTGAACAATTTCACTACATTTTTGCCTTAAACCTGACTCAAGCCAACTACCACTTTGATGAGTTTAAATCAAAAAAACACGAACAAGTCTTAACTGAAATTCATCTTGTTGGTACAACGCTCACAACAGCTCAAGTTGAACTTCTCAATGCATTAGAGTCAGGTCAAAACTTTGCACGTGATCTTGGCAACAAACCAGGTAATGTTTGCTTTCCAGCATACTTAGCAGAGCTTGCTCATTCACTCGCTGCAGAATTCCCTGACCTATTGAAAGTCACTGTGCTTGACGAACAAAAAATGGCAGACCTTGGTATGGGTGCATTTTTAGCAGTCAGCCAAGGTTCTGAGCGTGCAGGCCAACTCATTACACTTGAATACAATGCCGAGCGTGAAGAAGCACCAATTGTTTTAGTCGGTAAAGGTGTGACTTTTGATACAGGCGGTATTTCGTTAAAACCTGGTGCAGGCATGGACGAAATGAAGTTTGATATGTGCGGTGCTGCCTCTGTATTTGGTACGATCCGTGCACTTTGCGAAGCACGTCTACCAATTCACGTGGTTGGTGCAATTGCTGCTGCTGAAAACATGCCTTCAGGCAATGCGACTCGCCCAGGTGATATTGTTACTACCATGAGCGGTCAAACGGTTGAAATTTTAAATACAGACGCAGAAGGTCGTTTAGTGCTATGTGACACGCTGACCTATGTAAAACGCTTTAACCCTGAAGTAGTGATTGATATTGCAACACTTACAGGGGCGTGTGTGGTTGCTCTAGGTAAAATTTTAAGTGGTGTGTTCTCTCCAAACGATGCACTGGTGAGCGAAATAAATGCAGCGGGCGAACAAACGTTTGACCGTGTATGGCGTATGCCAGTCATTGATGACTACCAAGATGGCCTAGACTCACCATTTGCAGACATGGGCAACATTACTGGCCCTGTAGGTGCAGGTGCAACAACAGCGGCATGCTTCTTACAACGCTTTACCCGTGATTACACATGGGCACACTTAGATGTTGCAGGTACAGCGTGGACGTCAGGTGCAAATAAAGGGGCAACAGGTCGTCCTGTACCACTGCTTACACAGTTTATTGCAAACCGTGTCAAAGCGTAATCATGCAAGTTCGTTTTTATCTATTTGAAACGAGTACCGAACCGCAGGCACACAGTGCCTGCCGTTTGGCACGTAAAATTGTTAAAAACCATTCGAAATTATGGTGGTACTGTCCAAACCCCGAACAACAGCAACAACTGGATGACTTATTATGGTCATTTGACCCCACCAGTTTTATTACTCACGGTATTGAATGTCAACGTGGCCAAGTCTGCATTTCTGCACAACTACCTACGAGCCATGAATGGATTGTGTTTAATTTTTCAGACCAACCCATCAGTGCACCTGATCAAATCAGCGATATTATTGAAATCATAGAAAATAACGAAAATGCCAAAATCATTGGACGAGATAAGTTTAAATACTACCGACAATTCAATATCAGCCCCAAAACATTTAAACTATAAATACATTGTTGCTTAAAGCGGGAGTAAATCACATGACTTTAAACGTTGGAGAAAATTTTACAACACGCTGGCTCAATACCCCAGATGCTGTACGTGCAACCTATATTGCAGACCTTGAGCGTATTTGTCAGTTACTACAGCCCAATAGTCAACTTGATGAGTGGCAACAACACAATGAGCAAGCACAACAACAGTCTCAACAATGTATTGATGCGACCTATGCCGAATTAAAAGCACAGCGTTTGGAAAAAGCCAAACAACAAGAACAACTTAGAAGAGAGCAAAACTTAGCACAACAACGCCAACAAGAAAAAGAGCAACAACTGGCACTCACCGAACATGAGCATGAACAGCAACAACAGCGTATGCAAAGCTTACAGCAACTTAAGACTGAACTCTTACAACAGTCAACTTTCGAAGCAAGCCGAGGTATTAGCACCATTAAAACAAGCAATAAAAAAGAGCAACAAGCACTTGAAAGTATGAATATATTGTTAGAGCTTGAGGCCGAAGAGTTAGCCAATAAACTCAAGCAAGTGGTGAATGAGTTTACTCAAAACTTGCATCAAGCCACTCAAGAAGAAATTAAACTCTCATTGGCACAAATGGCAGAGGCCACACATGCCAAAAACAAATAGTTTACTATCTTAAAAAGCCATTATTGGCTAAAAATTCCATACTAATATTAGAGCTTGGGGTACTGTCCGCTGCACGGTCACCCAACAATAAGCGTTCAATATAACGTGCCAAAATATCAACTTCTAAATTGACTTTTGCACCCACGACCCAAGATGAAATATTGGTACGTTCAGCAGTATGCGGAATCAAATTTAAACTTAAAACACAGCCATTTAAATGATTAATGGTTAAACTAATACCATCCACTGTAATTGAGCCTTTTTCAGCTAAGTATTTTGCAATCTCTTTAGGTGCGGTCACTTCAAAATATAACGAACGTGCATCAATACGTGTAGCAGTAATCTCACCCACAACGTCTACATGCCCACTCACAATATGGCCACCAAAACGGGTGGTTGGAAGCATGGCTTTTTCTACATTCACCACTTGCCCCATTTGCCAATGTGCCAATGTGGTTCGGTTTAAGCTTTCAACAGATACATCTGCGGCATACCAGTCTGTGCCCCAAGCCACTACCGTTAAGCAAATGCCATTGGTTGCAATAGAATCACCTAATTGTACGTCTGATAAATCTAAGTCAGTCTGAATGGTAATGCGTACATCACCTGCAATATTTTGTAGGCTTTTAACTCGGCCAACTTGCTCAACAATACCTGTAAACATATATTTTCCTTCAACATTACCACAATGCAAGTTGTGAGCTGACCCCTGAGGTATCTACGCCACCCAGTTCAGCATAATGATATAACTGTGCCAACAGTTGGCGTAATGGAGGCCCTGACTTGGCTTTTGTGTCTGTAATTACAATAAACTCAAGTACACGTGCCCGTTCAGATTGACGCTGTTTACTCACCCGATAACGTGGCACGTCTTGAGTGAGCAGTGTTACTTTACCACGCGCCAAATTGGCTTTGAGTAAGTCTGTGGCTGAAATATTGCCATCAGTTGAATAACTGGTCAAAATAAAGCGAGCATTTACTGTTTCTAGCAATTTCTCATAGGCTTCTTTGGCGTATTTAGATGAATTATAAAGACTCGGCCGCTCTTTACGCCATGCACGGTCAATCCCACTTTTAAAACCCTTGGTATCTGGTGATGGTAAGTCAACTTGATCCCATAACGTGAGTGAGTTCAACACATGATAGTTACTGCTATACGCATGCTGATTATACGGTGGATCTAAATAGGCCACATCCACTTCAAAGTCACGCATTTGATTGGCAAGATGCTGGGCATCAACACACCACATTTCTGCCATCGGCTGCTTCAAATCACCTTTATCACAAAAGCGACTTGGCGTAAGCCACAATAAAGACTCAATACGCTCTAAAGCCGTTTGCGTTTTTCCACCCCACCCATGATGGAAGCTTTTAAATACACCACTGGTATTACTCACAAAACTGGCTGAATACAACAGTGGTGCTAAAAGTGCACTCATTTCTACATCATCAATGGCACCTTCAGACTGCCAAATGGCAATTTGCTGACGAATTGCATCAATCCGCATGCCATTTCTACGCTTAAAAAACAAACGGTCTTTGGCAGGATCATACTCTTCATCATTACGTGGGCAAAGGTTATGCGTCACCCAGCCCTTAGCTAAAGGCAACCGATTTAAATAGTCGATGGCTTTTTGATACCCACCCAATTGTTTAAATTCAGGTGCTTCTGTACTGGCTAAAACAGCATGATTCAGTGCATGGCTATAAGGTTCCCAATCGTTGGCAATCACACGATAACCATTTTGACGTGCCAAGCGAGAGACCACACCACTGCCTGCAAAAAAGTCGGCAAAGATGGGCGCACGTTTCTTTTTATAATCAGTATTGAGTGTGCCCGTCATTTCAAGGGCTTCTAAAATTAAATGTAATAAACGGCGTTTATTGCCTAAATAAGGGACAAGCTGATGAAACAAATATTCATCTGTGGTGCGGGCTGCATGTTTACGTTTATGGTAAACAGTTTGTTGTTGCTCTACGTTCATACGCCCCCTGTAACAGGTGTCATGGTCAGGCGTACATCTTGCCCAATTTTTGTTATATCGTTGAGTTTAAACCGCTTTTGCAATACCAACGCATCGAGCTGTGCATTAAACATTGGACGTGCCGTTTGCCCAAGTAAGGTTGGGGCAATGTAATGAATGAATTCATCAACTAAACCCTGCTCTAAACATGCGGTGGCCAGTGTTGCCCCTGCTTCTACTAAAACATCATAGATTTGATATTGTTTAGCTAATAACTGAAATAAACAACTTAAAGGTTGTGGCTCAATTTGTATAACACCCAGTGCCTCAAGTTCGCTACGAAAAGGCGTCATCACAATGGTTTGTTCAGGGTGTTGTAAGATTTTGGCATTTAATGGCAAACGCCCTTGTCGATCTAATACCACTCTTTTCGGCTGTGTAATGCTAGTTATATCGACACCTGTCAGTTCACGTACATTTAACTGACAGTCGTCAGCTAAAACCGTATCTATGCCTGTTACAACCGCCCCAGAAATTGCACGTAAATGCTGTACATCTTGGCGAGCTTCAACACCCGTAATCCACTTTGATTCACCCGATGCCATGGCCGTTCGACCATCTAGGCTAGAGGCAATTTTTAAACGTACATACGGTGAGCCTATGGCCATGGCTTTTAAAAAACCCAGATTTAACTTTTTCGCTTCTGCATCACACAGACCGTGACGTACAGATATACCCGCCTGTTTGAGTATATCTATACCCTTACCTGCCACCAGTGGATTTGGGTCTAAATTTGCAATCACTACATTTTTCACACCTGCTTTCACCAAAGCCAATGCACAGGGTGGCGTTTTTCCAAAATGTGCACACGGTTCTAAAGTTACATAAGCTGTTGCACCTTTTGCCTGCTCACCAGCATCAGCCAATGCAAACACTTCCGCATGCGGTTGACCTGCTTTTGGGTGAAAACCTCTACCTACAATCTTGCCATCTTTAACAAGCACACACCCTACATTTGGGTTAGGTTTGGTGGCATAAGGTGATTGACCTGCAAGAGTAATCGCCTCTAACATATATTGTTGTTCTTGTACCGAAAAATGCTCACTCATGTGTTGCCTGTCTTTTGTATTTGTTGCATTTGTGCAATATGTTTACGGAAGGCTTCAACGTCTTGGAAATCTTGATAGACCGATGCAAAACGCACATACGCCACATGGTCTAGTACAAACAAAGCCTGCATCACAATCTCACCAATTTTTAATGAGGTGACATCTCGCTCGCCCAATCTACGAATTTTTTGTTGAATGTCATTCACCACTGCTTCGATTTTTTCTTGTGTGACAGGGCGTTTTTGTAAAGCATGCATCAAAGATTTTCGCAGCTTCATTTCATCAAAAGGTTCATTTTTTTTATTTGATTTAATCACACGAGGCATGACCACTTCATAGGTTTCAAACGTGGTAAATCGCTCACCACAGCCTGCACACTCTCTACGGCGCCTAATTTGACTCCCTTCAGCGGCAAGGCGTGAGTCAATGACTTTACTATCTGGAACATTACAAAATGGACAATACATTATGATTTTTTCTGTCAATCAGCTTTGTTTCATCTAGTGTATCAAAAAACTTAGAGATACTAAATGTTGTGTTTAAAATAAAAATAGCCCCTATATAGGAGCTATTTTTAGTGGTTAAACCTCTTACTCGACACGTTCACCGTGTTGGCTAAGGTCTAAGCCCATACGTTCATCATCTGTGCTTACACGTAAGCCCATCATGACATCAATCACTTTTAAGATCACAAATGTACATACAGCACTATAAGCGATGGTTGCAAGTACGCCTTCAACTTGTACCCAAAGCTGATGCATTAGGTCTGTTGGTGCTTTATCACCCATAATAAATGAGCTTGCAAATACGCCTGTTAGAATTGCACCCGCAATACCACCGACTGCATGTAAACCAAATGCATCGAGTGAATCATCTGCTTTTAATGCACGTTTAAGTGCAGTTGTACCCCAGAAACATACAACACCACCAATCAGACCCATCACGAGAGAACCACCTACAGTGACAAAACCTGCAGCAGGTGTAATCACAACCAGACCTGCAACCGCACCAGAAGCAATACCTAAAATAGAAGCTTTGCCTCTTACAAATTTTTCAATTAAACCCCATGAAATGGCAGCTGCTGCTGCTGCAACTTGTGTCGTTACCAACGCATAGCCTGCAGCACCATTCGCACCTAGAGCAGAACCACCATTAAAGCCGAACCAGCCAACCCAAAGTAAACTTGCACCAATTACAGTTAGTGTAAGATTATGCGGTGCCATTGATTCTTTGCCTAAACCAACACGTTTACCCAATACATATGCAGCCACTAAACCTGCTACACCTGAGTTAATGTGAACAACTGTACCACCTGCAAAATCAAGTGCACCATCTGCACCTAACCAGCCACCACCCCATACCCAGTGGGTAATTGGTGCGTAAACCACAACAACCCAAATCGCAATAAAGGCCACAAATGAACCAAACTTCATACGTTCTGCAACCGAACCACTAATAATTGCAACAGTAATAATCGCAAATGTCATTTGGAAAATAACAAATAGAATTTCAGGAATGGTGCCTTGTAATGCATCTAACGTAATGCCTGAAAGCATGGTTTTACTTAGACCACCAATAAAGGCATTGCCCGTATCAAATGCAAGCGTATAGCCAATGACAACCCATACAATACTCACGACTGCAGTTGCAATTAAGCTATGTGCCATGGTTGCAAGGACGTTTTTCTTACGCACCATACCACTGTAAAATAATGCAAGCCCAGGAATTGTCATCATCAGCACCAGTGCTGTTGAAATGAGTACCCAAGCAGTATCACCTGTGTCAAGTTTTGGTGTTGCAGGTGTAGCTGGCGTTGCTGCAGGTGCAACTGTTGCAGTTGTTGTCGCAGGTGCAGTCGCTGTGCTTGTGCTGACCGATGTAGATGTTTGAGCAACAGAGCTGGCGTCTTCCGCCCATGCTACACTACCACCGAACAATGCACTGGCTAAACCTAGTGCCATTATTATCTTTTTCATGACTCCCCCAAGCTGTATGTTTTGCAAGTTACTCAGCTGTTAGCAATGTTTATGCCAAGCTATACAGCATCTGGCCCTGTTTCACCCGTACGAATACGAATGACCTGTTCAAGACTAGTGACGAAAATTTTACCATCACCGATTTTACCAGTACTTGCAACACGCGTGATTGACTCGATAACGCTGTCTAACATCTCGCTACTAATTGCAATTTCAATTTTAACCTTAGGAAGAAAATCAACCACATACTCTGCACCACGGTACAGTTCAGTATGCCCTTTTTGACGACCAAAGCCTTTGACTTCTGTAACGGTAATCCCTTGAACCCCAATTTCCGAAAGGGCTTCACGGACATCGTCTAACTTAAATGGTTTTACAATGGCAGTTACGAGCTTCATATTTTATTTCCTTCGCCTGATTGCTTAGTTATTACATGGTTTTATGTTCAAATTTCGTGCCAATAATACCTTATAATCTTTTTAGTTTTGCTTAAATGTCATGCTTTAATATTGAAATTATTCACTTTATATTAATATAATTTAATCAGTCTGTGTAAGTATCTCTTCACCGTTTGCTTATTTCTGATCTTTTTTAATGCAATAACAAATGATCTACCCATCGAGACTCCGCTCCAATAAATTACTTTTTCTTAAAGTAAGATATGGTATATAAAATTGTTCAATGTTTTTTCAGTGTTCATGCTATTGATAGCACAATAATAGTGCATATATTTCGCACCAAAACTTAACATTTCAATTTAATGCGTCACAAAAAGGCACTGAAGTGGAATAAAAATGTCATTTTCTAAAATATATACTCGTAGTATTTGTGGATTATCTGCACCATGTATTGAAGTTGAAGTCCATATTAGTCAGGGTCTTCCCTCTCTCACCATTGTTGGGTTACCTGAAACTGCAGTACGTGAAAGTAAAGACCGCGTACGCTCTGCAATTATTAATAGTGGTTTCACCTTTCCAAGCAAACGAATGACCATTAATTTAGCTCCTGCTGACTTACCCAAAGAAGGTACTCGTTTAGACTTACCCATTGCGATTGGCATTTTAATGGCTTCTGGGCAAATTCCATCCTTACATGCCAATGATTATGAGTTTGTTGGAGAATTAGCCCTCGATGGACGTTTACGCTCTGTTCGTAGCATACTGACCATTGCTATGGCATGTGAACAAGATCAACGTGCTTTAATTTTACCTATAGAAAACCAGCAACATATTCAACAACTCAGCCGCTTAAAATGGTTCACAGCCCTAACATTAAATGCTGTTTGCGATCACTTTTTAAAGCTAAAGCCACTTACACAAGGGCAAGCAGACACTACACTACAACATTACAAACGTACATCAGACCTTGCCGATGTAAAAGGGCAATGTGCAGCAAAAAGAGCGCTTGAAATTGCAGCAGCTGGCGGTCATTCTTTACTTTTTAGAGGGCCACCTGGCACAGGAAAAACCCTTTTATCTTCTTGTTTGGCAGGAATTTTACCAAAACTAGAACATCAGCACATGCTAGAAGTGGCAAACATCTATTCAATTGCAGACCAAAAATATCTTTTAGGCACACGCCCATTCAGGTCACCGCATCATACCTGCTCGGCAGTCGCTTTGGTGGGTGGTGGCTGTCATTTCCAAAGAACTATGCGACATTACAAAGAACTGTGCGACAAAATTAAAAAAGTTAATAACACCTAAAAGAAGAGTAAATTGCTTCAAAATAGTCAAATCTATTCCTAACTTTTAAAAAACTTCAGCCATATCTTTTGTATTTGTATTTTTCATTAAATTTATTTTCTACTACGATTCCTCTATTACATGTTCTTGGGAAAGTTTGTTCAGATGCTGAACCATGAAGAAATACTGCCCATGTAAAGTGCGGGTAACTAAACTAGTTATTGGCTTACGCATAGTTGGATCTATTAACTTACGCAATTCATTACTATCATAAGTGCGTGTCTTAAGTAGGCCATCTGGCAGAATATTATTACTATTTAAGTTCTTAACCAATAAGCCTACATTTTTTTCATCACCATATACAGAAAGGCTAATTCCGTAATCTTCTCGTGCAGTCATTACAAACACACCAGATATATGTTTATATTCGTCCGATTGAAATCTATCTATTGATACAGGGCTGCCATTATCTTTAAATACATCAGTTCTTGTATTCCATTTAAGTTGATAAGGCTCAGTTGGGGATTCTGGAGGCTGCCAATAAGGCCTGTCTAAACCTAATAAAGCTTCTATAACAAGTGGTAAGCCACTTGACCCTTTTTGTACCTCTTCAGTTACCCCAACCATATAGACATCTAGTGGATAAAACAATGAGTCATTTACAACAATTACAACTGGCTCATCTTCAGGAATAATTTTATTCTCAATATAACCTTTTATAATATTAGCCTTAGTTTCTATAACCCCTGTCATTTTCAGCAATGCTAAAGAATTCTCTCGACAATTAGCTTCATGTTTTGGAAATAACCGTCCTTGCACATCTTCCAAGATTTGAACCATTTCATAATTTGGATTCGGAGTAACAACTTCAAACCAAACTGTTTTCCCGTTTTTTGTAGCTTTGAAATCAGGTCCGAAATCTTTACTACTCAATTCAAATCCATCTCTTAAAAGACGGTCAGCAACAATTAATTCACCCAATCTTTGATGATATTGTTGTTATAATAAAATAGCCGTGTCGAATTGGGTATCATTAAGTTCATAACCATAAAAGCGTTCTGTTAATGCTTCAAGATTTTTAAGTGCTAATTCAATTAACTCTTCACAGCCAAGATAACGCCCAAGTAAAATTTTCTTCCACTTTTCCAACAGAATATCTAGAATCTTACATTTCGCATCTTCAGTCATTATCTCGCCTCAAATAATCAAAATTAACTTACCAAAAAAACCCAATCGCCCTTAAACCTGATTTTTATAAGAATAAATCACTTTAACATCCCCAAAAATGATCAAAGATTTAATAAAGTAGCCTTTTCTAAATACTCAAAAGTTAAGCTACCTCTCACAAGAACACTGATCATTTTCTATCTTTGCCATAATATTCTCATGCTCAAATTTTGATATAAGATTTCAAGTAAATTTAAAAAATTCAAATAAAATGTAAAATCAAAAACACTATATATTGTGCCTGAATAAAAAACCACTACTACATAAAGCAAGATTAGATAAAAACGAAACATTTTAGGAATAATTTGAAGAAAAATTTGCATATGCTTTTTTGTTCAGTTATCATTCGATTAACTTGATCTGTAAGTCAATGATCTTGGAGGTGAATATGACTCATTTCAATCCTGACATGCTTAGTATTGCACGAAACTTTCGTGGTCTTAGTCAAACTGAACTAATTGCTGTAATGGGACAGTCTATTACCCAGGCTTCATTATCTAAAATTGAAAGTGGGGACTTAAAACCCTCCGATGAAGTTATCCAAAATCTATCCAATGCCCTACATTTCCCTATACGATTTTTCGAACATATTGAAAAGCTAAATGCACTACCAATTAGTTTGCATGCATATAGAAAAAAAAGCTCTACCACAGCTAAAGCATTGAGCCGCATGAATGCTGAAATGATGTTAAAAATGGGCCATGTACAAACATTAGAATTGTTCACAAATGTGCCAAAAAGAAAAAATTCCTTACCAACTTTTAAAATTGGCCTAGATGTAAACACTCCTCAAGAAGCGGCTAAAAAGCTTAGATCATTGTGGGCGTTAGGAAATGAACCTCTTGAAACCCTAACTGCCACTGTGGAAGATGCAGGGGTTTTAGTCTTTTTATGCGACTTTAAAGATAACAATGTTGATGGCGTATCCTTAAAAATGCATGGCGTGTCTCCATGCGTATTTCTAAATGCAAACCAGCCAAATGATAGAATACGCTTCACATTAGCACATGAGCTTGGGCATTTGGTCCTCCATGAAGAACCATCTGAGTTCATGGAAAAAGAAGCAAATGATTTTGCTGCCGAATTCTTAATGCCAGAAGAAAAAATTATTGATCAATTAGGTTCAACCAATTTAGCTCATTATCTAAGACTTAAAAAGGAATGGAAAACCTCAATGGCGGCCTTAATCTATAGGGCGTCAGAGTTAGGAACTATAACTTCAAGTCAAAGTGCCAATTTATGGCGGCAAATGGCTATGCGTGGTTATCGTAAAGTTGAACCAAATGAATTGGATCGAGAAGCGACATATAGAGTAGCTTCAATGCTCTTTGACTACGCAATAGACGCAAAAAAAACATCAACATCTGTCATTAGTGAGTTATCTCAATTATTTGACTTATATGAAGATGACTTTAAAAAACTATATTATTTTGAACTTGATTCAATGGAGACTATCGAGATGGTTTCATAAATTAAAAAGCCGACTCTATTGGGTAGAGTCGGCTTGATAGATTTTCACACAGGAAAGGCATATGGCTCTAAGCCCTACGCATACCTCATGTTAGATCTGGCTGTCAGAACCCCATTCTAACATTTAGGCCCGTAAATCTCAAGATTTACCCGCTTATTTTGGTATGCGCCCTGAAAAACGAGCCGCCAAAATAGGAGGGCTAACAATGCCTACCGAAAATCAAGACTTCGTGTTTTGTAAATCTTATCGCCATAAATCTGGAAAAATTATTGTCCATCCAACTGGATATTTTAAATTTCCCAGAACTCGGCCATTGAAAGAAGAAAAGGGTGCTATCCGTAATAAAAAATCGGATGATCCTGATAACTCAAACTCAATATCGTAAACGAGGTTAAATAACCTACTGCTGTGCATCAAAGTTCACAGCAGTAGGTTACTTAATTTTTCTGATCGCACTTAATTTTATGCCCCATTTTAATACATGGGCTCAGAGAGAATTATGACAACTCAGCAGCAGTTTCTCGACCTACTTTCCGATATTGAACCATCTACAACAACGGTTAATGATTGTTCAAGCGCACATAATACGCTTCGTGATGCTTTAAAAGTGCATAATGAATTCAGCAAAGTACATGTGCATACATTCTTATCAGGTTCTTATAAAAGAAATACGGCAGTACGTCCGACCACCATAGGCGGGATTACACAAAGACCAGATGTAGATATTATTGCTCGCACCAACCATACAATTAACGATGATCCCCAAATTGTCTTAGATGCAGTCCATACAGCATTAAAGGATATTGGATATACCGATCTTACCGTTAACCGTCGTTCAGTAAATGTTAAGTTGAAAAAAGTTGATATGGATGTTGTCCCTATCATTTCAGATGGATATGGTGGCTATCTGATTCCAGACATTCATCTTGAAGAATGGCTAGTTACCAACCCTCCAGCCCATACCGAGTGGACTGTTGAGGTGAATAAAAATGCCAATGGTCGATTTAAGCCTCTTGTGAAGCTATTTAAATGGTGGCGTCGTGAGAACTTATCTGATTTAAAACGACCAAAAGGATTCATTTTAGAATGCCTGGTTGCCAAGCATATGAATTACTACGAATCCAACTATGAAAAGTTGTTTGTTTATCTTTTAGAAACAATCAGGGATTCTTATGGGATTTATGCGTCACTAGGCATAATTCCACATTTAGAAGATCCTGGTGTTGCAGGCAATAATGTTTTTTCTGCGGTCACAGCAGATGAGTTCAAAACCTTTTATGAAAAGGTAAAAGAACAAGCTGCTATTGCACGAAATGCCTTAAATGAAACAGATGATGATAAAGCATTAGCTCTATGGCGGCAGGTCTTGGGTAATCGTTTTCCTCGTTCGGCATCACACAAAAGTGCAAATTCTGCTGATATGGCCAGCTCTTTAATCCGTTCAGCTTTAGGTGCAGGATTAACATTTCCATCAACCCCTGTTTATCCAAATAAATCAGGAGGCTTTGCGTAATGGAACTGCTAAAAACACCATTAGAACGCTTGATTCAAGAACGGCAGTTATTGACCGATCTTGAAAATGAGGAAAACAGTTTTAAGATTCAGGAGTGGAACTCAACAGACACTAATGAACTGCATTTAAACTTCTCTCTCAAGATAGGAACTATAGATTTTAATGGTGTTTTAGTATATCCAGAGCTTTTCCCAGAGCTACCAGCATATATACGCCCACAAAAATCTGGTGAAAGATGGAGTATCTTGCACCAGTACGGTGGCTCAGGAGTGCTGTGTCTAGAATACGGTCCAGATAATTGGAATACCAATATCAGTGGAGTGGAACTAATTAGAAGTGCCCAGATTCTTTTATTAACAGACGCAATGACTTGGAGATGGATGTAGAACCTGTGCCCTCTAGGCATTCTGAAACAATAGGTCAAAAATTAAGAGGTATTTCAGAAAGGTTCATTGAAACACCAATGTTACGTCACATACTCTTAAATAGTGACCCTGAAAAAATGGACTTTAAGGTTGCCATCTCAAGCTTTCGGGACAAGACTGTTATTGTTCCAACAAATATTCAGAACAAACCTCTACCTGACATCGTCCCATCATTTTCTAATGAAAGATTTGAATTGTCTGGATGGGCAATAAGAGTTGATTCTGTTCCTTTATTAAAGGAATCTGTAAATGATCGACTTTCGTTAGAATCCTTTTTAGGCAATTTATGGCCTACTCAGGAGGAATTCACAAGTTCCATAAAGCCTCTATTGTTATATGACTTAAAAGGTAACTTGGAACTATTCTTAATTAATAATACAGCACCACTTTTCGTAAGTTATCCAGCTATTAATCTACATGATGATCAGAATCAAAGATTGCCAGCACAATTTAGCAATATCAATGATGCAAAGATAGTAATTGTTGGTCTTGGATCGTTAGGAAGTAAAATTGCAATTTCACTGGCACGGTCTGGCTGTAAAAACTTTCTACTTATTGATGATGATATTCTGGCACCCCAGAATCTTGTCCGTAATGAACTCAACTGGTTAGATGTTGGCTTTGCTAAAACCCATGCTGTTGAAAGAGCATTAAAACGAACTGCATTAGACATGCAAGTTGAAACGTATGAAATGCAAATTGGTGGACAGGAAAATCCTCATTTAAATTCCAATATTGCTAATGCCATTGGTACATGTAATCTGATTATTGATGCGACAGCAAGCTCACATACATTTCTAACCTTAGCTGCGATTGCTAAAAGAAAACATATACCAATGGTATGGGGTGAAATCTTTGGTGGTGGTGGTGGAGCAATGATGGCTCGTAGTCGCCCAACGTTAGATGCCTCACCTTTAGAGCTTCGCAATCATATTTATGGTGTCTTACAAACGTTAAAACCAATCCCAGAAGGCAAAGTTAATAATTACGGCTTTCAAACACAAAACCAAACATATATTGCATCAGATGCAGATGTAACGGCTCTTGCAGCGTCTATGACTCAGTTCATATTAGATACTTTATGTACAATTGATGAGCAATCCTCTTATCCATATTCAGCATATTTAATAGGGTTCCGTAAATATTGGATATTTCAATGTCCTTTTGATACCCATCCTATCGATTGTTCAGGTGCGTTAGTAACAGAATCTCCTACGGATAAACAGATATCTGAAAGTGAAAATGACAACTCTATTGAAGAGCCTGAACCGATGAAAGGTTAATACTAATGCTGAAAATATCCATTCCTACTGATATACAAATTTTACTGATAAAAGCCCTGTTGAAGTCTGGAACCCACGAATGTGGCGGTGTTTTAATGGGTGAGCATATAGGTACAAACCATTTTAGAGTTAGCTCATTAACTGTCCAAAAGAGTGGAACGATAGCATCCTTTGTACGTGGAATTACGGATGCTATTAAAGCAATTCGCCTTTTTCATAAATCAACAAACAATAATTATAAAAAATTTAACTATTTAGGTGAATGGCATAGCCATCCTCTCTTTAGTGTACAACCCAGCAGTAAAGACCATCACACCATGAGGGAATTGGTGTCCGATCCCAAAGTGGGTGCAAATTTTGTAGTCTTACTGATTTTTCATTTAAAAAACAATCATCTTGAGGGCAGTGCCCACACCTACCTACCAGATGGTTCCTGTTACCCATCCACCCTAAATTTAGAGAGATAATAATGATTGCAAGTCTGTTAGAAAAACAATCAACTGGTGGTGCAATTGCACGAGTAGGGTTTGAGTATCAGGATGCTTTTGTATTAAAGAACTTGCCTCTCTGGCTATCTGAAAGTGCTTTTAGCCACATTGTGAGTGAATCAATAGGTGATGTCGAGGTTTGCTACTTCTCTTCAGAAAACGAGTTACAGCGTGTCATGTATGAAGCCAAAAATCATCCGCTGACTTCTACAGATTTTTGGAAAGAAATTAAGCGCTTCAAGGAGGCTTTTGATATTCCATCAAGTGAATATACTCGCTTTGGTTTAGTATGCCCACTCTATACCTCTACACTTCACCCATTTCTTGCCCAAATTGAGAGAATTAGAGGTGTTGGTTCTTCATACAGTGCAGACTCTGTGATTTTACAAAAAAGTCGTCAGGATATTATTCAGTGGTGTAGCGATAAGGGATTCGAAACCTCACTTGCTGAGTTCGCACTTGATCATGTTGATTTCCTGTCTTTCAATGCTGAAGATAGTGACTCTATATTTATAGGCGAAATTGAAGAGAAATTATCCAATATTGAACTCACTACACGTAAAGCCAAACAGTTAAGAGATCAGTTTAAAAACCTGATTTCTCGTTCTTCTTTTGGTCCAATATATCGCAAAGACTTTGAAAATTTTATTTGCCATGCTCTTGAAGAAGATAGAAGCCAGTGGCTATTAGATCCTATTAAAATTAATCTTTCAGCATCATCCAGTCAGTATCAAGACTTAAACTTAGATATTAGTGATTTCAATGGTCCTGATCGTGCTCAAAAAACCTCCAGCGACTGGAACAGCCTAATCAAAAAAGCAGTATCGATTGGGGATTTCATTCATAGCAGTGGTGACCGTAGAACCCTCCTTATAGATGGTAAACAAAGAATGTCCACTGCATGTATGCTTGGCTATATTTTTAGTGCCACACGTAATTTCCTACTTGAAATAGAACATAATGGCCTCGCATATCGCACTGATGACCATAAACAAAAAGAGGGACAATTTTTTACTAAAATCGACGCTGTTGAACGACAGGATGAAAGTGAAGCCATAGTCACTATCGGATTTCCTACAGCTATAGGTAAAGACATTGACTCTACAATTAATGAAGTAAAGAGCTTGCCTAGATTGAATATAGAAAGCTCCCATGCCATTGATAATATGGAGACTCTAAATCTTGCTGTGAGAGAGGCAAAATCTGCTTTAGTTTCATTTAAATCCAAAAATAAGTTATCTAAATTACACCTCTTTATTAAAGCACCCTCAGTTTTTGCAATGGTCTTGGGACATCGCTTGAATGGTATTTGCGATATCCAGCTTTACGATTGGGTAGATGGGCAATATATCCCTACAGCCGAACTGAACTTATAAGAAGAATTGACTAGTCGATAATATTACCAATAGAGAGGTTGATCATGAACAATCATTCTAATGAAGAAAATACTGATAACTCTTCAGATAAAAAAAAATCACCCGCATTCAAAGTTCTTGAATCCAATGCTGAAAAGTTCTTAATGGTGTGGTGGTATGGGGCGTTAGCAAAAGCTGAACGTAGAAATACCCAACCTAAAGTTCATATTGCTTTTAGGGAACTTCTGGAAGATTACACACCCACAGATAATTTTATTTTTATTGATGCCAATATAACAGATTTAGTGTCTTGGCCCATTGGCACAGTTTGGCATCATGAACGATTGGTTGATTATCTTCCCTTAGAAATACGGGAGTTTGATATTGACCATACGGATTTTAAACATACCTATGTTCAAACATATAAGCGAGACGAAAAGACAGGGAAAATAGATCATTTCTTCTCAGATAGGAATAAATTTTATATTAACCCAGGCCAACGTGAGAATTGTATTTCTTTCTCCTTAAAGGATCAGGAATATAAGGAGCTTCTCGTACCTTGTTTTGAGTTTCTGGTAAGAGGATATGGTCTCTCTACAGAACTTCCTAGAATTCTGCCAACATATGATGAGGCCGAAAGACATGAACGGCTCTACACACCTCATCCAGAAGAAGAAAATACCTGGACGATCCTTATTGGTGATAGCCTCACATCAGATGATCATGTATTTATTGCCTACTATAAATACAGCGAATATACCCAGGATGCCGTAAGGATCTTATTTAGCAGTATTGCAAAACATGATGATTTTACTCAAAGAAACCATATATACCCTAAAGTAATGCCATGGCATGAGGAAACGAGAAAAATTAGGGTTTCAGGTTTCTGTCTCCCTGACACTAATGCCTTTTTAGCCTTAACTATTCTTGGAATAGAATTACCTGATCAAACATTCATCAGACGCGTTCCAAAAGTAATTCACCGCGTTAAGAAACCTGTAGATGTTAACTCACCCAATCCTCCTCAATTGCAACTAGGTCCTGGCCAGATTAACGTATCTGAAGACCAAGGAGGGCGCAAACCATTATCACAATCAGTTATTTTAGGTCATGAATTTACCTGGTTAGGAACAGGACCAGTAGGAGAGAAAAGTAAAACAAAATATGAAAAAACCATCACCCAACCACAAAGAAAGAAAAATACAAAGGAAACAAATACAATTGGTACAGGGCAACCAGATAGCTCTAAAGACGTTCTCAACTCCCAAATCAAGCCGACTACTGATGAAGATAAGGCAACGGAGTTTGAAGCTCCAGATCATGGAAGAATTATGGGCCTTTGGAATGCTTGCTTAAAAGCACGCAGATTAAATCGCAGTATTGTCAATGCAGTACACTATTACACTTTTGAGGAAGAATTTGATTACGATGATAAACCAACTCTTATGGCCTTTATTACAAGTTCAGAAGAACAAGCTCATATAAACTGGTGTTACGCTGATTCATCCAAGACAGCACTCCGTGGGGCATTAGTCATTCGATTATCTCTTATAAATTACCCACCAGTTTATATTTTCGATATACAACCAGCGACTTATGTTTCAACTGTAGATGGAGAAAGCGTCCTAAAGGAACGTGGGCATGCTGGAGTAATATTTAGGTCAAGAACCCTAGAACAATTTGAACAGTATATTTCTGATCTCATGGAGAGCTTACCTTTATCTGAAGGCTCTTATACAACAACTCTCTTGGGTTCCAATATGGTTACCCAGTTATTTGTTTTTAGACATTCAAAATCTGCTAGTTTGTCAGAGGGTGAATCAACATTGCTAAACGCTCTTAGAAAAATTGGAATTACGAATATCAATTTAAAAGAGGATAAGGAACATAAAATGTGAAAGTAAAATAAATATATTTATTCTATATAAAGCATGAGAATTTAATACGTGTTTTTAATTGTATTTGCAACAATTCCATGATCTCCCCCAAATTTTAGTATATGACTTTATTAGAAAGATTAATTTTTTGTCTATCCACTAAATCTTAAAGCATCTATGACCAACTTCAATGCTGGAGATTGTTGACGTCGATGTGGATAATACAAATGATATCCTTGAAATTGAATACTATATGGTTCAAGTACCTTGATCAAACGACCACTTAGCAGATCATCCTCAATCATGTCCTCAGGAATATAAGCTATTCCCAAACCTAAGCGCACCGCATCCACACTATGATAAGACTCGTTAAAGACCCATTGCCCATTTATTTTAATTTTAACCTGCAACCCCTCATGTTCAAATTCCCAGACATATATTCCTCCCTGAGTCATTAATCGAAAGCCAATGCATGAATGATTGTATAAGTCTTGAGGAGTTTGCGGTCTACCATTTTTTTCAAAATATTCAGGTGTTGCAACGACAGCCATTCTAACACCTGGACCAATTCGAACAGCGATCATTCCCTCAGCAACTCGACTACCAAAACGGACACCTGCATCAAAGCGTTCTGCCACGATATCCACCATACCACTATTCGCTGTTAACTCGATATTGATGTCGGGATAAAGCTGGGTCAGCTTTTGTAATTTAGGCAATAAAATTTGACGGATTGCATGGCTACTGGCGTTAATTCTTACAGTTCCCGCAGGGCTGTCCCTCAGTTTGGTAAGTAATGAAAGCTCATTATCAATATGGTCAAAGCTGGAACTAATAGTTTGTCTTAACCGCTCTCCAGCTTCAGTGGGTGAAACGCTACGGGTGGTTCGGGTGAGCAAAAGCATCCCCAATCGTTCTTCAAGACCTCGGATCGTATGGCTCAAGGCAGATTGAGAAACCCCCAATTTTCCTGCTGCCTTGGTAAAACTACCCTCCCGTGTCACCATCAGGAAAGCATAAAGATCGTTGTAATTTTCTTTTGAAATCACAATGCATTTATCCCTATTTTAAATTGCGCTTGAAATCAGTATAGAACTTATTGATTAGTTTTGTTCATGACTCTATTCCATTTTAAGTCCTTAATCTTCTCTTTTTCCATTCTTATACTAGTAACAATATAAATTTAATGGATAAGTTGAAATGAAAAAAGTGATCGTGATAGGTGCAAATGGTCTTACAGCACAACAAATCATTTCACGATTGATCAAACAATCGAATGTACAACTGAGTTTATTTATTCGTCAGGCAAGTAAGCTTCATACTGTCCATGACGATAAACAGATCAACATATTGGAGGGAGATGCCATAAATATGGATGATCTTAGAGCTGCCATCCAGAGACAGGACATTGTGATCAGCACCTTGGGAGGTATGGATTTGGATGTTAAAACCGAAAATATCGTCAAGGTTATGCGAGAACTTGGAGTCAAACGTTTAATAGCGATCAGTGCGGGGGGTATTTATGATGAATTGCCTGAACCTTTTAACTCCAGGGATAAGCAGGTGGTTGGATATACTCGACCAACTAATTTAAGAACCGCTGAAGTGATTGAACATGCTCCTCTGGAATATACCATTTTACGTCCTGTATGGCTTACGGACAAATCAAGTGAAGAATTCCAACTAACGAAAAAAGGGGAAGTTTTTAAGGGAACAGAAACCTCACGGGCAAGTCTCGGACGTTTTATCGCGAATATTGTAGAGAATCCACAACTGCATATCGGGGAGAATTTGGGAATTAGTCAACCTAATACAGAGGGAGATCGACCAGCAGCCTATCGTTAAATCAAATATCTGAATGGTAATAGTTCATTGATGAATTCTACTCATAACACTATGTTGATTTTGGGGCTTTATCTGTCTGCCGTAAAGTTTCCATAATGGTTTAAACATATTCATGAGAGAATTCAAGATGAGCCACGCCTATGGTGCGATTACAGCCACCTCACCTTTAGAAAAATTGACGATCCAACGTCGTGCTGTGGGCCAGCATGATATTAAAATTGATATTGCATATTGTGGTGTCTGTCATTCTGATATTCATCAGGTACGTTCCGAGTGGGAAGGTACACAATATCCCTGTGTACCCGGTCATGAGATTGTTGGGCGAGTAAGCGAAATCGGAGAACATGTTTCCAAATTTAAAATAGGCGATTTGGTTGGTGTAGGCTGTATTGTTGATAGCTGCCGTCATTGTGCTGACTGTGAAGAGGGTCTGGAAAATTACTGTGACAACATGATCGGAACCTATAACTTTCCTACCCCAGATGCACCTGGATATACGCTGGGCGGCTATTCTCAGGACATCGTGGTTAATGAAAACTATGTGTTGAAGATCAAGCATAACGAACAGCAACTCGCTGAGGTTGCACCTTTACTATGTGCAGGAATTACGACCTATTCTCCATTACGACACTGGAGTGCTGGCCCAGGTAAAAAAGTGGGTATCGTAGGAATTGGTGGCTTGGGACATATGGGAATTAAGCTGGCTCATGCTATGGGGGCTTATGTTGTCGCTTTTACCACATCAAAATCGAAGAAGCAGGAAGCCTTAGCTCTAGGGGCTGATGAAGTTGTCATCTCCAAAGACGTAAACGAGATGGCAACCCATCAAAGAAGTTTTGATTTAATCGTAAATACTGTTGCAGCTTCCCATAATCTAGATATTTATACTCAATTATTAAAGCGAGACGGTACGTTGACACTGGTTGGTGCACCTGCATCTCCACATCAGTCACCGAATGTCATGAATCTCATCATGAAACGTCGATCAATTGCTGGATCAATGATTGGTAGTATCGCGGAAACTCAAGAAATGCTGGATTTCTGTGCCGAGCATAATATTGTAGCGGATATTGAATTAATTGCTGCCAATGAGATTAATATTGCTTATGAACGGATGCTGAAAGGTGATATCAAATATCGATTTGTAATTGATAATCAAACCTTAACTGAATGATTAAAAACCATAACAAGAATCAGCTTGTCTATAGTCGATAAGCTGATTTTTATTGTTTAATCTTTATTAAAAGTGATCCCTACATTACCACTGCCCAATACTTTCTGTAATTCTTCAGGCTGCTTCAATTTACCGATCTGTGTATAGGAATATATTGAAGAGAATGTTTTATAAAATACCACTAAAGTTTGATTACCATAAAGCATAAGGTCGCCATTATGAATAATGCCTAGACGCTTTTCATCTGTTGGTAAAGTACCTGATAACTGACCGTGCTTTTCATTGCCATTCAGTTCTTCCAGATGCAAGGTCACTGGGAGTTGTGCAATCAAGGCTTGTGTCGTGACATTATCCTCAAGAATCACTTCAAAACGATGTCCGTTGGCTGTCATCCACATATTTAGTTGTTCCTTTTTCCTGATTGATTCCGTTGTATTTTGCATGCTTTCCATTTGGGTTAAATTTTGATTCATTGCAGGTAGATTTGTTGCTGTGCCTTGCTCTTCACTACAGACGTTTAATCCTGTCATGGCCGCTATAACCATGACAAAAATCACCCTCATTCGATGTTTTATATTCATATTTATGTTTCCTTAAAATCTTTACTTCGTGGTTAAGCGTGAAGTTAAAATCGCAGAAATCACTAAAATAATGGCACTGACTGCAAAAGTCGCCTGATAACCACTATGGTCAAATAACACACCACCTAGTGTCGAACCCAATGCAATTGCGAGCTGAACAACTGCCACCATTAAACCACCACCAGCTTCAGCATCATTAGGCAAGGTACGGGCTAACCAGCTCCACCATCCTACAGGGGCAGCAGTTCCCAAAAATCCCCAGATACCTAGCAACACAGCGACTACTATTGGCCATGTTCCAAAAAAGATTAAGCTGATTGCAATGACAGCCATCATGATTGGAATCGTGATTAAGGTTGTATAAAACCCACGTTTCAGGAAAGTATTAATGACGCTGGTGCCAATAAATCCCATCACTCCAATTCCAAGCAGAATCAGGGACAAGGTCGAAATATTAACCTGGGTGATGGTTTCCAGAAATGGTCTGACATAGGTATAAAGTGAGAATTGCCCCATAAAGAACAAGCTAACTGCCAACATGCCAATCATCACCACAGGATTGCGTAATAATCCCACAATTGATGGACGCTTTTCTGTTGGCTCAGATGTAACCTGCATGGATGGCAGACTGATCCACTGCCAAATAAATGCTAGTAAAGCAACAGGAACCAAACTAAAAAAAGCACCTCGCCAACCGATAATTGATCCCAGATAACTGCCTAAAGGTGCAGCAATGACCATAGCCAAGGCATTACCACTATTAAAAATCGCCAATGCACGAGGAACTTGTTCACTTGGCACTAAACGCATTGCCATCGCCGCCGACATTGACCAAAAGCCACCGATTACCATACCGATCAATGCCCGTCCAATCATGTAGATTGTATAGCTTTGTGCAAGTGCGACAATTGCACCTGACACAGCCATGATGGCAGTTAAAATTAATAATAAGGTTTTACGGTTAATGCTTCCTGCCAAGCGGGAGACTGTCAAACTCGTTACTACAGCGAAAGCTCCTGAAATGGCAATTCCTTGCCCTGCCATTCCCTCAGTAATTTTAAGATCCGCTGCAATCGGAGTAAGTAAACTGACGGGCATAAATTCAGAGGCAATCAATGCAAAAACGCATAAGGTCATTGCAAAAACACCACTCCAATATGCAGGTGGTTCCACATGATCTTGTTTTTCTAGAGGACTTGACATCGTTATTCCCGATATAAGATTGAGACGTCAATTATAAAAATAACCATACATGGGAATAAGGGTATTATACAGAATAGAGTTATGTATATAATTCATGAATCGATCTCTAAAGCTATGGGATTAATAGCTTCTAATACCTATTTTTTCAAATAAGAAATTTACTCTTAACCTATTAATATCTAAAAATTAAAAAACTTAGTTTATCCACTCATGAATATTACTCATAAGTCTATGCTGTTTTTTTAGACTAATCCTAAGCGTCTAAAGCAGCTAGACTTCTTCCATACCTAAACTCGTTAAAACAAATCTTATATGGGAGCTGAGATCATGCAAACTCGTATGAAAAAATTTCTTAATGTGGCCCTAACCGCTGCTCTGGCAGCTACAGTTGGTTTATTTTCTTCAACCTCAACGATGGCGGCAGATATGTCAAACGGTGCAAATAATTTTTATCAAAGCAGTCAGGTCACTATCCAAAAGGTAACCTTTAAAAACCAGTACGACATGAATATTGTAGGTAATCTGGTCATCCCTAAAAATCTCAAGAAAAATGCTAAGGCCCCTGCAATTGTCATTGGACACCCGATGGGAGCGGTTAAGGAACAAAGTTCCATGCTTTATGCCCAAAAGTTGGCAGAACAGGGTTTTGTAACGCTTGCAATTGATCAATCATTCTGGGGTGAAAGTGATGGTCACCCCCGCAATGTGGTCGCTCCCGATATCTATGCAGAAGCCTTTAGTGCATCTGTAGACTATTTGGGAACCCGTGATTTTATTGACCGTAACCGTATTGGCGCTTTAGGGATTTGTGGTAGTGGCAGCTTTGTGATTAGTGCAGCGAAAATTGATCCACGGATGAAAGCTATAGCAACTGTCAGCATGTACGACATGGGTTCTGCTGCTCGTAATGCATTGAACCATTCTCAAACCTTAGAGCAGAGAAAACAGCTTATTGCTGATGCAGCTCAACAGCGTTATGTAGAGTTTACTGGGGGTAAAACAGAGTATACCAGTGGTACAGTACATGAACTCACTGCCGATACCCATCCTATTCAACGTGAATTTTATGACTTTTACCGTACGCCACGTGGTGAATTTACACCTAAAGGCTCAAGCCCAGAGTTGACTACACATCCAACTTTGACGAGTAATATCAAGTTTATGAACTTCTATCCATTTAATGACATAGAAACCATCTCACCTCGTCCAATGCTATTTATTACTGGTGATCAGGCACATTCAAAGGAGTTCAGTGAAGATGCTTATAAGCGTGCAGGTGAACCTAAAGAGCTGTATTACGTCAAAGGTGCTGGACACGTCGATCTTTATGACCGTGTTGATTTAATCCCTTTCGATAAATTAGCTGACTTCTTTACTAAAAACTTAAAGTAAGCCCATCATTTAGCCAAGTTGAATAGACTCAAGTCAGCTTGGCTTTTTTTATCGGAAGCCCAGATTATTGTCCAACCATGAAGAGAAAAAAATATAAAGCTATCCTTATTTTGATTGTAGTGGGTATAGGCATACTATTTACCGCCTGTACCACTTTACATCGTCCACAATTCGGAAAATTACCAGAACAGGTGCGCTTGGAACGAATCAAGCAATCTCCTCATTATATTCAGGATGAATTTGTTTATCCTGTCGCAACTCCTATGCTAAGTGATGGAGAAAGTACCCTAAAAATCTTTTGGGATAATTTCTGGGCAAAGAAACAACAGACTGTACCCACACAGACTATTCCAACTGTTAAGACAAATTTATTGGCTTTGAATCCACAACAAGATGTAGTGATCTGGTTAGGGCATTCTGCTTATTATATTCAGTTGGCTGGAAAGCGTATTCTGATTGATCCTGTACTTAGTGACCATGCTGCACCTTTCTCATGTTTAGTGAAAGCATTTAAGGGAAGTACGCTATATAAAGCTAAAGATATTCCTGAGATTGACTATCTACTCATTTCCCACGATCACTATGACCATCTGGACTATGCGACCGTAACCCAGCTCAAGGATAAGGTTAAAAATGTCATCGTACCGCTTGGTATCGGTTCGCATTTTGAATACTGGGGTTATCCCTTATCAAAAATCCATGAAAATGACTGGTTTGATACCCTGAGAACTGATACTGGGCTAAACATTCATATTTTACCTGCTCGCCATTATTCAGGGCGTACCTTTACCCGTAATAAAACCTTATGGGCTAGCTATGCGCTAGAAACGCCGAACCACAAAATTTATTTCGGTGGTGACAGTGGCTACGGCCCACACTTTCAGCAGATTGCATCCAAGTTAGGTAGTTTTGACCTAGTGATGCTAGATAGCGGGCAATACGATCCTCGTTGGCCACTCATCCACATGAACCCAGAAGAGGCCATACAGGCAGCGGTAGATTTAAAGGCTAAAGCCATGATGCCAATGCATATTGGACGATTTTCTCTTTCACCACATGCTTGGGATGAACCTTTTAAACGTGCAGTTAAAGCCAGTGAGAAAGCGAAGTTGCCAATATATACACCTAAGATTGGACAACCAATTTGGTTAGATGGTCAAAAAAATGAGTTTTCAGCGTGGTGGGATGAATAAAAAAACAGACATATCTTGAATATATTATTTACAGTCTTCTAGCTGAGTTTTTCTTTCTAAGATCAGCGCAAAATGAAGTAAATGCCTCAGCTAGAAATTTAAAGAGTTTAATATTTTTAGGTAACTAGATATCTATCTAGCAATTATGAAAAAGGTTTCTTTAAGCTTTTTAAGCAATACGTCATCTTTTCATTTCACCATTTTTTGCTTGGAAAGTTTTGCTGCAAGTTTTCTTAATGTTATTAAATTCTTTTCATAATGTTTATTTCGCCCCTTAAGTAAATTAGTCAATCGTTGCTGAAATAAACACTCCTCAAGCAGATTCTTCTGCTTACTGGCAATTTTACGTGCTTCTGAATACAACCATAATGCATTATCCAAAGGATCTTTGCGTCTAACTCTTTCATCCTGAACAATCCACTTTTTCACATACAGCATTGCAGCCGACATATCCTGATCCATCAGATTTTTAAGTACATCTAGATCATAATTTTCTGATTTATCTGTTTCGTACATCTTGTGATCTAAACGTAAGACTTGCTCATTTCGCTCTTTAGCGTATTGCCATCCTAGTGGCAGGGGTTCGGGCGGTACAAAATCTTGTTGCTCTGTTAATCGTACTGTTCCACGCTCAATGACTTTGGCAATTAAAGCAACCTTGGTCAGTTCTTTTTCATGAGGATAGTCAACAAAATATTGGTCAAAAACAATTTGAGCCTGTTCTTGTCTATTAGCAGCAACCAATGCTCGGACTGCTTTATCTAATAGTTGGATAGAACCCAGAGGGCGTAGAGCAAGAAGCTCAGCCAGTAAACCATTTTCAATAATAGTGTTTGCAAATAATTTGTGATACCTCAATGCTTCTATAAATAGATCAGCCTTTTCATTCACCTCCGTCGCTAACTCAGCATCTAACTCAGCTTTCTTTAACTTGGACTCAATCTCATTTCGGTGACTTAAAGCTTCCATATTTAAGCTTCGGCTCATATTTTGACGATTAACCAACTGATCACCATATTTTGAAAAAAGCTTTTCCTCTTCTTCTAATGCTTGGTTTTCTGATAATTGATCAAGTACGATTCTAACGTTGTATTGATTATTTAGATATTTTTCAACATACAAATCCCAATTTAAATCTCGACCTTTACGCCACGCTCTATCACCACATCCCTTGCCAACATAAAATACTTCACCTGATAATGTTTCATGTACATAAACGTAATACTTATAATCCATTGCTTTTCCTATAGTTGATGTCCATTTTTCTAATTATGAAACATAGAATATAAATAGACCATGTTTATAACAAGTAAGTCTAACTTTCACCCTATTTATTGATATTTTCCCCACTATTCTTTCTCATTTTTATTTCTATTTCATAGGCAGAAATCATGTGAGGAAGATACTTACTTCTGGATTAGAATCTTATTGAGGAAAACTCCATATTCGGTATCCAATATTGCTGATTATTGATCAAGACGTTAAAACCATCTATTTCAACATTCATATCAACTTTATCTACACGATTACAAATGTTTTTATCCAATCCATGAAAATATCCCAAACACAGTCTCACCCAGGTTAACTCATCAAAATTTTCTGTTGGATTTTTCATCATTGTTAGTAAATCTTTTTCTAACTTCTTCAAATTACTTTTATTTTTCGATTCTTTATCCAACATTCTTGTTGAGTTCAACTGAGTATCATAATTTTTATTTAGAAAGTTAAGAAAGCCTGTTAATGCCGCTGCTTGTCCTGGTGATTGATATAAGTAATGTTTCACATGCCACATCGTAGGTAAGTCTAATCGAGACTGATTAACCAATTGCATTAATGCGGAGGCTGGTTTCATGGCTAAACGGGTCGAGCGAAGAGTGGTGTTACCCAGTTGCATTTTATTTTTTAAATATTGATCATATTCCTGAAGCACTTGGGCAGACAAGGTTAATTCTGGGGATGACTTTACCAACCTCTCCAATTGATCCAATTCTGAACACTGATC
Organism: Acinetobacter rathckeae; assembly: GCF_015627125.1. Classification (GTDB taxonomy): domain Bacteria; phylum Pseudomonadota; class Gammaproteobacteria; order Pseudomonadales; family Moraxellaceae; genus Acinetobacter; species Acinetobacter rathckeae. The sequence goes on along the minus strand of NZ_VTDO01000004.1, from coordinate 240,024 downwards.
TTTTAATTCAGTATTGATTTCTAGTTTATACATTGAAACTAACCATCGCATTGGTAGCTCATATTTGCGTAGACCGCTTGCTCTTAGTCTGTGTAATAAAGGGACATAATCTGGGATCTGATCTCTCCAAAGATTATTGGTCTTTTCAAAGAACTGAATGTGTTTATGAATTAGCAATGCAGCCTTATGTGGTCCTACCTCATGATCAAGCCAATTCATATATTCTTCAAAGTAACCTTTAACACTTGGATTCACTAATGTATTAACTAGTTCTTTAATCCTATTGCCCAATATTCTTCGCCATGAACATGATTCACAATATTTTCCACATCCAGCAGGAATTTGTTGCTGACAGGTTAAACATTGAAGTGGTGGACAGCATGAACATTTTTTACAAAGCATTTTGCCTGACACAGCATCCTGTTCAACCGACCTATATCTTCTACAACTTTGGCATGTCTGGTAATCACGGGTTGCACACTTTGTGCAAACTCTTAAATTATCCTCAAAACGGCTGATACGAGACAAACGTTGTGATGCCACGCCACATCGTTCACAAGCTTGAAACTCTCTAAAATAAACTGAGCAGCTATTACAAACAGGTCCTTGTTCCGTTATTTTGCCTACAGGGTAATCAATACGTTGACATCGAATACAGGGACGGTTAGTTTCACATTTTTGGCAAACAGCCAATTGATCAGTTTTGTGCAATCTTGAGCTTTTACCACATGATGGGCAATCCTGTTTTTTAAAAACTCGTACATAGCATTTATGGCAATAATTTCGCTGTTTATAGCATCGATGTATCTTTTCAACCGCATCACCACATTCATCACACTGAGGCATGGAGTTTCCCTCCAAAGGTTATCCTAATTTTCTTTTTAATCTCAAAAACTTTCGTATTACAGCCTCCTTACTTTTAGGTTTCAGGGGATCAACCAATGCTCTCTTTGGAGGGTAATTCCGATAAACCGAACCTAACTGTTCTTCAATAGGTCTTAATATGGCTGGCAACTGGTTTCTCTTATCCCAAAATGAAGATCTGTTCATATTTAAAGATTGTGCTGTTTCAATAAATATTTCTAGGGGAATGATGAGTAATTGAAAAATACAGGAAAATAGCCTTTCCCTCTCGATAACTTGAAGTTGGCTAATAACCAATCCATTCGAGATAAGCTCAGAATGGGGTACCTGAATCTTGAGTTGTTCAAGAAAAGCCCATCCTTTTCCAGTTGATGAACTAGCTAGAACTTTTCTAATAAATTGTGAAAATAACTTAATCACCGTTAACCAATCATTTAGTGAAATCAAATTATCCTGATAGGTTGCACGGCCTTGTTCCAAGAATTGATCAAAGATTTTTTGGAATGCCAAGGCATGACAATCCATAAAACGTTCATTAACCTCCAATAAGCTTTTTTTACATATTGAACAGCAAGTCATAACCTGATCAGGGGCTTCAAGACGCCTAGGTTGAATGGCATTATGACAATGCGGACACTGATCATGTAAACGCTGATTATGTTTCATACAGCCTGTATGCCAGGCAAAGCGCCAAGGCAAACGGAAATAGGCAACATCATCCTCAGACAAACACTTAGGACAATATTGCCAGCCACCTCGATGCTTGCGGTTTCTTGTACCTAATACCAGATACCATGAATCAAGGGTTCGATTATCCAAGTTATATTTAAATAAGAAATTGCTAAGCGTAGCTGAATCAAATTGGCTTTCATCAATTTTTGTTGTATTGACCAAGGCCCGTAAATGCTCTGAGCTTAAACCTCGATCTACATCTACTGACCAAATTCGCCATTTAGGCCAGAGTACCCCAGTTAGACTTAATGGGTCACAACCACTATCGAGTGCAGCACGTATCAACCATGAAGACAATGCCTCATCTTTCTGTAAAGTCGTGGGGATAAACCATGAATGGACTTCTGTTGTACCTATCATACCTAGTCCTCCACATGGCTTATTTCACACTTTCTAGTAAGCTACGGTCGATAAACTCCTGACCAGAAACAATAGCTTTCTTTGCAGCTTCCCGTAAAATCGTTCGCAGATTACCTAAATTTCCATCGGTAATATCATGTAGATATTTTACTGTTGCTGGCTCAGCTAGTTTGGAAGCCTGTTTGAGTGGAAGAACTTTTTCAAACTTATTTACCATGGCCTGAAAGTCCTTATCTAGTTTCCATAAGGGCAAATTAACCACACGAAAACGGCTTACATGCTGTGGATCAGTACGCAGGACACTAATCGCTTCTTCTGTACCAAACCCAACAATGGGTATCTGTGTTTCATTACACAAATACTTAATTGCATTCATTACTGTTCTTTGCTTAATCGGGCTGCCACATAATAAAGAATTCATTTCGTCGATAATGAGGAGTTTTACCTCGTAAAGTTTAAGGCAATGAACCACTTGGTAACGTAGCTTCGCAACAGGGTCTCTTTCTCGAAAGGGAACCCAGAACTTATCAAGAATAGCCATATACAAAGCTTTTTCATCAGGTGAAACAGGTGCCTGCACAACAATTACAGGTTTTACTGCATTATTTTCTGCATTGACATAACCCTCCCCATACAGCTTAAAGAACTGATTAATAATTGAAGTCTTACCATTATTTGGCTTACTCAATACCAGTAAGTTGGGCATACGGCTCCGCTTCGGCAGGGTCAGGAATCCTTTCAATTGGTCTAGTAAGTTATTGGCTGCTGGATACCCAATCCATCGGTCCTCTTCCAGGAAGTAGAGTCTGTCCTCATTAGACTGTTCCACAATAGGGCGAAACTCTTGAAAAACATGTGAATAGTTAGTCATGAAATATCCTCATCATTTTCCAGCTCATCGAGAGGCAATAAACCATATACGCTTTCAAGCTGTTGCTCCAAAATCGTACTCTCTTGTTGAGGTTTTTTGCCCTGAATTGACGCAGGGTTAACACTCTGTCGGTGTTGGGTACTGCGCTGATGTGATCTGCGAGCCCGTCGAGTTTTTGTGCTTGCTTCCTGAACACGTTCCCGAAGTTTAGCTAGAGCCTGTCCAAGTTCATGATCTTTTAGATATTCGCCAGTTTCCTTTTTTAGTTCCTGAATCTTTTTGTGTTCCCAAATACTAAATGGTGGAATACTTTGATCAGCTAAAGGAACCTTAAAATAATTTTTGATTTCGGGATCAAAGAACCATATCTCACTAATATTCCTTGGATCACGCCTAAAGATAAATTTACGTTTTTCTTTTTGATTATCAGGATCTACGGCATTAATCCAACCTCTTAGCACATCAGCATAATAAGCAAGGCCATCGATTGTTACACCTGTTGTTTGAATCGTCCTTTCAAAACTTGGTAGAAAATCAAGAAAGAAATTATGATCATTTGCAGGCAATCTGGCTGCTCCAGAACCTAACGTGTTTTTATCGCCAAAAATACCCAACTCAAAAGCATGTAGTGGCGAAGTACCTAAAGCGGAATGCTTTCTTTTATGGTAAACATTACAGATAAAATCAATCAACCAGTCCTCAAATTCGGAGAATGTGAAAACTGCTTCTGTATCTGAGTTGTAGCCTTTTCTTTCAAAAATATTTGAAAAAGTTGTTCCTGGAACTGCATGAATATCGGTTGCAAATGTTCCCATCAAACGTTCAATGTGGCCACCAAAACGTGGTTTTTTAACTGGTCTGTATTCCAGACGAATGTCATGGGCCATACAAGCATTTCTAAAAGTTTCTGAGTGAAACTCAGATCCATTATCGACATGAATAGTGTTCATAATTCCCCAGACAGGCCATTCAGCTTGTATCTTGCGCGAAGCTAGCCATTTCTCTTTAGGCAGTACTGCTTGAGAAACACTCATTGCAATCGACATAACAGAGGGAGCATCCAATGATAAGTAATAACCTACAACTACCCTCGAATAGACATCAATTGCCAATGTAAGAAAAGGTCGTCCTATAGGGCACCTGCTAAAATCATCAACCAGAATAAGATCAACGGGTGTATGGTCAATCTGTACAACGGCAAGTGGATAATCAGCATGAGGGAATTTCCCTGCGGCAGGTGTAAATTTGTTATCGGCCTTTTCCTTATGTCCCCTCTTACGAAGAGAGTCTTTCTGGCTAATCGCTGCAATACGATTTCTTACTGTATTGGCATGAGGCACCTCTAGGATATGGTATTCATGACATAAGCGTTTCACTTCAAGTACAACTTTTTGAACACTTATTCTTTGATTAGTTAAGTATAAATCGTTGATGGCTTTTTCAATGATTGCTTCAGCATGTTTATTAATTATCTTCTTGCCTTGTGGCAATCCCTCTTTTCTAGGTCGCAATCCATCAATAGTTCCATATGCTTTATAAATTTTTAACCATCTATATATGGTGGCTGGATTTATATCATGTGCCTGAGCACGTAATTCTACTTCCTTACGACCACTCACACCTCCCTCAATGAAAGGACGGATGATGTTGAAACGTCTTTCAGCCTCAATCCAGTCTTTATCAGCGATGAGCTCTAGATCTTCATGCTGTTCCACAGCTATTGACGGCCTTAATTCACTGATAGCCGCAATATTTTTCCTACCTGTATTATTGTTTTCAACAAAAACTGATTTCAGGTCAATGACTTCAATAATCGTATGAGGAATCCCTTTTATCTGAACAGGTTCCCCAGCAGCTATTTTGATATTCACACGCCTATCATTCATGATAAACTCCCACTTACCCAGAGTTCAGTAGATGGCTGTAAAGGTGCACTTAAATCGCAAACCAGATAACCATGAGCAACTAAATACCAGATTTGACTAATTCCATTTGCTCGGTCCCATTTGCCAAGAAAATGTCTGGCTAATAGAGTCTCAAAAGTTACTACTTCTCGATCTCTCACATAATCCAATAAGTGCTTTGAATCAGCAGGGGGAAATTCCATCTTTCGGTACTTTTGTAAAAACATGGCATTCGACCATAACTGGTCCCGAATACGACCCTCATGTGCAATATGAAATTTCCAACCCTCTTCTTTGCATACCCTCATGGCAGCACGATATCTAGCTTTCCATAGATGTAAATTAAGTTGCAATTCATCTGTAGGTTTTACTTCAACCAGTTTAGGTGCAATAAATGGAAGAAAATCATCATGCTTATAAGTTACCAGGTAGTCAGGGGTGTAAACTCGTTTCTGCCCATTATCAAAATACTCAATCGTAAAGGGTTGAGATTCAACAGCAAGAACATTAGGGTCAACCTCTAATCGAATGAGAAAATCGCGTTCCAGTGTTGATTCAAAGGCCACTGCCGAATCTTTTTTAAAAGGGTATAAACCAGATACACTAATCCGTGTATTACCAATTTTTCTTCGAGCTGGTACGATGTTAACGGTGTCGCATGATTGATTGTTCATTCTGGGTTCCGTTGCATAGTTCTTTATAAAATTTGTCGCATAGTTATTTGTAAAAAGCAGTCTAAGTCATTGACCCTAGCTCATATTGTCGCATAGTTCTTTGGAAATGACAGTGGCTCACAACCCAAACCTGGAGAAATTACTTTGGCACATCATGGTGTGCTTTTCTTAGATGAGCTACCAGAATTTGACCGAAAAGTACTTGAGGTATTAAGGCAACCACTTGAAAGTAAAGAAGTAACTATCTCAAGAGCTTCTGGGAAAGCTATTTTTCCTGCGGACTTTCAGCTCATTGCTGCTATGAATCCTTGTCCATGTGGTTATTATTTTAATCAAGACCAACGTTGCCAATGCAGTATAGATCAAATCAAACGCTATCAAAATCGTATTTCAGGGCCACTACTCGACCGTATAGATTTACATATAGACGTACCACCTATGAGCTATCAAGACATGCACATTGAGCAAGCCTCTGAAAACTCAGATACAGTACAAACACGTGTTCAACTGGCTTATCAGCAACAAATCAAACGTCAGAACAAACAAAATCAATCATTAAAAACCAGTGAGTTAGAGCAATATTGTTTATTAGACCAGCAGTGTCAACGTATGTTATCGCTTGCCCAAGAAAAACTGAATTTATCTGTCAGAGGTTATCATCGCGTGTTACGTGTGGCCCGAACAATTGCTGACTTAGACGGCATGCAATATATTCAGAGCAAACATTTATCAGAAGCACTGTCCTACAGAACACTTTTTGAATAAAAAAACACCCTCATATTTGAGGGTGTTTTTTAACATAAAAATATTAGAATGTTTTTGTCAGACTAAACATTGCACCTGAATCAACGGCACGGTTTGCTGCACCTGTGTAACCATCAATGGTTGAGCCTACAGCATCTAGTTCAGCAGTTAAGCCAGCCACTGATTTAAATCCGTATGTGACACCCACTTTCCAGTCTACAAAGTTATCATCATTCCCATAGATTTCTGCATTTGCTTTGCTATAGCCAACACTTGCTACACCACCAAAGCCTGTATCAGCAAATGGGGCTGTATATGCCAAGTTAAAGTTCCAATTTGTGACATCTTTACCCATGCCATCAGACGTTGAATTTCCACCATACTTGTAGGTATAAGCAACGCTTGGTGTCAGTAAATCACCTTTAATGATCGCATCAGCAAAACCAAGTTTTGCATAAAATTCTGGGTAATTTAAATCACTTGCACTTGGGTAATTATAATATGCAACACCAACATCTAAATTGGGTTTAATCTGCCCAAGTGCAATTGGTGTTGTAAAACCTAAGGTTGGGTCTAGCTCTAAATGTGCAGGGCTACCGCTACCAAAATTCACATTTGAAGCAAATACATTAAAATATAAACCCGAAGTGTGTGCTAACGTAAATGTACCTTGCAATGCTGGGTCATTTTCCGTTTGAGATTGACCACGAAAGCGATAGTCAGAAGCAAGCGTTGCTGCACCGCTAAAGGTCAAGCCATATGCTTGAAGTGCATTATCTTGTGCCATAACCAGCCCTGAAGCCGTTGCAAGCAATGATAAAGTTACGATTTTTTTAATCATGTTGACACCCTTCTATAGTTTAACCACATGACAAAAATAACAAAGACCGCACCAACAACACAAGTATTTAAAAAAAATTACATTTTTATTGCAAAATAAAACAAGTTGGTATAATTCTTGAATATTAAAATGATGACTATTTTACCAAAAATATTGAAAAAAACCTGACAAATTGTTAGGTTAACTTCTTTATATGGTAAATAAATTTGTAAATGAGATTTTCTTTGTTATAAATTGTTTAGTCTTTCTGTTACCTTACTGTGTTTCGATTAGCTCAGAACTACAGTCCACCTTCGGGGATATAAATGCCAAAAATACACAAAAAACTCGCACTTGCATTGGTTGTAAACGCGGCAATACTTTCAACTGCAACAGTACATGCTAGCGAACAAAGTGAAGCAAAAGGCTTTGTTGAAGATGAAAAAGGATCTATTCTATTTCGTAATGGCTGGATCTACCGCGACAGAACAGGTGGACGTGCAGACACAAATTCATGGGGCCAAACTGCAATTGTTAAAGTAGACTCTGGCTATACCCAAGGTCTTGTAGGCTTTGGTGCAGGCTTAATTGGTGACTTCTCTTTTAAACTAGGCGAAAATAACAAAGCTGGCAACCAAATGCTTTATGCAAATGGCCAAAAAAGTGACCAATGGACACGTGGTGGTGCAAACATTAAAGCACGTGTTTCAAACACAACCGTTGTGTATGGTACGCAATACTTACAACTTCCTGTACTTGCAAGTAGCGACTACCGCTTAACCCCTGAATATTTCACAGGTACATTAGTAACAAGCCGTGAAATTAAAAACCTTGAATTAACCTATGGTCACTTCACAAAAGACCAAGACGTAAACCAAATTTCAAGCGATGGTAACCACTTAAAACGTGCTGACGTTTGGGGTGCAAGCTATAAATTCACAGATGCATTAAGTGGTTCATACTTTGGTTCAAAACTTGAAGATGCTTTAGAGCGTAACTTCTTAAACTTAAACTATAAAATGGCTTTAGCAAACAATGCATCGTTAACACTCGATGCAAGTGGCTACCATACCAAATATGATGCTGGCATCTACAGTGCTTTATCTTACCCAACTGGTGCTAAAGATACGACCAAAAAGAACAACTTTTGGGCAACATCTGCAACTTATAACCAAGGCCCACATACTGGTATGTTAACGTACCAACAAAGCAGTGGTAACGTAGGCTACGACTACGGCGTTGCTGGCGATGGTGGTGCAACATTTGCTTTACCTAACTCATACTTCTCTGACTACAACGGCAATAGCGAAAAATCTATGCAAGCGATGTACTCAGTCGATTTAGGTCAGTTCGGCGTACCTGGTTTATCTTGGACAACTGCCTACCTATACGGTTGGAACATTAAAGTTGATGGCCAAAGCAAAAAAGGCACTGAGCACGAAATCTTTAACCAAGTTAAATACACAGTTCAAAGTGGTTTTGCAAAAGGCTTGAGCATTAAGTTACGTAACTCAACTTACCGTGCAAACGATGCGTACAAATCTTATGCAGGTAATGCAAGCGATTGGCGTGGCTTCATTGAATACACTGTGAACTTCTAATCTAGAATCACGTTATATTTAAGCAAAAAAAAACCTACACAATGTGTAGGTTTTTTTTGGACTAAAATTATTTAGCCGCTTCAATGGCTTTAAGTACTTCAGCTTTAGCAACATCAGCACCTTCCCAGCCAGAGATCTTAACCCACTTACCAGGCTCTAAATCTTTGTAGTGTGCAAAGAAGTGTTCAATTTGGTTCAGCAGTAACTGAGGTAAATCCGTGTACTCTTGTACATCTTTGTACAAAGGTGAAAGTTTTTCGTGTGGTACAGCAATCAGTTTTGCATCAATACCACCGTCATCTTCCATTTTTAATTTACCAACAGGACGGCAACGAATGACAGAACCTGGTGCAACTGGGTGTGGTGTCACAACCAATACATCAAGCGGGTCGCCATCTTCAGACAAAGTATTTGGTACATAGCCGTAGTTTGCTGGGTAGAACATTGCTGTACCCATAAAACGGTCTACAAATAAAGCATCTGAATCTTTATCAATTTCATATTTAATTGGTGCTGCATTTGCAGGAATTTCAATAATGACATAAATATCATTTGGTGCATCTTTACCTGCAGGGATATTGTTATAGCTCATTTCAATACTCTATATGACAGTCAAACGGATTACGTCATAAATTATACATTTTACCACCATGATTTTTAACTGCTTTTTCAAACATTCATAGGGTATTGCAATCGTATGACGTAGCTCTTCGCCATACTATAGCTGATAAATCTAGTTTTTTCTGTACCTGAACATATCTTAACGACATGATATGACACTATATTGACAAAAGTCGTTATGAATTCTGTCAAAACCATCACACTGAGTTTAACCGAATCACTAAAATCAACAGTAAAATTGGACATGCCATAGAAAGAAACCATACGATGGTGCGTAGTTTACTCCAGTTTGCCAAATAGCAAATTCCGTAAATTATTCGCAGAACAATATACATCGAACCTAATTTATAAATAAAATATTGGTTTACAACCATATACTCTGCCATTAATACGGCAGCAATAAATAACGGTAAACTTTCAAAGCTATTTTTTTGGACTGCATCTGCTCGAGCAGCGAGGCCTGTGGTTTTTGCAAGAAAATCTCTAGGGTTCAAATTGTCTTTAAATTTAAAACCACCCACAACTTTTGCAATGACTGTAAATACGTATGGCAGTAAACAAGCAATCAGAATAATATAAGCCACTGTACTGATGCTTTGCATAATCATTGTATTGTCATCTCGATGAAATTTATCTATTGTTGGCTATCATATCATGGCTTTTTGATGATTTTTTCGGTTAAATATAGCAATTTGTATATAGGGAAGATATGTCTAAACAAGATCAAGATGAGTTACTCATTGCCTTAGCACAGCACAGTAACGCTCAGAAAAAATTAGATCGTATTTTATATATTGTCTTACCTATTATGGCTTTTTTAATTAGTGTCATTTGTGCCAATCTAAATTGGCAATCTACAGTGGCAACCTTTGTGGTACTGACCATTGCATTGATTGCGGTAGGAATCAAACGCTTGCCGCTACTGCTGTGTATGATCGTGGTCCTTTTATATTGCCTGTTAGATAACTTTTTTAGTTATGGTACATTTGCAATGACACCATTTAAAATGCAAGCAGGTACGATGATCAGCTTTATGGTCATTATACATTTTGCTCGCCCTCGCCTAGACCAGCTCATGCAAAATAGTCAACCATAAAAAAAGACCGAAGATATCGGTCTTTTTTATCGGGCTTTATTTTCTAAGCTCTTTACGCAAAATCTTACCTACAGGTGACTTTGGCAGTTCATCTATAAATTCGACATAACGTGGGCGTTTGTAGCCTGTTAAATTACTTTTTGCATAGGCCAAAATTTCTTCTGTGGTGAGGGATGGATCTTTTTTCACCACAAATAATTTTGGTGCTTCACCTGATTTCTCATCAGGCACACCAATCACAGCCACTTCTAACACTTTCGGGTGATGCGAAACCACTTCTTCAATTTCATTTGGGTACACGTTAAAACCTGACACCAAAATCATGTCTTTTTTACGGTCTACAATTTTAATGTAGCCTTTTTCATCCATGACACCAATATCACCTGTACGGAAAAAGCCATCTTTTGTCATGACTTGCTCTGTTTCATCAGGACGTTTCCAATAGCCCTTCATGACTTGAGGGCCTTTAATTGAAATTTCCCCCTGTTCACCTAAAGGTACTTCTTTGCCATCATCATCTAACAATGCAACGTCTGTGGTTGGTAACGGAATACCAATCGTGCCCGTAAATTCTTCAGATATTGGTGGATTAAATACCACGGCTGGCGAAGTTTCAGATAAGCCATAGCCTTCATGAATAATAATACCTGTGTATTTTTTCCATGCAGCTGCCGTTGCAGGCAGTACTGGCATACCACCACCAACAGCAATTTGCATTTGGCTATGGTCAAGTTGCTTAAATTCTTCATTATGAATCAGCGCATTAAACAAGGTATTCACTGCAGGAAAGAGCGTAGGCTTAAATTTACCAATTTCTTTCACCAAAGCAGGTAAATCGCGCGGATTAGGTATCAACAGATTGGTTGCACCTTGGCACAGTGCATAAAGCTCACATAAGGTGAAAGCAAAAATATGATACAACGGCAAAGCGGCTAAGAAACGGTATTCGACATGTGGCAGTGTTCTAAACTTGCTGTCAAATAGGTTGCGAATTTGTAGCATATTGGCCACAAGGTTGCGGTGTGTTAACTCTGCCCCTTTCGATACACCCGTAGTACCCCCCGTATACTGTAATAAAGCAGTATCGGCTAAATTTAACGATGGGCGTTTATATTGGCTTGGATTAAATTGGCTCTGTGCATCATTAAATGAAACAGCTCCTGGAATATTCCATTTTGGAATTTGCTTACGTATTTTACGTAAAACAAAGTTCACTACATTGCCTTTAACAAAGCCTAGCATATCGCCAACTGTGGCAACCACCACATGTTTAACAGGTGTTTTACCAATAATTTTTTCGTATACAGAAGCAAAGTTTTCAATAATTACCAAAGTATCTACATCTGCATCATTCAGCTGATGTTCTAACTCACGTGCTGTATAGAGTGGATTAACATTGACCAATACACAGCCTGCACGCAATACACCTAAGCTTACCACAGGGTATTGCAAAACGTTCGGCATCATAATCGCAACACGATCGCCTTGTTTCAGACCAATACCTTGCAGATAACAGGCAAATTTACGGCTTTCCTCTTCTAATTCTGTATAAGAAATGGCTTTATCCATAAAGATAAAAGCTTGTCGTGAACCGTATTTTTGAAAGCTACTTTCGAAAAGATCGAGCAATGAAGTATTTTCTGGAGGCAAGTTAATCTCATTTTGGATCCCTGTCTTTTCCAACTCACTAAACCATCTCTTTTCCATAATTCTGCTCACTTCAATTCCAAATACGTATGTTGCTGTCTGACAATTTATGCTTCATGTGCTTATTTTTTACTACCGTAGCTTAGCTTCAGGCTAAACAAAATAACTGATGTGCTTTTTGGTAGCCTCTTGGTAAAATATGGCCTTTACTTGCACGCTTGGCAACATATTTCTGTAAGTCGTCACCTTTTAGTTTCAGTTTTTGCTGTCCTGCGGTGACTTCTAGCGTGTCTGACAATGCTAGAAGCTGTGCTGCAACAATGGTATCTTGCACATCTAAAGCCATTAACTTATTGCCTTTGCCTTTATTTAGCATTGGCAATTCTGCTAAATCGACCACCAATAAACGCCCTGCAGAACTTAAAAGTGCCAAATGGGTCTGCTGTTGCACCACTTGAAGCGGAAAAATTTCAGCATTTTCAGGCAATGTTAAAAATGCTTTTCCTGCTTTCGCATTGGTATCTAAGGCCTGTGCTTTGGTATTAAAGCCAAATCCTGCCGAGCTGAGTACTGTGAGGGCTTGTTCATCGTCTGCAATCAGAAGTTGTTTAAAACGCACCCCTTGCGCAGGTGACAAACGAGATGTTAATGGCTCACCCAAACCTCTTGCCGAAGGCAGTGTAGAAATATTTAAAGCATAGCTACGACCTGTATCATCAAGCACATAAACTTTTTGATTACTTTTTCCAGAGGCGTGACTTAAATATTGATCACCTGCTCTATAATTTAGTTTTTCTGCGTCAACATCTGCACCTTTGGCAGACCGTATCCAACCTGCTTGCGACAATACCACGGTGACGGCTTCCGCAGGAATAAAGTCTTGTTCTTTTAACTGTACTGCATCGGCACGGGTCACGATTGGCGATCGACGATCATCACCAAATTTTTTCGCATCAGTTTTCAACTCATCAATAATAAGATTTTTAAGTGACTCAGGGTTTTCTAATTGCTCACGAATAATAGCTGCTCGTGCAGACAATTCATCTTGCTCTTGTCGAATTTCCATTTCTTCTAGCTTGGCCAAATGGCGCAGTTTCAGCTCTAAAATGGCTTCCGCTTGAATTTCATCTAAATTAAAGTGTGCCATCAGTACAGGTTTTGGCTTGTCTTCTTCACGAATAATTTTGATGACCGTGTCTATGTCTAAATAAGCAATCAAAAGCCCTGCTAAAATGTGTAAGCGTTTTTCAATTTTATTTAAATGATACTGTAAACGGCGTGTCACGGTATTTTTTCGTATTTCTATCCACTCAAGTAAAATTTGGCGAATAGATTTCACTTGTGGGCGACCATCTGCCCCAATCATGTTTAAGTTAACACGATAGCTACTTTCTAAGTCAGTCGTAGCAAATAAATGGCTCATAACCATGTCTGCATCTACACGGTTTGAACGCAACACAATGACTATACGGGTTGGGTTTTTATGGTCAGACTCATCTCGAATATCGGACACCCATGGTAACTTCTTACCCTGCATTTGGTCAGCAATCTGAGTAATCACTTTTGAACCAGACACTTGATATGGCAGTTGTGCAATGACAATTTCATTTTTTTCAAGTGTGTATGTGGCACGCATACGGTAGCTACCACGCCCTGTGCTTTGTATTTTTAAGAGCTCTTCTTTTGGCGTAATAATTTCAGCATGGGTGGGCAAATCTGGGCCTGGAATATACTCAGCAATTTTGGTATCTGTTAAATTTGGGTTACGGATTAAAGCAATGGTCCCTTTAATCACTTCACGCAAGTTATGTGGTGGCACATCGGTTGCCATACCCACCGCAATGCCTGTTGTACCATTAAGCAAAATATTGGGCACACGAGCAGGTAAATTAATGGGTTCTTTCATTGAACCATCAAAATTATCTTGCCACTCACACGTACCTTGCCCTAATTCAGAGAGTAATAATTCACTGTACTGTGAAAGTTTGGCTTCGGTATAACGCATGGCCGCAAATGATTTTGGGTCATCTGGTGAACCCCAGTTGCCTTGCCCTTCTACAAACGGATAACGATAACTAAAAGGCTGTGCCATCAGCACCATCGCTTCATAACACGCCGAGTCGCCATGTGGGTGATACTTACCTAATACATCACCCACTGTACGTGCAGATTTCTTAGGCTTACCACTGTTTTTTAACCCAAGCTCACTCATCGCATATACAATACGGCGTTGCACAGGCTTAAGCCCATCACTAATATGTGGCAATGCACGATCCATAATCACGTACATGGCGTAATTTAAATAGGCTTGTTCGGTAAACTCAGCAACTGAACGGTTTTCAGTTGCATGCTGATGAAGGTTAGACATAAGGACAACAGCCAGTATATTACTTTTAATCTGAGCCTATGCTAGACCGTGCGATGCAAGCGATCAAGTATTTGTTCTATTGTCGTCAATTTTTATCGATTTTATGTGCAGTTATACTGCTTTTTGCAGGTGTTTCGCCCTATATAATAGGTACGCCATGAGCAGTACAGCAAAGACTGTAATCACGCCTGCAAGGCCATACACATCTCGTATACCAATTAAAGGAATCAGTAAACCTGCCATGGGCCCAATAAACATGAGGGCAATATCTAAAAAGGCATTATAAACCCCAAGTGCTGAACCTCTATTTTTAGCTTCGACTTGCTTGACCGCCTCGACCCCTAAAGATGGAAACACCAAAGAAAAACCTGCACCAACTAAAAATGCACCTGTATAAATAATGCCAATATGCTCACCGCCCCAAATTAAAAATAGGCCGAGTGCTTCTACTACAAAAGACACCAGACAGACTTTAATACCACCAAACTTTGGAATCATTTTGCCAAAAATAAGACGAATAATCACAAAACCTGCACCAAAAATACTCAAAGCATACGCAGGATTTGGCCAATGCTGTTCAGCAAAATAAAGGGTAATAAAAGTAGAAAGCACCCCAAAGCCAACTGTACCGAGTGCCAAGGCGACACCAAATATCCACACTCGAGATGCCACTTTTAAAAAGGCAATTTTAGTATCTACTTTGACTTTAATTTTTGGTTTACGGTAAGCCAAGACCAAACCAATACTCGAAATGAGTAAGGTGAATATCGCAAAGCCATACAACGGAATTTTTGCATCTAAAAATACCCCGAGTGGTGCACCAAAGGCCATTGCAGAATACGTTGCCACACCATTCCATGAAATCACACGGGATGTTTCACTACGGTCGACTAAGTTCATGCCCCACAAGGTTGCCCCTGTGCTGGTAAAACTTTCACCTGTACCCAAAAATAAACGGCTACAAATGAGTAGGACAATACTTACGCTTGGATTCGACAAAAACAAAATGGCCAAAATACCAAACACGCCACTCATGGCACAGCATGCCAAACCAATCAGCACCACTGTTCGAGCACCAAGTGAGTCAGCCAACTGGCCAGCTTTAGGTCTAAACCCTAAAGTCGCCACATACTGCATACTAATCACAAGACCTGCAACAAACGAACTAAACCCAAGCTGTTTATGTACCAATTGTGGCAGTACTGCCAAAGGCAAGCCAATGGACAAGTACGCCATAAAGGTAAACATCACAACAGAAAGTATGCGTTTATTGAGTTGAAAAGGTGATAAGTGGGCAGATGACGTGGTTTCCATGCAATAATATAAATACTTTAATCAGTTAGGTATGATTGATTATAATTCAATCTCACATAAACTTCAGTATTTAGATACAAAACAATCAGCACCACTATTTGAGTGGCTGACCATTTGTTTCTTTTCCTAACACCACAACAGTCACTGCAACAGCAAGCATCACTGCAGTAAACATCATAAATACATGCTGAAAAGCGTGCTCAAAAGTCATCATTTGGGTGACAACCATCGGGGCTAAAATACCACCAATACGCCCCATAGCTGCCGCCCACCCTGCACCAAATGCACGTATATGGGTTGGATATTGCTCTGGTGTATAAGTATATAAAACGCCCCATGCACCAAGGTTAAAGAATGACATTAAACAGCCCCAAAGTATAATCTCTTGGTTACTTTGTGCTTGGCCAAAGAAATAAGCACACACTGCACACACTGCACACACTGCACACAATCCTATTAGACCAGACAGCGTGGCTTTACGCCCAAGCTTATCAACCAACCACGCTGCCACAGCATAGCCTGGAAGCTGTGCTAAAATCATAAATAAAACGTATTCAAACGATTTTACAATGTCAAAACCTTGCTTCACCAACAAGCTCGGTAGCCATGTAAAAATACCGTAATAGGAAAATACAACCCCAAACCAAATCAGCCATAACATGATGGTTGAGCGTAAAAAAGTTTTTGACCACAACTGTTTAAAGCTCATTTTTTGATGTGGGCGAACACTAGGCATTACTGCCTCTTGTATGACCTTAACACCTGCTTGACGCTCTAAGTTTTGCACAATTAAATGGGCTTTTTGGACGTCACCCCGTTGAATTAAATACGGGATAGATTCTGGAATTTTCTTCCAAATCACCCATACATAAAATAATGGCAAGCCACCAATTAAAAAGGCCACATGCCAACTCAGTTTAGGAATAAGAAAATAAGACACCAGTGCTGCAATAAGCCAACCTAAGCCCCAAAAACTTTCTAGCAAAACAATAAATCGCCCACGCACATGTGCAGGCATATACTCACTAACCAGTGACACAGCAACAGGTAATTGCCCACCCAAACCAACACCCACCATAAAGCGAAATACTAACAGCCAGGTTAAATTCGGTGCGAACGCACAACACGCTGTTGCAATACTATAAATGGCTAAAGTGACCATAAACATCACTTTACGACCGAATCGGTCTGCCAGACCCCCTGAAAAAATGGCACCCAAAGCCATACCCACAAAGCTTATACTGACAATAAGTCCACTTTGTGCAGGGCTCAAATGCCAATCTTTAATGAGCGTTGGTAAAATAAATGCAATGATGCCCGTATCCATAGCATCAAACATCCACCCCAAACCCACCACCCATAATAAAGTGTAATGAAACTTACCTACAGGTAAGCGTTGTACCCGTGTAATTAAATCAGTCATGAGATCTCCTGATCATTGACCTACATTTATAGATTAAATTTGTTTATTGTATTAATGGTCTTTTGATGATGCAGACTGATCATCATCATCTTGGTAAATAAATTTTGGCATTTCCAAACCAAAATAAATGGCAATCACACGCAAACTAAAACCAAAAATTAAGGTGGTGACCACTGTACCTTCAAGTGACATGCCCATAGACATACACAGCCAATAGCAGATCACAGCCACAAAAGAAATACTGGCATACAATTCACGGCGAAATACGAGTGGAATGTCGTTACATAAAATATCACGTAAAATACCGCCAGATACCCCTGTCATCATCCCTGCAACAGCAGACACTACAAAACCATGCCCTAAATGGATCGAAATCTGACAACCAATAATAGTAAAACCAATCAGACCAAGTGCATCAAGTAATAAGAATATTGAACGTAAATGCCTCATCCATTTTGCAATAAATATTGTAAACAATGCAGCACAACAGGTCAGCACCAAATACTCTGGGTGTTTTACCCAACCTAAAGGATAGTGCCCTAGCAGTACATCACGTACCGAACCTCCGCCAAGGGCTGTCACACATGCAATCAAAATCACCCCAAACCAGTCCATACTACGGCGACCTGCAGACAATGCACCAGTCATGGCTTCAGCAGTAATCGCAACAATATAAATAATCGTGAGTAGCATACCCTTTCCTTGTCGAGGGCTAAAATTGGGCGTTATTTTACCGAATTAACCCCATTTAAAGATTAAAAAAGATGAAATATATTTTTAATGATATTTCAGTCTAAATGGCTAAAAATGAGTAGCAACATGCCTTAAACTTTTTGTTTGAACCACAAATACAAGACTGTTTCATGGTGTAGTGCAAATCTACTGTAGGGTCTAAAAAATACCACTGCTGATCTAGACAAACAAAAGCTGACTTTTCATGATGGGCTTGTAACTGTGTACCTTGCATAAAGTAGGCTTTGAACTCGACATAGGCATGGCGTTTATCTTTTACGATCTCATATTGTAATACTTCTAAATGATGCCACTGCGTACGACAACTCCACTCTTTTAATGCCACAACATCAAGCTGAGATTGCTGACCAACTGCAGTTGTTTTCACAATATAATCTATTTTTTGTTGTACAAAAGCACTATAACGAGAACGCATGAGTTGTTCGGGACTTTGCGCCCAAGATGCCCCATCATGTAAGGGTTGACAACATTCAACATAGTTTTTCTGAGTATGACCACATGGACAAATGTTTTCAGACATAAAAAAATAGCCTTTTTAAAAAGGCTATTTTAAGTCGATTTTCTTGGCAATCAAGCTGTGTTAATGTTCTTCTGTTTTATCATCTTCTGATGAAGTTACAGCAACAATATGCACTTTTTCAATTTTATGGCCATCCATTGTCACAATTTCAAAGTGATAACCTGCAGCAGTCACGACATCTCCATTTTCAGGCAAACGCCCTAAATGCATGAGCAAATAGCCCGACAATGTCGAATACTCTTCACTGTCATCAACAAGATTTTGATCTAATAAAAGTGACAAGTGACGAATATCCGTCGAGCCTTCTAAAATAAGTGACCCATCTTCAAGGCTTTCTGCCACCGCTTCCATTTCATCTTCGTCAGGGAACTCACCTGCGATTGCTTCTAAAATATCAATTGGTGTCACTAAGCCTTCAATTGAACCATACTCATTGAGTACAATTGCCATTTGTAATGGAGCTTGACGCAACTGCTCTAAGACCATAAGTACAGGTGCATTTTCATGCACAATCATGGGTTCACGTAGGTTTTGTTCAATATTAAATTGCTCATGCTCTACATATTCATTGAGTAGCTTATGCGTCAGTGCAATACCGGCCAGATTATCTAATTCACCGTGTGCAAAAATAATCCGAGAATGGGTCATTTGCATCAGGCGTGTTTGTATTTCTTGCGTGTCATCTGACAAGTCAATCCAGTCAATATCTGGACGAGGTGTCATAATAGACTTCACAGGACGCTCTGACAGTCCCAATACACCTTGTACCATCACACTATGGTAAGTACTGTTTTCATCATCAAATAATTCGTCTGCCAAGGCACGTGTTGCCAAGACATCGCTATCGCCATGATGATGTTCTGTATTTTGGCTGTGTTTTGGTTTACCACCTAACATACGCATTACAGCAGAAGCGGTTTTAAAGCGTAAATCATTGGTTGTGACTAATTTTTCTTGGTTTCTGCGTGTGGTTTGGTTTAAAAACTCAATCATGACCGAGAAGCCAATGGCAGCATATAAGTAGCCTTTTGGAATATGAAAGCCAAAGCCTTCAACCACCAAAGAAAAGCCAATCATCATCAAAAAGCCAAGACACAACATCACTACGGTTGGATGTCTGTTCACAAAATTCATGAGTGCTTTTGATGCCAGCATCATAATACCCACAGCAATGACAACCGCAATCATCATCACAGACAGGTGTTTCACCATACCTACTGCCGTAATAACACTGTCTAAGGAAAAGACCGCATCAAGCACGACAATCTGAGCAATGACGACCCAAAATGCAGCATGTACAGGATTATCATCTTTGACATGCATTTTGCCTTCAAGGCGTTCATGCAACTCCATTGTGCCCTTAAACAGTAAGAATATACCGCCAAAAATAAGGATTAAGTCACGACCTGAAAAGGGTTGGTCAAAAATATGAAATAGTGGTTGTGTAAGCGTAATGACCCAAGCAATAGAGGCCAATAACACCATACGCATGGCCAATGCTAAAGTAAGGCCAAGCATGCGGGCTTTGTTACGCTGCTCTGGTGGTAGTTTTTCAGCTAAGATTGCAATAAAGACAAGGTTATCAATACCTAAAACAATTTCTAACACCACTAACGTGGCTAAACCCACCCAAGCAGATGGGTCTGACATCCATTCAAATATCATTGCCCATGCTCCTGCATGTTAGTCGTACAATTCATGTGGGTTGCTGTGAGATATGCGATTGCCTGTGTGCAAACAATTACATTTAAAATTCGGGGTTCTTTAGTTGAGGGCCTACAACCACTACTCATATTAATAAAAATGTTGTTAATCGAATTTTCAGTATAGAAAAGATTAATTGCAAATTCACTAATTTTTACAGTTTTTTATTGATTTGCTGTGCGGGCATTGGCTTTTATCAGCAGATAAAATGCACTGAATGATAAAGATTGTTGTAATTGCTTAAAAATAGATGCTTTACGTTGTCTTTCATAAAAAAAACATGTTAAAGATAGTTGAAACGAAAAGGATAAAATGAAATGCGCAAAACAGCCAAAGTAAAAACAACACAACCTTTAATTGCACTCTATTGTGGTTCTCGTGCAGGCAATAAAGCCATTTATTTAAACAGTGCCATTGAATTAGCACAAGGTTTAGCAGAACACCGCTTTGGGCTTGTTTATGGTGGTGCCAGTATTGGGTTAATGGGGCAAGTCGCAGATACTTTTTCTGAGTTCAATGCTGAAACGGTAGGAGTCATTCCGCAATTTATGTTGGACTACGAAGTGGCACATACTGAACTGACTGAACTGCATGTGGTGAATACCATGCATGAACGTAAAGCCATGATGGCAGAGCGTGCCAGTGCATTTATTGCATTGCCAGGTGGCTTAGGTACATTTGAAGAAATCTTAGAAATTGCCACATGGGGACAACTCGAACAACACCAAAAACCAATGATGATTTATAACGTCAATGGTTATTATGATGCCTTAATTACACAGCTTGACCATGCGGTCACAGAAGGCTTCTTACCTGCGCATCACCGTGCAAAAGTGATTGTGTGCAAAAGCATCAATGAAATTTACGCCGTGCTTAATCACTTACACGCACCAGAAAATGTGGCCATGTAAAAACCATAGACATAAAAAAGAGTGCCTAAGCACTCTTTTTTATGTCTGGGTTATTCCCACTCAATTGTTGCAGGTGGCTTAGATGACACATCATAGACCACACGAGAAACATCTTTAATCTCGTTCATAATACGTGTTGAGATTTTATCAACCAAATCATATGGCAGGTGTGCAAAACGTGCTGTCATAAAGTCAACAGTCTCAACGGCACGTAGTGCAATCACCCATGCATAACGGCGACCATCACCCACCACACCTACAGATTTAATCGGTTGGAACACTGCAAAAGCTTGTGCAGTTTTATCATACCAACCACTAGCACGAAGCTCTTGCATAAAGATATCGTCTGCTAAACGCAAAATATCTGCATACTCTTTTTTCACTTCACCTAAAATACGTACACCTAAACCCGGGCCTGGGAAAGGATGACGGTAGATCATGCTGTGAGGCAAGCCAAGTGTTGTACCCAACTTACGTACTTCATCTTTAAACAAGTCACGCAATGGTTCAACAAGATCAAAAGCCAAGTCATCTGGTAAACCACCCACGTTGTGGTGTGATTTAATCACATGTGCTTTACCTTGTTTGCTTGCAGCAGACTCAATCACGTCTGGGTAGATTGTACCTTGTGCTAAAAATTTCACACCGTCTAGTTTACGGGCTTCTTCTGAGAATACTTCAATAAACTCACGGCCAATAATTTTACGCTTAGCTTCAGGGTCTACTTCACCTGCAAGCGCATTTAAAAAGCGCTCTTCTGCATTGGCACGAATCACTCGAATACCCATGTTATCAGCAAACATTTGCATGACTTGTTCACCTTCGTTTAAACGAAGTAAGCCATTGTCTACAAATACACATGTCAGTTGATCACCAATGGCTTTGTGTAAAAGTGCTGCTACTACAGATGAGTCAACACCACCAGACAAACCAAGCAGTACTTTTTCTTGCCCAATTTGCTCACGAAGCTGTGCTACTCGTAAGTCAATAATATGTTCAGAAGTCCAAAGACTACGGCAACCACAAATATTATGCACAAAGTTAGAAAGTAAAGCCTGACCTTGAGTTGTATGTGTCACTTCTGGGTGAAACTGCACGCCATAAAAGCGTCTTGCTTCATCACTCACGGCTGCAAACGGACAGCTTGGTGTACTTGCTGTAACGTTAAAACCCTCTGGAATTTTGCTGACTTTGTCACCATGACTCATCCACACATGTAATTGGTTGTCTTGATCTTGCAAGTCACCCAACAGTGCATCTCGAACCAATACATCTACTTCTGCATAACCAAATTCATGTACTGTACCCGGCTCTACTTTACCACCGAGCTGTTCAGACATAGTTTGTAAGCCGTAGCAAATACCAAGTACTGGTACGCCTAAGTTAAAAACCACTTCAGGTGCACGCGGGCTACCTTCTTGGTGTACGCTTTCTGGACCACCAGATAAAATAATACCATTTGGGTTAAATGCACGAATGTCTTCTTCAGACATATCAAACGCGTACATTTCAGAGTAAACACCTGACTCACGTACACGACGTGCAATCAGTTGGCTATATTGTGAACCGAAATCCAAGATAAGGATACGATCTTCAGTAATTTGGGTATTGGTCGTCATGTGATTCAACTATAGAAAGCTAAAGAACAAAGGAAGCACAGTATGGTAACATTTTTCCAAGGTGGAGTATATGTAGAGTTTCGTTTGTAGCAATGTTTATGGGCTTCAACTCACCCTGTTCAAAATATATCGTTTAATTTTAATGGTTAGTTTTTAGGATTTTTTTATAATAAAACCATAATATTATAAATATATCAGCCGTACAAATACTTATATAAGTGACCAAAGCGTGAATCGTTACATCTCACCCTTATTTTCAAAGTAGTAAATAACCTTTGACCATTAAATAAATATAATAAACGGTTATCCAACTACCCACGCTTAGCGTCAAAAGCAAAGTGTCTTTAATAAAAAGATCACTTGCTCTTTAATACTACATACGACCGACTTACCAAGTCATGCAAATTTTCCCGAAGTGATTACCACTTTGCATGTAGTCAAAAGCTTCTGATAACGCTGTATAGTTAAATATCTTATCTATCACAGGACGTGCTTGAATCACTTCAAGTGCAGAGATATATGCTTTTTGATCTTCAACGCTTGAAACAATTAAACCTTGCAATCGAACCTGCTTCGCTAAAAGATCAACAATAGGAATATTTGCTTCATTTCCAGAGAGCACACCAATTTGTGCAATATGACCACCCACTTTTACTGCTTTTAAAGACTCATTAATGGTGAGAGGCCCACCGACTTCAACCACATGATCAACACCTCTACCCTGTGTTAAACGCAATACTTCATCCCCCCAAGCTGGGGTCGTTTTATAATTAATGAGCTCATCTGCCCCCATATCACGCACTTTAGCTAGTTTTTCATCTGACGATGATGTCACAATCACAAAAGCACCCATCGCTTTAGCAATTTGTAGTGCTGCAATTGACACACCACCAGTCCCTTGAATCAGCACAGTCTCTCCTGCTTTCAATTGACCATTCGTTACTAAAGCGCGCCATGCCGTTAAACCAGAAGTTGTAATGGTAGCTGCCTCTGGCATAGACCACCCCTGAGGTATTTTCGTAAATGCACTTTCAGAACGTACAACATATTCTGTCGCCATTCCATCAACACCATCCCCCGGTGTATTTTCAAAATTACCCACCGCAGGCACTGGCTTACCTGCTAACCAATGTGGAAAAAATGCCGAAACAACCTGATCTCCCATTTTAAAGGCTTGAACACCTTCACCAACTGCCTCCACAACACCTGCGCCATCAGAGAGTAAAACTCTGCCATTTTCTGTAGGCATAATGCCACGTGCCACCATGAAATCATGGAAGTTTAAAGAGCTTGCTTGAATACGAACTCGAATTTCGCCTCTTTTAGGTTGGCCTGGATCACTAATTTCTTTTAAAAGAATTTGTGGTGTTCCGTTAGATGCATCAAAAACTAATCCTTTCATGTTTACAACCTGAGTCAAAATATTATTGTATAAAAATTATAGCTTGTATAAACTTTATAACAAGTACTACCATTTTTGATATATAGGAACATTTTGGATACTGTAAAACAGCCACGATACGAATCTTATCAAGACGAAGCTTGCCCAGTTGAAGCCACATTAGAGTTGATTGGTGGTAAGGGAAAAGGAATAATTTTGTATCATTTACTCGATGGTAAACTGAGATTTAATGAAGTGAGAAGAAAGCTTGGCCCAGTCACTGCACGTATTTTAACGAAACAACTTAGAGAGTTAGAGCACTCTAATTTAATTTATCGAATTGTTTACCCTCAAGTACCGCCTAAAGTTGAATATGGACTCACTGAGTATGGCGAAACATTAAGACCACTCATTTTAATGCTCAAGTTATGGGGAGAACAGTACGGTATACAGTTAGTCCAAAACCAAAAGTTAAATACAACCGATTAGAAAAAAAATGCATCAAAACTGATGGGTAAACGCCCCCTCAACTTTGATGCATTTTTTAATGATAAAACAGCTGTCGTACTTGACTATTTGGGGGCCACTTTTATTGAACATCCTTTAAAACGTGCAGCTTGAGCAATTGCATCTTGCTGACCGAGCAACTGCGACAATTGAGTATTTCTACTGTCACTCGACTGGCCTAGGTTGACTGAGATAGAAGGAACTATTCCCCAACCACCGCCACCAAAACCACCACCCAAGCCCAAACCAATACCAAATAAATTACGCTTTGCAGGCGTGACACCTTGTGCAATGTACTGCTGAATTCGGTCAGACTCACTTTGTAGCTGTATACAATTTAAATTTTGGTACATTGCGGGTGAAACATAACTCGGCTTCACTGCGGATGTCATACACCCTGTAAAAAGCCCAACCATGCCCAGCATTAGAATGATTTTAGTTTTTATCATTTTCATCTATACCCCAATTTAAGTGCAGTAATTAAGTCTATTATGCGCTCTGACACCCCCCAATATACTAGTGTCTATATGTAACCTCACCGATTCATTAGAAAATCACAGGTTTAGTCACAACGAGCGTAATAATAGACACAAAAGCAATCCACGCTAAAATAATGCCACCTCTACGTTGTACCAATAATATGTTTGGATTTGGCTTTTTAAAAGCTTTTACCGAAGCAGAAATAATCACCACAAACAGCAATGCTTTGGCATAAAACCAAGATTGAACTTGAAAGTGCTTAAGATAAAGTAGCGTACCACCTGTTAAAAATAAGACTAAAAAAATACTGTGCTGAATGATCGTAATTTTTTTACGACTAGGAACATTAAATGCGGTATCAGCGTTAGGTAAACGAAATAAAATAATACTCTGCCAAATAATGGTCATCAGTAAAACCGTAATTGCGATACTGTGTACGATTTTTAAACCTAGAAATAAATCCATAAAATTTCCTATTTATTTTTTAGCATGGGCACACTCTGGACTCGATGGTGCTATACCTTTCCATTGTTCTTTGCTGTAGGCATGAATTGCTAAAGCATGAATAGGGCCACCATGTGCTGCTAATAAACTTTGGGTACATGAATACACTTTTTGATGCTTTTGCACTAAACGTAAACCATCAAAAGCATCACTTACGACAATCACTTTAAAATGAGATTCTTTACCTGGGTAATACCCCCCGTGGCCTGCTGACTCATTAATCACTTCTAGATGATGTGGCGATAGTGTATTGAGTTGCTCAATCAATTGCTGCTGTAGAGACATAAGATCAGAAAAATAGTGCAAAAATGTAGTTTAGCATAAGCACATGTCGATTTTTTACTGTGAAATTCCGTCTAAATTACTTTTTTCAGGTTATTTTATCGCCCATCTAACTTTTTTTGTGTTTATTTTACTCAGTTAACATCATTTTTAATAAAAAAATATTGCGTCTAAAAAACTTTAATGTATTATACACGTCATGCGGAAATAGCTCAGTTGGTAGAGCATAACCTTGCCAAGGTTGGGGTCGGGAGTTCGAGTCTCCTTTTCCGCTCCAGTTTATTTTTTAGTGAAAGTTTATTAAAACTGCTCAATTTGCGGAAATAGCTCAGTTGGTAGAGCATAACCTTGCCAAGGTTGGGGTCGGGAGTTCGAGTCTCCTTTTCCGCTCCAAATTCTAAAAGCCCTCATCGAAAGATGGGGGCTTTTTTCTTGTTGATTTATAGCGTAGTTTTTCAAACCCCGCTTCCTAAATATTCAAAAGGTAATAATAGTAGGGAAATGATTTAGTGATCAAATAACCACCCAATAAAGTAATATGTAATAAAAACACAGAATGTTTTTCTTTGATCATCATCACCAACACTCAATCTAAGAATTTTTCTACCTAACCTAGGTTATAATGTACGCTTCCCCAGATACGATTGATCCAATATGAGCACCTCCAATGACCCTTTACATGGCAAAAAACTCGCTGATATTTTAGATGAATTACTAGATTACTATGGTGGTTTTGAAGGCTTGGGGCGTAAAATTGAAATTAGATGCTTTTGCATAGACCCAAGTGTTAAATCATCATTGCGATTCTTGCGTACTACACCGTGGGCACGTGAAAAAGTAGAAAACTTATACCTGTACGTCTTACGCCAAAAAGCAAAACAGAAGTCGTAGCAGTTAAATCTAAACAACTCCTCTTAAATATCAAATCATTAAAAAGCAGAATGCCCATTTTGTTTTGGTTGCCACTTATAGGCCATACCTAAATGGTGCGTCGCACAATCATAAGCAGATTGTAAAAAACCTCGCCGTGCTATTTCGGTAAATCCTGTTTGAGCAATCAGCGTTTCACGTAAGGGATGATGACTGGTAATTAAATATTCATTACGTTTATGTAGCTGCGCTAAAAGGCTCACTGACGGTAAGCGGTCAAACTTACCGTTTTGCCCACGATTACATTCAGTACAAGCCAACACCAAATTAGCCACGCCATTGACAGGTTTTTGAGCATCGCAATAACGTAATTTATGCGGGAAAAAATGATCTACATCTGCTGAATTTGGTAAAAATTGGGTAATCGTAATATCCGTAAAACAATAAAAACATTTACTTTTCTGATAACCATTTAATGCAGACTTTACAGAAGTCACATTCACTCTTCTTATTTTATTATCTGCAACTAAAATGCCTTGTTCATCATGCTGAATCTGAACTAAGTGTTTGGGTAAGTTCATATCCCAAGCTGTTTCGACCAAACGCCATCTGGCTTCTGTTTCCTCAATTAAATCTTTTGACTGCTCTCCATCAAATAACTGAAATATTTCATCTGTTAAAATAATACCTTGATGTGTTTTTCTAGCATCTGAAAAAAAACGTTGTGGAATTTCCTGCCCATGTACGCAATGAAACGCATCAATCACATTGACAAATCCATACCGAACCGTTTTATTGATTAGCATCGTTTGATCTATTTCATTACGGTTATATGCTCTACAAAAATCTAAAAATTTACTTGATTGAGAGGTTGCCTGCTTATCTACAAGCTGTAAATGCTCACAAATATAGCGACTAAAAGGCACTGCAAGTTGGTCTAATGTAACAACCGTATGACCTGCTGTTTTCACATCATAGAGTGCTTTCGCCAATGCAAATTTATATGAAGCAACATTACGTCCAAATAAAATAATCGATCGCCAATAGTTTTCTTTAGATGGTTGTATTTCATAAAATTCAGACATACTACCCTCAATACTTATTGTTCTATTTTTCTAAAAATAAGGTTTAACCACTCTTCATTTCGATTTGGACGCTTATCAATGGTAATCCACTGCTGTAAAAGAAGCGTATTTGGCAATTGACGTAGCAATTGCTCTGCTTGTTGCTCATTTAAATCTGTAAAAGAGCGTCCATCTTTTTCTCGGTCAGTTGAACCATATTTAAAAGATGCGTAACAAACTCCGTTGGCTTTCAATGCAGTTATTATTCTTGTAAACACATCAACGAGTTTTGTTCGTTCGCAATGTAACAGTGAGGCACATGCCCAAATGGCATCGTACTTAGACCTCTCGTTTAAATCGTAAAAACTTTGGTGTCGCACTACAATACCTGAAAATTGTGTTGCCTTTTCAACAAGCTGTTCAGAAAAATCAATTGCATCGACATGATAACCTTTATTTTTAAAAGCTAAACTGTCACGCCCAGAGCCACATCCCAAATCTAAAATAAGTCCATTATGTTGAATATATCTTAAAAAGGGCTCATATAACTGTTCCATATTTACATCATAGGTATGACTAAAAAACTCTTGAGCATGTTGATTATAATAATTTGTTATGTCACTCATCAGAGAGGTTAACCATTGAATAAAAGCGCAAAGAATATAAATATAGTAACCTGAATTACTTTTAAGCCTCAATACTCATCATCAATTAAAACTTAATGAACAAAGCGAGCGACTGCCAAGTAAATATGGCAATATAGTTCTTTCAGGGCATTAAAGTCTAAAATTTTGAATAAAAAAGACCCTGATTAACAGAGTCTTTTTATCTTCAATTCATCTATTACAGCTTAAAGCAGTAAAGAGCGAATATCTGCAAGCAGTTTAGTCAACTTATTGGTAAAGCGTGCCGCATCTGCACCGTTAATTACACGGTGGTCATAAGACAATGACAATGGCAACATTAAGCGAGGCTCAAAGTCTTTACCATTCCAAACTGGTTGCATGGTTGCAGGTGAAATACCTAAAATTGCCACTTGAGGCCAATTCACCAACGGTGTAAATGCTGTACCACCAATACTACCTAGACTGGTAATGGTGAAGTTTGCACCTTGTAAGTCTTTCGGAGAAAGTTTTTTCTCGCGCGCTTTCTTACTTAACCCACCCAACTCAATTGCAATTTGTTTAATTGATTTTTGATCTGGGTTACGCAATACAGGTACAGTTAAGCCATCTGGGGTTGCCACAGCAATACCCATATGAATTTCATTACGCAAAAGCACTGACTTTTGGTCATCTGCTAAATGTGCAGCAAAATATGGCTCTTCTTTAAGCAAGTTCGCCAACGCTTTAGCAATAAATGCCAAAATCGTCAGGCTAATCCCCTGTTGTTTAAAGCCACCTTTCAACTCGCCACGCCATGCTTCCAATGCCGTAATATCGGCTTGATCAAACTGCGTAACTTGCGGAATAAAGTTGTTTAAACATAACTGCGGTATAGACACTTGTTGTAAGCGAGTTAGCGGTTTTTCTTCTACACCACCATGTGCTGTAAAGTCAGGTAATTTTGGTAACCCTGATGCCACAGCAGCAGGTGCCGCTTTCTCAACCACTTTTGGTGCTTCAGTTAAACGTCCTTTCACATAAGCGAACACATCATCTTTCATGATCCGTGCATGAGGGCCTGATGCTTTCACCTCTGCCAAAATAACACCAAGCTCACGTGCTAGTTTACGTACCGCAGGGCCTGCGTACACTTTAGCATTATCAGCTTGCTGTGCTTTCGTCAGTTTTTCTGTACTTGTAGGCTCAGATGCTACAGGTGCTTTTTCAGCTACAGGAGATGGTGCCACCGAAACAACAGGTGCAGGTGTCGCTTTCGGTTCAACTGCTACACTGCTAGGCGCTTGACATTGTGCCTCAACTGTCGCAATTTTAATACCTTGCTCAACAGATTGACCCACTTCAATATGAATCGCTTTAATGACACCCGAAGCTGAGCTTGGTACTTCAACTGTGGCTTTGTCTGACTCAACCACTAAAATGCTGTCATCTTTTTCAATGCTGTCGCCAACTTTGACCAAGATTTCAGACACAGCAGCTTTATCTACACCTAAATCAGGTACAACAATTTCAATGTCGCCTGCAGGCTGTGTTTGAGCAGATTCTGCTTTCTGTGGTGCAGGTGCTGGCGTAGGTTCAACAACTGATTTACTCACATTCACCGCAGGTGCTTGTTGCTCACGACCAACAGTTTTCACTGTAATTAAAAGCACACCTTCTTGAATGGTATCACCTTCTTTTACAGCAATACTCTCAACAGTTCCTGCAGCTGTACTTGGGACTTCAACCGTCGCTTTGTCTGATTCAACCACAACAATACTGTCATCTTTTTCAATATTGTCGCCAACTTGTACCAATATTTCACCAACAGATGCTTTTTCAACACCAATATCTGGCACTTTCACTTCAACCACTTGGCTTGTTGATGCTGCCTGAGGCTGTGCTTTTTCTTGTAGCACAGTTGTGGTTTTCGCGGGTGTAGCTGTCGGTGCTGGTTTTTCTTCAGCCACAACAGGTTCAGGTGTTGCTTGATTTGAACCACTGTCTAGTTCAATCAGTGGTGCGCCTTCAGAAATTTCATCACCTTCTTTGACTAAAATTTTAGTCACGACCCCCGCCGAAGTGCAAGGCACTTCAACAGAGGCTTTATCTGACTCAACCACAACAAGACTGTCATTTTCAGTCACGTGATCGCCAACTTTAACCAAAATCTCTGCAACTGTAGCGTGATCTACGCCAATATCAGGTGTTTTGATTTCCATTGTTTAGTTCTCCTCACCTGATTGCTCTTGGTATGCAGCAACTGCTTGTACTTCAGGGTGTGCTTGTGGAGCCCATGCAACAGGACGGTCTGTATCTAGCTCAAAAGAAGAAATCGCATCTTTGACTAAACGGTTGTCCACTTCACCTTCATCTGCCAATTTTTTCAGTGTTGCCACCACAATGTGGGCTGCATCTACACCAAAGTAGCTACGCAAGTTCGCACGTGTATCTGAACGACCAAAACCATCTGTACCTAAAGTCACATATGGACGATTGTCTGGCAAGTAAGCACGAATTTGTTCACTATAGGCACGCATATGATCTGTTGCAGACAATACAATACCATTTGTACCACGTAGCTGTTGAGATACCCAAGACTCTTTTGTTTCTTCAGTAGTTGGGTGTAAACGATTGTATTCATCACATGCCATACCATCACGTGCAAGCTCGTTAAAGCTTGTTACGCTCCAAACATTGGCATGAATTTGATACTCTTCACGTAAGATTTTCGCAGCTTTCATAACTTCACGTAAAATCACACCTGAGCCTAAGAGTTGAACTGTCGCTTTCTCATCTTCTTGCAATAAATACATACCACGTTTAATACCCTCTTCAGCACCTTGTGGCATTGCTGGGTGTTCGTAGTTTTCATTCATTACAGTTAAGTAGTAGAACACACGCTCTTGGTTGGCATACATACGTTTTAAGCCGTCATGCATAATCACAGCTAACTCATAACCGAAACATGGGTCATAAGCTACACAGTTTGGAATCGTGCCAGCTAAAATGTGTGAGTGACCATCTTGGTGTTGTAAACCTTCACCGTTAAGCGTAGTACGGCCTGCTGTTGCACCAAATAAGAAGCCTTGTGCTTGTGCATCGCCTGCTGCCCATGCAATATCACCAATACGTTGGAACCCAAACATAGAGTAATACATATACATTGGAATCATTGGCAAGTTATTGGTTGAATAACTGGTTGCCAACGCCGCCCATGCACTCATGGCACCTGCTTCGTTAATGCCTTCTTGCAGCATGTGACCATCTTTTGCTTCACGATAATTCATGAGCTGTTCTTGATCTTCTGGAATATAGTGCTGGCCATGTGCTGCATAAATACCAAGCTGACGGAACATACCTTCTAAACCAAAGGTACGTGCTTCATCTGGTACAATCGGTACAACATGGTTTTTCAGTGCTTTTTCTTTTAACAATGCAGAAATTAAGCGCACAGATACCATTGTGGTTGATTGCTCTTTACCACCACTGCCTTTAAGTACTGCATCGAATACTGAAAGTTCAGGAATAGGTAATGCTACGCTTTCTTTACGGCGTGCAGGTAAATAGCCACCTAATGACTCACGGTGTGCTTTGAGATACTTCATCTCAGGTGAATTTTCACTTGGACGATAGAACGGCAATTCTTCAAGTTGCTCGTCATTAAACGGCAGATTAAAGCGATTACGGAAGTATTTTAGCGATTCCAACTGCATTTTTTTGATTTGATGCGTTTTATTCACCGCCTCAATTTCATCAGATAAACCGTAACCTTTCACTGTTTTAGCTAAAATTACCGTAGGCTGACCATTACTTTGTGTTGCAGCGCTATATGCAGCATGTACTTTATATGGGTCATGACCACCGCGGTTTAGCGCATCAATGTCATCATCACTTAAGTTTTTCACGAGCTCTGCAGCTTCTGGGTATTTACCAAAGAAGTGCTCACGTGTGTATGCACCACCTTTCACTTGGTAACGTTGGTAGTCACCATCTACAGCTTCTTCCATACATGCTTTGAGTGCACCAGAAGTGTCTTTGTCTAGTAGCGTATCCCACTGACGACCCCAAACCACTTTAATCACACGCCAGCCTGCACCACGAAAAATAGATTCAAGCTCTTGAATAATTTTACCGTTACCACGTACAGGACCATCTAAGCGTTGTAAGTTACAGTTGACCACCCAAATCAGGTTGTCTAATTTTTCACGGCCTGCTAGAGAAATCGCACCTAAGCTTTCTGGCTCATCCATTTCACCGTCGCCAAGGTATGCCCAGACTTTACGGTCTTCTTCTTTAATCAACCCACGATTCATTAAATACTTTTGAATATGTGCTTGATAAATTGACATGATTGGTCCAAGTCCCATAGATACCGTTGGGAACTGCCAATAGTCTGGCATAAGGTATGGGTGTGGATAGCTTGGTAAACCATTGCCGTTCACTTCACGGCGAAAATTACTTAACTGTTCTTCAGTCAAACGCCCTTCTAGAAATGAGCGTGCATAAATACCCGGTGCACAGTGCCCTTGGTAGTAGATCATGTCTCCACCAAAGTTTTCGCTATTTGCACGGAAAAAGTGGTTAAAACCGACATCATACAATGTTGCAGATGATGCAAAACTGGCTAAGTGACCACCCAAGTCATCACCTGTTTTGTTCGCACGAAGTACCATTGCCAACGCATTCCATCGAATAAGTGCGCGGATGCGACGTTCCATATCTCGGTCGCCAGGCATGGTTGGTTGTTCTTCTACAGGAATAGTGTTCACATATGGCGTGTTTAGTCGCTGAATCGGAACATGTTTTGCAATTGCTTGTTGGTATAACTTTTCTAATAAGAATGCGGCACGATCTGTACCCATGTGTTTTAAAACAGAGTCAAAGGCATCTTGCCATTCTTGGGTTTCTTGTGCGTCGGAATCACCATAGTACGCCATATTTCACCTTTCCTTCATCGTTAATCGATAGCCACATCTATTTTTACCATGTTTTTATAGCAGCATGTAATGGCTAGATTTAAATACAATAGCAAAATAACATTTCGTAAATAAATACTCAGCAAACAAGTCGCATTTTTACACAAAAAAAATCGCCAATTTGGCGATTTTTTATAGACAGTCTTTTCGTACAGTTTATATTTCATTGACACCATACGTATTATACATGACTTTTTCTAAGGAAATTATGGCAACATTGCTAAATAAGTGCCTGGATTTTTGCGTACACCATCAGCCACAATTTCAAAATGTAAGTGCGAACCTGTGCAACGTCCTGTACAACCTACTTTCGCAATTTCTGCACCTGCTTTCACACGATCACCCACACTTACCAATACTCTTGATGCATGGCCATAACGGGTCAAATAACCATTACCATGGTTTATTTCTACAAATTGACCATAACCAGTAACCCAACCTGCACGTGTCACCACGCCCGTACCCGAAGCATAAATGGGTGTACCTGTTGGTGCAGCAATATCTAGACCTGAATGCCCTTCTTTTTTGCCAAACATAACACGCTGTCCAAAGTTTGAACTGACTTTAGCATGCGATGGGACTGGGTTTTTCGTCAACCAAGACATAATCTCGTTTGATGATGCTTTCGTCGCAGTTGATTTATTGGTATTACGCAACGTAATATGGGTACTCATTTGCTTTGTGCTCGCATCTTCTTTGCTATCTTGGGCAAATGAACCTTCAGCAATGGTACGCTCTAAGCGGTCTGCTTTGGTCACTGATGTTTGGGAGTTATCCATCAAATCTGCAAATACCGCAGGTGATGCAAAAACCACCGACAGCGCAAACAAAATACGTCGCATAGTAAACCTCTAAAGTCGTGACTGTTAAGTCAAATCATGTCTTAATTTCACTCAATCAGCATTTAAGCTTCATTTAATACAAACAAGAGACTATATATGGCACAACCACATCTTTTTTTTCAAAACCAGCAAAAAGATCAAAAAAGTAGCCCTGCTAAATCTCTTACACAATATGTTTTGCATTGGCAAAAACTCACTAAGCACATTCAGCCTATTCTGCCACAACCTGAAAATTGGCAAATTGCCTGTTATCGGCATGGCATACTCACGCTTTCTGGTGAAAACCAAGCGATGATTAGTAAGGTAGGTTATTTACAAAAACACTATGTGCAACAACTTTCACAGATTGAAGCATTCAAAGATTTACAGGAGATTCATGTTCGACTACGAACAAAAAGCGTAAAAAAAACCCATGAAGTGACACCCCAACCTTTGTCTGCAGAAACACAAAATATGTTAAAAAATGCAGCACAAATGGTGAATGACCCTAAGCTTAGCCAAGCTATACACAACTTTGCAAGCAATAAAAAGAACAGCAGTTCATCATAGCTTACAATTTACAAAAGCAAGTTTCTTCATAGGCTTTTAATAGTTGTTAAATTTTAGCCATTTAACTGACTGCAACATATGGAATCGGACATTTATGAAGATCATCAAATGTTACAATTTCATAGCTAGATGGATCAGATTTAACATTGCGTAATAACTGATTGTTCAAAGCATGGCCTGACTTGCATGCATCAAACTTCGCAATAATTTGATGTCCGAGTAAATATAAGTCACCCACAGCATCTAAAATTTTATGGCGCACAAACTCATCGTTGTAACGTAAGCCCTCTTCATTGACCACGCCATTTTCATCGAGTCCAATCGCATTTTCCAAACTTGCACCCAGTGCCAAGTTATTGGCTTTTAAAAAGTCGAGGTCTTTCATAAAGCCAAATGTTCGAGCATCACTGACTTCATAGACAAAGGTTTCTGTAGAAAAGTCTATGGTCGCCGACTGATACTCTTTAGCAAAGGCAGGGTGATTAAAATCAATAGTAAAATTGAGTTGAAAACCAGCATGTGGTGTAAATTTTGCGGTTTTATCGTCAATCAGTGCTTCTACTGGTTTGAGTATACGAATGAATTTTTTCGGAGCATCTTGCTCAACCAAACCACCTTGCATGAGTAGATAAATGAACGGCCCTGCACTGCCATCCATGATTGGTACTTCCGATGCAGACACTTCAACAATGAGGTTATCTATACCTAAAGCAGCAATTGCACTCATCACATGCTCAATTGTACCCACTTTCGCATTGTCTTGTATGAGGTTTGAACACATAAATGCTTCTTGAATCAGCATTGCATCTGCAGGCAAATCTATGATGGGGTCTAAATCAATACGACGAAAAACAATGCCCGAATCAACTGTGTGCGGCACAAAATTGATCATGACTTTTTGTCCACTATGTAAGCCAATGCCACTGGCCCTAACAACACGTTTGAGGGTACGTTGCTTTAACATCTATACTCATAGTCCACCAATAAAACCGCTATACGTTAGCACATTTCGCCATTGATAAAAAATAAAAAAGGTAGGATCAGTGCCTACCTTTTTTTAGATGATATCGATTGAATCTATCAATACTACTTACCTTGTTGTTTTTTAAGGTATTCTTGAATACTAATCCGATTTGGTCGAGCAGTTGTTTGTGTATTGTCTGCACTATTTTGTGCAGTTCCAACACCTTGTTGTTGTCTTTGAATGGCTGGAAGTTCGTCATCTGACAGTGTATTTGTTTGAGTTTGTGCCACATGTGCCTGTTGAGCTTGACCTGCTTTTTGGGCTTGGCTACCTGTATTTCGAGTCAGGCCTGTAGCAATCACTGTCACGCGAATTTCATCTCGTGCTTCTGGTTCAAAAACAGTTCCAAAGAACACATCACCTTCATCTAAATCAACAATTTGGTTGACAACATCGGTAATGGCTTTAGTTTCGCTCAGTGTAATATCATTACCGCCTGTAATATTAATCAGTACGCCTTTGGCATTCATAATATTGACGTTGTCGAGCAATGGACTACGAATCGCTAAACGCGCAGCTTCTTCTGCACGGTTTTGACCCGAACCTTTACCCTCACCCATCATGGCATAACCACGGGTGCTCATGGCATTTTTAAGGTCAGCAAAGTCAAGGTTAATATGACCCGGACGCACAACTAAATCGAAGATACTACGGACAGCGCTTAAAAGCACGTCATCTGCACGGCGATATGCCTCTTGCATTGAAATATCACCATAGACATTCAATAAACGTTCATTTGGAATAATGATTAATGAGTCTACGTATTTTTCGAGCTCTTCAATCCCTTTTTCAGCAGACTTTTGACGGCGACGACCTTCAAAGCTAAAAGGTGTTGTCACAACGCCAACAGTTAAAATTTCCATTTCTTTGGCAATTTCAGCGACAATAGGTGCAGCACCTGTACCAGTACCGCCACCCATACCTGCAGTCACAAACACCATGTCTGCATCTTGAAGTTGCTGGCGAATTTGTTCCCGGCTTTCTTCTGCAGAACGCTTACCTACTTCTGGGTTTGCCCCTGCACCTAAACCACGTGTGCTTTCTTGTCCAAGTTGGATTTTATGTGGTGCACTCATACGATCTAGGGCTTGTTTGTCTGTGTTTGCACATACAAAACGTACACCTTTAATGTCTGATTGCACCATGTGTTGTACGGCGTTACCACCTGCACCACCTACACCAAATACAGTAAAACGGGCTTGACCGTTACCTTCGGTTTGTTCATCTTCTAAAAATTCAAATGAGGCCATGACCTTACGTGTTCCTAATGTTTAGCAGTTTGCAAACAACATTTACTGCCTTTAATTTTTAAATGGGTTACAGTGTGTTTTTAGAATGAAGTGACAAAGTAATCTTTGTCAAGCCTCCGTTCAATGACTTACAACAACCGTACAATAACCGCCTAACGAGAAAGACTTAAAAAATTGCTTTGAGCTGTGCCTGAAAACGATCCCAACCATTTTTTAAACGACCAACAAATGTTTTTTCACCAACATCTGTCTGTATGTCTATGGCATCGGTTGGCTCTTTTTGACTATACAGAAGTAAACCAATGGCAGTGGCATATTGTGGGCGTTTAAGTGCAGGCAATAAATCATCTGTAGCGGTCACGGTGGTTGGTAAGTTGCCTAAATGTGCCGATACACCAAATAGACGTCGTGAAAAACTCACAATACCTTCGATCTGACTGGCGGCACCTGTAAGTACAACACCGTGATATAAGCCACCTATTGCTCCGTTATGCGTCAGATCATATTTTACTGTATGTAAAATTTCTTCGTAACGTGCGATGATAATTTCACTCAGCTCGATACGACTGATGGTTTGAGGTCCTTCAATGCCTTTAACCTGAATCATATGATCTGGTTTTACTGCCTGAAGGTCTACACAACCATAGAGCAACTTAATGCGTTCAGCTTCTTCCGTTGTTGTTTGTAAAACTGCTGCAATGTCATGCGTGACGCTATCACCACCAATTGCATAGGTTTTAGCAAATACCAAATGTCCCTCTAAGTATACTGCAACATTTGTTGTTCCTGCACCAATATCTACCAAACAAACGCCATAATCTTTTTCATCTTGTAACAAACTGGCTTCGGCTGTGGCTAAAGAGCACAAAATGGTTTTTTCAACACGAATATTGGCACTTTTCATTGCACGGTCGAAATTTTGCATTTCATTAATAGGCAACATCATCAGCTGATAATGCCCTGAAATTTTGCTTGCACCAAGACCTACAGGATGCGTTACCCACTGCTCTGAGTCATCGAGCTGAAAACCTAATGGCACGGCACTGGTCAAGTACAGTTCTGGCTCTTGTTCTACTTTATTTTTTTTCGCAGACTCGAGCACTTCAACCACCTCACTGGTGGTCACAATACGCTCACTATTGGTAATAAAAACCTTACCTTGAGCATAAAAGCTTTTTAAGTCTGCACTTGGAATAGATACCCATGCTGAATGTATACGACACTCAGTCATATCCTCTACTTCTGAAACGGCTTGCTTAATAGATGCAATCATTTTATCAAGGCTGGTGATTTTTCCCTTTTTCATGCCTTGATTTCGAGCAGAAGCCATTCCCACAACTTCTATATGGTCTGGCGCGTGTACTTTTGCAATAAGTACAGATACTTTATGTGTTCCAATATCTATTGCTACTACCGAAGGAACAGCGTCATTCATTACCTAATACCATTGACTTATTCGTTTAATTTGGAATTATGTGATTATTATGTATAAAAAACCACATTATCGCCTCAAAAGTGTATCACCTGCAAGGGTTTAACTACGATTCGTTACAACAAATTGACCATGTGATACAGGAGGTACACCCTTCCATTGTATAGATAATC
Source organism: Acinetobacter rathckeae (assembly GCF_015627125.1). Lineage (GTDB taxonomy): Bacteria > Pseudomonadota > Gammaproteobacteria > Pseudomonadales > Moraxellaceae > Acinetobacter > Acinetobacter rathckeae. The sequence continues at coordinate 201,539 of NZ_VTDO01000004.1, read as the reverse complement.
CATTTCTATATCTTAAATCTACTGTTGAGATTTGTGACCATACAGGTTGTAGGTCTTGTCCTGCCAATTGACTGAGATGTTGTAATTTACTCATGGTTTGATCTTGATCGACAATCAGCCTTAAACCACTATCAAATTGCATGAACCATGTCATACGCTCAGTCAAATATAATTCTGTGAGACGTAAATGATATGGTCGAAAAAGTTGGTTAATTTCGTGGTAACGACGCATCATAAAAGGCGCTTGGCTTACAGGCCCATGTAATAGAGGTAAACTTTGATTGTCTTGTACTGTTACTTCTTTAAAGACAATACCTGAGTCACTGAGTAAACGACCTGTACCCCAACGGGCAACAGCATGTCTCGGGATAATACGCACTTTAATTTCATCTGGCCATGCACGAGAAACCACTACTTGCTCCACCCAAGGTAGTGCTAAAGCTTGGTCACGAATGCCTTCTAAATCTACGGTAAAGTAGTTTTTATTTACAACAGGACGAATACTTTGTAGCAGGCTTTGTTGCTCTGCGACAGAACGTGTACCTACAACTTCTACATTCGCAACGCGGGCATCATTGAGCATTTTATAACTGCTATATATCCCAACAAGTAAAACGCAAGCGGCAAAAAGTAAAATAATCCAGCCACCAATAGAGATCAATCGATCTTTTAGCGAAGGGGGTTTATCATGGATTGAGGTTACTGCTGCCGCTTGTTGTTGCTTGCGACGCATTGAAGCAGGAAGTTGCGCCATCTGTTATTTTTCTGCCTCTATGAGCGTTTGTTCTAAAATGGTCAAACACAGTGCATCAAAGTCATGACCGACTGCTTGGGCAGCCTTAGGCACTAAAGAATGGCTGGTCATACCTGGCACAGTATTCACCTCAAGCAACCAAAATTGGCCATCTTGGTCTTGCATGGCATCTACTCGCCCCCACCCATGTGCCCCTACAGCATTAAAGGCTTGCAATGTTAAGGCCTGTAGCTCTTTTTCTTCAGTAACAGATAAACCACTTGGTATGCCATATTCAACGTCATTACGCTGATACTTGGCATCATAGTCATAAAATGCAACATCTTTGGGTGGTTGTAAACGAATCACTGGCAACGCTTCACCATTGAGTACCACAATGGTGTACTCTTTACCTGTAATCCATTTCTCTGCCATCACAATACTGTCTAAGGCAATGGCTTTGTCTATGGCTTCAGCTAGCTGTTCTGCATGTTCAACTTTGCTCATACCAATACTTGAGCCTTCGTGTACTGGCTTAATAATCAATGGCAAACCCAGTTCAGCAATCAGTTCATCTGTGTCTACCACTTTATTGACAATACGGTACGGTGCAGTCGGCAATGCACTGCCCTGCCAAATTTGCTTGGTTTTAACTTTGTCCATGCCAATGGCTGAGCCTTGTACGCCCGTGCCTGTATATGGAATATCTAACCATTCAAGCACACCTTGGATTTGGCCATCTTCTCCACCACGGCCATGTAATACAATAAACGCACGGTCATAATTCACAAGTTCGGTCACACTACGGTGTAGCGGGTCAAATGCTTCTGCGTTTACACCTGAGCGTTGTAACGACTCAAGTACCGCTTGACCACTGTCTAATGACACATCTCGCTCTGCTGAACGACCACCTAAAAGTACGGCGACTTTTCCAAATTTTTCTGCATTTGACATATTTTCCCCTTTACACCGTATAACGCTCAGCCATGTGCGTTGATTGACCTAATTTAAAAAAAGTTGTTTTTGTGCAAGCTCTGCTGAAATTGTACCAACATTTCCAGCCCCTTGGGTTAAAACAACATCGTTGGCTTGCAATAGATGACCTAATACTGTTTCAAGATGTTTTTCATCAATTGGATCAATCAAAATTGGTTCAACTTGGCCTCTTAAACGAATACTTCGAGCCAGTGACCTACTATCTGCCCCAACAATTGGTTTTTCACCTGCTGGATAAACTTCAAGCAAAATCAATTGATCAACTTGTGACAGTACATCCACAAAGTCATCGAAGCAATCACGTGTGCGTGAAAAGCGGTGTGGTTGGAACATCATCACTAAACGCTGCTCTGGGTGACTTTGACGCACAGCTTTAATGGTGGCATCAACTTCTTTAGGATGATGCCCATAGTCATCAATCAGTTTGACTGTGCCATCTGCAAGTGGGTATTCACCTTGAATTTGAAAGCGACGACCCACGCCACTAAAGCCCTGTAAAGCACGGCTAATGGCTGCATCTGAAACACCTTCATCGGTTGCAATACCAATGGCAGCAAGTGCATTTAAAACGTTGTGTAATCCAGGCTGGTTAATCGTTAAGCGTAATGGCTCACGTTCTTTTCTCAGCACGGTAAAATGTGACTGCATACCATCTTGTACTACATCTATGGCACGAATATCATTGTCGTCATTAAAACCATAGGTCAGCGTTGGTCGCCCAAAACGTGGCATAATTTCACGTACATTGCGGTCATCACCACAAACCACTGCCAAGCCGTAAAATGGCATACGGCGAATAAACTCGACAAAAGTATCTTTAAGCTTGTCAAAGCTCCCTTCGTAAGTATCCATGTGGTCGGCATCGACATTGGTAATAATGGCAGCCATCGGTTGCAAGTATAAAAATGATGCATCTGATTCATCTGCTTCTGCCACAATGAAGCGGCTTTCGCCCAGTGCAGCATTAACACCTGTACTGTTGAGTAAACCACCAATCACATACGTTGGGTCAAACTTTTCTTCGGCTAACATGGTGGTCAGCAAACTGGTGGTCGTGGTTTTACCATGTGTACCCGCAACGGCTATACCATGTCTATAACGCATCAGCTCACCTAACATTTCTGCACGGCGTACCAATGGAATACGTTGTTCTAAAGCTGCTTTAATTTCAGGGTTTTCTGCATCAATGGCGGTAGAGACGACAATGACATCGGCCTGTTCAATATTGTTTTCATGATGGCCAATATAGACTTTGATCCCCACATGCTCTAATTGTGCAGTGGTTTTTGACGCTTTAATGTCTGAACCAGACACACAATAGCCTTGGTTTTTCAGAACTTCTGCAATACCGCACATGCCTGCACCGCCAATTCCAACAAAGTGGATATGTTTAATACGACGCATTTCTGGCACTTTAATCAGTTTTTTTTCTAAGTGAGCAGGTGTTTTTGGTGACATGACAGGCCTTAAGTTAAATATTTGCAATAATTTCAGCAACATGTTGTGTTGCATTCGGTTGTGATTTTTGGCGTGCATTCACCGCCATTTCAGACAAAATGGTCCGATTCATCAGTGTTTTAAGTAGTTCAGTCACAGACTCCACGGTCATGGTCGCTTGAGGACACAACTTGGCTGCCCCTACTTTACATAAGTATTGTGCATTGGCTGTTTGGTGGTCATCTACCGCACTTGGTAACGGTACAAACACCGCAGCCACACCCGCAGTTGCAACTTCGGTGACCGTCAATGCACCTGCACGGCAAATAATTAAATCTGCATCGCTATATGCTTGCGCCATATCGGCAATAAATGGCACAACCGTCGCCTCTATATTATTAGGGGCATTGGCATAACGTGCTTGTGTTGCTTCAAGCTGTTTTTGACCACACTGGTGGGTAATCTTTAAGGAAGCGCCTAGTTGTTGTAATGCAACTGGCATGGTTTCATTTAAGACCTGTGCTCCAAGAGAACCTCCAACCACCAAAATATTAAATGGCTGCTGTTGTTTTTCTCGTTGTTCGTAACGCCACGCAGGGCTCAATATATTGGTAATTTCAGTACGTACAGGATTACCCGTGATGACAACTTTTGGGTGACTACGAAAGGTTTTTGGAAAAGCTTGGCATACTTTCTTAGCCACTTTTGCTAATTGTAAGTTGGTAAAACCTGCAATGGCATTTTGTTCATGAATCACCACAGGTATGCCCAATGCACGGGCCGCAAGACCGCCTGGCCCTGCCACATAGCCACCAAATCCTGCCACAACATCTATTTTTTGTTGTTTCATAATGCTCATGGCATGTAGCACGGCATTTAAAATTTTAAATGGTGCTGCTAACTTACGCATGACACCGTTACCACGCACACCTTGTATATCTATTTGATAAATAGGAATGTCTTCTTGTTCTAGCAAACGGTTTTCCATACCATGTGGTGTCGCAAGCCACGATATACGATGGCCTTGTTGTTGAAGTGCTTTTGCAACTGCAAGCGCAGGAAAAACATGACCACCGGTGCCAGCAGCCATCATTAAAATATGTTTGGGTTTAAACACTGTTGATTCGGTCACGGGTATAATACTTCGGCTGTAATTTGATAATTTTAATGTCTTATTCTAATCATAAAGTGCTTATGAGGTGAATGATTTTCACGTGTTTTAAACAAATTTTGTGAAAATAACTCATTAAATATTCAGCAATAAATTCAATTGCTGAATATTTAACAAAGTGCATGCTGCGATTTACAAATAGACTGGCTCTTTTAGTCAATCTGGTGTTTATTTAACTTTGTTTTTCCGATCTTCAAGCACATCAAACAATAGGTCGGCAATAGATGTACCAAACTGTGTGTCTATTTCTCGGATACAGGTTGGACTGGTGACATTAATCTCTGTTACATACTCACCAATGACATCTAACCCAACAAACACTAGTCCTTTTTCACGCAAAAATGGCCCAACTTTGGCCGCAATTTCACGGTCTTTTTCAGTGAGTGGGCGAGCTTCACCCAAACCACCTGCCGCTAAGTTACCACGCACTTCGCCATTTTGCGGAATACGGGCAAGACAATACGGTACAGGTTCACCATGAACCATTAAAATGCGTTTATCACCATCTACGATTTCAGGAATATAGCGCTGTGCCATAATGGGCACTGTGCCAAGTGCGGTCAACATTTCTAGTGTAGAACCAATATTGGGCCCACCCGCACTTAAACGAAAAATACCAGAACCACCCATACCATCGAGTGGTTTTACAATCACATCTTGATGCGTCTGTATAAACTCTCGGATTAATGTGTGTTGTGAGGTCACCAACGTTGGTACTTGCAACGCTGGGAACTGTGTTGCAAAGAGTTTTTCATTACAGTCACGCAACGATTGGGGTTTATTGACCACCCATGCACCTTCTCGCTCGGCTTGCTCTAACACATAGGTGGTGTAGACAAAATTCATGTCAAACGGTGGGTCTTTACGCATTAAAATAATGTCGTAGTCGGCAAGAGATTGTTTTCTTTGCTCACTTAATTGGTAATGCGGCGTTTGCTGTTCGAACACTTGTAAGTCTGCCACTAAGCCAAAGGCTTTCCCTTGGTCTATATATAAATCGTGTTGCTGTGCATAGCCCAGTTGATGCCCACGACGACTGGCTGCCCATAACATGGCCATGGTCGAATCTTTTTTAAGATTGACTTGCTGAATAGGGTCCATAATCACTAAAACACGCATAATGCTCACTCTATTTTTAAGATACTTTGAATATACCTGATTTATTGTGTTGTTGCTGTACGTGAAAATTGGGCTGCCGCCTCAAATACATCTTGCTCAGGGTAAAGCCCTGTATATAAATGAAATTGTGCCAATGCTTGGCGTGCAAAAACCTCTGCACCTGTAATCACCGTTTTATTTAGACCTTTAGCATAGCAAATGGTGGGCGTATTTTCTGGTAAAGCAACCACATCAAATACGATATTCGCCGCATCTATGACCTCTTTAGGCCATGCCAATTCATCTTGCCATGCTGTGCCTTGCATGCCTACAGGTGTAGCATTAATAATTAAATCGGCCTGATTTGGCTCTAAACCAGTTTGCCAAACATAACCTAACTTTTGGGCTAATGCCGTACCTGTGGTTTCATTTTTTGCCACAATAATGCCTTGTTCAAAGCCCTTATTTTTCAAAGCATAAGCAATCGCTTTTGCCATACCACCACTGCCTTTCAGAGCAAATCGGGTGTTGGGTGAAATCTTGTACTCGTCAATCAGTTGTTGGATTGCCATATAGTCGGTATTAAATGCTTTGAGTACACCATCTGTATTTACAATGGTATTTACAGAGGCAATGGCTTGTGCTGATGGGTCTAGCTCATCAACCAATGCCATAACTTCTTCTTTATACGGCATAGAAATGGCACACCCTCGTACAGGTAAGCCACGTACACCTTGTATGGCTTGTGCCAAATTGACTGGCGCAAAGGCTTTATATACATAGTTTAGATGGTAAGCTTCGTATAAATAATTATGAAAGCGAGTACCAAAATTACTCGGTTTAGCCGCCAAAGACATACACAGCACAGTATCTTTATTAATTCTCATCAGCATCCTGCCATAGATATTTTTATTGTTTTTATCGTATCACTCCACATTGTAAAATAGTGTATAAATACTTTAACGACAGGCGATTTATTTAACCTTTAAAGTTTCCAAAACTGAGCTGATCTTTTATCTTAACACTCATGGTTAGTTTAAATAAAAATGTCAGCTTTATAAAATGATGTCTGAAGAGCATTCTCATGTAATCCCCTTTCTAACCAGTATATTTTGAATTACTGTGTATTGTATTTATTCTAAATCAAAATGGGATATCACCATTAATGGTGGCTCTATGCATAATACGATGCGCACTGCCATAATCAAAAAGTGCCTTATGCTGTGTACAACGATTATCCCAAATAGCCACATCACCTTGTGCCCACTGCCAACGTAAATGTAAGTTCGGCTGTGTCGCATGTTGAAATAGAAATTGAAGTAGACGCTGACTTTCTGAAGCTTCTAACTCATTAATTTGAGTGGTAAAGCCTTCACTCACAAAGAGTATCGGTGCTTTAGTAATGGGATGTGTTCTTACAACAGGATGGGTAACTGGCGGATTTCTTTCAAAAACTTTTAATAATTTATCCTTATCTTGCTGTGTTTTTGCATAGCGCTCTATTGGAAAAGACTGCCGAATATCATGTGTGGCAGTTAAACCAAACAGCTTTTTTCGTATATCTACTGGAAGTGTATTAAAAGCACCTATACCTGTTGCCCAAAAGGTATCCCCTCCGTGAGCTGGAATTTTTTTGGCTTGTAACACACACCCTAATGGTGGTGTTTGACTAAAAGTAACGTCTGTATGCCATAACTCATTATCTCTTAGGTCTTGTTTTAAACTATCTAAAATAATAATTTCAGGGACATCTTCAACATGTGGGAAAATAGGATGTTTATGCAGTGACCCAAAACTCTGGGCTAAGTTTGCTTGTTGGCGTGGCAAGATATTTTGTTGGCGAAAGAAAATGACTTGATAATCAAGTAATGCCTGATGAATCATCGCCAAAGTTTTGGTATTTAACTCATTTAAATCAACACCATGAATAATTGCACCAATTGTAGGTTTAATGATTTCAATTTCAAATGGCATATTATTTATCCTATAACTGCTTGTCATACCAAGGAGAAAGTTGTTGTTGCAACCAACGTAAAAACAGCTCAAAAATGACAGCCACTATCGCAATAACAAGAATGCCTAAAATTACGATATCGGTAATTAAAAACTGTGCAGCCGATTGAACCATAAACCCAATACCTCTATCTGCTGCAACCAGTTCTGCAGCAACTAAAGTTGACCAACCAACACCAAGCCCTATACGAATGCCCGTAATAATATGTGGAAGTGCTGTTGGTAAGATGACATATTGGAATACTTGTATTGGACTTGCACCAAGCGAAAGTGCTGCTCGCTCTCTATTTTTTTGATGGCTAAGCACACCATAGGTACTGCTAATAATAATAGGTGCCAAAATAGATAGGAAAATAAGTAAAATTTTAGTTGTTTCACCAATGCCAAACCAAATGACAAGTAAGGGTAAATATGCCAATGGTGGAATGGGTCTTAATAATTCAATTAAAGGATCAATGATTGCTCTTGCCCATTTATTCAAACCCATTAACAGGCCTACAGGTACACCGACAACAATAGCTAAAAGTAGTGCAATAAAAACCCGACTGATACTTGCCGCCAAATGTTGCCATAACGTGGCTTTCATAAAACCGTGTTGGCTCACTTCAATAAACTTATGAAAAACAGCTTGGGGACTTGGTAAAAATAATGGAGAAATAACACCAAAAGCTGTTATTAGAAACCAAATCACAAAAAGCAGTGCTACACTTGAAATACTTAAAATAACAGCCTGATACTGCATCCAGTATTTATGTAAAAAAGTGGTCTTATGATCTATGAAACCTTTTTTTTCTTTGACTATTCGCTTTGTATCTACGATATCATGCATACATTAGCCCTCCACTTCATGGCTTAGTTGTGTGAAGAGTTGTTCACGAAGAGCAATAAATTGAGGGTCTGATTTAATTAAACGAATGGACTCTCCTCTACGATAGCGATGTGAAAAATCCAAGCTTAATCTTTTTGCAATTCTGCCAGGTTTTGCTTGCATAATAATAAGCGCTTCACTCAGTAAAAGTGCTTCTTCTATATCGTGTGTAATTAAGAAGAAACTTCTTTTTTGCTTTGCCCATAAATCCAAGACAAGCTTTTGCATATGCTCTCTTGTAAATGCATCTAAGGCTGCAAAAGGCTCATCTAATAGAATAAATTCGGCATGGCTAATCAATGCACGAGCAATACCTACTCGCTGCTTCATACCTCCAGACAACTCCCAAATATTCGATTGCGCCACATGAGCTAAACCGACTATTTCTAAAATTTTCTGAACGCGTTGTTCGATAACAGCCACATTTAACTTCTGAACTTCTAAAGAAAATGCAACATTGTCTTGTACATTTAACCATGGGAATAAAGCATGTTCTTGAAACACAACTGCACGAGTAGCATCTGGGCCATGTAAAGGTTTCCCGTTAAGTAATACCTGTCCTGTGCTTGGCTTTTGAAATCCTGCCAGAATATTTAATAACGTTGTTTTACCGCAACCTGACTCTCCTAAAACAGTCGTCAGAGAACCTTGCTCAATCTCTAAATGGATACTCTCTAGCGTTGGCACTGTATGGTTTGGAAAGGTTAGCCCTATATGATCTGCAATCAATTTACTCATGATCTAACCCTTACCTTACTTTAAAAATGCTGTAGATACATTGTCTTGATAATTGGGCTTTACTTGGTCTACCTTACCTTGCTGTTTTAAAAACTGTGCTGTATCCAAAACATTTTTAGCAAATTCATTCGACAAAGCATCTATTTGTTGTTGTTGATTTAAATACGTATTTCCTGAAAGTAGCAATTTAATATCTTCAGGTTTAGAACCAGTCAATGTGGAAATATCGGTAATATTTTTACTGTCCAGTGTAAATTGATCTGGAGATTGGTTGTATTTATCGAGTTGATTTAATGTCGTAGAAACAAAAGATTTTAAAAACTCAGGATTCTTTTCAGCAAAATCTTTTCTAACCACCCATAGGTCATATGTTGGTGCACCCCACTGCCCCACTTGCTCTGAATCTACCAGTACTTGCCCTGTTTCTTTGACTTTGTTTAAAGCTGGCTCCCAAACATACGCGGCATCAATATCCCCACGGTTCCATGCTGCAATAATTTCAGGCGGTCTTAAATTAATAATTTTGACTTGGTCTTCAGAAATATTCCAATGTTTCAACGCAGCCAATAAGCTATAGTGTGTCGTAGATACAAATGGCACAGCAATTGTTTTACCAATCAAATCAATCGGTTGTTTAATGCCTGATTTTTTCTGAACAACAAGGGCTTCCGAACTGCCTAATTTTGCGGTAATGAGAAATGCTTCAATAGGAACGCCTCGACTTGCCGCCGCTGCAAATGGACTTGAGCCAATATTACCAATCGCAACATCTCCAGATGCCAACGCAGTGACCACATCAGAACCTGTATCAAATTTTTTCCACGATATCGCATGTTGGCTATTTTTTTCATACAACCCTTCAGCCTGTGCCACTTTACTTGGATCAACGCCCGTTTGATATGCAATAACAATTGGTGTTTCATTCTGTGCGATGGCTTTTGTTGTCGTTCCAGAACTCTGATAAATCAAAAAGCCAACAAGTGCCACAACAATCAATATTGTTATCGTTAGAGGCTTTCTATACTGTTTTTTCATAATGATAATGGTTGTTTATTAATATGAACGATATGGTATTGTGCAAAGTGGTCACAAAAAAATAAGAATTAGTTTATTAGTTATTCATATTTAATAAATATATTTTACTTCTATACTTTGTATTTAAATTACAAAGCATATCCAGCAGATTCCCCAGACATAATATGGAGAAAAATGAATGAAACTTTATCGCTATTTAACAGGTACAGATGATTCAGCCTTTTGTGCACGTGTAAGCAAAGCACTCAACAAAGGCTGGACATTACACGGTGCACCAACCATGACTTTTAATGGTTCACAAGTCATTGTTGGGCAAGTCATTTGTAAAGAAACAGATGCAGAATTTAATGAAGATATAGACATGATCGAAGCATTAAAAGCGGCTTCATAACAAAAAAAGCCCTTGTCTCTTTCAACACAAGGGCTTTCTTTGAGCTGTATTAAACATCTATACCATAACGCTGACGATACGCTTGCATATTAGACAACGCGACTTGGTCGCCTTGTTGCTCTAAATATGCCATGAGATCTTGCATGGTCATTAAGGCATGTACTGGAATCTCTAACTCTTGTTGCACTTCTTGTATTGCAGACAATTGGCCTTGCCCACGCTCTTGACGGTCTAATGCCACCAATACACCTGCAATATTGGCTCCTGCTTGCTTGAGCAGTGTCACTACTTCACGAATGGCTGTGCCTGCAGTAATCACATCATCAATAATCCAAACATTTTTACCTTCAACAGATGCACCCACCAACACCCCACCTTCGCCATGGTCTTTGGCTTCTTTACGGTTGAAACCCCACGGTACACTTTGGGCATGGTTTTTAGACAGTGCAACCGCCGTTGCTGCCACAAAAGGAATACCTTTATACGCAGGGCCAAAAATCACATCGACCTGCTCACACTGCTGTAATTTAGCAGCATAACCATCTGCCAACACAGACAATGCCTCACCATCAGACAACAGACCTGCATTAAAAAAGTAAGGGCTGACACGACCAGACTTTAAGGTAAACTCACCAAATTTAAGCACACCTCGCGATAAGGCAAGTTCAATAAAAGCCTGTATGTTAAACTGCGTGGTCATGAAGCACTCCATTTTTAGATTTAGATATTGAGGTAAAACGTCACCATGATACCAAAGGATAGCTACACAAGTGATCAAAAAATTCTGCGAGTTGTATCTCTCAATGTGAACGGCCTACGCGCATCGGTTAAAAAAGGTCTACTCGAATGGTTAGCACAATCAGATGCAGATGTGGTTTGTATTCAAGAGAGCCGTATCACCCATGCTCAGTGCACTGACCAATTTAAACCAGAAGGTTGGTATACTCACTTATTTCCTGCCGAAAAAGCAGGTTATGCAGGCACTGCAATTTTTAGTCGCCTACCCTTTGTATCTGTCACAGATGGCTTAGGTTTTGAACTTGCAGACAGCCAAGGGCGTTTTATTGCAGCTGAGTTTGACTTAGGCCTTGAAAAAAATGTCTATATTTGCTCACTTTACTTACCCTCTGGTTCATCGGGCGATGAAGCTCAAGCACGTAAAGAAATTTTCTTAGAAAGGTATCAATCCATTTTAAAGCAATGGCGTGATGAAGATAAGTCGATGATTATTTGTGGTGACTACAATATCGTACATAAACGTATTGATATTAAAAACTGGTCAGGCAATAAAAATTCATCGGGTTGTTTACCACATGAGCGTGCATGGCTTGATCATATGTATGACGAACTTGGCTATGTAGACACTTTCCGTACTGTACGTCCAGAAGCAGAGCTTTACTCGTGGTGGTCGAACCGTGGCCAAGCTCGTGCTAAAAATGTGGGATGGCGGATTGACTATCAGGCCTGCTCTCCTGACTGGGAAGCTCGTACGGTGAATGCATGGGTGTATCGTGAACAATGGTATAGCGACCATGCGCCTGTCATTATTGACTATCATTTAAATTAAAAAATGCTTAATTTTTAGATTAAAAATACATAAATCACACTTAAATGGTAATATTAGTGCCAAATGAAAGGTGTAAATGGTTATAGAGAACACCTGTTCTTTTTTAACGTGGAAATGGCTTACACCACGTGTCGTCTTTACGGCTATTTATTTATGTCAAATAAGTGCAATATATTCATACGGCACAGGGACATGTCAGGATGACACAAAAGGATTGGAAGCCGTAGGAAGTAAAGAAACATACGAGTGATCGTAGGTTTTAAAGGACTTAACATTGGACGTTAACACAGTGAAACCCGCATAATCAGGATGATTTAATGCGGGTTTTCTGCTTTTATACCCTGCTTTTTGTGTTCAGCATGACACTGCCATGTTTTTTCAGTTAACCTTATGAGCTATTCAATAAGGATACTTCATCATGTTAAAAATATACGGCATTAAAAACTGTAGCTCTATGAAGAAAGCTTTTGACTTACTCGATACACTTGGCTTGAGCTATGAATTCCATGACTATAAAAAACAAAGTATAGATGCACAACACTTAAAACAGTGGCTAGACACAGTAGGTGCAGAGGTGATTTTAAATAAAAAAGGTACAACTTGGCGTAAACTAGATGAACAAGCACAGCAAACGGCTTTAGCCAGTCAAACCGCTCTCATTGAAGCTCTGATGACTCACACCAGTATGATTAAACGCCCCGTGCTAGAAACACCAAATGGGCTCATTGTAGGCTTTGATGAAGAAAAATATCGAGCTTTAACAAATTAGTCACTTATTTAAATTAGACTTTGTATAGGTAAAATACTAATGCTTCATAGTGGCTATCATATAGCCACTATATTTACATCTAATAATAACTCATTATTTTATTTATTATGATCAACCCCATAGATATTACATCAGAAATACCTTCATGGTTATACAAAAACTACGATATCCCCTGTGTATCTTGTCATATCATCGTTTCTGGTATCAATCTTGTTTTATCTGCACAAACCCATCAGGGTCACCAATATTTTATAAAAGTATTTAGTTCTGAAAGATCAATCACTTCAGTAGAAAGTGAAGGACTTATCACCAATTTTCTACGCTTAAAAAGCATTGCTGCTACCGAAGCGGTAAAAAGTATCACAGGTCAACTCAGTCATTTGATTTCTATAAAGGATCAGTTATATTCTGCTCTAGTCTTTTCAAAAGCAAATGGTCGGCCATGTACACTCAATGATGAAGATCTAGTAATTTGTGCAACGACATTATTTCAACTGCATAATATAGATTCTACACATATCAATGTTCCTATTTTTGACATTGACAAAAAAATTCAGCAGATGAGTAAACTATCTGACTTGTACTTTCTTTCTAAACCATTAGAACAGCATTATAAAGGTTTAATTACAGCACTAAAAATACAAAGCTTTCAGTCTGGGGGTTCTATATGCCATGGCGACCCTAGGGCTCCAAATATCTTTATAAAAAATGATCAAGCCACATTAATAGACTTTGAGTATAGTTGCTTATCTAATCCATCCCTAGATCTTGCAATAATGGTTTGGGGCTTATATACAAAAAGCATTTATGATGAAAAATATTTACGTAAAATTGATTTTTTTCTATCATCTTACAATCAATTATCAGCATATCATTTTACGCTTAAAGATTTAGCACCATATGCCCTGCTTCATGAAGTTTGGTCTATTTGGTTTTTAACAAAACATAGGCTCTTAACCGCTCATACAGCCACATCTATTTTAAGTATATCTTCCTCAGTTTTTTCACTATTAAAAAATGACCTAAAATTAAATTGACTCACCATTTTTCGATGATTCCGTTTTAAAATTCACACCAACCATTAATCCACTTAAACTCTAGTTATGCCTACACCCGTAGGCACAACGCTTACCTACATAAAAACTACTGTATACGTTGCCAAATTTGGTTACGACCCAACAATGAAATACCAATATAACCACGTAATTTCAGGGTTTTATTTTGATTCAGTAACTCCCCTTTCAAACGATAACTTTTACCATTTTTAGGGTCAATAATTGTACCGTCCTCATATTTATTATCACCCACACTTTTTAAACCACGCACAATCACCGCACCTTGTAACGGCTTATTGTGGTATTGCCCTTCACACTCACCACAAATACCATCTTCACCGGGTACTAACACTTTTTGAATGGTTGCGGTAAAGCTTCCATCACGCTGTTGGTTAAATACCACCTGTGCTTTTGGCTGATTGGTTTCATCATCTATGGTTTTCCACACACTTGCATTTAATGGGTCTGCCGCATGTGTTATGGTAGCCAAGCCTGCTAGGGCAATTGAACATAATATTTTTTTCATTGTGTATTCCTATAAGTAACTCATGATGTGACTTAACGCACATCATACATGACTATCTATAACGAATATATGCACCATAAGGCCATTATTATGCATGAAATGTGGAAACAACTGCTTGTCGAATCTTGTTTAAAAAGCACGCTACGCTACCCAAGTAAATATGATTTCTCTCCACAGACCATGCGTCATTTTACTGGCCAAATCGCACAGGTTTTTCCATGCAATAAACAAGGCCTAAACATAGATACTTATAGTTTAGCCAACCTCACCGTTGAAAAAATAACACCATTAAATAACACATCAAAACATATTATTTTATATCTACACGGCGGTGGTTTTTGTTTAGGCTCACTCAAAACACATCGGGCTTGGCTGTGTGAAATGGCACGTACCACTGGAACAACGGTCATGAGCCTAGCTTACCCTTTAGCTCCTGAAACTACATTTCCAGCGCAAAGTGAAGCAATCTACAATGCCTATAGAGCACTGCTTGAGTCTGGTATTCAAGCACAAGATATTATTTTGGCAGGTGACGATGCAGGTGCAAATTTAGCCCTTGCTTTATGCTTACGTTTGATCAGACAAAAAAATACAGCACTGCCATGTGGTTTAATGTTGCTGTCGCCATTTGTAGACCTCACACTCACCAGTAACTCAGTCAGATACAATCAAAAACATGATGCATTGGTATCTGTTGATTTCTTAAAAAAAGCCATTGGCTATTACCTTAAAGATACCGACTTTGAAACATCGGACCCACGGGTATCACCTTTGTTTGATGACCTCACAGGTCTACCGCCATTACTGATACAAGTCGGCAGTAAATCATTGCTCATGGACGATGCAAAACGACTCAAAGACATGGCAGAACGTGCCGAAGTCGATGTCTACTATAAACTCTATACAGGCATGTGGCACAACTTTTTTATGTTTAATGCATGGTTTGATGAAGGCAAAATGGCTTTAAATGATATGTGTTCTTTTATTCAGCAACGTTTAAATCAAAGCAGTTAAAAAAATCATGGCTTTACTTCGGTAAAGCCATGATTAAAAAAATAATCAGCAATTAAAAACGATAATCGAGCTTTAATGTGCCTTCATTGCTATGGCTGTCACTCGCAAACTGCCCTGTATAATTTAACCCAAGACTGAACTGATTTGTCAGTTTTGTACTTATGCCAAGATCTACTTTAGCAAGATCTTTTGCAACTTCCGAGCCATTCACTTTATAGCTTGAAGCACGGTCAAAATTCAACGTGGCTTGTCCTTGCGTATCACCAAGTGCATGTTGCCAACCTAACCCAAATTGTGCGGTCACCACGTGAGACGCCACTGCAAAATCATGGTTCGCTTTTAAACCCAATGTCGTAAATGTCATGTTATTGGTTGACTTTGCACCGTGTAAGTTCGCAAGATCGGCACCTTGCTCTTGGAATGCTTTGGTTTGCGTAACCACATGAGCCAAACGTAGGTATGGGCTGATAGGGAGTGCTGTTGGTTTAAAGGCATATTCAGCAAAACCTTGAATACTGTAAACATCTAGATTGGCATTGGCTTGGCTATTTAGACCCGTGCTATTGATTTGACGTTTAACAGAGACATCACCCCAGCGGCCAATCAGACCAAGCGTTGTACTTGACTGCTCATCTGCATAACGACCATAAACACCCAGCTGGCTATTATTATCTTTTGCAGTAAAGCCTTTGTCTGCAACTTTAGCCGTACCTTTAGCCTGCCCCAACACTAGGCCAAGACTACTTTGATGATTAAGTGGTAATTCACCGCCAACCACTGCACCATAATTTTTATAGGTTGAATCTGACACGTCTACAGCACGGTTGTTCAACTGACGACCATAGCTGTTTAACCATAAATAAGGCTGAGACTGTAATTTTTGTGCTGCCACAAAATCTGTAGTCGCCAATAAATCTTGCGTTGCATTGACTGCTAAAGATGCATAACCCTCACCAGACAAACTATTGTATGACTGTACTGCTTGGTCACTGCTTTGTTTAGCCACAAGGTTATATAAGCTGTTACCCAAACCTAGACTTTCAATGCTATTTGCCACTTGATATTGGTTGGCTGTTTTTGCCACGCTATTAAAGCGTTGGTCATTTCTAAGTAGCTGTAATGTGACTGTATTTGCCGTATAACCAATTTGCGGTGTCAGAAAACTATAAGCACTTTTTACTGTTGCAAAACGGCCTGTTACCCCTTGATTACTATTTAAAATCACATATTCAGACAGTAGGTTATATTCACTACCCAAACCCACTTGCAACACGCTTGCGGCATTAATTTGAGTCCGACCACTCACATCTATACCACTGCTGGTTGCACTATTGGCTTGTGTTAGTACTTTGAGTGTGCCCTGATTTAAAGTGAGGTCACCACTCACAGACAATCGATTTAAAGACTGTGTTAAATCTACTGTACCGCCTTGTAGCACCTGTAGATTTTGTAGTTTCCCTGCACCTTGTAACGTACCGCCACTTTCAACAACCGTTGTACCATTCAAACGGTTGGTTACATTCAACTGGCCATTTTGCACACGGGTTGTACCTGTAAAACCACTCCCATCGCCTGTGTAATTCAGTAAGCCCGTCCCTTGTTTATACAAGGTACCCGTACCTGTGATGGTGTTGGCCAAGCTTTCTGTGGTGTTATGATTTAAAATCAAATTGGCCTGATTGACAATTGTGCCTTGACCAAATGCACTGCCATTACTCCCCACAAGTGTACCACCCAGTAATTGCGTACCACCAGACCAAGTGTTACGACCTGCCAAAGTGAGGGAGCCTGTACCTGTTTTTTCAAGTTGCCCTTGACCTGAAATATCATTTAACCAAACGTCAGATGCAGACAAACCACCATCGGCTGCATTCATATTAATCGTGGTTTTTTGATTAAATGCACCATAGCCATTGGCCGCTTTATATAAATTGAGCGTGTCATAACCTAAACCGTTATCTAATACACCGCCTCTCGCATTTGAGGTGGTTTGTAAAAGATCGCGACGCTGACTCGCTGTTAAATATGGATAGCGTGTTTCAATTAAAACTTCTGCATTTTCAGGGACAACAGGTGTGAGTGTTGTATCACCAATGGCCGTAAAGGCATTAGCAAACGTATATTTATCATACAATGCTTTGTTTGCTTGATACTGCGTATACAACTGATTTAAGTCTGATGTGCCATAACATGCACTGACTGTGCCACCGCACTGCGTTGCAAAAAAAGATTGGGCTTGTTGGTAGGCATTGCGTCTTAAATCTGCATTATTGATTAAACCTTGAATTGCATAATAGGTGGCATGCATACGACCACCAATGACATCAAGTGGTGAATGTATGCCTGCAATCACACGGCTATAGCCCATTTCACCCGCACGCAGTACCAAGTCGGCTTGCTGTTGTGGCACAACATAGGCAACACTCAATGCCGCCAAATACCCTGCATTGGTATGTCCACTTGGGAAACCGCCATCACCCTTGCCTGTTGCAGGAACTCGAGCAGCTAAAGAAGGCTGTAAAATCCCTTTTAGGTCTTGACCATCCAACGACTGACGAAATGGTCTTGGATAGTTATAGGCATTTTTTGCAGGCGTGGTACTTGCAGGATAACGCACTGCATTCACAAGGCTCACCAATTGCCCCAAGTTATTATTGGTCGTGCCCAGTCCATTGCCTTTGTCTGATACAGCACCCGAATACGCTTCTTTGGGTATACCATTCACCGTTGTAAATGCACCCGTTTCTTTTTTAAGGATATTTTGTAAAGGGCCTAAGGCTTGAATCACTGCATAGTTGGCATTTTGGCTATCAATCTCATAAGCTTTTACTTCTTGATCCGCAGTTCTACTTTTTGCAATATTGACTGCCAAGCGTACATTTTGATCTAAGACCTGAGCACCTTTTGCAGTAGGTGTACCCGTGTCCCATGTTGCCCCAGGTGTCCATAAATCATTAAAGCCAGACAATACATCTATGCCTGATTTCACCGTAGGCGTATCTGCAAAAAGTACCGCACTTTGTAAGGTAAAACCAATGGCGACAGCAAGTCGATTTAACTGAAATTTCATGTTTAAAAGCACATCGAAAAATAAAGTGCCTTTAATATAAGCACCTTAAGTGACATTACCTTTACTGAATATATAGTTAAATCATATAAAACAACAACAGACTATTGTGCCAATGCTGCCAATTGTATTTGCAGTTTATTTTGCTCAAACTCACCTGTTAAACGTAAATCTCTACGTTCTTGATGCGATGCATCTAAAAAAAGATAAGTGGGTGGGCCTAGCACCTGCCATTGAGTCAAAACATTTTGCTGAGAGGCATTATATTTACTCAAATCAAGCTTAATTAAATAATATGGCTGTAAGGCTTTTTGAATAGATGCTTGTTTTAAAATACCATGCTCAATCGGCTGGCAAGCCACACACCAGTCGGCATAGACATCTATAACCACGGCTTGCCCTTTGGGGGCATTCCCTAATATTTCTTTAAAACTTTGCTCATCTGTCGCTACATGCCAAACCATGCCACTGGCAACGGTTTGGGTCTGTGGTTGGTATTGCATCTGCTGTATGCAAAACGCCACAGCCACGGCAACGAGTAATACCGCGTAACACACTTTGAGCTTTAATGTGTACTTATAAATGGCATATAAAGCGTACACAGCAAAAGCAACATATAACAGTTGGATCAGTAGGTGTAACCAAAATACCGATAGTAACGGACGTAAAAAGTACACCGCTAAACCAAGCATAATAAATGCAAAAATGACTTTGATTTGGTTCATCCAAAGCCCTGCTTTTGGCAAGACTTTACTGCCTAAAATACTCACTAAAAGCAGTGGAATACCCATACCCAGACCAAGTACAAATAACAACAATGCTCCATGCCATTGGCTTTGGGTTTGAGCAATAAACAGTAATGCACCTGCAAGTGGTGCAGTCATACACGGCCCGACCAAGAGTGCAGAGACCGTACCCATCACTGCTGCACCAATATACGACCCACCTTGTTGTGAGGATTGTAACTTATCTAAGCGTGCTGTTAAAAAGCGAGGCAGTTGTAGTTCAAATACACCAAATAAATTCAGTGCAAACAATACAAATAAGCCACTAAATGCCATTAAGGTGACAGGTTGCTGTAACCAACGCTGAAAGCCTAAACCAATATAAGACGCCAATACACCAAGTAAAGCATAGACCGTAGCCATACTTAGGACAAACACCCCTGCAATGAGCCATGCCTTTGCACCTTTATGCTCTCGAATGAGCAAAGAACTGACAATGGGCAACATCGGCAATGAACACGGTGTAAAAGCCAACAAAAGCCCAAGCCCTAAAAATAGTCCTAAGCCATAACATAGCGAATGATTTTCTAAACGAGAAGCCCAGTGCTGATCCGATGCTGTATCTTGTAATGTGGCAGTATGATTTGTATCTACAACTGATGTCGGTTGAATTGCTTGTGGCGTGGTTTCATCATTTTGACGGCTGAGTGCTTGATCAAAAACACTACGCTGTGAGGCAATTTTATTTTCTGCCACCATTAAACCATCTGCATCGGTTTTAAACTGGGTATGTTGTGGTGGATAACACAAGCGGTCTTTGGCACAGCCTTGCCAAGACACATCGTACACGGTATTTGGCTTGGCTTTTATGTTTAAATGGAGTTGATTAAAATAAACCCACGTTGTACCAAACGTTTCATCGTGTTGCCGTGTTGCTTTTGGAAACTGTAATGCCATATCTTGCTGATTGGCCTGTACCGTCACTTTATGTTGATACAAATAATAGTTCGGTGCCATCTGCCATGCCAATGCAATGGTATTACGGTCTACAGACTCACTGCTCAATGCAAAGGCTTGATTGGCAGGTAATAAAGGTTCTTCTGCGTGTAGTATGGCAGTTGCCCATGCCATTGCTAAAATAATCATCAACCACAGTGTTTTACACCAACAACGACACAGAAAAACCATAAATTACTCAAATATTTAACAGCGAAGGCTTAAAATAAAAATGATACGCCCAAACCACCTGTATAATCAGGTACATCACCGCTTAAGCCCGCACCTACACTGGCATCTAGTTGCATACGTGGGCTAACTGCATACATCACACCCGTTGCCAAAGACGTTTGGCTGGCTTGGCTTTCTTGCTTGCGGTAGACAAACTCAGAATAACCCGACCATTTTTTAGAAAGCTGATAGCTTAATGTTGGTACAGCCGTTACTGCAAGGTCACGATTTTGCATTTCGTAACGCATGGTAATACCTGTGGTCAAAATATCATTTTGTGCATACTGTACACTTGAAGATAAGGCATAAATGTTATCTTCTGCTGTAAATTGGTCATTTCCTGTGGCAACCACCACCTGACCAAGCAATGCCATTGTCATACGGTTATCGTTTAAATCCACCGCATGTTTCACACCCACGGTCACATCACCCAAACCATGTACAGTGACTTTTTGTCCCTGCAATGTGGTTTTAATCCATCCTGGGCCACCAAAACCAAGCTGTAACTCGGTATTTTTTGTTAAGCCTGTACGAAATAGCATGTCACCTTGTAACGACACCGTGTTTTGTAAATCATTGTTAATATTTGGTTTGCTATAGCTCGCTGTTGGCAGACTTTGCTCCCATGCCACATGGCCAATCGGTGCAATGCTTGTACCAAAGCCAGTACCCGGACGGTCAAACGAAAAATCTTCAGCGAAGGCATGTATGCTCATGAATGCTGAACAAATAACGGTCATTTTAAATACTGTTTTCATGCTTAACCCCTCTTTTAAACACTCAATTCTTTAGACATTTTTGCACCATGCTCACGTAAAAGTTGCAAGGTTTGTTGCTCTTCTGGCAATGCTTCTGACCAATCAATTTCGTCATAATCACAGTCAAAAAACAGTTGGCTAATAGATGATAAAATGGTTAGGTCTTCATCATCTTTGGTATTTGGATTAACTTTTAAATCGAGTAGTCGCTGTACTGCAGGCACACAAGCTGCGCTCGCACAATCCCACAATGGGCCATAAAACTCTTCAGCATCCCATAAATGTACATTTGCACCTGCGGCAATTAAGGCATCTAAAAGGTCTAAATGAACCTGTAATTTTTGCTGTTTTTGTTGTTCTGACCACGGCGTTCCTTCTGTATACGCTGTAGATACCGCTTCCCACCAAGCAAATAAACCGTCACAGACCATTGAAATCGGTAAACCTTTTTCAGGGTCAATAAAATTCACATCTAAGCCTTGTGCTAAAACTTGCTCTACGGCCTTTACATCTAAAGCCTCAATGGCTTCAATAAATTGTTGCTGTTGTGCAGATAGCATCTTTACGCCCGTATCATGTTTTTTTTAGTGTAACAAGAAAGCCTGCCCTAGACGACAAAAAAGCACCTTTTTCGGTGCTTTTTTGTCGTGCTTATCTATTAAATTAGATGGCCTCTGGTGCAACATCTAATGGTTTTTGATCTCGTGGATTTTTTTGTTTTTCAAACAAATGTTCTAAACTGTGTTTTAAGCGTTCAACCGCACCATGAATGGCCGTATCAATGGTTGAGGCTTTATGCGAAACAGCAACAGGTTTCAAGCCTGCAGGACGAGCTTCAATCATACAACGCAGGTCGTTCTCTCCGCCTTTTGCCGCATTTTCATCACTTAAATGCACAGAAAAATGGGTGATCTTCTCACCATGACGCTGAAATTTATCGCTAATTTCAGTTTGTACATAACTGATTAAACGCTCACTGTTTTTAATGTTTTTATCTGTGCGGATTTCAATATTCATACATTATCCTCGCTTTTCGCTGATCTGGTGCAGAAAAAATACATCCATTTATTGCACCTGTCTTTATTCACAAGATTCACCAAAATCGGTATAACAATAATGCGCTATCACACTAAAGTTCTCTTGCATTTAAAGTGTCCTTATACTTTTAATATGATCTAACTTTAAAAATATGCAAGTAGATTTTTAAAAACTTATCAAAAGGATAACAAATTGACAACTTCCTATCTGCGTGGTCAAGCATTGGTTGACCAAATTCAATCTGAAGCCTATAGCCGTGACCTGATTGGCTATCATGGTGAAAATCCACAGATTTCTTGGCCAAATAACGCCCGTGTGGCAGTACAGTTTGTGCTTAACTACGAAGAAGGCAGTGAGAACCATGTGGAGCATGGTGATGCAGGTTCTGAGCAATTTTTATCTGACATTATTGGTGCAGCCAGTTTTCCAGACAAACATATGTCTATGGACTCGATGTACGAATACGGCTCACGTGCAGGGTTTTGGCGTATTCACAATGAATTTAAACAACGTGGCTTACCCATGACCATTTTTGGTGTCGGTATGGCTTTGGCACGTAACCCGTACATTGTCGATGCCATCAAAAACAGCAATTACGACATTGTGTCACACGGTCAGCGTTGGATTCACTATCAAGACATGAGTATTGAGCAAGAGCGTCAATATATGGACCAAGCCATTAGCGTCATTGAAGCGTTGTTTGGTCAAGCGCCTATCGGTTGGTATACAGGTCGTGATAGCCCAAATACCCGCAAGTTATTGGCAGAGTTTCCACAAATTAAATATGACTGTGATTACTACGGCGATGACCTGCCTTTTTGGACGTCACTCCCAACCGAAAATGAGCAAACTCGCCCACATTTGGTGATTCCATACACGCTAGAAAGTAACGACATGAAATTTTGTTCACCGGGTGGTTTTAACAGTGGTGAACAGTTTTACCAGTATTTAAAAGATGCTTTTGATGTGCTGTATGCTGAAGGTAAAACCGCACCAAAAATGATGTCGATTGGTATGCATTGCCGTATTTTAGGCCGTCCGGGTCGTTTCCGTGCCTTACAACGCTTTTTAGATTATATACAACAACACGAACAGGTTTGGATTTGTCGCCGTAATGACATTGCCGAGCATTGGTATAGCCACTACAGCCAAAGCAAATAATTCCGATCTAAGTGTTTCAACCAACGAGAGAATAGTATGCACCTTGCCGACTTTAACCAAGAGCAATCTGCTCAGGTCACAGCCTTTTTACAAAGCTGTGTCAATATTGAATCATGGGTTGCTCACATACAACAGCAGCGCCCATTTTCAAGCAAACAGGCTTTGCTCAGCTGTGCCGAACAGCAAGCAAAAACATGGCAATGGGCAGAAATTGAATCTGCACTGAGTAAACACCCACGTATTGGGGAAAAGCCATCAACAACGCATTTATCTGCCCAAGAGCAGCAACACTCTAATGCAGAACAAGCCAATATTTCACAAGACCAACGTACACAAGCCGCATTATTGGCAGGTAACATTGCGTATGAAGAAAAGTTCGGTTTTATTTTTTTAATTAAAGCCGCGGGCTTGTCGAGTGAGCAAGTACTTGAGCAACTCAATATACGTTTAACACACGACACTCAAATCGAACAAGAGATTGTCAAACAGCAACTGGCACTCATTGCATTACGCCGTTTAGATCAAGGAATTAACACATGATTAGTACCCATATTTTAGACACTAACCGAGGAAAACCTGCCAGTGGCGTACAGGTCAAACTATTTGATGCCAACACACACAGCCTCATTGGGCAAGGCATTACTGATACTGATGGTCGACTCAAAGATTTTAATGTTGGTGAGCATGTGTTCACAGAAGGTGCATATCAACTAGAGTATGACATTTTGCCTTACTTTAAAGCACTTAAACAGGACACTTTCTTTCCAAAAGTGTGCCTACAGTTTTATATTGCCAATGTAACCGAGCACTATCATGTACCATTATTAATTAGCCCTTATGCCTACTCAACCTATAGAGGCAGTTAACACAGCAGTAATATAAGTGACTAATAACTAATGTTTTTATATAAATTGTGATTTTTTGTTTATTTTTTTTACTAAATTTTATAAAGTGTGGTGCATTTTTTGCTAGATAAGCCAATACATGGCTTATCTCATTTTCTATCTTAGATGTGAAAGATCTTGAGATATTACTTAACTTGGTCAATACCAGACTATTTGGGGGCGTTATATGCTTTTCAAACACTTCTCTAACTATAGAAAATCTGCAGTTGCCACCGCACTGTTATCATCTGTATTGTTATCGACCTCTGCATCTGCACTCACTTGGAGCGACAACTCAATTGGTTGGCGTTATGGTACAGACTTCGCTGAACCGTTTAAAAACAACAGCAACGGTTCAAAAATTGACATTACTAAGCAAATCTACTCTTTCACACACGCAAGTGGTTATGCTTACGGTACAAACTTCTTAAATGTAGACTTTCTGCAGTCTTCATCAGAACCCAATACAGCTCAAACAGGCGGTAAAGGCACTCAAGAAGCATACTTGGTTTACCGTAACAACGTAGACATTGGTAAAGTATTTAAAACTGATCTTTCGTCTCAGGGTATTCGTGGCTATGCACTTACTGCAGGTTTAGATTGGAATACTAAAAATGATGGCTATGCATCTAAAAAACAAATGTGGGTGGTTGGTCCAACCATTAACTTTGACGTACCAGGCTTTTTAAGTTTAAGTACTTTAGTGCTCTTTGAAAGCAATAAACCTGCTGCCATTAGTAGCCGTTACAGCTATGACCCACATGCCGCATTCCAATTGAGTTGGGGCATGCCAATTGGTAAAACACCTTTAGCATTTGAAGGTTTTGCACTATGGATTGACTCTAAAGGCAAAAATGAGTTCGGCGGCAAAACTGCCCCAGAAACCAACATTGATGCACGTGTGATGTATGATTTAACCTCGCTTTGGGGTAAAAATGACCAAACATTCCGTGCAGGTTTTGAGTACCAATACTGGCACAACAAATTTGGTAACCCAACTACAGGCAACAAAGGTGCGACAGCAAGTACACCAATGGTTCGTGTAGATTACCACTTCTAATCTATGCTCATTTTGGGGTCAACTTGACCCCAAAGTGGTTTAGCTTTTTTCAATAGAAGATTAAACGTCGACCTTATTCAATTTAAAAAACTATTGGCTCGTATTCAACAAATGATCGTTTTACCTATGATTCATAATCATTTGATATTTTTAACAACATTTTCAACACTATAACTTGCAAAATCAGAGATATGGTTTAGGAAATTACGCATCTGATCCTTAGAAAAATCAGCAACAACCATATAGCAAGCTTGCCCTGCAACTTTATTAAATTCAAGAATATTAGGATATGAAGCAATTATGTCTTCTATTTTTTGAGATGGAGCAACTTTTAAAAAAATTCTGATGTAAGATTTATTATCTGTCGCAATTTCTATAGTATATTTTTTCAAAACTCCGATAGACACCAATTTTTCAATTCTTAATCCAACAGCTTGCCCTGTTCGGTGTATTCGCTGACCAATTTGCTTATTAGACATTCTAGAATCTAATCTTAGTAATTTTAAAATTTGTAGGTCTATATCATCCATTTTATTTTTTTCTTTCACAGTGAAAGGCATTTCATCTTATTTTTTTCAGCAGGTCATTCGATATTTTATATAGGATATTTATAGTTAAGGCAACATTTTTAGTTATATAAGAGTATGAAAATGAAAGAAGCTTTACTCATTATTGATGTACAGAATGATTACTTTGTAAATGGAAAATACCCTTTACATGAGCCAATTGCTGTATTAAAAAATATTAATGCCTTAGAACATTATTTTTTGAACCAGAACCTTCCTATTATTTACATTCAACATATTAACAATGCCCCAAATGCCACTTTTTTTCTTAAAAATAGCTTAGGATCTCAATTACATAAAGGACTGTTACTTAAAAATAACTCTACAATTATTATAAAAGAGTTCCCAAATAGTTTCTTACATACGAATCTATTAACAACCCTAACAGAACTCTCAGTCAAACGATTAGTCATTACAGGGATGATGACCCATATGTGCATTGATACGACAACAAGAGCTGCAAAGGATTTAGGGTTTGATAATATTTTAATTCATGATGCAACTACCACTAGAGAGTTAGAGTTTAACCACAAAAAGATTGCTGTAGATGATGTACAACATTCTTATTTAGCAGCATTAACTAAATTTGCTGATATACATTCAACCGAAGCATATTTATCGACGTATAAACAGGTATAGAATATTTTCATATTTTTTATTATGAAAATTGGTTAGGGGCTATATTATTTTGAATAAAAAATTGCACCATGAATATGGTGCAATCTCAAAATACATCA
The DNA here is from genome assembly GCF_015627125.1 of Acinetobacter rathckeae. GTDB lineage: Bacteria > Pseudomonadota > Gammaproteobacteria > Pseudomonadales > Moraxellaceae > Acinetobacter > Acinetobacter rathckeae. Next base: position 174,905 of record NZ_VTDO01000004.1, on the reverse strand, counting down.
GAGCAAAATCATCAATTTAAGGATTAAAAGTTTTCCCTAAAGATGCAGGCAAGTTCATTTTTAAAAGCTTTTTGTCACGTGAAATAATCACCAATACCACAATGGTTGCCACATAAGGCAGTGCAGACAAAAACTCATTTGGAATTTTTAAACCCAATGCTTGTGCATGAAACTGTAAAATGGTCACGCCACCAAACAAGTATGCACCCAACATTAAACGTGTCGGTTTCCACGTTGCAAATACCACTAAAGCAATGGCAATCCAACCACGACCTGCCACCATGTTTTCAATCCACATTGGCGTATACACGGTAGATAAAAATGCACCGCCCATACCTGCCATTAAACCACCAAATAAAACAGCACCATAGCGAATGGCCAACACATTGTAGCCCATGGCATGTGCGCTTTCAGGCGACTCACCCACTGCTTTAAGCAGTAAGCCTAAACGTGTTTTCGCTAAAACCCACCAAACCACGAAAAATGCCAAGATAGACAAATAAACCACGTAGTTTTGCTGAAATAAGATCGGGCCAAGAAATGGGATATCTGATAACACTGGAACATTTAAACTACCAAGACCAGGTAAAGCCATACTCACGTAGTTTTGCCCAATAAAAGCAGAAATACCCATACCAAAAATGGTTAATGCCAAACCACATGCAGATTGGTTAGTACTCATAGACAGGGTAAAAAAGGCAAAAATAAGCGCCATGATCATACCCGCCCCACCACCAACCAACAGTGAGCTAAAGACACTGGCTTGGTAATGGGTTGCAAAAGCAAAGCCTGCAATTGCACCAACCAACATCATGCCTTCTACACCAAGGTTAATGACCCCTGTTTTTTCTGCAACTAGCTCGCCTAAACCTGCAAAGATGAGCGGGGTTGCTGCGGCAATTGTACCCGCTAAAATCGCTGTAACTTCAATACTCATGCTGTTCTCCTGCCTTCATTTTCATGGGCATTAATGACCTTTTTAGGTGGTACTTACAGGTGGGGTTTTTACTTTTCTTTTTGCAAAGCGGTAACGGTTTTCAATAAATGCATCTGAGGCTAAAAGGAAAAAGAGCAATAAACCTTGAAAGATACCCGTAATCGCCACAGGCAACTGAAGTTGCATTTGTGCCATTTCACCACCAAGATAAATCAGTGCCATTAAGCACCCCGAAAGTACAATACCAATTGGGTTTAAACGTCCTAAATACGCCACAATAATGGCTGCATAACCATAACCTGGTGAAATATTAGGGTTTAACTGACCAATCGGCCCTGCCACCTCACACAAACCAGCAATCCCTGCCATTAACCCTGAAATCCCCAAGCTAAACCAAATGGCTTTCTTAGAGGAAAACCCTGCATATTTGGCTGCCATTGGTGCTTGACCACTCACTTCAAGTTTAAAGGCAGTCATACTTTTACGTACAAATAACCAAAACAACACCACGGCCACAATGGTAATAAAAATAGATGCATTAATCCGCGTACCCTCAATCACCATTGGTAAAGTTGTACTATCACCAAACATAATGGACTGCGGAAAGTTCATACCATTCGGGTCACGCCATGGCCCACCCACCAAGTACAGCAAAATAAACATCGCCACATAATTCATCATCAGCGTGGTGAGTGTTTCTTCAGCATTAAAATGGGTTTTTAACAGTGCAGGAATAAGCCCCCACAGTGCACCACCTAACGCACCCATCACAATCATTAAAGGTAAAATCCACCAACCTGTCTGATCGTGACACAAAATAGCAACACCACCGCCAAAGATTGCCCCCATGGTCAACTGACCTTCAGCACCAATATTAAAAAGCTTGGCACGAAAGCCCACAGCAAGCCCTAACGCAATTAAAATCAGTGGACTGGCTTTCACCAAAAGCTCACTCAGGCTATAACTTGTTGTGAGTGGTTCAATAAAAAAAATGTATAAGGCTTCTGTTGGCTTGACGCCTAACGCCATAAATAAAAAACTACCCACAATTAACATTGCAATCAGTGCAATGACAGGAGAAAGCCACTTCATCACTTGAGAGGGATGTTCTCTTGGCTCTAATAAATGCATCTTTTCACCCTATTTTCATCATTTCACTATGCGTGCTAGACATGAGCGGTTTCATTGTTAGACGACTTTATTGCCATTTTTTCAGAGGCAATACCTGACATGAGTAAACCAATTTGTTCGGCATTGGTGTCTTGGGTCAACATCGGCTCAGACAACTTGCCTGATGATAAAACACAAATTTTGTCACTAATTTCAAACAACTCTTCTAACTCCTCAGAAATTACCAATATGGCAACCCCTTGGCGAGACAGATCGATTAGTGTTTGGCGAATAAACATAGATGCACCTACATCTACTCCCCATGTTGGCTGAGAAATAATTAATACTTTTGGCTGTTGTAATATTTCTCGTCCCACAATAAATTTTTGTAGATTACCACCCGATAGTGAGCGTGCCTCTGCATCAACACCACTGGCTTTCACACCAAACTTTTCAATACATTGAGCCGTAAAGGCTTTGGTTTTTTCAAACTGAATTAAACCAAATTTAGTCAGACCACGGCGAAATGCTGTCAGCAAACTGTTTTGCGATAACGTCATATTGGGTACAGCACCACGCCCTAAACGTTCTTCAGGCACAAAGCCAAGGCCTAGGTCACGGCGTTGCCCTGCGGTCATTTTAGAAATGTCTTGCCCATCAAAAATAATTTGGCCTTGCTTGGTGGCATTTTCACCCGAAAGCAATGCCAAGAGTTCAGCTTGACCATTGCCCGAAATACCCGCAATACCTGTAATTTCACCACTATATATGCTTAAATTAATCTGTTCTAAATGCGTACCAAATGGGTCATCTGACTGCTGGCTAACCTGAGATAGCTCAAAGCACTTCTGTTTTGTACCTTCAAAGTCTTGATGCTCATACACAGGTAATTCACGCCCAATCATTAAACGTGCTAAATCACTGGTACTGTTTTCACTTGGCAAAACATGCCCTGTCACTTGCCCATTACGTAAAATTGTGGCTTCGTCACACAGTGCTTTAATCTCATGTAACTTGTGGCTAATATAAAGAATAGAAACCCCTTGCGATGCCAACAACTTGAAAGTCTTAAACAGTTGTTTCACGGCTTGCGGTGTGAGTACAGACGTTGGTTCATCTAAAATAATTAAAGAGGGGTTTTGTAATAAACAGCGAATAATTTCAACACGTTGGCGCTCACCGACAGAAAGTGAATAGACCTCTCGTTGTGGGTCAACTTTTAAACCATACTGCTCGGATACTTGAATAATTTTGTCATGTAAGGCTTTTGCCTCAATTTTTTGGTCAAGACCAAGTAAAATATTTTCTGCAACCGTCAGTGTTTCAAACAGTGAAAAATGTTGATACACCATACCAATGCCAAGCTTTCTGGCCATTGCAGGGCTGTCAATCGACACTTCTTTACCATTCCACAAAATTTGACCCTGATCTGCTTTGGTCGCACCATAAATAATTTTCATTAAGGTACTTTTGCCCGCACCATTCTCGCCTAAAATTGCATGAATTTGTCCAGCATGTACTTTTAAGTGAATACGATCATTCGCCTTGAGCTGATTATAGCTTTTGCTAATATTCAACAACTCAAGCCGAAGATTATGAGGCGATGATTCTTTTAACTCGAAATCATGGCGAGTGTCGTCAGTGGGAGCTTGTATATGCATAACCTAAACTCTGTATGTAATTTAAGTCTTGATTGGACTTTTTAAAACGCCAAAACGAGACAGTAATAACCGATGATGAACATGCTGTTGCAGAAGTAAGAAGGAGCTAAAAAGTAGAATAGAACCGTGTAACTATAGATGCTGTTAAACGTGTCACCTCATCACACTGAGGTTTAGGTAAAATCTAAATCGTTTAGGAAGCGTATTCAATCGATCAGCACTTTATGCTGGTATCAACGTCTAAACTAAGCAATGGTGGATACATCATGTTTGACCTACCCACCACCTTATAACATCAGTACGACTGATCCATTACTTCGGTAAAGAACCCTCTACACCTTTCACGTAATAGTTCATTTTGCTCAAAGTTGCATCAGACAAAGTCGTGCCTTTTGCTGTAACCAATGAGCCATCTTGCTTATAAATTGGGCCAGCAAATGGATGTACGGTACCTTTTAACATTTCAGCTTGTACCTCTAAAGCTTTGGCTTTCATTGGAGCAGTGACTGCAGGGCCAAAGTTTTCAACACCCACAGCACCTTGCTTCACGCCGTACCAGATTTCGCCTGGCTTCCATGTTTTATTAGCCACTTGCTCTAAAGCAGGGGTATACACTTTTTCCCAATGCAATACAGATGCTGCCAAGTGTGCTTCGGGCCCAAACTTGGTCATGTCTGAGTCCCAACCAAATGCATAAACACCCTTTTGTGCTGCCGCTTGTACCACAGCAGGAGAATCTGTGTTTTGCATTAACACATCGGCTTTTTGTGAAATCAGTGCCAATGCCGCATCACGTTCTTTGCCTGGGTTAAACCAAGAATTCACCCATACCACTTTGGTAGTGATTTTAGGATTTACACTTTGTGCACCAAGGGTATAAGCATTAATGTTACGTACAACTTCTGGAATTGGGAAAGAACCCACCACACCTAGTACATTGCTTTGAGTTTTCTGACCTGCAATCACACCCAATAAGTACGCACCTTCATAGGTACGTAAGTCATAAACACCTAGGTTTTTCGCTTCTTTATAGCCTGTTGCATGCATAAAGATAGTGTTAGGAAATTGTTTTGCCACTTTTTCAACTTGGTTCATATAACCAAATGAGGTTGCAAAAATAATTTTATTGCCTTGCTGTGCCAAATTACGAATCACACGTTCGGCATCTGCTGTTTCTGACACATTTTCAATATAAGACGTTTTAAATTTGCCACCTAACGCTTTTTCAGCCTTAATACGGCCTTGGTCATGTGCATAAGTCCAACCATGATCACTTGTTGGGCCAATATAAACAAATGCTGCTTTATCTTCTGCATGTGCTTGAGCAAACACGCCCCCACAAATTGTTAAACTCGCCAATAGCTGAAGAGTGATTTTTTTAAGACTAAAACTACGCTTAGGAAGATGGGTTTGAGCCGTATCTTGCATAATTTTCATACTCCAATTCAATATGATATTTAAAATTTAGCGAATCTTGAATAAAGGTTTAAATTGATTTACTGCATTGTTTCTATAAAACTAAAGCAAGTCTTATTCCAAGTTGTGTAAAAAACGTCAAAAAGTTTCTTTTATTACAACACTAGAAATCTTTTTTAAAATCTATGCTAGGGTTGAAATCGCCAAATCATCTTATTGTCATGTACTAAGCCCTTATGTTCACTCAAATATGGGCTTAGTACACGACAAGAAAAACAAACTTTTAATTTTAAAATCAAATATTTACTAAAAAAAAATCCGATTAATCTAAAACATTGCCAACAATATTACCAATGATGCCTTGCATAATATGTGGCCCTTTTTCTGTTTTTAATGACTCATACCATGCTTGGGTCACAGCCTCATCTTTCATATGCGTCACGTCACAACGCTTACGGGCACGTAAAACCATTTCTTTGGTACGCTCATTACGTTTATCTTGGTAACGCTGTAGTGCATCTTCTAAACCAAGGGTATTTATTTGTAACGAGCGTGCCAAATACACGGCATCTTCCATGGCTTGGCACCCCCCTTGACCAATATCAGGCGTCGTGCTGTGAGCAGCATCACCTAAAATCACCACCGAGCCTTTATAAAACTGTAAGAATGGTTCAATGTCGTGAATTTCAACACGGTTTGTGGTTTGCTCATCAATTTGGTCAATCAGTTGCTGTACTTGTGGGCACCAACCATCAAAATAACCTTTTAGATCAGATTTATACGTTGCACGGTTATTCTCTAGACCAACAGGCAATGGCACATCAAAGAAGAAGTAAAAACGATTATCGGCCACAGGCATCACAGACACACGTTTCCCCTCACCCACAAATGTTGTCCATTGTTCAAGTGGTGCAACATCATTCGAAGCTTTGACCAAACCATTCCAGTTCACATAGCCTGCATAACGGCGTTCCACTTGCTCACCTAATACATAGGCACGGGTGATGGAATGCGTACCATCTGCACCAATCAGTAAAGTGGTTTCTACTTGCGTACCATCGGCAAACTCAACCTGTACACTGTCACCTTGCTGTGTAAGCTGGGTCATCCGTTTACCAAGATGAATGTTTTCATGGCCAAATTCATCCATAAGCATGTTTTGCAATTCAGCACGAGATACAGGATATGGCTTTTGCCCCACTTCTTTGACCAACGGCGCTAGACTAAACGCTGTCATGGTGTCACCTGAGTGACCATCAATATAAGCAAGATCATTCATTTGCCCACCTAAGCGTTTCACTTGCTCAGTCAGGCCTAAGTAGTTCAGACATTTCACGCCATTTGACCACAATGAAATAGCAGCCCCTACAGGTAAAATTTTCTCGGCTTGTTCATAGATTGCAACCTCATGACCGAACTTTTTTAGTGCGATACCTACAGTTAAGCCGGCCATACCTGCACCAATAATGACTACTTTCATTTTGATTCCTACTTATTTTAGAATTATCTGTTTTTACCTAGCCAAAAATGTGCCATTTTTTGAATATTCGGTGCAATTTATACCTATTTTGTGCAAAATCTTAATTTGGCGTGAGATTTGCTTTTACTGAAAAAACCCTATAAATAATGAAGGAACTTATCGCATGGCTACACTGCTTGCACCCGCATTTGAACAACCAAACGACCTAAATACTCTTACAAATTTAGCGGATTTGCGTATTGGTGCAGAAATTATCGACTGTTCTGACCAGTTCTTTGCCGAAGCAAAGCGTATGCTGGCATTTGACGCCCCAATATTTATAGAAGATAAATTTGATGACAACGGCAAATGGATGGACGGTTGGGAAACGCGTCGCAAACGCCATGCAGGTTATGACTGGTGTATTGTTAAACTGGGCGTGGCAGGCTCTATTCAAGCAGTAGATATCGACACCACTTTTTTTACAGGTAACTACGCGGCCTCAGCTTCACTTGAAGCCTGCTATGCACCAACAGGAGATCTATCTACTGCTGTTTGGCAACCCATTTTAGGCAACAGCATTTTAGGCCCAAGCCAACACCATATTTTTTATACCACCGCTCAGGCTGAAGTCTTTACGCACATTCGCTTAAACATTTTTCCAGATGGCGGTATTGCCCGTTTACGTGTGTATGGCCAAGTACAACCGACACAGCACAGCAACGAAACCATCGACCTACTTGCCCTTGAAAACGGCGGGCGTGTCATTGCCTATAGCGATGCACACTATGGCCATCCACGTAACCTCATTAACCCTGGCCGTGGTGTAAACATGGGTGATGGTTGGGAAACCAAACGTCGCCGTGCTCCTGGTTTTGACTGGTGTGTTTTGGCACTTGGGCAAGCAGGTGAAATTGAAAAAATTGATATTGATACCGCACATTTTAAAGGCAACTACCCTGCACAAGTGTCTATTCAAGCCACGTATATTGAAGATGCCACTGACCCACAACTGATTCCTCAAAGTATGTTTTGGCCATTTTTACTCGAAGCACAAGACATGCAGATGGATCACATTCACGAGTTTATTACTGAAATTTTAGCGACACAAAAAATATCTCATATTCGTGTAAATATGATTCCAGATGGAGGCATTAGCCGTATTCGTCTATGGGGTAAAGCCAAAGCCTAACAAGGAGTGTGTATGCAAGTTGTTCGTATTGAACCACTCACCATTGCGGGCTTTGCCCCATTTGGTGAGGTGATTAGCTGTAAAGGACATGATTTTTTTCATATTAATGATGCCCATACTGAACGCTATAACGCCATTGTGACCACACAAAAGTATGGGCAAGCAGAGATTGGGATTAGTATTTTTCGAAATATTAAAACATCGAAAGTACCATTTAACATTAAAATGCTAGAAAAACACCCACAAGGTTCTCAGGCTTTTGTGCCAATGTCTGGGCAAGCTTTTTTAATTGTGGTTGCCCCTGCACTCAATGATGACTGCCCTGATCTCTCACAAATTCGTGCTTTTTTGTCTGATGGTACTCAAGGGGTGAATTATAGCGTCAATACATGGCATCACCCACTACTGACCTTAGAAAGCCCAAGTGATTTTGCAGTGATTGACCGTATTGGTACAGGACATAATTGCGATGTGTTTGAGTTTGATTTGGCAATACAGATTGGTGAATAATATATTGCATGTCACAATTTTTTTGTTAAGTGACATGCAATAATAAAATAAATACGACGACTATCTTGGTTATATTTATCTCATTTTAACAAAAAACTGTCCATTTTTTAGCATATACAATTCAAATCAGCTCAGTTTAAAGACGGTAATGGTTGTATCGAGTAGATCTATACAATAACGCCTCATTCAATACGTCCCTATTCACTACACAGAAAAATTTCTCCAAAAGTTTAAATCCATAAACATAAAATATTAAACCACCTGATGTTTATCCGTGTTTTAACGGATACTTGATGTCATCAATAGGTCTTTTTTTTGTCATAAATCTGTCTTTTTTTTTGTTCATTCTTACAGCTCTCAAATAAAAAAGACCAATTATGAACCACCTTACGCTACATAAAATTAAAAAAAGCTGGGGCACTAAAACTGCACTAGATAATATTAGTTTTGATATTCATCAAGGTGAATTTATTGCATTACTTGGCCCATCAGGTTGTGGGAAAACAACCTTACTTAGAACAATTGCCGGTTTAGAATCTGCCGATGAAGGTGAAATATTATTAAAAGAAAAAGAGGTCAGTCATTTAGGTCCTGCTGATCGCAATTTATCTATGGTTTTCCAGTCTTATGCACTTTTTCCACATTTAACCATTCGTGAAAACCTTTTATTTGGATTAAAAGCAAGAAAAGAAGATCACTCTACCTTTGAACATCGCTTACATGAAACTGCAAAACTACTTGAGCTCGATGCGTTCTTAGACCACTTACCCGCTCAACTTTCTGGTGGGCAACAACAACGTGTCGCTTTAGGTAGAGCAGTCATTTCAAAAAGACCCTTATGTTTAATGGATGAACCTCTATCCAATTTAGATGCAAAGCTACGTCAAACCATGCGTAGAGAAATTCGACAACTCCAGCAAAAACTTAACTTAACGCTTATTTACGTCACTCACGACCAAACAGAAGCCATGACTATGGCGGATCGTATTGTACTCATGAATAACGGACATATTGAGCAAATTGGCCATCCAGCAGAGCTATATAACAATCCATGTAATGGATTTGTTGCACAGTTTATTGGTGCACCTGCCATGAATATCATTCCATTAAATGCTGTAAATCATGGTTATGGCCTAAGTCATAGTGCCTTTATCCCACATATTGATGCAACAGATATTTCTATGGGGCTACGTGCAGAAGCAATTCAAGTTGTACCTATAGCTCAAGGAAAAATGACTGCAACAGTCATTAGTTATGAGTATTTAGGTTCAGATACACTTTTACTTTGCAACATTGATGCCCAACCCAAAAACCAAGTCACAATTAAACTGAATGGTCTACACCAATATGTAGTAGGCCAAACCATAGGTTTAGATTGGAAGCACGATGCTCAGTATATTTTTACAGGTCAAACATTAAATCGCTATCACAGCAAATCATTACAACAAGCTACACATCAAAATATATCACTATTATTTCAGGAGAAAGTTTCATGATGAAGCGTCTTGGGGCACTATTATTATTAGCAATTGGTTCAGCAAGCCATGCTGCACCTGTTACCTTACAAATGTATTATCCAATTGTTGTTGGTGGGAAAGTACAAAGTACGATTGAAGGATTTGTCAAAGACTTCATGAAGCAAAACCCTGATATCAAAATTGATCCTATCTATACTGGTGATTATGTTACGACATTTACAAAGGCCTCAACAGCATACCGTGGACATAATGCGCCACAAATTGCGGTCATGAGAGATGTTGAGGTTTACTCTTTAAAAGATTCAGGTGCAATTATTCCTGTATCTGATTTAGTGAAAGGCGACGCAGATGGGCAAAAATGGTTAAGTCAATTTTATCCAGCTTTTATCCGTCATATCGATGGTAAAGTCTGGAGTGTACCATTTCAGCGTTCAACTAATGTCATGTATTGGAATAAAGAGGCATTTAAAAAAGCAGGTCTAGACCCTGAACACCCACCACAAAACTGGCAAGAGTTGGTCGAATTTGGCAAAAAACTGACCATTCGCCAAGGTAATACCGTCACCCAATGGGGTGTTGAAGTCCCTTCAAATTCACCGGGTTCTTATTGGCCATACCAAGCATTTGTCGCTTCAAATGGTGGGCATTTAGATAATGGGAAAGGAACGGCTGTCACATACTACACACCAAAATCTGTAGAGGCGCTAACCTTTTTACATGATTTATCCGTGAAATATAATATCTCACCTAAAGGTGTTATTGCAGACAATACAACACCACAAGATTTTATCGATGGCAAAACAGCCATGGGATTTATGTCTACAGGGAACTTAGGTGAAATCCGAGAAAAAGCAAAATTTCCATTTGGTATCAGTATGATTCCTGAAAAAACCCAGCGTGGTAGCCCAACGGGTGGTGGTAGCCTATATTTATTCAGTGGGATGACACCAGATCAACAAAAAGCGGCTTTAAAATTCGTTCGTTGGTTATCAGAACCTGAACAAGCTGCACGTTGGAGTATTACAACAGGCTATATTGCAACATCACCTGCTGCATGGCAAACCAAGTCTATGCAAGAATATGTAAAACAATATCCTCAAGCATTGGTTGCACGTGAGCAATTAAAATACTCACAGCCTGAATTAGCGACGTATCGTAGTTTACAAGTTAAAGAGTTACTTACTCGTGCCATTGAGGCCACGATCACAGGTAGATCTTCTGCAGACAGTGCATTAAAAGATGCTCAGTCACAAGCAGATCGCCTATTAAAACCTTATCAATAAGAGGTTTTAATAATGTCTGGAACAAGTAAAACGATTACTATTCGGAAAACCATGTTAACCAAACAGATGTATGGATACTTATTCATCTTACCTGCATTGTTTTTTTTAATTGCTTTTACATACTATCCAGTCATTGCAACATTTTGGCAAAGTTTATTTGCTGGCCACGGGAGTAGCCCTGCTAAATTTGTAGGGCTAGAAAATTACCAAAGTCTTATGCAAGATCCTGTATTCATTCAGTCGATGAAAAATACACTATTTTATGCATTGATTACCATTCCATTATCTTGTGGCTTAGCTTTACTTATGGCACTGGCAGTTAACCGCCCTTGTAAGGGACGAGGGTTACTGCGAAGTGCCTTTTTTTTACCCTCTTTGTTGCCAATGATTGCGATTGCAAATCTATGGTTATTTTTCTACAGCCCTCAAACTGGAGTACTTAACCACTGGTTAAATAGTTTAGGATTTTCTTCTATCAATTGGTTAGGTGATCCAAATGTGTCACTGTATAGCTTAATGACAGTGACCATATGGCGTGAAGCAGGCTTCTTTATGATTTTCTATCTTGCTGGATTACAACAACAAGATACCAAACTATATGAAGCCGCACGAATTGAGGGAGCATCTACATGGCACTTTTTTTGGAAAGTCCAATGGCCTTTACTCATGCCAACCACTATTTTTATTTTAATCAATGCCACACTGAATGCTTTTCGCTTAGCTGATGTCGTGATTGCCATGACCAATGGTGGCCCAGATAACAGTACATCTCTTATTCTATTTTATATTTATCAAACTGCTTTTAGTTATTGGGATACGTCTTCTGCATCTGCAATGACCATTGTTTTATTGATTGTATTGGCGACTTTGGCTTGGCTAAAGTTTTATTTTTTAGATAGAAAAACATGGTATCAATAATGCCAAACTTTTTTAAAAACAAGGTTATTCCTATTTTGCTTTGGGCATTGATTTGGACAGGTGCTTTACTTTGGTTATTGCCACTCTTACTGGCCGTATGGACAGCCTTTCACCCTGCAGAGCTACAAGGACAATTTATTCTATTTTCACAAGTCACTATAGATAATTTTGTTCAGGCATGGCATACGGCTCCTTTTGCAAGATACTTTTTAAACACATCATTATTGGTCATTTTAATTGTTTGCGTACAGGTTGTCTTAGCCACTTTGGCCGCATATTCATTGGTCAGGTTTCCTTTAAAGATAAAAGGTTTATTATTTTCATTAATTTTATTACAGTTAATGATTAGTCCTGACGTACTCATTCTACAAAACTACCAAACCATTGGATCATTGGGATTACGTGATACTTTACTTGGCATCGCACTTCCCTACTTTTGTTCTGCCTTTGCTATATTCCTACTACGGCAAACATTTAAAGGAATCCCTGTCGTTTTAGAAGAAGCCGCAATGATTGAAGGTGCAAGCCAGTGGACTATTTTATGGCGTATTTATGTACCCATCGCAACCCCTGTATATATTGCATTTATTTTAGTTTCGATTAGTACGCATTGGAATGATTTTTTATGGCCTCTAGTGATTACAGACTCTGTCAATGTAAGACCATTAACGGTTGGACTACAGCTATTCTCAGCACCTGATCAAGGTGTTCAATGGGCACTTGTGAGTGCTGCCACATTAATGACCTCGTTGCCTCTTTTGGTATTATTTGTCTTTTTCCAAAAACAATTCGTTCAGTCTTTTATGCGAGCAGGCATTCGCTAAGGCCTCTCACATAAAAACTGCACTATGCTCACTTTATTGCAAGGTTTTCTATCGTATCTTGCAATAAAGAACTACAACCCAACATCTGCTAAATTGCCTTTTTGCTCTAACCATTGCTTACGGTCTGCCGAGCGTTTTTTAGCCAAAAGTTTATCCAGCAGATTTGCGGTTAAATGTGCATCATCTAAATCAAGTTGTACTAAACGGCGTGTATTTGGGTCCATTGTGGTTTCACGCAACTGCCCTGCGTTCATTTCCCCCAAGCCTTTAAAGCGGGTAATTTGCGGGGTTTTACTTTTGGCTTTTTTCAACGTCGCTTCAAGTTCTGCATCATCTAAAGCATAGTAAACATCTTTACCATCATCTATACGGTATAGCGGCGGCATCGCCACAAATAAATGCCCCTCTTCCACCAATGTTGGGAAATGTCTTACAAATAATGCACACAATAAGGTCGCAATATGCAGACCATCTGAGTCGGCATCGGCCAAGATACAAATACGACCATAGCGTAATTCAGACAGATCATCACTGCCAGGATCTACCCCTATAGCAATGGCAATATCATGTACTTCCTGAGAAGCCAACACCTCATCAGATGCCACTTCCCATGTATTTAAAATTTTGCCTCGTATTGGCATAATGGCTTGGAAGTTTTTATCCCTCGCTTGCTTGGCACTGCCCCCTGCCGAGTCACCCTCTACAATAAACAGTTCACTTTCTTCACGTGTCAGCCCCGAACAATCGGCCAATTTCCCGGGTAAGGCAGGACCTGATGTAATTTTTTTACGCTCGACTTTTTTAGCCGCTTTGAGTCTACGCCCTGCTTTAGCAATGACGGTTTCTGCAAGCTGTAATGCTAAGTCTGAATGTTGGTTTAACCATAGAGTAAACGCATCTTTAGCAATATTAAGCACAACACTCGAAGCTTCACGGCTAGATAAACGCTCTTTGGTCTGACCTGAAAATTGCGGCTCTTGAAACTTGAGCGATAAAATATAGTTCACGCCATCCCATACATCTTCAGCAGAGAGTTTGACTTGGCGTGGTAGTAAATTACGCAACTCACAAAACTCTCGCAATGCTTCGGTAATGCCTGAACGCAAGCCATTGACGTGCGTACCACCTTGTGCCGTCGGTATCAGGTTCACATAGCTTTCTTGGGTTTGCTCACCACCTTCTAAATTCCAACTTAAAGCAAACTCACAACTTGCACGTTCGGCTTGACCTTGTGCCACAAACGCAGGGTTTGGCAATATTTCACGGTCTTGTAATTCGTCCATTAAATAATCGACCAAACCATTTTCAAACTGCCACTGTATGGTTTCGTTGTTAATCTGATCGATATAGTGAATTTCTAAACCTGCCGAAAGTACCGCTTTGGCTTTTAGATTATGTTTTAATGCTTTTAAAGCAAATTTGGGACTGTCAAAATACTTGGCTTCAGGCCAAAAATGGACCGTTGTACCGGTATTTTTTTTCGCAACTTTCCCTTCTACGACTGCCAACGGTGCAACAGGGACACCTTGTTCAAAGGCCATACTGTACAGGTTGCCCTGACGCTGCACATCTACCTCTACCCGTGTAGACAATGCATTCACTACAGAAATACCGACCCCGTGCAAGCCCCCTGAAAACTCATAGTTATCGGTGCTAAATTTTCCGCCTGCATGCAGTTTGGTTAAAATAATTTCAATACCGCTTTGGCCATATTCGGGGTGTATGTCTACAGGCATACCTCGCCCGTTGTCTTGCACAGACAATGACCCATCTTTATATACGGTTACAGTAATTTTATTGGCATGACCTGCAAGTGCTTCATCTACAGCATTATCAATAACTTCTTGTGCCAAATGGTTTGGTCTGGTGGTGTCTGTATACATGCCAGGACGGCGACGAACAGGGTCTAAACCAGAGAGTACTTCAAGTGATTGAGCCGTATATTGTGACACGTTTTATATTTTCCTTGCTGTAAAACACCGTAGTAAGAACATCATTAACATTGGAATTTTGTCTGCAAAATTATCCATCACATGATTGCCATGATGCATTGTCACCATCATACACTGTGATGGGTTTTGCATATAATAACGCTGTGCGTGTTGATAATCCAAGACTTCATCGCCTTGTTGCAATAATAGTAGTTTTTCACTGCGTTTTAGCGCAATGCTGTCTAGCATCTGTGCTAATTCATCTAAGTCGTGTTGCTGTAATGACCATGTTTTAGTCACTTTATATGGCAAATGATCAATCCCTATACGCTGTGCAAAGACTAAAGCAGGGTCAACCACTGGGTTAATCAGCACAGATTTTAAGCCATATAAACACGCAATGTAGTTGGCGTAAAAGCCACCTAAACTACTCCCCACACAAAAAAACTGATGCGTTGGGTACTGTGCCATATAATGCCGTATATGTTCAATCACCTGCTGTGGCGATCGGTTTAAGTCGGGCAAATAGACATCAATATGCGGAAAGTACTGTGCACAATATTGGCGTAATAACTGCCCTTTCACAGAGTTGGCTTGGCTTTGGAAGCCATGAAAGTAGATTAAATGTATAGGCTGTGCCATCACTCCCCCTATAAAAAAGCCCTACCGAAAAAGGTAAGGCTTTATCTTTTAGCGTGGACCACCATCATGTGGCCCGCCACCATCACCGCCGTGACCACCATGAGGGCCACCACCACCCCACCACCATGGGTCGAGCAACATACAACCTGAGGTACTTAATACAGAAAGTACCAGCACACTGGCAAGCATTATTTTGAGCGTTTTCATCAATCGCACTCACTTGAAGAAAAATACTAGCTTAAATCTGCTTTATGTAGCCACAATAAAGTGTTGTAGCCGTTATGTAACTGGTCTGTATGCTCTTTAGCGTAGGCAATACACGCATTTAAGCCTTGCGGAAAAATTGCGTAAAGCTCATGATCAAAAGTACCGCGAAAAATAGTACTGACCATACAGGCAGAGACTGACCTAAAAACGTCCAATCAATTTTTGCACATTCACCTGAGCCTGTGAGTACTTGGGCAAGTACTTCTTTCATAGGCAATACATCAACCAAATAATTGAGTCCAGGGCCACAACTGGGTACTTCACTCGCAGGCAGATGTTGAATCCAGACATGCCGTGCCGCCACAGCAGCCGACCACAATATGCTCAGCGTGGCAAGCAAGGCATAAATGCCTCTAAATATCCGTGATTTTGGATTGTGTAATAAAGCAATAAAGGCAAAGAGTCCCATAAAAATCAGGCCAACACGCTGAAATACACACAGTGGGCACGGCTGTAGGCCCTTAAAATGCTCTAAGTACAAGGCAAATGCCATGCCTGCGACTGAAGCCAACACCAAAAAGGCATTGATTAAACGATAGCTGAGTTTCATTTTATACTCTCTAGCTCAGTTATGAGCGGAACCGACGTAAGTACTCATCAAAACTTATCAGATTTGCTTGTTCTAAAGCATGCTGTTGATGTTTCGACATATGTACCAAGTCATCAAAATAATGCTGTTTTTCAAGGCTAAGCTCATGCTTATCATACACCTGTGCATGTTGCTGTGCTAAGTGTGCCCCTAAACGCCATGTACCCCCTTGCTCTAGCATATCTTTAATCACATGTGCAGATAACGTTTGCTCTGGGTCTTGTACACGGCTTTTCATTAAAGCCAAAGCATCTGTATATAACGTTGACGCTACACTTTGGTCAAACAATTGTGCTAAACCTTGCATGTGCTCTAGGTGCTGATTTAACCAGTCTACAACAGTCACAGCCCCTTGTTCTGTTTCAAAAGTCGCATCTGCTGCACGGCCATTGGCCACCATATTAGCTTGGTTCAACTCAATACGAACTTGTTCTTGCTCAGAGATATTTGGGCTTGGGCTTAGTAAACAATACAGTGCCAATACCTCTAAAAATGCTGCACTGTGCTCAGTAATACCAATCGCACAATATGGGTCTACATCAACCGAACGTAACTCCACATAGCCAACACCACGTGTTTTCAGGGCTTGCGACGGCGTTTCATTGCCTTCTGGAGTTTGTTTTGGTCGAACGAGACTGTAATACTCATTTTCAATTTGTAGTGTATGGTCATTAATCTGTATAGGCTCGCCATGTTCATTGTCTAAACCTAATGCTGTAAATGGCGCATACGGTTGCTTAACCGCTTTTTCCAAGCCAGATAAATAGCCATTTAAGTCATCATAACGAATACCTAGCTGTTTCTGTGCCGAGTTTTGGTAGCCGTATTTCCCCATACGTAAAGCGGTAGCATAAGGTAGATGCAGTGCTCCTGCCACAAGGCGTTGTAGGTCGTGCTCACGATCTAATACAAAACTGCCACATACAGTTGGACTTGCACCCAACAAAAAAATGACCATAGGGGTATAACGAATAAAGTTACGAATCAAGCCAAAATAACGCTGGCTTCGGTAATCTTGTGCACTCAAACTTTTTAAACTTGGATCTTGCTCGTGCTGTTGTAATACATCAAACAAAGCATCTGAAAAAGACAAGTTATAATGTACCCCGGCAATGGTTTGCATACGGCGACCATAACGCACTGCTAAGCCGTGTCTATATAATGTTTTAAAGCGTCCAAGATTAGATGTGCCGTATTGGGCCAAAGGAATGTTCTGTTCTTCTTTATCTAACATACACGGCATAGACATAGGCCATAAACGCTCACCTTCAGGTAAATGCTCATGTGCAACGGCGTGAATATCTGCCAAATCGTTCAATGCTTTTTGAATACTTGGGTGTGGTGGGGTAATAAACTCAAGTAAAGCTTCTGAATAGTCCGTGGTAATGTGGGGATGAGTCAGTGCTGCACCTAATGCATCAGGGTGTGGTTGCTTAGACAAGTAACCATCACTTTGCATACGTAGACTTTCACGCTCAATACCGCGTAATGTACCTTCTAATAACGATGCATTTAACCATGTTGGTACAACAAAGCCTGTATTGGCATAGGGCTGACTCATAGACTTCACTCACTCATTTTATGCGGTTACAACACGTGTACCTACCTATGTTAGTTTATAGCATAGTTACTGACTGTTTCATTTTGTGGTAAAACACTCAAATATCAAGAAAATTATAGAAAAACCGCCATATTTAACACACACCCAACGGTATAAAAAATATGTTCTGCTTAAAGATACACAATTTCAGCATAAAATTCATTTTTTAATAAAATGGCTCAGTTATGTTGAAACTGAAAAATAAATGATCTCCCTAGAACAATGCATTATGGTAAAAATTAAACTCTATTTAATCTAGGACACCAATCATATCTGTAGGCATAAACAAAGATCACGCCAATGCAACACTCAGGGCATTCATCTCTGATCTCTCAATATACACATTTTGGAGTACCCGCATGAATACAAAAAAATTTCTCGGCTCAGGTCTATGTGCCTTGTTGCTCGTCACAGCATCGGGCTGTAGTACATTGCAGCCACAAACGTTCAACCAACTTGCAAATTTTTCAACCTATCAATTAAATGAACAAACCTTTAGAGTGAGTGTAAAAACATCACCCAATATGAGTTATGGCACAACCCAAGAAATTACATTAGTGAAAGCCGCTCAAACTGCAATACAACATGGCTTTACCTACTTTAAAATACTCAATGACCCAAGTAGTCGTAACCAACCCCCAAGACAAGCTATTGTTTACACACCACCACCGCCAATGTTTAGACCGTATGGTTTTTATGGCCCTCGCCCTGCCTTTTTCTGGAATGACCCATGGGATAACGTAGGTCAAGTCGTTAACATTGAACCCAATGAAGTGGCCTATAGCATTACTTGCTTTAAAAACATGCAAAACGCACCAAGTGATGCCTTTAATGCAACCTTGATTTTAAAATCACTGGGGGCAAAATATGGCGTGGCAGAAAATGGTGATATATTAAAACCTGACGTAAAAAAAACATCATAATCACTCGCCATTAGGACGCGGATATGACCTCAGACACGCAACCAAGCTTAATCAACAGTTTACAGCGCAGTAAACGCCTTGCCACAATTGCACTGATGATGGCGGTGGTTGCGTGGGTTGCACTCATGCTTAGTGCCAAGTTTTTCCCACAGTACAGCAATATACTCCACATACTTATGCTGTCTACCGAAGCAGGTGTTGTAGGTGGTTTAGCAGATTGGTATGCCATTACTGTACTGTTTCGCAACCCATTTGGTCAGATTCCCATTCCACGTTTTTTACGTGACCACACTGAAATTATTCCCCGCAATAAAGCGCGAATTGCTGAGTCTATGGGGCATTTTGTGCAAGAAAACTTTTTATCGCCACAGGTGGTGGAAAAAAGTTTACAACACACCAATTTAAGCCACAGCTTAGGGCAATGGCTACAAAACCCTAAAAATAGCGGACAAATCACGCAAGTGATGCAACAAATTTTACCTAAAATTTTTGATTTTATAGAACAAGAAAAAATTGCACAGTTTATTCAAAGCAACAGCCTTCAATGGCTTGAAAACACCAAGGTCAACCAGTTAGCCAGTGAAATGTTGCACTCTATTTTAGACAATGACTTTCACGAAGAGCTACTACAGCAAGGTTTAGACAGTGCCCACGAATGGGTTTTACAACACCCAACACAAGTCAGAGAAATCACCACCACCCTATTTAAAGAACTGGGGATTTTAAAACTCTCTAAAGGGGCGAGTTTTTTGGGTATAGACATGCAACAACGCACGGTAGACAGCTTTATGGAAAAGCTTGAACAAGTGCTACAAGACCGTGAGCATCCATGGCGACAGTATGTCGAACAGTATGGCAAGAGCCTCATGCTCGAATTACAACAAGACCACAGCACAACCAGTGAGCGTCTAAACCACAGTAAAAATGCCCTATTAAATAGCCCTCAATTGGTTAACTTTATGAGCAGTGCTGTGGTGATTTTATTTAATGCCATTAAAAGCGACTTGGCAAAAACAGACTCAGGCATTGCTAAAAATGTACAAGCCGCCATTGAAACACTTGGAGAAAATCTACTACAACACCAAGAAGTTGGCGCTTTACTCAACCAGCGTTTAAGCACTTTGGCGGTACATTTTAGTGACCGCTACAGCGACAAAGTCATTCGCTTTATTAGCGAACGTATTCATGAGTGGGACTCTACCGACATGATTGCAAAAATTGAAAATGAAGTCGGCGGCGACTTACACATGATTCGCGTCAACGGCGTAATTGTTGGTTCATGTATTGGCTTAGCTCTAGGGACAGTTCGGGCATTGGTCGACTACGCATTTTAAGGTATAGATTGACCACAGACTGAAGTGTATTGCTGCTACACCTTATCTTCAGTAAAAATAGCACAGATAAATAAGGTTAAAACACCACATAAGGATCATGCATGTTTCATATCAATAACAAAGTACCACAAACAGGCACAACTATTTTTTCTACCATGTCTGCACTTGCCCAGCAGTTAAATGCACTAAATTTGTCACAAGGTTTTCCTAACTTTGCGCCACCTCCTTCACTCATTCAAGCACTGCAAGATGCAACTGCTCAAGGGTACAATCAGTACCCTCTAGGTGACGGCTTACCTGCCCTGCGTGAGCAAGTATGCCAAATTTTTAAACAGCGTAACCCTCAGTTAAATCTAGACCCAAACCAAGAAGTCACCATTACTTCAGGGGCAACCATTGCCCTACACTGTGCCATACAAGCCTTTATTCAAGCGGGTGATGAAGTCATTGTTTTTGACCCAAGCTATGACAGCTATGCGCCCTCTATTGCCTTAGTGGGTGCAAAAGCCATTCATGTTCACTTACAAGCCCCGCACTTTAGTGTGGACTGGCAAAAGGTGAAAGATGCGATTAGCCCGAAAACTCGCATGATTATTGTCAATACACCACATAACCCCACAGGGGCAATTTGGTCAAAACAAGACTGGTTTAATCTCATAGAAATCATTGAAAAACATAATATTATGGTCTTATCAGATGAAGTATACGAACACTTAGTCTTTGACCAAAAACAGCATTATAGTGCTCTTGATTTTCCTAAGCTTCGTGACCGCAGTATGGTGGTTGGTTCATTTGGTAAAAGTTTTCATGTCACAGGTTGGAAAACAGGCTATTGCACCGCCTCACCCAAAATAATGCAAGCATTTAGACAGGTCTACCAATTTGCCAGTTTCTGTGGTGTCGCTCCTGTACAAGTGGCTCTCAGCCAGTTTATGCAACAGCACCCAGAGCATTTAGCTCAGTTGGCAAGCTTTTACCAAGCCAAACGAGATCTGTTTTTACAAGGCCTTAAAGAGTCTCGTTTCACCTATACCACAAGTCAGGGTACTTATTTTCAAACACTCGATTACAGCCAAATTCAACCGCATTTAAATGATGTAGAAATGTGCCAATATTTGGCAGAACAACATAAAATTGTCGCGATTCCATTGTCGGCATTTTATAAAAAACCACCACAACAACTACGCTTATTACGCTTTTGTTTTGCAAAACAAAACTCAACACTACAACATGCCACAGAGATTTTAGCCACATGCTAACCATCAACGCTTTGCAATGGGTACAAAAATGAGCAAGCCACTCATGGCAAATAACAAACCACTGTTTCAAACATTTATTTTGTTTGTATTGCCCTTGATTGCAACCAATATTTTGCAAAACCTTTCAGGAACCATTAACACCATTTTTGTGGGGCAAATGCTAGGTGTACATGCAGTGGCGGCCATTGCTGTATTTTTTCCAATTTTATTTAGCATGATGGCATTTATTATTGGTTTGTCATCGGGTGCAAGTGTGCTTGTTGGGCAAGCATGGGGCGCAAAAGACTTAGATAAAGTCAGGCAAGTGGTGGGTACAACACTGTTTATGACCCTCATTTTAGGCACAGTGATTGCCGTATTGGGCGGTACTTTTACGCCACATATCTTACAATTTCTAGGCGTAGCGAATGATGTACAGCATTTGTCTGTGCCTTATGTACGTACCATGTTATTTGCAAGTCCACTGATTTTTATTTATATCATTTACACCTCTTTATTACGGGGTGTGGGTGACAGCCTAACCCCTCTTTTTGCTTTAATCATGACCTGTTTAATTGGCATTGTGGTCACACCAACACTGATTAAAGGCTATTTTGGCTTACCGCAATTAGGCACAACTGCACCTGCGGTGGCTTCTATTTTAAGTAATATTGCTGTTTTATTATTTCTAACCATCTATCTCAATTACAAAAACCATGCCCTTCAACCCAATTTTGCCTTACTCAAAGACATTCGTTTTCACAAAACACTGTGCCCTAAAGTCTTAAAACTAGGTATTCCTACAGGCATTCAAATGATTACTACATCATTGTCTGGGCTAGTCATTGTACGTTTAATTAACTCCTTTGGTGCAGATGCCACTGCGGCCTACGGGGCAATTAATCAAGTCATGAACTATATTCAATTTCCAACCTTATCTGTAGCGATTGCAGCTTCTATTTTTGCATCTCAAGCCATTGGTGCAGGAAAAAGTGAGCAGCTAGAGCAAGTGACCAAAACAGCAATACTGACCAGCTTAGCAATTACAGGCAGTTTGGTGGTGATTGCTTATTTGTGTGCAGATCATCTGCTTCAATTATTTTTGACTGATCCTCATGTGATTACACTGGCTAAAACCTTACTTTACACCGTGCTGTGGTCAGTTTTATTTTTTGGTATGAGTACTATTTTTTCTTCTATTATGCGGGCATCGGGTACAGTTAATGTGCCCATGCTGATTAATATTGGCACAATTTTGGCCATAGAATTGCCTTGTGCTTATGTCTTTAGCCACTTTTTAGGCTTACAAGGCATTTGGGTGGCTTATGCCTTGTCTTTTATCTGTTTGAGTCTATTACAATATGGCTACTACCGTCTTGTGTGGAAGAAAAAACCGATTCAACGCTTAGTGTAAAATCGGTCAACTCCACACAAATGCTATGCCAATAATGCCACGACTTGACGCAAATATTTTTCATCTATGGCATCAAACGTGGCTAAATGTGCACTGTCGATATCTAACACACCAATACAGTCTTGGCCTGAAAAAATAGGCAACACAATTTCTGAACGTGCCTCTGAGCTACATGCAATATGGCCTTTAAATTGTTCTACATCATCAACAATTAATACTTCTTGCTTTTGCCATGCTGTGCCACAGACTCCACGACCGTAGGCAATACGCGTACATGCAATTGGCCCTTGAAATGGCCCAAGCACTAACTCTTCAGACTTTACCAAATAAAAACCAACCCAAAGCCAATCAAACTGTGACTTTAATGCGGCAGCCACATTGGCTAAATTGGCAATTAAGTCAGACTCACCATCAATCAAACCACGAATTTGTGGCAAGATATTTTCATATTGCTCAATTTTATCGCCTTCCACTACATTTAAATGCTCAGCCATCACTTTTTCCTTTTAAAACACTAAAAAACAACACCCACCACTGTTTTATAAAATAAAAAATATAAATATCATAGATATAGTTCAATCTTTTTAAAAACAGCTACTCAAATTTCACCTGAATTTCACCAAAACGACTTCATCTTGTCACAAAAAAACAGCGTAAAATTTAAATGACGGATTTATTGCAATAATACTGTCATAATAAATCTTTGTAATAGCCCACAGTTCATAAAAAATTCATATAGGATATTGCAGCCATGAAAGAGGATTACATTTTAATTGTCGATGATGAACTACCCATTCGTGAGATGATTCATACCTCACTCGACATGGCTGGTTTTCAATGTCTACAAGCAGAAGATGCCAAACAAGCACACCAAATGATTGTTGATCGCAGACCATCACTGATTTTACTCGATTGGATGCTACCTGGTGGCTTAAGTGGTGTTGAATTATGTTACCGCTTAAAACGCGATGAAACACTGTCTGAAATTCCTGTCATTATGCTCACTGCTCGTGGTGAAGAAGACCACAAAGTACAAGGCTTAGATGCAGGTGCAGATGACTACATGACCAAGCCGTTTTCTACACGAGAGCTTATTTCACGTATTAAAGCAGTACTTAGACGCTCAAATGCACTCAGTGGCGATAAAGTTATTGATGCCAATGGTCTAATTTTAGACCCAGTGAGCCAACGTGTGAGCTTCAATGACAATATTATTGACATGGGGCCGACTGAATATCGTTTACTGGCTTTTTTTATGACCCATTCAGAACGTGCTTATACACGAGCACAACTGCTTGACCATGTGTGGGGTGGAAGCGTATATATTGAAGACCGTACCATTGACGTACATATTCGCCGTTTGCGTAAAATCTTAGAACCATTTGGTGTAGATAAATTTGTGCAAACTGTACGTGGTACAGGGTATCGCTTTTCCACTCGCACAGATGCACTCAGCTAAGATTCAAAATTATGTATGAACACTACCCAACGCCAGAAATCAGCCGAGAGTATAAAAATTATCGTTACAGTAGTCTTTGGAAATATGCAAAACAAGATATAAGACTACTGAGCTTTTTTTTAATCATTGCAGGTTTGATTGGTTTTGGTACAGGCTACTTACTGTTTTGCCTCAGCTTAGCAGTGGTTCTTTGTATTGCTTTTAGACTACATGCCTTGTATTTGGTCAATGACTGGATTTCTCATCGACCATACGACATGCCACCCAATGTACCTGGTTTGTGTGGTGCATTGGCATTTAATATTTATCGGGCACAACGCCAAGAACGGGTTGTACAAGCAGACATGGTCACACTCATAGACCGTGCCCAATCGTCACTGTTTGCACTGACTGAAGCTGTCGTTATTACCGATGAACTACACCAAATTGAATGGTGGAACCCTGCAGCAGAGCGTCTACTTGGCATTAAACAACAAGATAAACATAATAATTTATTAGGTATTTTACGCCAACCTGCTTTTGTCGAATATTTTAACAATATGGAACAACACCCAGATGGCATTAAAATTAAATCGTCTGTGTTTGAAGACCACCACGTACAAATTAAACTCACCCGCTTTGGTACAGAAAGTCACCTTTTAGTGGCCTATGACATTACTCGTGTACACAATTTAGAACAAATGCGTAAAGACTTTGTGGATAATATTTCACACGAATTACGCACGCCACTCACGGTACTTAGTGGCTATTTAGAAACCTTTACCGACCAAGACAACTTCAATCCGAAATGGCAACGTGCTTTTGACCAAATGCAGTCGCAAACACGACGTATGAATGCTTTGGTCAATGACTTACTACTACTCTCACGGCTTGAAAATGACCGTAAAATGGCAAAAAATCAGATTGTAGACATACCTGCACTCATGACTCAGCTGTTTGATGATGCACAAGCTTACAATACAGAATATGGCCATATGCTTAATTTAGACATAGACAGCCACAGCGACCTGATTGGTTCAGACATGGAGTTGGCCAGTGCTTTTGGCAACTTAATTACCAATGCCATAAAGTATACGCCTAAAGGTAGTGGTACAATTACCATTGGTTGGCATGACGACCAAGAAAATGGCTACTTTACTGTACAAGACAATGGTATTGGTATTGACCTCAAACATTTACCGCGCCTCACAGAAAGATTTTATCGAGTCGACAGTGCACGTAGTCGCCAAACTGGTGGTACGGGGCTTGGGCTTGCAATTGTGAAGCATGTGCTCATGCAACATGGAGCATATCTTGAAATTGAGTCTCAGGTGAATCAAGGTTCTTGTTTTAAAGCGATTTTCCCTAAAGATCGTCTTTGCCAAAATGAAAATTAGTCTATTTACAGGCAAATACTATGTCTAAAAAACAATACCTTAGCACAGCGGTTATCGCTGTGTTTTTACTGATCGCGGGTTTAATCTATGTGACCAACACTTACCCATCAGAAGAAGAAAAAGCCTACCACCGTATTGCCATGTGTTATGTGATTGAACACCGAGAAATACAAGCCGATGATAAAGCGTTGATTTCCTTTTTTAATAAGGTTGCACAAGGTGGCGTACCCGACTACGCACTCAATAAACCTAAAATTTATGACAACTTTGCTCATGAAATGATTCATTATTATTTAAGTCTATCACCACAACAGCAACAAGAAGCAAAATCAGATCGCCAAAGCTGTGATCGTATTTTCCAGGGGTTATAAATCCACCTCCAAAAACTAAGGTGTGTTCAGCTCATCTAATGGAAAAAATAAGCTTTGTATTGTTTGATTAGAAACAGGACTTTAACCGTTATGAAGATCAATAAACTGCTTGTCAAAATGATGATCTTCGCTGGTAACTGTAAAATTCATTATTTTTATATGGTGAAAGAATAAAGTTAAATACTGGCATAAGGAAATTATACTTATAGTAAGTCACTGTACCTTATGCCTCATATTCATAAAAACAACTTATAAAGAAGGCTCAACCTCCCCCAATATCATCCTGAACACACATATAAAGCAGCTTAATATAATATTAAAAAATGATAATTGATAAACAAATTCAAACAAAAATAGTTTATAATTTAACATTATATAAACAATCTAATAAATTGTCTGGCGTTTATCTAGAAGGTTATTGATAAATTTTCATACATTTAAATCAGATTACTCTCTTGCTTCACTTTAAGCAAAACTCCTAAAATCAACCAAGGTATTACAAGATGCCCCTAATAAATACACCGAAAATAGTCTCAGCAATCATTATTTCCCTGACAGTCACAGCATGTAGTAGTGGTGGTAATCATACCACTCAAAATGTAACAACTTCACCGCAACAAAGCGATGCTGACAAAAAAGCCGCCGAAGATAAAGCTACTGCTGACAAAGTCGCTGCTGAGAAAAAAGCCACCGAAGATAAAGCCATCGCTGAGAAAAAAGCTACCGAAGATAAGGCCATCGCTGAGAAAAAAGCCGCTGAAGATAAGGCCATCGCCGAGAAAAAAGCTGCTGAAGATAAGGCCATCGCCGAGAAAAAAGCTGCTGAAGATAAGGCCATCGCCGAGAAAAAAGCTGCTGAAGATAAGGCCATCGCCGAGAAAAAAGCTGCTGAAGATAAAGCCATCGCCGAGAAAAAAGTTGCTGAAGACAAAGCCATCGCTGAGAAAAAAGCCGCCGAAGATAAAGCCATTGCTGAGAAAAAAGCGGTTGCAGATAAAATAGGGACTGAAAATAAAATAACCGTTGAACAAGCTTTAGCTGAAAAAATTGCGACACGCAAAGCATGGGAAATTGCAGAAAATAATGGTCAAGCAGCACGTGCTGCTAGTGCTGATACTACTGCAGCTGATGCTATTGCTGATGCTGCTGCTGAAAAAATGGGACTAGCAGAGATAAATTATGAAGTTGTTTTTTCACAAACTAATTATATAAATGCACTAGATGAAATCAGTAAGACTGATAAAGATGCATCGCCAGATACATATAAATTTGCCCGTGACAAAGCAGATGCTTATAAAAAATTATATGAAAAATCTATAGCCTATAAAGATTTGGCAGATAAATATCTAATTGCGGAAAAAATTGCTACTCAAGCAGATGAAAAAGCAAAAGCAAAAGATGCCACTGCCGAAGACAAAGAAAATGCAAAAAAAGCTAATTCAAATTTAGATACAGTTAGCGATCTAATAGATGCTATAGCATTCGAGTCAGCAGCTTACCAACAAAACTATTCGGTTGTTTTAGGTAATTATACAGGCGATATGAATTATGATATGAATAGAAAAGTTAGTATTGGTAGAACTGGAGAGATTTCTATTTTGGGCATAAAAACCGACTCTAATGCCTTACCAACATTAGGTACTGCTACTTATAACGGGAAAGCCTTTCAAGATATTCCAGAGAACATAGGCGGAGCTTGGACCAGTAACGTCAATGAAGGAACTCTAAGCTATAACGTAAACTTTACAGAGCGTACAGGTTCAGGTTCAATTACAGGCTTAGGAAATGCCATTACCCTTGAAAAAGGTGCCATTTCTGGCACAGATATTAGTTCAACTGTAAAACAAGCAGATCTCACAGGGAATTATTCGCTCGGTTTCTATGGTAAACATGCTGAAGAAGTTGCAGGTAAAATTGTATTCACCAACAATGACTCTATTGGTTTTGGTGGTACACGTGGCGATGTCAAATAACGCTATGATTATACCCTTCTGTTAAATTTTCAAAAAACCGTCTGAATTTTTCCTCCAGACGGTTTTTTCACTTTATTGGTTGCATGTCAGTGAATATTAAATACTACACAATACTTGGGGCATTTTTTTCGTCCTCTACATTTGCTCAGGAACTCCCACCCGATCAAAGCATATTTTTTGAACAAAAAACATCTATTTATCCAAAAGTCTCTTTTATACCTGCACAAGACAATACAGTTAAAATTGCGAACATACAAAATTTGAGCTTAGAAAGAAGTATTAACCAAGCCATTATTCAAAAAGATTGGGAAACTTTAGAGCACTTATTACAAGAATATCAACACAGTAAAGTCTATGATCAAATACTGTATGACTATGGCTTAGGTGCATTGTATCGACACCAGGGAAAATTAAATGATGCAATTCGGCTTTATCAACATATTGCTGAAAACAATCCAGACCTACACTATCCACGTTTTGATTTAGCCATGATGCTGTTTGAAGATCAACGCTATGCTGAAGCAACCCCTATATTTGAATCTGTCAAAACATTTCTTGCACCACCCATGCAAATACTTGTTGAGCAAATTCTCGTAAAAATGAAAAAGTCACAACAATGGCAACTTGACGTAAATGCAAGCTATGAAAAAACAAATAATGTAAATCAAGCCTCAAGCTTAAAAGAAATAACCATCAATGGTAAAAATTTTATCCGTAGTACTGAGTCACTACCTAAAAAAGCACAAGGGATGAACTATAGTATGGGAATATCTCGTGAAAAAAATATAGTGGGACATCATTATGTCAATATGGGCGTATCTCTAGATGGCATTTACTACTGGGATAACAAAGACTATAGTGAACAAACTGTCCGTGCCAGCACAGGCTATTCATATAAAAACTTAAACCATTCTTGGGCTTTCACGCCATTTCTTCAACAGAATATTCTAGGAAATAATCGCTATAGTCAGAACTATGGTACAAACTTAGAATATAGCCAACAGTTGTCCACACGTTGGAAGGTTTCAGCAAATACTTCATATATTGAAAAAAATTACCATCAATCGAGTACCGCTAAATACTATGATGGGTACAGCAACAGTCAAGCTGTGGTTATCATGTACCAGCCAAAACCCAACTTTTTACTATACAGTGGCGTGAGCTTCATACAAGATCACTTAGCAGATCGTAGTGAGTCATCGGTACGTCAAGGGCTTCGTCTCGGTTTTTTATATTCAGGACAACTCACCAGTTTGAGAACAAATCTAAATTACTCACAACGACAATTTCTTGCCAACAATACTTGGTATAATACCATTCGAAAAGACCATGAATATGCTTTGACAACCACCACTTGGCGTCAACAATGGCAATGGAAAGGCTTTATACCTAAACTCAACTATAAATATCAAAAAACACAAAGCAACTTACCACTCTATGATCGCCACAATAGCTCATGGTTTATGACTGTAGAACGTTCATTTTAACCATCAAAAGTTTCCCCCAATCAAAAATATAGTGTTTTTTTGGGGTTGCTCTTGCATTATTACCTAAAGATGCTCAGCACGATCGTGTTATAAAATATATCCAAACTGTTTATTTTTTGTTAAAATTTATTCATTTATAATTTGAGTAAAAAATACAATGTATTTTAAAATCAAAGCATTAAATTATTTTATGATTTTGGGGCTGTGTAATATTAGTTCTGCTGTTGCAGAACAAATCACTCCATCTATGTCAGCTGAACAAAATGAAGACTTACAAGAAATTGAAATTGCAAAAGAGGCTGAAGTCACCATTGAGCGACAGCCCAAGACAGCCTCTTATGAAGAGATTGAAATTATTACGCAAAAACCTACTGTCACGTTAAGCATCACCCCATCTATGCTCACAGGTGGTCAAGGCAAAGAGTATTTATTTACCAACAGTTACTCAGATCAAATCAGCCTTTTAACTTGGGAGATTAAAAATGTACCTATTATCAAAACCGACTTCACATGGAACATTTCACCCAATTTAAGTTTTAACATGAACGGTTGGACAACAGTCGGCAAAAAAACGCTGACCATGAATGATTATGACTGGCGTGATATGAATAACCGTTCACTACTCACAGATTGGTCAAACCACCCAGATACTTCGCTCAACTCAGCAAATAAAATAGATCTCAATTTCACCTATTGGTTGCTACAAAAACCAAGTTATAATGTTGGCCTACTTTTTGGCTATGAACACAGCCAATTTAGTTGGACTGCTCGTGGTGGAAGTTACCAGTATGGTTTATCTGACCAATATGGAAACTACATGCAAGATACTGCACTGATGTATCAAGGCCATTTTCCAGACAAAGCGATGGGCGTTGGTTATAAACAAAAATTTAGTTTGTACTATTTAGGTTTAACAGCAAATTACAGATATAACAACTATGAAATTAACGCCACTGCAAAAATGAGTCCATGGGTGAAATCTAAATCTCAAGATGAACACTATATGCGTGACCTGACCATTTATGAAAAAGCTGAAGATTCCGAATTCTATGCAGTGACACTCAATGCTGGTTACTACATTTCACCTCGTATTAAGCTCTTTACCGAAATCACATGGAGTGATTACAAACTTGCAGGTGGAACCGTCACCATTAAGCATTCAGATTACGAAGGTAAAGGTGGTATATCCTCTCGCTACTATAATTTAGGCCTTGGTGCACAATACATTTTTTAAGCCCTCTTCACGCGAAAAAATAAAAGTTAGATTTTTTTTCGCGTGGTTTTACCACCTCAAACTGATATAAAAATCAGTAAAACAGTATATTTCAGTTATCATAGATTGACTCCCTTCTACACATCGTGCACATGAATAGCTGGCTCATTATTGCAATCCTCATTCTCTATATTGTTTTTTTATTTCTATGTGCATTTTTTGGTGAAAAATATGCATCACATTTAAACTCAAAAGGTCGTGTCTTATTATTTAGTCTGACTTTAGGTGTGTATTGTTCCTCTTGGACATTCTATGGTGCAACAGGTGATGCTGTCGTAGAAGGTATTAACTATTTTGCAATCTATTTAGGGCCTTTACTCTTTATTGCCTTTGGTTACGATATTTGGCGACGTTTAGGCCATATTCGACAATATCATGCCATTGCTTCTATTTCTGACTTTATTTCAGCACGTTACGGCAAAAGTGCCACTTTAGCATCGCTTATTACAATACTTTCTGTCATTGGTACAGTGCCTTATTTGGCATTACAACTGCGTGCCATTGCCATGAGTACCGCCACCATTTTGCCTGAAACCCATACCATTCAAAACACCACCAATATTGTGCTTTTTTTGACGGCGATTTTAGTGATGCTGTCGATGTTATTTGGCACACGGCAAATTTCCAATACTGAACAGCATGGTGGACTCATGCTTGCCGTTGCGGTTGAATCTTTTGTGAAATTGGTGGCATTACTGTGTGTTGCTCTATTTTTTATTCTGCAAGACCCTCAAAGCCTGCTTCAAATTAGCCTTGATTTAAAACAACAATATACACATATTCAAAATACAGGCCTACCAAGCACTTTTTGGGTACAAACCATTCTAGCCGCGCTTGCCATGTTTTGTTTACCTCGCCAGTTTCATGTGGGAGTGGTCGAACTACGTGATGAAACGCATATTAAAGGGGCAAGAAAATGGTTTTCGGCATACCTCATCGTCACTGCAATTGCCATTTTCCCCATCGCAAGTTGGGCCTTACACCACCAATATGAGCACATTGGTATTGGCGACTTAGCAGTCTTGACTTTGCCACTCAGCTACCAAAATGAATGGCTGTCTTTACTGGCATTTTTAGGTGGATTTTCTGCATCTACAGGTATGCTTTTGGTCTCTTCTGTGGCTATTTCTACCATGTTAAGCAATGACCTTATTATGCCTGCCCTGTGGCGGTTTGGTATTATTTCACGGCACCATAAAAAACTACCTGCCGTACTTAAAATTGCTCGCCGTCTGTGCATTATTTTTGTGATGTTGCTGGGTTTTTCTTTTTATCATGTTTTTGACAACGTAACCCAGCTGTCTGTTTTAGGCCTATTGGCCTTTAGTGCTGTGGCACAATTTGCACCTGCACTCATTGGTGGTTTGTATTGGCGTGGCGGTAGTAAACAAGGCGTGTATGCAGGGTTAGGCATTGGCTTTTTACTCTGGACCTACACTTTATTTATACCTACACTCATTAAATATGTTTTTTTAAATACCCCTAGTGACCACTCGGCATTACTCAATGATGGCCTTTTTGGTATTTATTTACTACGCCCTGAAGCATTGCTTGGCTTTGAATATTTATCTCCCCTCACCCACGGCGTGATGTGGTCTTTGGGCTTAAATATTGTGTTTTATATTTGGGTTTCTCGGCACTACCGCCCAAGTGTTGCTGAACAAATTCAAGCAGAAAGTTTTTTTTATTATGACCAAAAACTACAGGCTTCTACACAACCGAGCGACTCTTTCTATACCCACCAAGATGGTGCACGACTCAAAATTGGTGACTTACTTACCCTCGCCAGTCGAATTACCGGGGAAGATAATACCAAACGGGCTTTCCAACAATTTTGTAAACACAATGCACTGGTGTTAAATACCAACCAAGTGGCCAACGGCATGTGGTGGAATTTTACCGAACAATACCTTGCCAGTAGTATTGGTGCAGCATCGGCACGTACACTGTTAAAAACAGCCCTTGCACATAATGGACTTGGCGTGGCACAAGTGGCGAATATTTTAGACCAAGCATCACAGTGGCAACGCTTTCACCAAAACTTGCTTATGACCATGATTAACCACATGACACAAGGGGTCAGCGTGGTCGATGAAAATATGTGCCTTGTGGCATGGAACAACCAATATATTAAACTCTTTGATTATCCAAAAGAGCTGATTTATGTCGGTTGCCCAATTGCCGACCTGATTCGTTACAATGCCATTCGTGGTGATTGTGGGCCGGGTTCGGTCGAAGAACATGTCAGAAAACGTATTCATTGGATGCAAGTTGGCAGTGCCCATGAATTTGAACGGGTCAGAAAAGATGGCCGAGTCATTCAGATTCGAGGCAATGCCATTGAAGGTGGTGGTTTTGTCGCCACCTTTGCCGACATTACGGCCTTTCGTGAAAATGAAGCTGTACTTGAGGCTCGTGTACAAGAACGCACCCAACAGTTAGCCAATGCTTTAGCAGAGCAAAAACTTGCACGACAACAAGCCGATACAGCCAATTTATCGAAAAGCCGATTTATTGCAGCAGCCAGTCACGACTTATTACAACCGATGCATGCGGCACGTTTATTTAGTACCGCACTTGAACAAAGTATTCACACCACAGAAGATCAGCATACCTTACAACAACTTGACCGAGCATTGCATGGTGCTGAAAGTATGTTGTCGGCACTGCTAGATATTGCCCGCTTAGAAGGGGCAAGTATTCAACCACAACGCCAAGCCTATCCATTACATGACTTACTCAGTGACTTAGAAATGCAGTTTAAGTCCATTGCAGCACAGCGAAATATTCAGTTTAAAGTACGTGATGCACAGTTTTGGATTGATACAGACCAGCAATGGATTCGCCGTATTATTCAAAATTTTGTGAGTAATGCATTACGTTATACCGCAAGTGGTAAAGTCATTGTTGGGGTGTTACGTTCCGCCTCTAAAGCCAATCATATTCGAATTGGGGTATGGGACACAGGCCCCGGTATTGCCGAAGCACAACGTATGAAACTGTTTCAAGAGTTTGAACGCTGTGGTCACACCTCACCATGGGGTGAACAGGGCTTAGGCTTAGGGCTTGCAATTGTACAACGTATGACGCGTATGCTTGACTACCCAGTTTATGTGTACTCTACACTAGCACGTGGTTCATGTTTTATGGTTGAAGTGCCACTGATAGAACCGCCTAAAGCCAATACGCAACCCATGGCACGCAGTGTGGCACCTAACGCTTGTTATCGTATTTTATGTTTAGATAACGACGAAGCCATTTTAGAAGGCATGCTCACCCTACTGACAAAATGGGGGCACACGGTGTATAAAGCCAGAGAGCCTGAAGAAGCAGAACAACTGATTCAACAACATGACATTCAAGTGTGGTTGATTGACCAACACTTAAACCAAAATAAACGTGGCTTAGATTTTATTGAAAAAAATCGCCAAGCCGATGTCCCCGTTGCACTCATTACCGCCGACTCAGACCCTGACTTGCCACAAAAACTGAAACAGCAGCAAATCACTTTGCTGAAAAAACCACTCAAGCCCGCATCTATGCGTGCTTGGTTATCTGGCTTAAAACTTGACTAAAACGGCTCTACATTTTTTTCTCTTGAATGTTCAATACACTAATCGCTAACACTGCTTGCGTGCGGTTTTGAACATTCAGTTTTCTAAAAATCGCTGTCACATGGGCTTTAATGGTTGCTTCTGACACATCTAAGTCATAAGCAATCTGTTTATTTAACAAGCCTTCTGCCACCATCATCAACACTCTAAATTGCTGTGGTGTCAGTGATTGAATACGGGCTGCCAGTGCTGTTTCATCAGCAGTACAGACTTCGACATGATTATGATGTGGCAAGTTTGGTGGCAACCACAAATCACCATCCGAAACAGCTTGTATTGCTTCACTAATTAAATGTGGATTGGCAGATTTTGGAATATAGCCCATTGCACCATGTTCCATCGCACGTTGAATAATACTGACTTCTTCATGTGCAGATACCACAACAATTGGAATACTCGGATACTGGGCACGAACATGAACCAATGCAGAAAAGCCTGAAGCACCCGGTAAATTCAGATCAAGTAAAACTAAATCTGGTTCTGTACCACTTTCTAAGTGGGCATAAAACTCTTTCACTGTAGCCGTTTCTTTAATGTCCGCCAATGGAAAGCCCTGTCGCACTGCCTGAATGAGCGCATGGCGAAATAATGGGTGATCATCAACGATTAATATATTCATAAGCGCTTGGCCATACCTATTCAAAACGATCAGTCATGTCATTTTCTGATCAAAAGTTTACTTAA
The DNA here is from genome assembly GCF_015627125.1 of Acinetobacter rathckeae. Lineage (GTDB taxonomy): Bacteria > Pseudomonadota > Gammaproteobacteria > Pseudomonadales > Moraxellaceae > Acinetobacter > Acinetobacter rathckeae. The sequence goes on along the minus strand of NZ_VTDO01000004.1, from coordinate 139,942 downwards.
TGTATTGAATATTACATTTTTTTCTTATGCTGTATTTATTTTTTTAATTTTTTTTAGTTTAAAGGGCTAAAACAATGACTTAGTTCAATAAAACTTAAAAAAACACGCATTTTAATCCCAAATTTTACTTATACATTACAGCGCTAAATTAAACGACGATATACATCTTTTAAAATGGTCTTGTCAGAAACTAGCAAATTGGCTCTTTTTATCGGTCACAAATCGGTCATATTCATACAGTAATTCATAATAAATAATCAGGTATGGAGGCCAAATGAATGGCTAAACAAGATTTACAAAGCGGGTTAAAGTCCCGCCATTTAGCAATGATTTCTATTGCTGGTGTGATTGGTGGTTCTTTATTTATTGGGTCAGGTAGTGTGATTTATGCCACAGGACCTGCAGCTGTTTTTGCATACGCATTGGGCGGTTTATTGGTCTTTTTAATTATGCGTATGCTTGGGGAAATGGCTGTACTTCACCCAGACAGTGGCTCATTTTCAACCTATGCAGACCGTGCCATTGGGCGATGGGCAGGCTTTACTATAGGTTGGTTATATTGGTCATTTTGGACTTTACTCATGGGCTGGGAAGCCTATGTGGCAGGAAAAATCTTGCACAGTTGGTTCCCGTTTCTTCCAATTTGGGGCTATATGCTGTTAGTCATTGTGGCACTGGTTGCTGTGAACTTACAAAATGTTAAAAAATATGGCGAGTTTGAGTTTTGGTTTGCTTTAATTAAAGTCGTTGCAATTGTAGTATTTCTTATCATTGGTAGCCTTGCTGTGATGCATTTTTGGCCTTGGGCAACCGAGCCAACAGCACAAGGCATTGGCCATTTAACAGACCAAGGACTGATGCCAAATGGTTTTTCTTCGGTAGTCACTGCTTTACTTGGGGTCATGTTTGCCTATATGGGGGCCGAGATTATTACTGTTGCAGCCGCTGAATCTAAAAACCCATCATTTGAAATTCGCCGTGCATCTAATTCAATTGTTTGGCGTATTATTTTGTTTTATGTCGGTTCTATGCTTATTACCGTCTGCCTTATTCCGTATAACAACCCTCTTCTTAAAGACCCAACATGGGGTACTTACAGCGTGGTACTCTCCGCACTAGGAGTCCCCGAAGCACGCCATATTGTAAATTTTGTGGTACTTACTTCTGTATGTAGCTGTTTTAACTCAGCACTATACACCTGCTCACGTATGCTATTTTCATTGTCAAAACGTGGCGATGCGCCAAAAGCATTTGCAAAGGTCAATGAGCACAGCAGTCCTAAATTTGCAGTAATTTTCTCAAGCCTATTTTCTGTTGTGGCGGTATATTTAACAGCAACGCAAAGCATGGACGTATATGACTTTCTAATGCTCACCACAGGTACAGTAGCACTTTATGTCTACTTAGCGATTGCTTTTTCACAGTTACGCATGCGTAAAAAAATGCAAGCTCAAGGCCAAGAGTTAACGTTCAAAATGTGGTTATTTCCATGGCTGACCTATTTAGTGATTATTTTCATTATTGGCTCTTTGGTCACCATGCTGATCGAAGGCACTTACTTTAAAGAAGTCACCTACACCACCATTTTAGCGTTGGTTATTGTTTGTATTGGCATGTTGGCACAAAAGCTTAATTGGGGCACGCAAAGCACCACAAAAGCAGATACTGAAGTCCAATAAAACTGTTTAAGTTGAATAAATAGATATCTTCAAAAGGGCGAAACAGTCGCCCTTTTGAATATTTACATTTCACATATCATGATCATTTTCATAGCGTTTATGTAATTAAGCGTTTAAGTTTATTTAGAATTTAAGGCACAATATTACTTTCATTTTTTGGGAATTTGACTGTGGCAGAAGAAAAAACAAATTCAATGGCAAATTTAGCCAACAATGTCAGTACACAAACACACGCCATATTTAATGAAAATAGCAAGTACCATGATGCCTACCAAACCATAGATAAAATTGTGGCCAGCTTTTGGGAGCGTGTACCCTATCTCTGTATTGCCATAATTGTATTCATTATTTTTTGGTTCTTATCCAAATTTTTTAAATTATTTGTGGTTCGAGCTTTATCTAACCGATCATATGCCAAGCAAAACCTTGTATTGGTACTGAACCGTGTAGGTAGTACGTTTATTATATTTTTTGGTTTCTTAATTGCCTTAGTGATTGCCATTCCAGGTTTTTCACCCGGTCAATTAATGAGTGCTTTAGGGATTGGTTCGGTTGCAATTGGTTTTGCATTTAAAGATATTTTCCAGAACTTACTGTCTGGTATTTTAATTTTATTAGGCGAACCATTTCGTATTGGCGATGCCATTATTTGTAATGGACTTGAAGGAACGGTTGAGGACATTCAAATTCGAGCAACCACACTACGCTCTTATGACGGACGTCGTATCGTGATTCCCAATGCAACTGTTTATACCAGCTCAATTACTGTAGTAACTGCCTATACACAACGCCGTTGTGAAATTAATGTGGGCATTGGCTATGATGATGACGTACAAAAAGCCAAAGCGGTTGTACTCGATATTTTGAAAAACCACAAAGATATTTTGAACCAACCTGCAAGTTTAGTAAACGTGACTGCACTGGGTGATTTTGCCATTAACCTAAATATTCGTTGGTGGATTGATACCAGTAACGTGACACTACTCAACGCCGCAAGCATGGTACACGAAGAAATTGTGACAGCATTTGCTAAAGAAGGGATTAGTATTCCATATCCTATTCAAGAGCAAATTACACAAGCACCACCGGTTCAAATAGAAAGCGAACCTAAAACATAAGGGATTGCTGTTTCAGTACGCAAAATTCGGTTGCCTAAACTCACAGTTTGGCAGCCGTTTTTTTTAAACAACTCAACTTCATAATCAATAAATCCACCTTCAGGCCCAATCACCAAACAACAAGGTTCAGCCATGTGTTCATGTGTAGTGGTTGCATAAGGGTGTGCGACATATACAGGCTGTTCAGGACAAACCATGCCAGACAAAACATCTTCCACAAAGGGTTTAAAGCGCTTATGCAGTTCGACCTGAGGAGCAACAGTGTCCCCCGCCTGTTCTAAACCAAGGGTAATATAATCATCTATTTGAGCAAGCAGTGGGCTTTGCCAATAACTTTTATCTACACGATAGCTGTGTATTAAAATTATTTTTTCTACCCCAAGCGTCACCGCATCCATAATGATACGGCGTAATACCTTGGGTCTCGGCAATGCCAACACCAATGTGATTGTACGTTTACGTGGTATGGTTTCAGGTTTTAAAATCTGTACATCTATCGTTTGTGCAGACACAGCAGTAATTTGCGTTAAATAACGCAGCTCATTTCGAATACCTACTTTAAGCGTATCGCCAACACCCAGCTTTAAATGGGTTTGAATATGCTGAACTTGGCGAGGTTCTGTAATGGATATTGTTGAAGCGATGGGTGTATCTTGAGGTAAAAGGACAATATTCATGACTGTGCCAAGAATCGATCAATCAGTGCAATATGACGTTGTAATGAGCCCTGATTTTGCTTAAATACCGCATCCGCCTGTGCCATCATTTCTATACCCTGTGCTTGCTGTTGCAACAAATCTATAAAACGCTCAGCTGCTTGAGTCGGTGTATCGACCACCTCTACCGCTTTTTTTTCAACAAACTCATCGACAATGGTCTGAAAATTAAAATAGTTTTTTCCAAGTACCGTAGCAACACCCAAAGCAATTGGCTCTAAAATATTATGCCCGCCCCCAGGTTCATTGAGTGAACCACCTACATAAGCCACCTGTGCCAAAGCATACCACAACCACAATTCACCCATGCTGTCTGCTAAATAGACTTGCGTATCGGCATCGACAACCTGCTGTAAACTACGACGTTTAACCGAAAGGCCCAGCTGTGTAATCTCTGAAAAAACAGCATCAAACCGCTCGGGATGTCTAGGTACAACAATACACAATAGGCTTTGGTCTTGCTTAAAATGTTCACATAGTGCCTGCACAAGTTGCTGTTCTTCTGGTGCATGTGTACTAGCAAGCACCAACACTTTACGCTGTTGTAATTGCCATGCTGTATACAAGGTGCGTGCTTTTTCGGCGACCCATTCAGGTGCATGTATATCAAACTTAATATTACCCAAAACTTGCATACACTGTGCGTCTTTTCCTAAGCTTTCGAAACGCTTTAGCGTGGCTTGATCTTGAGCCGCGATCCAATTTAATTGTTGGAGCATCGGTACAGTCAAACGCTTAAAACGCGCATAACCTTGAGCAGATTTTGCCGATAATCTGGCATTGAGTAATAACGTTGCAATGCCCTGCTCATGCAAACAAGATAATAAGTTTGGCCACAACTCCGTTTCCATCAGCAAAACCAATTTTGGTTGATAACACGCTAAAAACTGTAAGATATTTTCACGAAGGTCGGCAGGTAAAAAAACCGCTTGAAATAGATCAGGATATTTTTTTTCAAACAATGCTTTGGCTCTGGCTTGACCTGTTTTAGTGGTATTGGTCACCAGTACAGATTGCCCTTGTGCCAAGTAGTGCTCTATAAGCGGTTGTGCGGCATTGGTTTCACCCACAGATACCGCATGAAACCATAAGCTATGTGTATGTTTAGGCGAAGAAAATGGGCCAAAGCGTTGCAACAACTCTTGTTGTAGTGCATTTTCATCTGTTGCACGTTTGCGTATACGAGAGCGATATAACGGCTGAATGACTTTTAAAGCAAGCTGATACCAAAACGGAGGGCGCAAGAGAAGTCCTATAACAATGGTCATTTACCCATATTATAAAACAATCTTGCCAAATAAAGGGCTGTTTTTATAGAAGAGGCTTTTTCTTAGGATATATTATAGCAAACATAATAAAAATACACCCAAATATCTGATTAAAATATATTTTTTCAGACAAAAACAAATAAGACAATATATAAGCTGCTGGAATCTCTGACACAATTAAAAGCCCAACCCAGTGACTAGGTGTCTTTTGCGTACCAATCGTTAAAAAAATTAAAGGAAGCACGGTAGAAAAACAGGCATAAATTAATGCCCAAAATGCATTAGGACTCATGATATTGATAGTGGCATGATCTGAAAATAACACAACAGATACCAATAATGCACCCAAACTGGTCATTGCTGATTTTTCAAAAATGTTTTTGTTCTTAGCAACGTTTGCTGAAAATGTTAACATGAGACTATAGCTAAACGCTGCACCTACGCCCCAAATTAAGCCATAAAATGAGAAACTTAAATCTGGCGTATAACAAGAGATAAAAATACCAATCGTCACAACCAACATAGTGATTAAGCTATTTTTACAAGGAATATTTTTTCTAAGAAAATGTGACAGAAGAGGGGTCATCCATGATGACTGCATTAAAAACAATGTAGCAAGCGGTACACCGACATAGGTTAGAGCTTGGTAAAAGCAGTACGTTGTTGAAACAGTTAAAAATCCAGCTAATAGAAATGATAAGCTTTCGAACTTTGACAATAAGTTATTTTTTTCACTAAAAACAAATAAGATAAATAAAGTAAGAAAAGCAAAAAAATACATTGGCACAATTATTTGTTGTATAGAAAACCCATTCTGTTTAGCTAATGCCAGAATAACCCCTACAGTGGCATAAGATATTGCCCCTAGTACCACTAAAATAGCACCTATATTTTTCATAGAATCTTATTCCTTTCAAATATGATAGATCTCATATTCTTAGATGCGAATGCTCAATAAGTTTTAATATAATTAAAAAAGCTTTATATTTTTATAACAATTTTCTTAGTGCTTAGACTGCAAACGTCTATAACAAGACGTTTGCACATATCAATTTTTAATGATGACTAATGGCTGGGTAGTCGGTATACCCTTTATTTAGATCAGTACCATCTGATGGATACAGCGTATTGTAATCGACTGGGTTTAAAGGTAAGTCATGCTCTAAACGCTCCAACAAATCTGGATTAGCAATAAACAACTGACCAAATGCCACCGCATCGGCTTTATTTTCTGCCAATAATGCTTTTGCCGACGCTGCCGTTAGCTTTTCATTGGCAATCCAAGCACCATTAAATTGTTGACGTAATTCAGAACCAATACTGTCTTCAGCCTCATACTCTCTCGAAAATACAAAGGCAATGTGGCGTTGGCTGAGCTGTTGCATCACATAACCAAACGTTTGGGCAGGGTTATCATCATGCATATCATGCGAATCACCACGAGGGGCAATGTGTACACCGACACGCCCTGCACCCCAAACTTCAATCAGTACATCTACAATTTCAAGCAATAATCTTGCTCGGTTTTCTAATGTACCCCCATACATATCTGTACGTTGATTCGTCCCACTTTGTAAAAACTGGTCAACCAAATAGCCATTGGCTGCATGTAGCTCTACGCCATCAAAACCAGCTTCTTTGGCATGTATTGCCGCTTCTTTATATTGCGCAATAATGGTTTTAATTTCATCAATAGCTAATGCTCTTGGTGTAACGTATGGACGCATTGGACGTAACAAACTCACATGACCCTCAGGCTGTATAGCACTGGGTGCAACAGGTGTTTTTCCTGCCAATAGCTCAGGGTCAGAAATTCGGCCTACATGCCATAATTGCGTGACAATTTTTGCCCCTTGCTCATGTACTGCCTGAGTAATTTTCTTCCATGCGGTGGCTTGCTCTTTATTCCACAGCCCCGGGGTATTTTTATAGCCAACGGCATCTTCAGAAATGACCGTGGCTTCAGTTAGAATTAAACCCGCATTGGCACGTTGACGATAATATTCCACCATGAGTTCAGTGGGAATACGTTCATCTGTGCTTCGAGAGCGAGTCAGTGGTGCTAAAACCAAGCGGTTTTTCAGTTCAAGATCGCCCATTTTTAGTGGTGAATTGAGTGTTGTCATCATGTTCTCTTTTGCTTTATTTAGGGTTTAACTACACTTAAAGTGTGTCTTGCAAATAACGGACATATTGCTCAATCAAGGCTTCATTTCTAGAAAAATATGACCATTGGCCATATTTTCGTACGTTCACTAAACCTGAGTTTTGTAACACAGCCAAGTGGTTAGACATGGTCGATTGTGCAACATTGCCACGCTTTTCAATATGACCGGCACAAATCCCCTCTCGGCTGTAATCAACCGCTGGACTCGCCTCTAAAAAATACTGTTCGGGGTGCTTTAGCCACAATAGAATTTGTCGGCGTAAGGGATTAGCTAAAGCCTTACTAATTAAATCGATATCCATCACAGTTTTTGTAGTCATATTGAAGCTTGCCTTGAGTTAAACCAATATATCGTAATTATTCGATATTTAGATCGTATAATTACGATAAATATACATAAATAGAGCATACACCCTGAAAAACAATCATATCACACTGTTTAAATTTAAAATAAAAACTATACTTATCAAAGATATACCATATTTTAACCATAAAAAAGGCGTGATTTCTGCACGCCTTTTTTCATCAGATCATGTTAGCTATTTAAGGCAATAATGCACCTAGCTTTTCACCCATCACCACAGATGATTCGGCTTTAAATTCGTTATCCCATGCCATTTTGTCATTTTCAAATAAAACAATGGCTGTTGAACCCAAATAGAAACGCCCTAGCTCATCACCTTTTTTCAAAGTAATGTCATGCTTTTGCAACTCTAAACGACCTGAGGGCTTCACTTTACCCGTTGCTACAGTTTCAATGCCTGCCACAATCATTGCACCCACCAATACCACAGCCATACGGCCAATCTCGGTATCAAACAAGCACACCATGCGTTCATTACGGGCAAATAAACCTGGTACATTTTCAGCCGTTACCTGATTTACAGAAAACAACTCACCTGGTACATACAAGGTTTCTGTGAGTACACCATCAAATGGCATGTGTACACGGTGATAGTCTTTCGGTGACAAATAAATGGTCGTAAAGCAACCTTGCTTAAATGGGGCTGCCAACACAGGGTCAGCCACCAACTGTTCTACTGTGAATTTTTGTCCTTTGGCTTGAAAAACATCGCCATCTACAATATCGCCAATTTGCGAAATCGCACCGTCGGCAGGACAAACAATATGCTTGGGGTTGTCATCAATAGGGCGAATATTGCTTTGTAACGCACGCGTAAAAAATGCATTAAATGAGCTGTATTTACTAGCATTACTTTCTTCAGCAATCGACAGATCAATGCCATATTTAGCTTTAAATGCATGAATCGCCAAATTTTTTACAATTGGGTTTTCACTGGCTGCAACTTTTCCAACCACACGGCTGAGTTTGTGCTGTGGTACTAAACGCTGTGCTTTTAAAAACACATCTTTCTTTAATGATTCGAGGCTCAAAGTGGCTTCTCTCCCATAACAATCGGACTATTGGTCATGTTGCCCCATTCGCTCCATGCACCATCATACGCTCTCACCTGCCATTGCAATACACGTGCAATCACATAAGCAAGACCTGATCGGTGATGAGACTGGCAATAGACAACCACAGGCTGATCTAAATCAAAACCAATATCTTGTAAATTTTGCCGAATCTTGGCTAAAGGCTGTAATTTTAAATGATTTTCACGATCTAAAGCATCATCAAATGCGTAATGTAGTGCATTTGGAATATGTCCGCCTTTACGTGCTGCACGTTGCTGACCTGTATATTCATCAAAGGAGCGGCAGTCCCATACTTGAATTTGTTTTTTTTCAACAGCTTGCTTGAGTATTTCATAATCAATCTGATGGCTTTGACAACCATCTAAGCAGACTTGATAAAAATGACTCACGGGGTCAATTTCTGGAACAACCGTCGTTACAGGGTACTTTTTAGCCAACCATGCATGAATTCCACCATTGAGTAAGCTCGTCCGCTGAAAACCTGCACAGTGTAAGTTCCACAATAAACGGCTTGCCCATGCACCACCTTCATCATCATATGCCACCACATGATGCTCTGGTGAGAGGTTTAAATACTCAATAAGGGCTTGTAATTTGGCTTGATCAGGTAGCTTACCTGTTGCAAAGTCATGCTGTGCCACCAACTGTTTGGGCATGACATGCACCGCATTCGGAAGATGCAATTGCCGATATACAGATGCACGTGTCAGGTCAACAATGCGTAATTTTGAATGATCTAAATGCGGTAAAAGCTGTTCTGCATCTATCAATAAATCGAGGGAAAGGTCACAACACGTCATGGGAAATCAATTTTTGCAAATGTGCGTCTATACCCCATATCACAACTTGCAATATGGGTCATAGCATCACGGTTAATGTTGGCGTGGCTTATCAAAAACCTGCTGTAAATAAGCTAAAAAGGTATTGTTATCAGTCATGGTTTTCCCTGGACTATCAGAGATTTTTGCCACAGACTGGCCATTACACTCAACCAATTTCAGCACCACATTGAGTGGTGTGACACCTAAATCATTGGTTAAATTGGTGCCAATACCAAAGCTCACTTTAAAGCGATCTTTAAAATATTGATACAAGTTCCATGCCATATCTAAATTCAGCCCATCACTAAAGGTCAACATTTTGGTTTTACTGTCAATTTTTAGTTTTTGGTAATGAGCATAAGCTTTATCACCCCAGACATACGGGTCACCACTGTCATGGCGTAAACCATCAAACAACTTAGCAAAGTACAGGTCGAAGTCATCTAAAAATGCATCCATACCGACCACATCGGTCAGCGCAATGCCTAAATCACCACGGTATTCTTGTACCCATGCTTCAAGAGCTGCTTTTTGGAAGTCACGCAAACGTACATCAAGTGCCTGAAAAGCCTGTAAAAACTCATGAGCCATCGTACCAATTGGGGTAATACCTAACTCTTTGGCCAATAACACATTACTTGTACCTCTAAACATCTGTGGTACCTGCTGTGTAAACTGCTCAACCACATGACGATGCCATGCCAAGCTATAACGGCGTCTGGTGCCAAAATCAGAAATTAAAAAGGGTTCTTCTAATGCATCTTGTTGTTGCTGTAGCGATTTTAACGTGGCAATTTTTTGTTGTAAGCGTTTTTCACCCTCTGCAAGTACCACATCTGAATGCAAGCGCGTAAAGTACAACTCATTGACAATCGCAAGTACAAATATTTCAAACATCATGGCCTGTACCATTGGGCCTTCAATATGAATATCTAAACGCCCCTCGGCATCTATGCTTGCAACAATAAAACGGCGTTTGAGCTGAAATAACTCTAAATAGTCAACAAAATCACTTTTAATAAAACGTAAGCCACGTAAATACTGCAACTCATCTTGGCTAAAACGTAAAGTACAAAGCAAATCAAGTTGATGGTTTAAATCCGCTAAAATTTCAGGCAACGGATACACCGTATCTTGCAAATTACGGCAACGAAATTGGTACACGCTATGGGTTTGTGGGAACTTATGTAGCACCACTTGTAGCATAGTAAATTTATATAAATCTGTATCGAGCAATGAGCGTATTATTGGTTTCATATCAGTCGAAATATTTTAGCCTGATGCATTAAAGCATATTTTTTATGAGTTCAGCCGATACAATGAACTAAAAGTGTAGAAAAGTCTTTTTAAAACTGATTTAATTTTGTGTAAAAAATCACATGAGATCAAACAATGCGAGCATTAATCCAACGTGTTCAAGAGGCCAAAGTGGTGGTCGATGAACAAACTGTTGCCGAAATTCAACACGGCTTATTGGTTTTTATTGGCATTGCACAAACAGACACTTTAGACACAGCAAAAAAGCTGATTGATAAAGTCTTTAAATACCGAATATTTGAAGATGCAGATGGCAAAATGGGCTGGAATGTGAACCAAGCACAGGGCAAAGTGCTATTGGTTTCTCAATTTACACTCATGGCCAATACACAAAAAGGCCTACGCCCTGACTTTGGCCCTGCAATGCCACCGAGTGAAGCAAAACAACTCTACGATGCATTGATTGATTACACTCATGCAACCTATGCAGGCGTAGAAACAGGTATTTTTGGGGCAGATATGAAGGTGCATTTAGTCAACGATGGCCCTGTCACCTTCAACTTAGAATGCACCATTTAAACAACGTTTAACGACCAAATTTACGGCGAATAAATACGCGTGCTTGATTCACTTTTTGTTCTACAGATTTTGGCATTGTTGGTGGTAATAGCTGCATGATTTTACTAAACAACACCAATAGTTTTAGATCACCATCAACGGCAATGCTGTTATCTTTTAATCCTGCCATAAATGCACTTGGGTCACCTTTGAGCAGTGTTTTCACCCCGTGGTCACTGTCTTGAAAAATCAGATTAAAATCTGCTTCTACTTTTTGACCCGATACGGTTTCGACTTTGCCTTGGTCTATAATAATTTGTCGTGCAAAGCCTTTTTGTGTACTCATTTGAATACGCACCTTACGGTCGTGGGTCAGTTCTATAAATTTAGGACTGGTTTTAGCCAGTTGTTTCATGCGTAACACAATGCCTGTAACCGCAAGATCTAAAGGATCTGTACTCACATCGACTAACGGTAGTTTTACCACAGGAATTGAAGAAAGATTCATGAAAAGGCCTATGTATGCTTAATTATAAACTAACCATACATATTACCACAGCTCATACATAGCCCTAGATTTAAGATGGCTAAGTTTGTAACTTTTTTTAATATGCATTAAAAAAGGCATACATATAGTACGCCTTTTTTTAACAGTGTGTTTATGTATTCAGTTTAGCGTTCATCATCATATATTGGTGTGTGTTCAATCAGTGATCTGCTTGAGATATCACGCTGCTCTGTTGCATCTAAGCGTAATAAAATATAGATCAGCCCTAACATCATCACACTCATGGCGGTGAGGTAGGCATACAATGTTGGCCATTCTGTAACCTGTTGTACCACTAAACGTAAAATTTCGACACTACCCCAAAACACCATACCCGCAAACATAAAACCAAGCCACTGACGATATGGTGAGAAAAACACCACGACTAAGGCGGTCATAATTAACCCTACACCAAGCATCATGGCAAAATTTGCTGTTAGCATATAACCTCCACAAAACACTCTATACGAGTGATCTAGCTACAATCGAGTAATCAAGCAATTTGTTGCTGTTTACACAATCTCTCAAGCTTTTAAATAAGATCTGCGTTCAGCACTTGAGCCATTATGCAAAAAAAAAATGAAAAAAACAGTGCCTTTTTTTTATGAAACGACACAGCTTGTCGCAATAGTATTTTGTCATTACAGTTTTTTTTTTGCTCTTTGGTACAAAAGCGTGGTGCAACATAGCTTAGGCTGTCATTACAAAAACATACCATGCAAAAAAACAGTCGTATTATTTTTTATGAGAAAAAATGTTGTGCTTAATCGGTTTTTGGCAATGCCAGATAGTGGTGCATGAAATGGCTTTTTAAACCACTCACCTGCCATACACCACACCAAAATTAAATATCGCTATGACCTAAAAGATACAACACGGCATCTAAACCAACGTGTGAAATGGCCTGTTGCGCAGCAGCTCGTACTTTAGGTTTAGCATGAAATGCTACCCCAAGCCCTGCCAATGACAACATCGGTAAATCATTTGCACCATCGCCCACAGCCACAGTTTGAGCCAAAGTTAAGCCGTGTTGCTCTGCCAGTTGCTGAAGTAATACCGCTTTACGCTGTGCATCAACAACCGTGCCTACCACATTGCCCGTGACTTCACCATCTACAACATCTAAAACATTGGCATGTACTTCGTGTAGTCCAAGCTTATCTTTTAAATAGTTGGCAAAGAATACAAAGCCACCTGAAAAAATAGCCGTGTGATAGCCTTGAGCTTTCAAGGTGCTAATTAAACGGGCCGCCCCTTCATTGATGGTCAGCCGATCTGCAATTTGCTCAAGTACACTGGCATCAAGCCCTTTAAGCAATGCTACACGTGCACGAAAACTCTGCTGAAAATCTAGCTCACCTTGCATGGCACGTTCGGTAATTTCAGCCACTTGTTCGCCAATACCCGCCTCTTTTGCCAGCTCATCAATGACTTCTTGGCCAATTAAAGTCGAGTCCATATCAAAACAAATCAGCTGACGACTCACTTGCGTGGCTTCAAAGTCTTGTACAGTCACATCAATACCAATCTGTGCAGACAAGGCCAAACACGCTTGACGGAGTGGCTCTATGCTGTGCGTTTGGGGTGATGCAATGGTTAGTTGCTGCACATAGTACGGCGTTCCCTCAGACAATGTACGACAAGTGATTGTACTAAGATCAAGCCCTTGTTGCGTCAGCATGTTGGTCACAGCATCTATATGCGTGCTGAGTGATTCACGGCCGAATAACGTCACGACATAACGCGCGTTGTGCTCTGAATTTGTCATTTATCTATCTTCTGCGTTACAAATTGGTTTCAATCAAGCAATCGCTATGATTTCTTATGTTAAAATTAGCTTGATTTATGGGTAGATACAACCTGATGTTGCACGAAAACAGAAGGTCATGTATATAAATCAAACATATGCCTATGATTGGTAATAAAAACACGCTGTACTACGGCTGTAATAGGCAGACGCTATTGTAGTCATAAAATGAGCATAAAATAAACGACTCTGATTTGGAAATATATCTTGAACGCACCTAGACAAGGGCTTTTTGCCAGCCTACTTATTGTATGTTTTGTACTGCAAACACTGCTATTGGTGATTGCAACAACCCACCAATTAAAAGAAAATCGTGCGAGCCAAGGCCAACTCATGACCAGTCAGCTCATTACCGACAGTCTGCCTGAAATGACTCCACCGAATACGGTGTCTTTGGCACTGATTAGTAATCGCTATGCCACTAATCCAAGTGTGGCCTCTTTACGTATTTTGGATGCCAGCCAACAAGTTTTAGCCACTGCTGGTCTAGAGCGTACCCGCACAGGTGAAGTGTTCTCAAGAGATATTTTACAAGGCGACCGTAAAATTGGGCAAGTTGAACTCACGCTCATTGAACCAAGCATGGGGGAAATTTTACGTAGTGAATGGTTAGCCCTTACCTTATCTTTACTACTGTATATTTTTCTATGGCTTGCCTACCGCCTGATTGCACGACCAACACGCAGTGAATATTTAACCCGTGTACAGCATGAAAACGAGCTAAAACAACAAATAGATACTTTAAAACAGGCTCTTGAAAATAATGAGCAAACAACGGCTACACCACAAGCGGTCGTCAGCCCAGAGCCCGAAGAAGACGTACAGCAAAGTACAGACCATCTCCTGAATGAAAAAACCATTTGTTTAAACATTCAATTTTATGACCCTAAAGGATTACTAGATAGCGTCAGTCAATCTGTCGCCCAGTCTTATTTTAATTTGTGTCAAATGTTTTTAAATAAAGCCATTACCCAGTGCTCACAACATTATAATATTGCCGTTGATGACTTTATTATTAGCGAAAGTTTTGATGCAGAGGGGGCAACTATTTATATAGATGCAGAAAAATACAAAGATGCAGAATGTTTAATGATGATTTCTGCCGTATTCCAAATGCTCTCAGATGTCCTCTACAGACGCTACAGAGAGGAAAAACGCTTTGTACTGCAAACACGTTGTGCCATTTCAAGTGCTGTAAAGGACATGCAACTCGATGCGACTGCTGCATCTAAGCGCTTAACGCAGTCTTTAAGCAGTAAAGAAAGTGCAGTGTATGTCAACCATAAGTTTTTACAAAGCATGACACAGTGCTATCAGCTCGTCACACTGCCCCACCCAACCAATGCTTTAACGAGACATGCCTATTTAATTAATGGCATGAACCATGAGTGTGCAGAGTTAGCACAGCGTATGCGAACACAAATTTTAAAGGGATAGTCTACTTTCAATCAGACCAATGCCCCAATTTCTACATATTGGGGCATTGTATAAAAGCTATTTCATACTAAAAAGAAACGTCCCCTTCTAAGCGACAACTTACTTCAAACCATCTTTCTATTTCTATACAAAGCTATAAATAAATACATCGTTTTTACACCAATGTACGCATGCTTTGAGTGAAGTAAGCAGATATGATTGAAGCTGGACAATAAATAAAGCACAGGATGATTTATTCCAGATACCATCAAAATACGGCTTATCTCTTTTCATCGCTTACAATTTACTTTATTGTAGCTTCATAGACCCATGCGACTTACCCATAACTTGTAAGTACAAAAACCACGACGGATTAACAACAAGCCCAAGGCATTGGCCAAACAATGCAATGGGTGCAGGTAAAAGAAATGCCACTCAATACTGTAGAAGAACTCATCGAAGATATCCGTGCTGGAAAAATGGTTATTTTAATGGACGATGAAGACCGAGAAAACGAAGGTGACTTGGTCATGGCAGCAACACATGTTCGCCCTGAAGACATTAACTTTATGATTACCCATGCACGCGGTTTAGTTTGTCTCACTTTAAGTAAAGAGCGTTGCCAACAATTAAAACTTCCGCTCATGGTCGACCAAAACGGCGCACAACACGGTACCAACTTCACTCTGTCTATTGAGGCACGTGAAGGCATTACCACAGGAATTTCTCCTGCTGAACGTGCTCATACCATTCGTACAGCGGTTTCACCACAAGCAAAACCGACAGACATTGTACAACCAGGCCACATTTTCCCACTCATGGCACAGCCAGGTGGTGTATTACACCGTGCAGGACATACCGAAGCAGGCTCTGATTTGTCACGTCTTGCAGGTTTAGAGCCCGCATCTGTCATCTGTGAAATCATTAATGAAGACGGCACAATGGCACGTCGTGCAGATTTAGAGAAATTTGCCGAGAAACATGGCTTAAAAATTGGTACAATCGCCGACCTGATTCATCACCGTATGACCAGTGAACAAACTGTTGAACGTTTAAGCCAAGAAACCATCAATACAGAATACGGTTCTTTTGAGCTTTTTCGCTACAAAGAACACGGCAGTGCAGAAACACATTTGGCCATTGTTAAAGGTGAGCCAAAAGAAGGCGTGACGACGGTACGTGTGCATGGCTTTAACCCACTACGTGATTTACTCAAACTTAAAAAACCTACGGGTGAAACAGGTTGGAGTTTAGACCGATCTTTACAATATATTGCCGACAGCGAGCGTGCAGTTTTAGTATGGATTGGACAAAATCACTTGTTAGACTTAGGCCCAGCACTCAATGCACTGAACTTACCTAAAGCGGCAAAGTCAAGTTCAGAGCTGTCTAGACAGTACCAAACCACAGGTGTGGGTGCACAAATTTTGCGTGATTTAGGTGTGGAGAAAATGAAACTCCTCAGCTCACCGCTACGTTTTAATGCACTATCTGGCTTTAACTTAGAAGTGGTAGAATATATTTCTGCTGATCAGTCGACTGAAAAATAAGAGGTTATTATGGCTATTCGCCGTATTGAAGGTTTAATGCATTTGGCAGGTGAAGGCCATTATGCAATTGTTGTTGGTCGTTTTAACAGTTTTGTGGTTGAACACCTGTTAGAAGGTGCAATTGACACACTTAAACGTCATGGTGTTGCAGAAGAAAATATTACAGTTGTTCATGCACCTGGTGCATGGGAACTTCCTGTTGTGGCTAAAAAACTAGCAACAACATCAACTTATGATGCCATTATTGCGCTTGGTGCCGTAATTCGTGGAAGCACACCTCACTTTGATTTTGTTGCAGGTGAATGTGCTAAAGGTTTAGGTGTGGTTGGTTTAGACACAGGCTTACCTGTGATTAATGGTGTTCTCACCACCGACAGCATTGAACAAGCCATCGAACGCTCAGGTACTAAAGCGGGCAACAAAGGCAGCGAAGCTGCTTTGACAGCCATTGAAATGGTTAACTTGTTAAAGGCAATTTAATCGATGTCACAAACATTACAGGCAGTGTATGCTGCAAAACGCAAAGCACGTCGCTTTGCGGTTCAGGGTATCTACGAGTGGCAAATGAGCCACAATCCATCGCATCAAATTGAAGCACGTACACGTGCAGACAATGCTATGCATAAAGTAGATTTAAACTACTACCATGAACTGCTCACACAAGTGGTAACAGAACATGAAGTATTAGATCAACTTTTACTGAGCGTATTAGACCGTGAACTTTCAGCTTTAGATGGTGTCGAGCTTGCAATTTTACGTCTAGGTGCTTACGAGTTGCGTGATCATGCCGAAATTCCTTACCGTGTGGTTTTGGACGAAGCGATTGAGCTAGCAAAACACTTTGGTGGTGCAGACAGCCACAAGTACATTAATGGTGTACTTGACCGCTTGGCGCAAACATTACGCCAAGCTGAAAAACAAGCTTAATACAGAAAAAAAGATCATCTATGGCTGAATTTTCAATAATTGAACAGTACTTCAAGCAAGCGCGCTTGTACCAAAACAATGTTGTACTGGGCATTTGCGATGATTCAGCCATTATTGCCCCGCCCTCAAATCATGAATTGGTCATTTGTACCGACACATCGGTTGAAGGACGGCACTTCCCTACCACGACGGCAGCACATGCCGTGGGTTGGAAAAGTGTTGCAGTCAATTTATCTGACTTGGCTGCAATGGGCGCAACCCCACACAGTATTCTACTGGCAATCACACTCCCTCAAATAGACCATGCATGGCTCAAAGACTTTTCACAAGGCATATTTGATTGTTGTGCACCTTATGCCGTTGACCTCATTGGTGGAGATACCACCCAAGGCAACCAACTGACTGTGTCTGTCACAGCATTAGGTTGGGTTGAAAAAGGCCAAGCCATTACCCGAAAAGGGGCTTGTATCGGTGATTATATTGTGGTGAGTGGACAACTTGGTGATGCCGCTTTTGGCTTACAGCATCTTGGACACCCTCTACAACAACGCTTAGATTACCCTAGCCCTCGTTGTACGCTCGGCCAACAACTCAAAGGTCTGGCATCGAGTATGATTGACCTTTCAGATGGCCTGATTCAAGATTTAAAGCATATTTTAACAGCATCAAATGTTGGGGCGACACTCGACTTAGAAAATTTGCCATTAGACCCTGTACTACAAAAGCAACCTCAACAACAGCAGTGGCAATATGCATTGGCAGGTGGCGATGACTACGAACTATGTTTCACAATCTCAGAAAAACACTATCAAATACTGCAACAACAAAATTTATCTACCCCTATCACAGTGATTGGACGTATAGAAGAACAGCTCGGGCTTAGGTTACATTACCAAAAACAACGACAAACATTAGATTTACATGGATACCAACACTTTGCATAAACCTGAACTTCGTTTTAGTCGCCTGTCTTGGCCACAACGTTTGGTTGTTTTTTTAGGTGTTGGACTCGGTTCAGGGCTTGCACCTAAAGCCCCTGGCACATTTGGCTCAGCATTTGCTTTATTATTTATACCCATCTGGTACAGCATTGGTTTTAACTTATCTTTGCTCGCCATTATTATCATGTCAGTCTTAGGGATTGCCATTTGTGGGCAAACAGCCAAAATTATGCAGGTGCATGACGATGGTCGCATTGTTTGGGATGAATTCGCGGGTCAATCCATTACCTTTTTGCCTTTAATCTATTTTAATATCATGAGTGTACAATGGTTAGTGGTTGGTTTTGCACTGTTTCGCTTATTTGATATTTGGAAACCGTGGCCAATTTGTGTAGCTGACAAAAAATTGTCAGGTGGGTTTGGTATTATGTTTGATGACCTACTGGCAGGTATATGGGCTGCACTGTGTATTGTGCTTTATTTATCAATTTAACTACATACAACTTTGTAGGGTGATTATGTCAACAACCGTTATTATTTTAGCTGCGGGAAAAGGCACTCGCATGCGTTCTTTATTGCCCAAGGTGTTACAACCTCTTGCAGGCAGACCGCTCCTTGCTCATGTGATTGAAACAGCCAAACAATTACAAGCACAAGATATAATTACAATTTTTGGCCATGGTGGCACATTCGTTAAAGAGACTTTTGCAACCGAGAACCTGACTTGGGTTGAACAAACAGAACAGCTTGGTACAGGCCATGCCGTACAAATGGTATTGCCTGTATTGGCAACCTCTGGCACATCTTTAATTTTATATGGCGATGTGCCATTGGTCAGTGCAAATACGTTACAGCGTTTACTCGATGCCTCGGTACAAACAGGTATAGGCATGATTACCTTAAATGTTGCAGACCCTACAGGCTATGGCCGAGTGGTACGCCATGACAACAAAATTCAAGCCATTGTTGAACACAAAGATGCCTCTGTAGAACAACAGCGTATCCAAGAAATTAATACGGGTATTTACTGTGTGAGCAACCAAAAACTACATGAATGGTTACCTCACCTATCAAATAACAATGCACAGGGCGAATACTATTTAACCGACATTGTTGCAATGGCTGTTGCAGATGGCTTAGAAGTCGCCTCTATTCAACCTGAAATGGCATTTGAAGTTGAAGGTGTAAATGACCGAGTACAGTTGGCAACACTTGAACGTGCGTATCAATCACACCAAGCACTGCATTTAATGCGTGAAGGTGTCACATTTGCAGACCCAAACCGGTTTGACTTACGTGGCTCACTTAAAGTTGGCCGTGATGTACGTATAGATACCAATGTAATTATTGAAGGCGACTGTGAACTTGGTGACGGCGTTGAAATTGGTACAGGTTGTATCTTAAAAAATACAAAAATTGCAGCATACACCAAGGTGCAACCGTATAGCATATTTGACCAAGCGATTGTTGGACAAACCAACATCATTGGCCCATTTGCTCGACTTCGTCCTGGCAGTGTATTGGCAGACCAAGTCCATATTGGTAACTTTGTTGAAGTGAAAAACAGCGTACTCGCCCAAGGGGTCAAAGCCAACCACTTTACCTATTTAGGTGATGCAACGGTAGGCAAAGACACTAATATTGGTGCAGGCACAATTACCTGCAACTACGACGGTGTAAACAAGCATAAAACTGAGATTGGTGAAGCCGCCTTTATTGGTTCAAATAGTGCTTTGGTCGCTCCAATTAAAGTAGGACATGGCGCAACCGTTGCTGCAGGCTCAACCATCACCCGTGATGTCGCTGACCATGCCCTAGCCATTGGACGTGCAATTCAAGTTGAAAAGCCAAATTATCAACGTCCGCAAAAAAGCAAATAAAGATTAAAGAATTAGAGGTACATGATATGTGTGGAATCGTTGGTGGCGTTGCAGAACGTAATATTAGTGAAATTTTAATTGAAGGCTTAAAACGCCTAGAATACCGTGGCTATGACTCTGCAGGCTTAGCACTCATTAATCAACAACACGTGTTACGTGAACGCCGTGTTGGTAAAGTGGTTAACTTAGAAGATGCCGTAACAACCAGTCAAATTACTGGTAGCTTAGGCATTGCACATACCCGTTGGGCAACCCATGGTAAACCAACTGAACACAATGCTCACCCACACCTTTCAGAAAAAGTGGCGGTTGTTCATAACGGCATTATTGAAAACTTTGAAGCACTAAAAAATGCACTTTTAGAAAAAGGCTATGTGTTTTCATCACAAACAGATACTGAAGTCGTCGCTCACCTTGTCACTGAAGCGTTAAAAACACATGCAACCCTATTAAGTGCTGTGCAATCTGTTGTGCCAAAACTCAAAGGTGCATTTGCTTTAGGTATTGTACATGCAGCCTACCCAGATGAACTGATTGCGGTCCGTGAAGGTTCACCATTAGTCGTAGGTGTAGGTATTGGCGAGCATTTTATTGGCTCAGACCAATTGGCATTACTTCCAATTACCAATCGTTTTATCTATCTTGAAGAAGGTGATATTGCCTATATTACACGTCAAGAAGTACGTGTTTTTGCAGATGGTGAGCATGAAGTAGAGCGCCCAATCAAAGAGTTAGATGCCACTGTAAGTCATGCCTCAAAAGGTGAATATAAACACTTTATGCTGAAAGAAATTTTTGAGCAACCTGAAGCATTACAACAAACCATCTCTCAAGCACTCAATGGTAATGCATTACGTGACGATTTTTTACAACATGCTGAAGCTGATCTAAAAGGGATTAAGCAAATACAGATTATTGCCTGTGGTACAAGTTATCACTCTGGGTTAATTGCTAAATACTGGTTTGAACAGCTGATTGACTTACCGTGTCAGGTTGAAATCGCTAGTGAATTCCGTTACCGCTACCCTGTCATTGTTGAAGACACGTTGTATGTGTGTATCTCTCAGTCGGGTGAAACAGCAGATACATTAGCCGCGCTTCGTGATACTCAAAAACGTGCTAAAGCAAAAGGCTTACGTATTTCAAGTATGGCAATTTGTAACGTAGCAACGTCTTCTATGGTACGTGAAACGGACTATCACTTACTGACATTGGCTGGGCCTGAAATTGGAGTAGCATCAACGAAGGCATTTACGACTCAACTGGCCGCTTTAATGCTATTTATTTTAAAAATTGGTCAAGTACAAGGGCGTATTACTGAGTCTGACTTAGCACAAATGATTGAAGATTTATGGCATTGTCCAAAAGTCTTGCTCAACACATTACAACACAATGCTGAAATTTTACATTTATCTGAGCTATTTGTAGAAAAGCAACACTGTTTATTTTTAGGGCGTGGAACGAATTATCCTATCGCTTTAGAAGGTGCTTTAAAACTGAAAGAAATTTCATATATTCATGCTGAAGGTTATGCTGCAGGTGAACTTAAACATGGCCCATTGGCATTGGTAGACAATGACATGCCTGTGGTGATTTTAGCACCGAAAGATGACATGCTTGATAAACTCAGATCAAATATGGAAGAAGTACAAGCGCGTGGTGGTGAACTGTTTGTATTTGCAGATGAAAACAGCGGTATTTCAGATAAAGACCGTCAGCATGTGGTTAAAGTGCCTAGCATTAGCCACTGGTTAAGTCCGATTATTTATAGTGTACCTGTGCAATTACTGTCATATCATGTTGCTGTACTACGTGGTACAGATGTAGACCAACCACGTAATTTGGCGAAGTCTGTTACCGTTGAGTAGGTTTTATCGGTGAAATTGATTCTTGTATGAAAGTATCACACTAGATTATTTGTTTTATAAACACCTGTTATGCTCATTTTAAATGAACACAACAGGTGTTTTTTTATGCTTTTAATCCAACAACAGAAATGGATCAAAGATGGCCGAGGTAATGGTGAGTTGTCATCGTATAAGCCTTGGCTCACTGTTCGTGATCTATCATCAAGTTTATAACCATAAAACGAAGTGGACACATCATCTACGTTCAGACTTAGGGCTCACTATTTTCTTCATTTTAGAATAGAATCCCTTGATTCAAGATAAACGAAAACAACTTCCTCTCCGAATAGAAAAAATTACCGAGTTAACCTTTATTCCACACCCTCATTAGAGGCATTAAGCTAACTAGGGCGTGTCCTCATTTTTAAGAAACTGCCTCGCTATAAATACAGTTAATTACACGTCTTATCATTTAAAATTTTTTCTGGGTAAAGTAAATAATTCACCACCTTTTTATCAATACAAGGATCGACATCACTAAGTACAAACGTATGCCCATCATTTTCACGAGTAATTAAATAACTATTAAACGCTTTTGCCATGACCTCTGCATTTCGGTAAGGTGTTGTTGGATCATAGCGTTGTGCAACGAATAATAACTTTGGCAAAGCCGATGATGCCACGGGGGTATGTGGTTTATCTTTTCCACGATAGGGCCACAGGTCACACATCTCTAATGGATATTTATGATTGGGTAAATAGTCTGCAAATTGCGATGCCTTATTAATTTCTTGGCGTTGTTTTCGCAATACATTTATATCTGCAGAAGGGTTTGAAACATCAGCACAAGTAATCACGCTGAGCGTACTATCGACATCTTCTGAATTATATTCTTGAATGAGATCAGATAATTCTTGACTTGCTATACCATCACTTATATCTGACAACATCATCACTAAGTCAGACCAGCGATCATTCAAAACCAGTAAAGAATAAGTCGTATTCAAAACTTTATCTGCGGTAATCTCATAACCATCTTCAGCAATTAATGGATGATCATGTAAGTGACGTAATAGCATTTGATATTGTTGAATGGCTTGATCTGGTTTCCCACTGATCGCACAGTGAGTTGTTTTTTCACAGTACCGTGCAAAGCGTTTGAACCCTTGTTTAAATGCTTTTTCTTGGTTAAGTCGCTGAGTAAAATCATCTTCAGCAAGATCAACAACACCATCGAGTACCAAAGCACGTGTTTTTTCTGGAAATTTTTCAGCATATAATGCGGCTACTTTTGTACCATAAGAGTATGCAACCGCTGTCAACTTAGGTTCATTTAAAGCCTGACGAATCATATCTAAATCATTGACGGCTTCTTCAGTCCCAATATGTTGTAGTACATCTGCACCTGTTTGCTGAATACAACTCGATATTAAATTCCGTGTTTGTCGCTCAGCATCAGCGATATCATCATTATATTTTAATTGTTGTTCACTTGTCGCATTCACCTCACAAGAGATTCGAGGTATAGACTCACCAACACCTCGAGGGTCATACCCAATAATATCGTAGGACTCCCGCAATTTTCGTACACTTGGGTCTTCACCTAGAGAAGGGTTTATACCTGACTCACCTGGCCCGCCACTAATCATTACTAAACTCCCTTTTTTCACTTTTGTGGCAGGGAGTAATGTAAGTGCAAGTTTGACTCTACGGGTATTTCTTTGTGACGGATGAAGAGAAGATTGGGAGTAAGCTAAAGGTACATCTAAAAAGCCACAGCGTAAATTTCGTGGAGGCTTTTCATCAAACCAATGTGTAAATTGATCACTGCGACAAGATTGCCAATGAATATTAGGTTCAATGGAGATATTGTTTGATGAAGCTACTTTAGCATAGGTGGGAGCTGTTATCGCTAGAAGAAATATAGACAAAACAGAGCGTGCGTAAATGCCTGTAAAATCGCTCAGTCTAATTTTCATATTCGCCATATATATCACCACTTCATCAATATATTAATTTGAATTACAGATAAGCACAGCGGTTGAAAAGTAAAGCTTCTACGGTCTTTGCACAATATAATGACACTGGCCTAAATATTTATCAGCATATAGGATATTAATCCTTTTTTTGTATAGACGATGTTTTTTTCTGAAACTTGTAGCGATTTTTTGGGTATGACATGCTTTTCATAGCACAATCATCATAAATGGAAAAAACCATTATGTACAAATCCTACTTTACAGCAACTTGTAGGCAAAATATTTATCTAAAGTCATGACACGATATATTTATGGGCTGGTTCTACGACTTATTAGATAAACCTTTTGACCTATTCAGGTTAAATAGAATAAATTTATGAGAAATAGTATTTCGACGATTTAGGATCATTCAACTCATCCTAAATCGCCTCTTTAAAGTGCTTTTAGTTTTGTTTTAATTTCAAACAGCGTTGTACAAAGATAAAAATAGCAACCATAAACAATGCTAAACCAAGATAATCTGCAATGTGATCCCAATTTTTTAATGGAATCGCAAGCGGTGCATCTGACCCGCCTGTACCTGTTGAAATCACAATCAGGATGGCTAAAATCACGCCCATTAAGCTTTCACCCACAATTAACCCCGCAGCAAATAACGTGCCTCGTTGTTCTAGTTGCTTCATTGTGTGTTCTTGCTGTTCTAGGGCTGTACGTTTTTTCACATACTTTTTAATCAGCCAAAACATGACTGCACCAATAAACAAAGGCATATTTACACTCGGTGGCAAATAAATGCCCATGCCAATCGCCAACACAGGTAAACCGATTTTATTGTGGCTAACTCTTTTTAAAACTAAATCAATTACGATACACGCCACACCAATCATGACACCAATAAAAATATAATTCCATTGCAGTTGATGTGAAAAAATACCCTGTGAAATGGTTGTCATTAAGAGTGCTTGTGGTGCTGCCAATGCTTGAGATGGATCCATATTGGCACGTGGCATCGCACCAGAGAAACCGTATGCGTGATATAGCAATTCCAATAAAGGAGAAATCACCAATGCACCCACAATACTACCAATAATTAAAGCAACCTGTTGGCGTTGGGGGGTAGCATGAATAAGATAACCTGTTTTTAAATCTTGTAAGTTATCGTTAGAAATGGTTGCCACAGCCAATACAGCTGACGTACCAAATAAAGTCAGTGCTGTAAGAAACTTCACCCCATTGGCAGATGCAGTTAAATTTTCAACATGCCCCACCATGAGTAAAATCACGGCAAAAACTAAAACGGATAAAATACCAATCCCTGAAATTGGGCTTGAAGATGAGCCCACTAAACCTGCCATATAACCACATGCAGCCGCAATTAAAAAACCAATGACAAATGTAATGAGCGTCATGAGCAATACCAGTGCCCATGCCATTTTTAGGTCTAAGCCTGAGGTTGCAACAAAAGAGTAAAAGGTGGCAAATAAAATAGCGACCATCAAAGTTGTGATGGCTAACATATATTTTGGACTTAAATCACGATCTGCTCGTACTACATCTTGCTGTGACTGTTTAACCGAAGTATATGCTGAAATAGATAAACGAATGCCTTCAACCATTGGCTTAAACAAAATAAGTAACGTCCAAATTGCTGCAATACCAATGGTTCCCACACCAATAAAACGAACTTTAGACACCCATAATTGCTTGGCAAATGCTGCCATTTCCATGTGTTCGGGTTGTGGCACAATACTGCTCAACACAGGAACAGCGATTCCCCACGCAATAAATATTCCTAGAAATATGGCACAGCCTGCGGCAAGACCCATGAGTGAGCCCGCACCAAGAAGTGCTAAAGAAAAGCCCATAGGCAGTTGAAAGATTGCTGTACCTGATTTAAACCAAAAACTGGCACTGTCTGAAATAACCCTAAAACCACTGTTGAATAAACTGGTTACTGCAGCTAAAACACCACCAAATAGAATTTCTTTGGCATGATTTTGTTTTGATTCAGTGTTTTTTTGATGGCTATCTTGCAATAACTCACCTTGCTGATTTGCAACACGCCCGACTGCACCTGCTTTTAAGATTTCAGCAGCTGCAACACCTTCAGGGTAAGGTAGGTCACTTTTAACAACCATGACATGTCTAAGCGGTACTGTAAAAATAACACCTAAAATACCACCACTTAAACATAACAGTGTGGTCTGCCAAAATGGAAAGTCTTGCCAATACCCCATCATTAATAGACCGGGAATGACAAAAACAACAGATGACAAGGTACCTGCAGCGGAAGCCTGAGTTTGTACAAAGTTATTTTCTAGAATGTTTGAATCTTTCGCATAGCGGAGTACCGCCATTGAAATGACTGCAGCAGGAATAGATGATGCAAAGGTCAGTCCAACTTTTAGACCTAAGTAAATATTAGATGCCGTGAAAATAATCGTGATTAAAATACCAAGAATAACCCCACGAAGTGTGAACTCTTTATACCCTAAATAAGGGTCTGTATATTTTGATGAATTGAGCATTCTATTTGACCTCTATTTTTATTTAAATTTAAATGATTAGTCTTAATCTAATCTTGTAAATCATTGTATTATTTCTTAAATATCTTGAGACTAAGTAATACTTATAACAAGTGATGACGTTTTTTATTTTCAATTCATCTTTTCACTTTGCATTTATAAAGTAAACCAAACCAGCAACGATTTAATAGATTATTTAGTTTTAGTCTTTTTAATATGAAGTGATACAGGCAGGTTTTAAATATCATTATGGCTCTACATTTCTCTAAAACATAAAGCCACACGACACGGCGTAATTAAGAACACACCGCATCTTTCACCTGTAAAGTCCCTTGTTCAGATGCAAGCACTGTATCTGAAATGGCTGTGGTTACTCGTCCAAGTGCGACTTTAGATGCACTGACCATATCTGGCACTTCTGCTTTATTGGCAATAGATTGATTAAAAGCCATACGACAACTCAGTGGTCGGTGATTCTGTAGTTTTGTAGTCGTTGCTTGAGCTGGCTCAATTGGTTTAATTATCCATGTTACTTCTACTACAATCTCACTATTGTCTTGTGCTGTATTGGCTTTAACAATATCAAAGCGTGAAAAATTAACACCTATCCGATACACCGTATTGGTACTTGGCAAGCCACTACTATAACGATCGACGGCTCCAAGTTGCTGTTGAAGCCCTGAAGACAGGCTGTCATGCAACTCGGCAGAAAGAGGAGATGTCCATCTGTCATTGTCTAAAATCTTAGACTGCCCTTGCTCTGTATTCACCATAATAGAGGGACGGTCTAAGCGGTCGGGTAAACTTACAGGTAAAACTTCAATCACACGTAAGCTTGCACCTTGTACTGCTGTCACCCGTGGGGCAAGCGTATAGTAATTGGGGACAACTGAACTGGTACACCCTGTTAAAGCAAGCATAAACATACTTAACATAGGCAATGTCATATGAAAGCCTAAACTTCCCTTTCTTACGTGGCGGTTTATTTTATTTGGCATTTTTAACTTCTCCTTTTTTACCACGAATCAAGGCTTCAGGATGTTCTTCAATATAATCAGCCATGAGCTGTAATGAGGCTGCTGTACGCGTAACTTGCTGTAATGCTTTACGTAAGTCTTGTTGCATTGGGGCATCGCTCGACAATACAGATTCTGTAGACTGCATGGTTTTACGTGCATCATTTAATGTCGCTTGAAAGTCAGGGGCAACTTTGCTGTCTAGTTGCTTCACCAACTTGTCTGTTGAATCAATAGTATTGTTCATACTTTTTAAAGTTTTACGAACATCTGCACCAATTTCATCTATTGGGAATTTGCTGACTTTACCTGCAATTTCAGATACTTGTGCCTGCAAACTATTCAGCTCAGGCGGTATTGTCGGCACTTCAACCAAACCATCGTCATGGTGTATGAGTGTGACAGGTTTAGCTTTAGCGAACTTATCAAATGCAATATAGTTTTGCCCTGTAAGTAAGTTACCCGTACGCATTTGGGCACGCCAGCCTTGCTGAATAAAGCGTTTGAAAATTGTGCCTGCAGGGTCTAGCTCTTTACCATGTGCTAAGCGAGATGGATAAAGCACAGCATCCACGCGCATACGCAACTTGCTATAATCGGGGTCAAATTCAACATTAATCGCTGTCACATCACCAATATTAATACCCATAAAGTCAATTGGTGCACCTGCACTCAGACCACGTAGTGAGGTGTCAAAATACATCACAATTTTATGCGGTTTACCATCGGGTACTTTTAAGGCATCTACTTTGGTATTCCATAGCGTAAACTGGCTATTCTTTGGAGCAATCTGAGCATTTGAGTTATCTGGATAACCAAACGCAACACCACCCGTCACAATACTGGCTAAAGATTGTGTATTTAAGCTAAACCCTGAAGCATTCAGGCTGACATCAACACCACTGGCCTGCCAAAAACGTGCATCTGTGGTGACAAACTTGTCATAAGGGCTTCGAATAAAGGTTTGCATTTCAACATGCTTACCATCTTCAGATAAGTTGTAAGCGGTAATTTGTCCAACATTCATTCTTCGATAATAAATAGGTGAACCAATATCTAAAGAACCTAAATTGTCTGCGGTAAGAAAAAATACTTTACCCGGCACATCAGAAGGTACAACGGGTGGTGTTTCTAGCCCTACAAAGTTGGTTTGCTCATCAGATGCTTTACCACCATCGACTTCAATATATGACCCAGACAACAATGTATCTATACCCGACACGCCTGTTGTACCAATGCGTGGGCGTACCACCCAAAAACGTGAATCTTTTGCAGCAAAGTTACTGCTGTCTTTACTCAACTCAATTTGAGCAATCACATGTGTGTTATCTGGCGCAAGTTTAATTTGGCGTACAAGCCCAATATTCACTTGCTTATAACGTACATTGGTTTTTCCTGCTTCTAATCCGTCTGCTGTTCTAAAACTGACATCAATGGTTGGGCCTCTTTCCCACACCGCTTTAACCGCCAATGACAGTGCAATCAATAAGGCAACGATTGGAATGAGCCAAATCCATGACATTTTATAGCGTGGTTTCTTTTTTTTAGGCTCAGGAATCTGCGGTTGCTCAGTATGATGCTGTGCATTGCTGGTCGAATCTAGGCCATGATCAGTATTTATATTTTCAGACATATTATCGTTCATTCAATGATTTGGAATGGGGGGCTTCAGCATGTAATGTGGTATCTGTTGCGTGGGTTTGTGTATTATTTTGCTCAGATGTACGAGCATTTGCGTGATAGTTATCCCAAATCATGCGTGGCTCAAAACTCAAAGAGGCCAGCATGGTCAAAATGACCACTGCCCCAAAAGCAACTGCACCAGGGCCTGCTAAAATTGTGGCCAATGATTGAATTTGAATGAGTGCGGTCAGCAAACTAACCACAAAAACATCAATCATTGACCAACGACCAATAAACTCTACAACTCGGTATAAAATACTGCAATGTTTTGGGCTAAAATTCCACTGTTTTAAAGATTGCATGTAAATACTAAATAATAAAAAGCTCAGAATAAATAGCTTGAGTAACGGAATAAATATACTGGCAAGAAAGATCACTGTTGCCACGAGGTAGTCATGTGTTTGCCAAAAATAAATCACACCACTCATGATGGTGTCTTTTTGACTCCCAAAAATTGAGTTTGTAATGGTCATGGGCAATACGTTTGCAGGAATGTATAAAATGCTCGCTGCAATTAAAAAGGCAAATGTTTTTTGTAGGCTTTGTGGCTTACGAAAATGTAAAACGGAGTGGCATCTTGGACAATACTGTGGTTCAGCGCTTTGGTTCTCATCTGTTATATCATTGATTTGATTTGCATGGCTTAATTGCCCACAACAGTGGCATCTCATTAAAGACAAATCACTTGCACGGGGGTAATAGGTCTGCTTATTTTTCATGGTAAATACCTATCTATGGCATTCCATGTGTCTTGTACTTTAATGTCATTTAAATAGACCATAAATAAACTCAGTAATGCAAAACCCCACAAGGCAATTTCTGGAATCACAATCACCATGCTAATAAGTTTGACTAAAGTGAC
Organism: Acinetobacter rathckeae; assembly: GCF_015627125.1. Classification (GTDB taxonomy): domain Bacteria; phylum Pseudomonadota; class Gammaproteobacteria; order Pseudomonadales; family Moraxellaceae; genus Acinetobacter; species Acinetobacter rathckeae. Next base: position 109,938 of record NZ_VTDO01000004.1, on the reverse strand, counting down.
TAAAATACCAATAAGAAAGACTTCTACCATGGCCCATACTCTAAATAGGAACAATGTTCTGAGTGCAAAAACCATAAAATATGGTCGTCGCTTGAGCCAACTCACATTTAAAAAGACATACAAAAGCAACATTAAGTTAATGAGTGGCACAATAAATGTGGTCACCATTAAAATAATACCCACAATGGCACGATCTATTTGAAACATGGTCCACGCTGCACCGAGCAAAGTGGTTTGCATGCTATGGCCTTGTACTTCAATTTTTATAATTGGAAAACTATTGGCCACAATAAAAATAATCAGTGCAGTAAAGACTAAAGCAATAATCGTATTAAAAGGTTGTATTTCTTTATAAATTTCAGCACCACAGCATAAGCAACATGCTTTTTCGCCCTTAGCTAAAGGCACTTTTAAATAGAGCGTGTCGCATTCCTCACAGCTGGAAAGTTGCGTTAAATCTTCTAACACCTGAGGGCTGTTTTCACTTGCTGATGTGTCTTGCTGATACGTTTGGGTCATATAATAGATACACCCCGATTAATTTATTTTCATTAAGAGATTGTTATGTGTTTTATTTAAACACACATTTATAGACAGTTGATGATTATGAAGACTTTTTTGCACAATGCATAGATTTGGCACTATCCAAAAATTAAGCATCATTCAGTGATATATAAAGTCTATAAGATAGTAGGGTAAATATTGGCTGTCACTTCAACACTCATATAAAACGAGGTACAGATATACTGATTAGATCGAATAAACATCTTCAGTAAAAAGTTACTCAGTATCTGATTATTCATGAGTATGTAGTGTGTTAGATTAAAATATCTAAAACGTTTAAATGAACCATAAATGATGAAACACATAGGACGTTGTTTGTGTGGTGAGGTTCAATTCTTAATAAAAAAAGAGATTCAAGTGATCTATCACTGCCATTGTAGTTTATATCGTAAGCAAAGTGGCACAGGTGCAAATGCAGCGACACTGATCAATGAAAAGCACTTCGAATGGTATTGTAACACAGAGATCATTAAAACTTTTAAAAAGAACACAGGCTTTACTTGTTGTTTTTGCAAATACTGTGGCTCACCTGTTCCAAATAAAGTTGGAAATACTGAATTTGTGTGGATTCCATTAGGATTATTAGATGAAATTCCAACAGTAACTCAACGATTAGGTTTCTGTCTGCATTCAAAAAGCAGTTGGGCGCCTATCATTTCTTTCGATCAAGAATATATTGATTTACCTACACAGCAAGAACTAGAACACTATTTTCGCTCGCTTTGACGACTAAATAGAACCTTCTTTCTCAATCACCAGTACTCTTGCTTCACCTTGAGGGTGAGCAACATGCTCTGTACCTACACTGGCAAAAAATATATCACCCACATGCAAACGTACATTTTTTATGAAGTGATCTTCTTTATAATGCATATCAACCACACCATCAAGTACAACAAATACTTCCTCACCATCATTCACATGCCAAATATATGGCTGATTGGTCCAATGTAAGCGAATCGTCGTAGCATCAAACTTTGCAATATCGAGTGCATCCCATGCTTTATTTCCTGTAAATGTCTTACTTTGAGTAATTTTCATGTATATGCATTCCAAGTGGCTTGAAGAAGAAAGTAGCCGTTATTCATTTCTATGTTACTGAATCTACGATGCACGTAAATTTAAATACTGCGATGATGACCCATCATTCTTTTGAATCGTACTTACATCGCCTTCAATACCACCGAAGATACAGCAATATGATCTCTTTATTTCACGCACTCGATGGCCTTAAGGTAAGTGATATCAAACGAGGAGGAAGGCTAGACTAATGAACCAAGCTTTCCCCAATCACCTTGAGCAAGTTCGTACTTTGTCCAATAATAGCAGTACGATAACTTTCGTATCGTGCATCTGTAATGGCGTTATCATCACGAACACCACCACCATTTTCTGCTGTACCATCGTAATAATAGTTCATCACAGGTACGTGTATATGACCTGCTGGAATATGAAGCCCCATGACATCACGTAACAAGGTATTTCTATACCCAGACTCATTCGATAGATAATCACCGCCACCACCTCGTCGAGCACACCACGTAGGATCAGGGTCTTTTACCGTAGAAAGATCTGGCATTTTATTCACTACACCATGCCATGGCTGAGTAAGTGTGCTAGATACACTGCAATTTGGGAAGTACGTATAATTGGTATGCCATGTGACATCAAAGCCTTCCAAACCTTCACTTTTTGCACCAATTGGACGAACAATACCACTTTGCGTATGGCTTTTTAGGATTTTTTCATAAGGAAAAGAGGCTTGAGTAAACTGTGGCGGTGAATTTTTTATCCACTGCGACAGCGTGTTCGAACCGTACCAACGTTTTTGCACAACAATATTACAGCCTGCTCCTGCTTGCGTGATTGGCATAGCACTCAGCCCCACTTGTGTACCAACTGCAAAGGTATCTTTTGGTAATCCATTCGGTTGACAGTAAATCACACCATCATTACCTGCTGATGTGCCGTGGTAGCGACCATTGTATTGTTCAAGCCAAAATATATTACTGGCACCCTGACTTAGGGTAATCGAAGCATCAACACGTTGAGGGCCTTGTTTGAACCATGGGCCTAATGTGTCTTCTTGCATACCTTTGGTAAATGGATCATAACTTACAGGTAAAATATACGACTCGATATGTAAAATAGAACCATCTGAAAGGGTAAATTCTTTGCCATCTAAAGCCAATGCAATTGCACCTGTTGGATTGCCATTTCTCAATCCTGTATTGGCATGATCTGGTGTCCCCAGTGTAAATACATCGAACCCACTAATAATCATACGGCGGTACACTTTACCGCTCTCGGTCTTCCCTTGAGGCAATTGAATGTCAGTTTGGCCACGTGATGCTTTTTCAAATTGCCATTGTAGTTGCTCTTTTTGTGAATGACTCAGCGTAAAGCTCGGTTGCCATTGCCGTAAAATTTTCGTCATTTCAACACGTGTCCAATACAACATACGATCTTCACTGGCAGGTAGGGTTTCAGTGGCTTTACTCACTCGTTTACCCTGAGCACGATCTACAGCAGCACGCCAAAGTGCATGGCCTGACTGAGTCACCACTTGCATGGCTTGATTAAAGTTGCTGACATTTGTTGTGCCATCTGTACCACAAAGAGAGGCTTTAAATACTAGGGAAAAATCTTCAAAACCCGCGCCATTGATAATACGTGTTGCCAATGCTGTTGAATCTTTACCAACAACATTCTCACCAGAATAAGGTAAAGGAGTTTCAAGACGACGTTCTTCGTAACTGAGTGGAACTGCTGTATTCCATGTACACGTCGATTTATTTGGAATTTTAGAAATCGTATGATGGTTTATATCGTTTGTACTACTACACGAAGCTAAAACAGCTAAAGAAATGAACGGAATCACACATGTGTATTTCTTTTTCATGAATAAATATCCACTGTATTTTGTTTGTTATTAATATATTAATTTGACGATAATAATACATATTTTAAGCAGATTTCAAAAACTGCACCAACTTCTCTAAAAAAACATCACACTGTTGTAGCTGACTCAGCTCAATATATTCATTGGGTTTATGTGCGACTTCAATGGACGCAGGCCCACACACCAATACAGGACAATCAAGTGCATCAAAAAACAAGCCACCTTCTGTACCAAAAGAAATTTTTCCTATTGTGGTACTTTCAGGTAAGAGTTTTTTTACGCTATGAATAATCGGTGTATTTTTTGCGGTGGCAAGACCTGAATAATTGTTTACTTCTTCAATATGAATAAATTTTTTAAATGTACTGTGTTCTAAAGAAGCAGCTATTTTTTGTTGAATGTGATGACTACTGTCTTGTGCAATATGGCGAATTTCATAGTCGACAATACATTCATTTGGCACAATATTAAGTGCTTGTCCCCCATGAATTTTCCCAATATGCAACGTGGTATACGGAATATCATAGTCTGCATCTTGTGGATGTTGCTGTGTGATCTCTTGTTGCATGTTTATAATGGCATTCATCAGTGCATTGGCGGCATGTATGGCACTGCTGAAATGGGGTGCTAATGCAGAGTGTCCTTCTTGCCCATGACACAGCGCTTTAAAAACTGATTTGCCTTTATGCCCCAAAGCCATTTGCATTAGAGTCGGTTCACCAACAATACACAATAACGGCGTGACCAAATATTCAGCCAGCTGAGGCAAAATATCTCGCACGCCAATACAACCAATTTCTTCATCATAAGAAATACACAAATGCAGTGGTCGTTTTAACTGTGCTTGTTCTACAGACAACATCACTGCCATGGCACAGGCAATAAAGCCTTTCATGTCGGCGGTACCACGCCCATAAATTTTATTGTCTTTTTCCAAAGCAACAAATGGTGGGCTATGCCAGTCTTGGCCGTCTACAGGCACCACATCACTATGTCCAGACAATAAAACACCTGCGACATCTTGTGGCCCTACACTGGCAAATAAACAAGCTTTATTACCTTGGTCATTCAACTTTACCCGAACACGAATACCATGTTGTTCAAACTGCTGTTGCACAAAATAAATTAAATCTAAATTACTTTTATATGATGTGGTATCAAAAGAGATCAGTTGTTTTAATAGTGCTTGAGAGACTGTATTTGACATTAGCTGTCCTTTACACGAATGTGTGGATCATAAAAATGTGGGGCATCCATTCCTGAAATATATTGGTCAGAAATAAAGGCACGACATCGGCTAATAAATGCCTGAGCAACCGTATTGAGTACCGCATTTTTTGCCGTAGCAAGACCAATTTGCATGGGACGCTGCTCACCAGAAATACGTACACGTACCAGTTGCTTACCATCTAAAGAGTAATTGATTTTTGGCCTTACATTTAAAATACTGTAACCAATATTATTGGCGACCATGGCACGAATCACTTCCGAGCTTTTAGAAGTTTTGACAACATTTGGACTGAGTTTTTTTTGCTTAAATAAAGAAATAAAATAGTCACTACTGTATGGCATATCTAACAATACCATTGGATGCTCAGCTAACTCTTCCATTGTCACCGCAGATGCCTCTGCCAAAGGATGCTCTTTACTAAATAAAGCATACGGTGGCAAACTTGCCAGTGGCTCAAAGTGGATCAGATCATGGTCTATATTTAAATCATAGGTAAGCACCACATCTAACACATTACGCAGTAAACCACTGAGTAAAACCTCTTGGTCTCCCTCACAGACATCTAACTGAACGCTTTTATATAAATGCGCAAACCCGTGAATAATTTCGGCATACAGCATCGGTGCAAAGGCAGAAAAACAGCCAAGCTTGAGTGGCCCTCGAATTGAACCTGAGTAGTTGGCAGCCAAAGCATATAAATTACCTGCACGGGCTAAAATCTCTTGGCACTCTTTCATCAGGTGCTCGCCCACATTGGTTAAGATCAGCCCTTTGGCATGTTGGCGTATAAAGAGTTGTACTTGTAATTCAGATTCAATATGGGCAATGGCCGCTGAAATAGACGGCGATGACACATGGATTCGCTCAGAAGCAATAATAATACTGCCACTTTCTGCGGTCGCCACAAAATACTCAATTTGACGCAGTGAAATACGGTTTAGCACGTGTGTTTATATCCAAAGATTAAAATTTTTATAAATTGCCAGCGACTCCAAAACTTTGTGCAGATGACGGATCTAAAGCACGTATCACATAGTCTTCCACTTGTGGCTCATACAGCTTCCAAATCTGATACAGCGCAGCAATGGGGTCATGCTCAGACCAATCTACCCGTAAATCTATAATTGGCCAATCCACTTTATCGACCACCAATACGCCTGCCGAATGCACAGGCCCTGCTTCACCACCTGCATCTACTCCTGCTTGCATGGCCAATAGCAGTCGCTCAGCTAAAGAGCCCTCACTGTGTTCAAAAGCTTGGCACATCACTTCAGGAATATTTGCATGCTTGAGCATATTGCCTGCACAAGCGACTTGATGACCTGTATGTGTGGCATAAATGCCTAAAGTTTTTTCACCACTGTAGGTGGCAACTTGCCCTTGTGTATTGAGTACCATAAGTTGCCGATAATCAATAAATTCAGTGTTTGCCACTAACTCATGTATAGCACTTTCTGGCTCAATATCAAAACGCACTAAATTAAGTAAAACTTCTGATAAATTTGGGTCGGTAATGTTTTGACTGACAGCCACCCCAACACCTGCTTTGGCACGAATACATCTGGCAGCCACTGCAGGGGATGAAGAGCTCACGGCAGCACCCATCTGCCCTGTTTTTTGGCAACGTGCAACAATTGAAAATGTCATATTTTTATATCCAAATTAGTCAGGGATTACCGCTGTAGCATCAATTTCAACCAACCATTCAGGACGTGCCAATGCAGATACGACAATCCCTGTAGACACAGGAAAGACCCCTTTTAACCATTTCCCAACCACACCATACACCGCTTCACGGTAGCGTGGGTCGATAATATAAATGGTGATTTTACAAATATCTTCTAATTCCCCGCCTGCCTCTTTGAGCAACATGTCTATGTTGTACATGGCCTGCTCGGCCTGCCCTTCAACATCACCAATGCAGACACTCTCCGAAGTATCTAGGTTTTGCCCAATTTGTCCTCTTAAAAAGACCATACTTCCACGGGCGACCACGGCTTGGCAGAGGTCATTATTTAACTTTTGTTCTGGATAAGTTGTTTTAGTATTAAATGGACGAATCCGTGTGTGTTTCATGGGGCGATCCTTTTATTTTCATCACTGTTTTTCTTAGTATGCAATGCTGTCACGGTAAGACAATTTATATTTTCCGTGCCTATACTTCGGTTAATCCGTATTAGCACTTTATTTAAGTCGAAGACTTCCGCTTCGTTTTTTTTGATGCAACTGTTTTGGATATGTGATTTTCATTTTATGCCACAAATTTCTAATATCGGAATCAAAGAAAATAGAAAGTAAGTCATTGAGGATAAATAGATGCAATTACCCCAAAGTATAGACACAGTCGTGATTGGTGCTGGGCAAGCTGGCATTGCCATGAGCGAGCATCTGACGGCATCAGGTACAGCGCACATTGTGCTAGAAAAAGCACGTATTGCCGAAGCATGGCGTAGTCGCCGTTGGGACTCTTTGGTGGCCAATGGCCCGTGTTGGCATGACCGCTTTCCACATTTAGATTTTCCCAATGCAGGTGATGAATTTGTACCTCATAACCAAGTGGCTGACTATTTTGAAGCCTATGCCAAGCAGATTGATGCACCTATTTTCACCAATATTGAAGTGTTAAAAGTTTCAAAAGTAAAAAATCAACCCAAATACAACATCAAAACTTCGCAAGGTTCGCTCACTGCAAAACGCATTGTGATTGCCACAGGCCCATTTCAAAAAGCAAGCATTCCACCCATTGCACCCAAAGATTCAACGCGATACCAAATCCACTCAGACCAATACAAAAATGCCCAGCAATTGCCTGAAGGTGCAGTATTGGTGGTGGGTGCAGGTTCATCGGGCGTACAAATTGCCGATGAACTAAACCGTGCAGGTAAAAAAGTGTTTTTATCTGTGGGTAAACATGAGCGTCCACCACGGCGTTATCGTGGACGTGACAATGTATGGTGGTTAGGGGTACTTGGTGGCTGGGATGTAGAAAAACCCAACAATGGCCCATTAAAAGGCTTTGCTGTGAGTGGTGCACATGGTGGACATACCGTTGACTTTAAAAAATTAGTACAGCAAGGCATTACCCTTGTAGGAATGACTAAGGAATTTACAAACAATACCGTCACCTTCCAAGAAGATTTGGCAACTCACATTCATGAAGGTGAAAAATGCTATTTAGAACTACTTGATCAAGCGGATCTTTTTATTCAAAACAATGGACTCTCTTTGCCTGAAGACCCTGAAGCACGGATCATTTTAGATGACCCTGCGTGTGTCACCCACCCTATTTTATCGCTCGATTTAGCCAAAGAAAATATTACCAGTATCATTTGGGCTTCGGGCTTTCATTATGACTATGATTGGTTAGATATAGATGTCTTAGATGAATTATCACGTCCGAAACATCGTAACGGTGTGACTGATGTCTCTGGGGTGTACTTTCTAGGCTTACCGTACCTGACAGGCCGAGGCTCTAGCTTTATTTGGGGGGTATGGCATGATGCCAAACGCATTGCAGACCATATTGCCATTCAAAAAAGCTACTTACAGTACCAACCACCGCACACAGATTCATCTGACATGCTCAGCAGTAAAGCACTCAAAGGCAGAGGCTAAAGTGGATTGGTATCACTTTCAGTACCGCCTATGTATCACTTTTGATGACAATTTACAGGATCTCTATACAACAATACAAAATAAAGCTAGTTATCCCATCTCAATAGGTGAATGATGAAATAAATATAAAAATAGTCCTTTTCAAAAGGAAGTCATACAAGGAGACAGTCTCATGAGTGATCATAAAGTCGCGGATGTTATCATCGAAGTCTTGCAACAAGCAGGCGTAAAGCGTTGTTATGGTATCGTGGGTGATACCCTCAATTACGTGACAGAGTCCATGAGTAAAAGTGATATCGAATGGATTCACGTACGACATGAGGAAGTGGGTGGTTTCGCTGCTGGTGCGGATGCATTGCTGACCGGACAACTCACTGCATGTGCTGGCTCATGTGGTCCGGGAAGTTTACATTTTATCAATGGGTTATTTGAATCGCATCGCAATCGTGCCCCTGTTATTCTTATTGCAAGCCAATTATCAACGGAGAGCGCAGGGTTTACCGATTTTCCACAATATGTTGATTTTAAATCTGTCTATGCCAGTACATCTGTCTTTTGTGAGGAGATCACTCAAGCCTCTCAAGCACGGCATATTATGACACTGGCGTGCCAAACAGCACTGAATAAACGTGGTGTTGCTGTAGTGATTGTTCCTGTAAATATTAGCCAAGCCATTGCAGCATCTGGGCTACCCTTTGTTCCACATCGTGCAAGCCCTGATATTTTACCCAATAAAACTGAACTTCAAGCGATTGTAAAACTCATTTCACAGCATCAAAACATTGCGATTTACGCAGGCGCTGGCTGTGAAGATGCACATGATGAGGTGGTGAAATTCGCTGAAGTACTCAAAGCACCCATTACTCATACGTCACGTGCCAAAGATTTTATTGAATATGACAACCCGTACAATATGGGCATGACAGGAATATTTGGGAGTAAAGCAGGCTATCACACCGTGATGGATTGCGACTTATTAATTTTATTGGGCACCGATTTTGCGTGGGCACAATACTACCCCAACCATGCCAAAGTCTTACAAATCGACTTAGATCCTACCCACCTTGGTCGCCGTCATCCAATTGATTTGGGTGTAGTTGGTAAAATTTCATCGACTTTGCGTGCATTAATCCCTTTACTTGATGTTCGAAAAACTCAAGACTTTTTAGATTATGGTTTAACCTTAAAACAAGCCAGTGAAGAAACGCGACGTAAAGAAGAGCGTATAGGAAAAAATGGATTAATCCATCCACAATATTTGGTGTCATTAATTAATAAATATGCCGATCAAGATGCTGTATTTTTTGCTGACGGCGGTTCACCCATGGTGTGGTTATTGCGCCATATTGACGTAAATGGCAAACGTCGGACGTTTACTAGCTTATTACACGGCACAATGGCAAATGCCATGCCACAAGCTCTAGGGGCACAAAAAGCCTACCCTAAACGTCAAATTATTGCGTTATGTGGCGACGGTGGGATTGCCATGTTGCTCGGTGACCTGCTCACAACAATTCAAGAAAAACTCCCCATCAAAATTGTGGTCATTAACAATAGCTCTTTAAATTTTGTTGAATTAGAACAAAAAGTTGAAGGCTTGCTAGACCATTATACAGATTTAATCAACCCTGATTTTGGCCAATTGGCACAAGTCATTGGTCTGTATGGGCAAACAGTCACACAAGGTGAAGGACTCGAGCATATTGTTGAAGCGTTTTTAAAACATGATGGCCCTGCATTGCTAGATGTACACACCAACCCTGTTGAATTAGTCATGCCACCCGACCCGCACTTGAGTCAAGTTTCATCGACATCATTATATGCGGCTAAAGCTTTACTCTCTGGTCGTGCAGGTGATGTTAAAGACTTGTTGGTCAATAATTTCATTAAATAAAATGATTTTATGTGCGTCCATTCATATGAGTGCTCATAGATATTGAGATCATTAAAATGGACTCACGCTGGGAAAATTGAATATTGATAGCTATTCAGCATCAAAATCATGTCACTCAAAATATAAATACATGGCAAAACGTGTGCATAAAAAATCTATGCACACATGATTGGTATGCCAATATAGATCAAAGATCTAAACTAAGTTTTTAGCAACGCCTGCAATATTTGAGTTGATATTGTCTTGTAAGATGGCAAATAAACGCTGTTGTGCTTCATCGGTTGCCCAAGCAATATGTGCTGTTATCAGCACATTTGGGTGCTGCAGTGTAAGGAGTGGGTGATGCTCTGGCGGTGGCTCAACATCTAAAACATCTACCCCCAAACCGCCAAGTGTATTGTTATTTAATGCCTCAATGACATCATTGTTATTGAGCAGACCACCACGCCCAACATTCACCAAAATACAGCCTTTTTTGAGTCGGCTGAGTACCTCATGATTGATTAAACCTGAGGTTTGAGCATTTAACTCACAGTGCAGTGACAAAATATCGGCCTGAGTGATTGCCTGCTCAAAGGGCACGTAGCCCTCACGGCACACTTTAGCTCCCTGACGCTCACTAAAAACCACCTGCAGACCAAACGCATGTGCTTTTTCTGCCAAAGCCAGACCAATTTCACCCTTTCCTAAAATCACTAACGTTTTACCTTTGAGCTCACGAATGGGGGCTGCTAAATAAAATGAAGTTTGACCTTTAGACCAGTCTCCCGTACCTACTGCGTTGATTTGTGATGAAAAGTTTTTAATTAAATGCATCATCATTAAAAAAGCATGCTCAGCAACTGCATCACCTGCATAGCCACGAATATTACACACTTTTATATTTTTCGATTGCAGTAAAGGGACATCTATATGATCAAAACCTGTAGAACATAATGCCACTAATTTTAAATCAGGGTTATTGTCTAGCACCTGCTGATCTACAGTTAAGTCACTGACAATAATCACATCTTGCTGATGCACTTTGTCATATAACTCCTGCTGTGTTAAGCAACCATACTCGGTATATTCAACTGGAAAATCAAAATGAAAAGCTTGATCTAGCAGAATATCTTTTTCTACACATGTTATTTTCAAGGGGGTCATCGCAACATCAACTCATTTTTTTTAATTCAACTTATTGGCAGTATTTCATACCATAAGTTGAATGAATAGTTCCTTTGTCATTATGATTTTTTTTGAACTTGTGCCATAAATGTTTTAATTTCATCGGCGGTTGGTGCAATCAAATCATACTTTTGAATCAGTGCATCATATTCACCAGAGGCTTTCATTTTTTCTAAGCCATCATAAACACGGTTATATGTTTCTGTATCCCCTTTACGTACCACAATCCCCCCAATAAATGGAAAGAATGGCTCAGTCGATGTAATTTCTACACGGTTATTGAGTTTTTTTACGGCTGTTTTGGCCACACTGGTGTCGTCATACTGTGCGTCTGCTGCCTTAGCAAGTACCGCTTGAATGGCTTGTGGTGAAGTATCAAACTCTCTGACGGTTATGGCAGCTTTGCCTTTGGCAAGACAGCTTTCTTTGGACATTTGGTTCAGTTGATCGGGGAACAATGAGCCTTTTTGTGTGGCAATGGTTTTACCACATAAATCATCACGCACTTTTGGTTTGTATATAGAGTCACTCAGTACCACCACCGATTCTGTCGACTTAAAGTAGGGAATCATATCTACTTTCATCAAGCGTTCAGAAGTAATATACATACCTGAAATCACTGCATCAAATTTCTTGCCTTCTAAACCTGAAATCAGGTTAGAAAAACGCGTATCTATAAAATCTGCACTGGCATTGGATTGTTTAAGAATGCCATTCATCAGATCTATGTCAAAACCTTCAGGTTTATTATCAACCATATATTCAAATGGAGGAAACGTAATATCTGAACCCACTTTTAAAACCTGTGCTTGTGCGACATCAGGCTTGGTTTCTTGTGGTGTGGCCACTTCTGTTTTTCCACATGCTGTTAACCCACTGACAAAAAGTATTGCCCATAACGGACTTAAACGCTTACTCAAAATATGCATAAAAAGACTCTCCAAAATTCTTATTCAATGAATTACCCGACCCCGTATCTCAAGTTATAGGTCATCTCAATTAAAAAAGTAATTTTGAAATTCTTATGTAGGGTTATGAAAAATCCGATGCAAACTTTCATCAAAAAGTACATAAACTAATAAGCAATATGAAACGGAAACAGAAAAAATGGACGAAAAACAAATACGCATTGATTTAGCAGCCTGCTTTCAGTTATTTGCAAAACTTGGCATGCATGAAGCGGTTGCCAATCACTTTAGTGCGGCTGTGTCAGAAGATGGTAAAACCTTTCTGATTAATCCCAAATGGAAGCATTTTTCAACCATTCAGCCCAATGATTTAATTTTAGTCAATGCAGATGATGAGACCCTTCTTGATCATCCACATATTGACCCCACTGCATTGGCTATACATGGGCAAATTCACCAATTACGCCCAGATATTCGCGTGGTACTTCATTTGCACCCCATCTATACCACCGCCATTGCATGCCTAAAAAATCCACAGATTTTACCTATTGACCAAAATACCGCCCGTTATTTCAACCGTGTTGCCTATGACGAACACTACGGTGGTATGGCAGACTCAAAAGCGGAAGGGCAACGGCTAGCCAACTTATTAAAAGATAAAAAACGCCTACTGATGGGAAATCATGGTGTACTGATCGGCTCACACTCTATTGGTGTCGCTTTTGATGATATGTACACCATAGAACGTGCTTGCCAAATTTTATCGATTGCCTATGCCACACAACAACCACTCAAAATACTCAGTGATGATGTGGCCGAAAAAACTGCCCTCGATTGGGACAGTATTGAAGACTTTAGTGAAGCCCATTTTGAAGAAATGAAAATGATGCTAATACAAGAGAATACTCTGTTAACGACCATATAATGCAATGAAAGTTTATGCACGAATGGATGCCTCAATGGCATGGGCAACCGATAAAATATATTCATCATTTCCCGAATATGTAGATACCAGCAACCCTGTTGGTAGACCACGCTCACAAAAACCATTTGGTAAGGTGACAGCTGGCATATCTAAAAAACTGCCGGGCATGGTTAAAGCCAAAGTTTTCATATTGGTTTCAAAAAACAGTTCAGTACTCTTTTCTAACGGCTCAATTTCTGGTGCTGTATGGGCAACAGTTGGTGTGAGTAAAACACAACCTTTGAGCTGATTTGGCAAATCTTGCATCAGTTGTTGCTGTGCAAAATACAGCCTAATTTGTTTCGATGCAGGAAAATGCCGAGCCATTTCCATTCTTTGGCGAATACGTTGATCAATCTCGTTGGCCTGTGGAGAATTAAGTAATGACTCATGTTTTGTGAATGCTTCGGCTGAACCTAACCATAGCCCCTGTTGAATCAATGCCATCGCTTGAGTAAACGCATCTATAGGCTTTTCAACCACTCGACAACCCAACATTTTTAACCGATCTACACTACGTTGAAAGTTATTTTGTACCGAGTCATCTAAAGCAATCATATCGGTGATTCTAGGATCTACAACAAAAGTAAGCTCATTTAAAGGAATAGTGACTTGAGGAAAATCAAGGCTATGATGGCCTGTTAACAACTCATCTAACACAATACAGTCTCTTACACTGTGTGTAATAGGCCCGAGTGTATCTAAGGTTTTAGATAACTCAAATACACCCTGATGTGAATAACGATGATGACTACTTCTATAACCAACCAAGCCATTTAAAGCCGCAGGAATACGTACTGACCCGCCAGTATCTGTACCCATAGCAAGTGGCACACAACCATGTGCAACAGACAGTGCCGCACCAGAAGAAGAGCCTCCTGAAATACATTTCGCGTCATATATATTTTTTGGATGACCAAAATGTGGGTTTAAACCAAACCCCGAATAAGCAAACTCAGACAAATTGGTTTTGCCAACACTAACCAAACCCTTTTGGGCAATGTGTGCAACAACGGTGGCATCGGCTGTTTTAAGTTCACTGTTTGCCAATACTATTGACCCTGCGGTGGTTCTATAGCCACGTAAATCAAAAAGGTCTTTCCAAGAAATAGGAATACCATCAAATAAAGACAATGGGCTATTTGCCTGCCAGCGTGCGGTTGCCAGCTTGGCTTCTAAAATCGCTCTATCTTGGCAAGACTGTATAAATACAGATGAGGTTGAGCTCATTTGACTCAAACTCTCCTCTAAAACTTTTAAAGGCGTGGTCTGAGTCTTTTGAAAACATTGCGACAAAGCAACAGCATCTTTAATATTTACCATATTTACTCACCGCCTATACATAAAATAATTATGAACAACAATTTAAATTCTATTCAAAGGCAACACTTGCACGCTTAAACTCAGGTAAGCGGTTAGATATCCACTGTGCAAATTTCAACACCTTTAAATCACACCCAGCCTGACCAATCAATTGCAAACCAATGGGTAAAAAATCCCGTGAAAGTCCCGATGGTATGGTGACCGTGGGGAGACCCAAATAAGTCCAGGGTGTACAAAACATCGCATCGCCTGTGTAAGATAAATCTTCTGGTGCCGTTGTCGGAGAGGTAATAGACATGATGAGATCAATGTCTTGAAATAAATCATCACGATGTTCACGCATCTTTTGATTTGTTTTAAGCAGTGCTTGGTATGCTTCTGGAGTAATTTCTTGGCCCTCTAACATTAGATTTAAACTGTATGGGCCAATCTCATCAAGCCGATCACAAACCTTTGGATAGATCTCTTGATTTGCCTCATAAGAGGTGGTTTTAATGGCTTGCTGAGTGATATCTAAAATATCCAAGTCTAAGTCAACACATGTAAATGCAATACCAAACCTTGTTAAATGCCGAACCACTGCATCAAAATTCGCTTTAACCTCATCTTCTACCCAATGCCACTGTGATGAACGATATATACCTATTTTTAATGGTTTTTCACCTCGATCAAAGCCTTTCAATACATCTTTACTGCTTTTCATGTCTTGACCCAACATATAAGTCGCAGCAGCCCAATAGCAAGATGAGGTTAAAAATCCAACATGGTCTAATGTAGAAGAAAGTGGATACACCCCTTCACGCGAGATAAGATCAAATGTTGGTTTATAGCCAACACAGCCACAATAAGATGCCGGCCGAATCACTGAACCCAGTGTGTGCGTTCCTACAGCAATATCGACCATACCCGCCGCAACAGCCGCTGCAGAACCACTTGAAGACCCACCTGGTGTATGCTTTACATTCCATGGATTCGTGGTCGGGCCAGCATCACGCCATGCAAATTCGGTGGTCACCGTTTTTCCCACAATAATGGCACCGCTTTTTTTTAAACAATCTACAATCCATGCATCTTTTTAGGAATATTTTTCTGAAATGCTTTTGAGCCATAGGTTGTCGTCCAGTCAGCAGTGTCGATTAAATCTTTTATTGCAACCGTCACACCATTCAATGGACTCTCTAAAACCTCACACCAGTCTTGTTTTTTAGGTACGTAACTAAATGCTTTAATGGTTGATTCATCACGAGTGATCATTTCAAGTGTTGTTTCTAAACTGATTTTATGTGTCATTGTCTATCCATGTTGATAAAAATAGTCCACGCAACAGATCATATACATTAGGCCAATGCACTCACCGTCACTCAATGGGAAAAACTCAAACCATACATTCGTATATTATTTCTTATTATTTAAAGTAAAAGCACTGACGCCCTATTCCTTAAAGCGCCAGCTACACATCATGATTACTTCACTGCTTTTTGAGCAAAGCTGTTATCTACCGCATCGTGATATGCCACCTGACCTGGTTTAATGTTACCAATAGAGATTTGTAGATTTATCGCATTATTAAACGCTGCTTGTGAAATCTCAGGCGTTGCAGGATAAATATTTTGAGCAAGCATACGGTCAACAGCCGCATCAACCACTTTCGGATCTAAGGTTGGAAACTCTTTACGAGCAATACTGCGTGCAAGATTTGGATTCGATTGCATCAGTTTTTCTGCTTTAGCTAAACCAGTCACAAACTTTTGTACCATTGCAGGTTTGTTTTTAATCGTGTCTGTTTTCGTCACGATTGCAGAAAACTCATATACACCGTGAAACTGCTTCGCATAGTCATACACAATACGGTAGCCCTGTGAAACCGCCTGTTCTAATTGTGGCTGATACACCACTGCACCATCTGCTCGACCTGCTTGTACAGGAGCAAGCTCTGTTCCAACCTGAACTGTATTTAACTTCACATTGGTTAACTTATGCTCTTTCAAGGTATTTTGAAATAAATATGTAGTTGTAGAGGGTGGAATAGCTGTCGCAAAGGTTTGGTTGCTAATATCTGCAAAAGACTTAATTGGCGAGTCTTTGGGTACAATAACCCATGCAGGTACACCAGAAACCACCATTGCAACTGCTTTGGTCGAGCCACCTTTTAAGTTGGCTAAAACAGCAGTCATCGGATCACCTAAAGAAAAGTCTGCACTGCCTCCCACAACAGCAGCCACCGCCTGAGCTCCCCCACTGGCCGTCACTTTTTTAACCTCTAAACCTTCTTTATCAAAAATACCTTCATTCATACCCACATATAAAGGCAAATATAAAATAGATTGAAATGCCTGATACACTGTGGCTTTTTCTGCTGCAATGCTTGAAGTAGACAGCATGACAGAACCTAACATGAATGAACATACAGCCAGTTTACGAAGTTTTTTTACTACTTTACTTTCCATAAAATCACCTTTTTTTCAATTCGTTGTACAACCCAAGTTAATATTGCAGCCATTAAAGTTAATACAATAACGCCCAACCACACCGTATTTAAATCAAACAAAGAACCTGCAACAAATACCGAATGCCCCAAGCCATTTTGCGATGCAATAAACTCCCCAACCACTGCACCAATTAAAGCAAAACCAATATTGATTCTAAAAATTGAAAAAATCCAAGGAATTGATGCGGGTATAATCAACTTCTTAAAAATTTTCATTGAATCTGCTTTATAAGATTTAAATAAATTTAATAAATCGGAATCAACTTCTCTTGCCGCAGCACATGCAGAAATCATGGCCACTGCAAATGTTGATATCCCAGCTAACCAAATTTTTGAACTCATCCCTGAACCGAACCAAATAATAATTAAAGGGCCCAATGCGATTTTAGGTACACTGTTCAATAAAATAGAAAACTGTTCTGCAACATCAGAGACCTTCGGGTAAAACCACAACATCAACCCCATCAGAATCCCTAAACTACTTCCTACGACCAAGCCAATGACAGTTTCAACTAAAGTCACCCAAGTGTCTTCAATGAGTGTGCCCTGCTCAGAAAAACCAAACACAGCAGATTTATAAATACCCAATGGTGAACCTAATAACTGACCATTAATCCACTGAAATTGTGCAGCCATTTGCCATAGTAGGATTAATACAAGCAAAATAACGGTCACAATCATGGAGGTGCTTTTTATATATTTCATGATGAACCTCCTTCAACGGCTGCGTGGGCAACATCACTCGCTCTTAGTGCATCCCAAATTCGAGCATGATACTGATGAAACTCAGGTGCACCCCGTGCCGTGACTGCATTTCGTGGCCCATCCACTGACAAAATAATTTGTTCTTCAAGCGTAATATTGGCAGGACGCCCACCCAAGACAATGACTCGATCACTCATGGCAATGGCTTCATCAATGTCGTGAGTGACCAAAATGACACTTGTTCCTTCAGTTTGTGTCAGTTGAATCACATCATTTTCCAACATTAAACGTGTTTCATAATCTAATGCAGAAAATGGCTCATCTAATAAAACAACACTTGGGTCAGAGAGTAAGGTTCGTGTGAGTGCCACACGTTGCTTCATCCCACCAGACAAGGCATGTGGGTATGCATAGGCAAACTCCGTCAAACCGTAACGTGCCAACATGCTAAGAGCACGTTCTCGGTCTGCTGCAACCACATTACACTGTAATTCAATGCCTAAGACTGCATTTTCTAAAATGGTTCGCCACGGCAATAGCAGGTCTTTTTGCAACATATAGGCAATACTGCCTTCCTCACCATTTGGCTTTTTCCCTAAAGAAATTTCCCCTGCCGTCGGTGCCAACAATCCCGAGATCAAATTAAATAATGTACTTTTCCCCGAACCACTTCGCCCAACAACGGCCACAATTTCAGCTTTTTTTACCTTAAAATTAAGATCTTGAAAGATTTTTACGGCTTTACCATCTTCCATCATAAAAGCATGATTAAGGTGATTAATTTCCAACTGTGTCTTCAATGCTCACTCCTTTTAATCATCACTGCTGATACTGACAGCATTTACAAAAATTCATTCATCTACTATTTATGTACTTCAGTATTCACTGTGCTAATCACATGACCATTAGCGAGCTGATATAAGGCATGTAACAAAATATTTGCACCACGCTCCACATCATGATCATGTGTAAATTCTTTAATATTGTGAGATAAACCTTTAACGCTCGGCACAAAAATCATGCCTGTTGGGCAAATGTCCGCAATCACTTGTGCATCATGCCCAGCCCCACTCGGCATTCTTTTCACACTGCCCCCTTGTTGCTGTGCAATGGTTGCAATGCAATCAACAATACGAGAATCAAAAGCAATTGGAGCTGACTTGGCAATGTCTCGATGTAATAATTTCACACCTTCATCTTGTGCAACTTGTTGAGCAAATTTGAGAATCTTTTGATAGGTTTCATCTAAAATGGTTTGGTTAGTATTTCGAATATCTAAAGTGAAAACTGCCGTATGTGGAATAACATTGACCAAATTAGGCATCAGTTTCATTTGGCCAATGGTTGCAAGTTGTCCTTGCCCAGTTTTTTTAATCAAATCTCTTGCATAGGTTGCAATTTGCATGGCTACAATACCAGCATCATGTCTGAGTGCCATTGGTGTTGTACCAGCATGATTTGACGTGCCTTGTATTGTAAATTCAATCCAATGAATACCTTGAACCCCAGTCACAGCACCAATCATGATCTGTTCATGTTCTAGAACAGGCCCTTGTTCAATATGTAGCTCAATAAATGCATGTATGTTTTGCGAGCCAACGGGAGCTGTACCAATATAGCCAATGCGTTGTAGATTTTCTTTGACTGTAGTGCCATCAATACCGACAATGTTATAGGCAGTTTCTAAACTCATATCGCCTTGGAAAACCAAGCTTCCCATGGTGTCTGGCGGAAACCGAGCACCTTCTTCATTGGTAAAAAAAGTCACTGCAATAGGGTGTTTAGTTTGAATATTATGATCATTTAATGTCGCTATGACTTCTAATCCAGCCAAAACACCTAAGTTGCCGTCATACTTTCCACCTGTCGCAACTGTATCAATATGCGAACCTGTCATGACTGGCGGTAAATCTTCTAACCCCTGACGTAAGCCCACCACATTACCGATTTGATCAATACGTATCTCTAGGCCTAATTCTTTCATCCACTGAATCACTAAATCTCGACCTTGCTTATCTTCATCAGTGAGTGCTAATCGGCAGACACCTCCGCCTTCAAGTGCCCCCACTTGTGCAAGCGTATGTATTCGATTTAAAAGACGTTCTTTATTGATTGTTAAATTTAATGGCAGGTGTTGCTGTTCAGTTACTTTAAGATGCGTATTCATATTTTTTCCTTATAGATCAAGATCTTTATAATGTTGATGTAATTGTTCGATATGGCCTAAACGACTTTGAGTATTTATTTCTTGTGCAATCGCCAGTTGTGTACACAATGAATGAATCAGGGAAATAACCGCACTATAAGAGTCAAACATGGCGGTACTTTTAGTGAATGTTCTTAAAGTGACATCTGCTTTTGCTGGTTGCTCGAGGAGAGATAGATCGGTAAAACGTAATATCTTTGCTTTTACCATGGCTGCATGATCTGTGATTTGGCGCATCAAATGGACTCTACGACGATAATCCATAATGACGAGGACATCTTTTTGGTTCAAATCGACCAACTCTTCAATAAAGTTAAGTGCACTTTGCCCTGAAACCAACCGAACGTTGGGGCAAATTTGTGCAAGTAAAAGCCACATATAATGGGCAAGATGATGACTATTTCTAAAACCAACGATATAGATGGTGTGAGCATGGCCTAACATATCAATAGATTGCTGAAACGCTTGTGTATCAAACTGCTCAAACGTTTGGGTAATATTTTTTAGCTCTTGTTTCACATGTTGTTCAACACCAACAAAACCACCATCGACATGTTTTTGCTGTATAAATTCATACAATGGCGATGCGGTATCTTGTAACTCTCGTGCTTCTAAACGAAATTCATGAAATGAGGCATACCCTAATCGTTTAAAAAATCGGGCGGTCGTTGCTTTTGAAACGTGTGCTAACTGAGCTAACTCTGTCGCAGAATACGAAGAGAGCTGATTGATATTTTCCAAAATGACTTGTGTAAGTTTTGATTCACTCTCTGTCAAAACTTGCCCTACATTCACAATTCTTTGATGCACTTTGGTCTGTGTCATACACAGCCTATTTGAAATATTTATTTCATATTCTTTTAATTTGCAACATATGTGCCAAGACACAATTTTAAAATTTAATCTTTAATTATCAAAAACTTATATAAATAATATTTCTATAAACAAAAATACAATGTATAAAAATAAAGCACCAACTGAGCAAATAATGCACAAAATAGTACCTATGAGTAAATCATGAGCCATAACATATCTGCCATGGCTTAAGAACAAGCTATGGGATTATCTTTATATTTTAGGAAATTAAAGGCACTCTTTTTTATAAATGCTAAAACGGTAAAATGTAAGAAATACTGTTCATCGTTCTGTCTAGAATAATCTACATTGCTATTAATGACTTGTCGTCATTTGAATATACTTTGTCATTATCCGATTCATCCAAAACAATAGATTTATCCTAAAATAAACTTAAGCAATATTAAATAACCATGATAGAGGGTATCACAATGAATCAAGTTAAAGGCCAAGTTGTACTCATCACAGGTGCTTCGTCAGGCATGGGAAAAGCTTTTACAAAAGCACTCCTTAATCAGGGTGCGGTCGTATATGCTGTCGCACGACGTATAGATGCCATGGCAGATTTAGCTTCTCTTGGTGCACATACGTTAAAAATGGATATAACCAAGCAACAAGATATTGACGACACCATACAACATATTGAAAAACACAGCCATGGCGTAGATATATTGGTGAACTGTGCAGGTTTTGGCTTATATGGTGCGATGGAAGACACCTCGCTTGCAGATGCTCGCTATCAATTTGAAGTTAATTTATTTGGCATGGCTTACTTAACCCAACAAGTACTTCCCTTCATGCGTCATAAAAACAAAGGACGAATTATCAACATTTCGTCAATGGGAGGAAAAATTTATACTCCAATGGGTAGCTGGTACCATGCCAGTAAACATGCTGTAGAGGGTTGGTCTGATTGCTTACGCTTAGAGCTTGCCCCGTTCAATATTGATGTTGTAGTCATTGAACCAGGTGCGATTGCAACCGAATTTGCAGCAGTGATGGTCAAACCACTGCTTGAACGTTCTGGGTCAGGTGCTTACAGTAAAATAGCAAATGCTGTTGCAGATGCGACACATGAATCTGTTGAAAAAGGAAATTTATCTGATGTACAAGTCGTCGTAGATATGTTTATGCAAGCAATACAGGCCAATACACCAAAAACACGCTATGTCGGTGGAAAATATGCAAAGCTGATGATTTTTGTTAGGAAATGGTTTGGCGATCGTATTTTCGACAAAATGGTGATGTCTATCGTTAAATAACGGGCTAGAAAAATCTCATAATATTCAAATTATCAGGTCAAGCATTATGATAAAGCATGCTGAAAAGTTTATATTACAACCAAACTGGGCATTATTTTTAATTGACCTCTCAGTCAAACCTGAAGATGCTTTACGTCTAGCAGGCTTGCCTTTAGATGCATTTAGTCGCAAAGAGTTCAGTGTAACAGCCTCTCAATATTTTGACTTTTGGCGAGCCATAGAGACCTTGGCAAAGGTTGACCACTTGGCACTAAAAATCGGGCAAATGATTACCGTTGAACTCTTTGATCCTGCCATATTTGCTTGTATTTGCAGCCCAAATCTAAATATAGCATTGCAACGATTATCACATTTCAAACGTCTGGTTGGGCCAATGGCATTACAACTAGATATAGATGAAAATAGATTATGTTTAGAGCTTCAGTTTTGCAATATAGATATAGAAGTACCCCAAAGCCTCATCCTCACCGAACTGGTCTTTTTTATACAATTAGCACGGATATGTACCCGTGTTCATATTATTCCTAAAGCCATCTACGTACCAAAGCTACCCGATCATACTGAAAAATATGAGGCCTTTTTAGGTGTAAAACTCCAAAAAAGCCAATCTATTTCAATTCATTTCTTTAACACAGACATTGAGCGACCTTTTTTAACATCTAACTCAAAAATGTGGTCTTTTTTCGAGCCTCATTTAATACAAAATCTCGCAGAGCTTGATCATCGTGTAAAAATACATGAAAAAGTTAAAGCCATTTTATTGGAAAGTCTACCCGCAGGAATCGCCCATATTGATGAAATTGCACAAAGATTGGCACTGAGTAAACGCTCACTACAAAGGTTACTTGCAGATGAACAAACCAACTTCAAAACCATATTAGACGATACCCGAAAAGAACTTGCTCAGTATTATTTAATACAGTCCCCAATCAGTATCAACGAAATTTCATTCTTACTGGGCTTTCAAGAAGTTAACTCTTTCTTTAGAGCATTTAAACAATGGACAAAAGAGTCGCCCAATACCTATAGACAAAAATATTCAAGTGATAATAGACATTCCCATGCCATATTTGTTGACTAGAATGGACGGTGTGCCAGAACCATTCTAAACCAACAAACCTATGCATGGGATAGGCATCTTCAGTTAAATCGCCACTAAGTCTTTAATACCTTTGGCTGGCATCTCTGCACCTAAACCTTCTGCGACCACTTGCCCACGTGACATGACGGTATAGTGGTCTGCAATTTCTTCGGCAAAGTCATAAAATTGCTCTACCAATACAATCGCCATATCACCATTGTCTGCCAATTTTCGAATCACTCGGCCAATGTCTTTAATAATAGATGGCTGAATTCCCTCCGTTGGCTCATCTAAAATCAGCACACTTGGTTCAGAAGCCAACGCCCGAGCAATGGCAAGTTGTTGCTGCTGCCCACCGGACAAATCTCCCCCACGGCGGTGCTTCATTTCATCTAACACAGGGAAAATTTCATACAAATGGCTGGGCACTTTTTTAGTCTTTGCCCCTGAAAATTTAGCCATGCCAATTAAAATATTTTCTTCTACCGTGAGTGTTGAAAAAATATCACGCCCTTGTGGCACATACGCCAATCCTGCTCGTACACGCTGTTCAGGGCTCATTTTAGAAATGTCTTTACCATTAAGTAATATTTCACCCGACTTAATGGGTAAAATCCCCATCAAGCACTTGAGAAAAGTGGTTTTACCCACACCATTTCGGCCTAAAACCACAGAACACGCACCAATCGGGGCAGTAAAAGAGACATCTCTTAAAATATGACTCCCACCATAAAACTGGTTAATTTGTTTTACTTCTAGCATGATCGCTCCTAACGCCCTAAGTACTTTTCAATGACATCTTCATTGGCTTGAACTTCAGCCAACGTGCCTTCGGCAAGAATTGCCCCTTGTGCAAGTACGGTCACTTTTTCACTAATGGTGTCAATAAAACTCATGTCATGCTCAACCACCACCAAAGTGTGATTTTTTTTCAGCTCTAAACACAACTCTGCGGTCCGTTCTGTTTCGGCATCGGTCATACCTGCCACAGGTTCATCGAGTAAAATGAGTTTTGGGCGCTGCATCAGCAACATACCAATTTCCAACCACTGCTTTTGGCCATGTGATAACAGCCCTGCAGGCTTGTGAATAAACTCTTGCAAGCGGATTTGTTGTAAGGACTCATCTAATGCCAGTTGTGCATCTGCACTGAGCTTACGAAATAAACTTTTCTTCACCCGCTTATCTTTAGGTGCTGCTAAGAGTAAATTTTCCATGACAGTAAAATTTTCAAATACAGTTGGTTTTTGAAATTTTCGCCCAATACCAGACTCTGCAATTTGCTCTGTACTCATTTTGGCTAAGTTATAATTTTGTCCAAAAAAAGCGCTGCCTTCTGTTGGGCGTGTTTTTCCTGTAATCACATCCATCAGTGTGGTTTTACCTGCCCCATTAGGGCCAATAATACAGCGTAACTCACCTTCTTGAATGTATAGCGATAAGTCATTTAAAGCACGAAATGAATCAAACCACACACTGACATTTTCTAAATATAATGCCACGCCATGGGTGAAGTCAGGCCCCGTTTGTTTCGGGCGAGCGTAATTCTCACCAACTTGACCACCATGTTCGATGTCTTTTTCTATATTTGACATTAGCGGTCTCCCTTTTTAAAACGCTCAAATAAACCAATAATGCCTTTGGGTAAAAAGATGGTAACCACAATGAACAATGCACCTAAAATGAGTAACCATGCTTCTGGGTACGCCACGGTAAAATAGGTTTTCATGCCATTGATGATCCCTGCACCTAAAATTGGCCCAATGAGTGTGCCACGACCACCCGATGCAACCCATACAGCAATCTCAATCGAGTTCACAGGGTTCATTTCACTCGGGTTAATAATCCCCACCTGTGGTACATACAATGCTCCTGCAATACCTGCAATCACTGCCGATAAAATCCAAGCAGACAGCTTGTACCATAAAGTACGATAGCCTAAATACTGCAAACGGTTTTCACTGTCACGAATCGCACCCAACACACGGCCATACGGTCGGTTCATTAAACTACGTAAACCAATAAAACACAGCAACAATACCAATGCAGTAAGTGAGCATAAGGTCGCACGCATAGGTGCAGAAGTAATATCAAAACCTAAAATGGTTTTAAAACCAGTAAAGCCATTGTTACCACCAAAACCTGTTTCATTGCGGAAAAATAATAACGCGGCAGCAAATGTCATGGCTTGGGTAATAATCGAAAAATACACACCTTTAATTTTCGAACGAAAGGCAAAGAAGCCGAAAATCAGTGCCACAAGACCGGGCACTGCGACCACCAAAAACATCGCCCATAAAAAATGGTTGCTACCGACCCAATACCACGGCAGTTCGGTCCAACTCAAAAAACGCATAAAGTCAGGCAACTGATCGCCCGATGACTGACGCATGAGGTACATACCAAACGCATAGCCACCCAAAGCAAAGTACAAACCATGCCCTAAACTGAGTATGCCTGCATAACCCCACACCAAATCGAGGGCTAACGCCACCAGTGCCAAACACATAATTTTGCCAAGTAAAGTCACCCAATAGGCTGACAAATAAAAGCTTGAGCTTGGCGACAGCACATGTAGCCACGGTAAAAGCAGTAACACTGCAAAACACAGTGCAATCAGTACTGCACTGACTGGGCGGTCTGAAAGTAATGCTTGAATTTTCATAAATTACTCCACAAAACGGCCTTTAATGGCAAATAAACCTTGCGGGCGTTTTTGAATAAACAACACAACAAGCACCAATAAAATAATTTTTGCCAATACTGCACCCAAACCGATTTCGAGCACCGTACCACTCACACCTAAACCAAGTGCTGCCAACACCGCGCCCCATACTTGACCCACACCACCAACAACGACCACTAAAAAGGCATCAATAATATAATTTTGCCCCAAATCTGGGCCAACATTACCTACCTGTGCCAAAGCGCAGCCTGCAAGGCCTGCCAAACCTGAGCCTAAACCAAAGGCCATCATGTCTATACGAGCCGAACGAATACCCACAGCTCGTGCCATTTGGCGATTTTGTGTCACAGCACGAATAAACAAACCAAAACGGGTTTTATTCAGTACATATAAAAGCAACAATAAAATAGCCACTGTAAAGCCAATAATCGCAATACGGTTATACGGTAAAATCAGTGATGGCGTAATTGACCACCCACCAGACAACCACGAGATATTAGAAATTTCGACATTTTGTGCCCCAAAAATCATCCGCACCAACTGCATTAAAATCAGGCTCACCCCAAAGGTAGCTAATAATGTTTCAAGCTGACGACCATAGAGCGGACGAATCACGGTGCGTTCAATCAACATACCAACCAAGGCACTGACCAAAAATGCAGCAGGAATAGCAGCAATTAAGTACCAATCCATATAGTGTGACAAATAAGTTTTAAATAAACCTTGCACCACATAGGTGGTATATGCACCAATCATGATCAATTCACCATGTGCCATATTAATGACCCCAAGCAGACCATAGGTAATGGCAAGGCCTAATGCAGCAAGCAGTAAAATACTGGCGGTACTCACTCCAGAGAACACATAACCGCTCCACTCACTCATTTTTAAACGCCATGCAATATCTTTTTTCGCTTGCTCAAGGGCTTGTTTTAGCTGTGCATCTAACGGCGTTTGGCTTAACTGCTGGTCAATATCTGCCAATACATCTGGGCGATTAGAGGCTTTGAGTATGTCTGCGGCCTGTATTTTGGTTTTTACATCTGTACTCGACAAATCCATTCTGGCTTTGAGAAGCAAGAAACGGTTTTTCACCTGATCATTTGACTCATGTGCATACAGTTGATTGACCATATTGGGGTCAAGTTCACTCACATTTGACTCTAAGATATCAATGGCTTTTAAACGTTGTGATGTGCTGTCTGATTTTAATTTTGCTTTGGCTAAACCAAAACTTAACGCTTTTTGTAAGGTATTGACCAAAGTCACTTGATTTAAGTCAGCAGGTATAGGTTTCACTTGCTGATCTTGCGGATAGCTAAACACTTCATCTGCAGACTTCATAATGTAGGTGTGCCCTGCACTGTCTGTGTAGAGCTGTTCTTTTTCTAAATAATCTGCCAATTTTTCAAGTTGTTCTGTGCTTGCTGTCCACTGATTCAGCATATTACGGCGTTCAGAAAAGTTTGCTTTCACAAACTTTTGAATTGCATCGTCAGCAGAGATCACCTGTTGCCCATTACTTGTATTGGTGGTCGACTCTGCATACACATACTGAAGACAACACAGTTGTGCCAACAACATGAAAATGGTTGCAACGCTTGTTTTTACTGACATCGGCAGTACTCCTCTTTTATATGCCCATCAAACAGCTAAGAAAAAGCCCATCACATAAAGTAATGGGCTTTAATCAACTGATTTACTTAGGAATATAAGTACTCCACGGTTGTGCTTCGATCGTGGTTGGTGATTTATATACCACATCAAATTGACCATCTGCACGAATCTGACCAATCATGACTGGCTTATAAAGGTGATGATTTTTCTCATCCATTTTCAAAGTATAACCAGACGGTGCATTAAAGGTTTGACCGGCCATTGCATCACGCACTTTATCTACATCTGTTGTGCCTGCCTTTTCAACAGCTTGCTTCCACATGTTAATACCAACATAGGTTGCTTCCATTGGATCATTGGTCACCAATTTATCTGCATTTGGCAATTTATATTGCACTGCATATTGCTTCATTTTGCCAATAAAGTCTGCATTGACAGGGTTTTTCACCGACATGAAGTAGTTCCAAGATGCCAAATGACCGACCAATGGCTTGGTGTCTATACCACGTAATTCTTCTTCACCCACAGAGAATGCCATGACAGGAATATCTGACGCTTTAATACCTTGGTTGCCCAACTCACGGTAGAATGGTACGTTTGAGTCACCATTAATGGTCGAAATCACCGCCGTCTTTTTACCTGCAGCAAATTTCTTAATATTACCCACAATGGTTTGATAGTTACTGTGACCAAACGGCGTGTATTCTTCCATGATGTCTGCATCAGACACGCCTTTTGACTTTAAGAATGCACGTAAAATCTTATTGGTGGTACGTGGGTAAACATAGTCTGTACCCAATAAAACAAAGCGCTGAGCTTTACCACCCTCGTCACTCATGAGGTATTCCACCGCAGGAATGGCTTGTTGGTTTGGTGCAGCACCAGTATAGAAAATGTTTTTAGATTGCTCTTGACCCTCATACTGCACAGGGTAAAACAGTAAGCCATTGAGCTCTTCAACCACAGGCAATACTGACTTACGAGATACCGATGTCCAACACCCAAAAATGACAGCCACTTTGTCTTGAGTAATCAGCTGACGGGTTTTTTCAGCAAACAATGGCCAGTTCGATGCAGGGTCAACCACAACTGGTTCTAGTTTTTTACCTAACACACCACCTTTGGCATTAATTTCATTAATGGTCATGAGTGCGGTATCTTTTAAAGAGGTCTCTGAAATGGCCATCGTACCTGACAATGAGTGCAAAATACCCACTTTAATGGTATCGCCACTTGGTGTAGTTGTTTTCGCCTCAGATGCCGCAGGTGTAGGCTTACTTTCTGCAGGTGCTTCGGCAGGTTTTGAACAACCTGTTAATGCAATACCCCCAAGAATTGTTACTGCCAATAAACTCTTAGATAAAATATTTTGCGTCAAGCGCATGTTGTACTCCAGTATATGATCGCTTTATATACTGGCTTGAGCAATTTATGTGCCAACCATTATCACTATAGACTTAAGTCTCAAGAGATCAATTTACTCCTTGTTTTATTTTTATATTGACTACAGTGATATTTTAAGCAAGTCATCTCAACAATAAGACATAAAAAATACCTATGCTTCAAAAAACATAGGTACGCATAATATTTTTATTCTTTTTGACCATCGATCAAACGTATGAACCCGAGCGGATTATCTGACTGAACAGCAGTTGGCAATAAGTCTTCAGGAAAGTTTTGATAGCATACAGGGCGTAAGAAGCGAGAAATTGCCCCTGTACCCACAGAAGTCGTGCGGGAATCTGAGGTTGATGGATACGGCCCACCATGCACCATAGCATCACACACCTCTACCCCTGTTGGCCAACCATTCACTAAAATACGCCCGACTTTACGCTCTAAAATTGGCAATAACGCTTGTGCAAAAGCAGTATCTTGCGGTTGCATATGTAAGGTTGCTGTTAACTGCCCTTCTAAATGTTCCGTCACCTGTTTCACTTGCTCAAGACTGTCACAGCTCACAATAATGGAAGCCACACCAAACATTTCAGTTTGTAGCACATCATTACTTAAAAACTCATTTGCTTTGACTGCAAATAAACGCCCGATGCACTGATTTTGATGCTCACTTTGATTTGTACCTATTGCAAGTATTTCAGCATTGCTTTGCTCAGTCACCAAGGCAATATTTTTCTCAAATGCTGTGCAAATACCTGCGGTAAGCATGGTTTGTGGTTGAACATGTGCCAAACGTTGTTTTGCAACGTCTTTAAACTGTGTTAATGCATCACTTTCTAGGGCAATCACTAAACCGGGGTTGGTACAAAACTGACCTGCACCCATGGCAAGTGAAGACACAAAAGCCTGAGCCAATTGGGCAGGATCTGTACTTAAAGCGTTAGGTAATAAATAGACTGGGTTAATTGAACTCATTTCTGCATATACAGGGATCGGCTCTTTACGTTGCTGCGCAAGTTGTACCAATGCCGTTCCACCTTGGCGCGAGCCTGTAAAGCCAACAGCTTTAATCGCAGGATGTTGCACTAGGCTTGACCCCACAATCGCACCTGCACCAAATAGCAGGGAAAATACACCTTCAGGCAAAGCACAGATTTTTACAGCATTTTGAATGGCTTTTCCTACAAGCTCACTTGTACCAGGATGGGCACTATGGGCTTTGACAACTACAGGGCAACCCGCCGCCAGTGCAGATGCAGTGTCACCGCCTGCCACAGAAAATGCTAAAGGAAAGTTACTTGCGCCAAACACAGCAACAGGCCCAAGTGCAATATGTTGTTGGCGTAAGTCTGCTCGAGGCAATGGAGCACGATCAGGCAGTGCATGGTCAATACGTACATCTAACCAATGTCCATCACGAACTGTTTTAGCAAATAAGCGTAATTGCCCACAGGTACGTCCCCGCTCGCCTTCCAATCTCGCACGAGGCAACCCCGACTCAAGCATAGCCCGTTCAATAAGTACATCACCAAGTGCTTCAATTTCTGTGGCAATGGTTTCTAAAAAAACAGCACGTTGCTCAAATGGTCGAGTACGGTAGTCATCAAATGCTTGCCATGCAAAGGTACATGCATGGTCTACATGATCTTTATTTCCACCCAAATAAGTAGGCTCAAGTCTTTGATTATTTGCTGGATTTACCGCCTGAATTGCTTCACCTGTACCTGCAACACGTTGCTGACCAATTTGCATTTCACCCGTTAAAGTCATGTAACACCTGTATGTTTAAATATTGAAGATAAAAGACGTTCACTTTAAAGATATGCGTGTATATATACCTTTAAAGTATGAGATATGTTTATTGTTCTGCAATCCAATTTTTATACCAAACACGGAATTGCTTATATTGTTGCTCGGCATATTTACGCTGTGATTCACTTAATTTATCTGTTTCGTTAAAGTGTAGCTCGTACTCGGTATCGCCATTAAGTACCAATAAATATTTGTAATACAATACCAAGTCACAACCTTCATCAAATGATGAAAGCACATTTAAAGCGACAGATAATTCTTGCCCCAATCTGTAGCTTAACGCATCACCTTCAGCAGCTTTTTTACTCAGTTCTACCAAGTGCAACACTTCTTTTGGTAAGGCATTACCAATCCCTGTAATTGCTCCTGTAGCATTACAGTTCACAAAGCCATGAAACACTTGTGTGTCTACACCTGCCATAAGCGTGACATCATCTTGTGAGGTAATAAATTCTGAGGCATAACGCATATCGGTAGCCCCACCAAATTCTTTAAAACCAATCAAGTTTGGAAAGCTTGTGCGTAAATCAAAAAATAAATCTGCACGTGTTGCAAAGCCATAATATGGGCTGTTGTAAATCACCGCAGGAATATTGGGTGCCGCCGCTAAGATTGCCGAAAAGTGGGCTTTTTGTGCTGCAGGTGAGCTACCACGTGACAATACACGAGGAATCACCATTAAACCCTGTGCACCCACCTTTTGTGCGTGAGCTGCATGTGAAACCGCTTCTTTACTGTTAATTGCACCTGTACCCACAATGGTTGGAATCCCTGCTTCAACCAAACGTGCCACCCCTTCTTGGCGTTGTTGTTCTGTTAAAAGTGGCCAATCCCCCATTGAACCGCAATACACCACTGCACTCATGCCTGCTTCAATCAGTTGCTTGGCTTTTTTTACCAAAGCATCAAAATCTGGCTGACGATCTGCTGTGCATGGCGTCATAAGGGCTGGGATAGTACCTGTAAAAATATTATTCATTGTTGTGTCCTTTTTAAGATTAATTTTAATATATCGTATACGAAATAAAAATGAAAGCGGTTTAAGGTAAAGTATTTGTGATTTCAATTTCACTCAAATACTAAAAGTTCCAACCCTATAGGTTCTTATTGCTCTTCGTGATGACCCACTAAAAAAGTATGACCATCTATATTGATGGCCATACTTTAACTAAAGCATTATTAAAGGTACTGTTAAAAAATATGCTCAGTTGTGATACTGCATTTTCAACATACATCGCAACATCATATAACTGCATATGATTTGCATCTTCAATCACATAAAGACTTTTTTCCGAGCTTGCCGCACGTACAATCAAGTCCTCACTCATCCATTTGCTGCCCGCTTTTGCACCTGCAATTGCCAATATAGGCTGAGTTAAAAATGCTTCAGCTTTGTTATATGCATCATAAGCAATTAATTGCGTTAAACTTCGCATAGTGGCATAACCTGGTGCATTTTTATGCTGTGCACGTGAGGTATGATAATACTCCCACGCTTGGCGTAGTTCTTCATTCGGTGCATCTGCTTCATTGCTTGGTGCAAGTGGCATCTGTGCAAACTCACCACTTTTGATATCTGCACTACGTATGTTTGAACCGGCTTGTATATAAGCTAAAGCATCTTGGTCTTCAACATTATTATCCCAACCATTACGGAACATTGCGCCAATATTCACAGCACTAATCGTTGCAATAGCTTGAATACGGCGATCATTGATTGCTGCATTGGCAGTATAGCCACCCCCTGCACAAATCCCCATCGCCCCAATATGCTCGGCATCGACATAATCAAGCGTGCTAAGGTAGTCAATCACGGCACTAATATCTTCAGTGCGTACATATGGATTTTCAAGTTGGCGTGGAAAACCTGTGCTTTCGCCCTGATACGACGCATCAAAAGCAATGGTTACAAAACCATGCTGTGCCAGTTTTTCTGCATAGACTCCTGCAGTCTGTTCTTTCACACCACCACCTGGGTGGGTAACAACAATAGCAGGATACTTGTTACTGGCATCAAATGATGTTGGATAATAAATATTGGCTGCAATGGTAATATTTTGACCATTTGTATTTAAAAAGCGAACTGTTTTCATCTGTATTAACCTCTGAATATACCCTGTGACTTACAATTTTTTTTGATAAAAAGGAATCAGTTTTTCTAAAGCCTCTGTCACAGGCTTGTCTTGATCGTATAAGGCATAATGTGATGTATTTTCTAAAATAAAGAGTTCTTTTTGCTTTGAACATGCACGGCCATAAATTTCTAAACTGTCTCGGTAAGCACCAAAACCACCCACACGATCTCCTGCAATGATTAGCAGTGGTTGTGTAAGTAATACTTCTGCCAAATGAAATGCGTCCCACCCGATTGAAACAGCCGACTGTGAGAATAATACTTTGGCCTGACCTTGTGGTGACTGCCCACGTGCAGTTTTGTAGTAATCTGTTGCTTCGAGTACATCAATGTCTGTCAAACCTGCTGCTTTTGCATCAGCAACAGATGGTGGAAGTAAATCATCTACACGAGGGCATTGACCACGTGCTTCTGCTGTGCGTTGGGTCGCAATTTGCTCTAGCTTAGTGAGTGGATCCCAACCGCTAAAAGCTTCTCGAGATAAACGGCCAAAGTTCACCGCATCTACTGTTGCTACCGCTTTAATACGCTTTTCGGTTAAAGCCACATTCAATGCATAACCACCACCGCCACAAATCCCAAGTACGCCAATTTTATGTTCATCTACATAATCAAGCGTGACAAGGTAGTCTGTCACTATTCTAAAATCTTCAACTCTTAATGTAGGGTTTTCTACAAATCGTGGCTCACCACCACTTTGGCCTTGAAAGCTTGCATCGAAGGCAATCACAACAAAACCAGATTCAGCTAAAGCCTGACCATAGATCTGCCCTGAGGTTTGCTCTTTGCAACTACCAATCGGATGCGCTGCAATAATTGCTGGATATTTTTGGCTCGCATCAAACTGTGGTGGATAATAGATATTTGCTGCAATCGTCCAATAGGGTGCTTGTATTTTTACATTGTTCATGTGTGACTCCTGTATCTGTTTTATGGCTTAAATACAAAATAGCAAGATTTTATTTCATTGATTAGATGCTATAGTTCAATAGCATCCATTAGTATTTCTTATGAATTATGAAAGTAAATTTAAATGATCTGAATATCTTTAGCGAAGTGGTACATCAACAAAACTTCACGCGTACTGCTACAAAACTTGGCATTACACAGTCTGCAGTCAGCCAAAGTATTCAACACCTAGAACAAAGTATCGGGCTCAAGTTATTTCACCGAACAACCCGTAGCTTACGACTAACTCAGGCAGGTGAGCAGTTATTTGAACGCATCGATCAAAACATTAAGCATATTCAACAAGGCTTAGAACAACTCAGCCTTATGAAAAATCAGCCCAGTGGGCATGTACGTATTTCAGCCGACAGCTACACCATTAAATATCATTTATGGCCAAAACTCGAACCACTGATTCATCAGTACCCAGATATTTGCTTAGCACTTGTGTCTGAAAATAGACGTATTGATATTGCCAAAGAAGGCTATGATGCAGGCGTACGTGTGGGACGTTTGGTCGAAAAAGATATGGTCGCTTTTCCAATCAGCCAAGAAATTGAGTTTGTACTATTGGCCTCGCCTAGTTATTTAAATTTGCATGGCGTGCCAAAAAATATAAGTGATTTACAGTCACACCGATGTATTTATATTCAATTAATGACTGAAAATGCCATTATGCCTTGGGAGTTAAATGTTGCTAAAAAACATATTTTCTTCAAAGGCAAAGCACAATTAATTATGAATGATTTAGAGCAGATGTTAGATGCGACCATACAAGGCTGTGGAATTAGTTATTTGCCGTATGATCTTGCAAAACAAGCCATTGAGTCGGGTCAGGTGCAACGTTTAATGCCCGAGTACTGTATTTCTTTACCACCATTGTATTTATTTTATACGAGCCGAAATCTACTTTCGCCCGCTTTTGAAATTGTAAAAAATTTACTGAAAGGTGCTTAAAAGCAATATTGTTTCATTGCTTTTAAGCAGGTCTTTTAGCCTTGCGTCATACGAATAAATGAGCGTAACTCTTCGGTTTGTGGTTCAGCAAATAAGGTCTTGGCATTGCCGTACTCATGTACACGTCCCTCATGCATAAACAATAAGTAGTCACCAACATCTCGAGCAAAACGCATTTCGTGAGTGACCATAATTAAAGTCATGCCCTCATGTGCCAAGTCACGTACTACGGCCAACACTTCATTGACTAGCTCGGGGTCAAGTGCAGAGGTAATTTCATCACACAATAAAATTTTTGGTGACATGGCAAGTGCCCGAGCAATCGCAACACGTTGTTGTTGCCCACCAGACAGTTGGCTTGGCATAGCATCTGCTTTGGCTTTTAGACCCACTTTGTCTAGCATGGTTAATGCCAAAGCATGGGTGGTGGCTTTGTCTACTTTTTTCACCACTTGTACTGCAAGCATGACATTTTGCACCACACTTAAATGTGGAAATAAATTAAACTGCTGAAAAATCATGCCAACTTTTAAGCGTAATTCTCTTAAGTCTGTACGGTCGACATCTAACACCGTACCATCGACTTGAATGTAGCCTTTATCAATGGTTTCTAAACCATTAATTGAACGTAATAAGGTTGACTTGCCCGAGCCACTACGCCCAATAATAGACACCACAGACCCTGCTTCTACATCTAGATCTATGCCTTTTAAAACATGGTTTTCACCAAAGTGCTTATGTAAATTATGTATGTGAAGTAGTGCCATGAAGTTTTTTCTCAAGATAAGATGCGAGTGCAGACAATGGGAAACATAAAATAAAGTAACCCACAGCCACTAAGCCAAAGACTAAAAATGGCTCAAATGTGGCATTCGCTAAAATAGACCCTGTTTTAGTCAGTTCAGTAAAGCCAATAATTGAGGTCACTGCGGTGGCTTTAACAATTTGCACAGAAAAACCGACCGTCGGTGCAATCGCAATACGTAGTGCTTGTGGCAAGATTACATAACGAAACTGTTGAAAGCGAGTAAGTGCCAAGCTACTGGCAGCTTCCCACTGCCCCACAGGTACAGACTGTACACAACCACGCCAAATTTCTGCAAAATAAGCCGCCGCATACGCAGTCAATGAAAATGATGCCGCCACCCAAGCAGAAGTATCAAAACCTAAAAGTGCCAAACCAAAAAAGGTCATGAAAAGTTGTACCAATAACGGCGTACCCTGAAAGAACTCAATATAAACAATCGCAATTTTTTGTAAGATACGGTCGTTGCTAATGCGTAACATCAGTACCAAGAGCCCACATAGCCCACCAAGTACAAACACCATCAAAGACAACACCAATGACCAACCAAAACCATTGAGTAGGTTATGAATAATGTCCCAAAGGGTAAATTCTTGCATCATCATACACTGTCACTCCCTTTGAAACAGATGCGACCTAAACGTAAAAGTAAGGCACGAATGATGATAGACAGCATCAGATACAACACCGCAATCACAATATAAATTTCAAAACTGCGGAAATTACGTGACTGAATAAAGTTAGCCACAAAGGTTAAATCTTCCATGGAAATCTGTGAACACACAGATGAGCCAAGCATGACAATAATAATTTGACTACATAATGCAGGCCAAACTCGCCCAAGCGATGGTGGTAAAACCACATACCGCAATACTTGAAAGCGGGTCATTGCCAATGACTCAGCAGCCTCTATTTGCCCCTTGGCGGTTGCTTGTATACCAGCACGTACAATTTCTGCACTGTATGCACCTAAATTAATCACCATCGCCAAAATAGAAGCAGTCCATGCATTCATGGTCACACCAACGGCAGGTAAACCAAAAAAGATGAAAAACAACTGTACTAAAAAAGGTGTATTACGAATCAGTTCAACATACACACGAAAAATTGCACTCAATGGCTGTACTTTCCATGCACGACATGCCCCTGCAAAAATACCTAAGGCCAAACCAAACACCGTACCCACGACCGTGAGCACAAGTGTGCGACCTAAACCTGCAACAATCATATCGCTATAAGGCAATACACTCGAAAAATCAAACTGATACGCCATTACACCCTCTTCTACATATTGGTCACAATGCGATCATTAAAACTGTTTTGGTAGTGGTGCATTCAACCATTGCACAGAAATGCGGTTCAGCTGACCGTTGCTTTTTGCAGTACTAATAATGGCATTAATTTTATTGTGTAACTCAGGTTCACCTTTATTTAAACCAATGTAACACGGCGAGTTTTTAATAATAAATTTGGTATCTAGTGGTTTTTTAGTAAAGTTTTTGCTGAGTGTACCCGCAACCACGTTACCTGTTGCAATTAAGTTCACCTGACCTGAATAAAACGATGAAATGGTTGAGTTATTGTCTTCAAAGCGTTTAATGGTGGTTGATGCAGGTGCAAGTTTAGTCAGCTCAATATCTTCAATCGCACCACGAGTCACACCAACTGTTTTACCTGCAAGCTCAGCCAAAGATTTTACAGATTCATTTTTTTGTCCAAAAACCCCTAAGTAAAACGGTGCATATGGGCCCACAAAGTCAATCACTTGCTCACGCTCAGGTGTTTTACCCAAACTTGAAATCACAAGGTCTACTTTTTTCGTGGTTAAAAATGGAATACGGTTTGCACTGGTCACAGGGACTAACACCAATTTCACCCCTAAAGATTGGGCAATAAGTTTTGCAACATCAATGTCGTAACCTTGTGCTTGTAAGTCTTTACTCACCGAACCAAACGGCGGATAGTCTTGTGGAATCGCAACTTTAATCACACCAGACTTTTTAATATCTGCAAGTGCATCGGCATTGGCAAATGTTGGAACCACTGCCACAGATGTGAGAACGGAAAGTGCTAACAACAAAGAAGAAGGTTTAAGCATAATGACCCCAAGCGTATGTGACAGTGAAAAAAGAGATATTCACTAGTAAGCAATAAGCATGCCATGACCTTAAAACCCAGCAGACACAAACAATAAATTATTGATATTTATTTTTATCATTAAAAATAGAACGCAATGATGATGAGATTCCATCGTCTTTTTATAAAGCAATTTAAATGAATCTAAAAAAGGAGCCATTACGACTCACCTCAACGCACTAAAATAGCACTCAATACATTCTCATGGCTAAAATATATCTATTTGAGTGCTATATACCAACACCAACACAAAATCTGTCACTTTTATGGTGCTTGCTGACGACTTGCTAAAATATCCTCAAGATTCTCTTCAATCCAAAACACCAAATGGTCTATTTTTTCTGCCGCTTGTTGCCCAAGCTCAGTCAGGCGGTATTCTACTTTTGGTGGAATTTCTGCATAGACTTTACGTGTAATAAAGTCATCTTGCTCTAACATTCTTAAAGTTTGTGACAGCATTTTTTCACTCACGCCATCAATATGATGCTTCAACTGACTAAATCGCAATACATGATGTTGACTTAGGCAACGTAAAATCAGTACCGACCATTTACTGGTCAAGTGCTCTAAAATCTGCCGAGAGGGACATTGGCTTGACAATACATAACCTTTTAATGGCGTTGCTGACATAATTTACCTTTTTACAATACTTACTTTTAGGTAAGTACTTACATTTAGTTAGTAAATAGCATAGCATAAATCTTGTGCAGTAAATACCCCATCATTTCACAAGAGGTTTATATGAAAATTGCAGTTACAGGTGCAACAGGTCAACTCGGCACTTTGGTTATTCAGGCTTTAAGCCAACAGATTCCTACAAAAAATATTATTGCTTTAGTGCGTGATACACATAAAGCCGAACACTTTGCAGACCAAGGCATTGAAGTACGTCTATTTGACTATA
Source organism: Acinetobacter rathckeae (assembly GCF_015627125.1). Taxonomy (GTDB): domain Bacteria; phylum Pseudomonadota; class Gammaproteobacteria; order Pseudomonadales; family Moraxellaceae; genus Acinetobacter; species Acinetobacter rathckeae. The sequence continues at coordinate 71,376 of NZ_VTDO01000004.1, read as the reverse complement.
ACCAAATAGAGACTTTACAGCCTGCGTTAGAAGGGGTAGATCGCCTATTACTGATTTCAGGCAGTGAAGTTGGGCAACGTGTGCCACAACATCAGGCTGTGATAAGTGCCGCTGTAAAAGCATCTGTACCGTATGTTGCCTATACCAGTCTATTACATGCAGATACCAGTGCACTTGGCTTAGCCACTGAACACAAAGCCACTGAAGAAATCATTCAAAACAGTGGGCTAGCATATGCTTTTCTACGTAATAACTGGTACATCGAAAACTATTTAGGCAACCTTGCACATATCGTTTCTGAAGGAAAACTTTATGGTGCAGCAGGCATTGGTAGAATTAGGGCGGCTTCACGCCAAGACTATGCACAAGCTGCAGCCAATGTATTAATCAATGCACCATCAAACAACCCAACCTATGAACTTGCGGGATCAGCTGCTTTTACTTTAAGTGAATTGGCGCAAACCATCAGTACGGTATATAACACCACTGTCGAATACATTAACTTAACAGCAACAGACTATAGCCATGCGCTCAGTGAGGCTGGATTACCACAAGGTTTAGTTGATGTGATTGTAGATGCAGATGTACAAGCAACCTTTGGTGGCATGTATAGTGAATCAGATGATTTAAGCACCCTGATTGGACATGAAACAATGTCGCCAGAACAACTCATCACACAACTCAAAACAGCTTAACTCATTCAATTTCACGAGTGACTATTTAAACAAAGCCCTTTATAAACTTAACTCAATAAAGGGCTTTGTTGCTTGAACACTTAGGGCATACATATTAAAAATCATGTTAATACGCTTTATAGCCTCTGACTTTATAACCTTTTTTGGATTTTACTTTATTAGTTGTATACTGAGCTTCAATCACTGTCACGAGCTTTTCACGATCGCTTGAATCAAGCGCTAGTGGCTGAAACTTATTTAAATTTCTTGCTTTTAAGAATTCAAATATTTCAGAGTCTTTCGTAACATATCGCATACTCCATGAACTGTAACTCACGGTGTCTACTGCATTTACATGCTTACAGGAATACAGTATTTGTAATTGTTCTAACTTTGAGAGCAGAATATCAATGACATCTGCATCGCCTTCAAGGCAATGAAAAAAAGATTGGTGCGCATAGTAAAAAACACCATTAATTTCGTATTGCTGTGAAAACTTTAAAATCAGTCTCTGAATAGAAAATAAATGATCAATTAATGTCTCTTTTTCATTCAACTTTACCAAGCCAAAATAACAATATTTAATTTTCACTTGTGTCGTAACCCCTATAAAAAAGGTGTAATAAGCAATCAAATACCATTATTTTTCTGCCATCAAATATACCGAATAATATTTGATTAGCGAGTCGTTTCATCAGTATTCATTAAATCATCTATCAATTTCATGAGGCTATTTTCACTTAAATGATCAAAGAGGATTAGGGATTTTTTTCGTTGCTCAAAAAGCATACTTACTTGGGAGTTGTCTTGAACGTATTTCATAGACCAATCTTTAAAGCGACGCTCGCTTGTTGGAAATGTACCGTAATAGTGAATATAGTGATGCCTTGAATCTACGGCAATATGGTCGAATAGGTCTTCAATGACTTGCTCAAGACCTTCAATATATTGAAAAAATTGTCCTTGTGAATAATATAATACCCCTGTGATCCGATGCTTTTTATTAAATGTATGTGCCACTGTTAAAATATCAGAAATTTCATCCAATAAATTTTCATGATTTCCTGTACGAATGCTCGAATAACATAAAAAATGCAATTTCACATTAATCATCCAGATCAGATTTGTAGAGTATGTTTAAATTTACAAAAAGTTGAAAGCATCTTACTCAACAATCAAACCACAAGCTTGAAAAATAAGCAATATTTGTAAGCCATGGCTTACAAATATTGCCCACTTGTAACAAAAAATAGAATATTCATTTTGTCAGTACCCCAATGAAATAATAGAATCTGCCTTCATATCTTTAATTATTAGGTACTTGATGTTCAACTCATCTATCTTTTTACAATCAGAAAACCTTAACCTGTTGCAACTACAGTGCATTGAAGAGTCTTTCACAGATCATCAGGGTCAGGTTTATACAAATCGGATTTGGATCGATACTGAAAATGACCTATTAATTGATATTCAACTGTATCCGCTATTAGATACAGCTCAAGTGAACCAGAAAATATTAATAAATGACCAATCCTTTACCGTCACTCAAACCAATAAATCCTTAGATCTAAAAACACAGTCACCAAATATATAAGCATTTTTTTGCTTCTGACACATCCCTCACAATATGCATAGCACAACAATAAAAGTAATCATTTTTAGGTAAACCCCAAAGGCTTTTAATACACTCTATATTTAATTTATATTTTTATTAAAAAACAAACATATAACAATAAAATCCCGACTAAAAATCACGGGATTCAATATGCTAATTATACCATTTTTCACGCCTTAAAAATAGCTTAAAAAATTAAAAAAACACCCTCATTTTTTAAGTAAGGGGAGTAATATAAAGCTGTTGCCAACAAAGATTTAAAATGCATAGACAAAACAAAATAGCACCGGCAACAGGGTTAATTTATTACACGTAAATTGGAGCAAACTCATGAAAGCAGCAGTTGTGAAAAAAGATCATGGTGTAGACATTCAAGATAAAAAACTACGTCCTTTACAGTACGGTGAAGCACTTTTAAGTATGGAGTTGCGGGGTATGCCATACCGACTTACACGTTAAAGAAGGACATTTTGGTGATGTCACAGGCACAACTTTAGGGCATGAAGGCATTGGTATTGTCAAAGAAGTATACTCAGGTGTAACTTCACTTAAAGTCGGTGATCGCGCCAGTGTGGCATGGTTTTTTCAAGGTTGTGGCCACTGTGAATACTGCAATAGTGGCAATGAAACACTCTGCCGAAATGTGAAAAATGCAGGCTACTCTGTCGACGGTGGCATGGCACAAGAATGTATTGTCGTTGCTGACTATGCAGTAAAAGTACCAGACAATTTAGACCCTGCTGCTGCAAGCAGTATCACATGTGCAGGGGTAACAACCTATAAAGCCGTTAAGGTCTCTGAGATTAAACCCGGTCAATGGATTGCCATTTACGGCTTAGGTGGCTTGGGTAACTTAGCATTACAATATGCAAAAAATGTCTTTAATGCCAAAGTAGTTGCTATAGATGTCAATGAGTCACAACTTGAATTGGCAAAATCTATGGGTGCAGATTTAGTCATTAACCCAATACAAGAAGATGCCGCCAAAATCATGCAAGAAAAATGCGGAGGTGCTCATGCTGCGGTTGTCACTGCTGTAGCTCGCTCTGCATTTAACGCTGCAGTAGATTGTCTACGTGCAGGTGGGCGTTTGGTTGCTGTTGGTTTACCGCCTGAGTCTATGGACTTAAATATTCCACGTTTAGTGCTTGATGGTATTCAAGTGGTGGGTTCTTTAGTCGGCACACGTGAAGATTTAAAAGAGGCCTTCCAATTTGCCGCTGAAGGTAAAGTTGTGCCTAAAGTCACTAAGCGCCCACTGAAAGACATTAATGCGATTTTTACTGAAATGGAACAAGGTAAAATTACAGGCCGTATGGTGATTGACCTTGAAATACGTCAGTCAAGTTTGCTTCATCGTCCATATATGCAGGCGTTGTAACAAATAACTGCTCTTCATCTGCCACACAACTGACTGTTTCACATACTTGGTGTATTGCCCCAGTTTTTTCAATCTCTTGGGCAATATTTACAGCTGACCCCAATGTAATTTTTGGATTTAAATGACCAAAAACCAAGGCCAATAAAACGGGTGCAATACAAATTGCCCCAATTGGTTTTTTACTGGATTGAAATGATTTAAGAATTTCAACCATATGCGTATTTACCTGCCCATCTGCTCCATGAAAAGCAAAATTAGATAAGTTTTTAGCAACACCAAAACCACCTGGAATAATCAGTGCATCAAAAAGCGTACTATCTAATTCTGTAAGTGGAAGAATTTTTCCTCGTGCGATTCGGCTCGCCTCTTGTAAAACATTTCTAGACTCTAAAGCATTTACATCTTGTGTAAAATGATTCACTGTATGATGTTGTTGCTGGTCAGGAGCAAAAATACTATAGGTCACTTGTTCAGTATCTAAAGCCAATAATGTTAAAACAGACTCTCTGATTTCTGCCCCATCTAAATAACCACAACCCGATAAAACCACTGCGATTTTCTTCATTGTCATAGACCAAACTTTCTAACATTTAAAATATAACTATAGTGGCTTTAAGCAGAAATATTTATACGTTTAAACGTCAACTATTCGCTCTCAACATGCAATTTTGTTTTCCGAATGGCTCGTGGGGTCATACCAAAGCGATGTTTAAATTGTTCAGTAAATCTAGAGGCGGATACATAACCACATTCACTCGCGATATGACCAATACTCCAATGCGTGGTCTGAATTAAGTGTAAGCCATGTGCTAAACGTACCCGATGTTTTATTTCAGACAGACAATCAGATTCTCTTTTCAGCTTTCGTCTTAGTGTAGACACACTCATAAATAATGATGATGCAATCTGCTCTGCCGTATAATCTTGTAATCTATTTTCACACAACAAGGATTGTACTTTTTCACTGATGGTTAAGTGCTTATAAAGATTAGAGATATCAGAATAACCTGCGTGATAAATGAGCTTTAAAAGTTCTTTTTTTCGATCTGATGTTACTACTAAAGGTGCAACAGAAGAAATTTCTATAAACTGTTTGAGAGCAAGTGCTAAAGCAGGATCAACTTCTCCTTTCACATAGGGTTTAGGCACACCAAAACCTTGTGGTAAGTCATGAAAGTCTGCATATTCACAATCAATCAGTACTGCAAAATATTCTTCTTGATGCGGAATGTTTCGCATATCCATCTGTGTACTTGCAGATAATAGAATAAATTCACCCGCCAAGCACTGAATGTCGCCATGTTTTCCAAATGCTTTCAAACCGCTGAGAACAAAAATAAGTAATGGCTTCAAAATTGGCACATTCTGAATAATTTGAACCTGATGTGCTGAGTAAATAGAAAATGGGGGATCTACGGCGAAAGAATTTTCCAAGACATGCTTGGCTAAACTTATAAGCTCTGCTTTCACAATAGCCTACTCCTATAAAAAAACAAGCGAGGATTCCCTCGCTTGTTCTACTGCTTTAAAGATTATTGCTGAACACGGTTTGGCTTCAAGTCAAAGACCTTACGCAAAACGGCAGGGTCTGGGTGGCCTTTAATTGGATCATCTGGATAATAACCCACATGAATTACACCCTGATTGTATAAAGAAGTAATGGTATCAGCCAACTCTTGTGATGGAATTGGGGCATTGTCTTTACGCCAATTCACGGCTTGCAACTCGACCACCGCTTTACGTAAACCATTTGGATACTGCTTTAAACGATTCACAATATCTGTATAGAACTGATCTTTATCTTTGGCTTGTTCCATATATGGCATGGCCATAATGGCCGTAAAGTCATAACGGTTGAGTGATTGCTCTAACGACTGCGAATACCAATTTTCTGCATACGGGCTGAGTACCACTTGAGCATACATATTACGTGCTGTTAATAATGCAGGCTGATATTGTCTAACATCTTTGGCCACTTGCATTGCAAAGTCATCAATAGTTTTGGTCTTAAATGCGGTCCACTTTTGTAATTGCTGGTCATCATGTCGAACTGCTTCTAGGTTGGTAGATAACCCTGCTTTGGCATAGGCTTTTAATGCTTCAGGGCTCGCATCTTCATAGTCTGACAACGTGGTGTCATCATGGAATAATACCCCATCAAATGTCGCAGATTTACCCAGATCTTCAAAAATACCTTCAATCACTTTACGAGCAGGTGCAGAATACGGCGACAAACGAATGTAACCCATATTTAAATGATCACTGGCTTTTGGTTGCTCAGTTTTCACCAGGTCTTTAGACACAGGGTTAGTTTTCGGTAGCTCCCATGCTAAAAGTGGCATCCATGCATAAACGCGTTTTACCTGTGTACGTTTTTCAATTTGCCATGCGACACGGTTAAACAGGTCTTGACGCATTGGAATATAACGATTCGGGAAATACACCATGTCGGCTGAACCATTGGCGTCTGTATCTGAGAATGCTTGTAGATACACGGTATTGACATTCATTTGCTGAATACGGTCTAACAGCAAACCAAGATTTTTTTCTTCTTGTTTTTCGTCTTTGTCATAAATATAGTCAAGATCGACATGCATAATTTTTTGTGCACGGTAGTTATCACCTAAGTCGTGCTGACGGTTATAAATCTCTTTACCCAAATCATCGACCGTCATTTTGCTTTCAATTAAAATACGGTTGATTGCACTCAGTGGCTGATTTACAAACACAGGGCCATCGTCCAAACTCACGGTAATTGGCATGCCAAGTTTCTTTGCAACAGCCACCGTTTGTGCATTATAACGACCATACGGCCAAACCATCACACGTGGGGACGGTATGCCATTGGCTTTCATGCGATCATTGTTCTTTTTCAAATCCTGAAAAATACGCTGTGCATACTGCTGGTCATTTTCATAACCTTTAGTCGTTGGATTATATATGCGTGTTGTGGCCGCAGGTTGTGAGTTACCTTGCGGATTACCCAATACACCATGATGCAAGTCATAACTGTGGCTGGCAATTTCGACATAGCCACTGTCACTCATTTCTTTAATTTGTGCCCACGTTAAAATTTTATTACGTGCCACTTCGCTATCACCAAAATGTACTTCTTGGTTACTTGGTGTATCGACCCAAGAACCGACTATCGCCAATACAATTGGAATTTTATTGGCTTTTACAAAGGGGTAAATGTTGCTATAAAACGACTCATAGCCATCATCGACTGTTAGTAGCACAGGCTTAGGTGGCAATGTGATTTGACCTGCATGTGCTTTAATCAACTGGTCGGTAGAAATAAAATGGAAACCATTATTTTTCAAATAGTTGATTTGTGCTTCAAAGTTCGTGGTGGTCACTGCATACATGGGTATCACAGCATCATTTGCAGCATTCGTGACCTCATGGTAACCAATGACTGTTAAAGGATCTGCCGTATTTGACGGCGTTTGTGCATGCAGGGCAGCACTTGTGGCCAGTATTGCCATAGCAATACAACTGCGACGTGTTTTTTTTAAAATGTGGCTTAGCATATCTTTCCTATACAACCAATTGGCCCATTACAATGTCTATCAATATCATACCGCTTCACTCACCCGTGAGATTCAACAAGGGTGTTGTCACGACCGTAACGCTGCATCATCATTAAACTTCTTTCATTTAATCCCACCACAGTACACGTGATTTGACGGTACTGATATTGCTGTGCCACCAAATCTAATGCTTCTACTGCGTTAATATCCCACACATCTGCTGCTGTTAAGTCAATCACGACATGATGAACAGCTTCTATATTAAAATCAAAGGCTTTAAGAAATATGTCAGACGAACTAAAAAATAGCTGTCCTGTCACTTGATACGTTTGGGTTTGCTCCAAGATGGGCAGTGCTTTCACCTGAATACTTTGTTCAAGTTGTGCCACCAAACACAAAGCTGACACCAGTACACCTGCTAATACACCTAAAGCTAAGTTATGACTCAGCAGTACCACGGCGACTGTCACAATCATCACCACATTATTACTTGTAGGTTGGTTTTTAAATTGTGTGATCGACTGCCAATCAAAGGTATGTATACACACCACAATCATCACAGCCACCAATGCAGCCATAGGAATGACTTTTAACCACCCCGTTAAAAACAGCACCAATACCAGTAAAAATGCACCTGCCACAAATGTAGATAATCGACCTCTTGCACCCGACTTCACATTAATCATTGACTGACCAATAATGGCACAGCCTGCCATGCCTCCTAAAAAGCCTGTGACAATATTGGCAATGCCCTGCCCGATACATTCTTGGTGTTTATTACTTTCAGTATGGGTAATTTGGTCAATCAACTTAGCCGTCATCACTGACTCAAGCAAACCTACAAAAGCCATGGCAATCGCATAAGGAAAAATAATGCCAAGGGTTTGCCATGTAAATGGAATATCAGGCATGAGAAAAACAGGTAAGCTCTGTGGCAAATGCCCCATATCACCCACTGTTTTAACCGACAGCCCTAAAAAGATGGTCAGTAACGTCAGGACAATAATACAAACCAGCGAAGGGGGTAACATCTGCCCCACTTTGGGAATTTTAGGAAACGCATAAATAATCAAAAGCCCCAACACCACCAAACCATACACCGCATAAGGCACATGTATTAAGTGTGGTAGCTGTGCCATAAATGTCACAATCGCCAAAGCATTCACAAAGCCAATCACTACAGGCTTCGGTACAAAACGCATCAGTCGAGCCAAACGAATTTTACCAATGGTAATTTGTAGCAAACCCGTTAAAATGGTGGTGGCAAATAAATACTGTAAACCATGTTCTTTCACCAACGTGACCATGAGCAATGCCATTGCCCCTGTGGCCGCCGAGATCATGGCGGGACGCCCTCCCACAAATGCAATCACAACAGCCATAGAAAAGGCTGCGTATAGCCCCACACTTGGGTCAACACCTGCAATGACTGAAAAAGAAATGGCTTCTGGAATTAAAGCAAGCCCAACCACAAGCCCTGCTAAAATGTCTTTACGGACATGACCAAACCACTGTTTTTGATAACTGAGTAACATAAAAAACCATGTTGTTATAAAGACAATAAAAGATTTTAAAAATTAAAGGTTTAAATAAAAATAACATCATCGAATATGTGCAGTATTTATACTGCCATAAAGCCATTAAAATTTACTTAATCTATAACCGTTGCTGTAGTGCGATTGTTAATGGGTATAATTTTTGCTTTTAAAAGAATAACACCTTTTTTATTTTTTGATTTAACCATGACATATACAATTTATCCAAGTCAAAACACCCATGCCAAAACCGTTGTGTTGAGCTCAGGTTTAGGCGGCCATGCTCAATTTTGGAAGCCACAAATTGAAGCCCTCAGCCAACATTTTCATGTACTCACCTATGACCACATTGGCATTACTAGCAACAGTGCAGACCTACCCAATGGCTACAGCCTGACAGACATGGCCACTGAATTACATCAGATCATGCAAACTGCACACATCGACCAATGCTACTTTATTGGTCATGCACTCGGTGCATTTATTGGTATGGAGTTGGCAAAAATCGCACCAAAATGCATTGAAAAAATGATTATGATTAACCCGTGGGAACAGCTCGACCCACACACCCTACGCTGTTTTACAACACGATTAACACTCCTAGAGCATGCAGGAACAGCCGCATATATTCAAGCTCAAGCCTTGTTTTTGTATCCACCTGCGTGGATTTCAGCACATGACCAACAGCTTAAACAACAAGAACAGCACATGATTGAACATGCCTGTACCGAAGCCAATATCAAAACCCGTGTCAACGCTTTAAAAAGCTACGAGCCACTACAATCCGTTAAGTATGTCACTATGCCATGCTTAATTATTAGCAACGAAGATGACTTTTTAGTGCCGTGGCAACGTGGACTTGCCTTGTCTAAAGCCATTGCTCACAGTCAATTTAAGTTATTTAAAACCGGTGCTCATGCCTCGACTGTCACAGAAACTGAGCAAATCAATACCTGTCTACAACAATTTTTAGTCGACTAAGCTTCACCCATATTCCATGTCATGGTGGTTAGAGCTAGCGGTCTGTCTGTAAAATCGTGCTAACCACCATATTTTCACTCAACATGCTTATTTGTAATTTAGTTTTTGATTAAAAGTTTTATGCCTAAAAAACATAAAATCCCTGATGACAAATAATCAAATACTGTCTTAAATCTCAAGTATATTTCTCTAGGTTTTTTCGACGAAAATAACATTGAGACGACAGCATACCAAGCAAAATCAATCATAAAACATAACACTGGAATTAAAATAATATAACCCATCGTTAATGTTTTAGGCAGTAAAGCAGTAAAGATACTGGCCATAATAACTGCTGTTTTAGGGTTACTGAGTTGCGTAAATATGCCCTGTTGAAAACACGTAAACATAGAACCTGTCTTCGGGTCATTATCTGCAAATGAAACCGCTTTATTTGCACCTTTAAATACCTTAATTGCTAACCAAATAAGGTATAAACCACCAAAAACTTTCAGTAAAATATAAAGAGATGGCACAGCAAGTAAAATGGCCTGCAAGCCTATCACAGCGAAAAGACCAAAAAGCATCGCCCCCATAGCCGTACCAACACCGTGTTTTCTAGACTTAATCACAGCGTTTTGCACAACCGCAATGAATGTAGGTCCTGGACTCATTGCACCAAGCAATAAAGCCAAACAAATACTGAAAACGACACTCAAAGAAATCATAAAAAATACTCTTGGTTATTATCAGTACATAGCATAATTTTTTTTGTGCCTTTTTCAAATGCGTGTTTGTTACATCTATTTCAATGCTCGGCATCAAACAATAAAACACTGCCCAATAGTAGCTGTTTTGTCGTGGCAATTGCCTCTTGCTTAAAGGCTTTATTACTCAGTGTTTTACCTGTGACCACCTGTACTTGGGTCGCAAAATCTGCATAGTGTTGTGTCACCGCCCAAATATGAAAAATAAGATGAATCGGCGACACAGGTTTAATTTTCTTTTGTGCAATCCAGTATTCAATAATCTGTACTTTTTTCATGACCAATGGTTTTAAAGCCGTTTTTAGTACTTTCATTAAGTACGGCGAGCCTTGAATCATTTCTAATGCATATAAACGAGAAGCTTGCGGATTCTTCTTAGACATTTCATATTTCAATTCAATATAGCTTTCTAACACCTGCCGAGGGTCACTTTGTTCAGAAAAATAATTCAGTGGCTCTAACCATTCCGTCAATACATAAGACAACACTTCTATATAGAGATGCTCTTTATTTTTAAAATAATAAAATAGGTTTGACTTAGACACACCTGCCACTTCTGCAATTTTTTCCATGCTTGCACCTTGCAAGCCATATTGCGAGAACACCGACAATGCTGCCAAAACAATATGTTGTTCTTTAGATTCGATTAAATCAGTTTTTTTACCACGACTCATGTTTACTCACACAACCATTTCTTTATTTACCATAGATACTTTGGTTGCCTCGGTGCAACCTTGCCACACAGTAGCACTTTTTGCATAAAATCTGTGCAAAAAATAGTGCATGTTTTATTTAAGTGCATTTATTAGACTACTTAGTCCAACTAATAAATTTTAAAAAATAAAATAAACTATTGCTTTTATTCACAAAAATATATTGGCATACATTATGCATTAATAAAAATATTAAAACTCAAACCACATAACAAATGAGGTGTCACATGCAAGTAGGTGTTTTTTGTCCGATCGGAAACAATGGCTGGCTAATTTCAAAAAATTCGCCTCAATACAAACCAACATTTGAACTTAATAAAGAAATTGTACTAAGTGCCGAGAAATACGGCTTCGACTTTGCATTATCTATGATTAAACTGCGGGGCTTTGGCGGTGAAACCGAATTTTGGGACTACAACTTAGAAAGTTTTACCCTCATGTCTGGCCTAGCAGCAGTCACCTCTAAAATTAAAATTTTTGCCACATCGGCTACTTTAGTGATGCCTCCTGCCATTGTGGCACGTATGGCAACGACACTTGATTCTATTTCAAATGGCCGCTTTGGCTTAAATGTGGTCACAGGCTGGCAACGCCCAGAATACAGCCAAATGGGCATGTGGCCGGGTGATGAATTCTTTGGCAAACGCTACCAATACCTTTCAGAATACGTACAAGTACTCAAAGACCTTTGGGGCACAGGATCATCTGACTTTAAAGGTGAATTCTTCAAAATGGATGACTGCCAAGTCAAGCCCACACCATCAAAAGAGTTAAGTATTATCTGTGCAGGTCAGTCAGATGCAGGTTTAGAATTCTCTGCAAAATATGCCACCTACAACTTTGTTTTTGGTAAAGGATTCAATACCCCTACGGCATTTGCGCCAATCAATGACCGCCTAAAAGTATATACAGACCAAACTGGCCGTAATGTAGCGACACTGGCATTGTTCATGGTGATTACAGCCGAAACAGATGAAGAAGCGATGGAAAAATGGACCAGTTATAACGAAGGTGCAGACCTAGATGCCATTGCATGGTTACAAGACCAAGGGGCAAAAGATAAAACTTCAGGTGCAGACACCAATGTCAGAAGCATGACTTCAAGTGTTTCACCTGTAAATATTAACATGGGGACACTGGTTGGTTCATTTGAGAAAGTCGCAGGCATGCTCGATGAAATTTCCGAAGTCAAAGGCACAGAGGGTATCTTGCTGACTTTTGATGATTTTGTCCAAGGCGTAAATGACTTTGGTGAAAAAATCCAACCCCTCATGAAAAGCCGTATTGATGTAGATAGCCCCGTACCAAGCCAAGTCAAAAATATTAAAGAGGATGTGACTGCATGAGCGAAAAAACCATCATTTCTGCCGACTTCACCGCAGAAACAAGCCCCGTACTTCACGCAGAACCTGAGTCAATTCGTTTAGACCCAAAACAAACTGCACTGATTGTGGTTGATATGCAAAATGCCTACTCCACCATTGGCGGTTACTTAGATTTAGCAGGCTTTGATGTCTCTACCACACAGCCTGTGATTGAAAAGATTCAACAGGCAATTGATGCTGCCCATGAAGCAGGTATTCAAGTCATTTTCTTTAAAAATGGCTGGGACAACCAATACGTAGAAGCAGGGGGTGCAGGCTCACCGAACTTTCACAAATCAAACGCCCTCAAAACCATGCGTAAACGCCCAGAGTTACAAGGGACATTGCTTGCAAAAGGCGGTTGGGACTATGAATTGGTTGACCAATTAAAACCACAACCACAAGATATTGTTGTACCAAAGCCACGCTACAGCGGTTTTTTCAATACTCAATTTGACAGCATTTTACGTGCTCAGGGTATTCGCAATTTAGTGTTTACCGGCATTGCCACCAACGTCTGTGTCGAATCTACACTCAGAGATGGCTTCTTCTTAGAATACTTTGGTGTACTACTAGATGATGCATGCTACCAAGCAGGCCCTAAGTCCGCACACGATGCCACATTGTTTAATGTTAAAACCTTTTTTGGTTGGGTCTCCGATACCCAAAACTTTGTCGAAACCTTTACAAAAAAGGCATAAGCTGATCATTCAACGCATTTAAAAAGGATAACAACATCATGCCAAAGAAAATTATTTTACCAGAAGGTACAGGCAAACCACTTGCACCCTATGTACCTGCCACGCAAGCAGACAACATTGTATATGTATCTGGCACACTGCCACTGGATCAAAATGCAGAAGTGGTTCACGTGGGCGATGCAACCGCTCAAACACACCACGTACTCACCACCATTAAAACCGTGATTGAAACTGCAGGTGGCACGATGGATGATGTCACGTTCAATTCAATCTTTATTAAAGACTGGGCTGATTATGCAGCTGTGAATGCGGTCTATGCCGAATACTTCCCCGGTGACAAACCTGCACGCTACTGCATTCAGTGTGGGCTGGTAAAACCTGATGCACTCATTGAAATCTCATCCATTGCACACCTATAAACGATTATTTTTATTAAAAATAGTATATACAGTAGCACTCAACTGCTACTGTATGCCCCATACAGATCATCACTTGTTTTAGCTATGAGGTTCAAACCATGTCAGACAAAGCAGGATCAGTTAATATAGCACATCACCACTCCACATCCACTTCTGAAAATACTTGCTCATCTCTTATGAATAAACCAATACTCTCTGAAGCACAACAGAACTTTCGCAATGCAATGAGTCAATTGGCTGCAGCTGTCAATGTAATTACGACCGATGGCCCTGCAGGAAAAGCAGGTTTTACAGCCTCTGCGGTCTGTAGCGTGACCGACAACCCACCGACTTTACTAGTATGTTTAAATCGTAATGCATCTGTCTATGAAACATTTAAAGCCAATCAAGTCTTATGTGTAAACACTTTAGGACAGCATCACACCACACTTTCAAATACATTTGGTGGTAAAACCCCCATGGTAGAACGTTTCGAAAAAGCAACTTGGCATTATTTATGCACATCATCTCCAGTATTAGATGACGCAGTTGTGGCTTTTGACTGTAAAATTACAGACATTTCAAGTGTGGGTACCCATGACGTTTTATTTTGTGAAGTGCTAGAAACTAAACTTGGTACAGGCCATGGCCTTATTTACTTTGACCGTGCCTATCACAGCTTAAACCGTCATTCTTAAACTCATCACCCACACCTCGTATTTCAGGGGAGATAATAATGCGTGAACGTTGGTTTAACACATGGAAACCATTTCAAGGTGATTTAGAAAAAACACCTGTGGCAATGAATGAATATCTACCTGTTGGGCAATCAATCGTCTTGGGAGCACAACATGCGTTTGCGATGTTTGGTGCAACCATTTTAGCCCCGTTACTCATGGGCTTTAACCCTAGTTTAACCATGCTCATGACAGGTATTGGCACGATTTTATTTTTCCTCATTACAGGTGGGCGTGTGCCGAGTTATTTAGGCTCAAGCTTTGCTTTTATTGGTGCAGTCGCTGCCGCAACAGGCTATAACGGCATGGGAGCAAACCCCAATATAGAGATTGCTCTTGGGGGCATTGTACTGTGTGGCTTAGTTTATGCCGTAATCGGCCTCTTGGTCATGAAAACTGGTACACAATGGATTGAAAACCTACTTCCTCCTGTCGTCACAGGGGGTATTGTTATGATTATTGGTTTGAACCTTGCACCCGTAACCATCAAGGGTGTATCTGGCAATGCATTTGACAGTTGGTTGGCGTTTATTACCGTGCTGTGTATTGGTTCAGTGGCTGTATTTACCACAGGTTTACTGCGCCGTTTATTATTGCTTGTTGGTTTAATCTTGTCTTACGTCATTTATTTTGTGCTCTCTAATCTGCTTGGCTTTGGCAAACCAATTGACTTTGCCCCTATTCAACAAGCCGCTTGGTTTGGTTTACCTACCTTTCACAGCCCTGTATTTACCATGAATGCTGCACTGCTGATCATTCCTGTAGTGATTATTTTGGTGGCAGAAAACTTAGGTCACTTTAAAGCAGTCAGTGCTATGACAGGTCAAAACATTTCACCCTATATGGGACGTGCCTTTTTAGCCGATGGTGTATGTACAAGTTTATCAGGCATGATTGGTGGTACAGGCATGACCACCTATGCTGAAAATATTGGCGTCATGGCGGCCACCAAAATTTACTCGACCATTGTTTTTGTCGTTGCAGGTGTATTTGCAATGGCCTTAGGCTTATCGCCTAAATTTGGTGCGTTAATCAGCACCATACCAAGTGCTATTTTGGGCGGTGCATCTATTGTGGTGTTTGGTTTAATTACCATTTCAGGTATTCGTATTTGGATCAATAACAAAGTTGATTTCAGCCAAAATGGTAATATGTTTGTGGCTGCGATCACTATCATTATGGGTGCAGGTAACTACGCTTTACATATTGGTAGCCTAGACTTAGGTGGGATTGGTACTGCAACCTTTGCAGCCATTGTACTGAACCTGATCTTAAACCGAAAATCAAACGCATAATTTCAAACAAAAAGATAAAAGACGCAGCTCTAAAAAGCTGCGTACAATCATTAGATCACAATAAATAAACCACTAAAAATAGCTCTATCATTGAGGACAGCATGACCACAAAAACATACTCAAATGCCCATTGGCTCGCGTTTAGTGCCAACCGTAGTTTTCACAAAGACCCTCGTATTGTGGTTTCTTCCCATCACCACCATTTGACTGATGATCAAGGCCGACAAATTTATGACTCACTGTCAGGTTTATGGACATGTGGTGCAGGCCATACCCGCAGTGTCATTGGTCAGGCAGTCACAAAACAACTCTCTACCCTCGATTATTCACCTGCATTTCAATACGCCCATACACTGTCTTTTGAATTGGCAGATAAAATTGTTGAACTGATGCCTGAAGGACTCAACCATGTTTTATTTACAGGCTCAGGTTCTGAGTGTGCAGACACCGCAGTAAAACTGGCCAAAGCCTATTGGCGTATTCAAGGCAAGGCCTCTAAAACCAAATTTATTGGACGTATGAAAGGCTATCACGGCGTAAATTTGGCAGGGACAAGCTTGGGTGGTATTGGTGGTAACCGCAAAATCTTTGGACAATTTTTAGATGTCGACCATTAGACCTCTTGCGAAATAAACTAAAGGGCTCTGTTCATCCAATTCACCAGCCCTGCAATAAGATTCATTCTTAAGCCAAATCTCTTACGTCTATTTCTATAACATGATGATGTGATTTTAAATATTTTGATCAGTCGGTTAATATGCTCTATCTTTATGCGGTAGTTGCTCAGTTGTTTATTAAAACTTTTTTTAACACCTGTTAAATCTAATTTCTTCTGTTTTTTATAAGGAATCAATAGGTTAAATCCTTTTTCTTTAAGACCATAATAACCTAAATCCCTCATAATATAACGAATCCCATGCAATCTATGCGTTGTTCTTTTGGCTAAATGAATGTCATGCTCTCGACCAAAACCAATGTCTATACCAATAATCTGCTGACTTTTAGGATGGTAGATGACCTGCGTTTTCAGGGTATGTTTTTTCTTTTTTCCGCTATAGTATCGCCACTGCTTTTTTTGGGACGTTCTATTTCTGTTTCTGTACAATCAAGAATCACCCAATTAAAATCCTCATCTTCAGTCACCATTGCTTTTTTGGGTAATGCAAATCTTCTGGATTTGACCAAAATATTTTCTATTTTATGGATCGTTCTGTTCACATTACTTTCTGCAATCCCATAAGACGCAGAGAGTGAAAGCTGTGTCGTATATAGTCTTAAGTAGTTGAGTGTTAATAACAATTGATCTTCTAAGCTTAAGCTATGACGACGACCAGGCCTACGTTTTTGTAATTCAGCATCATGAATGACCGAAACCATTTCTGAAAATAGTTCTCTAGGCACACCAACTAATCTTTTGAATTCTGTATCAGAATATCTTTTTAAATGTTCATATCTCATACTCTCTTTATGAGGACTAATTCTTATTTCGCAAAAGGTCTATTTATCACATACCCTACAAGCAGGCCATGCCTTTACCAAAGGTATGGCAGAAGATGGCGGTGTAGCACTTGCCAACGAAATGTTAAAACTGATTGAATTACACGATGCCTCAAACATTGCTGCCGTGATTGTAGAGCCACTGTCTGGTTCAGCAGGGGCCATTATTCCACCCAAAGGCTACTTACAACGCTTGCGTGAAATTTGTGACCAACACGACATCTTACTTATTTTTGATGAAGTGATTACAGGCTTTGGTCGCTTAGGCACATGGACAGGGGCTGAATATTTTGGCGTGACCCCAGACATTTTAAATTTTGCCAAACAAATTACCAATGGCAATATTCCATTGGGTGGTGTGGTGGCCAGCTCTGAAATTTATCAAACCTTTATGCAGCAAGATTTACCAGAACATGCCATTGAATTTGCACATGGCTACACTTATTCAGCACACCCTGTAGCTTGTGCCGCAGGCTTAGCAACACTTGAGTTACTTAAACAAGAACAACTCATTGAACAATCTAAAGCCTTAGCCCCACAATTTGAACAACTGATTCATGGACTCAAAAACTGCCCGCACGTGGCAGATATTCGCAACTGTGGTTTAGTGGGTGCTATTCAATTACACGCACGAGATGGCGACCCAACCATACGCCCATTTGAAGCAGGCATTGCCCTGTGGAAAGCAGGCTTTTATGTCCGTTTTGGTGGCGATACACTACAATTTGGGCCAATGTTTAACAGTAAAGTCGATGATTTAGACCGACTATTTCATGCGGTGGGTGAGCAGTTACATAAAACCGATTAATTGAAATGGATATATGCGTTTAGCGATTGGCTCAACGCATATTTTCCTCGTGCTTAAAGGTCTGATTTAAATCAACGAGTGAGTCAACCATCACAGCATCTGCATGTAACTTCTTCGCCACTTGATAATCTGCGGGGCTATTAATGGCAAATAAAACCACAGATGACCCACCTGTACGGAAACAATCCATTGCCGCTTTATTCCAAACCAACTCGGTGGCTGTTCGACCTTCACCTAAAGTAAATTTTTCAACCACTTCAACTTTTCGTCTTAGCTCAAAACCATACCATTTACGTTGATTGAGTTTTTTATCAATTGGACATTGACCACCTGAAAGTAAAATATGGGTGAGTAGCGTACGTGTGTCATCTCGGCTTTCAAACCGATTTAAGTGTTTAGGTAATGCCGTTAAAAAGGCGGTATTGGTCGAGTAAAACACCACTCGTTTTTCAGCATGCTGTGCCATAACAAGATCTGTTAATTGTTTTGCCATGTACTGTGGGTCTGCGTCAGGTGATTTAATATCAATCACAAATGGTGTATGAGGAAAACGCTCTAAAACCTGCTGTAAAGTAGGCATTTTTTCATCAAAATGACTGTGGTGTTTTTGGTTAAAGTCACGTGCCACATTAAGTTTTTCTAGCTCGGCATAATCATATGCTGAAACAAGCCCATCGCCATTGCTTAAACTGGATAAATTACTCGGGCGATACAGCACCACCATACCGTCTTTGCTCATTTGCACCGTCACCCAAACAATATTGGCATGGTTGGTCAAAGCTTTTTGTATTGCACTCACTGTATTTTCAGGGGCATCTGCTGTACCACCACGGTGTGCAACCACGAAAGGATCTGCCAATGCAACAGCAGAAAAGAAACAAACAAGGCCGTACAGACACGCTTTTTTGATCATTATTGGCGTCCAATGAAAGAATAACTCAACTTTAAACTTTAATTGTGACAAACAGATCTCTACAGCCCCTACTTCTTTTACTCATCACTCGACCAAGCAATACTCATTTTTCCTGCTACATTGGGCACAGCTTTTACGGCTGTAGTGGTTGTGGTATTGATGCGAGATATAGAGGCAAAATTTAAAATATCTGTTGCTAATGCCTGCCCCAACTGCTGATAGCCTGATGCAGTAAAATGCACCCCATCACCACGGCCTAGTCCTTGTGCAATCCATTTTTTCATACTGCATTGCCCACCCATGGCCTGTTGCCAACTCCAAAACAAGGTATGTTCTGTTTGTGCCACCTGCTTTTGCATCTCTTGCACAGCCGTTAAATTGATTGGGCGAATGCCACACTCCCCTGCGGTACTTTTCAAGCTTTCAGGTGCAGACACAATCAAAATGGCAGTAGACGGACTGGCTTGGCGGATCTGTTGAATACGCTCAATCAGCACTTGCTTGGTTTGGGCAACATCTAAATGGTCGTTGTAAGCCTCATTGGTACCATACGCAAAAATCACTAAGTCTGGTGCAATGTGTTTTAGCTCTTGTTGCCATGCTGTGGTATTCCAACGATCCCACTGTGACAACTCAGAGCCATTAATCCCTAAAGCCGAAACCACCACACCTTGCCCATTGGCATTTTTAGCCCACCACCCAGCAATGGCAGTATCTGTGGCACTGTGTGCGGTCACAGTAAACGGCAAGGTGGCATTAAACTGTGCAAACTGCCATGTATTATTTTTAATTGGGGCTTCTATTGCCATCTGTTTACCCATGGCATCTGTTATAGCAAGCGGTGCATCACTTGCCCCTTGCCGAATACTCACCATGATATGTTGTTCAGACTCAGGTTGTTTGGCTTTTATGGTCAGTGTTGCACCCATCGTTTTTGGTACAGCCAATAAGCCACCTAAACTGTAGTTAGCATTGTGTTCGGTACGGCTCGATACCGCTTGCCACCCCATGTTGTCATAACCATATAAAGATAAGCGTTGCCCTGTAAAATACATGGGCATACCCCATCCCATACCGCCATTGCCTAATTGCTGTTGTAAACGGTCACGTAGAGACCCTGTCATTAAATCAGCTGCAGTATGTGAGTCACCTAATTGGATAATATTGGCCGTTTTAGCCTGTAAAGCATGTTGTAACTTGGCCATATTGGGCTCAGAAAAGTTACTTAAAGTATCGGCATATACCGCTGAAGTCACTGCTAAAGCCCATACGAGGGGTAAAAATGCTTTCATGTATATCACTCAATTAGCTGACTTTTAAATAATGCAAAATGGTATGTGCAATACGTTTTTTCCCATCTGGAGAAAAGTGAATACCGTCTGCACTGCGTACTTTCACAGCTTGGCCATTGTCTTGAAAATAGTCACTGTAAATATTATTCATACTGCCCAGTATTTCACGCGAGTCGAGAGATAAAGCTTTATGTTTTTGTACCTCATCTGCAACCACATGACTTAAATAAATCATCTGTTTGTTTAATGTCGGTTTTCTCATATTCGGTGGCGTAATCCACATCACATTGACATGATGCTGATTTGCCGTTTGAATAATCTCTGCAATGCGTGAACGATAAACCGCTTCCCACTCAGGTGACTCATATTTCAAGTAATGACCACCATTTGGATTTGGCATATCCCACGGATCATTTGGCCCCAAAAAAACCACCAATATTTTGATTTGTGGATTCGCCATAATGGTATCTTTAATGGTTTTTGGCCAATCAAAGAGTTTGGGATACGCTAGTCCCGTACTTTGTTTACTTAAATTCACGGTCTTAATTTGAAACTGTTCAAGTAGTGCTTTTTGCACATAAGGTGCAACGCCCTGCATCATAGAGTCACCCGCAAAAAACACCTGATCATTCGCTTTGAGTGTAAATTTTTGGGTTAAATCATCTTGTGCTTTTTGCTGTGCTTGAGCGACTAAAAGCTGTTGTCTTTGTTCGGTTTCTAAACGTGTTTTTTGGGCAAGTATAGCTTTATATTCAGGACTATAGGCATAGTCTTGGTTAAAGCCATCTGTCACTGCTTGGTTTTGCTGTGCAATATGTTGTACCAGTGAATCTCGCTCACGATACAAAACATCGCCCCACTGCCCACCTTGTTTCCATAGCGTATATTTGTCTAAAACATGTAACGGACTTTCAGTATGATAGGTTTGTTCATAATATGCATTGACCGAGTTTTGTAATAACCAAAGCCCTGTACCTGCACAGGTCACTAAAAAAAGAACCACTGAACATACATTCATATAATGTATTTGATCTGTAGAACGACACACGGTACTCGGCTGCGTCATTTCAGGATGGGTTGGCTTAGAAATTTGCATAGATAAATCCTGGAATACCAGACGGTGCACAGACTAAAATTAAAACAAAAACCAATAACAATGGTATAAATAACCGATACTTGGGTAACTGCCAATCCTGTAATGTTGTAGGAGAGACGAGCTTTCTCGCAAACGGATACAATATCCAGCTGAGTAATAATAAGCTAATGAAATACAGTGGGTTACTTGACCACGGCACATTATGGGTATTATGAAATAACGATTGAAATACGTTGATTGCTTCATCAAAAGTCTTGGCTCTAAAAAATACAAAGCAAAAACACACAAAATGAATGGTCACCACTATACCGAGGGCTTTACCCAACCAACTCGAGCGATACAGTGCATCTTGTGCTTCTTTTACTGTGACTTTAAATATTTTTGTATAGAGTAAATCGGCTGTATTGAGTAATACCAACGCCAAACCATGAAACAGCCCCCACAGTAAGAAATTCCATCCCGAACCATGCCAAATACCCGACAAAACCATGGCACTCAGTAAATTGACTTGGGTTTTCATAAACCCGCCACGATTCCCACCAAGCGGAATATAAATATAGTCACGTATCCATGTAGATAAACTAATATGCCAACGGTTCCAGAACTCACGAATGTTATGTGCAAGTAATGGTGCTCTAAAATTAACAGGTAAACGAAAGCCAAGCAGTAATGCAAAAGCAATCATCATTTCGCTATAGCCTGAAAAATCTAAAAATAGCTGTACGGTATAACCATAAATGGCTGCCAAGATTTCTAAGCTGTGGTATTGCATCGGGTTGGAAAAGACAGGATTCACCCAACTGTCTGCCAACCAAGTGGCAAGCCACCACTTTTTGATTAATGCAAGTGCCAATAATAAAAAGGCTAAGCTTGGCCATAAAATATGACGCTTTTGTGTGCTACAAATTTGCTCACGCATACCACAAGGTTGTTGGTTAATATCTGTTAAACCCTTTGCAGATTCAACACGGGCTATCGGCCCTGCGGTAATGGTACAAAAAAACGAAAAATGCAGTAATAACGCATCAAATTTAAGTGGTTCAGTCTGCTCATTTGCTTGATAACAACTGACCAAATAACTAATGGCTTGAAATGAATAGTAAGACAAACCTAATGGCAATAAAATATTAGCAGCAAGCCCTGAGCTATCAAGCTGTAGTTGCTCTAAGCTATACGCAACATGCGGTCTAAAAAAATCATAAAATTTAAATAAAAACAGTTGCATCACGGTAAAAAAAATACCGCCCATCATTAGCATTTTTTTATATTTTTCAAATCTTTGCATCATTTTAGACAACACAAAAACCATAACACTGAATAAGAAAATACTCAGTAATGCCACTTCATTGGCCATCAAATAAATCACTGCATAACTTGCGATCACCAAGAGTATATTTTGCAGTTTTGGACTAAAGCGACATGCCCAATAGATACAAAAAAACACGATAAAACATAAGGCAAATTCAATGGACAAGAATGAGAACATACAACACTTTTTTACTATTATATTCAGGTCGCAAATATAGCATCCAGTATCGCTTTTTCAAACAAGAAAATAGCAGACACCGAGCGAAATATTGTAACTAACGTATTGGGGTTAAAGTTCAATAAAATGAGGGGTTTTACAATTTATCAAATGCATTTTCTTGTTCAATTAACTCACCACTTCGTAGCACAAAACGTAATTTGTTTTTCCAAAATTCAGCAATAAATACATCTTCTAAATTAATGTCTAAATCAATCAACTTTTGCTCTAACCATGCTTCATCACGCTTAATGTGTTTTAGCTCGTTACTACGGAGTGAGCCTTCTTTAATTAAAATCACCGATGGCATTTTAGATGGGTCACAAATCACCGTTAACTCACCATTCGGTTCAATTTGTGCGTAATACACTTCTTCAAAAGAATAAATACCCTGAGAGTGAAGCTGTGACACAATATTAATAATGTCGATTTTATTTTGTTTGGCTAAAATATTTTCCATTAAAAACTGGCGTTTTTTAATAATTGGAATGGGTTCACCAATGGTAAAATTTCGTAGTAAATATACATGCTTAGAAATATAATTGAGTGATGAAATCAGAAAAACCCCGATCAGCAATACTAAAATATATTCATACATTGGAATAGCACGGCTATAAATCACCCCCCCAATAATGCCACCAAGTACAAAGTTACCAATAAAGTCGACTGGTGTCATTTGAGATAACTGTGTTTTCCCTGAAATATTTAAGTGAATAATCACAATCACAAAACCAACAAAGAACTTCAGAAAGACTAAAGAATAAAACAGCATGCAGATCTCTTCAAAAATAAATCACCAAGATTCATGCCTTAACATGGCCAATTGAATCAGAAAAAGTACAGTGTCAGCTTAAGGGTTTAAATAAGCCCAACACTGTACAATGAGATATATGACAACGACACAACCATGTTGTCCATTGAATGTATCTATAACATAACTTTTATGTCGCTATCTGTTTATTTTCGTTCACATTGCTATTTATTCGACAATCATTTTATCTAAAGAAAATAGATTTCCCCCAAGCCAATTATCGGCTTTGAAATAATAAATAAGCCACGGTAAACATCATCACTGCAATTAAAGCATCTATACAACGCCATGCGGTGGCATGATTCAACCACGGTGCAAGCCATTTCGCTGTGCCACCAAGCAAGATAAACCATGCCATAGAGGCACAAATTGCCCCCGTTGCAAATGCATATTGCAACATAGAAGTCGGTTGCTGGCTGCCAATTGAACCAAGCAAAACAATGGTATCTAAATAAAAATGTGGGTTAAGGAGCGATACTGCCAAGACCAAGCGAACAGCCACCATGAGGTGCATTTGCTGTCCATTCATTTGCTCTACCTGTAATGCATGCTGTGAAAATAGACTTCGCTTTAAAGCTTGCACGGCGTACCACAGTAAAAAAATAATGCCCCCCCAACGAGCAATTAACATCAGCATGCTCGACTGTTGCAAAGACTGACCTAGCCCCGCCACACCCACCATAATTGCAATGGCATCACATAAAATACAACCAAATACAGTGAGCCAGACATGCTGTTTTTTTATGGCCATACGCAGTACATGCGCATTTTGCGCACCAATGGCAATAATCAACCCAGCACCCACGCCAAGACCTTGTGCAAAACTTGCCCACAACATCACTCACCCCAAACATTTCAATCATTTATAGCGAGTATTATTCATAATTTACTGGTCAATTAATTAAAACTAAGAAATAATAAATTAAACTAAATTTTTCTTAGGTTAATTCATGCTAGATCACAAACAATGCCAAGCATTTTTAGCTGTGGTCGAAACAGGGAGTTTTGAGCATGCTGCCTTACAATTGAATGTCACCGCTTCAGCCGTCACATTACGTGTCAAAGCTCTAGAGCAATCGATTGGACATGTTTTACTGATTCGAGAACGCCCGTGCCGTCCCACACAAGTAGGGCAAGACCTACTGCAATATCTCAATAAAGTCACGTTACTTGAGCAAGATTTATTTCATCAATTTACAGGAAAACATCAAGACAGTGCTTTTTATCAAGCCCATATTGCAATCAATGCAGACAGCCTCGCCACATGGTTTTTACCTGCCTTGCAACAAACCATACTGAAAGAAAAAATTATTTTAAAAATCCATTTAGACGACCAAGACCACACCCATCATTTGCTCAGCTCTGGGCAAGTCAATGCTTGTATCTCTAGTATTCCAACCGCGCAACAAGGCTGTCATGCACTGTACCTAGGTAAAATTCGCTACCACATGGTGGCAAGCCCTACATTTATACAGCAGTGGTTTCCAAAAGGTATTTCACGACAAGCGCTACGGCATGCGCCTGCTGTCATTTTTAACCGTAAAGATGAAATGCATGTCAAAATTTTATTGCAACATTTCGGGCTTGCAAAGGCACTCTACCCATACCATCTGATCCCCTCTTCAGAGTCATTTTTACATGCCATTGAAATGGGGTTTGGCTATGGCATGCTCCCCGACTTACAAATTCAAACCAGTAATTTAGTCATATTGTCTGACACACTCAGTACAGATGTCGCACTGTATTGGCATCATTGGCAACAACAGTCTGAGCAAATGAAACAGCTGACCGAGAGCGTACAACAGCAAACCCAAAAGCTGTTACAACAAGACTAATTTAAAATCCGATATGACACTTCAAACATGCCATTTGGTTGACTTGTTGCCGAGTAAATAATATGGCGTTGGACTTCTTTTTCAGCAAAGTTGTCTGGACTGGCCACGGCATCTTCCATGACCTGTTCAATCCAATTGTCTTTGTCTTGTTCACTAACCATTGGCGGTAAAACTTGTGCCGTGTTTTTAATGAGTGTCATCGCCACACGCAGGCTTTTTTCATCGACCAAATAACTTCGGTAACGCAATAAAGTTAACTGCCCATCTGCATTCACTTTACCCTCAAGTGTAATCTGCTGTTCAGCAATATGCCCGACTGTAAAAAACTGATTATTTAATTCCAAAGGTGGTAATGTCGTTAACCCTGCAAGGGTCATTTTCTGATTGATGGCAACACGAAATTGCTCTGGGGTCATGGCAAAACTTTTACTTTGCAACAGACCAAAAGCAGGTGTTTGCCCACTTGTCTGATGCGACTGACACCCCTGCATAACAACAACGACTACCAATACAGCCCATATGCCATAATTTTTCATAGTCTCTACTCAAATATTTTAGTTTTTTTAAATTTTATTACTTTTGCTGTTTTCTTGAACACTTCTACAGATTAACACACATTCAATACAAATCTCGACTAATTCAACTTAAGTGGTACAACTACACCACCAATCTCACGTAAACACGCCAATAATACAGCAAATGCAGACATCATGTCAGACTCATCAACGCATGCAAAACCCAAGAGTAATCCACGCTGGGCACGGGCATGGCTATACATATAATATTGCGATAACGGTCTGACTTTAACGCCCTGAGCCAGTGCCTTTTGCGCCAATGCCACATCATCGATATGCACTGGCAATTTTAAAACCAAATGCAAACCTGAGGCATCGTCAAACTCATGTAAAAAAGCATCGCCCAAATAGCGACGAATCAATTCAATTAAATAATTACGCCGTTTGGCATACAGTAACCGCATACGGCGTATATGTGCCTCATAATGCCCCTCTTTAATAAACTCAGCCAATGCTCTTTGAACCAGCAAGTGCCCACCACGGTAAAGCTCTGCAGCAGCAGTACGCAATGGTGTACATAAAGCTTTCGGCACAACCACATAACCAATCCGCAGTGCAGGATAAATGGTTTTACTAAATGTACCCATGTAGATGACACGACTGTCTTTTTCTAAACCTTGCAATGACGGATACGGTAAACCCGAAAAACGAAACTCACTGTCATAGTCATCTTCTACAACCCAACTGTCATGTTGCTGTGCAATCTGTAATAATTGCTTACGCCGTGCCAAGCTCAAATGCACCCCTAATGGGTACTGATGCGATGGTGTCACAAAAATCAGCTTTGGACTTTTTGTAGGGTTTAACTCAGGTACAATACCTTCGGCATCTACAGGCAAAGGATAAATATCAGCCCCATTCACTCTTAAATTATTGCGAACGCCCCAATATGCAGGGTCTTCAATCCATACCCGATCACCGACATCGCTTAATGTACGTGTGACTAAATCTATGGCCTGATGAATGCCTTCGGTAATAATAATTTGTTCTGCATCGCACTGTACTGAACGTGCGACCCGCAAATGCTCTGCCAATGCCTGACGCAGTGATGCACAGCCCCCTGCACTGCTATAAATCAATTGCTCCACTTGCGGTGACTTACTTAATTTGGCTTGAATACGACTAAAAATATGGTGTGGAAATTCGGTGACATCGGGTGCACCAGGCACAAAAGCACCCCACTGATGTGGTGACGCAGCCGCATAGCCCACCAACTGACTGCCCCGCTGTGAAAGTTGAAAGTATGGCTGTACCACTTGAGCTTGCGGGGCAGATGTTGTTTTTGGTAAAGACAAATAATCATCGGGTAAATGCTCTGCCACCCATGTGCCACGCCCTGTACGTGCCTCTACATAGCCTTCAGCTTGTAATTGGTCATACGTACCAAGTACGGTATTGCGTGACATTTTAATTTCTTGTGCTAAATCTCGAGATGCAGGCAAACGTGTTTTAGGGGCCAATATGCCTTCTAACATGGCATAACGCAAACAACGAAATAAACGTTGCTGTAATGTACCGACCTGTTCTTGCTGTAATCTTTGCAATACATAATCGCCCAATAAACTACGCAATTGGCTCTCTCCTAGACATCAAAAGTGGCTCTCGTAAAACAAGCCCGAATACGACACATTTACTTCATCATGGGTATTGTAAAGCATCTGATCACACATGCATTATATCTCTACAATAACGCCAATACTCCCACAATATTACAGGGTAAAAATATGAGTAGCCAATACAACGATTTAAACCAACGCAAACAACAAGCAACCCCTCGAGGCGTAGGCGTGATGTGCCAGTGGTACGCAGAAAAAGCTGAAAATGCAACCATTTGGGATCAACAAGGCAATGCCTATACCGACTTTGCAGGTGGTATTGCAGTACTCAACACAGGCCATCGCCACCCTAAAGTCATTGAAGCTGTTAAAGCCCAGTTAGAACAATTTACCCATACGGCATACCAAGTAACCCCATACGAAAGCTATGTGGCATTGGCAGAAAAAATTAATGCACGTGCACCCATTGAAGGACCTGCAAAAACAACATTTTTTACCACAGGTGCAGAAGCAGTCGAAAATGCAGTGAAAATTGCACGTTCATATACAGGTCGCCACGGTATTATTACTTTTGGTAATGGTTTTCACGGTCGCTCATTTATGACCATGGCCATGACAGGTAAAACAGCACCTTATAAACGTGACTTTGGTGTCATGCCTGCAGGCGTATTTCATGCACGCTACCCTGTGCCACAACAAGGCATGAGTGTAGATGCTGCGATTTCGAGTATTGAAGATATTTTTAGCGAAGACATTGCCGCACATGATGTGGCGGCTATTGTACTCGAACCAGTACAAGGCGAAGGTGGTTTCCATATTGTACCCAGCGAGTTTTTAACACGCTTACGTGTACTGTGCGACACACATGGCATTTTACTGATTGCGGACGAAGTACAATCTGGCTTTGCTCGTACAGGACAACTGTTTGCCATGCACCATTACAACACCAAAGCTGACCTGATTACGATGGCAAAAAGCTTAGGCGGTGGTTTCCCAATTTCTGGCGTGGTGGGTCGTGCTGAAGTGATGGACGCACCAAACCCTGGTGGTCTGGGTGGTACATATGCAGGTAACCCAATTGCTGTAGCGGCAGCACATGCTGTGATTGATGCCATTGAAGAAGAAAAACTGTGTGAACGTGCCAACACATTGGGTCAAACACTCGTGACCACATTAAAAGAAATTGCTCAAGCACAGCCAAGCCTGATTAAAGACATTCGTGCACTTGGTTCTATGATTGCAGTCGAGGTTGAAACTGCCACACTTGCAAAAGCCGTACAAGACTACGCAATGCAACACGGTTTATTGCTACTGACCTGTGGTAAACATGGTAATGTGATTCGCTTTTTATATCCATTAACCATTCCAACAACACAGTTTGAACAAGCCCTGCAAATTTTAAAACAAGGCTTTCGCTCAATTGATTTGCCTGAAAACCTGAACAACCATTCGGAGCAATCTGCATGATTTCAGCACACTTACAACCTTTGCTCCAACACACAGACATTTGCTTTACTGCACCAGATTATCCAGCCATTGAAGTGACAGATGCTTCAACGGAAACACCTTTAGCTTGGGTCAAAAAACATGACCAAGCGGAAGTCGAACAGGCAATTGCTCGCTCGCAAATTGCACAGTCTGCATGGAAGCAAAAAACAGCACTCGAACGTGCCGACATTTTATGGGCATGGTATAACACGCTCATTGAAAATAAAGCTGCTTTAGCCGAAATTTTAACTGCAGAACAAGGTAAGCCACTGGCGGAAGCACAAGGTGAGATTGGCTATGCAGCATCGTTTATACGTTGGTTTGCCGAACAAGCCCGCCGCGTGGAAGGCAATATCATTGCCCCAACACAAAATCAACAGCGTCTTTTAGTGCTTAAACAACCCATTGGCGTGACTGCAGCCATTACGCCATGGAACTTTCCAGCAGCTATGATTACCCGTAAAGCAGCACCTGCCCTAGCAGCAGGCTGTTCTATGATTGTAAAACCTGCTGAATTGACACCACTCACAGCCTACGCTTTAGAAGTATTGGCACTACAAGCTGGCTTACCACAAGACTTACTGATTAATATCAATGGCGAAGCAGCTGAAGTTGGGCAAACCCTCTGTGCAAGTGACACGGTACGTAAACTGAGCTTTACAGGGTCAACCCAAGTGGGTCGTATCTTAATGCAGCAATGTGCACCAACCATCAAAAAGCTCTCTTTAGAGTTAGGTGGTAACGCCCCTGTGATTATTTTTGACGATGCCAACCTTGACCAAGCAGTACAAGGCATTATGGCAAGTAAATTTAGAAACAGCGGACAAACCTGTGTCTGTGCCAACCGTATTTATGTACAAGCAGGCATTTATGAACAACTGAGCGAAAAATTGGTTGAAGCAGTTAAAGCACTTAAAGTCGGTGATGGCCGTGAGCAAGGCACCACCCAAGGACCTCTCATTGCACAATCTGCAGTAGACAAAGTGCTGTCACACATCAGTGATGCAACCGAAAAAGGCGCACGTATTTTAACGGGCGGTGCATCAACTGACCAAGGTAACCGCTTCTTTCAACCTACAGTGCTTGCAGGTGTCACCCAAGACATGAAAGTGGCAAAAGAAGAAACTTTTGGCCCACTTGCACCACTGTTTTGTTTTGAACAAGAAGATGAGGTGATTACGCTTGCCAACGACACCGAGTTTGGTTTAGCCGCTTACCTATTTACCCAAAGTACAGCCAGACAATGGCGTGTTGCAGAGCAACTCGAATACGGCATGGTTGGGGTAAATACAGGTGCTATTTCGAATGAAGTTGCTCCGTTTGGCGGTGTTAAACAATCTGGTTTAGGTCGTGAAGGCTCACAAGAGGGGATTGAGGAATACCTAGAAATGAAATACCTCTGTGTAGATATTTCTGCTTAAAACCTATAAAAAAGGCGAGCCACTTGGCTCGCTTTTTTTAAATCTCAAGTCGCATTAAAACGATGCCCACACTGTAAGCACTTATAATCAAAAAATACATTTTTATCGACCACTGTTCCTGCTTTATGCCCCACACGGCGACCTAAAAATCCCCCTGTTACTCCTGCACTAATTGCACCCACAAAAGTACCAATGGTTGCCCCTGTAATAATCCCTAATGGTCCTGCCAATGTACCAATGGCAGCACCAGTAGACGCACCTGCCGCCGCACCACCAACTGCACCTGCAGCAACACCTGCCGAACCAAGCATTACACCGCCGACCGTTTTTAACTGTTGCTCATGATCTCTTTCTTCAACATTTGAAGCATGGCATTTAGGACAAAGCATATTTTTTCCTAGCATAAACATCTATAACACTGATCATAAACGCTGTTGTGCATGATCATGTTGGCAAAAAGTATCTATATCTGCGATTCAAATTCACTAAGGTAAGTCTTCATTTGGCTTGGCCTCCTTCATATGAGGCATTGCGGACTTCTATTATAAAGTGTCAGGGCTCATACCATGTTTAGGAGGAATTAGTTTTTGGCTATAAATTGGTTTCTAATTTTAACATTAAGCGGTGAAGAGTAATACTTTTCAATAAACCAACTGAGTAGAAATACCAAAACAAAATATAATAGAAGTAGAATGATCTTCTCAATAGGTAAGGTTTCTTTGGGGATAAAAAATACCTTAAACAAACCTAATATGATCAAATGAAATAAATAAATTTCATAACTACGCACCCCAATCCATATCATTATTCTAGAAAAAATAGATTGTGTATCAACTTTACTTTCTTGCAAAAAACAAACGAGTAAAATAGCTGTAAGTATTGCAAAAGCACTTACCCCCCATGTACTTACCTCTTTAATTGGTGCATAAACATATATAATGATCATTGAGATCGACACTACACTCATGATTATATTTTTAAAGGGTCGTATTTTATTAAAACCCTTTGCAAATAAAGCTGTTAAACATCCTATAGCTAGGCCATCAAAACTAGCAAAGTAATGGTAGAGATATATTTCATTATCCGCACCAAAATGCAATGAACGAAAATAGGGTGCATAAACGGCAATTGCTATCAGAGGTAGAACTAAAAGCTTTCCACGACCTAGAATTAAACAGAGTATAGGAAATACAATATAAAAAACCTCTTCCACTGAGAGTGACCATAAAACGCCTAAAACATAATTAACCCAACCATTTTCAATGATTAAAATATTCATCCAGAACGTACATGCAGAAAAAACAGTGAACCAGTACGATACTTTAATGTTATTTGGATCATGATTCATAAAGGGCGATAGCCCTAAAGATTTGAGAAAAGTAACCAATGAAATGAGTAAGATTAAGCTTGGAATAATTCTAGCTATACGACGAATATAGAAATTTTTAAGATTGATTTTTTCTAAAGTGCCCTCTCTTTTTAAAATATTTTGGGTAATTAAAAAGCCAGAAATAACAAAAAACATGGTTACACCATAATTACCATTTCTAGCGACTAACGTACTCAAGTTTTCTCCAAAAACCAGAACACCAAGAAATGTATCGTGTATCTTATAAGGAATATTAAAATGATGAATTAAGACCAAAAGTATGGAAATACCACGTAAGATATCAATTTTATAGTTCCGCATATTTTATTAAATATCATTGAAGAATTAGAAGAGATCATATGTCTTTAACAAGTTTGAACACAATAAAACTCATCAGCATAAATAACATACTGCACATGATCTAAAATTTGAATAGAGCCGACCCTATGATGGAAAATTGATTTGATAGCATGTGTTATGTCCCGCACCATCTAATTTAGTCATACAAAATTCCTCTGATAGATATCAGGTTACTATTGCCTTACTGACTTTTGTAGCCTTTTGATATTATGATGTACTAATCCCATGCTCATAGTCTAACAATATTAAAATGCACTAAAATAAATAACATACTGATAATACGAAAAAAATGGAGTTAAACGCTCCATTTTTAATGTGGAATATGATCTAACACCTTTGCAGTTGTTTACAGTAATAAACCATTACTCCCCAATGCCTGTTATATCAAATGCATAATCGAAAGACCAATACCATACAGTGCCACCAACATTAAAATGACCGCACACAACATCAACATTTTACCGTAGTGACGACTTTTAGATAACCGATTAAACCCTGCATACACCACAGACAGCGTCATAAAATCTAAGGCAATCCACGCCAAAGTAAGAACCAACAAACTCAAGTTTAAATCTGTAGTCACGTGTATGAACTGAGGAAAAAATGCAGAAAAGAAAATAATATCTTTCGGGTTAGAAATCCCCACCAAAAAGCCTTTTTTAAAGCCGCCTTGCTGTGATGCAGATGCAGTAATCACATCATTTTGATGTGCCAAGGCATCACGAAACAACTGCACAGCCAAATGTAAAATATACAAACAACCCAAAATTTTAATTACAATAAAAACTTGCTCATTAATGCTCAGTAGCCCTTTCAGCACTAATACAGAAATGGCAATTAAACACAAAGAAGCCAAGTTTGTACCAAAAATGGTTTGCAGTGCTTTTTTATACCCCCCTTTTAAGCCTGCACTGGCCACCAACAACATCACAGGTCCAGGTGTTGCAATCATTACAATCACAGTCAACATATAAGTAAATAACTCAAACCAGTTCATTTCATACTCAACTTTTTATTTAAAAATAATAACCACTTATTATGTCTTACCAAGCGAACAGTACGTTATACATGCTTAGAAATTAAAAAGGTATTTTAAAATATTCTCAGCCGCTCAATGCTTTCATTCGGTTTTTTACATGAGATGGATGTTATAAAATATACCGAGTAGAAAAACCATTGACTTTTTATATAATTCAGTCGTACGCACTTAAATAGCACAGCTCACCTTTTAAAAGATAAAAAGTATTGAAACACCTATGCTCTAATAATTTTTAGTATTTAATAAAATCAACTAAACACATGATAAGTTAACATTATCTACCAATTCTGTGCCGTGGTCTATCTATTTTTTAAGATTAGTAGATAATTATAATCGTTCAAAACAATGAATATATGAAGGTCTAACACAAAACAAGAATATGCCAATTGGTATAAATGGCGTAAGCGTAAAATACTAAGAAAATACAGTGAATCACTGTAATCGGTCCAAGTAAAAAGCCGTCGTTTTACTCAGACCACCACCTAACAGCACGTTGCTCAACTCCAGTAACTGCTGTTTTTTTTATGACAAATCACCTGAGTGTATTTTAATAACACCGTTCGCCTGCATCTGTTGCCATGCTTGTGCCAAAGAACCATTTAAATCAATGGCTGCAGTTGCATCTTCAATCACATAGGTTTTAAAGCCCAGCTTTGTCGCGTCAATTGCTGTCCATGCCACACAAAAATCTGTTGCAATGCCCACCACATACACAGTATCTATGCCACGTGCTTGTAAATATCCTGCCAAACCAGTAGTCGTCACATGATCTGCTTCTAAAAAAGCCGAATAGCTGTCTATATGTGCATGAAAGCCTTTTCGCACAATCAGCTGTGCCGTTGGGATATTTAATAGTGGATGAAACTCGGCATCTTGCGTACCTTGCACACAGTGTCTAGGCCAAAGTACTTGCGGGCCATAATCTAAAGTTATTAAATCAAAGGGCTGTTTATTGGGGTGCTGGTCAGCAAAAGAAATATGATCTGCCGTATGCCAATCTTGAGTTAAGACCACATTGTGAAATTGGGTTGCCAATTGATTAATCAGCGGAATAATTTGGTCTGCATTATTTACAGCCAACTGCCCACCTGGCGTAAAACCATTTTGCACATCAACGACAATTAAGGCCGCCTGTTTATCCAACATTATAAGACTCCAACAAAATGTCAACTTCTTCAAAATACTCTTTTTGAACCCATCTACACAGTGTTTTAAAAAAAAGCTCAACATTAAAAGCACTGTATCGAATAATCACAGTAAATATGGTTGAAAAAATAGCAAAAAATGTCTATAAAGTGGATTGGACGTCTCTTAAGTTATGCCATTGGCGACAATTTACGCTACCATAATATAGATAGACCAACATACCATGATTCACAACGAATCCATGGTTTTAAATTCTAAATATGAACCATCTGCTTTATTGATTAAAATAAAATATGAATGGCCCAACAGGATATTTTTTCAAAATGACTCAGCTAGCTCAGAACATTCAAGGCTCAATCGTCGCACTCGTCACCCCTATGCTTGAAGATGGTAACGTAGATTGGAAGGGCCTAGAGAAGCTTGTTGAGTGGCATATTCAAGAAGGTACACATGCCATTGTCGCTGTAGGTACATCAGGTGAGTCATCAACACTGACCATGCAAGAACATGCCAAAGTCATTCAAGAAGTGATTCGCATTGCCAACAAACGCATACCCATTATTGCAGGCACAGGGGCAAATTCTACCCATGAAGCCGTCAAACTCACTAAAGAAGCCCATATAATGGGTGCAGATGCTGTCTTGTCTGTCGTACCTTACTATAATAAACCGACACAAGAAGGCCTATATCAACACTTTAAAGCCATTGCCGCATCTGCCAACATTCCAGTCATTTTATACAATGTTCCTGGGCGTACTGTTGCAGATTTAAGTAATGATACCGTGTTACGTTTAGCAGAAGTTGACAATATTATTGGTATTAAAGATGCCACAGGTGATGTCGCTCGTGGTCAAGACCTCATTGAACGCCTACAAGGGAAAATAGCAGTCTACTCAGGCGATGATGACACGGCAGCAGAACTCATGCTTGTTGGTGGTAAAGGTAATATTTCCGTAACAGCAAATATTGCACCTAAAACAGTCAGTCAAATCTGTGAGTATGCTTTGGCAGGTGATGCCCAAAACACAAGAAACCTTGCAGAAAAAATTGCAAATCTAAACAATATTTTATTTTGCGAATCAAACCCAATTCCTGTCAAATGGGCACTGTGCGAAATGGGTATGATCTGTAGTGGTATTCGTTTACCACTCACCGCATTGGCAGAACAATATCATGCAGATGTCCGTGACGCACTCAAATCTGCAAAACTTATTTAAGGGTACTTTTTATGATGCAATTACGTGTAGGCATAAGCGTAGCGTTACTTTCTGCGTTGGCCATGACAGGGTGTAGCACCCTAAGTACCAAACTTGCAGTCAACAATGGCTCATTAGACTATAAAAAAGCTGAGAATATTGAACCGTTAAAATACCCACAAGATATAGATGCACGTGCAGCGACACCGCTGTACCCTGCTCCTATCATTAGCCCTATGGCACTCGAAAAAGCACCTGACTTTGAAAACCAAAAAGGCAATCGCTTTGCCATGCCTCGTCCATTTGAGCAAGTACAAAACCGTACACAGGCTAAAAATGCACAAAACCAATACCCTCGCCCTGTGGTTTTATTTGATACAAAACGCAATCCACTGCTGAAAGTTAGTGGTAAATCTGATACCATTTGGCAGTACACATTGGCAACGCTCAGCAGTCTAAACTATAGCGTTACAGGGCAAAACCCGACACGCTACGAAGCGACCATTCAGGTGAACCAAAAGACCTATGTGTTAAAACTCTCTGCCGTTGGCAAAGAAAATACATTGGTTGTGTTCAACCCTGACAACAGTTTTGCCGATCAAACTCAAGCGGAAGAACTTTTAGGTCAAATCGCTCAGAATTGGCCAGCCTAGTACGCTAGGACTTATTTTTAAAAACAGGTTAGCCCCATGTTAAAAAACACCCTGCTCTATACCGGTAAAGCAAAATCTGTCTACACCACAGATAATCCAGACCTTTTAATCTTAGTATTCCGTGACGATGCTTCGGCATTTAACGGCGAGAAAATTGCGCAATTAGACCGTAAGGGCAAGGTAAATAACCTGTTTAATGCGTTCATTATGGAAAAGCTTGCAGAAGCAGGCATTGAAACCCATTTTGAAAAACTCATTAACCCAAGTGAAGTGTTGGTCAAACGCCTAGACATGATTCCTGTAGAGTGCGTCATTCGTAACTATGCTGCAGGTTCACTGTGCCGTCGCTTAGGTGTAGAAGAAGGCAAAGTACTTACACCACCAACATTTGAGTTATTCTTTAAAGATGATGCCTTAGGTGACCCAATGGTCAATGAGTCACAATCTATTGCGCTGGGTTGGGCAACAGCCGAACAACTAGAGCAAATGAAAGTGCTCACTTACAAAGTAAACCAAGTGCTTACCGACTTATTTGAAAAAGGCGGTATGTTACTGGTCGACTTTAAACTTGAGTTTGGTGTATTCCATGACCGCATTGTTTTAGGTGATGAATTCTCACCAGATGGTTGCCGTCTATGGGATAAAGAAACCAAGAAAAAATTAGACAAAGACCGCTTCCGCCAAGGTTTAGGCGATGTGGTTGAAGCATACGAAGAAGTTGCAACACGTTTAGGCATTAACCTAGACAGCATCTAAACCTCGTCTGCTTTACAAAAAACCGAGCCAAATGGCTCGGTTTTTTGTTATACACTCAAGAAACTGGCTTCATTGGTTTCCATGTACCATGTCAATTAAACAATACTCAGTTTTTGTGCTAATTTTTATCATCAGTACTGCACTACAAGCTCAGCCTATTGATATTATCTCGCTGTGGCCAAATGACACCGCACCTAAAAGCCCAAAACATCAACTCAAAAAAAATATAAAAACTGCACCTACGCCATTTATGGCTGTCTATACCCCCACACAGTCAAACCATACCGCCATTTTAGTCATGAGCGGTGGTGGGTATGCCCATGAAGTTGTGAATAAAGAAGGCACACCCACTGCATTATGGCTACAACAACATGGTTTTACCCTATTTGAATTGGTGTACCGTTTGCCAAGCATTGGTCAGGCCAGTACACGAGACCTTCCTTTTGCCGATGCACAACGTGCCATACGCTTAATCAAAACCACAGGACAATATCGGCACATTGGCGTTATGGGCTTTTCCGCAGGTGGGCATGTGGCAGGGATGTTGGCGACGCAGTGGGCTAAACCATTTTATAACTCAGTCGACTCAACCGACACTGTGTCTGCCCGACCTGATTTTGCCGTATTGCTCTACCCTGTTGTCAGCATGCAAGCGCCGCTCAATCATACCCATGCCTATAAAGTACTTTTTAATGGCAACAGTAACAAGGCATTACTCAGCCAATATAGTGTAAACATGAATGTCACCGCAAATACGCCCCCCATGTTTATTGCCCATGCCCGTGACGACACCATTTCACCTATAGCCAATAGTGAACTGCTACACCAAGCACTACAGCAACACCATATCAGCAATCAACTGATTGTATTTGATCGCGGTGGGCATGGTTGGGGCTTAGGCAACAATACTGAAACCAAGCAATGGCCTGCATTATTCTTACAATGGCAACAGCAACAATTTCACGACTGAGTGTCTTGCCAACGGCGTTGTTGTAGTTTTTCACCTTCTACTTCACGCTTATTACGGGCAGACTCGTATAGTTTTGTGCCGACTAACTCCTCAGGTAAATAGTTTTGTTTCACAAAATGCTCTGGGTAGTCATGTGGATATAAATAGTCTGCCCCATAACCTTGAGTTTTCATAAAGTCCGTCGGTGCATTACGCAAATGCAGTGGCACAGCCAAATTTGCTGTTTTTTCAGCCAAGGCCATGGCTTTATTAATGGCTAAATAAGTACTGTTACTCTTGGCACTGGTCGCCAAATACACCACACACTGTCCTAAAATAATTCGAGCTTCAGGCATACCAATCGCTTGTACTGCACGCATGCTTTCACCTGCCAGCAACAACGCATTTGGGTTTGAATTACCAATATCTTCCGAGGCTAAAATAAGCAAACGGCGGGAAATAAATACAGGGTCTTCACCGCCTTTTAGCATACGAGCAAGCCAATATAACGCTGCATCTGGGTCACTACCACGAATCGATTTAATTAAAGCCGATGCTAAGTCGTAGTGTTGTTCCCCTGACTTGTCATAACGGGCACTGCTTTGCTGTGCAACTTTGACCACCAAGCCATTATTAATATGGTTTTCTTCTTGCTCTGGGTCAAAGGTATTGGCCACTAAATCGAGTAAATTGAGTGCCTTTCTGGCATCTCCCCCTGAAAACTGAATCAGTGCTTCGTACTCATCAATATAAAGATGACGCTGTTGCAAAATACGGTCACGGCTCAGTGCTTGGTCTAATAACGCTTTGATGGCATCGCTGTCTAAGGCATTAAGCGTATAAACCTGACAACGTGACAGCAATGCACTATTGACTTCAAACGATGGGTTTTCGGTGGTTGCACCCACCAAAGTAATTTTGCCTTTTTCCACTGCCCCGAGCAGTGCGTCTTGCTGTGACTTATTAAAACGATGAATTTCATCAATAAACACCACAGGGGTAATTAAATCACCACTTTCAGCAATCACTTCACGAAGCTCTTTCACCCCTGTATTTAAAGCAGATAAACTCAAAAATGGACGGTCGACTGCTTGCGCAAGTAATGATGCCAAGGTGGTTTTACCCACACCCGGTGGCCCCCAAAAAATAATAGAAGGCAAATGCCCCTGATCAATCATTTGGCGAAATGGTGCATCGGCATTTAATAAATGTGCCTGCCCTAAAATTTCAGACAGGTCACGTGGGCGTAAACGCTCAGGAAGTGGAATATTACTGCTATCGCTCATAAGGACTTCTATCTTTTACTGTGAGTCAAACCAACTCGTGGTATCTATGAATGTAAATCTAAACGGCTGACAGAGATGCTCTCTTGGTAATCATCAGGGCGTTGTAGGGCTTGTATAATCTCACAATCTTTTACTGAAGCATTGGCTTGGCAAGAGTTTTTCAACTGCTCAAGTTGTACTTTAAACTGCTCTAATTGCTGAATTTTTTCAGTAACATGCTGTAAGTGTTCACTAATCACATCATTAACATGACCACAATTTTGCTCAGGTTGCTGTAATTGCTCATGCAATGCCTGAATTTCTTTGAGTGACATACCAAGCTCACGACAATGCCGAATAAAAATCAGTCGGGTCAGACTATCTTGGTCATAATATCTGTAGTTATTGTCGGCCCGGCGTGGGGGGCGAATCAACTGTTTTTTTTCATAAAAGCGGATTGTATCTGCACTGAGTTTGGCTTTCTTGGCCAACTCGCCAATGGTAAATTGCATAAAAACTCCTTGACCTTAGAGCTACACCAAGCTTTTTAATCAGTTTAAATCTGTTAGAGGAGATTTTCAAATGGCTGGTTGTCATTGTCATCACGACGCACCAACAAAAACGCATTCAAAAAAATTTCGTAATGCTTTATGGATTGCATTGGTGCTCAATCTTTCATTATTTCTTATTGAAGTGATTGGTGGTATGCAATCTGGCTCAGCCTCGCTCTGGGCAGATTCACTCGACTTTGCGGGTGATTCGTTTAACTATATTATTTCTTTGATTGCTTTGGGTATGAGCCTATATTGGCGTGCCAATGCCGCACTGCTTAAAGGCAGTATGATGCTGTTATTTGCCATTTTTGTCGTTGCAAAAGTCATTTGGTCATATAGCAATGGTCAACCACCCGAAGCCATGACCATGGGCTTGATTGGTGTATTGGCTTTAGTAGCCAATATTATCAGTGCTTTGGTACTGTATACCTTTAGAGATGGCGACTCAAACATGCGCTCAGTGTGGCTATGTAGCCGTAACGACGCGATTGGTAATGTGGCCGTGTTACTTGCAGCTTTAGGCGTATTTGGTACACAAAGTGCGTTCCCTGACTTATTGGTCGCATCAATTATGGCAGTACTTGGCTTTTCTGGTGGTTTACAAATTATTAAGCAAGCCCGTGCTGAACGCCAAAAAGGTCGTTTCACACCTGTGCATTAAAAGTAAACTTTAACGCACCCAACGTACAATATATTGGTCAATGTCTTGTTCAGGGATATCATATTCTGAAATACAACGCCCTGCCACAGACTTTTTGGCCGTAATCACACTTTCTCTAGAGCCTGTATTTAAGTAGTGCCATGGGGGTAATTTCTTACCCTCATGCCTACGTCTATAAGCACAACTTGATGGTAACCAATAGGCAATTTGCTCAATGGTCTGTATGTTCAGTTGAATACAATCTGGAACAAAGTTTTTTCGATGAGTATAGTCCGAGCAATGCCCTGTTGAGCAGTCGAGTAGATGACATGCCACCTTGGTGTACGTCACTTCTTGCGTGTCATCGTCTTCAAGTTTAATCAAACAACATAAACCACAACCATCACACAATGCTTCCCACTCTTGGGCATTTAATGCATCTAAGGGGTATTTTTGCCAAAACTGAGGGCGTAAAGACATGCCTAAACCAATATCAACACAACATGGCTAGTGTAGCATGGCTTATCTTATAAATTGAGCACTCTTCTGTAGATCAAAGAGAAATTCAGCCCTTACAATTTTTTACATCAGCAAAAATTTGCTCACAGTGCATGACATGATTTTCAGATATCATGAATTTAGATTTCTTATTACACCGCTAGTATTTTCATTGATACAACAGGTAATCAACATGCATAACATTGTGACTCGTGAAATTGAATATACTGCCCATGATGGTAAAACACTGATTGGCTTTTTTGCTGCACCAGAAACAAATCAACCTGTCGCAGGCATCATTCTTGGCCCTGAATGGTGGGGACGAGATGCATATATGGTTGAACGTGCCAAACAATTTGCACAGCAAGGCTATGCAAGTTTTGCCATAGATATGTACGGTAACAAAGCATCGACTGAATTGGCGACTGAAGCCAGTGCCTACATGAATGAAGTGTTTGAAAAGCCCAACACGTTAGTTGATCGTGCTCAAGCAGCTTTAGCGACCTTGGCCGCTCAGCCCGAAGTTGACCCTAAAAAACTGGCTGCGATTGGTTTTTGTTTTGGTGGAAAAATTGCATTAGAGCTGGCACGAATTGGGGCACCACTTGACGTGATTGCATCTTTTCACGGTACGCTAAAAACAAATAACCCTGCCAAAACAGGCCTGATTAAAGGCGATGTCTTGGTTTGTCATGGTGTCGATGACAGTATGATTCCACTAGAAGATGTCGATGCGATTGAAAAAGAACTCAAAGATGCTGATGTTTCT
This sequence comes from Acinetobacter rathckeae, assembly GCF_015627125.1. GTDB lineage: Bacteria > Pseudomonadota > Gammaproteobacteria > Pseudomonadales > Moraxellaceae > Acinetobacter > Acinetobacter rathckeae. The sequence goes on along the minus strand of NZ_VTDO01000004.1, from coordinate 29,692 downwards.
TATCAAATTTTACGTTTAGAAGGTGCAAAACATGGTTTTGCCAACCCTAAATCAGATGAGCGTCACTTAAAAACTGGAGTCGATTTAGCCTACAGTGCAACAGCTGAACAACAAAGCCTTGAGGCATTGGCTCAGTTACTTAAAAAGCGGTTTGCCTCACAGTAAACATAAATGCCAGCATCAAAAATAAAAAAACAGGTTAAAGTCACTCTTTAACCTGTTTTTTAACATCAATCACGCCTTAAAAACGGTAGCGTAGCGTCAACTGTGCATTTACTGGGTTACCAATTAATGCCCCCTGATCAGATAAACCATGTGCTGAAGCATAGTAATGACGGTCAAAAATATTGTTCACATTTAGGCCTACATCATAGCGATCAGTACTATAACCAGCAGAAGCATTAACAACCGTATAGCCAGCTAGTTTCAACTTATTTGCAGAAGATGCATATTGACTCGTTTGCGCTCGGCCACCAATTGCAGCATACCAGTTATCATTGAACGTATATTTAACCCATACGTTCGCTGAACTTGTTGGAGATAATGCTGCTGTATTACCAGCAGATACTGTTGATAATACAGACTTCGTAATTTTAGAATCAAGATATGCATAACCCGCCAACACCGATAATTTATTGGTAATTTGCCCAACAGTTGATATCTCAAAACCTTTTGTACGTTGTTCACCTGCAACAACAGCGACTTGAGAGTTAGATGGATCAGCTTGTAATATATTGTTTTGTGTTGTGTTAAATATAGACAATGACACATTATAATCTGGTGTGATGTCCCATTTTGTACCTATCTCATAACTCTTGGTTTGAGTTGGTTTTAAGCTAGATAAGTTACTGTATACAGCGAGCGCATCTGATAATGGCTGAAAAGATTGATTATAAGAAGCATATAAAGATAAGTTATCAACTGGCTCATAAACAAGGCCAATACGTGGTGAAACTTTATAATCAGTACGATTATAAGGCGTCATTTTGTTTGTTTTCGGAATAAATGTCGAACGCTTCTGATCTAAAATATCATAACGTCCGCCAATCAACATTTTAAGCTGATCATTTAATCCAATCAAATCTTGAATATACAACGCCTTATTCGTACTATTATTTTGACTGATTGTTGCAGGTGTTACCGTTGATACAGGCGTCCACACAGGTAAGACAATATTATTAATATCTAGGTTAGATGAAACAGAGCTTGAAAAAACTTTATCATTTTTATTTTGATGACTGAGTTCTACACCGACCAAGACATTATGTTCAATACTTGCCGTACTAAACTTTCCAGAAATCTCTTGTTGTGTAGCTACCCCTTTTTCATTACGAAAACGGCGATTTTGTATGATCGAAAGAGCACTCGTTTTAGGATTATATTTTGAATCAGGCAATTGACGATCTAAAGAATACGTATATGCATGTACAACACCATGGTATTTCCAAACACCGTTAAATTGGTGATCTAAAGTAATGGTTGCACTTTTAACTTCAGTATCTGTATTTGCCGCTTCTTTCACATTAGCTGGCCCTAAATACACTTTAGGATTTAATGCCAATGGTCTTCCTGTGCTTGAATCTAGTGGAAAACCCTGATCAGCCAAACGATTATCATGTAAATAATCTGCTTGTACTAACAGTTTTGTTTTATCTGAAATATCCCACAATACAGAGGGTGCAACAGCTTGACGCTCTAAGAAGGCATGATCACGATAACCACCTGAATTCTCAACGGCACCTGTCAATCTTGCTTTAACTGTTTCAGTAATGGGTTGATTAATATCAATCTGTGAACGTCTTTGACCAATCGTACTGCCCATTAAAGCCACTTCACGTAAAGGCTGACTGGTTGGTTTTTTAGTTACACGGTTAATCAAACCACCTGCCGAACCACGACCATACAGTACTGAAGCAGGGCCTTTGACCACTTCTATACGCTCGGTATTTGACAAGTCTCTGTAATACATTGCGTCATCACGAAAACCATCGACATAACTGTCATAAACCGAGTTAAAGCCACGAATAGAGACTTGATCTCGCTGACCATCGCCTGTACTAAAACCAACACCTGGCACGTTTTGCAATGCACCTTGAACAGAAGTCACCGCCTGCTCTTTTAAAATTTCTTGTGGAATCACGTTTACCGTTTGAGGCACATCTTTAAGCTGTAATGTGCCTTTAGTCGCTGTAGAGGCTTGAGTGACCTGTTGCTTTAACGTAAGTTGATCGGCCTTTGTTTGAATGGTCGGCAATGACTCAACCTGTGCCGCAAAACTCGCCCCAGAAAGTGAAGATAATATGGAAATAAATAAAATTGTCTTTTTCATAAAAAATAATAACTTATGTCACATGTAATAAAATTGATTACAAAGTACACACAATATCTTAAACAAATATTAACAATAATCATTATCAACTAATTAATTTGTGTTTTCATAAAGTATTCCGTGGCATACCTCATACTCAATATTTTTATTCGGTTTTTTACTAAAATCAAAAATTGCGAAAGGAAAATTTTTCTAAAATCACCCTTTCGCATAGATGGCTACTTTTGTTCTATACAACGTTTCATCTGATGTATCACCATCGAAATCATCACCAAGATCACCGCACCTGACAACACAGGAAAAATAAGAAACGTCCAATCATAATGCGTTGTATGAGCAGTGAGTAAGATCACTAATGGGTTAGCACCTGCAGGTGGATGTACACATTTAAACAATTGCATAAAAGCAATGGCACACCCGACCGAGACAGCAATACTCAACGTTGATATTGGTAAAAAAGTTAAAAACAATAAACCAACCACCGCAGAAATGAGATGACCAAATATAATATTTTTCGGCTGTGCAAGCGGTGATTGTGAGGCGGCATACAACAACACACAAGTTGCTCCAAAAGGTGCCATGATATAAATATGACCAAAGTTTTTGCTCAACAAAAGCAAAGTAAAAATACTACATGTTCCACCAATGAGCCCTGTAAGGATATCTCCAATTTGAATAGATGCGATGAATTTTTCTTTTATACTGAGTATGGCATGCATTATTTTGTCCTTTGACCTATTATTTTCAGCCTATAATAACAGACAAACCCAAAAATAGTACAGATCTGTACTATTTTATTTAAGGAGTCATACACGTGTCAAAATCTGCTTTAAAAATTTTAGAAACTGCAGAGAAGCTATTTAATAAAAATAATTTTATAGGCGTAGGCGTTGATGCTATTCGTGATGAATCTGGTTGCTCAAAAACCACCATGTATACCTATTTTAAAAATAAAAATCAGTTGGTTATGTCTGTACTACAAGCACGAGATCAGAGATTCAAACACAGCTTATTTGAATATATTGGTACTGCTAAAGGAGTACATGCGATTGATAAAATTTTTGAATGGCATATTGCATGGTTTCAACAACATGACTTCAAAGGCTGTTTATTTGTCAGAGCAGTTGCAGAATCAAGCAATGAGCAAGACATTCGAGAGATTGCCATTGCTCACAAACAATGGATTAAACAACTCATTGAAAAGCACTGTACCATGGCAGAAAAACCACATTTACATGAGCTGATTTACACGCTGATTGAAGGACTGATTAGCCGATGTTTAGTCGATGGTTTTGACCCAATACTTGCCAATGATATAAAGCAAAATATCAACAATCTGCTATATTATAAAACATCACCAACAGCCATAAACTAAATTAAACGGTGCAGACATGCTCAACTGCTGTGCCTGTGTTATTGCTTGTGGTTGGATTAAACCCAATTGCCAGTAATAATTTGTCGACTCTTTAGGGTTATACGCACCACTATAATTCGGTAAACCATATGCTGCACGTTGTCGATCAAACTTGACCTGTGTTTGAGCAAACTCTTGATGTGGGGTTTTCCCAGATGTATATGGGTCAGCCCAAATGATGGCTTTTTTAAGTGATGCACCATTTGTTGCTTGCCAGTCATACCAGTTTTGTCCATAACGCTGTGCGATATAAGCACTCACAAGTAATGGTTGTAAATCGTAAGTGACATAATGAATGGCATCTCTGTCTTTATAATCCATCGTTATGCCTTTGGCATCAATATTATGTTCAATTTGTTGTTGATAGGCATTTTTTGCTTGCTGTATTCGTTGTGGATTTTGCAATACAAAAGCAATCATGGTCACAAGCTCAACACGGTAACTGTTCCAGTTATTTATCCATGTGCCTTTTACAGGGGCTTGAGCCATACGTTCAAGATAACCTTGTGCCCAACGGTCTAAATACGTATCTATATGCTGTTGCTCACTGGCTGAAAACTGCTGACGCAACATGCCATAGCTGTCGATCAGTAAAGCAAAACTACTTTCATCAATTGGATTATAAGAGGGCTGATAAGTATCCACCCATGTCAGAATATAGGTTTTTGCCATCGCCAAAGTCGCATCTGCTTGTATGCCTAACGTCCATGCCAAAGCAGCATTATGCATAAGGGTTAGATCAAAACGGCTTTCTACATAATCATGATAATGTGGTGCGTTGGGTAAAGTGCCTTCCGTATGCAAATAAGGCAATGCATGTGGCTGCCGTTGCATATAACGGCTCACGCTCGAAGCAAGCGTACTATGTTGAATATATGACATGGCAACACAATCATTTGCCTGACTCACTTGGGGTAACCCCAATACAAAGCATGTAAAAACAAGGCCTATCTGCTTAATCATCATCTAGGTATTCACCACGGCTCTATAATTCACCGTAATATATAAACCTCGCAATTTAAAATAAAATTAAACCGACCATGCTACAGATTTGCATCAAAAGATAAATTAAGCCTTACAAAGCATTCATGCTTTTTATATAGCAGTGTATTTCAATGACTATATATAGTTGACAGAGTGTCATGGTATGAAAAAAACTGCATTTATAAGTAGCGTACTCATTTTGGCAAGCGTAAGTTTTGCCAGTCATGCCGAGCCATTTGGTGAGTACAATGGCCCACCTGAACCACCAATGTATCAAAACCATCAAATGCCACCTCAAAACTGGCAGCGTGGTCAGCCACTGACTCCACAATATCAACAACATGGGTACATAGTACAAGACTGGCACGAGCGAGGCTTACCACCACCACCTAGAGGGCATCGTTGGCACTACATAGACGGTAATTATGTACTGACTTCTGTCGCCACAGGTGTAATTACCTCTATTTTAATGGGTGCACTATATGCCCCACATGGAGGCCCTAGATAATCTGCTGATGATGTAACACGATGGCAAATTGCTTTATAATCTGCATAGATTTTCAATGACAGCCCTTATGCCATCGTTTCAATTCTCAGATGCTCTACTGACATGGTTTGACCAATATGGTCGCCATGATCTGCCGTGGCAAGTGGCAGATGATCCATACAAAGTATGGGTCTCGGAAATTATGCTACAGCAGACTCAAGTTAAAACCGTACTTAAATATTTTGACCGCTTTATTGAACGTTTTCCCAATGTAAATGAGCTTGGGCAAGCCAGTTGGGACGATGTTGCTCCCTATTGGGCAGGACTTGGCTACTACGCACGTGCAAGAAATTTACACAAAGCGGCCACACAAGTGTTCCAACACGGTGGACAGTTGCCACATACTCTAGAGGGTTGGATTAAGCTACCTGGCATTGGCCCTTCTACCGGAGGGGCACTCATGTCTTTAGGATTACGTAAATACGGCGTAATTTTAGATGGTAATGTAAAACGCGTGCTTGCGCGATTTTTTGCCATTACCGATGATTTAACCAAATCTGTGCATGATAAAAACATGTGGCGTATAGCAACCGAGCTCTGTCCAACCGAGCGTAACCACGACTACACCCAAGCCATTATGGACTTAGGGGCAACCATCTGCACGCCTAAAAAACCACTGTGTTTATATTGCCCGATGCAACCGCATTGCCAAGCCTATGTACAAGGCACTCAAGCCTATATTCCATTTAAAAAACCCAAAAAAGCTGTGCCTGAAAAAACAGGTTTTGTGCTGTGCTTACAACACCATGAAAAATGGTTTTGGCAACAACGTGACAATACTGGCCTTTGGGGTGGTTTGTGGTGCTTACCTATTTTTGACACTCAAGATGATCTTATCGCTCAGCTAGAAGCAATAGGACTTAAAGCTAACCTCAGTCCACATTTAAAAATTAAACACCAATTTACACACTTCACATGGCACCTAGAGGCTTATATTATAGATATCACACAGCCTCAAAGCTTGAGCCATCTACATGGAGAATGGTTACCCCCCACGGAGGCCACCAATAGGGGCATACCAACAGCCATGCAAAAACTCATCGACCAACACATGGAACGCCTTGGATGAAGTGCATCAATTTCCCACGCTACCTGCTGACCACTTTGTATCTAACGACCACAAGCTTCACAGTCGTTGCCTGTAGCAGTCATCAAAAAGCGGTTGCCCTACCCACTTCTGTGGTCACGCAGCTGAAAACACAGCCTCTGGCTCAAACTCTCCCTATTCCTGTACAGGGTGTAACTAAAAAACAACTGCGTGATACTTGGGGTGCAGCACGTAGCGGTGGCCGTACACACGATGGTATCGACATTATTGCTCCACGTGGAACATCTGTGAGTAGTACCACCAACGGCGTGATTGCAAGTTTAAAACCAAGTACACTGGGCGGTATTGTGGTTTGGATTATTGGCCCCGCAGGTGCATGGCACTATTATGCCCACTTAGACACATTGGCACGAGGCTTACACGTTGGACAACAGGTTAAAGCAGGTCAACGTATTGGTACTGTGGGCAACACAGGCAATGCAAAAAATACAGTCAGTCATTTACACTACAGCATTTACCTCGATGGACAAGGTCGTGGTGCTGTAAACCCTTATTCTTATTTATATGGTAGACGCTAATGTCAGATCAATTTTTACAACACCTGATTGCTTTTGCAGAAGCAGGAAACCAGCAAAAAATCCAGCTTGAGCACATCACCCATCAAGGTTGGGTCATGGAAGTATCTGAAGATGGTCTAGTGATCAGCACAGGCTACAACGACAAGGTAGGCAAAGATATTTCTTTGTCTATAGACGAGTTAAAACAAGCCAAGCTGTTTTTTTGGGACACCAAGAAGGATGCATGGCAAGCCTTTGAACCATTGGCTTAAAACAATGACAGATAAAACCCGCTGCGCATGGTGTACAGCAGACTCATTGTATATGCATTACCATGATGTTGAATGGGGAAAGCCGATACATGACGAGCATGCCCTCTTTGAGCAATTATGCTTAGAAGGACAACAAGCGGGATTATCTTGGCTCACGGTATTAAAAAAACGCGCCTGCTATAGAGCACATTTTTTCCAGTACCCTATTGCTCATATTGCAACCCTCAGCGACCAAGAGGTTCTACAAAAATGTACCGACGCTGGGCTGATTCGCCACTTGGGGAAACTTAAAGCCATTCGAGACAATGCCATGGCATGGCAAAATCTCAAATGCACCGAAGCCAATATTTCAGCATGGCTGTGGTCTTTTGTAGATCATCAAACGCAATATCACAACGAACCCATGACCTCCTCTATACAAAGTCAGCAACTCTCAAAAGCACTCAAAAAGCAGGGCTTTAAATTTGTGGGCCCAACCATTTGTTATGCATTTATGCAAGCCTCTGGCATGGTCAGTAGTCATGATCAACATTGTTGGTTGGCACAACATGCTCGAGACAAATAAAATCTCTCTTTGCTACATTCAATCAAACCCCAGACTACAAATATAAATACTATGATTGAACTTGCCAACTTTACAGACCACAAAGACATTTTAGCTGTCATAGAACAAAGCATCTTGTCTTGTGTGGCAGACCATCAAAATGACCCTAAAACCATTGAAGCATGGCTCAGTAATAAAACCCCAGACCAACTTGAAATATGGCTACAACAACATATTGGCTACAGCTATAAAGTAGACAATCGTGTGCAAGGTTTTATTCTATTTTCAGCATCAGGCTACATTTTTTTAAATTACGTATCACCTAAGCATCAAGGGCATGGTATTGGTTCAGCACTACTCAAGACAACCATCAAACATTTAAATACTTTACAGGTCAGTATGTTACGGGTTGAGTCTACGCTGACGGCTGCCAGTTTTTATGAGAAATCTGGTTTTGTCTGCACAGAAACAATTTACGAAAACCAACAGCCTTGTGCTTATGCAATGGAAAAAGATCTAGTACGTACCTAAAACATTTACTTTTCAACATGCTCAATCATGGCATCTAATGACTCTAAGTCTATGACTAGATCATTAAATGCATTCGTTTGTGGGTTAGTCAGCTCTATAGTCGGTTTTTCTTCAAACTGTAAAGTCGCTGACGTTGTTTCATAAGCCAATACATGACCACTGATTGAATGATCATGGCTTAGAAAATGAAGATGAAAACCAGGTACCGACATTCGACCAAAGACTTCAGGTGTCCAAAAACCCACTAAACAACCTTTTAAATCATGATAGGTTGAAACCTTTTGATGATCTGAAACGTCTTGAATACTTCTTGGTGTTTCAGAAGCTTGAGGGCATCTCATGGTAATACTTTTAAATACAGCATAAATACGAATCGCCACAAAGTGATTCTTCAATACCATTAAATGATTTAGCGCTTCCTCAAGTGTATCTTGAGTTACAGTACATAGCTGATGCTCTTTAAAGTTAGAGAAATCTGTGACTTGATAGAATGGCGTATAAAAAGGTGGCGTTTGGTGTTGAGTTGGCCTTCCCGCTGTTGCGGTATAGACAATGCCATTTACAATCGTGACCTCGGCATTTAACAACTCAGAACACCCCAGACCAATACTCGAGCAAGTACAGACCTCATAAACATTTTGATCTGGCTTAAAATAGCCAGACATTAAAGCACCAATCGATGAGAACTGATAAATTTTATTCATCAACAAACCTATAAAATTTAGAGGTCTAGACGAGATAGTTGCTGAATATCAACAGACTGAGCATTGTCCTTTAAATAACCCAGTAGCTCTATAAAATGTGCTGTTTTTTGATGGGCAGTAAAAGCCTCTGCACTGTGCCAAACTTCTTGAAAAATAAAGCAAGCCTGTTCAGTCTGATCTTGAAACAAAGAATACGTAACATTGCCAACTTCTGCCCTAGAAGGTTCTAGCATTGCAATGAGCTTTTCTTTTGCTTCTGTTTCTTGCTCAATCGGGAATCTAATTGTTGCTAAAATATTTACAGAACTCATAAAACCTCTCCAGTTGAATAAAGATTAAAACTCAGGCTTTTCACCAGGTTCAGAGATAGAAGGAGGTACTCCTTTAACCCCTGAATACACTACAATTAATACTGCACCATCAGCACCTGTAATCCCTCTATGTACATGATTCACCGATTCAGTAAACCCTTCACCTTGTTTATATGTTCGGCTATGTCCCGATTTATCTTGAATCGTAAGTGTGCCACTTAATACATAACCCGCATTTGGATAAGGATGCTCATGCCATGGAAGTACAGAATTAGGTTTTAAATTAAATTTAAGTACAGAGAGCTCAGGTTGACCATTAGGATACTTTTTATATTCTGAGCCATCCCACGCATATTGTGTTCTCGCCAAAATATCTACTTTTGCCGACTCAGTATTTTCATGGGCAGGAGTGGCATATACCCCACTGCTCGCAATAATGAAGGGTAAAATTTTGATCAAGGAAAGTTTTTTCATTTCACATCTCAAATGAGAATAAGGTAGAACTGAAATATAGTAAATGCCGTCCTCGACTGTATTGTAAAAATACGAACTGTTAAAAATATACGTTCATAACAATAAATGACGTGTTATTTATGGCTCATGGCTTAAAGCCATTTTTTTATAAAACATGGCACTTTCTTGATGCTCTGTCACAAAACAAGTTGGAGACATACCTGTAAAGCCACTAAAGTCTTTAATAAAATGTGATTGGTCATAATACTCATCTAAATACCGTTTACTTAAATGAGGTGAGTCTTGAAAAAGTATTTTTTTAACTGTGTGTTCAAATCGAATCAGTTTTTTCGCTTGTATGAGTGTCAAACCTGTTACGAGCTTAACCGTCTTTTGTAGATGTCTTTCACTATAGCCAATATTTTTCACAATATCAGACAGTGATCGTTGACTGGAGTTATAGTACATTTCATCTAAAAAAAACTTTGCTAGATCAATTTTTGGTGCACGCTGTACTTGTATCACTTGCTGTAGGAAATGCTCAATAAGATTTATTTTTTCAGACATCTTATTGGTATTTAAAACATTTTCACGCATAGAATAAAAATTCTGTCCCCATACATCATAAGGACTAATTAAAGTCTGATAGTCACTTTCCACGTCGCGTGTAAAATAATTAATACTCCCTAAACGAAAACGTATTGAAATAAAACTGACAGGCTCATCACACATAAAATGGACGGGTGCATGGCGTGGCCGAACCAAAACACTATCAGCATAGTATGATTGATGTGGAGCTTCGCTATCCACCACCATGATTTTTTGATTAAAAATAAACAGCTCGCAACCTGAACCAGGTGGGAGAATAGGAAGAAACTGAATATTTTTGCAATACCAGTACTTACTAATATATTTACTCAGTGCAATAGATGGATTAAAAAAATAAGGTGTGTTCAAAGAAATATCCTTCATATCAAGTTTAGAAGAATGCATCTCCACTTTGCATCTGTAATTGTGGATGTATATCAAACCTAACCACCCCCAAATATACACCTTTAGGGATAATCTTTTGAATCATTTCAACACCTTTATAGCCAAAGCCACCACATAGCTCGATCGTGGTATAACCTTCTGCAAGCATTTTTTTGACCTGTCGAACAGCATCTTCATATGTACTTACACCCACTGTGGTCAGTGTCATTGATGGCGTGATGATGCTTTTAAAATTATCTGCGTTTTCAATATGATCTACTGTTAGAAATAGGAAAACAGCCTTCATTGTAATATCCAAATACTGATCGAAGAAATCATCTTAAAGTGTTATTACTTTTTAATATTGTAAAAATACGAACCTATTTCACGACCACTGGCGAGTTTAACCCTATTTTTATACATTTCACTGTTATATTTTTGATGGTTTGAGTATGACCAACTAACTTATTGCAAACACAGCCATTCATCTAAAAAGACAAAATGAAGTGGCTAAAAATAGATACCATAGGAATGCACTATAGCAATCGAACATATTTAAAACGTTGAGTTTAAATTCAAATAAAATTTAGGAAAATTAAGGCGTTATTTTATTGATGAAATATACATCGTCTAACCCTGTTAGACTTCATTTTAGGTTATTTTTTTAAAGAAAAATAACGCCCTAAATGAACCGATGACTAGCATCGTCCACCAAAAGGTGAAAGCTGTGCTCTTTTTTCAACAGTACCATCTTTATTGGCTTTATTATAGATACCACAAGGTTGCGTATACGAGTCATTTTTTTTATTTGGGTATTTCAATTCATTTTCTATTTTTTGAATTGCGACGCTTTCAGGGGTTTGTGAGCCATTATGTTGAACTGTACTACATGATGCCAAAACACCTACAGTGATCGCCATCCATATAATTTTTTGCATTTATCTCTTAAAAATCTGACCATAAGATATATTATATTACTATCAAATAAACGCAAAAGCACCGGACGCTTTACTTCAAAGGCTTTTAGGTTTTGCAAAAAATATGGAGTAGGTAACAATAATAAAAATACTTTTCATCAAAAGATATTAAGCACAAACACGTTTTGCAGGAAACATAATTTTATAAATCTGTGCATTATACTTTGAGCATAATGTATAGCCATTTTTAATACCACCAAGCGCAATAGCAATTTTCTGGCTTGCTAGGTTTTCATCAGCCACAAGATAAGTAAACTGATCAACCTCTAACTCTAAAGATGCCCACTCCATCAGTGCTTGTACAGCAGCAGTACCATACCCTTGGCTATGACGTTTTTCTTTAATCCACACGCCTATTCTAGGGTCAATCAAAATTCGGTGTAACCCAACAAGCCCTAAAAACTCATTATCTTTACGGTCACGTACAGCAAAAACAATTTCAGAGCCTTTTTTTAAATGATCAGCCCATGCTCGCCATACTTTTTCAAAATCATACAGGTCTTTAGGTGGTTCCCAACTCATAAATTTGGCTAAATTAGGAGTAATGGCATCAAAGGCCTCTTCTGCATCATGTTCTGTGAACACACGCAACACCACTTGCTCAGCAATAATTTCTACATTATTTCTTAAAATCATAGCAGTTGTTCAAATTGGTTTGATATTGAGCGTTAGCTTAACCACCAACTGTGACAACGGATTGACGAATACATTTAGAAATAAAAATTGTATAAAAAATAACATGCCTTGCCCCAATAAGGAGCAAAGCATGTGGCTTTACAATGTATTAAAACAAAGCTTTATTTAAATCGAGTACATCTTTCATGTCATACTGCTTGGCATCACGACCAACAACCCATGCCGCTGCACGTACCGCACCTGAAGCAAAGTTCATACGATTGGTGGCTTTATGAGTCACTTCTACACGCTCGCCTTCACCAATAAACATCACTGTGTGCTCACCCACAATATCGCCACCACGAATGGTTTCAAAGCCTATAGTTTGACGGTCACGTGGGCCTGTATAACCTTCTCGACCATATACAGCCACTTGCTTTAAATCACGGCCTAAAGTGTCAGCAATCGCCTCACCCATCATCAGTGCTGTGCCTGACGGTGCATCTACTTTATGACGGTGATGTGCTTCAATCACTTCAATATCTACGGTATCTGCAAACACTTTAGCCGCAAGCTCTAAAAGTTTAATAGACACATTCACCCCAACAGAATAATTGGCTGCATAAACCACAGGAATATGCTGTGCGGTTTCACGAAGTAATTGCTTTTGCTGATCGGAAAAGCCCGTCGTACCAATGACCATGGCGACACCTGCTTCACGGCATAATTTTAAATGCTGTTCAGTGGCTGCAGGAGCTGTAAAGTCAATCACCACATCAAGCTGTGGTAAAACTGCTGCCAAGTCGCCAGATACTTTCACACCAAGTGAACCGATACCTGCAAGCTCACCTGCATCTGCACCAATCAAAGAGCTTTCAGGACGCTCAACCGCTGCAGCCAAGACACAACCTGCTTGCTGTACAGCTTGAATTAAAATACGGCCCATACGACCGCCTGCACCTAAAACACCAATACGAGGTAAATCAGACATCATCTTTTCCTAAATGATCTATTTTTAATGCGCTTTACTATAACAAAACTCAAGCCGTGTATGTTCTGATAATAAAAAAACCTGCCATTTAGGCAGGTTTTTTTTATGTAATCACATTAATCAAATAAGCGATCAATAAACGATTTTTTCTTTTCGCCATCTTGTTTTTCTGAACTACCGCCTTCCATTGTCTCTTGTAACGCTTTAAAGAGTTCACGTTGACGACTTGTCAGGTTAACAGGTGTTTCCACCACAACACGGCAAAGTAAGTCACCGACCATACTTGCACGAACAGGACGAACCCCTTTACCACGTAAGCGGAATACTTTTCCACTTTGTGTACCTTCAGGAATTTTAAGGCTCAAACGACCATCTAGGGTTGGAATTTCAATCTCTTTACCTAAAGTCGCATCAACAATATTTACAGGCACATCCATATACAAGTCTGCACCATCACGTTGGAATACTTCATGCTCTCGCACAGCTACTTCAACGTATAAGTCACCTGCTTGACCATCACGAATGGCTTCGCCTTTGCCTGTTAAGCGAACACGATCGCCATTATCAACACCTGCAGGAATGGTCACTTCTAAAGTTTGTTGACGGTCTTTAACCCCTGCACCATGACAGGTTTTACATGGGTTTTTAATAATTTTGCCTAAACCATGGCAAGTACTACAGGTTTGTTGTACAGCAAAAAATCCTTGTTGTATACGCACTTGACCCGCACCATGACAGGTAGGACAAGTTTCAACATCTTTTGGATTTTCAGAACCTTTACCATCACATGAGCTACACGGCGCAGGTGCTGTAAAAGTAATGGTTTTTTTCACGCCTTTAACGGCTTCTTCCAAAGACAGCTCAAGTACATAACGTAAGTCTGAACCTGTACGCTGACGTTGTTGCTGACGGCGACCACCACCGAAAATATCGCCAAATTGGCTAAAGATATCTTCTGCGCTAAAACCGCCACCAAAACCACCGCCGCCAAAGCCACCACCTGCGCCACCGCCTTCAAATGCATTGTGTCCCATGCGGTCATACATGCTACGTTTTTCAGCATTAGAAAGAATGTCGTAGGCTTCTGTTGCCTCTTTGAATTTTTCTTCAGCTTCTGGGTTATCTGGGTTACGGTCTGGATGATACTTCATCGCCAACTTGCGGTAGGCTTTTTTAATTTCATCATCACTTGCGGTTTTAGCAACAGCTAAAACTTCATAATAATCACGCTTAGCCATAATCGGCGACGCTCCTTACGGAATTCAAAATAGATACAAAACTTAATTGGTATCTTTGGGGCATCTCGATATTTTTAAAGGGTAAAAATAGATAAAAAGATAAATTTCTAAAAAACAGCTTTGTGCTTTAAGTATTTAAAAAAGCCTTTGCAAAATGCGTTCAGTAAAAGCATCCATGCAATAAAACAAAAAATCACACCCACAATGGTCACACCAGTCACCCATTGGTAAGCATCCCACGTGTAAAAATACAGTGGGCTAAACCATAAACCACCAAATAGAGTAATCACAAAAAATAAAGTGGTATTGCGCATCACCCAGAGGGCTTGAGTTTGAATCCACACTTCCGTGCCATCGCTGTTGGCGACTTTAGAAGCCAATACATAGGCTAACACACCTGTCACCACGGTAAATAAAGCAAAAAACATACACACGTAAGCCAACGTCATTAAACGGCGTTGCTGTTGAATACTTTTTTGCCCCATGTCTTTTAAACCTTATTCACTCTTGATTTTTGTTGAATCGACTGATGAGCTTCTTTCTTTTTTAAACACAATCGATTACCGTTTACTATAGGACAGTTTCAGCATTTTATCATCTAAAAATCACAAAAAATGTCATAAAAACGCATATCAAGACCTACAAACTGTAAATAATTATTTCGCCCATTCCTTGTATTTTCAGCTATGCTAAATTGAAAGGGAAAACCACCTTATAGATCGTCCATGCTAGACCAATAGCTAAAGGTTTTTATTGCCAAATTTGCTATGGTTAATTCAAGGATTGAGGCAGACGTTCTAGTCAATAAAAAATCAAACTCCAATAAAGGAATGTGTTATGGCAACAAATGTTGATACTCCACTTCGTGAAGATGTACGCCTTCTGGGTAACTTACTTGGGGAAACCATCAAAAAGCATGTCGGAGAGGATTTATTTAATCAAGTGGAGCAAATTCGTGCCCTTGCCAAAGATGCAAGCGATGGGCAAGTCGAAGCTGAAAAACAACTTGAAGCCCTGTTTTTAAATTTAGATGATGATGCGTTTCTGCCAATTACCCGTGCATTTACCCATTTTCTAAAGTTTGCCAATATTGCAGAACAATATCATGTGGTTCGCAGTCGCCGTGAGGCCGAAATTAAAACCAATCAGGCCAATCCGCTACAGCCGTTGTTTGACAAGTTAAAGCAGAACAACATCAGCCAAGAACAACTGTTTCAGCAAGTATGTGACCTCAACATTGAGTTAGTGCTTACTGCACATCCTACTGAAGTCAGTCGCCGTACACTGATTCAAAAATACGACAACATTAACCGTTGCCTAGAAACGCTCGACCAAAAAAAATTAACGCCAAGTCAGCGCACAAAAACCATTGAAAATCTTAAGCATCTGATTTGTTCAGCATGGCATACCGATGAAATTCGCCAACAAAAACCAACCCCGTTAGATGAAGCAAAATGGGGCTTTGCGGTCATTGAACAAACGCTGTGGAAAGCTGTGCCACGTTTTATTCGTGAGCTCGGTGACCTTGTTGAAGACAAATGTGGGCAACGCTTACCTATCGATGCCACGCCAATTCGCTTCGCCTCTTGGATGGGTGGTGACCGTGATGGCAACCCGAATGTGACCCACAAAGTCACACAGCAAGTGCTTTGGTTTTCTCGTTGGCAAGCCACTGACCTCTACTTACGTGATTTAGAAAGCTTACGCTGGGAATTGTCTATTCAAGAGTGTACGCCTGAGTTACGCAGTGCATTAGGCAATGACCATGCCGAACCCTACCGTGAATATTTGCGTGCCACACGTGAGCGTTTATTGGTCACTAGACAATGGCTTGCAGACAAAATGCAAGGCAAAAAAACCGCAGATGATGACGCACGTTTAATTCACCATAAAAATGATTTACTCGACCCGCTCATGCTGTGTTACCGCTCACTCCATGACTGTAACTTGGCTGAAATTGCCAACGGTAATTTGCTCGACTTTATTCATCGTGTGCATTGTTTTGGTATTGAACTACTCAGACTGGATATTCGCCAAGAATCAGGTCGCCATCGTCAGGCCATTTCTGCCATTACTGAGTATTTAGGTCTAGGTCATTTCGATACATGGACAGAACAAGCACGACAAAACTTTTTGCTCAATGAGCTACAAAGTAAGCGTCCATTATTGCCTAAAGTCATTCAAGCATCTGAAGAAGATCTCATTAATCACCCAGATGTGAAAGAAGTGTTTGCCACCATGCGCACACTGGCAGAGCAACCAAAAGACTCCTTAGGTGCTTATATTATTTCAATGGCCGAGTATCCAAGTGATGTGTTGGCGGTATTACTTTTACAAAAAGAAGCAGGCATTGAAGACCCATTACGTGTTGTACCGTTATTTGAAACACTCAAAGATTTAGATGGTGCGGCTGAAACCATGGACGCACTGTTTAATATGCAATGGTACAAACAGCATATTCAAGGCAAACATGAGGTCATGATTGGCTACTCAGACTCGGCTAAAGATGCAGGCTTTATGTCTGCCAATTGGGCACAATACCGTGCACAAGAAGAGCTGACCGATGTCGCGAAATCCCACGATGTTCGCTTAACGCTGTTCCATGGCCGTGGCGGTTCAATCAGCCGTGGTGGTGCACCAACGCAACAAGCACTGTACTCGCAACCACCAGGTTCTATTTCTGGTGCAATTCGAGTCACTGAACAAGGTGAAATGATTCGCTTTAAGTTTGGTGTAGAAGACATTGCACTACAAAACTTAGAAATTTATACCGCTGCAACACTCGAAGCGACCCTACTTCCACCACCTGTGCCTAAACAACAGTGGCGTGATTTAATGGATCAAATGACTGAAACATCAGTCAAGTTGTATCGCCAAACGGTGCGAGAAAATCCATATTTTGTAGAGTATTTACGTACAGTTACTCCTGAGCTTGAACTGCAAATGCTTCCGCTAGGTTCACGCCCTGCAAAACGTAAAGTCAGCGGTGGTATTGAATCCTTACGTGCTATTCCTTGGGTATTTGCATGGACACAAATCCGTTTAATGCTTCCTGCTTGGTTAGGTACAGGTGCAGCATTAGATGAAGTGCTTGATGAAAATAAAAAAGCACAGCTAGATGAAATGCTAGAGCAATGGCCGTACTTTAAGACCCTCATTGATATGCTCGAAATGGTCTTATCTAAATCTGATGCAGAAGTTGCACAGTACTATGAAATGCGTTTAACAGATAACCCAAATCTGCATATACTCGGCCAAGAGCTTCGCCAACGCTTACAAGATGCAATCGACACGTTATTACGCTTAATTGGTGAGTCTGAACTCTTGAGTCAAAACGAAGTGTTAGATCAAGCCATGCGTGTACGTAAAACCTACCTCATGCCATTGCACCTGTTACAAGCGGAACTCATGCGTCGTCGTAGAGACTACCTAAACCATCATCAGGCTGAACATAGTCCTGTAGACCATGCCCTCATGGTCAGTATTACAGGTATTGCCGCAGGCTTGCGTAATACAGGTTAACACTGTGTAAAGTCACTTTTTCACATATCGGGAATATTTTTATTCCCGATATTTTTTGAGTAGTTTAAAGAATTCTTCAACTTCAGTCGCATCATAGGTATCTGCCTGAAGTACATGATTTCTTAAATGTGCTTCTATCAATTCATTCATTAAACCATTCACTGCCCCTTTCACAGCAGCAACTTGTTGTAATACTTCTAAACACTCTTTGTCTTTGTCATGCACAGTTTTATGCACTGCATTGACTTGACCTTGCAATCGATTAATACGGTTAATAATTTTCCGATCATTATGTAAGTGACTCATAAAGTAGACACCCTCCAGAAAAATATATACTATATGGGGTATAGTATATTAGTGTTTTCAACAATGAAAAAGGCTTCATCAACAACACTTGTGCAATCTCAGCATGAGCATGTCTTTGATCACGGTAATCCACTGGCCCAAAGAAAAATACTGATTGCAACGTTATTTACGGCAATCATGATGGTCATTGAAATTATGACGGGTATTTTATTTAATTCAATGGCTCTCTTAGCCGATGGATGGCATATGAGTTCTCATATGGTGGCACTCGGACTCGCCTATTTTGCTTACCATGCCGCAAAACATTACGCCAAAGACTCACGGTTCTGTTTTGGTTCTTGGAAAATTGAAATTTTAGCAGCGTATAGCAGTGCAATTATTTTAATGATTGTTGCCATCATTATGGCATTTAGCTCTATAGAACGTTTGTTTAATCCTGTCGCTATCGAATACAACGACGCCATTATGGTGGCCTGTATTGGCTTAATTGTGAATCTGATTTGTGCTTGGTTATTGAAAGAACAACACCACGACGGTCACGGTCACGGTCACGGTCACGGTCACGGTCACGGTCACGGTCACGAAGATTTAAACCAAAAAGCAGCCTTTTTGCACGTCATTGCTGATGCGGCGACCTCTGTTTTTGCAATTATTGCGCTTTTTTCTGGTAAGTATTTAGGATGGGATTTTCTAGATGCAATACTTGGAATTGTTGGTGCAGTTGTTGTCGCTAAATGGTCATGGGGACTCATGCAACAAACATCTAAAATACTACTAGATGCAGAAATGGATAACCCCTTAACCACACAAATTTTACAAGAGCTAGAAAAATATGATTATTTACAAGTGACAGACTTACATCTGTGGCAAGTCGGTGCAAAAAAATATGCATGTATTATTGCACTAGACACGCACCAAGCGACACTCACACCACAACAAATCAAGTCACTCATTACAAGGTACACCCCAATTGTACATAGCAGTATCGAGATCAATTTAAGGTAAAGCCATTTGGCTTTCCTTAAATCAAACCGCGACCATCATTAAAAAAAATATTAAAAAATGGACTCAATACCCAAATAGAGACCTTCTCTTTATTCTTGTAAAATAAAAATCTTTTAAAACAACTGGGCTTAGCACATTTAAAAAAAACCATATTTTATCAATCGTTTATAACAATCAATAAAACAAATATAATCTAATTTTAAAATTATAAAAAAATCACTAGAATCACGAAACAACCCAGCAGATATGTCAGGAAAAACATGTATTTAAAGAATGCGATTGCCTGTGCAATACTTATTGCCCCTAGCCTATTTTCATCACAGATTATGGCAGCAAATGTACTTACCCGTGATAATGGTGCACCTGTCGGTGATAACCAAAACTCACAAACGGCGGGTGCAAATGGGCCAACGTTGCTACAAGATGTTCAACTTATTCAGAAACTACAACGCTTTGACCGTGAGCGTATTCCTGAGCGTGTCGTACATGCCCGTGGTACAGGTGCACATGGTGTATTTACCCCATCAGCAGATATTTCCAACTTAACCATGGCCCAAGTATTTAAACCAGGCACGCAAACACCTGTATTTGTTCGTTTTTCATCTGTAGTACATGGTAATCATTCTCCAGAAACGTTACGTGACCCTCGTGGTTTTGCCACTAAGTTTTATACACAAGAAGGCAACTGGGACTTAGTGGGTAATAATTTCCCAACGTTCTTTATTCGTGATGCGATTAAATTCCCAGACATGGTTCATGCATTTAAACCAAGCCCGAAAACTAACCTTGGTGATATGTCACGTACTTTTGACTTTTTCCAACACATTCCAGAAGCAACACGCACGTTAACGGAATTACTTTCAAACAACGGTACACCTGTAAGTTACCGTTTTATGGATGGTAACGGCGTACATGCCTATAAATTTGTCAATGCACAAGGCCAAGTCCACTATGTGAAATTCCATTGGAAAAGTCTACAAGGCACAAAAAACCTCACACCTAAAGAAGTACCTGTGGTTCAAGGGCAAGACTTTAGCCACATGACCACAGACTTAGTGAACAGCATTAACCGTGGTGAATACCCGAAATGGGATTTATACATTCAAGTGTTGAACCCCGAAGACTTGGCTAAGTTTGACTTTAACCCATTAGATGCCACCAAAATTTGGCCAAATATTCCCGAACATAAAATTGGTCAAATGGTACTCAATAAAAATGTAGAAAACTTCTTCCAAGAAACCGAACAAGTGGCAATGGCACCGTCTAATATTGTGCCGGGGATTGAGCCTTCGGAAGACCGTTTACTACAAGGTCGTTTGTTCTCTTATGCAGACACACAAATGTACCGTATTGGCGCAAATGGCCTGAGCCTACCCATCAACCGCCCTGTGGTTAAAACCAACAATGGTAACCAAGATGGTGCGATGAACATCAACCAAACCACATCAGATGTCAACTACGAGCCAAGCGCACGTCAGCCTCGCCCACAAGCGGCTTACGCACGTTACAGTCAGTTGCCATTATCGGGTACAACACAACAAGCGAAAATTCAAAAAGAGCAAAACTTTAAACAAGCAGGTGAGTTATACCGCTCATTCTCAGTAGCAGACCGTAAAGACCTTATTCAAAACTTTGGTGGTGCTTTAGCAGGTGCAGATGAACAAGCGAAGTATAAAATCGCATCATTCTTGTATAAAGCAGACCCTGAGTATGGTACTGGTGTTGCAAAAGTTGCTAAAGCAGATGTTAACCGTGTGAAAGCGATGGCAGCACAGCTAGAAGATTAAGGCTTTAACTTGCTTGATTTCGTGATATGCCCACCTCTGGGCATATCATTTTTTCTTATTCTTGTGAGTCATATATGAAATATATTTCTGGACTATTATTGGGCCTTACCCTCACCTTCTCTCAAGAGACCATCGCATCTACGCCAAAGATTGCTGCAAATACCCAAGAAACTTTACAACAATACTATTTTGATGCCGCACGTGATGGCAACATGGCAATGCTCAATGAGTTTATCCACGCAGGCTTTAATTTAAATACTGCCGATGCCAAAGGCCATACTGCACTGATTTTATCGGCCTATCATGGTCATAAAGCCATGGTAGAGCGTTTACTTGAAGCTGGTGCAAACCCATGTCAGCAAGACATTAGTGGTAATACCGCATTGATGGGGGCAATTTTTAAAGGTGAGTTTAAAATTGCAAAACGCTTAATGCATGCGGGCTGTTCACCGAATCAACAAAATAATGCAGGTCAAACAGCCAGTATGTATGCTGCTTTATTTCAGCGCAAAGAGATTTTAAATGATTTAATTCAAAGTGGTGCAAACACACAATTAGAAGACCATCGTGGTAATCGTGTCTCTAACCTCAGTCAGGGTGAGTTCAAATAAGACACTCCCCCCTTTCATCTTAATATTTTGTTGGTTTGGCTCGATATTTTTGCTCTAAAATATTATTAAAAATACTTTCAATCATCCATACACGATACAAGCTATTAAAAGTATAGGTTCGACCATCTAGAGACAACACCAATACTGGAAAATCGGGCTGATCTTTTGAAGCACAAATAGCATCATTGTCTTTTAACTGTTGTGCAATATCTAAATCTGTCAGTTGGTCTATGGCGAGTTTTTCTTTTATACGCATAAAGTGCGGGCTGTAAGATAGGTCTTTTCCTCTTGCCCAAACAGATTTTAATATGCGATACATGGCATCTACACGCTGCTCTTCTGGAACGCTATAATACAGCTTGGCCATGTCCAACACCGACTTTTCTGTCGGACGACAAAACGGCGTAAACTCTACTTCAGCACGTTTAGACAAACGGGTGGCTAAAGCCCAATCAAATTGATCACGCCCGTGATAACTCAGTGGATGCACATTAAGTTGAATATTATAGTAGTCTGCTAAATCTTCTTTAATATAAGCCAATAATAACCAACTGATTGGATCTTCTAAGGCCAAATATAAATCTAATTTAGGGTGCATGGCCTGTATATTGGCAAGGTCTTCTGCATCGCCCATCAAATGTTCTCGCCACTCAATGTGATTAATCAAAAAGATTGGGTTATCTGTGAGTAATTTTTGTTGTTTTAAACGGCGGGTTAAACGCAATAAGTTATCTACAGCATTGTATTGGCGATCACCAAATTCAAAGTAGCTAAACAACAGTGGTTCATCATTAAAAATACGCTCTGGGAATTGCTGTTCTTGGTGCTGTCTGCTTGCCATAACGTACAAGGTACGTAACTTGCCATATTGTTGTTGCCACAACATGTGGAAGACATCTTCAAGTAAATATAAAAAATGCTCATCACGTAATGGAGTATTTTTTAAAATGGTCTGTGCTTGTTTTAATGCATCTGCATTGGGTAATTCAGGTTGGTCATCATAACCAAAGCCATGCTGCTTGGCCAAAATTTTTGCATCATTTAAAGCATATTTTTGCCATTTTTCTTGGCTCATGCCATTAGGTGGCTCGCCCACTTGGCTCGAAATAATAATCTTTAACGGCTTAATTTGATCACTTAAAATTTCATTGAGCTGCGTGAGTTGCTGCACAATCAGGTAACTATACACGTCATCTAGGCGTAAGTGTATGCTCAGTCCTTGTTCTATCGATAGCACATCTTGGCGTTTGGGCTGTTGATAAAAGAGCCTTGATCGAACAGGGTCAAACCATCGGCGGAAAAAAGACATTACTTAAGCCTCTATTGAGAAATCTGTGTTGCGTTGTTATACACAAAAATGGTTAACAACTGATGATGCATCAGTTTAACAAAAAATAAGCGGGGCTTTGCGGGATTTCACGCTAAATTATCATTTTTTATTAAGATTGTTTTTATTGGTTATCATGGTAACAAGATTTAAGTTGCCATGACGCAGGCTGTGCAACGTCATGGCAATATCTTCAATTTTACAAAGTACGTACCGCACCTTTTGCTGCACTGGTGGTATGTTGTGCATAAATTTTAAGTGCTTTCGATACTTTACGAGGACGCTCTTCTTTAGGCTGCCAACCGTGTTGCTCTTGAACCACACGGCGTGCTGCCAATGTTTCATCATCAACACGTACATTCATCGTACGGTTTGGAATATCAATATCAATGATATCGCCATCTTCGACTAAGCCAATCGCACCGCCTTCTGCCGCTTCTGGTGAAATGTGACCAATCGATAAGCCTGATGAACCACCCGAGAAACGGCCATCTGTAATAAGCGCACATTCTTTACCTAAACCTTTCGATTTTAAGTAACTGGTTGGGTACAACATTTCTTGCATGCCTGGTCCACCACGTGGGCCTTCGTAGCGAATCACCACAATATCGCCGGCTTTAATACGCAAGTTTAAAATGGCATCAACAGCAGCATCTTGGCTTTCAAATACACGCGCTTGCCCTGTAAATTTCAAGATTGAATCATCAACCCCTGCTGTTTTTACAATACAGCCATCGAGAGCAATATTACCGAACAGTACAGCAAGGCCACCATCTTGTGAAAATGCATTGGCTGCGTTACGAATCACACCTGTTTCACGGTTGCCATCGAGTGTTGAATAATAGCGGTTTTGTGAAAAAGCAGTTTGCGTAGGTATACCACCTGGTGA
The DNA here is from genome assembly GCF_015627125.1 of Acinetobacter rathckeae. GTDB lineage: Bacteria > Pseudomonadota > Gammaproteobacteria > Pseudomonadales > Moraxellaceae > Acinetobacter > Acinetobacter rathckeae. The sequence continues at coordinate 5,758 of NZ_VTDO01000004.1, read as the reverse complement.
TGAACGATAGAACTCGTAGATGTCTGCATTTTCAGTAGAAATAATATCCCACTTGTTAATGGCATCGGCTAAAGTTTTTTCGTGTACCGTACTCACATCGGTGTTTAATAAATTAGCACGTGCAAGCTCACCTAAAATGGCCATGATGCCACCTGCACGGTGTACGTCTTCCATGTGAACGTCTTGTTTTGCAGGAGCAACTTTACACAAGACAGGTACATGACGAGAGATACGGTCAATATCAGCCATAGTAAAATCTACGCCTGCTTCACTTGCCGCTGCCAATAAGTGTAATACTGTATTGGTTGAACCACCCATAGACACATCAAGTGTCATGGCATTTTCAAAAGCAGCTTTAGTCGCAATTGAGCGCGGTAAGATGCTATAATCATCTTGCTCATAGTGGCGTTTTGCTAATTCAACAATCAACTCACCTGCACGTAAAAAGAGTTTTTCACGGTTGGCGTGGGTTGCCACAATTGAACCATTGCCCGGTAAAGATAAACCAAGCGCTTCTGTTAAACAGTTCATTGAGTTGGCTGTAAACATACCTGAACATGAACCACAGGTTGGACATGCAGAACGTTCAAATTCTTTGACTTCTTCGTCTGTATAACTTTCATCTGCTGCCACAATCATGGCATCGACAAGATCAATCGCTTTTTCATTTCCACGGAATTTGACTTTACCCGCTTCCATTGGGCCGCCAGATACAAAAACTACAGGAATGTTCAGACGCATAGAAGCCATGAGCATACCTGGGGTGATTTTGTCACAGTTAGAAATACATACCATGGCATCGGCACAATGGGCACTCACCATATATTCTACTGAGTCTGCAATCAAATCACGTGATGGCAATGAGTACAGCATGCCATCATGCCCCATCGCAATACCATCATCTACTGCAATGGTGTTAAATTCTTTTGCAACACCGCCAGATGCTTCAATTTGTCTAGCAACCAGTTGACCTAGGTCTTTGAGGTGCACATGGCCCGGTACAAACTGAGTAAATGAGTTAACAACGGCAATAATTGGTTTACCAAAGTCGTCGTCTTTCATACCTGTTGCACGCCATAAGCCACGTGCTCCAGCCATATTTCTTCCATGTGTTGATGTTTTTGAACGATAATCTGGCATGTGTTTTTTCCAAATGTATGCTTGAGATGGTCACAATCTCTGGCTAAATAATACTTCTGTAAGTATGAAATATAGTCAAATAATGCACCATCATACTATGAAGTGAGTCTGAATCAGAATAAATATCTGGTCATGCTCAATGCATTTACAATACCTGTACTGAACTACAATTCAGCAAAATGAGGGTACTGCGTGCATTGGCGTGTCATGGTCGATATTGAAAATCACGCATATTGGAAGAAGCAATACCTAAAAAGATAGGTCGGGTGAGCTTTCATCATTAAAGCCAACTTTAAGTGGGTTAAACTTAAAGGCGTATTCTCAAAATCTAAGAGTTAATGAGCTGCGGTGGTCTCGGATAAAGCGCCGATATTCTCATTTATTCAATTTAATGTCTTGTGTTCCATTCTATAGAACAGTTGTATTTTCTAAAAGCTAAAAAAGAGCATACTGCCCCAATACTGCACAAAACTTATATGAATATTTATTGTTAGTACTATGAATCTTTTTTATATGAAAAAAAAGCACCCTATATTTGGGTGCTTTTTAATACAATTAACTTATTTCCAGTCAATCACCACGCGGCGGTTAGGTGCATTACAACTTATATTTAAGTGTTGTCTTTGCTCACCTTTACACTGTTCAAAACGAGACGTTTTACTTTCGGCTGCAACATTAATCACATTTTGACTTACACCTAAACTCACAAGCTGTTGTGCCACAGTATAGGCACGCTCTTTAGAAAGTTTTTGGTTATAACTATAGCTACCGATTGGGTCGGTGTAACCTGTAATTGTTACATCTTTTGCAGATGATTTTGTAATGGCCGTTGCAATCTCTTGTAAGGGTAAAGATGTTTGCTCTATGGCTTTCGCATCTGATTTGTCATATGCAAACAACACATAAGCCTGTTGAGGTGCTTTTACTTCAGGAACAATCACGGGTACAGGAACAGGTACAACCGTATTATTTACGCCCCAATCCATTAACCCCTGACATTCTTCACCTTTCCATGACAAGCGTTCACCGATATTATGCTTATCAAAGTCAATACGAAGCTGACAACGCTTATAGTCATTACTATTTGGCTTATGTATATCTAAAACATAGTTCCATGTTTTTACAAAGAATATACCTTCATTAAATTGTGGATTACCCAAAATATGACGGTATTGGTCTTTGGTCAAACCTGTATCTAAGTTAGCAACTGTTGCATAAGTATAGCGTTGTACTTGCTTTAAATAGCTTTTGCTTATGTCTGGAAAACTAACCTCTGAAGTTTCTGCATAGACATGAGCCGTTGTAAGTATACAGCCAAGTAAGAGCGTCAAACCACATTGTTTTTTTGATGTCATTTTCATTTATATTACTCTCAAAATGTTGAATTAAGAGGAAGATGCAACTTACACCTTCCTCGAACATATTGGTTTTGAAATTAATCAATCACACCACTAATACCAACACGGAATAATGGTGAACCTGTGTTACCACCGGCCACACCACCTGTCATTGACCAACGACCATTATCTGCTGTACGTCTAAGGGTTGCACCGACAGCACCTTGATTATTGTAATACGATGCACCTGCAGCATAGGTCCATTTACCTGGAACATATGGTGCATTTTCTAATGCAGCAGTTGCGGCAATACCTGCAGACAATTTATCCTCAAGCTTGTTTATACGATTATTTGTATATGCAAAGGCTTGATTTAAGTTGTTTTCGACATTACCTACACGGTTGTCTACAGCAGTCAGTGCATCACCTAAGTTGTTGTAGGCACTACCTGCTACACTATAGCTAGGTGCTGTAACTTGACCAGTACTACTATCTACCGTCGATCCACCACCGAGATAGGTTGCAAGGTTACTGTTTGCAGTATAAAGCTGACCTGCATTCACAGCATCTTTAGAACTTGCAGCCACTGTGCCTGATGCAACATTAGTCACTTTTTGACTACCTGCATTAATGCCTGTGCTATCTACAGAGACACTACCTACACTTAGCTGACCTGTTTTCACACTGCTTACATTCAGGTTGTCTGCTGTTGCTACTTGATAGTTAGTACTGCCATCTGTGTTTTTACTGCTGGTCACTACAACGTTATTGCCTGAACTAACGGTAGATTTTGCTTGAGTTGCTGCAGTATTGACGCTCGCGATCGCATCACTAATGGTGCTTTGACCTGTACCACCAATGTTACTTGTGCTGACTGTACCATCAGCATTCACTGTTGCATTACCACCAATCACATTCGCAACACTGTTTGATACACCAGCAAGCTGACCACCATTCACTGCATCTTTAGAACCTGCAGCAACTGTACCATTAGCCACATTGGTAATGGTTGTACCGTTACTACCACTACCTAAAGTGATTTTGTCTTTATTGACTGTACCATCGGCATTTTTATCATATTGCACTGCATTGTTTGCTAAGTTATTCACGCCACTTGAAACATTACTAATTGCAGAGTCGAGTTGGCCTTTATTCACAGCATCTGTATCTACTGTACCCGCTGCAACATTGGTCACTTTCGTACCTGCAGCATCAATACCGCTGGTGGTTACACTTGGGCCATTCACAATGGTTAAACCATTTGAGCTTAATGACACATTTGAACCGACCTGCACACCGCTATTGCTCACCGTGGTATTACCTGTAGTTAGACTGTCTGCAACCAAATCTTTGGCTGTAGCTACTTCATAGTTGGTACTACCATCTGTGTTTGTTGATGATGCAACTGTAACATTTTGTCCAGCAGATACTGTAGTCTTCGCTTTCACAGCTGAACCATCTGCATTTTGTACCGCATTATCAAGTGCATTTAAGGCATCTGCAATGGTATTTTGACTACCGCCAGCAACTGTGTAAGTTGGGTTGGTAATTGAACCATTGCCATTTACAACAGCACCACCACCTAGAATATTGGCAACTGAAGCTGTACCTGCATCAACCTTCGTATTTACAGATTTAAGCTGTGCCACATTCACTGCATCGGTGTCTTCATAACCTGCAGCTAAACCTGTAATTTGGCGTGTTACTGTAGAACCATCACCAACCGCAACAGAGCCCGTTGTAGACTGCCAAGTTGGGCTTGTTTCAGATGATGCTTGTTTTGTGAGAACATCATAACCTTGAACTTGACCTGCATTCGATGTACCCGAACCTGTACCCAACACCACAGATCCTGCTGTAGTTTGCGTCACATTATTACCCACAACAAAAGTGTTATCTGTTGATACCGTATTATTGTTACCTAATACGTAGCTTTCATTGCCAGTCACTGTACTTGGGTCACCAAAAGCACCTGAGTTATTACCAGATACAGTGTTTCCTGTACCAATACTGATCGACTGTGTACCCGAAGCAGTAGAACTATCACCAATCGCAACAGATGATGCACCTGAAACCGTTGAACCTTGACCAATTGCAACCGAATTCGTCGCTGCACTATTTGCCAAAGTATTATGACCAAGTGCAATACTGCTATTTGCACCATCTGCCACAATTGCATTCACACCAACTGCTGTAGAGGCTGTTCCACCTGCACTTGAATCATCTGTAGTACCAATGGATCCTTTAGTATGTTCACCATTAGTATGTGCGTATTTCACCCCTTCAGTATTCATCTTCTGCACAGTTTGTGAAATAGTCAATCGATCTGTGGTTTCTTGGCCACTATTGTCATAAGTCAAAAATAGTGAATCTGTATTGCTATTATTCAGATTTGTGTTGACCACTTGATTGCTAATATTGACGGCTTGACCAGATGCATCTGTCACACCAGTAATATTATTTTTGATTGCTGCAGTCAACTGACTTAAATTTATAGCATCTTTGTCTTCAGTTGCATCTGCAACATTACTCACTTTTGTACCAGCAGCATTAATACCAGATGTTGTAATACTCGGGCCATTCAAAATCGTTAACCCTGTATTACTAATCGAAGTATTACCTACTGTTAAGCTATCAAAGCTTGAGTTTTTATCTAGCCCCACCAGTAGGTTGCCATCACTGTCTGTAGTAGTTTTTACATTCGCAGTACTGTATTCGCTATCCGCTTTTTCACCTGTGCCTTTAATGGTTAAGGTTTCACCCAGTTTCTTAGCGATCGTGTTACCACTGTTGGCAGCAAAGTTAAGCCCTGCATTGGTTAAACTACTGCTAACCGCATCAAGCTGACCTTTGGTCGCCGCATCTGTTGCCGCAGTACCATCTGCAACATTGCTAATCACAGTGTTGGCCGCATTAATACCATCTTTGGTTACGCTTGGGCCACCCACAATCTTGAAGCCATCTGCTCCATACACTGCTTGAGCGGTTACCTTACCATTGCCATCTGTTGCTGTAACTTCTGTCCCTGCCGCAGTGAGGTTGCTGGTATTGCCTTTGGCATCTGTTAACAAGTTACCTGCAGCTGTGGTTACTGTGGTATTCCCTGCTGCATCTTTTAGGCTTGTACCACCTAAACCGTAGTTTGCAGTAGCACCATCTGTACCCTTAATATTTGTACCTGAACCTGTTAAGGTCGCTACATTACCATTGGCATCTGTGGTTTTTATACCATCGTTATTTAAGCTGGTATTCCCTGCTTTCAGACTACCATCTGCACCTAA
>NZ_VTDO01000003.1:199768-399635 GCF_015627125.1 Acinetobacter rathckeae | reverse complement strand
AGTTTGTCAAATGCTTTTTGAAAGTTTTTTCTACCCCCTAACTAAACTCCCTTAACCAATCAATCTAAGACCTAAACCCTAAACTAATTAACTAAGATATTGTTTATTAAGAAGTTTCTTCCAACAGCACCGCCGATGGATACGCATTATAGATCAATCCATAACAAACGCAATACCTTTTTTTAATTATCCTATTCGGATGGTCGGTTTTTATCCTTAATTGAGCATTTTTACATACAATTGGTGATTTTATGAACTTTTTTCAGTATAATAAAAGTGGAGTTAATTATATTTTCATATCATGTATGCTCTTTTATCATTTAAAACGGCTTATCACTTGTATAGGTCTAAGCCTTTTATCAGGGCTAGCAACTGCAGGATATACACACAACGCCTATACATTGACGCTTGCTATTTTAAGCTATACTAAATGGGATTCACAAAAACCCTTACTTTGCGTGTTAGAAAATCATGATATTGCATCAATATTTCAAGAAGAAATTGAGTATAAAAAGACTTCTTTTAATGTCACCTCTATTAGTGAGAGAGATCTAAACAATCACAAGTGTGATGCAATTTTTTTCAGTCCCAATATATCCATAATTCAGCAAAATAATATTATTAAAAATAATTTCCGCCCTTTCATACTCTCTTTCACAGAAAACAATCTTGAATGTGAAGGACAAGTTATTTTTTGCTTGTATAAAAGAAAAGACCAGTATACATTCAATGTGAACTTAGACGCCTTAGCTCGATCCAAATTACATATTGATCCAAGAGTTTTACTTCTTGCAAAAAATATGGAGGGTATTTAATGCCTACCCTCAAAAAAACATCTTTGCGTAGCATTTTTAGAAAGTCTCAGTTTATTGCTTTTCTGGTTATGCTTTTTATATGTTTTTTGATGTTTATTTCCCTCTCAACTTTTATCATGAAGACTTATGTCCAACAGAATATTAACCTTCTTGGCAATACACTCAGTGAGCGCATTCAACCTGCACTTGTATTTAGAGATGAAGTCACTCTAAAACAAGTATTGAATGAGTATACGCAAACACACTCTATTAAAACCATTTATGTTTTTGATAATAAAAATAATTTAATTGGAAGTAGCACAAAGTCAAAAGTCCGTTTTTCTTTTTTTGAAAACCTTCTAAATGACTGGTTCTTAAAACAACCCTCTAATTTTATTATCTACCATCAAGAAAAAATTGGGGTCATACAGATTTACGGTAGTTCCGAAGCAACTTTGCATTTTTTATTTACTATATTTTTCGCAATTTTTGCATGTATGGCAGCAATGCTCATGACACTTTGGTTTTCAGCGAAAGTGACGTATCGTTTTATTATGCAATCCATTTACCCTCTTACCCATATTGCCCAACTGGTAAGTGATCAAAAAGCATATAATTTACGCTTCCCTGACAATAAAATTCAGGAATTTCAAAATTTAAATCATGTGTTTAATGAGTTACTTTCCGAAATTCAGTCTTGGCATAACCAATTGCAAGATGAAAACCACCAATTATCACACCAAGCAAAGCATGACTCACTAACAGGTTTGGCGAATAAAAGCTATTTTTATCAATTTTTAATTAATATATTCAACCAACCACATGAAAAATCATCTGCAGTTTTATTATTTATTGATAATAATAACTTCAAATTAATCAATGATAGGTATGGTCATCTTGCTGGTGATAGCGTACTTATTGAAATGGCAAATCGATTTAAATCTACCCTTTTAAATGATTGTTTTATCTCCAGACTAGGTGGAGATGAATTTGCAATTATATTAACAAACATATTCAACCAACAGCAGTTATTTGACCACATTGAAACCTTAATGCAGATCCAAAACAGCTCCATACAATTTAATAAACAAGAAATACTTTTTAGCTTTAGTATTGGTGCTGCCTATTTCAGACATGCATCCTCACTAGAGGACTTAATTACCCAAGCAGATCAAGCAATGTACAAAGCAAAGAACTCTTCAGTAAATTGGTTTATACACCACTCAATATACAGGCCAAATGATCATGAATAAAATACTATATATGGCTTTTATTCTATTAAGCACTTACCTGCTTTCAGCTTGCCAATTTGGTGGCCTTAATTACAAACAATCTCTCATGCTAAAACATGAGGGCTTTGAGTTAACCTCTGAGGGCTGGGCACTAGGTCTACCCGAGCGTATTTTATTTGATTTCGATAAATCAAAAATCACCCCCAAACAGCAAGTAAGTCTAACAAAACTATCACAAGAGCTCAGAAAGTATCAACTATATAAACTTAAAGTGATTGGACATACAGATGGGGTAGGAAGTGATGAGTATAATGCCAAGCTTTCTAAAATTAGAGCACAGAGTGTTGCAACGATTTTTTATCAAAATGGATTTAAGATGGCAAATATAACAGTGATTGGTCGTGGTGCATCTGAGCCAGTTAGCCCAAATGATACTGAAGAGCACAGATCAAATAACCGTAGAGTAACAATTATCGTAATGCCTTAATTACATAAAATTTAGGCAAAAAAAATCCGCTGTTTAAAGCGGTATTTTTTGGTCGGAGCAGTAGGATTCGAACCTACGACCCCCTGGTCCCAAACCAGGTGCACTACCAGGCTGTGCTATGCTCCGTAAATTGGGGTGAATGATGGGGCTCGAACCCTAGATAATAACCGTAATTTTTTAATATAAAATAACAACTTAATCAGAACCTCCTCCTTTTAAAAACCTCATATGGGAATTACCCAAAATTACTTACTGTTAATTGCACCTATATATTTATTCGAGTAATAAAGTAATGTATAAAAAAAGTGCCTTATATTTTAGGCACTTAAGTTTAGATCGCTTAGTAATTTATAGAGTAATGAATCGGTAATTCAAATTACATGGTGATGTAGTTATTCAGCTTGGTAATGTAATCTGGTAAATCTTCTGCAATTAGTTTTCCATAATGTTTATAAATCATTGATGTATCACTATGGCCAAGCTGCTCTGCAATCCATTCTGGAGGTACTTGCCCACTCGACAACAATTGGCTTGCAAAAGTATGGCGACCTTGGTTTATTCCTCTTATTCTTACATTTGATTGTGCAAGGTGTTTACGCCAGCGATAGCGTAGCTCATGATATTCAAATGTTGCATTTTGCTCTGGGTTAATCCAAACAAACCGAAGTTTTTCTTGTTTGTATGTACGGTTATCACGTTGTAGAACATTAACTACTTTTGAATAACTATTGCCTGTTTTAGCATATTGTTTTCTTAATGCTTTAATAGCAGGTTCTAGTAGCTTGATTTTTCGATTTCTACGTCTGTTTTTAGTGACCTTATAAAAGCCCTTCACATAGTTTCTTCTCACCATGATTGTGCCATGTTCTAAGTCTATATCCTCCCATGCAATTGGGATCTGTTCTGATATAGATAATCCTGTCCAAAAAATACAAGGCAGTAAATTGGTCATGCTTTTATCTGATTCTGTATTTAGGATCATTGATATTTCTGTTTTTGTAAATGGATCAGGCTCTGTACCGTCGAGCTGTTGAATCACAATTGTTTCAAACGGGTTATAGGGTACTTTATTTTCCTGTCTCCAAAGCTCATGAATTGATGCTAAACGAGTCACAATTTCACGTACTGTTTTGGGTGCAAGGTCACTTTTTAATTGGTTAATCCATTTTCTGACTGTACTTGTTTCAATGTCTTTTGGATTAATTTGTGCCCAGCGTGGATATATATGGGTTTTAATATTGCTGTTATAGCCATCAAAAGTACTTGGAGCGACTTCTAGGCGAATCAATTCCTTGTATTGCTCGATGTAATATGACATTTGGTTTTTGCTTAAATGTTTTGAGTTAGGGAAATGTTTCACTAAATTAAATTTATCTAGCTGTATCTCTAATTTAATGAGTTCTGCTAATTTTTTAGCACGTTCAATATTATCCGGTGTTTGTGGCCAGTCGAGTTTTTCTTTTATAAGTTGCTCACCGACAATTGGTCGCATCCAGATACGCATTGATTTTCCACGAATTTCCAGTCCTGCAGACATATGTTATCCTACACTTAAGTATTTCATTAAATTTGGTTTATTTTAAATGAGTGCACCTCTGAGCAGAGGTGCATGAAAGGTGTGTTTAAATAAATGGAAGTGTGTTTTCGTCTATACCATCAGAACAAGAGCATTTTCCAATTCTGAAATATTCAATAGGTCCTGGTGCATCTGCAGGTGTAAATTCACCACGTTTTAAATCATAAATTTTATTTTTAGATTTAATATCGAAGTCATCACCACTTATTTTCATGATAATACCTGTAAATGCTCGTTGATTAACACTTATAAGACCATTACCTAATGGCTTGTGTGTTTCAAACATACAGTTGACTGTATCACCAAGTTTAAATGAGTCGAAATCTGGGAGGATTAAACCACCGCATTCACAATGATATTTAGACATAATTAGTTTTCCAAAGCCTGTTCATTTTTCTTTTCTTGAATACATATTTCCAAATATTCAATACACTTTGCTTTCTTTATCAACCTCTCCTATTTGATATTCAAACCTAAAAACATTCGTATAATCACTCTTCATGGTTTCGGATATTTCGCCTAAATTGATGCCTTTCCAACGGGTTTTGATCCCACCGCATTTACTAACAAACTCAAAATCAGCTATGGCTTGTTTTATGTCATCCGCGAGTATCACAGTCCCGTTTTCGAGTGTTATTTTGGCTAACGAAAAAGGTGCACCAAAATTTAGATAAGTTCTCGCCTTCTCCAACCCATTCAATGCAATAAATTTATATGTGTTCATGCTATCGCTCCAAATAATTGTTGTTGAACCACAATCCCTTTTTGATAGCTATCTAAAATTTGCTTACCAACACTCGGGTGAACGCAGTTTCTTAAAACCTGGACTGGGCAATGATTTCCTTTGTAATAAATAACTTCATCAAACTGCATACCAAGCCAATCCATCATTTCTTGCTTACCCCGCAAATTTGACTTTGTAATGAATCCCTTGGGTTGTTTAACTTCTTCAGCATAAATATCAAAGCTCGCCCAAAATAAATGACGGCCAACTTTTTTTGTTGGTTGAATTAATGGCTTGTAATAAGGAACCACATTTTCAACAATCCAGCCACCTTTGTAAAAATTCTCAAGAAAAACAATCAGCTCATATAATCGAAAATCAGGATAATCAGCCACTTTGTGACGAGTAGCTTTCATCATTCTACTGTGCTTTTGGCACGGTGGAGAAAACCAGGCAAAGTCGAATTGCTCATGATTATTTTTAAAATACTTATAAGCATCATCAACAATCACTTCGTGATCTGGGTGTAATTTTTTATAAACTGCTGCAATTTTTTCATTCTCTTCAACAGCAATCACTTGATGCTCTTGCCAGAGCATTGAATTACCACCCAGTCCAGCAAACCCATTAAATATTTTCACTGCCACACCCCAAAAATCCCCTTAATCGGGTTGTGCAAATCTTTTCCCAAAACCATCTGATTTAAAGAAATCTGTGCATATTTTTTCTCATTCATGACTTAAACCTATCTTTTAGTTAAAACAGCATTGCTAGATAAATTTTTAAGAATGGGGACTTGTCGAAGCCGCCATTCTTTACTCTGTTCTTTTTCACATTTGTGAACGGTTTGATTACTTGCAGACCGTTTTGTTTTGGACCAGAGCATGTTTTACCTGCTGTTTTCGGTTTTTATAAAAGTTCGCGTGAATTAAATGGGGTGTTAGTACCGCATTCGATAGGTTAGACTTAATTTGCATAATTGCTCTCCAGTGGTTGTGTGACACATACAGAAGTGGCCGCTTTTGTATGTGTGTTTTAGATTAAAGACATTTAAACAAATGGTTGTAGAAGTTATAACCACGTTTATCTATACCTAACTTTTCGAATAATGCGAAAAGGTTACATTCATCTAACTGGCATAATGCCCAGTGAAAAGTGTCGTGTTTGTTAGGCATCATTGCTAAACGATCAATTTTTTCTTGAATGTAAAATTCATCGTTTGGAAATTTCTCACGTAGTGTTTCAATTATTTTCTCACCGACATGATTTAAATCTTTCTGATTTTTCATAATTAGCTTCCTGTGATTGTGGGATTAATCCCGTTGCGACACTGGCTTTTCAAATATCCAGCATCGTTTCGTGGTGTTTGTGATCTTGCTTTGAATGGCTTTATTCACCTCCAGAAATCTGTAATGTATGCTGTGACGTAGTGCCGTTTGTAATTCATTTAACTCTGGTAGTGAATAACGATAATCTGCTGCCACTTTGTATAAATGAGGAAAGTTAATGGCAATCAGGTTGGTTTTTGCTGAGTGATTTAAATTAGTTTCACTACTTTGTAGTTTTGGAATAGATGATTCTATTTCTTCAAATGTATTCCAGAAGTTCTGTACCATAATTGAATCTGATTTAATGACTTTATCTCGAGTCTGTGCCATGGCAATCAGTTCAGCATGTACCTGTTCTTGGATCTGCTTTGGTACATCAACAATATGTGTGCATAAAGCATCAAATAACGCCATAAATTGTGAGTGATTTTGAACAACACGTGAACTACGAATACTGTACTTTTCATCATGTAAAACAGCATCATATTTATTAAAGCCTTGTTCATACGTTTGTAAAATATCAGACTCTTTAGCCAAACTTTTTAAAATAAATTGACTAACATCTTGTGGTTCATATTTTTCAAGCCGACGTGACGCATATAAACTGTTTTTCGTCAGTTGCTCTTTAACAAACTTAGTTTGAACAATGCGTTCCATAATGGGTGTTGTTGAAGCCACTTCCGCATTTTGGCTAACAATCACTGTGCCCATAAATGGTGGCTCATAGGTTTCATTGCCTCCATTTTTTACACCCTGTGCACCTAACGAACCGCCATCAAATAAAGTTTTAAGGGAGTCCCAATCGAATTGTTTAATGACACCCCGATCATTTTCTCGCTCTGACTCAACAAGCACGACTGGTAGATTTGATACTTGTCTAAATGTACGAATTAAACCTGATTTAGTCGATTTAACAGGATCTACACCTTCATATTTAATACGGCCAAACAGTTTCCATAAAAAGAGTAATAGTGTGGATTTACCTGTTCCTGGTTCACCTACTGCTTCAAAAAATGGAAATGATTTGTGTCTTTTTCTAATTTGCTGTGCATATAGACTACCGAAAAAGGCTGTAAGTGAAATCAAACCACGTACACCATAAGCTCCAATAAAGTCTGTAACCCATTCTTTTTTATAATCATTCATTTGTGAATTGATATTCAATGAAAATGGGGCTTTACACTTTAAGTTGGTGTGGCGTGGCAGTTCAAAATAGTCTTCTTTATTAATTAGAAATTGTTTTCCATTGTGGTATGCAATATCACTCAACACATAAGTTTTATGCTCTGCGTGATAACCAACGTAGTTGATCAGCTCCACTCGTTTAATGTCAGTCAATTCTCTTTCTAAAAAAGCATCAAGCTGTGTGCTATTCCCTTTATAGAATTTACCCGGTGCAACATGCAGTAAGCGTTTTTTAAACTCAGATGCAGATGATATATGTGATGCACTAAAGGTATTTTTTATGGTTTTTGCTCCTCGAGGGAAATCTATTTGAAAGTAATAATCTGCTTCATCAATTTCTGCCATATATTGATAGTACAAACCTCGTGGACGGCAATCCATAATCAGTTTGGCTTCAGTGGCATGAAGTAATGCAGCATCTCGTCTTTCTGAGGTTTCTTTATCTTTTTCTTCTTGTAACCAGTCTTCATTATCATCTGTTTCAAAGTTGATGTTTTTTAAATAATCATCGTATTTGTCCATATCTAATTTAAACCAATAGACTTGGTTATTAAAATCGAATGGAAATGATTTTGTACCTTTGTGCTTGTAGATAAGTATGCCTTTATCCACAGCTTTTTCAGCAACAAGTAATGCACCATAATATTTATAAGTTTCTACGTCATGAAAGCCGAGTCGATCTTGTTTGTATAGATCGTTCCAGTCAGTTTTTTTACGATTTGATGGTGGAAGTGCAGCTTCACATTCAAAACCTTGTTCGATAGCCTTTTCAATGTTTTTAAATATGCCAGCATGCCCTGCTGGGTCGTTATCAAAAGCCCAAATCAGTTTAGGCAATGACTTTTTATCTTGATGACATTTTTCTTTTAAATGCTCTAAAAAAATAGATGGGTAGTTATTGCAACTTAATGCTGAAACACTGGTAATACCTGATAGCCATAATGCGATGGTGTCAAATATCCCTTCGGTGATCCAAATTTCTTTTGATTCGATATAGTTGGTATTGGGTGTAAGCCACGCATGGTTTTTAGATTCCCAACCAAATTTAAAGGTGGTTTTTTGCAATATGCCTTGGTCATCTAAAATACGTTGCCACCAACCTTCATTGCCTGCTTGATCTGTTATTGGGAAACGAAGTGTAATTGAGCCTTTGTTATGCTCTTGGCTTTTGTAATATTCTTGCGAATAGCTCAATGCTTTTAACTGATCTAAAGGAAAGCCTCTACCTTCTGTTAAATATGCTTCTACGGTTTTATTTGGATTTTCAGGGGTTGGTGTAAAGCGTTTTTCCCATTTTTCAAATAACTCCGGGAATAAGTCACGCACATGGTTTTCATGACCACATTGATTTTTACGTGGGCAGAAAACTACCCACGGCTCTTCAGGATAGACCCATGCTGATGCTTCTTTGTGGTTGCAGTCAGGGCAACGACCTCGCAGTTTATTACCTGCTTTGATTTTGAAGCTATATACATCTTGTAGCTTTTCAATCACAAGTGCTCTGGTTTCTGGAAACATCATATTGTCTAAACTACCTAGCAAATTTTTCTATTTCGTTTGATTTCATCACCTGCCAACTTTGCTAACATTTCATGAATGCGTTTTTTGGCAAGGTACTCAATCGTTTCTTCTATACTGTTAAAACCCATCATTTTTTGAACTTCTATGACGAGTTCTTTCTCTTGGTCTGAGAGTGCTACTTCATGTTTTTGCATGGCTCAGTTCCTAGTAGAGGGGCTCACCTGCGCCTTTTCTTAAGACTGACTCTAGGTTAAATTCTTGTTCGGCTGTGAGCTCTTGTAATGCACCTTTAACGGCTAGTTGGCGAATGATTGTGCCCTTTGGAACACCTGTCATTTTTGAGATGACACCAAAGAAGTCTGCTTCGTCATCGGTTAAGTTGACGTTGTAACGATTTGAACGGTTTTGCTTTTTGTAGTTGATGCTCATGCTTGTTGTTCCTGTGCTTTGCCTTTGCTGTAGCGTTCACCAATGATGCTTGAACGGCTTCTATTGGTTTGTTGTGCGATTTGTTCTATTTCACGAAGTTCGCTTTTTGATAGATAGAACACGACTCGCTCTCTTGGTTCAGAAAGCTTTGGTGCTCTGGTAAGGAATTCGGGTGATTTTTTTATGCTCATAAGGTAATCTAAGCTCATAGTGGTGTGCTAAGTGCCACTATAGCACATTATTTTGTTCTTTAAATAGTTAAGGGAAATATTTTTATGCTTTCTGACGAGCCTAATTTAAATGCTGATATTGCCCAGCGATTTAAAACTGAACTTGAGCAAAAGAAACTTCGTGCTAAAACGCTTTCTCGTGAGATTGGTGCAAGTGAAAATACGCTAGGTGCGTATGTACGAACACAGCATGTGCCAGATCAGTGGGTATATTTGGCAAAGCTCCAGCAACAAGGCATTGACATTCGATATGTATTGCTTGGTATTGACCCTGACTATAGTGGGCTGACCAGTGAAGAAAGTTTGCTTTTGAAAGCCTATAGACAGTTGAGTCCTGAAGGGCAAGAGGCTTTGCTGAACTTAGGAAAGGTTTACGCAAAAGACTTAGAACAATAAAAATGTCGAAAAAAAGGGATACACCATTTAAAGTGTATCCCTAAAATTTTGCGAGCTGATTTAGCCTTTTGGCTTATTGCTTTTAATGTATGTTCTCGCTTGATTCATGGCTACTTTGAAATCCTGACGTAATGAGTCGATCTCTGATTTCGTCAAGTGAGCTTGGCGTCCGTAGGTGTCCGAGTTCGCCTTGTGTGAGGTATTCGATGGGGAAACCAAATTCATATTGCCACCATTGTGAAAGGTTTGGATGTTTGAGTATAACCGATTTTAGCATTTTTTCAGAAGGTCGGATATCAAATTCTGGGGTGGTTAGTCCAGTGATCGTCACTGCTTTAAGGACATGCCCTCCTTGTGATTCGATATAGCCCTTTAGAGCAGCAAGCGTTCCGCCCATTGCAACAGTATCATCAATAATAATGTAGTTTCTGCCTGATTCAACATATCCTTCAAAGCGAGGCTGTCGCACAATACGTTCATATGCTCCTGCATTGGTATGATTTGCTTTTACAGTTTGTACGATCTCACTACTGACCTGTAAGTTCAATATTTCTGCAACCATTTCAGCAAATACAGCAGGAATTCGGTTGTTGCCCAATGCTTCTATGGCAAGTACAGGCACAAGAATTGGATTATTGGGTGTAAAGATATGCTCAGATTGAATGATTTTATCGTAGGTGTCTAGTTTTACTGCCAATAAATTAAACGCTGATAATACGTCACCTGATTTTGCCTGATAATAATCTTGTTCTGAGGCTTTTTTTAGTGTGTTGAGTGGATAAAAGACATAAACCTTAGGGAAGTGTTGCCATGATGTTCGTATATATTGATGTGACATGCTGTTTTCTCTGATTGATACGACCCTCATAAATGAGGGTCGCATATTTTTTATAACTCTACACTATTTTGTACACTTATTAATTTCTGCTCGATATCAATGAGTTTATAGATCAAGTCTGTGGTTTGATAAGTTACATCTTTGTTATCTGCTGACACTTCTAATGACTGTCTCCAAATACGCAATGATGACAACGCTTGATCCAAGTTTAGTTCTGCATCTTCATTTTTTTTCATCGTCTTGTCTCTAACAATTTGGTTTAATTGAAATTGCCAGACTGTTACCGACGTGCCATTCCAAATTGGACTGACAATGGTTTGTTCACCTATATATCTTGGGTAAATCAAACACTCTAAAGATGGTTTTAGAATATTGAGATCAAATTTTTTGCCCTCGGTTACTTCGGGCAACTGTTCAACCAAGTCATTAATCTGATCTGGTGCAATGGATATAAACCCTTTGCTGGTGTCATGATTAAAGGTCATTTGTGACTTGACCAGGTGATCGATCAAATTAAAAAACTGACAGCACAGTAATTCACTTTTTTCATCCGTTGCCTGTACACGATCTGCAATGGGTACATAAGGAATAATATTATCGTTCATGGCTTATTCCCCAATAAATAGTAATGAGAATGCAAACGTGAACATTACAAAGACAAAGCAATGGCTGAACGTTGTTTTAACCAGTTGATTTAATTTACGTTGTTTTTGGCGTTTTTCAAAGGCTTTTAAATCATAAACTGGTGTATGTTCAATGACATGACTTTGAGTTTTGATAGGACGTTTTTTTACACGAATGTGTGAGGTATGGCTGTGCTTAAGCACATGATTAGATGCTTTCATGACTATATTCTCGTAGATAAGTTTTTAAACCTACCGCCATCACTTTCCTAGGGTAATGGTGGCAGACTGAGCAGGGCTAGGAAAACCGTTCTACGAGTACGGCCAGCGCGAAGCTGCCCTGCCCGATCTGCCATAACGAGTATAGCTGATTAGACATTTTAGGCAAAAAAATAGTCGCTAAAGCGACGATATTTTATGCGCTCGTAGAATTCTGCAGGTTTCCTAGTCCTGTACACAGATTTTGCTGTGTGATTACATCTTGCCGATAGTGTGCCGTTATGTCAAGATAGTGATTCACTATTTTTTATAATAATTAGATTATGAAAAAGCTACTCGCTGTTTTTTTACTGTGTATTTCAGGGGTTAGTCACTCAGCAAATAATATTAAAAGTGACTCGTATATACTTGGACTTGTTGGCCAAAAAGCTGTTGAAGTTGAGGATGTATCTGCAAGTTATAATTCCGCTACTAAAATTTATTATTACAGTAAAACATCAAGTACTGGTCTTGAGTTACAGTTAAATAAAGAAACGATTGAAGTCGCTTGGCTTTTTTTACGTCGTGAGAAATTAGAAGAAAACAAAAAAGCAGAGCAGATGGCAATTAGCTTTACCGAAAAGCTTCTAGGTAAACAAAGCATGGATTTACTCATTAAACCCATGAAAAGTGGTCAATCTATTCAAAGTATAAAAATCAGTGGTGTAACAATAACAGGGGCTAGATGTGGTTCAACGCAATGTGTATATAGCATTGTTCGTTAGTAATTATTAGAAAGACTTTAAAATGATTATTTTTTTTATACTACTGTTTTGCTTTTGGCTCTTTTATGCTGTTGTTACGGGGCAATTTAGTAAAGAAAATCAAGAAAAAAATAATGCTAAGTTTAAAAAAGATTGGGCAAATTTAAAAGAAGATTTTAAGCGTGATGTTCTTAAGCAAAAGCCAGAAAATACGACAAGCAACGATGACCTACCCAGTAAAATACTTAGCCAAAAGCAAATAAGTCGCTCGCAACAAGAGCGAGAAAAGTATGCAAATGATTTAGCTAATAAATTAGGCACTCGATCTGAAGTCATTGATGAGGAAAAAAGAAAGCTACAACCTCAAAAAGATTATGACTGGGATATTTATACCCATTTACCTAAAATTCCACTTTATCGGTATATTCTTAAGTATGAAGATGCTCATGAAAACATCACCATTCGAGGTATTGATATTACCCATGTTTATAAGAGATATGAAAATAATAAGTGGTATTTTGATGCAGATACAGATGATGGAGAAAGAACTTTTCAATCTCAGAGGGTGATATTATTAAAAGATCAGTGGACTAGTACAACATATAAGACATCGAAAGACGTCCGAGAGCATATTTTAGATGAACATTATTAATAATGGTACTGTAATTATTTCATATCTTATTGGTAAATAAGCAAAACGAAAATTTGCGTTTTGTTCAGTCCAATTTTGGATTAACCTTTAAAAACAAAGTAGTGTATTAGGATATGGTCATTTTGACCATACCTATCCTATTGATAACATAGGTAAACGCACAATTGCGTTCACCTAGAACCTGATCCACCGTTTGACAGGTCAGGTTATCGTCAAAAATAATGTAAACCCTATAAAATAAAAAACCTCAGTCACATTAATGACTAAGGTTTTTATTTAAATTTAATTGGTATCAAAAATTGTTATCAAGCTTCGTCTGGTATAAATTTTCTTTTAGTAAATAGCCTTCAAGTTGCCATACTTTATTCAGTGCATTTTCATATGCAATCTTTTGGCCAATAAATAGATCAAAGTTTTCAGGGCTTGCACATGCTGATTCACCAATGACAGTAAATCCATTTTCTAACGATAAAATACAGATTGTTAATTGTGGTGCACCACAACCTTGATAATCACTGTCTTTCCAAGCAAATTCAAAATCCTCACCTGTTGCATATCGAATGGCTTTAATTTTTGATGCAATATGATCAGGAGTTAAGCGTGGAGCTACTGATTTTTCCTGAAGCTCTTGTTCTGATACTTTAGTCATTTCTTTGTCCTTTGAATTGAATGGGGTTATGCCGTTTATCACTTATTTAACTACTGCCTTGCATTTTAAGTAGTTCCACGTAAATTGAAAAAAATAAAAAGAATATGGCAGCTACTCTATGCTGTATCCATATTGCTGTAGCTAAAATGAGCCAAACAAAACACTGCACAATTACTATTATGGTTATCATTTAAACCTAAGCCCTTTATTTTTTTCTTTATCATCATTTTCACCATAGCACTCTAGACTCACTAAAGGATTGGGTATTGCACTAGGGGCAACCTGATGAGTGATTGCAAATTCTGCACGGGCTGAAAAACCGCATTTGATATTGGTACATTGGAAATAAACCACCCGAAATAATGGACTCTCTAACTTACTTGTTCTTAAAACGAGCTTATGATCACAATGTGGACATGAAAAGCGATTCTTTGATGCCATGGTCTCTTTTCTGGTTGTATTTACAATCATTATAAATAAAAAGATTATATATTTGTGCTTTTGTGGCAATTTATTTACTATTTAGCTTGTTTTTTCAATCTGACGAAATTTTATGACAAATATAAAATGTCGCTGTTGTTTTAAACTATTAGCGAAAATTCGGCATTTTGATGTTATCGAAATCAAATGCACTCGTTGCAAAACATTAAATACTTTTCAGCGTACCGCGAGTACCTTACCTGAATGCCAAGAGCATCAACATTGTTCAGGTAATATCCATGACACAAAACCTCTCACCACAATACAATCCTAGTGGCCACAGCTTTAGTGGCTGGCTTGGTGGTAAATCACAACTTGCACGTACCATTATTGACATGATGCCTGAACATAAGGCTTATGTTGAAGTGTTTGGCGGTGCTGGATGGGTACTTTTTAAAAAAACAGCGTCTAGCTCTGAAGTGATTAACGACATTAATGACGATTTAATTAATTTATATCGGATTTTAAAATTTCACTTTGATGCATTCTTGCAAGAGTTTGAGTATCAGCTTTTTTCTCGTACGCTCTTTAATGACATGAAAAAGAATGATCGTGGCTTAACCGATATTCAACGTGCAGCGAAGTTTTATTATTTATTACGTGCCGCATTTGGTTGTCAGCTCGATGGTAGTTTTTCTTATTCTCGTGATCGTAAAAGTCGCCTCAAACTAGGCAGTGAACTAAGATCACATCTGTTATCTATTCATGAACGGCTACAGCACGTCACCATTGAGAATAGCAGTTATGATTACATTATTCAGCGTATGGATGCACCAGATACGTTGTTTTATCTAGATCCGCCTTATTGGGACTGTGAAAATGTTTATGGTAAAGGGATCTGGTCAAAACAGGACTTTTACGATTTAAAAGAAAAGTTAGACCATATCCAAGGGAAATTTATCCTTAGTTTGAATGATACGCCCGAAGTCCGTGAGCTATTTAAAGACTATAAAATTACCCATAAAAAGATTCGTTGGTCTGTTAATAGCAAAGCTGCAGCTGCGGATCATAATGGTAATGAGTTAATTATTTATAATTTCTAATGGGCTAATTACCCTTAGATTGATTCTGTAATTCTTTCCACTCCCTAGCCACTGCAGTTGTTGCGGTGGCTTTGTTTTTATATAAGTAAGTCAGTCGTTTTGGTGACTTTTGATCACCACGGGTGATTTTTTGTGTTGTGCTACCGTTTTTGTAATAGGCAATCACACCTGTATAATTTCCACCTTCTTCATCGACCAGTTGGGCAATATCATCGCTGTCCGGGATAAGGATTTCTGCTTCAATACTGGTGGTATAGCCACCAGACGAGTCGAGCTGATGGCTGATGTTTGTACCAAGCCATATAATATCGTTAATTTCAGCTTTAAACCCTAAAAAGACCAATGGCATTTCAGGAATCAGTTCAGGCATGCCATAGGCTAGGCTTAAACTAAATGTGGCCGTTTTTCGTTTGAGTCGATTAAATTCGGCTTTTGCTGCATGTGTTGCAGTGTCTTTGTCACGGTAAATATGACGCATGTCTTTGGTATATTCGTCTGTATCACCAATGATGACTTTTTGTTTTTGTGCTTTTTTTTCATCGTAGTAATAGCAAAGTACACCACTGATATCATCACCACCATTGGTCATACTATAGCGGTGGCTGTCACCATCAATACGGGTGATTTCTGCCGTGGGTAGCTCATTGCCTGTGACTGTTTCGGCTTGTCCTTTTGGCATGAATAGTAAAATGCCATTTTTTACAGTTGCAATGGCATCATGCTCATCTGCAATACGAGTAATGAGGTTAGCGTCTGATTCGTTTTGGTCGATGTGTGCCAGTGTGATGAGTGCCAGTGTACTATTGATGTTGGGTATCAGGTCGTGTTCATATGCAATTTGACTGACAATTTGCTCGATGGTTTTTTTGCTAAAACTGCGTTCCTTTTTCTGCTTAAAGGTTTTTTTAAGGTCTGCACCTGTTGCACGTATGTGTATGACATCGGGTGATCCTGAGTGTTCAACTTCTTTGACAATAAATTTACCTTTGTAAACAAGGCCTGTATTTTGCCAGCCGATCCAGACTTTGATCTCTGCATTTTTGGGTGGAATATTGAGTTTTCCGTCATGATCTGATAGTTCAAGGCTGATGCTGTCGGCTTCTAAGCCACGATGGTCATCAATGCTGAGTTTAATGAGTCTGCTATTTATTTTGGGTGAGATGTCTTGTTCGTCTACCAGTATGCGATAAATGGCAGTAGGATTGTTGTCTGCCATTTTTTGTGTGATAGATGTGATCATTTGGCCAATGCTCATATTTATAGTCCAATGAGGCTACCCACGGCATTACCAATGAGTGTGCCTGGTCGCATGGTTTGAGTGAGAGTCAGTGTAAAATCGACTTTGCGAGGTTTGCCATCTTTAAAAAAGTAGGTTTGTGTTTCATTTAAGTCATCTAGTTTGTATAAACCATAAACTTTTCCAGTTCCGCCAATTAAAGGGAAGCTTTTACCAAAATCGCCCATGGTTCTCAGTGCGGTGAGGCTCATTTGTGAGCCAAACTCAGGCACGATTGAACATTGTAGGGTGATGGTGTCTTCACCACGCCCCAAAAACTGATAGGCAGGCATGTCACCCACTCGGTTGTTACTGCCATATCGCCATGAGGTTTTACGCTGTAGTTGTTGGTATGTTGCTGTCGGTATGCTGAATATAAACACACCAAATATCATCATCATGTGTTTTAGTCCTGGTCTGTAAATTTGTTGCGAAGTCGAATTTGTTTTTTTCGGTCGTATTCTTCAATCATGCGTTTAAAGTCATTAAAGAGTTCTTTGTCATTTTGTCCTGCTTGTGTTTGAAAGGTGACATGAAAGGTATCTCCCTCAATTGTGGCTGGCGTGTTGCTTGTTGGGCTATTGCTGAGCGTGAAGCTCTTAATTTTCTCTACAATGGGTTGGATGTTTGACAGTACGCTTGGGCTGTTTTGTAGTTCGGGGGCGTTGCTTTGAGTGAGCGACTGTGCAAAGTGTTTAAAACGGGTCTGCAGATCTGTTTTAGGTTGTTCGATTGGGTTGCTGTAGTCTCGTGTTTGATTGAACTGGCTTGGTATGAATGCACTGACCAAGGGCATGTTTTTAAACTGCTCAAATGCTTGGCTTAGTTTGTTTTTAAGGGTTGGAAATTGTTGATTGATTCGCTGTGCAACCGTGTTTCCCAGTTGCTGTACATGACTGAGTATTTTATTTGGTGGGGTGACATGGTCTTGTGATACATCTGGTAAAGTGGCTTGTGGTGATTGAATTGGCTGATTAAATACGCCAAGCACATGGTTGAATTTGCTTTTAAGTGATGGAAATCTCTTGTCTAGGCCTACCGTTAAGCCATCGACCACATAGCCACCAAGCCCTGCCATAACACGTGAGGGTGAATGAATGTCCATGCTCTTGCGTGTCCAGTCGGGTAACCATGAGTTGATGGTTGTCCAGACATTTTTTAGTTTATCGAAGCCTTTTTCTATACCTGAAATGAGGCCATCGATAATCATACCACCGAAGCCTGTAAACTTGCTTGGCAGGTCGATACCGAACCAACTGAGTACAGACGAAAATGCGGTGTAAAATAAGCCGATTGGTGACCAGTTGATAATGAGTGAGCTTACTCCAACAAGGCCACCATTAAAGGCATTTTTGATGTCGTTCCAGCGTTCACTAAACCACGCCCCTGCAGGTGCAAATGTGGTGGTTAAACTGTTCCAAGTGTCACTCGCACCACTGCTAAAGCTTGCCCATAGATCGGTTGCTCCTTGTTTTACCGTTTGCCACTGAGCATTAAACCACTCACCGAGTGGGCTAAAGTACATTACAACACTGTTCCATGCCTCTGATGTACCTGTAGTAAGGCTGTTCCATGCACTTGATGCACTGTTGCTGACTGTTTGCCACAAGCCTGTGAAAAATTGGCTGATACTTCCCCAGTTGCTGATGATAAGACGTGGGATGCCGATCAGCGGTAGTAGGAAGTTTAAGATGGGATTGTTTACAAATACTTGATCTATGCTGTTAAAAATGTCTTTAATGGATGTCCATAAGCCTGTAAAGAAGCCAGCTACTGCAGTGACACCTGAATTAAATAGCTGGCTTATTTTTTGCCAGATATTGCTAAAAAACTTTGATATTGGTGTCCAGTTTTTATAAATAAGGTAGGCCGCGCCTGCGATAACTGTAATAGCCAAGATGATTGGGTTAGCGAGCATTATACGACCCAGCCACAACATGGCTGTACCAAACAGTTTTAGTGGTGACATGAGCATTTTAAAAACAAAACCCATGGCTGTGCCACTGCCACTGAGTGATGCCATGACGAGCCGTAAACTGAGCATGCTCATAATGAGGGGAGAGAACACCACTAATGCACCACCAATGGCGATCAGACTAGTCGCAATCCCCACTAGACCGACACCAATGACTTTAGCCAACATTGGGTTTTGTTGCATCCATCCTGTCATGTTTTTAAATGCATTGGTTGCGGTGACAATGGCACTGGTGTAAATGGGAAGTATGGTGTGACCAAACTCTAGATAGGCATCGTGTAGTTTTGCTCGAGCTTCAAGTTCTTTACCCGTTGTCGTATTTTGTGCTTTATCATTCAGTTGGTCTATGTTGTCTGCACCAGCATTGAGTTTTTGGTTTTTATGAATATTCTCTCGCTGTTGGTACATAGTTGCAATTAAGTTAGACGCTGTTCGGTTTGAAAAAATACTACCAATCGCATCGATGACATCGCCTTCTTTGGTGATGCCTTTTTTATTTAAGGCAGGCACAAGTACTTGTTCCATCCATGCAAATTGATCTTTTTTAAAGAGATCAGCACCCTTGATTGCACCGATATCTAGATAAGATAAATTGCCTGTTTTGTCATGACGTACCTTTGATGGGTCACCAATCAGGTCAAATTTCTCTAAGTTTTTAGCTGCACGTTTGGTTGTTCTTCCTTGATATAGATTTGCATATGAAGACATGAGAGCTGTACCGACTCTAAATCCTCCCATTTCTTGTACCAATGGTTCTAGGGTGTGGTAAAACGACTTGTTATCAACCCCTTTTGCTGCGATACCACCTGTTTTAATAAGATTTAACCATTCCTCTGGTTGCACTCGGCCACCAGTTGCAGTGATGACCTGTTGTATCATGTTGGCCTGTTCTTTAAAGGCCCCTTCGCTTTTTAAACCATTACGCATTTCAATGACTTTGAGCATATCCATGAACTTTTTTTCATTATCTGCACCATGTTCTTGACCATACATGGCCTCATTGGCAAATTTCATTTTTGCCAGCATGGGTGCAACCATTTTTGCATGGTGTACGTCTGCAAATGCGGTAATACCATCACGAACAAGGGTCATATTATCTAGCGTACTGGTACCGAATGTTTTCATGGCACGAGCGTAGTCTATAGCTTCTTTGGTAGATTCTTTACCAAGACCAAGTGATGCAATACGGTTTTGTTCGATATCTATTTTTTTATTTTCCTCAATGGGTTTTTTCATTGAGTAAAATGTGGCTGCACCTGTCGTGGCCATGGTAATGCCTGCCGTGGTGGCTTTTTGTGTGTTGTCACGATATCTAGCGTGGGTTTGTTGAATTTGATTGAGGTTTTTAAGTTTAGTTTTTTGTGCCTCAAGTGAGCCATTGGCCTGATTAATTCGGCTGGTTAGGCTACGTTGATGCTCAGCTAGATTTTGTGTTGATGTACCTGAGCTATTTAATCCATTTTTTAGCTCTTGCAACTTTTGTTTTTGCTCACGAACGGTGTTATCTAATTTTTTAGCCTCTTTATCGGTGCTATTGAGCTGTTTTGAAAGCTGATCAAGTGCTTTTTTTTCATCATCATATGCTTTTTTTAGACTATTGATACTGGTCGCTTGTTTGGTTTGGCTTGTACCGAGTTGCTCCATTGTATTACGCAGTTGGGACTGAGTTTTTGCTAGACCTTGTGTACTGACTCCCACCTCTTTTAGTGCATCACGTGAGCGTTGCAAGCTGATATTTTGCTGTTCAATTTTACTCTTGAAACGTTCAGCTTGTTTGGTTGCTGTCGCAAAATCTTTATTCATCTTTGCAGATGAACCATTTTGCATTTCTTGTTTTAGTGCCTTAATTTTTAGTTTTAAAGCATCGTAACTTTTTTGTGTTTCAAGCAGTGATTTTTTTTGAGATGAAAATAGGTCTATTTTCTTTTGTTGATCAGTTAGACGCTTTATTTCTGCATTAGTTGCTGCCAGTTTAACTTTCGCACTGTTTAAATCAGTAGCAAATTTTTCTGCTGTGTTACTGGCCATGTCTTTACGAAGTTGAGCCAGTTTTTCATGCATTGTTTGTAAGGCTGATGTATTGCTTTCTAGTGCTTTTTTTTGTTTTAAATAACCATCAATTTGTTTTTGTTGTTCTTCAAGGGCTTTAATTTCTTCACGGGTTTTTTTAAATGCTGAAGCAGCAGATTGACTACTGCTCGTTAGCATTTTTAATGTTGGGGATAAGCTATTTTTTGCCCCAAAAAGTACTTCTAGGCGTAACGGTTTCATTCGGCATCATTTCCATTTCGTTCAATGGCTTTTTGATGCCATTGCATCAGTTCAGTTAAAGACATGTCATTGTAGGTTTGCGGTGGCCAATGAAAGACCACCGCAATGTTTGCGATGGCATCTTCTACTGTTGGCGAAACATTTCCGCACGTACTGATTTCGGTTGCAAAAAACTCATAATCACACCACCGACTTGTGCGATGTCGGCAGGTTCTAGTTGGTTGATTTGTTCTTTGGTCAGAAATGGTGTGCAGACACGAGGTAGTATCTCTACGATACTGGCAACATCACCTTGCATAAGTTCAGACAATTTAATGTTGCGTAATGCTGCAATATTGGGTTTACGGAGTTCAAGCTGTTTGATTTCACTGCCACCGACTTTGATTGGTTCATCTAATTCGACTGTATAGGTGTCGAGTTGAATGGCTTTTTGATTTTCGATCTGGTCTGGGGTAGTCATATTGTTTTATCCAAAAAAATGTAAAAAAACCTCTACACCACTATGTAGATGTAGAGGGGTGGAAACTTAAAGGCCAATATTTTTACGGTGTTCGGCATACATGTCTTTGCCGTTGACCACATAAATAAGGTTTGGAATGTCGATTTCGATGATCGGTTGGCCATCGATTGAAAGCTTGTAATACGACCAGACTGTTTTAATGGTTTGTTCAGTTTCGTCACCTGCTTTGGCATTGCCAAAGTCAATTTCCTCATGACGACCACGAATAACGATTTCGAGTGCAGATGTTTCACCTGTGTCATCGCGCTGGTATGAGCCTGCAAAACGTAAACCGTAGGCAGAGATGGTAGCTGCACCAAATTGTTTAAGCACCAGTGGGTCAATACCACCGAGTTTCCATGTAAATTCGGTCATATCATCGGCAAAACCAAGGTCGATTTTGACGTTGCCCATCATGCCACCACCACGCCAATTTTCTAATTTGGCAGTGAGTTTGGGTAACGTGATTTCACCTGTTTGACCAAGGTAGGAGTTACCTTCATTAAACAGGTTCATCATTTTGAGTTTTTTAGGTAAAGCCATAGTGTTTTACTCCTTATCCTGCAGTGACATTGGCAGCAAAACTGGCTAAATAGCTGTCTGTAATGCGTTGGCGTAGTGTGAGGTTCTCAAGCGGTGGTACAGGTGTGTAGCTGTAGTCAATGAGAAGTTGCCCTGCTTTAAGTACTTCTTTGCTATTGCTGGTTGGATTGATCCAACACTCACCACCGAGTAAGTAGCCTGCATTGATTAACTCACGTAGTTTGGCATTAATGCCTTCGATGAGGTCTCGTGCAAGGCTTGGTGATAGTGGTTTATCGACTGCCCAAAAGTGAGCCTCTGCCATGGTATCTGCTAAGATTTGTGCAGTACGTGTGTAGTTTTCAAATGCATATAGTGGGTCTGCTGAACAGGTACGTGAACCCCAAAAACGTAAGCCATCACGTTGAATGATGGTGGTCACTTCTTGTTCGTTGAGGTAGTTGGCATCTGTGCTTGAGTCTTGGAGTTGAAAATAGACATCTTTGCTCATGCCTGTGACACCATTAACTACCACGTTTGACAGCGTTTTGTGCCAGCCTTGTTCATTGTCAATTTTTGCACGTAAGCCAATGGCTCGTGCAGTGGCATCAAAGGTCGTGGTGGCATTGGCGGTGCTGTCCCAGCCTAAAAAGTCAGGCCAAATGACCATGACTTCACGAGCCCCTAAGGTCTGTCGGTAGGCCACAGCTTCTTCTTTTGTTTTACAGTTATACGCAGAAACGTAAGCAAAGCCTCTGAGCTGTTGTGCAATAGAGACTAAAGCGGTAGCCACTGCAGGTGTGTCTAAACCAGGGACTGCTAAAATACGTGGTTTCACACCAAGCTGTGCTTCTGATGCAAGTAATGCTTTGAGTCCTGTATAGCTTCCATTGCTACTGCCACCGATTACGGCAGAAATTTGTGCTGCAGCATCACTGAGTTGTTCGACACGAACCACAACCGTGGCATAGTTGCCCTGGTCTGCAATGGCTTGTAGAACTTTGGCCAATGTACCTTTTGTGCCAGCACTGGTGAGTGCTGCTTGTGGGTTGGTAATGAGTACAGCTTTGTTAAGGGGGAATGTGGTTGCATCTGCATCTGAGGCAGTGACAACTGTACCGATAATTGATGATGCAACGGTCTGGATTGGTCGTGTGCCATCATCAAGTTCGAGTACTTTGACACCATGGTGGTATGAAGACATAAAAAACCTGTGATTGTTGGTATTTTTCAAATCACAGGTTTACAGAATTAATGTCTCTTTTCATGTGCTTTGAGTTGTATAACGCAGTTATACAACTCAAAGTGCCATAGCTTGTTGCCACATGGTGTCGACTTGGTCTGAGCTTAGGCCAATTAGGCCTGACATATAGACTATGGTTTCACTTTCTCGTTCAAATGTGGTGGCATAGTCATATTCAATTTTGATCTGTGCTTGTGTTTTGGTGTCTTTAATTGCATTGATCTGCTGTTCTATGGCCGTAAGTAAATCATATTTAAGCAAGATCAATTTAAATTGGCGTTGAGTCAGTGGTGTCAGTGTTTGTAAAAACTGTTGACGCTTCTCGGCATCGGTACGGAGGTCTTGCCATTTTTTGTCTTGCCAAACATGATAAGGTGTTGGCTTTTGTTCTGAATAAGTCATATCGGAAAATACATAGTGACCATCATTGATTTTTTCTAAGGCTTCACTGTGTTGTTCCTCAGTGATGTTTACAAGATCATCTGGTTGTTCGGTGTATGTTAAGTTTGAGTCGTAGAAAGACTGTTGTTTTTCACTAAAATAAATCATGTTTAATACCCTATGGCAAAGATGTATACCACGTCTTCATAGTCAGCTGACCCGATCCAAACAGGTAATGATGAAATGTTAGACGTAGCTAAGTTTCGTGTGTCTAATGAAATATTTTTTGTTGAATTTCCATCTCTGGTTGCTGCGTAAGTCCCACTAAAAAAAGTGACTGCGTTTGGAAAGGTAATAGGGAGCGTGATGGTTCGGTTTGAGCTGGTGTTTCCGCTGATTTTTGCCCATTGCATAATGATGCCGTTGCCTAAAAAGCTATAGCCATTTTGTGCCTTAGAGTTTTGAAAATTATTAAGCACAGTGCTTATGTTAATGTTACCTGTACCATCAAAATCTGCACTGCCTGATACGTCACCTGAAAGTGCAATGTTTCGTGCGTTTTGGAGTCGATTTGCTGATATCGCATTTCCCAAGTAGTTGCCAAAGCTATCAATGGTAACAATGCTTGTAAACTTACCATCTTTCCCATTCCAAAACTCAAATCCGCCTGAACCACCGCCATAGTGATTAATCAAATCCATACGGCCTAAGCCGACATTACGATTCCAACCAATATACGAGCCTTGGTTTAATGGGACTGTTTTATCATCTAAAAGTGGGGTTTTAGTGATCTGTAGCAATTTACCTTGCTCTGCTGATAGTAAGTTACTGCTACCACCTGTGGTTAAATCATTAATTACAGGTATGCTTTGTTCGGTGACCGATGTAATCAAACCCTTGGCATTGACCTTGAGTGCTGGAATTTTGAGGTTGCTACCATAACTACCTGCAGTCACTCCACTATTGGCTAAAGTGAGATTGAGCTGTGCATCGGATGTGCCATCAAAGCCTGCTGAGGCTGTGGCATCTCCTGAAATGTTGATATTGCGAGTATTTTGAAGTTTGGTTGCCGATGCTGCATTTTTGGAGAAGTTACCATTTGAGTCAATGACTGCAATACTTGAAAAATTACCATCTTTACCGTTCCAAAACTCAAACCCACCTACACCAAGGCCTCTACTGCTAATAATGTCTGCTCGACCTTGGCCACTGGTTTTATTCCATGCCATAAATGCCCCTTGTGCTGTTGGCGATGGATCAAGTTGGACTTTATTGTTTTGTAGCACTTTGCCTTGCTCTGCTGATAGTAAGTTACTGCTACCTCCTGTCGAGAGATCATTGATCACAGGCAAGTTTTGTTCGGTGACTGAAGTGATCAAGCCTTTTGTATTAACAGCGAAGCGTGGCACTTTTAGGTTTGTGCCATAATTTCCTGAAGTCACCCCACTATTGGCTAAACTGAGATTAAGCTGAGCATTGGATGTACCATCAAAGCTGGCAGATGCTGTAGCATCGCCTGTAATGTTGATGCTCCGTGCATTTTGGAGCTTAGTTGCCGATGAAACATTGTCTGTGGTGAATGCCAAAGTACTCCAGTTTGACCAGTCATTGGATAAATCTGTTTTTGAACGATGATATAGCCTGTTATCACCAGACCAACTGCACGCCAGTTGATTGTTTCCTGCACCACCAATGTGCAATAGATTTCCATAAATGGCAGGGTAGCCATTATTGTAGATTTGAAATAAATTAAGCCCTGTTGCACCACCGCCTGATTTAATCAGGGCTAGATCGCCAGAGCTGTCGATACGTTTGATACTGATGTCTGTTGTACCATCAAAGTCTGTACCATTGATTTTACGAGTGTTGAGTAGCTTGGTTGCCGATGCCGCATTTTTAGAATATGTGCCATCCGAGTAAATAGTGGCGATGCTTATGAAGTTACCATCTTTACCATTCCAAAACTCGAAGCCACCAGTCCCTTGCCCTTGATGGTTTACAATGTCTGTTCGACCCTGACCATTGGTTTTGTTCCATGCCATATAAGATCCTTGGTTTGATGGCGATGGATCAAGTTGGACTTTATTATTTTGTAATACTTTACCTTGCTCTGCTGAGAGTAAGTTACTGCTACCACCTGTGGTTAAATCATTAACGATAGGTAAGTTTTGTTCGGTGACGGATGTAATCAGGCCTTTGGCATTGACATTGAGTGCTGGGATTTTAAGGTTTGTACCATAGGTATTTGCAACTACACCACTATTGGCTAGAATGAGGTTGAGCTGTGCATCGGATGTGCCATCAAAGCTGGCAGATGCTGTAGCATCGCCTGTAATGTTGATGCTCCGTGCATTTTGGAGCTTAGTTGCCGATGCTGCATTTTTGGAGAAGTTCCCGTTTGAGTCAATGACTGCAATACTTGAAAAATTACCATCTTTACCATTCCAAAACTCAAACCCACCAACGCCAAGACCTTTACTGCTAATGATGTCAGTTCGACCTTGACCACTGGTTTTGTTCCATGCCACGTACGCCCCTTGTGCTGTAGGCGATGGGTCAAGTTGGACTTTATTGTTTTGTAGCACCTTACCTTGCTCAGCTGAAAGTGGTTTGCTACTACCACCCGTGCTGAGGTCATTTACAAGATCAGATCGTGGAATATAGTTGGTTTTTACCCACTCACGTGTTGCATAGATAAGAGAGTCATCTAAATAAACAGCAGTCACATCTGCATTTTGTATGTTGACGACCATTTTAATGTTCAGTTCACGTGCAGCACCGTCATCTGCTGTGGGTTTAACTGTGGCTGGGTAGTTGCTATGTACAACAAGGACATCACCTGCATATAAGCCAAGTTCCCGAATAGTGAAACCACCAATATTGCTTGGGACAATAGCTTCACAGACCAATTGATTGTTGTTATTTGGATTGATACCAACAGCATTCAGGGCAATGCGAGATTTTTCATTGATTAATGCACTGCGGTTTTCACTTGGTGTTGGTACTGAGCCATTACCATCGCCCAAAGCAATATGGGTGAAGTTAATCTTACTATTGATTGATGCATTGGCAAAAAGTGCTTTACCGTTATTTGTTAAAATACCTTTATATGTTGGCATAGCATTACTCTACATAGATGGTGACCGTTTCCGCACTGTGTACACCGACTGCATAGTACGGAATACATAGGGGTAAAACATTAATAATAAGATTGGTTAAATGACGACTTGCAGGCTTGGCATCTTTGACTAAGCGATTGACTTCGATATAAGTTTCTTCAGTAAGTTCCATGCCATTTAAATCAAGCTCTAATTTAAACGTGCCTGGTGTACCGATGGGTTGCATGTCGAACCATTCGGTGAATGTGCATTCAAAGCCAAACTGTGCCAGTACTGCACGGACTGCAGCTTTTGTACCTTTGACTTGATGCTGTGCAAAGGCGGCCTTAATACGTTCTCTTTTGAGTGAGGGTTGCCAATTGTTGTCCCAACTATCAACCGAGTACTGCCATGCTAAAAATGATAGGAATTGGTCAGGTACTTGATCAATCTGTGCGATAGATTTGATGTTGACTGCAAGTTCGGTATTTTTACGACTGACTTCACTTAAATAACGCTCAAATGTTGTGGCATTGGGGGGCAATAGTTGGCTCATTCAACACCTGCTAACGTCAGGTTGATGTTCGTACAAAAGCTGGCTTGTTCTGTTGTTAAAATGGTGTCGTTTTTTGGGGTATTAAGGACAACATGGCTGACACCAGTGACATGCAGTTGTGCATAAATTTCACTGAGATAAATAGAGCGTCCGAGGCGTTTTTGTTTAGTGGTATAAGCTAAGATATTACTTTTTGCTTGCTCTAAGAGGGTTGCCCCTTCAGGGTCTTTTCCAATATATATAGATGCATCGATACTATACTCAATAATTTCTGCCGTTTTTACAGTAATACGATCACCAATAGGACGAACACTCTCAGGTGCGAGGGCATTGGCCACTTTTTGAATCAGCTCTGTAGATGCAATGTTTTTGTCGGCATCTTTTTGCAAGATGGTGATGTTGACATATGCAGGGTTTGGGGATGTTACTGAAACATCTGCCACACGGCCATCGGCTGAAAAGGCATGGTATTTATATGCGTTTTCTGGTCCTGCGGTACTGAGTGAATCAAATTTCATTTGTGTCCGGGTACGTAAATCTTCATCGGATTCATACACTGCAGCACTGGTGCTGGTTGCTGCGGCGACCGTTAAGCGTTTGACATCAAAATTTGCTGCAACAGCATCTAAGTCTGTACCTGTGGCATAGGCCAGCAGTACAGCTTGTGATGCAGTGTTAATGCGGTTTCTAAGTAGCAACTCTCTATATACATTTTCTTGTAAATACTTTGTGAGTGGTTCGCTATCACGATTTAGCATATCTCTAACGTAGTCCTGGTCGCTTATGCTTGACCATTTCGCAATGAGTTGCTCTTTTCTCTCTTGTAGTAGTGTTTCAAAGTCGATGACTTCGATCATTTGCGGTGGTGTTAGCTGACTAAAGATGACGTTCATGCTGCACCCATTTTTAACGGTATATTTAAGTTTAGGTTCTGATTGCTCGACATATGTACTGCTTCGAGTGAAATGTCGATCGTTCCTTTTGTTAATTGAGTGACGGCAATGCTTTCTATGCTGATGCGGTCTTCCCACAGCAATAGTGGTGTGTAAATTGCTGAATAAATACGCAAGATTAAAATGTCATTCAATGGTTGGTCGATTAGGTTTGGAATATCTGAACCAAACTGTCTACGCATGATGCGTGAGCCTTTAGGCGTGGAAAGTATTTCTTGTATAGATTGTTTAATACGATCAATTTCGTTGCTGAGTAGCTGACCTGTGTCTTTTGAAATCACACCGCACCTCCTGATGTGTCTGATCCACCTTTCACGCCATTGTGTTTGTGATTTTTCAGACTAATGCCACCTGCACTGACATCGCCACTGGTGCTAATACTTCCTGTCGATTGACTGGTACCAGAGACGGATTGACTACCACCTACACTGTTGTTTCCTGTCATGGTGGTGTTGCCATTGGTTTGTACATTGCCATTGGTGGTAAGATTTCCGTTGATGGTAGTATCACCATTGATGGTAATCCCACCTTTTGCTGTCAGTAGTGCAGTGCCTGCAGATGGCAAAATGGCTTGTAATGCATGATTTTTAGTGTCGTAGCTGATGATTGCCCCATCTTCAAAGACTCTAAGTTTGATGTCTGGGTTTTGTGAGGGTGTTGGAAAATTTTCATTATTTAGGCCACAAATAACAATGCCGAGTGCCAATTCACCACTTGGACTTATCACCACACACTCTTCACCAATGCTGGGTAAATCATGGGTTTTATCTGTGCCTGCTCGCATGTTAAGTAGGCGTAAGGGTGCGGTTACGATGTCACCTAAGTTGACTGTAACGGTATGAAAAGGTTGTTCGGGTGTAACGCTAGCGATTGTTCCAATACGGATCAAGTTTTCTAAGCGTCTATTGGTGTCGGCATTCATGATGCCATCGTGTTTTATTTTTATGGTTTTTGCATGTGCTTTGAGTTGTATAACGCAGTTATACAACTCAAAGGGGGCTTTGGAATATGGTGAGAGTTCCTGAAAGGATAGATACTTATTGACTACATTCTATCGTTTCAGGGTTATGATGACATTCAGCCAGTGTTTTCGCATATTGCTTATTTTAAGTATGTATTTATTATTCATCCGCATTGTTCATGCACAGACATTACAAGAAAAAAAGCCATTGGCTGAGCCAAGCAATACTATCTGGTTTAAAAAAACTGCTGATCAACATAACAAGTTCGGGCTTTTTTTAGAGCTAAATAAAGGCTTACCAATCAATGTTAAGTTTGTGAAAATTAGCTATGCGATGAACTATTAAAGCTACTGAAAAATCAATTTAAATAATTCAGCACTTCACTCTCAATCAACGCAATTTCTGCATCGGTAAAGCCCAATAACTCACGTTTGGCATATTTCACAGTGGGTGAACGAGATGTACGATCGACCCGATCCACTAAACCTTCTTGGTGCACCAGTGCAATCCTTGAAAGCCGTTCATTAAAACCAATCGCTACACCTTGTTCTATTTTCTCAATGCGTAAGTATTTGGCATTTTTAATTTGATTAAACATGCGTTGTTTAATTTTACCTTTGCGACCACGCAAGTTTTTACGAGGGATATACTTTGACCCATCGGGATTGCTTTGTTGTGTGATTCTTGTTTTTTGACTTTGCCTAATCTTACGAGCCACTTGCATTAAGAGTTTTTTACGCTCTTGTTCGCTGAGCTTAAACACCAGGGCATTTAAATGTTCGGGTAAGGCTTCAAGTTCTGCCATGGTTATCGACTCGGATAAGGCATATCAAGGGTATATATTTCTTGTTGTTCAGAGGACATCCAAGATGTAATCACTTGCCCTGTTTT
Source organism: Acinetobacter rathckeae (assembly GCF_015627125.1). GTDB lineage: Bacteria > Pseudomonadota > Gammaproteobacteria > Pseudomonadales > Moraxellaceae > Acinetobacter > Acinetobacter rathckeae. The sequence continues at coordinate 369,859 of NZ_VTDO01000003.1, read as the reverse complement.
TTGGTCAATCAGTGAGACCTGTTGTTTAGGTTCGGCTTTGGTATATTGTGGCTCGTCTGGGTAGTTGACACTCAGTTGGTTTTGGTCTTTTTTGACGATCACTCGTTCTGTGAGTGGCATATCAATGACTAAGTCGACTTTATCATTGGCTAAGATTTCAGCCTCAAATTTAATGCCATCATGTACTTTGTCTAAATTGACTAAAAGCTCGGATTGATTGATACGCACCCAATCCAAGACAGGAATACTGACTGCAGCAAGGTCGCCTGCATAATCGGTTAAAATCATTTTTAAACGGTAACTGTATTCAAAAGACAAACCATTGGCCATGGTGCTTTTGATACTGCCCTCATCTACAAATATCAGTAACCGGTCAGGATCATTTTGTAGCTCTGGTATAGCGTCTAGTAAAAAACTGCGTAGGCTATTGGGCTTTTTCATTTTCTATGGCCTGTATTTGTATGATGCTATCGACCTTTAATGCACATTGTGCCAGTTCAGTGTCTCTTTGAATGAGTGCCGTGGCAAGGTCGGCATTGGTTTCAATGCTGATCGGTTCGGGTTGGCATGGGCTGAGTACTGGATAGTTGCTCTTGTTGACTGTGATTGCTGTCGGTTGGCTTGAGCATGCGGATAATAGACTCAGGGACAGGCTGACTGCCCCAACTTTTACTGATTTGATCATGTGCAAACACCTCTTTGATGCTGTTTTGTCGCTGTCGTGCCATGACATTGAGTTGCTCTTGTTTGGCTTGGAGTTGGTTCATCACGACACGTTGCTGTGTCATTTGCTGTTTAAGCTGCTCAACAATCTGTTTTTGCTCGGTGATGGTGTCGTTTTGGGTTTTGATGGTGTGTTCAAGTGTGCCAATGCTTTGCTGTAAATGGTTGTAGTACTTGAAGCCAATACAAACACTGAAAATGGCAAGCAGTATCAGGATTGGCTTGATGAATGATCGGATCAGGGCAAGTGTGATCATGCTGCAGGTTTCACTCCGTACAATGGTTCGAGGTGATCCCATTCCTTTTGGAATTTGGCTTGGTAACCGAGTTTTTTATAATTTGCCCCGTTGTATAGGGTAAATACGATGTCCCAATTGCCTTCACGCAATGCATCAATTAGCTTCACTTTTTGGTTATTCACCGTGCCTGTTTTCCATTCCACAAAGCGAATAAACGATTCAAGCTGTGCAGATTCACTATTGAATTGTTCATTGACAAAGTCTTGAACGGTTTTATAGCCCAGTGCTTGCCAATTTTCGCCCATGATTTGGAATTGCCCCCAACTGGTCGACTGATAGGCACACTCTAGATCAATCTGTTGTGCCAACGCTAAGCGGTAGTACTCTGCTATTCCGCCTTGATAACCACCTGCAACTGTATTGACAATATTTGGCTGTGCTGCCATGCATTGATTGGCTTTACCCTCCCCCATTTTTTGTTTTAAGTAGGCATACATACGATGGCGTTCAAACAGTATTTTGGGTTTGGCATTGTCTAAAAAGCCTTGGCCATTACTTTCAACTGCACCAAATACTCGAATGTATAACTCTGGTACATTCAGACGTTTGGCTGCGGCTTGGTAGTCACTGTCTTTTAGGCATTTACTGGTGTCTTTTCCTGCAAGGGCTTGGAGGGTTTTATCACCCACTTTGCCATCAGCCACCAATCCTGCTTTTTTTTGGTACTGCATCACGGCATATTCAGTGGTTAATCCAAAATCTGCATCGGCAATCAGTGGTTTGCCTTGGGCATCGGTAAAGCCCAGTCGGATTAGTGCTTTTTGTAATCCATAAACTTCAGCACCTTTACTTCCATATTTTAAAAGACTCATAAGGTATTACTCCGAAACATGCTGGCAATATTGCCTTTAGAACGTAAAACCACGGCCAAAAGCACCACGCCAAAAAAGGCATCCCAGATAGTGACAGGATCTTTTAAAAAAATGATATTGATGCTTTGCCCTGCAAATGCAGCAATCAGTAGTGTTGCAATCGCCTGGTGCATACGGTTGTGATGGGTCTTTGTTTGTAAGCTGTCAAAACATAAAATTCGTGTTGCTGCAATGAGGTAGCAGATCACGGCAATGGCTGAATAGAGAGATTCCCACATGGTTTACTCCTTTTTGTCGTCTGTTGGGTCGGTGGGTTTACCACGTATGGTGTTCCAAATGTCTTGCAGTGATGCACTTTCTAGCCATGCAATAATTTTTTGTAAAATAATGATGGCAACCAGAGCAATGGCAAATGCTGCGGTTGAATGGCTATCAATCGGGGTGCGATTGACCAGCTCTGGTTCAAGTAAGTAGCCGATTGCGGTGGAAAGTAAAAAAGTGCCAATGCGTTTTTTGTAGCTGACGTTTTGGGTATAAAACGCAATAAATGCAGCACCAATGACTGCACCAAACAAGGCATCACCATTTACAAAAGGTAAAAGTGATGCTGCTCCTGCAGTAGCTACGATGGCGATGGGTGCGGTTGGTTCTGGCATGATTAATCCCATAGGTTTATTGTTGTTTCTGTTTTTTGGGGTGTGGCAATATCTGGGAGTAATACATCGGTGGCCATCGGTAAAATGGCATCAAAAAATGCAAGCTGTGGATTGGCTTGTAGTACCAGTTCCACAACACCTGAACTTCGTCCGTAGTAACGCCAGCAAATGCTATCGATGGTGTCGTTTTGAATCGATTTCACTGTTCTGCTCATATCAGCTCCACAATGGAGTGGTTTTCACCTTTGAGTTGCTGTATGGCAAAGACTTTATTTCGTTTGTATTCGTTAATGGTTGCACTGATTTCTTCAGCACGTTTATTGCCTGAGTTGGTGCTGTCGTAGTTTCGGTACTTTTCGGCAATTTTGGCAGCAACCCCATTGGCCACTGCTGAAAAATACAGAATCTCGGTATCGGCTTGGCCATCGATCAGGTCTGTAGCAAGGTCACTTAAGGTTTTGTCGGGTTGGACGAGACTGGCAAGCAATCGATTTACATCGATCATTTCTTCAAGCAAGGCTTGTTTGATCCGTGCATCTGTGACTGCACCATCAATTCGAACCTCTTGCTTAATATCGTCGAGTGCAATCGTTGGAAAAAACTGACGTTTTGAAGCAATGGTGATATTGCTTTTGGTCGTATTTCCGTTGGCAACAAAGCCCATATAAAACCTCGTGTTTAGTGCAAGGGTGGGAACAATGGTTCTATGAAGATTTACTGTGTCGTATGATCACGACCATTGTTCGCCCTTGCGGTGCTGGGCACTCGTTAAGCTACGGGTGAGGTAGCCATGTTTTGTGTGATCTGCTCAATGAGTTTGGTGGCATTATTGAGATCTGTTTTGCCACGGCATTTATCATCTAAGCCAATAGCGATGTCTAAATAACGCTTTGCATCATTTGCAAACCCAAGGTCTTGTTCAGTGTCAGCCGTTACCAGGGCCAGTGATGCTTTACCCAAAGCCAAGTACAGCTTGGCTTTGACCACTTCTGGCATGTCTCGCTCGTTAATGTCGATGTTTTCATCATTAATGAGTTGCTCAAGTTGATGTAGCACTGTGATGTCAACTTCACTGCCATTTTTCAACTCTTTAAGAAAATCATCTGCGATTTGCTCAGTCATGAATGTGGCTGTTTTTCGGCTAAATGAATCAGGTAAAGATAATTTAGCGGTCAGCATGTAGTGACCGATCTCTAAGGCTTTTTGGTAGTCGGCAATGTCAATGCTCCAGATCAGCATGCGACTGACAATTTCATCGTCTACCGCAGGCTTGGCTTCTAAAATGCCGTTGACATACGGCATATAGTTTTCGATCAAATCTTGTTTGAGCATGACTTTACGTGAAGTCGATTGCACTTGGCTCAAGCGAGCTTGGTCGCTTTTGAGTTGCATCTGCAGTTGTTGGTATGCCGTGGCATTTTTCATACTGCCAAATTCGGAAGCCTGTGCGGCTTCCTCCTTTGCACTATGTTTTTGGTAGTGTTGACGGGCTAAGTTCATGCTTAATCCTCTGTTAAGACAATGTTTTCAGCCATCACCGCCAAGCCTAAATCTTCAATGAAGTAATCTTCATTAGATGATTCAAAGTTTTCGATTTGGTCACGTTTTGGGTTGTCAATCACGGCACGACGACGAGCACCTGATTGCACATAAATCGACAAGTTATCGAATGTAGTCACTAAGATCGTGCCTTCAGGGAAAAATGGCACAGCATAGACAGGCAAGTTACCCATACGTTTTTGGCTGATAATCATATCGGCCGCTAAGGATTCGGTATTGGGTTGGTCTTTATTAACCAGTGGGAAGTATTTGTCTGATTGCAATTTACGACCACACAGCACCACAAGGTCTGGGTTGTCTTGGTGGACTTCATCAATCATTTCATCGACAAGGTTCATCACCAGTGCATCAAGGTTTTTATAGTCCCCTGTTTTTCCGATGGTAATTTTCCCTGCATTAACTTTGCCTGAGCTAAGTACTCGCTGAGGATTTTCTTCACGTTGTTTTTGCAACCAACCCTTGTTGACATCTTGCAGTTTTGGATTGGCCACAATGTCGGTATTGGTGGCATATGATGTGCCGTTAAGACCAATCATGATACGGTCAAGACCTTGACGTTTTTGGATCATGGCACTCAAGCGTGGGTAAAAGTCTTTGAATTTTGCCCATTGGTCTAACTTGCGATATTTAATCGCAGTATCAAAGTTAGTTTGACGGCAAAAGTAAGCACGTTCATCCATACCACTTGGGTCTGATGCTTGACGATCTTGTGCATCTGTATTGGTGCGTGATGCAATCGGGCGAGTAATGCCTAAACCAAGGGCAGAACCTGATTGCTCATCGACCAAAAAAACGTTAATTTGCTTCAAAAAATCAGATGATAATTGGATTTTATCTTCTAATTTTTGCTGAATGGATGGCGTAACGGTGAACTTCTTTTCAACTGAATCGACACCATTGAGTTTGGCCAGGTGTGCCATGCTCATATTAAATTTTCTTTGGGTTGCTAAAAGCATGTGTTTACTCTCTTCTAATGTTAAATATTGGGATTAGCAGTCAACTTCGCCTATTTCTTCGCTATAGACACTATTGGTTGATTTTGGGCGTGGCTCTTTGGCTGGTGTGGTGTTGAGCTGTTCTTTAAAGGCATCAAACTCTGTTTTTAGTGCATTGAAGTCGGTTTGTAGCGTGTCTACACTTTGACCTTGGTTCGCTGTTTGTTGTGCAATTTCTAAAATGGCTGCTTCGTTTTGTGAAAAGCTTTGTTCTGTTTCGCTTTTGGTTTTGCTAAACATGCTTTTCACCGTGTCAATAATTGAGGTTTTTTGCTTTTCTTCAGTAAACTCAAATGTGACTTCATGCGACTCAGCAAATAGGTTGTCGGGGTCAAGTTTACGAGAGGCCAGTGGATTAACACTTGCACCTGCAGCGAACTTGAGCTGCTCTGTACCGAGTGATGCTGGTGAGTCTGTCACCGCAAGACCGACTAAATAAGCCTTACCTGTTTTGGCAAAGTTGGGATTGACTTCAATCGATGTATAGATTTTTTGATTTTTTTTGTTGAGGTCTAATAGGTTTTGGTTCGGCTGAATTTGAGCAAAAAGAGCGTCTTTTTCTACACCATCCACAGTGACTTTTTCAGTTTTTAGGGCAGTCACATCACCATATGCACCGAATGTGCTATCTGGTAAAACACTACGAATATGCTCTACATTGATTCGTGCACCATAGGTTTGTGGGCTATAGCTTTGTGCCATTTGTTGAATCCACTCGGCTGATATTTCTCGGCCATCTGTGGTGTCACCTGCGGTGGCTACTCGAAACCATGCCGATTTATATTTTTTCTGTTCGTTGTCTTTGCTCATTGTGCTGACCTATTTGAGATGAAAGCGGTTCAATCGCTGAATAGGTGCAGAATGATGAATAAAGCGTATTCATCGCAACGGCTTTGAGTTGTATAACTGCGTTATACAACTCAAAGTGACTGCGACAAGTATTTTTTGCTGTCAATGTGACAATAATTTTTTATTGCACGTTTTTTTTATGAATGACTTGTCTCCGATTGCAAACCTTGCATTAGTTGCTGATAACAAGCTCAAAGCCAAGTTTTTATACTGGCTAGGCTGGAAAATTGTCGATATTGCTCAAGCCCTTGATGAAAAAGAGCGTACTGTTCAAGCATGGAAAACCCGTGATGAATGGGAAAAAGAAAAGCCTGAAAACCGTATTGAAGATGCTTTAGTCATTCGCTTAATGACCTTAATTTTAAAAAATAAAAAAACCAGTGGTGACAGCAAGGAAATTGATTTACTGATGCGTCAGTATGAGCGGTTTGCTCGTGTTGAGAAATTCAGAAATGGCGGTGGTGAATCGGATTTAAACCCGAACCTGCGTAAACGAAATGAAGCACCACGTAAAAAAGAGGCCAATCACTTTGATCATGAACAAATTGAGCAGTTGATTGCATTTTTTGAAGATAGTTTATTTGACTATCAACACCAGTGGTATCGAGAAATGAACCAACGGACACGGGTCATTCTCAAAAGCCGTCAGATTGGGGCAACGTGGTATTTTGCTCGTGAAGCACTGGTCGATGCATTACAAACAGGACGTAATCAAATCTTTTTATCTGCATCTAAGTTTCAAGCTCATATTTTTAAAGGTTACATCAAATCATTTGCATTTGAAGCATGCGGTGTTGAGCTGACAGGCGATCCGATTATTTTATCCAATGGTGCAAGCCTGACATTTTTAGGCACAAATTCACGAACCGCTCAGGGGCATCATGGCAATTTATATTTTGATGAGTTCTTTTGGACGTATGGATTTAATGAGCTGAATAAAGTCGCTTCAGCAATGTCTGTACATGAAAAATGGCGTAAAACTTATTTTTCCACACCGTCTACCATTACCCATCAAGCCTATGACTTCTGGACAGGTGAACGCTTTAACAAACGCAGAGCCAAAGACCAACAACTCAATGTTGATACTTCACATGACAATTTAAAAAATGGTCATTTGTGTGAGGATAGAATGTGGCGACATATTGTGACTGTTTTAGATGCGAAAGCCTCAGGCTGTAACTTGTTTAATATTGATGAGTTGCGTTTTGAGTATTCAGTTGATGAGTTTGCCAATCTATTTATGTGTGAGTTTGTTGATGACAGCTTATCTATTTTCCCATTAGAAATGCTTCAAAAATGCATGGTCGATAGTTGGGAAAAATGGGAAGCGATTTACAAGCCATTTCATACTCGGCCTTTTGGTAATCGCCCTGTATGGATTGGTTATGACCCTGCTTTAAATGGCGATAGTGCAGGCTTAGTCGTAGTCGCACCGCCTGAAAATCCAACTGATAAATTTAGAGTATTAGAACGTCACCAACTTAAAGGTGATGACTTCGCAGCACAAGCGGAGTTTATTCGACAAATCACCCTTCGCTACAACGTGACGTACATCGGCATTGATAGCACAGGTATGGGAACGGGCGTGGCTCAGTTAGTAAAACAGTTCTTCCCAAATCTCACCGAGTTTAGTTATTCACCTGAAGTGAAAGCCATGCTGGTGTTTAAGTTGCAAGATGTGATTCGCAAAGAACGCCTCGAGTACGACAATGGTTTTACTGATTTAAGCCAATCGCTCATGAGTATTCAAAAAACCATGACCGCCAGCCAACAAAAAATGACCTTTACCGCAGGACGTTCAGAAGCCACAGGACATGCCGATCTCGCTTGGGCACTCATGCATGCCGTACACAATGAACCGCTTGAAGGTCAAAGCACATCAAATAAATCTTACTTGGAATTTTCATCATGACCGACATTATCACAGAACCAACAGCACATATGACTCAGCAGGTGTCACCTGAAGCGTTTACCTTTGGCGACCCTGTACCTGTACTTGATGGCCATGATTTATCAGATTATTTTGAGTGCTGGTTCAATGGTCGTTATTATGAGCCACAAGTGAGTATGACTGGATTGTCAAAATCGTTTCGATCTAACCCATATTTAAGCAGCGGCATTGTATTTAAGCGGAATTTTTTGGCCAACCTATTTAAGCCCCACCCTTTGCTTAAACGAAAAGCCTTTGAGCAAATTGCCCTTGATTTTATTTGGTCGGGCAATGCCTATTTAGAAAATGTAAAATCTCGATTGGGCAGTACTATTGAATATAAACCATCATTGGCCAAATACACCCGTGTGGGTAAAGACGACCAGTTTTATTTAATCAATAATAATTATGATGGTGTGGACGATTGGATTTTTGAGTTAGACAGTATTTGCCATATTCGTGAAACGGATATCGACCAAGAGCTATATGGCTCACCTGAATATATCAGCACATTACAAAGTGCCCTACTCAACGAGTCTGCCACATTATTTCGTAGAAAATACTATAACAATGGTTCACATGCAGGCTTTGTGATGTATGTGACAGGTGCATCTCAAGATCCAAACGATATTAATGCTCTCAGAACGGCCATGAAAGATAGCAAGGGGCCAGGGAACTTTAGGAATCTATTTTTTTACTCACCCAATGGGCAAAAAGATGGTATTCAAATTATGCCGATTTCTGAAATTGCAGCCAAAGATGACTTTGCAAGTATTAAAGGCATTACTCGTGACGATATTTTGGCATCGCTTCGTGTACCACCGCAGCTGATGGGTATTGTGCCAAATAATACAGGTGGCTTTGGTTCAATTACAGACGCAGCACAAGTCTTTTATCAAAATGAAATTGTACCGCTTCAATCAAGACTCATGCAGATTAATGAGTGGGCTGGTGATGAGGTGATTAGTTTTAGATATTATGATTTGAAAGGGACTTCTTAATCTTTTATATGATGTAAATATAACTTTAAAATCCCCATCAAAAAGATGGGGATTTTTTTGCTTTCAATTTTACAGCTATTTGGAAGACATGATCGAAATGACAATACCTACCCCAGCCGAGCGCAGTTGCCCACCCACCTGCGGTTCCTCTAACTGATGCAATTCTACTACAGCACAAACCACTATGAGCTATATGTCGAAACACCATGATCTGTAAGGATTACAGTAATTATTTTTGAAAATTGAATACTGCATTTCACTATGGAAATACATTTTTACAAAAACAGTAAATATATATGTTCTTGATAAATACCATCGAACATAAAAATGTATTTTTCTATGACCTAAATCAATTTTGAGGTAATAAAGTAATATCAATATATAAGTTGCTGAAAAATATATATAAATCATATTACCAACAGATGTAATTTTTTGTAATATCAGAAGTAATATTTTATAACTCATTGTTTTTATTAATAGTAAATTATTAACATCATCACCTTTTTATACAGTAACTTATTACTTAAATATTACCTAATTCTTACTTGAGTATATATCTATATCTTATTGATATTAAATGTTAATTATAAAAATATTACTTTATTACCTCTAAAAATGACTACCCTAGAAATTCTATAAAAAAATATAAAATCTATGTTTTGCTTATTTTTTCATCTAACTTGGTACTTTTCGTGGGAATGAAATGGGAATGGAAACTCTCATATTGGTATGAAAGACTTTCTCATTAATACAGTCTATAAGCATAATTATTTGTTCTTTTTTTCAGGCACAAAAAAAGAGCTTAGCACGCTAAACTCTTGATTTTTATATACTTGGTCGGAGCAGTAGGATTCGAACCTACGACCCCCTGGTCCCAAACCAGGTGCACTACCAGGCTGTGCTATGCTCCGTAAATTGGGGTGAATGATGGGGCTCGAACCCACGACAACCGGAATCACAATCCGGGGCTCTACCAACTGAGCTACATCCACCATAACGGTTGTTCTTACCTACCAGACAACTATGGTGCGCCTGACAGGATTCGAACCTGTGACCATCCGCTTAGAAGGCGGATGCTCTATCCAACTGAGCTACAGGCGCATAACTGATACTATTTAAAGTATCTATACTCTGCCGATTTTTGGTCGGAGCAGTAGGATTCGAACCTACGACCCCCTGGTCCCAAACCAGGTGCACTACCAGGCTGTGCTATGCTCCGATTATTCTCAGCTTTTCGTACTACACATCGTGCGGTACGGTGTGCATTCTATGCTTGGAGTTGCATTAGGTCAAGCTATATATTTAAAAAAAAGCACTTTATTTAGTTAATAGAACATTTATTCATCATACTTTGCATTTTTTGTTCTATTTTTATTCATTTCAACAACTTAAAATCTAACAACCAAGAAACTTTAGATAAATATATAAAATTTCTTGGTTGTTTATGTTCAATTATGATCTATAGTCTGCGTTAATTTTAACGTAGTCATATGATAAATCACAGGTATAAACGATGTCCTGAGCATCTCCTCGCCCCAGATCAACATGAATCGTTAACTCTGGTTTTGACATGACACGAACACCTTCTTCTTCAGTATATCTATGTGCCCGACCACCATTTTCACAAATTTGTACTTCATCAAGCCAAACTTGCACTTTTTCGACATCAAGTTCGGTAATATTCGCGTACCCTATCGCACATAAAATACGCCCCCAATTTGGGTCTGATGCAAAAAGGGCTGTTTTCACTAAGGGTGAATGTGCAATGCTGTACGCCACATCACAACATTCTTGTGTTGTTTTACCACCTTTTACATCTACGGTAATAAATTTAGTCGCACCTTCTCCATCTCTCACAATCAGGTGTGCTAGACGCTTCATAATTTCAAAGAGTTTTTCTTTTACTAACACATATCTTGGATCTTGCTCTGTTTGAATTTCTTGCCCACCACCTTGACCTGTTGCCGCAAAAATGCATGAATCATTGGTTGATGTATCGCCATCTACAGTAATACGGTTAAAAGATTGGTCTGCTGATTCTTTAAGTAGCTGTTGTACTAATGTTTTGCTTATTGGAATATCTGTGACAACAAAACTAAGCATGGTTGCCATATTTGGTCGAATCATGCCCGCACCTTTGCTGATGCCAGTCATGTTATAAATAATACCATCAAGCTCAATTTGTGTAGATGCACCTTTAGGGATGGTGTCTGTGGTCATAATGCCGTGAGCTGCATCTAACCATGCATTTTGATTTAGAGTGTCTAATGCAGGCTTAACCGCTTGAGTAATTCGATCAATTGGGAGTTGCTCACCAATCACACCCGTTGAAAATGGCAGGACTTGCTCGGTTTTAACACCAGTTTCTTTTGCAACAGCTTCACACATGGCATAGGCATTTTTCATACCCTCTGCACCTGTACCTGCATTTGCATTTCCTGTATTGATAATCAAGTAACGACTATTTTCAATATTCAGATGTTTTTTACATACATGAACAGGGGCTGCACAAAAAGCATTTTGAGTAAAAATACCTGCAACATGTGTGCCTTCTGAAAACTCAAAGATAACTAGATCGCGTCGATTTGGATAGCGAACATACGCTTGTGTAGAGCCTATTTTTAAGCCTTTAACTGCTTGCATTTGTGGTATGTGTATATCGCCAACCGCCATGATGTTTCCTAATATATGACAAATAAAGAGAGTTTAATATTGGGTAAATACTTACCCAACCTATTAATTTTATGGATTTAACTGTGCAGACATATCAATAAGTGCTTTTTCTGCACTGAGTTGACTTGTCTGTGATACCGCAGGATTTTGGGCAATGATTTTTTTGGCCGTGACATTATTTGCTGCTGCAATAGCATCTGTTTGTAGAATCACGCTACGTCCTTCGGTGTTATCTAGTGTGTAACTAATCCCTGTACGTGGACTAATAATTGTGAGTGTATTGCCTTTTGAGCTGACTTCGGCCAATTGAGGCCCCATAGCCGCTTTTACATTACCTACTGTTGTTGTGAATGGTTCTGTAGGTGCAGCAATCGCCACTGTAGATGCCATGATTAAAGAAGCCATAAGGCCATGTTTTATTTTCATCGTCATATTATCTCTGTTGTATTACTGATTACTATAGCAAAATTTCTATTCAATTTTAGTACCTGTAATGACCTAATAAATACAAAAAAGCAGAACTCTTGTTCTGCTTTTGTAAAAGGCTATTTTAGATTTTGCCGTGGCATTGTTTGTACTTCAAACCCGAACCACATGGGCATGGTGCATTACGACTGGTAGGCACAACAGTTTCTTCAGGCTCTACCTCTGATACTGCATTATCTTGAGTAACTGTACCTGTGAGTCCATCAACACTGTCATGCTCAAAAACCAATTCACTGTTTTGCTGTTGTGCTTCAAGTGCTGCCATTTCTTCTGGTGAAGGAACTCGGACTGTAGACAAGTCATTAATAATGTCACTTTTGATCACACCAAGCATATTTACAAATAGATTAAATGCTTCTTTTTTATACTCTTGTTCTGGGTTCTTTTGAGCATAACCTCTTAAATGAATACCTTGACGCAAGTAATCCATTGCAGCGAGGTGCTCTTTCCAGTGGCGATCTAAAGCGTTTAATGTGTAGTTACGCTCAAGTACAGTAGCCATCTCTGTACCCATGTTCTGGCGACGATCTCGGTAGCGTGTCAAGACTTCATCACTAATACGTCTTACTAGACCTTCTTCATCCAATCTACGGTCATCATCTAACCATTGTTGAATTGGTAAGTCGATGTGTAAGTCTGTACGTAATGCTGTTTCCAAGCCTTCAATATCCCACTGATCATGAATAGATTCTGGTGGTATAAAGGTAGCAATAAAACCTGTCATCACTTCTTGATGCATTTCTTCTAGATAGTTCTGTAGTGACTCTTCAACCAAAATTTCATCACGTTGCGAGTAGATGATTTTACGCTGTTCGTTATTCACATCATCATACTTCAGTAGGTTTTTACGTATATCAAAGTTACGTGCTTCTACTTTACGTTGTGCATTTTCAATCGAGCGACTCACCATTTTATGTTCAATAGCTTCATCTTCTTTGAGGCCCATTGCTCGCATCATGGCAATAACACGGTCACCTGCAAAGATACGCATAAGGTCATCTTCTAGTGACAAGTAAAAGCGTGATAAGCCCGGGTCACCTTGACGACCTGCACGGCCACGTAATTGGTTATCGATACGACGAGATTCATGACGCTCTGAACCAATAATATGTAGACCACCCGCATCTAAAACTGCTTCATGGTCAAGTTGCCATTGCTCTTTGAGTCGCGCTTCGTCTTCAGCTGTTGGATTTTCAATTTTAGCGAGTTTTACTTTCCAGTTACCACCCAGCAAAATATCTGTACCACGACCAGCCATGTTTGTAGCAATGGTTACTGCACCTAAGCTACCTGCTTGGGCAATAATATCAGCTTCTCTTTCATGTTGTTTGGCATTCAACACCTCATGTTTAATGCCGGCTTGTGTCATTTTATGCGATAAAATTTCACTAGATTCAATCGTTGCTGTACCCACCAAAATTGGCGCTTTGGTTTCTTGAATACGTTTAATTTCTGCAACAATCGCATCGTATTTACCATTGCGGTTTAGGTAAATTAAATCGTTTAAGTCTTTACGAATCATTGGGCGATGCGTTGGAATAAGTACAACATCTAAGCCATAAATTTCTTTCATTTCAGAGGCTTCAGTGTCTGCTGTACCTGTCATGCCTGAAAGTTTTTTATAAAGACGGAAGTAGTTTTGGAATGTTGTGGTTGCCAATGTTTGGTTTTCTGGCTGAATTTCTAATTTTTCTTTAGCCTCAACCGCCTGATGCAAACCTTCTGACCAACGACGGCCCGGCATGGTTCGGCCTGTATGCTCATCTACGATGACAATTTCACCATCATGAATAATGTATTGTACGTCTTTTTGGAATAAGAAATGGGCACGAATAGCAGCAGATACATGGTGTACAAGGTTTAAATTGGTTGCTGAATATAAAGTATCACCTTCATCGAGCAAGCCCATGGCAATCAGTTCTTTTTCAACTGTTTCATAACCTATTTCAGTCATTTCTACTGAGCGTTGTTTCTCATCAATCCAGAAGTGACCACCATCTGCCACTTTTTCTTCTTTTTGTGGGTGGAGTTTTGGTGGAATCGCATTGATTGCTGCATACAATTGTGATGAGTCTTCACTCTGCCCAGAAATAATGAGTGGGGTACGTGCTTCATCAATTAAGATGGAATCGACTTCATCAATAATGGCATAGCTTAGGCCACGTTGTTTTTTCTCTGCAAATGAGAACACCATGTTGTCACGTAGGTAATCAAAACCAAACTCATTGTTCGTACCATAAGTGATGTCAGCAGCGTAGGCATGTGCTTTTTCATCTGGGGCTTGCATAGAGTAAATTGTGCCAACGGTTAGGCCTAGAAACTCAAACAATGGGCGGTTCAGCTCTGCATCACGCTGTGCAAGGTAATCATTGACAGTGATGACATGTACACCTTCGCCACTTAACGCATTTAAGTAACACGCCAAGGTACCCATCAGTGTTTTACCCTCACCTGTACGCATTTCAGCAATTTTGCCTTCATGCAGGGTAATACCACCGATCAGTTGCACGTCATAGTGACGCATCCCCATAATACGTTTGGCAGCCTCTCGGCAAACGGCAAACGCTTCTGGTAAAAAACTGTCTAACGTTTTACCATTTTGGTAACGCTGTTTAAAGTCTTGTGTTTTTGCCGATAGTTCTGCATCACTGAGCGCAGAGATCGTCGGTTCGAGCGCATTAATTTTATCTACAATTTTACGCATACGTTTGAGCTCTCGCTCATTTTTAGTACCGAAGATACCTCCGATCAGACTTTCCAACATGAATCACTCTCTAATTTTGGCTAGTTCAAAATAAATGTTTGTCGTTAATGTTTATTATGGTGTTAGTTTTTGGAAGTACAAGTTTTTTGCACAAAAACTCTGACTTTATTGTCAAAATTACGCGAATTTTTGCCTATTTTGATAGATTCATCAGCACCACCATAAGGCCATGTCGTTTATTTGGTGTGTAACATGCTCACTTTTCTATTAGCGATCTTCCAATGGTACCCACTCATTCACCCAAGCAGATGGCATATTTAAGCTTTCATCTGCTTGAATTTTTTTACGTAATGTATCGGCACGCTCTTTATTTTTACTCGGCCCAACCATGATACGGATACCTTTTGACGTTGGACTGGTTGTAATTTTATATCCTTTCGCTTTAAGCTTGGCAATAATGGCATCTGCATTAGCCTGATTGGCAGCCAATGCAACCTGCACCATCCATTTCTTATGATCACCTTCATCTTTCATCATTTCACGTGCTTTATCAGCATCGGCTTTTTTCTTTTGATCTAATTCATGCTCTGTTTGGCTATGACTTTGCTCAACTTTATGTTTAACCGTATCTGCATCTACCTGTGACTTTTCTTTGTCTTTTTGCTTAGCTTCTTGTGCTTGTTGCAATTTGACCTTTTCATCATGATCACGTTTAGCCTGCTCTCGCTCAGCTTTCTTCTTCAGTTCTTGCTCTGCTTTTTTTACATCTTCAAGTTCTTTACGTTTGCGTTCCTTTTCCGCAGCATCTGCTTGTTTTTTATCTGCTATTTTTTTCTCTAAATCTGCTTTTTTCTTAGCTTCAAGGGCTTGTTTTTTTTCATCTAATGTTTGTTGATTTGGCTTATCTGTCACTTCTGGCGGCATGTCTACAGCCGCTTGCTCTTTGGCACGACGGGCATTAATTTGTGCGTACTCTTGGGCAGCTTTTTTCGCAGCGGCCGCTTCTGCCTGTTGTTGTTGCGCTAGATATTTTTGTGTTTTTGCTTCTTGCTCTGCAATGGCTTTTTCTCTTGCCCGTTTTTGCTCTTCAAGTAAGCGTTTTTCTGTTTCAATATCTACTGTAACAGGTTGCAGTGACTGCATTTCTTCAGGCTGAGCAGGCGTATTTACCTTTGGTACAATCACTGTTTGTTGTACTGGTTTTACATTTTCTGGCGTATGATTTTCTTTAATTTCATGTGCACCCTTAAAAAGTAATGCTGCAAGTAATGTTCCGCCGCCAAGCAGAACAACGCCACCCATCCAACGTTGTTTATTATTCATGGACATGTGCTATAGACTCCCAAACCGTTTCTAAAGTGTGAAACGAACCACACACAAGTATAATCTGATGTGATTGTAAAGTCTGTAATGCTTTTTGAAAGGCGTGTTGAATATTTTCAGAAACATAGACCGTTTGGTCCTCTAAAGCAACTTGAATTTTCTGAATCGGTGCCGCCCGTGGTGTGTTAAGTGCGGCAATATGCCATGATGAAATACGAGGCTTTAATTGAGTTATCACTGCATCAATGTCTTTATCTGTAAGCATGGAAAAGACACTGACCACTTCTGTGTATTGAGTGTTTTGCTTTAAGAATGTATTGAGTTGCTGTAACAAAAAAGCTACACCGTGCGGGTTATGCCCTGCATCGAGAATCACAGTCTTGCCCTCAACCGCTACAATTTCAAAACGCCCTGCAATATTTGCTTCCAGTACACCTGCAGCAATCGCTTCATCACTGACATTTAAGCCACTCACAGCAACGGTAGCCACAGCAGTTGCCGCATTGTGTACAGCCAGCTTCCCTTTGGGTAATGCTAAAGTGGTCGCAGGCGTTGAAAATGTCCATGTGGTGCTATTTTCTTGGTAAAAAAAGTCACGGTTATAACAATATAACGGTGCTTGGCATACACTGGCTTTCTCTTGTATTGCCTGTGGCAAGGCTTGTTGCCCTGCAAATATGGTTGGAATATTTGGACGAATAATGCCTGCTTTTTCTTTGGCAATTTTCTCAATCGTGTCACCTAACCAGTCTATATGGTCAAGTCCGATATTAGTAATGACAGCAACATCTGGATCTATAATATTAACGACATCTAAACGACCCCCTAGACCGATTTCCAGGACTAAAACATCACATTGGCGTTGGCTAAATACTAAAAATGCCGCCAATGTTGTCGCTTCAAAAAATGATAAGCTTAATCCACAATCTCTACGTGCTTGGTCTACAGCAACAAAAGCCTCTACTAACTCTGCATCTGTTGCCTCAACACCAGATATTTTCACACGCTCATTAAAACGGTAAATATGTGGTGATTGGTAAAGCCCCACACGATACCCTGCATGCTTTAGAATTTGTGCAATGATAGTAGTGGTTGAACCTTTACCATTGGTTCCTGCCACAGTAATAACTTTGGCTTGAGGCTTGGTAATGGCAAGTTTTTCTGCTACAGGTAAAACCCGCTCTAAACCAAGGTCTATACCTGTAACATGAACACGGCCCCAATAGTTGAGCCATGTCATCAGATCATCTGTACTTAAAGGTGAGGCTATGTTCAATTTACGTTCATCAATTTACCAACAATACGATATACAGTATCACGTAATGAGTGACGATGAACAATTTGATCGACCACACCATGATCAAGCAAATACTCTGCACGTTGGAACGGTTCTTCTAACTTTTCACGTACTGTTTGTTCAATCACACGTTTGCCCGCAAAACCAATCATGGCTTTAGGTTCAGCAAGATGTACATCACCCAGCATTGCAAGTGATGCCGTCACACCACCATACACAGGGTGAGTGAGTACAACAATGTAAGGTAAGCCAGCTTCTTTTACTTTTTCAATGGCAGCAGATGTTCTTGCCATTTGCATGAGTGACAGCATGCCTTCTTGCATACGTGCACCACCAGAAGCTGCAAAACAGATCAAAGGTTGTTTCTTTTCAATCGCACTTTCAGCAGCTTGCACAAAGCGGTCACCAACAACTGTACCCATTGAGCCACCCATAAAGTCAAACTCAAAAGCACATGCGGTCATGGCAATATTTTTAATGTGGCCTTGTAACACCACTAAAGCTTCTGACTCACCTGTTTTCTTTTGTGCATCTAGCATACGCTCTGTATATGGCTTGCTGTCTACAAATTTTAGCGGGTCTTTTGCAACATAGTTTTGGCCAAGCTCTGCATCGACTTGATCAAAGAACCAGTTTAATCGCTCACGTGCTTTCATGCGTAAATGCTCGTCACATTGTGGGCAAACATAAGCATTAAAGGCCATCGCTGTACGTGTGGTTAATGCATGGCACTCAGGACATTCAACCGTTGGTTCTGTAAACGATGACTTAAAGGTTTCTTGCTCAGTCAGTACATAAACCCCTGGTACAGATCGTTCTGTCCACGGCGTATTTGGGGTTAGTACCTTTGCAGGTTTTACTTCTTGACTCATACTTACTGTTCATCGAGCGCAGCTCGAAGCTCCTTAACTTTATTAATCGTTTGCAAAGTGGCTTGTTCAATAGATAGTGTTGCAAAAGGCTTCACCAATACACTGCCCACAATCACGGCATCTGCCACAGCACCCATGGCTTTTGCAGATGCTGCATCATGAATACCAAAACCCACACCTACAGGAATATCTGTTTGCTGTTGTATATAGGCAATACGCTGTGCTGCCGCATCTACATCAAGCGTTGCCGCACCTGTTACACCTTTAAGTGATACGTAGTAAATAAAACCACTGGCTTGTTTAACAACATGAGCAACTCGCTCATCTTTCGATGTTGGTGCAAGTAAAAAGATTTGGTCTAGACCGTGCTGTTTTAAAATTTGATTAAATTCGTAGGCTTCTTCAGGTGGTAGATCCACCAATAAAATACCATCTACACCGCTTTGCTGTGCTTGGCTTACAAACTTTTCGTAGCCAATCACTTCAATCGGGTTTAAATAGCCCATGAGTACTACAGGCGTCTCTGAATCGTTTTCACGAAATTGTTTCACCATGTCCAAGACATGAAGTGTACTTGTACCACCTGCAAGTGCGCGCTCTGCAGCCAAAGCAATGACTGGACCATCTGCCATAGGGTCTGAAAATGGCAACCCTAGCTCAAGTACATCTACACCAGCATCAACCATTTGATGTAGCAAGCCAACAGTCACTTCAGGCTGTGGATCACCAGCCATGACATAAGAGACTAGTGCTTTGCGTTGCTGAGATTTAAGCTGGTCAAAACGTTGAGCGAGACGACTCATAATGGTGATTTCCCTTGCATAGTTTTAAATAGAATGAGTTACTTGATGTTGTTTGAAGCACAACCCATTGTAACGCTATTTTTTATGCCTTGCACAGTCAGCCAAATCACTTCATTGAATGAAGTAAAAACTTGTGAAAACTCAAGCCTACATTAATCAATATTTCATTTTTTTTCTCAATGATCAAAGATATCTTTTTTTTCATTTTTGTTTTTTAGCATTCATCTCATTTTGTACAAAAACATGGTAAAAAGAAAATAAATAACAATATGTTAGATCATAAAAGTAAAAATGACTCGTCTTTGCATAATCGACCCAAAATAAAAAAGGCACTCGTAAGTACCTTTTTTATTTTCAACATGTTTTACATGTCAACCATTTCAATACCATCGATATTGGCCATGGTGAGGAGGTCTTTATCTCCCCGACCAGAGACTGTTGCAATGATAATTTGGTCTTTACGCATGGTAGGTGCAAGCTTGGTCACATATGCCATGGCGTGTGCACTTTCCAATGCAGGAATAATCCCTTCAATGCGGGTTAAATCTCTAAAGCCTTGTAGTGCTTCATCGTCAATAATGGGTACATAATCTACACGGTGCATGTCTTTTAAGAAGCTATGCTCTGGGCCAACACCTGGGTAGTCTAGACCCGCAGAAATACTGTGCGTTTCAATGATCTGACCTTGTGCATCACTCATTAAATAAGTACGGTTACCATGCAGTACACCCACATGCCCTGCACTCAGTGGTGCTGAATGTTTACCTGTTTCTATCCCTAAACCTGCAGCTTCCACACCATACATTTTTACAGATTCATCGTTTAAAAATGGGTAGAACAAGCCTATTGCATTTGAGCCACCGCCCACACATGCCACTAATGCATCGGGTAAACGACCTGCTTGCTCTTGAATTTGCTTGCGTGCTTCACGACCAATAATCGACTGGAAGTCACGAACGAGCTGTGGGTATGGGTGTGGGCCTGCCACAGTACCAATAATATAGTAGGTGTCATCGACATGACTAACCCAATCTCGCATCGCTTCATTTAAAGCATCTTTTAAAGTACGTGAACCACTGGTCACAGGCACAACTTTTGCACCTAGCAGTCGCATACGGTACACATTCATGGCTTGACGTTTTACGTCATCTGCACCCATATAAACAACGCACTCTAAGCCTAAACGTGCAGCGATGGTTGCTGTTGCCACACCGTGTTGCCCTGCACCAGTTTCAGCAATAATACGTTTTTTACCTGACAGTTTTGCCAGTAACGCTTGCCCAATGGTGTTATTCACTTTATGTGAACCAGTATGGTTTAAGTCTTCACGCTTTAAATAAATTTGTGCACCGCCTAGCTCTTTTGACCATCGCTCAGCATAATAAAGAGGACTTGGGCGACCTACATAGTACGCCATATCACGGTCAAACTCGGCTAGAAACTGGGCATCATTTTTCATGCGCTCGTATAGATTTTCTAAATCTTCAAGTGCTGCCATTAAAGTTTCTGAGACAAATCGTCCGCCATGAATACCAAAATGCCCACGAGCATCTGGATATTGTGTGTAGTCAATCTTCGTTTGCTGATCCACAATGGACTCCTTGCATAAACGTTTTAATCAGTTGATGATCTTTTATTCCTTTTGCCGACTCTACGCCACCACTGACATCTACGGCAAAAGGTGTTGTTGTGGTGATGGCTTGTTTTACATTATCTGGTGTGAGTCCGCCTGCTAAAATGAGTGCAGTTTGTGCCTTTGGAAATACCGACCAATCAAACTGTTGGCCTGTACCTCCCTTAAGCGATGGATGCCATGCATCGAGTAATACCGCACTTGCCCCGGCCTGACAATAACGCTGTATTTCAGCCTGTATATCTAAGGTTGGGTGAACCTGTATGGCTTTGTACCAACGGCGACCGATTTTTTTAGCAATACTGGCACATTCAGCAGGTGTTTCTTGGCCGTGAAATTGTAACACGTCTAAAGTAACATGCTGTAAAGTGCTTTCGATTTGGTCCAAACTGGCATCGACAAACAAACCAACAATTTGCACATAAGGTGGAATCACCTGTGCAATCTGCTGGGCTTGGCTAGGGGTCACTGCTCTTGGGCTTGGTGGATAAAACACCAAACCGATCGCATCTGCACCGTTATCGACGGCAGCACGTGCGTCTTCTACCCGAGTAATGCCACAAATTTTGCTACGTGTTCGCATGCGTTACTCTTTTTTCATTGATTTGATGCCATGCTATGACACAATTAAGGCAGGACATACCACAGTTTCCTGACGTTTTATTGTTAACAAACTCAAATCGAATTGCAAACTTTTTGACATATTTTATTTTTATTGCTCATTTCAACACTGAGGTATATGTATGCAAATTATTGGTCATCGTGGGGCACGCAATGAAGCCCCTGAAAATACACTCGGTGGTTTTGAATATTTAAAAAACCTAGGCATTACAGCTGTAGAATTTGACCTTAGACAACTGACAGATCAGACTTTAGTGGTCATTCATGATGATAATTTGTTACGCACCACAGGCACACCATACGCCGTGGCAAACTGCCAAGTAGATCATTTAGAACAGCACAACCATTGCAAACTTTGGCCACAATGGCCACAACAAGAGCCAACACCAACACTTAGACAAGTACTCAATATCATTCAAGATTTTACGCACATAGAATTAGAAATTAAAGCAGTTCCTTCTATGTTTGACGCTGAAAAACTGGTTAAAACACTCCATCAACAACTCTCAAGCGATTGGCAAGATGCTCTCGTTATTACCAGCTTTGATGTTAAAATTTTAACCGCATTACAAAATTTATCTTCACCCTTTAAACGAGGCTTATTGGTCGAAGATCACCCCGAACATGCCATCAAGACTGCGATAGAACTTGCATGTTGCCAAATTGGTTGGCTCAATACCCTCACCACACCTGATCGGGTTCAAGCAACTCATCAAGCAGGCTTAAAAGCCAGTGTTTGGACGGTCAATGAGCCTGAACGTGCTCTTGAATTAAAACGTTGGGGCGTTGATGGACTCATTACAGATGTACCTCACCTGATGCAACAATACCTTTAGTACTCAATACCATAGCCGAGAGCCACTGCATGCTTTTTCAAAGTCGCTACAACACACTTGATTCAAAATTATATAGCCAACAACAACCTAAACCATTACACGGCGCAAAAGCAGGTCACTTTAACCTTACGCTGGCCAATGATTTACAGTGGAGTGATGCTGAAAAAACTGCATGGGTAGACATTTGTAGTGGTAAACAGACTTTTGATGTATTTAGCCCATTGGCAATGGTGTATGCAGGGCATCAATTTGGACATTGGGCAGGTCAGTTAGGTGATGGTCGTGGCTTACTGATTGCACAAGTTTTAGATAAAAACAATCAGGTGATTGACTTACATCTCAAAGGGGCAGGCTCAACGCCCTATTCTAGATCTGGTGATGGTCGCGCCGTACTTCGCTCAGTGATACGAGAGTACTTAGCAGGTCATGCACTCAATGCACTTGGCATTGCCTCAAGCAATGCGGTAGGTTTTACCAGTTCATTGCAAGGGGTACAACGTGAAACGCTAGAGCCAGGTGCGATGCTATTACGCACCTCAGACTGCCATATTCGTTTTGGTCATTTTGAGTGGATTAACCAATATGCACCCGAGCTACTCAACGACTTTGTAATGCAGTGTATTGCATGGCATTCCCCAGAATGCTTAGAGCAAGACCAGCCCATCATTGCTTTTGCCCATGCAGTGGTCAAGCGTACTGCTCAAATGATTGCAGACTGGCAAGCGGTTGGCTTTGCTCACGGCGTAATGAATACAGATAACCTCAATATTACTGGCTCAACGCTCGATTTTGGCCCATTTGGCTTTTTAGAGCGTTTTAAACCCGACTGGATCAACAACCACTCAGACCATCAGGGGCGATATTGCTACCAAAATCAACCTCGCATGGCACATTGGAATTTATCTATTTTACTCAACAACCTCATGCCACTCGCCCCAAGTACACAAAAAGAGGCCTTTAAGCAACAACTGATTGCGTGCTTGGCTGATTTTGAAGTGACTTTTTTAAAATACTATCAAGAAAAAATGTGCTTAAAGATGGGGTTACCACAATTTCATAAAGACAGTTTTGACTGTGCTTTACACTTTCTACACATCTTACAGCGTGAACAACTCGACTACACGCAAAGTTTTATTCGCTTACAAGAACAACAGTTCACTGCTTTAAAAGATGACTGTATTGACCGTGATGGCTTTGATGCTTTTATCACTTGTTATCAAAACATACGCACGCATCAAGACCAAGCACAGCTAAATGAGCGCATGCAACAACATAACCCTCGCTATATTTTAAGAAATCAAATGGCTCAACAGGCGATTGAACGTGCTGAGTGTGATGATTTCTCCGAAGTTGAACGCCTATTTGATTTACTCGCCACACCATTTACCCCACAACCACAGCGAGAGCATGCATCTGACGTACAGCCACCACATGCAGATGCAAGCGAGACTGCAATTAGCTGTTCATCTTAAAAATGATCTGGGTATTCAAAGCGATACCCTACACCGTACACCGCTTGAATCCAGTCTGACTGTACATCTTGTGCGGTAGCATCTATAATTTTTCGTCTTAGGTTTTTAATGTGGCTATCAATCACACGGTCTGCCACATCGAAACTTTCAGGGTTTAAGTAATCTAACAGTTGGGCTCTAGAGTAAACTTGCCCCACATGCTCTAAAAACAATTCAAACAAACGAAATTCTGTAGGGGTCAAGCTCAATGCTTTTTGCTTATACCAAATACGTTGCTGTGATTTTTCAATCACAAATAAATCATCTTGTTCAGGCTCTTCTTTACGCTCTAAACGTCTCAGCACCGCTTGCACACGAGCGACCAACTCTTTGGGGCTAAATGGTTTACAGACATAATCATCTGCTCCCATATTTAAACCTAACACACGGTCAATTTCTTCTGTACGTGCGGTCACCATAATAATCGGCAAATCTGACTGCTGACGAACTTTACGGCAAATGGTCAAACCATCCATACGTGGCACCATGAGATCTAAAATCATCAAGCTTGGTTTACGTTGTAAAAATTGTTGGTATGCTTCTTGACCATCATGAAACACAGACACTTCAAACCCTGCAGCTTCCAAATAGTCTTTCACTAAACTGGCAAGTTCAACTTCATCTTCAACTAAAAAAATATGTCTCACAGACTTTTCCTCATTTTATTTTTTCAAAAAACGAATCACGCAACGTAAACCACCCAGTGGTGAGTGGTGGAAAGTTAACTCCCCACCCAACATTGCAATAATTTTATAAGACAGTGCCAAACCTAGCCCTGTACCACCTGTTGTACGAGCACGCGAGTCATCGGCACGATAAAAACGCTCACCCAAATGCTTTAATTGTGTATCAGTCAAACCCAAAGGACTATCATCTACAATCAATGTCCAATCATCATGCGTTTGCTTACTATGAATATGTATTTGTCCACCTTTTTCGCTATAACGAATACTGTTACTGAGTATATTCACCACCACTTGGCGAAAGCGGTCTTGGTCAATGAGTAAAGATGCACCCGTACCTGTACTGGTAACCTGAAACTCAGATTGTTCAAACTGGGTTCTAAAATTTTCAATTTCATCACAGACCACTTTCCAAGGATCGACTTCTGTTAAATAACACTTCAATTGCTGTGATTCAGCCTGAGCAAGGTCTGCTAAGTCTTGAGTCAGTTTTTTCAGACTACTCACCTGTTTCATCATGGCGGCAAAATGTTCAGGGGTAGGTTTACGAATGCCATCTTGTATGGCTTCAATTTGTGCTTGTAAAACAGCCAATGGCGTTTTTAACTCATGGGATGTATCTGCAACCCATTGTCGTCTAGACTGTTCATGTTGGTTCAATATATTGGCAAGCCCATTAATTTGAGTCGACAAATCGCCCAACTCATCATTACGGCGTATTTTTACTTGATGCTGAAAGTGTCCTTTCGTTAACTCTTGTGCCGCATTTAATAGACGTTGAATGGGCTGTTTAAAGTAATTTGCTAGCCAAAGTGCAATCAGCAGACTGGTGAAAAATGTCACAATATAAATTAAAAATAATACTTTTTTCTGTGAGCTAAAGAAGTTCACGCTCAGTACATCATCTTGTGCCAATGAAGGTTGTAAACCTAAATATCCGACCACTTGATTTTCGAGTAAAATTGGCCGATAAGTTGGATTGACTTGCTGAGGCTCACCCACCACAAAATGTTTATTGGTATCATATAAAGCCAATCGATTGCTTAACCCCAAATGATCAGGCATTGGAAAAAAGTTTCTAGAAATCTCAAGGTTTTTTGTTTTACTTGAAGTTAAACCACCATCATTGGGCGAAAAGCCCCCATCAGACATATTATTATCATTTGCCATGGCCTTATCTGTAGAAAATGGCGGTGGGTCTGGGCGGTCTCGCTTAGAAAAAGCCTTTAAACTTTCAGACAATGGAAACTTTATGCCCTCAAAAGGCTGATATTCTGAGGGTAAGTTTTCTTCCATTTGTTGAATTTGTTGTTCCGTGAAATGTCTTTTTTGTGTAGAACGCTCTCTCGCATCTAATCCATTGGGTACATTTAAAATTGCATTGTCTTTAAAATAGCGTTGCTGATAAGCAATATCATACTGACGGCGTAACCACATACGTGACAATTGATCAAAATCTTGAGCTTGTGGCTTACCCTCGACTTGTAAAATCTGTGCCTGTATCGCATCACCCCAGTCATTGTAAATACTGTAAATGCCAGCAAGATTTTCCACCAAGTGATCAAGTTTTTGTATTTCAACGTCTGCGACATATTTGGTGAAGTTCTGTTTCATTGCCCATTGAAAAACACCTAAGCTCACCGTAGTGATCACAACTGTTGTCATGAGTACAGTTAAAAATAACCGTAAGGCGATGGGGAAACGGCGAACTTTCAAATGAACAATCTCATGAATATTTTAGACGGTGTATTTTACCCAACATAGCCACAAAAAACTCTACATTGTTTCTCCATCTTGGTTGTTTAAATTTATATAAAATATTTTACACCACTCGGATACCTTGTATATGAGCTATGCCTATAAATCTCTTTTGGCCTGTTTAAGTGTACTTAGCATATCGCTTCTTAGTGCATGCTCTATGACACCGCCTATGCCTAAATCTGAACAACACTTTAAAGAACATGGGCATCTCCCCCCGCAAGATCAAGCATTCATGCAGGCTTTTAAACATGCCTGTGATGGACAAAATGCAGGGGCAATCATGCAGGTTAAGGTCGATGATCACATCATAGAAGGACAATGTCAGCTTCATTTCCAACCCAAACCACCACAATCTTAAACTGTTAATATTACGTATTTATTCAGTTTTTCACTTTTTATATTTGAGAAATAACAAAACCCTACACTTTGACTTTATACTAGATACAACGTCAAAGTGTAGGGTTTTGTCTCATGAGCACAAAAAAAACAGGTCAAAGCTTTGAAGCAAAGTTTGACCGCATTGGCAATTATGCCGTTGAAGCATTTCATTATTTAGCACTGTTTATTATTGGTTGCATGATTGCTTGGTCAGCAGTTCATACCACCATTGAAATTTTCACGCAAAAACAATACGCCACTATTGATGATATTTTACTGCTCTTTATTTATCTAGAACTGGGTGCAATGGTCGGGATTTACTTTAAAACCAATCATATGCCTGTACGGTTTTTAATTTATATTGCCATTACCGCACTTACACGCCTACTTATTTCAGTCATTCAGCATGACCATAAAGCAGATGTTGGACTACTAGTCATTTCTGGGGCAATTTTAATTTTAGCTGTGGCTATTTTTATTGTGCGTTATGCTTCTTGGCACTACCCATCCATCATTAAGGAAAAAAATTCAACTAAGCCTCAACGGCTTAACCCTGAAGATGATGAACTTGCATGATATAATTATTCATAATCACACTCAGCGATGAACGCTGAGTGTGATTGCGATTAAAAACTACAAAAACCACTCCACTCCATAAAGCGATACAACCAATATTTAAAGTGAGAGTGACTGGCGTAAATGTCATAATTCACACTTTTTTGTGTATTGTTTTCACCAAACCATGTTTGATCAAATGACTGTCGAGCGGTACCAAATATAGGATCGCTTGCTAAACCCACGACACGCAGATCGGTCTCTAAATTATAATTCTGTAAGTTACGTGCAGTTAAATTTGCTGAACCTACGATCAGTTCTGCTTTTTGACCATGACTCGAACGCTTATAGATCACTTTACTATGGCAATGCTCACACCAACGTACATTAACACCAACATCATATAATTCTTGTGCCACAGGTTGATTGGGCATACCGTCTTTATATCGTGCAACGGCCTCTTGATTGGGATTAAGCAACGCTCTAATTTTCACCCCTCGTTTTTGTGCATCCTTTAAAGAACCAATCACTTGTCGGTCTGATAAATAAAAAGCGGTGAGGTCAACCTGATCATTTTTCTCCGCTGTATCTAGCAAGTTGACCACTGCACGTTGAATGGCCTTTTCTGTCAGCACTTGTGCTTGTAAAGTATTGTCTGTGATTGGCTCTGCTTTAATCAAAACATAAGGCAAATCTATACCTGACATTTTTGCCACAGGTTGCTCGCTATTCAACAAATCAACAGCGACTGCACCATGTACCATCACGGCAACATTACTTTGTAAAGCCCCACCTGCATTCATATTTTTAGAGCCAACTAAAGCTTGCCATCCTGTATCGGTATCAACAACAACTACTTTTCTATGATTAGTTTTAAAGTTAAAGAAGTTTAAATAGCTTCTTAACGTCAGTTTGTCTGAAGACAATGGGTTAGGTAGCCATCCGCCACCCACTTGATTCCCCATGCCCTGACAACATAAATACCAAAGACCCGACCAAGCTGGATTAGAAGAACGCAGAGGTGTTAAATTTGTTTCAACAACATTTATACCCACACGGCGTAATTGCACATATTCCTCAGGCTCAATTGCACCATAGAGTGAATTAATTGGATCTGTGATAACACTAATATTAATTTGCGGGTTTAAACGTTTTTTCTCTATGAGTGCTTGTACTGTTTCTTGAGAAAAAAGTCGCTGTTTGTGGCTATCCGATTGCCCAAATTGATCATTCAGCAAAAACATATCAAAGACAATGGTCGTTTTTGCACGTTGTATCATCTCTAAAATAGATGCAAAAATCTTTTGGTCGGTATAAAGCTTACCCTGAGTGTCTACAAAGGTTTGATCAACTATCATTTGCGCTTGGGTGGCACGCATTGGCCCTGTATAGTCCAACCCTTCAGGCAAAGGCTTCACGGTATGATAAATTGCAGATGCCAAATATACGATAAATAAAATCAGCACTACAACCATGAAATAACGTCGTTTTGACCACTTAAGTTCATTTTGAAACTTTTGAAAAATACGCATACAAAAAAGCCTGACCAATTATGGTCAGGCTAAGTTTAATTACTCAAACTTTCAAGTACATTTTACGGCTTTTTAGCACTAAAATTTAAAATCTACGCCCACAGTAAAGTTACGTCCCACTTGTGGTACTTGAGATAAAAATGACTCATGCTGATAAATTTTGCTATCTAAAACATTATTCACTTTAGTATAGACACGGTAGTCTAACTTATTCGTGAAACGATTATTATATGCAAAACCAAGATTTAGCATATTGTAGCTCTGACCATTGGTTTCATAACTGGCAATATCATCTTGAGTAAATACATGGTAATACTCTGCATTTGCCGTGTAATTATCATCGAAGTTTGCCGATATTTTTGCACCTATTCGGCCACCTGGTACACGTGGTACATTGCCTGCATCGACCAACTTACCACGTACATAGTCACCAAACAGACCCACAGTATATACAGGTGACACTTGATAACTAATATCACCATCTACCCCATAAAAACGGGCTTTTGATTGGCGATACTGAATTAAACGAAAGTCTTGGAATTGATCTAGCGTATCTGCATAAATAAAGTTATTAAACCAATTATGGAATGCACTCACATTATACTTCAAACGGTCATTATCAAAATGAAAACCAAGCTCTACGTTATTTGATTTTTCAGTCCCTAAATCATCGCTACCCAACTCATAGGTGTTGGTCGCCATGTGCTTACCATTTGAGTAAAGCTCTTGTGCCATCGGTAGACGCTCTTGGTGCGATGCCGTTAAAGATAGCTTATAATTTGGTACAAACTCCCAATCTGCTGAACCTGCAACCGAGTACGCTGTACCTGAGAAATTCTTCGCATCGGGGTTGGTTTCACCTTGTTGAATATCAATTTTTTGATGATCTACACGTGAAGACACTTGCACATGCACCTGACCCATTTGCTTTTCTTGCAAACCAAATACACTATAACGTTGGGTGTTGGTCGGATCCATTAGTGACTCATCGCCACCAATACTGAGTTTTTGCTGTGTGTATTGCAAACCGAACTGACCTGTCCAACCTGCCCACGGCGTATTGGTTAACACCAAACGTGTATCTGTACCGTGGCTATTAAAGGTCGTATCTGGTTCATCCCCGTCCATCTCTTGGTGCTGATACTTAGTGTAATTGGCTTGCAACGCCAATTTAGAAAAGCCTGCAAATGGATCATTCAGCTCTGACTTTAAGTCATAGCGTTTTTGTTTTAGATTAATCCATGAAATTGCATCGTCATCAGATGTATCACTACCACAACTAGCAGAGCCCTTATCAAATCCTGTTGCAGTATTATTTAAGATACAAGAACCATAAGCGGCATTGTCACCTGGAATACCATAACGGTCATGGCGTTCGCTATATGCAACACCTACAAACCCTTTGTCGCCAATCCAAGATAAGCCTACATTTGCATCTTGTGAACGTGCAAAGGTTTCTGGCTGTCTGCGCCCATTTGTTTGTAAATCTTTAGGTAAAATATAATTATTGGCATCACGGTGTAAACCACCTGCACTTAATGCAACATGATCACCCAAGCCAATCACGGTTTGGCCTGAATACAGCATGTCGTCACTACCTGTATTATAACGTGCACCCACACGGCCACTATAACCATTGTCTGGCATATGCGTTGGTACTTTATTATCTACCACATTAACCAAACCACCCACAGAACCTGCACCATACAACAGACTTTCAGGGCCTTTTAACACTTGAATTTCTTCTGCTGAATTAGGGTCAACTGTCACAGCATGGTCTGGGGATACCGATGATACATCTAAAGCATCGCCACCATTTTGCGTAATTTTAACCCGTGCTCCATCTAACCCACGAATCACAGGACGACTCACCCCACCCGTATATTGGGCGGCATAAATACCAGCCTTACCCTCTAAAGCATTACCAATGGTTGTTGCACCCTCAATTAAATCTTTTTGTTTTACCGTAAAATCGCCTGCGACATGATCTGGCTGTACGGCTAGATCTTTTTGTCCCTTGAGCTCAATTGCAGGTAAATTATCAACTGCTGGCGTTTGTGCCAATACACTTTGCACCGCACAAGCCAATAAAGATAAAGCAAACCACTTTTTTTGAAACTGCATTATGATGATCTCATTTTATTTTTAGTTATGTTATAACATTTATTATTTTTTACAAGCTCTATCCACAATCTAGATGAAAGTTTCACCTTATTGTCATTTAATCGTTCTTTATCATGTTTTTTGAACAAATCCTTGAGGCAGTACCATGAAACATGCATAATTGAATGTCTTAAAAAAAGTATAGCCTAGCGTACTTTTAAACGATTTTTTAAATAATAGACGTTGGACATAACACGCCATGATGCGAACACATTACTGTGGCTTACTAACAGAAGCCCAAATTGATCAAACAGTT
The DNA here is from genome assembly GCF_015627125.1 of Acinetobacter rathckeae. Taxonomy (GTDB): domain Bacteria; phylum Pseudomonadota; class Gammaproteobacteria; order Pseudomonadales; family Moraxellaceae; genus Acinetobacter; species Acinetobacter rathckeae. Next base: position 338,947 of record NZ_VTDO01000003.1, on the reverse strand, counting down.
ACACTTTGCGGTTGGGTACACCGTCGCCGTGATCATGGCGGTGTCATTTTTCTTGATATGCGTGACCGTGATGGCCTCGTACAAGTGGTTATTGACCCAGATACTCCTGAAGCTTTCGCAACTGCAGACAAAGTACGCTCAGAATTTGTATTAAAAATTACAGGACGTGTGCGTAAACGCTATGAAGGCACAGAAAATGCCAACATGGTGAGTGGACAAATTGAAGTTTTAGGCAAAGAAATTGAAGTCCTTGCAAGCTCTGAAACACCACCGTTCCCACTGAACGACGAAAACACAACTGTTTCAGAAGACATTCGTTTAAAATATCGTTTCTTAGATATTCGTCGTCCTGAAATGCTAGACCGTTTACGTTTCCGCTCAAAAGTAACCAACTTGATTCGAAACTACTTAGACGACCATGGCTTCTTAGATGTAGAAACACCTATTTTGACACGTGCAACACCTGAAGGTGCACGTGACTACCTCGTACCAAGTCGTGTTTCTAATGGCAGTTTCTATGCTCTACCACAATCACCACAGTTATTTAAACAATTACTGATGGTTGGTGGTATTGATCGCTACTACCAAATTGCAAAATGTTTCCGTGATGAAGACTTACGTGCAGACCGTCAGCCTGAATTCACCCAAATCGATGTTGAAACATCATTCCTAAATGATGATGAAATTATGGATTTAATGGAAGGCATGACCACGAAAATGTTTAAAGACTTATTAAACATTGAGTTTGGTGGCAAATTCCAAAGAATGCCATACAGCGAAGCAATGCGTGACTATGCATCAGACAAACCTGACTTACGTATTCCATTAAAATTGGTTGATGTTGCAGACCTCATGCAATCGGTAGAATTTAAAGTCTTTGCAGGCCCTGCAAAAGACCCTAAAGGCCGTGTTGCAGCACTTCGTGTGCCAAATGCAAGCACCCTTTCTCGTAGCCAAATCGATGAATACACCAAGTTCGTTGGTATTTACGGTGCAAAAGGCTTGGCGTACATTAAAGTCAATGAACTTGAAAAAGGCATTGAAGGTTTACAATCACCAATTGTTAAATTTATTGAACCAATTGTATTGCAATTGCTTGAACGTGTTGGTGCACAAAATGGTGACATCGTATTCTTTGGTGCTGATAAAGCCAAAATTGTAAACGATGCACTCGGTGCATTGCGTGTAAAAATCGGGCATGACCTCAACCTTGCAACGTGTGAGTGGGCCCCTCTTTGGGTGGTTGACTTCCCAATGTTTGAAGAAACAGATGATGGTAAGTGGACCTCTGTACATCACCCATTCACACTACCAAAAAGTAGCGTAGAAGACGTGAAAAACAACCCTGGTGAAGCACTCTCTGTCGCTTATGACATGGTGTTAAACGGCACCGAGATTGGTGGCGGTTCTTTACGTATTCACACACTTGAAATGCAAAAAGCAATTTTTGAAGCATTAGGTATTTCTGATGAAGAAGCTGAAGATAAATTTAGCTTCTTACTTGATGCATTGAAATATGGTGCACCGCCACATGGTGGTCTTGCATTTGGTTTAGACCGCCTTGTCATGCTGATGACAGGTGCACAATCTATTCGTGATGTCATTGCATTCCCTAAAACCAAAACAGCTGAATGTCCACTCACAGAAGCACCTGCTCCTGTTGAAGCAACACAGCTTAGAGATTTAGGCATTCGCTTACGTGAGCAGAAAAAACAAGAAGGTTAAGGCTGAATAGCTAAACCCAAGCCCTTAAATGACTAACTCATTTAAGGGCTTTTTTACACCAATTGATCGCTTATTTAGATCAATCATTCAATGTTTGTGATTCACTCAATGTAGTGGCATAATATTTTGCAAATTTCCAATAGGGGTTACATTATGGCTATGCGTCCTGAAGTACGCCGTCGTGCATTGGTCATTATTGTGTTCTCTCTTGTGCAATGGTTTATCATGAACTATATCTTGCATAATGGGCTATTCAATATCACGACCTACCAACGTATATTATATTTTTGTGTAAGCAGTTTATCGGCTGCGTTACTGATTTTTTTATCTTTAATTTATATGGTACTTAAAGGTAATTCAGACATACACCGCTAAATATGTATGGTCATTTATTGCTAAATAGCTCATATTATATGAGCTATTTTTATGTCACAGCAAGTACACACCACAAACACATTTTTGATTTATAATGACTTTTGATCAAAACCACTGACTTTGCTATTAAAACCTATGCAATTACTTCATACTTTTCGTTATATTCCACTGTCTGCCATACGGTCTGTGGCTAGAGCTTATGCATGGTTTATAAACCGTCAACCGAACAAAGGAATGCTCCGAAAAGTACTGATCAATCTAAAATTAGCCTACCCTCAACTTGATGATGCTGAACGTCTAGTCTTGGCAAAAAGTAGCGTCGTGAAGCAATGTTTATCTTACAGCGAATTTATGAAATGCTGGGCAATGCCCCCTCAATGGAGCATTGAACAGATTCATACGGTACATCACTGTGATCTGTTAAAAAATGCTTTTTCTGATACTCGAGGTACACTGCTCATTGTTCCACATCTAGGGACTTGGGAGGTAATGAATGCTTGGCTTTGTCAACATACAGACCTGACCATTATGTATAAACCCATTAAAGAAAAAGCCATCAATCAATTTGTTTTACAATCTCGCGAAGCTTTAAAGTCAAAACTTGTACCTACAGATATGAGTGGTGTGAAATTACTATTTAAGAATTTAAAATCAGGTGGCTCAAGCGTCATTTTACCTGACCATGTGCCACACCCTTCTGGTGGTGTGATTGTGCCTTTTTTTGGCATAGAAACACTCACCAGTACACTTGCTAGTAAAATGGCACAAAAAACTAAATGTCAGTTGGTCGGTTTAAGTTGTTTTCGCCGTGATGATGGCAAAGGTTTTGACATCTATTGCGATTTACTTGACCATGCAGACCTCTATAACCCCAATATAGAGATTGCCACCGCTCGATTAAATACTGAAATTGAAAAGCTTATCAATCGCTCACTAAGTGATTACATGTGGGGCTATAAACGTTTTCGCCATGTACCCAATCGGCCAAATATTTATCAATGATACATCAACTGTATTCTTGATTCTGTCATCACTTTACACAATAATGTTTAAGAAACATTCTCATCTACTTTAGATTAACTATAGGGCTTTCAATTTTGGACACTTCAAATATCACTTTATGCCTAACCATTGGGCGACGTCCACAACTCTTACGCCAAACCTTAGAAAGCCTGTTTAAACATGCTCAATTTGAACATATTATTGCCATTAATGACTTTGGTGATGAAGAAACCAATGTAGTATTTAAAGAGTTATGCCCACATGGAAAGCTCATTTGCTTGGGGCAACAGTTAGGGCATCACCCTGCGGTTGATCATATGTATAAACAAGTCAACACAGACTATATTTTTCACTGTGAAGATGATTGGTATTTTGATGATTTACCTGACTTTCAACAGATGTATCAGCTACTCTCAAATAGCTCAGATATAAGCAATATTTGTTTAAGACAATATACAGATTTTCCACTCAGCCCAGAAGAAAAAGAAAAAATCCAATTCTCCAACGTACTTGGTATAGATATTGTACGTTTAGATCCATTACATGCACAGTGGCATGGCTACACATTTAACCCACATATTGCTAAAAAACAAATTTGGCAAAATTTTGACTGTCACTTTGCTCAGTTTAAAAAAGAGCGACATATCTCACGTGTGTTACGTGGCCAAGGTAAATATACGGCCTACTTAAAACATGGGGCTTGCCATCATATTGGCGAACATGACAGCGTAGCTAACCCCCCTAAAAAAAGCCTTTTAACCCGATTTAAAGATTGGTTCTCTGCGTAAATGGCACAATATATTTTTTAAATTAGAGGTTTTTACATGGGTTTATCTATTCTTATTGTGAATTACAATACAGAGCAATTTATTGTTAACTTCCTACATGATCTCACCAAACAAACCATTGATGCATCATGCCTAGAAGTGATTATTGTAAATAACAGTAATAACAACACCATGCAATCACTGATTGAACAAAACAACCTTAACTTAAATTTAAACATTCAAGTGATGTTGTCAGAAAATATTGGCTTTGGTCGCGCCATGAATCTCGCAGCAAGTGTGGCCAAGCAACCTCACCTACTGATTGCCAATCCCGACTTGGTTTTAGCAGATCCTGACTATTTACAAGAACTACTTATACAAGCCAATGCTCACCCAGAATATGGGGTAATCACAACACAATTACTCGATGAAAAACAACAAGATTTATCTGAGTTTTATAACTATGAGTTTCATGAAACTTTCGGTTTTGAAAATCAAATCTGTTGGTTTAGTGGTGCATTACTTTTAATTCGTTCTGAAATCTACCAACACATTGGTGGTTTCGACCCCGACTTTTTTATGTACTGTGAAGATGAAGACATTTGCTTACGTATTAAACAGCTCGGGCTACCATTAATTAAGTTAAATCATTTGCAGATTTTACATATTGGTGGTGCAAGTGAACCTAACTTATGCCATAACTATTTTTGTCGCTGGTATCGTTCACAAATTTTATTTGCCTATAAACATATGTCAGTAGATGCATTTAACCAGTTAATCACAAAGCTACAACGTAAATCTCGCTCTAAATGTATGATTTACCAAATACTCAAGCCACTTGGTATTGCTCGTTACACATTTAAGCTAACGCAATGGAAAGCCATGGCTGAAGTCATAAAAAGAACACAGCAAGAGTCTACAGCTTGGCTTAAATACTCACCTAAATAATGGCTTAGTTTATTTCTGAAATTTACTAGGCTCAACTTTAATATCACGGCGTACTGACTTTAGTAACACAGACACATGCCTTACACCCAGTAAGGCCTGTTGTACTATACGATTTTTTTTATGCTTCACTTTTGCAGTCCAACGTTGGCTATTTGGATTAACATGATGATTTTTAATCATGGCAATCACTGACTCATGCGTAATGCTCACACCTACATCATACATAGCTGCTTTATCACTTTGTATTGCCGCAGCAGGTTCAATCTGGTATGAATTCAACGCATAACAACTAGAAATAAACTCATCGGCTAAACGTGGGTGACTATTTTCCAAACATGTCAATAGTTTTTTTGCACCCGATGGGAAGAGTACATATGCCGCTGCACCACTACGGTCTTGGTACATTCTAAACAATGCATAGTCTTGAGCTACAGTAAAACTCTTTTCTTTTGCAATAATTTTTTTACGGCCATGTACTTCTAAACTCAGTACATCAACCGCTGTTAATCCTTCAACATCTTGTAGAATCTGCTTAAGCTCAGACACCAAAACAACATCATCTTCTAAAATTAAACATGGCTCGTTTAAATCTACAACGTGTTGCCATGCTTTTTTATGACTTAAAAAACATGCCAATTCAGACTGCTTCATCGGGCGTTGCCCTTGAAACGCCAACTGCTCATAGCTGTCTATAGAAAAATCATTTACAGATACCGCAGGCAATCGACTAAATGTTAATCCTATGTTTTGAAACTGTTGTTGTTGTTGCTCTAAACGCTCAGTACATGGCTCTAAATTAATAAGAAGAATGTGCATTGTTTCGATATCTCTACTTATTCACTAAAAGATGCTTCAAGGCATAACATTTGTTTAACCACATTCTTTTTTGACGTGGTAAAAACCGATCTTTACGTAAACGTTTTTGATGGTTTGTTGCCGCACTTGCATCAATTTCACTATCTAGACCTGTAGAGCCAACCAATGCTGGATACACAGACAACCCTTGACCTGTTTTACTTAACCATGCCTGTAGCTCGACATCTATGGGCGCATAAATCGGCTGGCTTGTTACACGTGTTAAAAATGCTTCTGCACCCTTTTTTGACCAAAGCAAGCCTGTAGTCAACGTTGGGAAGTAATAGGCATGCAATAGTTCATGTTGCCCTAACTGAGTTATTTTTGCAGACAACTTTTTCTTCTGTGCAGCCAAATGAATCAAATGCCAATCTGAATGCTGGTTTTCCTCGAGCCACTTAAGCAATTCAAATACATTTGCACCCAAATCACAGCTTAACTTTAAATCATCTTCAAGTACCACACCATAATTTGCTCCAGAAGCCAAAAAAGCTTCTACTGCCTTTTGATGGCTTAAGTAGCAACCAATTTCAGCACCAAGCAATGCTCTACCTGTAAAAGCATGTGCTTTTTTATCATCATAATTTGAGTAAGATGAAAGGTCCATCTGACGTCCATCTACCGCTGATATTTTTGTATAGTGGATGTCTTGTGCAGACAGTTCCGCATCTGCTTTACTCAAACGCTCTACGCTAGAGTCTAAATTAATCAAATAAAAAGAAACGTTCATGCTCTAACTCAATCTATTAACCAATGTCACCACCACCAACTTACTGCCACGCCTGTTTAATCCAGTCCGATGGCAATACGTAGCGATACCATTTACCACCACCACCATTAATAGCTTCTGGTGGATTAATCTCACCATGGAAAACAATAATTTTGACATCTTTTGGTTTTACAGGTGGCTTAAAGTAAGCCAATGGTATTTTTTGCAGACAATGGTATTTATAACTTTTACACCACTCTTCAGGCCAGTAAGTAAGCGTACTGTGTTTATCTATAAACCATGATAAATATGATTGTTCGTGACGAAAGTTTTTACGAATCTCGTTAAAGTTTTCTCTAAAGTATGGCAATACATCTGGGAAAGCACCGATTTTAAAACGATATACCGAGCTATTTCCCGTAATACGCCATGGACGCTTCCAGTCGTGAATAATTAAAAAGTCGCCTTTTTGCTGAAAAAAACAGTCTATATTATCTACAATCACCACATCTAGGTCTAAAAATAAGGCATTGCCTTGTAAACCATACAAATCAGGTTCAAAAGTCGACAATTTATTCCAGCCACGTTCAGGGCTACCTTTTGGTAAATCAAGCGGTGGTATTGGATAGCACTCGACTTCGGGTACAATTCCTTCGCTGATATCTGTTAAACACACCATTTTAAACGGTAAAGTTAAGTGTCGGCTCACCATGCTATATAAGCGGTTTACATATTCTGCACCATACTTTGTGCCCCATTTCATACACAAAATAATGTTGTCTTGTGCATCTGGTACATTGATTGGTTGCGAATCTGTCATGCTACTTTCACCCGCCACATTTGGCTTACACTGTATGGTCTAAAATAGTTTAGCATAAAGCCTATCTGACAGACATAAAAAAAGCGAAACCGAAGTTTCGCCTTTTTGCTTAGTTGATATACGTCAACCAGTGCTCATACTTCGGATTTCTACCTTGTATGGCATCAAAAAACGTTTTTTGGATTTCCGTGGTAATTGGACCACGTACACCTTCACCAATTTGACGGTCATCATATTCACGAATTGGCGTCACTTCAGCTGCAGTACCTGTGAAAAATGCTTCATCTGCAATGTAGAATTCATCACGCGTGATACGGCGTTCAACCACTTCATAACCCAAGTCTTTTGCAATGGTAATCACTGTTTGACGAGTAATACCATCAAGCGCACCACCAGCCAAGTCAGGCGTATGTAACACACCATCTTGAATTAAGAATACGTTTTCACCTGCACCCTGACATACAAACCCTTGTGGGTCCATCATCATGGCTTCGTCATAACCTGCTTGTGCAACTTCTTGGTGTGCCAAAATAGACACAGTATAGTTACCACATGCTTTTGCTTTGCACATGGTTACATTTGGATGATGATGCGTGAACGATGACGTTTTTACACGAATGCCTTTCGCCATTGCTTCTTCACCCAAGTAAGCACCCCAACCCCATGCAGCAACTGCAGCATGAATTGAGTTACTTGTTGAAGAGATTCCTAATTTTTCTGAACCAATCCAAATAAATGGACGTAAGTAACATGAGTTCAGTTTATTTTCACGAACAACATCAATTTGTGCTTGTTCAAGTGTTGCTTGATCAAACGGGACTTTCATTTGATAAATTTTTGCAGAATTTAACAAACGCTTAGTGTGTTCTTTTAAACGAAAAATTGCAGGGCCTTTTGGGGTTTCATAGGCACGAACACCTTCAAACACACCCATACTATAGTGTAATGTATGTGTAAGGACGTGTACTTTTGCATCACGCCAATCTATTAATTTTCCATCTTGCCAAATAAAACCATCACGATCAGCCAAGTTCATGGCACACACTCCAAATTTTTACATTATTATTACTGCTCGGTCGCATCGCTTTGTGCCACTGAGTCAATCAATTTATGCCATAGCTTGCAAACGATGTCACGGGTAGTTTGCCAATCCGCAGCACAAACTTGCATATTATGGTTTGCAAGGGCTCTTCGGTGGCTTGTCGCTCGTTCGCTGAGATAAGCGTGAATCAAATTCTGTGATTCGGTTGCGGATAAATAACCAAATCTGGCAGCATCTTCTAAGATTCGAACATTGTCAGGATAGCGGGCGAGATCTGGGTTCGCGTGGCTTCCTAACAACACGATATACTGTGCCATAAATTCGATGTCAACGATACCACCTGAGTCCTGTTTTAAGTGAAAAATTCCTTCTTTTTGTGCAATCTTACTCGAACCTAGATGATCTTTCATTTTCTGACGCATGTTTTTAACCTCTTGTGCCAGTGATTTTGGCTCTCGCACTTGAGTTAAAATTTCGGCTCGAATTCGTTCAAACTGTTCACATAATTGTGCATCACCTGCAATAGATCTGGCACGAACCAAAGCCTGATGCTCCCATAGCCAAGCACTTTGCCGTTGATAACGCGCATAGGCATGTATACTGGTCACCAACACCCCTGCTTCACCCGATGGACGTAAACGGGTATCTATTTCATAGGCTCGACCATCTAGAGTTTGTGTGATCATGAGTGACATAAATTTTTGTGCCACTTTAAATGCAAACTCAAACCCTGTAATGGCTTTACGGCCATCAGTATCTGCTTGTTCGTCTAAATCATGAATAAATACTAAATCTAAATCTGAGCCGTAACCCAGCTCAATCCCTCCAAGTTTGCCATAACCAATCACGGCAAAACGATGCTGTGCCAAATGACAGCGTTGCCCTTGCATATCTAATGGAAAACCAAAACGTTGTGCCACCGCTTGATAGGCCAAATGTAATGTGGCTTGAACACAGGTTTCTGCAATATCTGTGAGGGCATCAGACACTTTCATGAGTGGACTTTCTGCCAATACATCACTTGCCGCCACACCCAGTACATAGCTTTTTTTAAATAAGCGTAATACCCGCATTTGGTCTTCAACTTGATCTATTTCTACACGCAACAACTGATGACGCAGTGCATCGACCAAGTCATGTTTTTTCGGCAACTCAAAGTCCATGGTCAGAAAATCATCTAACAACACTGGATATTGCGTCAACTCAGCACAAATCCATGGACTCACTTCTGCCATTTTCACCAGCCGTTGCAATGCACCTTTGCTTTCAATCAACATGACAAAATACACACTACGACGCATAATCGACTCAATCAAAGGGATTAAGTGCTGTATAGCAAGTTGTGGTTCAGAGAGTTGCAGTACTTGTGTGATACATAAAGGCCAAAAGGTTTTTAAACGCTCTAATGCTTTGGCAGGCATTTTTTGCAAGCTATGACTCGCCCAAAATTGCGTGACCAAAGCATAACTTGCATCATCTAAAGCTGTTTTGAGTTGCTCATCTAAGTGTTGAATTGATGTCGTATTTTCTTTGGGAACATGATGCTGTATCAGCTTTTTAAACTGCTCACTTACCACCTGACGTTTTTGGTCTAATACGTGTAAAAAGCGATCCCACGATGAAAAAGCAAGCGTCATCAGTAAACACTGTTGCAACTCGGGTGTGGTCGGTAAAATTTGGGTTTGTTGGTCATCAATCGCTTGAATGGCATGTTCTACACGGCGTAAAAATAGATAAGCATCTGTGAGCGTATCTACTTCTGTTTGTGAGAGTAATTCTGCGGTTGCCAAATGGCTTAAATTGGTCAGACAAGAACGGTCTTGTAACTCAAGTTTTGAGCCACCATAAATCAGCTGAAACACTTGCACAATAAACTCAATTTCACGAATTCCTCCTGCACCCAATTTAATATCATCTTTCGACTGACGACGTTCCACTTCACGCTCAATCAGCGTTTTCATTTCTCGCATGGCTTCAAAAGCTGAATAGTCAACATAACGGCGAAAAACAAAAGGGCGTGTCATCTGTAGTAGTGCTTGCCCTGCTGAACCACCACTGACAACTCTGGCTTTAATCCACGCATAACGTTCCCACTCACGGCCATGTTGTAGTAGGTATTTTTCTAAAGCGGCGTGACTGACAGCCAATGCAGAGCCATCCCCCCAAGGGCGTAATCGCATATCTACCCGAAATACAAAACCATCAGCACTCACATGGTCTAGTAAATAAATGAGTTTTTGCCCCCACAACACACAAAACTGTTGTACATCTATACACTTTTTGCCGTTGGTTTCACCTTGCTCATCAAATGCAAAAATAAGGTCAATATCACTCGACAAATTCAACTCTTGTGCACCAAGCTTACCCATTGCAATCACAATTAAGTCTTGTACTGCCCCATCGTATCCAATCGGTTCGCCATACTTTTCCACCAAAGCAATACGTGCAAATTGCTTAGCCACAATCATTGAAGCATCAGCAAAATCAGACAATTCTTGAGTGAGTGCAATAACATTGGTCAGTTGATTCACATCTTGATAAATCCAACGAAACATGAGGCGTGCGCGTAATACACGTAACGCTTTCATAAACTCATGTTCATTTGAAAGATGGCTGACGGCTTGGGTGACTAAATGTTGTATATCTTGCCGAGTTAAAACCTGCTGAAATGGGTATTGCTGTTGATCTTGTTGTATTTCATCTGCATACACTTGCCAAACGTGCTTAGCATAACGACTGGCATGCTGTGTTTTTTCTAACTGTGCTATGTTCATTGTTTAATAGCCGATTTTGATTATGCCCCTAGCATAACCTGACTTTTCAGCACTGTCTTTGTTTTATACTTCAGTAAGCGTATTGCTTTGTGCTTCAAATGTAGAGGTCTGCTGTGTAGGCAACTGTACTATAAATGTTGTGCCACAACCCTCTTCAGACTGCACAGTAATCTGACCTTGGTTTAAATCCACAAAACGCTTACACAATACAAGCCCCAAACCTGTGCCTTTTTCCCCATTGGTACCTTTCAAAGTGGTTTTTATCTTTGGCTCAAAAATAGTATTTTTTTGTATTTCATTCATGCCTAGCCCTGTGTCAGAAATAGACAATTCTATACATTGCTCTATTTTCTTAACCGAAATACGGACTTTGCCTGATCCATCTTGCTGTGTAAATTTCAAAGCATTCGAGACAAGGTTTTGTAAAATAGAAGTGACCATATTTAGGTCTGCATAAACATATGTTTTTTCAGGTATGGCATCAATCAGTTCGATATGTTTACTATAGGCCAAACTGCTCAACACATTGCTGACAGTTTGGCTGGCTTCTTTTAAATCAAAACGTACAGGGTGATAGACAAAACGCCCACCCTCTGCCATGGCCCAGTTTAGTAAGTTTTCAAGCAAATGATAGGTCGCTTTCGCCGTATCATTTAAATAACTGGCAATATTTTTCACACTTGATGCATCTAAACTTTCAAGCTCATCCGCCAACACTTCTGAAAAACCTAAAATGCCATGAAAAGGGGCTCTTAAGTCATGGGCAATAATTTGTAAAAATTTGGTTTGGCTAAAGTTAAGCGCAACGATTTGCTCATGTGTCTGCAAAAGTTCTTTATGCTGTTGTTCAAGGCCCACTTGTTTTACGTAGTCTTCACATAATTCAAATGCTAATGCAGTAAAGTCTGTGTCAAACGTTTGATGGTTTTGATCAAAGACACAAATATGTGCCACACCATTTGAATCTGCATCATGCACTGCAAAAGAAACTAAGCGATTCACCGCCCCAAAGTATTGTTCAATATATACACGATACTGTAAATATTGTGGGTGTTTTTCATCAAGTATTTGTTGCGGATGTAACTGATTTAAATGCTGAAATAACGCTGTACTACAAGGCACATGCTGTAGGAATGTCTGATCTGCGGTTAACACTTTCGCATCTAATTGATTTGGCAAAATTGCAATCACATGATGTGCTCGCAGTATTTTTTTTATTTTCAGCAAAAGCTTTGTTATATGATCATCTGATGTAGAGCAATGTGTTGGCACCACAGGTGTACCTACCGAAATATCGTCAGTATTTTCCACGCAAAGCGACTGTAGTGCCATAATTTATTTCTCTTAAAAAGTTCTTATTGGAATGAGAGAACATGTATGCATAGTGTTAACATTTTTTACAAAAAAATCAAACAATGAATCACTTTTTTACACTTTATAGGCAGAGGTCTTTTAATGTTGTTCATTTAAAATGATCTGATAAAACGCAAGGTCCAACCAACGCCCAAACTTAAAACCAACTTCAGACAATGTACCTGCATGGGTAAAGCCAAGTTTGTTGTGTAAAGCAATACTCGCCACATTACTGGCATCTATAGCACCAATCATGGTGTGCATACCTTGCTGTTTGGCTTTTTGAGTCAGTGCTTTAATCAGCTCTTTGGCCAAACCTTTCCCTCTATATGCTTGATGAACATAGACTGAGTGCTCAACTGTATACAAATTGGCTGGAAATTGACGAAATGAACCATAACTTGCAAACCCCATCAGCACACCCTGTTCATCTTCTACGCCAATCACAGGAAATTGATGCATCGTTTTGCTTTTAAACCAACGCTCCAAATCTTGTAAGCTACGCTCTTCGTACTCATAAAGTGCAGTTGAGTGCAAAATAGCATCATTAAATATCGTTAATATCTGTGAAGCATGTTGCTCAAAATGACACTCAACCACGTTTACTGTATTCATCTGCGATCACTGATTAAAAACTCGTTTGCATAATATAGGTTTTAAATAATTTTACAGCTTATTTTCGTAGCATTTGCTGAATACGTTTTTGCTTCCAACGTGCAACTGCATCTTTTAAAATAAAAATACGTAACCAAGCAAATAATATGACAGCACCCCAAGAAATAATTGGAAATATGGCCCAAACCACTTTAGGAGTAAAGATATAATTAATGAGTGCCAAAAGACTACACACCACAACATAACTGATCAGTGATGTATAAAAACGACTCTCTTGCTCAACTCGTTGCTCAGCTTCACGTACTTTATGGGTCACTGTCTCATCTACATTGTCATCAACCGATGCAATAGATAAATCATATACACTGACTTGAAATACTGCAGCTAAGGCACTTAACGTTTCCAAGCTGGGTTTTTCTCCATTTTCTACACGTTGAATAGTACGGACACTTAAGGCTGTCATTTCTGCCAATTGCTCTTGTGACCATGCATGCTTTAAACGGTAGTACTTAATTTTATTTACTGTATTCATGATAAACCCTTGATTGGACTGTTTAAACCACAGTAGCTTTATACATAGCAATACAACACGACAGTAAGCTGACAGTAACATGTCAAAGACCTGACATCTAAATAACAACACACCTTTGTTTAAGTTTTAGACTTTTTTGTTTTAAAGGGTGATATCTTAAATCTTTTGAACACTTAGATGATTGATGCCTGAATAATTTGCATTTCCTTGCTTAAGTTAATATCCAAACAATAAAAAACCCCGAAGCATTATGAGGCTTCGGGGTTTTCCGTAAAATTTGTTAACCAGCTTATGGTCCCGAGGGTCGGACTCGAACCGACACGTCATCTCTGACAGTGGATTTTGAGTCCACCGCGTCTACCAATTTCACCACCTCGGGGCAGTATGGTTTGTTCGATGTATACTACTCGTTTTTTTTCTCATGTCAATTGATAGCCGTTTCTTTTGCTTACTTTTAATACACTCAGCATCAGTAGCACATTTCGCATCGCATAAAAAAAACGTTTATAATGCCCCAAATTCTCTTTACGTTATTTCTATGCAACTGTCTGACTTTAACTTTGACCTGCCCGATGAACTGATTGCACGTTATCCTCTTCCTGAACGCAGTGCCTCACGTCTTCTACATATTGATAAAACAGGTCAATACCATGACCATCAGTTTACAGACATCATAGACCTGCTAAACGAAGGCGATCTTTTAGTGCTTAATGACACCAAAGTCATGAAAGCACGCTTAAAAGGCAAACGTGCCACAGGTGGGTCAATTGAAATCTTAGTAGAGCGTATGCAAGACCGCTACATTGCACACTGCCATATTAAGTCAAGCAACTCACCTAAAGCAGGTGCAAGCCTATTTATTGGAGATGATCTTGTAGAGGTCACCGTTCAAGGTCGGCATGAAAATTTATATATCGTCGAGTTCTCTCAACCTATTTTAGATGTGCTAGATCGTTACGGCAAACTACCTATTCCGCCTTACTTTAACCGTGAAGCAGAAGATATAGACACCGAGCGTTATCAAACAGTATTTAATGACCCAACTAAACTTGCTAGCGTGGCTGCACCGACTGCCAGCCTACACTTTGATGAGCAACTGCTAGAAAAGCTCAAACAAAAAGGCATTACAACGGCTTTCGTCACCCTACACGTGGGTGCAGGGACATTTTTACCTGTACGTACAGACAATATTGAAAACCATATCATGCATAGCGAATGGTGTGACGTACCTCAAAGCACCGTCGCGCAGATTCAGGCCGTCAAAGCCCGAGGTAATAAAGTCATTTCAGTCGGTACAACAGCCACACGTGCCATTGAAAGTGCAGCCCAAGCTCATCAAGGTCAATTGGCCGCATGGACTGGCGACACACAAATTTTTATTTATCCAGGTTATCAGTTTTGTGTGGTTGACCGTCTCATCACAAACTTTCACCTCCCTGAGTCAACATTACTGATGCTCGTTTCAGCGCTCTCAAACAGAGACAATATTTTAAATGCCTATCAACATGCGGTTGCAGAAAAATACCGTTTCTTTAGCTACGGTGATGCCATGCTGATTGATCAATACCAAGCACCATAAAATGTATCTATTAAAACCCTAGCTTCATACAAAAACCTTTAATAAAAGGTAGCATCGTTGTAGAGAATCTAGGAAAATAGCCACCTTACCCAAAATGGCAAATGCCCAATATCAGCGAACTGTTTTTTCGCCTTGATTCGGATGAAATATGAAATTTGAAAAACTAGGTCAATCCGGCCGTGCCCGCCGTGGTCGTTTAACCTTAGAACACGGTGTAGTTGAAACGCCCATTTTTATGCCTGTTGGTACTTACGGTACAGTCAAAGGCATGTTGCCACGTGACATCGAAGAGATTGAAGCCCAAATTATTTTAGGCAATACCTTTCATTTATACTTACGCCCAGGCCTAGAAGTGATTAAAGAACATGGTGGCTTGCATGAGTTCATGAAATGGAACAAACCTATTTTAACCGATTCAGGTGGCTTCCAAGTGTTCAGCTTAGGGGCAATGCGTAAAATTAAAGAAGAAGGTGTAACCTTCCGCTCACCCATTGACGGCTCAAAAGTGTTTTTGTCACCTGAAATTTCTATGGAAATTCAGCAAACACTGAACTCAGATATTGTGATGATCTTTGATGAGTGTACACCATACCCTGCCACACATGAGCAAGCACAGCAGTCTTTACAACTCAGCTTACGTTGGGCAAAACGTTGTAAAACAGCACATACCGAAAACAAAAACCCAAATGCATTATTCGGTATTATTCAAGGCGGTATGTACGAAGACCTACGTGATGAATCACTCAAAGGCTTGTTAGATATCGACTTTGATGGTTATGCCATTGGTGGCCTTTCGGTTGGTGAACCTAAAGAGGAAATGATCAAAGTACTGGATTATTTACCTGCAAAAATGCCTGAAGATAAACCACGTTACTTAATGGGCGTGGGTAAACCTGAAGATATTGTGGAAGCTGTACGCCGTGGTGTAGACATGTTTGACTGCGTGATGCCAACCCGTAATGCCCGCAACGGCCACTACTTTGTCACAGATGGCTTAGTCCGAATTCGTAACAGTAAGTATCGTCATGATCAAAGCCCTTTAGATCCACACTGTGACTGTTATACTTGTAAGAACTTTACCCGTGCATATTTATATCATTTGGAAAAATGTGGTGAAATGCTCGGTTCAATGTTAGGTACAATTCATAATTTACGTTATTACTTACGCCTAACTGAAGCAATACGCAATGCACTTGATGAAGGTACTTTTGATGCGTTTGTGACAGATTTCTACACTCGTCGTGGATTAGAAGTCCCTCCTTGCCCTGCTGAGTAATATGCCTGTGCATTTGCGCTTAGAGGCAAGACAAGGTACATTGCATATTGAAAAGGTATTTTGTTTTTAGTTCGATTATTTAGGAAACTCAAATGAGTCTGTTTATTTCTACAGCTTATGCTGCTGAAGGTGCTGCCCAACAACCAAGCATGATTGCAAATGTTGGTATGATTGTTGTTTTTGTTGCTATTTTCTACTTCCTGATTTGGCGTCCTCAATCTAAACGTGCTAAAGAACACCGTACCCTCATTGAAAGCCTAGGTGTAGACAGTGAAGTGGTATTTGCAGGTGGCCTAATGGGTCGTATTAAAAAAATTGAAGGCGACTACGCTGTTGTTGAAATGAGCCGTGGTGTAGAAGTAAAAATTCAACGTTCAAGCGTTGTTTCTGTATTACCTGAAGGTACTTTAGAGAGCCTTTAATTGTTTCTATCTAAGTCGTGCAATTGCACGACTTTCTCATATTAAGAAGATAAGAAATGCGTTACCCAGCATGGAAATATTTACTCATCATTGTTGTTTTAGTGATTAGTACATTGTATGCACTGCCAAGTTTGTACCCAGATGAACCTGCCGTGCAGATCTCGGGAGCTAAGGCTGGCACGAGCATCGACCAATCTGTTTTACAAAAAGCAGAGCAAATTCTCAAAAGCCAAAACATTCAAAGTCACGACAACAGCTTTACCAATAATGCTGCTTTACTTCGTGTCAATAACACGAGCGTGCAATTACAAGCACAAGATGCTTTACGCCGTGGTTTAGGCGATAACTACGTTGTGGCATTGAACCTTGCACCAACCACTCCAACATGGCTACAAAAAATTGGTGCAAAACCAATGAAACTCGGCCTAGATTTACGTGGTGGTGTACACTTCTTACTTGAAGTGGATATGGATAAAGCCATTGCACAACGTATGGATACCTCAACAACAGATATCCGCCGTCAATTCCGTGATAATAATATTAAGTTTAATAGCTTAACACTCAATAATAACGCCATTACGATTGCTTTTGCAGACAATGCTGACCGTGACAATGCTATGGGCTTCTTACGACGCAATGGCAATGAATACACACAGCAAGCACTTGCAACAGATACAGGCCCGACACTTCGTTTAACCTACACCGATGCACGTAAACAAGAAATTCAGTCTTATGCAGTCAACCAAAACCTCACGACTCTACGTAACCGTATTAATGAGTTAGGTGTGGCTGAGGCAGTTGTACAAACTGAAGGGAGCAACCGTATTGTAGTTGAACTTCCGGGTGTACAAGATACTGCAGAAGCAAAACGTGTATTAGGTCGTACTGCAAACTTAGAGTTTCGACTTGTTGCTAACCAAAATGATCAATTTATTAGCCCATACACAGGCAAATATAATGATCAGCCACTCCCAGCAGGCACAGAAGTTTTTGCTTATCAATCTTTAGATAGCGGTCGTCAACTTTTACTACAACGTAACCGTATCTTAACAGGTGAACGTGTACAAAATGCTTCGTCTGGCTTAAGTCAAGATTCTGGCGGTGCAGAAGTGAACATCACACTAGATAGTGCGGGTGGTAAACTGATGTCTGATGCTACTCGTAGTGCTGTTGGTAAACGTATGGCTGTATTGTTTATTGAAAATAAACAAAAAATTAGCTATGTGACAGACCCTACAACAGGTGCTCAAACAGAAGTTCGCACCCCGTATACAGAATCAGTGGTGATTAATGCGGCAACAATTCAGCAAACGCTAGGTTCACAGTTTAGAATTACTGGTCTAAGCTCACCACAAGATGCTGCTGAACTTGCACTTATGTTACGTTCTGGGGCACTTGCTGCACCAATGTACTTTGTAGAAGAGCGTGTTGTTGGCCCAAGCTTAGGCCAAGAAAATATTGATAAAGGTATTTTATCTACTCAAGTGGGCTTTATTTTAGTCGCCATTTGGATGGTGGTATTCTTCCGTGTCTTTGGTTTAATTGCCAACTTTGCATTGGTATTTAACCTTGCAATGATTTTAACCGTCATGTCATGGTTAGGTGCATCATTAACCCTACCGGGTATTGCAGGTATTGTCATTACCATTGGTATGGCTGTCGATGCAAACGTACTGATTTGTGAACGTATACGAGAAGAAATGCAATGGGGTTCATCGCCTAAACAAGCGATTGTTGCAGGTTATGACCGTGCCTATAATACTATTTTCGACTCGAACCTTACGACGTTCATTGTGGCATTTATTCTATTTGCCATTGGTACAGGTCCAATCAAAGGCTTTGCGGTTACACTCATGATTGGTATTATTTGCTCAATGTTCACTGCAATTACTGTGACTCGTGCCATCGTACAACTGATTTACGGTAAGCGCCGTAACTTACAAAAGTTGAGTATCTAAGGAGATTATGATGACCAAAGCGACTCAACCTGAAAAACAGTACAGTACGTCAGAAAGTGAACGCATTATTCCGTTTATGAAAATTGCGAAACCTGCTGCGATTATTTCAATATTAATCACGCTTGCCAGCTTATTTTTCATTGGTTATAAAGGGCTTAACCTTGGTCTAGACTTTACTGGTGGTATTGCTGCAGAAGTGACCTATCAAAAAGCGGTAGAGCCTGAGCAACTGATACAAACATTGGAAAGTGCTGGTTTTAAACATACCGTTGTACAAACCTTAGGGAGTAATACAGACCTGCTGGTGCGTATGCCTGTACAAGAGATTAAAGTTGAAGACTTAAACAACACATTGTCTAAAGCAGTGCAGCTACCAAACAATACGGGGACTTTACACAAAGTAGACTCGGTTGGTGGTCAGGTAGGAAATGAGCTATACCTTCGCTCAGCAGGTGCTGTCGCACTTGCCCTCCTATTAATGCTGATTTATGTCACCATTCGATTTGAGTTTAAAATTGCAATGGGTGCGATTTTGTCATTATTCCATGACATCATTGCAATTTTAGGCATATTTGCGCTGATGCAGTGGCCATTTGACTTAACCGTTTTGGCTGCAGTACTGGCTGTGATTGGTTTTTCTTTAAACGATAATATTGTCGTTTCTGACCGTATTCGTGAAAACTTCCGAAAAATTCGTGGAGCAACACCAACAGAAGTGATTAATAGTGCGTTAACAGAAACCCTCAGACGTACATTCCATACCTCTATGACACTAACTCTTGTGGTTGTGGCTATGATGATCTTGGGTGGTGATGGCCTGCATTGGTTCTCTGTAGCCATGTTTGTGGGTATTTTTGTAGGTACTTATTCTTCAATTTATATTGGAACAGCATTTGCACTATGGCGTGGTATTAACCGTCAAGATTTCCTTGTGCAAGTTAAACCAGAGTTTGAAGAAGAGCACCATAATATTCCTTAAGCTTACTACTTTGAATCAAGCAGATGCGCTCTATACATAGGGCGCATTTTTTATACTAGTTACTTCAATACTTTATATCCACTGAATCTCAAACTTTTTATCACTTGCAACTGTAAGCATAGACTCTTCTAACTTTAAACTTTGATAATAAAAGCGACCTATTTTTTCATGATCAACAATCCCTTCTAAATTTTCAGGGTGTGCTTGAGTATTTAAAGTTTTTAAATTTAACCGAATACCTAAACTATGGGCTTTAAGTACAGCCTCTTTAATTGTCCATACTTGAAACCAAAAGGTGCGATCTTCACCAAGTTTTTTCCACATTAAAAGTTCTTCTTCATGAAAACAGTGTTCGGCCAACGCCTTCATGCGCACATTTCTAGAAAAATCTTCAATATCGACACCTACATTCAATACACTTTGACTATATGCCAAAGCATAGTATCTCTGACTATGTGAATGGTTAAAACTCATTTGTGAACTGATAGGCTTACCAAACGTATTGATTTCTATTTTTAATGGCTGTGTGAGTTGTTGTTGTAATTGCTTATTGCGATAGTCTTGTAACTGCATACGTTGCTGAGTATTTAGGCGAAGGTTTCCTGTATCCTCTATACAAAGAATATCGGTAATTTTCTTATACATTAAATAAATCATTGTTTATATATAAACCCATTTAGCTCATACCGATCATTCATTTGAGAATGCCTCACCTATCTTGAAAAATAGCGACTTAAAAAAACGTATGCTCATAACAAATACATTGTTATGAGCATAATGATATTGCAACAAGTACAGATACTATTTTTATGTAACACGCTTCAGTGAAATTAAGTAGCTCCCTTTGATGAATAACACTCACTTCACCTACACGTTATAGCGTTAAAATTAATATCTCAATTCATCTAGAAAGAAATTAATATTTTACAATATCACCTTTCAAAGCAACACCAGCAACGGCCATGCCTTTATGGCAATCATAAGTCGTTGTACTTTTCACTTCATGAGATTTATAATAGCTCACAATGTTTGTCACAGCATTACCACCACGTTGTTTAGCCACATCTTGTAATTGAATCAGTGCTGAACGTAACACCCAATCACATGACTCTTCAGCAGACTTCGCAAAACCATTGGTTTTTTTATTGGTGATGATGTCTTTTTGAAGAACTTTTCCACCTGACTTTGTATCTGCCAAATAAAACTTGACTGTACCGTCCAACGTACCATCAGAAACAGCTTTTTGTACTGCATCATTAAAATTTAACTGATGTATTTTATCTGCAGCTTGAACCGTTGTCACACCAGCAAGCATACATATGCTCAATAATACTTTTTTAATCATGATGATCCCCTGTTGTAAAAATAATAGACGTATTAATTCCGCCAAATGCAAAATTATTCGTGATTACAGTTTTTGCTTTAATATCACGTGGTTGATCCACGATATAGTCAAGTTTACCACAGTTGGTATCAACTGTTTTTAGATTCAGCGTTGGCATAAACTGTTGACGCTGTAACATTTCAATACTCAGCCATGCTTCTATCGCACCACATGCACCAAGTGTATGGCCAAAATAACTTTTTAATGAGCTAATCGGTTTATAACCCAATACTGATTGCGTAGCTTGCGTTTCTGCAATATCACCATGATCTGTTGCTGTACCATGTGCATTAACATAATCTATATCTTCTGCACTCAGATCAGCTGACTTTAACGCCAACTGCATGCATCTCGCCATACTGTCTTGATCTGGGCGTGTCACATGTGTTCCATCGCTATTACTACCGTAACCCATAACTTCTGCGTAAATATGTGCACCACGTGCAATAGCATGCTCTCGCTCTTCCAAGATTAAACAGCCTGCACCTTCACCAACAACAAGACCGTCACGATCTGCATCAAAAGGGCTTGGTGACAATGACGGTGTATCGTTCATCATACTGGTTGCCAGTAACACATCAAATACGCCTGCACTTGGTGCACTTAGCTCCTCTGCACCACCAGCAAGCATGACTGTTTGCTTACCATACCTAATGGCTTCAAAGGCTTGGCCGATCGACATCGAGCCCGATGTACATGCACTTGATGTCGGTAAAGATAAGCCTTTAATCCCAAAATAAACGCTCATATTGACTAAGCTAGTATGTGCCATCATACGAATGTACGTTGTGGCATTCATCTTGTCCATGGTCTGATCAAGGATCATGCTTCCCATTTCACACACAGCATCTACACTGCCTGCAGATGAGCCAAAAGCGATACCTGTTTCACCACTTTGAAGAATTGGATGGTCTAGTAACTGTGCATCTGCCAATGCTTTTTCAGCACTAATCACCGACATTAAGGCAACTCGTCCCATGCCTCGCATCACTTTACGGGTAAAATGCTTTGGCACTGTAAAATGATCGACAGGTCCTGCTAAACGTGTACGTAAATCGGGATAGATCTCCCACTCGTTCATGTAGCGAATGCCATTTTTGCAAGCTTCCATCTGTTTAAAGATATCATCTGCATTTTCGCCCAAAGAAGTAATACCCGACATGCCAGTAACAACAACTCGCTTCACTAGACCATACCTCCATTTACAGAGATCACTTGCCGAGTAATATAAGAGGCTTCATCTGAACAAAGGAATTTAACTAAACTTGCCACTTCATCAACTTGCCCCATGCGTTGCATTGGGATCATTTTCATAGCGTGTTCTTTGACTTCCTCTGTAATCATATCTGTTTCTATGAGGCCTGGTGCGACACAGTTCACGGTAATTTTACGTTTGGCCAGTTCCAATGAAAGGGCTTTGGTTGCACCAATTAAACCTGCTTTGGCTGCACTATAGTTGACTTGGCCTCGATTACCAGCAATTCCAGAAACAGATGACAATGTCACAATACGGCCACCTTTTCTAAGGTGAATCATAGGCATAATCAATGGTTTAATAATGTTATAAAATCCATTGAGTGATGTAGAAACCACTTCATCCCAATCGTTATCTTCTAACATTGGAAAAGCAGCATCTCTTGCCAAACCAGCATTCAGCACAATGCCGTAAAATGCCCCATACTTTTCTACATCTTGCTCCAACACCTGCTTACATAGCACCCGATCATTCACATCAAACATCAGTACATGACTTTCTTGGCCCAACTGCTGAATATGCTGTGTAACCTGATCTGCATCTGCTTGGCTTGAACGAGCATGCACCGTCACATCAAAACCTGCGCTGGCAAGTTGTAAAGCAATAGCTCGTCCTATGCCTCGGCTTGAACCTGTCACTAAAATACGTTTTTTCATTTAACTCATTCCTTCTTCGGGTTCGTACACACTCAGCAGTGCGGAAATCTTATGGTCTTCATACTCTATTTCACACAAAAATTGCCCCAAACCCTCATGTGAGTATTCACGCTGAGCATGAATCTTTAATGTTTTTCCTAAAGTAAAATAAGCCATCGGCAAGACCATTCTCCGAGTACCTAACAAATACCCAATTCTTGGCGCACGCTCAGACTTACTCCCCTGAAAACCAGCATACGCACTAATGGTTTGTGCCATAATTTCTATGCTAACCCATGTAGGTAAACCTTCTTCTTGAACAAACATCAGCTCAGAGGTAATCTCTAATGATGCTTCTATACTGTTCTCAGTGACTGTAGTCACGGTATCTATAAAGACCATTGGTTTTTGGTGTGGAATATAATCTATTGCATTCATGATTTAGATATCCCAAAAACAAGACTCACATTGCTACCACCAAATGCAAATGAATTACTCATCACATAACATATCGGTTTATTCATCTTATAATCTCGCACATAATTCTGATCTTTTAATTGCATGTCTATTTCACCTGACTGATGTAAAGGAAGCCACGATTGATCTAATAAAATGCGATAACAAATATATGCTTCGAGTGCACTCGCCGCACCTAAGCAATGCCCTGTTTTATGCTTAGTACTACTTAGAGCCACATTGTTTTCTCCAAACACTTGGCGAACAGCGTGAATCTCCATGGCATCATTTTGTGGTGTAGCAGTACCGTGTAGGTTAAGATAATCAATACAAGATGGTGAAATTGCAGCAGCATCTAAAGCTCTACACATAGCTGATTGTGCACCTATGCCTTCAGGGTGTGGTGCTGAAATATGCCATGCATCCATAGACTCCCCATGCCCCATGAGCATAACTGGAGCAACGTCTTTCGTGAGTAGAAATAAACTGGCTGCTTCACCAATATTAATTCCATCACGGCGTTGACCACAGGGCTGACACTGTTGACTAGACAGACTTTCTAAGCTATTAAAACCATTGAGTGTTAACTGGCATAGTGTATCTACTCCACCAACCAACACCGCATCAGCAAGCCCAGCTTCAATTAAACGCTGTCCTGCGGCAAATGCTTTTCCACTCGATGAACATGCTGTAGAAATGGTATACGCAATCCCTGTCCAGCCCAAGTGTGCTTGTAGCCCTCTCGCTAAGCAACCCATCTCTTGTTTCTTATATGACACAGCAACATTTTTCTGCTCAAAATATTGTTTAAGAACAGGTTCATTGTCAGCAATACCTGATGTTGATGTACCAACAATGACCGCAAGACGGTTTTGATCTATATTTTTAATATGAGCATCTACACGATCTTTGATTTTTTCAAGCGCAGTCAATGCTAAACGAAAATTTCGTGAATCAATCGCCTTCATGGCTGTTGGTAATTCAGCACTATACAAATCACCCTGATATGCACCCACCTGCACCGTCTGATCTGCAAGCAGATCAGACCTTAAAGTCAGTGTATTTTCAGATGAAGTTAATGCCGCTTTTACATCATCACCCAAACTTGATAAGCCTATACCACACGCTATACCCACTGCGACCATTTTATTTTAATCCTTCAGGTATTTGACTAAATACAATGCTATAAGGTACTTGTACATTGTGAAGTACCACTTGCTGTGGTTGGATATCAATATTTAAAACACGTACGTTGTTAATATCAATATACTTTTTAGATTGTTCAAAGGTAACATTACTATTTTGTGATTGAAAATTAGAATAAGTGGCGAACAAAATATCTCTCACTAAAAAATCAAATGGTAGTAAACGCATAGCATCTATACGTTGTTGAACATAAACCTGTTTACCATCGAACGTGAGCTGAAAAAGTGGTTGCCCTGTTAAGCTTAAACCCAACATTGACAGTACACCTGCCTTTTGTTCTTGATACAGCAATAGGCTAAACGTGGTCTTTTTCCATTGCATTTCCAACATGTCTTGACGCTGATAATGTGGCTCAATCTGCCAAGCGATTGACTTAAGACCTTGTACTTTCGGTGCTTGGCAAGCCATACAGAGTATAGCCAACCCAACAATCAACAATACTTTAAGACAATGCATGCTCTTCTTCACTTTCACCTTCTCGACAATATTCAGCAATCGCACTTAAACGGCGTTTTGCATTGCTATGGATTGGGTTTTTGGTATCCCATGCATAGCCTGCCAACAAAGACGAAATCATGTTCTGGATTTGAATATTCTTTTTCTGATATGTAGAAAAAACAACATCTTGAAATTCCCCCGTATACCATGCTTCTACATATGCACGAAAGACATCAATGCCTTGACGCAAAGGTTTTTCATATTCCTCAAACCAGTCTACGGTCTCGCCCTGTAACACTCTTTCGACCAATGGCACAGCTAAACTTGCAGACTTTAAGGCAATCGTCACGCCTGATGAAAATACTGGGTCTAAAAACTCACCTGCATTGCCTAACAGTGCATAGTTATGCTGTGCAAGGTGCTTCACATCTGCCGCATAGCCAACCAACGTACGTACAGGTATATCAAATTTTGCATGCTTTAATACCCCAGACAATGCAGGGTCGTCTGCTAAAATACGTTTCAATAACGCTTCAGGGGTACTGTCTTCAAAACCATACTTATCAAAAAAATCTTGCTCTGCAACCACACCAAATGATGAACGGCCATCAGCAAATGGAATGGTCCAATACCATGCTCTATGGTCTTTTTCATGTACAGTAATTAAGATTTTCTCTCGATCAAAAGCCTGATCTACAATGCCATCTTCAACATGTGTAAACAGCGCACGGCGTACAGGAAAATTAGAAGGGCTTTCTAAATCTAAAAGTTTTGGTAAAACACGCCCAAAACCACTGGCATCCAATAAAAATTTAGCCTGTATTTGATACGTTTCTTGTTGTTCAGTCTGAATCGTTAATATAGGGTGTGTAGATTCTACATCTACATTTAACACTTCATGACCAAAGCGAATGTCTGCACCTAAGGCTTGTGCACCTTGGGCTAAAAGGTGATCAAAATTCGCTCTTCTGACTTGCCATGTTGTACCCGGCCCTGCGGTAAACTTTTCTCTAAAATCATAAAAACTGGTTTGTTTCCCTCTCAGAAAACTCGCTCCATTTTTATATTGGAAAGCAAATTTATCAACATTTTCACGTACAATATCGAGCAAGCCCGCTTCTTCCAAAAATACCATAGACTGTGGTAATAATGATTCACCAATACTAAAGCGTGGAAAATGTTGACGCTCTAAAATTGTTACAGCATAGCCTTTTTTACGTAATAAAGCCGCTGCAGAACTTCCAGAAGGCCCCGCCCCAATAATAATAATGTCTGTTTGTTCAATCATGTATTTATCCTTTTTTTAAAGATTTTAGAATTTGATGGTGATGATCAGAAACCGTAAACAACGTTGCGTAAACAAATGAAAAAATAACCCCCAATAACACCGTTAAACCGAAGCAATGAATGGCGTATGTATTGCTAAAAGACAATAAACCAAAGCCCAATAGTGTCGACAACATGCATAAAAACAATGCCATTCCCACAACTTTGCTATGGTCATGCCCATGTCGATAAAAAATAGCGTAATCGACTCCAATACCCAAAATAAGAAATGTGCCCATGAGGCTAAATAAATTAATCTCTACACCTAAAAACGATTGAACTGCAAAAGTCGTGAGCAGTGCCATACTGACAGGCAACATGAGCGGAACAATCGCACTTAGACCATAAATAACACCAAGCCCTATCGCAAGCCCAAGCAGTGCATAAATCAAAAGTTTGGTTGCCTGTTGTCTATGGTCTTTAAACATATCTGATAACGTTTGTATCGGCTGTTGATAATGAACTTGTGATGTCTGTAAAGCCTTAAGAACACTAGGTTTTCCTTGGACTAAAACAAGGCGTACATTTTTATTTTGCTGTAAAAAAAATAAAGGATGCGTTTGCATATCTGCAACGTTCAGTATTGGCTGATTGTATAGCTGTTTTTGCCATGCTAAAAGATCATTAATAGGAATATTCGTTGCACGTGCATATCCTTCAAGTACAGTAGGTGACAAATTCATTAATTGTTTTTTATTGTCTTCTTGCTGCTGAGCTGTTGGCAACCACTGCCCCAAAGCTTGAAAATTTTCAACATCACCTTTGGTCTTTAATGTCTTTAGTGTTGTTATTAAATTTTGCTCAAGCTGGTCTGTATTTTTCCCTTCAATAATAAAATAATCTGTTGTTTGAGGCTGTACAAAACGCTCACGAACATAACGATCCTCTTGCTTGAGTTGATCATTCATACTTTGCAGATTACGCACATCATCATTTACACTTAAATGAATAACACCCCAAAAACCAGTCATGACAATAAAAAGAATTGCGCCATAACGCACAGTCTTCTTTTGTTGGAACTTGGTTCTCACAGCACCAATCCAAGCCAAACGTTTCAAAGCAGGTTCTGCATTTAATGCAGGTAATCTTGGTAAAAGTAAAATACTGGTGACCCATGCAGCGCCTAATCCCACCATGGAAAAGACAGCAATTTGCCTAAAACCCGGAAATGGAGAAAAACTCAATGCCAAATATGCCACGATTGTGGTCATAAGCCCCATGAATAAACTTGGGAGCAACGGTTTTAAAATGCTAAAGCCATCATGCTGACGATGCTGTGACTGCAATGCCATAAAGTAAAAAGAAAAATCGACACACACACCAATTAAACTTGCCCCAAAGACTAATGTCATCAGGTGAATTTCATTAAAAATTAAATGTGTAATGAAAAAAGCCACCAATGAGCCACTACTCACGGCAATAAATTCTGTGAGCATTGGGCGTAAGGAACGAAAACCAAACCAGACCAAAAAGATCAAACCAAGACTTGAACCCAAGCCAATGGTAGAAATTTCATTTTGTGCAGACTGTGTGCCAAAGCTTGCAAAAATTAGCGTTCCTGTCCAATGGCTTTGAACAGAAAGATCAGAGAGTGCCTGTTTTTGTGTAGCAATCCACTGCATGGTTTTTTCTTGATCATCAATATTGTAAGGGCTATTTTTTAGCTCCAAAACAATTAATCTAGAAAAGCCTTTATCATCATGTATTGTCGCAAAACCTTGTTCTAAGCGTATATTATTTTGTGTTTGTAATTCGCTTAACCCCATTAAATAACGAGGAAACAATAACAATGGATCTTGCTTTAAAAGTGTTGCTGTTATGGGGATGCCGGGGCTAGAAAACTGCAATACACTGTGTTCAGTCAAAGATGCATAATCTTTATCTTTTAAAAGATCAATATCTGCCTGACTTAACAACCCGACACGGTGTTTAAACAATGTCTGACCAAACTGATCTGCATCAAACTGATGTTGTATCGGCTTTAATACATCTGTGTGTTTTACCGCCTGCGTGATCAACTGTGTCGCTTGATCGAGTGACTGTGCATCTTTTGCATCAAGTACAACAAACACTTTTTGATTCAGCTGATCGCCCATATAGCGCTGTGTATTTTGCAAACTCACATTTTGTTCGGCATCTGGAAGCAAAGCAAAAATATTGGCTTGAATATGAATCCGCTGATTCATCCACAATACAGCGGTTAGAATGCCAACAATGAGTAAAAACAATACCCAAAGATAAGTAAGTTTATTTTGCCAATTGGAAAAGTGCATATTCTTGTACATTTAACTGTTGTGGTTGTGCTGACTGTTGTCTAAAACGAATTGTGGTCGAATTACCCTCTTTTTCATGCAAAACAATTTGATCAAGATATTTCGTACCTTGCATGTCAACTCGATCAAACAATTTTTTAAACAAAGCATTTTTCGGTGTTAATTGCATTTTCCATTGGTCGTTATTTTTTTCTATCGAATTTAGATTAAAGTTTTTGACCAAAGTTGCTTCATCGCCTGCCATCAGCTGTAAAAATAGCGTGGCCATTGAGCCATATTCAGATTGCTGAATATTCATTTCACTCATGGTGCGTTGGGTTTTTTGTATCAGCTTTTTCTCAGTTACAATCAAGTCAGCCTGTACTGGTTGTTTGATTTGCCATAACACACCGTACTGTTGACTAAATAAAACCTCACCTTGTGAGCTAAATGTTCGATTTAAACTCGCCATGCTCTTTTGCTGTTCAAAATGTGCACGTACTGCAGGCATCTGTGCTAACTGTTGAAAAACACTTCGCGCTTGCCCTATATCAGCCATAACCCATGCAGGCATTAAACTGAAAAAAAGAATAAATATCTGTTTCATGCTTCAGTATCCACAAAAAGATCCCACGCATTTAAACGATCAAACAGTATTTTCGGTGACTGCAAACACAGTTCACGGGTCTGCATATTAACTGCGACCTGTGTGGTATAACCTTTGGTCATACGCTTACCTGTTTTAGCATCAAATATAAGATAGTCTATTTTTAAACGATTTTCCCATTCTTTTAGTATGGCTCGCACTCTAATTTTTTGTTGAAATTCAATACCATGAATATACCTCACATGACTATCAATCACAGGCCAAGCATAACCAGACTCGAGCATATCATTATAATTGTAGCCAAATAAATCGAGGAGTTTACAACGTGCAATTTCAAAATATTTAATGTAGTGCCCATGCCAAACAATATTCATGGTATCTACATCATGAAAAGGGATTTCCATTTCAACATCAATATGCATTGTCACTCTCCCACTGTGCTAACAATTCTAGATTTTCTAAACGATCAACCAATTGCTGTAATTCATCTTGCAATGGGCGATCCTCAATCACATATTGAAATGTCTCTTTTGTCCAATCAATAAAGTGTTGTAATTGTGGTGAAACGGCTACATTTTTTAAATACACTGCTTGCGTTGCCGCACAGCTTAAAGCAGCGATCACTTGTTCAGTCAACACCATTGTTCGAGTCGCATCACGAGCAGCGATAGTGCCCATACTGACTTTATCTTGATTATGACATTCTGTTGATCTTGAGAAGATTGAGGCAGGTAACGTTTGTTTCAGTGCCTCTGCTGTCCATGCAGAAACGGCAATTTGTACTGCTTTAAAACCATGGTTTAAAGGCAGTCGCTCTGCTGTTGCACCTGTTAAGTTGCGTGGTAAGCCATGATTCATTTTTTGGTCGACCAACTGTGCCATTTGACGATCCATCAAATCTGCAATGTTGGCAATCATTAACTTCAAACTGTCCATGGCTTGTGCAATATGACCGCCATAGAAATGTCCACCGTGTAATACACGCTGTTCTATTGGGTCTATTAATGGATTGTCGTTACTTGAGTTCAATTCATTTTCAATAAATTGACGCAACCAGACTTTAGAGTCCTCAAATACGCCAATCACATGGGGTGCACAACGTAACGAATATCGGTCTTGTAAGCGTGAGCTTTGATGCGCTTGGTCTGGCTGATATGACAAAAACGCCCTTAATTGTGTAGCAATATGTTGTTGTCCAACATGAGGCTTTTGTGCAAATAGAACTCCATCGAAATGACTGGCGTTACCATCTAATGCCAAAACATTTAATGCAGTAATACAGGTACTTGCCAAACTGATTTGTTCTGCTCTTTTATAATTTAAGCACGCGATCGCAGTCATTACAGCTGTGCCATTCATGAGTGCAAGCCCTTCTTTGGGTCTTAACACAATTGGGTCAAGTGCATGACTTTTGTAAACTTGAGCAATGGGCACAATCTGACCATCAACATAGACATCTCGCTCACCTGCCAAAGCACCTGCAATATAAGACAATGGTGTTAAATCACCACTTGCCCCGACAGACCCTTCAGAAGGAATCATGGGAATCACATTCTCATTAAGCATCCAAACAAGGCGTTGAAGTAGTGCTAAAGATACCCCTGAAAACCCACGAGCCAGTGAGCATAGCCGAGTAATGATGACAGCTCTACCAGTCACAACATCAAGGTTTTCACCCAAACCACAGCCATGAAAGCGAGAGAGCTGTAGTGGTAATTCATTGACTTGATGTATAGGCACATCAACTAAGCAAGAGTCACCATACCCTGTAGTCACACCGTAAATCACACCGTCTTTTTTTAAAAGTTCATCTAAAAAGTCTGCACCTTGCTGAATTTTTTCATTCCAAGCCACACTTTTAGGTAAAGCAACCTGACAGCCATTCTTTGCAACAGCAACAATATCTTCAATAGTGAGTTGCACTTCACCCACGGTTAATATGTGCATAGTTATTTATTCCAAAAATAATAAAAATTAAACCACTGATAAGGTACACGCAGGCAATGTTGCTCGACCAATCGAACATACTGTGTTGCGATGTTGTTCAATGCCTGTTCTCTTGTTTTTCGAGGTAGCTGTAAACATTCAGACATTGGATGAATATGTACTTCAAATGTTTGTTGAACACGGTAACAAAACACGGCAACCACGGGCACTTTCAACAAACTTGCTAAAATCCAAGCCCCTTGTGGCCATAAAGCATCTTCACCTAGAAAATCAATACTGAGAACTCGGTTAGAATGAATTGGTACGCGATCAGCCGCAATAAGCACCCACTCACCCTGTGCTAATTTCTGCTCTAAAAAAATTGCGGTTTCAACCCCCAATTCATCTACAGAAATTAAGTTAATATTGGCTTTGTCACTAATTTTTTGTAAAAATTGATTAAATTTAGAGGCATGTTTTTGATAAACCAACACATTAATTTTTTGCACATGCTCGGCTTTGATTGCACGTAAAAGCTCAATATTCCCAAAATGGGAAACAATTAAAATTAGCCCTTTTTTGTAGTGCTGACTCAAAGATTGATGGCCTGTAATCTGTAAATCTTGCTGAGAAAACTTTCCTAGCCAGCCTTCGATTTTATCTAAAATAGACTGTGAGAAGCTCATGAGATGAGCATAGGTTTGCCTCATGGTTGGGGCATGAGAAAATGGCGAATGCTCACCTGCAAAGACATGTAGTCGTTGTAAATAATCTAGAGAGGCTTTTCTTGATGCTGTCGAAAATAACCAATACCACAGCACAATAAAATATAAAATACACTGAATGAGCCAGCGACCACCTAAACGGTATAACCATAAAATAAGCAGTAAAGGTAACATACCACCTTTTTCTTTCACTTCATTCCAACGTGGTTTTGCCATTTCCGTCTAACCTTTTATGTGATGACGCAATAATTTAGGTAAACGAGCAAGCATGCCAAAAAAAAGTGATGTGTGCATTTTGGTTAACTCAACATTATCATCCCACACTTTAAAATGTGAAATGCCATTTTCAGGATAAATGACCTCTGTTGGAATATTAATAACTGGTGTTCCGTCCCATTTTAAATACACCAATATTTCACTATCAAATCCCATACGTGGGCGTAGCCGATACCTATTCATAATGCTTAAACTGGCATCAATCGGATACACTCTAAAACCGCACATACTGTCTTTAATGTCTAAAGACAACGTATTAATCCATACCCAAATATGCGTGGCATAACGTCCATACAAACGTTTTTTAGGTACAGAAGCATCAAACTTCGGTTGTCCAATCACCATTGCTGTAGGGTTTTGCTGTGCTGCTTCTAAAAATTTAGGAATATCTTGCCAGCAATGTTGTCCATCCGCATCGAGTTGTAATGCATGGCTATAGCCCAAGCGTGCGGCTTGTTTTAAGCCACTCATAACCGCCTGCCCTTTACCCAAATTTTGAGCATGTTCAACTAATATCACAGACTGATGTTGAGCAATACTTTGTAATATTTGTGATGTTTCAGGGTTACTGCCATCATTAACAACAATAATGTCATGATTAAAACTTTTTAAATGATCAATCAACTCATTTAAATAATGTGGATGATTATAAACAGGAATAATAAAGACCATTTTCATGATTGACACTCATATACCAAACGGCCTGAAGCCAATGTTTTATCATTGATACGTATTTTAAAGCTGACTTTTTCTTCCTTTCTAGATAACGTCAATACAATCACCTGATTTGGCTGAATGACCTCTTGAAACTTGAGTTGCTCATAGCCACAACACCAATTTAAATCTGACCAAATTCGCTTTGCAAAATAGTCAACAAATGCAATTTGACCTACACCAGGATAAATAGGATAATTTGGGAAATGACCTTTAAAACACACCAAATCGGCCATAAATTCTAGTTCAAAACAATACTGATCTTGCTCTGTATATTCAGATAAAATCACTGGATATAAGTTTGTATCAAAGAGTGCTTTTAAGTTTTGGCGATTTAACTTTGACTGGCTATTTATAGGCATTTTAGATAAAAACCTCCAACGGCGAGGGATTGCAATTTTTTCAAGCAAACCATCCAACTCTTTTTTCAAACCAGCTACCAAGCCTGCTTTCGGCACTGACTGAAATGCTTCAGATAAAACTGCAACACAAGCCAACATTTGCCGTTGCTCATGTTCGACCACCAATACATGACATTGCTCAATTTCATCAAGTTGTAAAATGGCTTGTTCTATTGAATCTAAACTTAAACGCTTTTCTTCAAGTTTAATAATCCGATCTGCACGACCTAATAACTTAAAACATTGATCTGGAAATACATCTACACGATCACCAGTAAGTACCCAATCGGTGCTCATCGCGTGCATGCTACGCACATGAAGCTGTTGATCTTCAAGAACACCAATGTCTACACCTTGAAAAGCACGCCATAATGCATCATCACATTTTTTATAAGCAATTCCACCTGTTTCAGAGCTACCTAAAATTTCACTAATATCTACATTAATACCTGCTCGAATACCTGTGTCTAACTTTCCACCTGACGAGAAAATAGATGCACATGCAATTAAATCAATATCCGTTGACCAACGTTTTAACAATGCAGGACTAGAAACCAGATGGTTATCAAGATCTTTTTCAACTAATTTATGCTGTAGCTGAGTCACATACTCAGGATAAAGTAATTGCTCACGATAAAAACTTCGACCCGTAACTAAAGGCCATAATAATTTAAACAACAACCCATAAATATGCTGATGACTGACTGTTGCAATCGCTACACTTTGTTTAGGTAAAGAAAAATGTTGCTCCAAACATACAACTTCATTCAAGAGCTGTTTTAAATTTCTCACAATCTGCTTTGGCTGACCTGTAGACCCCGAGGTAAAGAAAACAATTTTAGACTGCTCTAATAATTCAAAATCTATAGACATAAACTGCTGAGAAGGTTGTCGCTCAACAAAACATACGCCTTGATCTTTTAATTGTTGTTCTAAAGTGGCAATACGATTTGGCGGTAAAATCAAAGTTTTGCCTGCCGTAAGCACCGCAAAAAACAAAACTAAAAAGTCATAGCTATCCGTTTCCCACAGTGCCATTTCAGCCGATGGGTTTTTAGATAAAATACCTGCTTGTTGCTCAACATCTTGCCAAAATTCAGAAAATGTAATGGGGGCTAAAAGACTATCCCAACATAAAATGTGATTCGCGTAATCAATATGATTCATTATGAATTTTCTGTTGCCTTTTGCGGAAGATCCATTCACCAAGCAACAGCACCCCCATCATTAAATAAGAAATAAAACCGTTATATAAGACCCAAACCTGTATAGGGAAAAAAAAGACTGTACACAGTGCCAAAACCGCATTGAGTGCAAAAAAAATGCACCATACAACTGTCACTTTTCTCGTCCATATTACCCCTTCTACAGGAAGTGTTGGCTCAAAAACACGAGCAAAACGCTCTATCATTGATGGTGGTTTCCATAACGTATAAGAAAACACACACAGTGCACCAAGGCTCATCACTACTGGATAAAACTTAAGCCCTAAAGTCGATTGGAACACCAAGCTTAAACCACCACAAATCACTGCAAGCCATGTTAAAGGCCACAGCAGATTATTCTTTTTTTGTACAACAACACGTAGTACACCTAGAACCAATAACAACACACTCACCTGCCACACATAGCCATGCGACAAACACCAACCCATTAAAAATGGGTAAAGTGCCAAGAGAATGCCAGTTAAGACAGGAACTATGCCTCGCATTCAGCAGACATTTTTTGTATGACCAACACAACATCATGTACGGTTCTGACATTCTTAAAATCTTCGGGCTGAACCATTTTCCCCGTCAAATTCTTGATTTTTACAACCAGATCAACAGCATCAATACTATCTACATCTAAGTCAGTATATAAATTAGAATCCATATTGACTTTACTTGGTGGAATTTCAAACAACTCATCCATCCACTCACGTAACTGATTTAAAATATACTCTTCTGTTAACATAATAATATCTCTAACATGTGCCTTTTTGTTCAACCAGCTCTACTAATGTATTAATAGATTGAAAATATTTTTTAGTATCTTCTGATTCTGCATTTAAATGAATGTTATAACGCTTTTTCAGAGCAAGCCCCAACTCCAAAGCATCTATAGAATCTAAGCCTAAACCCTCATTAAAAAGGGGTGCTGCATTATCAATATCATCTACGCTTATATCTTCAAGCGCTAAAACATCAATAATCATTTGCTTTAATTGTGTTGCAAGACCACTCATTACTTAGATAACTCTTGATTAAAAAATTGATAAAGATATTGGTTTAAAAGACGTACATTTTTTGGTGTCACCTCAAGCTGAGGAACAACATCTTGAACGTAAATTGGATCCAATACACGAATAGAAATATGAAAAGGCCGATCAGGAATGTGATACCACTTTTCATTTTTGCTGAGTGTCGATGGATTACATGTAATCACGACAGGGCGAATAGGTACATTTGCACGCAATGCAATATTTGCCGCCCCCTTTGGAAGTCATTGATTTTCTTTTCTTTTATTGTTCGTGTTCCTTCAGGAAAAATGACCAATGATGCAGCATTGTCTTCATGTAACCGTGCCACACAATCATTCATAAATTGCTCAGAACCTTGATTCAATATATAGTTTGCATTGGTCACAGGGCCTGCTGTGAAAATATTTTTCCATAAGGCTTGTTTCACCACACAATTTGCCCGCTCCATTAAACCAATAATTAAAACTACATCAATTAATGTCGGGTGATTTGCAATGACTAATTCTTGTTGACTCTCTTTGAGTTTATCTATTCCCTCAACGTCATAGGTCATAATGCCAAGCTTCACCATCATTTCCACAAAATGATAAAAGCTTTGTTTAATCACCGTTTGGGTCACAGCAACCCTTTCTTGTTTATCTAATTTTTTTAGCTTAAGTATTGGCCCTAACAAAGTACCAATCGCAACACCACCCACACCAAAACTGAAGCCTGTTGCGCCAACACGCCAAACATAATTTAATTTTTTCTTTAACACCTTTCCCAGACTCCCTGATTGGACTGTAGTAAGGATTTATCTTCCCAAAAAGCGTCAAATTCAACCGTATTGTTATAAGGGTCTAGAACACTTAACTTATCTACATTTAAAATAATATTTGGTTGTTCTAAACTCACAATACCTGCAAGTGCAAATGATTCAAAAGTATCTAAGTCTACATATACATCTGGAATAGGTGCATCATAATAAACAATCAGTGCTTTACTTGCGCATGGTTGGGTTTTTAAAAATGCATATGCTTCAACCACAGCCTCAGGCCATGTTGCACTTAAACTGGTAGATATTGTGTGATCATTTCTTAAAATAGAGTATAAGCCCGATATTGCATTATGCACAGATACTGAAAATTGAGTCGGTGACGGTGTTTCGCCTTGTAATACATCTTGTAAAATTGCAAGTGTTTTGGCCTCATCTCCAAATCGAGAAGCCCAAACAATATAGTCTACTTTATTATTAGATAAAGCATTGAATGCACTATTTAATGCCAATTTGGCAAGTGGAGAGAGTCTACGGCGTTGCATGGCTGGAATTTTTTCTAATGCATCAAACTTTGATGTCGCAACACTTCTAAATAGTTGCTCAACTTGCAACTTTAAGTTCACATTTAATCCATACTTAATAAAAACTTAATTATAACCAAATCACTACAGATACAAAAACAATACGAACATTTTTTTTGTAAAAAAAACCAAGCGATAGTGCTTGGTTTTTGGAGACTGCAAAAAAAATTAACGTTTAAATTTCTTTTCAGCCTTTTTAAAGTTTTGTACATAACGACGACGACGCGCAGCAACACGCTCATCTATTTGAGATTTACGACCTTCAAATGGATTTTCAGACGTCTTAAACTCAATTCGAACAGGTGTACCTTCGAGCTTATATACCTTACGAAATACATTCTCTAAGTAACGACGATAGTCCGCTGACGTTTTATCAACTTTATTACCATGAATAACAATCGTAGGAGGGTTCTGTCCACCCATATGAGCGTAACGCATTTTAATACGACGACCATTCACCATTGGTGGTTGGTGCTGATCTGTTGCATCATTTAAAATTTGCGTGAGTTTAGAAGGAGATACTTTTAAATTTGCAGACTCATACGCACGATGAATCGATGGATATAAATCACCTACACCAGTACCATGAAGCGCAGAAATCAAATGTACGCGTGCCCAAGGAATAAAACCAAAACGACGCTCTACATCAAGTTTAACCTGCTTACGGTCATACTCAGACATATTGTCCCATTTATTAATGGCGATCACCATAGCACGGCCTGCTTCTAAAGCATAACCAATCAAGTGAAGATCTTGTTCAACAATACCCTCACGTGCATCAATGACCATTACCACAACATGTGCATCTTTAATGGCTTGTAAAGTTTTTACAATCGAAAATTTTTCAATTGTTTCATCGACTTTACCTTTACGACGTACACCCGCAGTATCAATTAACGTATATTTACGCTCATTTCGCTCATAAGGAATATATACAGAGTCGCGTGTTGTACCAGGCATATCAAAGACAACAACGCGGTCTTCACCCAACAAACGGTTAACCAGTGTTGATTTACCCACATTCGGGCGACCAATCGCAGCTAGACGTAAACCAGTTTGTTGGTCAAGTACATCTGTGTCTTCATCTTCTGGAATATCTTCTAAGATATCCTCGAGCATCTGCGCAACACCACGTCCATGACTTGCAGCAACATGTATCGGCTCACCAAAGCCGAGTTGATAAAACTCAACAACAGCGGCTTCAGCATGTACACCATCAACTTTATTGGCAACCAAGTACACTTTTTTACCAAGTGTTCTCAGCTCACGTGCAATTTGCTCGTCAGATGCTAATAGTCCTGCACGTGCATCTACAACAAAAACAATGATGTCCGCTTCATTAATTGCAGTTTTAGACTGCTCAGCCATATAGGCATCAATACCTAGCTCACTTTCACCTATACCGCCCGTATCTACAACAATAAAGGATTTATTATCATAGGTTGCATCACCGTATTTACGGTCACGTGTAAGACCAGCAAAGTCTGCAACAAGAGCATCTCGACTTTTGGTAATCTGATTAAATAATGTCGACTTGCCGACATTAGGACGCCCAATCAGCGCAATTACGGGTTTCATAAGTTAACGGTTCTGCCAAACGCTTAATGCGCCCTTTTGTGTTGAAACATAAAGTTGGTTGTCTACAACACGCAGTGAAGTCACTTCACCCTTGGTTGTTGAACGACCTGTGATTTTTCCTGTGGTTGGGTCAATGAGGCTAAGTGCACCATCAAAGTCACCCACAACAAGATCTGAACCCAATAATACAGGGTTACTTAAATTACGATGTAATAGTTGATCATTTTCCCACAGTTTTTGCCCTGTAAGCAATCCGTAAGCAATGACTTTACCATCTGTGGTAGTGATATATATTGCATCACGCGTTACTTCTGGACGTTTATTGCTACTTGCATTGTCTGTCCAAACCACTTGTTGCTGCTGTAAGTCTGTTACAGTGACTTGTCCTTGGTAACTTGTGGTCACAAGGAACTGACCCATCATGACAGGGTCGCCATCAATATCGTTAACACGCTGTATATCTGTACGGCCTTCAGCAACAGATACTCGGCGTTGTAATCGTGGTACACCACTCACAACATCTATACCGTAAACATATGAGTTTGCTGTCGCAATAAGTACATTATTCGGGTCGAGTTGAACAGGGGTTGCTTGACCACGTAAGCTCAGTGCTACATTTGGTAGCTTATATGTCCATAACTGCTGACCTGTTGCAACATCATGTGCATAGACATTGCCATCATTTGTTACTGTAATCACACGACCGAGCTGTATATGCGACGGCGTAATAATTGGCCCAGACAATTGTGCTTTCCACAAAATTTTGCCTGTGCTTTGCTCTAAACCAAACAGCTCGCCTTTTTGGTTTCCAGCAATGACTGTACCTTGCCCAACTTCAAGCCCAGCACTCAACACACCAGTTTTGTAAATTTGACTCGACCAAAGCTGTTTATTGCCTTGGAATGCATCAACTGTGCCTTTTTTAGGGTCAATAAAGTAAATAACACCCTGATCTACCGCCATTTGTAAGCGTAAAGGATCTTTTTTATTGCTCGCAGAAACACTATGAGAAAAAACTTGTTGTAAGCTTTTTGCTTGTACCAGTTTAGGCAACGGGTTTGGTTTTATTTTTTCAACCTTAGGTTTATTACTTGAACAGCCAACAAGCGCAACTGCTAAAATAGTTAACGCAAACGGTATTTTAAATTTTTTATGCATTTAAGATTCGTCCACTTGTGTTTTCAAAATTGGAGTTTCAATATGAGGATCATCTACTAAAACACCAACACTTTCGAGTTTTATTTGTAAAATTTGTGGTTGTTGCTTACGTGCAACCGCAGCCTTCCAAGCACTCTCATACGCAATTTTCGCATTTGGTGTATCATTTTTATACACATAAATGTCACCACGTGCTTCATCTACAGTGCCTTTAAATGAATCAAGCTTCACTAAATCAAGTGTTTTTAGTGCATCATCGTATTTTTTATTGGCGATTTGTGCATAAGCCAAATGTAAATTGACCAAAGCCATCAGGCCTTCATCTTTTATCTTTACAGTTTGTGCTTTTTGTAACTCTTTTTCAGCGGCAACATAATCATTACGGTCAGCAAATATTTTTGCCAAAATAAGCTGTGCTTGAATCGCTTGAACAGAGTTAGGATCTTTTTTTACAATTTCATCAGACAAACGCATTAAATTCGTTAATGCAGTTTTATCGCTCAAAGGGGCCACTTGCGCCTGATCCATGAGTTGCTGTACACGAGCTGTTTCATTTTGTGAGTCAACTTGGTTGTTTTTTTGCCAATAATTCCATGCAAAAAAAGCAATCAGTGCTACTAAAATCGCTGTAACGACAGAAGAACCATACTTCTTGCCTAACGATTTAAACTTATCTAACTGTTCTTCTTCTGTGAGTGCGCTCATGTCATGATCCTTACTACTAAACGCGAGATGATGGAAATTGCTGAAGCAAAAATGAAACCACATCAGCCAGCTTAACATCTGTTTGCTCTGCTGTTGCTAATTGCTTAAACGCAACTTGTTGAGCAACTTGCTCTCGCTCACCAAAAATCATGGCATAAACTGCACCTGACTGGTCTGCTTTTTTCATTTGGCTTTTCATACTGCCCTGCGAGCCTACTTTAACACGAATTTTTGCATTGGCTTGCTCTAATTCATCTCGAAGTTGTTCTGCAAACAATAATGCTTGTGCTTGACACTGTGGATCTGTGACTAAAAACACCTCACAGTCGCGTACAGGCTCAGGTGTGGCAAACTGCTCTAATAACAGTAATAAACGTTCCAAGCCCATACCAAAGCCTGCAGCAGGTACAGACTGGTTCGCTTTACCTTTAAGCTGCCCTACGAGTGAGTCATAACGGCCACCACCACACACTGTCGCTTGTGAGCCTAAATGGGTTGTCGTCCATTCAAATACCGTTTTATTGTAATAATCTAAACCACGTACCAGCTTTTGGTTGACAACATATGCGATACCCGCTTGGTCTAAATACCCTCTTAGCGTATTAAAATGCGTCAAAGTTTCTTCTTGCATAAAGTCATGCAATTGCGGTGCTGTCGCTAAAATACGCTGTGTTTGCTCATCCTTTGAATCTAAAATACGTAACGGGTTGGTGGTTAAACGGCGTTGTGAGTCTTCATCTAACTCAGATTTATGTACCGTTAAATAATCAACCAACGCATTTTTATAGGCTGTACGCTCATCAGACTCACCCAGTGTATTGAGCTCAAGTTGCACTTTATCTGCAATACCTAAATGTTTCCACAAACGTGCTGTCAGTAAAATCAGCTCTGCTTCAATATCTGGTGTTGCTACACCAAAGGTTTCCACACCAAACTGGTGAAACTGACGATAACGACCTTTTTGAGGTTTTTCATAGCGGAACATTGGCCCTGTATACCACACACGCGGTGTTGCACCACGCAGTAGGTTATGCTCAAGCAATGCACGGACACAACCAGCCGTTCCTTCAGGTCTTAAAGTTAAAGACTCTGGCGGATTCCCTTTGTCAAAAAAGGTATACATTTCTTTTTCAACAATATCTGTTGCATCACCAATCGCACGCTTAAACAAGCCTGTATTTTCAACCAGTGGCAGACGAATTTGCTGATAGCCGTACGCATCCATTAACGATGCTAAATATACTTCTAACTTTCTCCAAGCTACTGTTTGTGTTGGAAGAATGTCGTTAAAACCTTTAATTGCTACAATTGAACTCATGATGATGAACTACGAATAATTTCTTTGGATTTAGCTTCTTCAAGCTCTTCTACACGTTGACGAACCATTGACTCAATTTCATCAACCAACTGATGTGTATCTATAAGATGGCTTTTATCACCATTTCGGTACACAAGCGATCTCGGGCTCGCTCCAACCACACCAATATCTGCCTCTTTCGCCTCACCAGGCCCATTGACCTTACAGCCAATCACAGACACATCCATTGGTGTACGAATATCTTCTAAACGCTCTTCAAGGGCTTGCATGACTTGAATGACATTAAACTCTTGTCGCGAACAACTCGGACATGCAATAAAGTTAATGCCGTTTGAACGTAAACTCAATGATTTTAAAATATCAAAACCAATTTTAATTTCTTCTTCAGGCTGTGCCGCCAAAGAAATACGCATAGTATCGCCAATACCATCGAGTAATAAGCCACCGAGTGCAATAGCAGATTTCACTGTACCTGTACGGTAAATACCTGCTTCTGTCACACCCAAGTGTAATGGGTTATCAATTTGCTTTGACAATAAGCGGTAAGCATCTAACGTCAAAAATACATTAGAGGCTTTTACACTGACTTTGAACTCATGAAAGTCTAGACGATCTAAAATATCGATATGACGCAGTGCTGACTCAAGCAAGGCCTCACCTGTTGGCTCGCCATACTTTTTTTGTAAGTCTTTTTCAAGTGATCCTGCATTCACCCCAATACGCATTGAAATACCATGATGCCTAGCAGCTGCAACTACTTCACGTATTTTTTGTTCCGAACCAATATTACCAGGGTTAATTCGCAAACAGTCTGCACCATAATCTGCAACAGCGAGTGCAATTTTATAGTCAAAATGAATATCTGCAACCAATGGCACATTCACACGTTTTTTAATGGCACCAAACGCTTCGGCTGCTTCCATAGATGGAACAGACACACGCATGATGTCTGCACCTGCATCAGCACAACGCTGAATTTGTGCAACAGTGGCATCAACATCACAGGTTTCTGTGTTAGTCATGCTTTGTACGCTAATCGGGGCATCGCCACCAACATAAACCGACCCGACACGAATTTTACGTGTTGGTCGGCGTTTGATCGGGTTTACTATCATGGTTACGTTGCTCGACTGTATCTTTTAACGAGATAAACGAAAATCTGCTTTGCCGTTTACGGTATAAGGAGACAATGAAATCGCTTCACCGTTTAAGTTTAATGACACGGCTTTGGCATCATTCAACTGAATTTGGAAAGGCGTCTGACCATTGAGCGTAAGGTCTTGTGTTTGTCGACCTTTCGCAAGGACTTTACCCGTAGAGTCAATAATACTGAGCGAAGTCGGTTCTGAAATTTTAATTTCCAACTTGTCGCCCGACATATCACTGTCTTGGTTTAATGAAAGTACTTGCACATTTGATGGATTTGCAGTTGCTTGCTCTTGTTTCTTTTTGTTAGACCAATTTTGTACCGCAAGCATTGCGACCCAAATGAGTAATGCAATCACGATTAAAACAACTATTCGCTTTAGCCATTTACGGTTACGACCGCTATTCGATCCAGGCAATTTCCCCATAATTTTAATCGGTGAATCATTTAATGCATGTTCAGCATGAAAACCTGTATCGTTTTGATAAATTTCATCAAAACGCTGAATAATCATAGATGCATCAACATTTAAATGCCGTGCATAGGTACGATAATATCCTTTAATAAAGGTCGCTTCTGGTAACGCAGTATATTCATCTTTCTCTAAAGCTTCCAATGTACGCAATGGCATATTTAATGCCAAAGAGATATCAGCCAACTCATATTTTTTTTGAAGACGGACATGGCGCAAATATTCACCAGGACGTTGAATATTCCCTAAATTGTTTGAGGTTGATTGTGTACCTGCCGATTGCTGTGAATTTGGATTTACTTCCATACCGCCTCAGTATTGTACTGTTGTTGCAAATAATTTTGATACTCTTGGCTATCTGGATATTTTGCTCGTAGTTGATTGGCCAAGACCTGCTGGGTAATGTTATCACCATTTGCGTGCGCGATGCGAATTCCTAACCAAAGTGCCACATTCGTTTGGTTATTCATGCCAACAACACGCACATAATTTTGATAAAGTGCTAATGCATTAGGGTATTGTGCTTTCTGATAAGCAATATCTGCAAGTGCTTGATAAGCAAAGTCTGCGTTTGGGTTCACCTTCACTGCACTTTGGTAACTTTGCTCAGCACTAACAATATCACCTAGCTTCTGATAGGTTTTCCCTAATGTCTCAAAAGCTAAAGCACGCTGAGTATACCCTAAAGTAGAGGCTGCAATTTGTAACTCTTTGATTGCATCTTGAAAATGACCCGTTTGATACAAATAAAAACCATAGTTATTTCTAATTTGTGGATCTGCTCGGTCTAAAGCAATCGCTTTTTTAAAATAGCCTTCTGCTTTGGCAACATTTACAGGGCTACCCTCTTGTTGTAACAACACCGCCATCATCATATAAGTTGTCGAGTCAGTGCTGTCTTTTTTAAGCGCTTCATCTAACTCACGCTTAGCCGCATCAATATCACCTGTACGAAGATACTCAGCTGCCATTTGCGTGCGAACTTG
Organism: Acinetobacter rathckeae; assembly: GCF_015627125.1. Taxonomy (GTDB): domain Bacteria; phylum Pseudomonadota; class Gammaproteobacteria; order Pseudomonadales; family Moraxellaceae; genus Acinetobacter; species Acinetobacter rathckeae. The sequence goes on along the minus strand of NZ_VTDO01000003.1, from coordinate 294,671 downwards.
AGCAGATTTTTTTGGATCTACTTTAAGTTTATCTCCTGTTGATTGACAAGCTGTAAGCAAAAACACACTAACAGCCACACACCCATGTACTAAAGATTTGATTGCACGCATGTTTTTTCACCATGGCTTTTTATCATTGCTCAACCTTGAGACCGTACAATCTCATTTTGTTGTGCAACTTTCTTTTTCCACTGTTCAGCACGGCGTGTTCGATCTGCCACTTGCCCAACCAACTGGCCACAGGCAGCATCAATATCATCACCACGCGTTTGACGAATGGTGCATACAAATCCTGCATCTGAAAGCACTTTTTGAAATGCCATAATGCGATTACGACTTGAACGACCATACGGCGCATGTGGAAACGGGTTAAAAGGAATAAGGTTGATTTTACTTGGTAACTCTTTCAATAAATTGACCATTTGATGTGCATGCTCAAGTTGGTCATTTACACCATCAAGCATAACATATTCAATCGTGACATGTTTACGTGCACTTTCGTTACCATCTTTTTTAATATAACGCTGTGCAGATGCAATCAGTTGAGCCAATGGATACTTTTTATTAATTGGCACAAGCTCATTACGTAACTCATCATTTGGTGCATGTAGAGAAATTGCCAAAGCCACATCAAGCTGTTCTGCCAGCTTATCAATCATCGGTACAATACCAGATGTCGACAACGTCACACGGCGTTTAGACATACCATACGCAAAGTCATCTAACATCAGTGTCATGGCTTTCACAACAGGTTTAAAGTTGAGTAATGGCTCACCCATACCCATCATCACTACATTGGTGACCGAGCGTGTACGATCAGCAACGGCCACATCTTCCATATAAGACTGGTTAGCAACCCACAACTGACCAATAATTTCGTCTGAAGTTAAATCTCGCTGAAAACCTTGCTTACCTGTCGAACAAAATGAACAATCTAAAGCACAGCCCACTTGCGATGACACACATAATGTTTTACGTGCACCTGTTTTATCATCTGCGGGAATTAATACGGTTTCAACCAAAGACCCAGAACCCTCACCCACACGAAAAACCCACTTACGTGTACCATCTTTCGAGTAGTTACGATGAACCACTTCTGGTGCTTTGACTTCACATACTTTTTCTAATTTTTCTCGTAATTTACCTGAAATATTACTCATTTCGGCAAAGTCGGTCACAAAGTACTGATGTACCCATTTCATGACCTGCCCTGCTCTAAATTTTTTCTCACCAATACTTTCAAAAAATTGTTCGAGCTCTGCACGTGACATGCCGAGTAGGTTGATTTTTGGCGTTGCATCATTGGTCGGCTGATGCAATGTGGCATTATTTTGTTCATCAACCACTAAAGATGAACCAACTGCTTCATGAGCCATGTGTATATTACCTAAACAATATTGAAGATGAGAGAGATGGGCGTGTTGCGAAAAGTGAATGTATGAAAAACAAAAAACCAGATAAGTAGTATACCACTTATCTGGTCACGTTGTCTCAAATTAACGAGTACGTGGGCACACTTCAGTTTGTGCAAAGAAGTAAGATACTTCACGTGTAGCAGATGCTACAGAGTCTGAACCGTGTGCAGCATTTTCATCGATGCTTACAGCAAAGTCTGCACGGATTGTACCAGGTGCAGCTTCTTTAGGGTTTGTCGCACCTAAAATTTCACGGTGAGCAAGAACTGCATTTTCACCTTCAAGTACAGATACAACAACTGGACCAGAAGTCATAAATGCAACGAGGTCAGCAAAGAAACCACGTTCTTTGTGCTCTGCATAGAAGCCTTCAGCTTCAGCTTGAGACAAGTGCTTCATTTTAGTTGCAACAATTTTTAGACCTGCTTTTTCAAAGCGAGCAAAAATATCACCCACGTGGTTTTTAGCAACAGCATCTGGTTTAACAATAGATAACGTACGTTCAACTGCCATGATTAGGCTCCTTAAACAAAAGAAACAGCAAAAATTTTTCGCATTATAACGAGGTCAGTCGAAATAATCAGCTTACAACGTGTAAAATTTCAATTTTTTAACAGTTTTTTTAGTCTGCTTCATCAATCCAAGCCATTTGAATCGCTTCAAGCAAACCTTCGGTTGACTTTGTAGGGTCATCTGAGAAATCTGGTAAAGCACAGACCCATGCATGTAAGTCCGTAAACCGTACCCATTGTGGGTCGATATCTGCATGTGCTTCAGACAATTCAATGGCAATGTCTAGTGTATCTGTCCAACGTAATCCCATGTCTTGCTCACAATCTTTAGTACAAAAAACATTATAAATGATTTACAGCAAAATATGACAATAATAGCCCACCGTCAGTGCTATGACAGCTAAAGCCACACCTAGCAACGCCCCCACCAACACGTCCGTTGGATAATGTAGCCCCAAAATCACTCTAGATAACGCCACCAATACCATAAATGGCAACATCAGATATAAAAGCACTGGAGAAAGGTAACCAAATACAATGGTGGCCAATACCGCATGTAAAGTATGCCCAGATGGAAAACTATAATGATCTAGTGGCCGATCACCCAACACAATGACCTGATGTACTTGGTACGGTCTAGGACGTAAAGTTTTCGTTTTCAGTAATTTGTACAGTGCTGTTGCACAAAAACTCGCACAAGCCAAATAAATAATCTGTTTATAGCCATATTGTTCTTTTAACAACCACACCATGACCAACATCACAAACCAAAATACACCATCACCTAAACGGCTAATCAGCTTAAAAAAAGATGCAACCGACTGGTGTTTTGACCACTGATTTAAATAAATACAACATTGTAAATCAAATGCCAATACTTTCATTTTTAATATATTCAACACAGATTCACCTCTGTTGATTGTGTTTATTTTTATACCCATATTTACTTTTTAAAACACAGCATCAAACCCATAGCATCATCATAAACTAAAACATATGATACTGGCATGACAAAACGTATAGACATAAAAAAACCTGCATATTTGCAGGTTTTTTTATGTCTATACAAAAAATTAGTTTTTGTCTTTATCAATAATTTTATTTGCTTTGATCCAAGGCATCATTGCACGCAATTTATTACCAGTCACTTCAATGCCATGCTCTGCATTTTGACGACGACGAGCAGTCATAGATGGGTAGTTTAAAGCACCTTCTTGAATGAACATTTTTGCATATTCACCAGATTGGATACGTTTAAGTGCATTACGCATTGCTTCACGAGATTGCTCATTGATCACTTCAACACCTGTTACGTATTCACCGTATTCCGCGTTGTTTGATACTGAGTAGTTCATGTCTGCAATACCACCTTCAAACATTAGATCAACAATGAGTTTTAGCTCATGTAGACATTCGAAGTATGCCATTTCTGGTGCATAACCTGCTTCAACCAAGGTTTCGAAGCCCATTTTTACCAACTCAACCGCACCACCACAAAGAACTGCTTGCTCACCAAATAAGTCAGTTTCAGTTTCTTCACGGAAAGATGTTTCGATAATACCAGTACGACCACCGCCGACACCAGACGCGTAAGACAATGCAACATTACGTGCATTACCTGAAGCATCTTGATGAATGGCGATTAAGTCAGGCACACCTGAACCACGTTGGAATTCTGAACGAACAGTATGACCTGGTGCTTTTGGTGCAACCATAATCACGTCTAAATCTTTACGTGGTACAACTTGGTTGTATAACACTGAAAAACCATGTGCAAATGCAAGCGTTGCACCTTCTTTGATGTTTGGCTCAATCACATCACGGTAAAGTTGTGATTGGAACTCATCAGGCGTTAAGATCATAACAAGATCTGCACCTTTTACCGCTTCAGGAACTTCAGCGACTTTCAAACCTGAATCTTGTGCTTTTTTCCATGAGGTAGAACCTGCACGTAGACCAACAGTGACATCTACACCTGAATCTTTCAAGTTCAATGCATGTGCATGGCCTTGTGAACCATATCCAATGATCGCTACTTTTTTGCTTTGGATAATTGACAGATCACAGTCTTTATCATAGAAAATTTGCATGTGTTATCTCCAGTAAAAATCTTTTTAATTAAATACTTAAAACTTTTTCGCCACGTGCGATACCCGACACGCCAGAACGAACAACTTCTAAAATGGTATTTTCTGCGAGTGCATCCATAAAACCATCTAACTTTTCAGTTGTACCCACAATTTGTACGGTATACGTGGTTGGTGTTACATCTACAATCGTGGCACGGAAAATATCCGCAGTACGTTTAATTTCATCACGTGCTGTACCCAATGCTTTCACTTTGATCAGCAACAATTCTCGTTCAATATGTGCGCCATCACTTAGGGCAATTACTTTGACCACTTCAATCAGTTTATTGAGCTGTTTAGTAATTTGCTCGATTTTGTGGTCATCACCATAGGTTGTCAGGGTCAAGCGTGACAATGTTTCGTCTTCGGTTGGTGCAACATTCAATGTTTCAATGTTATAGCCACGTTGGCTGAATAAACCAACTAAACGTGATAACGCACCAGATTCATTTTCTATCAGTACCGAAATAATGTGTCTCATACTCATGCTGTACGTTCCCCTTTGGCTAGCCACATATCTTTCATAGACTGTGCTGGCACTTGCATTGGATAAACATGCTCGTCGTCTTCAACCAATACATTAATGAAAACACATTTATCATGAATAGCCATGGCTTCTTGTAGCTTTTCTTCTAGCTCATCTGCGTGAGTGATATTAATCGCAACATGACCATAGGCTTCCATTAACTTACTAAAGTCTGGTAAAGACTTCACATAAGACTGCGAGTGTCTGCCTTCGTAGTTCATGTCTTGCCATTGGCGAACCATACCCAGTGAGCCATTATTTAAGCACAAGATTTTGACATTGATGTCGTACTGCTTACATGTTGAAAGCTCTTGGATACACATTTGAATTGAGCCATCACCTGTCATACAGACCACTTGTTGCTCTGGAAATGCCAACTTTGCACCCATCGCATAAGGTAAGCCGACACCCATTGTGCCTAAACCACCTGAGTTAATCCATTGGCGTGGTCGGTCATATTTATAATATAGCGCACTAAACATTTGGTGCTGACCTACATCAGAAGTAATAATGGCTTCGCCATGTGTCACTTTATATAACGCTTCAACCACTTGCTGTGGCTTCATGTTGCCATTTTGAGCAGGTTCATAGCGTAAACCATGATGCCCACGCCATACATTAATCTGCTCCCACCAATCACTCAGTGCCTCAGGGTTTGGCTTAGACACATTTAGTTGCTTCAACTGTGCAAGCATTTCTTGCAATACAGGTTGCACCGCACCCACAATTGGAATGTGTGCTGAAATAGTTTTCGAAATAGTTGCAGGATCAATATCTATATGAATAACTTTAGCATTTGGGCAGAATTTGCTTGGGTTATTGGTCACACGGTCATCAAAACGAGCACCCACTGCAAAAATCACATCTGCATTATGCATCGCCATGTTGGCTTCATAATAGCCATGCATGCCCAACATACCTAAGAACTGAGGGTCTGTACCTGCAAAACCACCCAACCCCATAAGTGTACTGGTCACTGGGTAATTTAAAAGGTGTGCAATTTCAGTCAAAATATCTGATGCATTGCCTTGTACCAAACCACCACCGGTATAAATCACAGGACGTTTTGCAGTCAATAGCTCATCAACGGCTTTACGAATTTGACCTGCGTGACCACGATACGGCGGTTGATACGAACGCATTTTCACTTTTTCAGGGTAAGTATATGCGAACTTATCTACTGGGTTAGTGACATCTTTTGGAATATCAATCACAACAGGGCCGGGACGGCCACTTGCAGCAATGTAAAACGCTTTTTTTATAATTTCAGGAATTTCACTGGCATGGCGTACTTGAAAGCTGTGTTTTACAATCGGTCTAGATACACCAATCATGTCTGTTTCTTGGAATGCGTCTTCACCAATGAGATGTGATGCCACCTGACCAGACAACACCACCATTGGAATAGAGTCCATGTAGGCAGTTGCGATTGGTGTTACAGTATTGGTTGCACCAGGCCCAGAAGTCACAAGCACAACACCTGTTTTTCCTGTGACACGTGAGTAGGCATCTGCCATATGACCTGCAGCTTGTTCATGGCGTACTAGGTAATGGTTGACTTTATCTTGTTGATACAATGCATCATAAATATGTAGAACAGCACCACCCGGATAACCGAAAACGTGCTCAACTCCCTCGTCCGCAAGTGCACGAACAAGCATTTCACCACCAGAAAGAAGTTCCAACGTGATTCACCCTATTTTTTTGCCGTACTGCAATTACAACACACAATACGATTAATTCTAAATATCCACTGTGCTTTTTTGTGTCAGCACAGCTAAACGGTTTATCTTGCAACAGGAATAATTATGACGCAACAGCAGATTACGCTGAAATCACACATCAGGCTATATAAAATATGCTGGGATAAACACACTTTAAAACATAACAGCTCGGCTAGAGTGCATGCCTATTGCAACTACATTTCTTTGAAGGGTGATCAAATCATGTAAGATAGTGCAACATTTTTGTTGTTTCAATATACAATGTCAAGGCTTAAGCCTCTTTTTCGTAATTATTCTGCAATAAAAACACATACAAGAAAATTTTCCTGCCTTTTATAGTTTTTTAGGGCCAATTTTGGTAATTTTTACCTCAGGCTATATTTCATTGATTGCCTTAATTCTATCTACCCTTTCATACCAGCGTGGTCAGGCTTATGACAAACCCCAAAAAACTTTATAGTGCTTTGCTTACACTATTGTTGACCACCACAGCATATGCACAAGACATTTACAAATGGATTGATGCCAATGGAACCACGCATTACAGCCAAACACCACCACAAAATGCAAAAAAAACCACGATCTTTAAAACGTATGGCCAAACGACCTCATCTGCATCTTCAGCATTACCGCCAGATCAAAATCCACCTAGACCTATAGCAGAAACCATATCGAATAACTCAGCTACAACACCAAACGCTATAGCTGGATCGAATTCTTCCGAAAAGCTACCGCAATGATAAAAGACATGAAAAGATAGACTTTAATCACAAACAAGATTCACTTTTTACCGTATTTTACGCTATGCTGTACGGTAATTTTATAACTTCACCTTGTCGTCGATTAAATTTTATGACTACATCACATATTGATTCAGAATATCAAGCCGGTGCGATTGAACCCCAAGTACAACAAGACTGGGCAAATCGCAAATCTTTTAAAGTTGCAGATACAGTAGAAGGCAAACGTCGCTACATCCTGTCTATGTTTCCATACCCAAGTGGCAAACTACACATGGGGCATGTACGCAACTACACCATTGGTGATGTGATGAGTCGTTATTATCAACTCAAAGGTGAATCCGTACTACAACCTATGGGATGGGATGCATTTGGTCTTCCTGCGGAAAATGCAGCCATTGCCCACAAAGTTGCGCCTGCACAGTGGACATTTGAAAATATTGCCTACATGCGTGACCAATTAAAGAGCTTAGGTTTAGCCATTGATTGGGATCGTGAAATTGCGACATGTACGCCAGAATACTACCGCTGGGAACAATGGCTTTTTGTACAACTCTACAAAAAAGGCTTAATTTATCGCAAATTATCGACTGTAAACTGGGACCCTATAGACCAAACCGTTTTAGCCAATGAGCAAGTGATTGATGGTAGAGGTTGGCGTTCGGGTGCATTGGTTGAAAAACGTGATATTCCAATGTATTACTTCCGTATTACAGACTATGCACAAGAACTTCTTGACGACTTAGACCAACTCCAAGACGGCTGGCCACAACGTGTGCTTACCATGCAACGCAACTGGATTGGTCGTTCTGAAGGCATGGATATTACCTTTCCATCGGCCGACAGCAGTATTTATGAAGATGGTTTAACCGTATATACCACTCGCCCAGATACACTCATGGGTGTGACTTATGTTGCGATTGCAGCTGAGCACCCTATGGCGAAAAAAGCGGCTGAACTTCGCCCTGAATTAAACGACTTTATTGAAGAGTGTCGTCATGGCTCTGTGTCTGAAGCAGACATGGCAACAGCTGAGAAAAAAGGCGTTGCAACAGGTTTATATGTAAAGCACCCTCTCACAGGTGAAGAAGTACCTGTATGGATTGCAAACTATGTACTCATGTCTTACGGTTCTGGGGCGGTCATGGCTGTACCTGCACATGACGAACGTGATTTTGAATTTGCCAACAATTTTGGCTTAGATATTAAACAAGTGATTTCTGTTCATGCAGAAGAAAGCTACGACCCAACACAGTGGCAAGAATGGTACGGTAGTAAAGAAGGCACTCTCATTCACTCTGGTGAATTTGATGGCTTAAACTTTCAACAAGCCTTTGATGCATTTATTGCCAAGCTACAACCACAAGCACTCGCAGATAAGAAAGTACAATTCCGCTTACGTGACTGGGGTGTTTCTCGTCAACGTTATTGGGGTTGCCCAATTCCAATGATCAATTGTGAATCATGTGGTCAAGTGCCTGTACCTGAAGAACAATTGCCTGTGGTATTACCAACAGATGTGATTCCAGATGGTTCAGGAAATCCTTTGGCCAAAATGCCTGAGTTTTATGAAACAACATGCCCAAATTGTGGCGGTGCTGCCAAACGTGAAACAGATACCTTAGACACTTTTGTAGAGTCATCTTGGTACTATGCACGCTATGCATCACCAGATTTCGCTGAAGGCATGATTAAGCCAGAAGCGGCACAAACATGGTTGCCTGTGACGCAATATATTGGTGGCGTTGAACATGCCATCTTGCATTTATTGTATGCACGTTTCTTCCATAAACTCATGCGTGATGAAGGTGTTGTTCAAGGCAATGAACCGTTCACCAACTTGCTTACGCAAGGCATGGTATTGGCAGATACGTTCTACCGTGAGGCTGCAGATGGCAAAAAAACATGGTTCAACCCTGCCGATGTCACTTTAGAACGTGACGAGAAAGGCCGTGCAATTTCTGCGATCTATAAAGAAGATGGTCAGCCTGTTGTGATTGGTGGCCAAGAAAAAATGTCGAAGTCGAAAAATAACGGCGTAGACCCGCAATCAATTATTAATCAATATGGTGCAGATACAGCCCGCGTATTTACCATGTTTGCTGCACCACCTGATCAATCACTTGAATGGTCAGATGCAGGTGTTGAAGGCTCAAACCGTTTCTTAAAACGTGTATGGCGTTTAACCACGACATTCTTAGAGAAAAATGTTGAACATGTTGCACTTGATACTGCAAACTTAAGCAAAGAAGCGCAAGACTTACGTAGAAAAACCCATGAGACCATTGCCAAAGTTGCAGATGACCTTGAACGCCGTCATGCATTTAACACCGCAATTGCTGCTCAAATGGAGTTCTTAAACAGTATTGCGAAGTTCAATGCAACATCAGCGCAAGATTTTGCAGTAGAACGTGAAGCGATCGTGAGCTTACTCACGCTACTTGCCCCATTTGCACCGCATTTGAGTCAAACCCTATTGGCTCAATTTGGCATTGATTTAACCAAGCATCAATTCCCAGAAGTTGACCAACAGGCCTTAACTCGTAACGTGCAAACGATTGTGGTACAAGTCAATGGTAAGTTGCGTGGTAAACTAGAAGTTGCAGTTGGTTTATCAAAAGAAGATATACTTGCTCAAGCCAAAGCACTACCAGAGGTTCAACAGTTCTTAACAGGTCCAACGAAAAAAGAAATTGTTGTACCAAATAAATTGGTTAACTTAGTTGTATAAAAAGGAAAAAGCATGCACTTAACTCATCGTTTAGCAGCTGTCGTTTTAACTTTAGGTTTAAGTGCAAGCTTGGTCGGTTGTGGCTTTCACCTTATAGGTAAAGGCCCGTATGTAGCACCTGTTGCATACAACAACATGGCACTCAGTTTACCAACCAAAGCCAATGCCCTTGAAGAAAAACTCATTGTCTATCTTACGGGCAATGGCATACACGTCACTACAAACGCCAGTCAGTACACATTACGCGTTTTAGACTACAACTATCGTCGTCAGAAACTTAGTGGTCGTGTGGCTGAGGTCATTTTGCAACTCAATGCAACATTCCAAATTGAAGATAAAAATGGCAAGGTAATTACTCAACCTCGAACAGTAAGTAGTGTAAAAACCTATCAGTACAATGTGGCAACCGTAAACGTAGATGACAACGAAGAAAGCTATTTAAAAGATATTTTGGTGGATGATGTTGCACAACAAATGGCTCGCCAAATTGCAACTAATCGTTTACCCACCGTTACCGCTAAGTAATTTAAGCATTCTTGTCTCATTATGAAAATTGACTATTTCCAAGCACTCAAACACAGCCAAAATGCCTTGGGTGCTTGGATTTTACATGGGCAAGAACCACTTTTAGAACAAAATTTACTTGACCAGTTTCGTAAGCACTGGCAAAGCCAAGACATTGAAAGACAGCGTTATGACATACAAAATGTCAGTGATTGGAAACAAGTGTTCCAAGCGCTCAATAGCCTATCGCTATTTTCTCAAGCATTAGCGATTGAAGTACATAGTCATATTAAGCCCGATGCTCAAGCACTCAAACAGCTCAAGCTTTTTATTCAAGATCCTCAAGAAAATACCCTTGTTGTGGTCATGCCAAAACAAGACAGTGCAGGCTTTAAAAGTAGTTTTTTTAAAACAGTCGAAGCCAATGGGGTTGTTGTTTCCCTACACTTACCCTACGAAAAAGACCAACAAAATGTACTTGAACTTGAAGCAAAAAAAGTAGGTATTCAACTCGAAAAAAGTGCATGGAAATGGCTTCTTGAACACCATGAGCATAATTTATTGGCTGCTAAAAACAGTCTGATTCGTGTCAGTGACACATTCCCTGAACACAAAAATATTTCAATTGATGAACTACTCAACTGCTTACAAGACCAGTCGCGATATTCGATTTATGATTTAAGCGATGCCTTACTTAAAGCAGACTTTGCTCAATCTGTTAAAATTTATCAGTATTTAGTGGCCACAGATGAGCCTATGAGCTTAATTTTATGGTTACTGAATAAAGAAATGCGCCTTCTCATGCAAATATTTGAAGACCCGCAGTCAGCAACACAACTCGGTATTTGGCAAAATAAAGTCAGAATGTACCAACAAGCAGTGCAACGTTTTCAACCCCATAGCCTATTACAATGGCCTGCCTTACTGTTACATGTAGACCTTGCAATTAAAGGTCATAATAAGCAACCCGCTCATCTGACTGTACTACAAATCATTGCAACTTTATGTGGCAAGCCACTTTTTAATTAAAATAATAATTATTATCAATCTCATTTAAATCATTTTATAATCATCCAACATGTTCACAGTAGATTCATTATTTTCACTTAATCTACCCTTCTATATTTCATTTTTGCTGACGTTACAACACGCTATGTTAAAAAAAATTAAACCGATACGCCTTATTGTTGTTATAGCAATCATTGCAACGCTCTGTTTCTTTGCATGGGAATGGTTCAAACCAAAGAATGGACAACCACAATACATTACCGAAGAAGTGGTTCGTGGTAATCTTGAAAATACAGTCCTTGCGACAGGTACACTCGGTGCAAGTAAGAGTCTAAATGTCGGAGCTCAAGTTTCAGGTCAAGTCAAACACATGTATGTTCAACTTGGTGACCAAGTCAAAAAAGGGCAAATCATTGCTAAAATTGATTCGGTAACGCAAGCCAATGACCTAGAAAATAGTGCAGCAAATATCAAAAGTCTGCAAGCACAACGCTTACAACAAGAGGCTCAACTGAACGAAGCCAATTTAGAATACAAACGCCAAAAAGCCATGTTTGCACAAGATGCAACCTCTCGTGCCAGTTTTGAAAGTGCCGATGCCAAATACAAAACAGCACTCGCACAGCTTAAAGTCATTGATGCTCAAATTGAGCAAGCACACTTATCAGAATCTACTGCACGTATTAACTTAAGCTATACCAAAATCATTGCACCAATGGATGGTACGATTGTCGCGATTGTGACCAATGAAGGCCAAACGGTCAATGCAAACCAAACTGCACCAACCATTGTGAAACTCGCACAGCTCAACCAAATGACCATTAAGGCACAAGTGAGCGAAGCCGATATTATGAAAATTGAAAAAGGGCAACAAGTCTATTTCACCACATTAGGTGACGACAAAAGACGTTATGCGACACTTCGCCAAGTTGAGCCTGCGCCTGACTCAATTACCAGTGATTCAACCAGCACATCAAGTAGTACTGCCATTTACTACAATGCCCTTTTTGATGTACCTAACCCAGATCAGAAGTTGCGTATAAACATGACGGCTCAGGTTTATATTGTACTGAGTTCGGCTAAAGATGCATTATTAGTACCTTCTGCTGCCTTAAGCAACTTACGTGCCCCAAAAACAGATCATGCACCACAAACGCCACCAAATGCTCCAACCAATACAGCAAACAAGCCTCAAAAACTTGATTTAACAGAGGCACAAAAAGAATTATTAAAATCAGGTCAAGCCAGTCTAAGCATGGTACGTGTATTGGTGAATAATACCGCTCAACCACAGCAAGTACTCGTTGGCATGAATAACCGTATTAGCGCGCAAGTCCTTGCAGGGCTTAAAGAAGGCGATCAAGTGATTATCGCAGACAGCAGTGACTCATCTGCAGCCAACGCGAAAGCCAATAACAACCGTAAACGTACGAACACACCGCCACCAATGGGAATGTAAGCATGACACAACAAGCATTGCTTGAAGTTCGTGACCTCATTCGAGAGTTTCCTGCGGGTGAAAGCACGATTCAAGTGTTAAAAAACATTAACCTGAGTATTTACGCAGGTGAATTGGTTGCGATTGTTGGGCAATCAGGCTCTGGTAAGTCCACACTCATGAATATCTTGGGCTTTTTAGACCGCCCAACCCAAGGCCAATACTGCGTGAATGGTCATGAAACAGGTCAACTTGAACCTGATGAATTGGCACAATTACGCAGAGAATATTTTGGTTTTATTTTTCAGCGTTACCACTTACTCAATGACCTTTCAGCAGAAAGTAATGTAGAAGTACCTGCAGTGTATGCCAGCAGTGCATCTCATGAACGCAAAGAACGAGCAAAACAACTACTCACTGCCCTTGGGCTTGAGCAAAAAACCCAAAACCGCCCCAATCAACTCTCTGGTGGTCAACAACAGCGAGTATCTATTGCTCGAGCACTGATGAATGGTGGTGATGTCATTTTAGCAGATGAACCCACAGGGGCTCTTGACTCCAATAGTGGTATTGAAGTGATGCGTATTTTACGTGCGTTAAATGCCGCAGGTCACACCATTATTTTAGTCACACATGATATGGATGTTGCAAAAAATGCAACTCGTATTATTGAGCTAAAAGATGGTGAAGTCATTGCCGACCGAGCCAATGAACAAAAAGCCCTTGAAGATAGCGAAACCCCATCTTCACATCAGGCTATACTCAACTCAAATACAGAAAAAGGTAAAAAAGTATCTGCTTTTCGCTCTGCTTTAGATCGACTCTCTGAAGCCTTTCGTATGGCACTTTTAGCCATGAACGCACACCGTATGCGTACCTTTTTGACCATGTTAGGGATTATTATTGGTATTGCATCTGTCGTGACCGTGGTTGCTCTTGGGCGTGGTTCGCAACAAGAGATTTTAAAAGAAATTAGCAACTTGGGCACAAATACCATTACCGTTATGCAAGGTAAAGGCTTTGGTGACAACTCAAAAACTGCCAATTTTAAAACCCTTGTGCCAAGTGATGCAGATGCACTGGCAGCACAGCCTTATGTAAGTGCTGTTAGCCCCTTAGTAAACACCTCTAAAGTGATTCGTTTTCAAGAAAATGAAGCCACGGCAACCATTAACGGCGTAGGACGTGACTTCTTCACCGTAAAAGGACTCAGCTTCCAAGAGGGACAAGGTTTTGATGACACCAGTGTACGTATTCGTGCCCAAGATGTTGTCATTGATACCAACACCCAAAAGCAGTTCTTTTCACATTTACGTAGTCCGATTGGTCAGGTGATCTTACTTGGTAGTGTACCTGCACGTATTATTGGGGTGATTGCACCACCTACAAGTACAGCAGGTGTGAGTGATTCACTGAATGTATATATGCCATATACCACCGTCATGAGTCGTATTTTAGGGCAGTCAAATGTAAGAAATATTTTAGTGCTCATTAATGATAAATACTCTACAGATGCGGCCGACAATGCCATTGTTAATCTACTCACGCAACGGCATGGTGCACAAGACATTTATACCATGAACAGTGACAGCATTCGCCAAACCATTGAAAAAACCACCAACACCATGACACTACTGGTGTCTGCCATTGCAGTCATTTCATTGATTGTAGGCGGTATTGGGGTCATGAATATTATGTTAGTTTCCGTAACTGAACGTACCCAAGAAATTGGGGTACGCATGGCTGTTGGAGCAAGACAAGGGGATATTTTACAACAATTCCTTATCGAGGCTGTATTGGTGTGCTTATTGGGCGGTATTTTAGGGGTGCTTTTATCACTCGGTTTAGGTCAGCTCCTCACGCAATTGGGCGGTGGTGCATTTACTCTGTCTTACTCTACCCTATCTATTGTGGCCGCATTTATTTGCTCTACCCTTATTGGTGTAGTGTTTGGCTTTTTACCTGCAAAAAATGCAGCAAAACTCGACCCTGTTGCCGCTTTGGCTAGAGAATAAGGAATCACATGAAACATCAACTTTCTACACTCGCCAGCGTATTGGTTATGTCAGGTGTACTGTTTGGCTGTAGTGCATTGGTGAAAACACCATACAAAGCACCTGAAGTTGCTATAGCACCCACCTTTGCATACAACAACCCAGTCACACCTCAAAGCAACTACCCAGACCAATGGTGGACGCTTTTTAATGACACCTCACTCAATCACCTCATTGAGCAAGTGATACAAGAAAACCATAATCTTGCTATTGCGGGAATGATACTACAGCAAGCGCGACTTAAAGCAGGGTTAGCTCAAAGCCAAGAAGGGCTCAGAGTCAATGCATCGTCATCTACAGGGCATCGCTTTACCCTACAAGATGGTTCAAACCAAGCCCAAGGTGTATCTGCAAGTGTGGGTGTGAGCTATGAGCTCGACTTATTTGGCAAGTTATCCCACCAAACTCAAAGTGCTGAATGGGAAGCAAAAGCCAGTGCCGAAGATTTACAAGCCACTGCTCAGGCGCTTATTGCAACCACAGCCAAATTGTACTGGCAATTGGCTTATTTGAACGAAAGTAAAACTACTGCACAGCAAAGTTTGGCACACTCTAAGCAACTAAATGCATTGGTCAACACACAATACAAACTGGGTGCAGTCTCTGGCTTAGAAACCACACAGGCAGCTCAAGCGGTACAAAGCCAAGTAGCTAACCTCAACCGTATTGAGCAAAGCTTGGTTGAAACACGTACAGCACTTGCCGTACTGCTACACATACCCGTACAGCAATTAAGTATTTCCGAGCCAAAACAACTGCCACAAACCACATTGCCACGCATGACTGCGGGTTTACCTGCATCATTATTGGCACGTAGACCCGACCTACAAGCCAGTGAGCTTCGTTTGCGTAAAACCCTTGAAAATACCAATGCCACACGGGCAAGCTACTACCCGTCTATCAGTTTAACCAGCAATGTGGGAACAAGCAGTACCTCTCTCTCAGAGCTGATTAAAAACCCAATTTTGACACTTGGTGCAAACTTAAGCCTGCCCTTTTTGCAATATAACGACATGAAACATAATCTTGCAGTCAGTCAACTTGAATACGACAAAGCCATTTTGCAATACAAACAAACGCTATACCAAGCTTTTGCAGATGTTGAAAATGCCTTGTCTAATCAAACACAACTGGCAAACCAAGTCCAAGCGCAAAGTGACACACTTGCACTGTCCGAACGCTCAGAACAACTGATTTTAATACAGTATAAATATGGTGCAGTTGCCTTAAAAAATGTACTTGATCAGCAAGAAAACACACGAAATACCCGCTTAAATTTAGTCAATCTAAAACAAAGCCAGTACAACGCATATGTCACACTCATACAAGCTCTAGGTGGTCGCCCGATTCCGACCACTTAAACATAAAAAAGCGACCATCAAATGGTCGCTTTTTTTAGATCAGGATTGATTATTCATCATCCATAATCGCAGGGCTCATACCTACAGTATTGAAGCCTGCATCAACATACATGATTTCACCTGTAATACCTGAAGCCCACGGCGAGCATAAGAACAACGCAGCATTACCCACTTCTTCAATGGTCACATTACGCTTTAAAGGTGAAATCTTTTCGTTGGCATCAAGCATTTTACGGAAAGATTTAATCCCAGATGCCGCCAAAGTACGAATTGGCCCTGCTGAAATGGCATTCACACGAATACCGTCTGCACCCAAGCTTGACGCAAGGTAACGTACACCTGCTTCAAGTGATGCTTTCGCCATACCCATCACGTTGTAATTTGGCATGACACGCTCTGAACCTTGATAAGTCAGCGTGAGTAAGCAGCCTTGGCGAGCTTGTAATAGTGGTTTTGCAGCACGTGCCATTTCAATAAAGCTATATGCACTAATGTCATGTGCAACTTTAAAGCCATCACGGTCAGTTACATCTGTAAAGTCACCATCTAAAGTGTGTGCAGGTGCAAAACCAATCGAGTGAATCACGCCATCTAAACCATCCCAATGGGCTGCAATAGATGCAAATGCGGCATCTACTTCACCATCTACAGATACATCACATGGGAATACCAATGTTGAACCAAAACTTGCTGCAAAATCATCAACACGTTTTTTTAACTTTTCATTTGGGTAAGTAAAAGCAAGCTCTGCACCTTCACGGTGAAGTGCTTGTGCAATACCGTATGCGATAGATAATTTGCTTGCAACGCCCGCAACTAAAAAACGCTTACCTGTGAGTAATCCTTGTGCCATGTGCTGGTCTCTCATTAAAGTTATTTAATACATACATGCTATTTTGTCGAGTTTGAGGCAATTTATAAATTGCATAAAGCATCTTTTTTTATTTTTTTAGCCCTCAGTCACAAAAAAGCCACCTTTATTAGAGTAATAAAGATGGCTTTACGCAATGGTATGTCTAGTTAGTCGTTTGAAGTTAAACCAATCAAACGTAAAAATGACACATACATCCAGACAAGGGTTGCCAATAACGCAACAGCACATGTCCATTCAAATGCTTTAGGTGCACGTTGTGCAGCTGCACTTTCAATCAAGTCAAAATCTAAAATTAAATTGAGTGAAGCAATCACCGCAACAAAAGCAGCAAAACCAATACCCAACCAATTGCTTTCAAATACATATGGAATAGATGAGCTAAACAATAATCTCATCACCATTTGCACCACAAATACTAAAGCAATCGCAATGGTTGCAGACAGTACAACGGCTTTAAACTTTTCAGTGGCACGAATAATTTTGGCACGGTACAGACCAAACATCACTAATGTTGTCGCAAAAGTTGCCAGTAGGGCTTGTAGTGGCGCACCAGGGTATTTGGCTTGAAATACAAACGAAATACCACCTAAAAATGCACCTTCAAATAAAGCATACGGAATCGCTAAAGTCGGTGCAGTATTTGGCTTAAAAGTAATAATCAACGCCAAGATAAAACCACCAATACCACCAACCGTGCTGGCAGCATAAGCAATACCCACATTAAAGTTAAGGGCACAATAAAAAAATAGAGCAACACCTACCAGTGCAGATGTAGCGGTTAACAAAACTGACTTACCAACAGCCCCTTGCACGCTCATGGGCTGTGTATAATCGGCATGTGTTTCCACACGCGTTAAAATAGGGTTATTACTTTGCATTATTCAACTCTTCTAAGGTTGTAGTTGATACTAAATATTTTAAGTACAAAAGCATGGTGGGAACAAAAAGTTTTTGTAACCACATATATGTATATGCCCTCAAGTACATTTACTTCAAGGGCATATTTATAACTATATATTACTTATTGGTGATGAAAAAATACTCTCGGTAATACTTTAATTCACGAATAGAATCTCGAATATCATCTAATGCCAAATGAGAAGCTTCTTTTTTCAAGCCATCCATAATTTCAGGACGCCAGCGTTTCGCTAGTTCTTTCACAGAAGACACATCCAAATGACGATAATGAAAAAACTGCTCTAGCTCAGGCATTAGACGGTGCATAAAGCGACGGTCTTGGCAAATTGAATTACCACACATTGGTGAAGACTTCGGTGCAACCCATTTTTTCAAAAATTCTAAGGTTTGCAGTTCGGCATCACGTATGGTTAAAGTACTACGGCGTACACGCTGAATTAAACCAGACTGACCATGTTGACGTGTATTCCACTCATCCATTGCATTTAAAATAGTGTCAGGCTGATGCACTGCCAATACAGGACCTTCTGCCAGAATATTTAAATTGTCATCGGTGATAATGGTCGCAATTTCGATAATTTTATCGTTATCTGTATCTAGCCCTGTCATTTCAAGGTCAATCCAAATCAACCGTGTTTGTGGTGTGCTGCTCATGAAATCAATGCTTATTCATTAAGTAAACATTAATATTAGCAAATTTATTCTGTCTTGGCTGTAATTGTCATGGCCTTCATGCTATTTTTGCGGTTTATCTATTTTTGTTTTAGGGTTTGAATGGCTCTCATTCGTAAACGACGTTTAACCGATCAGCAAAAGCGCCGCATTCATAAACAACACCAATCTCGACAAGATGACATAGATACCTCAAACGACCTCGAAGGTCTTGTGGTTCAACACTACGGTCGTCAACTTGAAGTCAAAGCATTGTCTGTTCCTGAAGTCCATCCTGAAAAACCTGTGCTTGGGCCAGATGACCCTGAACCATTTTGGAAACCCATTACGCTTGGCAGTGTGTGGCGCTGTCATACCCGTACCAATCTTGAGTTATTGGTCACAGGTGACCGTGTGACATGGCAGGCCGACCCCAATACAGGTTTAGGTATTATTACCGCCATTCACCCAAGACAATCTTTACTCACTCGCCCAGATCGCTACCACAAAGTCAAACCTGTTGCAGCCAACATTTCTTTAATTGTGATTGTATTTGCAGTCCTGCCTGAGCCTGCACCCATGCTCATTGACCGCTATTTAGTGGCCTGCCAACATGCCAATATTCCAACGCTATTGGTGCTCAATAAAGCAGATTTAATCACAAGTAATCAGCAACACATTGAAAATTTGCTACAAGAGTACCAACAGCTAGGCTATGAGGTCATGACCACCCATGCACATGGCGAAGTAAATACTTTGGCACAGAGAATTGATGGCGAAACCGTTGCTTTTGTGGGGCAGTCTGGTGTTGGAAAAAGCTCTCTGATCAACGCCATTTTGCCAGATGCTGCTCAAAAAATTAATGTCATTTCAGAAAACTCTGCCCTTGGGCAACACACCACAACATCAACCCGACTCATTGACTTTGGTCAAAGTGGTGCCCTGATTGACTCACCGGGGATTCGTGAATTTGGTTTGTGGCATTTAACCGAAGATGCCATTTATTCAGGCTTTCCTGAAATTTCAGCCCTCATTGGTCAGTGCCAGTTTAGAAACTGCACACATAGACATGCCAAAAACTGTGCTTTAGAAAAAGCCGCTTCAGAGGGTGAAATTTTACCAAGACGCTTAGAAAGTTTTTTACGTCTGTGCGATGAAATTCAAGAAGCACAGCAAAAAAGCTAAATTTCTTGGTGATTACCCTTGAAGCAAGGTTTTTGATCACCATTAATATAAGCTATACTCAAACTCATTTTTAATGGTTATAAGGTGAATTGTGGAACGTTGGTTCGAATTTATGGGGAATCACCCCTTTTTGTTTGCTGTCCTTGCAGTTCTTATCGTCTCGTTTTTTATCGTTGAGGGTAAACGCAACGGCCGCAAAATCTCGGCACAATCCCTTGGTATTTTAGTTAAAGCTAAAAATGCGATGCTTATTGATTTAAGAGATGCAAAAGACTACCGCGAAGGTCATATTAGTGGTAGCCGTAATATTCCTTACAGTAAGCTGACAAGCCATATTGAAGAATTAAAAACAGCAGACCGCCCATTGGTATTTATTTGTAACTTAGGTCAAGTTGCAGGTTCAGCATTATCACAAGTCGGCCATAGCGACAGCTACCGCTTAGATGGTGGTGTCGCGAATTGGAAAGCTCAAGGCCTGCCGCTGGTTAAACCGAAATAATATTTTGGAGAAAATTATGTCAAACGTTGTTATTTATTCAACGACTGTCTGCCCATATTGCGTTCGTGCCAAACAACTTTTACAACGTAAAGGCATTGAATATAAAGAAGTAAACCTATCCAATGAGGCACCTGAAGTTCGTACTGAACTGATGCAACGTACAAATCACCGTACTGTGCCTCAAATTTTTATCAACGACCAATTTATTGGTGGTTTTGATCAACTTTATGCACTAGAGCGTGAAGGTAAACTTGACGATTTAGTTGCTTAATTTTTTATTTACACAAAGGATTTTATAATGAGCGAAGAACAACAACCGCAATTGGCACTTGAGCGTCTATACACGAAAGATGTTTCTTTTGAAGTTCCTGGGGCACACGTTTTTACTAAAGAATGGCAACCTGAGCTAAACATCAACCTATCTTCTACTGCAGATAAAATTGATGAAACTCACTTTGAAGTGGCTCTAAAAGTGGTTGTAGAAGCAAAAAATGCGGGCGAAACAGCATTTATTGTTGACGTTACACAAGCAGGTATTTTCTTGGTTGATGGCGTTGAAGAAGACCGCCTACCGTACATTTTAGGTGCGTACTGCCCAAATATTTTGTTCCCATTCTTACGTGAAGCAGTGAACGATTTAGTGACTAAAGGTAGCTTCCCACAATTACTCCTTACGCCAATTAACTTTGATGCAGAGTTTGAAGCAAACTTACAACGTGCTCAAATGGCTGCTGCTGAAGCAGAAGGCAAAGCATAAGCTTTTGAATGGTGTGGAATACGCTTTCCACACCATTTTATTAAACAACAAAAAATGAACAAGAATAGATAGGCGCTTAGCAACAACACCGTTATTATTTTGAATAAATCATAGTTAAAAACAAGGCTATTGGCTATGGCATCATCAAGCAAACGCTTTTTAAAACTCGCCACCATGACAGCAAGTATTGCAACGAAAACTGTATCGAACACCATTCGCAACATCACATCGAATGAAGCAGAAAAGACTTCTGCAAAACAACAGTTGTTTCATGATATTGGTCTACAAATTGCCAATACTTTAGGTGAAATGAAAGGTGCGGTGATGAAGGTTGGACAAATTGCCTCACAATACAAAGACATTTTCCCACCCGAAGTCAGCAAAGCCATTGAAAAACTACAGCGTCAAGCCCCTGCAATGCCTTTTGAGGTCATTCAACCTTATATTGAAAAAGAACTTGCTCAACCCTTAGATACTCTCTTTTCATCATTTGACGAAAAACCATTTGCTGCCGCTTCTATTGGTCAAGTACATAAAGCCAAACTGCATAACGGTGAAGAAGTGGTGGTAAAAGTCCAATATCCGGGAGTCGATGAAGCCTGTGAAAGTGACTTAAAACAAGTCCGTCTTGCCCTACGACTCATGGGCGTACTCAAAATAGACAAACAACTGCAAGACCAACTGTTTGATGAAATACAAGACAGTCTAAACAACGAATTAAACTATGAAATAGAAGCACAAAACCTAGAAGTTGCCCGTTATTTTCATGCCAATATAGACCCCAATATTATTATTCCAAGGGTTTATAAAAACCTGTCTACCCGACATATTTTAACTTTAAGCTTTGAGCACGGCGAAAATATACAAACCGCAAGTACATGGTCTCAACCGCTTAGAAATGAACTGGGCAAACGCCTGTTTAGAGCCATGGGACAAGAAATTTTTTACTTACGCCGTTTTCATTGTGACCCCCACCCCGGTAATTTTTCATTTAGAGAAAATGGGCAAGTGGTGGTCTATGACTACGGCGGTGTAAAAATTGTTTCACCAGAGATCATTCAACATTTTAAAACCCTTGTAAAAGCCTCTAGAACACATGATGTAACCACAGTTGAAAATCAGCTGATTGCTTTACATGCCCTTACTGAAAAAAATCTATTTCCTCATGAGCTATATGAACAATGGTTGGAGGTTTTACTGCGCCCACTGGTCACCAACTACGACTTTGCCGAAAACTCCGCACACCATGACGGGGTAAAATTGGTCAAACAATCACTTAAATATTGGGATTTATTTAGACCATCACCAGATACACTGATGATTAACCGAACCATTTCAGGACACTACTGGAACTTAATTCACTTAAAAGTACATGACAATTTAAGTGATATTTTTGAAGAACTCGTTCCATCAAACACGCAATAAAATAATCCAACAGTCACAGGCTCGCTTTTTATGATGAGTCTTGATAACGTATCAACACGTTTTTTAAGTATATATGAGTCGACACATGGCAGAATTTATTTTACAACAGCTCCAACAACACACTCAGTTTAAAGATGTGATTGCATATATTGAAGAACTTTACACACATACACCTACTGCATTTAAAAATGGCTCACAAAACAATGCAGCCACTGAGAATCAAGGCAGTGCCAAAGTATTATACTTTGCAAAACTGCAACAACTTGACCAAGAGCAGACTTTAAAATTATTTGCAGAACACTACCAAAGCGTACTCAATACACCAAATGACCAAGACCATCAAAACATTCGCCAGTTTATGCAACATGGCTGGAATGGTGTTTCATTTGCAGGAACAGCTCTCGTTGCAAAAGCATAATTCAAGCATTGATATTTAATCGCTTAATGTCACCGTGTGCTACGATGCGGTGACATAATGACACGTGGCCATACCTGCAAGTGTACATAGCAATGCACCCACCACATGTATGCTAATTGCAAGCAGTGCCGTACTAAAACGACCTTGCTGTAACAAAGCAACCACTTCTGCAGAAAACGTAGAAAATGTGGTAAGCCCCCCACAAAACCCTGTAATTAAAAATAATTTGTATTGGTCACTCAGCTGGCTTTGTGCAAAAAAAGCAATTAAAAAACCAATAATAAACCCACCCACTAAATTCACACATACTGTACCTAACGGAATTTGTGGATAAATTTGATTCAACTTTAACCCAATGAACCAACGCAACCAACCGCCCAATACCGAACCACATGCAATGGCTAATAATGAATAACCCACAACTGCCCTCCTTTTTAAATACTTCAAGCCAGTGATAGACATAAGCCTAACAACATGAGCTTAAATGAAATTATAACTTCGGCATCACGGCTTTAAATTGTTGTAAAAGCTTTTGCCTTGCTTTGAGAATATGATTATTTTTAAACTGAGGTAACGTTAAAAAAGACAAAATAAGTTGTTGTTTATTTTTATCTTGCTCGGCCACACATTGTATTTTTAGCTGTGAAATCACTGTAATTAGATCACAATAAAACTGGTTAGATAGTGGCTTTTTTTCAAGTAAAGGCAATATATGCTGATATGCCAAGATCGGTTTTTGTAAAGCCAAAGACGCATTAAGCAACTGTAAATCGATCCCATAGCTCATGGTAAACCCCTGATAATATGCCATGCTCGTTGAATGTTGCTGAACAATCACTTTAGCCTGCTGTGCGTAGTCATAGGCCAACTGATATTGCCCTTGTTGTAAGTATAATTTACTCAATTCATAAGGTGCATCAAAGCGTGTTGTAAAACGTTGTATCGCAATTTTCCAGTAACTCACAGCATCTTCATACTGTTTGAAATGCCCTGCAATTTGACCCAGTTTCAAGTAACTTTCATACTCTTCATCAATATTAAAGACAATATTTGGATACTCTTGTGTATAACTCAAACGGCGTTCAAACCATTGTTTGGCCTGCAAATACTGAACAATATTAAGACAAGATAATCCAGAATAATATGCATAACGGGCTTTTAAAAATACATCTTGCTCTTGGGCATAAAATAAGCTCAGATGTTTCACATCATCATGGTATTTATTTTTATTTTGGCTACGTGCACCAAAATGTCCAACTCGAACATGATAATCGCCCATAATCATGGCCGTTTTCGTATCTGGTGCAAAGGCAATAAATTCATGTAACTTACTATGCCACATACATGCTAAATCATTTTGCACCAATAAATAGCGGTAATGAATCAGACCATTTTCTTCTTTTAACTTCAATGCATAAGCATCTAAGTCCAAACTCGGCAAACACAACTGCCCTTCTATACGGTCATCAGCATCCCAAAATAAAATATAGTCTGCCTGATCACGGCAAGCCTCTAATGCCAAGTTCCGATTATGTGCAAAGTCTTGCCATACATGGGTGAGTACTTGCCCCTTAAGCTGATGTTTCAGTAAGTAGTCTTGTACCAAAGCAACGGTCTGATCTGTACTGCCTGTGTCACAAATCACCCAAGTGTCAATATTAAAATGGCTTTGCAAGTGCTCAAGCGTATGAATAATAATAGGCGCTTCATTTTTAACAATCATGCTTAAAGCAATACTGACTTGTTTTTCCACAGCAGACGACTCTAATAAAATATAGAATTAAAATGACACAATCAGATTTTTTTCGCTAGTTATCAGATAAAAAACCATGTACCCCATGACCTGCAACACGCCCACTGGCCAAACATGCTGTTAATAAGTAACCGCCTGTAGGAGCGTCCCAGTCGAGCATTTCACCACAACAAAATACTCTCGGTTGGCTTTTGAGTTGCAAATCTACGGTTAAAGCGGTTTGCTTAATCCCCCCTGCACAGCTAATCGCTTCATCTATGGGTCTAAAGCCAAGGAGGTCTATCCTTAAATGCTTAATATACGTCGCCACTTTTTCTGCATCGTGCCAATACGCTCGATCAACCACTTCACGTAACAGTGCAGACTTGGCGGTATCTAAACCAATTTTGCGTAAGCGATTACTTAAAGATTGTTTTTTATGCTGTTTTAAGCCGTGTAATAACTGTTCATAAGATATATTTGGCAGTAAATCTAAACTTAACGTATATTTATTAGATGATACGGCTTGTGCACGTAACTCACGGTTTAAACGGTATATCACCCCACTTTCTAGACCATATTGCGTAATGACTATATCGCCTGTCACTGCATTTTCTGTCGCACTCACCCATGCTCGAATGCCTTTTAATGGCTGACCAAACATGGGCTGCATATAATCAGACCATGTACGTACAACACCTGCATTACTGGCCTGAAAGGGTGTGACTTGTTTTGCATCAAGCCACTGCAACCAACGTCCATCACTGCCAAGTTTTTGCCAAGAGATTGCACCACATGCCAAAACAACCGCATCAAACGATTGCTGTTTGATCTGCTCATCACGTGTGGTTTGTAGTGTTAACGTATTGCCTGAAAGGTCAATACAACGGTGTCTATAATAGAACTGCACGCCATGTTGCTGCAGACGTTGCAACCATGCTCGTAATAAGGGCGCGGCTTTCATTTCAACGGGAAAGATTCGCCCTGAAGACCCCACATAAGACGAAATACCAAGGCCGTCCATCCATGTTTGAATCCAGTTGGCATCGTACTTTTTTACCCATGGTGCTAACCAGTCGGCCGCATCATAACGCCCAATAAATTGCTCAATTGGTTCTGCGTGTGAAATATTTAGCCCTGTTTTACCTGCCATTAAAAACTTTCGGGCAGCGGACGGCATTTGCTCAAATACATGCACGGCGTAACCGTGTTGGCTCAATACTTCGGCAGCCATGAGCCCCGCAGGCCCTGCACCAACGATCGCCACCGACTGCTGGCTCATGGATTAACACCATTTAAAGGCTGAAAGTCATCAAAACGAGTCTGATACTGCTCAGGTTTTGTGATTACCAACTGCTGACACAACTCGCCACGTGCCAAATACTTCACTTCAAAGTGTGTTCGGGCTGAATCACTAGCAATGGTTTGTTTTTCATAAGGCAGTTTCCACACCTGCAATAACTGCTGTTCAGCTTCTGCAATATATTCCACAATATTACTGGCTAAAATAACTTTCCCACCCTCAGCCAAGCGAGACAGTAAAAATTCAAAAAATGGCATATTTAACCAACGCTGTGTAGCATTATGTGGCTCTGGGTTTGGATACAAAATATAAAATGTGCTGACTTGTTTCGGGTATAACGCATGAGTAACCCACGGCAATGCATCAGCATGAATCGGGTGTAAATGTAAACTTGGGTTCAAAAGCACCTGCTTTTGCATCGCATCAAACTTTTCACGTGTTCGCTCAATGGCATACAATGTTGTATCTGGATACTGCTGTGCAAAAAGCAACGCATGCTTCCCCTTACCTGCTCCAATTTCAACCACTACAGGTTTATTTTCAATCGGTTTAAATTGGCGTGGTGCAACCATACGCTGTGCTTGAAATTGACGAATCGGCATAATCAGATCAAACTAATAAATATTGGCGTAAGTCTAACAAGCCGAACTGCACTTGCCTACATTTAAACCCAACAGTTTAGGATCATTTTTATGCAGACTACTTTTCCATGCCCACGTTGCGGTGAGCCCTCTACATGGCAAGACAATGCCTTTCGGCCATTTTGTTCAGAACGTTGTAAATTGATAGACCTTGGTGCATGGGCAAGCGATGCTTACCGCTTACCCACTGAAGATTCACCAACAGCAGAGCATGGCTCAGAGGGCGATTAATTATTTGGCTGAATAAATGGATTATATGCTCGCTCATGCCCAATATGACTGATTGGGCCATGACCGGGAATAAATTGGGTATGGTCGGGTAAAGTCAGGCACTCGCGATGAATTGATGCAATCAAGTCAGCATGGCTACTTTGTGGAAAATCTGTCCGTCCGACAGACTCTTTAAATAATACATCACCTGCCCAGAGCAAGTTGTGTGATGCTTGATAAAACATAATATGACCTGGTGTATGCCCCGGTGCAAAGCGGACTTCAAACACATGCTCACCCAATTGCAACTGATCACCACCCTCCAACCATTGATTAATGGTGACTGGCTCTGGTACGGGAAAGCCATATTTTGCAGATACTTCTTGTAATGAGTCAATCCAAAATGCATCTTCTTTATGTGGCCCGACCACAGGCACTTGCCATAATTTAGCTAGCTCACCGACTGCCCCAATGTGGTCTAAATGACCATGTGTTACCCACAGGGCTTTTACAGTTAAGCCTTGCTCATCTATAAAATGGCAAATTTTATCTGCATCACCGCCTGCATCGATCACCACTGCTTCTTTACTGTCAGACTCCCAAACCACAGAGCAGTTTTGAGCAAATGGGGTCACTGGAATAATCTGAACCTGTAACATAAGCGATATCTCAACGTGTGTATTGAGCCAATGTTACATCTAAAGCAGTCAAATGTGCATCTAGTAACGTTTCAAATAATTGTAAATGCATGGCATCTGTATTTAATGCAGGAATATATGCATATGACTCACCGCCTGCGTGTTTAAAGTTTTCTGCATTTTCTACAGCCAACTCCTCAAGCGTTTCTAAACAGTCGGCTGAAAAGGCAGGGCTCATAATTTGCACCGACTTCACACCTGTTTTACCCCACTCAGCCAATAATTCATCTGTGTAAGGTCGAACCCACTCTTGTAAACCAAAACGTGACTGAAAACTAATTGCCCATTGCTCATCATTTAAACCGAGCTCTTCTGCCACCAATTTTGCTGTTTTACGGCAACGTTCAGGGTACGGGTCGCCTTTGTCTGCAAAAGGCTGTGGTATACCATGAAAAGACATTAACAACTTATCTGAACTGCCATGCTCAGCACGGTAACGGCGTACACTTTCAGCCAACGCTTTAATATATAGCGGGTGCTGATAATAATCACGAATCATACTGATGCCGGGAATATTACGTTGCTTCAATGACCATTTCGCCAACATATCAAATTGAGGAGCTGTAGAGGTTGCAGAATACTGTGGATACAATGGGAACAATAAAATATGGTCTGTATCTGAACCATTTAAATCTTGAAGTAACGCTTTCATGCCCGGATTACCATAGGTCATGGCTGGGACAATATTTAAATCTAGATGAGGATATTTTTCTGGTAACACTTGCTGAATGTGCTTGACCTGATCCATCATAATTTCACGCATAGGCGAATCATTCCACCACACCGATGCATAAGCTTCCGCCACACGTTTTGGGCGAGAAGGTAAAATAAATAGCCGTAAAATAATTTGCCAAAGCACTTTAGGAATTTCAATCACACGTGTATCTGATAAAAACTCTTTTAAAAATTGACGTACTGCAGGTGCAGTCGCTGCATCTGGTGTGCCTAAATTGGCGAGAATGACAGTGACTTTCGGTTTATTTTCTATCATCATGACTCTAATCGCTTTCTATACTTAGGTGTAATTTAAAGCTTTTTGGTTTTAATTAAAACCGAACCATCACTTGTATTTTTATTTAAACTCATCGCTATTAACAATGGTTTTATTAAGTCATTTATTTAAAACATATTTTTTCAAGCATAAACAACGTAGCAGGGGTCATTTTCCAAAGTACATAGCGATGATGATCTCGACCAACGGGTACAATCCATGCATTTTTTTGCACTTGAACCTTTATGCTATGTAAAGACTGCGTCGTAATATTAACCTCAGATACTTCTGTTAAATTAGGATGAGAAATCGCCACATCAGATAAAGCCACTTTTTCTAAATAACGGTTCAAACAATACACAAATTGTGCTTCAGATTTTGGTGTAGCAAAACACTGCGCTAAAATATGTAGAATATTTAACCATGTTAATTTTTTGACTTGTTTTAAACGATACTGATCACCATTTTGGTCATAAGCCTGTAAATGGTATTGTAAGTTGAACGTATCTGTACATTGCACAGGTTTTAAATTTAACATTGTAGCTGGGCAAAGTTGCTTAGGCTTGCTCTCTAACTCTTCTACACGCTGTCTAAGGCGTTGAATTTCATCTTGTAATAACCGAGTCCCATATGAACGAATCCATCCTTGTGTTGGATAACGTAGCAACACTTCAGGCATATGTATTCGTGCCTTCAGCTCTAAATCTGTTGCATCTTCAAACTCGAAAACACACGGTACATCGTGCATAATTTGTTGACGAAACAACGTAAATTTTTGCTGAATCTCAGCTGTCATTTGGCTGTAGTGACTCACTTTTCGTGGTTCAGCCAATACAAATGCAATCACGGGTTTTTGTCTTGCCAATGCATAAATATATTCAAGTTGCATATAGCTCATGCCTGCTGAAGACAACATACCGTAGTCTGCACCAAGCAATAAAATCACATAATCACTTTCATCAATTTGACGACGTGCAAGTGTCGCTGTTTTAGATGAACGTTGTTCTACACCCCATGGGAAATACCCCATAAGTACCAAAGTTTGACACAATGTCCGATAAGCCTCGGACATCTCTAAGCCCGATGTAGAAATAAAAACTTGATAGCGCTTGTCGACCATGAAATAGACTCATTGATGCTATTTATAATCATTAAATCTATTGATTAGAAATAAATACAAATATTAACTCAATATGCAATAAATTCTGCAACTTTCCAAGTCACTTTTTCAGATAATAATTGTTTTAATAAGGTATCCGTTTGTACGGTATATCCGCCTGTGAAATAACAGCGGATATTTGCTTGTAACTCTAAACGAGGTAAAGCATTCATTTGTTGATGTGCCAGAACACGCCCCACTTGCCGTGCGACCGCTTGGCCTGAATCTACGGTAATAATTTGATTGGTAAAAACCTGATCAATACTGTGTCTTAAAAACGGATAATGCGTACAACCAAGCACCAAGTAATCGGCACCACTTGCGACCACAGGGCTTAAAATCTGTTTCAGTAGTTGCTGTGTTGCAAAGCTATTTTGTTGTCCTGCTTCAACAATCGGCACAAGATCTAAGCATGTGACCGCCATCACCTCTACCCCTTGCGGTTTAGCAAAATAGGTAATCACATCTTTAATTAATTGCCCACGAAAAGTGGCAGGCGTGGCAAGCACCGCAACTTTCTTACTTTGTGTATTTAGAACTGCGGGTTTAAGTGCAGGCACAAGCCCAATGATTGGGAAATGTTCACCATATTTTTGTCGTAAAAAATCTAAGCTAAACGCAGAGGCTGTATTACATGCCACCACCGCAATTTTACAGCCTTTTTGGTACAACCACTCTACAGCTGTGGCCGTTAATTCTCTAATTTCTTCATCTGTTTTTACACCATACGGTACATTGGCGGTATCTGCCAAATAAATGATTTGCTCATCGGGCAAATGTTGGCAAATTTCATGTACCACAGATAATCCCCCCACCCCTGAGTCAAATACACCAATGGGTGCTTGTGGTGAAGCAGACGCTAAAACAGAAGACACACTGTTCATAATTAAAATAAAATGGCAAAAGCAAGATAGGCTAGATATTAAACCTCATGCGGTTAAATGCAAACAAAAATCACCACTTTGCAGTAGCAAAACCGTTTCGTCATTTTGCTTCTGCTGTAACTCACCATAATCGACCAAATGTAAAAAAACTGCACGTGGAATACATGCATGCAAACTGTAACGCACCCAAATATACGGCCTGTCCTGCCCATCATAATTTTTCATAAAAACAGCATGCTTCGCATCTAATAAAACACAGTCGCCATCAGTGGTATAAAAATATAAAAAAGACTGATGGTCGTGCTCAACCTGTTCCACTCTTGCAATCTGTAATGGCGCATCTTGGACATCTATGGCAATTTTTTCCACAGGCGTTTTTAAAAAGTATGTTGAGTCTTCCTTGCATAAAATACGCGAGAACTGTCGCACCAAAGCCTCACGCTGCATCTGTTGCCCTTCGTGCCACCATGTACCATCGGCACGAATGCATAAATCCATTTCACCACAATATTTGGGTTGCCATGTATGTAGTGGTGGAATATCTGTATGTGCTAAAATAGCGCCTAAGTTTGGGGCATGCTCTGCTATTTGCACCAATTTATTGGCCATATGTGTATTTTTCTTACACAAATCAGGGCAAATTTCGTCATTTACCATCGCTTTTATGCCTCATTTGACAGAAAATATAGAGCTATGTTTACCGCTATAGTAACCCAAAATGAGCCACAACATGCATTGTGGTCTAGGCACTATGCAAAATACTCATGGCAGCGCCATAATTGAATGATTTGGTGGCCACCTTTAAAAATATGAGGAGTCCTACATGGAACACATCGAACGTGAATCGATGGAGTTTGACGTTGTTATTGTTGGTGCAGGCCCTGCGGGACTGTCTGCAGCCATTAAAATTCGTCAGCTAGCAATTGAAAACGATTTACCTGATTTAAGCGTATGTGTCGTAGAAAAAGGCTCTGAAGTGGGGGCACACATTTTATCGGGTGCTGTGCTTGAACCACGTGCATTAGATGAACTTTTCCCCAACTGGAAAGAAGAAAATGCCCCATTAAACGTGGCGGTTACACAAGATAAAACCTACTTCTTAATGTCGGAACAAAAGCATCAAGAAATGCCACATGCTTTTGTACCAAAGACCATGCACAACCAAGGCAACTATATTGTGTCTTTAGGCAATGTGGTACGTTGGCTCGGTGAAAAAGCCGAAGAGCTTGAAGTAGCTGTATTTCCTGGCTTTGCCGCATCAGATATTTTGTACCATGAAGATGGCACAGTCAAAGGCATTCAAACAGGTGACATGGGTGTAGGTAAAGATGGCGAACCCACAGCAAACTTTACCCCAGGTTATGAACTTCATGCAAAATATACTTTATTTGCCGAAGGGTGTCGCGGTAGCTTAGGTAAACAACTGATTAAAAAATTCAACTTAGATCAAGATGCCGACCCACAACATTACGGCATTGGTATTAAAGAACTTTGGGATATTGACCCTGCAAAACATCAAGAAGGTTTGGTGATGCACGGTGCAGGTTGGCCTTTGACTGAAACTGGATCGTCTGGTGGCTGGTGGTTATATCACGCAGAAAACAACCAAGTGACTTTGGGTATGATTGTTGATTTATCTTACCAAAATCCACACATGTACCCATTTATGGAAATGCAACGTTGGAAAACCCACCCGCTAATTAAGCAATTTCTAGAGGGTGGCAAACGAGTGTCTTATGGCGCACGTGCTGTGGTCAAAGGTGGCTTCAATGCCTTACCAAAACTCACATTTGCAGGTGGTTGCCTCATTGGTGATGACGCAGGTTTTCTAAACTTTGCAAAAATCAAAGGCTCACATACTGCCATGAAATCAGGCATGCTGTGTGCTGAAGCTGTGTTTGAAGCCATTGCTCAAGGTGTGGCCCAAGGGGGTGAGCTGGCGATTGCACGTGTCACGGAAGGCGAAGACCACTTCATTAAAGAAACCGTTGCCTATACAGAAAAGTTTGATCAAAGTTGGCTAAAAGAAGAACTCTACAATAGCCGTAACTTTGGCCCTGCCATGCATAAGTTTGGGACATTCCTCGGTGGTGCATTTAACTTTATTGACCAAAATGTCTTTAAAGTACCCTTTACATTACACGACCGTGTGGAAGATTTTTCTGCACTGAAAACCACAGATGCAGTTAATTTCAAACCAACCTATCCAAAAGCAGATGGCGTACTGACCTTTGACCGCTTATCATCGGTATTTATTTCAAACACGGTGCATGAAGAAAATCAGCCCTCCCATTTAAAACTGACCGATGCAGATATTCCTGTAGCAGTGAACTTGCCAAAATGGGACGAACCTGCACAGCGTTACTGCCCTGCGGGGGTATATGAAATTGTGGAAGAAGAAAACCAAGCCCCACGTTTTCAAATTAATGCCACCAACTGCGTACACTGTAAAACCTGTGATATTAAAGACCCATCACAAAACATTACTTGGGTAACACCTGAAGGTGGCGGTGGGCCAAACTATCCAAACATGTAAGTCAACACTTCGGCCATAATGCATTTATGGCCGATGTTTTATCCACCTTTTTTCACCAAATAGCGGTATTGCTTTTTTTGTTGCTCAGACATCATTTGCTCTTGCAACAATAACTCATGATTCATATGCACACAAAAACGTGGAATATCCCATGAAGTCGATGGATCTGTCGCAATCACTTCCACCACCTCCCCCACATTTAACTTACGAATGGCTTGTCTGAGCATCATAATAGGGTCTGGGCAATACAACCCTTTGGTATCTAGTTGAATATGTACCGTTGTTGCCGAATCAGACATGACTTTTCTTGACCACCTAAATAAAAATGATTTTATCACAAAGGCTATATTGGTATAAAAGCATCAAACAGACAAAATAATAGCCTTAGGAAATGATATTTACATCACACTTATCTAGGTTATTATATATTCAAAATTAAAATAGTGATAATCATATGAATAACCACACAGCATTCACTCCGAAACAGACTGAAATTCAATATGCAGATGAAATAGAAGCACTACAAGACATTGTTCAACACGGCGTAGGCGTTCAGCGTACCGACAATAGCTTTGACTTCATCATTGATACATTTTTAGGAAGGCTACCTTATGGTGTAGATTCTAGTCAGTTCTCCACCCGAAAACGATTTGTATTAATACAGCAACGCATCAGCACAATTGGCTCGGTCATTATGATGTTTAGCTGTAGTCTATTAACCATTATTATGACTGCTGTGGCGATCTCTAACTTTTGGTATATGGGCTTTGTTGCCCTTCTCTTTGTATTTTTGGTTTACTACAGCTTCAAAACATTTAAAAAATCTCTGGCACTCTACAATGCCATTAAAAACTTACAACAAACTGTGCCCGATATTGAGAAAACACATACCGTTGTGAATGAAGCAGAAATCGCTCAAATGTTTGCTCAAGACCGTTTAAAAAGCAGAATGATTGGTGCTGTACTCATCGCTGTCTGTAGTTATCTTTGTTACACCATCTACTATGGCACAATCCACAAGGTCTGGATTTTTTCGCTGATTGCACCTTGTGGATTTATTTTGGGCATTGGTAGCCTCATTACAGGAATGAATAAGCCAGAAATACTATATCGTCATGGCTATGCACAAGCACGTTGGAAAGATCTCCCCCTAGTCATGAAAGTGTGTATGTTTTTAGGCGTACTTGCCTCTGTACTCACGTGGGCATGGATCAAAGGCTTTTTAGCCCTTTAAATAGAGTATATATTTCACATCATCAAAAACTAAAAATTAGCACCCTATTGGTAACGCAGAAATATCTAGGATCAGATCTTCGCTGATCCTTCTACTCAATTAAATTACACCAGAATCATTAGGATGTGCTTCTAAGCGTTTAAAAGACTCACTTTTTGGTAAATTCAAAGGAAGGCTCTGTGGAGGTATCGCTGATAAAAACCACTTTTTATACAGTTTATCCATTTGACCAGATGTCCACATAGATATAATGACACGATCAACAAGTAGTTTCATCCGAGCATCATCTTTAGCAAACATCACGCCATATGGCCCTACAGATAATACTGGCCCAACCACCTCAAAACGCTTAGGGCGCACTGATTGATGTATAAAACCAACCAATGCATTTTCATCCAGAATAAATGCATCTGCCTGCCCCAACTCAAAAATAGCAAAAGATTCAGCATCATCTTGACCATAGACATGCTTTACATCAATTTGTGCACCTTTGGCATTTTGTTTAATATACTTATCAGCCGTTACACCTTCTGTGGTCACCACCGTTCGACCATTTAAATCAGCAAAACTTCTCAGACCTGAATTGGCTCTGACTAACATTCGCACTTCTGAAACAAAGTAATTGATTGAGAAGTCGACTTGCTTTTGACGAAACATGGTATGTATGGTCGAACCACATTCCATATCAATCTTGCCATCATTTAAATCTGACATGCGTTTTTTTGCATTCACCACTTGGTACTCTACCCGCAAATCAGGTAAATGATGCTCTGCTTTAATCACATCTACAACACTTTTACAGACATCAATAGCATAGCCTAACACCTGACCATTTGCTGTATATGACATTGGAATAGACGAATCACGGTGCCCTATTACAATTGCCCCACGTTCTTTAATTTTTGTTAATGTATCTGTTGCATACGTCTGTGAAATTCCTCCAAAAAAACCACATGACATAACAACTGTAAATAGATATAGATGCTTCATTTTTATTACCTAAATTGATCAAGACATAGAGTCAAGTATGTTGTTTAAAACAGCTCAACACCTACTCACCCAAAAAATATCCCTCATAAATTGATGGTTATACTCACTTTTTATTTTATCTATATGAGTTTTATTCACAGTCTCTTGGCTTTAAACAAGTCAATCTAAAGCGTATTGAACATGCACACAGACTATGCCAATGATGTTCCTTTTTGAATAATTAGCCCCTTTGGTTAGCCCAACATAACTTGCGTTTTGTTAAATACTTAAAATAAATCCTATTTTAATATAATCGACCGTACACCCCATCAAAAGCAAAATAAAAATCACATTAGTAAAAATAAATGCAAAATGTATCACAAAATAAATAAATTTAAAATAAATCTGCTTTTTATTCTTACAGACATATTAGATATTCCCTATCCTACAATCTAAGACACAATTAACGAGCTAAGACAATAATGGATTGATTCTTTCTTTACAGATTTAACATCGTTTTGTTAATGCATCTGCCATTTTTCTTCGGTATGATGACCAATCTATACATAAAAACATACCTCTTTATTAGGAAGGATCATGCACGAGGAAACAGGCCCATCGTGGGGCATGCGTGGCTTAAGAAAATGGTTAGGTACAGCACCAGAAACCAGAGATGAATTGCTCAAACTAGTACAAGACTCTAAACGCTTTTTAGAACCAGATACCGTGGCAATGCTTGAAGGGGTACTTGACCTTCCTGCAACCAAAGTTCGTGAAGTGATGACCCCACGCACGGCTATGGTTAGCTTACAAGAAAATGACCAACTGCTTGATATCTTGCCGATTCTTATTGAATCTGCACACTCTCGCTTTCCTGTGTTTTGTGAAAACCATCCAGACACGGTGGTTGGTGTTTTACTGGCCAAAGACCTGTTGCCTTTTTTGTCTGAACCTACTGCAAAAGTCGATATTTCTGCACTGATTCGTCAACCCCTATTTATTCCAGAAAGTGCTCGATCAGACCAAGTCTTGCGTATGCTAAAAAACACCCAAACCCATATTGCCATTGTAATTGATGAACACGGAGCAACCTCTGGACTGGTCACACTTGAAGATATTTTGGAAGAAATTGTTGGCGAAATTGAAGATGAACA
This sequence comes from Acinetobacter rathckeae, assembly GCF_015627125.1. Taxonomy (GTDB): domain Bacteria; phylum Pseudomonadota; class Gammaproteobacteria; order Pseudomonadales; family Moraxellaceae; genus Acinetobacter; species Acinetobacter rathckeae. The sequence continues at coordinate 258,291 of NZ_VTDO01000003.1, read as the reverse complement.
CGACGATGCCAACGAAGAAAGTCAGCTGATTTTACCCGACCCAAAACACAATGATAAACCTGCTTGGATTGTGCAAGCACTCACGCCTATCGAGCATTTTAACACTGTATTAAATGCTCATTTCTCAGATGATGAAGTGGAAACAGTCGCAGGCTTACTACTTCAAGAAATTGGTTTAGTCAACGACTTAGAAGGCCAAGTGATTGAGCTTGAAGACTGGACCTTTACCATTGTGACCGCAGATGCTCGCACCATTCAACTCATCCGAGCTGTACGCCAATGAGTCTAAAAGACATCCACGTACAAAAAATGCCACTTGCGTTATTGTGCTTCGTCACACTCACAGCAGGTGGTGTTTTTAGTTTATCGCTTGCGCCTTATGGTTATTGGTGGTTAGCACTCATTTCACCTGCACTGTTGTATGCTTGTTTACATGCTCGAACTGCTCCACAAGCCTTCCTTTTAGGGTGGTGTTACGGCATTGGCTTATGGTTCGTTGGTGCATTTTGGTTATACACCTCTATACACCAATATGGCGACACCAACTCAGCAATTTCTGTCCTGCTCATTGCTCTACTCGCCATCATCATGGGTTTATTTAGTGCCGTATCTACTTGGGCTTATAGACGTTTTTTCCCTGAAACACCGCTCACATTCACGCCCATTTGGATTTTATTTGAATGGTTAAAAACATGGCTCTTTACAGGGTTTCCATGGTTATTTGTCGGTTACGCATTTACGCAAGCATACCTAGACGCATACGCACCACTTTTTGGGGTGTTTGGTGTGTCGTTTATTGCTGTACTCATTGCCTGTGCATGTGTAGAACTCTTTAAAAAACACTTCTTTTGGCTTATTCCAATCGTACTTGTAGTGCTTGGAGCATGGGGAGCAAGCCTACTGAATTTTGTCACTCCCAAAACAGAAAAACCACTGTCTGTGTCTTTAATACAAGGCAATATTCCACAAGACTTAAAATGGCAAGAAGCCTACCAATATAAGACCTTAGACATTTACAGTGCATTGAGTGCATCAGAATGGGGGCGTGATTTAGTCCTTTGGCCTGAATCATCTATTCCAATGTTACAAACATCGGTACAACCTTTTCTAGACCAAGTAAGCGAGCATGCCAAGCAAACGGGCTCGGCATGGGGTGCAGGCATGTTGTATTACGATGAAAAAGCATCTGAACATGCCAATAAATGGTTACTCTACAATGTACTCATGCTTACAGGTCAAGATGCCTCGGGCTTATACAAAAAACAACGCCTTGTACCTTTTGGTGAATACGTTCCTTTTGCAGGGCTACTCAAATGGGTACTGCCTGCATTGCAAAATGACCCAAGTGGTGGCGGACTTTCCGCAGGACAAGCCCCTCAACCACATTTAAATATTAAACATCATGCACTCGGTGTTGCCATTTGTTATGAAGTGGCTTACCCCAACTTAACCCGTTTAAATGCAATCGGCAGTGACTACATGGTGACTATTTCTAATGATGCATGGTTTACAGGTACTGCGGGGCCTTGGCAACACTTACAAATGGTACAAATGCGTGCCAAAGAAAATGGCCGTTGGTTCATGCGTGCCACCAATACCGGCGTCACCGCATTTATCAATCAACATGGTCAAATTGTGGCTCAAGCACCACAAGACCAAGCCTTAGTTCTACGCCATGATGTCCCTGCATTTACAGGACAAACCTTATATAGTCGTTTAGGTGACTATCCTGTCTTATTGTTTTGTGCTGTTTTATTGTTATTGGGCTTACATTATCGCCCACGTACCATTGATGTCTCTTTTAAATCAAGATGTTAATTGAACCAGCTCATGGCTTAAACACACGCCATGAGCACCCCCAATAAAACATACTGTTGGTTGATCTACAGATGAATAACCCACTGCCTTTTCGTATTCGTGTTGCTGTACCTGTCCCAATTCACGAATATTTTGATTACGAAGTATCTGCACAACAATATGCCGATATTCAAGCAGGCATGCGGGTCACTGTACCTTTTGGTCGCCAAACCTGTGTAGCCATTGTGATAGAAAAAGTGGCCTTAGATGTTCCACCATCAACACAATTTAAACTCAAAAAAATTATACAAATACTCGATGAACAACCGTTAATTGATCCACATATTCTCCAATTACTCACGTGGTCAGCCCAGTATTATATGTATCCGCTGGGCGAGGTCATACAAAGTGCCTTACCCACACGGCTTAGACAAGGTCATCATTACGATTGTGTCACCACGCAATGGCAACTGACTCCATTAGCCCATGAAGAAAATACACTCAAACAACTCAAACGCTCAGAGAAACAACGCCTTGCGGTTGAGTACATACAAACACACCCTCACGGCGTACTTGAAACTGAACTGAACCTACACGGTATAAGTACGGCCACGCTAAAAGCATTAGAAAAAAAACAATTAGTACAACAAAATGAAGTCCAGATTGACTTTAGCCGTAAGCCTGTCGGGTTAGCAGAAAAACAACTCACCGCCAACACAGAGCAATTACAAGCCCTTGAACAAATTGTACCTACACTGCAAAACTATGCAGGCTATTTACTTGATGGCATTACAGGCAGTGGTAAAACTGAAGTGTACTTACAAGTCATGTGGCAGGTATTAAAGCAAAATAAGCAAGTATTGGTTTTAGTCCCCGAAATTGGCTTAACTCCGCAAACAATTGCTAGATTTCGAGCACGGTTTGATTGCCATATTGCCTTATTACACTCAGGGCTAAATGACACAAAACGCTTACATGCGTGGCAACAAGCTCAAACAGGGCAAGCAGGTATTATTTTAGGTACACGCTCAGCGTTATATACCCCAATACCCGACTTAGGGCTGATTATCTTAGATGAAGAACATGACCTTTCATTTAAGCAACAAGAAGGCTTTCGCTACCACGCCAGAGATGTCGCACTGTATAGAGGCTATTTAGCCAAGTGCCCTGTGATTTTAGGGTCAGCAACCCCTAGTATAGACAGCTTTGCTTTAGCCAAACAAGGCAAGCTCAAGCACATTATGCTCAACCAAAGAGCAGGCCATGCTCGCATGCCCAAAATGCAGATTTTAGACTTAAAAATTGCCCCTAAACAGCATGGTTTAAGTCTAATCCTGATTGAAAAAATCAAAGCGACATTACAGCAAGGTCAACAAGTTTTGGTTTTTTTAAATCGGCGTGGCTATGCCCCTGTACTGATGTGTGAGTCCTGTGCATGGCAAGCCAACTGCCCCCGCTGTGATGCACATTTTACCTTGCACACCCAACCGTACCAACACTTACACTGCCACCACTGTGGTCTGATACAAACCTTGCCAAAACAATGTCCTGCCTGCCAACACCCCACCCTTAAACCGATTGGCTTAGGCACAGTTAAAATTGAAGAAGGCTTAAAAGAGCTTTTTCCTGAGCATGATGTATTACGAGTAGATAAGGACAGCACCCGCCACGTAGGCAGTTTAGAAAAAATATATGCACAAATTCATGCAGAAAAACCCCTCATTTTACTCGGCACGCAAATGCTGGCCAAAGGGCATCATTTTCCACATGTGAGTTTAGTGGCCATTTTAGATATAGATGCAGGCCTACTCAGTGTTGACTTTAGAGCCCCCGAACGTACTGCACAGCTCATCACTCAAGTGGCGGGACGTGCAGGGCGTGGCGACTATCACGGCGAAGTGATCTTGCAAACACTTCGGCCAGAACACCCTATACTGCACACATTGCTTGAACACGGCTACCGTACGTTTGCCGAGCAAACCCTCAAAGAGCGAGAAACCGCCTGCTTACCACCCTATCGCTACAGTATTTTAATTCGCAGCGATGCTAAAAATGAACAACACAATCTAGCGTTTCTCAGCCAAAATGCCAAACTATTGACTGACAATGCACAGCAAAGCGTAGATGTTTGGGGGCCAATACCCGCACCCATGCAACGTAAGGCAGGAAAATACCACGCACACATGCTATTACTTGCAAGTAGTCGAGTGCAGTTACACCACTACGTCAAACATTGGTGGCAATATGTGCGTGCAACCGCACCTTCAGATATTCGATTGTCTATTGATGTTGACCCACAAGAGTTTGGGTAAAATTGACTTTATTGGTATGTCTGTCATATAACTAACAACTGCCTCAAACAGACCATAGAAATATACAATAAAGGCGAGTCCATGAATAATAAACACCTGAATATTTATCAATTTTTCTGGTCACTGTCTAAACAAAGATTCACTCGAGCAAAACCCGCTTTTGCTTTATTACTTGTCATTATTATTGCGTCATCTGCTTTAAGTAGCCTTGTACCATATTTAATGAAAGACATTGTAAATTATAATGAAAGCACTCAAACCAATACACCATCCTACCTGAGTATGTTGTACCTACTCGTTATTGCATATGCAGTTGCATGGCTTATGGAACAATTAACTGAATGGACTAAAAACCTCTTATCTGCATATATTTTAGCTAACTTTGAATCAGCACTGATTTATAGCACTTTAGAACATTTCTTTCAGCTCACCTACAATGAACAAAAAAAGCTAAATGTAGGTATATTTAACTCAGATGTTCAGCGAGGAACGTCCGCTTTTGGCCAAGTGAACTACACATTTTTTCTGAGTATTTTACCCATTTTGGCACAGCTTATTTTTATGTGCATGGTTTTAGCAACCAGTATTAATACAATATTTAGCTTCGCTTTTCTTATCAGCATAAGCATTATTTTTTATGTAACCTATAGACTTAATAAAGCGTCCTCAAATGCATTCAAGCAAATATATGAGTCTAAAAACCAAGTTAATAAATTTTTTATTGAAAAAATAAGTATGCCCTATGAGATTAAAGTCAATCATTCAGAACAACATGAGCTAAACAAGTTTGATCTTTTAGTAAATACCTTTCGTTCAAAAACATTTCAAAGCAACAGCAAAATCAGCTTCATTATGATGCGCCAAGTGCTCTTTATTGGCATATTTCTATTATCGTTTATGCTTGTATCGGCATATCTTTTTCAAAATAAAGCCATTAATTCAGGTATTTTTGTTTTAGTCAGCACTTATATTATTCAACTCACCACGCCTTTTATACTTATATCTCAAACCATTATGCGATTAAATGGCAATTTAATTTCACTTGAAAAGTTATATGGCTATTTCCAATGTCCTAAAGATCATCCATTAAAAGCAGATCAAGATACCTTTGATCACACCATGCACCACCCTACTGTCTTCGAGTTTTCAAATGCAACCATTACGCTAGGTGATCAAACATTAACCACATTTAACCACCAGATTTTAGGTCAAAAAACATATGCTGTTATTGGCAAAACAGGCTCAGGCAAAACCTCTTTTATTAACTATTTACTAGGCATAGAAAAAATACATGCTGGGCATTTAAGTTATAAAGGCATTGATATATCTCAAGCTCATACACATAAAACCTATCAAGACATTGCCTTTGTGAGCCAAGATCCTAAACTCATTTCTGGAAGTTTCAGAGAAAATTTGGTCTACAACTCCACCCATAAAATCACTGATGATGACATCATAGCTTTCTTAAAGAGTTTTAATTTAGCCCACCTTCTAGCTGACAACCACATCACACTTGATGATTCAATTGACCTGATCAGCAACAATTTTTCAGGTGGTGAGCTACAAAGAATAAATATTATTCGAGCACTGCTCAAAAAGCCAAAAACCCTTATTCTTGATGAACCCACATCTGCCTTAGATCAATCTATGGCAATCAAAACCATTGAGATATTAAAACAAAATGTGAGTACCATCATTATTATCACCCATGCAAAAGATTGTATTAACTTGTGCGATGAAATCATTAATATCGAAGACATGAAAAATACTCATGCAATCTAAAGCCTCAAACAGGCTTACATTGATATTCCCATTTTTAATTTAACTGGCGTACTTCTACGGTTTAAAATACAAGTGGCCACTAAATTTGGCAAGACGAGGAGACTTTCACGGAAAAGCGATCTTACAAACGCTTCGGCCACCCCCATACATACACGGCTATACAGCATCTTTACGTCACCAATGATGAATAACGAGGTGCTACAATCAACATGGTAATATTTTCACCTACACAGCCATAAAATTGATAAATCACTGTATTCAAACCGATCAAAAAATTTAAATAAAATGATGCTATCAACACCAAAAAACAGCATAAAAAGCAATTTTTCGTATAAACATGTTGTGCCATAAATGGCACATCCAAATTGAATTTTTATTTTCCACATCTTGTTCTATTGTCTAAATGTGGCTTCGCAAACAACCTTAAACACTGCGATTTCACAAATAACTTATTGAACTATAGAAGGAAAATCAAGATGACAAACTTAAACTACCAATCAACCATTTGGACACGTGCAGATGCTTTAAAAGTACATGAAAACGATCCAACCACAACCCAACCGTTAGTTTCACCCAACTTTCCAGTCATGAGTAATGACGTATTCATTTGGGATACCATGCCACTACGTACCCTCGATGGTACGATTGTTTCTGTTAATGGGTGGTCTGTAATTTTCACACTCACTGCAAAACGTAGCCCAGAGGTATTTATTGCCAAAGATGGTACATACGATATTACAGCCGACTGGAATGACCGCCACGGTCGTGCACGTATTTGCTTTTGGTATTGTAAAGATGGTAAAAGCTGGATTTACGGTGGCCGTGTCATGAAAGAAGGGGTATCACCAACCTCACGTGAATGGGCAGGAACACCTATTTTACTCAATGATCAGGGTGATATTGATTTGTACTATACCTGTGTAACACCAGGTGCAACCATTGCCAAAGTTCGCGGTCGTATCGTAACAACAGACAAAGGGGTAAGTGTTGAAGGCTTCAATACAGTAAAATCACTCTTTCCAGCAGATGGTAAATATTACCAAACTGAAGCACAAAACCCTTATTGGAACTTTCGTGACCCATGCCCATTTATTGACCCCAATGATGGACGCTTATATATGGTCTTTGAAGGCAATGTTGCAGGGGATCGAGGCTCTCATAAAGTGGGCTCGGCTGAAATGGGCAGTACACCACCAGGCTATGACCAAGTTGGCGGTGCACGTTATCAAACAGGATGTATTGGTTTAGCCGTTGCGACTGATTTAACTGGTGATAACTGGAAAATTTTACCACCACTGGTGACGGCTGTTGGTGTAAATGACCAGACTGAACGCCCCCATTATGTATTTAAAAATGGGAAATACTACCTCTTTACCATTAGCCATAAATACACATATGCTGATGGATTGACTGGACCTGATGGTGTCTACGGTTTTGTCAGTGAAAGCCTTACAGGCCCATATCGCCCAATGAATAGCTCTGGTTTAGTGCTTGGAAATCCATCATCACAGCCTTACCAGACCTACTCACATTATGTTATGCCCAATGGTTTAGTCACCTCATTTATTGATTCTGTGCCTGTACCTACACCTAATCCCAAAGACTTACAGTATCGTATTGGTGGGACAGAAGCTCCAACTGTACGAATTGAGTTAAAAGGAGATACTTCATTTGTCATCGAAACACTAGACTATGGCTATATCCCTGCAATGCGTGATATTAAGTTAAGAAAGCGACGTAGTGGTCTAAGTAGTATTCTTGACGATATTCTTAACCTTAATTTAACTCAAAAAGAAGCGGCCTAATTGCTTTTGAGTCTAAAAGGGGGATATCTATGCTACTTCATGAACTATCGATTGTAGAAATCATTAAAACATGGTGGCAAGGTGATATGACATTTTATGGTGTCCTGATGTCTATAGTCATGGCTATACTTCGTATGATATATACAGGAGCTTCATGGACCATAACCATTTGCGAAGGCTTGCTGTGCGGTGCACTGACCCTTACCGCAGTATCAACAATGAATTACTTTAATGTACCATCTGACCTTACGGTTGCGATCGGTGGTTTTATTGGATTCATTGGGGTAAAAAAGCTTACCGTCTATATTCATCGTTTTTTAGATAAAAAGTTATAAACACTTTTACCTGTAAAGCTGGTTTGTTCTCAAGCCAGCTTTATCTTAAATTTTGAATATGCCGCACCACTACACCAATAATTCTAATTTTATGTTGAATCGAATTAATCTTTGCAAAGTCAGGGTTTAACGGAATCAATTCAAACAATTCACGACCGTATTCATCATAGCTGATCACTCGGTACTTTTTAAACGTCACTTCGTAATCACTATTTTCTGCAATGACAAAATCGCCAGGTTTAGCGCATAAATTAGGGTCAATAATAATGTGATCCCCTTCTGAAAACCGAGGGAGCATACTCTTCCCAACAATTTGAACACTAAAAATATCTTCAGGTAAACTGCCCTTATAATCACTATAAGTAAACCCTAGAATATTACTGCCATCATAAATGACTTCACGAAACTTCCCTGCTTGTACAAAATCCAATACTGGTATTTTGCTTAGGCCGTTATGATTATAACTCACATTATTATATGCATTTTTAACGTCAGGTACTGCACTATCCTCTTTTCCAGTTAATAACCATTCAATAGATACATTCAAAAGCTCAGCAATTGCATTTAGACTTTCTAATTTCGGTTGGTTTTCGCCACGTAGCCATTTGGTAACAGCAACGCTAGATTTACCTGTTGCCCTAGAAATATCAGCTTGTTTCAACTTCATTTCATTGAGCTTTTGCTGTATGCGCTCATGTAACAACATATTTAGTATCCTAGATTAACAATTGCTATCTTCTACAAGAAAAATTAACTTTAATTATATTAAACCAAATTATTGAAACTTAAGTTAGATAGTGATACCCTAAAATCTCAAATAAACCAACTTAAGTTAACTAAAGTGTTCAAATAGAGGACCGTTTTTCGATATAAAAACATTTGGTTCAAAAAAGTTAGATAAAAACACCTAAATAGCTCATATAAATAATATAGGATTTTTTGTTATGATGAAATGTCCCGTTTGCCATCATACCTCTTATACACGTACAAGTCGCTACCTATCGGCACAAACCAAAGAGGTATATTACCAGTGCCAAAATATGAGCTGCTCTACTACATTTAAAACCATTGAAAGTGTAGATAAAATCATCTCAGAGCCACTATTAAAAAAACAAACACGCATTCTTGAAACAAGCCAATGAATACCTATGTGGCATAGTTATTAATCTTAGATATGCCAAAGTGGCAAAATATATGGCAATGTAAAATGAGTTATGCAAAAAGTTATCGCAGGGAGATCAGCCTTCTGGCGTTACCATGAACATACTATTCGCTCTAACATTTTTTATAAATGAAAGACTCAAATTATGTGGGCTACAACGTGCTAAATCACTTCAAATTAGAGCCAGTATAGTTTGAGCAATAAGAGCTGTATTACGACAATTTCATAATGGAATGCTTTTCATAAAAAATAGTAAATACTAGCCAATACATTCGGTTAATTTTCGGGTGTATTACCCATATACTTGTGTCTATTTTTACTTAACCAGTCGACTGTTACGATCTAAAACATAATGTTGAATAAATACTTACAAAAGTTTCAACTTAACACCCCAATCATATCTATGTGACTATCTTATCTGCACACTTTCATTTTAAAATAACAATGACTCACATTTGCACGTAGTACACAGGCGGCATCATGTCTTTACTCCTCCAAATTACACTGTTTCTCGCAGCCAGCTTACTGATTGTGCCTTGTGCAAAACACTTCGGAATTTCTACCGTATTAGGCTATCTCATTACAGGGATTATGCTTGGGCCAAGCGTACTCAACATTGCACACGATGCCAATGCAATCATGCAACTGGGTGACTTTGGTGTCATTTTTTTAATGTTCCTGATTGGCCTAGAGCTCAGACCACAGCGACTTTGGAAACTCAGACAAGCCATTTTTATGATGGGAAGCTTACAAGTCACCATCACAGGTTTGGTATTGATGCTGATCATTTGGCTTGTATTCAAACAAAGTATTGCAGCCAGCTTTTGTATTGGCTTTGCACTCGCACTGTCTTCTACCGCATTTGTCTTACAGCTTCTTAATGAAAAACAACAGCTCAACACCAGTTATGGGCAAAATGCATTTTCCGTTTTACTCTTTCAAGACATTGCAGCGATTCCGCTATTAGCAGTTATTCCATTACTGGCAGGGACATCCAGTACCCATCATGGCATTGCTTATTTTGCAGCCATTATCGCGGTATTTAGTGGCTTATTCTTATTTAGTCGTTTTGTCATGCGTCCCTTCTTCCGCTTTGTTGCACGCAGTGGCGCAAGTGAATTACTGACTGCAGTTGCCCTCTTTATTGTCTTATCTACTGTATTACTCATGGATATTTTAGGCATTAGCACCACATTAGGCGCTTTTCTAACAGGGGTTTTATTGGCAGATTCAGAGTTTCGCCACGAATTAGAATCCAATATTGCACCTTTTAAAGGACTACTGTTAGGGCTATTTTTCATGACCGTGGGCATGACCACAGAACTTTCTGTCCTCTTTAGTCACCCATTTCTAATCATTGGCTGTGCCATTGCCTTACTGCTGATTAAAGCCACTGTCATGCTATTGATTGCACGGCGTTATAAAAACAGTTGGAAAAATAGTCTTTTATTGGGAACATGTCTTGCTCAAGGCGGTGAATTTGCCTTTGTGGTGTTTAGCGTTGCCCAAAGCAAAGACATTCTGTCAAATGCCATCACCCAACCTGTCACGCTCATTGTGACTTTATCTATGGTACTGACGCCCATTTTGTTTTGGCTCGTTTCACGCTACGTTATTCCTCGCTTTGACACCACATCAAATACAGCATTTGATGACATTCCCGAACACAATGCACCCATGATCATTGCAGGATTTGGTCGTGTTGGACAAATTGTTGCCCGTATTGCTCGACTACAGCACATTCCATTTACCGCCATCGACTCAAGCTTGCAACAAATTCAATTCGTTCGCCAATATGGTGGTACGCTCTACTATGGCAATGTCACACAGCCTGAGCTACTGCGTGCCGCAGGTATTGAGCATGTGAAAATTTTTGTGCTGGCCATAGACAATGTCGAAGACTCAATCCACACAGCAAGACACATTTGCCTACACTACCCACACATTAAACTCTTAGTCCGTGCTCGAGATCGTTACCACGTTCATTTACTCAAAGAAATTGGCGTGGTACACATTTGGCGTGAAACCTATTTATCGGCATTGGGTATGGCCTATCGAGCCTTACGAGAACTGGGTATTGATGAAACCGACGCCTATCAACACATTGAACTCTTTCGTGACTATGATGAAAAACTGCTCACAGAACAGCAAAGCATTGACCAAGATGAACAAAAAGTTTTTGAAACCCATAAAAATGCACTTGCAGAGCTAGAGCATTTGTTTGAACGAGACAGTGCCGTCACAGATGAAACATCATCGGTGAATTTAAAACGCAGTTGCAATACATCACGAGTAGATGTGTCAACAAAGGATCAATAGTCACTTGTGTTTTTACACAATGCCACCATCTACCGCTTAGATTGGAGAAAAATATGTCAAACTTACGTCAACGATTTTATATCGAAAACTGTCCTGTTCGTGGTGAAGTGGTACAACTGACAGACACGCTAGAAACCATTTTAAAACAACGTGATTACCCGCAAGCCATTGAAGTGCTCTTGGGTGAAATGCTCAGTGCAACAGCTCTTTTAGCAAGTACTTTAAAAATAAAAGGCAACATTAGCCTACAAATACAAGCACAAGGTACATTTAAATGGGCAATGGCAGAGTGTAATCATTTAGGACAAGTCCGAGCATTAGCAGACTTTGAAGCAGATGAACGTTTTGCTCAAGCAACAGATAGCAGTACCGTATTTGCAACACTGCAACAACCGATATTATTTATTAATATTGACCCTGAATTTGGTGAGCGTTATCAAGGAATTATTGCCCTTGACCAACCCACATTAGCAGGTTGCCTCATGCAGTACTACGCACTCTCTGCTCAAATTCCAACACATATTGTGTTAGCAAGTGATGAAAAAGCATCGGGTGGTTTACTCATTCAACTTCTGCCACGCACAGAAGAAGAGAAAGAGCATATCGATGACGATCTATGGCCTCGCCTGATTATGCTCACAGATACCCTTAAAGCAGATGAGCTCAAACAACTCGATGCACAAGAAATTCTTTACCGTTTATACAATGAAGAAGAGGTTCGCTTGCCTGAAGTCGAACAACTTGAGTTTTCATGCACTTGCTCACAGCAAAAGTGTAAAAATGCACTGATACAGATTGGTGAAGATGCAGTCAAAGATACCCTAAGTGTGCAAAATCCAATTGAAATGGACTGTCAATTTTGTAATGCCAAATATACTTTTAATGCCGAAGAAGCATTGGCTTTATTTGGTCAGCACTTAAGCTAAACTCAGTCACAAGACACATCATGGCTTAGCTTAAGACTAAAGTCATGATGTATTCTTTGGCTAACATATTAAAATAACAACAAAATATTTATATTTTTTTAAGATTGACCTAATAATGAAACATTAAATTTATATATAACTAGAAGTATATGCTAAAAATATGGTTAACACCCCTATATGCTAGATTATGTAAACCGCTTTAAATATACATTTGCGACTACAGCTGTGATGATGGTTTTGACAATCACCAGCGATGCACATGCCGACCCATCGCCAACATTACAAATTGGCGTAGCAGGTGCTATTGACATACAAGCGTATAAAAACAATAACTTTCCAGTGACCACTTTTCCAAGCATTTTCTTTGATTCAAAACACTTTTATATTGATGGCGATGAAGTTGGGGTATATGCCTTACATACAGAAAAACACCAACTCAAACTTAACCTATATTACGACAGCACCGAATTTAAACCCTCAGACACACTCAGTCAGCTGAATAAGAGACGCCCTGCACTGATGGCAGGAGGCAGTTATACATATATTAGCCCTTATGGTGGCTTTCAAATTTTAGCTGAAAAAGATGTGCAGTCTCGTCGGCATGGCTCATTTGCAACCCTCGCCTACCTTGCTGAAGCACACTACAAACAATGGACATTTTCACCAGAGCTTGGTGTGCAATGGAACGACCAACACTACAATAATTACTACTATGGCGTGAGTCACGCCGAAGCCGAACGTAGCCAAATTCAAGAGTATCGCCCTAAGCAGAGCATACAACCGTACTTTAGCCTAGATATTGGCTACCAAATTAACCCACATTGGACACTCTACACGAGCCACCAAGTCACACGCTTGTCGAGGCAACAGCAACAGAGTCCTATGGTCGACAAAGTGGCTGATGTGAGTAATACCCTAGGCATTTTGTACCGATTTTAAACACAACTTCTCTTTAATCATTTTATCATGTTTAAACACAATAAAAGATTAAAGACCTTTAAAGCACGATAAGGATTTACTTATGGCGATTAACGAAAAACAGCTCCTTTTGGACGAAGCAAAATACTGCTCACATGGTGACACAGTACACTATGTAGAACCGCCAAAAATCTTTACTAACTGCGAAGGCAGCTATTTATATGACGACCAAGATACACCATATCTTGACCTACAAATGTGGTATTCAGCGGTAAACTTTGGTTATAAAAACCCACGTTTAAGCAATCGTTTAATTGAACAAATTAACACATTGCCACAAGTGGCAAGCCAATACTTACACCCAACAAAAATTGAACTTAGTAAAGTCATTGCTGAAGATATTTTCAAAAAAACAGGTGAAGTTGGTCGTATCCACTACAACGTGGGTGGCTCACAAGCCATTGAAGACTCACTCAAAGTGATTCGTAACTTCTGTGGCGGTAAAAGCCGTATGTTTGCATTTGAAGGCGGTTATCATGGCCGTACTTTAGGTGCATCGTCAATTACATCAAGCTATCGCTACCGTCGTCGCTATGGTCACTTTGGTGAACGTGCACACTTCATTCCATTCCCGTACCCATTCCGTCGTCCAAAAGGTATGACCGCTGAAGAATACGGCGACAAATGCGTTGCAGAATTTGCCCGTTTATTTGAAACTGAATACCACGGTGTATGGGATCCAAAAGTAGGTGAAAGTGAATTTGCCGCATTCTACATGGAAACCATTCAAGGTACAGGCGGTTATGTTATTCCACCACAAAACTTCTTTAAAGGCCTGAAAAAAGTCCTCGATGACCACGGTATTTTATTAGTGGTTGATGAAGTACAAATGGGCTTTTACCGTACAGGTAAGCTGTGGTCTTGGGAACACTTCGGCATTACACCAGATATCACTGTATTTGGTAAAGCACTCACCAATGGTTTAAACCCATTGGCAGGTATTTGGGCAAAAGAAGCACTGATTAACCCAACGACTTTCCCTGTCGGTTCAACGCACTCAACATTTGCCTCGAACCCACTCGGTACTGCGGTAGGTCTAGAACTGATGACTATGTTGGCTGAAAAAGACTACGAAGCACAAATCATGGAAAGTGGTGCATACTTCCTAGAAGGCTTAAAAACACTCCAAAAACAACATGTTGAAATTGGTGATGTTGATGGTTTAGGCTTAGCATTACGTGCAGAAATCTGTCAAGCCGATGGTTTCACACCGAACAAAGAATTACTCGACAAAATGGTAGACATTGGTTTGTCTGGTACTTTAGAGTATCAAGGTCAAAAATGTGGTCTTGTACTCGATGTAGGTGGTTACTACAAAAACGTGATTACATTTGCACCATCACTTGAAATTAGCCGTGCAGAAATCGACCAAGCATTGGTGCTTTTAGACCAGCTCTTGACTCGTGCTAAAAAGGAAATGTAAAACCGACTTATGGACAATGGTTTTAATCATCTAGAGCCTAACTGTCTGGTGGATGCTTTTTTACAGCATCCACCACAAACTTTTAAGGCACGTACACTCGATGCATCTTTTTATGCATTTAGCACCCAATTTAACTTACTCACCACGCTCGATGCACCGCTACGTAAGAAAATCCAATCTTTGATTGGCTATCAGCACTGGCAACGACTGGTTCATTTCCCAACCCAATTTATTGGCACAACCGTTACCGAATATACCCCTCTACCCACACAGCACACACCTAAACAACTACTAGAGCAAATACAGCCGTACTGTAAACAACACAGTCTTACCATCATTAAAGACTTACCCATTCAGTCGCCACTCCTGCCCGAACAAGACAACCTATTTAGCAAACAGCTCATTCAAGAAGCACAAAAACAAGGCTTTTTAGCAGTAGAAGGGCAAGCTTTGGCCTATGTAAAAATAGACTTTAATGACCAAGATGACTTTTTAAGCCGATTTTCCAAAAGCAGACGCAAAAACTTTAAAAGAAAACTCAAGCATTTAGAAGAATTACGCGTTGATGTCAAACATACAGGCGATGACTACTTTAACAGCACAGACACCCTTAAACAGCTCTATGCGCTATATCTAGAAGTCTATCAACAAAGCGATATTCACTTTGACTTACTCAGCCTTGAGTTTTTTACCACCATTTTGCAACAAGCAAGCCAAAATGGTCGTGTGTTTATGTACTGGAAAGAGCAGACTTTAGTCGGTTATAACATCTGTTATATCTATAACAATGCTTTAATTGACAAATATATTGGTCTCAACTATTCCCTTGCACTCGATTACAACTTATATTTTATTAGTTGGTTTGTAAATTTAGACTATGCCAAAACCCATGCACTCGACGTATACGTTGCAGGTTGGACAGACCCTGAGGTCAAAGCACAGTTAGGGGCACAATTTACATTTACACAACACCTTGTATGGGTAAAATCGCCCATGCTTCGTTTTATACTAAAGAAATTCAGACATTTATTTGAGTCAGATGCCCATTGGCATCAGCAGCAAGAAACATAGGGCAAACGACCGTGACACGACCACCTGTTATTTTAAATTTTGATGACTCATCTGCTCAGCCCAATTCTTGGCAACGTATTGCACTGCAATCATGGCAAGAAAAAATTCGTTTTGGTTGCAAATGGCACGACTTTAAACAATTAGAAGCACATTTAAACACCCAACTACCCGCACCTGATCAACAAGGCTGTGCTTTACTGGGCAGTGGCGACTACCACCATCTAAGCTATTTACTACTCTCTCGTTTAAAGCAAGATGAACCAATTCACCTGGTGGTCTGTGACAATCACCCCGACAACATGCGCTACCCTTTTGGGATACATTGCGGCTCATGGGTGTATTGGGCAAGCCAACTACCACAGGTTGCACGTATAGATGTCTTAGGCATTAGTTCTAATGACATCAGTTTAAGCCATGCATGGGAAAACCATTGGTCACCGCTTAAAAAAGGTAAATTACATTATTGGAGTGTGCAGCAAAATGCCAGTTGGCTAAAACGCATTGGTGCAAAGCATGCAGCACATCATTTTGATTTCCCCGATGCACTCATGGCTGAATTTTTAACCACCTTACAAGCAGTTAATCTACCCATTTATTTATCGATTGATAAAGACATTTTATCTAAAGATGTGGTGCAAACCAATTGGGATCAGGGGCAATTTTTAGAACAACACCTACACACGCTTATTGATGCATGCCAAGGGCGTTTAATGGGTGCCGACATTACTGGAGATATTTCTTTATACCAGTATAAACAATGGTTTAAAGCATTTTTAAGCAAACTAGATGCACAAGAAACCATGCCCGAAGAACAGCTCACTATTTGGCAAGATCAGCAACAAGCCCTAAATACTCGCCTAATTGAACGTATAAATACCGCTTGGCGTACTTAAACTATTGTTGCTGTTGTTTATAAATTTTTGCCTCACCTTTGGCAAGAAATAACACACCAATGACAATCAGAGCCATACCACACACTTTAAATGCAGTTAATGGCTCATTAAACAACCATACTGAAAGTAAAGTCACGCTCACCAGCTCAATGTGCGATGCTGCTACTGCTGGGCCAATCGGTGCTTTTTCTAGTAAGGTCATCCAAGTAAAAAATGAACCAATATAGCCAATCAAAGCGCCATAAATCCACACATTACCAAAGACACGGAGTAACCATGGCACATCAAAAGTAAGTGGCATGGCATGGTTTGATGCGAGCTTAAAACTGACTTGAGCCAATGTATCAAATAACATCAACACAGAAAAACCAACCAAATAAAACAATCTCATAAGCCTAACCCAATCACTGCAACCCCTGCACTAATGAATAACACGCCAATCAACCGCTCTTTGGTCAGTTGTTCTTTAAAAAACAGTCGCCCTGCAATCATAATCACAACAATATTAATGCAACCAAGCATCACACCATCAGACAAAGGTACTAGCGACAAAAACGCAAGCCAGACCACAAACTCAACCACATAGCAGGCAATGCCTAGCCACAGCATGGGCATTTTCGCAAAAGCGAGCCAACGTGCTTTACCTTCATAAGCTAAGCCTTTAATCGCCAAAGCTTTGAAGGCCAACTGCCCGACAGTGTCTACAGCAATGGTAAACATCCAAACCATGACCACTAATGCATTCATATTGATATCCTAAACATTGGCTGGCGTATACTGCTCCATAAATGACAAGGAGTCTGTCACCACTTGCTCACGATCGTTATCAATAGTAATCATGTGATAGCTTTTTTTCAGCCAAACCAACTGCTTCGGCCCTTGTACTTGGTCATAAATCAGTTGGCTATTTCTACGGTGTGCCACATCATCATCATATGCATGAATGAGTAAACAGGGTGCAGTAATACGAGATAAGTGACTTCTCACCACTTTAGACAAACATTGTAATTGATATAATGAGTGAAATGGATTACCAGGCAGTCCTGCTTCGCTGCTATCGCCATGTTGCATAGAGTGCACAATGCGTTGTCTGAGTTTTTCGTTATAAATACCAAACGGCTCGGCTTCATCAAACGTGGTCTTTCTAAATAAGTTTAAGTGATAGCTTAATGGAAGTAACCACGGTGCGACGAACTTTGACCACCAAGGAATACCCCAGCCATCATATTTAAATGTGGGACTATAACTCATTACACCACTCACACGATGCTCACTGGCGTAATTCAGTGCAAGCAATGCCCCCATAGAAAGCCCTCCCACAAAAATATGGTCAACATGTTGCTTGAGTTGCTCAGCTGCATCACAGACACTTTTGTACCAATCTTGCCACGTGGTATTCACTAAATCCTCAACAGTACCACAATGCCCCGCAAGCTGTAGTGCCATTACAGTATAGCCTTTTTGATGAAAACGGCGTGCAAGACCACGCATTTCATTGGGTGTACCTGTCAAACCATGAATCAGTAAGATTCCTGTACGGTTTCCCTCTAGTAAAAAAGCGTGATCTGCTATCATAAACTGACCTTTGTCATCCCCTGTAACTGTACAAACTGCCCAAGCGAGGCACTAATTTCATCAAAACGACTAAATGCCACATGGCTAATTTTATTTTTTTGGCAATGTTTTAACAGTGATGTTTTGGCATATACATAATCTGCACGCTCAGATAAACAAAAATCTGAACGTCCATCGCCAATTAAAATGGTTTTATATTGTTGGTGCTGTTTAGACACTTTACACTTACACGTTCCCGACTGGGCATTACAACTTTTACTGGCATTTGGAAAGGCCAACTGCCAACGGTTTTCACTCACTTGCTGGAGTTGATTGGCAATCACAGGCACATGCATTAAATTATATTTTGCCAAAATATAACGAATCACTTGGTCTAAACCATCACTAACAATGGTCAGAGGTATACCATAATATTTCGTGAGCTTCACAAATTCTATAAAGCTTTCATCAATTTTTATATTTTGTACAAAAGCTTCTAGGTCTTTCTTACTGACATTCAAAAGTGCAATTTGGCGTTGCATACATTCTTTAGAGCCAATTTTTCCTTGCTCCCACAGCTCCTCTATCTCTTGCCAACCGTCATCGGCAAAAGTTTCAAGCAAAACATCTGTGGTATCTTGCAAACTAATCGTACCATCGAAATCACAAAGTATTTTCCAGTTGTTTTTTCGATACTGTTCAACATTCATCAAAAGCATATTATCGGCTCTACAGATTTCTTAGAAGCGACCTAAGCACTTTTTAGTAATTTAGGCTTTTATAGTATAAAGATGATTTATTAAGGTATGCTTATACTTTATAAAATATATAAATGAATTAACAAAAAATTTCAGCGGATACGTCAAATAACGTCAATCTAATGGTCTGAAAATTGCTTTCACCTAGCACATATTAAATTTTATTCAATACGTCATTCAAGAGTACCTCTATGAAAAAAATCATTTCACTTTGTTGCATCGCCTTTGCCACAACCCAACTACATGCCGAATCCCGCTTACAAAGTGTCATTAATAAGGGCACACTCGATGTTTGCACCACAGGTGATTACAAACCATATAGCTTTTTAAAAGCAGATGGCCAATATGAAGGCATTGATATTTCTATGGCAGAGTCCTTAGCGAAAAGCTTAGGTGTGAGAACTAACTACGTAAAATCGACGTGGAAAACCCTCACGCCAGACTTAGTTTCAGGAAAATGTGACATTGCTATGGGGGGTATTTCCGTGACCCTGACTAGACAACGCCAAGTGTTTTTTGCCAACCGTATAGATGTCGATGGCAAAGTACCACTCGTACGCTGTAATGACGTAAAGAAATATCAAACTGTTGAACAAATCAACAAGCCTTCTGTCCGTGTGATTGAGCCTGCAGGAGGTACAAATGAAGCCTTTGCGAAGAAGTACTTACCCGAAAGTAACTTAACACTGAGCCAAGATAACTTGGGTATTTTCCAACAATTGGTCGATAAAAAAGCGGATGTAATGGTTACCGAAGCCTCTGAAGCACTGTATCAGAAAAAGCACTACCCAAGCCTATGTGCGGTCAATACTCAAAAACCGTTACAGTATGGCGAAAAGTCATATATGCTCCCAACTGATGACATCACTTGGAAACTATATGTAGATCAATGGCTTCACCTTGCCAAAGAAACTGGAGAATATCAAAAAATTCTTGAAGGGTGGTTCTAAATCTCATGCACATGGTAGGCAAATATTGCCTACCATGTGTACTAAATTAATTGAGCTTGGCAAGCTGCTCCGCTAGCTGAGTATCGGTTTCACTGGTTAATACTGCATCTAATACATCAAGCACTGCTTCTTTTTCATTATGCCCGACCACATAATCTGCAACTTGTTTTAACTCAGGTATTGCATTATCCATTGCCAGACCAAATTTGGCCATTTTCACCATTTCAATGTCATTGTTATTGTCACCAATAACAAGCGTTTCATCTGCACTCACATTCCAACGCTGTTGCAAAAAGCTTAAACCAAACGCTTTATGTTGCTTTGGTACAATGAGATCTATAAAACCAAAACCACTCGACACCATTTTGACCTGAGCATTTTTAATATAAGACTTCTGATTTAAGGCCTGCGTCAGCTCATCAAAATCGTAGTTACTGGTATTAATGGTAATTTTACAGACGAGGTCATCCACTTGAAGTAAATCCTCTACACAAAACAGGCGTTTAAAATACTTATTGAGTTTCGGCATGTTTTCAGCAGGGGTTTGCTCATCAATATACGCACCCTCTTTACCACATAAAATGATACCTTCAGCATAATCCACCATCAGATCTGCCAGCATCACTTTCGCGACTTGGGGGTCAAAGTGGGCAAAATTGACTTCAGTTGTGCCATCAACGACAAAGGCACCATTTTCAGACACATATGCAATTTGATCTTGAATATCAGAAAAATAGTTTTTTAAGGTATAAAGTTGGTTACCACTGGCTGCAACAAAATGTATACCCTGCTGTTGAAGCTGAGAGAACTGCCTTAAAAAACGCTGTTTATTGTACTGTTTTTCTCCATTTAAAAATGTACCATCCATGTCTACAGCGATGAGTCTAACTGGCATTTTTACCTCTCGTGGGATCAATATTACATCACCATTATTTATCGTACTTGGTTTATTTGTTTAGAATTATCTTAGCAAAATATGACGCCATCATGAATAAAAAGCCACGATATATTACAAAAATTTAAGCAATTTTAAATAGTTTAAATTTTTGTGTTATAAAATTTTATTTTTAATGCCTTTACCTCTTATAACAACCTTTCATTAAACGAATAAGTTAAAGTAATTGATAATTAGTTTCATTTGGATAAAATATAGTTACATTTATTCACAGTTTCTATCAATTATGTCAGATTATTGTCAAAGTTTCTTATTGAAACCCTTATGTGCAAGTTTATTTGCAATCTCCATTCAAAGTTTTGCAGCCGAAAATACTAGTAGTGATGTAACTCAACTTGAAACCATTCAAGCGGAGTCAAACAAGTCTTCGAGCATGAAAACTGCAACAGGGCTTGAGCTCACTCAAAAAGAAACCCCTCAATCTGTTTCTGTGGTGACACAAGAACAAATTAAAGACCAAGGCTTAACCACTGTCACAAGTGCAATGAAACAAGCTACTGGTATTAATGTCATTCGTGATAGCGGTCGCTTCCGTTTTCAATCTCGTGGTTTTTATATTGACCAAATTGAAGAAGATGGTTTGAGTAGTACGGTGGCAGGTTCAGGCTCAAATCCTCTTAGAACCTCCTCAAGTTTCACCGACTTAGATATTTATGACCATATTGAAGTGGTGCGTGGTGCAACAGGTTTGACACAGGCATATAGTGAACCAGGTGGTACACTTAATGCTGTACGTAAGCACCCAACCAAAGATTTTCAAATGCAAGGCTACCTACAAGCAGGCAGTTGGAATAACTTACGCTCTGTATTTGATGTCTCTGGCCCATTAAATGCAAATAAAACTGTACGTGGTCGATTTGTTGCCATTGGTGCAGACAGTGATTCTTTCAAAAATAATGTCTCAAAAGACAACAAAACCTTTTATGGTGTTTTAGACTTTGACCTCACCCCTGCAACACTTTTACGCATTGGTGCAATGTATCAAAAGTCACATGAAGTGCCAGATTACTTCGGTATTCCTATGGCATCAGGTGGCGTAGATTCTGGTTTACCAGCAAGTACTTACCTCGGCTCAAGTTGGTCTAAACTCGACTTTGAAAAATATAATGCTTTTGCAGAGCTCGAGCACAAATTTAATGATGACTGGATATTAAATGCACAAATTAATAGTAATTGGAACAAGTCACTACAAAATGTAGGTGCTTTAGGACAATTAGGAACAAGCTATAGTGGCTTAACCAGTAGCAACCAAAAAGTGGCGATGAATAACTATCAATACTATGACAATAGTAGCGATGAACTGACAGCTAAAATCTCTTTAAATGGTAAATACAACCTATTTAATGCCACACATGATGTATTTGCGAACTTAAACTATGTGAGCACCTATGAAAAATCTGAGTGGCGTCGTATTTTAAACTCAACATCATATAATGTAACCACATTTGACCCAACATCGGTGGCTGCACCGAATTGGAATGGGGCTTTAAACTTAAATTGGTTCTACACCAACTATATTACGCAAACAGCAGCCACTTTAGGTACACGGGTTAATTTACTCCAAGACTTTCATTTAACTCTTGCAGGTCGCTACGCACAGTCTATTACGAATGGCAGTACTTACTATGCCCTTACTGGTGGTAAAACAGATGGTGAATATGCTAAAAACCGTGAAGTGAAGAAGAATAAGTTTATTCCATATATTGGTCTAACTTATGACTTAACAGACAATACTAGTCTATATGCTAGCCACACCGAGATCTTTAAACCGCAGTCTGCACGTAATTCATCTGGGCAAATTTTAGACCCTGTCGTGGGCAAAAATGATGAAATTGGAGTTAAATCTGAGCTGTTTGGTGGTCGCTTAAATACCTCTTTAGCCTTATTCCAAATTGAACAAGAAAATCGTGCGATTACCGATCCAAACAATACCAGTTTCTCAATCGCTGAAGGTAAAGTGCGTAGCCGTGGGGTAGATGTTGAAGTTTCTGGTAAAGTCACCAACGACTTAGCAGTTTTTGCAGGCTATACCTACAATAAAAGTAAGTATCTAAAAACTGAAAGTTCAAGCTATGCTGCAGGTACAAACTTTAGTAAACACACCCCTGAGCATATGTTTAAATTGTATTCACAATATCAGCTTCCTGGGGCACTTGAAAAATGGTCAGCAGGTGTAGGTGTGACTGCACAAACGGATACCAATAGTTTGTATAACATTTACCAAGGAGGTTACACCCTTTGGAATGCGAACATTCGTTATAGCTACTCAGAAAACCTATCATTTAACGTGATTGGCGATAACATTACCAACAAACGTTACTATGAAAACAACCGTGTACGTATCAACGGTGGGAACAACTTCTTAGGTAGCCCAGCCAGCGTATTGGTTCGAGTAGACTGGAAATACTAAGTTAAGCCCCTAAACATAGCGTGCAGGTCATGCTATGTTTTACCTACCCCTTTGGCCATCTTTTCCACTTCTTTAATGGTCTTTTTAATGGGTTCAACCCCTAAAATGGCAAATAAATTAATATTTTTCTGATTCGACTGCGACAGCATATCCACTACACTTTTCTCTCCTCACCCAACCAAATGGCGACGGTAAAAGTAAAATGTCAGTAAAAGTGTTGTTAACAACATCGCAACGAGCATCACCCAAAACCCCTCAGGTGATTTCAAACCGGGAATCGACTCAAAATTCATACCATAAATCCCCGTAAGCAACGTCAGCGGTGCAAATATGGCTGTAATAATGGCTAAAATACGCATATTTTCATTAGTTTGATTTGAGATTGCAGAAAAGTGTAAATCTATAGCCGATTGAATCGATTGGCGTAAGCGTGACGTATGCTTTTGTATTCGTTCAACATGACTCACCAAATCATTAATTCTGACCAAAATTAAATCTAAACTGTCTACAGATGATGGTGCATCATGTGCATGATGGTGATTTTCTACTACCTCATCTCTCAGCTCTTGTAAGGTTTCAATTTGCTCTTCACACAAGTTTTCCACTTGCTGAAATGCCATATTTTCTTGCAACAATTGTTGCCACTGCTTGAAGTAGTGCTTACCTTGAAGCAATTCTGTTTGCCAAAATTCGACCCGACGCGTTAACGGTGTACGTAATCCTAAATAATCATCAATCATGCTATTGAGTAAACGCAGTGCTAAATTTAACGGTGTGCTTGGCAAACGTCTTAACTTATGCTGTTCAGCCACGTTTTTTTCTAATAATCCACAAAGTCGGTCTAAATAATTTTGCATCGACTTATTGCCACGCTCTCGTACCGTAATCAGGTACTTCCCTGTAATAATAAAATTAACAGGTGTGGTAAATAAGCCAAACTCACTTTGATGTTGCTCACCCGACAAACTGTCAAAAATTTGTTGATCTTCAGGCGTCATAATTTTACGAAACGTTAAAAAATCATACTCTTCCATGGTGTCAAAACCACAAGGGTGTTCGATATTTAAAATATCTGCAATATGAAATTCATTTAACACCAAATTGGTCTGAGTTTTTATTTGCTCTTGCCAAACATCTACCGTATGTACAATATCGTCTCTTAGACAGTCAATCCAAATAAAGTCAGTGTGTTCTTGGTGAGAATGCTGTGATACAGATAAAACCCCTGTGTCTTGGTGACGATAAAAATAGTAGCTTTGCATACATTCAATCTTATTTATTTTGGAATATACATATTGTGGAGCGAAAAAAAGCCCGCATCAAGCGGGCTTTTTCAGTTTAAGACATAAATTAAGCTTGTTCGATGTCTTTCATAGATAATTTAATACGACCACGGTTGTCTACATCTTGCACTTGTACTTTAATTTCTTGACCTTCAGTCAATACGTCAGTCACGTTTGCAATACGCTCATTTGAGATTTGTGAGATGTGTAATAGGCCATCCGTACCTGGCATAATATTTACAAATGCACCAAACTCTACAATACGAATCACTTTACCTTGATAAATTGTGCCCGGTTCAATTTCAGCTGTCAGTGCTTGAATTTTTGCAATCGCTGCACGTGCAGCCGCTTTCGTTTCACCAAATACACGCACTGTACCATTGTCTTCAATATCAATGGCTGCTTTCGTTTCTTCAGTAATTTGACGAATGGTTGCACCACCTTTACCAATCACATCACGGATTTTATCAGGGTTAATGCTGATCACTTCAAATGTTGGTGCATGTGCAGAAATTTCAGGGCGAGCACGAGAAATGACTTTATTCATTTCATTCAAGATATGCATACGACCTGCATAGGCTTGATTTAATGCAACTTCCATAATCTCTTCGGTAATCCCTTCGATTTTAATGTCCATTTGCAGTGCAGTGATCCCGTTTTCAGAACCTGCAACTTTAAAGTCCATATCGCCTAAGTGATCTTCATCACCTAAGATGTCAGAAAGAACCGTAAAACGCTCGCCTTCTTTCACTAGCCCCATTGCAATACCTGCAACTGGTGCTTTTAATGGTACGCCTGCATCCATCAGTGATAATGATGCACCACATACAGAAGCCATAGATGATGAACCATTTGACTCTGTAATGTCAGATACAATACGAATCACGTATGGGAAACGGTCAATCGGTGGCAATACGGCTTGTACACCACGACGAGCCAAACGACCATGACCAATTTCACGACGTTTTGGACCTGTTTCACGACCTGTTTCACCTACAGAATATGCAGGGAAATTATAGTGCAACATAAAGTTGTCAGTTTTTGTACCTGACAATGTGTCCACCATTAAGGCATCACGCGTGTTACCCAAAGTCGTTGTTACAAGTGCTTGTGTTTCACCACGAGTAAATAATGCTGAACCGTGTGCACGGTCTAGTACACCCACTTGTACATCTAGACCACGAACAGTTTTATTGTCACGGCCATCAATACGCGGTTTACCAGAGACAATATTGTCACGTACAGTACGGTATTTAAGGTCTTCAAATAAGTCATTTAACTCATCTGCAATACCGCTTTCATCATTTTCAGGAACGAACTGCGCCACTGCTTGCTCATAAAGCGCACCTAGTGCTGCGTAACGATCTTGTTTTACAGCAATGGTATATGCTTCTGAAATTTTTGCTTCAAATGCTTCTTTCAGTTTTGCACGTAGCTCTTCATTTTGTGTAGGAGCAGTCCACTCAGTTTTCTTCGTACCGACTGCAGCTGCAAACTCATTAATTGCTTGTACTACAATTTGCATTTCGTCATGACCGAACAATACAGCACCGAGCATTTGGTCTTCTGACAATTCTTTAGCTTCAGATTCAACCATTAATACCGCAGATTCTGTACCTGCAACAACAAGGTCAAGATCAGACTGAGCAAGTTGCTCATGTGATGGGTTTAAGATGTATTCACCATTCACCAAACCAACACGTGCAGCACCAATTGGGCCACGGAATGGGGTATCTGCAATAGCAAGTGCTGCAGATGTACCAATCATTGCAGCAATGTCTGCATCCATGGTTTTGTCTGAAGATACAACTGTTGCAGTCACTTGTACTTCGTTGTAATACCCTTCAGGGAACAATGGGCGAATTGGACGGTCAATTAAACGTGAAATGAGTGTTTCTGCTTCAGAAGCACGGCCTTCACGTTTACCATAGCCACCAGGAATACGACCTGCTGCATATTGTTTTTCTTGATAGTTTACAGTCAATGGGAAAAAGTCTGTTCCTGCTTTTGCAGTCGGTTGAGCAACCACTGCAACAAGTACAGTTACGCCACCCATAGTGACTAAAACAGTATTGGCTTGACGTGCAACACGACCTGTTTCTAGTACAACTTGGTATTGGCCATATTGAAATTCTTTACGAGTCACATTAAACATTGACATATATTGTTATTTCCTAATTAATTTATTCTAGTGGAGACCCCTAAGGTTTGGCATTTATAGTAATACAGTTTCATGTTTTATAAATGACAAAACTTAGAAGCCGACCTCACTAGATTTTAAACACAAAGAAGGAGCGATCATTCGCCCCTTCTTAGATTGCTTAGCAAACTAAGCTATGCTTCATTTTCAGCGCGAATGTTATAAATAACATACGTTGTACCGAAAAATCGCTCAATCGAATTAACGACGTAAGCCTAAAGCACCAATTAACGCAACATAACGACCGTGGTCTTTACCATTTAGGTAGTCAAGAAGTTTACGGCGTTGGTTAACCATACGAATCAAACCACGGCGACCATGGTGATCTTTTTTGTGTGCTTTAAAGTGACCTTGCAAGTCATTGATTTGAGCAGTAAGTAAAGCCACTTGAACTTCTGGTGAACCAGTGTCATTTTCTGCACGTGCAAATTTAGCAATGATTTCTGCGCGATCTGTAGTTGTTAAAGACATTCGATTTCTCCGAGATGCTTAAAATTTAAAAAATGATATAAAACAATTTATAAAAAAACTGCCTGCCATGCATCACTACAGCAAGTGCATATTTTAAGTGAAAAGTGTACAAATTGCAAAATGCTTTTATCAATTGCGTAGAATTAAGCAATTTATATTTTTGTATAGTTGCTTTTGCTTTTTAGCTTAAATCATCTCTTACTTAAGTATTCCAACCTTAGTGGAATTTTTTTACCTATCCATATTGAACAATCTGTATGAGCAAGCACTTCATCATCCAATTCAGGATGAATAAAAATACTATAATCTTTTTCATATTGTTTAAAAAACAATATAATTTCATTTACAACGTCTTCAGAAAACTCCAGCATAAACATTGGCTTTGGTAAAGGCCCAGCTGGAGGTAATAACAAAGGGAAAATTGTGGCTAAATGAGATATTTGACTTGTTACCTTTTCATGGATCTTTTTAATATGTTGAACCTCAACCAAATCAAAAAAGAAATGTAAATGGTAAATTACGGATAATTTCTTTGGCGTATCATTCATAGGGCTACTACTATTAGATATTTATAAAATAAATATTAGGTAAACTATTCAAACCACAGACATAAATCTAGACTTATTCGAACCATTACACTAACATCAATAGAGTTGAGCCAAAAAGCGTAAAAAGCATTTTATTTTGATTCCTCTATTATATAAACAATCATCTTTATAGCACAGCATACTTTTTGATACACCACCAAGTATTAACATTTAACGAACATCTAAAACTTTATGCGAGTATATATTCTACTCCTTAGCGTCAAATATATGTCTAAAATGGACAGTCTTAATATAAAAAAGCCCAAGTTTCCTTGGGCTTTTTTATTGCGCTATATTGTTATTATAATTTTGACTGTTTTTGTGTTTTAGTCGTTATGCTTTATTGTGTTCCTGTGTTGTTTTACTTTGTTCTATTTTGTTCCCACATCTTTATATTGCCATAATAAAATCAGCGTTATAGTAGTTTTTGACTGTATTGTTTGTACGAAATAACTTACACAAGAACATATGAATTAAAACAGATTCCTAATACTGTATTTACACAGCAAACAAAGTCATACTAACCATTACATTCCCCTCTATTTATGACAACTATTACCTGTTAATGTCACCAAAAATAACTCAAGATTACTGTCAAACACACCTATACATGCCCCCTACATTTAGGTTAACGCTATTTTTTTAACATGCTCCGATATTTATTTTAAGTTCATGCAACATTAGCAATTAAACCTGCTACTATTAAGCAATGCTTGACGGAGTGCGAGTAACAACTCGCTGAGATCACCCTAGAAATATACTTTCTTAATGGTGAATACCGTTGAACCTGATCAGGTTAAAACCTGCGTAGGAATCAAGCCACCACAAATTGATACCCTCTATTGCCTATCTATTGACAAGATCAGGCAACCATTTGCATTCACTTTTTGGCAGTGCTTGATTCGTTGATTTTCATAAGGATCATTGCCATGAAGCAATTAACGAATCTGTCTAACAAACACTCTCACATTGAGCAAGATGCTCAAGACCTCACCCGTATACTCCCTGCGTCTCAAAAGGTCTATATCGAAGGCTCAAACCCTTCTATACGTGTACCAATGAGACAAATTACACTCTCAGATACCCCAGAAGGTTTAGGTGGAGACTCAAATGGTGCAATTTTAGTCTACGATACATCTGGAGCATACACAGACCCTCAGGTAAACATAGACCTAAACAAAGGGCTTCCTAAAGTACGTCAAGAGTGGATTGAACAACGACAAGATACTGTGCAACTCAACGGTTTAAGTTCATTGTTTGGCAACCAACGTGCTAAAGATATTCGAACTGAAGACATTCGCTTTCAACACATCCAAAAACCAAGACAAGCCAAGCCCAGTAAAAATGTCACACAAATGCACTATGCACGACAGGGTATCATTACCCCCGAAATGGAATTTATTGCCATTCGTGAAAATCAACGCCAAGCAGCTTCGGTTAATACCCAACAACATGCAGGTCAAAATTTTGGGGCACAAAATATAAAGCAGATTACTGCCGAGTTTGTACGTCAAGAAGTGGCCTCAGGTCGTGCAATTATTCCTGCCAACATTAACCACCCCGAAAGCGAACCAATGATTATTGGGCGTAACTTTCTGGTGAAAATTAATGCCAATATTGGTAATTCTGCTTTAGGCTCATCTATTGATGAAGAGGTCGCTAAAATGACATGGGCCACCCGTTGGGGTGCAGACACCATCATGGATTTATCTACAGGTAAAAACATTCATGAAACACGTGAATGGATTATTCGTAATTCACCCGTCCCTGTAGGTACAGTACCTATTTATCAGGCACTTGAAAAAGTCGATGGCATTGCTGAAAACTTAACGTGGGATATCTTTAAAGATACCCTGATTGAACAAGCCGAACAAGGGGTTGATTACTTTACAATTCATGCAGGTGTTCTGCAAGAATATATCCCGCTTACAAGCCAACGCTTAACAGGCATTGTGTCACGTGGCGGTTCAATTATGGCCCAATGGTGTATGACACATCAAAAAGAGAATTTTTTATATACGCATTTTGACGAGATATGCGACATTATGAAGTCGTATGATGTATGTTTTAGTTTAGGTGATGGATTACGCCCAGGCTGTATTCAAGACGCCAATGATGCAGCACAGTTTAGCGAACTTAAAACCCTTGGTGAACTCACACAACGGGCATGGGCACATGATGTACAAGTAATGGTTGAAGGCCCAGGCCATGTACCTATGCACATGATTAAAGAAAACATGGACTTACAACTTGATGTCTGTAAAGAAGCTCCTTTTTATACCTTAGGCCCACTGACTACAGACATTGCACCAGGATATGACCATATTACCTCAGCCATTGGTGCAGCCATGATTGGTTGGTATGGCACAGCCATGCTCTGCTATGTCACACCAAAAGAACATTTGGGGTTACCCAACAAAAAAGATGTCAAAGATGGCATTATCACCTACAAAATTGCAGCCCATGCCGCTGACCTTGCCAAAGGACACCCCGGTTCACAGGCCAGAGATAATGCACTGTCTAAAGCACGGTTTGAGTTTAGATGGGATGATCAATTTAATTTAAGTTTAGACCCAGACACCGCACGTGAAATGCACGATGAAACACTTCCAAAAGAGGCACATAAATCAGCACATTTTTGTTCAATGTGTGGGCCTCAGTTTTGTTCGATGAAAATCAGTCATAAGGTGAAAAATATTGCTCAGCCTGTGACTTAAAAACTCACAATGCCACACAATATGGTCAGATATTCAAGTATCTGACCATTTAATTCATTTTATACCAGTAAAAGAAAAGCCTTTTAGTCTCTCCCAAAACTAAAAGGCTCAGTAGCTTTTACACTTATTTGATTAACCCACGCTTCATTGTAAGTTTGCAGTCTTTCGAATATTTATAGTTATTCTCTGCATTGTTATTTGATCTTTCCCGATCAAACTTATTGTGTAAACCAATCATCGCAAAAAACCCACAGACGCACTATTGGTCAATGGCTCTATTTCTTGTACGCTATTTCGTACATTATGTATCAATAAAATCAGCCAAACCACTGTGCCGTGTGGTTTGATGACTCAGTGCCCGAGCAAATGCAGTTTGATCGACCAACAGTGTCACCACTTTTTTAGCACGAGTAATGGCCGTATAAAGCAATTCTTGGCTAAGTAACTGTTCGGCCGCAGGCTCTAGCACAACAGCGGTATGCGTAAACTCTGAACCTTGTGATTTATGAATGGTCATGGCAAATGCGGTTTGTATATGTTTAGGTAAGCGTGTTGCCAGTACCCATTTCGCTAAACTTGGAAAATACACTTCAAATTGCGTTGGATCTTGTCTATGTTTAAAACAAATGCCTACATCACCATTTGACAGTCCAAGCTGATAGTTATTTTCAGTCATCATGACAGGACGACCAACATACCAATCACCACTGGCTTGCGTATATGCCACCAAATGCTCTAAAAGTTTGGCCTGCATATCATGATTTAACTGTGTCACGCCAAAGGTTCCATAACGCATGGCCGTCAAAATACGGTAGTCATCAAAAGCCTTTAATACCGCCTCTTGTTCAGGGCTTAAATCTGTATTTTCAGCATAGGTTTCAGATTGAAAATACTGCTCTAATGCTACGGCATAACCTTGAAAACCATACCAGAGCGACTGTAAATGCTCGTGTGTTTTCGCAGATGTCACTTTGGCTGTGTCTTCGATATATTGGAGCTGAATCAGATCTTTTTCTAGCATAGAGATCTGTATAGGTCTGAGTTCACTCGGCTGAACAATTTGCTGTTCAAATGCAATAACCACATCATGACTTGCGTTTTGTGGCTGTTTTTGCTGTTGAATAAATTGAGCCATACGTCCAATCTGTGCATCACCACTAAAACGGCGACTATATTTTAATTCCACCACATGAGATTCTAATAGCTGACTTCGTTGTAAGTCACTCAGTACCGTACCCACATCTACAGAAGACAACTGATTTGCATCACCCAATAAAATTAAGCGCGTACCTGTAGCAATCGCTTCAAACAGTTGTGTGGCAAGATTAAGGTCTAGCATTGAGGCTTCATCAACCACTACCACATCATAAGGAAGTGGCTGAGCTTGATTAAACTGTGCTCGGCCTTTTTGCCCAATTTTCAGTAATCGGTGCAAAGTCACAGGTTGTAGTAGTTGCAACTCAGGAGTCATTAAACGAGGCTCTAAGTCTGCAAATGCATTTTTCAATGCCTCTTGCATACGCTGTGCTGCTTTACCTGTAGGGGCAGCCATCGCAATGCGTAAATGTGCCACGCTGTGGTTGAGTGCGGCAATAATACGTGCCAATGTGTAGGTCTTTCCTGTACCTGGCCCTCCTGTAATCAGGCTCAAACCACTGCTTGCAACCCATTCAAGGGCTTGCTTTTGGTGGGGGTCTTTGAGTAGCCCATCATAAGCTGCACTGTCTACCACCACCACCGACTGTTGACTTAGGCGGTGTACTTGCTGTGCCAAACGTCGCTCAAGTGCATAATATCTGTACAAATAGAGTCGATTATTGCAAAAAACGAAGGGGCTGATCTGGCTTTTATCTGCAAAAGACAATAGACTACGCAACCTCTTCGCATGCAGTGCTGTTAATTCTAAACAACTGTTTCCTTGAGACGCGGCAAAGAGTACGGCATGTATTAGGTTTTGAGCAGCGATTTTATCATCTGCGTTGGTAAAATCAGCAGCGTTTGTCAGATAATCTGACCACTGTATGACCCACGGCTCTAACTGCATTTCTTGTTTTTCTAGGTTATTCACAGACATATCCTCAAGGTTATACACATAGATATCAACAGGGTTATACTCAGGTTTTTCCACAACATAATATATTGATTTAAAATCATAAATTTAGAATTATTCGATCGTATCATCATAACCTAAAGTCGCATCAAGCCGTAAAATTAACTCAACATCGGGTTGCCAATATAATACGCCATAACCTGCCACACCATGCATGCCTCTTAAATACAAATAACTCGCCCCACCTAAATGCTGCTCAATGGTATAACCCTGTAGTTTTTGTTTTAAATAACGATGCAATGCCACCAAATATAAACATGCCTGTAACCAATAACTGCTTTGCGACATATTTTTAGCGATTTGCTCGGTCGTATAGGCCGTAATTGACTCCCCTAAAAAGTTACTTTTATAATCGGCAATGTAATATTTACCTTCAAATAAATACACCAAGTCAATTGAACCATTCATAAACCGTGCCGACTCAGCTGCATTTAATGTGGGAATGGTTATGCCATACTCTTGCAACAAACGATAGATTCGCTGTGTAGCAAAGACACGGTCAGACAATGCCAAGTGGAAAGGAAATTCCGACAAATAGTCTTTACGAGCTAACTGTTGTAAACAAAATTCCCCATGCATTGGGGTCTGTACAATCGCCTGCAACCAATCAATGACTGCCTGAATCATCTGCTGTTCAGGTTGCTCAGACTGTGTTTGGTAGTACTCCAGTAACGGTTGGCGTAATGCCACATAGTCATTTTTAAAACGGCGTTGTATCTCTATGGCCCAATCTTGGCTGTTTTGAAAGTCAATTTGCTCAAAGATTTCATGTAAAAAATTACCTGCCTGTGTCCCCATAGGAAATTTCATGGCAATGCTTGAAATGGGCGTAGGTTCAGCATCCATCACTGTGACAGATGGCACAGCAATTTCATCATCGGCAGGGTGTTGTATGCTGTCTTGCTCAACCAATAAGTCTTGTGCCTGTTGACGGGTCAAGTGTTGTGCCAAGGCTGAAAAACTGGTGCGTGAACGGGGGTACAACCTTAACTTAGGCAACGGCTGTGCATGTATTGCAATCACTTCATGCGTTTTTTCACGGTAAGCGACTGGAGCACTCAAAATCTCATCGGCTTGCATGCTGTCCACATGCTCAAAGGGCACGCCTTGTGTCCAAAAGCTCACGCCTGCGGGATTTTTAGGCTGCGTCATCACCACATACATACGATGACTGGCACGGGTTAATGCCACATACCATAAACGATTTTGCTCTGCTTCGGCACGGGCTTGGTGTTGTGACAACGCCTGTTCTTGTAAATGTGCTTGGTCATTAATTTCAACCACACGTTGCGTTTTAGCGTTGGTATCCGTCACTTCAGTGGTTGAAAAATTTAAGGTTTTATTTTTTTCACTAAAAGTAGAGTCTGCATTGATTAAAAAAACAATTTTAAACTCTAATCCTTTCGACTGGTGTATGGTCATGAGCTGTACACCTGCCACGCTCGACAACGCCCGTTCTAGCTCCCATTCTCGCTCACTGGGTGCAGCCACTTGTTTAATATACCACTGGTATAAATTGTGTGGCCCTTGATAATGCCGACTCTCATTGCTGAGTAAATCACTCAAGTGTCTTAAATCGACCACGGCCCGCTCATTGTCACGCGAGGCATATTTCACGATGCTTTGCCAAATATTCAGTTCATTCAATGCAAACTGCCAAGCGGTTAAGAACTGCCGTGTGAACCACATTTCACGAATCTGATCAAACACAGCAATGTATTGCCCCAAACCATCGGCTTGCGTTTCCAGCTGAACCAAGTCCGATACGTTAAAACCCATTAACCGAGTCGCCAAAGCCCGTTTGACCAGACGCTCATCGAAAGGGTTTAAAATTGCCGCTAAAAATGCAGCCACATCTTGTGCCATACGGCCTGCAAAGACACTGCGTTTGGCAGGACGATTTACTCGTATGCCTAAACGCTCTAACTCGTATTGTACTAAGTCTAAGTTGTGATGATTTTTAGACAGCACCGCAATATCATCGAGTTGTATGGGCTGTTGCTGTTGGTCTTTTTGCGTATATAACAGACCGTGTTGTGCCTGTTGTAATAGGGTAGAAATTTGCCATGCCACTTGTATGTCTGCACTGACGTGTTTTTTATCGCTGATGGTTAGCCACCGTAGTGGTGCGTGGTTTTCTCCCACAGCATCAACCAAACTTGGGTGTGGTCGTGTACCTGCTTCTACAGCCTGATAAATCACTTGCTCACCAAAATCTGGGCGTTGAAGTAGCAAAGCATCGACTGCCTGTACCAGTGGTTTGACTGTTCTATGGTTGTATTTTAAGCGGTAGTATCGACCTTGTTTGGCGGTCACATCTTGCTGTGCTTGTATAAAGGTCAGCATGTCACCACCACGAAAGCCATAAATGGCCTGTTTCCGATCTCCCACCATGACCATACAGCCTTGCATATAACGCTGCTCATCACGCCAGATTTTCGCCAGCATGTTGTCTTGGTCTTGGTTTGTGTCTTGAAACTCATCAACAAAAATCAGTGGATAACTGCGTTGTACAAAGGCTGCAAAGGCTTGACCTTGACTGTCTTGCAATGCATCGGACAAAGTTTTAATTTGCTGTGCAAAGGTGGTTTCACCCTTGTATTGTAATAACGCAGGTAAACGCTGTTTCACTTGTTGACACAGATAAAACTTAAAGTAGGTTTCTGTCTGTTGTAGTTGCTGCTGTATCTCAGCAAGTTGTGTCAGCACCTCAAAAAAGCGGTGCAATTCGGAATCATTGTAAAATGCCTCTGCTGCATCTGTGGGGCATTTTTTAGTAAACAGTTTTTGTGCATGAAATTGCTGTTGTAGCTTATATAAAGATGCATGGTCTTGGCTAAAAAAGGCCTTGCCATCGTCTTTTAAGAACGCGTTTATTGCCGTTGGTATTGCCACTTCAAAAAGAGCGGTAAATTTACTTTTATCTCTATACAGCGTACCACTCACCCCCTGTATATACTCCCCTTCAGCGGTGTAATATGCTGCAAGATGTGCCACTGAAAGCCCACTGAGTTTACGTTGTAATTGCTCAATTTCCTCTAATGCCAATTTAGGTGGCATGGGTGAATTAAACTGAGCATTGCTAAAATTGAGTGTATCTTCTACCAATTTCATGTAGTGTTCGGCAGGGTGTAAATGCCCTGCAAAGTACATAAAATCGATCTGCTGTTGGCTTTGTTGTTGTAGCCACTCTCTGAGTATGTCGTGAATCAGTTGTTTAATATAGTGTTTCGATTGGTCTGTAATGTCTGCACGTTCTATTTTGCCACTTTCAAAAGCAAATTCTCTGAGTAACTTTTGGCTAAAGCTGTCGAGTGTACCTACAAATAAATCATCAAGCTGTGAAATCACCACATTTAAACGTGAGCATAAGTAATCTATTTTATTGAAATATTGGCTGAGTAAAACCACATATAATGGGTCTGTACCTTGGGTTTTTAGCATTTCAAGCCATGTCAGGTTTTCTTGTTCGGCATAGCCTTGACGCTGCTTAAAAAAGTCGAATGCTTCAAGGAGTCGTTTACGGGTACGTAGTTTTAACTCGGCAGCCGCCGCACGGGTAAATGTGGTTGCAACTACCTGTTTAGGCAGATACTTTTCAACCAATGCCCGTACAATCAGGCTAGATAAAGTAAACGTTTTGCCCGACCCTGCCGATGCCTCAATCCAATGTAACCCTGTAAATTGAATGTCTTGAATCGGATCAAATGACACGGCTGTGCTGTTATCCATGCTTACAAAGCTCCACATATTGAAGATACATTGGGGCATACAAACGATATGACCACGTTAAGCAAGCATCTTGTAATAAGGCGGTGCGATCTTGCTGTTGTAAGATAAACTCCCAATCTTGATGGTACTGTGAGGCTTTATCTTCACTAACTGCAAATGCACCGTATTCATAGTTGTTTTGCCATGCTTTGAGCAATAACTGCATACTCTTTTCATCAAGTACATGCTGTTCATCGACCTGTTGCCATGTTAGTGCTTTGCTGTCTTCTATTATCGGTTTCAGTAATAGTGCTGCAGGCAACACTAACGGCGTTTGCTGTGCAACGTGCCATGCTTGCCACCAATCAGCCAAATAGCTTTTGGCTTGACTAGAGCTGACACCTTGGCAAATCATGGTCTGATTACTAAAAACCACCACCCGTTTTAAATCTGTACCGCCGTCTGCAAGGTCTAAATAACTGAGCCATAATAAATACTCCAGCCACACTTTGGTGCATCGTTCCGCCCGTGCACTCGCTGCCTGCAAACTCACCCATTGCTGTGCACCTTTTTCAGCAATACGTATGCGTATATACAGCCCTTCTTCAATGCATAAGGTATCTTGCGTGGTTTTTGTGGGTTCAGTGGCATAACGGCGTAGCTCAACCAGTAGGTCTGTATGCTCTTGCTGTGCCTGTTGCCATGCACTGTGCTGTACTTTTCCGACGGGCAAACAGTCCATGAGTAAGTCTGCATCTGGCAGATGTTGTTGCTGTTGTAAAAAATCACGGATCTGATAACGGCCTAAACCATCTAACAATAGCGGTTCACTGTCTTGTATTTCATCTGCCAAACGTAGGTTTGCTAGACCTAACGCTTTTAAATATAACTGTGCAGGAAAGGTGACATCAGACAACCACTGTTGTTGCTCAAGCACTCGAAGCGTTTTGGCAGAGGTGTTGACTTCGGCATCAACCCACGCAGGACGTTTTGCCGTATGGTTTTGTAACTGTAGTGCGACATCAAACCACTGATTTTTGTATTGTGTCGAGCCATCTTGGCTAAAATAATCAAGGTCAAAGGGCTGTAAATAATGTAATTGATACAGTGGTCGCAGATTCGGTGAAATCTCTAAACCACGATCATCAAGTGGCATCGGCTGCTCTGGCTCTGCCACAATCAATTGTAGATGATCAATTAACTCTTGTAATACCGCAGATGGTGGGCGAACATCACCGCCATTGGCATCAAAGCCATTATAAAACAACCAAAGGGCATCTTTAGCCAACAACAAGGCATCTAAAAAAGCCCCTTGGTCATCTTCAAGCCGTGAGCGGTCGCCTAAAATGGGGCGTAACACTTGCATCAAATCAAATGGAATATGCCGTTGCTGACTTGGAAAAATACCGCTGTCTAAATTCAGCAACACCACCAAACGATATGGCAGTGGACGAATCTGCCCAATTTCACTAAAAGTAATGGCACCACTGGGTATGGCTTGCTCGACATGGCTTTCTATGGCATTGCTAATTTCTTGAATCACACTGGCCAGTGGCAAAGTTAAATCACTTAACGCCGCAAGGTCTTCGGTTTTGGCATGCCGTTGCTCATAGTTGGCTGTTAAGGTGAGCATACGTATTTGTTTTTGTATGACTTCTTTAACACTACGTAAAACCGTTTCACCCTGCTTTTCAAAGGCCGTGACTTCATCAAGGAGTTTAAATAGCCACTGCTCAACGGTGGTCTGTGTGTATTGCTCACTATACAACCAATCACGGCGTTGATTAAAATCGTTGTATATTTGAATGAGCACCCCCACCAAAGCAAAATCTTCGGGCATTAAGTCTTCAATACTCAGCCCATCTAATACCATCACATGCTCAGGCACAGCCACGCCCTTCACTAAACGGTCTAAGGCAAATTTAAAGGTATAACGGTAATCTGTGTCTTCAGGCAATAATGTACGCTGTAAATGGGTGGCATCTAAACCACGCTTAAATCCTGCGTGCTGTAATAGCTGTAAAATACGCTCAACCGCCTGATAATCTAAGTCATAAAAACGCTGTGTAGCAAGTAGACTCAACCAATCTGAAAAGTCATCAAATTGAAAACGACCATCGGGTAAAGTGATTCGACCCAAAACTGCTTGCCATGCATTATTTAAATCAAACTGCATGACCCCTGCCATTTTTATTGGCAGATAGTCATCTTGCAATTTACCCTGATGGTTCGGCATCGGGGCAAATACACTGCGAACCAAAGGTTCTATGTCGGCAAGTGCAGGGGTTAAAATTAAAATATCATCTAAACGCCGTGGCTGTGTTGGGTCTTTTTCTGCAAGCCACGCGACCAGTTGTGTTTTTAATACTTCAAGCTGACGCAATGTGGTGTGACACACATGAATTTGAATAGAGTGGTCATGCTCATCTAGTGCATACCCATTGGCTTCAGGCTCCATTAAATACAAAATATCTGCCTGTAACTGATGAAGTAAACTGTCTGTATCAATATCAATAAACACATCGTCCCACTCGCCTTCTTCACCTGAAGATAACCCTGCAAGCAGTGAAAAGTGATCTCGTGCCTGTTTACCAAAACGCGTCAGTAATGGGTGTCTAGACTCTCGTGATTCAGCATTAAAGTGCTGATTAAAACTTCTGAGAAAATGGGCAATATCATCATCAGAGACCGCTTTGCCCTGTTGCTGATTTTTTTCAATAAAACGCTGTTTTACTTTTGCGTCGTAACTTTTTTTCCATTTTGGGTCGACACTGTCTGCCCAATACTCTTGCGATGGATTGTAGTGATAAATGCTAATGTCGATGTATTGTGCCAAACGGCGTAAAAAATGCAGTTGAATCGGTGGTAAATCTAACAATGTAAATACAATCACCTGTTGCGGTAATGCATCACGACGCTCAGGCTCTGTCATCTGCTCTAGGCTTTGCCAAAAAACATCATCAATGGCCTGTATATTTAAAAAATCGTCGTGAAAAATATGTTGCCATAGCCAACTTTGCCATGTTTCTAAGGCACTGGCTTGCTCTAAATTATATAAAGACAACTGTTGGTCAGACGCAATCAGGCTTTCTATGTCTAAATGTTGTCCCTTACCCCACTTTGCCAACCAATTATGGGGACAGCTACACAGCAAACTGCCATGATCTTGGTTACAGTAGCCCCGATACGCCATATAGTGGCTAAAGAGTTTCGATACATTTTCTGCCACCCAGTACCACATGCTTTGCTGTTTTTGTTGCTTTTGCTTGGCGTCTGTTAAATGTGAAGCACTGTCTTCAATACGCTGAATAAACGCATGCATGGGGTGGTCTAAAGGTAGCTTCGCTCCCTGCTCGCTTAACTGCGACAACACCGTATAAATACGCCACTTCATGACTAAACGCGGTAAATTGGCTTGGCGAACTTGGTCTTTATTGGTCAACACATGCTGATAAATAAACCACTGAAAGGCCTGAATCCGATGATGAAACACATGATTAGCACTGATGCCATGTTGCTGTGCAATATACTGGGTGAGCCAATGTTCAATGGCAGGATTAGGCACAATAAAATGCTGGCTTTGCAATGCCCCCAATAAGTTTTCAGAGGGCTGATTCAACTGTGCCGATAAAATTTGAGCCAATACCTCTAGCTTTTGGCTTTGGCAAACATGAATCGCCATTGATGCTCTCCTGAATTATTATGAGTATGATCGCCAAACAGATTATAACCAGATCTACTCATTTAAGTGGTGGTATACGCAAAAGGGATTCAATACCTAAGGTGTAATTATTTTATAAGTTTCATGAGATGGTAATTTTCAAGCTAAATTTCATACCGTAAGTCGTTAAATGCTTATACTTACATGGTATATAATTTTCACCTCTATAGAGTTTTTATTGGTTTCACTGACTACAGACAGGTTGTAGCCATTCATATTTTTTTAAATTTACGACTCATCAACTTTCTCTAATGCCAAGAATTTCTTTGCTTTAAAGGGCTTAAGTAGCGGACTCAAAGTCATCAGTGCAAGAAAAGTACAACCTAAAAATAAAATACCTTGTGAAATTAAAAAGCTACTAGGTATTTTATTGATACTTTCTCCATTAACTAGATACAAAAACAATAGCCAATACATTGGGAATAATGAACCAAGAGCAATTATAAAATATACCCATGTTCCTAATGTACTTAATTTCTCGGCATGCTTTGTTCTCCACCCTTTCTTCAAAATATATTGTTTGGTATTTATATCTTTCTCTAGATACTGCTTAGCAGATTCATAATAAAAAATTGCTAAACGGGTATCTCTGCAACTAAGAATATATTCCAATAAATCTCGGTCAGGGTGTGAGTAATTAAGTAATCTATTTAATTTAGCAACATTCAAATGATATAGAATTTTCGCTCTATGATTCTTAAGTGACTCATCATGAGTTAAACCCTCTTTATCTTTTATTTCTGCTTGAGTTCTTTTTACTTTATAATTTTGGTATTCTATTATTACGTTAAAAATCCCAGACTTGATTAGAAAAAAAATAAGTGTTACTGCTAAAATCAGAACAGCACCTATACCCAAAATGATTAGGCCATAAGAACTCTGAAGCATTAAATTCAATAATGGATTCAAGTTTAATTCTGAATTCAAACTCACTGACATTTCATTAAACCTTTGTTTTATTTGTAAAGACCGCAATTATTAATAATAACTTACTTTATCTAAAAATAGATAACTGCTCCTAGACCATATTCAACGAATACCTCCCCTCTTCTGTAACCTTTGGATAATCTTCATTAAAATGTGCCCCTCGACTTTCTAAACGACCCAGTGCACCAGTCACCATCAGTAATGCAACAAGAATTAAATGCTCTGTAGGGTACTTGGTCTGCCATGCTTTTAACTGCAAATATAGTTGTTCTAAACCTGCCTGAATCCGTACACCCCCCATATAGCGACTCATCCATTTTTGAAGTGTCGAGTGGGAAAAAGTATCTGCTGATACATTCGCTACAGGTACAGATAATGGCTTAAAAGTATGCATCTGACCCACAGTCGGATATGCCCATGCACTCTGCGAAACAACATCTTGTGCAATATTACGTCCAACCACCACACACTCTAATAATGAATTACTCGCTAAACGATTTGCACCATGCAAACCTGTACATGCAACCTCACCTACAGCATATAAATTTTGAATATCTGTATGCCCTACAGCATCTGTCAGCACACCACCACAGCTATAATGAACCGTTGGTGCAACAGGAATCATCTGATAGCAAATATCTAACCCTAAAGCACGGCACTTCGCATCAATTGCAGGAAAATGTTGTTGAATAAACGTTTCATCTAAATGCGTCATATCTAACCAAACAGGCTGGTTGTTTTGCTTCAGCATTTCTGTACATATTGCTCGTGCCACAATGTCTCTTGGTGCAAGTTCCGCACGTGCATCGTAATCTGGCATAAAGCGATGCCCACTGGCATTACGCAATATTCCACCTTCGCCACGCAATGCTTCAGAAATCAAAAAACCGTCTGCATTGGGCAGAGCAAGTCCTGTCGGATGAAATTGTATACACTCTAAGTTTACAATACGGCACCCTACTTTAAACGCCAATGCAAGGCCATCTCCTTTTGCACTCACAGGGTTTGTAGTTCGTTCAAAAAGCTGTCCAACACCACCTGTTGCAAGCACTGTATGCTG
The DNA here is from genome assembly GCF_015627125.1 of Acinetobacter rathckeae. GTDB lineage: Bacteria > Pseudomonadota > Gammaproteobacteria > Pseudomonadales > Moraxellaceae > Acinetobacter > Acinetobacter rathckeae. Next base: position 216,074 of record NZ_VTDO01000003.1, on the reverse strand, counting down.
TGCAATAAAAGTATATTGCTCGTGACCCTGTCTACAACGCAAACCATAACACTGTGTATTTGTGGTCAGAATTTCTTCTACCTCATGCCCCACCAACTGGTCAACATTAGGTGCATGTTCAAGCTGTTTCACTAAAGCCTGAATGACTGATTTCCCCGTATGATCTGCCACATGCACAATACGGCGATGATCATGCCCACCCTCTTGGGTCAGGTGCACACGTTGAGTATTCACTTGATCACAATCAAACACCACGCCTTGTTGCTGCAACCATGCAATCGCCTCAGGGGCTTGCGCTAAAATTTTCTGTGTATTTTTCACATCACATAAGCCCGCACCTGCGTTCAGGGTATTTGCAACATGATTTTCCACGCTGTCTGTTTCAGCTAAAACAGCCGCTATACCCCCTTGCGCCAAATAACTCGCACTAGTGAACAGATCATCTTTTAATAACAACGCAACACGCAAATGCTTTGGCAAAGACAGCGCAACGGTTAAACCTGCTAAGCCTGCCCCAACAATAACAACATCATACTCACAACGCTGTATCATCCGACTGCTCCATTAACCATGTATTAAATGAATGTGCACCTACGTTTAAATCATGCTTGCTTTCTTGACTAAACTTTTGATACTGCGCTGAAAAAGCCAACATTTTTAAAATCGGGTTTTCAGCATCGATGATTAAATTGGCATCTAATTCAACACGCTGATGCTGATACTTCAAAACATTCAAACATGCCTCCAAACCATTCATGGCCATCCATGGACAAAAAGCACATGATTTACACGTTGCGCCATTGCCTGCGGTTGGCGCTGCAATAAATTGTTTCTCGGGGGCTTGTTTTTGCATTTCGTGCAAAATTCCCAAATCCGTCGCCACAATAAAAGTCTGATTTTCATATTGTGTAACAGCTTTCAATAGCTTACTGGTTGAGCCAATCACATCTGCATAGGCCACAACTTCAGCAGGTGATTCAGGATGCACTAAAACCAATGCATCAGGATGCTTTGTCTTTAAATGTTCAAGCTCAATACTTTTAAATTCATTATGTACAATACAAGAGCCCTGCCATAACAGCATGTCTGCACCTGTTTGTGCTTGAATATAACTGCCTAAATGACGGTCAGGCCCCCAAATGATTTTTTGACCCTGTGCATGTAAATACTGCACGATTTCAATCGCAATGGAAGATGTGACCACCCAATCTGCACGCGCCTTCACTTCGGCACTGGTGTTGGCATAGACAACCACTGTACGGTCAGGATGCTCATCACAAAATTTTGAAAAGGCATCTATTGGACACCCCAAATCTAGTGAACACGTGGCTTCTAAATCTGGCATCAATACTGTTTTTTGTGGGCTTAAAATTTTAGCCGTTTCACCCATAAACCGAACCCCTACCACAAGTAAGGTTTCTGCAGGGTGTGACTTACAAAATTTTGCCATTTCAAGCGAATCGCCCACCATACCGCCTGTTTCTAAAGCCAAATCTTGTAATTCAGGTTCAACATAATAATGTGCCACCATGACCGCACCGCGTTCTTTAAGTAAGGTCTTGATCTCTACAATATAAGACTGTTGTTGTTCTTGGCTCATCAGCTGTGGCACTTTTGCCCATGCTTGCTGCAACGTACAGCTATTTTCTACCTGTTCGGCTTTGGCATCGACTAAATACGTGTGCATGAAATCCAATGATGGCTTTTCATAGTGATAATGTTCTATGACGTTTCTCATGACATTCATCCAAATTACGGCTTTAGTGATTATGCTCATAATGAGCATATAAATTCAAACTATTTCTACTCAACTTGAGCATAAATAAAATAAGATATTGTTTTATATAGATTTAATTTTTAACTACAGAATTGCTGTAATTTATAGCGAAACATTCAAGAATATTCACTGTTTCGCATACAATAGAGATCAGATATCTACCCATTTAATATAAGAGAACACAAAATAGATATGGTTCAAGAAACAACCACCGAACTTGTTGCTGTACTTATTGCCGTCACACACTTTTCAGCACGTGTTTTAACCATCAATGAAGGTCATTTACTCCCTTCAGGCCCCTTGCAAGTGATTCACCACTCACTACAAGCAGGTGCTCGCACATGGGTACAACAACAAACCAGACAACCTTTGGGATATATGGAACAACTCTACACCTTTGTAGATGTCAAACGCTCTCAACATATTGGCTATCCTATGGTGTATGTCAGCTATTTAGGATTGGTCAAAGAAGCCGATGAAGAAAAATTAGCTTTAGATGCAAAATGGAATGACTGGTATAACTACTTTCCATGGGAAGATAAACGACAAGCCAAAAACCAAGAAAAAATTGTATTAATTATCAAAAATATACAAGACTGGATTGACTCATCGGCAAGTGGTGAAATACGCACGCAACGCATCCAACGTATGAATTTATGTTGGGGGCTAAATGGCCATGAATGGCAAGAAGAACATGTGTTATTGCGTTATGAACTCATGTATGAAGCAGGGTTGATTGCAGAGTCACCTTATTTTAATCAACAATTGCCTGAAAGCATTACAGGGCAACCCATGCACAATCATCATCGTAGAGTGTTGGCCACAGCCATGACACGCTTACGTGCAAAATTAAAATATCGCCCTGTGATCTTTGACTTGATGCCTTCTGAATTTACCTTACTTCAATTACAAAAGAGTTTAGAGGCGCTCACAGGCATTGAACTACATAAACAAAACTTTCGACGCTTCATACAACATCAAAACCTGATTGAAGCGACAGGAAAAGAAGCACTTGTTGAGCGAGGGCGGCCTGCTCAACTGTATCGCTTTAAAAGCAATGTATTACAAGAAAGCTTACTTTCAGGCTATAAACTCCCAACAGCCAACAACTAAAAAGATTGCATCTGCATAAATTTCCGACATATACTCTATATGAGCATATATTGGAGATTTACGATGCATTACCCACTGCCTGATGTCATTTTACAACTACTCGTAGAGAGTGCTTTACGAGAAGATTTGGGACGACGTGGTGATGTAACCTCTGCAGCTGTCATTCCTACTCAAAAAGAAGCACAGCTCCATATTGTGGCGCGTGAATCAGGTATTTTATGCGGTATAGATTTAGCTCGCCTGACATTTAAAACCATGCATCCTCATTTGGTCTTTCATGCTCACCTAGAAGATGGTGCGACACTCACACCCAATACCGTCATTGCTTCGATTCAAGGCAATGCACATGCCATTTTAAGCGCTGAACGTACTGCACTGAATTTTCTGACCCATTTAAGTGGTATTGCCACCACAACACATGAAACTCAGCATCTGATTTCACATACCCCAACACGTTTAACCTGCACACGTAAAACTATTCCTGGTTTAAGAGATATTCAAAAATATGCAGTGCGTACAGGTGGTGGAAGAAACCATCGCATGGGCTTAGATGATGCCATCTTAATTAAAGATAACCATATTGCCCTTGCTGGTGGAGATATTATTTTAACCATTCAAAAAGCTAAAGCTTATGCAGGACATCTGATTCCTGTAGAAGTTGAGGTCGACACACTAGAGCAACTTGAACGTGTGCTAGAAGAAGGTGTGTCATTGGTGTTATTAGATAATATGTCACCTGATGTATTGAAAAAAGCTGTTGCAATGTGTCACGGAAAAACGGCCACCGAAGCTTCAGGCGGCATTACGCCCAACACTGCCAAAGCAGTTGCAGAAACAGGGGTTGATTTTATAGCTTTAGGCTATTTAACCCACAGTGCACGGTACTTAGATATTGGCTTAGACTACATATAACCTATCAAACTCAATCTGGGAATAATGCTTTGTTATTCCCACTGTGTAATACCTACCTAAATAAAGCCCTATACTTGATTACACATTATACAATAATGCAATATGTTGTCTTTACATACAAACACGCTAAAACCACGCCTCTATTCAAGCGAATCTATACAAAAAACTTCCCAACCTAAATAGTAATAATTATAATTATCGTTTATTTAGGGGTTCATTATGCAGGTCAAACGCTCTTTTTTGGCATTATCTATTCTTGCCACCACTTTCCCAAATGTCTATGCAGCATCTGAAAACAGTACAGTCCTTCCATCTATTCAAGCTCAAGCTGAAAAAAATGACCAAGACCAAAAAAACTATGCAGCGAAAACAGCTTCTGTGGTCAAAACGGGGGCATCACTGTTTGAAACAGCGCAGTCTATTAGTGTCGTAACCCAGCAACAAATTGAAGAAAAACAAATGCAAAGTGTCACCGATGCCTTACAAGGCGTAGCTGGTGTGAACTCTGCCCCTTACGGTCGCCGTGGTTGGGATGACTTTATTATTCGCGGACAAATCTCAAGTGCACAAACCTATGTTGATGGTTTACGCACCCAAACATCAACCAATGTTTTAAGATCTGAAGACATTGCAGGCGTACAATCTGTAGAAGTGGTTAAAGGCCCAACTTCTGTCGGTTATGGCTTAGCTCTGCCCGGTGGTTTAGTCAATTTAACCACCAAACGTCCTGAAGATAAAACATTTGTGAACAGCAGTTTAACATACGGTAGTTATGCGCTTAGAGAAGCTGTGATTGACGCGAACTATGCGCCAAATGAAGACAGTAACAAAGGTGCAGTACGTTTAGTCGCTAAAGCCTCATACCAAAATGACCCAACGGACTACGTTTACTTTAAAAACCAATATGTGGCTACATCATACAACTTTGATCTCGGCGACAAAGATGAATTGTCTGTGATTGCAAGCTATCAGCATCGCAACTACATACGTAACCAAGGCATACCAAGCAACTATCAAGGGTATAGCCGTAAAATATTTATTGGTGAACCTGACCGTGGCTATGACGTAGATGTATACCGTTTTGGTAGCAACTATACGCACTATTTCAACAACAACTGGAAGTTTAACCAAAACTTTGCGGCAACGCGTAATACCAGTTGGAGTAACTCCGTATTTTCAGCATCTGGAGCGAAATTTCCAACCATTACCCGCCAAATCAACTACCAAGACAAACAAGACAGTAACTTTGCACTTGATCAAAACCTACAGGCAAACTTTAACCTAGGTGCTGTCAATTACGATGTGATGCTTGGGGTAGATATGATGCGTGAACGCAGCGATTATTACCAACGTGTAGACACAATTAATTCCCTCAATGCCAATAAGCTTGTTTATGGTGTGACCAGTATAAAAACAGGTACACCTTCGTGGAACTTAACCTACAACCAATACACAGGTTTATACTTAAAAAATAATTTTAAATTTAATGACAGCTGGTTATTAAATTTATCGGCACGTCATGACTGGACACAGGTTAAGGTCTATAACTTTTTAAAAAATAGCACCATTAAAAACTCGGACAATGCCTTCACAGGTAGTGCGTCTTTAATGTATGAAGTAAATGACCACTTTGCACCATACACCACCTACTCCACTTCATTTATGCCAGTAACAGACACTGGGGCACAAGGTGAATTATTAAAGCCTGAGCAAGGTAAACAGATTGAAGCAGGTGTAAAACTACAAGGCTTTGACGGTCGCTTACAAGGTTACATGGCATACTACGACTTAGTACGTAAAAATGTGACTGAAACAAGCACTACTGGTACTTACTCTATTCAAACAGGTGAGCAAACCACCAAAGGCTTTGAAGCTGAATTGTCTGCTGCGATTACACCACAGTTGAATGTTTCTGCTGCTTATAGCTATATTCCAACTGCAAAAATTACTGACAGCATTACCAAAGCAGACATTGGCAAACGCATTAACCACGTACCTAAAAATGCGGCATCGTTGTCTACACAATATTACTTCGACAGTGAAAAAATGGGTTGGAACATTGGCGGTGGTGTACGCTACCAAGGCAATGCATCAGCACAACGCACCACGTACTATGTTTACATTCCAAGCTACACCCTATTTGATGTAAATGCCGGCTACGAAGCAAAACATTGGGCAGCAAACTTGAGCGTGAAGAATCTATTTGATAAAGAATATATTCAAGGCACTACGCCAAATGCACAGCTGATTAACTTTGGTAACCCACGTACATTTATGTTTAATTTGAAGTTTAAGTACTAGATAGCCCAAATCATCAATGAAGTAGTAAAAAAGGTAGTTGGTACCATTTAGGAAAGTCCCCACATAGTCCTAAATTCTAATGGCAATCTTCTCCAACAATGCAATAAAGACTCACTTCATGGGACATCTTAAAAAAGGCGCATAAAGCGCCTTTTTTAATCTAAATTATTTATGTATTACTCACTAGCAATGTCGTTACACCGTTCATATTTGGGGAAGAAATCAAAGGTGAGCTAGTGCCTGTGTTTGAGCTTGTAGCCATTGCATTTTTCATTGCATTTAAGTTACTTGCAACTGAGGGGTCTGTCTTACCGATCGCTTTAAAAATTTGAGCAGATGTCATCTGATCACCTGAAGAAAATTTAACGGTTGACACAACATTTTCTCCACCTTTTAACCAGTTCTGCACGGTAATTTGATCTTTGGTATTTTTAACCTTAATTAATAAGTCACTTTTAACTACACTAAACGCCACTTCATTGTAATTAATACCATTAAAATAAATTTGGTCATTACCACCACCCACATTATTTAAAATATCTTGACCAAAACCTTTGTTAAATAGGTATGTATCATTACCCTTACCGCCAAAGAGCGTATCATTACCCTTACCTCCATCCAGAAGGTCATTGCCTTCACCGCCATCTAGAAGATCATTACCATCACCACCTTCTAACTCATCATCACCTGCCATACCATATAACTTATCATTTCCTGCTAAACCTTGAATTAAGTCTGCCTTGGCTGTGCCTTGAAGCTTGGCATCATTTCTCGCTGTTCCTACAATTTTATTTTTACTTGGAATTATTGGTTGTATCGGTGTTGTGCTCACTTGACCAGGTAGCGTTGTCAGTAGTTTTGGTATTTGAGTTGCCATAATGGAGTAACCATCTTCAGGTTGAATATAGCTAATAGCTTTATCATTTCCTAAAAAGTGTTCTTTAATACGTACTTGTTGTTTTAAGTCCTTATCAATTAAAATTACAAGATCGTTCTTATCTTGATGGTAGCTTAAACGGTTAGCTTTAACATTCATAAAGAATACACCATCATTACCGCCACCTGTATTGTCAATGGTATCTACACCATTATGTTCAGAGTAAAGGTATGAGTCATTTCCTGTCCCTCCAATCAATAAGTCATCACCATCTTCTCCAGCAAGAATATCATTACCTGCACCTCCAACGAGGGTATCATTACCTGTATTTTTATCAATACCATTACCACCCGATAAATAGTCATCTCCATCACCACCATCTAAGTAATCATCACCTGAAAAACCATAGAGATAATCGTTGCCCGTAGAGCCTTGAATGAGGTCTTTACCACTTGTCCCGACCAGTTGCTCACCCTGTGAGTTTGTACCTGTAATCACTTTATCGTAACCATTGGCACTCGGTTTTGGTGTAGGAACAACAGGTGTTGTTGGTTGTGGATTTTGAGGTGTTGGCGGTGTGACTGGTGTTGTATCAGTTGTTTTAAATTGTTTAGCAATATCACTGGCTAAAATAGCATATCCACCATCTGGCTGTACCATCGCAATTGCCTTTTCACCGCTTAAGAAATGATCTTTAATACGTACAGATTGCTGTGGGTCTTTGTCTACTAACACGACTAAATCATTAGTGTCTTTTGTAAAACTTAAACGATCTTTAGTAATACCATTGGTAAAGAATACAATGTCTTTACCACCACCTGTTTGGTTAATAATATCTTGCCCATCACCTAAGCGGTAAACATATTTATCATCACCTGTGCCACCATCGAGTATGTCATTACCCAATCCACCATAAAGCGTGTCGTCACCTGAACCACCATATAAAGTATCGTTTCCTTCACCACCATCTAGGTAATCATTGCCTTCATATCCATAAATAGTTTCATTTAATCCTGAACCAAAGAGGTTATTGTTATTTTTATCTCCTCTTAATTCTAAAATAGAATGATTAATCCACTCTTTAGAGATAACATGGTTGCCTTCACTCAACTCAATATGAATAAAGTCTGCAGCATTTTCTTTAAAGTAATTTCGTAAAGTAATTTCATCATTACTGTCACTACCAAAAGATAACTTCAAATCATTGCCTACTTTATTTGCTTTTATATTGTTTAGAAAATAGCCCTCTATGAGCAACGTATTTTTTTGTTGTGTTGAGGTATCGAAAGTAATGGTATCTTTATTACTCCCATTGGCATAGTGAACCGTATTTTTACCTTTACCAGCATAAATGTTGTTATTATTACTATTTAACCAGAACTCATTATCTAAGTTATTTCCAAAGACAGTTTTTGCATCTCCCTTTAATATAATATTTTCAATACCATCTGGTATATAAGTATACGTACGATCTTCGCTACTTAAATCGTATGGGTTAATTAAGATTAAATCTCCCCAAAGCTCTAACGTATCAATACCTGTCTGACCATTTTCTATAACTTTATCACCGTAAACAACTTTTAAATTGCCCATTTCATCCTTAGCAATATGATCAAAATTTTTCATTACATAGTAATCACTCCCCTCACCACCATATAAAATGTCGTTTCCTTCGCCACCATCTAAGTAATCATTACCATCACCACCATATAAAGTGTCGTTTCCTTCGCCACCATAAAGCTGATTATTCCCACTATTCCCTAAAATCTTATTATCAAGTTGGTTGCCAGTAACCTGACTATTTTTTTGTCCTATGAGTTCAACTTCCTCAATATATAAACCCGTAGTATCCAAATTATTTTCTGTGATAACTTTATCATAGCCCCCATTTTCTTGTTCTAGATCTAATCGTACGGTATCCCACTCATCAATTACATACGTATCATTGCCCAAACCACCTTGTAAGTAGTCAGCACCTTCTCCACCATCTAAATATCCCCCATCATTGCCTCCAATTAAAGTATCATCCCCCTGCCCTCCATAAATGCGAGACCATTGATTTCCAACGTAAATTCTATCATTTCCGTTTCCACCATAGATTTCATCTGAAGTTGAATATTTATTGTTTTTATCTTTTTCAATCACACTGTTAAACGTATAAATGATGTCATTTCCTTCTCCACCATAAACCGTATCATGAGCATTTATATCTGGTGTCACGATTAAATCATCACCATCTTCACCATAAACTGTGCTGCCACCTAGTCCTGTATCAACTTGGTCATTTCCTGCCCCTGCATAAATGATATCCCCCTCATAATAATATGTACTTACACCTTTAATTACATCATCTTCTGAACCATATGTTTGCTTTACTGTTCCTTGATTGAGAAATTCATCCATAGTGATGACAGTATCAATAAATTTCCTTGTATAGCTATTTGTACCAGAAAAATCATATGTGTTATAAAATCCTTTTGGATTAATAACAGATACTTTAAAGTTTTTTAAACTGTCAATTTGCTCTATATTTTCTATACTAAAAACTACATCCTTTACTGTGTATTTAGTTTCAGCTCTTAAAGAATATGATACTGTAATACCAGAAGAATCTTGCTCTAAAGAAACCTCTATTTTTTTATTTTTTGAGTTAAAGTTAACCGTCGTATTACGCTTGGTATCTGAATTAACCGCATATACTGTATCAAATTTACCTTGATCAATTAACCTGCCTTGTTTTGGATAAATATTATCATTGGAGTGGTCTCCTGTTTGAACAGTATAAAAAGGAGCAAAATTTAATTCAATCGTGCCTGTTAAGTCTTCATCACGAATAATTGTATTTTTTGCACCATCTTTAAATGTATAAGTATCATTTCCTTTACCACCATAAAGATTTACACCATCTTCCGTTGCGATTAAATGATCATCACCATTTCCACCATATAAGGTGTCAAGCTTTCTTCCGCTTAAACTATCATTACCATCTAAACCCCAAATATCGGTAATATATTTTGTCTTATTATACAAATAATCATTTTGGTCTGTTCCAGTCAAAATTTGTTTAAGGTGCTTATCTAAATCTATTGCACTCCAACTCGCATTTTTAAATTCAACAATATTAATATTTGAATTCTGTTTAAATCCCTGTACTTTAATCTCACTATTATTTTCACCATACTTAATGATTAAATCATCATTTTGAATGATAAAAGATGCGTTTTCCCATAAGGTATCTTTTAAAACAAGTTTTATTTGCCCTTCGGTTGAAATAGTATCTTGACCATCACCTTGTTGAAAAATATAAGTATTTAAATTACTTTTATTATTTTTTGAATTGAGCATATCATTACCTTTACCACCTGTAATAATATGATTTCCTGCCTGTGTTGTAATAATGTCACTACCTGAACCTGCAATAATTTCACTATTACCTGTACCAACAGTGACTTGGTTATCTCCATCACCTGCTTGGATTTTTTGATCACCATCTTTGGTAGTAATTACATCATCGCCTGAACCCGTTCTAATATAATTTTGTCCTTGACCCACTTCAATGTAGTTATTTCCATTACCAGTATAAACTTTATTATCACCACCATTTAAACTAACTTTATTATTGCCATTGAATAAGTGTATTTCCTGCTCTTTTGTTCCATAAATCAAATTACTATTTTCATTACCATAAAAAGTAACTTCAGTATTACTTAGATAAGCACCTTTATAAGCTGCATTTAATGTCATACTAGTCTGAACATTTTCCATGAAAAACTTCTTTTTAAACTCATCCACAGAAATTTCTTTTTCTTGAATAACTATTTTAGAAAAGTTCTTCAAATCAAATTCTACTGTATTCTCACCATGATGAAGCTTACCTTCATAGTAATAAGCAAAATCTTCAACTAATTCAAAATTCAGTTTAATAATATTATTAAAATCATTTTCTATAATTTTATCATGTCCAAATTTTTCATTAAAAATATAAGTATCATTCCCTAAACCACCAGTTAAAGTATTGTTTAGCTGATTACCTAAGATGGTATCGCTCTCACTACTTCCTATTGCATTTTCAATTTCTGTACCGTAGCCAATTACTAATTGGTCTTTATCTAAGATACTTTCAGATTTTTCCCCAACATAACTCCATCCACCTTGATTTAAATCTAAATGCACAGGTTTAATTTGTGAAGTTGCACTTAATGTATCAATACCAGCACCATCATAAATATAGTTCGTATCAAACTCATATATATTATCTTCAGGTTTTAAATCAGAGCGTATACCATGTAAATAATGTATAGCAGCAATATCATACATTCCAAGAGTAACGTCATTTTTCTGATTTGATGTATAAGACATGATCGTATTGTTTTGATTGTTCTCTTTTTCAGGCAAAACAGGGGCTTCGAACGGATGTTCTAAACCTAAAGCATGTCCAATTTCATGGAGTAACACCTCAAAACCATATTCGCCTTGGTTAAAAGAGCTCGCTTCTTTATATATATTAGAATTTAAATGAATTTCACCTGTTTGGGCACTGGCGTAGCCTGCTGCCGCTCCGGCTTCGGCACTCGTTAAATCATCTAAATAAAATTTAAAATCGACTTTGTCACTTAATTCTGTTACTTGCTCAAATTCGATATTTGTTATTCGGCTATATTCTTTTAATGCAAGTGTGACTGCATCTTTTTGTTGCTGAAAAAAGTTTTTAGAATTAGATAGTTTTTCATCAAAAAAGAACCCGTAAGTCACCGTATTTTTACCTTTTACTTTAATATACTCTTCAGTTGCTAGTGCATTGATAAAATAAGGTAAGTCATCCCGTCCTGTTTTAATATCCTCTAAATGCTCTGGCGGAGGTGCCATAGCCATAATATCTGCTGTGTTCCAAACTGGGCCATTTACAAAGCGAATTTCTGAAATCTCAATTTGTTCAAATTTTTCTGTATTTTCTAAATAACTATGGTTACTTTTGTTACTTATTTTATAATAGTTTTTAACAGTAATTTGGTCATTTTCTCCATACTGTACAACAAGGTCTACATCATTTTGTCTTGAAACGCCTCTAACTTGACTTGGATCAAACTTAAACAATATGTAGTTTTTTGTATTTAATGAGGCGATATCACTAACTTCTTCTTGAATAATATCTTGGCCATCACCAATAGAAAAGGTATACAAATCTGAGCCTTTACCGCCCGTTAATATATCGTTACCTTTTCCTCCATCAATAATATCATCGCCAGCACCCCCATAAATTCGATCAGCACCCTCTCCCCCATAAATAATATCATCTCCTTCATCACCAAAAAGCATATCGCTTCCTGTACCACCGTAAATTAAATCATTTCCTTCATTACCAAATAAGGAATCGTCTCCTTCATCACCAAATATAAAGTCCTCACCTTTACCGCCATAAGCTAAATCATTTCCATTCCCACCAAATAAGTAGTCATCACCATCTTCCCCCCATAAATTATCATTACCATTGTCACCATAAACGAAATCATTACCTTCATTTCCATTTACTTTGTCATTATCATCCCCTCCGTAAAGGAAGTCATCTCCATTATTTCCATAAATAGAATCTTCCCCACTTCCTCCATATATTAAATCATTTCCAAAACGTGAAATATCATTACCATTTGGTGGTGCATCTGTACCTAGTAAATTAATAACATCTCCATTAATTTTATCATCGCCAGCTCCACCGTAAATAATATCTGAATCATAGTCACCGGAAATACGATCATTGCCCTCACCTCCAAAGATGTAATCTTGTCCGATACCTCCAGATATTTCATCCTCTCCCTTTCCTCCATATAAATGGTCATTTCCAGCAAGTCCATATAAATAGTCTTTGTCATCTCCCCCATATAAATGGTCATTGTCACTAGAACCTATAATAAAGTCATCTCCAGCACCCCCATAAACAATATCTGCACCTTTTTCTCCAATCCCTTTTTCATCAAAAGAATCAAAGGTATCTGACAGCTTGAGACGATTATCTCCAGATTGAATGTAAGGCTTTAAAATAGGCATTAAATATGGCGTACCATTCATGAAGTATGAATAGCTCTCACTTTTCTCATCAAACTCTTTATAATATTTTAAACTCATATCCCATTGATAGTTATTATCATATTTATATAACTGATCAAAAATTTTTGAGATTTCCTCTTCTTTTTTTTCTTCTTGTTTGGGATTGCTAGAAATAAATTCAGCTCTTTCATAATGAGTTTCCCAGAAGAAACTCGCTCGATTTGCACCGCGTTCCTTATTAGAGTTTGCACTTAGAATAACATCATCGCCATTCCCTCCATATATTTTATCTTTTCCTAAACCGCCCCAAATATAGTCATTTCCATTACCGCCATATATTTTATCTTCGATTGAAGACCCCATAATAAAATCACTACCATTTCCTCCAAAGGCAACAGCCGCCTCATATGAATTCGCAACAATTACATCATCGCCTTCTCCACCTAAAAGATCTTTTGGTGGGTTAACAAAATTATTTCCTTCTGGGCCAGAATTATTCTCTTGAGGTGCATTTTCTATACTTGGTGCATTGGAAAAAGTTAATCCTAAATCGCCATTCTTTCTCCATTTACTAAGATAAATGTTATTTTTAAGCTCACCTTCTTTAAAAATAACGATGGTATATTGGTTACTATCACCTTGTATCTTGTTAATAATGTATTGTTTGTCAATGCTCCGCCACGCAGAAATCTCTTCATCATAGTTACCCACCTCAATTGGCTTACCATCAATTTCAAGCGTACCATCTTGGTCTGCAATTAATGTTGTGGCTGTAGATAAGTCTGTAGAGTGAAAACGGTAAATATCTTCTCCCTCTTTTCCATCAAGTACGTTGGTTCCTTTATTTCCTTCTAAGATGTCTTTGTCTTTTCCACCGACAAGATAGTCATTTCCTTCACCGCCTTTGAGCTCATTTTCACCATCATGACCTTGTATGTAGTCATTGCCTGCACCACCATCAATACGATCTTTGCCTTTACCCCCTTCAATATGGTCATTTCCTTCATTACCTTCTAGTGTGTTTTCGCCATCGGTTACAGTAATAACATCATTGCCTTTACCGCCTTTCACTTCAGCTTTAGAATAAGACTGACTCAAAACGGCAACAACATCATTGCCGTCCCCTGCATCAATTTGAATATTGCCATCTCCACCCACAATCAAGTCATTGCCTTGGTCGCCATACAGTTGGTCGTTGCCTGTTCCACCATAAATGAGATCATTTCCGTGACCACCGTAAATGGTGTCGTGACCTGCACCACCATAAATAATATCGTCTTTATCTGTGGCTGTAATGGTATCGTTACCATCGCCCAATACATAAATACGGCCACTATTTTGTACAAATTCTTTTTGTTTATCTAACTCAGGGAAAATTGAAACAGCATATGCTGCAACATATGTACTGCTAGACAACTCTATAGGAGGTAAATTTTTCAGATACTTATCTATCTTACTTTGAATATCTAAGTCATCTTGTTTAGAACCATAAACAATAAGTTTGTTATCTTTCCTATAAATGGCATTGACAATACTAATGATCTCATCTAAACCATTAATTAACGCAATTATATTGGGTCTATCTGTTATACCAAAAATAGAACTCTTTAAATTATCTAACTCTTTTTTTTGAGCATGCAATGTGGGTAAGTTAGCAGAAGTTAAATCATATGCTTGCAAACGATCTTTGGTACTTTGATCATATTTAAGTTCAACTTGGCGCCCAATCTTAAAAGGGTCAATAAATGGTTCTGTTATTCTGTTGGTTTTACCTGCCAAACCATCACGGCTTTCATAGTCAAAGTTATCGTCTATAGGTACAACACGTAAGTTTTCAATCCGTGGCTGACCACTCTCATCTATAATAAACTTAGTGTCATCACTGAGTGTGAATTGCATAGAACCAAAGACATAACTTCTTTGTAAATAGTCACTTGAGTCAATATCTAAGTTATAGTTGGTTAAACCCAAGATTCCCTGAGCTACTTTATATTCATTATCAATGACATTTTCTGAAGCACTTGGATTTTTTTTAATGAATTCAGCTTTAAATGCTGTATATTTTTCACTATTTTTATCAATAACAACGACTTTTGTGAGTAATTCATTAAAACTATAGCTTTGGCCTATTGTTAACTTTTCACTATATTTCCCTTCTAAAAACTTGGTTACAGCTAAAAATGCCCCTGGTTGTATGTAACGCCCTGCACCTTGGGTCATAAACTCGACCATATCGATCGGATGGTCGAGCTGTCCCTTTGCATCTTTATCTCTTAGCCATTTGTCATCTTTTAAATTGCTAGGTATTTCTTTTTGACCAAACAAATATAATGACAAGATTTCTTTAATGCTAATTTGTGACATGGTTATTTCCTCTTATTACTTTAAATTTATGCTGTGACAGGTATCTACAGTGTCTGAATATTGATGGCCGTACTTACCCATTTCTTCGACAGGTGTACTTTTTCCTGCTAAGACATAATCTTTTGTTTCAAAACGCCCGATTTGTCCAATCAGTTCGATATCACTGGTTTGTCGAATTAAATTTGGGTTGTTTTTAGTTGCTGTTGCAATATCTGGAATATCTTTTAGTGTGTAAATCATTTCTTCGGGCTTAGCTGCACGTGCCATTCTTTGTGTATCTTTGATATCACAACAATAACGATAAAAAGGAAACTTTAAGTAATGGGTTAAATACTTCATAGGTGGGTAGGGGTCTGCCTCAATGTCGGCTTTTTCTTCAAAGGTAATTAAACCGTCTTGTAAAGGAATAAACTTGATTGGATTAATTGGATCTTCATCATGTAAGATACTAAACTTACGTAAGTTATTCTTAAAGAATGTGATGTAATCTTCACGGCTCACATCTCGATTAGCAATGAAATAACGGACTTTTCCACCATCGTTAATGACCCCTGCCACAATTTTAAAGTTTTCTTTTAGGCTTTTATGAATGTCCATACCTTCAATTAAAGTAATAAACTGTTTATAGTCCTTGGCACTTAAAGGTGACAAATACATGGCACGAAAAGACGGGACAAAGTAACTCATTCTTCCACTCTTGGTTTCTCTAGGCCGTGGCGTTACATGATTCAAAACTCGATCAAACAAATAGATCCGACTTTTATCCATAAAATGGTCTTTGTTGGCCACAATATCTATATTGGGTGGGTTGCCACAATTTTTTCTATAGGCATGATGTGCGATTTCTTCTTGCTGAAACCGGTAGTATTTAATGGCTTTATGAATAAAATAATACGCAGTCAAACTGACGCATATTAAAA
>NZ_VTDO01000003.1:0-199668 GCF_015627125.1 Acinetobacter rathckeae | reverse complement strand
AACGCCACGGCCTAGAGAAACCAAGAGTGGAAGAATGAGTTACTTTGTCCCGTCTTTTCGTGCCATGTATTTGTCACCTTTAAGTGCCAAGGACTATAAACAGTTTATTACTTTAATTGAAGGTATGGACATTCATAAAAGCCTAAAAGAAAACTTTAAAATTGTGGCAGGGGTCATTAACGATGGTGGAAAAGTCCGTTATTTCATTGCTAATCGAGATGTGAGCCGTGAAGATTACATCACATTCTTTAAGAATAACTTACGTAAGTTTAGTATCTTACATGATGAAGATCCAATTAATCCAATCAAGTTTATTCCTTTACAAGACGGTTTAATTACCTTTGAAGAAAAAGCCGACATTGAGGCAGACCCCTACCCACCTATGAAGTATTTAACCCATTACTTAAAGTTTCCTTTTTATCGTTATTGTTGTGATATCAAAGATACACAAAGAATGGCACGTGCAGCTAAGCCCGAAGAAATGATTTACACACTAAAAGATATTCCAGATATTGCAACAGCAACTAAAAACAACCCAAATTTAATTCGACAAACCAGTGATATCGAACTGATTGGACAAATCGGGCGTTTTGAAACAAAAGATTATGTCTTAGCAGGAAAAAGTACACCTGTCGAAGAAATGGGTAAGTACGGCCATCAATATTCAGACACTGTAGATACCTGTCACAGCATAAATTTAAAGTAATAAGAGGAAATAACCATGTCACAAATTAGCATTAAAGAAATCTTGTCATTATATTTGTTTGGTCAAAAAGAAATACCTAGCAATTTAAAAGATGACAAATGGCTAAGAGATAAAGATGCAAAGGGACAGCTCGACCATCCGATCGATATGGTCGAGTTTATGACCCAAGGTGCAGGGCGTTACATACAACCAGGGGCATTTTTAGCTGTAACCAAGTTTTTAGAAGGGAAATATAGTGAAAAGTTAACAATAGGCCAAAGCTATAGTTTTAATGAATTACTCACAAAAGTCGTTGTTATTGATAAAAATAGTGAAAAATATACAGCATTTAAAGCTGAATTCATTAAAAAAAATCCAAGTGCTTCAGAAAATGTCATTGATAATGAATATAAAGTAGCTCAGGGAATCTTGGGTTTAACCAACTATAACTTAGATATTGACTCAAGTGACTATTTACAAAGAAGTTATGTCTTTGGTTCTATGCAATTCACACTCAGTGATGACACTAAGTTTATTATAGATGAGAGTGGTCAGCCACGGATTGAAAACTTACGTGTTGTACCTATAGACGATAACTTTGACTATGAAAGCCGTGATGGTTTGGCAGGTAAAACCAACAGAATAACAGAACCATTTATTGACCCTTTTAAGATTGGGCGCCAAGTTGAACTTAAATATGATCAAAGTACCAAAGATCGTTTGCAAGCATATGATTTAACTTCTGCTAACTTACCCACATTGCATGCTCAAAAAAAAGAGTTAGATAATTTAAAGAGTTCTATTTTTGGTATAACAGATAGACCCAATATAATTGCGTTAATTAATGGTTTAGATGAGATCATTAGTATTGTCAATGCCATTTATAGGAAAGATAACAAACTTATTGTTTATGGTTCTAAACAAGATGACTTAGATATTCAAAGTAAGATAGATAAGTATCTGAAAAATTTACCTCCTATAGAGTTGTCTAGCAGTACATATGTTGCAGCATATGCTGTTTCAATTTTCCCTGAGTTAGATAAACAAAAAGAATTTGTACAAAATAGTGGCCGTATTTATGTATTGGGCGATGGTAACGATACCATTACAGCCACAGATAAAGACGATATTATTTATGGTGGTGCAGGTCACGACACCATTTACGGTGGTCACGGAAATGATCTCATTTATGGTGGAACAGGCAACGACCAACTGTATGGCGACCAAGGCAATGACTTGATTGTGGGTGGAGATGGCAATATTCAAATTGATGCAGGGGACGGCAATGATGTTGTTGCCGTTTTGAGTCAGTCTTATTCTAAAGCTGAAGTGAAAGGCGGTAAAGGCAATGATGTTATTACTGTAACCGATGGCGAAAACACACTAGAAGGTAATGAAGGAAATGACCATATTGAAGGGGGTAAAGGCAAAGATCGTATTGATGGTGGTGCAGGCAATGACTACATACAAGGTCATGATGGTGAAAATGAGCTCAAAGGCGGTGAAGGAAATGACTATCTTGTCGGTGGAAAAGACAAAGACATCTTAGAAGGAAATAAAGGAACCAACGTACTTGATGGAAAAGAGGGAGAAGATATTTACCGTTTTCACTCTACAGACTTATCTACAGCCACAACATTAATTGCAGACCAAGATGGTACGCTTGAAATTGATGGTAAGCCAATTGAGGTGGGTAACTATGATGAAGAGATTTCTGCGTGGCGGAGCATTGACAAACAATACATTATTAACAAGATACAAGGTGATAGTAACCAATATACCATCGTTATTTTTAAAGAAGGTGAGCTTAAAAATAACATTTATCTTAGTAAATGGAGAAAGAATGGCGATTTAGGATTAACTTTTTCCAATGCACCAAGTATAGAAAATGCACCTCAAGAGAATAATTCTGGCCCAGAAGGAAATAATTTTGTTAACCCACCAAAAGATCTTTTAGGTGGAGAAGGCGATGATGTAATTGTTGCGAATTCATATGAGGCGGCTGTTGCCTTTGGAGGAAATGGTAGTGATTTTATTATGGGGTCTTCAATCGAAGATAAAATATATGGCGGTAATGGAAATGACTATATTTGGGGCGGTTTAGGAAAAGATAAAATATATGGAGGGAATGGCGATGATGTTATTCTAAGTGCAAACTCTAATAAGGAACGCGGTGCAAATCGAGCGAGTTTCTTCTGGGAAACTCATTATGAAAGAGCTGAATTTATTTCTAGCAATCCCAAACAAGAAGAAAAAAAAGAAGAGGAAATCTCAAAAATTTTTGATCAGTTATATAAATATGATAATAACTATCAATGGGATATGAGTTTAAAATATTATAAAGAGTTTGATGAGAAAAGTGAGAGCTATTCATACTTCATGAATGGTACGCCATATTTAATGCCTATTTTAAAGCCTTACATTCAATCTGGAGATAATCGTCTCAAGCTGTCAGATACCTTTGATTCTTTTGATGAAAAAGGGATTGGAGAAAAAGGTGCAGATATTGTTTATGGGGGTGCTGGAGATGACTTTATTATAGGTTCTAGTGACAATGACCATTTATATGGGGGAGATGACAAAGACTATTTATATGGACTTGCTGGAAATGACCATTTATATGGAGGAAAGGGAGAGGATGAAATATCTGGAGGTATCGGACAAGATTACATCTTTGGAGGTGAGGGCAATGATCGTATTTCCGGTGACTATGATTCAGATATTATTTACGGTGGAGCTGGCGATGATAAAATTAATGGAGATGTTATTAATTTACTAGGTACAGATGCACCACCAAATGGTAATGATATTTCACGTTTTGGAAATGATTTAATATATGGAGGAAGTGGGGAAGATTCTATTTATGGAAATAATGGAGATGACTTCCTTTACGGAGGGGATGATAATGACAAAGTAAATGGAAATGAAGGTAATGATTTCGTTTATGGTGACAATGGTAATGATAATTTATGGGGGGAAGATGGTGATGACTACTTATTTGGTGGGAATGGAAATGATTTAGCTTATGGCGGTAAAGGTGAGGACTTTATATTTGGTGATGAAGGAGACGATTCCTTATTTGGTAATGAAGGAAATGATTTAATTTACGGTGGTACAGGAAGCGATATGCTTTTTGGTGATGAAGGAGATGATATTATTTATGGGGGAGAGGGTGCTGATCGAATTTATGGGGGTGCTGGCGATGATATTATTGATGGAGGAAAAGGTAACGATATATTAACGGGCGGTAAAGGCTCAGATTTGTATACCTTTTCTATTGGTGATGGCCAAGATATTATTCAAGAAGAAGTTAGTGATATCGCCTCATTAAATACAAAAAACTACATATTGTTTAAGTTTGATCCAAGTCAAGTTAGAGGCGTTTCAAGACAAAATGATGTAGACCTTGTTGTACAGTATGGAGAAAATGACCAAATTACTGTTAAAAACTATTATAAAATAAGTAACAAAAGTAACCATAGTTATTTAGAAAATACAGAAAAATTTGAACAAATTGAGATTTCAGAAATTCGCTTTGTAAATGGCCCAGTTTGGAACACAGCAGATATTATGGCTATGGCACCTCCGCCAGAGCATTTAGAGGATATTAAAACAGGACGGGATGACTTACCTTATTTTATCAATGCACTAGCAACTGAAGAGTATATTAAAGTAAAAGGTAAAAATACGGTGACTTACGGGTTCTTTTTTGATGAAAAACTATCTAATTCTAAAAACTTTTTTCAGCAACAAAAAGATGCAGTCACACTTGCATTAAAAGAATATAGCCGAATAACAAATATCGAATTTGAGCAAGTAACAGAATTAAGTGACAAAGTCGATTTTAAATTTTATTTAGATGATTTAACGAGTGCCGAAGCCGGAGCGGCAGCAGGCTACGCCAGTGCCCAAACAGGTGAAATTCATTTAAATTCTAATATATATAAAGAAGCGAGCTCTTTTAACCAAGGCGAATATGGTTTTGAGGTGTTACTCCATGAAATTGGACATGCTTTAGGTTTAGAACATCCGTTCGAAGCCCCTGTTTTGCCTGAAAAAGAGAACAATCAAAACAATACGATCATGTCTTATACATCAAATCAGAAAAATGACGTTACTCTTGGAATGTATGATATTGCTGCTATACATTATTTACATGGTATACGCTCTGATTTAAAACCTGAAGATAATATATATGAGTTTGATACGAACTATATTTATGATGGTGCTGGTATTGATACATTAAGTGCAACTTCACAAATTAAACCTGTGCATTTAGATTTAAATCAAGGTGGATGGAGTTATGTTGGGGAAAAATCTGAAAGTATCTTAGATAAAGACCAATTAGTAATTGGCTACGGTACAGAAATTGAAAATGCAATAGGAAGTAGTGAGAGCGATACCATCTTAGGTAATCAGCTAAACAATACTTTAACTGGTGGTTTAGGGAATGATACTTATATTTTTAATGAAAAATTTGGACATGATAAAATTATAGAAAATGATTTTAATAATATTATTAAACTGAATTTTGAATTAGTTGAAGATTTTGCTTATTACTATGAAGGTAAGCTTCATCATGGTGAGAATACAGTAGAATTTGATTTGAAGAACTTTTCTAAAATAGTTATTCAAGAAAAAGAAATTTCTGTGGATGAGTTTAAAAAGAAGTTTTTCATGGAAAATGTTCAGACTAGTATGACATTAAATGCAGCTTATAAAGGTGCTTATCTAAGTAATACTGAAGTTACTTTTTATGGTAATGAAAATAGTAATTTGATTTATGGAACAAAAGAGCAGGAAATACACTTATTCAATGGCAATAATAAAGTTAGTTTAAATGGTGGTGATAATAAAGTTTATACTGGTAATGGAAATAACTACATTGAAGTGGGTCAAGGACAAAATTATATTAGAACGGGTTCAGGCGATGATGTAATTACTACCAAAGATGGTGATCAAAAAATCCAAGCAGGTGATGGAGATAACCAAGTCACTGTTGGTACAGGTAATAGTGAAATTATTGCAGGTTCAGGTAGTGACATTATTACAACACAGGCAGGAAATCATATTATTACAGGTGGTAAAGGTAATGATATGCTCAATTCAAAAAATAATAAAAGTAATTTAAATACTTATATTTTTCAACAAGGTGATGGTCAAGATACTATTTCAACCGAAGGGCAAATAAAACTTGTTTTAAAAGATACCTTATGGGAAAACGCATCTTTTATCATTCAAAATGATGATTTAATCATTAAGTATGGTGAAAATAATAGTGAGATTAAAGTACAGGGATTTAAACAGAATTCAAATATTAATATTGTTGAATTTAAAAATGCGAGTTGGAGTGCAATAGATTTAGATAAGCACCTTAAACAAATTTTGACTGGAACAGACCAAAATGATTATTTGTATAATAAGACAAAATATATTACCGATATTTGGGGTTTAGATGGTAATGATAGTTTAAGCGGAAGAAAGCTTGACACCTTATATGGTGGAAATGGTGATGATCATTTAATCGCAACGGAAGATGGTGTAAATCTTTATGGTGGTAAAGGAAATGATACTTATACATTTAAAGATGGTGCAAAAAATACAATTATTCGTGATGAAGACTTAACAGGCACGATTGAATTAAATTTTGCTCCTTTTTATACTGTTCAAACAGGAGACCACTCCAATGATAATATTTATCCAAAACAAGGCAGGTTAATTGATCAAGGTAAATTTGATACAGTATATGCGGTTAATTCAGATACCAAGCGTAATACGACGGTTAACTTTAACTCAAAAAATAAAAAAATAGAGGTTTCTTTAGAGCAAGATTCTTCTGGTATTACAGTATCATATTCTTTAAGAGCTGAAACTAAATACACAGTAAAGGATGTAGTTTTTAGTATAGAAAATATAGAGCAAATTGACAGTTTAAAAAACTTTAAAGTATCTGTTATTAATCCAAAAGGATTTTATAACACATATGATTTTTCTGGTACAAATAGCTATACAAGGAAATTTATTGATACTGTCATCACTATGGATGAATTTCTCAATCAAGGAACAGTAAAGCAAACATATGGTTCAGAAGATGATGTAATTAAAGGTGTAAGTACATATTATTATGAGGGGGATATCATTTATGCAGGGGCAGGAAATGACCAAGTTGATACAGGACTAGGTGGCAGCACAGTTTATGGTGAAGATGGTGATGATTTAATCGTGACACCAGATATAAATGCTCATGATACGGTTTATGGTGGAGAAGGAAATGACATCATTTATACGTTTAACAGTGTGATTGAAAAAGATAAAAACAATAAATATTCAACTTCAGATGAAATCTATGGTGGAAACGGAAATGATAGAATTTACGTTGGAAATCAATGGTCTCGCATTTATGGAGGGCAGGGGGATGATACTTTAATTGGAGGCAATGATGGGGGATATTTAGATGGTGGAGAAGGTGCTGACTACTTACAAGGTGGTTTGGGCAATGATACGTATGTAATTGATGAGTGGGATACCGTACGATTAGATCTAGAACAAGAAAATGGGGGCTATGATAAAGTTATCACAGAAAATAATTTGGATACTACGGGTTTATATATTGAGGAAGTTGAACTCATAGGACAAAAAAATAGTCAGGTTACTGGCAACCAACTTGATAATAAGATTTTAGGGAATAGTGGGAATAATCAGCTTTATGGTGGCGAAGGAAACGACACTTTATATGGTGGTGATGGTAATGATTACTTAGATGGTGGCGAAGGAAACGACATTTTATATGGTGGTGAGGGGAGTGATTACTATGTAATGAAAAATTTTGATCATATTGCTAAGGATGAAATGGGCAATTTAAAAGTTGTTTACGGTGATAAAGTTATAGAAAATGGTCAGACAGGTATTGATACGTTAGAGCTTTGGGGAGATTTAATCTTAATTAACCCATACGATTTAAGTAGCGAAGATCGTACGTATACTTATATACCAGATGGTATTGAAAATATTATATTAAAGGGAGATGCAAAAACTGTCTTTGGAAATAACTTAGATAATGAGTTCTGGTTAAATAGTAATAATAACAACATTTATGCTGGTAAAGGTAAAAATACGGTTCACTATGCCAATGGGAGTAATAAAGATACCATTACTTTCGATACCTCAACACAACAAAAAAATACGTTGCTCATAGAGGGCTATTTTCTAAACAATATAAAAGCAAATAAAGTAGGCAATGATTTGAAGTTATCTTTTGGTAGTGACAGTAATGATGAAATTACTTTACGAAATTACTTTAAAGAAAATGCTGCAGACTTTATTCATATTGAGTTGAGTGAAGGCAACCATGTTATCTCTAAAGAGTGGATTAATCATTCTATTTTAGAATTAAGAGGAGATAAAAATAACAATAACCTCTTTGGTTCAGGATTAAATGAAACTATTTATGGATATGAAGGCAATGATTACCTAGATGGTGGTGAAGGAAACGATACTTTATATGGTGGTTCAGGTGACGACACGCTTTATGGTGGATTGGGTAATGACATACTCGATGGTGGCACAGGTGATGATAAATATGTTTACCGCTTAGGTGATGGGCAAGATATTATTAACCAAACAGGTGGTGGTAAAGACATTGTATTCTTTACCAATGGTATTACTAAAGATCGTTTAAGTTTTACAAAAGACACTAATGATTTAGTCGTGTTAGTAGACAAAGACCCACAGCAATCTGTACGTATTAAAGATCATTTCTTAAGCGGTGAAAAGGCAATTGCGATGGTACAGCCAGATGGTGGATATGCTATTTTAGCCAGTGATATTGCTAAACAATTTAAAACAACTGATACAACACCAGTCACACCGCCAACACCTCAAAATCCACAACCAACAACACCTGTTGTTCCTACACCAAAACCGAGTGCCAATGGTTACGATAAAGTGATTACAGGTACAAACTCACAGGGTGAGCAACTGGTCGGGACAAGTGGTAAAGACCTCATTCAAGGCTCTACGGGCAACGATTATCTCTATGGTTTTTCAGGTGATGATTACTTAGATGGTGGTGATGGAGATGACTATTTATCGGGTGGTAATGGTATTGATAAAAATACAGGTAATGATACCCTCGTTGGAGGTGCAGGTAATGATATTCTTGCTGGAGAAGATGGTGATGACTTATTGATTGGAGGGACAGGAAATGACTCATACCTTTACTCTGAACATAATGGTGTAGATACCATTGACAATACAGGTGGCGGTAATGATGGTGTATTCTTTATGAATGTTAAAGCTAACCGTTTAAGCTACCATCAAGATAAGAACGATCTTGTAATTTTAATTGATAAGGACTTAAAACAACAAGTACGTATTAAAGAACACTTTTTAGGAAATGATAAAGCTATTAGCTATATTCAACCTGAAGATGGTTACTCCATTATGGCAACTCAAATACCAAAACTACTGACAACGCTACCTGGTCAAGTGAGCACAACACCGATACAACCAATAATTCCAAGTAAAAATAAAATTGTAGGAACAGCGAGAAATGATGCCAAGCTTCAAGGCACAGCCAAGGCAGACTTAATTCAAGGTTTAGCAGGAAATGATAAGTTATATGGTATGGCAGGTGATGATGAGTTAGAAGGTGGTGATGGTAATGATCTTCTAGATGGCGGTGAAGGCAATGACCTTCTGGATGGAGGTAAGGGTAATGATACGCTCTTTGGCGGTAAGGGTAATGATACATACCTATTTAACAAAGGTTTTGGTCAAGATATTTTAAATAATGTGGGTGGTGGTAATGACCAAATTTATTTTAATGGTATTAATTACAATGAAGTGGCGTTTAGTGTAGTTAAAAGTGACTTATTAATTAAGGTTAAAAATACCAAAGATCAAATTACCGTGCAGAACTGGTTAAAAGGTGGAGAAAATGTTGTGTCAACCGTTAAATTTTCTTCAGGTGATCAGATGACATCTGCTCAAATTTTTAAAGCGATCGGTAAGACAGACCCCTCAGTTGCAAGTAACTTAAATGCAATGAAAAATGCAATGGCTACAAGCTCAAACACAGGCACTAGCTCACCTTTGATTTCTTCCCCAAATATGAACGGTGTAACGACATTGCTAGTGAGTAATACATAAATAATTTAGATTAAAAAAGGCGCTTTATGCGCCTTTTTTAAGATGTCCCATGAAGTGAGTCTTTATTGCATTGTTGGAGAAGATTGCCATTAGAATTTAGGACTATGTGGGGACTTTCCTAAATGGTACCAACTACCTTTTTTACTACTTCATTGATGATTTGGGCTATCTAGTACTTAAACTTCAAATTAAACATAAATGTACGTGGGTTACCAAAGTTAATCAGCTGTGCATTTGGCGTAGTGCCTTGAATATATTCTTTATCAAATAGATTCTTCACGCTCAAGTTTGCTGCCCAATGTTTTGCTTCGTAGCCGGCATTTACATCAAATAGGGTGTAGCTTGGAATGTAAACATAGTACGTGGTGCGTTGTGCTGATGCATTGCCTTGGTAGCGTACACCACCGCCAATGTTCCAACCCATTTTTTCACTGTCGAAGTAATATTGTGTAGACAACGATGCCGCATTTTTAGGTACGTGGTTAATGCGTTTGCCAATGTCTGCTTTGGTAATGCTGTCAGTAATTTTTGCAGTTGGAATATAGCTATAAGCAGCAGAAACATTCAACTGTGGTGTAATCGCAGCAGACAATTCAGCTTCAAAGCCTTTGGTGGTTTGCTCACCTGTTTGAATAGAGTAAGTACCAGTAGTGCTTGTTTCAGTCACATTTTTACGTACTAAGTCGTAGTATGCCATGTAACCTTGTAAGCGACCGTCAAAGCCTTGTAGTTTTACACCTGCTTCAATCTGTTTACCTTGCTCAGGCTTTAATAATTCACCTTGTGCCCCAGTGTCTGTTACTGGCATAAATGAAGTGGAGTAGGTGGTGTATGGTGCAAAGTGGTCATTTACTTCATACATTAAAGACGCACTACCTGTGAAGGCATTGTCCGAGTTTTTAATGGTGCTATTTTTTAAAAAGTTATAGACCTTAACCTGTGTCCAGTCATGACGTGCCGATAAATTTAATAACCAGCTGTCATTAAATTTAAAATTATTTTTTAAGTATAAACCTGTGTATTGGTTGTAGGTTAAGTTCCACGAAGGTGTACCTGTTTTTATACTGGTCACACCATAAACAAGCTTATTGGCATTGAGGGAATTAATTGTGTCTACACGTTGGTAATAATCGCTGCGTTCACGCATCATATCTACCCCAAGCATCACATCGTAATTGACAGCACCTAGGTTAAAGTTTGCCTGTAGGTTTTGATCAAGTGCAAAGTTACTGTCTTGTTTGTCTTGGTAGTTGATTTGGCGGGTAATGGTTGGAAATTTCGCTCCAGATGCTGAAAATACGGAGTTACTCCAACTGGTATTACGCGTTGCCGCAAAGTTTTGGTTAAACTTCCAGTTGTTGTTGAAATAGTGCGTATAGTTGCTACCAAAACGGTATACATCTACGTCATAGCCACGGTCAGGTTCACCAATAAATATTTTACGGCTATACCCTTGATAGTTGCTTGGTATGCCTTGGTTACGTATGTAGTTGCGATGCTGATAGCTTGCAATCACAGACAATTCATCTTTGTCGCCGAGATCAAAGTTGTATGATGTAGCCACATATTGGTTTTTAAAGTAAACGTAGTCCGTTGGGTCATTTTGGTATGAGGCTTTAGCGACTAAACGTACTGCACCTTTGTTACTGTCTTCATTTGGCGCATAGTTCGCGTCAATCACAGCTTCTCTAAGCGCATAACTACCGTATGTTAAACTGCTGTTCACAAATGTTTTATCTTCAGGACGTTTGGTGGTTAAATTGACTAAACCACCGGGCAGAGCTAAGCCATAACCGACAGAAGTTGGGCCTTTAACCACTTCTACAGATTGTACGCCTGCAATGTCTTCAGATCTTAAAACATTGGTTGATGTTTGGGTGCGTAAACCATCAACATAGGTTTGTGCACTTGAGATTTGTCCGCGAATAATAAAGTCATCCCAACCACGGCGACCGTAAGGGGCAGAGTTCACACCAGCTACGCCTTGTAAGGCATCGGTGACACTTTGCATTTGTTTTTCTTCAATTTGTTGCTGGGTTACGACACTAATAGACTGCGCTGTTTCAAACAGTGATGCCCCCGTTTTGACCACAGAAGCTGTTTTCGCTGCATAGTTTTTTTGGTCTTGGTCATTTTTTTCAGCTTGAGCTTGAATAGATGGAAGGACTGTACTGTTTTCAGATGCTGCATAGACATTTGGGAAAGTGGTGGCAAGAATAGATAATGCCAAAAAAGAGCGTTTGACCTGCATAATGAACCCCTAAATAAACGATAATTATAATTATTACTATTTAGGTTGGGAAGTTTTTTGTATAGATTCGCTTGAATAGAGGCGTGGTTTTAGCGTGTTTGTATGTAAAGACAACATATTGCATTATTGTATAATGTGTAATCAAGTATAGGGCTTTATTTAGGTAGGTATTACACAGTGGGAATAACAAAGCATTATTCCCAGATTGAGTTTGATAGGTTATATGTAGTCTAAGCCAATATCTAAGTACCGTGCACTGTGGGTTAAATAGCCTAAAGCTATAAAATCAACCCCTGTTTCTGCAACTGCTTTGGCAGTGTTGGGCGTAATGCCGCCTGAAGCTTCGGTGGCCGTTTTTCCGTGACACATTGCAACAGCTTTTTTCAATACATCAGGTGACATATTATCTAATAACACCAATGACACACCTTCTTCTAGCACACGTTCAAGTTGCTCTAGTGTGTCGACCTCAACTTCTACAGGAATCAGATGTCCTGCATAAGCTTTAGCTTTTTGAATGGTTAAAATAATATCTCCACCAGCAAGGGCAATATGGTTATCTTTAATTAAGATGGCATCATCTAAGCCCATGCGATGGTTTCTTCCACCACCTGTACGCACTGCATATTTTTGAATATCTCTTAAACCAGGAATAGTTTTACGTGTGCAGGTTAAACGTGTTGGGGTATGTGAAATCAGATGCTGAGTTTCATGTGTTGTGGTGGCAATACCACTTAAATGGGTCAGAAAATTCAGTGCAGTACGTTCAGCGCTTAAAATGGCATGTGCATTGCCTTGAATCGAAGCAATGACGGTATTGGGTGTGAGTGTCGCACCATCTTCTAGGTGAGCATGAAAGACCAAATGAGGATGCATGGTTTTAAATGTCAGGCGAGCTAAATCTATACCGCATAAAATACCTGATTCACGCGCCACAATATGGAGCTGTGCTTCTTTTTGAGTAGGAATGACAGCTGCAGAGGTTACATCACCACGTCGTCCCAAATCTTCTCGTAAAGCACTCTCTACGAGTAGTTGTAAAATGACATCAGGCAGTGGGTAATGCATCGTAAATCTCCAATATATGCTCATATAGAGTATATGTCGGAAATTTATGCAGATGCAATCTTTTTAGTTGTTGGCTGTTGGGAGTTTATAGCCTGAAAGTAAGCTTTCTTGTAATACATTGCTTTTAAAGCGATACAGTTGAGCAGGCCGCCCTCGCTCAACAAGTGCTTCTTTTCCTGTCGCTTCAATCAGGTTTTGATGTTGTATGAAGCGTCGAAAGTTTTGTTTATGTAGTTCAATGCCTGTGAGCGCCTCTAAACTCTTTTGTAATTGAAGTAAGGTAAATTCAGAAGGCATCAAGTCAAAGATCACAGGGCGATATTTTAATTTTGCACGTAAGCGTGTCATGGCTGTGGCCAACACTCTACGATGATGATTGTGCATGGGTTGCCCTGTAATGCTTTCAGGCAATTGTTGATTAAAATAAGGTGACTCTGCAATCAACCCTGCTTCATACATGAGTTCATAACGCAATAACACATGTTCTTCTTGCCATTCATGGCCATTTAGCCCCCAACATAAATTCATACGTTGGATGCGTTGCGTGCGTATTTCACCACTTGCCGATGAGTCAATCCAGTCTTGTATATTTTTGATAATTAATACAATTTTTTCTTGGTTTTTGGCTTGTCGTTTATCTTCCCATGGAAAGTAGTTATACCAGTCATTCCATTTTGCATCTAAAGCTAATTTTTCTTCATCGGCTTCTTTGACCAATCCTAAATAGCTGACATACACCATAGGATAGCCAATATGTTGAGAGCGTTTGACATCTACAAAGGTGTAGAGTTGTTCCATATATCCCAAAGGTTGTCTGGTTTGTTGTTGTACCCATGTGCGAGCACCTGCTTGTAGTGAGTGGTGAATCACTTGCAAGGGGCCTGAAGGGAGTAAATGACCTTCATTGATGGTTAAAACACGTGCTGAAAAGTGTGTGACGGCAATAAGTACAGCAACAAGTTCGGTGGTTGTTTCTTGAACCATATCTATTTTGTGTTCTCTTATATTAAATGGGTAGATATCTGATCTCTATTGTATGCGAAACAGTGAATATTCTTGAATGTTTCGCTATAAATTACAGCAATTCTGTAGTTAAAAATTAAATCTATATAAAACAATATCTTATTTTATTTATGCTCAAGTTGAGTAGAAATAGTTTGAATTTATATGCTCATTATGAGCATAATCACTAAAGCCGTAATTTGGATGAATGTCATGAGAAACGTCATAGAACATTATCACTATGAAAAGCCATCATTGGATTTCATGCACACGTATTTAGTCGATGCCAAAGCCGAACAGGTAGAAAATAGCTGTACGTTGCAGCAAGCATGGGCAAAAGTGCCACAGCTGATGAGCCAAGAACAACAACAGTCTTATATTGTAGAGATCAAGACCTTACTTAAAGAACGCGGTGCGGTCATGGTGGCACATTATTATGTTGAACCTGAATTACAAGATTTGGCTTTAGAAACAGGCGGTATGGTGGGCGATTCGCTTGAAATGGCAAAATTTTGTAAGTCACACCCTGCAGAAACCTTACTTGTGGTAGGGGTTCGGTTTATGGGTGAAACGGCTAAAATTTTAAGCCCACAAAAAACAGTATTGATGCCAGATTTAGAAGCCACGTGTTCACTAGATTTGGGGTGTCCAATAGATGCCTTTTCAAAATTTTGTGATGAGCATCCTGACCGTACAGTGGTTGTCTATGCCAACACCAGTGCCGAAGTGAAGGCGCGTGCAGATTGGGTGGTCACATCTTCCATTGCGATTGAAATCGTGCAGTATTTACATGCACAGGGTCAAAAAATCATTTGGGGGCCTGACCGTCATTTAGGCAGTTATATTCAAGCACAAACAGGTGCAGACATGCTGTTATGGCAGGGCTCTTGTATTGTACATAATGAATTTAAAAGTATTGAGCTTGAACATTTAAAGACAAAGCATCCTGATGCATTGGTTTTAGTGCATCCTGAATCACCTGCTGAAGTTGTGGCCTATGCAGAT
The DNA here is from genome assembly GCF_015627125.1 of Acinetobacter rathckeae. Lineage (GTDB taxonomy): Bacteria > Pseudomonadota > Gammaproteobacteria > Pseudomonadales > Moraxellaceae > Acinetobacter > Acinetobacter rathckeae. The sequence continues at coordinate 184,507 of NZ_VTDO01000003.1, read as the reverse complement.
GTGATTGGCTCAACCAGTAAGCTATTGAAAGCTGTTACACAATATGAAAATCAGACTTTTATTGTGGCGACGGATTTGGGAATTTTGCACGAAATGCAAAAACAAGCCCCCGAGAAACAATTTATTGCAGCGCCAACCGCAGGCAATGGCGCAACGTGTAAATCATGTGCTTTTTGTCCATGGATGGCCATGAATGGTTTGGAGGCATGTTTGAATGTTTTGAAGTATCAGCATCAGCGTGTTGAATTAGATGCCAATTTAATCATCGATGCTGAAAACCCGATTTTAAAAATGTTGGCTTTTTCAGCGCAGTATCAAAAGTTTAGTCAAGAAAGCAAGCATGATTTAAACGTAGGTGCACATTCATTTAATACATGGTTAATGGAGCAGTCGGATGATACAGCGTTGTGAGTATGATGTTGTTATTGTTGGGGCAGGCTTAGCAGGTTTAACCGTTGCGCTGTCTTTGCCAAAGCATTTGCGTGTTGCGTTGTTATTAAAAGATGATCTGTTCACTAGTGCGAGTTATTTGGCGCAAGGGGGTATAGCGGCTGTTTTAGCTGAAACAGACAGCGTGGAAAATCATGTTGCAAATACCCTGAACGCAGGTGCGGGCTTATGTGATGTGAAAAATACACAGAAAATTTTAGCGCAAGCCCCTGAGGCGATTGCATGGTTGCAGCAACAAGGCGTGGTGTTTGATTGTGATCAAGTGAATACTCAACGTGTGCACCTGACCCAAGAGGGTGGGCATGATCATCGCCGTATTGTGCATGTGGCAGATCATACGGGGAAATCAGTCATTCAGGCTTTAGTGAAACAGCTTGAACATGCACCTAATGTTGACCAGTTGGTGGGGCATGAGGTAGAAGAAATTCTGACCACAAATACACAGTGTTATGGTTTGCGTTGTAGACAGGGTCACGAGCAATATACTTTTATTGCACAGCATACAGTGCTTGCAACAGGTGGTGTTGGACAGCTTTTTGAACGAACTACAAACCCTGTGAGTGCAAAAGGAGATGGCCTTGCATTGGCGTTTAAAGTAGGGTGCCGTATTGTAAACTTAGAGTGTATACAATTTCATCCGACAGGACTTGCTCTGCCCAATGCAGACGGTTTTTTGATTTCTGAAGCATTGCGTGGCGAAGGTGGAATATTGCGTAATGCCAGTGGGCATCGCTTTATGCCAGATTACGATGCACGTGCGGAACTTGCACCAAGAGACATTGTGGCACGAGCAATATGTACAGAAATGCTGAAGCAAAACAACCAGCCTGTTTGGTTAGATATGACGCATTTAGATGAAACGTTTATTCAACAACATTTTCCTGCAATTGATGCGAAGTGCCGTGCTTTAGGGTTAGATATTTGCTATCAGATGATTCCTGTTGCACCAACGGTTCATTATAGCTGTGGTGGTGTGCTGACAGATGCTGTAGGGCATACAGATATTCAAAATTTATATGCTGTAGGTGAGGTTGCATGTACAGGTTTGCATGGTGCAAATCGTTTAGCGAGTAATTCATTATTAGAGTGTGTGGTGGTTGGACGTAATATTGCACAAGATGTTGTTTCGCAGAGTGCATGGGCATATCCGACTGTGGGTCAGATGCATACTTTTAAGCCATTATCTGTACCTGTAGCGAATGTATCAGCAGATACTTTTTCCCACTCGACACTTCAAAAATGGATGAGTCGCTATATGGGGGGTGTACGGATTCAGGCAGGTTTAGAACAACTATATTTGCAGTTAAAAGCATGGCAGACCAAGTACCCTACAGAGCATTTAATTCTTGTTGCATTACTGATGGTGACTGGTGCACTGGGTCGTTTAGAAAGTCGAGGGGCACATTTTAATGAAGATTATCCAAAGGTTACAGAAGAGGGGAGGTATTCGTTGAATATGGTCTAGGAGCAGTTATCTATTTTTAGATAAAGTAAGTTATTATTAATAATTGCGGTCTTTACAAATAAAACAAAGGTTTAATGAAATGTCAGTGAGTTTGAATTCAGAATTAAACTTGAATCCATTATTGAATTTAATGCTTCAGAGTTCTTATGGCCTAATCATTTTGGGTATAGGTGCTGTTCTGATTTTAGCAGTAACACTTATTTTTTTTCTAATCAAGTCTGGGATTTTTAACGTAATAATAGAATACCAAAATTATAAAGTAAAAAGAACTCAAGCAGAAATAAAAGATAAAGAGGGTTTAACTCATGATGAGTCACTTAAGAATCATAGAGCGAAAATTCTATATCATTTGAATGTTGCTAAATTAAATAGATTACTTAATTACTCACACCCTGACCGAGATTTATTGGAATATATTCTTAGTTGCAGAGATACCCGTTTAGCAATTTTTTATTATGAATCTGCTAAGCAGTATCTAGAGAAAGATATAAATACCAAACAATATATTTTGAAGAAAGGGTGGAGAACAAAGCATGCCGAGAAATTAAGTACATTAGGAACATGGGTATATTTTATAATTGCTCTTGGTTCATTATTCCCAATGTATTGGCTATTGTTTTTGTATCTAGTTAATGGAGAAAGTATCAATAAAATACCTAGTAGCTTTTTAATTTCACAAGGTATTTTATTTTTAGGTTGTACTTTTCTTGCACTGATGACTTTGAGTCCGCTACTTAAGCCCTTTAAAGCAAAGAAATTCTTGGCATTAGAGAAAGTTGATGAGTCGTAAATTTAAAAAAATATGAATGGCTACAACCTGTCTGTAGTCAGTGAAACCAATAAAAACTCTATAGAGGTGAAAATTATATACCATGTAAGTATAAGCATTTAACGACTTACGGTATGAAATTTAGCTTGAAAATTACCATCTCATGAAACTTATAAAATAATTACACCTTAGGTATTGAATCCCTTTTGCGTATACCACCACTTAAATGAGTAGATCTGGTTATAATCTGTTTGGCGATCATACTCATAATAATTCAGGAGAGCATCAATGGCGATTCATGTTTGCCAAAGCCAAAAGCTAGAGGTATTGGCTCAAATTTTATCGGCACAGTTGAATCAGCCCTCTGAAAACTTATTGGGGGCATTGCAAAGCCAGCATTTTATTGTGCCTAATCCTGCCATTGAACATTGGCTCACCCAGTATATTGCACAGCAACATGGCATCAGTGCTAATCATGTGTTTCATCATCGGATTCAGGCCTTTCAGTGGTTTATTTATCAGCATGTGTTGACCAATAAAGACCAAGTTCGCCAAGCCAATTTACCGCGTTTAGTCATGAAGTGGCGTATTTATACGGTGTTGTCGCAGTTAAGCGAGCAGGGAGCGAAGCTACCTTTAGACCACCCCATGCATGCGTTTATTCAGCGTATTGAAGACAGTGCTTCACATTTAACAGACGCCAAGCAAAAGCAACAAAAACAGCAAAGCATGTGGTACTGGGTGGCAGAAAATGTATCGAAACTCTTTAGCCACTATATGGCGTATCGGGGCTACTGTAACCAAGATCATGGCAGTTTGCTGTGTAGCTGTCCCCATAATTGGTTGGCAAAGTGGGGTAAGGGACAACATTTAGACATAGAAAGCCTGATTGCGTCTGACCAACAGTTGTCTTTATATAATTTAGAGCAAGCCAGTGCCTTAGAAACATGGCAAAGTTGGCTATGGCAACATATTTTTCACGACGATTTTTTAAATATACAGGCCATTGATGATGTTTTTTGGCAAAGCCTAGAGCAGATGACAGAGCCTGAGCGTCGTGATGCATTACCGCAACAGGTGATTGTATTTACATTGTTAGATTTACCACCGATTCAACTGCATTTTTTACGCCGTTTGGCACAATACATCGACATTAGCATTTATCACTACAATCCATCGCAAGAGTATTGGGCAGACAGTGTCGACCCAAAATGGAAAAAAAGTTACGACGCAAAAGTAAAACAGCGTTTTATTGAAAAAAATCAGCAACAGGGCAAAGCGGTCTCTGATGATGATATTGCCCATTTTCTCAGAAGTTTTAATCAGCACTTTAATGCTGAATCACGAGAGTCTAGACACCCATTACTGACGCGTTTTGGTAAACAGGCACGAGATCACTTTTCACTGCTTGCAGGGTTATCTTCAGGTGAAGAAGGCGAGTGGGACGATGTGTTTATTGATATTGATACAGACAGTTTACTTCATCAGTTACAGGCAGATATTTTGTATTTAATGGAGCCTGAAGCCAATGGGTATGCACTAGATGAGCATGACCACTCTATTCAAATTCATGTGTGTCACACCACATTGCGTCAGCTTGAAGTATTAAAAACACAACTGGTCGCGTGGCTTGCAGAAAAAGACCCAACACAGCCACGGCGTTTAGATGATATTTTAATTTTAACCCCTGCACTTGCCGACATAGAACCTTTGGTTCGCAGTGTATTTGCCCCGATGCCGAACCATCAGGGTAAATTGCAAGATGACTATCTGCCAATAAAAATGGCAGGGGTCATGCAGTTTGATTTAAATAATGCATGGCAAGCAGTTTTGGGTCGAATCACTTTACCCGATGGTCGTTTTCAATTTGATGACTTTTCAGATTGGTTGAGTCTACTTGCTACACAGCGTTTTTATGACTTAGATTATCAGGCGGTTGAGCGTATTTTACAGCTATTACAGCACGCAGGATTTAAGCGTGGTTTAGATGCCACCCATTTACAGCGTACATTATTGCCTGAAGACACAGATTACCGTTATACCTTTAAATTTGCCTTAGACCGTTTAGTGAAGGGCGTGGCTGTGCCTGAGCATGTGATGGTATTAGATGGGCTGAGTATTGAAGACTTAATGCCCGAAGATTTTGCTTTGGTGGGGGTGCTCATTCAAATATACAACGATTTTAATCAACGCCGTGATTGGTTGTATAGTGAGCAATACACACAGACCACCGTTGAGCAGTGGCTATTTAAACTCCTTGATGAAGTCACGGCCTTTGAAAAGCAGGGTGAAACGGTTTTACGTAGTGTTAAAGAAGTCATACAAAAACAAATACGTATGCTCACCTTAACAGCCAACTATGAGCAACGGCATGCCAAAACCGAAGACCTTGCGGCGTTAAGTGATTTAACTTTGCCACTGGCCAGTGTGATTCAAGAAATTAGCAATGCCATAGAAAGCCATGTCGAGCAAGCCATACCCAGTGGTGCCATTACTTTTAGTGAAATTGGGCAGATTCGTCCACTGCCATATCGTTTGGTGGTGTTGCTGAATTTAGACAGCGGTATTTTTCCAAGTCAGCAACGGCATATTCCATTTGATTTGATGCAAGTGTTACGCCCCATTTTAGGCGACCGCTCACGGCTTGAAGATGACCAAGGGGCTTTTTTAGATGCCTTGTTGTTGGCTAAAGATGCCCTTTGGTTGTTTTATAATGGCTTTGATGCCAATGGCGGTGATGTTCGCCCACCATCTGCGGTATTACAAGAGTTAATTGATCATCTACAATTGATTGTGGCAGAGCCAGAGCAGCCGATGCCACTTGATGATCGTGGTTTAGAGATTTCACCGAATCTGCGACCACTGTATCAATTACATTATTTACAGCCCTTTGACCTTGATTATTTTAGCCAAGATGGCTCGACACAATACAAAAATCAGTGGTTTGATGTCGCACTACAGTTACAAAACCATACGGCAAAACGTCCTGCGTGGGTTGATGCCGAAGTCAACACCTCTGCCAAAACGCTTCGAGTGCTTGAGCAACAACAGTGGTTGTCTGATGTCACCTTTCCTGCACAGTTATATTTAAAAGCGTTAGGTCTAGCAAACCTACGTTTGGCAGATGAAATACAAGACAGTGAACCGCTATTGTTAGATGGTTTAGGCCGTTATCAGATCCGTGATTTTTTACAACAGCAACAACATCTGCCAGATGCAGACTTACTCATGGACTGTTTGCCCGTCGGAAAAGTACAGCACAGTGCATGGCAACAGGCACAGCAAGAGCATACAGACCTACTGGTTGAGCTACGCCGTTATGCCACTGAACCCACAAAAACCACGCAAGATACCTTATGCATTGAAGAAGGGCTGTATATACGCATACGTATTGCTGAAAAAGGTGCACAGCAATGGGTGAGTTTGCAGGCAGCGAGTGCACGGGCGGAACGATGCACCAAAGTGTGGCTGGAGTATTTATTATGGCTCAGTTATTTAGACCTTGCAGACGGCGGTACAGATTTAAAACGGGTGGTGGTTTTTAGTAATCAGACCATGATTTGCCAAGGTGTCAGCTCTAGTCAAGCCAAAAGCTATTTGGCTGATTGGTGGCAAGCATGGCACGTTGCACAGCAAACGCCGTTAGTGTTGCCTGCAGCACTATTACTGAAACCGATAATAGAAGACAGCAAAGCACTAACATGGCAACAGGTCGATGAACAGCATGTACTTGATGAAAAGAGTATGCAGTTATTGCTCAAAGCATGGCAAAACAACTATGAATACGGTGCATTTGCAGTTAGTGAAGATAAAGCCTCACAGTACCATCAAGATTGGGAGTTTATCTTACAACAGCAAGATCGCACCGCCTTATTACAAGATGCTTGCTTAACGTGGTCATATCGTTTGTATGCCCCAATGTATCTTCAATATGTGGAGCTTTGTAAGCATGGATAACAGCACAGCCGTGTCATTTGATCCGATTCAAGACATTCAATTTACAGGGTTACATTGGATTGAGGCATCGGCAGGGTCGGGCAAAACGTTTACTTTATCTAGCCTGATTGTACGGGCATTGGTTGAAAAGTATCTGCCTAAACAGGTAGTTGCAACCACATTTACCCGTGCGGCGGCTGCCGAGTTAAAACTACGTACCCGTAAACGACTCCTTGAAGCATTCGACTTTTTTAAGCAGCGTCAAGGCTATGCCGAACAAGAAAACCTGACATGGCTTGAAATGCTAAAAACCCAAGGTACAGACCCATTATATGTGGTTTTACTCAGCCAATATTTCAATAAAATAGATTACTTATGCTCACGTTTAAATGTGGTGATTTCACAGCTTGATGATTTATTTGTAGGTACACTCGACAGCTTTAGCCAAAAGTTACTCAGAGAATTTGCTTTTGAAAGTGGCAAAATAGAACGTGCAGACATTACAGACCAATCGAAACACTATATTAAACAACTGATTCACGACATACTCAGAGAGTGGCTACAACAACAAAGCCAACAGCAGATCGATTTTATGTACTTTGCAGGGCATTTACACCCTGCCGAACACTACATGAAATTGGTAGAAGATACACTCAATTTTAGCAATGCTCAGTTTAATTCACCCATGCCACCTAAATTGGCATTAGAGGAAATTGAGCAATTACAACGTAAACTCAGTGGGCTTTCAGTGGCACATCTTGCAGCATATTACACCGCTGAAGGGGAGTATATACAGGGGGTGAGTGGTACGCTGTATAGAGATAAAAGTAAATTTACCGCTCTTTTTGAAGTGGCAATACCAACGGCAATAAACGCGTTCTTAAAAGACGATGGCAAGGCCTTTTTTAGCCAAGACCATGCATCTTTATATAAGCTACAACAGCAATTTCATGCACAAAAACTGTTTACTAAAAAATGCCCCACAGATGCAGCAGAGGCATTTTACAATGATTCCGAATTGCACCGCTTTTTTGAGGTGCTGACACAACTTGCTGAGATACAGCAGCAACTACAACAGACAGAAACCTACTTTAAGTTTTATCTGTGTCAACAAGTGAAACAGCGTTTACCTGCGTTATTACAATACAAGGGTGAAACCACCTTTGCACAGCAAATTAAAACTTTGTCCGATGCATTGCAAGACAGTCAAGGTCAAGCCTTTGCAGCCTTTGTACAACGCAGTTATCCACTGATTTTTGTTGATGAGTTTCAAGACACAAACCAAGACCAAGACAACATGCTGGCGAAAATCTGGCGTGATGAGCAGCGTTATATGCAAGGCTGTATGGTCATGGTGGGAGATCGGAAACAGGCCATTTATGGCTTTCGTGGTGGTGACATGCTGACCTTTATACAAGCACAGCAAGATGTGACCGCCAAACAAGGTCGATACTACCGCTTAAAATACAACCATAGAACAGTCAAACCACTGGTACAGGCAGTCGATGCTTTGCTACTTCAACGCCCAGATTTTGGTGAGCAAGTGATTTATCAGGCTGTAGAAGCAGGTACACGACCACACCCAAGTTTGGTTGATGCTGTGGGAGAAAACCACGCACCACTACGGTGGCTAACCATCAGCGATAAAAAACACGTCAGTGCAGACATACAAGTGGCATGGCAAATTTCTACCCTATTACAACAGGCACAACACGGTCTGTTATATACGCAAAAAGACCAACAGCAACAGCCCATACAACTCGATGATATTGCGGTGCTGTCTAAAAATCATCACAACTTAGACTTAGTACAATACGAGTTAGAGCGTTTAGGCATACGAGTAAATCGTCCTGCCAAACGCAGTGTCTTTGCAGGCCGTATGGCACAAGATGTGGCTGCATTTTTAGCGGCAATTTTAAACCCTTTCGATGAGCGTCTGGTCAAACGGGCTTTGGCGACTCGGTTAATGGGTTTTAACGTATCGGACTTGGTTCAGCTGGAAACGCAAGCCGATGGTTTGGGGCAATACATTGCTGTGTTTGATCAGATTCGTGAAATGTGGTTCACACGGCAGTTCTTAACCGCTTGGCAGTTTGCATTGAATGAACTGAATATTTGGCAAAGCATCGTGAAATATGCCTCGCGTGACAATGAGCGGGCCGTGGTCGATTTAAGACACTTGAGTGATTTACTCAGCAATGAGAGTCGGCATTATCAAGGGCCACACAATTTATACCAGTGGTATATTAAACAAGTGGCTGCACCCAGTGAGCGAGAATGGGAGCTAGAACGGGCGTTGTCGAGCGTGGCAGGTGTACAGCTCATGACCATACACCAGTCGAAAGGATTAGAGTTTAAAATTGTTTTTTTAATCAATGCAGACTCTACTTTTAGTGAAAAAAATAAAACCTTAAATTTTTCAACCACTGAAGTGACGGATACCAACGCTAAAACGCAACGTGTGGTTGAAATTAATGACCAAGCACATTTACAAGAACAGGCGTTGTCACAACACCAAGCCCGTGCCGAAGCAGAGCAAAATCGTTTATGGTATGTGGCATTAACCCGTGCCAGTCATCGTATGTATGTGGTGATGACGCAGCCTAAAAATCCCGCAGGCGTGAGCTTTTGGACACAAGGCGTGCCCTTTGAGCATGTGGACAGCATGCAAGCCGATGAGATTTTGAGTGCTCCAGTCGCTTACCGTGAAAAAACGCATGAAGTGATTGCAATACATGCACAGCCGTTGCCTAAGTTAAGGTTGTACCCCCGTTCACGCACCAGTTTTTCAGCCTTGGCACAACACTTGACCCGTCAACAGGCACAAGACTTATTGGTTGAGCAAGACAGCATACAACACCCTGCCGATGATGAAATTGCTGTGCCATCTGTCACAGTGATGGATGCTGAACCTACGCCCATTTCAAGCATTGCCATGAAATTTCCTATGGGGACACAGGCAGGTAATTTTTTACATGAAATCTTTGAGCAAATTGACTTTCAAAACAGCCAAGATTGGGCCATAGAGATACAACGCCGTTTTAAAAATGACTATGTGGCATTACGCCAACCGTTACTGGAGTACTACCAAACACAGTCTGAGCAACCTGAACAGCAGATGATTCAGGCAGTCATTGATTGGTTGCAGGCGATTGTACAGACCCCAATGCATGGGGAATTTTGTTTACAACAGTTAGCTCGTAAAGACTATTTGTCGGAATTTCCTTTCCACTTGGCATTGTCTGACCGTGTCTTTGCTACACAGCGAATCTATCGTTTGTTGCAAGAGTATGGCATAACCATTCCCACATTAAATGCAGCTGAGTCGGCACGGTTTATGAATGGTTCAATTGACTTGGTGTATTTATTTGAAGGTAAATATTACATTGCCGATTATAAAAGTAACTTTTTAGGGGAGTCAATTACGGCCTATACGACCGAGCAAATCGCTAAAAATATGTCGCAAAGCAGTTATTGGTTACAGGCATGTTTATATTTGGTGGCATTGCATCGTTATTTAAAACAAAAACTACAGGGTTATACCATTGAGCAGCATTTAGGTGGGGCGAGTTATTTGTATTTAAGAGGCATGCATGGTGTGGCAGGTTATGGCGTATTATATTGGCAACCCGATGTTGAGTTAATTTTACGGCTTGATGCGACTTTAGGTTATGATGATACGATCGAATAATTCTAAATTTATGATTTTAAATCAATATATTATGTTGTGGAAAAACCTGAGTATAACCCTGTTGATATCTATGTGTATAACCTTGAGGATATGTCTGTGAATAACCTAGAAAAACAAGAAATGCAGTTAGAGCCGTGGGTCATACAGTGGTCAGATTATCTGACAAACGCTGCTGATTTTACCAACGCAGATGATAAAATCGCTGCTCAAAACCTAATACATGCCGTACTCTTTGCCGCGTCTCAAGGAAACAGTTGTTTAGAATTAACAGCACTGCATGCGAAGAGGTTGCGTAGTCTATTGTCTTTTGCAGATAAAAGCCAGATCAGCCCCTTCGTTTTTTGCAATAATCGACTCTATTTGTACAGATATTATGCACTTGAGCGACGTTTGGCACAGCAAGTACACCGCCTAAGTCAACAGTCGGTGGTGGTGGTAGACAGTGCAGCTTATGATGGGCTACTCAAAGACCCCCACCAAAAGCAAGCCCTTGAATGGGTTGCAAGCAGTGGTTTGAGCCTGATTACAGGAGGGCCAGGTACAGGAAAGACCTACACATTGGCACGTATTATTGCCGCACTCAACCACAGCGTGGCACATTTACGCATTGCGATGGCTGCCCCTACAGGTAAAGCAGCACAGCGTATGCAAGAGGCATTGAAAAATGCATTTGCAGACTTAGAGCCTCGTTTAATGACTCCTGAGTTGCAACTACTACAACCTGTGACTTTGCACCGATTACTGAAAATTGGGCAAAAAGGCCGAGCACAGTTTAATCAAGCTCAGCCACTTCCTTATGATGTGGTAGTGGTTGATGAAGCCTCAATGCTAGACCTTAATCTTGCCACACAACTGTTTGAAGCGATTGCTACAGGTACGCGCTTAATTTTATTGGGTGATGCAAATCAGTTGTCTTCTGTAGATGTGGGTACGGTACTGAGTGACTTACAACGAAGTCAGCTATTAGAATCTCATGTGGTGGAATTAAAATATAGTCGCCGTTTTAGTGGTGATGCACAGATTGGACGTATGGCTCAATTTATTCAACAGCAAAAACAGCCACAAAACGCAAGTCATGATGTGGTTATTGCATTTGAACAGCAAATTGTTCAGCCGAGTGAACTCAGACCTATACAGATCTCTATGCTAGAAAAAGATCTGATTCAGCTCCAATATATCGAAGACACAGCCAAAGTGACATCTGCGAAAACACACGAGCATTTACAGTCGCTCTGGTATGGTTTTCAAGGTTATGCCGTAGCATTAGAGCAGTATTTTCAATCTGAAACCTATGCTGAAAATACAGATTTAAGCCCTGAACAAGAGGCGGTATTAAAGGCTTTTGATGACTACCGTATTTTGACGGCCATGCGTTATGGAACCTTTGGCGTGACACAGTTAAATCATGATATGCAGGCCAAACTTTTAGAGCATTTGGTGGCATATACGCAAGCCAGTGGTGATTGGTATGTTGGTCGTCCTGTCATGATGACTGAAAATAACTATCAGCTTGGACTGTCAAATGGTGATGTAGGCATTTGTTTTAAACATAGACAAGATCCAACGCAATTTGAAGTGTATTTTCCAAGTTTAGCGAAATGGGTACTGGCAACACGCTTACCTAAACATATACAAACCGCATTTGCCATGACCATTCATAAATCACAAGGTTCAGAGTTTACGCATACCGCTGTTGTGCTAGAGCCTGCGGCCGAACAGTTACTTAGCCAAGAATTGCTTTATACGGCCATTACTCGTGCTAAAAAAGTGGTGACACTGTTGGTCGATCAAACTGCATTTGCTCGGGCACTGAGTCATCAAACCACACGGCACAGTGGTTTGGCTGATTTTATTGATACATAATGTACGAAATAGCGTACAAGAAATAGAGCCATTGACCAATAGTGCGTCTGTGGGTTTTTTGCGATGATTGGTTTACACAATAAGTTTGATCGGGAAAGATCAAATAACAATGCAGAGAATAACTATAAATATTCGAAAGACTGCAAACTTACAATGAAGCGTGGGTTAATCAAATAAGTGTAAAAGCTACTGAGCCTTTTAGTTTTGGGAGAGACTAAAAGGCTTTTCTTTTACTGGTATAAAATGAATTAAATGGTCAGATACTTGAATATCTGACCATATTGTGTGGCATTGTGAGTTTTTAAGTCACAGGCTGAGCAATATTTTTCACCTTATGACTGATTTTCATCGAACAAAACTGAGGCCCACACATTGAACAAAAATGTGCTGATTTATGTGCCTCTTTTGGAAGTGTTTCATCGTGCATTTCACGTGCGGTGTCTGGGTCTAAACTTAAATTAAATTGATCATCCCATCTAAACTCAAACCGTGCTTTAGACAGTGCATTATCTCTGGCCTGTGAACCGGGGTGTCCTTTGGCAAGGTCAGCGGCATGGGCTGCAATTTTGTAGGTGATAATGCCATCTTTGACATCTTTTTTGTTGGGTAACCCCAAATGTTCTTTTGGTGTGACATAGCAGAGCATGGCTGTGCCATACCAACCAATCATGGCTGCACCAATGGCTGAGGTAATATGGTCATATCCTGGTGCAATGTCTGTAGTCAGTGGGCCTAAGGTATAAAAAGGAGCTTCTTTACAGACATCAAGTTGTAAGTCCATGTTTTCTTTAATCATGTGCATAGGTACATGGCCTGGGCCTTCAACCATTACTTGTACATCATGTGCCCATGCCCGTTGTGTGAGTTCACCAAGGGTTTTAAGTTCGCTAAACTGTGCTGCATCATTGGCGTCTTGAATACAGCCTGGGCGTAATCCATCACCTAAACTAAAACATACATCATACGACTTCATAATGTCGCATATCTCGTCAAAATGCGTATATAAAAAATTCTCTTTTTGATGTGTCATACACCATTGGGCCATAATTGAACCGCCACGTGACACAATGCCTGTTAAGCGTTGGCTTGTAAGCGGGATATATTCTTGCAGAACACCTGCATGAATTGTAAAGTAATCAACCCCTTGTTCGGCTTGTTCAATCAGGGTATCTTTAAAGATATCCCACGTTAAGTTTTCAGCAATGCCATCGACTTTTTCAAGTGCCTGATAAATAGGTACTGTACCTACAGGGACGGGTGAATTACGAATAATCCATTCACGTGTTTCATGAATGTTTTTACCTGTAGATAAATCCATGATGGTGTCTGCACCCCAACGGGTGGCCCATGTCATTTTAGCGACCTCTTCATCAATAGATGAGCCTAAAGCAGAATTACCAATATTGGCATTAATTTTCACCAGAAAGTTACGCCCAATAATCATTGGTTCGCTTTCGGGGTGGTTAATGTTGGCAGGAATAATTGCACGACCTGAGGCCACTTCTTGACGTACAAACTCGGCAGTAATCTGCTTTATATTTTGTGCCCCAAAATTTTGACCTGCATGTTGTTGGGTATTAACCGAAGCTGCTTGGCGTTGATTTTCACGAATGGCAATAAATTCCATTTCGGGGGTAATGATACCCTGTCGTGCATAGTGCATTTGTGTGACATTTTTACTGGGCTTGGCTTGTCTTGGTTTTTGGATGTGTTGAAAGCGAATGTCTTCAGTTCGAATATCTTTAGCACGTTGGTTGCCAAACAATGAACTTAAACCGTTGAGTTGCACAGTATCTTGTCGTTGTTCAATCCACTCTTGACGTACTTTAGGAAGCCCTTTGTTTAGGTCTATGTTTACCTGAGGGTCTGTGTATGCTCCAGATGTATCGTAGACTAAAATTGCACCATTTGAGTCTCCACCTAAACCTTCTGGGGTATCTGAGAGTGTAATTTGTCTCATTGGTACACGTATAGAAGGGTTTGAGCCTTCGATATAGACCTTTTGAGACGCAGGGAGTATACGGGTGAGGTCTTGAGCATCTTGCTCAATGTGAGAGTGTTTGTTAGACAGATTCGTTAATTGCTTCATGGCAATGATCCTTATGAAAATCAACGAATCAAGCACTGCCAAAAAGTGAATGCAAATGGTTGCCTGATCTTGTCAATAGATAGGCAATAGAGGGTATCAATTTGTGGTGGCTTGATTCCTACGCAGGTTTTAACCTGATCAGGTTCAACGGTATTCACCATTAAGAAAGTATATTTCTAGGGTGATCTCAGCGAGTTGTTACTCGCACTCCGTCAAGCATTGCTTAATAGTAGCAGGTTTAATTGCTAATGTTGCATGAACTTAAAATAAATATCGGAGCATGTTAAAAAAATAGCGTTAACCTAAATGTAGGGGGCATGTATAGGTGTGTTTGACAGTAATCTTGAGTTATTTTTGGTGACATTAACAGGTAATAGTTGTCATAAATAGAGGGGAATGTAATGGTTAGTATGACTTTGTTTGCTGTGTAAATACAGTATTAGGAATCTGTTTTAATTCATATGTTCTTGTGTAAGTTATTTCGTACAAACAATACAGTCAAAAACTACTATAACGCTGATTTTATTATGGCAATATAAAGATGTGGGAACAAAATAGAACAAAGTAAAACAACACAGGAACACAATAAAGCATAACGACTAAAACACAAAAACAGTCAAAATTATAATAACAATATAGCGCAATAAAAAAGCCCAAGGAAACTTGGGCTTTTTTATATTAAGACTGTCCATTTTAGACATATATTTGACGCTAAGGAGTAGAATATATACTCGCATAAAGTTTTAGATGTTCGTTAAATGTTAATACTTGGTGGTGTATCAAAAAGTATGCTGTGCTATAAAGATGATTGTTTATATAATAGAGGAATCAAAATAAAATGCTTTTTACGCTTTTTGGCTCAACTCTATTGATGTTAGTGTAATGGTTCGAATAAGTCTAGATTTATGTCTGTGGTTTGAATAGTTTACCTAATATTTATTTTATAAATATCTAATAGTAGTAGCCCTATGAATGATACGCCAAAGAAATTATCCGTAATTTACCATTTACATTTCTTTTTTGATTTGGTTGAGGTTCAACATATTAAAAAGATCCATGAAAAGGTAACAAGTCAAATATCTCATTTAGCCACAATTTTCCCTTTGTTATTACCTCCAGCTGGGCCTTTACCAAAGCCAATGTTTATGCTGGAGTTTTCTGAAGACGTTGTAAATGAAATTATATTGTTTTTTAAACAATATGAAAAAGATTATAGTATTTTTATTCATCCTGAATTGGATGATGAAGTGCTTGCTCATACAGATTGTTCAATATGGATAGGTAAAAAAATTCCACTAAGGTTGGAATACTTAAGTAAGAGATGATTTAAGCTAAAAAGCAAAAGCAACTATACAAAAATATAAATTGCTTAATTCTACGCAATTGATAAAAGCATTTTGCAATTTGTACACTTTTCACTTAAAATATGCACTTGCTGTAGTGATGCATGGCAGGCAGTTTTTTTATAAATTGTTTTATATCATTTTTTAAATTTTAAGCATCTCGGAGAAATCGAATGTCTTTAACAACTACAGATCGCGCAGAAATCATTGCTAAATTTGCACGTGCAGAAAATGACACTGGTTCACCAGAAGTTCAAGTGGCTTTACTTACTGCTCAAATCAATGACTTGCAAGGTCACTTTAAAGCACACAAAAAAGATCACCATGGTCGCCGTGGTTTGATTCGTATGGTTAACCAACGCCGTAAACTTCTTGACTACCTAAATGGTAAAGACCACGGTCGTTATGTTGCGTTAATTGGTGCTTTAGGCTTACGTCGTTAATTCGATTGAGCGATTTTTCGGTACAACGTATGTTATTTATAACATTCGCGCTGAAAATGAAGCATAGCTTAGTTTGCTAAGCAATCTAAGAAGGGGCGAATGATCGCTCCTTCTTTGTGTTTAAAATCTAGTGAGGTCGGCTTCTAAGTTTTGTCATTTATAAAACATGAAACTGTATTACTATAAATGCCAAACCTTAGGGGTCTCCACTAGAATAAATTAATTAGGAAATAACAATATATGTCAATGTTTAATGTGACTCGTAAAGAATTTCAATATGGCCAATACCAAGTTGTACTAGAAACAGGTCGTGTTGCACGTCAAGCCAATACTGTTTTAGTCACTATGGGTGGCGTAACTGTACTTGTTGCAGTGGTTGCTCAACCGACTGCAAAAGCAGGAACAGACTTTTTCCCATTGACTGTAAACTATCAAGAAAAACAATATGCAGCAGGTCGTATTCCTGGTGGCTATGGTAAACGTGAAGGCCGTGCTTCTGAAGCAGAAACACTCATTTCACGTTTAATTGACCGTCCAATTCGCCCATTGTTCCCTGAAGGGTATTACAACGAAGTACAAGTGACTGCAACAGTTGTATCTTCAGACAAAACCATGGATGCAGACATTGCTGCAATGATTGGTACATCTGCAGCACTTGCTATTGCAGATACCCCATTCCGTGGCCCAATTGGTGCTGCACGTGTTGGTTTGGTGAATGGTGAATACATCTTAAACCCATCACATGAGCAACTTGCTCAGTCTGATCTTGACCTTGTTGTTGCAGGTACAGAATCTGCGGTATTAATGGTTGAATCTGAAGCTAAAGAATTGTCAGAAGACCAAATGCTCGGTGCTGTATTGTTCGGTCATGACGAAATGCAAATTGTAGTACAAGCAATTAATGAGTTTGCAGCTGCAGTCGGTACGAAGAAAACTGAGTGGACTGCTCCTACACAAAATGAAGAGCTACGTGCAAAACTGAAAGAAGCATTTGAAGCAAAAATTTCAGAAGCATATACCATTGCTGTAAAACAAGATCGTTACGCAGCACTAGGTGCGCTTTATGAGCAAGCAGTGGCGCAGTTCGTTCCTGAAAATGATGAAAGCGGTATTGCAGATGAGTTAAATGACTTATTTGAAGACCTTAAATACCGTACTGTACGTGACAATATTGTCTCTGGTAAACCGCGTATTGATGGCCGTGACAATAAAACTGTTCGTGGTCTAGATGTACAAGTGGGTGTACTAGACCGTGCACACGGTTCAGCATTATTTACTCGTGGTGAAACACAAGCACTTGTAACAACGACTTTGGGTAACACGCGTGATGCCTTAATGGTGGACACATTGTCAGGTACAAAAACTGACAACTTTATGTTGCACTATAATTTCCCTGCATATTCTGTAGGTGAAACAGGTCGTGAAACAGGTCCAAAACGTCGTGAAATTGGTCATGGTCGTTTGGCTCGTCGTGGTGTACAAGCCGTATTGCCACCGATTGACCGTTTCCCATACGTGATTCGTATTGTATCTGACATTACAGAGTCAAATGGTTCATCATCTATGGCTTCTGTATGTGGTGCATCATTATCACTGATGGATGCAGGCGTACCATTAAAAGCACCAGTTGCAGGTATTGCAATGGGGCTAGTGAAAGAAGGCGAGCGTTTTACGGTTCTTTCTGACATCTTAGGTGATGAAGATCACTTAGGCGATATGGACTTTAAAGTTGCAGGTTCTGAAAACGGGATCACTGCACTGCAAATGGACATTAAAATCGAAGGGATTACCGAAGAGATTATGGAAGTTGCATTAAATCAAGCCTATGCAGGTCGTATGCATATCTTGAATGAAATGAATAAAGTCATTTCTCGTGCTCGCCCTGAAATTTCTGCACATGCACCAACATTTGAAGTGATCAGCATTAACCCTGATAAAATCCGTGATGTGATTGGTAAAGGTGGTGCAACCATTCGTCAAATTACTGAAGAAACGAAAGCAGCCATTGATATTGAAGACAATGGTACAGTGCGTGTATTTGGTGAAACGAAAGCGGCTGCACGTGCAGCGATTGCAAAAATTCAAGCACTGACAGCTGAAATTGAACCGGGCACAATTTATCAAGGTAAAGTGATTCGTATTGTAGAGTTTGGTGCATTTGTAAATATTATGCCAGGTACGGATGGCCTATTACACATCTCACAAATCTCAAATGAGCGTATTGCAAACGTGACTGACGTATTGACTGAAGGTCAAGAAATTAAAGTACAAGTGCAAGATGTAGACAACCGTGGTCGTATTAAATTATCTATGAAAGACATCGAACAAGCTTAATTTATGTCTTAAACTGAAAAAGCCCGCTTGATGCGGGCTTTTTTTCGCTCCACAATATGTATATTCCAAAATAAATAAGATTGAATGTATGCAAAGCTACTATTTTTATCGTCACCAAGACACAGGGGTTTTATCTGTATCACAGCATTCTCACCAAGAACACACTGACTTTATTTGGATTGACTGTCTAAGAGACGATATTGTACATACGGTAGATGTTTGGCAAGAGCAAATAAAAACTCAGACCAATTTGGTGTTAAATGAATTTCATATTGCAGATATTTTAAATATCGAACACCCTTGTGGTTTTGACACCATGGAAGAGTATGATTTTTTAACGTTTCGTAAAATTATGACGCCTGAAGATCAACAAATTTTTGACAGTTTGTCGGGTGAGCAACATCAAAGTGAGTTTGGCTTATTTACCACACCTGTTAATTTTATTATTACAGGGAAGTACCTGATTACGGTACGAGAGCGTGGCAATAAGTCGATGCAAAATTATTTAGACCGACTTTGTGGATTATTAGAAAAAAACGTGGCTGAACAGCATAAGTTAAGACGTTTGCCAAGCACACCGTTAAATTTAGCACTGCGTTTACTCAATAGCATGATTGATGATTATTTAGGATTACGTACACCGTTAACGCGTCGGGTCGAATTTTGGCAAACAGAATTGCTTCAAGGTAAGCACTACTTCAAGCAGTGGCAACAATTGTTGCAAGAAAATATGGCATTTCAGCAAGTGGAAAACTTGTGTGAAGAGCAAATTGAAACCTTACAAGAGCTGAGAGATGAGGTAGTAGAAAATCACCATCATGCACATGATGCACCATCATCTGTAGACAGTTTAGATTTAATTTTGGTCAGAATTAATGATTTGGTGAGTCATGTTGAACGAATACAAAAGCATACGTCACGCTTACGCCAATCGATTCAATCGGCTATAGATTTACACTTTTCTGCAATCTCAAATCAAACTAATGAAAATATGCGTATTTTAGCCATTATTACAGCCATATTTGCACCGCTGACGTTGCTTACGGGGATTTATGGTATGAATTTTGAGTCGATTCCCGGTTTGAAATCACCTGAGGGGTTTTGGGTGATGCTCGTTGCGATGTTGTTAACAACACTTTTACTGACATTTTACTTTTACCGTCGCCATTTGGTTGGGTGAGGAGAGAAAAGTGTAGTGGATATGCTGTCGCAGTCGAATCAGAAAAATATTAATTTATTTGCCATTTTAGGGGTTGAACCCATTAAAAAGACCATTAAAGAAGTGGAAAAGATGGCCAAAGGGGTAGGTAAAACATAGCATGACCTGCACGCTATGTTTAGGGGCTTAACTTAGTATTTCCAGTCTACTCGAACCAATACGCTGGCTGGGCTACCTAAGAAGTTGTTCCCACCGTTGATACGTACACGGTTGTTTTCATAGTAACGTTTGTTGGTAATGTTATCGCCAATCACGTTAAATGATAGGTTTTCTGAGTAGCTATAACGAATGTTCGCATTCCAAAGGGTGTAACCTCCTTGGTAAATGTTATACAAACTATTGGTATCCGTTTGTGCAGTCACACCTACACCTGCTGACCATTTTTCAAGTGCCCCAGGAAGCTGATATTGTGAATACAATTTAAACATATGCTCAGGGGTGTGTTTACTAAAGTTTGTACCTGCAGCATAGCTTGAACTTTCAGTTTTTAGATACTTACTTTTATTGTAGGTATAGCCTGCAAAAACTGCTAAGTCGTTGGTGACTTTACCAGAAACTTCAACATCTACCCCACGGCTACGCACTTTACCTTCAGCGATTGAGAAACTGGTATTGTTTGGATCGGTAATCGCACGATTTTCTTGTTCAATTTGGAATAAGGCTAAAGAGGTATTTAAGCGACCACCAAACAGCTCAGATTTAACTCCAATTTCATCATTTTTGCCCACGACAGGGTCTAAAATTTGCCCAGATGAATTACGTGCAGACTGCGGTTTAAAGATCTCGGTGTGGCTAGCATATAGACTAGTATTGTCTGTTAAGTCATAAGTTAGACCAATATATGGAATAAACTTATTCTTCTTCACTTCACGGTTTTTAGCATATTCACCATCTGTTTTACCACCAGTAAGGGCATAGTAAGTACTGCCATTCGTAATAGACTGTGCGTAGCGACCTGCAAGAGTTAAATGAAAGTCTTGGAGTAAATTAACCCGTGTACCTAAAGTGGCTGCTGTTTGCGTAATATAGTTGGTGTAGAACCAATTTAAGTTTAAAGCCCCATTCCAATTCGGTGCAGCCACCGATGTTGGGTCAAATGTGGTTACATTATATGATGTTGAGTTTAAAATACGACGCCACTCAGATTTTTCATAGGTGCTCACATAGTTTAAGTTCGCAAATACATCATGTGTGGCATTAAATAGGTTGTATTTACCATTTAAAGAGATTTTAGCTGTCAGTTCATCGCTACTATTGTCATAGTATTGATAGTTATTCATCGCCACTTTTTGGTTGCTACTGGTTAAGCCACTATAGCTTGTTCCTAATTGTCCTAAAGCACCTACATTTTGTAGTGACTTGTTCCAATTACTATTAATTTGTGCATTTAATATCCAGTCATCATTAAATTTGTGCTCGAGCTCTGCAAAAGCATTATATTTTTCAAAGTCGAGTTTAGACCAACTTGAGCCGAGGTAAGTACTTGCTGGTAAACCAGAATCTACGCCACCTGATGCCATAGGAATACCGAAGTAATCTGGCACTTCATGTGACTTTTGATACATTGCACCAATGCGTAAAAGTGTTGCAGGGGTGAGGTCAAAGTCTAAAACACCATAAAAGGTTTTGTTGTCTTTTGAGACATTATTTTTGAAAGAATCACTGTCTGCACCAATGGCAACAAATCGACCACGTACAGTTTTATTTGCATTTAATGGGCCAGAGACATCAAATACAGAGCGTAAGTTATTCCAACTGCCTGCTTGTAGGTAGCCTTGCATTTGAAAATCTTTGGTTGGGTGCTTACGTACAGCATTAAGTGTACCACCTGGTTCACTATATGCCTGTGTCAAACCTGTTGCACCACGCACCACTTCAATATGGTCATAAATATCTAAGTCGGTGAAACTTGAGGAGGTTCTAAGAGGATTTGAGCCTGAACCTGCCACCGTACTACTCAAACCATCTTCTTCAATTTGGTCAATATAAAAACCACGAGATTGAAAACGGAAGCGACCGCTATCACGAATGACATTAATACCAGTAGCTTGTTTCATTGCACTTGTGACAGTGGTTAAGCCTTGGTCTTTAATTTGTTCTTGTGTCACCACAGAAACAGATTGAGGGGTTTCTTTTTGAGTGAGCTCAAGCCCTGTTGCAGTTTTCATGCTCGAAGACTTGTTTGACTCCGCTTGAATGGTTTCAAGTTGAGTTACATCACTACTAGTATTTTCGGCTGCAAAACTTTGAATGGAGATTGCAAATAAACTTGCACATAAGGGTTTCAATAAGAAACTTTGACAATAATCTGACATAATTGATAGAAACTGTGAATAAATGTAACTATATTTTATCCAAATGAAACTAATTATCAATTACTTTAACTTATTCGTTTAATGAAAGGTTGTTATAAGAGGTAAAGGCATTAAAAATAAAATTTTATAACACAAAAATTTAAACTATTTAAAATTGCTTAAATTTTTGTAATATATCGTGGCTTTTTATTCATGATGGCGTCATATTTTGCTAAGATAATTCTAAACAAATAAACCAAGTACGATAAATAATGGTGATGTAATATTGATCCCACGAGAGGTAAAAATGCCAGTTAGACTCATCGCTGTAGACATGGATGGTACATTTTTAAATGGAGAAAAACAGTACAATAAACAGCGTTTTTTAAGGCAGTTCTCTCAGCTTCAACAGCAGGGTATACATTTTGTTGCAGCCAGTGGTAACCAACTTTATACCTTAAAAAACTATTTTTCTGATATTCAAGATCAAATTGCATATGTGTCTGAAAATGGTGCCTTTGTCGTTGATGGCACAACTGAAGTCAATTTTGCCCACTTTGACCCCCAAGTCGCGAAAGTGATGCTGGCAGATCTGATGGTGGATTATGCTGAAGGTATCATTTTATGTGGTAAAGAGGGTGCGTATATTGATGAGCAAACCCCTGCTGAAAACATGCCGAAACTCAATAAGTATTTTAAACGCCTGTTTTGTGTAGAGGATTTACTTCAAGTGGATGACCTCGTCTGTAAAATTACCATTAATACCAGTAACTACGATTTTGATGAGCTGACGCAGGCCTTAAATCAGAAGTCTTATATTAAAAATGCTCAGGTCAAAATGGTGTCGAGTGGTTTTGGTTTTATAGATCTCATTGTACCAAAGCAACATAAAGCGTTTGGTTTAAGCTTTTTGCAACAGCGTTGGAATGTGAGTGCAGATGAAACGCTTGTTATTGGTGACAATAACAATGACATTGAAATGGTGAAAATGGCCAAATTTGGTCTGGCAATGGATAATGCAATACCTGAGTTAAAACAAGTTGCAGATTATGTGGTCGGGCATAATGAAAAAGAAGCAGTGCTTGATGTATTAGATGCAGTATTAACCAGTGAAACCGATACTCAGCTAGCGGAGCAGCTTGCCAAGCTCAATTAATTTAGTACACATGGTAGGCAATATTTGCCTACCATGTGCATGAGATTTAGAACCACCCTTCAAGAATTTTTTGATATTCTCCAGTTTCTTTGGCAAGGTGAAGCCATTGATCTACATATAGTTTCCAAGTGATGTCATCAGTTGGGAGCATATATGACTTTTCGCCATACTGTAACGGTTTTTGAGTATTGACCGCACATAGGCTTGGGTAGTGCTTTTTCTGATACAGTGCTTCAGAGGCTTCGGTAACCATTACATCCGCTTTTTTATCGACCAATTGTTGGAAAATACCCAAGTTATCTTGGCTCAGTGTTAAGTTACTTTCGGGTAAGTACTTCTTCGCAAAGGCTTCATTTGTACCTCCTGCAGGCTCAATCACACGGACAGAAGGCTTGTTGATTTGTTCAACAGTTTGATATTTCTTTACGTCATTACAGCGTACGAGTGGTACTTTGCCATCGACATCTATACGGTTGGCAAAAAACACTTGGCGTTGTCTAGTCAGGGTCACGGAAATACCCCCCATAGCAATGTCACATTTTCCTGAAACTAAGTCTGGCGTGAGGGTTTTCCACGTCGATTTTACGTAGTTAGTTCTCACACCTAAGCTTTTCGCTAAGGACTCTGCCATAGAAATATCAATGCCTTCATATTGGCCATCTGCTTTTAAAAAGCTATATGGTTTGTAATCACCTGTGGTGCAAACATCGAGTGTGCCCTTATTAATGACACTTTGTAAGCGGGATTCGGCATGTAGTTGGGTTGTGGCAAAGGCGATGCAACAAAGTGAAATGATTTTTTTCATAGAGGTACTCTTGAATGACGTATTGAATAAAATTTAATATGTGCTAGGTGAAAGCAATTTTCAGACCATTAGATTGACGTTATTTGACGTATCCGCTGAAATTTTTTGTTAATTCATTTATATATTTTATAAAGTATAAGCATACCTTAATAAATCATCTTTATACTATAAAAGCCTAAATTACTAAAAAGTGCTTAGGTCGCTTCTAAGAAATCTGTAGAGCCGATAATATGCTTTTGATGAATGTTGAACAGTATCGAAAAAACAACTGGAAAATACTTTGTGATTTCGATGGTACGATTAGTTTGCAAGATACCACAGATGTTTTGCTTGAAACTTTTGCCGATGACGGTTGGCAAGAGATAGAGGAGCTGTGGGAGCAAGGAAAAATTGGCTCTAAAGAATGTATGCAACGCCAAATTGCACTTTTGAATGTCAGTAAGAAAGACCTAGAAGCTTTTGTACAAAATATAAAAATTGATGAAAGCTTTATAGAATTTGTGAAGCTCACGAAATATTATGGTATACCTCTGACCATTGTTAGTGATGGTTTAGACCAAGTGATTCGTTATATTTTGGCAAAATATAATTTAATGCATGTGCCTGTGATTGCCAATCAACTCCAGCAAGTGAGTGAAAACCGTTGGCAGTTGGCCTTTCCAAATGCCAGTAAAAGTTGTAATGCCCAGTCGGGAACGTGTAAGTGTAAAGTGTCTAAACAGCACCAACAATATAAAACCATTTTAATTGGCGATGGACGTTCAGATTTTTGTTTATCTGAGCGTGCAGATTATGTATATGCCAAAACATCACTGTTAAAACATTGCCAAAAAAATAAAATTAGCCATGTGGCATTTAGTCGTTTTGATGAAATTAGTGCCTCGCTTGGGCAGTTTGTACAGTTACAGGGGATGACAAAGGTCAGTTTATGATAGCAGATCACGCTTTTTTACTAGAGGGAAACCGTACAGGAATCTTACTGATTCATGGTTTGACAGGTACACCCAATGAAATGCGTGGTCTTGCACGCCGTTTTCATCAAAAAGGCTATACTGTAATGGCACTACAGCTTGCGGGGCATTGTGGTACTGTTGAGGATTTAGTGAATACCACGTGGCAAGATTGGTACAAAAGTGTCTGTGATGCAGCTGAGCAACTCAAGCAACATGTTGACCATATTTTTGTGGGAGGGCTTTCTATGGGGGCATTGCTTGCACTGAATTACGCCAGTGAGCATCGTGTGAGTGGTGTAATGAGTTATAGTCCCACATTTAAATATGATGGCTGGGGTATTCCTTGGTGGTCAAAGTTCGTCGCACCGTGGTTACTTCCATTAAGCTATCACTTAAACTTATTTAGAAAGACCACGTTTGATGAAGCCGAGCCGTTTGGTATTTATAACGAAAAACTCAGACAACGCATTGTGCACTCTATGCAACATGGCGATAGCAGCGAAGCAGGACTGCCTGGTAATCCATTTCACTCATTATATCAATTACAATGTTTGTCTAAAGTGGTGAGAAGTCACTTATCTCGTATTACTGCACCCTGTTTACTCATTCATGCATATGATGATGATGTGGCACACCGTAGAAATAGCCAACTGATTTATGACCAAGTACAAGGGCCGAAGCAGTTGGTTTGGCTGAAAAAAAGCTATCACATGATTACTATTGATAACGATCGTGAGCAAGTGGTGACAGACTCCTTGTCATTTATGGAGCAGTATACGCCAGCCAATGTTTAGGATATCAATATGAATGCATTAGTGGTCATGGTTTGGATGTTTACCATTGCTGTAGACACTGTCGGGCAGTTGGCCTTCAAAGCTTTGGCGATTAAAGGCTTAGCTTATGAAGGTAAAGCACGTTGGCTCGCTTTTGCGAAAATGCCCATGCTGTGGCTAGGCATTGCCTGCTATGTGGTTGAGTTTGTGGTCTGGCTTGCGTTTTTGTCGCTAGTACCTTTGTCTGATGGTGTGATGCTTGGTTGCATTAATATTGTTGTGATTATGATTGCAGGGCGACTGTTTTTTAAAGAACAACTGACCAAAGAGCGGTTGATTGGCGTGTTATTCATTAGTGCAGGGGTTGCAGTGATTGGGTTAGGCTTATGAGATTGTTTTATTTGGTTGGTTTTTCTGTGTTGATGTTATTTGATACATTGGCTCAAGTCAGTTTTAAGCTCGCATCAAACCATGCCATGCCACTTACTTTTGATGTGCCATGGTTACTCCGTGTCTTTGGTAATGTGTGGATTTATGGCGCTTTGATTGGCTATATTGGTTCATTTTTTACTTGGATGACCTTACTAGAAAAAGCACCGATTGGCCCAGCAGTAGCAGCATCGCACATTGAGCTGGTGAGCGTGACTTTACTTTCAGTATGGTTGTTTAATGAGCCATTAACTGCATTTAAAGTGTGTGGTATGGCTCTGATTGTCATTGGTGTGTTATTTCTTGCCAAAGGTGAGGCAAAAATTTATAAACAACAGCAACAATAGTTTAAGTACGCCAAGCGGTATTTATACGTTCAATTAGGCGAGTATTTAGGGCTTGTTGCTGATCTTGCCAAATAGTGAGCTGTTCTTCGGGCATGGTTTCTTGTGCATCTAGTTTGCTTAAAAATGCTTTAAACCATTGTTTATACTGGTATAAAGAAATATCTCCAGTAATGTCGGCACCCATTAAACGCCCTTGGCATGCATCAATAAGCGTGTGTAGGTGTTGTTCTAAAAATTGCCCCTGATCCCAATTGGTTTGCACCACATCTTTAGATAAAATGTCTTTATCAATCGATAAATAAATGGGTAGATTAACTGCTTGTAAGGTGGTTAAAAATTCAGCCATGAGTGCATCGGGGAAATCAAAATGATGTGCTGCATGCTTTGCACCAATGCGTTTTAGCCAACTGGCATTTTGCTGCACACTCCAATAATGTAATTTACCTTTTTTAAGCGGTGACCAATGGTTTTCCCATGCATGGCTTAAACTGATGTCATTAGAACTAATGCCTAAGACATCTATACGTGCAACCTGTGGTAGTTGGCTTGCCCAATACACCCATGAGCCGCAATGTATCCCAAAAGGGTAGCGCATGTTGTCGGGGTGATTGTCACAGACCACCAGGTGAATTGGTTCATCTTGCTTTAAACGAGAGAGTAGTAAATAGCTTAGATGGTGGTAGTCGCCACTGCCCAGTAAAGCACAGCCTTGTTGATCAGGTGCGGGTAGTTGGGTGTTTAAATGTGCTTCTAATTGTTTAAAGTCGTGCCATTTGCAACCAAAACGAATTTTTTCTTGCCATGATTGCAGTGCAATACGTTGCCAAGAATTGGGCTGAGCAGATGAGTCATCAAAATTTAAAATAACAGGTGGTCGTGTCACGGTCGTTTGCCCTATGTTTCTTGCTGCTGATGCCAATGGGCATCTGACTCAAATAAATGTCTGAATTTCTTTAGTATAAAACGAAGCATGGGCGATTTTACCCATACAAGGTGTTGTGTAAATGTAAATTGTGCCCCTAACTGTGCTTTGACCTCAGGGTCTGTCCAACCTGCAACGTATACGTCGAGTGCATGGGTTTTGGCATAGTCTAAATTTACAAACCAACTAATAAAATATAAGTTGTAATCGAGTGCAAGGGAATAGTTGAGACCAATATATTTGTCAATTAAAGCATTGTTATAGATATAACAGATGTTATAACCGACTAAAGTCTGCTCTTTCCAGTACATAAACACACGACCATTTTGGCTTGCTTGTTGCAAAATGGTGGTAAAAAACTCAAGGCTGAGTAAGTCAAAGTGAATATCGCTTTGTTGATAGACTTCTAGATATAGCGCATAGAGCTGTTTAAGGGTGTCTGTGCTGTTAAAGTAGTCATCGCCTGTATGTTTGACATCAACGCGTAATTCTTCTAAATGCTTGAGTTTTCTTTTAAAGTTTTTGCGTCTGCTTTTGGAAAATCGGCTTAAAAAGTCATCTTGGTCATTAAAGTCTATTTTTACATAGGCCAAAGCTTGCCCTTCTACTGCTAAAAAGCCTTGTTTTTGTGCTTCTTGAATGAGCTGTTTGCTAAATAGGTTGTCTTGTTCGGGCAGGAGTGGCGACTGAATGGGTAAGTCTTTAATGATGGTAAGACTGTGTTGTTTACAGTACGGCTGTATTTGCTCTAGTAGTTGTTTAGGTGTGTGCTGTGTGGGTAGAGGGGTATATTCGGTAACGGTTGTGCCAATAAATTGGGTTGGGAAATGAACCAGTCGTTGCCAGTGCTGATAGCCAATCAAAGATTGGATTTTCTTACGTAGCGGTGCATCGAGCGTGGTGAGTAAGTTAAATTGGGTGCTAAATGCATAAAAAGATGCATCGAGTGTACGTGCCTTAAAAGTTTGTGGTGGATGCTGTAAAAAAGCATCCACCAGACAGTTAGGCTCTAGATGATTAAAACCATTGTCCATAAGTCGGTTTTACATTTCCTTTTTAGCACGAGTCAAGAGCTGGTCTAAAAGCACCAATGCTTGGTCGATTTCTGCACGGCTAATTTCAAGTGATGGTGCAAATGTAATCACGTTTTTGTAGTAACCACCTACATCGAGTACAAGACCACATTTTTGACCTTGATACTCTAAAGTACCAGACAAACCAATGTCTACCATTTTGTCGAGTAATTCTTTGTTCGGTGTGAAACCATCGGCTTGACAGATTTCTGCACGTAATGCTAAGCCTAAACCATCAACATCACCAATTTCAACATGTTGTTTTTGGAGTGTTTTTAAGCCTTCTAGGAAGTATGCACCACTTTCCATGATTTGTGCTTCGTAGTCTTTTTCAGCCAACATAGTCATCAGTTCTAGACCTACCGCAGTACCGAGTGGGTTCGAGGCAAATGTTGAGTGCGTTGAACCGACAGGGAAAGTCGTTGGGTTAATCAGTGCTTCTTTTGCCCAAATACCTGCCAATGGGTTTAAACCATTGGTGAGTGCTTTACCAAATACAGTGATATCTGGTGTAATGCCGAAGTGTTCCCAAGACCACAGCTTACCTGTACGGTAAAAGCCCATTTGTACTTCATCAACCACTAATAAAATACCGTGGTCATCGAGGACTTTTTTCAGGCCTTTAAAGAAGTTTTGTGGTGGAATAACATAACCGCCTGTACCTTGAATGGTTTCCATGTAGAATGCGGCAAATTCACTTTCACCTACTTTTGGATCCCATACACCGTGGTATTCAGTTTCAAATAAACGGGCAAATTCTGCAACGCATTTGTCGCCGTATTCTTCAGCGGTCATACCTTTTGGACGACGGAATGGGTACGGGAATGGAATGAAGTGTGCACGTTCACCAAAGTGACCATAGCGACGACGGTAGCGATAGCTTGATGTAATTGACGATGCACCTAAAGTACGGCCATGATAACCGCCTTCAAATGCAAACATACGGCTTTTACCGCCACAGAAGTTACGAATCACTTTGAGTGAGTCTTCAATGGCTTGTGAGCCACCCACGTTGTAGTGGATACGACCAACTTCACCTGTTTTTTTGAAAATATCTTCAGCAATGACTTTACTAAGTTCAATTTTTGTTGGGTGTAAGTATTGGCTTGCCACTTGTGGCAATGTGTTAATTTGTTCAATTAAACGATTGCTTAAACGTGGGTTTTTATAACCAAAGTTTACCGCTGAATACCACATTTGTAGGTCAAGATATGGTGTATCTTGGTCGTCATATAAATAGCTGCCTTCGCAGTTAGTAAAGATTTTTGGCGGTTCTACATAGTGTACTGTGTCACCATGTGAGCAGTATTTTGCTTCGTCCAAAAGGAGCTGTTTTTCGTTAATCGCCATAAGTAAATCCTTATCGTGCTTTAAAGGTCTTTAATCTTTTATTGTGTTTAAACATGATAAAATGATTAAAGAGAAGTTGTGTTTAAAATCGGTACAAAATGCCTAGGGTATTACTCACATCAGCCACTTTGTCGACCATAGGACTCTGTTGCTGTTGCCTCGACAAGCGTGTGACTTGGTGGCTCGTGTAGAGTGTCCAATGTGGGTTAATTTGGTAGCCAATATCTAGGCTAAAGTACGGTTGTATGCTCTGCTTAGGGCGATACTCTTGAATTTGGCTACGTTCGGCTTCGGCGTGACTCACGCCATAGTAGTAATTATTGTAGTGTTGGTCGTTCCATTGCACACCAAGCTCTGGTGAAAATGTCCATTGTTTGTAGTGTGCTTCAGCAAGGTAGGCGAGGGTTGCAAATGAGCCATGCCGACGAGACTGCACATCTTTTTCAGCTAAAATTTGAAAGCCACCATAAGGGCTAATATATGTATAACTGCCTCCTGCCATCAGTGCAGGGCGTCTCTTATTCAGCTGACTGAGTGTGTCTGAGGGTTTAAATTCGGTGCTGTCGTAATATAGGTTAAGTTTGAGTTGGTGTTTTTCTGTATGTAAGGCATATACCCCAACTTCATCGCCATCAATATAAAAGTGTTTTGAATCAAAGAAAATGCTTGGAAAAGTGGTCACTGGAAAGTTATTGTTTTTATACGCTTGTATGTCAATAGCACCTGCTACGCCAATTTGTAATGTTGGCGATGGGTCGGCATGTGCATCGCTGGTGATTGTCAAAACCATCATCACAGCTGTAGTCGCAAATGTATATTTAAAGCGGTTTACATAATCTAGCATATAGGGGTGTTAACCATATTTTTAGCATATACTTCTAGTTATATATAAATTTAATGTTTCATTATTAGGTCAATCTTAAAAAAATATAAATATTTTGTTGTTATTTTAATATGTTAGCCAAAGAATACATCATGACTTTAGTCTTAAGCTAAGCCATGATGTGTCTTGTGACTGAGTTTAGCTTAAGTGCTGACCAAATAAAGCCAATGCTTCTTCGGCATTAAAAGTATATTTGGCATTACAAAATTGACAGTCCATTTCAATTGGATTTTGCACACTTAGGGTATCTTTGACTGCATCTTCACCAATCTGTATCAGTGCATTTTTACACTTTTGCTGTGAGCAAGTGCATGAAAACTCAAGTTGTTCGACTTCAGGCAAGCGAACCTCTTCTTCATTGTATAAACGGTAAAGAATTTCTTGTGCATCGAGTTGTTTGAGCTCATCTGCTTTAAGGGTATCTGTGAGCATAATCAGGCGAGGCCATAGATCGTCATCGATATGCTCTTTCTCTTCTTCTGTGCGTGGCAGAAGTTGAATGAGTAAACCACCCGATGCTTTTTCATCACTTGCTAACACAATATGTGTTGGAATTTGAGCAGAGAGTGCGTAGTACTGCATGAGGCAACCTGCTAATGTGGGTTGGTCAAGGGCAATAATTCCTTGATAACGCTCACCAAATTCAGGGTCAATATTAATAAATAATATCGGTTGTTGCAGTGTTGCAAATACGGTACTGCTATCTGTTGCTTGAGCAAAACGTTCATCTGCTTCAAAGTCTGCTAATGCTCGGACTTGTCCTAAATGATTACACTCTGCCATTGCCCATTTAAATGTACCTTGTGCTTGTATTTGTAGGCTAATGTTGCCTTTTATTTTTAAAGTACTTGCTAAAAGAGCTGTTGCACTGAGCATTTCACCCAAGAGCACTTCAATGGCTTGCGGGTAATCACGTTGTTTTAAAATGGTTTCTAGCGTGTCTGTCAGTTGTACCACTTCACCACGAACAGGACAGTTTTCGATATAAAATCGTTGACGTAAGTTTGACATATTTTTCTCCAATCTAAGCGGTAGATGGTGGCATTGTGTAAAAACACAAGTGACTATTGATCCTTTGTTGACACATCTACTCGTGATGTATTGCAACTGCGTTTTAAATTCACCGATGATGTTTCATCTGTGACGGCACTGTCTCGTTCAAACAAATGCTCTAGCTCTGCAAGTGCATTTTTATGGGTTTCAAAAACTTTTTGTTCATCTTGGTCAATGCTTTGCTGTTCTGTGAGCAGTTTTTCATCATAGTCACGAAAGAGTTCAATGTGTTGATAGGCGTCGGTTTCATCAATACCCAGTTCTCGTAAGGCTCGATAGGCCATACCCAATGCCGATAAATAGGTTTCACGCCAAATGTGTACCACGCCAATTTCTTTGAGTAAATGAACGTGGTAACGATCTCGAGCACGGACTAAGAGTTTAATGTGTGGGTAGTGTAGGCAAATGTGTCTTGCTGTGTGGATTGAGTCTTCGACATTGTCTATGGCCAGCACAAAAATTTTCACATGCTCAATACCTGCGGCACGCAGTAGCTCAGGCTGTGTGACATTGCCATAGTAGAGCGTACCACCATATTGGCGAACGAATTGAATTTGTTGCAAGCTTGAGTCGATGGCGGTAAATGGAATGTGCTGTAGTCGAGCAATACGGGCAACAATTTGTCCAACACGACCAAATCCTGCAATGATCATGGGTGCATTGTGTTCGGGAATGTCATCAAATGCTGTATTTGATGTGGTGTCAAAGCGAGGAATAACGTAGCGTGAAACGAGCCAAAACAAAATGGGCGTCAGTACCATAGATAAAGTCACAATGAGCGTGACAGGTTGGGTGATGGCATTTGACAGAATGTCTTTGCTTTGGGCAACGCTAAACACCACAAAGGCAAATTCACCGCCTTGAGCAAGACATGTTCCCAATAAAAGACTATTTTTCCAACTGTTTTTATAACGCCGTGCAATCAATAGCATGACAGTGGCTTTAATCAGCAGTAAGGCAATGGCACAGCCAATGATTAGAAATGGGTGACTAAAGAGGACAGAAAGTTCTGTGGTCATGCCCACGGTCATGAAAAATAGCCCTAACAGTAGTCCTTTAAAAGGTGCAATATTGGATTCTAATTCGTGGCGAAACTCTGAATCTGCCAATAAAACCCCTGTTAGAAAAGCGCCTAATGTGGTGCTAATGCCTAAAATATCCATGAGTAATACAGTAGATAAGACAATAAAGAGGGCAACTGCAGTCAGTAATTCACTTGCGCCACTGCGTGCAACAAAGCGGAAGAAGGGACGCATGACAAAACGACTAAATAAGAATAAGCCACTAAATACCGCGATAATGGCTGCAAAATAAGCAATGCCATGATGGGTACTGGATGTCCCTGCCAGTAATGGAATAACTGCTAATAGCGGAATCGCTGCAATGTCTTGAAAGAGTAAAACGGAAAATGCATTTTGCCCATAACTGGTGTTGAGCTGTTGTTTTTCATTAAGAAGCTGTAAGACAAATGCGGTAGAAGACAGTGCGAGTGCAAAGCCAATACAAAAGCTGGCTGCAATACTTTGTTTGAATACAAGCCAAATGATCAGCATCAATACCAAACCTGTGATGGTGACTTGTAAGCTTCCCATCATAAAAATGGCTTGTCTGAGTTTCCAAAGTCGCTGTGGTCTGAGCTCTAGGCCAATCAGGAACATTAAAAAAATGACACCAAAGTCACCCAGTTGCATGATTGCATTGGCATCGTGTGCAATGTTGAGTACGCTTGGCCCAAGCATAATCCCTGTAATGAGATAGCCTAATACGGTAGAAATTCCGAAGTGTTTTGCACAAGGCACAATCAGTAAGCTGGCTGCGAGAAACAGTGTAATTTGGAGGAGTAAAGACATGATGCCGCCTGTGTACTACGTGCAAATGTGAGTCATTGTTATTTTAAAATGAAAGTGTGCAGATAAGATAGTCACATAGATATGATTGGGGTGTTAAGTTGAAACTTTTGTAAGTATTTATTCAACATTATGTTTTAGATCGTAACAGTCGACTGGTTAAGTAAAAATAGACACAAGTATATGGGTAATACACCCGAAAATTAACCGAATGTATTGGCTAGTATTTACTATTTTTTATGAAAAGCATTCCATTATGAAATTGTCGTAATACAGCTCTTATTGCTCAAACTATACTGGCTCTAATTTGAAGTGATTTAGCACGTTGTAGCCCACATAATTTGAGTCTTTCATTTATAAAAAATGTTAGAGCGAATAGTATGTTCATGGTAACGCCAGAAGGCTGATCTCCCTGCGATAACTTTTTGCATAACTCATTTTACATTGCCATATATTTTGCCACTTTGGCATATCTAAGATTAATAACTATGCCACATAGGTATTCATTGGCTTGTTTCAAGAATGCGTGTTTGTTTTTTTAATAGTGGCTCTGAGATGATTTTATCTACACTTTCAATGGTTTTAAATGTAGTAGAGCAGCTCATATTTTGGCACTGGTAATATACCTCTTTGGTTTGTGCCGATAGGTAGCGACTTGTACGTGTATAAGAGGTATGATGGCAAACGGGACATTTCATCATAACAAAAAATCCTATATTATTTATATGAGCTATTTAGGTGTTTTTATCTAACTTTTTTGAACCAAATGTTTTTATATCGAAAAACGGTCCTCTATTTGAACACTTTAGTTAACTTAAGTTGGTTTATTTGAGATTTTAGGGTATCACTATCTAACTTAAGTTTCAATAATTTGGTTTAATATAATTAAAGTTAATTTTTCTTGTAGAAGATAGCAATTGTTAATCTAGGATACTAAATATGTTGTTACATGAGCGCATACAGCAAAAGCTCAATGAAATGAAGTTGAAACAAGCTGATATTTCTAGGGCAACAGGTAAATCTAGCGTTGCTGTTACCAAATGGCTACGTGGCGAAAACCAACCGAAATTAGAAAGTCTAAATGCAATTGCTGAGCTTTTGAATGTATCTATTGAATGGTTATTAACTGGAAAAGAGGATAGTGCAGTACCTGACGTTAAAAATGCATATAATAATGTGAGTTATAATCATAACGGCCTAAGCAAAATACCAGTATTGGATTTTGTACAAGCAGGGAAGTTTCGTGAAGTCATTTATGATGGCAGTAATATTCTAGGGTTTACTTATAGTGATTATAAGGGCAGTTTACCTGAAGATATTTTTAGTGTTCAAATTGTTGGGAAGAGTATGCTCCCTCGGTTTTCAGAAGGGGATCACATTATTATTGACCCTAATTTATGCGCTAAACCTGGCGATTTTGTCATTGCAGAAAATAGTGATTACGAAGTGACGTTTAAAAAGTACCGAGTGATCAGCTATGATGAATACGGTCGTGAATTGTTTGAATTGATTCCGTTAAACCCTGACTTTGCAAAGATTAATTCGATTCAACATAAAATTAGAATTATTGGTGTAGTGGTGCGGCATATTCAAAATTTAAGATAAAGCTGGCTTGAGAACAAACCAGCTTTACAGGTAAAAGTGTTTATAACTTTTTATCTAAAAAACGATGAATATAGACGGTAAGCTTTTTTACCCCAATGAATCCAATAAAACCACCGATCGCAACCGTAAGGTCAGATGGTACATTAAAGTAATTCATTGTTGATACTGCGGTAAGGGTCAGTGCACCGCACAGCAAGCCTTCGCAAATGGTTATGGTCCATGAAGCTCCTGTATATATCATACGAAGTATAGCCATGACTATAGACATCAGGACACCATAAAATGTCATATCACCTTGCCACCATGTTTTAATGATTTCTACAATCGATAGTTCATGAAGTAGCATAGATATCCCCCTTTTAGACTCAAAAGCAATTAGGCCGCTTCTTTTTGAGTTAAATTAAGGTTAAGAATATCGTCAAGAATACTACTTAGACCACTACGTCGCTTTCTTAACTTAATATCACGCATTGCAGGGATATAGCCATAGTCTAGTGTTTCGATGACAAATGAAGTATCTCCTTTTAACTCAATTCGTACAGTTGGAGCTTCTGTCCCACCAATACGATACTGTAAGTCTTTGGGATTAGGTGTAGGTACAGGCACAGAATCAATAAATGAGGTGACTAAACCATTGGGCATAACATAATGTGAGTAGGTCTGGTAAGGCTGTGATGATGGATTTCCAAGCACTAAACCAGAGCTATTCATTGGGCGATATGGGCCTGTAAGGCTTTCACTGACAAAACCGTAGACACCATCAGGTCCAGTCAATCCATCAGCATATGTGTATTTATGGCTAATGGTAAAGAGGTAGTATTTCCCATTTTTAAATACATAATGGGGGCGTTCAGTCTGGTCATTTACACCAACAGCCGTCACCAGTGGTGGTAAAATTTTCCAGTTATCACCAGTTAAATCAGTCGCAACGGCTAAACCAATACATCCTGTTTGATAACGTGCACCGCCAACTTGGTCATAGCCTGGTGGTGTACTGCCCATTTCAGCCGAGCCCACTTTATGAGAGCCTCGATCCCCTGCAACATTGCCTTCAAAGACCATATATAAGCGTCCATCATTGGGGTCAATAAATGGGCATGGGTCACGAAAGTTCCAATAAGGGTTTTGTGCTTCAGTTTGGTAATATTTACCATCTGCTGGAAAGAGTGATTTTACTGTATTGAAGCCTTCAACACTTACCCCTTTGTCTGTTGTTACGATACGACCGCGAACTTTGGCAATGGTTGCACCTGGTGTTACACAGGTATAGTACAAATCAATATCACCCTGATCATTGAGTAAAATAGGTGTTCCTGCCCATTCACGTGAGGTTGGTGATACCCCTTCTTTCATGACACGGCCACCGTAAATCCAGCTTTTACCATCTTTACAATACCAAAAGCAAATACGTGCACGACCGTGGCGGTCATTCCAGTCGGCTGTAATATCGTATGTACCATCTTTGGCAATAAATACCTCTGGGCTACGTTTTGCAGTGAGTGTGAAAATTACAGACCACCCATTAACAGAAACAATCGTACCATCGAGGGTACGTAGTGGCATGGTATCCCAAATGAATACGTCATTACTCATGACTGGAAAGTTGGGTGAAACTAACGGTTGGGTTGTGGTTGGATCGTTTTCATGTACTTTTAAAGCATCTGCACGTGTCCAAATGGTTGATTGGTAGTTTAAGTTTGTCATCTTGATTTTCCTTCTATAGTTCAATAAGTTATTTGTGAAATCGCAGTGTTTAAGGTTGTTTGCGAAGCCACATTTAGACAATAGAACAAGATGTGGAAAATAAAAATTCAATTTGGATGTGCCATTTATGGCACAACATGTTTATACGAAAAATTGCTTTTTATGCTGTTTTTTGGTGTTGATAGCATCATTTTATTTAAATTTTTTGATCGGTTTGAATACAGTGATTTATCAATTTTATGGCTGTGTAGGTGAAAATATTACCATGTTGATTGTAGCACCTCGTTATTCATCATTGGTGACGTAAAGATGCTGTATAGCCGTGTATGTATGGGGGTGGCCGAAGCGTTTGTAAGATCGCTTTTCCGTGAAAGTCTCCTCGTCTTGCCAAATTTAGTGGCCACTTGTATTTTAAACCGTAGAAGTACGCCAGTTAAATTAAAAATGGGAATATCAATGTAAGCCTGTTTGAGGCTTTAGATTGCATGAGTATTTTTCATGTCTTCGATATTAATGATTTCATCGCACAAGTTAATACAATCTTTTGCATGGGTGATAATAATGATGGTACTCACATTTTGTTTTAATATCTCAATGGTTTTGATTGCCATAGATTGATCTAAGGCAGATGTGGGTTCATCAAGAATAAGGGTTTTTGGCTTTTTGAGCAGTGCTCGAATAATATTTATTCTTTGTAGCTCACCACCTGAAAAATTGTTGCTGATCAGGTCAATTGAATCATCAAGTGTGATGTGGTTGTCAGCTAGAAGGTGGGCTAAATTAAAACTCTTTAAGAAAGCTATGATGTCATCATCAGTGATTTTATGGGTGGAGTTGTAGACCAAATTTTCTCTGAAACTTCCAGAAATGAGTTTAGGATCTTGGCTCACAAAGGCAATGTCTTGATAGGTTTTATGTGTATGAGCTTGAGATATATCAATGCCTTTATAACTTAAATGCCCAGCATGTATTTTTTCTATGCCTAGTAAATAGTTAATAAAAGAGGTTTTGCCTGAGCCTGTTTTGCCAATAACAGCATATGTTTTTTGACCTAAAATCTGGTGGTTAAATGTGGTTAATGTTTGATCACCTAGCGTAATGGTTGCATTTGAAAACTCGAAGACAGTAGGGTGGTGCATGGTGTGATCAAAGGTATCTTGATCTGCTTTTAATGGATGATCTTTAGGACATTGGAAATAGCCATATAACTTTTCAAGTGAAATTAAATTGCCATTTAATCGCATAATGGTTTGAGATATAAGTATAAAAGGCGTGGTGAGTTGAATAATATAAGTGCTGACTAAAACAAAAATACCTGAATTAATGGCTTTATTTTGAAAAAGATATGCCGATACAAGCATAAACGATAATAGAAATATGCCAATAAAGAGCACTTGGCGCATCATAATGAAGCTGATTTTGCTGTTGCTTTGAAATGTTTTTGAACGAAAGGTATTTACTAAAAGATCAAACTTGTTTAGCTCATGTTGTTCTGAATGATTGACTTTAATCTCATAGGGCATACTTATTTTTTCAATAAAAAATTTATTAACTTGGTTTTTAGACTCATATATTTGCTTGAATGCATTTGAGGACGCTTTATTAAGTCTATAGGTTACATAAAAAATAATGCTTATGCTGATAAGAAAAGCGAAGCTAAATATTGTATTAATACTGGTTGCTAAAACCATGCACATAAAAATAAGCTGTGCCAAAATGGGTAAAATACTCAGAAAAAATGTGTAGTTCACTTGGCCAAAAGCGGACGTTCCTCGCTGAACATCTGAGTTAAATATACCTACATTTAGCTTTTTTTGTTCATTGTAGGTGAGCTGAAAGAAATGTTCTAAAGTGCTATAAATCAGTGCTGATTCAAAGTTAGCTAAAATATATGCAGATAAGAGGTTTTTAGTCCATTCAGTTAATTGTTCCATAAGCCATGCAACTGCATATGCAATAACGAGTAGGTACAACATACTCAGGTAGGATGGTGTATTGGTTTGAGTGCTTTCATTATAATTTACAATGTCTTTCATTAAATATGGTACAAGGCTACTTAAAGCAGATGACGCAATAATAATGACAAGTAATAAAGCAAAAGCGGGTTTTGCTCGAGTGAATCTTTGTTTAGACAGTGACCAGAAAAATTGATAAATATTCAGGTGTTTATTATTCATGGACTCGCCTTTATTGTATATTTCTATGGTCTGTTTGAGGCAGTTGTTAGTTATATGACAGACATACCAATAAAGTCAATTTTACCCAAACTCTTGTGGGTCAACATCAATAGACAATCGAATATCTGAAGGTGCGGTTGCACGCACATATTGCCACCAATGTTTGACGTAGTGGTGTAACTGCACTCGACTACTTGCAAGTAATAGCATGTGTGCGTGGTATTTTCCTGCCTTACGTTGCATGGGTGCGGGTATTGGCCCCCAAACATCTACGCTTTGCTGTGCATTGTCAGTCAATAGTTTGGCATTTTGGCTGAGAAACGCTAGATTGTGTTGTTCATTTTTAGCATCGCTGCGAATTAAAATACTGTAGCGATAGGGTGGTAAGCAGGCGGTTTCTCGCTCTTTGAGGGTTTGCTCGGCAAACGTACGGTAGCCGTGTTCAAGCAATGTGTGCAGTATAGGGTGTTCTGGCCGAAGTGTTTGCAAGATCACTTCGCCGTGATAGTCGCCACGCCCTGCACGTCCCGCCACTTGAGTGATGAGCTGTGCAGTACGTTCGGGGGCTCTAAAGTCAACACTGAGTAGGCCTGCATCTATATCTAAAATGGCCACTAAACTCACATGTGGAAAATGATGCCCTTTGGCCAGCATTTGCGTGCCGAGTAAAATGAGGGGTTTTTCTGCATGAATTTGTGCATATATTTTTTCTAAACTGCCTACGTGGCGGGTGCTGTCCTTATCTACTCGTAATACATCATGCTCAGGAAAAAGCTCTTTTAAGCCTTCTTCAATTTTAACTGTGCCTAAGCCAATCGGTTTAAGGGTGGGGTGTTGGCAGGCAGGACATTGTTTTGGCAAGGTTTGTATCAGACCACAGTGGTGGCAGTGTAAGTGTTGGTACGGTTGGGTGTGCAAGGTAAAATGTGCATCACAGCGGGGGCAGTTGGCTTGCCATGCACAGGACTCACACATCAGTACAGGGGCATAGCCACGCCGATTTAAAAAAACCAAAACTTGTTGACCTTGCTGTAATGTCGCTTTGATTTTTTCAATCAGGATTAGACTTAAACCATGCTGTTTAGGGGCAATTTTTAAGTCTAAAATCTGCATTTTGGGCATGCGAGCATGGCCTGCTCTTTGGTTGAGCATAATGTGCTTGAGCTTGCCTTGTTTGGCTAAAGCAAAGCTGTCTATACTAGGGGTTGCTGACCCTAAAATCACAGGGCACTTGGCTAAATAGCCTCTATACAGTGCGACATCTCTGGCGTGGTAGCGAAAGCCTTCTTGTTGCTTAAATGAAAGGTCATGTTCTTCATCTAAGATAATCAGCCCTAAGTCGGGTATTGGGGTATATAACGCTGAGCGTGTACCTAAAATAATACCTGCTTGCCCTGTTTGAGCTTGTTGCCACGCATGTAAGCGTTTTGTGTCATTTAGCCCTGAGTGTAATAAGGCAATATGGCAATCAAACCGTGCTCGAAATCTAGCAATTGTTTGCGGAGTTAAGCCAATTTCGGGGACTAAAACCAATACTTGCTTATTTTGCTTTAATACCTGCCACATGACTTGTAAGTACACTTCAGTTTTACCACTGCCTGTAATGCCATCAAGTAAATAGCCTGCATAGTTTTGCAGTGTAGGTACAATTTGTTCAAGGGCTTGTAATTGCTCTGTGTTGGCGGTGAGTTGTTTTTCTGCTAACCCGACAGGCTTACGGCTAAAGTCAATCTGGACTTCATTTTGTTGTACTAATTGTTTTTTTTCTAATGCTTTTAGCGTGGCCGTACTTATACCGTGTAGGTTCAGTTCAGTTTCAAGTACGCCGTGAGGGTGTGTTTGTATGTACTCAACCGCAAGGCGTTGTTTCTCTGAGCGTTTGAGTTGTTTGAGTGTATTTTCTTCATGGGCTAATGGAGTCAGTTGCCATTGCGTGGTGACACAATCGTAATGATGACCTTGTCTAAGCCGTGTGGGTAAGGCACTTTGTATGACCTCGCCCAGCGGATACATATAATACTGGGCTGACCACGTGAGTAATTGGAGAATATGTGGATCAATTAACGGTTGTTCATCGAGTATTTGTATAATTTTTTTGAGTTTAAATTGTGTTGATGGTGGAACATCTAAGGCCACTTTTTCTATCACAATGGCTACACAGGTTTGGCGACCAAAAGGTACAGTGACCCGCATGCCTGCTTGAATATCGGCATATTGTTGTGCAGATACTTCGTAATCAAAATATTCGTGAATTGGGACAGGTACAGCAACACGAATACGAAAAGGCAGTGGGTTATTCATCTGTAGATCAACCAACAGTATGTTTTATTGGGGGTGCTCATGGCGTGTGTTTAAGCCATGAGCTGGTTCAATTAACATCTTGATTTAAAAGAGACATCAATGGTACGTGGGCGATAATGTAAGCCCAATAACAATAAAACAGCACAAAACAATAAGACAGGATAGTCACCTAAACGACTATATAAGGTTTGTCCTGTAAATGCAGGGACATCATGGCGTAGAACTAAGGCTTGGTCTTGTGGTGCTTGAGCCACAATTTGACCATGTTGATTGATAAATGCGGTGACGCCGGTATTGGTGGCACGCATGAACCAACGGCCATTTTCTTTGGCACGCATTTGTACCATTTGTAAGTGTTGCCAAGGCCCCGCAGTACCTGTAAACCATGCATCATTAGAAATAGTCACCATGTAGTCACTGCCGATTGCATTTAAACGGGTTAAGTTGGGGTAAGCCACTTCATAACAAATGGCAACACCGAGTGCATGATGTTTAATATTTAAATGTGGTTGAGGGGCTTGTCCTGCGGAAAGTCCGCCACCACTTGGGTCATTTTGCAATGCAGGCAGTACCCATTTGAGTAGCCCTGCAAAAGGAACGTATTCACCAAAAGGTACAAGGCGTTGTTTTTTGTATAAGCCCGAGGCATCTTGACCTGTAAGCATGAGTACATTGTAGAGTAACCATTTATTGGCATGTTCAGATGCTTTTTCATCGTAATACAACATGCCTGCACCCCATGCCGAGCCCGTTTGCTTGGCATGCTCGCTTACTTGGTCTAGAAAAGGTTGTACCGATGTTTGTAACATTGGAATAGATGATTCAGGCCAAAGGACTAAATCACGCCCCCATTCTGATGCACTCAATGCACTGTAAATGTCTAAGGTCTTATATTGGTAGGCTTCTTGCCATTTTAAGTCTTGTGGAATATTGCCTTGTATTAAAGACACAGACAGTGGTTTTTCTGTTTTGGGAGTGACAAAATTCAGTAGGCTTGCTCCCCATGCTCCAAGCACTACAAGTACGATTGGAATAAGCCAAAAGAAGTGTTTTTTAAAGAGTTCTACACATGCACAGGCAATGAGTACAGCAATAAACGACACACCAAACACCCCAAAAAGTGGTGCGTATGCGTCTAGGTATGCTTGCGTAAATGCGTAACCGACAAATAACCATGGAAACCCTGTAAAGAGCCATGTTTTTAACCATTCAAATAAAATCCAAATGGGCGTGAATGTGAGCGGTGTTTCAGGGAAAAAACGTCTATAAGCCCAAGTAGATACGGCACTAAATAAACCCATGATGATGGCGAGTAGAGCAATGAGCAGGACAGAAATTGCTGAGTTGGTGTCGCCATATTGGTGTATAGAGGTGTATAACCAAAATGCACCAACGAACCATAAGCCAATGCCGTAACACCACCCTAAAAGGAAGGCTTGTGGAGCAGTTCGAGCATGTAAACAAGCATACAACAGTGCAGGTGAAATGAGTGCTAACCACCAATAACCATAAGGCGCAAGCGATAAACTAAAAACACCACCTGCTGTGAGTGTGACGAAGCACAATAACGCAAGTGGCATTTTTTGTACGTGGATGTCTTTTAGACTCATTGGCGTACAGCTCGGATGAGTTGAATGGTGCGAGCATCTGCGGTCACAATGGTAAAGGTCCAGTCTTCAAGCTCAATCACTTGGCCTTCTAAGTCGTTGACTAAACCAATTTCTTGAAGTAGTAAGCCTGCGACTGTTTCCACTTCATCATCTGAGAAATGAGCATTTAATACAGTGTTAAAATGCTCGATAGGCGTGAGTGCTTGCACAATCCAAGCAGGTTTATCATTGTGTTTTGGGTCGGGTAAAATCAGCTGACTTTCTTCGTTGGCATCGTCGTGTTCATCTTCAATTTCGCCAACAATTTCTTCCAAAATATCTTCAAGTGTGACCAGTCCAGAGGTTGCTCCGTGTTCATCAATTACAATGGCAATATGGGTTTGGGTGTTTTTTAGCATACGCAAGACTTGGTCTGATCGAGCACTTTCTGGAATAAATAGGGGTTGACGAATCAGTGCAGAAATATCGACTTTTGCAGTAGGTTCAGACAAAAAAGGCAACAGGTCTTTGGCCAGTAAAACACCAACCACCGTGTCTGGATGGTTTTCACAAAACACAGGAAAGCGAGAGTGTGCAGATTCAATAAGAATCGGCAAGATATCAAGCAGTTGGTCATTTTCTTGTAAG
The DNA here is from genome assembly GCF_015627125.1 of Acinetobacter rathckeae. Classification (GTDB taxonomy): domain Bacteria; phylum Pseudomonadota; class Gammaproteobacteria; order Pseudomonadales; family Moraxellaceae; genus Acinetobacter; species Acinetobacter rathckeae. The sequence goes on along the minus strand of NZ_VTDO01000003.1, from coordinate 140,996 downwards.
CTAACCATAGCCGTGCGTGGGGTCATCACTTCACGAACTTTGGTTGCAGGAAGGTCAAGTACCCCTTCAAGCATTGCCACGGTATCTGGTTCTAAAAAGCGTTTAGAGTCTTGTACTAGTTTGAGCAATTCATCTCTGGTTTCTGGTGCTGTACCTAACCATTTTCTTAAGCCACGCATGCCCCACGATGGGCCTGTTTCCTCGTGCATGATCCTTCCTAATAAAGAGGTATGTTTTTATGTATAGATTGGTCATCATACCGAAGAAAAATGGCAGATGCATTAACAAAACGATGTTAAATCTGTAAAGAAAGAATCAATCCATTATTGTCTTAGCTCGTTAATTGTGTCTTAGATTGTAGGATAGGGAATATCTAATATGTCTGTAAGAATAAAAAGCAGATTTATTTTAAATTTATTTATTTTGTGATACATTTTGCATTTATTTTTACTAATGTGATTTTTATTTTGCTTTTGATGGGGTGTACGGTCGATTATATTAAAATAGGATTTATTTTAAGTATTTAACAAAACGCAAGTTATGTTGGGCTAACCAAAGGGGCTAATTATTCAAAAAGGAACATCATTGGCATAGTCTGTGTGCATGTTCAATACGCTTTAGATTGACTTGTTTAAAGCCAAGAGACTGTGAATAAAACTCATATAGATAAAATAAAAAGTGAGTATAACCATCAATTTATGAGGGATATTTTTTGGGTGAGTAGGTGTTGAGCTGTTTTAAACAACATACTTGACTCTATGTCTTGATCAATTTAGGTAATAAAAATGAAGCATCTATATCTATTTACAGTTGTTATGTCATGTGGTTTTTTTGGAGGAATTTCACAGACGTATGCAACAGATACATTAACAAAAATTAAAGAACGTGGGGCAATTGTAATAGGGCACCGTGATTCGTCTATTCCAATGTCATATACAGCAAATGGTCAGGTGTTAGGCTATGCTATTGATGTCTGTAAAAGTGTTGTAGATGTGATTAAAGCAGAGCATCATTTACCTGATTTGCGGGTAGAGTACCAAGTGGTGAATGCAAAAAAACGCATGTCAGATTTAAATGATGGCAAGATTGATATGGAATGTGGTTCGACCATACATACCATGTTTCGTCAAAAGCAAGTCGACTTCTCAATCAATTACTTTGTTTCAGAAGTGCGAATGTTAGTCAGAGCCAATTCAGGTCTGAGAAGTTTTGCTGATTTAAATGGTCGAACGGTGGTGACCACAGAAGGTGTAACGGCTGATAAGTATATTAAACAAAATGCCAAAGGTGCACAAATTGATGTAAAGCATGTCTATGGTCAAGATGATGCTGAATCTTTTGCTATTTTTGAGTTGGGGCAGGCAGATGCATTTATTCTGGATGAAAATGCATTGGTTGGTTTTATACATCAATCAGTGCGCCCTAAGCGTTTTGAGGTGGTTGGGCCAGTATTATCTGTAGGGCCATATGGCGTGATGTTTGCTAAAGATGATGCTCGGATGAAACTACTTGTTGATCGTGTCATTATATCTATGTGGACATCTGGTCAAATGGATAAACTGTATAAAAAGTGGTTTTTATCAGCGATACCTCCACAGAGCCTTCCTTTGAATTTACCAAAAAGTGAGTCTTTTAAACGCTTAGAAGCACATCCTAATGATTCTGGTGTAATTTAATTGAGTAGAAGGATCAGCGAAGATCTGATCCTAGATATTTCTGCGTTACCAATAGGGTGCTAATTTTTAGTTTTTGATGATGTGAAATATATACTCTATTTAAAGGGCTAAAAAGCCTTTGATCCATGCCCACGTGAGTACAGAGGCAAGTACGCCTAAAAACATACACACTTTCATGACTAGGGGGAGATCTTTCCAACGTGCTTGTGCATAGCCATGACGATATAGTATTTCTGGCTTATTCATTCCTGTAATGAGGCTACCAATGCCCAAAATAAATCCACAAGGTGCAATCAGCGAAAAAATCCAGACCTTGTGGATTGTGCCATAGTAGATGGTGTAACAAAGATAACTACAGACAGCGATGAGTACAGCACCAATCATTCTGCTTTTTAAACGGTCTTGAGCAAACATTTGAGCGATTTCTGCTTCATTCACAACGGTATGTGTTTTCTCAATATCGGGCACAGTTTGTTGTAAGTTTTTAATGGCATTGTAGAGTGCCAGAGATTTTTTAAATGTTTTGAAGCTGTAGTAAACCAAAAATACAAAGAGAAGGGCAACAAAGCCCATATACCAAAAGTTAGAGATCGCCACAGCAGTCATAATAATGGTTAATAGACTACAGCTAAACATCATAATGACCGAGCCAATTGTGCTGATGCGTTGCTGTATTAATACAAATCGTTTTCGGGTGGAGAACTGACTAGAATCTACACCATAAGGTAGCCTTCCTAAAAATGTATCAATGATGAAGTCAAAGCTATTGTCGGTACGCTGAACGCCTACGCCGTGTTGAACAATGTCTTGTAGTGCTTCTATTTCATCTGCATATTGAATTTCAGTCTGTTTCGGAGTGAATGCTGTGTGGTTATTCATATGATTATCACTATTTTAATTTTGAATATATAATAACCTAGATAAGTGTGATGTAAATATCATTTCCTAAGGCTATTATTTTGTCTGTTTGATGCTTTTATACCAATATAGCCTTTGTGATAAAATCATTTTTATTTAGGTGGTCAAGAAAAGTCATGTCTGATTCGGCAACAACGGTACATATTCAACTAGATACCAAAGGGTTGTATTGCCCAGACCCTATTATGATGCTCAGACAAGCCATTCGTAAGTTAAATGTGGGGGAGGTGGTGGAAGTGATTGCGACAGATCCATCGACTTCATGGGATATTCCACGTTTTTGTGTGCATATGAATCATGAGTTATTGTTGCAAGAGCAAATGATGTCTGAGCAACAAAAAAAGCAATACCGCTATTTGGTGAAAAAAGGTGGATAAAACATCGGCCATAAATGCATTATGGCCGAAGTGTTGACTTACATGTTTGGATAGTTTGGCCCACCGCCACCTTCAGGTGTTACCCAAGTAATGTTTTGTGATGGGTCTTTAATATCACAGGTTTTACAGTGTACGCAGTTGGTGGCATTAATTTGAAAACGTGGGGCTTGGTTTTCTTCTTCCACAATTTCATATACCCCCGCAGGGCAGTAACGCTGTGCAGGTTCGTCCCATTTTGGCAAGTTCACTGCTACAGGAATATCTGCATCGGTCAGTTTTAAATGGGAGGGCTGATTTTCTTCATGCACCGTGTTTGAAATAAATACCGATGATAAGCGGTCAAAGGTCAGTACGCCATCTGCTTTTGGATAGGTTGGTTTGAAATTAACTGCATCTGTGGTTTTCAGTGCAGAAAAATCTTCCACACGGTCGTGTAATGTAAAGGGTACTTTAAAGACATTTTGGTCAATAAAGTTAAATGCACCACCGAGGAATGTCCCAAACTTATGCATGGCAGGGCCAAAGTTACGGCTATTGTAGAGTTCTTCTTTTAGCCAACTTTGATCAAACTTTTCTGTATAGGCAACGGTTTCTTTAATGAAGTGGTCTTCGCCTTCCGTGACACGTGCAATCGCCAGCTCACCCCCTTGGGCCACACCTTGAGCAATGGCTTCAAACACAGCTTCAGCACACAGCATGCCTGATTTCATGGCAGTATGTGAGCCTTTGATTTTTGCAAAGTTTAGAAAACCTGCGTCATCACCAATGAGGCAACCACCTGCAAATGTGAGTTTTGGTAAGGCATTGAAGCCACCTTTGACCACAGCACGTGCGCCATAAGACACTCGTTTGCCACCCTCTAGAAATTGCTTAATTAGCGGGTGGGTTTTCCAACGTTGCATTTCCATAAATGGGTACATGTGTGGATTTTGGTAAGATAAATCAACAATCATACCCAAAGTCACTTGGTTGTTTTCTGCGTGATATAACCACCAGCCACCAGACGATCCAGTTTCAGTCAAAGGCCAACCTGCACCGTGCATCACCAAACCTTCTTGATGTTTTGCAGGGTCAATATCCCAAAGTTCTTTAATACCAATGCCGTAATGTTGTGGGTCGGCATCTTGATCTAAGTTGAATTTTTTAATCAGTTGTTTACCTAAGCTACCGCGACACCCTTCGGCAAATAAAGTATATTTTGCATGAAGTTCATAACCTGGGGTAAAGTTTGCTGTGGGTTCGCCATCTTTACCTACACCCATGTCACCTGTTTGAATGCCTTTGACTGTGCCATCTTCATGGTACAAAATATCTGATGCGGCAAAGCCAGGAAATACAGCTACTTCAAGCTCTTCGGCTTTTTCACCGAGCCAACGTACCACATTGCCTAAAGACACAATATAGTTGCCTTGGTTGTGCATGGTCTTTGGTACAAAAGCATGTGGCATTTCTTGATGCTTTTGTTCCGACATTAAGAAGTAGGTTTTATCTTGTGTAACCGCCACGTTTAATGGGGCATTTTCTTCTTTCCAGTTGGGGAAAAGTTCATCTAATGCACGTGGTTCAAGCACAGCACCCGATAAAATGTGTGCCCCCACTTCAGAGCCTTTTTCTACGACACATACGCTTAAATCAGGTAAATCGTTTTCAATTGCTAGCTGACGAATTTTAATGGCTGCAGACAGTCCCGCAGGGCCTGCACCAACAATAACAACGTCAAACTCCATCGATTCACGTTCGATGTGTTCCATGTAGGACTCCTCATATTTTTAAAGGTGGCCACCAAATCATTCAATTATGGCGCTGCCATGAGTATTTTGCATAGTGCCTAGACCACAATGCATGTTGTGGCTCATTTTGGGTTACTATAGCGGTAAACATAGCTCTATATTTTCTGTCAAATGAGGCATAAAAGCGATGGTAAATGACGAAATTTGCCCTGATTTGTGTAAGAAAAATACACATATGGCCAATAAATTGGTGCAAATAGCAGAGCATGCCCCAAACTTAGGCGCTATTTTAGCACATACAGATATTCCACCACTACATACATGGCAACCCAAATATTGTGGTGAAATGGATTTATGCATTCGTGCCGATGGTACATGGTGGCACGAAGGGCAACAGATGCAGCGTGAGGCTTTGGTGCGACAGTTCTCGCGTATTTTATGCAAGGAAGACTCAACATACTTTTTAAAAACGCCTGTGGAAAAAATTGCCATAGATGTCCAAGATGCGCCATTACAGATTGCAAGAGTGGAACAGGTTGAGCACGACCATCAGTCTTTTTTATATTTTTATACCACTGATGGCGACTGTGTTTTATTAGATGCGAAGCATGCTGTTTTTATGAAAAATTATGATGGGCAGGACAGGCCGTATATTTGGGTGCGTTACAGTTTGCATGCATGTATTCCACGTGCAGTTTTTTTACATTTGGTCGATTATGGTGAGTTACAGCAGAAGCAAAATGACGAAACGGTTTTGCTACTGCAAAGTGGTGATTTTTGTTTGCATTTAACCGCATGAGGTTTAATATCTAGCCTATCTTGCTTTTGCCATTTTATTTTAATTATGAACAGTGTGTCTTCTGTTTTAGCGTCTGCTTCACCACAAGCACCCATTGGTGTATTTGACTCAGGGGTGGGGGGATTATCTGTGGTACATGAAATTTGCCAACATTTGCCCGATGAGCAAATCATTTATTTGGCAGATACCGCCAATGTACCGTATGGTGTAAAAACAGATGAAGAAATTAGAGAATTAACGGCCACAGCTGTAGAGTGGTTGTACCAAAAAGGCTGTAAAATTGCGGTGGTGGCATGTAATACAGCCTCTGCGTTTAGCTTAGATTTTTTACGACAAAAATATGGTGAACATTTCCCAATCATTGGGCTTGTGCCTGCACTTAAACCCGCAGTTCTAAATACACAAAGTAAGAAAGTTGCGGTGCTTGCCACGCCTGCCACTTTTCGTGGGCAATTAATTAAAGATGTGATTACCTATTTTGCTAAACCGCAAGGGGTAGAGGTGATGGCGGTCACATGCTTAGATCTTGTGCCGATTGTTGAAGCAGGACAACAAAATAGCTTTGCAACACAGCAACTACTGAAACAGATTTTAAGCCCTGTGGTCGCAAGTGGTGCCGATTACTTGGTGCTTGGTTGTACGCATTATCCGTTTTTAAGACACAGTATTGATCAGGTTTTTACCAATCAAATTATTACCGTAGATTCAGGCCAAGCGGTCGCACGGCAAGTGGGGCGTGTTCTGGCACATCAACAAATGAATGCTTTACCTCGTTTAGAGTTACAAGCAAATATCCGCTGTTATTTCACAGGCGGATATACCGTACAAACGGATACCTTATTAAAACAATTATTATCTGAAAAAGTGACTTGGAAAGTTGCAGAATTTATTGCATATTGAGTTAATATTTGTATTTATTTCTAATCAATAGATTTAATGATTATAAATAGCATCAATGAGTCTATTTCATGGTCGACAAGCGCTATCAAGTTTTTATTTCTACATCGGGCTTAGAGATGTCCGAGGCTTATCGGACATTGTGTCAAACTTTGGTACTTATGGGGTATTTCCCATGGGGTGTAGAACAACGTTCATCTAAAACAGCGACACTTGCACGTCGTCAAATTGATGAAAGTGATTATGTGATTTTATTGCTTGGTGCAGACTACGGTATGTTGTCTTCAGCAGGCATGAGCTATATGCAACTTGAATATATTTATGCATTGGCAAGACAAAAACCCGTGATTGCATTTGTATTGGCTGAACCACGAAAAGTGAGTCACTACAGCCAAATGACAGCTGAGATTCAGCAAAAATTTACGTTGTTTCGTCAACAAATTATGCACGATGTACCGTGTGTTTTCGAGTTTGAAGATGCAACAGATTTAGAGCTGAAGGCACGAATACATATGCCTGAAGTGTTGCTACGTTATCCAACACAAGGATGGATTCGTTCATATGGGACTCGGTTATTACAAGATGAAATTCAACGCCTTAGACAGCGTGTAGAAGAGTTAGAGAGCAAGCCTAAGCAACTTTGCCCAGCTACAATGTTAAATTTAAAACCTGTGCAATGTACAGATACGTTCAACTTACAATACCATTTACAGGCTTATGACCAAAATGGTGATCAGTATCGTTTAAAACAAGTCAAAAAATTAACATGGTTAAATATTCTACATATTTTAGCGCAGTGTTTTGCTACACCAAAATCTGAAGCACAATTTGTGTATTGTTTGAACCGTTATTTAGAAAAAGTGGCTTTATCTGATGTGGCGATTTCTCATCCTAATTTAACAGAAGTATCTGAGGTTAATATTACGACGCAGTCTTTACATAGCATAAAGGTTCAAGTGCAAAAAAATGCATGGATTGTACCCGTTGGTCGAGATCATCATCGCTATGTACTTTGGAAAATGACCCCTGCTACGTTGTTTATGCTTGAAAAAATATGTTTTAAATAAATGACTTAATAAAACCATTGTTAATAGCGATGAGTTTAAATAAAAATACAAGTGATGGTTCGGTTTTAATTAAAACCAAAAAGCTTTAAATTACACCTAAGTATAGAAAGCGATTAGAGTCATGATGATAGAAAATAAACCGAAAGTCACTGTCATTCTCGCCAATTTAGGCACACCAGATGCAGCGACTGCACCTGCAGTACGTCAATTTTTAAAAGAGTTTTTATCAGATACACGTGTGATTGAAATTCCTAAAGTGCTTTGGCAAATTATTTTACGGCTATTTATTTTACCTTCTCGCCCAAAACGTGTGGCGGAAGCTTATGCATCGGTGTGGTGGAATGATTCGCCTATGCGTGAAATTATGATGGATCAGGTCAAGCACATTCAGCAAGTGTTACCAGAAAAATATCCTCATCTAGATTTAAATATTGTCCCAGCCATGACCTATGGTAATCCGGGCATGAAAGCGTTACTTCAAGATTTAAATGGTTCAGATACAGACCATATTTTATTGTTCCCATTGTATCCACAGTATTCTGCAACCTCTACAGCTCCTCAATTTGATATGTTGGCGAAATGGTCATTGAAGCAACGTAATATTCCCGGCATCAGTATGATTCGTGATTATTATCAGCACCCGCTATATATTAAAGCGTTGGCTGAAAGTGTACGCCGTTACCGTGCTGAGCATGGCAGTTCAGATAAGTTGTTAATGTCTTTTCATGGTATACCACAGCCTTTTGCAGACAAAGGCGACCCGTACCCTGAACGTTGCCGTAAAACAGCAAAATTGGTGGCAGAAGAGCTCGGTTTAAATGATGAGCAATGGGCAATTAGTTTTCAGTCACGTTTTGGTTTACAAGAGTGGGTTCGACCTTACACAGATGAATTATTGGCTGAGTGGGGTAAAACAGGTGTGAAGTCGGTGCAAATTATGAGCCCTGCCTTTTCAGCCGACTGTTTAGAAACGCTTGAGGAGTTGGCTGTAGAAAATGCAGAAAACTTTAAACACGCAGGCGGTGAGTCATATGCATATATTCCTGCATTAAATACAGATGCCATGCATTTACAATTATTTGAAACGTTACTAGATGCACATTTGACTGCTTTAGATGTAACATTGGCTCAATACACACGTTGAGATATCGCTTATGTTACAGGTTCAGATTATTCCAGTGACCCCATTTGCTCAAAACTGCTCTGTGGTTTGGGAGTCTGACAGTAAAGAAGCAGTGGTGATCGATGCAGGCGGTGATGCAGATAAAATTTGCCATTTTATAGATGAGCAAGGCTTAACTGTAAAAGCCCTGTGGGTAACACATGGTCATTTAGACCACATTGGGGCAGTCGGTGAGCTAGCTAAATTATGGCAAGTGCCTGTGGTCGGGCCACATAAAGAAGATGCATTTTGGATTGACTCATTACAAGAAGTATCTGCAAAATATGGCTTTCCCGTACCAGAGCCAGTCACCATTAATCAATGGTTGGAGGGTGGTGATCAGTTGCAATTGGGTGAGCATGTGTTTGAAGTCCGCTTTGCACCGGGGCATACACCAGGTCATATTATGTTTTATCAAGCATCACACAACTTGCTCTGGGCAGGTGATGTATTATTTAAAGAGTCTGTCGGACGGACAGATTTTCCACAAAGTAGCCATGCTGACTTGATTGCATCAATTCATCGCGAGTGCCTGACTTTACCCGACCATACCCAATTTATTCCCGGTCATGGCCCAATCAGTCATATTGGGCATGAGCGAGCATATAATCCATTTATTCAGCCAAATAATTAATCGCCCTCTGAGCCATGCTCTGCTGTTGGTGAATCTTCAGTGGGTAAGCGGTAAGCATCGCTTGCCCATGCACCAAGGTCTATCAATTTACAACGTTCTGAACAAAATGGCCGAAAGGCATTGTCTTGCCATGTAGAGGGCTCACCGCAACGTGGGCATGGAAAAGTAGTCTGCATAAAAATGATCCTAAACTGTTGGGTTTAAATGTAGGCAAGTGCAGTTCGGCTTGTTAGACTTACGCCAATATTTATTAGTTTGATCTGATTATGCCGATTCGTCAATTTCAAGCACAGCGTATGGTTGCACCACGCCAATTTAAACCGATTGAAAATAAACCTGTAGTGGTTGAAATTGGAGCAGGTAAGGGGAAGCATGCGTTGCTTTTTGCACAGCAGTATCCAGATACAACATTGTATGCCATTGAGCGAACACGTGAAAAGTTTGATGCGATGCAAAAGCAGGTGCTTTTGAACCCAAGTTTACATTTACACCCGATTCATGCTGATGCATTGCCGTGGGTTACTCATGCGTTATACCCGAAACAAGTCAGCACATTTTATATTTTGTATCCAAACCCAGAGCCACATAATGCTACACAGCGTTGGTTAAATATGCCATTTTTTGAATTTTTACTGTCTCGCTTGGCTGAGGGTGGGAAAGTTATTTTAGCCAGTAATATTGTGGAATATATTGCAGAAGCTGAACAGCAGTTATTGCAGGTGTGGAAACTGCCTTATGAAAAACAAACCATTGCTAGTGATTCAGCCCGAACACACTTTGAAGTGAAGTATTTGGCACGTGGCGAGTTGTGTCAGCAGTTGGTAATCACAAAACCTGAGCAGTATCAGACTCGTTTTGATGACTTTCAGCCTTTAAATGGTGTTAATCCATGAGCCAGCAGTCGGTGGCGATCGTTGGTGCAGGGCCTGCGGGGCTCATGGCTGCCGAAGTATTGAGCCAACACGGTTACGCCGTGCATGTATTTGAGCAAATGCCGTCCGCTGCCCGAAAGTTTTTAATGGCAGGTAAAACAGGGCTAAATATTTCACACGCAGAACCAATTGAGCAATTTATTGGGCGTTATGATGCGGCCGACTGGTTAGCACCATGGGTAAAAAAGTACGATGCCAACTGGATTCAAACATGGATGGACGGCCTTGGTATTTCGTCTTATGTGGGGTCTTCAGGGCGAATCTTTCCCGTTGAAATGAAAGCCGCGCCCTTATTACGAGCATGGTTGCAACGTCTGCAGCAACATGGCGTGCAGTTCTATTATAGACACCGTTGTATTGACCTTTCAGGCAATACGTTAACACTACAAACCACACGTGATGAGCAGATCAAACAGCAATCGTTTGATGCGGTTGTTTTGGCATGTGGTGCAATCTCTTGGCAAAAACTTGGCAGTGATGGACGTTGGTTGCAGTGGCTTGATGCAAAACAAGTCACACCCTTTCAGGCCAGTAATGCAGGTGTTGTACGTACATGGTCTGATTATATGCAGCCCATGTTTGGTCAGCCATTAAAAGGCATTCGAGCATGGGTGAGTGCGACAGAAAATGCAGTGACAGGCGATATAGTCATTACGCAATATGGTCTAGAAAGTGGGGTGATATACCGTTTAAACCGTGAGTTACGTGCACAAGCCGTATCATCTAATAAATATACGTTAAGTTTAGATTTACTGCCAAATATATCTTATGAACAGTTATTACACGGCTTAAAACAGCATAAAAAACAATCTTTAAGTAATCGCTTACGCAAAATTGGTTTAGATACCGCCAAGTCTGCACTGTTACGTGAAGTGGTTGATCGAGCGTATTGGCACGATGCAGAAAAAGTGGCGACGTATATTAAGCATTTAAGGATAGACCTCCTTGGCTTTAGACCCATAGATGAAGCGATTAGCTGTGCAGGGGGGATTAAGCAAACCGCTTTAACCGTAGATTTGCAACTCAAAAGCCAACCGAGAGTATTTTGTTGTGGTGAAATGCTCGACTGGGACGCTCCTACAGGCGGTTACTTATTAACAGCATGTTTGGCCAGTGGGCGTGTTGCAGGTCATGGGGTACATGGTTTTTTATCTGATAACTAGCGAAAAAAATCTGATTGTGTCATTTTAATTCTATATTTTATTAGAGTCGTCTGCTGTGGAAAAACAAGTCAGTATTGCTTTAAGCATGATTGTTAAAAATGAAGCGCCTATTATTATTCATACGCTTGAGCACTTGCAAAGCCATTTTAATATTGACACTTGGGTGATTTGTGACACAGGCAGTACAGATCAGACCGTTGCTTTGGTACAAGACTACTTACTGAAACATCAGCTTAAGGGGCAAGTACTCACCCATGTATGGCAAGACTTTGCACATAATCGGAACTTGGCATTAGAGGCTTGCCGTGATCAGGCAGACTATATTTTATTTTGGGATGCTGATGACCGTATAGAAGGGCAGTTGTGTTTGCCGAGTTTGGACTTAGATGCTTATGCATTGAAGTTAAAAGAAGAAAATGGTCTGATTCATTACCGCTATTTATTGGTGCAAAATGATTTAGCATGTATGTGGCATAGTAAGTTACATGAATTTATTGCCTTTGCACCAGATACGAAAACGGCCATGATTATGGGCGATTATCATGTTCGAGTTGGACATTTTGGTGCACGTAGCCAAAATAAAAATAAATACCATGATGATGTGAAACATCTGAGCTTATTTTATGCCCAAGAGCAAGATGTATTTTTAAAAGCCCGTTATGCATATTATTCTGGATTATCTTGTCTTAATATTGTTCAGTATTTGCAGGCCAAACAATGGTTTGAACGCCGTTTGAGTTATACACAAGAGTATCCAAATATTGTCTTTAATATTGATGAAGAGTATGAAAGTTACTTGAAACTGGGTCAAATTGCAGGGCATTTCAAACAGTATGAAGATGCTGTGAGTTACTGGAAAATTGCGATACAACGTTTTACAACACGCTTTGATGCACCTTATGAATTGAGTAAATTATACTTACAACAAGGGCAATATCAGTTGGCCTATGACTACGCACAGCAGGCTAAAGTGATTGTTCAGCAACATTCAACGAGCATGGCATATTATCAGGGGTTTACCATGAGCTATGGGATCGATTTACAGTTGCTTAATGCGTCTTTGGCTTTACAAAAACCGATCTTGGCATATCAGCATATATTGCCTTTACTTGAAAAAAAGCCACTATCTAACCAGTTTTATTGTGATCTAATTACAGTGATTTCACAGCTAAAAATACAATGTGTGGCCGAGCAAGATAAAAATAAACAACAACTTATTTTGTCTTTTTTAACGTTACCTCAGTTTAAAAATAATCATATTCTCAAAGCAAGGCAAAAGCTTTTACAACAATTTAAAGCCGTGATGCCGAAGTTATAATTTCATTTAAGCTCATGTTGTTAGGCTTATGTCTATCACTGGCTTGAAGTATTTAAAAAGGAGGGCAGTTGTGGGTTATTCATTATTAGCCATTGCATGTGGTTCGGTATTGGGCGGTTGGTTGCGTTGGTTCATTGGGTTAAAGTTGAATCAAATTTATCCACAAATTCCGTTAGGTACAGTATGTGTGAATTTAGTGGGTGGGTTTATTATTGGTTTTTTAATTGCTTTTTTTGCACAAAGCCAGCTGAGTGACCAATACAAATTATTTTTAATTACAGGGTTTTGTGGGGGGCTTACCACATTTTCTACGTTTTCTGCAGAAGTGGTTGCTTTGTTACAGCAAGGTCGTTTTAGTACGGCACTGCTTGCAATTAGCATACATGTGGTGGGTGCATTGCTATGTACACTTGCAGGTATGGCCACGTGTCATTATGTCACCGCATCGTAGCACACGGTGACATTAAGCGATTAAATATCAATGCTTGAATTATGCTTTTGCAACGAGAGCTGTTCCTGCAAATGAAACACCATTCCAGCCATGTTGCATAAACTGGCGAATGTTTTGATGGTCTTGGTCATTTGGTGTATTGAGTACGCTTTGGTAGTGTTCTGCAAATAATTTTAAAGTCTGCTCTTGGTCAAGTTGTTGCAGTTTTGCAAAGTATAATACTTTGGCACTGCCTTGATTCTCAGTGGCTGCATTGTTTTGTGAGCCATTTTTAAATGCAGTAGGTGTATGTGTGTAAAGTTCTTCAATATATGCAATCACATCTTTAAACTGAGTGTGTTGTTGGAGCTGTTGTAAAATAAATTCTGCCATGTGTCGACTCATATATACTTAAAAAACGTGTTGATACGTTATCAAGACTCATCATAAAAAGCGAGCCTGTGACTGTTGGATTATTTTATTGCGTGTTTGATGGAACGAGTTCTTCAAAAATATCACTTAAATTGTCATGTACTTTTAAGTGAATTAAGTTCCAGTAGTGTCCTGAAATGGTTCGGTTAATCATCAGTGTATCTGGTGATGGTCTAAATAAATCCCAATATTTAAGTGATTGTTTGACCAATTTTACCCCGTCATGGTGTGCGGAGTTTTCGGCAAAGTCGTAGTTGGTGACCAGTGGGCGCAGTAAAACCTCCAACCATTGTTCATATAGCTCATGAGGAAATAGATTTTTTTCAGTAAGGGCATGTAAAGCAATCAGCTGATTTTCAACTGTGGTTACATCATGTGTTCTAGAGGCTTTTACAAGGGTTTTAAAATGTTGAATGATCTCTGGTGAAACAATTTTTACACCGCCGTAGTCATAGACCACCACTTGCCCATTTTCTCTAAATGAAAAATTACCGGGGTGGGGGTCACAATGAAAACGGCGTAAGTAAAAAATTTCTTGTCCCATGGCTCTAAACAGGCGTTTGCCCAGTTCATTTCTAAGCGGTTGAGACCATGTACTTGCGGTTTGTATATTTTCGCCGTGCTCAAAGCTTAAAGTTAAAATATGTCGGGTAGACAGGTTTTTATAAACCCTTGGAATAATAATATTGGGGTCTATATTGGCATGAAAATAACGGGCAACTTCTAGGTTTTGTGCTTCTATTTCATAGTTTAATTCGTTGTTTAGACTGTCTTGTATTTCATCAAACAGTTGGTCTTGCAGTTGTTTGTCTATTTTGAGTACGCCCATGAGTCGTAGGGCAAGACGGACTTGTTTTAAGTCACTTTCACAGGCTTCATCGACTCCCGGATATTGGACTTTTACCACCACTTCTTCACCGTTATGCAGTTTGGCTTTATGTACTTGACCAATAGAAGCGGCAGCAAATGGTTTTTCGTCAAATGATGAAAAGAGAGTATCTAAGGGTTGAGCAAGTTCTTTTTCAATATAAGGTTGAATGACCTCAAAAGGCATTGCAGGGGCTTGACGCTGTAGTTTTTCAATGGCTTTGCTGACTTCGGGTGGGAAAATGTCTTTGTATTGTGAGGCAATTTGTCCAACCTTCATCACCGCACCTTTCATTTCACCTAAAGTATTGGCAATTTGTAGACCAATATCATGAAACAACTGTTGTTTTGCAGAAGTCTTTTCTGCTTCATTCGATGTGATGTTGCGAATGGTGTTCGATACAGTTTTCGTTGCAATACTTGCTGTCATGGTGGCGAGTTTTAAAAAGCGTTTGCTTGATGATGCCATAGCCAATAGCCTTGTTTTTAACTATGATTTATTCAAAATAATAACGGTGTTGTTGCTAAGCGCCTATCTATTCTTGTTCATTTTTTGTTGTTTAATAAAATGGTGTGGAAAGCGTATTCCACACCATTCAAAAGCTTATGCTTTGCCTTCTGCTTCAGCAGCAGCCATTTGAGCACGTTGTAAGTTTGCTTCAAACTCTGCATCAAAGTTAATTGGCGTAAGGAGTAATTGTGGGAAGCTACCTTTAGTCACTAAATCGTTCACTGCTTCACGTAAGAATGGGAACAAAATATTTGGGCAGTACGCACCTAAAATGTACGGTAGGCGGTCTTCTTCAACGCCATCAACCAAGAAAATACCTGCTTGTGTAACGTCAACAATAAATGCTGTTTCGCCCGCATTTTTTGCTTCTACAACCACTTTTAGAGCCACTTCAAAGTGAGTTTCATCAATTTTATCTGCAGTAGAAGATAGGTTGATGTTTAGCTCAGGTTGCCATTCTTTAGTAAAAACGTGTGCCCCAGGAACTTCAAAAGAAACATCTTTCGTGTATAGACGCTCAAGTGCCAATTGCGGTTGTTGTTCTTCGCTCATTATAAAATCCTTTGTGTAAATAAAAAATTAAGCAACTAAATCGTCAAGTTTACCTTCACGCTCTAGTGCATAAAGTTGATCAAAACCACCAATAAATTGGTCGTTGATAAAAATTTGAGGCACAGTACGGTGATTTGTACGTTGCATCAGTTCAGTACGAACTTCAGGTGCCTCATTGGATAGGTTTACTTCTTTATATTCAATGCCTTTACGTTGTAAAAGTTGTTTGGCACGAACGCAATATGGGCAGACAGTCGTTGAATAAATAACAACGTTTGACATAATTTTCTCCAAAATATTATTTCGGTTTAACCAGCGGCAGGCCTTGAGCTTTCCAATTCGCGACACCACCATCTAAGCGGTAGCTGTCGCTATGGCCGACTTGTGATAATGCTGAACCTGCAACTTGACCTAAGTTACAAATAAATACCAATGGGCGGTCTGCTGTTTTTAATTCTTCAATATGGCTTGTCAGCTTACTGTAAGGAATATTACGGCTACCACTAATATGACCTTCGCGGTAGTCTTTTGCATCTCTTAAATCAATAAGCATCGCATTTTTAGCTTTAACTAAAATACCAAGGGATTGTGCCGAGATTTTGCGGCCGTTGCGTTTACCCTCAACGATAAAAAACGAGACGATAAGAACTGCAAGGACAGCAAACAAAAAGGGGTGATTCCCCATAAATTCGAACCAACGTTCCACAATTCACCTTATAACCATTAAAAATGAGTTTGAGTATAGCTTATATTAATGGTGATCAAAAACCTTGCTTCAAGGGTAATCACCAAGAAATTTAGCTTTTTTGCTGTGCTTCTTGAATTTCATCGCACAGACGTAAAAAACTTTCTAAGCGTCTTGGTAAAATTTCACCCTCTGAAGCGGCTTTTTCTAAAGCACAGTTTTTGGCATGTCTATGTGTGCAGTTTCTAAACTGGCACTGACCAATGAGGGCTGAAATTTCAGGAAAGCCTGAATAAATGGCATCTTCGGTTAAATGCCACAAACCAAATTCACGAATCCCCGGTGAGTCAATCAGGGCACCACTTTGACCAAAGTCAATGAGTCGGGTTGATGTTGTGGTGTGTTGCCCAAGGGCAGAGTTTTCTGAAATGACATTAATTTTTTGAGCAGCATCTGGCAAAATGGCGTTGATCAGAGAGCTTTTTCCAACACCAGACTGCCCCACAAAAGCAACGGTTTCGCCATCAATTCTCTGTGCCAAAGTATTTACTTCGCCATGTGCATGGGTGGTCATGACCTCATAGCCTAGCTGTTGGTACTCTTGTAGCAAATTTTCAATGTGTTGCTGATTACTTGTGATTAAATCTGCTTTATTGAGCACCAATAGCGTTGGAATATTGGCATGTTGGCAGGCCACTAAATAGCGGTCAATGAGCATGGGTGCAGGCTCAGGCAGGACTGCAAATACAATCACAATTAAAGAAATGTTGGCTGCAACAGGTTTGACTTTGTGGTAGCGATCTGGGCGAGTGAGTAAAGATTGTCTTGGGTGAATGGCGGTAATAATACCTAAACCTGTATTGGGGTCGGCCTGCCATGTCACACGGTCACCTGTGACCAATAACTCAAGATTGGTACGGGTATGACAGCGCCACACACTGCCAAGCGTAATGGGTTTCCAAAATGGTTCAGGGTCATCTGGCCCAAGCACAGGTTTTTCAGGATGGACTTCAGGAACAGACAATGCTTTGACTTCAAGTTGACGACCGTAGTGTTGAACCACAAGACCTTCGAGGTCGTTTGAGGTATCTATGTCATCTTGTCGAGATTGGTGTTGTTTATGAATGCGGCGCTTTTGCTGATCGGTTAAACGTCGTTTACGAATGAGAGCCATTCAAACCCTAAAACAAAAATAGATAAACCGCAAAAATAGCATGAAGGCCATGACAATTACAGCCAAGACAGAATAAATTTGCTAATATTAATGTTTACTTAATGAATAAGCATTGATTTCATGAGCAGCACACCACAAACACGGTTGATTTGGATTGACCTTGAAATGACAGGGCTAGATACAGATAACGATAAAATTATCGAAATTGCGACCATTATCACCGATGACAATTTAAATATTCTGGCAGAAGGTCCTGTATTGGCAGTGCATCAGCCTGACACTATTTTAAATGCAATGGATGAGTGGAATACACGTCAACATGGTCAGTCTGGTTTAATTCAGCGTGTACGCCGTAGTACTTTAACCATACGTGATGCCGAACTGCAAACCTTAGAATTTTTGAAAAAATGGGTTGCACCGAAGTCTTCACCAATGTGTGGTAATTCAATTTGCCAAGACCGTCGCTTTATGCACCGTCTAATGCCTGAGCTAGAGCAGTTTTTTCATTATCGTCATTTGGATGTGTCTTCTGTGAAAGAACTAGCGAAACGCTGGCGTCCTGAAATTATGGATGGCTTGAAAAAAGAAGCTTCTCATTTGGCATTAGATGATATTCGAGATTCTATTCGTGAATTAAAGTATTACCGAGAGTATTTTTTCATCACCAATAAGTAATATATAGTTATAAATATGCCCTTGAAGTAAATGTACTTGAGGGCATATACATATATGTGGTTACAAAAACTTTTTGTTCCCACCATGCTTTTGTACTTAAAATATTTAGTATCAACTACAACCTTAGAAGAGTTGAATAATGCAAAGTAATAACCCTATTTTAACGCGTGTGGAAACACATGCCGATTATACACAGCCCATGAGCGTGCAAGGGGCTGTTGGTAAGTCAGTTTTGTTAACCGCTACATCTGCACTGGTAGGTGTTGCTCTATTTTTTTATTGTGCCCTTAACTTTAATGTGGGTATTGCTTATGCTGCCAGCACGGTTGGTGGTATTGGTGGTTTTATCTTGGCGTTGATTATTACTTTTAAGCCAAATACTGCACCGACTTTAGCGATTCCGTATGCTTTATTTGAAGGTGCATTTTTAGGTGGTATTTCGTTTGTATTTCAAGCCAAATACCCTGGTGCGCCACTACAAGCCCTACTGGCAACTTTTGCGACAACATTAGTGATGTTTGGTCTGTACCGTGCCAAAATTATTCGTGCCACTGAAAAGTTTAAAGCCGTTGTACTGTCTGCAACCATTGCGATTGCTTTAGTATTTGTGGTGCAAATGGTGATGAGATTATTGTTTAGCTCATCTATTCCATATGTATTTGAAAGCAATTGGTTGGGTATTGGTTTTGCTGCTTTTGTTGCGGTGATTGCTTCACTCAATTTAATTTTAGATTTTGACTTGATTGAAAGTGCAGCTGCACAACGTGCACCTAAAGCATTTGAATGGACATGTGCTGTTGCGTTATTGGCAACCCTTGTCTGGATGTATGTGTCATTTTTACGTTTGATTGGTTTAACTTCAAACGACTAACTAGACATACCATTGCGTAAAGCCATCTTTATTACTCTAATAAAGGTGGCTTTTTTGTGACTGAGGGCTAAAAAAATAAAAAAAGATGCTTTATGCAATTTATAAATTGCCTCAAACTCGACAAAATAGCATGTATGTATTAAATAACTTTAATGAGAGACCAGCACATGGCACAAGGATTACTCACAGGTAAGCGTTTTTTAGTTGCGGGCGTTGCAAGCAAATTATCTATCGCATACGGTATTGCACAAGCACTTCACCGTGAAGGTGCAGAGCTTGCTTTTACTTACCCAAATGAAAAGTTAAAAAAACGTGTTGATGATTTTGCAGCAAGTTTTGGTTCAACATTGGTATTCCCATGTGATGTATCTGTAGATGGTGAAGTAGATGCCGCATTTGCATCTATTGCAGCCCATTGGGATGGTTTAGATGGCGTGATTCACTCGATTGGTTTTGCACCTGCACACACTTTAGATGGTGACTTTACAGATGTAACTGACCGTGATGGCTTTAAAGTTGCACATGACATTAGTGCATATAGCTTTATTGAAATGGCACGTGCTGCAAAACCACTATTACAAGCTCGCCAAGGCTGCTTACTCACGCTGACTTATCAAGGTTCAGAGCGTGTCATGCCAAATTACAACGTGATGGGTATGGCGAAAGCATCACTTGAAGCAGGTGTACGTTACCTTGCGTCAAGCTTGGGTGCAGACGGTATTCGTGTGAATGCCATTTCAGCAGGGCCAATTCGTACTTTGGCGGCATCTGGGATTAAATCTTTCCGTAAAATGCTTGATGCCAACGAAAAGATTTCACCTTTAAAGCGTAATGTGACCATTGAAGAAGTGGGTAATGCTGCGTTGTTCTTATGCTCGCCGTGGGCTTCAGGTATTACAGGTGAAATCATGTATGTTGATGCAGGCTTCAATACTGTAGGTATGAGCCCTGCGATTATGGATGATGAATAATCAATCCTGATCTAAAAAAAGCGACCATTTGATGGTCGCTTTTTTATGTTTAAGTGGTCGGAATCGGGCGACCACCTAGAGCTTGTATGAGTGTGACATATGCGTTGTACTGGCTTTGTTTTAGATTGACTAAATTTAAGCGGGTATTTCGTGTGTTTTCTTGCTGATCAAGTACATTTTTTAAGGCAACTGCACCATATTTATACTGTATTAAAATCAGTTGTTCTGAGCGTTCGGACAGTGCAAGTGTGTCACTTTGCGCTTGGACTTGGTTTGCCAGTTGTGTTTGATTAGACAAGGCATTTTCAACATCTGCAAAAGCTTGGTATAGCGTTTGTTTGTATTGCAAAATGGCTTTGTCGTATTCAAGTTGACTGACTGCAAGATTATGTTTCATGTCGTTATATTGCAAAAAGGGCAGGCTTAAGTTTGCACCAAGTGTCAAAATTGGGTTTTTAATCAGCTCTGAGAGAGAGGTACTGCTTGTTCCCACATTGCTGGTTAAACTGATAGACGGGTAGTAGCTTGCCCGTGTGGCATTGGTATTTTCAAGGGTTTTACGCAAACGAAGCTCACTGGCTTGTAGGTCGGGTCTACGTGCCAATAATGATGCAGGTAAACCCGCAGTCATGCGTGGCAATGTGGTTTGTGGCAGTTGTTTTGGCTCGGAAATACTTAATTGCTGTACGGGTATGTGTAGCAGTACGGCAAGTGCTGTACGTGTTTCAACCAAGCTTTGCTCAATACGGTTGAGGTTAGCTACTTGGCTTTGTACCGCTTGAGCTGCCTGTGTGGTTTCTAAGCCAGAGACTGCACCCAGTTTGTATTGTGTGTTGACCAATGCATTTAGTTGCTTAGAGTGTGCCAAACTTTGCTGTGCAGTAGTTTTACTTTCGTTCAAATAAGCCAATTGCCAGTACAATTTGGCTGTGGTTGCAATAAGCGCCTGAGCAGTGGCTTGTAAATCTTCGGCACTGGCTTTTGCTTCCCATTCAGCACTTTGAGTTTGGTGGGATAACTTGCCAAATAAGTCGAGCTCATAGCTCACACCCACACTTGCAGATACACCTTGGGCTTGGTTTGAACCATCTTGTAGGGTAAAGCGATGCCCTGTAGATGACGATGCATTGACTCTGAGCCCTTCTTGGCTTTGAGCTAACCCTGCTTTAAGTCGCGCTTGCTGTAGTATCATTCCCGCAATAGCAAGATTATGGTTTTCTTGTATCACTTGCTCAATGAGGTGATTGAGTGAGGTGTCATTAAAAAGCGTCCACCATTGGTCTGGGTAGTTGCTTTGAGGTGTGACTGGGTTGTTGTATGCAAAGGTGGGTGCTATAGCAACTTCAGGTGCTTTGTATGGTGTTTTCACCAATGCACTACAGCCAAACAGTACACCTGACATAACCAATACGCTGGCGAGTGTAGAAAGTTGATGTTTCATGTGATTCCTTATTCTCTAGCCAAAGCGGCAACAGGGTCGAGTTTTGCTGCATTTTTTGCAGGTAAAAAGCCAAACACTACACCAATAAGGGTAGAGCAAATAAATGCGGCCACAATAGATAGGGTAGAGTAAGACAGAGTAAATGCACCACCGCCCAATTGCGTGAGGAGCTGACCTAAACCGAGTGATAAAAGCACCCCTAAAATACCGCCCAATAAGCACACCAATACAGCCTCGATAAGGAATTGTTGTAAAATATCCCCTTGTCTTGCTCCAACAGCCATGCGTACCCCAATTTCTTGGGTACGTTCAGTTACGGAAACTAACATAATATTCATGACCCCAATACCGCCTACAATCAATGAAATGACTGCAATGGCAGACACCAGTAGTGTCATGGTGTTGGTGGTTTTTTCAATGGTTTGGCGAATGCTGTCACTGTTCATGGTATAAATGTCTTGTGCACCATGCCGTTGCGTGAGTAGATTAACAATGGCATTGTCGGCCGCATCTGTAGAGTATTTATCATTAATGAGCACTAAAATATTTCTTACATTTGACTGCCCTAAAATACGACTCATGACGGTGGTATATGGCATATATACATTCAGTGAATCACTCACACCTGCTGTACTTGTAGGTGGTGCAATCACCCCAATAATACGTGCAGGTACACTACCAAGTAAGATCACCTGACCAATCGGACTACGTAAATGTGAAAAGAACTGCTTTTGGGTGTTGGTATCAATGACAACATCTTGGGCACGAATACGTACACTGGTGTCATCAAAACCTTGTCCCTCTTGGAAGCTGAGTCCTTTTACGGTGAAGAAGTCACGTCCTACGCCGTTAATGGTTGCCGTGGCTTCATTTTCTTGAAAACGAATCACTTTAGAGGTGTTTACTAAGGGGCTAACAGCACTTACATAAGGCTGTGCTGCCAGTGCATCTGCATCACTTGGCACAAGGGTTTTAAAATTGGCAGTTTTTGAGTTGTCACCAAAGCCTTTACCTTGCATAACGGTAATGGTATTTGTGCCCAAGTTGCTAATTTCTTTTAAAATCTCTTGTTGCGAACCACGCCCAAGAGCAACCACGGTCACGACAGATGCAATACCAATAATAATCCCTAACATGGTCAAAAAGGTACGCATACGGTGTGCGTTCATGGCTAAAAGTGCCATACGAAAGGCTTCAGAGAGTCGATCTAAAGCAGAGCGAAAAGCAGATACTTTTTTACCTTTTTCTGTATTTGAGTTGAGTATAGCCTGATGTGAAGATGGGGTTTCGCTATCTTCAAGGGCTTTTTGTTCATTGGCTCGGTCGGCAATGACTTCACCATCTTTTAGCTCAATAATACGAGTTGCATTTTTTGCAACATCCATATCATGTGTGACTAAAATAATGGTGTGACCTGCGGCATTTAACGCACGTAAAATACGCATCACTTCAATACCACTATTGGAGTCAAGAGCCCCTGTGGGTTCATCTGCTAAAATGACATCACCACCATTCATCAGTGCTCGAGCAATAGATACTCGCTGTTGTTGACCACCAGAGAGTTGATTGGGGCGGTTTTGGGTTTTTTGCTCAAGCCCAAGGGCAGTGAGTAGTTGTTTTGCTCGTTCTTTGCGTTCATGAGATGCACTGCTGGCATACACTGCAGGTACTTCTACATTACTTTCTGCTGAAAGGTCATTGAGTAAGTGGTAACGCTGAAAAATAAAACCAAAATATTCTCTGCGTAATTGTGCCAATTCATCAGGTTCAAGTTGACCTGTTTCATGACCATTCACGCAGTATTGGCCTTGGGTTGGGCGGTCTAAAAAGCCCAAGATATTCATGAGTGTGGACTTACCAGAGCCTGATTGCCCAACAATCGCAACCAATTCACCTGCGTAAATACTCAGGTTAATGTTTTTTAACACTTGAATCGTGCTTTCACCCGCAGGAAACTCTCGAATGAGGTCACGAACTTCAAGCAATGCTTGTTGTGTCATGCTTACATTCCCATTGGTGGCGGTGTGTTCGTACGTTTACGGTTGTTATTGGCTTTCGCGTTGGCTGCAGATGAGTCACTGCTGTCTGCGATAATCACTTGATCGCCTTCTTTAAGCCCTGCAAGGACTTGCGCGCTAATACGGTTATTCATGCCAACGAGTACTTGCTGTGGTTGAGCGGTATTATTCACCAATACACGTACCATGCTTAGACTGGCTTGACCTGATTTTAATAATTCTTTTTGTGCCTCTGTTAAATCAAGTTTTTGAGGCTTGTTTGCTGTATTGGTTGGAGCATTTGGTGGCGTTTGTGGTGCATGATCTGTTTTTGGGGCACGTAAGTTGCTTAAGGCAGCAGAAGGTACTAATAATGCATCTTTAGCCGAACTCAGTACAATATAAACCTGAGCCGTCATGTTTATACGCAACTTCTGATCTGGGTTAGGTACATCAAAAAGGGCATTGTAGTAAATGGCAGTACTACTTGATGTGCTGGTTGAATCACTGGTAATTGAGTCAGGCGCAGGCTCAACTTGGCGAAGTGTCGCATAACGTCTTTTGTCGTCACCTAATGTGGTGAAATAGACTTGTTGCCCTTTTTCAATTTTCATAATATCGGCTTCGCTCACTTGTGCCTTAATGGTCATTTGGTTGAGCTGTGCGAGTTTCACAATGGTTGGTGCAGTTTGGTTTGCATTGACCGTTTGGCCTTCATTGGTCACAATCGCGACAATCGTACCATCCATTGGTGCAATGATTTTGGTATAGCTTAAGTTAATACGTGCAGTAGATTCTGATAAGTGTGCTTGCTCAATTTGAGCATCAATGACTTTAAGCTGTGCGAGTGCTGTTTTGTATTTGGCATCGGCACTTTCAAAACTGGCACGAGAGGTTGCATCTTGTGCAAACATGGCTTTTTGGCGTTTGTATTCTAAATTGGCTTCGTTCAGTTGAGCCTCTTGTTGTAAGCGTTGTGCTTGCAGACTTTTGATATTTGCTGCACTATTTTCTAGGTCATTGGCTTGCGTTACCGAATCAATTTTAGCAATGATTTGCCCTTTTTTGACTTGGTCACCAAGTTGAACATACATGTGTTTGACTTGACCTGAAACTTGAGCTCCGACATTTAGACTCTTACTTGCACCGAGTGTACCTGTCGCAAGGACTGTATTTTCAAGATTACCACGAACCACTTCTTCGGTAATGTATTGTGGTTGTCCATTCTTTGGTTTGAACCATTCCCATGCAAAGAAACAGAGCGTTGCAATGATTGCTATAACAACAATAAGGCGTATCGGTTTAATTTTTTTTAACATAGCGTGTTGTAACGTCAGCAAAAATGAAATATAGAAGGGTAGATTAAGTGAAAATAATGAATCTACTGTGAACATGTTGGATGATTATAAAATGATTTAAATGAGATTGATAATAATTATTATTTTAATTAAAAAGTGGCTTGCCACATAAAGTTGCAATGATTTGTAGTACAGTCAGATGAGCGGGTTGCTTATTATGACCTTTAATTGCAAGGTCTACATGTAACAGTAAGGCAGGCCATTGTAATAGGCTATGGGGTTGAAAACGTTGCACTGCTTGTTGGTACATTCTGACTTTATTTTGCCAAATACCGAGTTGTGTTGCTGACTGCGGGTCTTCAAATATTTGCATGAGAAGGCGCATTTCTTTATTCAGTAACCATAAAATTAAGCTCATAGGCTCATCTGTGGCCACTAAATACTGATAAATTTTAACAGATTGAGCAAAGTCTGCTTTAAGTAAGGCATCGCTTAAATCATAAATCGAATATCGCGACTGGTCTTGTAAGCAGTTGAGTAGTTCATCAATTGAAATATTTTTGTGTTCAGGGAATGTGTCACTGACACGAATCAGACTGTTTTTAGCAGCCAATAAATTATGCTCATGGTGTTCAAGAAGCCATTTCCATGCACTTTTTTCGAGTTGAATACCTACTTTTTTTGCTTCAAGTTCAAGTACATTTTGTTGGTCTTTTTCGTAGGGTAAGTGTAGGGAAACAACAACCCCATTGGCTTCGACTGTTTTAAAAAAACTACTTTTAAAGCCTGCACTGTCTTGTTTTGGCATGACCACAACAAGGGTATTTTCTTGAGGATCTTGAATAAAAAGCTTGAGCTGTTTGAGTGCTTGAGCATCGGGCTTAATATGACTATGTACTTCAATCGCTAATGCTTGAGAAAATAGCGATAGGCTATTGAGCGCTTGGAACACTTGTTTCCAATCACTGACATTTTGTATGTCATAACGCTGTCTTTCAATGTCTTGGCTTTGCCAGTGCTTACGAAACTGGTCAAGTAAATTTTGTTCTAAAAGTGGTTCTTGCCCATGTAAAATCCAAGCACCCAAGGCATTTTGGCTGTGTTTGAGTGCTTGGAAATAGTCAATTTTCATAATGAGACAAGAATGCTTAAATTACTTAGCGGTAACGGTGGGTAAACGATTAGTTGCAATTTGGCGAGCCATTTGTTGTGCAACATCATCCACCAAAATATCTTTTAAATAGCTTTCTTCGTTGTCATCTACGTTTACGGTTGCCACATTGTACTGATAGGTTTTTACACTACTTACTGTTCGAGGTTGAGTAATTACCTTGCCATTTTTATCTTCAATTTGGAATGTTGCATTGAGTTGCAAAATGACCTCAGCCACACGACCACTAAGTTTCTGACGACGATAGTTGTAGTCTAAAACGCGTAATGTGTACTGACTGGCGTTTGTAGTGACGTGTATGCCATTGCCCGTAAGATAGACAATGAGTTTTTCTTCAAGGGCATTGGCTTTGGTTGGTAAACTGAGTGCCATGTTGTTGTATGCAACAGGTGCTACATACGGGCCTTTACCTATAAGGTGAAAGCCACAACCGACCAAGCTTGCACTTAAACCTAAAGTTAAAACGACAGCTGCTAAACGATGAGTTAAGTGCATGCTTTTTCCTTTTTATACAACTAAGTTAACCAATTTATTTGGTACAACAATTTCTTTTTTCGTTGGACCTGTTAAGAACTGTTGAACCTCTGGTAGTGCTTTGGCTTGAGCAAGTATATCTTCTTTTGATAAACCAACTGCAACTTCTAGTTTACCACGCAACTTACCATTGACTTGTACCACAATCGTTTGCACGTTACGAGTTAAGGCCTGTTGGTCAACTTCTGGGAATTGATGCTTGGTTAAATCAATGCCAAATTGAGCCAATAGGGTTTGACTCAAATGCGGTGCAAATGGGGCAAGTAGCGTGAGTAAGCTCACGATCGCTTCACGTTCTACTGCAAAATCTTGCGCTGATGTTGCATTGAACTTCGCAATACTGTTTAAGAACTCCATTTGAGCAGCAATTGCGGTGTTAAATGCATGACGGCGTTCAAGGTCATCTGCAACTTTGGCAATGGTCTCATGGGTTTTTCTACGTAAGTCTTGCGCTTCTTTGCTTAAGTTTGCAGTATCAAGTGCAACATGTTCAACATTTTTCTCTAAGAATGTCGTGGTTAAACGCCATACACGTTTTAAGAAACGGTTTGAGCCTTCAACACCTGCATCTGACCATTCAAGTGATTGATCAGGTGGTGCAGCAAACATGGTAAATACGCGGGCTGTATCTGCACCATATTGATTAATAATTGATTGCGGGTCTACGCCGTTATTTTTCGACTTCGACATTTTTTCTTGGCCACCAATCACAACAGGCTGACCATCTTCTTTATAGATCGCAGAAATTGCACGGCCTTTCTCGTCACGTTCTAAAGTGACATCGGCAGGGTTGAACCATGTTTTTTTGCCATCTGCAGCCTCACGGTAGAACGTATCTGCCAATACCATGCCTTGCGTAAGCAAGTTGGTGAACGGTTCATTGCCTTGAACAACACCTTCATCACGCATGAGTTTATGGAAGAAACGTGCATACAATAAATGCAAGATGGCATGTTCAACGCCACCAATATATTGCGTCACAGGCAACCATGTTTGTGCCGCTTCTGGCTTAATCATGCCTTCAGCGAAATCTGGTGATGCATAGCGTGCATAGTACCAAGATGACTCTACAAAAGTGTCTAAGGTATCTGTTTCACGTTTGGCAGCACCGCCACAATTTGGGCATGTTGTTTCATAAAACTCAGGCATTTTGGCCAAAGGATTTCCTGAACCATCTGGAATCACATCTGTTGGTAATACCACAGGCAATTGTTCTTCAGGTACAGGCACTTGACCACATGATTCACAATTGATCATTGGAATTGGGCAACCCCAATAACGTTGACGAGAAACACCCCAGTCACGTAAGCGGAATTGTACTTTCTTATCTGCGAGTGCTTGTGGTTGTAGCTTGGCAATAAATGCATCAAAGGCTTGTTGAAAGTTTAAGCCATCAAATTCACCAGAGTGAATGAGAGTGCCTTCTTTACTACCGTACCATTCTTGCCACTGTGTTGGGTCGTAGCTTTCTTCTGCATGAACAGAAATCACTTGTTTAATATCTAAGCCAAAATTGTTGGCAAATTCAAAATCACGTTCGTCATGTGCAGGTACAGCCATGACCGCCCCAGAACCGTAAGACATGAGTACATAGTTTGCAATCCATACAGGTACTTCTTCACCTGTGAGAGGGTGCTTTACATATAAACCTGTTGCAACGCCTTTTTTCTCAGCTGTTGCCATGTCTGCTTCAGACACAGAGCCATGACGACACTCTTCAATAAAGTCGTTTAATTCAGGGCGAAGTTCAGCCGCTTTTTTCGCCATAGGGTGCTCAGCTGCAATCGCAACATAAGTCACACCCATGAGTGTATCTGGGCGAGTGGTATATACGGTTAAACCATCTTCATAAATACTGCTGTCGGCCGATGGAAAGGTAATATCCATGCCTTCAGAACGACCAATCCAGTTGCGTTGCATGGTAAGCACACGTTGTGGCCAGCCGTCTTGGAGTTGGTCTAAGTCGTCAAGAAGTTCTTGTGCATAGTCTGTAATACGGAAGTAATACATTGGAATATCACGTTTTTCAACCAATGCACCCGAACGCCAACCTCTACCATCAATCACTTGCTCATTGGCTAAAACGGTTTGGTCTATAGGGTCCCAGTTTACAGTCGATAATTTGCGATAAATTAAGCCTTTTTTGTAGAGTTGTACAAAAAGCCATTGTTCCCAGCGGTAGTATTCTGGCGTACATGTCGCAATTTCACGATCCCAATCAATGGCTAAACCTAAGCTCTTTAATTGGTCACGCATGTAGGCAATATTTTCAAATGTCCACTGTGCAGGCGCAACTTTGTGGGCAATGGCTGCATTTTCCGCAGGAAGACCAAATGCATCCCATCCCATAGGTTGTAGTACGGATTCACCTTTGAGTTGATAATAACGACTCATCACATCACCAATGGTGTAGTTGCGTACATGCCCCATGTGTAGTTTGCCACTTGGGTATGGAAACATAGACAGGATGTAGCGACGTTTGCCTTCTACTGTATCTGCAACTTTAAAAGATTTGCGATTTGCCCAGTCTTGTTGTACTTGGGGTTCAATCGCACCGGCTTGATATTCTGAATCAATATGTGATGTAGTCATAAAATTTAATCGACGACAAGGTGAAGTTATAAAATTACCGTACAGCATAGCGTAAAATACGGTAAAAAGTGAATCTTGTTTGTGATTAAAGTCTATCTTTTCATGTCTTTTATCATTGCGGTAGCTTTTCGGAAGAATTCGATCCAGCTATAGCGTTTGGTGTTGTAGCTGAGTTATTCGATATGGTTTCTGCTATAGGTCTAGGTGGATTTTGATCTGGCGGTAATGCTGAAGATGCAGATGAGGTCGTTTGGCCATACGTTTTAAAGATCGTGGTTTTTTTTGCATTTTGTGGTGGTGTTTGGCTGTAATGCGTGGTTCCATTGGCATCAATCCATTTGTAAATGTCTTGTGCATATGCTGTGGTGGTCAACAATAGTGTAAGCAAAGCACTATAAAGTTTTTTGGGGTTTGTCATAAGCCTGACCACGCTGGTATGAAAGGGTAGATAGAATTAAGGCAATCAATGAAATATAGCCTGAGGTAAAAATTACCAAAATTGGCCCTAAAAAACTATAAAAGGCAGGAAAATTTTCTTGTATGTGTTTTTATTGCAGAATAATTACGAAAAAGAGGCTTAAGCCTTGACATTGTATATTGAAACAACAAAAATGTTGCACTATCTTACATGATTTGATCACCCTTCAAAGAAATGTAGTTGCAATAGGCATGCACTCTAGCCGAGCTGTTATGTTTTAAAGTGTGTTTATCCCAGCATATTTTATATAGCCTGATGTGTGATTTCAGCGTAATCTGCTGTTGCGTCATAATTATTCCTGTTGCAAGATAAACCGTTTAGCTGTGCTGACACAAAAAAGCACAGTGGATATTTAGAATTAATCGTATTGTGTGTTGTAATTGCAGTACGGCAAAAAAATAGGGTGAATCACGTTGGAACTTCTTTCTGGTGGTGAAATGCTTGTTCGTGCACTTGCGGACGAGGGAGTTGAGCACGTTTTCGGTTATCCGGGTGGTGCTGTTCTACATATTTATGATGCATTGTATCAACAAGATAAAGTCAACCATTACCTAGTACGCCATGAACAAGCTGCAGGTCATATGGCAGATGCCTACTCACGTGTCACAGGAAAAACAGGTGTTGTGCTTGTGACTTCTGGGCCTGGTGCAACCAATACTGTAACACCAATCGCAACTGCCTACATGGACTCTATTCCAATGGTGGTGTTGTCTGGTCAGGTGGCATCACATCTCATTGGTGAAGACGCATTCCAAGAAACAGACATGATTGGTGTATCTAGACCGATTGTAAAACACAGCTTTCAAGTACGCCATGCCAGTGAAATTCCTGAAATTATAAAAAAAGCGTTTTACATTGCTGCAAGTGGCCGTCCCGGCCCTGTTGTGATTGATATTCCAAAAGATGTCACTAACCCAGTAGATAAGTTCGCATATACTTACCCTGAAAAAGTGAAAATGCGTTCGTATCAACCGCCGTATCGTGGTCACGCAGGTCAAATTCGTAAAGCCGTTGATGAGCTATTGACTGCAAAACGTCCTGTGATTTATACCGGTGGTGGTTTGGTACAAGGCAATGCATCAGATATTTTGACTGAAATTGCACACCTTTTAAATTACCCAGTGACCAGTACACTTATGGGGTTGGGTGGTTTTGCAGGTACAGACCCTCAGTTCTTAGGTATGTTGGGCATGCATGGCTATTATGAAGCCAACATGGCGATGCATAATGCAGATGTGATTTTTGCAGTGGGTGCTCGTTTTGATGACCGTGTGACCAATAACCCAAGCAAATTCTGCCCAAATGCTAAAGTTATTCATATAGATATTGATCCTGCAACTATTTCGAAAACTATTTCAGCACACATTCCAATTGTGGGTGCGGTGCAACCTGTATTGCAAGAAATGCTTGCACAGTTGAAGCAACTAAATGTGTCTAAGCCAAACCCTGAGGCACTGAGTGATTGGTGGGAGCAGATTAATGTATGGCGTGGGCATCATGGTTTACGCTATGAACCTGCTCAAAATGGCAACATGAAGCCACAGCAAGTGGTTGAAGCGTTATATAAAGTGACACATGGCGAAGCCATTATTACTTCTGATGTAGGTCAGCACCAAATGTTTAGTGCGCTATATTATAAATATGACCGACCACGCCAATGGATTAACTCAGGTGGTTTAGGCACAATGGGTGTCGGCTTACCTTATGCGATGGGTGCAAAGTTGGCATTTCCAGAGCAACAAGTGGTCTGTATGACAGGTGATGGCTCAATTCAAATGTGTATCCAAGAGCTTTCAACATGTAAGCAGTACGACATCAATGTCAAAATCTTGTGCTTAAATAATGGCTCACTGGGTATGGTTCGCCAATGGCAAGACATGAACTACGAAGGCAGACACTCGCAGTCTTATGTGAAGTCTTTACCAGACTTTAGTAAGTTAATGGAAGCCTATGGTCATGTTGCGATTAATATCACTCACGCAGATGAGCTAGAAGAAAAGCTACAAGAAGCCATGGCTATTCATGATAAATGTGTTTTCATTAATGTATTGGTTGAAGACGACGAGCATGTTTATCCAATGCAAGTGCCAGCACAGTCTATGAAAGATATGTGGCTAGCCAAAGGGGAACGTACAGCATGAGTATGAGACACATTATTTCGGTACTGATAGAAAATGAATCTGGTGCGTTATCACGTTTAGTTGGTTTATTCAGCCAACGTGGCTATAACATTGAAACATTGAATGTTGCACCAACCGAAGACGAAACATTGTCACGCTTGACCCTGACAACCTATGGTGATGACCACAAAATCGAGCAAATTACTAAACAGCTCAATAAACTGATTGAAGTGGTCAAAGTAATTGCCCTAAGTGATGGCGCACATATTGAACGAGAATTGTTGCTGATCAAAGTGAAAGCATTGGGTACAGCACGTGATGAAATTAAACGTACTGCGGATATTTTCCGTGCCACGATTGTAGATGTAACACCAACCACGTATACCGTACAAATTGTGGGTACAACTGAAAAGTTAGATGGTTTTATGGATGCACTCGCAGAAAATACCATTTTAGAAGTTGTTCGTTCTGGCGTGTCGGGTATCGCACGTGGCGAAAAAGTTTTAAGTATTTAATTAAAAAGATTTTTACTGGAGATAACACATGCAAATTTTCTATGATAAAGACTGTGATCTGTCAATTATCCAAAGCAAAAAAGTAGCGATCATTGGATATGGTTCACAAGGCCATGCACATGCATTGAACTTGAAAGATTCAGGTGTAGATGTCACTGTTGGTCTACGTGCAGGTTCTACCTCATGGAAAAAAGCACAAGATTCAGGTTTGAAAGTCGCTGAAGTTCCTGAAGCGGTAAAAGGTGCAGATCTTGTTATGATCTTAACGCCTGATGAGTTCCAATCACAACTTTACCGTGATGTGATTGAGCCAAACATCAAAGAAGGTGCAACGCTTGCATTTGCACATGGTTTTTCAGTGTTATACAACCAAGTTGTACCACGTAAAGATTTAGACGTGATTATGGTTGCACCAAAAGCACCAGGTCATACTGTTCGTTCAGAATTCCAACGTGGTTCAGGTGTGCCTGACTTAATCGCCATTCATCAAGATGCTTCAGGTAATGCACGTAATGTTGCATTGTCTTACGCGTCTGGTGTCGGCGGTGGTCGTACTGGTATTATCGAAACATCTTTCCGTGAAGAAACTGAAACTGACTTATTTGGTGAGCAAGCAGTTCTTTGTGGTGGTGCGGTTGAGTTGGTAAAAATGGGCTTCGAAACCTTGGTTGAAGCAGGTTATGCACCAGAAATGGCATACTTCGAATGTCTACATGAGCTAAAACTCATTGTTGATCTAATGTTTGAAGGTGGTATTGCAGACATGAACTACTCAGTATCAAACAACGCGGAATACGGTGAATACGTAACAGGTGTTGAAGTGATCAATGAGCAATCTCGTGAAGCAATGCGTAATGCACTTAAACGTATCCAATCTGGTGAATATGCAAAAATGTTCATTCAAGAAGGTGCTTTAAACTACCCATCTATGACTGCTCGTCGTCGTCAAAATGCAGAGCATGGCATTGAAGTGACTGGTAATAAATTGCGTGCAATGATGCCTTGGATCAAAGCAAATAAAATTATTGATAAAGACAAAAACTAATTTTTTGTATAGACATAAAAAAACCTGCAAATATGCAGGTTTTTTTATGTCTATACGTTTTGTCATGCCAGTATCATATGTTTTAGTTTATGATGATGCTATGGGTTTGATGCTGTGTTTTAAAAAGTAAATATGGGTATAAAAATAAACACAATCAACAGAGGTGAATCTGTGTTGAATATATTAAAAATGAAAGTATTGGCATTTGATTTACAATGTTGTATTTATTTAAATCAGTGGTCAAAACACCAGTCGGTTGCATCTTTTTTTAAGCTGATTAGCCGTTTAGGTGATGGTGTATTTTGGTTTGTGATGTTGGTCATGGTGTGGTTGTTAAAAGAACAATATGGCTATAAACAGATTATTTATTTGGCTTGTGCGAGTTTTTGTGCAACAGCACTGTACAAATTACTGAAAACGAAAACTTTACGTCCTAGACCGTACCAAGTACATCAGGTCATTGTGTTGGGTGATCGGCCACTAGATCATTATAGTTTTCCATCTGGGCATACTTTACATGCGGTATTGGCCACCATTGTATTTGGTTACCTTTCTCCAGTGCTTTTATATCTGATGTTGCCATTTATGGTAT
This sequence comes from Acinetobacter rathckeae, assembly GCF_015627125.1. Taxonomy (GTDB): domain Bacteria; phylum Pseudomonadota; class Gammaproteobacteria; order Pseudomonadales; family Moraxellaceae; genus Acinetobacter; species Acinetobacter rathckeae. The sequence continues at coordinate 107,372 of NZ_VTDO01000003.1, read as the reverse complement.
TGGTGGCGTTATCTAGAGTGATTTTGGGGCTACATTATCCAACGGACGTGTTGGTGGGGGCGTTGCTAGGTGTGGCTTTAGCTGTCATAGCACTGACGGTGGGCTATTATTGTCATATTTTGCTGTAAATCATTTATAATGTTTTTTGTACTAAAGATTGTGAGCAAGACATGGGATTACGTTGGACAGATACACTAGACATTGCCATTGAATTGTCTGAAGCACATGCAGATATCGACCCACAATGGGTACGGTTTACGGACTTACATGCATGGGTCTGTGCTTTACCAGATTTCTCAGATGACCCTACAAAGTCAACCGAAGGTTTGCTTGAAGCGATTCAAATGGCTTGGATTGATGAAGCAGACTAAAAAAACTGTTAAAAAATTGAAATTTTACACGTTGTAAGCTGATTATTTCGACTGACCTCGTTATAATGCGAAAAATTTTTGCTGTTTCTTTTGTTTAAGGAGCCTAATCATGGCAGTTGAACGTACGTTATCTATTGTTAAACCAGATGCTGTTGCTAAAAACCACGTGGGTGATATTTTTGCTCGCTTTGAAAAAGCAGGTCTAAAAATTGTTGCAACTAAAATGAAGCACTTGTCTCAAGCTGAAGCTGAAGGCTTCTATGCAGAGCACAAAGAACGTGGTTTCTTTGCTGACCTCGTTGCATTTATGACTTCTGGTCCAGTTGTTGTATCTGTACTTGAAGGTGAAAATGCAGTTCTTGCTCACCGTGAAATTTTAGGTGCGACAAACCCTAAAGAAGCTGCACCTGGTACAATCCGTGCAGACTTTGCTGTAAGCATCGATGAAAATGCTGCACACGGTTCAGACTCTGTAGCATCTGCTACACGTGAAGTATCTTACTTCTTTGCACAAACTGAAGTGTGCCCACGTACTCGTTAATTTGAGACAACGTGACCAGATAAGTGGTATACTACTTATCTGGTTTTTTGTTTTTCATACATTCACTTTTCGCAACACGCCCATCTCTCTCATCTTCAATATTGTTTAGGTAATATACACATGGCTCATGAAGCAGTTGGTTCATCTTTAGTGGTTGATGAACAAAATAATGCCACATTGCATCAGCCGACCAATGATGCAACGCCAAAAATCAACCTACTCGGCATGTCACGTGCAGAGCTCGAACAATTTTTTGAAAGTATTGGTGAGAAAAAATTTAGAGCAGGGCAGGTCATGAAATGGGTACATCAGTACTTTGTGACCGACTTTGCCGAAATGAGTAATATTTCAGGTAAATTACGAGAAAAATTAGAAAAAGTATGTGAAGTCAAAGCACCAGAAGTGGTTCATCGTAACTACTCGAAAGATGGTACACGTAAGTGGGTTTTTCGTGTGGGTGAGGGTTCTGGGTCTTTGGTTGAAACCGTATTAATTCCCGCAGATGATAAAACAGGTGCACGTAAAACATTATGTGTGTCATCGCAAGTGGGCTGTGCTTTAGATTGTTCATTTTGTTCGACAGGTAAGCAAGGTTTTCAGCGAGATTTAACTTCAGACGAAATTATTGGTCAGTTGTGGGTTGCTAACCAGTCTTATATGGAAGATGTGGCCGTTGCTGATCGTACACGCTCGGTCACCAATGTAGTGATGATGGGTATGGGTGAGCCATTACTCAACTTTAAACCTGTTGTGAAAGCCATGACACTGATGTTAGATGACTTTGCGTATGGTATGTCTAAACGCCGTGTGACGTTGTCGACATCTGGTATTGTACCGATGATTGATAAGCTGGCAGAACAGCTTGATGTGGCTTTGGCAATTTCTCTACATGCACCAAATGATGAGTTACGTAATGAGCTTGTGCCAATTAATAAAAAGTATCCATTGGCTCAACTGATTGCATCTGCACAGCGTTATATTAAAAAAGATGGTAACGAAAGTGCACGTAAACATGTCACGATTGAATATGTTATGCTTGATGGTGTAAATGACCAACTTGAGCATGCACATCAAATGGTCAATTTATTGAAAGAGTTACCAAGTAAAATCAACCTTATTCCTTTTAACCCGTTTCCACATGCGCCGTATGGTCGTTCAAGTCGTAATCGCATTATGGCATTTCAAAAAGTGCTTTCAGATGCAGGATTTGTATGCACCATTCGTCAAACGCGTGGTGATGATATTGATGCTGCCTGTGGCCAGTTGGTTGGGCAAGTGGCAGATCGAACACGCCGTGCTGAACAGTGGAAAAAGAAAGTTGCACAACAAAATGAGATTGTACGGTCTCAAGGTTGAGCAATGATAAAAAGCCATGGTGAAAAAACATGCGTGCAATCAAATCTTTAGTACATGGGTGTGTGGCTGTTAGTGTGTTTTTGCTTACAGCTTGTCAATCAACAGGAGATAAACTTAAAGTAGATCCAAAAAAATCTGCTCAAGTTCGCACGCAAATGGCAGCTGAGTATCTTCGTACAGGTGATATTGATGCGGCTAAGCGTGAGTTAGATGAAGCGCTTAAAAAAGACAGCACTGACTCGACAACTTATATGATGATGGCGGTGTTGTTACAACAAGAGGGTAGCCCTGTAAATGTTGCCAAAGCAGAAGGCTATTTTAAAAAAGCGATTGCTTTAGACCGAGCAGATCCACAAATTAGAAATAACTATGGTTTTTATTTGTATCAAACGGGTCATTTTCAAGATGCAATCAAAGAGTTACAAATTGCAGCCTCTACTTTAGGGTATACTCAGCGTGCTTTAGCTTTTGAGACATTAGGGAAAACCTATCAGAAGCTAGGTGATATTGTTAGTGCTGAGCAAAGTTACCAAAGTGCAGTGAAGGTGAACCCAAACGCAGACTTTGCTTATCAAGCACTTGCAGATATTGCTTATCAGAAAGCACAATACCCTAATGCATTAGCACTTTATCAAAATTATGTGCGTGTTGTTGGCATGAATAACCAAACGAATGTGGCACTTTGGTTAGGAATTCGCATCGCGCACGCAAATGGTGATAACATTACCCAGCAGGTCTTGGCCAATCAACTACGAGCAAAATATCCAGATAGCCAAGAGTATCAAAATTATTTGCAACAACAGTACAATACTGAGGCGGTATGGAAGTAAATCCAAATTCACAGCAATCGGCAGGTACACAATCAACCTCAAACAATTTAGGGAATATTCAACGTCCTGGTGAATATTTGCGCCATGTCCGTCTTCAAAAAAAATATGAGTTGGCTGATATCTCTTTGGCATTAAATATGCCATTGCGTACATTGGAAGCTTTAGAGAAAGATGAATATACTGCGTTACCAGAAGCGACCTTTATTAAAGGATATTATCGTACCTATGCACGGCATTTAAATGTTGATGCATCTATGATTATTCAGCGTTTTGATGAAATTTATCAAAACGATACAGGTTTTCATGCTGAACATGCATTAAATGATTCACCGATTAAAATTATGGGGAAATTGCCTGGATCGAATAGCGGTCGTAACCGTAAATGGCTAAAGCGAATAGTTGTTTTAATCGTGATTGCATTACTCATTTGGGTCGCAATGCTTGCGGTACAAAATTGGTCTAACAAAAAGAAACAAGAGCAAGCAACTGCAAATCCATCAAATGTGCAAGTACTTTCATTAAACCAAGACAGTGATATGTCGGGCGACAAGTTGGAAATTAAAATTTCAGAACCGACTTCGCTCAGTATTATTGACTCTACGGGTAAAGTCCTTGCGAAAGGTCGACAAACACAAGACCTTACGCTCAATGGTCAGACGCCTTTCCAAATTCAGTTGAATGATGCCAAAGCCGTGTCATTAAACTTAAACGGTGAAGCGATTTCATTGTCTCCTTATACCGTAAACGGCAAAGCAGATTTTCGTTTATCTCGTTAAAAGATACAGTCGAGCAACGTAACCATGATAGTAAACCCGATCAAACGCCGACCAACACGTAAAATTCGTGTCGGGTCGGTTTATGTTGGTGGCGATGCCCCGATTAGCGTACAAAGCATGACTAACACAGAAACCTGTGATGTTGATGCCACTGTTGCACAAATTCAGCGTTGTGCTGATGCAGGTGCAGACATCATGCGTGTGTCTGTTCCATCTATGGAAGCAGCCGAAGCGTTTGGTGCCATTAAAAAACGTGTGAATGTGCCATTGGTTGCAGATATTCATTTTGACTATAAAATTGCACTCGCTGTTGCAGATTATGGTGCAGACTGTTTGCGAATTAACCCTGGTAATATTGGTTCGGAACAAAAAATACGTGAAGTAGTTGCAGCTGCTAGGCATCATGGTATTTCAATGCGTATTGGGGTGAATGCAGGATCACTTGAAAAAGACTTACAAAAAAAGTATGGCGAGCCAACAGGTGAGGCCTTGCTTGAGTCAGCACTGCGTCATATCGATATTTTAGATCGTCTAGACTTTCATGAGTTCAAAGTCAGTGTAAAAGCCTCTAATGTATTTTTGACGTTAGATGCTTACCGCTTATTGTCAAAGCAAATTGATAACCCATTACACTTGGGTGTGACAGAAGCAGGTATTTACCGTACAGGTACAGTGAAATCTGCTATTGCACTCGGTGGCTTATTACTCGATGGTATTGGCGATACTATGCGTATTTCTTTGGCGGCACAGCCTGAAGAAGAAATTAAAATTGGTTTTGATATTTTAAAATCATTGAGTTTACGTTCAAACGGCATTAACTTTATTGCATGTCCGAGTTGTTCGCGACAAGAGTTTAATGTCATTCAAGTCATGCAAGCCCTTGAAGAGCGTTTAGAAGATATTCGTACACCAATGGATGTGTCTGTGATTGGCTGTAAGGTCAATGGGCCTGGTGAGGCGAAAGAGGCAGATATTGGTGTGGTTGGAGCGAGCCCGAGATCGCTTGTGTACCGAAATGGTGATAAAAGCCATCTTATAGATACACATCAGTTGGTTGATGAAATTGAGTCAATGGTTCGTCAACGTGTAGAAGAGCTTGAAGAAGCTAAATCCAAAGAAATTATTCGTAGTTCATCATCATGAGTTCAATTGTAGCAATTAAAGGTTTTAACGACATTCTTCCAACACAAACAGTAGCTTGGAGAAAGTTAGAAGTATATTTAGCATCGTTAATGGATGCGTACGGCTATCAGCAAATTCGTCTGCCACTGGTTGAAAATACAGGCTTGTTTAAGCGTGCGATTGGTGATGCAACAGATATTGTTGAAAAAGAAATGTATACCTTTTTTGACAAAGGGAATCCGCCAGAGTCTTTAACTTTAAGACCTGAAGGAACGGCTGGTTGTGTCCGTGCATTGCTTGAGCATAACCTACTGCGTGGTGCAACACCGCGTGTGTGGTATACAGGGCCAATGTTCCGCTATGAAAAACCTCAAAAAGGTCGTTATCGTCAGTTTCACCAGTTTGGTGTGGAAACCTTTGGTGTAGCAACACCAGATATTGAAGCAGAGCTGATTTTACTGACAGCACGTTTGTGGAAACATTTAGGTATTGCAGATAAAGTGCAACTTGAGCTCAATACACTGGGTGAGTCTGATGAGCGTACAGCCTATAAAAATGCGTTGGTTGATTATTTAACGGTACATAAATCTGAGTTAGATGAAGACTCACAACGCCGTTTAACCACCAACCCGTTACGTATTTTAGATTCAAAGGATGAGCAAACACAGCGTATTTTAGCGACAGCACCGCAATTGCATGACTTTATGCAAGAAGAAACTTTGACGCATTTTAATACGCTAAGAGGGTATTTAGACCAAGCGGGTATCGCATATGTTGTCAACCAAAAGCTGGTACGTGGTTTAGATTATTACAATAAAACGGTATTTGAATGGACGACAACCCATTTAGGCTCACAAGCGACAGTGTGTGGTGGTGGCCGTTATGACTCACTCGTAGGGCAGCTTAAAGGTAAAGCGAACCAGTCTGTACCTGCTGCAGGCTTTGGTATGGGCTTGGAACGTTTATTACTGTTATTAGAGCAGTTTGCCACACCTGAGCCTGTACGCGACTGTGAGGTGTTTTTAGTCACAGATCCACAGTGTCAAGCACAAGCATTATTGTTTGCAGAACAACTTCGAGATGAATTAGAGCAAGCCAATGCAAAAATTCGTGTTAAAGTAGGCTCGCAGGGCAGTATGAAAAGCCAAATGAAAAAAGCAGACCAGTCAGGTGCAGTTTATGCCATGATTTTTGGTGAGCGAGAGCAAGTTGCTCAACAAGTTGCGTTTAAGCAATTAGCAACAGCAGAGCAAACAGATGTTAAGCTGGCTGATGTGGTTTCATTTTTGCTTCAGCAATTTCCATCATCTCGCGTTTAGTAGTAAGGATCATGACATGAGCGCACTCACAGAAGAAGAACAGTTAGATAAGTTTAAATCGTTAGGCAAGAAGTATGGTTCTTCTGTCGTTACAGCGATTTTAGTAGCACTGATTGCTTTTTTTGCATGGAATTATTGGCAAAAAAACAACCAAGTTGACTCACAAAATGAAACAGCTCGTGTACAGCAACTCATGGATCAGGCGCAAGTGGCCCCTTTGAGCGATAAAACTGCATTAACGAATTTAATGCGTTTGTCTGATGAAATTGTAAAAAAAGATCCTAACTCTGTTCAAGCGATTCAAGCACAGCTTATTTTGGCAAAAATATTTGCTGACCGTAATGATTATGTTGCCGCTGAAAAAGAGTTACAAAAAGCACAAACTGTAAAGATAAAAGATGAAGGCCTGATGGCTTTGGTCAATTTACATTTGGCTTATGCACAAATCGCCAATAAAAAATACGATGATGCACTAAAAACACTTGATTTAGTGAAGCTTGATTCATTTAAAGGCACTGTAGATGAAGCACGTGGTGACATTTATGTGTATAAAAATGATACACCAAATGCGAAAATTGCGTATGAGAGTGCTTGGAAGGCTGCGGTTGCACGTAAGCAACAACCACAAATTTTACAAATAAAACTCGAAAGTGTTGGTGTTTTAGTAGATGATCCTCATATTGAAACTCCAATTTTGAAAACACAAGTGGACGAATCTTAAATGCATAAAAAATTTAAAATACCGTTTGCGTTAACTATTTTAGCAGTTGCGCTTGTTGGCTGTTCAAGTAATAAACCTAAGGTTGAAAAAATAAAACCAAACCCGTTGCCTAAACTGGTACAAGCAAAAAGCTTACAACAAGTTTTTTCTCATAGTGTTTCTGCGAGCAATAAAAAAGATCCTTTACGCTTACAAATGGCGGTAGATCAGGGTGTTATTTACTTTATTGACCCTAAAAAAGGCACAGTTGATGCATTCCAAGGCAATAAACAGCTTTGGTCGAGTCAAATTTACAAAACTGGTGTGTTGAGTGCTGGGCTTGAAGTTGGGCAAGGTACAGTCATTGCTGGAAACCAAAAAGGCGAGCTGTTTGGTTTAGAGCAAAGCACAGGCAAAATTTTGTGGAAAGCACAATTGTCTGGGCCAATTATTACGCCGTCGCATATACAGCTCGGTCGTGTGATTACAGTAACAAATGATGGCAATGTCTATGCACATGATGTTGCAACAGGTCAGCAGTTATGGACATATAAGCTACCAAATGTAGCACTGAGCTTACGTGGTCAAGCAACCCCTGTTCAACTCGACCCGAATAATGTACTTATTGCGACAGCAAACTCATATGTTTACGGTATAGATGTTGTGAGTGGTGTACCACGATTACAACGCCGAGTATCTGTTGCTGAAGGCCGTACAGATATACAGCGTGTTAACGATATTGATGGCGACCCTGTCATGATGGGTCAGTTCCTTGTGACCACAAGTTACCAAGGACAAGTCACTGTAACAGACTTACAGCAGCAACAAGTGGTTTGGACAGACAATGCAAGTAGCAATAAACGTCCAGAAGTAACGCGTGATGCAATATATATCACTACCACAGATGGTAAAGTCATTGCTTACGGATTGCTTACAGGGCAAAAACTGTGGGAAAATGATCAACTATTACATCGTAATTTAAGTAACCCTGTATTATTGGGTTCAGATCTTGTTGTGGGTGACTTTGATGGTGCACTTAGCCTCATTGACCCAACCACAGGAAAAATCACAGGTCGTTCAACAACCAAGGGTGAAGTGACTTCACTGCGTGTTGTAGACAACCAACTTTATGTTTCAACACAAAAGGGCGCATTAAGCGTTTGGCAGAACCGTTAACTTATGAAACCCGTAATTGCGCTGATTGGGCGTCCTAATGTCGGCAAGTCGACATTATTTAATCAGATTACCAAAAGTCGAGATGCTCTTGTTGCAGACTTTGCTGGTCTTACACGTGACCGTAAATACGGTGATGCAACCTATGATAATAAATCCTTTATTGTTGTAGATACGGGCGGTATAGGTGAAAGTGAGCTAGGTATTGATGCCTATATGGCTGAGCAGTCTAAAACTGCAATTAATGAAGCGGACATCATTGTTTTTGTTGTAGATGCACGTGCAGGACTATTAGCATCTGACGAGCAAATTGCACGTGAGCTGAGAACACTTGGTAAAAAAGTGTACTTGGTTGCCAATAAAGTTGATGGTGTACATGCTGAAGCCGCTGTTGTTGAGTTTTATCAACTCGGCTTTGGTGAGCCGATACATGTTGCTGCAAGTCATGGACGTGGTGTTGCGCAGATGCTCGAGGATATCTTAGAAGATATTCCAGAAGATGAAGACACAGATGTACTTGACCAACAAACTGGTTTACGTCTAGCTGCGATTGGTCGCCCGAATGTGGGTAAATCAACACTGGTTAACCGTTTGTTGGGTGAAGACCGCGTTGTTGTCTTTGATATGCCTGGTACAACACGCGACTCTGTATATATTCCTTATGAGCGAAATGAGCGTAAATATACGTTAATTGATACTGCGGGTGTACGTCGTAAAGGTAAAGTCGATGAAACAATTGAAAAATTTTCGATTGTAAAAACTTTACAAGCCATTAAAGATGCACATGTTGTGGTAATGGTCATTGATGCACGTGAGGGTATTGTTGAACAAGATCTTCACTTGATTGGTTATGCTTTAGAAGCAGGCCGTGCTATGGTGATCGCCATTAATAAATGGGACAATATGTCTGAGTATGACCGTAAGCAGGTTAAACTTGATGTAGAGCGTCGTTTTGGTTTTATTCCTTGGGCACGCGTACATTTGATTTCTGCGCTTCATGGTACTGGTGTAGGTGATTTATATCCATCGATTCATCGTGCGTATGAGTCTGCAAATTTAAAAGTATCTCCTTCTAAACTCACGCAAATTTTAAATGATGCAACAGATCAGCACCAACCACCAATGGTGAATGGTCGTCGTATTAAAATGCGTTACGCTCATATGGGTGGACAGAACCCTCCTACGATTGTTATTCATGGTAATAAAGTTGATAAAACGTCAGCGGACTATCGTCGTTACTTAGAGAATGTATTTCGTAAGGTATATAAGCTCGAAGGTACACCTGTTCGAATTGAGTTTAAGACGTCTGAAAATCCATTTGAAGGTCGTAAATCTCAAATAGATGAGCGTGTTGCTGCGCGTCGTCGTCGTTATGTACAAAACTTTAAAAAGGCTGAAAAGAAATTTAAACGTTAATTTTTTTTGCAGTCTCCAAAAACCAAGCACTATCGCTTGGTTTTTTTTACAAAAAAAATGTTCGTATTGTTTTTGTATCTGTAGTGATTTGGTTATAATTAAGTTTTTATTAAGTATGGATTAAATGTGAACTTAAAGTTGCAAGTTGAGCAACTATTTAGAAGTGTTGCGACATCAAAGTTTGATGCATTAGAAAAAATTCCAGCCATGCAACGCCGTAGACTCTCTCCACTTGCCAAATTGGCATTAAATAGTGCATTCAATGCTTTATCTAATAATAAAGTAGACTATATTGTTTGGGCTTCTCGATTTGGAGATGAGGCCAAAACACTTGCAATTTTACAAGATGTATTACAAGGCGAAACACCGTCACCGACTCAATTTTCAGTATCTGTGCATAATGCAATATCGGGCTTATACTCTATTTTAAGAAATGATCACACAATATCTACCAGTTTAAGTGCAACATGGCCTGAGGCTGTGGTTGAAGCATATGCATTTTTAAAAACCCAACCATGCGCAAGTAAAGCACTGATTGTTTATTATGATGCACCTATTCCAGATGTATATGTAGACTTAGATACTTTTGAATCATTTGCACTTGCAGGTATTGTGAGTTTAGAACAACCAAATATTATTTTAAATGTAGATAAGTTAAGTGTTCTAGACCCTTATAACAATACGGTTGAATTTGACGCTTTTTGGGAAGATAAATCCTTACTACAGTCCAATCAGGGAGTCTGGGAAAGGTGTTAAAGAAAAAATTAAATTATGTTTGGCGTGTTGGCGCAACAGGCTTCAGTTTTGGTGTGGGTGGTGTTGCGATTGGTACTTTGTTAGGGCCAATACTTAAGCTAAAAAAATTAGATAAACAAGAAAGGGTTGCTGTGACCCAAACGGTGATTAAACAAAGCTTTTATCATTTTGTGGAAATGATGGTGAAGCTTGGCATTATGACCTATGACGTTGAGGGAATAGATAAACTCAAAGAGAGTCAACAAGAATTAGTCATTGCAAATCACCCGACATTAATTGATGTAGTTTTAATTATTGGTTTAATGGAGCGGGCAAATTGTGTGGTGAAACAAGCCTTATGGAAAAATATTTTCACAGCAGGCCCTGTGACCAATGCAAACTATATATTGAATCAAGGTTCTGAGCAATTTATGAATGATTGTGTGGCACGGTTACATGAAGACAATGCTGCATCATTGGTCATTTTTCCTGAAGGAACACGAACAATAAAAGAAAAGAAAATCAATGACTTCCAAAGGGGGCGGCAAATATTGCATTGCGTGCAAATGTACCTATTCGCCCTGTCGTGATTACATGTAATCCATCGACACTCAGCAAAAATGAAAAGTGGTATCACATTCCTGATCGGCCTTTTCATATTTCTATTCGTGTATTGGATCCAATTTACGTTCAAGATGTTGTTCCTCAGCTTGAGGTGACACCAAAAAATGTACGTCTTTTAAACCAATATCTTTATCAATTTTTTAATCAAGAGTTATCTAAGTAATGAGTGGTCTTGCAACACAATTAAAGCAAATGATTATTGATGTTTTAGCGCTTGAAGATATAAGCGTAGATGATATTGATAATGCAGCACCCCTTTTTAATGAGGGTTTAGGCTTAGATTCTATAGATGCTTTGGAGTTGGGGCTTGCTCTGAAAAAGCGTTATAACATTCATTTAAATGCAGAATCAGAAGATACTAAAAAATATTTTCAATCTATTAATACATTAGTAGAGCTGGTTGAACAAAAAGGCACATGTTAGAGATATTATTATGTTAACAGAAGAGTATATTTTAAATCAGTTACGTGAGTGGATGGATGAGTTGTTTGAAATTCCACCAAGTAAAGTCAATATGGATTCTAATTTATATACTGACTTAGATGTAGATAGTATTGATGCTGTTGATCTGGTTGTAAAAATCAAGAATTTGACGGGGAAAATGGTTCAGCCCGAAGATTTTAAGAATGTCAGAACCGTACATGATGTTGTGTTGGTCATACAAAAAATGTCTGCTGAATGCGAGGCATAGTTCCTGTCTTAACTGGCATTCTCTTGGCACTTTACCCATTTTTAATGGGTTGGTGTTTGTCGCATGGCTATGTGTGGCAGGTGAGTGTGTTGTTATTGGTTCTAGGTGTACTACGTGTTGTTGTACAAAAAAAGAATAATCTGCTGTGGCCTTTAACATGGCTTGCAGTGATTTGTGGTGGTTTAAGCTTGGTGTTCCAATCGACTTTAGGGCTTAAGTTTTATCCAGTAGTGATGAGCCTTGGTGCACTGTGTGTGTTTTCTTATACGTTATGGAAACCACCATCAATGATAGAGCGTTTTGCTCGTGTTTTTGAGCCAACACTTCCTGTAGAAGGGGTAATATGGACGAGAAAAGTGACAGTTGTATGGTGCATTTTTTTTGCACTCAATGCGGTTTTGGCACTGTGTACAGTCTTTTTTTTCCCTATACAGGTTTGGGTCTTATATAACGGTTTTATTTCTTATTTAATGATGGGGGTGCTGTTGCTTGGTGAATGGATCTTCCGCAAAAGGCAACAGAAAATTCATAATGAATCATATTGATTACGCGAATCACATTTTATGTTGGGATAGTCTTTTAGCCCCCATTACATTTTCTGAATTTTGGCAAGATGTTGAGCAACAAGCAGGTATTTTATCTAAAAACCCATCGGCTGAAATGGCACTGTGGGAAACGGATAGCTATGACTTTTTAGTTTTGTTTTTTGCGGTGCTTACGGCAGGCAAAACTTTGATTTTACCGCCAAATCGTATTGCCACTTTAGAACAACAATTAAAAGATCAAGGCGTATGTTTTGTTGAGCGACAACCTTCTCAGCAGTTTATGTCTATAGATTTTGAATTATTAGAGCAGTCTAAAATTGTTTTCTTTACCTCGGGGTCTACAGGTCAGCCAAAGCAGATTGTGAGAAATTTAAAACAGCTCTTGAATGAAGTTGTATGTTTGGAGCAACATTTTTCTTTACCTAAACAAAGTGTAGCGATTGCAACAGTCAGTCATCAGCATATTTATGGGTTGTTGTTTAAATTATTATGGCCTTTAGTTACGGGTCGAAGTTTTTATCGTGAGCAATTACTTTATCCTGAGTATGTGACTCAGCTACAGCATAAATTAGTTGAAAAAGATCTTGATAACCATCTGGTTTCTAGTCCTGCATTGTTAAAACGTTGGTCAACGGATATTGATTTAATTGCATGTGCATCTATTTTCTCGTCAGGTGGAAAGTTAGACACAGGTATTCGAGCAGGTATTAATGTAGATATTAGTGAAATTTTAGGTAGCTCTGAAACAGGTGGAATTGCTTATAAAAAATGTGATGATGCATTATGGCGTGCTTTTCAAGGTGTAGACATTGGTGTTCTTGAAGATCAACAGCTTCATGTGCGTAGCATGCACGCGATGAGCACCGATTGGGTACTTACTGGTGATCGTGTAGATGTATTTCCAGATCAATGTTTTAAGTTATTAGGTCGTGCAGATCGGATTATTAAACTTGAAGAAAAGCGTTTAAGTTTAGATTCAATAGAACAAGCCATTTTACAACTTGATGAAATTGAGCAATGTCATGTATTGGTGGTCGAACATGAGCAACGGCAAATGTTGGCTTGTGTTGCAGTTTTATCTGAAGCATTTCAGTCAGTGCCGAAAGCAGGCTTGGTAGCTGGTTTGAAAAAAGAGTTGGATGGTTTGCTTGAAAAAATTGCAATCCCTCGCCGTTGGAGGTTTTTATCTAAAATGCCTATAAATAGCCAGTCAAAGTTAAATCGCCAAAACTTAAAAGCACTCTTTGATACAAACTTATATCCAGTGATTTTATCTGAATATACAGAGCAAGATCAGTATTGTTTTGAACTAGAATTTATGGCCGATTTGGTGTGTTTTAAAGGTCATTTCCCAAATTATCCTATTTATCCTGGTGTAGGTCAAATTGCATTTGTTGACTATTTTGCAAAGCGAATTTGGTCAGATTTAAATTGGTGTTGTGGCTATGAGCAACTCAAGTTTCAAGAGGTCATTCAGCCAAATCAGGTGATTGTATTGACGTTATCTAGAAAGGAAGAAAAAGTCAGCTTTAAAATACGTATCAATGATAAAACATTGGCTTCAGGCCGTTTGGTATATGAGTGTCAATCATGAAAATGGTCTTTATTATTCCTGTTTATAATCATCCACATTATTTAAATGAGTTGATTGATCATTTAAAAAGTTTTAATCATGACATTATTGTTGTTAATGATGGCAGTAACCCTGAAACATCACAAATATTACAAAGTATTGCTCAACATCAGTCTGTGATATTAGTTGAACATGCTCAAAATTTGGGTAAAGGGCAGGCGGTTATGAGTGGCTTAAAACAAGCCGCACGCTTGGGCTATAGCCATGCATTACAACTCGATGCGGATGGACAACATTGCTGGCAAGATATTCCTAAATTTTTAGAAGCAGCACAGCAAAACCCTACAGCAATGGTGATTGGACAACCGAAGTTTGATGCTTCTGTACCTAAAAAACGTTTGTATGGACGTTATGCCACGCATATTTGGGTATGGATTAATACGTTGTCTTTAGACATTAAAGACAGTATGTGCGGTTTTAGAGTGTATCCGATTGATGCCAGTTTAAGCATTATGAATAGGTATCGGCTACGCCCACGTATGGGATTTGATAGTGAAATATTGGTGTATTTAAAATGGGACGGAACACCAGTTATTAATATTCCAACAGAGGTCATTTATCCTGAAAATGGCATTTCACATTTTAAAGTGTGGGATGATAATGTTGAGTTAACCAAAATGCACACATCACTTTTTTTTGGCATGCTTGCTCGTTTACCTAAATTATTGCGTCATCACATAAAAGGTTAGACGGAAATGGCAAAACCACGTTGGAATGAAGTGAAAGAAAAAGGTGGTATGTTACCTTTACTGCTTATTTTATGGTTATACCGTTTAGGTGGTCGCTGGCTCATTCAGTGTATTTTATATTTTATTGTGCTGTGGTATTGGTTATTTTCGACAGCATCAAGAAAAGCCTCTCTAGATTATTTACAACGACTACATGTCTTTGCAGGTGAGCATTCGCCATTTTCTCATGCCCCAACCATGAGGCAAACCTATGCTCATCTCATGAGCTTCTCACAGTCTATTTTAGATAAAATCGAAGGCTGGCTAGGAAAGTTTTCTCAGCAAGATTTACAGATTACAGGCCATCAATCTTTGAGTCAGCACTACAAAAAAGGGCTAATTTTAATTGTTTCCCATTTTGGGAATATTGAGCTTTTACGTGCAATCAAAGCCGAGCATGTGCAAAAAATTAATGTGTTGGTTTATCAAAAACATGCCTCTAAATTTAATCAATTTTTACAAAAAATTAGTGACAAAGCCAATATTAACTTAATTTCTGTAGATGAATTGGGGGTTGAAACCGCAATTTTTTTAGAGCAGAAATTAGCACAGGGTGAGTGGGTGCTTATTGCGGCTGATCGCGTACCAATTCATTCTAACCGAGTTCTCAGTATTGATTTTCTAGGTGAAGATGCTTTATGGCCACAAGGGGCTTGGATTTTAGCAAGTTTGTTGAAAGTGCCCGTGGTTGCCGTGTTTTGTTACCGTGTTCAACAAACATTTGAAGTACATATTCATCCAATGTCTGAATGTTTACAGCTACCTCGAAAAACAAGAGAACAGGCATTGAACAACATCGCAACACAGTATGTTCGATTGGTCGAGCAACATTGCCTGCGTGTACCTTATCAGTGGTTTAATTTTTATTATTTTTGGAATAAATAACTATGCACATATTAACCGTGGGTGAAGTGCAACTCACTATTGAAGATATTGTTGCTGTTGCAAAGAATGGCTGTCAGGTTGCTTTACCTAAAAGTGTGGCTTGGAATGAAAAAATTCAGCAAGGTGCAGACTTTTTAGATGAACTTTTAAAAAAAGACGGTGTGATTTACGGTGTGACTACAGGGTATGGTGACTCTTGCTTAGTTGATGTGCCTATACATCAAGTCAATGAATTACCACTACAGCTCTCTCGCTTTCATGGCTGTGGTTTGGGTGAAAACCTTGATGTTGTGACTGGTAGAGCTGTCATCATTACTCGGCTATGCTCACTGGCTCGTGGGTTTTCAGGGGTATCTTTAGCACTACTTCAACGCCTTGTTTGGATGCTTAATGAGAATGTGATTCCCATGATTCCTTCTGAAGGGTCTGTCGGGGCAAGTGGTGATTTAACACCATTGTCTTATATTGCAGGTGCTTTGGCAGGTGAGCGAGATGTCTATGTTGATGGTCAGATTGTGCCCATTGCTCAAGTTTACAAAAGTCATGCACTTGACCCAATTGTGTTAAGACCCAAAGAAGGGCTTGCACTCATGAATGGCACAGCTGTAATGACTGCGATCGCGTGCTTAAATTATAAAAGAGCAGAACAAATCAGTTTGGCAAGTACCTGTATTACTGCATTAAATGTTTTGGCATTAGATGGTAACGCCAGTCATTTCGATGGAGTTCTATTTGCACAAAAGCCTCATGTTGGACAACAACATATTGCTACACAATTAAGGGCGTTTTTGTCATATCAGCCAGACCAAGCGCATCAAAGCTCACGCTTACAAGACCGATATTCGTTACGTTGTGCACCCCATGTGATTGGCGTATTTGAGGACTCTAAAGTCTGGTTGCGTCAATTTATTGAAAATGAATTGAACTCAAGTAACGACAATCCATTAATAGACCCAATAGAACAGCGTGTATTACACGGTGGACATTTCTATGGCGGTCATATTGCACAAGCCATGGACAGTTTGAAGTTAATGATTGCCAACATTGCAGATTTGATGGATCGTCAAATGGCACAGTTGGTCGACCAAAAAATGAATCATGGCTTACCACGCAACTTAACAGGTGCAACAGCAGAGCGACTGCCTTTAAACCATGGTTTTAAAGCAGTACAAATTGCCGTTTCTGCATGGACAGCAGAGGCACTGAAACAAACGTTACCTGCCTCAATCTTCTCAAGATCAACAGAATGTCATAATCAAGATAAAGTCAGTATGGGCACTATCGCTGCTCGTGATGCGACTCGAACAATGGTGTTGACTGAACAAGTGATCGCTGCTTTAAGCTGTGCGGCAACGCAAGCAGTGTATTTAAAAAATGTAGCCGTTTCACCACAATTACAACACTTTATTGATTGGACAAAAGAGACATTTCAATATGTGATTGAGGATCGCCCATTGCAAGATGAATTACAGCAATTGGTTGATCGTTTAGAAAATCTAGAATTGTTAGCACAGTGGGAGAGTGACAATGCATATTGATGTTGAAATGGAAATCCCTTTTCATGATGTAGATACCATGAATATTGTTTGGCATGGGCACTACATTAAATATTTTGAAATTGCACGTTGTAAACTCCTCGATTTATTTGGCTACAATTATAATGATATGCTCGAGTCTGGTTATGCTTGGCCTGTGATTGATAGTCATGTGAGGTATATTCATGGTATTGAATTTCAACAAAAAATTAGAGTGCGAGCCATACTAAAAGAATGGGAAAATCGTTTAAAAATAGACTATCTTATATTTGATGCTAAAACAGGTAAGCGTATGACCAAAGGTTATACCACACAGGTCGCAGTTAATATGCAGACCCGTGAACTGTGTTTGCAGTCACCGAAAATACTGTTTGATCGTTTAAATGCGTGGGATCTTTTTGTGGATACTGAAGCATGAAACAGATATTTATTCTTTTTTTCAGTTTAATGCCTGCATGGGTTATGGCTGATATAGGGCAAGCGCGAAGTGTTTTTCAACAGTTAGCACAGATGCCTGCAGTACGTGCACATTTTGAACAGCAAAAGAGCATGGCGAGTTTAAATCGAACATTTAGCTCACAAGGTGAGGTTTTATTTAGTCAACAGTACGGTGTGTTATGGCAAATCAAACAACCAGTACAGGCTGACTTGATTGTAACTGAGAAAAAGCTGATACAAAAAACCCAACGCACCATGAGTGAAATGAATATTCAGCAATCTGAATATGGCTCAATGGCCACGCTATTTTTACAGCTGATGGCAGGCGATGAAGCAACTTTGGTCAAAAACTTTAATCTAAATTCGATAGAAAAAAATAACGACCAATGGAAAATGCAATTAACACCGAAAAATGCTTTGTTTAAAAAATTGTTTGATCGAGTTGACATGCAAGGTACGAAATATCTTGATCAAATTGTTTTGCATGAAAAAGAGGGTAATTCGACCACAATTCGTTTTAGACAACAGTCAGCACAACCACAACAGTTAAATGTACAAGAATATGCACTTTTCCAATTGGCAAAATAAACTTACTTATCTTTGGGTATTGTTTTTACTCATTGTTGGCATTCTAACCGCTGTATTGTGGATGAATCAGCGGATTCATATTCAAGCCAATATTTTTGCTTTGCTTCCAGATGCCGAACAAAATGTGAGTTTGCAAAATACACAGCGCTATATGGGCGATCAGCTGAATCAAAAAGTGTTTGTTGTACTTGATGCAAAAGATGCACAGTCACTCGATCAAGCGACACAGTTGATCACGCAGGCGGTAAAACACACAGATGTATTAAAGCCGATACAACATCAGTTTGATGCAGATCAGTTTGGTCAGACATTGTTTAAACACCGTGTCGGGTTGTTAAGTCAGGCAGATATTGATCTTTTAAAAGATAAAGATTATGCATCTTTGACTGAACACAGTGTATTGCAGTTTTCTAGCCCCGGCATCCCCATAACAGCAACACTTTTAAAGCAAGATCCATTGTTATTGTTTCCTCGTTATTTAATGGGGTTAAGCGAATTACAAACACAAAATAATATACGCTTAGAACAAGGTTTTGCGACAATACATGATGATAAAGGCTTTTCTAGATTAATTGTTTTGGAGCTAAAAAATAGCCCTTACAATATTGATGATCAAGAAAAAACCATGCAGTGGATTGCTACACAAAAACAGGCACTCTCTGATCTTTCTGTTCAAAGCCATTGGACAGGAACGCTAATTTTTGCAAGCTTTGGCACACAGTCTGCACAAAATGAAATTTCTACCATTGGCTTGGGTTCAAGTCTTGGTTTGATCTTTTTGGTCTGGTTTGGTTTTCGTTCCTTACGCCCAATGCTCACAGAATTTATTGCCGTGAGTAGTGGCTCATTGGTGGCTTTTTTCATTACACATTTAATTTTTAATGAAATTCACCTGATGACATTAGTCTTTGGGGCAAGTTTAATTGGTGTGTGTGTCGATTTTTCTTTTTACTTTATGGCATTGCAGTCACAGCATCGTCAGCATGATGGCTTTAGCATTTTAAAACCGTTGCTCCCAAGTTTATTCATGGGGCTTATGACCACAATCGTGGCATATTTGGCATTGAGTTTTTCTCCATTTCCGGGTTTTAGGCAAATTGCTGTCTTTTCCATGGTGGGATTAGGCGCTGCATGGGTCACCAGTATTTTACTTTTACCAAGATTACCTGCATTAAATGCAGAACCTGCTTTGAAACGTTTGGCTTGGATTGGTGCTGTGAGAACCAAGTTCCAACAAAAGAAGACTGTGCGTTATGGCGCAATTCTTTTTATTGTCATGACTGGTTTTTGGGGTGTTATTCATTTAAGTGTAAATGATGATGTGCGTAATCTGCAAAGTATGAATGATCAACTCAAGCAAGAGGATCGTTATGTTCGTGAGCGTTTTGTACAGCCTCAAACAACAGATTATTTTATTATTGAAGGGAAAAATACAGACCAGCTTGAGCAAAATTTAATAACAACACTAAAGACATTAAAGACCAAAGGTGATGTTGAAAATTTTCAAGCTTTGGGGCAGTGGTTGCCAACAGCTCAGCAGCAAGAAGACAATAAAAAACAATTAATGAATTTGTCACCTACTGTACTTGAAGGATATGCACGTGCAACGAATATTCCTATTAATGATCTTTTAGCATGGCAAAAACAGCTATACAATCAGCCAATACTGAACGTTGCAGATATGCAAACGCATCCTTTATTTTTTTTACAGCAAAATAAAAATGTACGCCTTGTTTTAGTCCAAGGAAAACCTAGTGTTCTTAAGGCTTTACAGACATCACAAGTTCATTATCAACAGCCGATACAAACGTTATCAGATATGTTTAAAGACCATAGACAACAGGCAACCAAACTTTTGATTTATGCACTGCTTGGGCTTGCGATAGGGCTTGGTGTTATTTATGGTCTAAGTGCGATTGTTCCGCTCATGTTGCCTGTCAGTATGGCACTGCTCACGACTTTTGCAGTTCAATCGTTTTTAGGTGTAGAGATTAATTTATTTAGCCTCATGGGCACATTTCTTATTTTGGGTATTGGAGTCGATTACGCTATTTTTTATCGACATGGGCATGACCATAGCAAAGTTGTGGGAATGGCATTGTTTTTATGCATGTTGTCGACACTATTGGGCTTTGGTTTATTGTCTTTTAGCAATACATACGCCATTCATTGCTTCGGTTTAACGGTGTTATTGGGGGTTATTTTTTCATTTGTTTACGCAACGTTGTTTACGGTTTCTGATCATCACCATCAAATTCTAAAATCTTTAAAAAAAGGATAAATACATGATTGAACAAACAGACATTATTATTATTGGGGCGGGGCCTTCTGGAAGTTCTGCAGCGGCTTTATTACGTAAAAAAGGCTATGCTGTAACAATTTTAGAGCGTCAACATTTTCCACGCTTTAGTATTGGTGAATCATTATTACCACAGTCTATGGTATTTTTGGAAGAAGCGGGCTTGCTCGATATTGTACGTGAAAATGTTGATAAATTTGCTTTCCAATATAAAAATGGAGCGAGTTTTCTGAGAGGGAAACAAACCAGTTTTTATGATTTTAGAGAAAAGTTTACCGCAGGGCCGGGTACAACATGGCAAGTCAGAAGAGCGAATTTTGATCACCTTTTAGCCCAAGGTGCACAAGCCTTAGGTGCAGACATTCGCTTTGGTCATGAAGTGTTAAATGTAGATGTAGAATCTACACACCCTATATTAACGATTCAGACTGAACAACAAGAAACGTATCAAATACAGGCTAAATTTTTATTGGATGCCAGTGGTTTTGGGCGTGTTTTACCAAAACTTTTAGATTTAGAAAGCCCTTCTAATTTTCCTGTACGCCGTGCGCTGTTTACACATGTTGAAGATGGCATTGTAGATCAGGCTTTTGATCGAGAGAAAATCTTAATTACTGTACATGAAAAAGACCATAGAGCATGGTATTGGACCATTCCATTTGCTGATGGCCGTTCATCATTTGGTGTGGTTGCAGAGCAAGATTTTTTTGATAAGTATGGTTTTGAAGACAGTACCCCTGAAGCGTTATTGAAACGTATTTTAGCAGACGACCCTGCATTGTCTGGGGTATTAAAGCATGCAAAATTTGATATACCTGTACGTACGTTGGTTGGCTATGCGGCAGATGTGAAGCACCTTGCACAGCATAACTATGCACTGTTAGGCAATGCAGGTGAGTTTTTAGACCCAGTATTTTCATCAGGCGTGACGATTGCCTTAAAGTCTGCAAGTTTAGCTGTGCCATTGGTCGAAAGAGTGTTACAGGGCGAGACCGTAGACTGGTTTGAGGAATATGAAAAACCTTTGCGTCAAGGCATTGATGTCTTTCGTGCATATGTAGAAGCATGGTATACGGGGGAATTTCAAGATGTTGTTTTTTCTACATATCAGAAAAAGAATATTCAAATCCAGAACATGATTTCGTCTTTGTTGGCAGGCTATGCATGGGATACCAAAAACCCAATCCATAGCAATGCAAAACGCCGTTTAAGTGCGATTGCTGAATATTGTCGAGAAGGTGAAAGTGAAGAAGAGCATGCATTGTCTTAAAGTATTGTTGATTGTTGGGTTGGCTATACTCTGTATGGCTTGCCAAGCACCGAAAGTACAAGGTCTTAAGTCAATCGCTTGGCAGATTGAGCCACATTATCAGCGTCAAGACATGTTGGAAATGCAATGGAAAAAGACCACGTTTAGCCTATTGCTGTATCAAGAACAAAAGGCAGGTGTACTGTCAATGTTGGGTTTAAGCTTAACAGGGCAACCACTTTTTCAGCTCACGTTCGATGGTAAACAGGTTTATGTTCAACAACGTATAGATGCTATGCGTTTACTACCATTTGATTTTTTAGTGAGAGATATTTTGTTCGCCACTTATTCTAATTTTCAATCACAAAATAGTAATGTTACCTTTGAACAATCTAAAAAGTATATTGATATTAACAACGTACGTGTTTTAAATATTGATATCCAACCACAGCAAGTGGTACTTCACAATGTACAAGTACCTTATAGCATTGTATTTAGTCAAATACCTGAAGGATTAAAATAAAATGGTCGCAGTGGGTATAGCGTGTGGTATAGGCTTATCAAGTTTGGGTGATGATGTAAAAGCGGCATTAACTTCATCTGAAAATACACTGACTTTAAGGTCTGATCTGCTTGCAGATCAGACGGTGCAGGTGGGTGCATATCAGGGTGATTTGTATAGTGCTGAATTACCAACAGCCATGAAGGCGATTGATTCACGAAATTTTCGTTTAGCATTGACTGCGCTTGAAAAAATCAAAGATCGTGTAGATGCTCATATTAAAAATATAGATCAAAACCGTCTTGCGGTCATTGTTGGTACATCAACATCAGGTATTGCTGACAATGAACCTGTTCTTAAACAATATTTTGAGCAGAAAAATGTTGCTGTGTCATATAAGAAACAAGAGATGGGTTGCTTAGCGAGAGGGCTACAAGCACACTTGGGCTGGACAGGGATTGCGTATACCATTTCTACAGCATGTTCATCGAGTGGAAAAGCATTTGCCGCAGGACAGCGTTTAATTGAAGCTGGGCTTGCTGATGCGGTGTTGGTTGGTGGAGTAGATACACTATGCCAGTTAACACTCAATGGTTTTAATAGCTTAGAAAGTCTGTCTAGTCAACAGTGTCAGCCCTGTGGTCAACGCCGTGATGGAATTAATATTGGTGAAGCAGCCAGTTTATTTCTACTCACGAAAGACGTTGCTCCAGTTATGCTCATGGGGCATGGGGAGTCTATGGATGCATGGCATATTTCAGCACCACACCCTGAAGGCATAGGTGCACAATCAGCTATGTGTAGAGCTTTAGATGCTGCTGCAATTTCACCATCTTGTATTGATTATCTTAACCTACACGGTACTGCTACACCACAAAATGATGCCATGGAGATTCACGCTGTTCGCCAAGTGTTTGGAGAAAACAATGTGGCTCTAAGTAGTACTAAGCATAAAACAGGGCATTGCTTAGGTGCGGCGAGTGCACTCGAAGCATATATTTGTTATCGCATTTTATTAGATCAATCGTGGCTTCCTTTACATCAGTCAGGTGAAATAGACATGCAATTAAAAGATCAGAATTATGTGCGAGATTATAAGATGAATAAACCGATATGTTATGTGATGAGTAATTCATTTGCATTTGGTGGTAGCAATGTGAGTCTTGTTTTTGGGATATCTAAATCATGAATGCAATAGATTATATTCCACACCAAAAACCAATGGTCTTTATAGATACCGTGACTACAGTCACTGAGAACAGTATAGAAGCATCATTAGAGATTACCTCTGAGCTGATGTTTGTTCAAGAAGAAGGTTTACCTACATGGGTTAGCATAGAAATTATGGCACAAACCATTAGTGCGTATGCTGGTTTTCAGGGGAGTAAGTCTGAGCGTGCGCCAAGAATTGGGTATTTGTTAGGTACTCGGAGAATGGTCTTGCCGATGGCTTATTTTACTTTAGGAAAAACATTAAAGATTCATGCTCAGCGTGAATACTCACATGAGGGTTTGGGGCAATTTTTGTGTGAAATAGAGTATGAAGACCATAAGATTTCCGCACTGCTGAGTGTGTACGAACCCGAAGAAGGAATGAGTTAAATGAAAAAACGTATTTTAGTGACAGGTTCAAGCCGAGGCATAGGACGAGCTATTGCTTTACAACTTGCCAGCGCAGGTTTTGATGTGACGGTGCATGCTCGTTCAAGCCAAGCAGATGCAGATCAGGTTACACAGCATATTCAGCAGTTGGGCCAAGAAAGTCATGTACTGATGTTTGATGTGAATGATCGGGTGCTATGTAAGCAGGTGTTGGAGCAAGATGTAGAAAAGTATGGGGCATTTTACGGCATTGTGCTGAATGCTGGTTTGGCAAGAGATGCTGCTTTTCCAATGTTAGAAGATAACGATTGGGATGAAGTGGTTTCTACATCACTCAATGGATTTTATAACATTATTAAACCATTGATTATGCCTATGATTCACCTTAGAAAAGGTGGCCGTATTGTGACATTGTCATCTGTTTCTGGAATTGCTGGTAATCGAGGCCAAGTCAACTATAGTGCAGCCAAAGCAGGTTTAATTGGTGCAACCAAAGCCCTTTCATTGGAACTGGCCAAACGTAAAATTACCGTGAACTGTGTCGCACCAGGCCTCATAGAAACAGATATGATTACAGAGGAAGTCAAAGAACACGCTATGAAAATGATCCCAATGCAACGCATGGGGCAAGTTGATGAAGTGGCAAGTTTAGTTAAATTCCTTTGTTCAGATGAAGCCTCTTATATTACTCGGCAAGTGATCTCTGTAAATGGAGGTATGGTCTAGTGAAGCGAGTTGTTGTTACTGGCATGTCGGGTATTACTTCTTTGGGCGAAAATGCAGATGATATCTTTAAACAGATGGAAGCTTGCAAAAATGGCATTCGCTACATGAACGAGTGGGAGATCTATCCCGATTTACGTACACGTTTAGCAGGACCTGTCGATCATTTTACAGTGCCAAAGCATTTTACCCGTAAAGTGATGCGAGGCATGGGACGAGTTGCCTTAATGTCGGTGATTAGTGCTGAAAAAGCATTGGCAGATGCACAGTTACTAGACCATCCAATTCTTCAAAGTGGTGAAACAGGTATCGCTTTTGGCTCATCTGCAGGCAGTGTAGATGCTGTGTGTGAAATGGGAAGCATGATCCTTGATCAGACCATGGACAAGATGAATGCCACAACGTACATTCGTATGATGGCACATACTAGCTTAGTCAATATGAGCGTTTATTTTGGGATTAAAGGCTTATCTTTACCGACATCAAGTGCATGTACATCGGGCTCGATGTCGATCGGCCAAGCCTTTGAAGCCATTAGGTATGGTAAGCAAACAGTCATGCTTGCTGGTGGTGCAGAGGAGCTAAGTGCACCAAGTGCAGGCGTATTTGATGTGTTACTGGCAACCAGTATGATGAACGATACACCGTCATTGTCACCAAGCCCTTTTGATGCAGATCGTGACGGTCTTGTTGTTGGTGAAGGTGCAGGCTGTTTAATCTTGGAAGAGCGAGAGCATGCTATTGCACGTGGTGCACATATTTACGCAGAAGTTATGGGTTACGGTAGTAATAGCGATGGAACACATGTGACACGCCCAGATCAAGACAGTATGGCGAGATGCATGCAGTTGGCGTTAAAGTCAGCTGATCTGAGTGCAGAAGATATAGATTATGTTAATGCACATGGTACAGCAACAGATCATGGTGATATTGCAGAAACGCAAGCTACGCAATCAGTATTGGGTTATAAACCGATTAGCTCATTAAAAAGTTATTTTGGCCATACACTTGGTGCATGTGGTGCGATAGAAGCATGGCTGAGTATTGAAATGTTACAGCGTCAACAGTTTATGCCAACGCTGAATCTAAAAACAGTTGATACCAACTGTGGTAAACTTGACTATATCGTGGATCAACCACGTGATATTAAAGCAAAAACTGTAATCACGAATAATTTTGCATTTGGCGGAATTAATACGTCTATTATTTTTACAACAGGGGATCATCATGATTAAAAAAGTATTATTGAGCATATGTATGCTTGCTGGTGTGACAACGGTTCAAGCTGCAGATAAAATACATCAGTTAAATTTTAATGATGCAGTACAAAAAGCTGTTTCTGATGGTACGTTGGACGGTACAGTCAAGTTTTATTTGGCAGATACAAAGTCAGGTGGAAAAGTTCTTCAAAAAGACATCATCACCAATAAAAAAACCAATGGTTTTGCGAAGTCTGCTGAAGAGTCATGTGATTGGGTGTTACGTTCAGCACTGATTCAATTACAAGATGTGGCTAAACAACGTGGTGGTAATGCTGTGACAAACATTGTGAGCTATTATAAATCTCATGAAGTGAAAAGTACAACGACTTATGATTGCCATAAAGGCATGGCCGTTGCTGGTGTTGCTTTGAAAGGTGATATTGTAAAATATTAATTTCTTTCTAGATGAATTGAGATATTAATTTTAACGCTATAACGTGTAGGTGAAGTGAGTGTTATTCATCAAAGGGAGCTACTTAATTTCACTGAAGCGTGTTACATAAAAATAGTATCTGTACTTGTTGCAATATCATTATGCTCATAACAATGTATTTGTTATGAGCATACGTTTTTTTAAGTCGCTATTTTTCAAGATAGGTGAGGCATTCTCAAATGAATGATCGGTATGAGCTAAATGGGTTTATATATAAACAATGATTTATTTAATGTATAAGAAAATTACCGATATTCTTTGTATAGAGGATACAGGAAACCTTCGCCTAAATACTCAGCAACGTATGCAGTTACAAGACTATCGCAATAAGCAATTACAACAACAACTCACACAGCCATTAAAAATAGAAATCAATACGTTTGGTAAGCCTATCAGTTCACAAATGAGTTTTAACCATTCACATAGTCAGAGATACTATGCTTTGGCATATAGTCAAAGTGTATTGAATGTAGGTGTCGATATTGAAGATTTTTCTAGAAATGTGCGCATGAAGGCGTTGGCCGAACACTGTTTTCATGAAGAAGAACTTTTAATGTGGAAAAAACTTGGTGAAGATCGCACCTTTTGGTTTCAAGTATGGACAATTAAAGAGGCTGTACTTAAAGCCCATAGTTTAGGTATTCGGTTAAATTTAAAAACTTTAAATACTCAAGCACACCCTGAAAATTTAGAAGGGATTGTTGATCATGAAAAAATAGGTCGCTTTTATTATCAAAGTTTAAAGTTAGAAGAGTCTATGCTTACAGTTGCAAGTGATAAAAAGTTTGAGATTCAGTGGATATAAAGTATTGAAGTAACTAGTATAAAAAATGCGCCCTATGTATAGAGCGCATCTGCTTGATTCAAAGTAGTAAGCTTAAGGAATATTATGGTGCTCTTCTTCAAACTCTGGTTTAACTTGCACAAGGAAATCTTGACGGTTAATACCACGCCATAGTGCAAATGCTGTTCCAATATAAATTGAAGAATAAGTACCTACAAAAATACCCACAAACATGGCTACAGAGAACCAATGCAGGCCATCACCACCCAAGATCATCATAGCCACAACCACAAGAGTTAGTGTCATAGAGGTATGGAATGTACGTCTGAGGGTTTCTGTTAACGCACTATTAATCACTTCTGTTGGTGTTGCTCCACGAATTTTTCGGAAGTTTTCACGAATACGGTCAGAAACGACAATATTATCGTTTAAAGAAAAACCAATCACAGCCAGTACTGCAGCCAAAACGGTTAAGTCAAATGGCCACTGCATCAGCGCAAATATGCCTAAAATTGCAATGATGTCATGGAATAATGACAAAATCGCACCCATTGCAATTTTAAACTCAAATCGAATGGTGACATAAATCAGCATTAATAGGAGGGCAAGTGCGACAGCACCTGCTGAGCGAAGGTATAGCTCATTTCCTACCTGACCACCAACCGAGTCTACTTTGTGTAAAGTCCCCGTATTGTTTGGTAGCTGCACTGCTTTAGACAATGTGTTGTTTAAGTCTTCAACTTTAATCTCTTGTACAGGCATACGCACCAGCAGGTCTGTATTACTCCCTAAGGTTTGTACAACGGTATGTTTAAAACCAGCACTTTCCAATGTTTGTATCAGTTGCTCAGGCTCTACCGCTTTTTGATAGGTCACTTCTGCAGCAATACCACCAGTAAAGTCTAGACCAAGGTTAAGCCCTTTATAACCAATGAAAAATAAGCTGGCAAGCGTGATTAATATTGAAATAATCGCAGCAGGTTTCGCAATTTTCATAAACGGAATAATGCGTTCACTTTCTGACGTACTGTACTGTTTTTCAGGTTGAGTCGCTTTGGTCATCATAATCTCCTTAGATACTCAACTTTTGTAAGTTACGGCGCTTACCGTAAATCAGTTGTACGATGGCACGAGTCACAGTAATTGCAGTGAACATTGAGCAAATAATACCAATCATGAGTGTAACCGCAAAGCCTTTGATTGGACCTGTACCAATGGCAAATAGAATAAATGCCACAATGAACGTCGTAAGGTTCGAGTCGAAAATAGTATTATAGGCACGGTCATAACCTGCAACAATCGCTTGTTTAGGCGATGAACCCCATTGCATTTCTTCTCGTATACGTTCACAAATCAGTACGTTTGCATCGACAGCCATACCAATGGTAATGACAATACCTGCAATACCCGGTAGGGTTAATGATGCACCTAACCATGACATGACGGTTAAAATCATTGCAAGGTTAAATACCAATGCAAAGTTGGCAATTAAACCAAAGACACGGAAGAATACCACCATCCAAATGGCGACTAAAATAAAGCCCACTTGAGTAGATAAAATACCTTTATCAATATTTTCTTGGCCTAAGCTTGGGCCAACAACACGCTCTTCTACAAAGTACATTGGTGCAGCAAGTGCCCCAGAACGTAACATAAGTGCAAGTTCAGCAGCATCTTGTGGTGAGCTTAGACCAGTAATTCTAAACTGTGAACCTAGCGTTTGCTGAATTGTTGCCGCATTAATCACCACTGATTCTGTATACGGGGTGCGAACTTCTGTTTGAGCACCTGTTGTAGGGTCTGTCACATAGCTAATTTTTTGTTTATTTTCAATAAACAATACAGCCATACGTTTACCAACAGCACTACGAGTAGCATCAGACATCAGTTTACCACCCGCACTATCTAGTGTGATGTTCACTTCTGCACCGCCAGAATCTTGACTTAAGCCAGACGAAGCATTTTGTACACGTTCACCTGTTAAGATACGGTTACGTTGTAGTAAAAGTTGACGACCGCTATCTAAAGATTGATAAGCAAAAACTTCTGTGCCTGCTGGGAGTGGCTGATCATTATATTTGCCTGTGTATGGGCTAATAAATTGATCATTTTGGTTAGCAACAAGTCGAAACTCTAAGTTTGCAGTACGACCTAATACACGTTTTGCTTCTGCAGTATCTTGTACACCCGGAAGTTCAACTACAATACGGTTGCTCCCTTCAGTTTGTACAACTGCCTCAGCCACACCTAACTCATTAATACGGTTACGTAGAGTCGTGAGGTTTTGGTTGACTGCATAAGACTGAATTTCTTGTTTACGTGCATCGGTGTAGGTTAAACGAAGTGTCGGGCCTGTATCTGTTGCAAGTGCTTGCTGTGTGTATTCATTGCCATTGCGTCGTAAGAAGCCCATAGCATTGTCACGGTCAGCATTGTCTGCAAAAGCAATCGTAATGGCGTTATTATTGAGTGTTAAGCTATTAAACTTAATATTATTATCACGGAATTGACGGCGGATATCTGTTGTTGAGGTATCCATACGTTGTGCAATGGCTTTATCCATATCCACTTCAAGTAAGAAGTGTACACCACCACGTAAATCTAGGCCGAGTTTCATTGGTTTTGCACCAATTTTTTGTAGCCATGTTGGAGTGGTTGGTGCAAGGTTCAATGCCACAACGTAGTTATCGCCTAAACCACGGCGTAAAGCATCTTGTGCTTGTAATTGCACGCTCGTGTTATTGACACGAAGTAAAGCAGCATTATTGGTAAAGCTGTTGTCGTGACTTTGAATGTTTTGGCTTTTGAGAATTTGCTCTGCTTTTTGTAAAACAGATTGGTCGATGCTCGTGCCAGCCTTAGCTCCCGAGATCTGCACGGCAGGTTCATCTGGGTACAAACTTGGCAGTGCATACAATGTACTAATCACTAAAACAACAATGATGAGTAAATATTTCCATGCTGGGTAACGCATTTCTTATCTTCTTAATATGAGAAAGTCGTGCAATTGCACGACTTAGATAGAAACAATTAAAGGCTCTCTAAAGTACCTTCAGGTAATACAGAAACAACGCTTGAACGTTGAATTTTTACTTCTACACCACGGCTCATTTCAACAACAGCGTAGTCGCCTTCAATTTTTTTAATACGACCCATTAGGCCACCTGCAAATACCACTTCACTGTCTACACCTAGGCTTTCAATGAGGGTACGGTGTTCTTTAGCACGTTTAGATTGAGGACGCCAAATCAGGAAGTAGAAAATAGCAACAAAAACAACAATCATACCAACATTTGCAATCATGCTTGGTTGTTGGGCAGCACCTTCAGCAGCATAAGCTGTAGAAATAAACAGACTCATTTGAGTTTCCTAAATAATCGAACTAAAAACAAAATACCTTTTCAATATGCAATGTACCTTGTCTTGCCTCTAAGCGCAAATGCACAGGCATATTACTCAGCAGGGCAAGGAGGGACTTCTAATCCACGACGAGTGTAGAAATCTGTCACAAACGCATCAAAAGTACCTTCATCAAGTGCATTGCGTATTGCTTCAGTTAGGCGTAAGTAATAACGTAAATTATGAATTGTACCTAACATTGAACCGAGCATTTCACCACATTTTTCCAAATGATATAAATATGCACGGGTAAAGTTCTTACAAGTATAACAGTCACAGTGTGGATCTAAAGGGCTTTGATCATGACGATACTTACTGTTACGAATTCGGACTAAGCCATCTGTGACAAAGTAGTGGCCGTTGCGGGCATTACGGGTTGGCATCACGCAGTCAAACATGTCTACACCACGGCGTACAGCTTCCACAATATCTTCAGGTTTACCCACGCCCATTAAGTAACGTGGTTTATCTTCAGGCATTTTTGCAGGTAAATAATCCAGTACTTTGATCATTTCCTCTTTAGGTTCACCAACCGAAAGGCCACCAATGGCATAACCATCAAAGTCGATATCTAACAAGCCTTTGAGTGATTCATCACGTAGGTCTTCGTACATACCGCCTTGAATAATACCGAATAATGCATTTGGGTTTTTGTTTTCGGTATGTGCTGTTTTACAACGTTTTGCCCAACGTAAGCTGAGTTGTAAAGACTGCTGTGCTTGCTCATGTGTGGCAGGGTATGGTGTACACTCATCAAAGATCATCACAATATCTGAGTTCAGTGTTTGCTGAATTTCCATAGAAATTTCAGGTGACAAAAACACTTTTGAGCCGTCAATGGGTGAGCGGAAGGTTACACCTTCTTCTTTAATTTTACGCATTGCCCCTAAGCTGAACACTTGGAAGCCACCTGAATCGGTTAAAATAGGTTTGTTCCATTTCATGAACTCATGCAAGCCACCATGTTCTTTAATCACTTCTAGGCCTGGGCGTAAGTATAAATGAAAGGTATTGCCTAAAATAATTTGGGCTTCAATCTCTTCGATGTCACGTGGCAACATGCCTTTGACTGTACCGTAAGTACCAACAGGCATAAAAATGGGCGTTTCAACTACACCGTGTTCTAAGGTTAAACGACCACGGCGGGCACGGCCGGATTGACCTAGTTTTTCAAATTTCATATTTCATCCGAATCAAGGCGAAAAAACAGTTCGCTGATATTGGGCATTTGCCATTTTGGGTAAGGTGGCTATTTTCCTAGATTCTCTACAACGATGCTACCTTTTATTAAAGGTTTTTGTATGAAGCTAGGGTTTTAATAGATACATTTTATGGTGCTTGGTATTGATCAATCAGCATGGCATCACCGTAGCTAAAGAAACGGTATTTTTCTGCAACCGCATGTTGATAGGCATTTAAAATATTGTCTCTGTTTGAGAGCGCTGAAACGAGCATCAGTAATGTTGACTCAGGGAGGTGAAAGTTTGTGATGAGACGGTCAACCACACAAAACTGATAACCTGGATAAATAAAAATTTGTGTGTCGCCAGTCCATGCGGCCAATTGACCTTGATGAGCTTGGGCTGCACTTTCAATGGCACGTGTGGCTGTTGTACCGACTGAAATGACTTTATTACCTCGGGCTTTGACGGCCTGAATCTGCGCGACGGTGCTTTGAGGTACGTCACACCATTCGCTATGCATGATATGGTTTTCAATATTGTCTGTACGTACAGGTAAAAATGTCCCTGCACCCACGTGTAGGGTGACGAAAGCCGTTGTAATGCCTTTTTGTTTGAGCTTTTCTAGCAGTTGCTCATCAAAGTGTAGGCTGGCAGTCGGTGCAGCCACGCTAGCAAGTTTAGTTGGGTCATTAAATACTGTTTGATAACGCTCGGTGTCTATATCTTCTGCTTCACGGTTAAAGTAAGGCGGAATAGGTAGTTTGCCGTAACGATCTAGCACATCTAAAATAGGTTGAGAGAACTCGACGATATATAAATTTTCATGCCGACCTTGAACGGTGACCTCTACAAGATCATCTCCAATAAATAGGCTTGCACCTGCTTTAGGTGAGTTGCTTGACTTAATATGGCAGTGTGCAATGTAGCGGTCTTGCATACGCTCTACTAAGATTTCAATTGACCCACCTGTGGCACGTTTGCCTTTTAAGCGTGCTTTCATGACTTTGGTGTCATTAAGCACTAAAAGATCGCCTTCGTTTAGCAGGTCTATGATGTCTGTAAACTGATGGTCATGGTATTGACCTGTTTTATCAATATGTAGAAGACGTGAGGCACTGCGTTCAGGAAGAGGATAACGTGCAATCAGTTCATCGGGCAGGTCAAAGTTAAAGTCAGACAGTTGCATAGAAATAACGTAAAGAGAATTTGGGGCATTATAAACGTTTTTTTTATGCGATGCGAAATGTGCTACTGATGCTGAGTGTATTAAAAGTAAGCAAAAGAAACGGCTATCAATTGACATGAGAAAAAAAACGAGTAGTATACATCGAACAAACCATACTGCCCCGAGGTGGTGAAATTGGTAGACGCGGTGGACTCAAAATCCACTGTCAGAGATGACGTGTCGGTTCGAGTCCGACCCTCGGGACCATAAGCTGGTTAACAAATTTTACGGAAAACCCCGAAGCCTCATAATGCTTCGGGGTTTTTTATTGTTTGGATATTAACTTAAGCAAGGAAATGCAAATTATTCAGGCATCAATCATCTAAGTGTTCAAAAGATTTAAGATATCACCCTTTAAAACAAAAAAGTCTAAAACTTAAACAAAGGTGTGTTGTTATTTAGATGTCAGGTCTTTGACATGTTACTGTCAGCTTACTGTCGTGTTGTATTGCTATGTATAAAGCTACTGTGGTTTAAACAGTCCAATCAAGGGTTTATCATGAATACAGTAAATAAAATTAAGTACTACCGTTTAAAGCATGCATGGTCACAAGAGCAATTGGCAGAAATGACAGCCTTAAGTGTCCGTACTATTCAACGTGTAGAAAATGGAGAAAAACCCAGCTTGGAAACGTTAAGTGCCTTAGCTGCAGTATTTCAAGTCAGTGTATATGATTTATCTATTGCATCGGTTGATGACAATGTAGATGAGACAGTGACCCATAAAGTACGTGAAGCTGAGCAACGAGTTGAGCAAGAGAGTCGTTTTTATACATCACTGATCAGTTATGTTGTGGTGTGTAGTCTTTTGGCACTCATTAATTATATCTTTACTCCTAAAGTGGTTTGGGCCATATTTCCAATTATTTCTTGGGGTGCTGTCATATTATTTGCTTGGTTACGTATTTTTATTTTAAAAGATGCAGTTGCACGTTGGAAGCAAAAACGTATTCAGCAAATGCTACGAAAATAAGCTGTAAAATTATTTAAAACCTATATTATGCAAACGAGTTTTTAATCAGTGATCGCAGATGAATACAGTAAACGTGGTTGAGTGTCATTTTGAGCAACATGCTTCACAGATATTAACGATATTTAATGATGCTATTTTGCACTCAACTGCACTTTATGAGTACGAAGAGCGTAGCTTACAAGATTTGGAGCGTTGGTTTAAAAGCAAAACGATGCATCAATTTCCTGTGATTGGCGTAGAAGATGAACAGGGTGTGCTGATGGGGTTTGCAAGTTATGGTTCATTTCGTCAATTTCCAGCCAATTTGTATACAGTTGAGCACTCAGTCTATGTTCATCAAGCATATAGAGGGAAAGGTTTGGCCAAAGAGCTGATTAAAGCACTGACTCAAAAAGCCAAACAGCAAGGTATGCACACCATGATTGGTGCTATAGATGCCAGTAATGTGGCGAGTATTGCTTTACACAACAAACTTGGCTTTACCCATGCAGGTACATTGTCTGAAGTTGGTTTTAAGTTTGGGCGTTGGTTGGACCTTGCGTTTTATCAGATCATTTTAAATGAACAACATTAAAAGACCTCTGCCTATAAAGTGTAAAAAAGTGATTCATTGTTTGATTTTTTTGTAAAAAATGTTAACACTATGCATACATGTTCTCTCATTCCAATAAGAACTTTTTAAGAGAAATAAATTATGGCACTACAGTCGCTTTGCGTGGAAAATACTGACGATATTTCGGTAGGTACACCTGTGGTGCCAACACATTGCTCTACATCAGATGATCATATAACAAAGCTTTTGCTGAAAATAAAAAAAATACTGCGAGCACATCATGTGATTGCAATTTTGCCAAATCAATTAGATGCGAAAGTGTTAACCGCAGATCAGACATTCCTACAGCATGTGCCTTGTAGTACAGCGTTATTTCAGCATTTAAATCAGTTACATCCGCAACAAATACTTGATGAAAAACACCCACAATATTTACAGTATCGTGTATATATTGAACAATACTTTGGGGCGGTGAATCGCTTAGTTTCTTTTGCAGTGCATGATGCAGATTCAAATGGTGTGGCACATATTTGTGTCTTTGATCAAAACCATCAAACGTTTGACACAGACTTTACTGCATTAGCATTTGAATTATGTGAAGACTACGTAAAACAAGTGGGCCTTGAACAACAGCATAAAGAACTTTTGCAGACACATGAGCAAATCGTTGCGCTTAACTTTAGCCAAACCAAATTTTTACAAATTATTGCCCATGACTTAAGAGCCCCTTTTCATGGCATTTTAGGTTTTTCAGAAGTGTTGGCGGATGAGCTTGAAAGTTTAGATGCATCAAGTGTGAAAAATATTGCCAGTTATTTAAATGATACGGCGAAAGCGACCTATCATTTGCTTGAAAACTTACTAAACTGGGCCATGGCAGAGGGTGGGCGTTTTGTCTATCACCCTGTACGTTTTGATTTAAAAGAAGCCAGCCAAACTGTCAGCAATGTGTTGAGCAGTTTGGCCTATAGTAAACATATCGAACTGATTGATGCCATACCTGAAAAAACATATGTTTATGCAGACCTAAATATGGTCACTTCTATTTTACAAAACCTTGTCTCGAATGCTTTGAAATTTACACAGCAAGATGGATCAGGCAAAGTCCGTATTTCGGTTAAGAAAATAGAGCAATGTATAGAATTGTCTATTTCTGACACAGGGCTAGGCATGAATGAAATACAAAAAAATACTATTTTTGAGCCAAAGATAAAAACCACTTTGAAAGGTACCAATGGGGAAAAAGGCACAGGTTTGGGGCTTGTATTGTGTAAGCGTTTTGTGGATTTAAACCAAGGTCAGATTACTGTGCAGTCTGAAGAGGGTTGTGGCACAACATTTATAGTACAGTTGCCTACACAGCAGACCTCTACATTTGAAGCACAAAGCAATACGCTTACTGAAGTATAAAACAAAGACAGTGCTGAAAAGTCAGGTTATGCTAGGGGCATAATCAAAATCGGCTATTAAACAATGAACATAGCACAGTTAGAAAAAACACAGCATGCCAGTCGTTATGCTAAGCACGTTTGGCAAGTGTATGCAGATGAAATACAACAAGATCAACAGCAATACCCATTTCAGCAGGTTTTAACTCGGCAAGATATACAACATTTAGTCACCCAAGCCGTCAGCCATCTTTCAAATGAACATGAGTTTATGAAAGCGTTACGTGTATTACGCGCACGCCTCATGTTTCGTTGGATTTATCAAGATGTGAATCAACTGACCAATGTTATTGCACTCACTCAAGAATTGTCTGATTTTGCTGATGCTTCAATGATTGTGGCTAAGCAATTTGCACGTATTGCTTTGGTGGAAAAGTATGGCGAACCGATTGGATACGATGGGGCAGTACAAGACTTAATTGTGATTGCAATGGGTAAGCTTGGTGCACAAGAGTTGAATTTGTCGAGTGATATTGACCTTATTTTTGCATTTGATGAGCAAGGTGAAACCAACGGCAAAAAGTGTATAGATGTACAACAGTTTTGTGTGTTGTGGGGGCAAAAACTCATTTATTTACTAGACCATGTGAGTGCTGATGGTTTTGTATTTCGGGTAGATATGCGATTACGCCCTTGGGGGGATGGCTCTGCATTGGCTGTCAGTCACGCCGCTTTAGAAAAATACCTACTACAACATGGCCGTGAGTGGGAACGTTATGCGTGGATTAAAGCCAGAGTTGTCAGTGGTGGTTCAGCAGGGCAAGCACTACTACAGATGACACGCCCTTTTGTTTTTCGCCGTTATGTTGACTATTCAGCTTTTGAAGCCATGCGAGAAATGAAAACGCTGATTGAGCGTGAAGTGGAACGTCGTCAGTCGAAAGATGATATTAAATTGGGTGCAGGAGGAATTCGTGAAATTGAGTTTATTGTGCAAGTGTTTCAGCTGATTTATGGTGGCTCAAAACTTGAGTTACAAGACCGTTCTTGTCTGACCAATTTAAGCCATTTGGCAACCGCAGAATTACTCTCACAAACAGAAGTAGATACGCTCACAGATGCTTATCTATTTTTACGCCGTGTAGAACATGCCATTCAAGCGATTGATGACCAACAAACCCAAATTTTACCGACCACACCCGAGTTGCAACAGTGTTTACTGATGACGCTTGCTTTTTCATCGTGGGATCGCTTTTTACACGTATTAGACCAAAAACGTCAGGTGGTAAGTGAGCAGTTTAAAAAGCTGATACAGCATCATGTTCCCAAAGAAAATACGACATCAATTCAACACTTAGATGAGCAACTCAAAACAGCTTTAGATGATGCAAGTTATGCTTTGGTCACGCAATTTTGGGCGAGTCATAGCTTGCAAAAAATGCCTGCCAAAGCATTAGAGCGTTTAAAAACCTTTTGGCCTTTATGTATCACACAAGTACTGCAACTCTCTGAACCACAACTTGCTATACAGCACTTAATCCCTTTGATTGAGTCGATTATGCGTCGTAGTGTGTATTTTGTCATGTTGATTGAAAGCAAAGGTGCATTGCAACGGCTGGTGAAAATGGCAGAAGTGAGTCCATGGATTTGTGCTGAGTTGACGCAATATCCAGTGTTGTTAGATGATTTTCTGACCATGGACTTTGAGTTGCCGAAAAAACATGACTTGGTCGATGCACTGCGTCATCAGTTGTTGCGTGTAGAAATAGATCAAGTTGAAGACCAAATGCGGGTATTACGCTTATTTAAAAAAAGCTATGTACTGGGTGTGGCGGCAAGTGATGTATTGGCAGAAAGTCCACTCATGAAAGTGTCTGATGCCCTCACAGATATTGCAGAAACCTGTGTTCAAGCCACATTACATTTGGCCTATCAAGCGGTGGCACAACGTTTTGGTTTTCCATTAGATATGCAAGGGCAACGCTGTCATTTGGCACAGCATCGTTTTGCCGTGATTGGTTATGGCAAACTTGGAGGGATTGAGCTGGGTTACGGCTCAGATTTAGATTTAGTATTTATTCATGATTTAGACGAACAAGCAGATACTGATGGCCGTAAAGCCATTACAGGGTTTGAGTTTGCATTTAAAGTGGCACAAAAATTTATGTCACTCATGATCACACAAACTCTAGATGGTCGAGCCTATGAAATAGATACCCGTTTACGTCCATCGGGTGAAGCAGGGGTGTTGGTGACCAGTATACATGCCTATGCGCGTTATCAACGGCAAAGTGCTTGGCTATGGGAGCATCAGGCTTTGGTTCGTGCCAGATCTATTGCAGGTGATGCACAATTATGTGAACAGTTTGAACGAATTCGAGCCGAAATTTTAACTCAAGTGCGAGAGCCAAAATCACTGGCACAAGAGGTTAAAAACATGCGTCAGAAAATGAAAGATCATCTAGGTTCGAGTAAGATTGCACAAAAAGAAGGAATTTTTCACTTAAAACAGGACTCAGGTGGTATCGTTGACATCGAATTTATGGCACAGTATATCGTGTTGTTAGGAAGCCACGCGAACCCAGATCTCGCCCGCTATCCTGACAATGTTCGAATCTTAGAAGATGCTGCCAGATTTGGTTATTTATCCGCAACCGAATCACAGAATTTGATTCACGCTTATCTCAGCGAACGAGCGACAAGCCACCGAAGAGCCCTTGCAAACCATAATATGCAAGTTTGTGCTGCGGATTGGCAAACTACCCGTGACATCGTTTGCAAGCTATGGCATAAATTGATTGACTCAGTGGCACAAAGCGATGCGACCGAGCAGTAATAATAATGTAAAAATTTGGAGTGTGTGCCATGAACTTGGCTGATCGTGATGGTTTTATTTGGCAAGATGGAAAATTAATAGATTGGCGTGATGCAAAAGTACACGTCCTTACACATACATTACACTATAGTATGGGTGTGTTTGAAGGTGTTCGTGCCTATGAAACCCCAAAAGGCCCTGCAATTTTTCGTTTAAAAGAACACACTAAGCGTTTGTTAAATTCTGCAAAAATTTATCAAATGAAAGTCCCGTTTGATCAAGCAACACTTGAACAAGCACAAATTGATGTTGTTCGTGAAAATAAACTGAACTCATGTTACTTACGTCCATTTATTTGGATTGGTTCAGAAAAATTAGGAATCTCTTCAACAAGTAACTCAATTCATGCTGCAGTTGCTGCATGGGGTTGGGGTGCTTACTTGGGTGAAGAAGCAATGGCGAAAGGCATTCGTGTAAAAACGTCATCGTTCACGCATCATCATCCAAATGTAACCATGTGCAAAGCAAAAGCATGTGGTAACTATACTGTGTCTATTTTGGCACACCAAGAAGTTGCACAAGCAGGTTATGACGAAGCCATGATGATGGACCCACAAGGGTTTGTATGTCAGGGTGCAGGTGAAAACGTATTCTTAATTCAAGATGGTGTGTTACATACGCCTGACTTGGCTGGTGGTGCGCTTGATGGTATTACTCGTCAAACAGTGATTACCATTGCAAAAGACTTGGGTTATGAAGTGGTTGAACGCCGTATCACGCGTGATGAATTCTACATTGCAGATGAAGCATTTTTCACAGGTACTGCAGCTGAAGTGACGCCAATTCGTGAATATGATGACCGTCAAATTGGTGAAGGTGTACGTGGTCCAATTACCACGGAAATCCAAAAAACGTTTTTTGATGCCATACAAGGTAGAAATCCGAAGTATGAGCACTGGTTGACGTATATCAACTAAGCAAAAAGGCGAAACTTCGGTTTCGCTTTTTTTATGTCTGTCAGATAGGCTTTATGCTAAACTATTTTAGACCATACAGTGTAAGCCAAATGTGGCGGGTGAAAGTAGCATGACAGATTCGCAACCAATCAATGTACCAGATGCACAAGACAACATTATTTTGTGTATGAAATGGGGCACAAAGTATGGTGCAGAATATGTAAACCGCTTATATAGCATGGTGAGCCGACACTTAACTTTACCGTTTAAAATGGTGTGTTTAACAGATATCAGCGAAGGAATTGTACCCGAAGTCGAGTGCTATCCAATACCACCGCTTGATTTACCAAAAGGTAGCCCTGAACGTGGCTGGAATAAATTGTCGACTTTTGAACCTGATTTGTATGGTTTACAAGGCAATGCCTTATTTTTAGACCTAGATGTGGTGATTGTAGATAATATAGACTGTTTTTTTCAGCAAAAAGGCGACTTTTTAATTATTCACGACTGGAAGCGTCCATGGCGTATTACGGGAAATAGCTCGGTATATCGTTTTAAAATCGGTGCTTTCCCAGATGTATTGCCATACTTTAGAGAAAACTTTAACGAGATTCGTAAAAACTTTCGTCACGAACAATCATATTTATCATGGTTTATAGATAAACACAGTACGCTTACTTACTGGCCTGAAGAGTGGTGTAAAAGTTATAAATACCATTGTCTGCAAAAAATACCATTGGCTTACTTTAAGCCACCTGTAAAACCAAAAGATGTCAAAATTATTGTTTTCCATGGTGAGATTAATCCACCAGAAGCTATTAATGGTGGTGGTGGTAAATGGTATCGCTACGTATTGCCATCGGACTGGATTAAACAGGCGTGGCAGTAAGTTGGTGGTGGTGACATTGGTTAATAGATTGAGTTAGAGCATGAACGTTTCTTTTTATTTGATTAATTTAGACTCTAGCGTAGAGCGTTTGAGTAAAGCAGATGCGGAACTGTCTGCACAAGACATCCACTATACAAAAATATCAGCGGTAGATGGACGTCAGATGGACCTTTCATCTTACTCAAATTATGATGATAAAAAAGCACATGCTTTTACAGGTAGAGCATTGCTTGGTGCTGAAATTGGTTGCTACTTAAGCCATCAAAAGGCAGTAGAAGCTTTTTTGGCTTCTGGAGCAAATTATGGTGTGGTACTTGAAGATGATTTAAAGTTAAGCTGTGATTTGGGTGCAAATGTATTTGAATTGCTTAAGTGGCTCGAGGAAAACCAGCATTCAGATTGGCATTTGATTCATTTGGCTGCACAGAAGAAAAAGTTGTCTGCAAAAATAACTCAGTTAGGGCAACATGAACTATTGCATGCCTATTACTTCCCAACGTTGACTACAGGCTTGCTTTGGTCAAAAAAGGGTGCAGAAGCATTTTTAACACGTGTAACAAGCCAGCCGATTTATGCGCCCATAGATGTCGAGCTACAGGCATGGTTAAGTAAAACAGGTCAAGGGTTGTCTGTGTATCCAGCATTGGTTGGCTCTACAGGTCTAGATAGTGAAATTGATGCAAGTGCGGCAACAAACCATCAAAAACGTTTACGTAAAGATCGGTTTTTACCACGTCAAAAAAGAATGTGGTTAAACAAATGTTATGCCTTGAAGCATCTTTTAGTGAATAAGTAGAGATATCGAAACAATGCACATTCTTCTTATTAATTTAGAGCCATGTACTGAGCGTTTAGAGCAACAACAACAACAGTTTCAAAACATAGGATTAACATTTAGTCGATTGCCTGCGGTATCTGTAAATGATTTTTCTATAGACAGCTATGAGCAGTTGGCGTTTCAAGGGCAACGCCCGATGAAGCAGTCTGAATTGGCATGTTTTTTAAGTCATAAAAAAGCATGGCAACACGTTGTAGATTTAAACGAGCCATGTTTAATTTTAGAAGATGATGTTGTTTTGGTGTCTGAGCTTAAGCAGATTCTACAAGATGTTGAAGGATTAACAGCGGTTGATGTACTGAGTTTAGAAGTACATGGCCGTAAAAAAATTATTGCAAAAGAAAAGAGTTTTACTGTAGCTCAAGACTATGCATTGTTTAGAATGTACCAAGACCGTAGTGGTGCAGCGGCATATGTACTCTTCCCATCGGGTGCAAAAAAACTATTGACATGTTTGGAAAATAGTCACCCACGTTTAGCCGATGAGTTTATTTCTAGTTGTTATGCGTTGAATTCATACCAGATTGAACCTGCTGCGGCAATACAAAGTGATAAAGCAGCTATGTATGATGTAGGTGTGAGCATTACGCATGAGTCAGTGATTGCCATGATTAAAAATCATCATGTTAATCCAAATAGCCAACGTTGGACTGCAAAAGTGAAGCATAAAAAAAATCGTATAGTACAACAGGCCTTACTGGGTGTAAGGCATGTGTCTGTGTTACTAAAGTCAGTACGCCGTGATATTAAAGTTGAGCCTAGTAAATTTCAGAAATAAACTAAGCCATTATTTAGGTGAGTATTTAAGCCAAGCTGTAGACTCTTGCTGTGTTCTTTTTATGACTTCAGCCATGGCTTTCCATTGCGTTAGCTTAAATGTGTAACGAGCAATACCAAGTGGCTTGAGTATTTGGTAAATCATACATTTAGAGCGAGATTTACGTTGTAGCTTTGTGATTAACTGGTTAAATGCATCTACTGACATATGTTTATAGGCAAATAAAATTTGTGAACGATACCAGCGACAAAAATAGTTATGGCATAAGTTAGGTTCACTTGCACCACCAATATGTAAAATCTGCAAATGATTTAACTTAATTAATGGTAGCCCGAGCTGTTTAATACGTAAGCAAATGTCTTCATCTTCACAGTACATAAAAAAGTCGGGGTCGAAACCACCAATGTGTTGGTAGATTTCAGAACGAATTAAAAGTAATGCACCACTAAACCAACAGATTTGATTTTCAAAACCGAAAGTTTCATGAAACTCATAGTTATAAAACTCAGATAAATCTTGTTGTTTTTCATCGAGTAATTGTGTTGTGATTACCCCATATTCTGGGTGAGCATTGGCTTGTATAAGTAGTTCTTGTAAATAGTCAGGATCTGCTAAAACCAAGTCGGGATTGGCAATCAGTAGGTGAGGTTGCTTGGCCACACTTGCTGCGAGATTCATGGCGCGACCAAAGCCAATATTTTCTGACAACATCACTTGAATGTTTAAATTTAAGTTAAGGTTGTTTTGTTCAATCAGTGATTGCATGGTGTTGTTATTACTGTTATTTACAATAATCACTTCTAGGCATGATGCATCAATGGTTTGTTTGGTGAGATCATGTAGGAAGTTAACAATAAATTGCTCTGTATTGTAATTCACAATAAGAATAGATAAACCCATGTAAAAACCTCTAATTTAAAAAATATATTGTGCCATTTACGCAGAGAACCAATCTTTAAATCGGGTTAAAAGGCTTTTTTTAGGGGGGTTAGCTACGCTGTCATGTTCGCCAATATGATGGCAAGCCCCATGTTTTAAGTAGGCCGTATATTTACCTTGGCCACGTAACACACGTGAGATATGTCGCTCTTTTTTAAACTGAGCAAAGTGACAGTCAAAATTTTGCCAAATTTGTTTTTTAGCAATATGTGGGTTAAATGTGTAGCCATGCCACTGTGCATGTAATGGATCTAAACGTACAATATCTATACCAAGTACGTTGGAGAATTGGATTTTTTCTTTTTCTTCTGGGCTGAGTGGAAAATCTGTATATTGTCTTAAACAAATATTGCTTATATCTGAGCTATTTGAGAGTAGCTGATACATCTGTTGAAAGTCAGGTAAATCATCAAAATACCAATCATCTTCACAGTGAAAAATATAGTCTGTGTTGACTTGTTTATACATATGATCAACCGCAGGGTGATGCCCTAACTGTTGCCCCAAGCAAATGAGCTTTCCATGTGGGCATAACTCTTTAAATACTACATTGGTTTCTTCATCACCAAAGTCATTAATGGCAATAATATGTTCAAATTGAGCATGTTTAAACAGGCTTTCTAAGGTTTGGCGTAAGAGTTGTGGACGTCGCCCAATGGTTAGGCATAAAGTGATATTTGAAGTGTCCAAAATTGAAAGCCCTATAGTTAATCTAAAGTAGATGAGAATGTTTCTTAAACATTATTGTGTAAAGTGATGACAGAATCAAGAATACAGTTGATGTATCATTGATAAATATTTGGCCGATTGGGTACATGGCGAAAACGTTTATAGCCCCACATGTAATCACTTAGTGAGCGATTGATAAGCTTTTCAATTTCAGTATTTAATCGAGCGGTGGCAATCTCTATATTGGGGTTATAGAGGTCTGCATGGTCAAGTAAATCGCAATAGATGTCAAAACCTTTGCCATCATCACGGCGAAAACAACTTAAACCGACCAACTGACATTTAGTTTTTTGTGCCATTTTACTAGCAAGTGTACTGGTGAGTGTTTCTATGCCAAAAAAAGGCACAATCACACCACCAGAAGGGTGTGGCACATGGTCAGGTAAAATGACGCTTGAGCCACCTGATTTTAAATTCTTAAATAGTAATTTCACACCACTCATATCTGTAGGTACAAGTTTTGACTTTAAAGCTTCGCGAGATTGTAAAACAAATTGATTGATGGCTTTTTCTTTAATGGGTTTATACATAATGGTCAGGTCTGTATGTTGACAAAGCCAAGCATTCATTACCTCCCAAGTCCCTAGATGTGGAACAATGAGCAGTGTACCTCGAGTATCAGA
Source organism: Acinetobacter rathckeae (assembly GCF_015627125.1). Lineage (GTDB taxonomy): Bacteria > Pseudomonadota > Gammaproteobacteria > Pseudomonadales > Moraxellaceae > Acinetobacter > Acinetobacter rathckeae. Next base: position 63,223 of record NZ_VTDO01000003.1, on the reverse strand, counting down.
AAAAGCATTTTTTAACAGATCACAGTGATGTACCGTATGAATCTGTTCAATGCTCCATTGAGGGGGCATTGCCCAGCATTTCATAAATTCGCTGTAAGATAAACATTGCTTCACGACGCTACTTTTTGCCAAGACTAGACGTTCAGCATCATCAAGTTGAGGGTAGGCTAATTTTAGATTGATCAGTACTTTTCGGAGCATTCCTTTGTTCGGTTGACGGTTTATAAACCATGCATAAGCTCTAGCCACAGACCGTATGGCAGACAGTGGAATATAACGAAAAGTATGAAGTAATTGCATAGGTTTTAATAGCAAAGTCAGTGGTTTTGATCAAAAGTCATTATAAATCAAAAATGTGTTTGTGGTGTGTACTTGCTGTGACATAAAAATAGCTCATATAATATGAGCTATTTAGCAATAAATGACCATACATATTTAGCGGTGTATGTCTGAATTACCTTTAAGTACCATATAAATTAAAGATAAAAAAATCAGTAACGCAGCCGATAAACTGCTTACACAAAAATATAATATACGTTGGTAGGTCGTGATATTGAATAGCCCATTATGCAAGATATAGTTCATGATAAACCATTGCACAAGAGAGAACACAATAATGACCAATGCACGACGGCGTACTTCAGGACGCATAGCCATAATGTAACCCCTATTGGAAATTTGCAAAATATTATGCCACTACATTGAGTGAATCACAAACATTGAATGATTGATCTAAATAAGCGATCAATTGGTGTAAAAAAGCCCTTAAATGAGTTAGTCATTTAAGGGCTTGGGTTTAGCTATTCAGCCTTAACCTTCTTGTTTTTTCTGCTCACGTAAGCGAATGCCTAAATCTCTAAGCTGTGTTGCTTCAACAGGAGCAGGTGCTTCTGTGAGTGGACATTCAGCTGTTTTGGTTTTAGGGAATGCAATGACATCACGAATAGATTGTGCACCTGTCATCAGCATGACAAGGCGGTCTAAACCAAATGCAAGACCACCATGTGGCGGTGCACCATATTTCAATGCATCAAGTAAGAAGCTAAATTTATCTTCAGCTTCTTCATCAGAAATACCTAATGCTTCAAAAATTGCTTTTTGCATTTCAAGTGTGTGAATACGTAAAGAACCGCCACCAATCTCGGTGCCGTTTAACACCATGTCATAAGCGACAGAGAGTGCTTCACCAGGGTTGTTTTTCACGTCTTCTACGCTACTTTTTGGTAGTGTGAATGGGTGATGTACAGAGGTCCACTTACCATCATCTGTTTCTTCAAACATTGGGAAGTCAACCACCCAAAGAGGGGCCCACTCACACGTTGCAAGGTTGAGGTCATGCCCGATTTTTACACGCAATGCACCGAGTGCATCGTTTACAATTTTGGCTTTATCAGCACCAAAGAATACGATGTCACCATTTTGTGCACCAACACGTTCAAGCAATTGCAATACAATTGGTTCAATAAATTTAACAATTGGTGATTGTAAACCTTCAATGCCTTTTTCAAGTTCATTGACTTTAATGTACGCCAAGCCTTTTGCACCGTAAATACCAACGAACTTGGTGTATTCATCGATTTGGCTACGAGAAAGGGTGCTTGCATTTGGCACACGAAGTGCTGCAACACGGCCTTTAGGGTCTTTTGCAGGGCCTGCAAAGACTTTAAATTCTACCGATTGCATGAGGTCTGCAACATCAACCAATTTTAATGGAATACGTAAGTCAGGTTTGTCTGATGCATAGTCACGCATTGCTTCGCTGTATGGCATTCTTTGGAATTTGCCACCAAACTCAATGTTTAATAAGTCTTTAAACATTTTCGTGGTCATGCCTTCCATTAAATCCATAATTTCATCATCATTTAGGAATGATGTTTCAACATCGATTTGGGTGAATTCAGGCTGACGGTCTGCACGTAAGTCTTCATCACGGAAACATTTTGCAATTTGGTAGTAGCGATCAATACCACCAACCATCAGTAATTGTTTAAATAACTGTGGTGATTGTGGTAGAGCATAGAAACTGCCATTAGAAACACGACTTGGTACGAGGTAGTCACGTGCACCTTCAGGTGTTGCACGTGTCAAAATAGGTGTTTCTACATCTAAGAAGCCATGGTCGTCTAAGTAGTTTCGAATCAAGTTGGTTACTTTTGAGCGGAAACGTAAACGGTCTAGCATTTCAGGACGACGAATATCTAAGAAACGATATTTTAAACGAATGTCTTCTGAAACAGTTGTGTTTTCGTCGTTCAGTGGGAACGGTGGTGTTTCAGAGCTTGCAAGGACTTCAATTTCTTTGCCTAAAACTTCAATTTGTCCACTCACCATGTTGGCATTTTCTGTGCCTTCATAGCGTTTACGCACACGTCCTGTAATTTTTAATACAAATTCTGAGCGTACTTTGTCTGCAGTTGCGAAAGCTTCAGGAGTATCTGGGTCAATAACCACTTGTACGAGGCCATCACGGTCACGCATATCAAGAAAAATGACACCGCCATGATCACGGCGACGGTGTACCCAACCGCAAAGTGTAACTGTTTGATCAATTTGGGCTTCTGTTAGTAAGCCACAGTAATGTGTTCGCATCATGGCGTGTTATGTCCAACGTCTATTATTTAAAAAATCGTTTAAAAGTACGCTAGGCTATACTTTTTTTAAGACATTCAATTATGCATGTTTCATGGTACTGCCTCAAGGATTTGTTCAAAAAACATGATAAAGAACGATTAAATGACAATAAGGTGAAACTTTCATCTAGATTGTGGATAGAGCTTGTAAAAAATAATAAATGTTATAACATAACTAAAAATAAAATGAGATCATCATAATGCAGTTTCAAAAAAAGTGGTTTGCTTTATCTTTATTGGCTTGTGCGGTGCAAAGTGTATTGGCACAAACGCCAGCAGTTGATAATTTACCTGCAATTGAGCTCAAGGGACAAAAAGATCTAGCCGTACAGCCAGATCATGTCGCAGGCGATTTTACGGTAAAACAAAAAGATTTAATTGAGGGTGCAACAACCATTGGTAATGCTTTAGAGGGTAAGGCTGGTATTTATGCCGCCCAATATACGGGTGGGGTGAGTCGTCCTGTGATTCGTGGGTTAGATGGAGCACGGGTTAAAATTACGCAAAATGGTGGCGATGCTTTAGATGTATCATCGGTATCCCCAGACCATGCTGTGACAGTTGACCCTAATTCAGCAGAAGAAATTCAAGTGTTAAAAGGCCCTGAAAGTCTGTTGTATGGTGCAGGTTCTGTGGGTGGTTTGGTTAATGTGGTAGATAATAAAGTACCAACGCATATGCCAGACAATGGTTATAGTGGCCGTGTGGGTGCACGTTATAATACAGGTAGTGACGACATGCTGTATTCAGGCCAAACCGTGATTGGCTTGGGTGATCATGTTGCATTAAGTGCAGGTGGTTTACACCGTGATGCCAATAATTATATTTTACCTAAAGATTTACAAACAAATGGGCGCAGACAGCCAGAAACCTTTGCACGTTCACAAGATGCAAATGTAGGCTTATCTTGGATTGGCGACAAAGGGTTTGTAGGTGTTGCATATAGCGAACGCCATGACCGTTATGGTATTCCAGGTGACAATGCCGCTTATGGTTCTTGTATCTTAAATAATACTGCAACAGGATTTGATAAGGGCTCTGCTAGTTGTGGTAGTGATACATCTGATGACGATGCAATTTCATGGATTAATCTAAAACAAAAACGCTATGACTTAAAGTCAGAGCTGAATGATCCATTTGCAGGCTTTTCTAAATTGGCGTTGCAAGCCAATTACACTAAGTATCAGCACCAAGAGATGGACGGGGATGAACCAGATACGACCTTTAATAGCCACGGTACAGATACACGTTTGGTGTTAACCAATACGCCGTGGGCAGGTTGGACAGGTCAGTTCGGTTTGCAATACACACAGCAAAAACTCAGTATTGGTGGCGATGAGTCACTAATGGATCCGACCAACACCCAACGTTATAGTGTATTTGGTTTGCAAGAAAAGCAAATGGGTCAGGTGCATGTGCAAGTGTCTTCACGTGTAGATCATCAAAAAATTGATATTCAACAAGGTGAAACCAACCCCGATGCGAAGAATTTCTCAGGTACAGCGTACTCGGTTGCAGGTTCAGCAGATTGGGAGTTTGTACCAAATTATAAGCTATCTTTAACGGCATCGCACCAAGAGCGTCTACCGATGGCACAAGAGCTTTACTCAAATGGTAAGCACATGGCGACCAACACCTATGAGTTGGGTAGCGATGATTTAGGGACTGAAAAATCAAATAACGTAGAGCTTGGTTTTCATTTTGATAATGACCGTTTGAAGTATAATGTGAGTGCATTCCATAATTGGTTTAATAACTTTATTTATGCAGATACGCTAGATCAATTCCAAGACTTTCGTTTAATTCAGTATCGCCAATCAAAAGCCCGTTTTTATGGGGTAGATGGTGATATTAGTTATCAAGTGTCACCTGTATATACTGTGGGTCTGTTTGGTGACTATGTACGTGGTAAGTTGGTCGATGCAGGCAATGTACCACGTGTACCAGGTGGCCGAATAGGTGCAAAAATATCGGCAAACTTCGATGATAATTACACGGCAAATGCAGAGTATTACCATGTATTTACTCAAGATGATATTGCCAGTTATGAAACCAATGGTCAGAGCTACAATATGCTAAATCTTGGTTTTGCATATAATAATCGTTTCACGAATAAGTTAGACTACCGTGTCTATACTAAAGTGAATAATGTTTTAGATAGCAAAATTTATCAGCATGAGTCATTTTTATCTCAAGTACCACAAGTGGGACGTAACTTTACTGTGGGCGTAGATTTTAAATTTTAGTGCTAAAAAGCCGTAAAATGTACTTGAAAGTTTGAGTAATTAAACTTAGCCTGACCATAATTGGTCAGGCTTTTTTGTATGCGTATTTTTCAAAAGTTTCAAAATGAACTTAAGTGGTCAAAACGACGTTATTTCATGGTTGTAGTGCTGATTTTATTTATCGTATATTTGGCATCTGCAATTTATCATACCGTGAAGCCTTTGCCTGAAGGGTTGGACTATACAGGGCCAATGCGTGCCACCCAAGCGCAAATGATAGTTGATCAAACCTTTGTAGACACTCAGGGTAAGCTTTATACCGACCAAAAGATTTTTGCATCTATTTTAGAGATGATACAACGTGCAAAAACGACCATTGTCTTTGATATGTTTTTGCTGAATGATCAATTTGGGCAATCGGATAGCCACAAACAGCGACTTTTTTCTCAAGAAACAGTACAAGCACTCATAGAGAAAAAACGTTTAAACCCGCAAATTAATATTAGTGTTATCACAGATCCAATTAATTCACTCTATGGTGCAATTGAGCCTGAGGAATATGTGCAATTACGCCGTGTGGGTATAAATGTTGTTGAAACAAATTTAACACCTCTGCGTTCTTCTAATCCAGCTTGGTCGGGTCTTTGGTATTTATGTTGTCAGGGCATGGGGAATCAAGTGGGTGGCGGATGGCTACCTAACCCATTGTCTTCAGACAAACTGACGTTAAGAAGCTATTTAAACTTCTTTAACTTTAAAACTAATCATAGAAAAGTAGTTGTTGTTGATACCGATACAGGATGGCAAGCTTTAGTTGGCTCTAAAAATATGAATGCAGGTGGGGCTTTACAAAGTAATGTTGCCGTGATGGTACATGGTGCAGTCGCTGTTGATTTGTTGAATAGCGAGCAACCTGTGGCAAAAATGTCAGGTATAGATTTGCCTTATGTTTTGATTAAAGCAGAGCCAATCACAGACAATACTTTACAAGCACAAGTGCTGACAGAAAAGGCCATTCAACGTGCAGTGGTCAACTTGCTAGATACAGCGGAGAAAAATGATCAGGTTGACCTCACCGCTTTTTATTTATCAGACCGACAAGTGATTGGTTCTTTAAAGGATGCACAAAAACGAGGGGTGAAAATTAGAGCGTTGCTTAATCCCAATCAAGAGGCCGTTGCACGATATAAAGACGGTATGCCCAATCAACCTGTGGCACAAGAATTATATGATGTTGGTGTTAATGTACGTTGGTGTGAGCATTGCCATAGTAAAGTGATCTATAAGCGTTCGAGTCATGGTCAAAAAGCAGAACTGATCGTAGGTTCAGCAAATTTAACTGCACGTAACTTACAGAATTATAATTTAGAGACCGATCTGCGTGTCGTGGGTTTAGCAAGCGATCCTATATTTGGTACCGCTCGACAGTCATTTGATCAAACATGGTTTGGTGAAAACAATACACAAAAAAGTGTGAATTATGACATTTACGCCAGTCACTCTCACTTTAAATATTGGTTGTATCGCTTTATGGAGTGGAGTGGTTTTTGTAGTTTTTAATCGCAATCACACTCAGCGTTCATCGCTGAGTGTGATTATGAATAATTATATCATGCAAGTTCATCATCTTCAGGGTTAAGCCGTTGAGGCTTAGTTGAATTTTTTTCCTTAATGATGGATGGGTAGTGCCAAGAAGCATAACGCACAATAAAAATAGCCACAGCTAAAATTAAAATTGCCCCAGAAATGACTAGTAGTCCAACATCTGCTTTATGGTCATGCTGAATGACTGAAATAAGTAGGCGTGTAAGTGCGGTAATGGCAATATAAATTAAAAACCGTACAGGCATATGATTGGTTTTAAAGTAAATCCCGACCATTGCACCCAGTTCTAGATAAATAAAGAGCAGTAAAATATCATCAATAGTGGCGTATTGTTTTTGCGTGAAAATTTCAATGGTGGTATGAACTGCTGACCAAGCAATCATGCAACCAATAATAAACAGTGCTAAATAATGAAATGCTTCAACGGCATAATTGCCAATGCGGTCAAACTTTGCTTCAAAGCTTTGACCTGTTTTTTTTGTGCTCATGAGACAAAACCCTACACTTTGACGTTGTATCTAGTATAAAGTCAAAGTGTAGGGTTTTGTTATTTCTCAAATATAAAAAGTGAAAAACTGAATAAATACGTAATATTAACAGTTTAAGATTGTGGTGGTTTGGGTTGGAAATGAAGCTGACATTGTCCTTCTATGATGTGATCATCGACCTTAACCTGCATGATTGCCCCTGCATTTTGTCCATCACAGGCATGTTTAAAAGCCTGCATGAATGCTTGATCTTGCGGGGGGAGATGCCCATGTTCTTTAAAGTGTTGTTCAGATTTAGGCATAGGCGGTGTCATAGAGCATGCACTAAGAAGCGATATGCTAAGTACACTTAAACAGGCCAAAAGAGATTTATAGGCATAGCTCATATACAAGGTATCCGAGTGGTGTAAAATATTTTATATAAATTTAAACAACCAAGATGGAGAAACAATGTAGAGTTTTTTGTGGCTATGTTGGGTAAAATACACCGTCTAAAATATTCATGAGATTGTTCATTTGAAAGTTCGCCGTTTCCCCATCGCCTTACGGTTATTTTTAACTGTACTCATGACAACAGTTGTGATCACTACGGTGAGCTTAGGTGTTTTTCAATGGGCAATGAAACAGAACTTCACCAAATATGTCGCAGACGTTGAAATACAAAAACTTGATCACTTGGTGGAAAATCTTGCTGGCATTTACAGTATTTACAATGACTGGGGTGATGCGATACAGGCACAGATTTTACAAGTCGAGGGTAAGCCACAAGCTCAAGATTTTGATCAATTGTCACGTATGTGGTTACGCCGTCAGTATGATATTGCTTATCAGCAACGCTATTTTAAAGACAATGCAATTTTAAATGTACCCAATGGATTAGATGCGAGAGAGCGTTCTACACAAAAAAGACATTTCACGGAACAACAAATTCAACAAATGGAAGAAAACTTACCCTCAGAATATCAGCCTTTTGAGGGCATAAAGTTTCCATTGTCTGAAAGTTTAAAGGCTTTTTCTAAGCGAGACCGCCCAGACCCACCGCCATTTTCTACAGATAAGGCCATGGCAAATGATAATAATATGTCTGATGGGGGCTTTTCGCCCAATGATGGTGGTTTAACTTCAAGTAAAACAAAAAACCTTGAGATTTCTAGAAACTTTTTTCCAATGCCTGATCATTTGGGGTTAAGCAATCGATTGGCTTTATATGATACCAATAAACATTTTGTGGTGGGTGAGCCTCAGCAAGTCAATCCAACTTATCGGCCAATTTTACTCGAAAATCAAGTGGTCGGATATTTAGGTTTACAACCTTCATTGGCACAAGATGATGTACTGAGCGTGAACTTCTTTAGCTCACAGAAAAAAGTATTATTTTTAATTTATATTGTGACATTTTTCACCAGTCTGCTGATTGCACTTTGGCTAGCAAATTACTTTAAACAGCCCATTCAACGTCTATTAAATGCGGCACAAGAGTTAACGAAAGGACACTTTCAGCATCAAGTAAAAATACGCCGTAATGATGAGTTGGGCGATTTGTCGACTCAAATTAATGGGCTTGCCAATATATTGAACCAACATGAACAGTCTAGACGACAATGGGTTGCAGATACATCCCATGAGTTAAAAACGCCATTGGCTGTTTTACAAGCACAAATTGAAGCCATACAAGATGGCATTCGTAAACCTACCCCTGAACATTTTGCCGCCATGATGAAACAGGTGAGTAGTCTGAAAAAACTGACTCAAGACTTAGCAGACCTTGCTCAGGCTGAATCACAGCAATTGAAGTGTTATTTAACAGAAGTCGATCCTTGGAAAGTGGTCTGTGATGAAATTGAAAATTTTAGAACCCAGTTTGAACAATCTGAGTTTCAGGTTACCAGTACAGGTACGGGTGCATCTTTACTCATTGACCAAGACCGCTTTCGCCAAGTGGTGGTGAATATACTCAGTAACAGTATTCGTTATAGCGAAAAAGGTGGACAAATACATATTCATAGTAAGCAAACGCATGATGATTGGACATTGATTGTAGATGATAGTCCTTTGGGTTTGACTGATACACAATTAAAGCATTTGGGTGAGCGTTTTTATCGTGCCGATGACTCGCGTGCTCGTACAACAGGTGGTACAGGGCTAGGTTTGGCACTGTCTTATAAAATTATTGCAATGTTGGGTGGGGAGTTAACTTTCCACCACTCACCACTGGGTGGTTTACGTTGCGTGATTCGTTTTTTGAAAAAATAAAATGAGGAAAAGTCTGTGAGACATATTTTTTTAGTTGAAGATGAAGTTGAACTTGCCAGTTTAGTGAAAGACTATTTGGAAGCTGCAGGGTTTGAAGTGTCTGTGTTTCATGATGGTCAAGAAGCATACCAACAATTTTTACAACGTAAACCAAGCTTGATGATTTTAGATCTCATGGTGCCACGTATGGATGGTTTGACCATTTGCCGTAAAGTTCGTCAGCAGTCAGATTTGCCGATTATTATGGTGACCGCACGTACAGAAGAAATTGACCGTGTGTTAGGTTTAAATATGGGAGCAGATGATTATGTCTGTAAACCATTTAGCCCCAAAGAGTTGGTCGCTCGTGTGCAAGCGGTGCTGAGACGTTTAGAGCGTAAAGAAGAGCCTGAACAAGATGATTTATTTGTGATTGAAAAATCACAGCAACGTATTTGGTATAAGCAAAAAGCATTGAGCTTGACCCCTACAGAATTTCGTTTGTTTGAATTGTTTTTAGAGCATGTGGGGCAAGTTTACTCTAGAGCCCAACTGTTAGATTACTTAAACCCTGAAAGTTTCGATGTGGCAGACCGTGTGATTGATAGCCACATTAAAAACCTAAGACGAAAAATTATAGATGCTACCGCACAAGATGTACAGTCAGACTGGATTCAAGCGGTGTACGGTGTAGGGTATCGCTTTGAATACCCAGATCATTTTTAAGATGAACAGCTAATTGCAGTCTCGCTTGCATCTGCATGTGGTGGCTGTACGTCAGATGCATGCTCTCGCTGTGGTTGTGGGGTAAATGGTGTGGCGAGTAAATCAAATAGGCGTTCAACTTCGGAGAAATCATCACACTCAGCACGTTCAATCGCCTGTTGAGCCATTTGATTTCTTAAAATATAGCGAGGGTTATGTTGTTGCATGCGCTCATTTAGCTGTGCTTGGTCTTGATGCGTGCGTATGTTTTGATAACAAGTGATAAAAGCATCAAAGCCATCACGGTCAATACAGTCATCTTTTAAAGCAGTGAACTGTTGTTCTTGTAAGCGAATAAAACTTTGCGTGTAGTCGAGTTGTTCACGCTGTAAGATGTGTAGAAAGTGTAAAGCACAGTCAAAACTGTCTTTATGAAATTGTGGTAACCCCATCTTTAAGCACATTTTTTCTTGATAGTATTTTAAAAAAGTCACTTCAAAATCAGCCAAGCACGCAATCAGTTGTTGCTTAAAGGCCTCTTTTTGTGTACTTGGGGCGAGTGGCATGAGGTTGTTGAGTAAAATAGATAAATTCCAATGTGCCATGCGAGGTTGATTTTGGTAGCAATATCGCCCCTGATGGTCTGAGTGGTTGTTGATCCAGTCGGGTTTAAAACGCTCTAAAAAGCCAAATGGGCCAAAATCGAGCGTTGAGCCAGTAATATTGAGGTTATCTGTATTCATTACGCCGTGAGCAAAGCCAACCGCTTGCCAGTCTGCAATCATTTGAGCAGTACGCTTGACCACTGCATGGGCAAAAGCAATGATGGGCTGGTCTTGCTCTAAGCATTCTGGGGAATGCCATGCAATACACTGCATTACAAAGTCGTTGAGTAGCTCGGGTGCATATTGGTTAATCCACTCAAAATGACCAAAACGAATATGGCAGTCTGAGGTGCGTAATAGCATCGCACCTGGCTCTAGCGTTTCACGTTGTACCCCTTGCAATGAACTGGTAAAACCTACCGCATTGCTTGAGGCAATGCCAAGTGCATTGAGTGCATGACCTGCTAAGTACTCTCGTATCACTGAGCGAAGTACGGCGCGACCATCACCAGATCTAGAATAGGGCGTTGAGCCTGCCCCTTTGAGATGTAAGTCAATCACCTGATTGTTTTTATCTAAAACTTGTGCAATCAGTAAGCCACGACCATCACCTAACTGACCTGCCCAATGTCCAAATTGATGCCCTGCATACACCATTGCCAATGGGCTAAATACATCAAAAGTCTGTTTACCACTACAAATGTCTACCCATGCAGTTTTTTCAGCATCACTCCACTGTAAATCATTGGCCAGCGTAAGGTTAAAGTGACCTGCTTTTGCGCCGTGTAATGGTTTAGGTTGTTGTTGGCTATATAATTTTGAATCAAGTGTGTTGTAGCGACTTTGAAAAAGCATGCAGTGGCTCTCGGCTATGGTATTGAGTACTAAAGGTATTGTTGCATCAGGTGAGGTACATCTGTAATGAGTCCATCAACGCCCCAACGTTTTAATTCAAGAGCACGTTCAGGCTCATTGACCGTCCAAACACTGGCTTTTAAGCCTGCTTGATGAGTTGCTTGAACCCGATCAGGTGTGGTGAGGGTATTGAGCCAACCAATTTGGCAACATGCAAGTTCTATCGCAGTCTTGATGGCATGTTCGGGGTGATCTTCGACCAATAAGCCTCGTTTAAAGGGTGAAGATAAATTTTGTAATGCGGTTAAAATTTTAACATCAAAGCTGGTAATAACGAGAGCATCTTGCCAATCGCTTGAGAGTTGTTGATGGAGTGTTTTAACCAGTTTTTCAGCGTCAAACATAGAAGGAACTGCTTTAATTTCTAATTCTATGTGCGTAAAATCTTGAATGATATTGAGTACTTGTCTAAGTGTTGGTGTTGGCTCTTGTTGTGGCCATTGTGGCCAAAGTTTGCAATGGTTGTGCTGTTCTAAATGATCTACTTGGCAGTTTGCCACGGCGTATGGTGTGCCTGTGGTGCGTAACAAATTATCATCATGAATGACCACTAAAGTCTGATCTGTCAGTTGTCTAAGGTCAAATTCTACAGCTGTAATGCCTAGGTTTTTTAAATATTCAAAACCACCGAGTGTATTTTCAGGGGCTTCATTGCGTGCCCCACGATGACCAATAATTTGCATACATATACCTCAGTGTTGAAATGAGCAATAAAAATAAAATATGTCAAAAAGTTTGCAATTCGATTTGAGTTTGTTAACAATAAAACGTCAGGAAACTGTGGTATGTCCTGCCTTAATTGTGTCATAGCATGGCATCAAATCAATGAAAAAAGAGTAACGCATGCGAACACGTAGCAAAATTTGTGGCATTACTCGGGTAGAAGACGCACGTGCTGCCGTCGATAACGGTGCAGATGCGATCGGTTTGGTGTTTTATCCACCAAGCCCAAGAGCAGTGACCCCTAGCCAAGCCCAGCAGATTGCACAGGTGATTCCACCTTATGTGCAAATTGTTGGTTTGTTTGTCGATGCCAGTTTGGACCAAATCGAAAGCACTTTACAGCATGTTACTTTAGACGTGTTACAATTTCACGGCCAAGAAACACCTGCTGAATGTGCCAGTATTGCTAAAAAAATCGGTCGCCGTTGGTACAAAGCCATACAGGTTCACCCAACCTTAGATATACAGGCTGAAATACAGCGTTATTGTCAGGCCGGGGCAAGTGCGGTATTACTCGATGCATGGCATCCATCGCTTAAGGGAGGTACAGGCCAACAGTTTGATTGGTCGGTATTTCCAAAGGCACAAACTGCACTCATTTTAGCAGGCGGACTCACACCAGATAATGTAAAACAAGCCATCACCACAACAACACCTTTTGCCGTAGATGTCAGTGGTGGCGTAGAGTCGGCAAAAGGAATAAAAGATCATCAACTGATTAAAACGTTTATGCAAGGAGTCCATTGTGGATCAGCAAACGAAGATTGACTACACACAATATCCAGATGCTCGTGGGCATTTTGGTATTCATGGCGGACGATTTGTCTCAGAAACTTTAATGGCAGCACTTGAAGATTTAGAAAATCTATACGAGCGCATGAAAAATGATGCCCAGTTTCTAGCCGAGTTTGACCGTGATATGGCGTACTATGTAGGTCGCCCAAGTCCTCTTTATTATGCTGAGCGATGGTCAAAAGAGCTAGGCGGTGCACAAATTTATTTAAAGCGTGAAGACTTAAACCATACTGGTTCACATAAAGTGAATAACACCATTGGGCAAGCGTTACTGGCAAAACTGTCAGGTAAAAAACGTATTATTGCTGAAACTGGTGCAGGGCAACACGGTGTGGCAACAGCAACCATCGCTGCACGTTTAGGCTTAGAGTGCGTTGTTTATATGGGTGCAGATGACGTAAAACGTCAAGCCATGAATGTGTACCGTATGCGACTGCTAGGTGCAAAAGTTGTGCCTGTGACCAGTGGTTCACGTACTTTAAAAGATGCTTTAAATGAAGCGATGCGAGATTGGGTTAGTCATGTCGATGACACCTACTATATTATTGGTACTGTGGCAGGCCCACACCCATACCCACAGCTCGTTCGTGACTTCCAGTCGATTATTGGTCGTGAAGCACGCAAGCAAATTCAAGAGCAAGCAGGTCGTTTACCCGATGCATTAGTGGCATGTGTGGGCGGTGGCTCAAATGCAATAGGCTTGTTCTACCCATTTTTAAACGATGAATCTGTAAAAATGTATGGTGTGGAAGCTGCAGGTTTAGGGATAGAAACAGGTAAACATTCAGCACCACTGAGTGCAGGGCATGTGGGTGTACTGCATGGTAACCGTACTTATTTAATGAGTGATGCACAAGGTCAGATCATTGAAACGCACAGTATTTCTGCGGGTCTAGACTACCCAGGTGTTGGCCCAGAGCATAGCTTCTTAAAAGACATGCACCGTGTAGATTATGTACCCATTATTGACGATGAAGCACTACAAGGCTTTAGAGATTTAACCCGCATTGAAGGGATTATTCCTGCATTGGAAAGTGCACACGCCATGGCATATGTGACCAAGCTTGCACCTACCATGCGTAAAGACCAAATTATCATTGCAACAGTCTCTGGTCGGGGAGATAAAGACCTCCTCACCATGGCCAATATCGATGGTATTGAAATGGTTGACATGTAAAACATGTTGAAAATAAAAAAGGTACTTACGAGTGCCTTTTTTATTTTGGGTCGATTATGCAAAGACGAGTCATTTTTACTTTTATGATCTAACATATTGTTATTTATTTTCTTTTTACCATGTTTTTGTACAAAATGAGATGAATGCTAAAAAACAAAAATGAAAAAAAAGATATCTTTGATCATTGAGAAAAAAAATGAAATATTGATTAATGTAGGCTTGAGTTTTCACAAGTTTTTACTTCATTCAATGAAGTGATTTGGCTGACTGTGCAAGGCATAAAAAATAGCGTTACAATGGGTTGTGCTTCAAACAACATCAAGTAACTCATTCTATTTAAAACTATGCAAGGGAAATCACCATTATGAGTCGTCTCGCTCAACGTTTTGACCAGCTTAAATCTCAGCAACGCAAAGCACTAGTCTCTTATGTCATGGCTGGTGATCCACAGCCTGAAGTGACTGTTGGCTTGCTACATCAAATGGTTGATGCTGGTGTAGATGTACTTGAGCTAGGGTTGCCATTTTCAGACCCTATGGCAGATGGTCCAGTCATTGCTTTGGCTGCAGAGCGCGCACTTGCAGGTGGTACAAGTACACTTCATGTCTTGGACATGGTGAAACAATTTCGTGAAAACGATTCAGAGACGCCTGTAGTACTCATGGGCTATTTAAACCCGATTGAAGTGATTGGCTACGAAAAGTTTGTAAGCCAAGCACAGCAAAGCGGTGTAGATGGTATTTTATTGGTGGATCTACCACCTGAAGAAGCCTACGAATTTAATCAAATTTTAAAACAGCACGGTCTAGACCAAATCTTTTTACTTGCACCAACATCGAAAGATGAGCGAGTTGCTCATGTTGTTAAACAAGCCAGTGGTTTTATTTACTACGTATCACTTAAAGGTGTAACAGGTGCGGCAACGCTTGATGTAGATGCGGCAGCACAGCGTATTGCCTATATACAACAGCAAACAGATATTCCTGTAGGTGTGGGTTTTGGTATTCATGATGCAGCATCTGCAAAAGCCATGGGTGCTGTGGCAGATGCCGTGATTGTGGGCAGTGTATTGGTGAAGCCTTTTGCAACACTATCTATTGAACAAGCCACTTTGCAAACGATTAATAAAGTTAAGGAGCTTCGAGCTGCGCTCGATGAACAGTAAGTATGAGTCAAGAAGTAAAACCTGCAAAGGTACTAACCCCAAATACGCCGTGGACAGAACGATCTGTACCAGGGGTTTATGTACTGACTGAGCAAGAAACCTTTAAGTCATCGTTTACAGAACCAACGGTTGAATGTCCTGAGTGCCATGCATTAACCACACGTACAGCGATGGCCTTTAATGCTTATGTTTGCCCACAATGTGACGAGCATTTACGCATGAAAGCACGTGAGCGATTAAACTGGTTCTTTGATCAAGTCGATGCAGAGCTTGGCCAAAACTATGTTGCAAAAGACCCGCTAAAATTTGTAGACAGCAAGCCATATACAGAGCGTATGCTAGATGCACAAAAGAAAACAGGTGAGTCAGAAGCTTTAGTGGTGTTACAAGGCCACATTAAAAATATTGCCATGACCGCATGTGCTTTTGAGTTTGACTTTATGGGTGGCTCAATGGGTACAGTTGTTGGTGACCGCTTTGTGCAAGCTGCTGAAAGTGCGATTGAAAAGAAACAACCTTTGATCTGTTTTGCAGCTTCTGGTGGTGCACGTATGCAAGAAGGCATGCTGTCACTCATGCAAATGGCAAGAACATCTGCTGCCATTGAAAAAGTAAAAGAAGCTGGCTTACCTTACATTGTTGTACTCACTCACCCTGTGTATGGTGGTGTGACGGCATCACTTGCAATGCTGGGTGATGTACATCTTGCTGAACCTAAAGCCATGATTGGTTTTGCGGGCAAACGTGTGATTGAACAAACAGTACGTGAAAAGTTAGAAGAACCGTTCCAACGTGCAGAGTATTTGCTTGATCATGGTGTGGTCGATCAAATTGTTCATCGTCACTCATTACGTGATACTGTATATCGTATTGTTGGTAAATTGATGAACGTAAATTGAACATAGCCTCACCTTTAAGTACAGATGATCTGATGACATGGCTCAACTATTGGGGCCGTGTTCATGTTACAGGTATAGACCTTGGTTTAGAGCGGGTTTTACCTGTAGCAGAAAAACTTGCCATTACCAAGCCTCAAGCCAAAGTTATTACTGTGGCAGGAACCAATGGTAAAGGTTCAACCACTACTATCATTGCACAAATTCTAAAGCATGCAGGGTATCGTGTGGGGCTTTACCAATCACCACATATTTACCGTTTTAATGAGCGTGTGAAAATATCTGGTGTTGAGGCAACAGATGCAGAGTTAGTAGAGGCTTTTGTTGCTGTAGACCAAGCACGTAGAGATTGTGGATTAAGCTTATCATTTTTTGAAGCGACAACATTGGCGGCATTTTTAGTATTTAGCCAACGCCAATGTGATGTTTTAGTCCTGGAAATCGGTCTAGGGGGTCGTTTAGATGTCGTTAATATTATAGATCCAGATGTTGCTGTCATTACTAATATCGGACTTGACCATATAGACTGGTTAGGTGACACGATTGAGAAAATTGCCAAAGAAAAAGCAGGCATTATTCGTCCAAATATTCCAACCATATTTGCAGGGCAACAAGCCTTGCCACAGGCAATACAAGAGAAAGCCAGTGTATGCCAAGCACCGTTATATTGTTATAACCGTGACTTTTTTTACCAAGAAAATAGCACCACATGGACATTTTCAACGCCTGCGACCACTTTAGCATTACCCAAAGGGAAGCTGGCTGTACACAATGCGGCAACTGCTGTGGCTACCGTTGCTGTGAGTGGCTTAAATGTCAGTGATGAAGCGATTGCTGCAGGTGTACTGGAAGCAAATATTGCAGGGCGTTTTGAAATTGTAGCGGTTGAGGGCAAGACTGTGATTCTCGATGCAGGGCATAACCCGCACGGTGTAGCTTTTTTGTTACAGCAACTCAATACATTCTTAAAGCAAAACACTCAATACACAGAAGTGGTCAGTGTCTTTTCCATGCTTACAGATAAAGACATTGATGCAGTGATAACTCAATTAAAGCCTCGTATTTCATCATGGCATATTGCCGCACTTAACACACCACGGGCGGCACCGATTCAGAAAATTCAAGTTGCTTTAGAGGACCAAACGGTCTATGTTTCTGAAAATATTCAACACGCCTTTCAAAAAGCATTACAGACTTTACAATCACATCAGATTATACTTGTGTGTGGTTCGTTTCACACTTTAGAAACGGTTTGGGAGTCTATAGCACATGTCCATGAATAATAAACAACGTTGGATGGGTGGCGTTGTTCTGCTTGGCGGCGGAACATTACTTGCAGCATTACTTTTTAAGGGTGCACATGAAATTAAAGAAAATCATACGCCAGAAAATGTAAAACCAGTACAACAAACAGTGATTGTACCAAAGGTAAATACGCCTGCTCAGCCTGAAGAAATGCAGTCACTGCAACCTGTTACAGTAGATATTGAAACAGAAAAACGCTTACTTGAAGAGCAAAAACGGGCAAGAGAAAAAGCCATTGCAGAGCAAGAAGCAAAAACACAAAAATATCTAGCGCAACAACAACAGGCAGAAGCGGCCGCTGCGAAAAAAGCTGCCCAAGAGTACGCACAAATTAATGCCCGTCGTGCCAAAGAGCAAGCGGCTGTAGACATGCCGCCAGAAGTGACAGATAAGCCAAATCAACAAACATTAGATGAAAAAAAACAAGCCCTTGAAGCTAAGAAAAAAGCAGATTTAGAGAAAAAAATAGCAGATAAAAAACAAGCAGATGCTGCGGAAAAGGAACGCAAACGTAAAGAACTTGAAGATGTAAAAAAAGCAGAGCAAGAACTGAAGAAGAAAGCTGAGCGAGAGCAGGCTAAACGTGATCATGATGAAAAGGTCAAATTGCAACAAGCACAAGAAGCTAAGCAAAAAGACAAAGAAAAGTCACAGGTAGATGCAGATACGGTTAAACATAAAGTTGAGCAAAGTCATAGCCAAACAGAGCATGAATTAGATCAAAAGAAAAAAGCCGATGCTGATAAAGCACGTGAAATGATGAAAGATGAAGGTGATCATAAGAAATGGATGGTGCAGGTTGCATTGGCTGCCAATCAGGCTAATGCAGATGCCATTATTGCCAAGCTTAAAGCGAAAGGATATAAAATTACAACCAGTCCAACGTCAAAAGGTATCCGTATCATGGTTGGGCCGAGTAAAAATAAAGAGCGTGCCGATACATTACGTAAAAAAATTCAAGCAGATGAAAGCTTAAATATGCCATCTGCTTGGGTGAATGAGTGGGTACCATTGGAAGATCGCTAATAGAAAAGTGAGCATGTTACACACCAAATAAACGACATGGCCTTATGGTGGTGCTGATGAATCTATCAAAATAGGCAAAAATTCGCGTAATTTTGACAATAAAGTCAGAGTTTTTGTGCAAAAAACTTGTACTTCCAAAAACTAACACCATAATAAACATTAACGACAAACATTTATTTTGAACTAGCCAAAATTAGAGAGTGATTCATGTTGGAAAGTCTGATCGGAGGTATCTTCGGTACTAAAAATGAGCGAGAGCTCAAACGTATGCGTAAAATTGTAGATAAAATTAATGCGCTCGAACCGACGATCTCTGCGCTCAGTGATGCAGAACTATCGGCAAAAACACAAGACTTTAAACAGCGTTACCAAAATGGTAAAACGTTAGACAGTTTTTTACCAGAAGCGTTTGCCGTTTGCCGAGAGGCTGCCAAACGTATTATGGGGATGCGTCACTATGACGTGCAACTGATCGGTGGTATTACCCTGCATGAAGGCAAAATTGCTGAAATGCGTACAGGTGAGGGTAAAACACTGATGGGTACCTTGGCGTGTTACTTAAATGCGTTAAGTGGCGAAGGTGTACATGTCATCACTGTCAATGATTACCTTGCACAGCGTGATGCAGAGCTGAACCGCCCATTGTTTGAGTTTCTAGGCCTAACCGTTGGCACAATTTACTCTATGCAAGCCCCAGATGAAAAAGCACATGCCTACGCTGCTGACATCACTTATGGTACGAACAATGAGTTTGGTTTTGATTACCTACGTGACAACATGGTGTTCTCATTTGCAGAGAAAAAACAACGTGGCCTAAGCTATGCCATTATTGATGAAGTCGATTCCATCTTAATTGATGAAGCACGTACCCCACTCATTATTTCTGGGCAGAGTGAAGACTCATCACAATTGTATGCAGCAATCAATGCGATTCCACCAAAACTCCACCCACAAAAAGAAGAAAAAGTGGCAGATGGTGGTCACTTCTGGATTGATGAGAAACAACGCTCAGTAGAAATGACTGAAATAGGTTATGAAACAGTTGAAAAAGAACTGATTGCCATGGGCTTGCTCGATGAAGGTGATACTTTATATTCAGCAACCAATTTAAACCTTGTACACCATGTATCTGCTGCTATTCGTGCCCATTTCTTATTCCAAAAAGACGTACAATACATTATTCATGATGGTGAAATTGTCATCGTAGATGAGCATACAGGCCGAACCATGCCGGGCCGTCGTTGGTCAGAAGGTTTGCATCAGGCGGTTGAGGCTAAAGAAAAATTAGAAATTCAGCCAGAAAACCAAACATTGGCAACCACAACATTCCAAAACTACTTCCGTCTTTATAAAAAACTTTCAGGCATGACAGGTACAGCAGACACTGAAGCCTCTGAAATGAAAGAAATTTATGGCTTAGATGTTGTACTTATTCCAACGCATCGCCCAATGATTCGTAAAGACTTAAACGATTTAATTTACCTAAACCGCAATGGTAAATACGATGCGATTGTTGCAGAAATTAAACGTATTCAAGAAACCAAAGCGCCAATTTTGGTGGGTACAGCAACGATTGAATCTAGTGAAATTTTATCGCATAAAATGACACAAGCCGGCATTAAACATGAGGTGTTGAATGCCAAACAACATGAAAGAGAAGCTGATATTATTGCCCAAGCAGGTAGCTTAGGTGCAGTAACCATTGCTACAAACATGGCTGGTCGTGGTACAGATATTTTGCTGGGTGGTAACTGGAAAGTAAAACTCGCTAAAATTGAAAATCCAACAGCTGAAGACGAAGCGCGACTCAAAGAGCAATGGCAACTTGACCATGAAGCAGTTTTAGATGCGGGTGGTCTACATATTATTGGTTCAGAGCGTCATGAATCTCGTCGTATCGATAACCAATTACGTGGCCGTGCAGGTCGTCAAGGTGACCCGGGCTTATCACGCTTTTACTTGTCACTAGAAGATGACCTTATGCGTATCTTTGCAGGTGACCGTGTTATTGCCATGATGCGAGCAATGGGCCTCAAAGAAGATGAAGCTATTGAACATAAAATGGTGAGTCGCTCGATTGAAAATGCACAACGTAAAGTAGAAGCACGTAACTTTGATATACGTAAAAACCTACTGAAGTATGATGATGTGAATAACGAACAGCGTAAAATCATCTACTCGCAACGTGATGAAATTTTGGTTGAAGAGTCACTACAGAACTATCTAGAAGAAATGCATCAAGAAGTGATGACAGGTTTTATTGCTACCTTTATACCACCAGAATCTATTCATGATCAGTGGGATATTGAAGGCTTGGAAACAGCATTACGTACAGACTTACACATCGACTTACCAATTCAACAATGGTTAGATGATGACCGTAGATTGGATGAAGAAGGTCTAGTAAGACGTATTAGTGATGAAGTCTTGACACGCTACCGAGATCGTCGCCAGAACATGGGTACAGAGATGGCTACTGTACTTGAGCGTAACTACACATTAAACGCTTTAGATCGCCACTGGAAAGAGCACCTCGCTGCAATGGATTACTTGCGTCAAGGTATTCATTTAAGAGGTTATGCTCAAAAGAACCCAGAACAAGAGTATAAAAAAGAAGCATTTAATCTATTTGTAAATATGCTTGGTGTGATCAAAAGTGACATTATTAATGACTTGTCTACAGTCCGAGTTCCTTCACCAGAAGAAATGGCAGCACTTGAAGCACAACAGCAAAACAGTGAATTGGTTTTTGAGCATGACAGTGTTGATGGACTCACAGGTACAGTTACTCAAGATAATGCAGTATCAGAGGTAGAGCCTGAAGAAACTGTTGTGCCTACCAGTCGTAATGCACCATGCCCATGTGGTTCGGGTTTGAAGTACAAACAATGCCACGGCAAAATCTAAAATAGCCTTTTACAAAAGCAGAACAAGAGTTCTGCTTTTTTGTATTTATTAGGTCATTACAGGTACTAAAATTGAATAGAAATTTTGCTATAGTAATCAGTAATACAACAGAGATAATATGACGATGAAAATAAAACATGGCCTTATGGCTTCTTTAATCATGGCATCTACAGTGGCGATTGCTGCACCTACAGAACCATTCACAACAACAGTAGGTAATGTAAAAGCGGCTATGGGGCCTCAATTGGCCGAAGTCAGCTCAAAAGGCAATACACTCACAATTATTAGTCCACGTACAGGGATTAGTTACACACTAGATAACACCGAAGGACGTAGCGTGATTCTACAAACAGATGCTATTGCAGCAGCAAATAATGTCACGGCCAAAAAAATCATTGCCCAAAATCCTGCGGTATCACAGACAAGTCAACTCAGTGCAGAAAAAGCACTTATTGATATGTCTGCACAGTTAAATCCATAAAATTAATAGGTTGGGTAAGTATTTACCCAATATTAAACTCTCTTTATTTGTCATATATTAGGAAACATCATGGCGGTTGGCGATATACACATACCACAAATGCAAGCAGTTAAAGGCTTAAAAATAGGCTCTACACAAGCGTATGTTCGCTATCCAAATCGACGCGATCTAGTTATCTTTGAGTTTTCAGAAGGCACACATGTTGCAGGTATTTTTACTCAAAATGCTTTTTGTGCAGCCCCTGTTCATGTATGTAAAAAACATCTGAATATTGAAAATAGTCGTTACTTGATTATCAATACAGGAAATGCAAATGCAGGTACAGGTGCAGAGGGTATGAAAAATGCCTATGCCATGTGTGAAGCTGTTGCAAAAGAAACTGGTGTTAAAACCGAGCAAGTCCTGCCATTTTCAACGGGTGTGATTGGTGAGCAACTCCCAATTGATCGAATTACTCAAGCGGTTAAGCCTGCATTAGACACTCTAAATCAAAATGCATGGTTAGATGCAGCTCACGGCATTATGACCACAGACACCATCCCTAAAGGTGCATCTACACAAATTGAGCTTGATGGTATTATTTATAACATGACTGGCATCAGCAAAGGTGCGGGCATGATTCGACCAAATATGGCAACCATGCTTAGTTTTGTTGTCACAGATATTCCAATAAGCAAAACATTAGTACAACAGCTACTTAAAGAATCAGCAGACCAATCTTTTAACCGTATTACTGTAGATGGCGATACATCAACCAATGATTCATGCATTTTTGCGGCAACAGGTCAAGGTGGTGGGCAAGAAATTCAAACAGAGCAAGATCCAAGATATGTGTTAGTAAAAGAAAAACTCTTTGAAATTATGAAGCGTCTAGCACACCTGATTGTGAGAGATGGAGAAGGTGCGACTAAATTTATTACCGTAGATGTAAAAGGTGGTAAAACAACACAAGAATGTTGTGATGTGGCGTACAGCATTGCACATTCACCCTTAGTGAAAACAGCCCTTTTTGCATCAGACCCAAATTGGGGGCGTATTTTATGTGCGATAGGGTACGCGAATATTACCGAACTTGATGTCGAAAAAGTGCAAGTTTGGCTTGATGAAGTACAAATTTGTGAAAATGGTGGTCGGGCACATAGATATACTGAAGAAGAAGGTGTTCGTGTCATGTCAAAACCAGAGTTAACGATTCATGTTGATCTGGGGCGAGGAGATGCTCAGGACATCGTTTATACCTGTGATTTATCATATGACTACGTTAAAATTAACGCAGACTATAGATCATAATTGAACATAAACAACCAAGAAATTTTATATATTTATCTAAAGTTTCTTGGTTGTTAGATTTTAAGTTGTTGAAATGAATAAAAATAGAACAAAAAATGCAAAGTATGATGAATAAATGTTCTATTAACTAAATAAAGTGCTTTTTTTTAAATATATAGCTTGACCTAATGCAACTCCAAGCATAGAATGCACACCGTACCGCACGATGTGTAGTACGAAAAGCTGAGAATAATCGGAGCATAGCACAGCCTGGTAGTGCACCTGGTTTGGGACCAGGGGGTCGTAGGTTCGAATCCTACTGCTCCGACCAAAAATCGGCAGAGTATAGATACTTTAAATAGTATCAGTTATGCGCCTGTAGCTCAGTTGGATAGAGCATCCGCCTTCTAAGCGGATGGTCACAGGTTCGAATCCTGTCAGGCGCACCATAGTTGTCTGGTAGGTAAGAACAACCGTTATGGTGGATGTAGCTCAGTTGGTAGAGCCCCGGATTGTGATTCCGGTTGTCGTGGGTTCGAGCCCCATCATTCACCCCAATTTACGGAGCATAGCACAGCCTGGTAGTGCACCTGGTTTGGGACCAGGGGGTCGTAGGTTCGAATCCTACTGCTCCGACCAAGTATATAAAAATCAAGAGTTTAGCGTGCTAAGCTCTTTTTTTGTGCCTGAAAAAAAGAACAAATAATTATGCTTATAGACTGTATTAATGAGAAAGTCTTTCATACCAATATGAGAGTTTCCATTCCCATTTCATTCCCACGAAAAGTACCAAGTTAGATGAAAAAATAAGCAAAACATAGATTTTATATTTTTTTATAGAATTTCTAGGGTAGTCATTTTTAGAGGTAATAAAGTAATATTTTTATAATTAACATTTAATATCAATAAGATATAGATATATACTCAAGTAAGAATTAGGTAATATTTAAGTAATAAGTTACTGTATAAAAAGGTGATGATGTTAATAATTTACTATTAATAAAAACAATGAGTTATAAAATATTACTTCTGATATTACAAAAAATTACATCTGTTGGTAATATGATTTATATATATTTTTCAGCAACTTATATATTGATATTACTTTATTACCTCAAAATTGATTTAGGTCATAGAAAAATACATTTTTATGTTCGATGGTATTTATCAAGAACATATATATTTACTGTTTTTGTAAAAATGTATTTCCATAGTGAAATGCAGTATTCAATTTTCAAAAATAATTACTGTAATCCTTACAGATCATGGTGTTTCGACATATAGCTCATAGTGGTTTGTGCTGTAGTAGAATTGCATCAGTTAGAGGAACCGCAGGTGGGTGGGCAACTGCGCTCGGCTGGGGTAGGTATTGTCATTTCGATCATGTCTTCCAAATAGCTGTAAAATTGAAAGCAAAAAAATCCCCATCTTTTTGATGGGGATTTTAAAGTTATATTTACATCATATAAAAGATTAAGAAGTCCCTTTCAAATCATAATATCTAAAACTAATCACCTCATCACCAGCCCACTCATTAATCTGCATGAGTCTTGATTGAAGCGGTACAATTTCATTTTGATAAAAGACTTGTGCTGCGTCTGTAATTGAACCAAAGCCACCTGTATTATTTGGCACAATACCCATCAGCTGCGGTGGTACACGAAGCGATGCCAAAATATCGTCACGAGTAATGCCTTTAATACTTGCAAAGTCATCTTTGGCTGCAATTTCAGAAATCGGCATAATTTGAATACCATCTTTTTGCCCATTGGGTGAGTAAAAAAATAGATTCCTAAAGTTCCCTGGCCCCTTGCTATCTTTCATGGCCGTTCTGAGAGCATTAATATCGTTTGGATCTTGAGATGCACCTGTCACATACATCACAAAGCCTGCATGTGAACCATTGTTATAGTATTTTCTACGAAATAATGTGGCAGACTCGTTGAGTAGGGCACTTTGTAATGTGCTGATATATTCAGGTGAGCCATATAGCTCTTGGTCGATATCCGTTTCACGAATATGGCAAATACTGTCTAACTCAAAAATCCAATCGTCCACACCATCATAATTATTATTGATTAAATAAAACTGGTCGTCTTTACCCACACGGGTGTATTTGGCCAATGATGGTTTATATTCAATAGTACTGCCCAATCGAGATTTTACATTTTCTAAATAGGCATTGCCCGACCAAATAAAATCAAGGGCAATTTGCTCAAAGGCTTTTCGTTTAAGCAAAGGGTGGGGCTTAAATAGGTTGGCCAAAAAATTCCGCTTAAATACAATGCCGCTGCTTAAATATGGGTTAGATCGAAACGATTTTGACAATCCAGTCATACTCACTTGTGGCTCATAATAACGACCATTGAACCAGCACTCAAAATAATCTGATAAATCATGGCCATCAAGTACAGGTACAGGGTCGCCAAAGGTAAACGCTTCAGGTGACACCTGCTGAGTCATATGTGCTGTTGGTTCTGTGATAATGTCGGTCATGATGAAAATTCCAAGTAAGATTTATTTGATGTGCTTTGACCTTCAAGCGGTTCATTGTGTACGGCATGCATGAGTGCCCAAGCGAGATCGGCATGTCCTGTGGCTTCTGAACGTCCTGCGGTAAAGGTCATTTTTTGTTGGCTGGCGGTCATGGTTTTTTGAATACTCATGAGCGATTGGCTTAAATCAGTAAAACCATTGTCGTACTCGAGGCGTTCTTTGCGAATCACATCTTGCAACTTAAACACCAGCATGGCTTTCACTTCAGGTGAATAACTAAACTCGGTGAGATTTGGGAAGAACTGTTTTACTAACTGAGCCACGCCCGTTCCCATACCTGTGCTATCAATGCCGATGTACGTCACGTTGTAGCGAAGGGTGATTTGTCGAATAAACTCCGCTTGTGCTGCGAAGTCATCACCTTTAAGTTGGTGACGTTCTAATACTCTAAATTTATCAGTTGGATTTTCAGGCGGTGCGACTACGACTAAGCCTGCACTATCGCCATTTAAAGCAGGGTCATAACCAATCCATACAGGGCGATTACCAAAAGGCCGAGTATGAAATGGCTTGTAAATCGCTTCCCATTTTTCCCAACTATCGACCATGCATTTTTGAAGCATTTCTAATGGGAAAATAGATAAGCTGTCATCAACAAACTCACACATAAATAGATTGGCAAACTCATCAACTGAATACTCAAAACGCAACTCATCAATATTAAACAAGTTACAGCCTGAGGCTTTCGCATCTAAAACAGTCACAATATGTCGCCACATTCTATCCTCACACAAATGACCATTTTTTAAATTGTCATGTGAAGTATCAACATTGAGTTGTTGGTCTTTGGCTCTGCGTTTGTTAAAGCGTTCACCTGTCCAGAAGTCATAGGCTTGATGGGTAATGGTAGACGGTGTGGAAAAATAAGTTTTACGCCATTTTTCATGTACAGACATTGCTGAAGCGACTTTATTCAGCTCATTAAATCCATACGTCCAAAAGAACTCATCAAAATATAAATTGCCATGATGCCCCTGAGCGGTTCGTGAATTTGTGCCTAAAAATGTCAGGCTTGCACCATTGGATAAAATAATCGGATCGCCTGTCAGCTCAACACCGCATGCTTCAAATGCAAATGATTTGATGTAACCTTTAAAAATATGAGCTTGAAACTTAGATGCAGATAAAAAGATTTGATTACGTCCTGTTTGTAATGCATCGACCAGTGCTTCACGAGCAAAATACCACGTTGCCCCAATCTGACGGCTTTTGAGAATGACCCGTGTCCGTTGGTTCATTTCTCGATACCACTGGTGTTGATAGTCAAATAAACTATCTTCAAAAAATGCAATCAACTGCTCAATTTGTTCATGATCAAAGTGATTGGCCTCTTTTTTACGTGGTGCTTCATTTCGTTTACGCAGGTTCGGGTTTAAATCCGATTCACCACCGCCATTTCTGAATTTCTCAACACGAGCAAACCGCTCATACTGACGCATCAGTAAATCAATTTCCTTGCTGTCACCACTGGTTTTTTTATTTTTTAAAATTAAGGTCATTAAGCGAATGACTAAAGCATCTTCAATACGGTTTTCAGGCTTTTCTTTTTCCCATTCATCACGGGTTTTCCATGCTTGAACAGTACGCTCTTTTTCATCAAGGGCTTGAGCAATATCGACAATTTTCCAGCCTAGCCAGTATAAAAACTTGGCTTTGAGCTTGTTATCAGCAACTAATGCAAGGTTTGCAATCGGAGACAAGTCATTCATAAAAAAAACGTGCAATAAAAAATTATTGTCACATTGACAGCAAAAAATACTTGTCGCAGTCACTTTGAGTTGTATAACGCAGTTATACAACTCAAAGCCGTTGCGATGAATACGCTTTATTCATCATTCTGCACCTATTCAGCGATTGAACCGCTTTCATCTCAAATAGGTCAGCACAATGAGCAAAGACAACGAACAGAAAAAATATAAATCGGCATGGTTTCGAGTAGCCACCGCAGGTGACACCACAGATGGCCGAGAAATATCAGCCGAGTGGATTCAACAAATGGCACAAAGCTATAGCCCACAAACCTATGGTGCACGAATCAATGTAGAGCATATTCGTAGTGTTTTACCAGATAGCACATTCGGTGCATATGGTGATGTGACTGCCCTAAAAACTGAAAAAGTCACTGTGGATGGTGTAGAAAAAGACGCTCTTTTTGCTCAAATTCAGCCGAACCAAAACCTATTAGACCTCAACAA
This sequence comes from Acinetobacter rathckeae, assembly GCF_015627125.1. Taxonomy (GTDB): domain Bacteria; phylum Pseudomonadota; class Gammaproteobacteria; order Pseudomonadales; family Moraxellaceae; genus Acinetobacter; species Acinetobacter rathckeae. The sequence continues at coordinate 35,323 of NZ_VTDO01000003.1, read as the reverse complement.
AAAAAATCAAAAAATCTATACATCGATTGAAGTCAATCCCAACTTTGCCAAAACAGGTAAGGCTTATTTAGTCGGTCTTGCGGTGACAGACTCACCAGCATCACTCGGTACAGAGCAGCTCAAGTTCGCTGCAGGTGCAAGTGTTAATCCACTGGCCTCTCGTAAACTTGACCCCGACAACCTATTTGCTGAGTCGCATGAAGTCACATTTGAGTTTACTGAAGAAAAGCAAAAAACCTCAATTATTGACACGGTGAAAAGCATGTTTAGCAAAACCAAAAGCGAAACAGAACAAAGCTTTTCACAAAACGAAGCAGCCATTTTAGAAATTGCACAACAAACAGCGAACCAAGGTCAAAGTGTAGACACGCTACAAACCGACTTCAATGCACTAAAAACAGAGTTTGATGCCTTTAAAGAACAGCTCAACACCACACCAGCCAAAGAGCCACGCCCAAAATCAACCAATAGTGTCTATAGCGAAGAAATAGGCGAAGTTGACTGCTAATCCCAATATTTAACATTAGAAGAGAGTAAACACATGCTTTTAGCAACCCAAAGAAAATTTAATATGAGCATGGCACACCTGGCCAAACTCAATGGTGTCGATTCAGTTGAAAAGAAGTTCACCGTTACGCCATCCATTCAGCAAAAATTAGAAGATAAAATCCAATTATCATCTGATTTTTTGAAGCAAATTAACGTTTTTTTGGTCGATGAGCAATCAGGTTCTGCCCTTGGTTTAGGCATTACTCGCCCGATTGCATCACGCACCAATACAGATGCACAAGATCGTCAAGCATCAGACCCAAGTGGTATGGATGAACGTGCTTACTTTTGCCGTCAAACTAACTTTGATACTGCGATTAAATATCGCAAGTTAGACCAATGGGCAAAATTCAAAGACTTTTACCCACGCTTGAGTGCCATGATCCAAAAACGTCAAGGTCTTGACCGTATCATGATTGGTCTTAACGGCACATCATATGCCACCAATACCGACATTGTGGCCAATCCAAAACTGCAAGATGTCAACAAGGGTTGGTTGCAAAAACAACGTGAAGAAAATCCTCAGCGAGTACTTAGCTCAGGCAAAGTTAATGCAGGGAAAATTACCATCGGAAAAACAGGGGACTATAAAAACCTTGATGCACTGGTGATGAACCTTGTCGATGAAATGATTGATGAAGTCCACCAAGACAACCCAGACCTTGTGGTGCTGTGTGGTCGTAAATTGCAATCAGACAAATACTTCCCACTGGTTAATAAAGACCAACCCAATACCGAATCCTTAGCGGCCGATATGATTATCAGCCAAAAACGTATGGGTAACTTGCCTGTCTATGCTGTGCCATTTTTCCCTGAAGGCACGATCTTAGTGACTACATTCGATAACTTGTCGATTTATGTGCAATCAGGTGCTCGTCGTCGTGCCGTGATTGACAACCCAAAACGTGACCAAATCGAAAACTTTGAATCATCTAATGAAGATTACTTCATTGAAGATTTAGGCTTGGCGGTGATGGCTGAAAACATTGTCTTAACAGAGGATTAAGCATGAACTTAGCCCGTCAACACTACCAAAAACATAGTGCAAAGGAGGAAGCCGCACAGGCTTCCGAATTTGGCAGTATGAAAAATGCCACGGCATACCAACAACTGCAGATGCAACTCAAAAGCGACCAAGCTCGCTTGAGCCAAGTGCAATCGACTTCACGTAAAGTCATGCTCAAACAAGATTTGATCGAAAACTATATGCCGTATGTCAACGGCATTTTAGAAGCCAAGCCTGCGGTAGACGATGAAATTGTCAGTCGCATGCTGATCTGGAGCATTGACATTGCCGACTACCAAAAAGCCTTAGAGATCGGTCACTACATGCTGACCGCTAAATTATCTTTACCTGATTCATTTAGCCGAAAAACAGCCACATTCATGACTGAGCAAATCGCAGATGATTTTCTTAAAGAGTTGAAAAATGGCAGTGAAGTTGACATCACAGTGCTACATCAACTTGAGCAACTCATTAATGATGAAAACATCGACATTAACGAGCGAGACATGCCAGAAGTGGTCAAAGCCAAGCTGTACTTGGCTTTGGGTAAAGCATCACTGGCCCTGGTAACGGCTGACACTGAACAAGACCTTGGGTTTGCAAATGATGCAAAGCGTTATTTAGACATCGCTATTGGCTTAGATGATAAATGCCGTGGCAAAACAGATCTCAATAATGCCACCAAACTCATTGAGCAGATCACACAAAACATGGCTACCTCACCCGTAGCTTAACGAGTGCCCAGCACCGCAAGGGCGAACAATGGTCGTGATCATACGACACAGTAAATCTTCATAGAACCATTGTTCCCACCCTTGCACTAAACACGAGGTTTTATATGGGCTTTGTTGCCAACGGAAATACGACCAAAAGCAATATCACCATTGCTTCAAAACGTCAGTTTTTTCCAACGATTGCACTCGACGATATTAAGCAAGAGGTTCGAATTGATGGTGCAGTCACAGATGCACGGATCAAACAAGCCTTGCTTGAAGAAATGATCGATGTAAATCGATTGCTTGCCAGTCTCGTCCAACCCGACAAAACCTTAAGTGACCTTGCTACAGACCTGATCGATGGCCAAGCCGATACCGAGATTCTGTATTTTTCAGCAGTGGCCAATGGGGTTGCTGCCAAAATTGCCGAAAAGTACCGAAACTACGACAGCACCAACTCAGGCAATAAACGTGCTGAAGAAATCAGTGCAACCATTAACGAATACAAACGAAATAAAGTCTTTGCCATACAGCAACTCAAAGGTGAAAACCACTCCATTGTGGAGCTGATATGAGCAGAACAGTGAAATCGATTCAAAACGACACCATCGATAGCATTTGCTGGCGTTACTACGGACGAAGTTCAGGTGTTGTGGAACTGGTACTACAAGCCAATCCACAGCTTGCATTTTTTGATGCCATTTTACCGATGGCCACCGATGTATTACTCCCAGATATTGCCACACCCCAAAAAACAGAAACAACAATAAACCTATGGGATTAATCATGCCAGAACCAACCGCACCCATCGCCATCGTAGCTACTGCAGGAGCAGCATCACTTTTACCTTTTGTAAATGGTGATGCCTTGTTTGGTGCAGTCATTGGTGCTGCATTTATTGCGTTTTATACCCAAAACGTCAGCTACAAAAAACGCATTGGCACTTTTTTACTTTCCACCGCAATCGGCTACTTACTTGAACCAGAGCTGGTCAATCGCACCCCGATTGATAGCCATTCAACCGCAGCATTTGCCATTGCTCTGGTTGCCATCATTATTTTACAAAAAATTATTGCATGGCTAGAAAGTGCATCACTGCAAGACATTTGGAACACCATACGTGGTAAACCCACCGACCCAACAGACGACAAAAAGGAGTAAACCATGTGGGAATCTCTCTATTCAGCCATTGCCGTGATCTGCTACCTCATTGCAGCAACACGAATTTTATGTTTTGACAGCTTACAAACAAAGACCCATCACAACCGTATGCACCAGGCGATTGCAACACTACTGATTGCTGCATTTGCAGGGCAAAGCATCAATATCATTTTTTTAAAAGATCCTGTCACTATCTGGGATGCCTTTTTTGGCGTGGTGCTTTTGGCCGTGGTTTTACGTTCTAAAGGCAATATTGCCAGCATGTTTCGGAGTAATACCTTATGAGTCTTTTAAAATATGGAAGTAAAGGTGCTGAAGTTTATGGATTACAAAAAGCACTAATCCGACTGGGCTTTACCGATGCCCAAGGCAAACCACTGATTGCCGATGCAGATTTTGGATTAACCACTGAATATGCCGTGATGCAGTACCAAAAAAAAGCAGGATTGGTGGCTGATGGCAAAGTGGGTGATAAAACCCTCCAAGCCCTTGCAGGAAAAGACACCAGTAAATGCCTAAAAGACAGTGACTACCAAGCCGCAGCCAAACGTCTGAATGTACCAGAGTTATACATTCGAGTATTTGGTGCAGTTGAAAGTAATGGCCAAGGCTTTTTAGACAATGCCAAACCCAAAATACTGTTTGAACGCCATCGTATGTATGCCTACTTAAAACAAAAAATGGGGGAGGGTAAAGCCAATCAATGCATGGCAGCACAGCCAAATATTGTCAATACAGTTGCAGGTGGTTATCAAGGCGGAATAGCAGAGTACTACCGCTTAGCGTTGGCACAACAGATTGATCTAGAGTGTGCCTATCAGTCGACCAGTTGGGGGCAATTCCAAATCATGGGCGAAAATTGGCAAGCACTGGGCTATAAAACCGTTCAAGACTTTGTCAATGAACAATTCAATAGTGAATCTGCACAGCTTGAATCGTTTATTCGCTTTGTGGAATGGAAAACAGGCACGGTGAATAACCAAAAAGTGAAGCTAATTGATGCATTGCGTGAAGGCAATTGGGACATCGTATTTACCCTATACAACGGGGCAAATTATAAAAAACTCGGTTACCAAGCCAAATTCCAAAAGGAATGGGATCACCTCGAACCATTGTACGGAGTGAAACCTGCAGCATGATCACACTTGCCCTGATCCGATCATTCATCAAGCCAATCCTGATACTGCTTGCCATTTTCAGTGTTTGTATTGGCTTCAAGTACTACAACCATTTACAGCAAAGCATTGGCACACTTGAACACACCATCAAAACCCAAAACGACACCATCACCGAGCAAAAACAGATTGTTGAGCAGCTTAAACAGCAAATGACACAGCAACGTGTCGTGATGAACCAACTCCAAGCCAAACAAGAGCAACTCAATGTCATGGCACGACAGCGACAAAACAGCATCAAAGAGGTGTTTGCACATGATCAAATCAGTAAAAGTTGGGGCAGTCAGCCTGTCCCTGAGTCTATTATCCGCATGCTCAAGCCAACCGACAGCAATCACAGTCAACAAGAGCAACTATCCAGTACTCAGCCCATGCCAACCCGAACCGATCAGCATTGAAACCAATGCCGACCTTGCCACGGCACTCATTCAAAGAGACACTGAACTGGCACAATGTGCATTAAAGGTCGATAGCATCATACAAATACAGGCCATAGAAAATGAAAAAGCCCAATAGCCTACGCAGTTTTTTACTAGACGCTATACCAGAGCTACAAAATGATCCTGACCGGTTACTGATATTTGTAGATGAGGGCAGTATCAAAAGCACCATGGCCAATGGTTTGTCTTTTGAATACAGTTACCGTTTAAAAATGATTTTAACCGATTATGCAGGCGACCTTGCTGCAGTCAGTATTCCTGTCTTGGATTGGGTGCGTATCAATCAATCCGAGCTTTTAGTCAATTTAGACAAAGTACATGATGGCATTAAATTTGAGGCTGAAATCTTAGCCAATGATAAAGTCGACTTAGTCATTGATATGCCACTCACAGAACGAGTGATCGTCAAAAAAGACCAAAACCAACTGAGTGTCAACTACCCAGACGAGCCACAATATACCAAAGCCGAACCTAAACAACAGGTCTCACTGATTGACCAAAAAACAGGGCAAGTGATTACATCTTGGATGTCCTCTGAACAACAAGAAATATATACCCTTGATATGCCTTATCCGAGTCGATAACCATGGCAGAACTTGAAGCCTTACCCGAACATTTAAATGCCCTGGTGTTTAAGCTCAGCGAACAAGAGCGTAAAAAACTCTTAATGCAAGTGGCTCGTAAGATTAGGCAAAGTCAAAAAACAAGAATCACACAACAAAGCAATCCCGATGGGTCAAAGTATATCCCTCGTAAAAACTTGCGTGGTCGCAAAGGTAAAATTAAACAACGCATGTTTAATCAAATTAAAAATGCCAAATACTTACGCATTGAGAAAATAGAACAAGGTGTAGCGATTGGTTTTAATGAACGGCTTTCAAGGATTGCACTGGTGCACCAAGAAGGTTTAGTGGATCGGGTCGATCGTACATCTCGTTCACCCACTGTGAAATATGCCAAACGTGAGTTATTGGGCTTTACCGATGCAGAAATTGCGTTGATTGAGAGTGAAGTGCTGAATTATTTAAATTGATTTTTCAGTAGCTTTAATAGTTCATCGCATAGCTAATTTTCACAAACTTAACATTGATTGGTAAGCCTTTATTTAGCTCTAAAAAAAGCCCGAACTTGTTATGTTGATCAGCAGTTTTTTTAAACCAGATAGTATTGCTTGGCTCAGCCAATGGCTTTTTTTCTTGTAATGTCTGTGCATGAACAATGCGGATGAATAATAAATACATACTTAAAATAAGCAATATGCGAAAACACTGGCTGAATGTCATCATAACCCTGAAACGATAGAATGTAGTCAATAAGTATCTATCCTTTCAGGAACTCTCACCATATTCCAAAGCCCCCTTTGAGTTGTATAACTGCGTTATACAACTCAAAGCACATGCAAAAACCATAAAAATAAAACACGATGGCATCATGAATGCCGACACCAATAGACGCTTAGAAAACTTGATCCGTATTGGAACAATCGCTAGCGTTACACCCGAACAACCTTTTCATACCGTTACAGTCAACTTAGGTGACATCGTAACCGCACCCTTACGCCTACTTAACATGCGAGCAGGCACAGATAAAACCCATGATTTACCCAGCATTGGTGAAGAGTGTGTGGTGATAAGTCCAAGTGGTGAATTGGCACTCGGCATTGTTATTTGTGGCCTAAATAATGAAAATTTTCCAACACCCTCACAAAACCCAGACATCAAACTTAGAGTCTTTGAAGATGGGGCAATCATCAGCTACGACACTAAAAATCATGCATTACAAGCCATTTTGCCATCTGCAGGCACTGCACTACTGACAGCAAAAGGTGGGATTACCATCAATGGTGATACTACCATCAACGGAAATCTTACCACCAATGGCAATGTACAAACCAATGGCAACACCACCATGACAGGAAACAACAGTGTAGGTGGTAGTCAATCCGTCTCTGGTACCAGTCAATCGACAGGAAGTATTAGCACCAGTGGCGATGTCAGTGCAGGTGGCATTAGTCTGAAAAATCACAAACACAATGGCGTGAAAGGTGGATCAGACACATCAGGAGGTGCGGTGTGATTTCAAAAGACACAGGTCAGCTACTCAGCAACGAAATTGATCGTATTAAACAATCTATACAAGAAATACTTTCCACGCCTAAAGGCTCACGCATCATGCGTAGACAGTTTGGTTCAGATATTCCAAACCTAATCGACCAACCATTGAATGACATTTTAATCTTGCGTATTTATTCAGCAATTTACACACCACTATTGCTGTGGGAAGACCGCATCAGCATAGAAAGCATTGCCGTCACTCAATTAACAAAAGGAACGATCGACATTTCACTCGAAGCAGTACATATGTCGAGCAATCAGAACCTAAACTTAAATATACCGTTAAAAATGGGTGCAGCATGAACGTCATCTTTAGTCAGCTAACACCACCGCAAATGATCGAAGTCATCGACTTTGAAACACTACTACAAGAGAGAAAAGAGCAACTCATTGCGAAATGGTCAAGCATAAGCGACCAGGACTACGTTAGAGATATGCTAAATCGTGATAGCGAACCACTCACAAAGTATTTACAAGAAAATGTATATAGAGAGTTGCTACTTAGAAACCGCATTAACACTGCATCACAAGCTGTACTGCTGGCCTATGCCACAGGTACAGACTTAGATGCTGTTGCAGCAAATTTTGATGTCAAACGCTTAACGGTCGCCGCAGCAACCAGCACCAGTGCTGCAGTGTATGAATCCGATGAAGATTTACGTACCCGGACACAAATGAAATTTGATTCACTCAGTACCGCAGGACCAGAAAACGCATATAAATACCATGCCTTTTCAGCCGATGGCCGTGTGGCAGATGTTTCAGTAACATCCCCAAACCCTGCATATGTCAACATCACCATCTTGCAAAAAGATGCCGACAAAAACATTGCATCTACAGAGCTGATTCAAAAAGTGGCCAATGCCCTCGCACCTGAGAGTGTTCGTCCTATTGGTGATCGTATTACTGTAAAAACGGCAGAAATTATTGAGTATAGTATCGATGCATCTATATATATTGGAAAAGACCCTGAAGGGGCAACCCTCTTAGAGCAAGCAAAAAGTAATATCTTAGCTTATACCACTAAACAAAAACGCCTCGGACGCTCTATTTATCTCAGTGAAATTTATGCACAACTGCATGTCACTGGTGTCAGCCATGTTGTCCTTAATACCCCAAAAAACGACACCATTTTAACAACAGAACAAGCCAGCTTTTGTACGAACATCAACCTGACGTTAGCAGGTGTTGAATGAGCCAACTATTGCCCCCCAATGCCACAACATTTGAGCGTTATTTAAGTGAAGTCAGTCGTAAAAATACCGAACTTGCAGTCAACATCAAATCTATCGCACAGATTGATCAAGTACCTGACCAATTCCTATCATTTTTAGCATGGCAGTACTCGGTTGATAGTTGGGACAACAATTGGCAACCCTCACTCAAAAGAGAACGTATTAAGGCCGCCTTTGCACAGCATCAAGTCAAAGGTACAAAAGCTGCAGTCCGTGCAGTACTGGCACAGTTTGGCTTTGAATGCACATTCACCGAATGGTTCGACATGCAACCCATCGGTACACCAGGCACGTTTAAATTAGAGCTTGATTTAAATGGCATGGAACTTACTGAAGAAACTTATATCGAAGTCAATCGCTTAGTCAAAGATGCCAAGCCTGCAAGTCGTCATTTAACCAATCTTATTATTAATGTTTTACCCCTATGTATTCCGTACTATGCAGTCGGTGTACACAGTGCGGAAACGGTCACCATCTATGTAGAGTAATGCTATGCCAACATATAAAGGTATTTTAACAAATAACGGTAAAGCACTTTTTGCCAATGCATCAATCAATAGTAAGATTAACTTCACCCATATTGCTTTGGGCGATGGTAATGGCTCAGTACCAACACCAAGTGAAAACCGCAGTGCATTAATCAATGAAAAATCTCGCATTGCCCTGAATGCTGTTGGTATCAATCCAAATAACAACAATCAATTGGTCTGTGAAGCTATTGTCCCAAGCAATATTGGTGGTTTCACTATTCGGGAACTTGGCTTATATGCAGGTGATGTCCTTGTTGTACATAGCAACTACCCAGCCACAGTTAAACCCACAGCAGATGACGGTGCTGCACGTGAACTGAACATTAAAATGGTCGTCAACATACAAAATGCAGATGTGACTGCTGTTTATTTAGATGACTCTCTTATCTATGCAACACGTGAGTGGGTAAAAACCAACTATATTCCACGATCTGATCTTGTAAATGACCTCAGCACGGGTGGTAGTAGCAAACCACTTTCAGCTGAGCAAGGTAAGGTGCTACAAAACAATAAAGTCCAACTTGACCCATCGCCTACAGCACAAGGGGCGTACGTGGCATGGAACAAAACCAGTGGTCAAGGTCGAACTGACATCATTAGCAGTAAAGGTCTTGGCGTTGGTGGGTTTGAGTTTTGGAATGGTAAAGATGGTAATTTTTCAAGTATTGCAGTCATTGACTCAAACGGGAACTTCTCCAAAAATGCAGCATCGGCAACTAAGCTCCAAAATGCACGGAGCATCAACATTACAGGCGATGCTACAGCATCTGCCAGCTTTGATGGCACATCCGATGCACAGCTCAACCTCATTCTAGCCAATAGTGGTGTAGTTGCAAATACCTATGGTACAAACCTTAAAATCCCAGCACTCAATGTCAATGCCAAAGGCCTGATTACATCCGTCACCGAACAAAACTTACCTATCGTTAATGATTTAACCACAGGTGGTAGCAGTAACTTACTCTCAGCAGAGCAAGGTAAAGTATTACAAAATAATAAAGTCCAACTTGATCCATCGCCATCAAACCAAGGATCTTATATGGCATGGAACAAAACCAATGGTCAGGGTCGAACAGACATTGTAAACCATCAAGGGCAAGGGACTGGTGGCTTCGAGTTTTGGAATGGTAAAGATGGTAACTTCATAAGCATCGCCACTATTTACTCGGATGGCACATATTCTAAAAATGCGGCATCGGCAACCAAGCTACTCAACACTCGTAAAATCAATGGTACAGACTTTGATGGTACAACAGACATCAGTATCAAACGTATCGACAGCTCTGGCGATCTAGCCCTGATTAAATCAGGCGGTGGTGCAACAGGGCTTAATTTATTTCAAATCTACAATAATGGCTACCCTGCCATTTATGGAAATCTATTGCACATTGGTGGTGCAGGAAACAATCAACTGGCGTGCAGTTGGTCTGGTGATAACAGGCTATATCATCGTTCAAAAACAGATTTATCCAATGACTGGTCAAACTGGAGTACTTTGGCATTCACCACAGACAATGTTTCATCGGCAACTAAGCTCCAAAATGCACGGAGCATCAACATTACAGGCGATGCTACAGCATCTGCCAGCTTTGATGGTACATCCAATGCTCAGCTTAATCTCAGTTTAGCCAATAGTGGGGTGACTTCAGGAAATTATGGCACAAACCTAAAAGTGCCACGCTTCGCTGTTAATACAAAAGGCTTGATCACTTCAGTCACCGAACAAAACTTGCCTGTGATCAATGATCTCTCGACAGGAGGTAGCAGTAACTTACTATCAGCAGAGCAAGGCAAAGTGCTACAAAACAATAAAGTCCAACTTGATCCATCGCCAACAGCACAAGGGGCATTTATGGCATGGAATAAAACCAGTGGCCAAGGTCGAGCAGACATTATTAGCAGTAGAGGCCTTGGTGTAGGTGGGTTTGAGTTTTGGAACGGTAAAGATGGTAATTTTTCAAGTATTGCAGTCATTGACTCAAATGGTAACTTCTCCAAAAATGCAGCATCGGCAACCAAACTTCAAAATACTCGCAATATCAACATTTCAGGAGATGCCACAGCCTCAGCAGGCTTTGATGGCACATCCGATGCACAGCTCAATCTCACTTTAGCCAATAGTGGAGTGACTGCAGGTAGTTATGGTAGCAACCTCAAAATTCCAGCACTCAAGGTCAATGCCAAGGGTTTGATTACATCGGTCACCGAACAAAGCATACCTGTAATTAATGATTTAACCACAGGTGGTAGCAGTAACTTACTATCAGCAGAGCAAGGTAAATTGCTACAGATCACTAAAACCCCACTTTTAGATGATAAAACAGTCCCATTAAACCAAGGCTCGTATATTGGTTGGAATCGTAATGTCGGCTTAGGCCGTATGGATTTGATTAATCACTATGGCGGTGGTTCAGGCGGATTTGAGTTTTGGAATGGGAAAGATGGTAAGTTTACAAGCATTGTTACCATTGATAGCTTTGGCAACTACTTGGGAAATGCGATATCAGCAAATCGACTCCAAAACGCACGAAACATTGCACTTTCAGGTGACGTATCAGGCAGTGCAGATTTTGATGGTACAGGTAACATTAACATAAGCACTGTGCTTAATAATTTTCAAAACTCTAAGGCACAAAATGGCTATAGCTTTTTAGGCAACGGCATCATTATGCAATGGGCAAAAATCAGCGGAAACACCAGCTCAAACCGAACCATCACGCTCCCTATTACCTTTCCAAACGCAGTCACTTTTTTTAGTGGGACTTACGCAGCAACCAGAGATGGAAATTCAACAAAAAATATTTCATTAGACACACGAAACTTAGCTACGTCTAACATTTCATCATTACCTGTTTGGATCGGGTCAGCTGACTATGAAGACGTGGTATACATCTTTGCCATAGGGTATTAAACATGATTTATTTTAGTGAAAAACAACAGTCTTTCTACGACTCAAACTTAACATACACCGAACAACCAGATGATCTTGTAAACATCACTGAGGAACAACACAGTGAAGCCTTAGAAAAAATCAATGATGGTCACTATGTATTTTCCGATATGACTTATTCAGAACAAAAGCCAACACCTTATCATGTTTGGCAAGACAAAAAATGGCAAGACCTCCGTACCGATGCCGAGAAGCGTCAACAGTTTTTACAAACACTGACACCACTGACTCAACGCCAATTTAAATTGATCTTGCTTAAATATGATTTACTTACGGCCATAGAACAGCAGATCAATGCAATTAAAGACACCAAAACACAAGCACAGATCAAAATTGAATATGACTATGCCACCACATTTGAACGAGAAAGTGAAACCATAGTCTATATGTCAGGCCTAATTGGCCTAAGCTCAGACCAAGTCGACACCATGTGGCAACAAGCTATGGCACTTTGAGTTGTATAACTGCGTTATACAACTCAAAGCACATGAAAAGAGACATTAATTCTGTAAACCTGTGATTTGAAAAATACCAACAATCACAGGTTTTTTATGTCTTCATACCACCATGGTGTCAAAGTACTCGAACTTGATGATGGCACACGACCAATCCAGACCGTTGCATCATCAATTATCGGTACAGTTGTCACTGCCTCAGATGCAGATGCAACCACATTCCCCCTTAACAAAGCTGTACTCATTACCAACCCACAAGCAGCACTCACCAGTGCTGGCACAAAAGGTACATTGGCCAAAGTTCTACAAGCCATTGCAGACCAGGGCAACTATGCCACGGTTGTGGTTCGTGTCGAACAACTCAGTGATGCTGCAGCACAAATTTCTGCCGTAATCGGTGGCAGTAGCAATGGAAGCTATACAGGACTCAAAGCATTACTTGCATCAGAAGCACAGCTTGGTGTGAAACCACGTATTTTAGCAGTCCCTGGTTTAGACACACCTGCAGTGGCTACCGCTTTAGTCTCTATTGCACAACAGCTCAGAGGCTTTGCTTACGTTTCTGCGTATAACTGTAAAACAAAAGAAGAAGCTGTGGCCTACCGACAGACCTTAGGGGCTCGTGAAGTCATGGTCATTTGGCCTGACTTTTTAGGCTGGGACAGCACCGCCAATGCCACCACGACCTTTGATGCCACTGCACGAGCCATTGGCTTACGTGCAAAAATTGACAATGAACAAGGCTGGCACAAAACGCTGTCAAACGTGGTAGTTAATGGTGTCACAGGCATGAGCAAAGATGTCTATTTTCAACTCCAAGACTCAAGCACAGATGCCAACTACCTCAACGAACAAGAAGTGACCACCATCATTCAACGTGATGGCTTACGTTTTTGGGGTTCACGTACCTGTTCAGCAGACCCACTATATGCATTTGAAAACTACACACGTACTGCACAAATCTTAGCAGATACCATGGCAGAGGCTCACTTTTGGGCAGTCGATAAACCACTATCACCAAGCCTTGCACGAGACCTCATCGAAGGCATTAATGCCAAACTACGTGAGTTAATCAATGCAGGCTACTTACTCGGTGGTGAGTGTTGGATCAATCCAACCAGCAATAGCAAAGAAGTACTTAAAGCAGGGCAACTTCTCATTGACTACAGCTACACACCTGTACCACCGCTTGAGAACCTCACACTACGCCAACGCATTACAGACAGCTATTTAGCCAGTTTTGCTGCCAATGTCACTGCAGGATAAGGAGTAAAACACTATGGCTTTACCTAAAAAACTCAAAATGATGAACCTGTTTAATGAAGGTAACTCCTACCTTGGTCAAACAGGTGAAATCACGTTACCCAAACTCACTGCCAAATTAGAAAATTGGCGTGGTGGTGGCATGATGGGCAACGTCAAAATCGACCTTGGTTTTGCCGATGATATGACCGAATTTACATGGAAACTCGGTGGTATTGACCCACTGGTGCTTAAACAATTTGGTGCAGCTACCATCTCTGCCTACGGTTTACGTTTTGCAGGCTCATACCAGCGCGATGACACAGGTGAAACATCTGCACTCGAAATCGTTATTCGTGGTCGTCATGAGGAAATTGACTTTGGCAATGCCAAAGCAGGTGACGAAACTGAACAAACCATTAAAACAGTCTGGTCGTATTACAAGCTTTCAATCGATGGCCAACCGATCATCGAAATCGACATTCCAAACCTTATTTATGTGGTCAACGGCAAAGACATGTATGCCGAACACCGTAAAAATATTGGCCTTTAAGTTTCCACCCCTCTACATCTACATAGTGGTGTAGAGGTTTTTTTACATTTTTTTGGATAAAACAATATGACTACCCCAGACCAGATCGAAAATCAAAAAGCCATTCAACTCGACACCTATACAGTCGAATTAGATGAACCAATCAAAGTCGGTGGCAGTGAAATCAAACAGCTTGAACTCCGTAAACCCAATATTGCAGCATTACGCAACATTAAATTGTCTGAACTTATGCAAGGTGATGTTGCCAGTATCGTAGAGATACTACCTCGTGTCTGCACACCATTTCTGACCAAAGAACAAATCAACCAACTAGAACCTGCCGACATCGCACAAGTCGGTGGTGTGATTATGAGTTTTTTGCAACCGAAATCAGTACGTGCGGAAATGTTTCGCCAACAGTAGAAGATGCCATCGCAAACATTGCGGTGGTCTTTCATTGGCCACCGCAAACCTACAATGACATGTCTTTAACTGAACTGATGCAATGGCATCAAAAAGCCATTGAACGAAATGGAAATGATGCCGAATGAAACCGTTACGCCTAGAAGTACTTTTTGGGGCAAAAAATAGCTTATCCCCAACATTAAAAATGCTAACGAGCAGTAGTCAATCTGCTGCTTCAGCATTTAAAAAAACCCGTGAAGAAATTAAAGCCCTTGAAGAACAACAAAAACAAATTGATGGTTATTTAAAACAAAAAAAAGCACTAGAAAGCAATACATCAGCCTTACAAACAATGCATGAAAAACTGGCTCAACTTCGTAAAGACATGGCCAGTAACACAGCAGAAAAATTTGCTACTGATTTAAACAGTGCGAAAGTTAAACTGGCAGCAACTAATGCAGAAATAAAGCGTCTAACTGATCAACAAAAGAAAATAGACCTATTTTCATCTCAAAAAAAATCACTGCTTGAAACACAAAAAAGTTACGATGCTTTAAAACTAAAAATTAAGGCACTAAAACAAGAAATGCAAAATGGTTCATCTGCAAAGATGAATAAAGATTTTGCGACAGCAACCAAACAAGCTGAACGTTTCAAGAGTAAAATTGAACAGCAAAATATCAGCTTGCAACGCTCACGTGATGCACTAAAAGAGGTGGGAGTCAGTACACAAGGTCTAGCAAAAACTCAGTCCCAACTGCGTAATACAATGGAGCAACTCGGTACAAGCCAAACCAAACAAGCGACCAGTATCAATAGTCTAAAAAAAGCATATGATGATGAAAAAAAAGCACTTGATCAGCTTTCAAAACAGCTCAATAGCACCGATAAAGAGGCTAAAAAATTAGATAACACCGTTCGTGAGCAAAAACAAAAGTTGCAAGAGCTAAAAAATGGATTAAATAGCTCAGGTACATCAACACAAAATCTAGCTGAGCATCAACGTAGCCTAACCAGCCGAATTAATCAGGCCAATGGCTCACTTGAGGCACAAAAAACTAAACTTAAAAACCTCAATCAAATTCAACAAACCCACGCTAGATATCGTGACAACACACAAAAAGCCACCACGGCAGGCATTACCATGGCCACGACAGGTGCAGCCACATTTTACTCAATGAAAAAACCCATTGAGGAAAATAAAAAAATAGATATCGAACAAAACCGTATTGCATCACTTGGTCTTGGTAAAGAATCTACCAAAGAAGCTATAGACTACGCTCGTGCCATGAAAACATTCGGTACCAGTACGCTAGATAATATGACCCTTGTTCGTGATGGTATTACCGCATTTGCAGACGTACACCATGCAAAAATGGTTGCACCCATGCTGGCAAAAATGAAATTTGCCAATGAGGCCATGTATGGTCAAGAACATGGTGCAGATAATGAAAAAAAGTTCATGGATATGCTCAAAGTCATTGAAATGCGTAATGGTTTAAAAAGCGAAGGGGCCTTTAAAGAACAGGCCAACATGATACAACAGGTCATCACTGCAACTGGTGGCCGAGTGCAACCAGAGGAATGGTTAAATCTTATTAAAACAGGTGGTATCGCAGCAAAAGGGGTTGATAACAAGTCGTTTTACCACACCCTAGAACCATTGGTACAAGAAATGGGAGGATTTAGAGTCGGTACAGCTCTCATGTCTTCATATGCAAATCTATATCAAGGAAGAACAACCAAACGTGCAGCTAAAAACTTAGAGAAATTTGACCTGATTGGTGACCCATCAAAGGTACGTCATGACAAAACAGGCAATTTATCTTATCTAGATATCGGTGCAATCAAGGGTGCTGATCTCTTTAAAAAAGATCAATTTGCATGGATGGAACAAGTACTTGTGCCTGCCTTAAATAAAAAAGGCATCACCAAAGAAGGCGATGTCATCGATGCGATTGGTAGTATTTTTTCAAACCGAACAGCGTCTAACTTAATTGCAACTATGTACCAACAGCGAGAGAATATTCATAAAAACCAAAAACTCAATGCTGGTGCAGACAACATAGACCAACTGAATGATAAAGCACAAAATACGACAACGGGTAAAGAACTTGAAGCTCGAGCAAAACTACACGATGCCTATCTAGAGTTTGGTCACACCATACTTCCCATTTACACCAGTGCCATTGTCACCGCAACCAATGCATTTAAAAACATGACAGGATGGATGCAACAAAACCCAATGTTGGCTAAAGTCATTGGTGTCGGTCTAGTGGGGATTGCGACTAGTCTGATCGCCATTGGTGGTGCATTAGTGGTGTTCTCTCCCCTCATTATGAGCATGCTCAGTTTACGGCTCGTCATGGCATCACTCAGTGGCAGTGGCACAGCCATGGGTTTTGTTTTTAAAATGCTCATGTCACCACTAAAACTGTTTGGTACAGCCATGTTGTGGCTGGGTCGTATAATGCTCGCTAACCCAATCATCTTGGCTATTACAGTTATCGCAGGCGCGGCCTACCTTATTTATAAAAACTGGACACCAATATCAAAGTTTTTTAGCAATATCTGGCAAAAAATAAGCCAGCTATTTAATTCAGGTGTCACTGCAGTAGCTGGCTTCTTTACAGGCTTATGGACATCCATTAAAGACATTTTTAACAGCATAGATCAAGTATTTGTAAACAATCCCATCTTAAACTTCCTACTACCGCTGATCGGCATCCCACGTCTTATCATCAGCAACTGGGGAAGTATCAGCCAATTTTTCACAGGCTTGTGGCAAACAGTCAGCAACAGTGCATCAAGTGCATGGAACAGCCTTACTACAGGTACATCAGAGGCATGGAACAGTGTTGTAATGTACTTTAGCCCACTCGGTGAGTGGTTTAATGCTCAGTGGCAAACGGTAAAACAAGGAGCAACCGATCTATGGGCAAGCTTTAGCAGTGGTGCGAGTGACACTTGGAACAGTTTAACCACCACATTTGCACCTGCAGGGGCGTGGTTTAGTGAACGCTGGAACGACATCAAAAATGCCTTTAATGGTGGCCTTGTTGGAGTAAGCTCACTCATTATCAACTGGTCACCAATCGGCTTATTTTACACCGCATTTTCGTCTGTACTCAGTTGGTTCGGTATCGACCTGCCAAGCAAGTTTACAGGCTTCGGTGGTATGATTATCGATGGCCTCATTTCAGGTATAGAAAAAGGCTTCGATAAACTAAAAAATGTCTGGACAACCATCAACTCATGGTTACCCGACTGGACACGCAAGAGCATGGACATTCATTCACCCTCACGTGTTATGGCAGGGCTTGGTGGCTATGTGGTCGATGGCTTAACGGTAGGCCTAGACAAGAGATTTCCATCACTTAAAAGCAAATTCAACCATGTGCTTGGCGTATTTAATCAGCCAATTCAATCACCACAAGCCACTTTACCAGATGTATCACAAGACCATGTCACCCCACCAAATAAAATACTCAGTCATGTACAGCAACTGGGAAACACGGTTGCACAGCGAATCAATCAACAATTTCCAACCCTTAAAAACAAACTAAGCCAAGCATTTGAGCAGTTTAAAAACATGCCCTTGGTCAGTGCATTCATACCAAGCCAGTTCAATCAAACACGAGACTACAGCAACCCAATCGAACAACCTAAAACAGATCTGCAGACCCGTTTTAAACACTTTGCACAGTCGCTCACTCAAAGCAACGCCCCCGAACTACAAAACAGCCCAAGCGTACTGTCAAACATCCAACCCATTGTAGAGAAAATTAAGAGCTTCACGCTCAGCAATAGCCCAACAAGCAACACGCCAGCCACAATTGAGGGAGATACCTTTCATGTCACCTTTCAAACACAAGCAGGACAAAATGACAAAGAACTCTTTAATGACTTTAAACGCATGATTGAAGAATACGACCGAAAAAAACAAATTCGACTTCGCAACAAATTTACAGACCAGGACTAAAACACATGATGATGATATTTGGTGTGTTTATATTCAGCATACCGACAGCAACATACCAACAACTACAGCGTAAAACCTCATGGCGATATGGCAGTAACAACCGAGTGGGTGACATGCCTGCCTATCAGTTTTTGGGGCGTGGTGAAGACACCATCACCCTACAATGTTCAATCGTGCCTGAGTTTGGCTCACAAATGAGCCTCACCGCACTGAGAACCATGGGCGATTTTGGTAAAAGCTTCCCTTTAATTGGCGGAACTGGAAAAGTTTATGGTTTATACAAACTAGATGACTTAAATGAAACACAAACCTACTTTTTTAAAGATGGCAAACCTCGCAAAGTCGATTTTACACTGACTCTCACTCAAACCATGCGACCAGGCACACTCATTGGTAATGCCGTGGGTAGCCTCATTGGACTATAAATATGAGCATTGGCCAAATGATCACATCTATCACACAAAAAATGGCAGACAACAATCCTACTGCCATTTATCGCATACTGGTAGACGAACAAGACATCTCACCCAAAATAAATAGCAGACTCATTAAACTCAGCATTGATGACCATCGTGGCTTAGAAGCCGACAGCATCAGCCTTGAACTATCAGATCATGACGGAAAACTCAATATTCCACCCAAAAATGCAGAGATCAAAGTCTGGATCGGCTGGCAAAATACAGGCCTTGTTTACAAAGGTAAATTTATTGTCAAAGAAGTTGAACACTCAGGATCACCCGATGTCATACACATACGTGCAACAGGTGCAGACCTTAAAAAAACCTTTAAGCAGAAAAAGGAACGCAGTTTTAGCAAAAAAACCATCGAGCAAATTGTCAGTCAAATTGCATATGAACACGACCTGATACCCAACATCAATAGTACACTGGCACTCATCACACTGGCACACATCGACCAAAACGAATCAGACGCTAACCTCATTACTCGTATTGCAGATGAGCATGATGCCATTGCAACTGTAAAAAATGGCATTTTACTATTCATGCCAAAAGGACAAGCCGAAACAGTCACAGGCAATGAGCTACCCACGGCAGAAATCACCCGTATTGATGGTGACAGCCACCGCTATAGTATGACCAATGGTGGTGATGATATCAGTGGTGTACTTTGCTATTACTACGATGAAAAAAAAGCACAAAAACAAAAAGTCATCATTGGTGATACAGACGAATATACCAAAGACATGCGTCATATTTACCGTGACAAAGACACTGCAACACATGCAGCAAAAGCCGAATTTAATCGACTCAAACGAAAAACGGCCACATTTAGTTTAAGCCTAGCCTATGGCATGCCTGAACTGATTCCTGAAATGCCATTGGTCTTTTTAGGGTTTAAAGCTGAAATTAACGATATTATATGGCTTGGTACAAACATCAGCCATCAGCTCGACTCGTCTGGTGGCTATACCACCAGTATTGAAGCAGAAATCCTTATCCCGGACAGCGATGATATTGCCCAACTGGTCGATGAAGAAGGTGGAAATTATACAGGTGTGATTGCCTATTACAAAAACGGTAGCACAACACAAAAAATCACCCGTGGTGATCAAAAGTCACCAAAACGACTGACTTACTTATATAAAAACAAAGCCACCGCAACAACTGCAGTGGCTAGGGAGTGGAAAGAATTACAGAATCAATCTAAGGGTAATTAGCCCATTAGAAATTATAAATAATTAACTCATTACCATTATGATCCGCAGCTGCAGCTTTGCTATTAACAGACCAACGAATCTTTTTATGGGTAATTTTATAGTCTTTAAATAGCTCACGGACTTCGGGCGTATCATTCAAACTAAGGATAAATTTCCCTTGGATATGGTCTAACTTTTCTTTTAAATCGTAAAAGTCCTGTTTTGACCAGATCCCTTTACCATAAACATTTTCACAGTCCCAATAAGGCGGATCTAGATAAAACAACGTATCTGGTGCATCCATACGCTGAATAATGTAATCATAACTGCTATTCTCAATGGTGACGTGCTGTAGCCGTTCATGAATAGATAACAGATGTGATCTTAGTTCACTGCCTAGTTTGAGGCGACTTTTACGATCACGAGAATAAGAAAAACTACCATCGAGCTGACAACCAAATGCGGCACGTAATAAATAATAAAACTTCGCTGCACGTTGAATATCGGTTAAGCCACGATCATTCTTTTTCATGTCATTAAAGAGCGTACGAGAAAAAAGCTGATACTCAAACTCTTGCAAGAATGCATCAAAGTGAAATTTTAAAATCCGATATAAATTAATTAAATCGTCATTAATGTCGTTAATCACTTCAGAGCTAGACGCTGTTTTTTTAAAAAGTACCCATCCAGCACCGCCAAACACTTCAACATAAGCCTTATGTTCAGGCATCATGTCAATAATGGTACGTGCAAGTTGTGATTTACCACCAAGCCAGCCACTAAAGCTGTGGCCACTAGGATTGTATTGTGGTGAGAGGTTTTGTGTCATGGATATTACCTGAACAATGTTGATGCTCTTGGCATTCAGGTAAGGTACTCGCGGTACGCTGAAAAGTATTTAATGTTTTGCAACGAGTGCATTTGATTTCGATAACATCAAAATGCCGAATTTTCGCTAATAGTTTAAAACAACAGCGACATTTTATATTTGTCATAAAATTTCGTCAGATTGAAAAAACAAGCTAAATAGTAAATAAATTGCCACAAAAGCACAAATATATAATCTTTTTATTTATAATGATTGTAAATACAACCAGAAAAGAGACCATGGCATCAAAGAATCGCTTTTCATGTCCACATTGTGATCATAAGCTCGTTTTAAGAACAAGTAAGTTAGAGAGTCCATTATTTCGGGTGGTTTATTTCCAATGTACCAATATCAAATGCGGTTTTTCAGCCCGTGCAGAATTTGCAATCACTCATCAGGTTGCCCCTAGTGCAATACCCAATCCTTTAGTGAGTCTAGAGTGCTATGGTGAAAATGATGATAAAGAAAAAAATAAAGGGCTTAGGTTTAAATGATAACCATAATAGTAATTGTGCAGTGTTTTGTTTGGCTCATTTTAGCTACAGCAATATGGATACAGCATAGAGTAGCTGCCATATTCTTTTTATTTTTTTCAATTTACGTGGAACTACTTAAAATGCAAGGCAGTAGTTAAATAAGTGATAAACGGCATAACCCCATTCAATTCAAAGGACAAAGAAATGACTAAAGTATCAGAACAAGAGCTTCAGGAAAAATCAGTAGCTCCACGCTTAACTCCTGATCATATTGCATCAAAAATTAAAGCCATTCGATATGCAACAGGTGAGGATTTTGAATTTGCTTGGAAAGACAGTGATTATCAAGGTTGTGGTGCACCACAATTAACAATCTGTATTTTATCGTTAGAAAATGGATTTACTGTCATTGGTGAATCAGCATGTGCAAGCCCTGAAAACTTTGATCTATTTATTGGCCAAAAGATTGCATATGAAAATGCACTGAATAAAGTATGGCAACTTGAAGGCTATTTACTAAAAGAAAATTTATACCAGACGAAGCTTGATAACAATTTTTGATACCAATTAAATTTAAATAAAAACCTTAGTCATTAATGTGACTGAGGTTTTTTATTTTATAGGGTTTACATTATTTTTGACGATAACCTGACCTGTCAAACGGTGGATCAGGTTCTAGGTGAACGCAATTGTGCGTTTACCTATGTTATCAATAGGATAGGTATGGTCAAAATGACCATATCCTAATACACTACTTTGTTTTTAAAGGTTAATCCAAAATTGGACTGAACAAAACGCAAATTTTCGTTTTGCTTATTTACCAATAAGATATGAAATAATTACAGTACCATTATTAATAATGTTCATCTAAAATATGCTCTCGGACGTCTTTCGATGTCTTATATGTTGTACTAGTCCACTGATCTTTTAATAATATCACCCTCTGAGATTGAAAAGTTCTTTCTCCATCATCTGTATCTGCATCAAAATACCACTTATTATTTTCATATCTCTTATAAACATGGGTAATATCAATACCTCGAATGGTGATGTTTTCATGAGCATCTTCATACTTAAGAATATACCGATAAAGTGGAATTTTAGGTAAATGGGTATAAATATCCCAGTCATAATCTTTTTGAGGTTGTAGCTTTCTTTTTTCCTCATCAATGACTTCAGATCGAGTGCCTAATTTATTAGCTAAATCATTTGCATACTTTTCTCGCTCTTGTTGCGAGCGACTTATTTGCTTTTGGCTAAGTATTTTACTGGGTAGGTCATCGTTGCTTGTCGTATTTTCTGGCTTTTGCTTAAGAACATCACGCTTAAAATCTTCTTTTAAATTTGCCCAATCTTTTTTAAACTTAGCATTATTTTTTTCTTGATTTTCTTTACTAAATTGCCCCGTAACAACAGCATAAAAGAGCCAAAAGCAAAACAGTAGTATAAAAAAAATAATCATTTTAAAGTCTTTCTAATAATTACTAACGAACAATGCTATATACACATTGCGTTGAACCACATCTAGCCCCTGTTATTGTTACACCACTGATTTTTATACTTTGAATAGATTGACCACTTTTCATGGGTTTAATGAGTAAATCCATGCTTTGTTTACCTAGAAGCTTTTCGGTAAAGCTAATTGCCATCTGCTCTGCTTTTTTGTTTTCTTCTAATTTCTCACGACGTAAAAAAAGCCAAGCGACTTCAATCGTTTCTTTATTTAACTGTAACTCAAGACCAGTACTTGATGTTTTACTGTAATAATAAATTTTAGTAGCGGAATTATAACTTGCAGATACATCCTCAACTTCAACAGCTTTTTGGCCAACAAGTCCAAGTATATACGAGTCACTTTTAATATTATTTGCTGAGTGACTAACCCCTGAAATACACAGTAAAAAAACAGCGAGTAGCTTTTTCATAATCTAATTATTATAAAAAATAGTGAATCACTATCTTGACATAACGGCACACTATCGGCAAGATGTAATCACACAGCAAAATCTGTGTACAGGACTAGGAAACCTGCAGAATTCTACGAGCGCATAAAATATCGTCGCTTTAGCGACTATTTTTTTGCCTAAAATGTCTAATCAGCTATACTCGTTATGGCAGATCGGGCAGGGCAGCTTCGCGCTGGCCGTACTCGTAGAACGGTTTTCCTAGCCCTGCTCAGTCTGCCACCATTACCCTAGGAAAGTGATGGCGGTAGGTTTAAAAACTTATCTACGAGAATATAGTCATGAAAGCATCTAATCATGTGCTTAAGCACAGCCATACCTCACACATTCGTGTAAAAAAACGTCCTATCAAAACTCAAAGTCATGTCATTGAACATACACCAGTTTATGATTTAAAAGCCTTTGAAAAACGCCAAAAACAACGTAAATTAAATCAACTGGTTAAAACAACGTTCAGCCATTGCTTTGTCTTTGTAATGTTCACGTTTGCATTCTCATTACTATTTATTGGGGAATAAGCCATGAACGATAATATTATTCCTTATGTACCCATTGCAGATCGTGTACAGGCAACGGATGAAAAAAGTGAATTACTGTGCTGTCAGTTTTTTAATTTGATCGATCACCTGGTCAAGTCACAAATGACCTTTAATCATGACACCAGCAAAGGGTTTATATCCATTGCACCAGATCAGATTAATGACTTGGTTGAACAGTTGCCCGAAGTAACCGAGGGCAAAAAATTTGATCTCAATATTCTAAAACCATCTTTAGAGTGTTTGATTTACCCAAGATATATAGGTGAACAAACCATTGTCAGTCCAATTTGGAATGGCACGTCGGTAACAGTCTGGCAATTTCAATTAAACCAAATTGTTAGAGACAAGACGATGAAAAAAAATGAAGATGCAGAACTAAACTTGGATCAAGCGTTGTCATCATTGCGTATTTGGAGACAGTCATTAGAAGTGTCAGCAGATAACAAAGATGTAACTTATCAAACCACAGACTTGATCTATAAACTCATTGATATCGAGCAGAAATTAATAAGTGTACAAAATAGTGTAGAGTTATAAAAAATATGCGACCCTCATTTATGAGGGTCGTATCAATCAGAGAAAACAGCATGTCACATCAATATATACGAACATCATGGCAACACTTCCCTAAGGTTTATGTCTTTTATCCACTCAACACACTAAAAAAAGCCTCAGAACAAGATTATTATCAGGCAAAATCAGGTGACGTATTATCAGCGTTTAATTTATTGGCAGTAAAACTAGACACCTACGATAAAATCATTCAATCTGAGCATATCTTTACACCCAATAATCCAATTCTTGTGCCTGTACTTGCCATAGAAGCATTGGGCAACAACCGAATTCCTGCTGTATTTGCTGAAATGGTTGCAGAAATATTGAACTTACAGGTCAGTAGTGAGATCGTACAAACTGTAAAAGCAAATCATACCAATGCAGGAGCATATGAACGTATTGTGCGACAGCCTCGCTTTGAAGGATATGTTGAATCAGGCAGAAACTACATTATTATTGATGATACTGTTGCAATGGGCGGAACGCTTGCTGCTCTAAAGGGCTATATCGAATCACAAGGAGGGCATGTCCTTAAAGCAGTGACGATCACTGGACTAACCACCCCAGAATTTGATATCCGACCTTCTGAAAAAATGCTAAAATCGGTTATACTCAAACATCCAAACCTTTCACAATGGTGGCAATATGAATTTGGTTTCCCCATCGAATACCTCACACAAGGCGAACTCGGACACCTACGGACGCCAAGCTCACTTGACGAAATCAGAGATCGACTCATTACGTCAGGATTTCAAAGTAGCCATGAATCAAGCGAGAACATACATTAAAAGCAATAAGCCAAAAGGCTAAATCAGCTCGCAAAATTTTAGGGATACACTTTAAATGGTGTATCCCTTTTTTTCGACATTTTTATTGTTCTAAGTCTTTTGCGTAAACCTTTCCTAAGTTCAGCAAAGCCTCTTGCCCTTCAGGACTCAACTGTCTATAGGCTTTCAAAAGCAAACTTTCTTCACTGGTCAGCCCACTATAGTCAGGGTCAATACCAAGCAATACATATCGAATGTCAATGCCTTGTTGCTGGAGCTTTGCCAAATATACCCACTGATCTGGCACATGCTGTGTTCGTACATACGCACCTAGCGTATTTTCACTTGCACCAATCTCACGAGAAAGCGTTTTAGCACGAAGTTTCTTTTGCTCAAGTTCAGTTTTAAATCGCTGGGCAATATCAGCATTTAAATTAGGCTCGTCAGAAAGCATAAAAATATTTCCCTTAACTATTTAAAGAACAAAATAATGTGCTATAGTGGCACTTAGCACACCACTATGAGCTTAGATTACCTTATGAGCATAAAAAAATCACCCGAATTCCTTACCAGAGCACCAAAGCTTTCTGAACCAAGAGAGCGAGTCGTGTTCTATCTATCAAAAAGCGAACTTCGTGAAATAGAACAAATCGCACAACAAACCAATAGAAGCCGTTCAAGCATCATTGGTGAACGCTACAGCAAAGGCAAAGCACAGGAACAACAAGCATGAGCATCAACTACAAAAAGCAAAACCGTTCAAATCGTTACAACGTCAACTTAACCGATGACGAAGCAGACTTCTTTGGTGTCATCTCAAAAATGACAGGTGTTCCAAAGGGCACAATCATTCGCCAACTAGCCGTTAAAGGTGCATTACAAGAGCTCACAGCCGAACAAGAATTTAACCTAGAGTCAGTCTTAAGAAAAGGCGCAGGTGAGCCCCTCTACTAGGAACTGAGCCATGCAAAAACATGAAGTAGCACTCTCAGACCAAGAGAAAGAACTCGTCATAGAAGTTCAAAAAATGATGGGTTTTAACAGTATAGAAGAAACGATTGAGTACCTTGCCAAAAAACGCATTCATGAAATGTTAGCAAAGTTGGCAGGTGATGAAATCAAACGAAATAGAAAAATTTGCTAGGTAGTTTAGACAATATGATGTTTCCAGAAACCAGAGCACTTGTGATTGAAAAGCTACAAGATGTATATAGCTTCAAAATCAAAGCAGGTAATAAACTGCGAGGTCGTTGCCCTGACTGCAACCACAAAGAAGCATCAGCATGGGTCTATCCTGAAGAGCCGTGGGTAGTTTTCTGCCCACGTAAAAATCAATGTGGTCATGAAAACCATGTGCGTGACTTATTCCCGGAGTTATTTGAAAAATGGGAAAAACGCTTTACACCAACCCCTGAAAATCCAAATAAAACCGTAGAAGCATATTTAACAGAAGGTAGAGGCTTTCCTTTAGATCAGTTAAAAGCATTGAGCTATTCGCAAGAATATTACAAAAGCCAAGAGCATAACAAAGGCTCAATTACACTTCGTTTCCCAATAACAGATCAAGCAGGCAATGAAGGTTGGTGGCAACGTATTTTAGATGACCAAGGCATATTGCAAAAAACCACCTTTAAATTTGGTTGGGAATCTAAAAACCATGCGTGGCTTACACCCAATACCAACTATATCGAATCAAAAGAAATTTGGATCACCGAAGGGATATTTGACACCATCGCATTATGGCTATCAGGTATTACCAGTGTTTCAGCATTAAGTTGCAATAACTACCCATCTATTTTTTTAGAGCATTTAAAAGAAAAATGTCATCAAGATAAAAAGTCATTGCCTAAACTGATTTGGGCTTTTGATAACGACCCAGCAGGGCATGCTGGCATATTTAAAAACATTGAAAAGGCTATCGAACAAGGTTTTGAATGTGAAGCTGCACTTCCACCATCAAATCGTAAAAAAACTGACTGGAACGATCTATACAAACAAGATCGACTCGGCTTTCATGACGTAGAAACTTATAAATATTATGGTGCATTACTTGTTGCTGAAAAAGCTGTGGATAAAGGCATACTTATCTACAAGCACAAAGGTACAAAATCATTTCCATTCGATTTTAATAACCAAGTCTATTGGTTTAAATTAGATATGGACAAATACGATGATTATTTAAAAAACATCAACTTTGAAACAGATGATAATGAAGACTGGTTACAAGAAGAAAAAGATAAAGAAACCTCAGAAAGACGAGATGCTGCATTACTTCATGCCACTGAAGCCAAACTGATTATGGATTGCCGTCCACGAGGTTTGTACTATCAATATATGGCAGAAATTGATGAAGCAGATTATTACTTTCAAATAGATTTCCCTCGAGGAGCAAAAACCATAAAAAATACCTTTAGTGCATCACATATATCATCTGCATCTGAGTTTAAAAAACGCTTACTGCATGTTGCACCGGGTAAATTCTATAAAGGGAATAGCACACAGCTTGATGCTTTTTTAGAAAGAGAATTGACTGACATTAAACGAGTGGAGCTGATCAACTACGTTGGTTATCACGCAGAGCATAAAACTTATGTGTTGAGTGATATTGCATACCACAATGGAAAACAATTTCTAATTAATAAAGAAGACTATTTTGAACTGCCACGCCACACCAACTTAAAGTGTAAAGCCCCATTTTCATTGAATATCAATTCACAAATGAATGATTATAAAAAAGAATGGGTTACAGACTTTATTGGAGCTTATGGTGTACGTGGTTTGATTTCACTTACAGCCTTTTTCGGTAGTCTATATGCACAGCAAATTAGAAAAAGACACAAATCATTTCCATTTTTTGAAGCAGTAGGTGAACCAGGAACAGGTAAATCCACACTATTACTCTTTTTATGGAAACTGTTTGGCCGTATTAAATATGAAGGTGTAGATCCTGTTAAATCGACTAAATCAGGTTTAATTCGTACATTTAGACAAGTATCAAATCTACCAGTCGTGCTTGTTGAGTCAGAGCGAGAAAATGATCGGGGTGTCATTAAACAATTCGATTGGGACTCCCTTAAAACTTTATTTGATGGCGGTTCGTTAGGTGCACAGGGTGTAAAAAATGGAGGCAATGAAACCTATGAGCCACCATTTATGGGCACAGTGATTGTTAGCCAAAATGCGGAAGTGGCTTCAACAACACCCATTATGGAACGCATTGTTCAAACTAAGTTTGTTAAAGAGCAACTGACGAAAAACAGTTTATATGCGTCACGTCGGCTTGAAAAATATGAACCACAAGATGTTAGTCAATTTATTTTAAAAAGTTTGGCTAAAGAGTCTGATATTTTACAAACGTATGAACAAGGCTTTAATAAATATGATGCTGTTTTACATGATGAAAAGTACAGTATTCGTAGTTCACGTGTTGTTCAAAATCACTCACAATTTATGGCGTTATTTGATGCTTTATGCACACATATTGTTGATGTACCAAAGCAGATCCAAGAACAGGTACATGCTGAACTGATTGCCATGGCACAGACTCGAGATAAAGTCATTAAATCAGATTCAATTATGGTACAGAACTTCTGGAATACATTTGAAGAAATAGAATCATCTATTCCAAAACTACAAAGTAGTGAAACTAATTTAAATCACTCAGCAAAAACCAACCTGATTGCCATTAACTTTCCTCATTTATACAAAGTGGCAGCAGATTATCGTTATTCACTACCAGAGTTAAATGAATTACAAACGGCACTACGTCACAGCATACATTACAGATTTCTGGAGGTGAATAAAGCCATTCAAAGCAAGATCACAAACACCACGAAACGATGCTGGATATTTGAAAAGCCAGTGTCGCAACGGGATTAATCCCACAATCACAGGAAGCTAATTATGAAAAATCAGAAAGATTTAAATCATGTCGGTGAGAAAATAATTGAAACACTACGTGAGAAATTTCCAAACGATGAATTTTACATTCAAGAAAAAATTGATCGTTTAGCAATGATGCCTAACAAACACGACACTTTTCACTGGGCATTATGCCAGTTAGATGAATGTAACCTTTTCGCATTATTCGAAAAGTTAGGTATAGATAAACGTGGTTATAACTTCTACAACCATTTGTTTAAATGTCTTTAATCTAAAACACACATACAAAAGCGGCCACTTCTGTATGTGTCACACAACCACTGGAGAGCAATTATGCAAATTAAGTCTAACCTATCGAATGCGGTACTAACACCCCATTTAATTCACGCGAACTTTTATAAAAACCGAAAACAGCAGGTAAAACATGCTCTGGTCCAAAACAAAACGGTCTGCAAGTAATCAAACCGTTCACAAATGTGAAAAAGAACAGAGTAAAGAATGGCGGCTTCGACAAGTCCCCATTCTTAAAAATTTATCTAGCAATGCTGTTTTAACTAAAAGATAGGTTTAAGTCATGAATGAGAAAAAATATGCACAGATTTCTTTAAATCAGATGGTTTTGGGAAAAGATTTGCACAACCCGATTAAGGGGATTTTTGGGGTGTGGCAGTGAAAATATTTAATGGGTTTGCTGGACTGGGTGGTAATTCAATGCTCTGGCAAGAGCATCAAGTGATTGCTGTTGAAGAGAATGAAAAAATTGCAGCAGTTTATAAAAAATTACACCCAGATCACGAAGTGATTGTTGATGATGCTTATAAGTATTTTAAAAATAATCATGAGCAATTCGACTTTGCCTGGTTTTCTCCACCGTGCCAAAAGCACAGTAGAATGATGAAAGCTACTCGTCACAAAGTGGCTGATTATCCTGATTTTCGATTATATGAGCTGATTGTTTTTCTTGAGAATTTTTACAAAGGTGGCTGGATTGTTGAAAATGTGGTTCCTTATTACAAGCCATTAATTCAACCAACAAAAAAAGTTGGCCGTCATTTATTTTGGGCGAGCTTTGATATTTATGCTGAAGAAGTTAAACAACCCAAGGGATTCATTACAAAGTCAAATTTGCGGGGTAAGCAAGAAATGATGGATTGGCTTGGTATGCAGTTTGATGAAGTTATTTATTACAAAGGAAATCATTGCCCAGTCCAGGTTTTAAGAAACTGCGTTCACCCGAGTGTTGGTAAGCAAATTTTAGATAGCTATCAAAAAGGGATTGTGGTTCAACAACAATTATTTGGAGCGATAGCATGAACACATATAAATTTATTGCATTGAATGGGTTGGAGAAGGCGAGAACTTATCTAAATTTTGGTGCACCTTTTTCGTTAGCCAAAATAACACTCGAAAACGGGACTGTGATACTCGCGGATGACATAAAACAAGCCATAGCTGATTTTGAGTTTGTTAGTAAATGCGGTGGGATCAAAACCCGTTGGAAAGGCATCAATTTAGGCGAAATATCCGAAACCATGAAGAGTGATTATACGAATGTTTTTAGGTTTGAATATCAAATAGGAGAGGTTGATAAAGAAAGCAAAGTGTATTGAATATTTGGAAATATGTATTCAAGAAAAGAAAAATGAACAGGCTTTGGAAAACTAATTATGTCTAAATATCATTGTGAATGCGGTGGTTTAATCCTCCCAGATTTCGACTCATTTAAACTTGGTGATACAGTCAACTGTATGTTTGAAACACACAAGCCATTAGGTAATGGTCTTATAAGTGTTAATCAACGAGCATTTACAGGTATTATCATGAAAATAAGTGGTGATGACTTCGATATTAAATCTAAAAATAAAATTTATGATTTAAAACGTGGTGAATTTACACCTGCAGATGCACCAGGACCTATTGAATATTTCAGAATTGGAAAATGCTCTTGTTCTGATGGTATAGACGAAAACACACTTCCATTTATTTAAACACACCTTTCATGCACCTCTGCTCAGAGGTGCACTCATTTAAAATAAACCAAATTTAATGAAATACTTAAGTGTAGGATAACATATGTCTGCAGGACTGGAAATTCGTGGAAAATCAATGCGTATCTGGATGCGACCAATTGTCGGTGAGCAACTTATAAAAGAAAAACTCGACTGGCCACAAACACCGGATAATATTGAACGTGCTAAAAAATTAGCAGAACTCATTAAATTAGAGATACAGCTAGATAAATTTAATTTAGTGAAACATTTCCCTAACTCAAAACATTTAAGCAAAAACCAAATGTCATATTACATCGAGCAATACAAGGAATTGATTCGCCTAGAAGTCGCTCCAAGTACTTTTGATGGCTATAACAGCAATATTAAAACCCATATATATCCACGCTGGGCACAAATTAATCCAAAAGACATTGAAACAAGTACAGTCAGAAAATGGATTAACCAATTAAAAAGTGACCTTGCACCCAAAACAGTACGTGAAATTGTGACTCGTTTAGCATCAATTCATGAGCTTTGGAGACAGGAAAATAAAGTACCCTATAACCCGTTTGAAACAATTGTGATTCAACAGCTCGACGGTACAGAGCCTGATCCATTTACAAAAACAGAAATATCAATGATCCTAAATACAGAATCAGATAAAAGCATGACCAATTTACTGCCTTGTATTTTTTGGACAGGATTATCTATATCAGAACAGATCCCAATTGCATGGGAGGATATAGACTTAGAACATGGCACAATCATGGTGAGAAGAAACTATGTGAAGGGCTTTTATAAGGTCACTAAAAACAGACGTAGAAATCGAAAAATCAAGCTACTAGAACCTGCTATTAAAGCATTAAGAAAACAATATGCTAAAACAGGCAATAGTTATTCAAAAGTAGTTAATGTTCTACAACGTGATAACCGTACATACAAACAAGAAAAACTTCGGTTTGTTTGGATTAACCCAGAGCAAAATGCAACATTTGAATATCATGAGCTACGCTATCGCTGGCGTAAACACCTTGCACAATCAAATGTAAGAATAAGAGGAATAAACCAAGGTCGCCATACTTTTGCAAGCCAATTGTTGTCGAGTGGGCAAGTACCTCCAGAATGGATTGCAGAGCAGCTTGGCCATAGTGATACATCAATGATTTATAAACATTATGGAAAACTAATTGCAGAAGATTTACCAGATTACATTACCAAGCTGAATAACTACATCACCATGTAATTTGAATTACCGATTCATTACTCTATAAATTACTAAGCGATCTAAACTTAAGTGCCTAAAATATAAGGCACTTTTTTTATACATTACTTTATTACTCGAATAAATATATAGGTGCAATTAACAGTAAGTAATTTTGGGTAATTCCCATATGAGGTTTTTAAAAGGAGGAGGTTCTGATTAAGTTGTTATTTTATATTAAAAAATTACGGTTATTATCTAGGGTTCGAGCCCCATCATTCACCCCAATTTACGGAGCATAGCACAGCCTGGTAGTGCACCTGGTTTGGGACCAGGGGGTCGTAGGTTCGAATCCTACTGCTCCGACCAAAAAATACCGCTTTAAACAGCGGATTTTTTTTGCCTAAATTTTATGTAATTAAGGCATTACGATAATTGTTACTCTACGGTTATTTGATCTGTGCTCTTCAGTATCATTTGGGCTAACTGGCTCAGATGCACCACGACCAATCACTGTTATATTTGCCATCTTAAATCCATTTTGATAAAAAATCGTTGCAACACTCTGTGCTCTAATTTTAGAAAGCTTGGCATTATACTCATCACTTCCTACCCCATCTGTATGTCCAATCACTTTAAGTTTATATAGTTGATACTTTCTGAGCTCTTGTGATAGTTTTGTTAGACTTACTTGCTGTTTGGGGGTGATTTTTGATTTATCGAAATCAAATAAAATACGCTCGGGTAGACCTAGTGCCCAGCCCTCAGAGGTTAACTCAAAGCCCTCATGTTTTAGCATGAGAGATTGTTTGTAATTAAGGCCACCAAATTGGCAAGCTGAAAGCAGGTAAGTGCTTAATAGAATAAAAGCCATATATAGTATTTTATTCATGATCATTTGGCCTGTATATTGAGTGGTGTATAAACCAATTTACTGAAGAGTTCTTTGCTTTGTACATTGCTTGATCTGCTTGGGTAATTAAGTCCTCTAGTGAGGATGCATGTCTGAAATAGGCAGCACCAATACTAAAGCTAAAAAGTATTTCTTGTTTATTAAATTGTATGGAGCTGTTTTGGATCTGCATTAAGGTTTCAATGTGGTCAAATAACTGCTGTTGGTTGAATATGTTTGTTAATATAATTGCAAATTCATCTCCACCTAGTCTGGAGATAAAACAATCATTTAAAAGGGTAGATTTAAATCGATTTGCCATTTCAATAAGTACGCTATCACCAGCAAGATGACCATACCTATCATTGATTAATTTGAAGTTATTATTATCAATAAATAATAAAACTGCAGATGATTTTTCATGTGGTTGGTTGAATATATTAATTAAAAATTGATAAAAATAGCTTTTATTCGCCAAACCTGTTAGTGAGTCATGCTTTGCTTGGTGTGATAATTGGTGGTTTTCATCTTGCAATTGGTTATGCCAAGACTGAATTTCGGAAAGTAACTCATTAAACACATGATTTAAATTTTGAAATTCCTGAATTTTATTGTCAGGGAAGCGTAAATTATATGCTTTTTGATCACTTACCAGTTGGGCAATATGGGTAAGAGGGTAAATGGATTGCATAATAAAACGATACGTCACTTTCGCTGAAAACCAAAGTGTCATGAGCATTGCTGCCATACATGCAAAAATTGCGAAAAATATAGTAAATAAAAAATGCAAAGTTGCTTCGGAACTACCGTAAATCTGTATGACCCCAATTTTTTCTTGATGGTAGATAATAAAATTAGAGGGTTGTTTTAAGAACCAGTCATTTAGAAGGTTTTCAAAAAAAGAAAAACGGACTTTTGACTTTGTGCTACTTCCAATTAAATTATTTTTATTATCAAAAACATAAATGGTTTTAATAGAGTGTGTTTGCGTATACTCATTCAATACTTGTTTTAGAGTGACTTCATCTCTAAATACAAGTGCAGGTTGAATGCGCTCACTGAGTGTATTGCCAAGAAGGTTAATATTCTGTTGGACATAAGTCTTCATGATAAAAGTTGAGAGGGAAATAAACATCAAAAAACATATAAAAAGCATAACCAGAAAAGCAATAAACTGAGACTTTCTAAAAATGCTACGCAAAGATGTTTTTTTGAGGGTAGGCATTAAATACCCTCCATATTTTTTGCAAGAAGTAAAACTCTTGGATCAATATGTAATTTGGATCGAGCTAAGGCGTCTAAGTTCACATTGAATGTATACTGGTCTTTTCTTTTATACAAGCAAAAAATAACTTGTCCTTCACATTCAAGATTGTTTTCTGTGAAAGAGAGTATGAAAGGGCGGAAATTATTTTTAATAATATTATTTTGCTGAATTATGGATATATTGGGACTGAAAAAAATTGCATCACACTTGTGATTGTTTAGATCTCTCTCACTAATAGAGGTGACATTAAAAGAAGTCTTTTTATACTCAATTTCTTCTTGAAATATTGATGCAATATCATGATTTTCTAACACGCAAAGTAAGGGTTTTTGTGAATCCCATTTAGTATAGCTTAAAATAGCAAGCGTCAATGTATAGGCGTTGTGTGTATATCCTGCAGTTGCTAGCCCTGATAAAAGGCTTAGACCTATACAAGTGATAAGCCGTTTTAAATGATAAAAGAGCATACATGATATGAAAATATAATTAACTCCACTTTTATTATACTGAAAAAAGTTCATAAAATCACCAATTGTATGTAAAAATGCTCAATTAAGGATAAAAACCGACCATCCGAATAGGATAATTAAAAAAAGGTATTGCGTTTGTTATGGATTGATCTATAATGCGTATCCATCGGCGGTGCTGTTGGAAGAAACTTCTTAATAAACAATATCTTAGTTAATTAGTTTAGGGTTTAGGTCTTAGATTGATTGGTTAAGGGAGTTTAGTTAGGGGGTAGAAAAAACTTTCAAAAAGCATTTGACAAACT
>NZ_VTDO01000017.1 GCF_015627125.1 Acinetobacter rathckeae | reverse complement strand
ATTATGCAGTTACTTTCGCAACAACACCAGCACCTACAGTACGACCGCCTTCACGGATCGCAAAACGTAGACCTGCATCCATCGCAATCGGGTGGATCAATTCTACTGACATTTCAACGTTGTCACCTGGCATTACCATTTCAACGCCTTCTTTCAACTGGATCGCACCAGTTACGTCAGTTGTACGGAAATAGAACTGTGGACGGTAACCGTTTAGGAATGGAGTGTGACGACCACCTTCTTCTTTTGCAAGTACATATACTTCTGCATCGAATTTAGTGTGTGGCTTGATCGCACCTGGCTTAGTCAATACTTGACCACGTTGTACGTCTTCACGCTTAGTACCACGTAAAAGAACACCACAGTTCTCGCCTGCACGACCTTCGTCTAGCAATTTACGGAACATTTCAACGCCTGTTACAGTCGTTTTAACAGTGTCTTTAATACCAACGATTTCTACTTCTTCGCCGACTTTAACAATACCTGATTCTACACGGCCTGTTACTACAGTACCACGACCAGAAATTGAGAATACGTCTTCGATTGGCATTAGGAATGCTTTATCAATTGCACGCTCTGGCTCTGGAATGTAAGAGTCAAGTGCAGCAACAAGTTCAATAACAGCTGACTCGCCGTATTGACCTTGGTCACCATTAAGTGCAGCTAAAGCTGAACCACGGATTACAGGAGTGTCATCACCAGGGAAATCGTAAGAAGATAGAAGTTCACGTACTTCCATATCTACTAGCTCAAGTAGTTCTTCGTCATCTACAAGGTCACACTTGTTTAAGAATACGATGATGTACGGTACACCAACCTGACGTGAAAGCAAGATGTGCTCACGTGTTTGTGGCATTGGGCCATCAGTTGCAGCACATACTAGAATCGCACCATCCATCTGTGCAGCACCAGTGATCATGTTTTTAACATAATCGGCGTGGCCTGGGCAGTCTACGTGTGCGTAGTGACGTGTTGGTGAATCGTATTCTACGTGTGA
This sequence comes from Acinetobacter rathckeae, assembly GCF_015627125.1. Lineage (GTDB taxonomy): Bacteria > Pseudomonadota > Gammaproteobacteria > Pseudomonadales > Moraxellaceae > Acinetobacter > Acinetobacter rathckeae. Next base: position 207 of record NZ_VTDO01000017.1, on the reverse strand, counting down.
TGTATTAATTGTAATACCACGTGCTTTTTCTTCTGGTGCAGAGTCGATTGCTGCGTAGTCTTTAGCTTCACCACCGTACACTTTTGCACAGATTGTTGCAATTGCAGCAGTTAGCGTTGTTTTACCATGGTCAACGTGACCAATTGTTCCCACGTTTACGTGTGGCTTATTACGTTCAAACTTAGCCTTAGCCATGATGATCTTCCT
>NZ_VTDO01000016.1 GCF_015627125.1 Acinetobacter rathckeae | reverse complement strand
GTTAATACCTAGGATAAGTGGACGTTACTCGCAGAATAAGCACCGGCTAACTCTGTGCCAGCAGCCGCGGTAATACAGAGGGTGCAAGCGTTAATCGGAATTACTGGGCGTAAAGCGCGCGTAGGTGGCCAATTAAGTCAAATGTGAAATCCCCGAGCTTAACTTGGGAATTGCATTCGATACTGGTTGGCTAGAGTATAGGAGAGGAAGGTAGAATTCCAGGTGTAGCGGTGAAATGCGTAGAGATCTGGAGGAATACCGATGGCGAAGGCAGCCTTCTGGCCTAATACTGACACTGAGGTGCGAAAGCATGGGGAGCAAACAGGATTAGATACCCTGGTAGTCCATGCCGTAAACGATGTCTACTAGCCGTTGGGTCCTTTGAGGACTTAGTGGCGCAGCTAACGCGATAAGTAGACCGCCTGGGGAGTACGGTCGCAAGACTAAAACTCAAATGAATTGACGGGGGCCCGCACAAGCGGTGGAGCATGTGGTTTAATTCGATGCAACGCGAAGAACCTTACCTGGCCTTGACATAGTAGAAACTTTCTAGAGATAGATTGGTGCCTTCGGGAATCTACATACAGGTGCTGCATGGCTGTCGTCAGCTCGTGTCGTGAGATGTTGGGTTAAGTCCCGCAACGAGCGCAACCCTTTTCCTTATTTGCCAGCACTTCGGGTGGGAACTTTAAGGATACTGCCAGTGACAAACTGGAGGAAGGCGGGGACGACGTCAAGTCATCATGGCCCTTACGGCCAGGGCTACACACGTGCTACAATGGTCGGTACAGAGGGTTGCTACACAGCGATGTGATGCTAATCTCAAAAAGCCGATCGTAGTCCGGATTGGAGTCTGCAACTCGACTCCATGAAGTCGGAATCGCTAGTAATCGCGGATCAGAATGCCGCGGTGAATACGTTCCCGGGCCTTGTACACACCGCCCGTCACACCATGGGAGTTTGTTGCACCAGAAGTAGATAGTCTAACCCTCGGGAGGACGTTTACCACGGTGTGGCCAATGACTGGGGTGAAGTCGTAACAAGGTAGCCGTAGGGGAACCTGCGGCTGGATCACCTCCTTAACGAAAGGTGATGGCTTAGTAAGAATCCACAACAAGTTGTTCTTCGGTATATGATCTGAGGGTCTGTAGCTCAGTTGGTTAGAGCACACGCTTGATAAGCGTGGGGTCACAAGTTCAAGTCTTGTCAGACCCACCATTGACCATAGAGAAAAGGCAATCAGAGATATACACAATTCAAATGATATAAGCTGGGGACTTAGCTTAGTTGGTAGAGCGCCTGCTTTGCACGCAGGAGGTCAGGAGTTCGACTCTCCTAGTCTCCACCAAATCTTAAGATGAGAAAAACAACGTTTTTCCTTAAGATTTAAACAAGAAGCTATGCTTCGCGTAGATAAGCACTTAAAATCAGAGATTACAGAACTTAGTAAGTTTGGCTTATTAACTTCTGTGATTACACAGTGACCTAATTGCTGACGAGGCATTAGGAAATCATTAACAGATTGAATCAGATTGAGTCTGAAAATAATTGTTCAACTCATTTATATAAAGATGACATGCAAATGTTTAATTTATATGAACTGAGAACTAGCGAAATTAACTGAATCAAGCGTTTTGGTATGAGATTGAAGCTGTACACTTTAGACATCGCGTAAGCGACTGTTTGGGGTTGTATAGTCAAGTAATTAAGTGCATGTGGTGGATGCCTTGGCAGTCAGAGGCGATGAAAGACGTGATAGCCTGCGAAAAGCTTCGGGGAGGCGGCAAATATCCTGTGATCCGGAGATGTCTGAATGGGGGAACCCACTTACCATAAGGTAGGTATCATAAACTGAATACATAGGTTTATGAGGCGAACGAGGGGAAGTGAAACATCTCAGTACCCTTAGGAAAAGAAATCAATTGAGATTCCCTTAGTAGCGGCGAGCGAACGGGGATCAGCCCATGAAGTGATATGTGTTTTAGCGGAATGCTCTGGGAAGTGCAACCGTAGAGGGTGATAGTCCCGTACACGAAAAGGCACATATCATGATAACGAGTAGGGCGAGGCACGTGAAACCTTGTCTGAATATGGGGGGACCATCCTCCAAGGCTAAATACTCCTGACTGACCGATAGTGAACCAGTACCGTGAGGGAAAGGCGAAAAGAACCCCTGTGAGGGGAGTGAAATAGATCCTGAAACCGCATGCATACAAGCAGTGGGAGCATATTTATTATGTGACTGCGTACCTTTTGTATAATGGGTCAGCGACTTATATTCAGTAGCAAGGTTAACCGTATAGGGGAGCCGTAGAGAAATCGAGTCTTAATAGGGCGTTTAGTTGCTGGGTATAGACCCGAAACCAGGCGATCTATCCATGAGCAGGTTGAAGGTTGGGTAACACTAACTGGAGGACCGAACCCACTGTCGTTGAAAAGCCAGGGGATGACTTGTGGATAGGGGTGAAAGGCTAATCAAGCCTGGTGATAGCTGGTTCTCCCCGAAAGCTATTTAGGTAGCGCCTCGGACGAATACCATAGGGGGTAGAGCACTGTTTCGGCTAGGGGGTCATCCCGACTTACCAAACCGATGCAAACTCCGAATACCTATGAGTACTATCCGGGAGACAGACTGCGGGTGCTAACGTCCGTAGTCAAGAGGAAAACAATCCAGACCGCCAGCTAAGGCCCCAAAATCATAGTTAAGTGGGAAACGATGTGGGAAGGCATAGACAGCTAGGAGGTTGGCTTAGAAGCAGCCACCCTTTAAAGAAAGCGTAATAGCTCACTAGTCGAGTCGGCCTGCGCGGAAGATGTAACGGGGCTAAAACTATGTGCCGAAGCTGCGGATTTGACAATAGTCAAGTGGTAGGGGAGCGTTCTGTAAGCCGATGAAGGTGTGTTGAGAAGCATGCTGGAGGTATCAGAAGTGCGAATGCTGACGTGAGTAACGACAAAACGGGTGAAAAACCCGTTCGCCGAAAGACCAAGGGTTCCAGTCCAACGTTAATCGGGGCTGGGTGAGTCGACCCCTAAGGTGAGGCCGAAAGGCGTAATCGATGGGAAAATGGTTAATATTCCATTACTTCTGTGTAATGCGATGAGAGGACGGAGAAGGTTAAGTCAGCCTGGCGTTGGTTGTCCAGGTGGAAGACAGTAGGCATGCATCTTAGGCAAATCCGGGGTGCTCTATGCTGAGAGTCGATAGCAAGCAGGTTTACCTGCGAAGTGGCTGATACCATACTTCCAAGAAAAGTCTCTAAGCTTCAGTTACACAGGAATCGTACCCTAAACCGACACAGGTGGTCAGGTCGAGTAGACCAAGGCGCTTGAGAGAACTCTGCTGAAGGAACTAGGCAAAATGGTACCGTAACTTCGGGAGAAGGTACGCTGCTCGTGGTGATGGGACTTGCTCCTTGAGCTACAGGCAGCCTCAGAAACCAGGCCGCTGCAACTGTTTATTAAAAACATAGCACTCTGCAAACACGAAAGTGGACGTATAGGGTGTGATGCCTGCCCGGTGCTGGAAGGTTAATTGATGGGGTTAGCGTAAGCGAAGCTCTTGATCGAAGCCCCAGTAAACGGCGGCCGTAACTATAACGGTCCTAAGGTAGCGAAATTCCTTGTCGGGTAAGTTCCGACCTGCACGAATGGCATAATGATGGCGGCGCTGTCTCCAGCAGAGGCTCAGTGAAATCGAAATCGCGGTGAAGATGCCGTGTACCCGTGGCTAGACGGAAAGACCCCGTGAACCTTTACTGCAGCTTGACATTGAACTTTGATCTTACTTGTGTAGGATAGGTGGGAGGCTTTGAAGTGGTGACGCCAGTTACCATGGAGCCATCCTTGAAATACCACCCTGGTAATATTGAGGTTCTAACTCTGATCCATAATCTGGATCGAGGACCATGTCTGGTGGGTAGTTTGACTGGGGCGGTCTCCTCCTAAAGAGTAACGGAGGAGTACGAAGGTGCGCTCAGCGTGGTCGGAAATCACGCGTAGAGTATAAAGGCAAAAGCGCGCTTAACTGCGAGACCAACAAGTCGAGCAGGTACGAAAGTAGGTCTTAGTGATCCGGTGGTTCTGTATGGAAGGGCCATCGCTCAACGGATAAAAGGTACTCTGGGGATAACAGGCTGATACCGCCCAAGAGTTCATATCGACGGCGGTGTTTGGCACCTCGATGTCGGCTCATCTCATCCTGGGGCTGAAGCAGGTCCCAAGGGTATGGCTGTTCGCCATTTAAAGAGGTACGCGAGCTGGGTTTAGAACGTCGTGAGACAGTTCGGTCCCTATCTACCATGGGCGTTGGAAATTTGAGAGGATCTGCTCCTAGTACGAGAGGACCAGAGTGGACGAACCTCTGGTGTACCGGTTGTGACGCCAGTCGCATCGCCGGGTAGCTATG
>NZ_VTDO01000015.1 GCF_015627125.1 Acinetobacter rathckeae | reverse complement strand
ATATCCTTCATCAAAATACATATTCCTAACTCAGTAAACTTGCCGCTATATTTATACAAATTGCTAAAATTAAGGTGTTATACGCAAACGCCAACAACAAATGCAACGTATTAAAACGTCTCATACGTGAACTTGTAAGCGATACGTCTGCTGTCTGCGATGCTGTACCTATAACATAGCTAAAATAGATGAAGTCTGATATAAGTATTTAATACTTTATTTTTAGGAAATCCTTCTATATGGTTGATCATAATGTATTTATTGCATTTATGTTAACAATTGCGGCCAGCTTTGCCACGGTTATTGGTGGCATTATCGTTTGTTTTTTTAAACAACCAAGTGCACGTTTATTATCATTTGGTTTAGCTTTTGCTGCTGGTGCAATGGTTTACGTATCTTTAACTGAGATACTTAATAAATCTATTTCTTCTTTTTCGTCAGTATATTCAGAGAATATAGGCTATAGCTTTGCAACATTTGCATTTTTAGGTGGTATGGTTTTAGTATTGATTTTAGATCGCTTAGTACCAAACCCACATGATACGTTAGAAAAAAATACAGCTTCAGAAATGAACCATCAGCAAATTATGAGAACAGGGTTATTAACCATGTTTGCAATTACCGCACATAATTTACCTGAAGGTTTAGCAACATTTTTTGCAACATTAGATAGTCCTATTGTTGGTGCACCTTTGGCGATTGCGATTGCTATTCATAATATTCCAGAAGGTATTGCGATTGCTTTACCTGTGTATATTGCAACACATAATAAGTGGTATGCAGTTGGAGCCAGCCTTCTTTCAGGCCTCGCAGAACCTTTTGGTGCGGCTGTTGGTTATTTATTTTTAGCACCTTACTTAAATGATATTGTTTATGGTATTGTTTTTGGACTAATTTCTGGTGTGATGGTGTATTTGGCTTTAGATGAGTTATTACCTACAGCGAAAAAATATGCTAAAGGCCATGAAACAGTGTATGGCCTTGTGGTAGGTATGAGTGCGCTGGCACTGAGCTTGGTTGCATTTAAGTTTGCTTAGTGATTTTAAAAAGTGGCTTAATCTAAGCCACTTTTCTTATTAGACAATAATAAAACCCATCTCCTGTTTCTTGAATAGGCAGTAACTGGCGACCGTAAGCTTGTTTTATACCCCAAGTAACGTTTAATTGTTCCTCTTGAGCATTTTTATTTCTTTCAAAGAAAGAACTCATTTGTTCTACATTTTCAGCCTTTAAAATGGAACAAGTAATATAAAGTAAGTGACCGCCTACTTTCACTTGAGGCCATAAGTTTTCTAATATGCTTTGTTGTAAGTGAGTTGTTTGCTCAATATCTGAAGATTTTCTGAGTAGTTTAATATCAGGGTGTTTGCGTATAACACCAGTTGCAGAGCAAGGTGCATCTAAAATAATTAGATCTGCATTTCGGTCATTTTTCCATGTTATTGCATCATCACAAATCATTTCACAATGTTGATTTGTAAGTTGTAATCTCTGTAAGTTTTCAGTGACTCGAAGTAGCCTTTTAGAGCTATTATCAATAGCGATTAATTTTTTTGGTGTAAATCGTTCGAGTAAATGGGTTGTTTTTCCACCTGGTGCTGCACATGCATCTATAACGATTTTGGCATTAATATCTGGGATGATTTGACCACAGAGTTGAGCATGTTCATCTTGAACTGAAAAGAAACCTTGATGAAAACCAGGCAATGATTGAATCGATACAGCTTCATTTAGATAAATGGCTTGTTCCGAGTATTTGCCGTAACTCGCTTTAATCCCTTTTTGTTGTAGTTGATCAAAATAGTCTGATCTTGTTATTTTACGTGGGTTTACGCGTAGGGTAATCGGGCTACTGCATTTTAATTGTTTTGTTAACTCTTCTAAATGTTCAGGCCAGTTATTTTTAAGTCGTTTGTATAACCAGCTTGGCAAGGCATGAGCATGTTGTACTGTGTGTGCCAGTTCTTCTGGAGAGCGAGTGTATTGTCTTAAAATTGCATTGACAAGTGCACTAAATTGACCGAGTTGTAGTTGTTTAATGGCATTGACAGTTTCAGAGATTGCAGCATGTGCTGGAATTCTTGTATAGATGAGCTGATACAGACCTAAGTAAAGAGCTGCATGAAGCATATTGTTATCTATAGGTTTTTTTATTAAGGGAAGACATGCTGTTTTGAGAGCATACCATTGACGTAGTGTACCAAGCGTGAGTTCATGAAATAATGCTTTATCTCGTTCAGGTATTTGGCTGATGTGTTGGTCAAGTTGAGTAGATAATGATTCACCTTCTTGAATTTTACTAAGTAAAACAATAATTTTTGCTCTTAAATTAGGGGCATGTTGCATTGATGGTGAATATTTATTTTGACTCATTATAGCACCTGCCCAATATGAAGTTTATTAGATTGAATAATTTGATGTGAGTTGAAAGGTTTTGCATTTGGCCATTGTAACGACGTAATACACAAGACACTATTTTGACCGCAGGATATGTAGACCCCATCTGCAGTTATTTCTAAAATTTCTCCATTAGATGCCGAATGGTTTGGTGTGTATGTAGCAACTTGAGCAGACCATACACGTAAATTGTGTTGCTCTAGTTCAATGAATGCAATTGGCCAAGGGTTAAATGCTCTAATGTTTGCACAGATTTGAGTTGCAGAAAGTGACCAATCAATTTTAGCTTCTACTTTAGTCAGTTTATGTGCATATGTGGCTTCGTCTTCATTTTGGACGTGTCGATTTTTAAGATAATTTAATAAAGTTTCTTCTGTTTCTAAAACTTGGCAAATGGCAGTTGCCCCTTGATGTGCAAGTTTTTCATAGAGCGTAACAGATGTGTCTTGTGCTGAAATTGGGCAAGATGTTTTAAGCATCATATCACCAGTATCTAGACCACGGTCCATTTTCATGATGGTGACGCCTGTTTCAGAGTCTTGTGCTGCTACAGCCCTTTGAATAGGTGCCGCACCTCGCCAACGTGGCAGTAGTGATCCATGAATATTTAGGCAACCATATTTCGGTGCATCTAAAATTTCTTGTGGAAGAATGAGCCCATAAGCAGCAACCACCATGACATCAATATCCAAAGCTAGTAACTCTTTTCGTGCATTAAGTCCATCATTTGTGCTTTTTTTAAAGCTTTCTGGTTGGAAAATAGGCAAGTTATATAATAATCCTAATTGCTTAACTTCAGAGTAATGTACTTTTTGGCCTCTGCCAGATTTCCGGTCAGGTTGAGTATAGACAGCAATAATATTGTGAGAAGTACTAAGCAGTGCTTTAAGTGCTACTGCGGCAAATTCAGGTGTTCCTGCAAAAAGAATATTCAAAATAGTTATCCGCGTTACTAGATTACTTTTAATTATAACATCATGGATTTTTAGCATCTAAGTTTTTAATTTTGATAAAAATATTCAATTTGGGTGAGATTTTTCAATAGAATTAGTACATTTTTTAACAAAAATATGTGATCTGTTTGATGTTTTTTATTTGTAATTAGTAAAATAGAATTTATTATGTTTCTAGTTTTATCATTTTGTAAGTTGGAATGGGGGGACTTAATCGCATAAAAAAAGTATCGAAATAGCAAAAAAGTATCGAAATAGCAAAAAAGTATCGAAATAGCAAAAAAGTATCGAAATAGCAAAAAAGTACCTATCTCTAGAATAGACAAGAAGGTTAAAATATATGAATAAGATTTATAAAATAGTGTGGAATGCTGTCTTAAATAGCTGGGTTGTAGTGTCTGAGCTAGGTAAGTCTAAGAAAAAATCAGCACGAACATTACTCGCCGCTACGTCCTTAATTACATTAACTTTATCACAAGCCACTTTTGCCGAGGTTGGAACAGGTGGTGGTACAGGAAGTGGTACAGCCATTTCTGCATGTACAACTACGGCTTTACAAGCAAATAGTGGAACTACGGCTGGAAGTGTTTCTGCCGCAAACAATATAGCCATAGGTTGTGGTACAACGACAGCTGGTTCACAACGTTCAGTAGCAATTGGTGACTCCGCGACTACAGCATCGGATGGTAACTCACAGTCGGTTGCAATTGGTAGTGTTGCAAAAGCATCTGGCGATCAATCTGTTGCTTTAGGTAATAATGTAAATGCTACAGGTAACTCTAGTGTTGCAATTGGTGGTGATGACATTAATAAAGTAAGAAGAGATTCTGTTATGAGTACTTCTTACAAGACGATCACTGGTGTGAATTTACCAGGTGGCTATCCGAATACAACAGCTTCTGGTGGCGCAGCTACAGCAATAGGCGTAACTGCTCAAGCAACAGGCAATTTTTCTACGGCTGTGGGTATGGCTTCGAATGCTACGGGAGATGCTTCGCTTGCTTTAGGACCAACGGCTTTAGCTTCTGGTACTGGCTCTTTGGCACTGGGGCCAGTTTCTAAAGCTACACAGGCTGGATCAGTTGCAATAGGTATAAACTCAGTGTCTAATGGTACTAATTCAACATCAATAGGTTCAGGGAGTACTGCAGATACAGGTTCACAAGCCAATGGTAACTATGCAACAGCTATCGGTGGTAGTTCAAAAGCTGCAACAAATGCGACGGCAATTGGTACACTTGCTATTGCTGAGGAAGGTGGCACGGCGATTGGTATTAACTCACAAGCGACTAAAGCAGGTGGTGTTGCAATTGGTAGTGACTCTGTATCCACGATAGATAAAGGTGTAAGTGGATATGATCCAATTACAGGTGGTGCTTCAGCAGATACAACAGGGGTGTGGAAATCGACCAATGCTGCTGTGGCTGTGGGTAATGGGTCAACAGTTACACGTCAAATTACAGGCGTAGCTGCAGGTACCAATGACCAAGATGCAGTCAACGTTGCACAGCTTAAATTGACAAAGACCTATACAGATAATGTTGCTAAGAGTACGGCTACTGCTTTAGGTGGTTCTTCTGCTTTAGACAGTACAACAGGGCAGGTAATAACGCCAGTTTATACAATAACTAAAACCGATGGTAATCAAACTCAGGCCACAGGTGTAGAAGCTGCAATAAGTGCATTAAATACAGAAGTTATTAAGCCGATTAGCTTTGCATCAAATAGTGGCAGTACGACTAAAAAACTAGGTGATACATTAACGATTAAAGGTACAGGTACAAAAACTGATGATCAATATAATACATCAAATGTAAAAACCACCACAGATAGTGATGGGAATATTGTTGTAGGTATTGATAAAAATGCAAGCTTCGACACTATTACTACAGGGAATAGTGTATTAAGCAATACAGGATTAACTATTACAGGCGGTCCAAGTGTTACAACCTCTGGTA
>NZ_VTDO01000014.1 GCF_015627125.1 Acinetobacter rathckeae | reverse complement strand
CAGTTCTATTTCCGTACAACTGACGTAACTGGTGCGATCCAGTTGAAAGAAGGCGTTGAAATGGTAATGCCAGGTGACAACGTTGAAATGTCAGTAGAATTGATCCACCCGATTGCGATGGATGCAGGTCTACGTTTTGCGATCCGTGAAGGCGGTCGTACTGTAGGTGCTGGTGTTGTTGCGAAAGTAACTGCATAATACAAAATATAAATCGAGAGCTTTAAGCTCTCGATTTACTTGATAGGCTAGTAGTTCAATTGGTAGAGCGTCGGTCTCCAAAACCGAATGTTGGGGGTTCGAGTCCCTCCTGGCCTGCCACTTCATTTAATTTAAAGCTTGATGCTGGCTGTTTTGCCCTTATAATAGATTCGCGAATTCTACGACGAGTAAAAACATGTCGAATGATCAATCGCGTGACGCATTGAGCGACGCGCCAATATCTCAAAAACATAATACGGCTGAAGTCGTACGCTCAAATTCACCTTTAGATATTGTTTTATGGGTTTTAGCGATTGTATTGCTCATTGGAGCATCTCTTACAAATCAATATCTTCCTGCATATTGGGCACCTGCAAGTAATATCTGGGTGCAAATTGGTGTTATTTTAGCTTGTATCATTGTGGCTTTGGGTTTATTATACGCCACCCATCAGGGCAAAGGCTTTGTGCGTTTGCTTCGTGATGCACGTATAGAACTACGTAGGGTAACATGGCCAACCAAAAATGAAACAATAACTAACTCATGGCAAGTTGTGCTGGTTGTTATTGTGGCTGCGGTTTTGCTGTGGTGCTTTGATTATGCATTAAGTTGGCTAGTAAAGCTAATTATCGGGTAGAAAACTATGAAACGTTGGTACATTATTCATGCCTATTCAGGCTATGAAAAACAAGTGATGCGTTCGCTAAATGAGCGAATCCAGCGTAGTACGGTTGCCGATAGCTTTGGTGAAGTCCTTGTTCCGACTGAAGAAGTCGTTGAAATGAAGGATGGTAAAAAGCGTAAATCTGAGCGTAAATTTTTTCCAGGCTATGTCTTGGTTGAAATGGCAATGAATGATGATACTTGGCACATTGTAAAAGAGTGTCCTAAAGTATTGGGCTTTATTGGTGGTACACCTGAAAAGCCTGCGCCAATCACACAAAAAGAAGCTGATGCAATTCTTGCACGTGTACGTAACACTGGTGAAGCACCTCGTCCTAAGACGATGTTTGAGCCGGGTGAAGAATTACTCGTTATTGATGGACCTTTTACAGACTTTAAAGGTGTTGTAGAAGAAGTTCAATATGAAAAATCTCGCTTAACGTTGACAATTAACGTCTTTAATCGTCCAACTCAAGTTGAGCTAGAATTCCGCCAAGTTGAAAAAGCAATTTAATTGTTGTTTGACTGGTGGCATAAGCTGACCTTAATTGCGTCAGCTTATATTTTTGTTAAATAGATTGGGAAGCTTCACGGCGTTATTACCCAGAGGTATTTTGAAATGGCTAAAAAGATTGACGGCTATATCAAGCTGCAAGTTCCAGCTGGTAAAGCAAATCCATCTCCACCAATTGGTCCTGCATTAGGTCAACGTGGTGTAAACATCATGGCATTCTGTAAAGAATTCAATGCTGCTACACAAAAAGTTGAACCAGGTCTACCAATCCCTGTTGTGATTACAGTTTACAATGATAAATCATTTACATTTATCATGAAAACTCCGCCTGCATCTATCTTACTTAAGAAAGCTGCTGGTATCCAAAAGGGTTCTGCTGTACCAAACAAAACTAAAGTTGGTAAGTTAACTCGTGCTCAACTCGAAGAAATTGCGACTACTAAAGAACCAGATTTAACTGGTGCTGATTTAGACGCACGTGTACGTACCATTGCTGGTTCTGCGCGTTCTATGGGCTTGGAAGTGGAGCTATAAGACATGGCAAAGTTAACTAAACGTCAAAAAGCCATTGCTGCAATTGACTCTAACAAAGTTTACTCTTTAGAAGAAGCTGTAGAAATTATTAATACATTTCCTGCTGCAAAATTTAAAGAATCACTAGACGTGTCTGTAAACTTGGGCGTTGATCCTCGTAAATCTGACCAAGTCGTACGTGGTGCAACAACACTTCCTGCAGGTACTGGTAAAACTGTACGTGTAGCTGTATTTGCTCAAGGTGCTGCTGCTGAAGCTGCTAAAGCTGAAGGCGCTGATATCGTTGGTTTTGATGACCTTGCTGAAAGCATTCAAAAAGGTAATCTTGACTTTGATGTTGTGATTGCAGCTCCTGACGCTATGCGTGTTGTTGGTAAGTTAGGTACAATTTTAGGTCCACGTGGTTTAATGCCAAACCCTAAAGTAGGTACTGTAACTCCTGACGTTGCTGGCGCAGTTAAAAATGCAAAAGCTGGTCAAGCACGTTACCGTGTAGACAAAGGCGGTATTATTCATGCAGGTATCGGCCAAGTTGGCTTTGAAATCGCTGCAGTACGTCAAAACCTTGAAGCACTTGTTGCTGATTTGAAGAAAGCAAAGCCTGCAACTTCAAAAGGTGTTTATATCAAAAAGATCACTTTAAGCTCAACAATGGGCCCAGGTCTTACAGTTGATGTAAACAGCGTATCTAACTAATTTGTAAAAATTGTTAAATCTCTTACCTCAATAAGCATGCTTAGTGGCGTAAGAGTGGACTTTGAATTGATAGGTTAAAGCCTATTAGCGTCAAAGACCTCAGGCGAAAAGTTTACTTTTCTTAAAATTCCAGCCTGCGTAGACGCGGTGGTGTGATTTATTCATCCTCCGCGTGTAAATCGAAAGATTTACGAATTGGGAGTGTGTTCTTTGGAACACATAAATCACCTTAGGAGGTTTTACAGTGGCTCTACTACTAGAGAACAAAAAAGAAATCGTCGCTCAAGTTAATGCAACTGCAAGCGTCGCGTTTTCTGCTGTTGTTGCCGACTACCAAGGTTTAAGCGTTGAGAAATTAACACAATTACGTGTTGAAGCTCGTAAGTTAGGCGTATCTGTACGTATTGTACGTAATACACTTGCTAAACGCGCACTTGAAGGTACTCAGTTTGATATCTTGGGTGACAACCTTGTTGGTCCAACAATTCTAGGTTTTTCAACTTCTGAAGACGACATGGGTGCTGCGGCACGTTTGTTCGAAGAATTTGCAAAAGCAAACAAAGCATTTGAATTAAAAGCAGCTGCTTTTGATGGCAAAGTTTATCAAGGCGAAGAAGTGAGCGTAATTGCGAATCTTCCTAACCAAGAAAAAGCGCTTACGATGCTTGCAAATGTTCTTCAAGCTCCTATCTCGAAATTGGGTCGCTTACTTACAGCACTCAAAGAGAAAGACGAGCAAGAAGCTGCATAATCACTTTTACCTTACACCATTTAATATCCATTTGGAGTTATTCTCATGGCTTTAACTAACGAAGAAATTTTAAACGCAGTTGCTGAAAAAACAGTTCTAGAACTTGTTGAACTTATCTCTGCATTCGAAGAAAAATTCAATGTATCTGCTGCTGCTGTTGCAGTTGCTGCTGCACCAGGTGCTGCTGCTGCCGCTGAAGAGCAAACAGAATTCAACGTTGAATTAACAAGCTTTGGCGCAAACAAAGTTGCTGTAATTAAAGCAGTACGTGAAGCAACTGGTCTTGGTCTAAAAGAAGCTAAAGATCTAGTTGAAGGTGCTCCACAAGTTCTTAAAGAAGGCGTGAGCAAAGAAGAAGGTGAAGAACTTAAGAAGAAACTTGAAACTGCTGGTGCTACAGTTACACTTAAGTAATTTATTTTCGGGGTCAATCGTTAAAAATTGGCTCCAAAAATGGCTGATGGCTCTTGGGTCGTCAGCCTTTTTGCGTTACAATAATCGGCTGTGCTTTAATTGAAACCACTGTCTTTGCGTTGTATACGTAAAAAACATACAAATTCAAACGCTTACCAATATTTCTCACTCTGAAAATATTGTTAAGCGTTTTATTACCACACTCATTTGCAGCATTTGTAAGTAGTGGTGGCCATATCGGCCTGCGTCATTCCTTCTAAACCTGAACTGCAGGCAGGTTTAGTTTTGTACTTTCCGAGGACTCCAGATGGCATACTCATATACCGAAAAAAAACGGATCCGTAAGAATTTTGGTAAATTGCCCCAAGTGATGGATTTTCCGTACTTGCTGTCGATTCAAGTCGACTCGTACAGAACATTTTTACAAGATGGTAAATTGCCAAAAACTAGAGAAGATCTTGGTCTACAAGCTGCTTTTCGTTCAGTTTTTCCAATTGAAAGTTATTCTGGCAACGCTGCTTTAGAATTTGTTGAGTATAACCTTGGTAAGCCTGAGTTTGATGTACGCGAATGTATCCTTCGTGGCTCAACTTATGCTGCACCAATGCGTGTTAAAATTCGCTTGATCATTAAAGATCGAGATACTAAGTCAATTAAAGACGTACGTGAACAAGAAGTATACATGGGTGAAATGCCACTCATGACCGAAAACGGTACGTTTGTCATCAATGGTACAGAGCGTGTTATTGTATCTCAGTTACATCGTTCACCAGGTGTGTTCTTCGATAGTGACAAGGGTAAAACACATTCAAATAAAACATTGTACTCAGCTCGAATCATTCCTTACCGTGGTTCATGGTTAGATTTTGAGTTTGACGCAAAAGATTTAGTTTATGTACGTATTGACCGTCGTCGTAAACTACTTGCAACAGTTATTTTACGCGCATTAAATTATACAGATGAGCAAATCCTAGATTTATTCTATGAAAAAGTACCTGTATATCTAGATCTTGGTAGTTACCAGATTGAACTTGTACCAGATCGCTTGCGTGGCGAAATGGCGCAATTTGACATCGTAGATAACAACGGTAAAGTCATTGTTGAGCAAGGTAAGCGTATTAATGCACGTCATGTACGTCAAATGGAAACAGCAGGCCTAACAAAGCTTTCTGTACCTGATGAGTACTTATACGAACACATTACAGCTGAAGATATTGCTTTACATAATGGTGATGTGATTGCGGCAAACACTGTCCTTACACATGAAGTTATGGTGAAACTTGCAGAGGGTGGTGTAAAACAATTCAACATTCTGTTCACCAACGATATTGACCGTGGTTCTTACCTTGCTGACTCTCTACGTGCAGATACGACACGTGACCGTGAAGAAGCATTGGTAGAAATCTATAAAGTCATGCGTCCGGGCGAGCCACCAACAAAAGAAGCTGCAGAAAACTTATTTAACAATTTGTTCTTCTCTGCTGAACGCTATGATTTGTCTGCTGTAGGCCGTATGAAGTTCAACCGTCGTTTAGGACGCCCATACGAAACGAGCCCAGATCCAAAAGTTCGTAGTGCTGATGGTATCTTATCAAACGATGACATCGTTGATGTAATGCGTACATTGATTGATATTCGTAACGGTAAAGGCGAAGTTGATGACATCGACCATTTAGGTAACCGTCGTGTACGTTCTGTTGGTGAAATGACAGAAAACCAATTCCGTGTTGGTTTAGTTCGTGTTGAACGTGCTGTTAAAGACCGTTTAAGCCAAGCTGAAACAGATAACCTGTCTCCACAAGATTTAATTAATGCTAAGCCTGTAGCTGCTGCGATTAAAGAATTCTTTGGTTCAAGCCAATTGTCACAGTTCATGGACCAAAACAACCCATTGTCTGAAATTACGCATAAGCGTCGTGTTTCTGCATTAGGGCCAGGTGGTTTGACGCGTGAACGTGCTGGCTTTGAGGTACGTGACGTACACCATACACATTATGGTCGTGTGTGTCCGATTGAAACACCTGAGGGTCCAAACATTGGTTTGATCAACTCGCTTTCTGTATATGCAAAAGCAAACCACTTTGGTTTCTTAGAAACACCATATCGTAAAGTTGTTGATGGCCGTGTGACTGAAGATACAGAATACCTTTCTGCAATTGAAGAAGTAGGTACTGTGATTGCACAGGCCGATTCAGCAGTAGATACTGAAGGCAATTTGATTGACGAAATGGTGACTGTACGTCATCAAGGTGAAACAGTTCGTACACCACCTGAGCGTGTAACACACATGGACGTTTCTGCACAGCAGGTTGTATCTGTTGCTGCATCACTGATTCCATTCTTGGAACACGATGATGCGAACCGTGCATTGATGGGTTCAAACATGCAACGTCAAGCCGTGCCAACACTTCTTGCTGATAAGCCACTTGTTGGTACAGGTATGGAAGCAAATGTTGCACGTGACTCTGGTGTATGTGTGATTGCTAACCGTGGTGGTGTGATTGAATACGTAGATGCATCACGTGTCGTTATTCGTGTGAATGAAAGCGAAATGATTGCTGGTGAAGCAGGCGTTGATATTTACAACTTGATCAAATATACCCGTTCAAACCAAAACACATGTATTAACCAAAAAGTTTTGGTAAATATGGGTGATAAAGTTGGTCGTGGTGATGTTCTTGCAGATGGTCCATCTACAGATGGTGGCGAGCTTGCACTTGGTCAAAACATGCGTGTTGCGTTCATGACGTGGAATGGTTACAACTATGAAGACTCGATTCTTTTATCAGAGCGTGTACTTCAAGAAGACCGTTTAACGTCTATTCATATTCAAGAACTATCATGTGTTGCTCGTGATACTAAACTTGGCGCAGAAGAAATTACTGCAGATATTCCAAACGTAGGCGAAGCTGCTCTATCTAAGTTAGATGAGTCAGGTATTGTTTACATTGGTGCTGAAGTCACTGCTGGTGATATCTTAGTCGGTAAAGTGACACCAAAAGGTGAAACGCAACTGACCCCAGAAGAAAAATTACTTCGTGCAATTTTTGGTGAAAAAGCGGCAGACGTAAAAGACTCATCTCTACGTGTACCATCAGGTACAAAAGGGACAGTCATTGACGTTCAAGTCTTCACGCGTGATGGTTTAGAAAAAGATGAGCGTGCTTTAGCGATTGAAAAAGCACAACTTGATGCATACCGTAAAGATTTGAAAGAAGAATACAGCATCTTTGAAGAAGCGGCACGTGAACGTATTGTACGTTTGCTAAAAGATCAAGTGTCTCATGGCGGTGGTACAACTAAACATGGCGATAAGCTAAATGATGAGCTACTTTCAAAGCTAGATCTTGTTGATTTACTTGAAATTCAGCCTGCAGATGAAGCAATTGCTGAGCGTCTAACTCAAATTCAAACTTACTTGAAAGAGAAAAGTATTGAAATTGATGAAAAGTTTGCTGAGAAAAAACGTAAGCTTTCAACAGGTGATGAATTAACAACAGGTGTACTCAAAGTTGTTAAGGTTTACCTTGCGGTGAAACGTCGTATCCAACCTGGTGATAAGATGGCGGGTCGTCACGGTAACAAAGGTGTTGTATCAAACATCTTACCTGTAGAAGACATGCCACATGATGCCAATGGTGTACCTGTAGATATCGTACTTAACCCACTGGGTGTACCTTCACGTATGAACGTGGGGCAGATTCTAGAAACCCATTTAGGTTTGGCTGCGAAAGGTTTGGGTGAGCAAATTGATAAAATGCTCCAACAACAACGTACCATTGCTGAACTACGTGAATTTTTAGACAAAATTTACAACAAGGTTGGTGGTGAGCAAGAAGACCTGAACAGTTTAACTGATGATGAAGTGATGATTCTTGCAGGTAACCTCAAGAAAGGTGTGCCATTAGCAACACCTGTATTTGATGGTGCTGAAGAAGAGCAAATCAAAGAGTTACTTGAGTTGGCTGAATTGCCACGTACTGGACAACAAACATTGTTTGATGGTCGTACAGGTGAACAATTCGACCGTCCAGTGACTGTAGGTTACATGTATATGCTCAAGCTGAACCACTTGGTTGATGACAAGATGCATGCACGTTCGACTGGTTCTTACTCACTTGTAACGCAACAGCCTCTTGGTGGTAAAGCACAGTTCGGTGGTCAGCGTTTCGGTGAGATGGAAGTCTGGGCACTTGAAGCATACGGTGCAGCATACACACTTCAAGAAATGCTTACTGTGAAATCGGATGATGTTGAAGGGCGTACACGCATCTACAAAAACATTGTCGATGGTAACCATTACATGGACCCAGGTATGCCTGAATCGTTCAACGTATTGACCAAAGAGATCCGTTCTTTAGGTATCAACATTGAACTGAAAAACGGCGACTAATAAAGTCAAGTTGCTCTATTTTTCAGTAATAAACAATATTTGTGACCCTGCCGAGAAAGTGACTACACTTTACTCGGCACACGGAGAAAAGAATTGAAAGACTTACTCGATATCATGCGTAAGAAAACGGACTCAGAGGGTCATACTCCAGTTGAGTTTGACAGAATCCGTATTGGTCTTGCATCACCAGAAATGATTAAGTCATGGTCTCATGGTGAAGTGAAAAAGCCAGAAACCATTAACTATCGTACGTTTAAACCAGAACGTGATGGTTTATTCTGTGCCAAAATTTTTGGTCCAGTAAAAGACTATGAATGCTTGTGTGGTAAATACAAGCGTATGAAATACAAAGGCGTCATTTGTGAAAAATGTGGCGTTGAAGTTACCACTGCTAAAGTACGTCGTGAGCGTATGGGTCACATTGACCTTGCATCACCAACTGCACATATTTGGTTCTTAAAGTCATTACCAAGCCGTATTGGTTTATTGCTTGATATGACACTACGTGATATCGAACGTGTTTTATACTTCGAATCATACGTTGTGACAGATCCAGGCATGACAGCGTTAGAGAAATACCAACTTCTAAATGATGAAGAGTATTACACCGCGCTTGAAGAGCATGGCGACGAATTTACTGCGAAAATGGGTGCTGAAGCTGTTCAAGATCTTTTAAAAGATATTGATCTTGAAGCTGAAATTACACGTTTACGTGAAGAAATTCCACAAACGACTTCAGAAACAAAACTGAAAAAAGCATCTAAGCGTTTGAAATTGATGGAAGCATTCTATCAATCAAATAACAAGCCTGAGTGGATGGTAATGAATGTATTACCAGTATTACCACCTGACTTACGTCCGCTTGTACCGCTTGAAGGTGGTCGTTTTGCGACATCTGATTTGAACGATTTGTATCGTCGTGTGATCAACCGTAACAACCGATTGAAGCGTCTGTTAGAGCTTTCTGCACCAGATATCATTGTACGTAACGAAAAACGTATGTTACAAGAATCTGTTGATGCATTGCTTGATAACGGTCGTCGTGGTCGTGCGATTACGGGTTCAAACAAACGCCCTCTAAAATCTTTGGCAGATATGATCAAAGGTAAACAAGGTCGTTTCCGTCAAAACTTGCTTGGTAAGCGTGTTGACTACTCTGGTCGTTCGGTAATTACCGTAGGTCCTACATTACGTCTACACCAATGTGGTCTTCCGAAAAAAATGGCGCTTGAGCTTTTCAAACCATTTATTTTCGCGAAACTACAAGCATCAGGCCAAGCAACAACCATTAAAGCTGCGAAGAAAATGGTTGAGCGTGAAACACCAGAAGTGTGGGATGTACTTGCGAACGTGATTCGTCAACACCCTGTGATGTTGAACCGTGCACCAACACTTCACCGTTTAGGTCTACAAGCGTTTGAACCTGTTTTAATTGAAGGTAAAGCGATTCGTCTACACCCACTCGTATGTGCGGCATTTAACGCCGACTTCGATGGTGACCAAATGGCGGTTCACGTACCATTAACATTAGAAGCACAGCTTGAAGCACGTGCTTTGATGATGTCTACAAACAACATCTTATCACCTGCCAACGGTGAACCAATTATCGTACCTTCTCAGGACGTTGTATTGGGTCTGTACTACATCACGCGTGATGCAGTCAATGCCAAAGGCGAAGGCATGATGTTTGCTGATACACATGAAGTAAACCGTGCGCTTGCAACACATCAAGTGGCAATGCATGCACGTGTGAAAGTGCGTGTACACCAAACTGTGATTGATGAAAATGGTAATCGTGATAAGCAAACGATTATTGTAGATACAACACCTGGTCGTTGCCTACTTTGGGAAGTTGTTCCTGAAGGTTTAAGCTTTGATATGATTAACCTTGAAATGACCAAGAAAAACATTTCTAAGCTAATCAACACCTGCTACCGTAAATTGGGCTTAAAAGACTCTGTTATTTTTGCCGATCAATTAATGTATCTTGGTTTCCGCCAAGCAACACGTTCAGGCGTGTCAGTTGGTATGGAAGATATGGTGATTCCACCAACCAAACAAGCAATTATTGATAAAGCAGAAGCTGAAGTTCGTGAAATTGAAGATCAATTCGAACAAGGTTTTGTAACTGCAGGTGAACGCTATAACAAAGTGGTCGATATTTGGGCGCGTACCAATGACCAAGTTGCTAAAGCGATGATGGATAACTTGTCTTCTACCATGGTTAAAAATAAACAAGGTGAAGATGAGAAGCAAAAATCATTTAACAGCATTTACATGATGTCTGACTCTGGTGCACGTGGTAGTGCTGCACAGATTCGTCAGCTTGCGGGTATGCGTGGTTTGATGGCTAAGCCAGATGGCTCGATCATTGAAACACCGATTAAAGCAAACTTCCGTGAAGGTTTGACAGTACTTCAGTACTTTATTTCAACGCACGGTGCACGTAAAGGTTTGGCCGATACTGCATTGAAAACTGCAAACTCGGGTTACTTGACTCGTCGTTTGGTTGATGTAGCACAAGATTTAGTAATCACTGAGTCAGACTGTGGTACGAATGATGGTCTTGTGATGACACCATTTATTCAAGGTGGTGACGTTATTGAAGCATTACGTGACCGTGTACTTGGTCGTGTGACTGCTGAAGATGTGAAACGTGCGGCTGATGATGAAGTTGTACTTGCAAAAGGTACGCTGATTGATGAGAAAATCGCAGCATACCTTGAAGAGTCAGGTGTGGATGAAGTTAAAGTCCGTTCGGTTGTAAGCTGTCAATCTACATTTGGTGTGTGTGCGGCATGTTATGGTCGTGACCTTGCTCGTGGTCACTTGGTAAACCCAGGTGAGTCTGTTGGTGTTATGGCAGCTCAATCAATTGGTGAGCCTGGTACACAGTTAACCATGCGTACATTCCACGTGGGTGGTGCTGCAAGTAGAACATCTGCTGCAAACAGTGTACAAGTGCGTAATAAAGGTACAGTACGTTTCCATAATGTGAAAACAGTACAACACTCAAAAGGCCATTTGGTTTCTGTATCACGTTCGGGTGAAATTGGTATTGCCGATGAGCTAGGTCGTGAGCGTGAGCGTTACAAACTACCATACGGTGCGAGCATCTTGTTGAAAGATGGCGAAGCTGTAGAGGGTGGTGGTATTGTTGCAACATGGGATCCGCATACACATCCACTTGTAACAGAAGTTGCTGGTAAAGCACGCTTCTCTCAAATGGTTGATGGTGCAACGATTACATCTAAAACAGATGATACAACGGGTATGACTACAGTAGAAATTCTACCTGTAACTGCACGTCCTGCATCTGGTAAAGATTTGCGTCCTGCAATTGTGCTTGATACAGCAGAGGGTGGTGAGCAATTCTACTTCTTACCACAAAACACTATTGTGACTGTACGTGATGGTGAAACCATTGGTGTAGGTGACGTAATTGGTCGTGTACCACAAGAATCTTCACGTACTCGTGATATTACCGGTGGTCTACCACGTGTTGCTGACTTATTTGAAGCACGTAAACCAAAAGAGCATGCGATTTTGGCTGAAGTTTCAGGTATCGTGAGCTTTGGTAAGGAGACTAAAGGTAAGTATCGTCTTGTGATTACACCAGATGATGGCGCTGAAATTTACGAAGAATTGATTCCTAAATGGCGTCAAATGAACGTATTTGAGGGTGAACATGTAAACCGTGGTGAGACTATTTCTGATGGTCCTCAGAACCCACATGACATCTTACGCTTGAAAGGTGAAGTTGCATTAACTAACTACATCGTCAACGAAGTGCAAGACGTTTACCGCTTACAAGGCGTAAAAATCAACGACAAGCATATTGAAGTGGTTGTTCGTCAGATGTTACGTAAAGTAGATATTACTGATGGTGGTGATACAAGCTTTATTAAAGGTGAACAAGTTGACTACATTCGCATGGTTCAAGAAAACCAAGCAGCGTTGGCACAAGACAAGTTCCCTGCGAAGTTTGAGCGTCAGCTCATGGGTATTACGAAAGCATCACTTTCAACAGATTCATTTATCTCTGCAGCATCGTTCCAAGAAACAACACGTGTGTTAACGGAAGCGGCTGTAACTGGTAAAGAAGATGACTTACGTGGTCTGAAAGAAAACGTAGTTGTAGGTCGTTTGATTCCTGCAGGTACAGGTCTTGCGTACCACTTAGAACGTCGTCGTCAAGAATCTGAAGCGGCAGAAGTTGAGTTACATAATGACTTTAGCGAAGTAGATCAAGCATTTAGTCAAGCTCTAAATGAAGAACTATAAGTTATAGCATTGTTATAAAAAAGGCACCTTAGGGTGCCTTTTTTTATTAATCCCTATCATTACGTACTTTATCTTTAGCTGTTGGAGAGATGAGAGTTTCTAAACCATCTATGCGATGGGTAACCAGCTACGAATCAATTAAGTAAAAAGACACAGCTTCTAAACCATCTATGCGATGGGTAACACATGACTTAAAAATGCAATTGATGCGTGAGGCTTCTAAACCATCTATGCGATGGGTAACAAAGACTGTTACAAACAACGCTTTAAGCCTTGCTTCTAAACCATCTATGCGATGGGTAACTTTTGGATTTAATACCTGATCTGCAATTTTAACTTCTAAACCATCTATGCGATGGGTAACAAATTAAACTGATGGTAGAGGGTAAATGGCATCTTCTAAACCATCTATGCGATGGGTAACAAGTAAACGCAGCCCCATGTATGAAAATAGGCACTTCTAAACCATCTATGCGATGGGTAACTAGCAACACTAATTTTAGGGCAAAGTGGTACACTTCTAAACCATCTATGCGATGGGTAACTCTAGCCCTGCACTCTGCGGGGCTTTCTTTTGCTTCTAAACCATCTATGCGATGGGTAACTTCACACGGCGTTAGTGCTATGACTCAGGCAGCTTCTAAACCATCTATGCGATGGGTAACCAGAGATAGACCAGCTACTACCACGCTTTCTACTTCTAAACCATCTATGCGATGGGTAACAGACTATGCAAAAAAAGCACTCACAGCGGAGACTTCTAAACCATCTATGCGATGGGTAACTATTGCAGACAGTAAGCCGACTTACGGTTTTTCTTCTAAACCATCTATGCGATGGGTAACCAGAATATACAAAAATGGCAGAAAGAGCTGACCTTCTAAACCATCTATGCGATGGGTAACCTGCATAAGCTTTATAACCAGTATTCAACTCTCTTCTAAACCATCTATGCGATGGGTAACGAATTGAGGGAAAAAGGTTTTTTGGCTAAGGACTTCTAAACCATCTATGCGATGGGTAACGCTGATGGTACGCCTATCTTTGGTTTTGACAACTTCTAAACCATCTATGCGATGGGTAACGGAAAATCAGGGGTGATACTGTTGCTTGGTGTCTTCTAAACCATCTATGCGATGGGTAACTAATCGTGCAATTTTTGCAGGAAATGCCATCTCTTCTAAACCATCTATGCGATGGGTAACTACTCGATGTACCCGTGATGTTCACTTGTGCGCTTCTAAACCATCTATGCGATGGGTAACCTCATACATTGAACGAAATAAATTCGCTACTACTTCTAAACCATCTATGCGATGGGTAACTGGCGTAAAGCAGTATCTATATGTGTGTCATTCTTCTAAACCATCTATGCGATGGGTAACGCATGGGGCGACTGCACTTACAAGATGATTGGCTTCTAAACCATCTATGCGATGGGTAACTTGATTACCGTGAATTACGTGCGTGTGATTATCTTCTAAACCATCTATGCGATGGGTAACTATTTTATTATTATTTGTCACTTATTACATAACTTCTAAACCATCTATGCGATGGGTAACCTAAAGATGCAGAAACAGCTGGTTTTTTTGCTGCTTCTAAACCATCTATGCGATGGGTAACGTTGCTCTGCTGTACTTACAATTTTCTGCATCCTTCTAAACCATCTATGCGATGGGTAACATGATATGCACTTAGATGCAAATGCAACGCTACTTCTAAACCATCTATGCGATGGGTAACCTTGAGAGTAAGGACTACCACACTTCACACAACTTCTAAACCATCTATGCGATGGGTAACCATGTTGGGAAATAAATTCACATTATCTTTTTCTTCTAAACCATCTATGCGATGGGTAACTGGTTGTTTCTAGTTCGCCTGACTTGACTACACTTCTAAACCATCTATGCGATGGGTAACACCAAAGAAAAATCATCTAATAAAGATCAGCACTTCTAAACCATCTATGCGATGGGTAACGCACTGCGATTGACTTAACAAGCGGTGTTAGCCTTCTAAACCATCTATGCGATGGGTAACTTGTACCGCCATTTGTGGCCGTTGCAGAGTCACTTCTAAACCATCTATGCGATGGGTAACATCAGCAAAGAGTCTTGTTTAGTAACGATCTGCTTCTAAACCATCTATGCGATGGGTAACTCATCAATAATGATGATGTTTTTTGGAGTCTTCTTCTAAACCATCTATGCGATGGGTAACATTGTCAAACGCAAACCGCATTGTATTTGCGTCTTCTAAACCATCTATGCGATGGGTAACGTATTAACGCCGTACAGAAAAAATACTTTTACCTTCTAAACCATCTATGCGATGGGTAACGCATGACCTATCAGATGGTTTTGCATTCTTCACTTCTAAACCATCTATGCGATGGGTAACTCTATTTTTTTAAATAAAAAACAGAGGAATCAATAATATAAGCTATTAAAGAATAAAAATACATCAATCTTAGTGCTTTCTAGTAACTTGTTGAAATTACTTAACTTTATTACATAGCTCTGAAATGAAGCCAAACATATAGTCTAAAACATCGTTATCTTGGCAGGTTTCAATCAGTTGCATACGAAATTCTTTTTGATTCTGCCCTAATTGTGCAGAGACAAATGCTTGTGGCATCACTAAAGCATCTTTCACTAAGTCTGCAATATCAAACACTAAACCGCCACGACGTGTTTTACCATGAAGCATAGGAAGTGCAAAGCTAATACCCATGCCGTGTAGGGTAACAGCCGCATAACCATAAGCAATATAGTTGCCGTGATCGAGGTAGTTGTTGGCAATATCTTGTATAGAGTCATGCGACTGTTTTCCTTCATCACGACTAAACTCAAAATTAAAACCTCTCGCAAGAGTTTTATAGAGTGCTTTTGCCCAACGCCCTTCTGCGGCAAGTAATTCAGTTTGATTCGAAGCATTTTCTATATCTTGTTGAAAGCGTTGAATCGTCTGAGAATTCAGCACAATGCCGTATTGAATCAGGCTTTGATTTTTCTTCCAAAATTTTTCTACGATATAAATACGCTCGGTTAAAAGTATTTTCGCCATGAGCAAACGTGCATCATCATTGAGCCATGCTTTCATCCATATTTGCATATACTCAGTAGGTCGATACTCACTTTGTGGGGCGAGAAAAGTTAAATCGAGTGCTGAAAATAAAGGCGATCCGCCTGAGCCACAAAACCCAACCATGACATTAGATTCTGCTAAACGCCTCGCTGCGGCATCTGTGAGAGAGCTACCTTTACCTAGGAGTAAAAAAGCGGTGTTTTTTTCGGGGATATTATAAAAATGCTCAATGGGTTGTAAGTTGTCCGTCAGGTAAACAATACGATCATCTTTTAAAACCACACGTACACGTTCTAAATAAAACACACAGGCACGTTTAGATAACATGAGTGCACGACTGCGTTGCTGACGGAGATCACTCATTTTAATTCACCTCAAAAACAGGGAGTGCAAAAGGTTGGCTTTGACGTGCCAATCCATAACTGTCCGGTAAGCCTTGACCGCTTTCTTCTGCATCTAAAATCTGAACAGGAACGGTGAAATTTTGCCCTGTACTTTTGCTAGACACTTTAAAGTAAGGCAGTTTACGTGATTCTTTGAGTCGTCGACTATGTAAACTTTCACATGCTGTCGGATGGTTGAGTTGCCGTTCAGCTTTTAGAGTTGGGATACGAAATCTAAAATAGCTACGTAAGCCTGTCACCTTCGCATGAGGTACAGCTGTCGGGTGGTTTAAAACAGCATAATCTCGAACTTTCCAATGCCCTTTAATGTGATCAATCAATTCTTCAAGTAAATGCTGTTCTGAGGCAAAAACTCTTAAAACATCATAGTTGATCACTGTAGGAGGAATACCATATTTCAGCTCTTTGGCCTGCATTTTTCGTAACTGACGCGGTGATACCTCTAAAGCCAATGCAAACTGTGCAGGCATCTGACGAAATACGGCATGTACCACGGCATAAATTTGATTACGTAAATGTGCCAGTGTGAGTTCAGTATCATCTGTACTGTCTAGTATTCGAATATCGACATAAAAATTCGCTTGCATGATTACTCTCCTTCAGAGTAAACACCACCACGAATTAAACATGCGGTTAAAAACATGCCTTTCTCGCTGTTGGGGTCGAGTGTGTGAATTTCTTTTAAAATATCAAATGCAGAAACTTTCTCTTTTTTATCAATGCGATAAAACTGCTGTGCTTCTAAACTTGCACCATTTGGTTCAATAGGAATAGGTTTGCTGTCATTATCTGCAAACGCTGAATACCATGTGTCAATGGTACGTAAAGCATTACCAATTTTTTGATCCCGAATGGCAGCATGACCCAAAAACTGATTGTCTTTGGCTTGACGTTCAGGCTTAATTGGGTTGATTTGGTACAGTGAACGAGAGAAGCCTTTGGGTTTATCTTCTAAATAGTTTTGTGATGGAAATACTTCAACGCCACCCATGCCAAAGTCGACAATCGCTTGAACATGTAGTGTTGTGTTTAAGTCACCACGTAGACCTTGTACAATAATCTCTGCCAGTTGTTGCTCTTCTGCCGTTGCATGGTCAAATGATTTTAAGCCGAAATCGAGTGCGTTAAACTCAACTGTATTGATATATTTTTTGACGCTCTGACTGTGTTCATGCTCAATCGCTTGGCTGACTTTAATCACAATATGTTCAGCAATACTGCGGTTACGCCACAACCATCGACCATTGGCAATATTACGCACATAGCGACGTGCAATTTCATAGATGCCATCGCTGTCTTTTACACGTGCAATATAGTCTTTAAAGCCTGTGCGAAAGTTTAACTCTTCACTTTTGTCTGTCCCTGCTTTAGAAGCACAAGCAAATAAAATATGCTCAAGATCGATAAAACGTAAATCCCATTTCACCAAGAGTTTTGTTTCGGGTAAAAGTTTTGCCGATTCAGTCATTTGAATATTTGATACTTCACGTGCCACTGAGTTTCCTTCGGCTGCCGCTTTACTTTTATTGCCTGCGACATTCTGAGTGCCACGAATACCATGATACATGACGTTTAAAGGTGTTTCTGTACCGTCTGCATGTAAGTGATAAAATGCTGCATCACTAATGAGTGTGCCACGTTGTAAAGACAGGCTACCTGGTAGTTTTTTAAAATGTTCTGTAGTTGACATGCTGTATTCCTTATCAATTTAAATTAGTGGTTTTTCTGTTGTTGCAATAAAAAAATATCATCGTTAAGCCACTGGTGTTGCCATTGGCTCTGTTCCAAATAATCATCTGGATAAGTCGAATCTTTTAAACTGACTTCATGCAGTACATGGTTTAAAGATTGATACTGAATCAGCCCTGTAAGCGGTTCAGCATAGGCATGTTGGGTATTTTCTTGATGGTCGGCATGGCGAATACCTGAACGCTCATCGGTCGCTTGCTCTAACAAGGCATAGCCGAGTGTTGTAGCAGACAACCACGCTACGCTTTCATTCGGTAGCAGTGCTAAAGCAGGAGTGTCACTGTCTTTATGCGGTGTTTTAGTTGCTAACAGTTGAGTGAAGGCTTGCAGACGATTGACCTGATAAGCCTGTTGATACTTGCTGAGTAGGTCATGGCGGTCGTGGACTAAAAAGCCAGAGCCAACTTGTGCCAAGGCATCTTCTATTTGCTCATGGCTTTGAACTTGACCAAACTCCAGAATATGTCCACCTGCAAACTTACTGCGTTTTATGGCACTCACGAAAGTATTGAGATTTACTCCACCAAGTACTTTCTTTTTAAATTCAATCACGAGGCTCAGTAATAAATGGCAACTTGCTGTGGGTTGTAACGACAGTGCATATTTATTTTTAGATGAATAATCTGACTTGCCAATAAAAACCGAACCACGACGCTGTGCAGGGGTGAAACGCCCGTAAGCCTCACCACCTAAGCGCTGAATGTGGTGATGTACATAATGAAAGCCACAGTCTTTGGCATTGACCTGCCGTGCCAAATGGTGGCTAAACATAGCAGCTGCCATGAGAGGTGCACCTCCCATGACCAAACCACTACTCTGAAAATTTGCTGCCTGTACTTTTAAATAGGGAATAACAAGAAACTCGCTCATGCCAATAGCTCCAGAATACGCCGTGACAGCAGGGTGATGTTTTTTTCTCCAGTGACAGAAATGATTTGTTGTTCTTCTTGATTGCGTGCGTATTTTTTCCAATAGCGATGTTGTGTAATACGTTTTGCAAGATCTAATGAGAAGCTGAGTTTCCAATCATCAAACTGCTGGATTTCTGTATTAATGAGCCCTTGTGTAATAATAGATACACTTGGGTGACTCCAAAAAGAATTACGCTCTAAAGTTTTAAGTGAGGGCAGTTCTTTTTCATGTGCTTTTAACGCCAAGTAAATAGTTTGACCTTGCTCGAGTACATTCTGCACAATTTTTTCAATGAGGCCCATTTCATCTGCACGTTGTTGCATATTTGAAAAAGGTCCAGCAATGCCCAGTGTATTAAAACCAAGCTCAGTGGTGAGTTGAATCTGTAATTTCAATTTTTCAGCATACTCTGATAATTCTGTATAAATAACAGGGTTGATATACGCATTTGAAATTCCATAATCAAAACCTTTATAAAAATACTGAAATGCAAGCCGTGATTGAGTATTAGATGGTGGTGAACTCACCACAATAGGGCGTTGCATGGCGCGAACAAGACTGCCTACATTTTGAGCATTTGATCCGCCAATACCAAATACAGCAGTCTGAATATTTTTTAAGTGAGTATCTTTAGCTGCTGTTTTACGTTGTTCTTTGAGTGCATCGACTTCTATATTAAGTACATGGTTTAACCCTGCGGCAGTCAGTGGGCTGATAGAAATATACTGACCGTCTTTGGGAATGAGCAGTTGTCGCATACGCACATTGATATGCGCCAAACCTGCTGAAAAAGGGTGTGTAAATGCTGTGGCAAGTTCAGATTTAAGCGCAGTGACCTGTTGTTTAAAATCTTCTTCGGCACTTGATAAGTCTTCATTGAGCTGAGCTGCTTTCACGACTTTAAAGACCGTGGCTGTTTTGCCCGCATTGGCTTGGTAGTCCGTTGGAATAACAATGCCATCACTGAGCAAAGTACGTGCTGAAATATAAGGCAAGTCGATTTGTTGCGTTGTAGCTAGGCGTAAGCCACCTTTTTCAATATTGGAGTTAATGGTTTTTAAACTAAAATGTACAGAATCAGCCAGTGCTTGCTGAAATACATTTAGGTCAGTTTGCTGATCTGTCATTATTTGTTTTACCTCTCGTGTTCTTTATAGATGGTATGGGTGTTTTAAAATGCTTTCATTTGTTTTGTGTATATTTGTCAGTGCTTTTATATTTTTAACACAAATTTAAGTAATCACAAGCGTGTAATGCATGCATAGCGACATGGTCTGTCGCTATGCATGTTACAGACTGATTAGTTGAAGATGCACTTTAAATGTTCATAGCCTTTTAATGTGACTTTGACTCGAATATGAGGAATATAAATACCAGATGAATGTAAAACTGAAACAGTTTCATTGATGAGTCGACCACTTTTGTAATATGGCTATATACTTCCCAAGATTTGGTCGATTTGTTTTTAAAGATATAGCCGAGTTCAGCAAGTTTTAAGTTAAAGATTAAGGGGGGGACATTTAAGAGCTTGGCTGTAGATCATGTAGGGAAATGGTTGTTTTTTTAGAGTGTGGTTGGACTAGATCTAAGCGTTATTTGATATTGAGAGAGTTATACTTTACTTTGATGTTCAGTTTTTGGAGTTAAAAAAGACTAACATTAACTTCTCAACTATCTGGCCGATAGCAAACAGTTCAGCTATTCTAAACTAAATCTTAAAATAAAATAACCACGATTATGCATATTTTGATTCAGTCAGCGTGTGAGAAGCGTGCACTTAAAAAAACCAGAGCCGTGCTCGACAGTTATGCTATTCGTACAGGGCAAAGCACATGGCAAGCACCCATGACCATGGAGGGTTTAAAAGAAATTAGAACAGCATTGAAAAGAACAGCCACCAGACAAACCGCAGTGGTTGCCTATATCAACTATGGTACACGGCGTATGAAACGTGTATGGGTGGTGGGTTCAAAGCAAAAATTTAACTTAGAGGGTGCATACCCAATTGCATCGACTAAAAAACCATATAAGCAACAACAGATACCGGCTTGGGTACGTGTTGCAAGTTTATTGGCAGGTGCTGCAGGTGATGTGCATGACCTTGGCAAAGCCTCACAACATTTTCAGCACAAACTCATGCCCCAAATGGCATCATCAATGGTACGAGATGATATTCGCCATGAATGGTTGTCAGTAAAGCTACTACAGCAATTGCGTAAAAATGATTGGCATTGGCAAGACGCATGGAAAAACCTAACGCGTGGTTTATCTTGCTTAACTTTGGGTGATCGAAAGGTCACGGAAAATGACCAAATTTCGGCATTTTTATTAGATGTCTTTGAGGCGGTCGATTATTTGGTGGTGACACATCATGGTTTACTCGGTGGTGATAAAAACTGGAATCCCGATCAGAGTTTACATGTGCGAAATAATCCGCCAAACCAAGCACAGTTGAGCTGTGCGGGTGAAATAGATGCGACGATTTTTAAAAGCCATCAGCATCGTATGGCACGTGTAATAAAAATGCTTGATGGCACAGAAGATGTATTGTATTGGAAAGCATTGGCTTTTTATGCTCGTGTGGCACTCATTCATGCCGACCATGTGGTTTCAGCAGAGCAATACTCAGTGAATAAACCTGAGGGTATTCGTTTATTTGCCAATACTAAACTAAAAGAGGTGGGTCAAAATAAAAAGCAGAAACTACAAGATCAGCCTTTAAATTGGCATTTGCAACAGGTTGGAGATCGAGCGGCGTACTTTGCCAGCAAAATGACCACAGATTTGAGCATGGCAGGTTTAAGCGAACAAACCGTTGAATATATTTGTCAGCCTGCCACAAGTTCACGCTTTCAGTGGCAAAATGTCGTTGCCAACGCACTGCATAAACACATACAAAAAATGCCAGATACACCGTGTTTAATGCTCAATATTGCAGGTACAGGGAGTGGAAAAACTCGTATGAATTTACGGGCCGCCTGCACACTTCGCCCAGAAGACCCACGTATTGCGATTGCTTTAAATTTACGTTCATTGACGCTACAAACAGGCGATGCATTAAAAAGCTCAATGAATTTATCTGATGATGAAATAGCGATTATTATTGGTGATCATGTCAGTCAAAAGCTGTTTAGTCAGCGTGAAAAAAATGATGTGCATGTCGATGATGATGAAAACATCTCTGAGCCAATGTTTGATGCCTACGGTGAAGAACAACATATTCCGAATTGGTTAAATCCTTTATTCACCAAAACAGTAAAAGGCAAAAAAGTCATTGATAAAACAGCACGCACGGTTTTGGCTGCACCACTTTTGGTCTCGACCATTGATTATTTAATTGCAGCAGGTGAACCACAAAAGCAAGGTCATCATGTGAAAGCCTGTTTGAGGGTGATGAGTAGCGATTTAGTTTTAGATGAAATTGACAGTTATGACCCTAAAGCACTGATGGCGGTGCTACGGTTAGTGCAACTTGCTGCATTGCATGGTCGGCATGTGATTTGTTCATCTGCAACCTTGTCCGAAACGGTGGCAGACAGTATTTACCGTGCATTTGCATCAGGCATAGAAATGCGAGCAGCACTCAATAAACAGCCTGAAAAGTTTATCCTTGCTTTGGTCGACAATGAACTCAAGCCCAAAGTGTCTGTACAAAGTAGCCATGAAAAAAGTGACTTTTTAACGCGATATAAACAACATTTGAGCGACTTACAGCAAATATTATTACAGAAATCAGCACAGCCGTATCGTTTAGCGACCCTTGCTGAAATGCCTGTGGCTTCGATTGTCGCATGGAAGGAAACGATTTTAACTCAAATAAAAATGCTACATGAGCACCATTGTTGGCAAGTGAAAAAGACTAAAACCGATATTTCTTTTGGCTTAATTCGTGTTGCCAATATTAAACATGCCATTGCATTGGCGAAATATTTGAGTGCACAGCTACCGCATGCAAAAGTGGCTTGTTACCATGCCAATGACTGGATTATTTCACGGTTTCATAAAGAACAGTGTCTAGATTATTTACTGGCACGGCATAAAAATGGCAGTAAACGCCCGACAGGCAATGAACATATTTATAACGATGACAGTATTTTATCTTTCATTCAAGCATCGGATAGCGACAGTATTCCTTTTATTGTGATTGCTACACCTGTAGAAGAAGTTGGCCGTGACCATGATTTTGATTGGGCAGTGATTGATGCTTCGAGTACGCAGTCGATTGTACAAACCGCAGGGCGAGTGAATCGACATCGTTTAAATGTTATGAAACAGCCTAATATTGCCATTCCACAGTTTAATTATCGCTATTGTGCCAATGAAGAACTTGCTCAACCTCAAAAAAAAGCAGTGTTTACCAGACCTGGATATGAAGGCTATGCAAAACTAAAAACCTATCAGACGCAAGACTTGCAAGATCTATTACCTTGGAATGAAGATCAACAGCTCGTTATAGATGCACGATTACGCTTTGATACAGGGTATTGTTTATTTGCTAAAAATGATGATCAGCAAATTAAAGCCTTTAATGAGAAATTCTTTGCATCGTCAGGGTATCAGCTTTTTTCAAATCCGCAGACATATTGGGGCTTAATGACCGAGCAAATTTATGTAGATACCTGTTTGCGTGATAAACAAAGAAAAGAGGTTTATCATTTTAATGATGATGGTGATTTGAATTTCTACCATCATACGGGTCTCATAGAATTGAATCCTCAAACAGGGCGATATGAGGAGTGCATACGTGATGCAGATTTTAATATACAGACTGCCCCTGACAATGCATGGCTATATTTAACACCAGTACAGTTGCAAGCATTATGTCTTGCTCAGGGCATTCATATTGAAGATGGCTGTAAAGTTTCATTGACGGTGTATCGTGAAGATATACCTAATTGGGCATATCACATTGCATTTGGTTTATGTGAGGTCTAGTTTTGAACGCAATGTATTGTTGCAAGACTGTACCAGGGGGTCACCACAAAATGGGATTCATGGTGACTAATGAGTATTAATAGACAGATTTTATTTTAAACTACCTGTCAAGAACTGCTGTAAACGTTCGCTTTTCGGGTTGTCTAAAATTTCTTGTGGGTTACCTTGTTCTTCAATTTTGCCCTGATGCAAAAAGATCACTCGGTTAGACACATGGCGAGCAAAGCCCATTTCATGGGTCACCACAATCATGGTACGTCCTTCTTCTGCCAAGCTTTGCATCACTTTGAGTACTTCACCAACAAGTTCAGGGTCTAAAGCACTGGTTGGTTCATCAAACAGCATCACTTCAGGTTCCATGGCTAAAGCACGAGCAATGGCGACACGTTGTTGTTGGCCACCTGATAAAAACGCAGGATATTTACCCTCTATGCTTTCATTAAGTCCGACTTTTCTTAAGTATTTGCGTGCACGTTCTTCAGCTTCTTTACGTTTTACACCCAATACATGTATAGGGCCTTCCATGACATTGTCTAAAACGGTCATGTGTGACCATAAGTTAAAATGCTGAAACACCATCATCAGCTGGGTACGCATTTTTTGCAGTTGTTTAGGGTCAGTGGCTTTTAAGTTGTTATTTTTATCATAAACCGTTTTGAGTTTTTCACCGTTGAGTTTAATCGAACCATTGCTTGGTTGCTCTAAAAAATTAATACAACGTAATAGGGTACTTTTACCAGAACCAGATGAACCAATAATGCTGATTACATCGCCTGCTTTGGCATCTAAAGACACGCCTTTGAGGACTTCATTGTCGCCAAAGGTTTTATATAAGTCACGAACCACTAGTTTGGTTGAATCTGTCATGTGTGTTACTCCTAATGATCCGATGGTTTTAAAAATGCCAACCAACGCTTTTCTAATTTTCTAAAGATTGCAATGAGTAGAAAAGCCAAACATGCATACAGTACTGCTGCAATACCAAAAGCATTGAATGTTTGATAGGTTGCAGAGTTTACATCTCGCGCAATTTTCAAAATATCTGGTACAGTCGCTGTAAAAGCAATACTTGTTGCGTGTAGCATTAAGATCACTTCATTGCCATAGAAGGGAAGGGCACGACGTAACATGGATGGAATAATAATACGGGTATATTTTTTCCATGGTGACATACCAAATGCTTGCGCAGCTTCTATTTCACCGTAAGGAATAGCACGAATTGCACCTGCAAATATTTCAGTGGTATATGCACTGGTATTGAGCGCAAAAGCTAAAATTGTACAATTTAACCCTTCTCTAAAAAATTCATCGAGTAGTTCATGGTCGTGAATAAAGTCAAAGCTGTAAATACCCGAGTAAATAATTAACAGCTGTACGTACAATGGTGTACCACGAAAAATATAAGTAAATAACCAAACAGGACGGCTAATAAAAGGATTGCTTGATACACGAGCAATCGCTAAAGGCACAGCAAGTACAAAGCCAATTGCAATTGACAACACCAATAACCAAGTGGTCATGGCAAGACCTGTCATTTGCATACCATCAGTCCAAAGATAAGACTTCCAGTATTCTTGAATAATTTCAATCATAGTTGACCCTTTCTTACCCCAGCCGAATAACGACGCTCAAGCCACATTAAAATGAGGTTGGAAATAGTGGTAATTGCAAGGTAAATAATCGCTGCAACAACACTAAAGTAAAACACTTGCATGGTACTTCGCCCAGCATCTTGAGTGATCTTAACAATATCTGTGAGACCAATAATAGAAACCAGAGCAGTTGCCTTGACCAAAACTTGCCAGTTGTTTCCAATACCTGGCAGTGCAAAACGCATCATTTGCGGAAATAAAATACGTCGAAACACTTGAAATGGTGTCATACCATATGCAAAGCCTGCTTCAATTTGTCCTTTAGGAACAGATTGAAATGCACCGCGAAATGTTTCTGTAAAATATGCTCCATAAATAAATGCAAGCGTAATGACACCTGCTGCAAATGGATCAATGTCAATTTGATCCATATGTAATGGTTCAGTGATGGCATTTAGCCCCATTTGAAGGCTATAAAACAGAAGTAGCATGATCAGTAGATCGGGAATACTACGAATAAGGGTGGTGTATACAGTCGCGATAGAACGTACAAACTTAATTCGGGAGATTTTGCAGACTGCACCAATTAAGCCAATAAGAATTGAAAGTATGAGCGAAAATAGTGCGAGCTGTATGGTCATCCATGTGCCACTGAGTAGTGCTGAACCATAACCAGACAAAAACATACTCATCTTCTCCAAGTGAAACGATAAATCTGATATTGATGAGAATAATACATAAGAGAAGTGCCAGCACAGGGCTGACACTTGGTATTGAGCTTAGTAGATGCTAAAAGGGAAGTATTTTGTCTCTAGTTTTTTGTATGTACCGTCTGCAATGATTGCTGCGAGTGCTTTGTTGATATTTTCACGTAAGTCGTTATCTTCTTTACGTAAACCAACGGCTGCACCTACACCCAGTGTTTTTGCATCAGTTACATTGTTACCTGCAAAAGCAAAGCCTTTGCCTTTTGCTGATTTTAAGAAACCAGCATCAACCATAAGCGCATCTTGTAGTGATGCATCTAAACGGCCTGAAACTAAGTCTTGATAGAGGACATCTTGGTTTGGATAAGATACCACTCTCACACCTTGAGTTGCCCAGTACGTTTTTGCATAGCTTTCTTGCATGGTGCCTTGTTGTACGCCAACACGTTTACCTTTGAGGGATGCTACGGTTGGTTGTAATGGCGAGCCCACTTTTGCAATCATACGAGTTGGTGTGTTGTAAATCTTATTACTAAAAGCAATTTGTTTTGAACGTTCTTCTGTGATGGTCATTGAAGATAAAATACCATCAAATTTTTTCGCTTTTAGTGCAGGAATCATACCGTCAAAAGAGTTCTCTACCCAAACGCATTTTGCTTTAAGGTGTGCACAGATCTCGTTACCTAGGTCTACATCAAAGCCTGTGAGTTTATTATCAGCTGTTCTGTATTCGAAAGGTGCATAAGATGATTCTGTACCAAAGCGAATCACAGACCAGTCTTTGGCTTGAACATGTGTCGCAAATGTCGCAAGCATTACTGTTGTTGAAACAAGTATTTTATTCTTCCAATTTTTCATACGGAATTTTCCTAAAAAATAAATTCATTGAACAGTAAAGTTTGTGAAACTTACTTCTCACTGCTTGATGATTGCCAAGCAAGTTTTATACCATAGCTAACTTAAATCGGTGCTAAAAAGTTGCAAAAAAAAGTAGCTACAATTGTTGAAAGCACATTATACAAACGACTTATGCCATCACGGAGCGGGATTTTACAGACTTATTGGTCTGAATTGGCAATTTGTTTCAAAAAACATTCAATTTATAGTCATTTGTACAGTGTTTTGATATAAAAGATATGTAGCTTTGCAGTGCTTAGAATATTTTAAGAGGGGATTAAGCGAAAAGTAAAGCACAGCAGATGTTGTTCCATCTCTAAAAATTATAAAGTGTGACCAAAATGTCGTTTCAATACCTTTCAAAAGATCATAATAATTATGTCATTAATTCAAAGGCTAACTTTGGTACAGGGGCTCAAGTCATATGCTCTAAAGACGATATATTACGGGTACTTGAGTTTAGTTGGAGTATGACTTTTGGTGTGACAGGTGAGCATCGGAGCTTTCGTTCAGGTGGTCAATATATGCGTAGTGACTTAGAAACATTTATAGATGTTTTTATTAGTAAGCTAGGTGAAGTTGCATTTTTTAATATGTGTTTGCAAAGACCCTCTGTGAAGCACATTACAGAGGTTGATTATGCCTGTTATGGTAAAGGCCAGTGGGATAGTGCAGATTTTATCATTAATCAGCAATACCATATTGCCATAAAAACCACCAAGCATTTTGGGCATTTGTTGCTCTTAGAGCAAAAAGATTGGTCTACCACCGCTGGGCAAGCAATCTATTTACCCAACCAGCATGCTCAGAGTAAAGGCAAGTACGATTTTTTATTTTTTAGTCGTGTGAAAACAAATATTAAAGCATTATTCAAAGATATACGTCTCCAAAAAAAGAGCATAACTGTAAATGATAAAACGGCCATTTTATCTCAGTTGAGGGCGAAATTACTTATAACCTTAGAAGTAGTGGGTTATGTAGATAATGCCACGTTAGCTTATATTATTGATGAAAAATATATACTGCCACAAAATGCGACATTGAATGGTAAAACACGTATGGACGCATCTAACTACTATTTACAAAGTGGTTTTTTCTCAAAAGTTAAAATCAATCCACCTAATACTCACGCATTCAAAATATGATGTCTTTTTGCAATCTCAAGATTAGAGACCTAAAAGTATGTTGACTTCGTGATACATTTTGGGAAATGACAGATGGGTTTTAATTAATAAATCATATTTGATTACAACGGTTTGTTGAGCGTATGAATGGTTTAATTTTATATAAAAATATTTTTAACTTTGATCGGTCTTTGTGTGTGCTAATGAGAAGAAGCTTTTAGGGTGTGTACAACTATATTTTTAAATACCCATAGGTTGAACCTGTTTTATTTCAACCTATGGGCTATGTGTTTTAAAGTAGAGTGATTTGTCGGTCATCGACAACAGTTTTTTTGATGGCTAAGGCTTTTTTTATTTCTAGTGCAATACGTGCAATAACGGGGACAACAACACTATTACCTGCTTGTTTATATAGGTTAGCATTACTGGTCTTTTCAGGCAGTTTAAAGTTTTTTGGAAACCCTTGAAAATTAAAACATTCTCTTGGTGTGAGTTTTCTAATTGTGTTGGCGTGACCTTGAACATTTAATAACGGCACGTTGTGTCCACCTGTACCCATGTTGGCTGTGAGTGTTGGACATACATTGCTTTTATTGGCTCGAACATATTGGCGACGCCATTGGTATAAAGTTTTTGCATCTTTAATCTCGTCTACAAGTTGATTAAAGAATGGGGTTTTTGCAGTATAAAAATATTTTTTATCAATTAAATGTTCTTCTTCTAACAGATCACTGATACTCGTTTGTAGTGGAATTGCTGTTGGAAAATTAAATCTTTCGTAAGCTGTAATACTTTTAAAACAGACAATATAAATACGTTCTCTATTTTGTGAAATGTTGCCATACTCGCAGGCATTGAGAACTTTATATTTCACATGATAACCATGCTGTTGCAGGCTTTCTAAAATGGTTTTAAACGTATTTCCTTGGTCATGGCCAACCAAGTTTTTAACATTTTCAAGAAAAATCACAGCAGGTTTTTTCTCATTAAAAATGCGTTCAAGTTCGAAATATAAATTACCTCGACCTTTTTGGTCATCAAAGCCTTGTCTGTAACCTGCTACAGAAAATGCTTGGCATGGGAAGCCTGCCAGCATGATATCAAAATCTGGAATCTCAGATGCTTGTACATCATTAATATCTCTATGATCGACAATAAAATCAAAATTTGCTTTGAGTGTTTCAACGGCAAATGAATCTTTTTCATTGGCATAAATTGTTTCAAAGTCTGCTTGGTCAAAGCCAAGATCAATACCACCTACACCAGCAAAAAAAGATGCACATTTCATTTCAATTCACAAATTGCCTTTAAACCAATGGGCATTTTAAAGATAAATCCATAAAAAAGCAGCCCATCGTGGTGAAAATACGCTTTTATTGATCATTTTGGAAAAGTTTCATGGTTCTTTCTCTCAAAGTGATTTGTGTGTGGGTAAAATATTTTAAAAGAGAGCATCGTTTCGTATTTGTTTTTTCAGAATTTGATTAAACAGCCATTTAGGTGTTTTAGTTGTACAAGAAAGTTAATTTTTCTGTCAATTCTTAGAAAAGGAAAATGATCTTGGACTCAAATATGATCTTTATTACATCGTTTTAAATCAGCTTTTATTTGCTTTACTAAGTAGGCTGTTTTTTAATCTATTGGTTTAGTTTTTTAAAGTATAAAGCCATTTATTTTTATTAATACCAAGTATTTTAATCGGAATTTAAATGTGATTTTATTAATGTAATAAATACCAACTATTTTTCTTGGTTTTAAATAAAAGTGTATTAA
>NZ_VTDO01000013.1 GCF_015627125.1 Acinetobacter rathckeae | reverse complement strand
ATAATCCCTTAAGGGGATCAAGCTGACTCACTAAAATCACTAGCAAATATATATTCGCTCTCAAATAAATCTTCGAGTAAATTTCTACTAGTCATCTCAATGATATGTATTTCATATCAGTGATTAAACTCAGTAAAAATCCACACAAGTTGTTCTTCAATTCTATTAATGATCTTCTAACTGATTCGTCATCAGTAAGTCACAATCGCTATATAACTTAGTGCTTTCAGCACTTCGTTTAAGCTGTATCGCGTTGGAATGATGTGCATTATAGGTGAATATTTTTATTACGCAAGCGTATTTGTTGATTTATTTCATCAAGTGTACTTTTTTCACTCTACAACATACAAAATAAACAAATAAACATTTGTTTTAAAACAATTTAATATTTAAAAATTATTTTTTCTTATTTGATGACGGCGTTTGTATTGTCATTTTTTCAATAATGATAGGTTGTATTGGTAGATTTTGCTGCATGCCGTATGCCGTAGTTTTAACATGAGAGATTTTATCTACGATATCCATTCCCTTAGTCACTCTACCAAACACGGCGTATCCGTCATTAAAAGGGGTTTGATCTAAAGCACTATTATCTTGTGTGTTAATAAAAAATTGTGCTGTGGCTGAGTTCGGGTTACTGGTTCTGGCCATTGCAATGGTGCCTCTTGTATTTTTTATACCATTTGATGATTCGTTTTTAATGGGCTGATCGGTATCTTTTTGTTCTAGGTTTTGGTCAAAGCCACCAGCTTGGATCATAAAGTTTGGAATAACACGGTGGAAGATAATGCCTTTGTAGTAGTCTTTTTTGACATATTTTAGAAAATTTTGTGTGGTGATCGGGGCTTGTTGGTCATACAGCTCTACACTGATTTGACCAACATTAGTGTCTATATTGATATGTGTACCTGCAAAGGTATAGCTACTGAATAAAAGTGCTGTAAGTGCAATATATTTTTTCATTTTTTCAACTACGACTAAAGAAGCGAAGTATTTTACGCAACTTTAGCCATGATGGGTTATTTTTTGTGTTTCAGGCAATGTGGCTGTGTTTTGCATACCTATGCTGTGGTATGTTTTGCTTTATATTTTCATCGTTATGGAGTGTGGAATGAAGTCACGTGCTGCGGTTGCTTTTGGGCCAGGACAACCTTTAAAGATTGTAGAAGTTGATGTTGCTCCACCTCAAAAAGGTGAGGTTTTAATTAAGGTCACACATACGGGTGTGTGCCATACCGATGCATTTACCTTGTCTGGCGATGATCCTGAAGGGGTTTTTCCTGCAATTTTAGGACATGAAGGGGCAGGTGTTGTCGTTGAAGTCGGTGAAGGAGTCACAAGTGTTGCTGTAGGTGATCATGTCATTCCTTTATATACTGCCGAATGTAAAACTTGTTTGTTTTGTTTATCTGGAAAAACCAACTTATGTACAGCAGTTCGAGCGACACAAGGTAAAGGCGTGATGCCAGATGGCACAACTCGTTTTTCTTATGAAGGTCAGCCAATTTATCATTATATGGGTTGCTCTACATTTAGTGAGTATACAGTAGTAGCTGAAGTGTCTTTGGCAAAGATTAACCCTGAAGCCAACCCTGAGCAGGTATGCTTGCTTGGTTGTGGTGTAACGACAGGTATTGGTGCAGTACATAATACGGCGAAGGTACAAGAAGGTGACAGTGTTGCTGTATTTGGTTTAGGCGGTATTGGTCTTGCTGTGGTTCAAGGGGCAAAACAAGCCAAAGCTGGACGAGTGATTGTTGTAGATACAAATCCTGAAAAGTTTAAATTGGCTCAAGAATTTGGAGCAACAGACTGTTTGAACCCAAAAGATTTTGACAGGCCTATTCAAGAGGTGATTGTTGAAATGACAGGCTGGGGCGTTGACCATTCTTTTGAGTGTATTGGTAATGTGAATGTGATGCGTTCTGCACTAGAGTGTGCTCACCGTGGTTGGGGGCAGTCTATTATTATTGGTGTAGCAGGGGCAGGGCAGGAAATTTCGACACGTCCATTTCAGTTAGTCACAGGACGTTCTTGGAAAGGAACTGCATTTGGTGGGGTAAAAGGGCGTTCTCAGTTGCCTCAAATGGTTGAAGATGCAATGCACGGGAAAATTAATTTAGCCCCATTTGTAACGCATACCATGCCATTGGATAAAATTAATGAAGCCTTTGATTTAATGCATGAGGGTGCATCCATTCGTAGTGTGATTCATTATTAAAATGTATTAGATTCACACGTATTTTATAGTGATTAAAAAAAGAGTTGGAGTAGGAACATTATGCATCTGCATATTTTAGGGATCTGTGGCACATTCATGGGGTCTTTGGCATTGTTAGCACGCGATCTCGGCCATAAGGTCACTGGTTCTGATTTGAATGTTTACCCTCCGATGTCGACTCAGTTAGAAAATGCGGGCATTGAGTTAATGCAAGGTTATGATCGTCAGCATTTACAACCGCATCCAGATCTAGTAATTGTGGGTAATGCCATGAAGCGTGGCATTGATGCGGTTGAGTATATGCTAGATGTTGGCTTGCCATATATCTCTGGCCCACAATTTTTGGCTGACCATATTTTACAAGGTAAGCATGTGTTAGGGGTTGCAGGAACACACGGTAAAACCACCACAACAACGATGTTGGCGTGGGTTTTAGAACAAGCGGGACTGAACCCTGGATTTTTAATTGGTGGTGTACCACTGGGTTTTAAAGAAAGTGCCAGATTAGGCGGTGGTGAGTATTTTGTGGTGGAAGCCGACGAATATGACTCAGCATTTTTCGACAAGCGATCTAAGTTTGTTCATTACCACCCTAAAACAGCCATTTTAAATAATTTAGAATTTGACCATGCCGATATCTTTGATGATTTAGCGGCAATTCAAAAGCAATTTCATCATTTGGTACGAACAATTCCTAGTCAGGGAAAAATTATTGCACCGATTACGGAACATCATATTGATGAGGTATTAGCCCAAGGTTGTTGGACACCTGTGCAACGTACGGCGTTACATAAGGCTGAGTCTGTGTATTTATCTGCTGAGTTCATTTGTGATGACGGTAGTCATTTTACCGTGTTTGAACATGGTAAAAAAGTATCAGAAGTGCAGTGGAACATGACAGGTCAGCACAGTGTAGCCAATGCATTGGCTACCATTGCAGCAGCAGCACATGTGGGAGTATCTATTGCTGATGCATGTACTGCATTGTCTTGTTTTGGTGGTGTAAAACGGCGTATGGAGTTGTTGGATACTGTACGTGGCATAGAGGTCTATGATGATTTTGCACACCACCCAACGGCCATAGAAACTACGTTGGACGGTGCAAGAAAGCGTTTAGGTAAGCGTAAGTTATGGGCGATTATTGAACCTCGCTCAAACACCATGCGCATGGGTAGCCATAAAGCAGGTTTGGCTCATGCAGCACGTTTGGCCGATGAGGTGATTTGGTATCAACCTGAAGGCTTGGACTGGGATTTAAGTGCAGTGATTTCATCGGCAAGTAATCATGCTCAGATTTGTTCATCACTCACTGAAATTATTGATTATGTGTGCGTGCATGCAGGTGCAGGTGATGCGATTGTGGTCATGTCTAATGGGGGCTTTGGTGGCTTACATAACAAACTGCTACATGCTTTAGCCGATTAAAGATTGATTTTTGGCATGGCTTCTGTCATGATCATTTCAATTGGATAGTATTTATCCACACAAAATTCGTTTGACAAGGGGAGTAGCCTCCTCCAAGCCTAGGTATTCACTTAGGCGTCAGGTATCGTCAT
Source organism: Acinetobacter rathckeae (assembly GCF_015627125.1). Classification (GTDB taxonomy): domain Bacteria; phylum Pseudomonadota; class Gammaproteobacteria; order Pseudomonadales; family Moraxellaceae; genus Acinetobacter; species Acinetobacter rathckeae. The sequence goes on along the minus strand of NZ_VTDO01000013.1, from coordinate 34,449 downwards.
TACGCTTTGCTTGCAAAGTCGGTGCCTGAGCATTGCGGTGTTTTCTGTAATGTAGGCAAGACCTTGATCATGTTGTTACAGAAGATTCAATTATCATCTGGCGACTGGTCAAGGTTTTTTTATGGCCAATGCTAGGTGGGGAGATCATATGGACTCTATCGGCAATATTTGGCTATACGTGGTGTTCTTTGGCATCGTCACAGTCATGTTACTGGTTGACTTTTTAGGCTTTAAGCAAAAGACCCACATTGACGGCAGTCAAGAGCCTGTTCCACTCAAGCAAGCTGCCTATTGGAGCATTGCATGGGTCAGCGTTGCCATGCTGTTTGCAGGTGGTTTATGGCTGTATCTCAAACAGACCATGGGTGTTGAAATTGCCAATCAAAAAACCCTTGAATATGTGACTGGTTATTTATTAGAAAAATCATTAGCGATTGATAATGTCTTTGTATGGCTGATGATTTTTTCTGCTTTTGCTATTCCACCTGCATTACAACGTCGTGTGTTGTTATATGGCGTACTGGGTGCAATTCTTCTGCGTACCATCTTTATTTTCTTAGGTGCATGGCTGATTCAAGAGTTTTCTTGGATTTTATATATCTTTGGCGCGTTCTTGGTATACACAGGCTTTAAGTTTTTAAAAGGCCAAGAGGATGACCCAAATATTGAAGATATGGCGTTACTCAAATGGTTACGTAAGCGTGTACCGATTACGCCAACTTTACGTGGCTCTTTATTTACAGTGCGTGAACAAGGAAAATTGTTTTTTACACCACTATTGATTGTACTGATTTTAGTTGAGTTTTCAGATGTGATTTTTGCGGTAGATTCTATTCCTGCAATTTTCGCCGTGACGAAAGATCCATTTATTGTACTGAGTGCAAACTTAATGGCAATTTTGGGCTTGAGAGCGATGTTCTTTTTACTCTCTGGTGCCGCTGAAAAAATGCATTACCTACCTTATGGTTTAGGCATTATTTTATTGTTTATTGGCTTTAAAATGCTCATGCTTGATGTATTTCATATGCCAATTTGGATTTCACTTAGCTTTATTGGTTTAGTCTTGGTGGTGACTGCGGTATTGTCTTTACGATATGACAAACAGCAACAACAAAACAAATAATCATACTTTAAACAGACATCAGGGCACGTTTTTACGTGCCCTGATTATTTAGTCTGATAGACCACTTTTTTTCTGCCAAAGTACGCTACAATCAACTGAAAAAATTAGATTGTAGGTCATTATTATGTCTATGCATTGTGCAGACACCAGTGCCATTCGTGGCCGTTTTTTAGATATTCAGCAGACTGTTTCACAACCTGAAGAAATCGCCCCACAAATTCGTTATATCGAAGATGGGTTATTGCTGTGTAAAGCAGGGAAAATTGTCTGGTTTGGTGCATGGGCTGATGTCGACCCGACCTTAATTGATGGTCTTGCCATCGCACATTACCCTGACCAACTCATTACCCCCGGCTTTATTGACACGCATATTCATTTCCCTCAGACTGAAATGATGGGAGCATATGGGGAGCAATTACTCAGCTGGCTCAATAACTATACATTCCCTACAGAAATTAAGTTTAAAGACAAAGCGTATGCAGATCAGATTGCAGATTTTTTTGTGAATGAACTCATTAAAAATGGCACAACCACGGCGTTGGTGTTTTGTACTGTTCACCCTGAATCTGTCGATGCATTATTTGAAGTGGCAGCACGTAAAAATATGCGTTTGATTGCAGGTAAAGTGATGATGGATCGCCATGCACCTGAAGCATTATGTGATACGGCTGAGTCAAGCTATACCGAGTCTAAACAACTGATTGAAAAATGGCATGAAAAAGGCCGTGCTTTATATGCCATTACGCCACGTTTTGCACCGACATCAACCGATGAACAACTGTCTTTAGCAGGAAAGCTCAAACAAGAGTTCCCAACAGTATATGTGCATACGCACCTGAGTGAAAATAAAGATGAAATTGCATGGGTAAAATCATTATTTCCAAACCATGCAGGATATTTAGATGTTTATCATCAATATGGTTTAACAGGGCAACGTTCTGTTTTTGCACATTGTATCCATTTAGAGGACGATGAATGGCAGTGTATGCATGACACAGACTCTGCGATTGCGTTTTGTCCAACTTCAAATTTATTTTTAGGCAGTGGCTTATTTTCTTTGCGTAAAGCATGGCAAAAAGGCGTGAAAGTTGGTTTGGGTACAGATGTGGGTGGTGGTACTTCTTTTTCTCAACTACAAACATTGAGTGAGGCTTACAAAGTACAACAATTACAAGGCGATAAATTGTCTGCTTTTGAAGCGTTCTACCACGCAACGCTTGGCGGTGCTAAATCGTTAGATTTAGATGATCGTTTAGGTAATTTTAGTGTAGGCAAAGAAGCCGACTTTATTGTGATAGATGTGAATGCTACACCTATACAACAGTTACGACAAAGCCATGCCAAAACCATTGAAGACAGTTTGTTTGCATTATTCACATTAGGTGATGATCGCAATATTGTTGCCACATACATTGATGGTCAAAAAGTCTATTCTGCATAACATGAGCAATAAATCAGCAAAATTGAATCTACAGATGCATCGGGCTTGATTTTGTTTTAAACTATAGTCGACTGTTTAGGTGTTGCAAGGCAACACCTTTTTTATTCGTACATAGGGTTTATTCAATGACTGTTCAAATGAATGTGATGATTTCTGCTGATGATATTCAAGCCAAAGTAAAGGAGCTTGGTGCAGCAATCAACCAATTTTATGCCAACAGCAACAAAGAGCTTGTCTTGATTGGTCTATTGCGTGGTTCGGTAATTTTTATGGCTGACCTGTGCCGTGCCATTGAAAAGCCACATGAGCTAGACTTTATGACTGTATCTAGCTACGGCGGTACAAGTACAGTATCTACACGCGATGTAAAAATCTTAAAAGACTTAGATGGGGATATTGAAGGCAAAGATGTGATTGTGGTTGAAGACATTATTGATTCTGGACGTACGCTCAGTAAAGTCATGGAAATGTTAAAAACACGCAATCCAAACTCGATTGAACTGTGTACCTTAGTGAGCAAACCATCACGCCGTGAAATTGAACTCGATGTACGCTTTTTAGGCTTTGAAGTCGAAGACCGTTTTATTGTTGGTTACGGCTTAGACTACGATCAAAAATACCGCCACATCCCTTTTATTGGTGAAATTGGTCTATAAAAGACTGGCACAAAAACCATACAGACTGTCGCAAAATATGCACGGTCTGTTTTTACAACTTTGCTAATATAAAAACAATTAGAAAAATGAAATGGGAGTCGACACGATGTGGCATGTGATTGTAACGATATTGATTGGTTTTTTTGCAGGTTTAATTGCCCGTGCATTATACCCAGGTGAAGACAAAGCAGGATTCTTTGTCACTGCTGGTCTTGGGATATTAGGTTCTGTTGTCGCCACTTATGCAGGGCGTTTTCTACATATTTATGGTGAAAATTCATCGGCAGGTTTTGTTGCCTCTATTGTGGGTGCAATTATTGTGTTGATGGCATACAACTTTTTTACCAAAGAATAGTTTTATAAACCATGTTGTTGCCAAAAATCTTGAATTTGGGTTGCTGAAAGCAACCCAATATTTTTTTCACCATTGGCAAAAATAATGGTTGGTGTACCATCAAAACCAAGTCGATGACCTAGTGCTAAATTACGCTCAATGGGTTGTTCACAATGCGTGGTTGCTGTTGGATAAATGCCTTGTTGCATCAGTTTTTGCCATGTATAAGATGCATTTGGACTACACCAAACTTGCTTGGTTAATTTGACCGATTGGGTTCTAAGCGGATACATAAATAGATACACCGTGACATTATTCAGTCGGCTCAGCTCTCGTTCAAACTGTTGGCAATAAGGGCAATTCGGGTCTGAAAATACGGCAATCTGATGCTGACCCGTTCCTTTAACAATCTGTATGGCATCTTGCAATGGAAGCATTGACCATAGACTAGAAGATTTTTGTGATAAGGCTTGAGTGATATTTTTCTGATCTTTTAAACGTAAAATTGCACCTGTAAATAAATACTCAGCACTTTCATCTAAATAAACCACTTGACCATCGAGCTGTGCACTGTAAAGGTGTTGTATTGGTGTATTGGCAATTTGGGTTAAATGAAGCTGTGGATATTTTAAATGTATTTGCTGTGTTAGATTTTGCACATCTGCATATACTGCTTGGCAAAGTAGTGCGATAACACATAAAAACAATCGAAGCATGACATAACCCACAGACCAGTAAGGCAGTCAGCATAATGCAAAAGCAGCATGACTTGTGTAAAAAATCATACTGCTTGTGCAAGTAAAATCAACTTATCTACTGATTTGATTAATCCAAGCAAACAGTTCGTCTAGGTCATAATCTCCGCTGTGTGGTTTTCCCCACGGTAAAGCAAAGTCAACATGGGCACCTGTATTTTGCAGTTTTGTGGCTAAAATAACAGGTACAGCAAGACTGGTATCTTTATCATATGCACCATGACGAATTCTCCAATATGCACTGGTATGTACTTGTTTTTGACCAATGTAGTTCATGGGATTCATCATTTTAACAATATGAGCATCTGCCAGTGTTCCTTTGGCCGTGCTGTGTTCAAAACCATAGGCGGTAAAATGCTGTTTGTCGATCTGTTCTGTACCAAACTCTTGATTTTCACCTGATGATAAATCTAAAGCATCAAAGGCTGGCGGCGTTTTCATACGTTGCAAATACACCAAGTAATCATCATAGTTGATATCTATAACTCGCTGGCCTTCTCGCTTAATCCATGTGTATTGAGAAAGGTCTTGCCCCTGATCAATTGCAGTTTGAGCTGATTTAATCAAGTATTGCTTAATCAGGTCTTTAAATGAACCATTGCCATCTTGAGCCAGCTGTAATGGCTGTTTTTGTGGTGAAACTAAACCAAGCTGATTGACATAGTTTGGGAACTGGGCTTTTAAATCATTAGATACAAGAATTTGTGCTTGACTCAATACACCTGCAGTCTCTTTTCGTTCGACTTTATAATCAAGCATACTCATATTTATTTTTTTATAATCATGAATACTGTTAAATTGCCATTCATAAGCCATATCGGCATGATCTAAGTTGGTGATTGGACAATACGCGGAAACAGCAAAAATACGGTCGCTGGTATTGGCAGCCCCAAGCTTTTTCAAATAAGGTAAATAGTCTTTGGAATCACCTGTTGCACCCAATAGAGCAGACATTGCACCGCCTGCACTGGTGCCATTGGAAATAATTTTATTGGCATCGCCCGGCATTTTTTTATCATTATATTTTAAATAACGAATGGCGGCTTTTAAGTCAACAATCGCAGCAGGTGCTTTGCCTGTTGTGCTCGTACGACCACGTGCCCCTGCAGATGCTACAACATAACCTTGATACAATGCGTAGGCGGCGGTACTTGGTGGATTCGCTGTTTCTATTGGCTTATTTTGACCTGTTGGACCTCGCCCCCCCATTTTTCGTCCAACCAATGTGGCAGGCTGTGCAGGCATATAGCCACCCACTTCATTTGGAAAGAAAATTGGAGCATTTTGGGCATTAAAGCCATTCACTTCTTGTTGATTAAAATAGGCATCTGGTATGTAGATATTCATCACTTCATACTTAATATCTACTGGATTTTTCACATACACAATGTTGGTATAAGCACGGACTTTAAGAGGTTTACCATTGATCTCTAACTGTTCTAGTTGGTAGTTTTGAGGGTTAAAGTCGAGCGTATAAGGCTTTTGTGTCGTCGTGGATGCCATCACCGTAGTTGATAATCCACAAGCCATGGTTAATGCAATTATTGTATTTTTCATCATGTATTCTCTTATGATTTTATGTGACTATTTTAGCGGAATCTCTGTTGCAGTGGCTTAGATTGCAACACGATTGATAATGTTTATACTTATTTCCTGCATAATACTATTAATATAAAACTATATTTTTATTTTCAATATACTTAAAAAATTCAAGACATTTAAGCATAAAAAAGCCTATTTACATCATGTAAATAGGCTTTAGAGATCTACTCATCTGCAATTAAAGCGGACGAATCTCTTCAGCTTGTAAGCCTTTTTGGCCTTGAGTCACGATGAACTGTACACGCTGACCTTCAGTTAAGCTTTTAAAACCATCTGCTTTGATGTTTTTGAAGTGAGCAAATACATCTTGACCATCTTCTGCTTGAATAAAACCAAAGCCTTTAGTGTCATTAAACCATTTAACAACGCCGTTTTGTACATTTGACATGGATATGTCCTCTTCCTAGTAAAAATACTAGAATATTGAAATCTCAAATTAGACGTAGAAATTTTATGCTAAATACTGCGTAATAATTATAATGAAAAACAAAATTCTAGTGGGTAAAATACAGTCTTGAGACTGTAATGGTAAGTTAAACTAATCTATACATCTGATTAAACGCAGTATAAAAACTTTTTCCATCTAAATTAAAGTCAATTTCTTGCCCTGACTCCAAAAGAATCTTTTTGCCAACTTCGACTTGCATAGTACCTGTAGAAGTATTTTGACGTTTTTGATGGGGAATAATCTTTACAGTGATTTCATCGCCATTCATTGCAATAGCTATACGATTTACAATTTTTTCCAATTTATACCAATTCATGCACATTTTAAAAGCGTGCTATTTTTCCTAACGATTAAATATTGCTGAGAAGCTTTCAAGTTCAAAGCAAATACATGTGTCTTTTTTGAACTATAATCAGCGTTCAGTGTACTATACCATATAGATTAAATCAGATAAAAGCAATCGACTTTACATAAAGCTTGGCAATAAATTTAAACAAATCTATCTAGTCATCAACTTATTTACTTTCCGATACAAAATGAACCAAAGATTTCACCCAATAAGTCATCTGCACTAAAATCACCCGTAATTTCACCAAGCGAGTTTTGTGCCAGACGTAAAGATTCTGCCACCAATTCACCTGCTGAATAATCTATTAATTGCTCATGTGCATCATTCAAATGTGCCTGTGTACGACGCATCGCATCTAAGTGACGTGTTCTTGCTATAAAACTGTCTTCTTCAGGCTGAAAACCTGCATGTGCTGTCATTACATCAACCAGTGCTTCAATACCTGTCTGCTCTTTTGCAGAGATACTCACATGTCTATAGCCCTGATAATCACTCAGTAGTGACGTTTGCTGTGTCAGATCAGCCTTGTTTCCTACAAGAATAAGTCGCTTAGGGCCTTGATCTTCTTTAAAATAATGCTGTGCGAGTGCAAGTGGGTCGTCATTTGCATGTAAGTCATAGACGAGTAGTAATAAATCAGCTTGATTAATTTCTTTTACTGCTCGGCGAATCCCTTCTTTCTCAACCACATCTACAGTCTCTCGTAGACCTGCTGTATCTATGAGTGTAATCGGCAATCCATTTAAAACAATTTTTTCATGTAGAACATCTCGAGTTGTCCCTGCAATATCGGTCACAATTGCCCGTTCATGGCCTGCCAATGCATTGAGTAAACTTGACTTGCCTGCATTGGGCTTACCTGCAATCACCACCTGTAAGCCTTCACGCAATAATTGACCCTGCTTAGCAGAGCGCTGTACTGCAGTGACCGCACCTTGCACACCTTCTAACAACGTTAAAATTTTGCCATCGGCTAAGAAATCAATTTCTTCTTCAGGAAAATCGATCGCCGCTTCAACATGTAAACGTAGGTGAATCAGCTGTTCTAATACTTGGTTAATTTTTGCTGAAAATGTGCCTTGTAGTGAGCGTACTGCTGAACGTGCGGCCGCTGTTGATGTAGCATCAATTAAATCTGCAATCGCTTCGGCCTGAACCAAATCCATTTTGCCATTTTCAAATGCACGCATAGAAAACTCACCTGCCTTCGCAGAGGTCGCTCCAAGCTCCAATACACGTTGTAGTAAAGCATTTTGGATGACAGGTCCACCATGGCCTTGTAGCTCCACAACATCTTCACCAGTGAACGAATGGGGGAGGGCAAAGCAAATCAGTAGACCTTCATCTAAAATGTGTCCTTGCGCATCATAAAACTTACGAAAGGCTGCCATACGATTGCTGGGCAGCGTTTGCTGTGATAGTTGTGCAGCAATATCATATGCTTTAGGTCCAGATAAACGAATCACCCCAACTCCGCCACGACCAGGTGGAGTAGCAATAGCAGCAATTGTCGTTTGATGATTCATATTCTTCGCCTTTCACATCTTTAATCGTAAAAAATCCGCCTAAGCATATCATCTTAGGCGGATTCATTCAGCTAAACCGAGTAGAAGGGCTTAATTTTCTACCGTTTGCTCACGTTGCTTTTTCACACTTTTGGCAATAAACCATTGCTGTAAAATCGTAATACTATTGTTCACAATCCAGTAAAGTACTAAACCTGCTGGGAAGAACAACATAAATACCGTAAAAATAATTGGCATTAAACGAAATACTTTGGCTTGCATTGGGTCATTTGGCTGTGGGTTCAACGTTTGCTGAACATACATAGTCACACCCATGATTAACGGTAAAATAAACCAAGGGTCCATTGCCGATAAATCTTGAATCCAACCTAACCACGGTGCATGGCGTAACTCAACGCTTTCCATAAGCACCCAATACAATGCTAAGAAGATTGGCATTTGTAAAAACAGTGGTAGACAACCCGCAAGAGGATTCACCCCTTCACGTTTATACAATGCCATCATTTCTTGCGAAAAACGCATACGGTCTTCGCCAAACTCTTCTTTCATGCGTTGCATTTCAGGAGCAATTGCACGCATTTTTGCCATAGAACGGTAGCTTTTTGCAGACAATGGCCACAAAATCATTTTAACAACAACAGTCAGTAAAATGATTGACCAGCCCCAGTTACCCACAAATTTATGGAAAGTCTCTAGCCCTAAGAACAAGAGTTTCGCAATTGGCCACAACCAACCATAATCTACAGTTTGGTTTAAGCCGACAGCCAAATCTTTTAACTCAGATTGAACTTTAGGCCCAGAGTAGAAGGTTGCATTCACTTCCATAGATGTACCTACAGGTACATTAATTACAGGTGAAGTAAATCCAATAATATTCATTTGATCTGAAGACTTACGAGACTGTAAATCTGCAGTATACGGTTTACCTTCAGCTTGGGTTAATTTTAATGTCCCAGGAATCCATGCACTGACAAAGTAATGCTGTACAATTGCAACCCAGCCACCTTCCGCTTTTTGGTTCAATTTTTCATCATTAAAATTACTAAATTTTAACTTGTTATAGTGCTCACTTGGTGTACCCCAAGCACCGCCTAAATATGTACCCAATTGGAAAATACCTTGGCTGGTTTTACCCGGATCAACCGATTCATCTCGTTTGATTTGACCAAAGAATTGACCTTGCCAGTTTTGTTGGCTACGGTTAATGACTTTATAGTCAACTAAAATTGGATACTGACCTTGTGTAAAGGTATAGGTTTTCACAATCTCAACACCATTTGGTGTTTTATATACCATTGGTACGGTGAGTACCTGCGATACTTTACCATTTGATGATGTAGTCGCCTTCATGTCACCCAAAGAGTAACTGTCTTTTTCCACTTCAAACTGTGGACGACCTGTCGCACTACTGTCCGGACCATTAATACCAATTAAACCTGATTGTGCAACATAGGTACGATTTTTATCGCTTTCTAACATGACAAAAGGTTGATCACTACCTTTAGCAGAGTCATGGCTTAATAGCTCAAGGCGAACAATATCTCCACCTTTAGGATTAATCCACAAACGATATACGTCAGTTTGTACAGTAATTAACTTTTGGTTATTTGCTGTTTTATTTTCAGCAGTAGGCTGAGTAGCTGTATTTGCTGCCTGTGGCACATCTGTTGTTGCAGTTGCCGTATTTTGGCTATTTGGCAAATCGGCTGACACATCATTAGAAACAACAGCTGCTGTATTTTGCGTTACTGTGTTTGCATGACCATAGTCTTTTTGCCAAGCCAAAACGAGTAGATATGCGGTGACTAACATTGCCCCGATAATGGCAAACCTCGTCCATTGTTGCATAGCTATGACCCCAAGTGATGATTAAAGTAGAGTTGATACATAAAATGCTCACGAAAGGGTACGACAACGTGATGCACTTGACAATGAATTTGCTGAAACGAAATATAACCAATCAAGGCAAAAGGTACAGGATCATAACCGCTACCCCCCCAAGGGTGACAACGACATATCCTCTGAATCGAAAGTTTACTCCCACGCAGAACACCGTGGCGCGCTAAAGCTTCGATTGCGTATTGAGAACAAGTAGGAATAAAACGACATCTAGGTCCAATAAGCGGACTAATTACGATCTGATAAAACCGAATAAGCCAATGTAAAATACGTGCCATTGGTGATTCTACTTTGAAGGGGAAGCAATTGTATCTTTTCGCTTCTTTGCTAAGCGTTGTAATTTATACCATGCAGATTGAAGTTGCTGATGTAATTCTTCGTTACTTATTGCTTCAATTCCTTTTTTAGGCATGATAACAATGTCTAATAAACCGAGATTTTTTTGGTTTAAACGAAAGCTCTCTCGTGCTAAACGCTTAACTCTATTTCGTTCATGTGCCCGACGAACCTTCTTTTTTGCAACAATAATACCTAAACGGCTATTTTCTTGCTCAGATATCGTTGCCAAAAAAAGAAAGTGGGGCTGATGCACTTTTAAAAGCGCATCATCGAATACGCTTTTGTAATCTGCAGCACAACGTATTCTAAACTTTGTGCTAAAGCTATAAAGCGTCATACCGTTAAAGCCGAGCCAGTAACAGTCATTATACCGTTAATTCGTGACGACCTTTTGCACGACGACGAGCTAAAACTTGACGACCTGCTTTAGTTGCCATACGAGCACGGAAACCATGAACACGTTTACGCTTTAATTCAGATGGTTGGAAAGTACGTTTCATGTCGAAACTCCTAAGAATTGATCTATCTTAAAGGTTCGCGATTGTATGGTTTATCACCAAATTTGTCAAATTAAATTACTAAAATAAAGTAAATGTATTCCACGAAATATATTTTTTAAATTCAAAATTCAAAATTTATTTCTATGAATTTAAATTCAAATTATCCACAGAAACCAACTTCGTTATATAAATTCAAATTTATAAATTTAAATTTATTATTATTAGTATGCGTATTTTCTGTGGAAAACATAATTTTATCTATAAAAAACATACATATATATTGTGGATATCAATGTTATTAAACTTGTGTAGAAATGTGGATAAAAGTTAGGTTTTTTTTATCCACAAAGTTATAATAAACTTATCCACAGATGCACAATGCAATTTTTTAATTGAAACAGCATCTAACTTTTCACTGGAATATGTGGATAACTTGGTTAAAATAGCCGACCCCAAAGTTGGGGAAATATAAGACAAGATGGGGAAATAACGAGAATGCTGTGGACTGAGTGTTTGGCAAGATTGCGACAAGAGTTGTCAGATAATGTATTTGCAATGTGGATTCGCCCTTTAATTGCTGAAGAAAAAGAGGGCGTTTTGTATTTGTACGCACCGAATCCGTATTGGACGCGTTACATTAAAGACAACCATTTTGAACTGATTTTGATTTTAGCTGAACAGCTATCTGAAGGCAGAGTACGCCAAGTTGAAATCTCTGTTGATTCAAGACCTGGTGCAATTTTAAATGCCAGTGATCAACCCGCAACAACAGCAGCCGCTTTAACCTCTCCACAGGTCAGTCAGCAAAAGAAACCGACTGTTGTTAAAAAAGAACATGAAACTGCTGTGACCAATTCACAAAAAAATAACAAACGTAGACAGTTGAATCCTTTGTTCACGTTTGCATTATTTGTTGAAGGTCGCTCAAACCAAATGGCTGCTGAAACTTGTCGTAAAGTGTTGACTTATTTGGGTGAGTCACAGCATAACCCATTGTTTTTATATGGACCAACGGGTTTGGGTAAAACCCATCTGATGCAGGCTGTGGGAAATGCATTATTACATGCCAAACCCAATGCACGCGTGATGTATATGACGGCAGAAAACTTTGTACAAGATTTTGTTAGTTCTTTACAGCAAGGGAAGGTGGATGAGTTTAAAAGAAACTGTCGTTCATTAGATTTATTGTTGGTGGATGATATTCATTTGCTTGCAGGTAAAGAAGCCAGTTTGGTCGAATTTTTCTACACGTTTAATGCCTTACTTGATGAGTCAAAACAAATTATTTTGACCTCAGACCGCTATCCAAAAGAATTAACTGAACTTGATGCACGTTTAGTATCACGTTTTTCTTGGGGCTTATCTGTAGGTGTTGAGCCACCAGATATTGAAACGCGTATTGAGATTTTACTCAAAAAGGCAGGGGCAATGCAGGTAGATTTACCACGTAACTGTGCTTTATTTGTGGCACAACAAGTGGTTGCCAATGTGCGTGAGTTAGAAGGAGCACTGAATAAAGTGGTTGCTATGGCTCGTTTTAAGGGGACAGCAATTGATTTAGAGGTGGTGCGAGAGTCTCTTAAAGATGTTTTGGCCATTCGAGCAAGAAATATTACCACCGACAACATACAGCGAGTGGTGAGTGAGTACTTTAGAATCCCAATGAAAGAATTGACTGGGCCAAAACGTACACGTGTTTATGCACGGCCTCGCCAATTGGCAATGGGGCTCACTCGTGAATTGACAGGTAATAGTTTTCCAGACATTGGTATGTCATTTGGTGGGCGAGACCATAGTACGGTAATGCATGCATGTGAAAAAGTGATTAGCCTACGAGAAAGCGACCCTATTTTCGATGAAGACTATAAAAATTTAATGCGTTTATTGCAGAGCTAAAATTTCACGATTAAGTAATAACAAGCTTCGATTGCGTGGTAAAATCACATCAACGCTAGAGTATATTTTTTAAACAAAATATCGGGTATAAGAGGATATATATTGTGCACTTAAAGATTGCCAAAGAAAGTCTATTGAATGTGTTATCACATGTGGTTGGGGTTGTTGAACGTCGTCATACACTCAATATTTTGTCAAATGTAAAAATTACGGCCACAGAGCAAGCTTTAACCATCACAGGCTCTGATTTAGAAGTAGAACTTGTTGCAAGTGTCCCTTTTGCTGACGGTGCGTGTTTAAAGACGGGTGAAACGACTTTGCCTGCCCGTAAAATTATGGATATTTGTAAATCACTGCCTACAGCTGCATTGGTGGATTTACAAATTACAGATGATTTGCGTTGTATTTTAAAATCAGGCAGTAGCCGTTTTGTATTAGGGACTTTACCTGCTGAAGATTACCCATTATTAAGCACAGACGGCGTACAGGGCAGTCGTGTTGAAGTGGCACAAAAATCACTAAAACGCTTATTTGAAAAAACCTCATTTGCCATGGCGGTACAAGATGTACGTTTTTATTTAACGGGCACTTTACTTGAAATTGATGCAACACAACTTCGGGCTGTCACTACAGATGGTCACCGTTTAGCACTGGCTGAAACTATGGCCCAGTCACATTTAGACCAGCCATTACAAGCCATTATTCCACGTAAAGCGGTTGGTGAATTACAGCGTTTACTGAGCTTAGATGAGCAACCTTTAGTGTTGTTTATTGGTCGTGAGTTGCTCAATATTAGTATTAATATTCCAAGTCGTGACAAAGAGCAGGGTGATGTCACTGTACGTTTTACCACCAAATTGATTGATGGTAAATTCCCTGACTATAAACGTGTGATTCCACGTGGCGGTGATAAGCATGTGGTGATTGGGCATGATGTGCTTAAACAATCATTACAGCGTGTGGCCATTTTGAGTAATGAAAAACTTAGAGGTGTATTCTTAAACTTCTATACAGATACACTTAAACTGCGTGCAAATAACCCAGAGCAAGATGAAGCCAGTGAAGATCTAATAATTCAATACGATCATGACACACTTGAGATGTCATTTAATGCACAATATCTACTCGATGTCTTAAATGTGCTTGATGGTGATGATGTGCGTATGACCATGTCTGAGGCCAATCAGTCTGTTTTAGTACAAGATCCTGCTTACCCAGATCAGACCTATGTTGTGATGCCAATGCGTGTCTAATTTGAATTAATATCATGTATTTAGAACGATTACATATCGAAAAAATACGAAATTTAGAAACGGTTGTAATGAAAAATTTACAGCCGTTTACTGTTTTGTATGGGGTTAATGGTTCGGGTAAAACCTCTGTTTTAGAGGCGATACATATTTTGGCAACGGGGCGTTCTTTTCGTACCCATATGCCAAAACACTACATTCAGCATCATGCACCGCATGCCATTATTTTTGCACAAACACATGCAGATAAAGTTGGTGTACAAAAATTTTCTTCTGGTGAACAACTGATTAAAATTAACGGCGACCGTGTTGCAACACAAGGTCAGTTGGCACAACTCTTACCGCTACAGCATATAGACCCATTAACTACAGACATTATAGATCATGGCTCAAAACCAAGACGTGAGTTATTAGATTGGTTGATGTTCCACGTGGAACCTAGCTTTTATCAGGTGTGGTTACACTATACACGCACGTTAAAACAACGTAATAGCATGTTTAAACACTATAAAAAGCCATCTCTTGAAGACTTACAACCATGGAACAATTTGTTGGCTGAATATGGCGAGCAATTACATTTACAGCGGGTTGCTGTTTTTATGCAATGGCAAGTTTTTTTTGAACAAGAGGTAAAAAAACTACTGCCTGATCTCGTGCTTCATTTAGATTATACGGCAGGCTTCCAAACCGAGATTGGCTTGGCCTTGTTACTCGAACAACAGCATCATAAAGACTGTGAACGCCGTTATACCGAGCATGGGCCACATCGAGCCGATTTAAAGATTAAAACCGAACATGGTGATGCCACAGACATGCTTTCTAGAGGACAAAAGAAACTCTTGATGGTGGCATTAAAACTCTCGCAAATTGCGATGCTTCATGCGAGTAATAAGGAAACTGTGGTATTATTAGATGATATAACTGCAGAGTTAGATTGTGCTGCACAACAGCGTTTATTAACAAGATTACATACGTTGGGTAGTCAAGTATTTTTAACGACATTAGATGATGCGATCGTAAAACAACATTTACATGATCTATGTATATCGTACCAAATGTTTAATGTACACGCCGGTGTTGTGCAGATGCAACCATCTACACCACCTGAGCATGAATAATAGTATTTACCAGTAGGGAGACACCATGAGTTCAGAATCTCAATCTGCTTCTCAAACAGAACTAAATCATGAACATGCTTATGATTCTTCAAGTATCAAAGTTTTACGTGGTTTAGATGCGGTACGCAAACGACCTGGTATGTATATTGGCGATACAGATGATGGTACAGGCTTACACCACATGGTATTTGAAGTGGTGGATAACGCCATTGATGAAGCACTTGCGGGACACTGTGACGAAATTATTGTCACCATTCATAAAGACGAATCACTCAGTGTATCTGACAATGGCCGTGGTATTCCAACAGATATTCACCCTGAAGAAGGGGTATCTGCCGCAGAAGTAATTTTAACGATTTTGCATGCTGGCGGTAAGTTTGATGACAACAGTTATAAAGTCTCTGGTGGTCTGCATGGGGTAGGTGTTTCGGTTGTGAATGCCCTTTCAAGCCAGTTGGAACTCACGATTTACCGTCAAGGGCAAATCCATCAGCAACAGTATGCGCACGGTGTGCCTCAGTCACCTTTGAGTGTTGTGGGTACCACGGAACAAACTGGTACCACGGTTCGTTTTTGGCCGAGTGCTGAAACATTTACACAAACGATTTTTAATGTTGATATTTTAGCAAGACGCCTTAGAGAATTATCATTCTTAAACTCAGGTGTAAAAATTGTCTTAATAGATGAGCGTGTTGATCTTAAATATAACTATGACTACGAAGGTGGTTTGTCTGAGTTTGTAAAATATATTAATCAGGGCAAAACACATCTAAATGATATTTTCCATTTTACGGCAGATTCAGACCAGGGTATTGCCGTGGAAGTGGCACTACAGTGGAATGATTCATACCAAGAAAATGTGAGATGCTTTACCAATAATATTCCACAAAAAGATGGTGGTAGTCACCTTGCAGGTTTCCGTGCGGCATTGACTCGTGGTTTGAATAGCTATTTAGACAAAGAAAACATTCTTAAAAAAGAAAAAGTCAGTGTGTCAGGTGATGATGCAAGAGAAGGTTTGACTGCTATTATTTCTGTGAAAGTACCAGATCCTAAGTTTTCATCACAAACCAAAGAAAAATTGGTTTCAAGTGAGGTGAAGCCTGCTGTAGAGCAAGCCATGAATAAGTCTTTTGCTGAGTACTTACTTGAAAACCCTACGGCAGCAAAAGCGATTGCAGGCAAGATTATTGATGCGGCCCGTGCGCGTGATGCAGCCCGTAAAGCCCGTGAAATGACACGCCGTAAAAGTGCGTTAGATATTGCTGGCTTGCCAGGTAAACTTGCAGATTGCCAAGAAAAAGACCCAGCAATGTCTGAGCTGTATTTGGTCGAGGGTGACTCTGCTGGTGGTAGTGCGAAACAAGGTCGTAACCGTAAAATGCAGGCCATTTTGCCACTAAAAGGTAAAATCTTAAACGTTGAACGTGCGCGCTTTGACCGTATGATTTCAAGTCAAGAAGTGGGTACACTCATCACTGCACTTGGTTGTGGTATTGGTCGTGAAGAATATAACCCAGATAAACTACGTTATCATAAAATCATTATTATGACCGATGCTGACGTAGATGGTTCGCATATTCGTACTTTATTGCTGACTTTCTTCTTCCGTCAAATGCCTGAGTTGGTTGAGCGTGGCCATATTTATATTGCACAGCCACCGCTTTATAAGCTGAAAAAAGGCAAGCATGAGCAGTATTTAAAAGACAATGAAGCTTTAGAAACGTTCCTCATTTCCAATGCAATTGATGATTTGTCTTTACATATTGGGCATGATGCGCCTGCAATTACAGGTCAGGCACTTTCTGCTGTGATTAAAGATTATCAAGTCGCGCAAAAAAGCTTAAGCCGTTTGACATTACGTTATCCTGCAACAGTACTTGATGGCTTATTGGCGATTGAACCTTTTGTGGTTGATCAAAACCACAATAAAGACTATGTAAACACATGGGCTGAGCAGTTAAAACAGCATGTTTTAGCGATGCAAGGCAGTTTACGCCCTGAAATTACATTGGTTGAGTTTGAAAAAGAAGATGCACATGGCGTAAAAACGATGCATTACTGGCCTCGTATTACAGTCTATGTGCATAACTTACCGCAAAACTACTTGCTTGATGCAGGTCTCCTTGCTTCTGCTGAATATGCTAAGTTGCTTAAAAATGCCCAAAGTTGGTTTAGCCTACTTGAAGAGGGTGCATATTTAGTTAAAGGTGAACGTCGTATTTTAGTGAATACGTTCCATGATGTTTGGCATAACATTTTGCAAGACTCACGCCGTGGCATGATGATTCAGCGTTATAAAGGTCTTGGTGAGATGAATGCTGAGCAGTTGTGGGATACTACAATGGACCCTGAAAACCGTCATATGTTACAAGTGACGATTCAAGATGCCATTGAAGCTGACCGTATGTTTAGTTGTTTGATGGGGGATGATGTTGAACCAAGACGTGCATTTATTGAAGAAAATGCACTGAATGCAGACATTGATGCATAAGTAAAATAGACCATAAAAAAAGGGATTCTAAAAGAATCCCTTTTTTTATTTCATAAAACCTAATACGCCTGAAGCGAGTAAATAGCCAATACCCACTAAAAGTACAATCCAAATAAATGCACCAACAATGTTATACATCATAAAAGAGACATAGTTCATGTGACTAGACCCTGCTGCAAACGGTGCAAATGAGCGTGCAAAAGGAATAAAGCGTGCCATAAGTATGGTTTTACCACCGTGTTTTACAAAGTAGTCTTCTGTTTTCGTGAGGTATTCTTTTTTAATCCAACGAGAATTAGACTCTGAAATACGACTACCTAGTAACTTTCCTGTAGAATAGTTGACCATATAGCCGAGTATTGCAGCAAAAAATAGTAAAACAATCATGTAATCTACATGTAAAAAATCTGTTGTGGCACAAATTGCCCCAATGGCTAACAATAAGCTGTCACCAGGTAAAAAGAACATAAAGATAAATGCTGTTTCAGCAAAAATAATCAAAAATAAAATTGCATAAATCCAAATGCCATACTCTTGTACAAGTACAGGCAAATAGTTTTCAAAGCTTAGTATTAAATCAAAAAAACTCATTGGGGCGATATTCCCACTTTGTATTTGGATAATTTGTCACAAAAAGATATAGCACAAAAGGTATACAATCAACGTATATTAGTATTGATTCTAGCACATATTATGAAGAATAGAGTCGAAACTCTCTGTAGTTATATTGTCAGGCCAGTGTTTAAATCAGATTAAACCTAACTTACACGATATTTTACAGTTATTTTCCCCCTTATGTAAAAGGAATACACAACATGCTTCAGTCACTTAAAAGCACTGTATTGGCCGTGATCATCATGACCAGTTCAGTGGCATATGCAGGCAGCTTGGAAGCAGATATGCAAGGTCTCGCAAAAAACTATACAGTTTTTATGAAATCGAATAATAGTAACCAAGCCAAGCAAGCTCTCAGTCAAATGAAACAATATGCTTTAGATTCAAAGCAAAATATACCTGATACGTTAACCAGTGAACCTGATAATAGTCCAGAAATTAAAGCTTATGATAAAATGTTAGACCAACTGGTGGTTGAAGTTGATCGCTTAAACATATTGGTCGATCGCAATTTACAGCAGGCTCAGCAGTCAAATACTTTAATGAAAATTAAAGAGGCAGGGCATAAAGCATTTAAATAGCATCATAAAAAAGATTTTATGATGCTAGGTTTCACGTGGAACATATCATGCGTGTTATAAAAATGATTGTTCCACTTCTTCAAGCTGCATCATCAATTCAAGTAATTTCTCTTCATGATCTGCAAGTTGCTCATTGAGCAATTTTTCTTGATCCATAACTTCAAGTAGCTTTTGTTTTTGCTCAACAGCATATAATGCCGTGTCTGCTAAAGCTGCTTTAACTGGTTCAAGCTGTGCTTGAATCTTTTCAATTTTTGCTTCAGTTTTTTCAATTTCTTTACGAATTGGGCGTGTTTGCTCACGCTGTTTCGCACTTTCTTTACGAGGTGTTTCTTTGGGTGTAGTTACAGTAGGTTCAGGTTTTTTTAATGACGCAGAATTGGCATTTATCTGTTGCTGTCGTGCTTCACGTAACCACTGTGCATAGTCATTTAAATCACCTGTAAATTCAGTACAACGTCCACCATGTACAAGTAGTAAATCATCACACACACTGGCAATCAGTTGGCGTTCGTGTGAAACCAAAATCACTGCACCTTCAAAGTCATTCAGCGCCATTGTGAGGGCGTGACGCATGTCTAAATCTAAATGGTTGGTTGGTTCATCGAGTACCAATACATTTGGTTTTTGCCATACAATCAGTGCAAGGGCAAGGCGAGCACGTTCACCGCCTGAGAATTTTTCACAGATGGTATCCATACGTTCACCACTAAAGCCAAAACTGCCCAAAAATGAGCGTAGCGTGGCTTCACTGACTTGCTTACCTGCAAGACGAGCGAGTTGAAGCATGGGACTGGCATTGGCATCGAGTGCATCCATTTGATGCTGTGCAAAGTAGCCAAGATTGAGTAGTTCAGAGTCCTTACGTTCACCATGAAGTAAGGCAAGTTCACCAACCAATGACTTAATGAGTGTTGATTTCCCCGCACCATTCATACCTAATAAACCAATACGTGATGTTGGTGTAATCTGTAAGTTGACTTGACTGGCAATCTCTTTATTTCCATAGCCAATGGTCGCCTGATCTAAAGTGAGCAATGGTGAACTCATTTTAGTTGGGGTTCTAAAACTAAAGGTAAATGGCGTATCTACATGAGCAGGGGCGAGTAATTGCATACGCTCAAGCTGTTTAATACGGCTTTGAGCTTGTCTTGCTTTGGTGGCTTGTGCTTTGAAACGGTCAATATACTTTTGCATATGTGCACGAGCTTCTTGCTGCTTTTCAAAGGCTTGTTGTTGCTGTGCAAGACGTTCACTACGTATGGTTTCAAAAGTTGAATAATTACCGGTGTACATCGTCAGTTTTTGGTTTTCGATATGTAAAATATGATCGGTAATGGCATCTAAGAAATCACGGTCATGTGAAATGAGGACGAGAGTCCCTTCGTAGTCTTTTAGCCAATCTTCTAACCACAATACTGCATCTAAATCTAAGTGGTTGGTGGGTTCATCGAGTAAGAGTAAATCTGAGCGACTCATGAGGGTACGTGCGAGGTTTAAACGCATACGCCACCCGCCTGAAAAGCTTTCTACATTAAGTTGCATTTGATGTTCAAAGAAACCTAAGCCAGCCATGAGCTGTGCTGCTTTGGCAGGTGCGGTATAGCCATTGATCTCATCAAAGCGACCATAATATTCTGCAATTTCATCATTCGATAGATGATCAACGTCATTCAGTTTTTGTTGTATTTGCCAAAACTCTTCATCGCCTGACAGTACGAAATCGATGGCAGGCATATCAAGGGCTTCAATTTCCTGAGCCATATGTGCCACAGTCCAGCCTTGTGGCCGGCTTAAATTTCCTTCATCTGGCGCAACTTTGCCAAGTAATCCACCAAATAATGAAGATTTCCCTGCACCATTTACACCTGTTAAGCCCATTTTCCAGCCTGGGTGTAACTGTACCATCGGGTCGGTTTTAAAAAGAACACGACCACCAAGTCGTATACTGAGGCTTTCAAGCTGGATCATAAGTTTTTCGCTGTATTGAATTATGTTCTATTCTAAATGGTAAAACATTTGAAAACAAAAAATAAAATCTCATACCCGATGATAGGTCTTTTTACCCGTGAGTTATGCTATATTAAGCATCTATTTGGGTGTGCCCAATCGATTGATTTAAGGAACAAAGATCATGACTGCACAAGCTTTATTGCTCACAGACAATGCTGCAAAAAAAGTACGCCAATTGCGTGACAGTGAAGGTAGCCAAGAGTTAATGTTGCGTGTATATGTGACTGGCGGTGGCTGTTCAGGTTTTTCTTATGGCTTTAATTTTGCCGAAAGTGCCAATGATGATGACGCTACTTTTGAAAATGGCGATGTAAAGATGTTAGTCGATTCTTTAAGTTACCAGTATTTAGTGGGTTCGGAAGTTGACTATATTGAAGGGCTTGAGGGTTCTCGCTTTGTGGTGAAAAACCCGAATGCAACCACGACCTGTGGCTGTGGTTCTTCATTCTCGATTTAACAAAAAAGGTGACGAAAATGTCACCTTTTTATGTGGTTTAAACAGCGGTAATACAACCTAAAATACGTGTACCACTTGCCCCTGTAACCGCAGGTACATTGCCACTGCGCTGTGCTATAAATTGCATGGCTAACCATGCAAATGCAGTACTTTCTACCCATGTTGGAGACAGTCCAAGTACATCGGTGGTTTGTACGCTCCATTCGTGTTTACGTAAGCGCCAGCGTAACTGTTCCAATACATACGAATTATACGCCCCGCCACCACACACATACATCTCACCATCTTTCATACCTGAGCGGTAGACGGCTTTTTGAATGGCTCGAACAGTGAGTTTAGCTAACGTGGCTTGAATGTTTTCTGCGGTGTCATCTAGTTCTTCGTATTCAGGGTCATTACGCCAGTCAATCAGTTGGTCATCTAACCAATCTAAATTAAAGTCTTCTCGGCCTGTACTTTTGGGTGGCTCTTTGGAAAAAAAGTCATGCGCATACAAACGGTCTAACAGCGGGCGAATGGCAGTACCGTGTGCCGCCCAGTCACCATTCTCATCAAAAGGCTGACCGGTGTGTCTGCGACACCAACCGTCCATTAAAATGTTAGCAGGGCCAGTATCAAAGCCTAAAATTTTATGTTTTTTATTGGCAGGCAATAGGCTGACATTGGCAATGCCACCTAGATTTAAAATCACGCGATCAATTTGATTGTGCTGGAAAATGGCTTGATGAAAAGCAGGTACAAGGGGAGCACCCTGACCGCCTGCGGCCATATCTCTACGGCGAAAATCAGAAACAACGGCAATTTGAGTAATTTCTGTAATGATGTTTGGGTCACCCAGTTGCAATGTAAAACCATCTTCAGGACGGTGACGAATGGTTTGTCCATGGCAGCCAATCGCTCGAATCTGCTCACGGTTTAAACCATTGTCATCAATGAGTTGATTAATACCATGAGCAATTTTTTTAGCCAATGCAACATCAGCCTTGCCCATGCGGTCAATTTCATTGTCACCTGGTCGAGTTAGTGCCATGAGCTCATCTTTAAGGTCTGGCTCAAATGCAATACTGAGTGTGGCATGTAATGTGAGAGGCTCAAAAGAGGCCGCTACAAAATCTATGCCGTCCATACTTGTTCCTGTCATCACGCCAATGTAGATTGAGGTCATGCTTAACAAATCCTGCAATGTGCTAAAAAAATGTTAGTATATCGCACAAATTGGATAACGAATGTGTTTGGGTGGCATGATGTCAAATTTCTTACCTGCAGAAGAACAGTTGGCTCTGATTCAAAGAGGCACGCATGAAATTATTTCAGAAGAAGACTTACTGAAAAAGTTAAAAGAAAATCGTCCTTTACGTGTAAAAGCGGGCTTTGATCCGACTGCACCAGATTTACACTTAGGGCACACGGTACTCATTAACAAATTAAAAACCTTTCAAGATTTAGGTCATGAAGTATTATTTTTGATTGGTGACTATACCGCCATGATTGGTGACCCAACGGGTAAAAGTGCAACGCGTCCACCGCTGTCTCGTGAGCAAGTGGTGCAAAATGCCAAAACTTATCAAGAACAAGTGTTTAAAATTTTAGACCCGAAAAAAACCAAAGTGGTGTTTAACTCACAGTGGTTTGCAGAAAAATCGGCGGCCGATTTAATTCAATTGGCAAGCCAACAAACGGTATCTCGTATGTTAGAGCGTGATGACTTTACCAAGCGTTATCAAAGCCAACAACCGATTGCGATACATGAGTTTTTATATCCATTGGTGCAAGGCTATGACTCTGTGGCACTTGAGGCAGATGTAGAGCTTGGCGGTACAGATCAGACCTTTAACTTGTTGATGGGACGTACCTTGCAAAGTCGTTATGGTCAAGCATCACAAGTGTGTATTACTGTGCCGATTTTAGAGGGTTTAGACGGCGTCAACAAAATGTCTAAGTCTTTGGCTAACTATATTGGTGTGTTCGATACCCCAGGTGCGATTTACCAAAAGATTTTATCTATGCCAGATACCTTAATTGAGCGTTATTTTGACTTGCTCAGTTTTAAAACGTTAGATGACATTGAGCTTTTACTCCAAGAGATGAAAGCAGGGCGTAATCCGCAAGAGATTAAACGTATTTTAGCCTTAGAATTGGTTGAGCGTTTCCACGATGCAGAAGCGGCAGCCAATGCTCATAAAGGTGCAGGTAACCGCATTGTTGATGGTGAAGTGCCTGAAGATACGCCAGAAGTTGAGGTGTCACGTGGTGAAACAGGTGAACTCTTTATTGCGTCTATTTTGCGTTTGGCAGGATTAACAAAAAATGCAGCACAAGCCAAAGATGCGGTGGCACGTGGTGCAGTTAAAGTGGAAGGCCAAGTGGTTGATGCCAGTTTCTCTGTGAGCAGTAACCAAACGGTGGTGATTCAAGCAGGTAAAAAAGCCATTGCTAAAGTCACTTTTACAGACTAATCGCAATATCATCATAAAAAAGGAAGTCTAATCTAGGCTTCCTTTTTTTTCATTTGTCATGTGGGTGACATTAGTTTTAAGCACAATAAAGCATATCTAATTGCTTCTATTTACACATAAAATGAATAAAATCGCTTTTTGTTTGGTGAGTTTTCTTCCATTAGGGCTTGGCTTGACGGCTTGTCAAACCCCCAAGCAACATCAAAATACATCGCCATTTACTCTGACTGTGGCACATATCAATGACCATCACTCACATTTAGATGAAGAGCAAACCACGGTTAAGTTTGACTTAGGTCAAGGGCCTGAAAATATTCTTATCAATCGTGGAGGGATGGCACGTGTTGCGAGCATGATGAAACAGATTGAACAAAAAGACCCAAATGTCATTAAAATTCATGCTGGTGATGCCATTACAGGAGATCTTTACTTTAACTTAACCCAAGGGTTAGCTGATGCCGCAGTCATGAATCAAATTTGTTTTGATAGTTACACGCTAGGCAATCATGAGTTTGATGCTAAGGATGCTGGATTGAAAGTGTTTTTAGATGGATTAAAACAAGGTCACTGTAAAACGCCAATACACATTTTATCTGCCAATGTCACTTTTGGGCCATCGTCTGCGTTATATCAAACCAATCGTGTTAAAAAATCCGTGGTGATTGAACGCCAAGGGCAAAAAATTGGCTTAGTTGGAATTACCATTGCTGGTAAAACCAAAAATGCATCACAGCCCAATGCAGACACAGTATTCGCAGAAGAAATTGCCACGGCACAAGCTCAGATTGATCAATTAAAAGCACAAGGTGTGGATAAAATTATTCTACAAACCCATGTCGGATATGAGCGAGATTTAAACATAGCAACGCAGTTGAATGATGTTGATGTGATTATTGGGGGAGACTCACACACTTTGCTTGGTCCTGAGTCACTGAAAACAGTTGGCTTGAATCCTGTTGCAGATTATCCAACGGTGGTTAAAAATAAGCAGGGCGATAAGGTTTGTATTGCTCAAGCTTGGCAATATAATTACGCCGTGGGTGAGTTAAAAGTTCGTTTTGACCCACAGGGCAAAGTCTTAGATTGTGGTGGTCAGGCCCATATTTTATTGGGTACAGACATGCAACGTGTGAAATCAAACAGTCCATTAACAGCACAACAAAAACAGCAGATTCAAGAGTATGTGGCCAAGATGCACTTGCCACTTAGTTTTATTACACCAGATGCACAGATGCAACAGGTACTCAAACCCTACCAATTAAAAAAGAAAACCTATGTGGACACTGTGGTTGGTACAGCAAATGAAGCCTTTTGCTCACAGACAAGACCAACAAAAAAACCGAAAGAGAACTGTTTAACCTATGGTGGTGATGTGCAACAGTTGGTCGCCCAAGCCATGTTACAACAGGCTAAAAAGTACTTTGCCGCTGATCTTTCGATACAAAATGGGGGAGGTGTACGCATAGAGATTCCACAAGGGCCGATGAATGTAGCCACGGTGTATCAGCTACTCCCTTTTAAAAATACTTTAGTCCAACTCAGTATGACAGGTCATGAAGTCAAAGCGACTCTTGAAGATGCCATTGAGGGGGCAAATACAGATATTGGTGCGTATCCATATACAGCAGGGTTACGTTGGGAAGTAGACATGACCAAAGCCAAAGGGCAACGTGTACAAAATTTGCAACTTAAAAATGCTTCGGGACAGTACCAAAACTTTGATTTAGACCGAACCTATCAAGTGGCAACCATCGACTTCTTGGCAAGAGGTTCAAACTATTACACCACCCTAACCAGCATACAAGGTGAGCGTCGTAAGGATTTTTCTTTAGATTATGCCGATATTTTCCTAAACTATTTAAGCGATATTGCGAAAAACCAACCGAAGAAAGGGATTTATCGATTACCAATTGCAGATTACAGTACACAAAAATATATTACTCAGTAGCTCCTTTACTTTATAAGTAGAGTAATCCCATATATTGTGGATAACTATGGAAAATGTTGTGTATAAGGCACTAGATATTGTGGATAACTTCATATGGGATTGTGTATAACTACAAAATTTTCCACAGTAAAAGAGCAAGAAACGGTTGTTAGTCATTGAATGAAGATTATTGCGATCAATCAAGTGATGCTTTTTAAAGAGCTGATCATGGTGGATAGACCTATTAGAACATCCATCTTTTAAGTGGTGTTGTTTAGTGTAGTTATTTAAATACAACCAGTGAAGAGATCAGAAGAAGTTTTGGGCAAGTCTTAAAAACAAGCTATAATAACTCGCATACTATCTCTTTACTTGTGCTTGGAAATAACACATGAACACTGTTGCAGCAGAAGCTACACCTTTAGTCGGAATTATTATGGGTTCACAATCAGATTGGGCAACCCTAGAACACACTGCTAACATGCTAAAACAATTGGGTGTACCCTTTGAAGCAGAAGTGGTTTCTGCACACAGAACACCAGACCGTTTGTTTGAATATGCTGAAACTGCACGATCTCGTGGTATTCAAGTGATTATTGCAGGTGCAGGTGGGGCGGCTCATTTACCAGGTATGTGTGCAGCAAAAACAGATCTACCTGTATTGGGTGTTCCTGTGAAGTCATCTATTTTAAATGGCGTAGATTCATTGCTTTCAATTGTACAAATGCCTGCAGGGATTGCCGTTGGTACTTTGGCAATTGGCCCTGCGGGTGCAAGCAATGCTGCAATTATGGCTGCACAGATTTTGGGATTACATGATGCCAATATTGCTAAAAATGTAGCTGATTTTCGTGCTGCACAAACAGAAAAAGTCGCAAGTAAAAATATTCCAGGACAAGCATAAGAGGCAGTCACTATGGACAAAACCATTGGTATCTTTGGTGGTGGTCAATTAGGCCGCATGATGGCTCAAGCTGCTTTACCACTGAATATTCAGTGTACCTTTTTTGAAGCAAGTGAATCATGCCCATCTGCCATACTTGGTCCTGTATTTTCACCTGAAAAACAGCAACTCAATGCCTTTATAAACAGTGCAGATGTATTTAGTTTAGAGTTTGAAAATACGCCGTTGGCCCAAGTCGATGAACTGACACAAAGCAAAAATATACACCCACCACGTCAAGCTTTAGCGATTGCACAAAATCGCTTACTTGAAAAAAATTTGTTTAAACAATTAGACATACCTGTTGCACCCTTTTCTGCGGTGAGCTCATTACAAGATTTAGAAAAGGCAACACAAGATTTAGGGCTACCCATTGTACTAAAAACAGCAACGGGCGGTTATGACGGTAAAGGCCAATTTGTACTACGCTCCGTCGATGATATTGCACAGGCTTGGGCAGAACTTGGGCCAGCACAATCACTCATTGCAGAAAGTTTTGTTCATTTTTCCAGAGAAGTTTCGATTATTGCCGTGCGTGGTCAAAATGGCGATGTCAAAACTTGGCCTTTGGCAGAGAATCACCATCATCATGGTATCTTATCGCATTCAATTGTCCCTGCACCGAACAGTACAGCACTGCAACCGATAGCTGAGCAATATATCTCAACGTTATTACAGCATTTAGACTATGTTGGTGTACTGACTTTAGAGTTATTTGTGACAGAAAATGGCCTTTATGCCAATGAAATGGCGCCACGTGTGCATAACTCAGGGCATTGGTCGATTGAAGGTGCGGTGTGTTCTCAGTTTGAAAACCATGTTCGTGCAGTTGCAGGTTTACCATTGGGTTCCACTGAAGTGATTAAGCCAACTGTGATGGTGAATATCATTGGCAGACACCCAAACATAGCAGATGTGCTTGCACTGAAAGGTGCTCATTTACACTTATACAATAAAACCGAGCGAGAAGGGCGAAAGCTAGGGCATATCACGCTTATGCCAACAGATGAGCGTGAATTGCCTGCGTTATGTCATGCATTGGCTCAAATTTTACCAGAACCATTATCTTTAACCACAGATATGTCTTGGTAATCTGATTTTGAATTTAAAAAAGCGATGGATTTATTCATCGCTTTTTTGTTGAATAATATGTGTGCAAAGTTGTGGATAAAAAAATGACGCTGTGGGTAAAAAATTATTTGAATTTAAAATAACGATTATCTACATGACACACAATAAAATAATGCTAGTCTATATTTTTTAATTTAAAAAGGTGCTGTACGATGAAAAAGCAACTCAGTCTATTGAGCTTAGGTTTATTTGCAATTTCGGGTGCAGTGGCCCAAACAACAGAAGTCACAAACAGTAATTCTGCAGTAGAAATATCTGCATTGCCAATAGATACATCATTTAATACGTGTATGAATAACCTGAGACCAGAGGCAATCGCTTCTGGTATTAGCAGTGCTACATTTGACCGCTACACCCAAAATCTGACTCCCGATTATAGTGTGATTGATAAACTTAATTATCAGCCTGAATTTTCTACGCCAATTTGGGACTATTTATCTGGACTAGTTGATGCAGAGCGAATTGAAACAGGCCAACAAAAATTAAGCCAATATCAAAATGTATTACGCCGTGTTTCAGCCATTTATGGCGTACCTGCTGAAACTGTTGTTGCTGTATGGGGAGTAGAAAGTAACTTTGGTGATATTTCAGGAAAATATCCACTGTTACAATCACTTGGTACACTCAGTTGTAATGGTCGTCGACAAAGCTATTTCCGTAGTGAATTTTTCGCTGCCTTACGTATTTTACAACGTGGTGATGTTACAGAGTCACAGCTTAAAGGCTCTTGGGCAGGTGCATTTGGCCATACTCAATTTATGCCGTCGACTTATGAGCGCTTAGCTGTAGATTTTGATGGTGATGGCCGTAGAGACCTTGTTTCAAATGTAGATGATGCATTGGCATCTACAGCTAACTTCTTAAAATCTGCAGGATGGCAAACAGGTATGCCATGGGGGTTTGAAGTATCAGTCCCCAATAATGTTAACCTTACAGGACAAAGTCGCCGTAATAAAAAGCCTTTATCTGATTGGATTGCACAAGGATTGACACGTATAGATGGTCGTCCAATTTTACAGGGCCAACTTACAACAGCAACACCTGCAGGATTGTTTATGCCAGCAGGCACTCAAGGGCCAAAGTTTTTAGTTTTTAAAAATTTTGATGCCATTTATGGCTACAATGCTGCAGAAAGCTATGCTCTAGCCATTGCATATTTATCAGATCGTTTAAGTGGTCAACCACCGATACAAACGCCGTGGCCAACAGATGACCCAGGCACATCACGTGCAGAACGTAGAGAAATTCAACATGATTTACTTGCTAAAGGGTATGATATTGGTCAAGCAGATGGCTTAATTGGAGATAAAACTAAACAAGCCATTCAACAAGAACAAATCAAAATGGGCTTGAGTCCGACAGGTAGAGCAGGGCAAGTTTTTTTAACAGCTATTCGCCAACAGCAAGCCAATCAGATTATGAAATCTAACTAGAGTAGTTCACACGTCACGGATTAAATATATCGTGGAGTGTGAACTTTAGTGTTCTATCTTCACGGCATTGAGTAAATCAAAAATGACTGTGGTGACATTTTTGCTTAAATCGTGATCATTAAAAATCTCATTTGCAGAAATAGTCACCTCTGTATCGCTTGGTAACTCTTTTTGTTCTTCTTCAATTAAAAACTCAATTGGCATATTTGTATGCTGAATTTCAAGGTGAGAAATATCCGCGTATAAAATATTTTCATCTTCAAGCTCAATCATTTGTTGATTCATATAAGGCAGAAAGATTGAATGAATATAAGCGGTAATGTCTTCAATGTTAAATATTTGAAGATCACGAGTTTCTTCAATGTTACTAATGTGATCATTCACTTCAATAATAATATGATAAAAACTCACGATGAGGCTCCATTTTGTGATGAATACAGCACTGACTATCAATAACAAATTTTAACCGTTTTGTAAAAGTCAAAATCACATAAATACTCCAAAAGTTGCTTAATCAAGCTTACTTATGACCTTTTTAAATTTTTTTATTTGGTGCGACCATTAGGGTGATACTTTTTACTACATCCTTTTAAAGGACATCAGTTATCCAAAATATGTACGGCATGAATATTATTACTAGATATTGTTCTGAAGTTTTGGAATCACAAAATCTTTGGTAAGAGGTGCAAGAGGAATAGAGATACTCTGTGTTAAATCAAGCCATAACATTTCTGCAATTTCAGCACTAGGCTTAGGTTCTCCAAAAATATTCACCTCAAACAGGTGTGCTTGTAGTGAAAAGCCTGCTTCATTGGCAGCTTGGGTCTGTATTATGCCTAGGTCGCTCACAATTTCTGATGTAACTTGGATTTCTTCTGCAATTTCGCGTTGTAATGCAAGTTGGGCTGATTCATTAGGCTCAATTTTGCCACCTACTTGCATAAAAAATGCTGTATTTTTCTTCCGTACAAGTAAAATACGTTGTTTCGCATCAACAATAACTGCTGCTGCCACATAAATAATTTTGCGATCTAGATCAATCGTCATATAAAAGCTCCAATAAAACAAATGATAAAATATTTTTATACAATAGATTTAAATTTTTTCTATATAAAAATTAAAAATAAATCTGAGTTAAATTATTGACTTAAAGTTTTATTGTTTATTTATTGTACTATTGTACGCTATGGATTACATACTATGAACAAATAATTTCATATGATGATTTTGCCCAACAAAAAAACAGATAAAAAACAACAATACATAATCAGAGGGTGGGCAACAAACCTCTTTATTTAACAATAAAGAGGTTTGTTTTATTTATAAAGTCTATTTTTAAAATACGGTATAAAATAACGAACAAATGCATCAATGGTATAGGCCACTATACAACCTACGACACAGAACAAGATACGCCATAGTGCTCCCTCAAAAGTATTGTGTGTTACATCATATACCGTGACAATCAGTAACCCAGACAATGCAATACCACAATATTCTGCATGCTTGAGTAAAATACATGTGGTTGTGGTGAGTACAATACCTAAAATCAGCAACCAATACTCAATATTAATATAACTCTGTTGCTTTGAAAAATGAGAGACCAATAACCAAGTACCTACGCCAATACTTGAGCCAATTAAATTACCTGTCACTTGGTTAAAATTTACTTTTAGTTTGATATCTGCTTGAATACTAAAAAAAGCAGTTAAAGAACCCCATAAAAATAAGTGAGATACCTGATTTTGATTAAAACAAATTGAAAGTACAGTAATGGTAATTGCACATAATAAAATTTTTATCACGTAAACAATTTTAGCAAACTTGTCTAATGCAATAGGTGTCATACGTGGCTTACCTATAAATTATTCTTATACAGTGATAGTGATATAGAAAAAAGAGTCTATCACATAAAAAACACCCCATAAATCAGATCAACTGATTCATGAGGTGTCTTTAAAGACTTAAAGTAGTCAGAAATTACTTCTTGTCATCTTTCACTTCTTTAAACTCTGCATCTACAACGCCATCATCAGCTTTCTTTTGCTGACCAGCATCTTGATTAAATGCATTAGGATCAAAACCTTGTGCACCACCTTGACCCTGAGCTTGCTCATAAGCACGCTGTGTAATAGGCATAATAATGTTTTGTAGGCTTTCAGTTTTTGCCTTAATTTCCTCAACATCATTTTCTTTAGTCACAGCTTCAAGTTCACTTACAGCTGTGGTAACCGCAGTTTTTTCATCTTCAGTGACTTGTTCGCCTAAGTCTTTCACTGCTTTATTGGCACTTGCGATTAAAGCATCTGCTTCATTACGTGACTTAGCAAGCTCTTCAAACTTACGATCTTCCTCAGCATTCGCTTCAGCATCTTGAATCATTGCTTCAATTTCAGCATCAGACAAACCAGAGTTTGCTTTGATTTGAATTGACTGCTCTTTACCTGTGCTCTTGTCTTTAGCAGACACTTTCAAAATACCATCGGCATTAATGTCAAAAGACACTTCAATTTGTGGTACACCACGTGGTGCAGGCGGAATGTCACCCAACTGGAAGTTGCCTAACAATTTATTTTGCTGAGCCATTTTACGCTCACCTTGATAAACCGAAATATCTACCGCAGGTTGGTTATCTGCTGCTGTAGAGAACACTTGAGATTTCTTCGCAGGAATCGTTGTGTTTTTCTCAATAATTGCAGTCAACACACCACCCATGGTTTCAATACCCAAAGTTAATGGTGTTACATCTAAAAGCAATACGTCAGTTTTGTCACCAGAAAGTACAGCACCTTGAATTGCAGCACCCATTGCAACAGCTTCATCTGGGTTCACATCTTTACGTGGTTCTTTACCAAAGAACTCTTGCACTTTTTGTTGTACTAATGGCATACGTGTTTGACCACCAACCAAGATCACATCAGAAATATCACTGTTTGATAAACCAGCGTCTTTCAACGCAACACGGCAAGGCTCTAAAGTACGTTGAACAAGATCGCCAACCAATGCTTCTAACTTCGCACGAGATACATTAATTACTAAATGTTTCGGGCCAGTTGCATCAGCAGTAATATATGGCAAGTTGATTTCAGTACCGTTAGACGATGAAAGTTCAATTTTTGCTTTTTCAGCAGCTTCTTTTAAACGTTGTAACGCTAAAGGATCACTTTTTAGGTTAACATTTTGCTCTTTCTTGAACTCTTCAACCAAGTAGTCGATCAGTGCTGTATCAAAATCTTCACCACCTAAGAATGTATCACCATTGGTTGATAACACTTCAATTTGTTGGTCGCCATCAAGATCAGCAATTTCAATAATAGATACGTCAAACGTACCACCACCTAAATCGTAAACAGCAATTTTACGATCGCCTTCTTTTTTATCCATACCAAAAGCAAGTGCGGCAGCTGTTGGTTCATTAATAATACGTTTAACATCAAGACCTGCAATACGGCCAGCATCTTTTGTCGCTTGACGTTGTGCATCGTTGAAGTAAGCAGGAACAGTAATCACCGCTTCAGTCACTGTTTCGCCTAAATAGTCTTCAGCAGTTTTCTTCATCTTTTTCAAGATTTCAGCAGAAACCTGTTGCGGTGCAAGTTTTTTGTCATTGACATCAACCCACGCATCACCATTGTCTGCTTTTACAATTTTATACGGCACAAGACCAATATCTTTTTGTACAGCAGCGTCATCATAACGACGACCAATCAAACGCTTAATCGCAAATAACGTGTTTTTAGGGTTTGTTACAGCTTGGCGTTTCGCACTTTGACCAACTAAGATTTCAGCATCTTTATATGCAATAATAGATGGTGTTGTACGAGCACCTTCAGCGTTATCAATTACCTTAACTTTGTCACCTTCAAGAACAGCAACACAAGAGTTCGTTGTACCTAAATCAATACCAATGATTTTAGCCATTTGATAAATTCCTCAATTTTTCTACAATATTTTTCAGTTATTATTCGATATGAGAGTCAATCTAAAATTTTCAAGTATTTTTTTCAAAAAAATTGCAGACTGACTCAAAAATAGCCTATTGACCCACTGTAACCATTGCAGGGCGTAATAAGCGACCTGATAGCGTATAGCCTTTTTGCAATACATTACCAATTTCGCCCGCTTTAGCTTCTGGTGCAATCCCTACCGCTTGATGGAAATCAGCATTAAAACCATTGCTGGTATCTACAGCCACAATACCTTGCTTCTCTAAAGCACTTAGCAATGACTTTAATGTCAACTGAACACCTTCTAGTAGAGCACTTTCTTCATTTCCAGTGGCCAAAATAGCACGCTCTAGATTGTCTACAGAATCAAGTAAACTCTTGGCAAACTTTTCTAAAGCAAATTTCTTAGCAGTGTCAGCTTCACGCTCCAAACGCTCTTTTACTTTTTCTGCTTCATACATAGCATTTGCAGCACGCGCTTTCTCAAGTTTCAAAGCATCTTCTAAGGTAGATAATTGCGTTTGTAATTCATCAACGCTCACAGTAGATGCCTCACTTTGCTCATTCGCTTGCGTTTGTTCTGCATCTAAGTCAGTCTTTTCTTGAGCTAGATCTTTTTGCTCGTTTGTCATTGATGATCTCCGTTTAAACATTTTTTCAAACACGTTTAGTCCTCACACCCCATTTCAACAAACAAAAGCTGTAAAATGGTATGAAAGCTATAAAAGTATATAAATAGGCTTCATTACAAGATGTGGACAAACATCAAAAAATCAATAGTAGTAAAAGTAAATAAACAATTTAGAGCTATAAAAAGCAATAAAACCCACTAAATAGCCGATTAATTCGACAAATACTTCAATTAAGGATAAAAACCGACCACCCGAATAGGATAATTAAAAAAAGGTATTGCGTTTGTATTGGATTGATCTATAATGCGTATCCATCGGCGGTGCTGTTGGAAGAAACTTCTTAATAAACAATATCTTAGTTAATTAGTTTAGGATTTAGGTCTTGGATTGATTGGTTAAGGGAGTTTAGTTAGGGAGTAGAAAAAACTTTTAAAAAGCATTTGACAAACTTTGGAAACGGAGTAGAATGGCCGACCTAGCTTACTGATGACGAATCAGTTAGACGATCATTAATAGAATTGAAGAACAACTTGTGTGGATTTTTACTAAGTTTAATCACTGATATGAAATAAAATATCATTGAG
>NZ_VTDO01000012.1 GCF_015627125.1 Acinetobacter rathckeae | reverse complement strand
CTCAATGATATTTTATTTCATATCAGTGATTAAACTTAGTAAAAATCCACACAAGTTGTTCTTCAATTCTATTAATGATCGTCTAACTGATTCGTCATCAGTAAGCTAGGTCGGCCATTCTACTCCGTTTCCAAAGTTTGTCAAATGCTTTTTAAAAGTTTTTTCTACTCCCTAACTAAACTCCCTTAACCAATCAATCTAAGACCTAAACCCTAAACTAATTAACTAAGATATTGTTTATTAAGAAGTTTCTTCCAACAGCACCGCCGATGGATACGCATTATAGACGAAACTAATCCCTTTGCAACCCCCTATAATAATTTTATGCGATTTTAATTATCAAGCGAATATTTTTTAAACAAAAGTGGAAGAATAAAGCATTTTATAAAGATTTATGATGTTTTTGCCCCATTTACAGATGCATGTTATAAACTAGAGACTATTCTTTGTGTTATTTTGGACTTAATGGCATGTATAATCGATCTGATAAAAAAATTAAAATATCTTTGCTCACATTATCATTATTTTTGTCATGTGCTAGCCATGCAGAAAGTACTTTAAATACCAGTAATAAAAGTAATCCGAAAAACTTGGCTATGGATCAACTAAGTCTGACTGAATCGGCACAAATGCAACTGAAGCACTTGGGAAGAACTTTGGCAGTAGATGCCAGTGCATCACAGCCAGATCACGTCAAAGACCCTTTTCAACCTTTAAACCGAAAGATTTATGTATTTAATAATGCCCTAGATAGTCATATATTACGTCCAATTGCTGTGCAATATAAAGAAAAAGTCCCTTCAGAGGTTCGTGGCTCTTACCGCTCTTTTCGTAACAATTTAGGTGAGCCTTGGAATGCGACGAATCAGATCATTCAATGGAAACCTTTAAAGGCATTAAAAACACTTGGTCGTTTTACTTTAAATACTTTAACAACTTTAGGACTGGCAGATCCCGCACAGCGTTTAAGCTTATCTTATGAAGATGAAGGCCTAGGCACCACTTTAGGCTATTACCATGTGCCATCTGGGCCTTATATCATGCTACCTTTTTTAGGGCCAAGTACTTTACGTGATAGTTTAGGCTGGGTTGTTGATCGACAAGCTCGCCCTCAAAAGTATATTTTTGAAGATCACGATGGTTTATATTGGACAGATACCGCATTGGGTGCCATTGATTTAAGAAGCTCTTTTCTAGATGTAGATGGCACACTACAAGGTGATAAGTACGCTGCATTACGCGATGCGTATTTGCAACGTAATAAATTTGTGATTGCCGAAAAACAAGGTAATCCTGATGAAGGTGTGTCTTTTGTCGATGATACAAATTCACCTTAGTTTTTAGGTAAATATCGTTATTTTGCTTATTAATTAGGTGTCATTACTATTTATGTACTTTATTCAGCCTTCTCGCACAGTGTCTCACCTTGATTTTGTTTTAAAGGCGTTACCTAATATTGCGATTATTTCCATTGAAGATCTGTCACAGTGTGATCCCAATATTGTGAGAATTGCTGATGTACATGATTTTTTAAAATATAAATGGCAAAGCCCAACTGTTGTGCTTGCCTTTGAGCATGAAGGCTCCGCTTTGGCAGAAGCTTGGCAAATGGGAGCATTGGCTGGATGGATTTGGCATAAAATCCCTCAACACCCCTTAGAACAACTGAGCAAAATTAATGCTCAGTATAAAAGAAATCAAGATAGTCGAGACCTGCCAACTGCTGCTATTTTACAAAAAAAGCTCTTACCCGATGCCATAGATATTCCCAACTATACAATTAATACCTTCTTCAAACCTTCAGCTTATTTATCTGGTGATTGGTATGATTATTGGAAAATTAGCGACAAGGAAGTGATTTTTTATTTAGCCGATGTCTCTGGACACGGCGTTGCAAGTAGCTTACTCACATCTTGGATGGCTGCTTTTCATGGCAGCTCTAAGCGACCAAGAGAATTAATTAAAAAGCTAAATGCCATGTTAATTCAAGAAGACATTGAAAAACACATCACCATGATCTCTGGTATTTTAAACTTCGAAACACATACACTCCGTTGGTCTAGTGCAGGACATTATCCACCTGCGATTTTATTTAATGGCACAAATCAACCCACCGTTTTAAACACAAGTAGCTTTGCCTTAGGCTTAACAGAAGAGTTAGATATTGAAGAGTTTGAATGTGTATTAGCTAAAAATTCTCGTTTTATTGTTTGCTCTGATGGCATATTAGAGGCATTTGACGGTGGGTTAAATGAACAGTTCAAACAATTGGTCAAACAGCTCGAATATGGTGATTTTGTTGCACCAGATCACGTTGTTGATGATATGGCAATGTTGACGATTATTCGAGAAAAATAATTATATATCAAAAACTTAACATATAGCATCTGACTTTAATATATCCCCCTCTTGAGTATCTGTATAGGCTGTGGGATAATTACCTAATCCTTCTCAAGAAATGGCATATATATGTCAACAGGTCATGTTGAATATGCGAGCTTAAATGGTACTCACTTTTTCAAAATTATTGGAGAAGTACGTGCACAGTCTTGTATAAGCCTCGACAAACTATTGGGTAAGATTGAGCAACAATCTACAAATATTGTGAGTGCTGTTGTAGATCTCACACAAACCACTTTTATTGATAGTACTGTGCTTGGTATTTTAGCAAAGCTAGGTATTAAGTTAAAACAAAAGCATGCGATACAAAGTGTGATGCTTTCGACTAACCCAGATATTACCACTTTGGCAAATAGCATGGGACTTGGGCAGGTATTTGCAATTTTAACCTGTAATGAAGAAACCAATGTCTGTACTAAAGTTTTACCAGATAATGATTTAACACAAAAATCTATGCTCACGACTGTATTAGATGCACATAAGACCTTATGCCAACTGAACAGTAGTAATAAAAATGTATTTGAGCCTTTAGTCAAACAATTAGAAAAAGAACAAGATGCATTAAAATGTAGCCATTAAAACTTTATAGGATTTTGAGTATGGCACTCCTTTCTGTTGCACAAATGACATCTCAAAATGTGATTGAAGATAATTTATCTCACGTTAAAGATTTAGTGCTGGCTTGCCAGGCTCAAGGCTCTCAGCTATTGGTTTTACCGGAAAACTTTGCGTGTTTTGCACCAGGTCAACAAAGAGAAACGGCGGCTCAGTTTGAGTATATTCAATCTTATTTAGAACAGTTATCACATACATCTCAAATCTGGATTGTGGCAGGTACAATTCCCTGCCCGTTTCGTCCAAATGGCGATATTGTGCCTGATGGTAAAGTACGTACAACAAGTTTATGTATTTCACCTGAGGGAACCGTTGCACGTTACGATAAAATTCATTTATTTGATGTCATCGTAAACGATGCAATTGGTGGCTACCAAGAATCTGCCCAGTTTGAAGCAGGTGACGAAATTGTCGTAGCTAGGACACCATTTGGTCATCTGGGTTTAATGGTCTGTTACGATTTACGTTTTCCTGAACTGGCTTTGGCTTTACGCAAGCAAAATGCAGATTTTCTCACAGCACCGGCCGCCTTTACTTTTTTAACAGGTCAAGCACATTGGCAAATATTGCTAAAAGCACGTGCCATTGACACACAATGTGCGGTTCTTGGTGCAGCACAGCAAGGCTTACACGGCGAAAAACGTGAAACATGGGGGCATGCGGGTATTGTCAACGCCTATGGCAAACTGTTATGTGAAGTAACAACTGCGGGTAACCATGTGGCTCATGCTGAAATTGACCTCACAGCACAGCAATCTATTCGCTATAATATGCCACTGATGCAACATCGTCGTTTATAAATAATATTACTTTTCATTTTAAGCACTGTATACACTACTTATTTTTCATATATGCTACAGATAGATAAATTTAAATGGGGTTGCTGTGAGCATTGATTCTACACAAGACAATCAAGCTTCTGAAGGGTCTTTTTGGTGGGGGGAATATCTCTTTGACATAGATATACCTAGAACGTGGCAATTCGGCTCTCTCATTTTGCGTATTACTCGCCACGCTCAAGAATGGCGTATGGAATATCATCGACCATTTGTTCAACATGATGATGAAATGGGTTGGCATGAAATTTTAGACCCAGCATTTACTTTACCTGAGCCTGTGCATATTGAACGCTATATGTTTAGAAAAACACAGCCTCAATTACAACTAATGCCTAAGCTTGCAGATCACTCTGTGATCATACACCCTGTTGAACCCATTTATGTACCTGCGGGGCAAAAAGGGTTACTCTACGTTACGACACCTCTTTGGATTGTTGGTTTTGCTGAAGGGCAAGAAGAGCCTTTATTTGACATGCCAATTATACAACCTAAAGAAACATGGTTTGGGCCAGACACACGCAAAGGTGAATTGTGTTATGCAACAGAGGTTAATGGGCGTACAGATTTAGAAAAATTAAGACATAATTTATTTAGAGCAGTGACACCCGTTATTTTTCAGAATACCAGTCATGAACAACTGCGTTTTGATCGAATGAATGTCCCTATTGTCGCATTACCTTTATTTTATAGTGAAAGCACCAACCGTTTGTGGACATCACATATTAAAGTTGTACATGATTCTTCAGAAAGGCTTCCTCGTATTAAAATAGAAAACCGTACCCCTCCTCATGCAGGTGAAGTCATGTATATGCATGCACCCAGATCACCTGGAGGTGTTTTATTTAACATGTTTGACTCATTTTTCTAGGCAAAATAATGGATAAAACACAAATTCCACAAGATCTTATCTCTAGTATTAAGGCTTTATTTACCTCATTTAGCTTAGACCGCGTCAGTGAGTTATTTATTGCTGTTTTACTGTGTGCAATTGGCTTTATCAGTGCCCGACTGGTGTCGAATATGTTTATTCGTACCGTTGGTTTACGTTTTAACGCACATCAACGCATGGTTTGGCGACGCGGTATTTTTTATGTCATTTTTGTCTTTTTTATTATTGCTGCATTGAAAGAAGCGGGCTTTAAAGTCAGTATTTTCCTTGGTGCTGCAGGTATTTTAACCGTTGCTTTAGGTTTTGCCTCACAGACATCTGTTACCAACATTATTAGTGGTCTATTTTTAATTGGTGAGGGTTCTTTTGAAGTCGGTGATATGGTTCAAATGTCTTTGCTTCGTGGTCAAATTATTGAGGGTGAAGTCATATCCATTGACTTGTTGTCTGTAAAGTTACTAACCTTAGACAATACTTATATTCGTGTACCGAATGAACAACTGATTCGAATACCTGTTTATAATATGTCTAAATACCCCATTCGGCGTATTCCACTATCCATTCCTATTTCATTCCAAGAAGATTTAAGCAAAGTACGTAAAGTTCTTATTTCTACTGCATTTCACCACCCATTAATTTTAGATGATCCAAAACCTCACATGGCCGTGACAGAATTTGCAGAATCTTTTATACAACTGACTTTTTTTGTGTGGTGCCACCAAAGTCACTATGGGCAAGTGAAAGATGAAA
This sequence comes from Acinetobacter rathckeae, assembly GCF_015627125.1. Classification (GTDB taxonomy): domain Bacteria; phylum Pseudomonadota; class Gammaproteobacteria; order Pseudomonadales; family Moraxellaceae; genus Acinetobacter; species Acinetobacter rathckeae. The sequence continues at coordinate 39,697 of NZ_VTDO01000012.1, read as the reverse complement.
TTTTAGAACGAATTCGTAATAACTTCATTGAGCATAATATTGAAATTCCTGTACCTAAAATTGGTTTTGTGCAAGAACCTTTAGCCGACATGAACGTAAAATAAGAATTGAGTATTGGCTTTATTACGTCAATCTGTGTACTAAGCCTGCCTCTGAACAGTTTTTTAACGTAAAATAGCCTCAGATTTTATTGAGGAAGTTTTGCTATGTCACCATTTGTTTTAGTTGATGGGTCTTATTTTTTGTTTCGGGCATATCATGCACTTCCTCCACTCACCACATCTACAGGGTTACATACCAATGCCATTCGTGGGGCAATTTCTGCCATCCAAAAACTCATGCGTCGTACCCAACCCACCCACATGGCCGTGATTTTTGACACGCCCGAGCCAACTTTTCGTCATACGCTCTCGCCTATTTATAAAGGCAATCGTCCAAGTATGCCAGAAGAACTGGCAGAGCAAATTCCCTACTTGCATGCCATCATTCGTGCATTAGGCATTCCACTGTACAGCCTTCCAGGTGCAGAAGCAGATGATATTATTGGTACACTCACTAAACAGGCCGAACGTGAAAATCAACAGGTTTTGATTTCTACAGGCGATAAAGACATGGCACAGCTGGTCAATGAAAATGTCAAACTTGAAGATAGTTTCAAAGAGCGTGTACTCGATGTGGACGGCGTTTTCGAAAAGTTTGGCGTATGGCCTCACCAAATTATAGATTACTTAACCCTCATGGGCGATGCATCTGACGGCATTATGGGTGTACCCGGTGTAGGACAAAAAACAGCGGCTAAACTACTCACTGAATATGGCACTATTGGTGGCATTTTAGAAAATGTAGATAAAATTAAAAGCCGTGTGGGTAAAAACTTGGTTGAATATGCCGATGGTATTGCACTCGACCATCAGTTGGCCAGTATTGTTTGCGATTTAGACTTAGCTATTGAGTGGGACGATTTAAAGTTACAACCACAAAATAACAATGAATTACGTAAGCTATATACTGAACTTGAATTTCGTAATCAGCTTCAGTCCTTAGATCATCCCAATAATCCGAATACGAAAAGTTATCAACAACAGCAAAATGTTGCTGTGAACCAAGAACAAAACACAGGCCTCGACCAAGCAACGCAAAGTAGTCAAGATGATCTACTAGGCAAGGCAATCTATCATACGGTACTCACCACAGAAGACTGGGAAAAGCTATTTGCACGCATGCAAACGGCCAAACAATTTGCTATTGATACTGAAACTACATCTTTAGATTACCGTTTAGCAGAAATGGTTGGTTTTTCAATTGCATTTGATGCAAAAGATGCCTACTACGTGCCGTTTACCCATGACTATGAAGGCGCACCGCAACAACTTGACCGAGACATGGTCTTGGCACAAATTAAACCCATCATTGAAAATAAACAGGTGAAGAAGATTGGTCACCACCTCAAATATGATGCTCATATTTTTGCCAATCATGGGATTACACTACAAGGTTGGTACTTTGATACTATGCTGGCATCTTATGTACTCAACTCAACAGCCACACGTCATGGCATGGATGATGTTGCTCGTTTATACCTCAGCCATTTAAGTACGACATTTGAGCAAATTGCAGGAAAAGGCGCAAAGCAAAAAACTTTCAATCAAATTGAACTCGAAACCGCGGCTCACTATGCGGCCGAAGATGCACACGTAACTTATCGTCTATATGAAGTGTTGCATGAAAAATTACAGGCATCAGCTGAGTTAAGTCAAATTTTACATCAAGTCGAAATGCCTGTGGCTGCCGTGTTAACGCAAATGGAAGAACGTGGTGTACAGCTTGACCCTGTATTTTTAGAAAAATTAAGTACTGAGTTTTCTAAAACCATTCATTCACTTGAAGAGCGCGCTATAGAAATTGCAGGCGAAAGCTTTAATGTGGCATCGCCTAAACAAGTTGGTGAGGTCTTATTTGATAAACTCACCATTAAAGGAGGTAAAAAGACAGCTTCAGGGCAATATAGCACCAGTGAAAGTGTCCTTGAAAAAATTGAGCATCCAATTGCTGAAATTATTTTAGAACACCGTAGCCTGTCAAAACTCAAAAGTACCTATACAGATCGTTTGGTAGAGCAAGCACATAATGACACTTTACGTGTACATACCAGCTATCATCAGGCAGTAACCACGACAGGGCGTTTGTCATCTTCTGATCCGAACTTACAAAATATTCCTATTCGCAGTGACATTGGCCGTCAGATTCGCAAAGCCTTTGTCGCACCTGTCGGAAAAACGATAATTGCTGCCGATTACTCTCAAATTGAATTGCGCCTCATGGCACATTTTTCACAAGATGAAGCACTCATTGATGCGTTTCACCAAGGGCAAGATATTCATAAGCGTACTGCAGCAGAAGTACTCGGCATTGCACTAGATGATGTGACATCAAACCAGCGCCGTCAGGCCAAAGCCGTCAACTTCGGTCTACTTTATGGTATGTCTGAGTTTGGATTGACCCGCCAACTTGGTTTTACCCGTGAAGAGTCTAGAGATTATATTAAACAGTATTTTCATCGCTACCCAGGCATTTACGAGTACATGCAAAAAACCAGACAGTTGGCACTTGAACAAGGTTTTGTAGAAACTGTACTTGGGCGACGTTTGTACACACCAGATATTAATGCACGCAACGTAATGATTAGAAAAGGGGCAGAACGTGCAGCGATTAATGCACCGCTACAAGGCAGTGCCGCTGACCTGATTAAACTGGCCATGATTGAAGTTGAAAAACAACTGCCCAAAGATCAGATTAAACTTCTGCTACAAGTCCATGATGAATTAATTTTTGAAGCGAATAGTGATGCAGCCGATATGCTGATTCCTGAAATTTCTCGCATCATGTCATCTGTACACCCATTACTTGTACCGCTAGATGTAGATGTTGGCCATGGACGAAACTGGGATGAAGCCCACTAAATGAGAATTTAGTGCAACAAAATATTGCAAAAAGATGCATCATCAATTTCATCTGCTAGTATCTAAATATGCCATCAAGCAATGCTGGCATAGTGCAAAACCTAATCTACGTTTGGTTTACTGAGTCCCTCCAGTCAGTAAACCTATAGGTCGCTCTTTTAATGATTTAAAAGGGCGTTTTTTTTAAGATACGCATATGATGTCAATGGTTGGCGGTACACGAAAACGAAAAGGTACACCAACCATACCTGTACCAACCGTCACATACACATCTGCATGCTCATGTTGATATAAACCACGCTTATGCCCTAAACGAGATTTATTTTTCATCATGTTATTGGTAAACCACGGAATTTCAACTTGACCACCGTGGGTATGACCCGACAACATCAGTGCTTTATATGCAAGTTTCGGGACCATATCTACCGTATCTGGGTTATGTGACACAATAATATAGGGTTTGTCTTGTGGTAACTGTGCAATAAACTGCATGTCTGCTTTACCCGCCCAGAGGTCACCTACACCAACCAACCTGAAATGATCAAACTCAATCACTTGTTGCTCAATGTCTATAATATTGTGCTCAGATAATGCAGACTTAAGTAAGGCCAAAATAGGCGGGCCTGGATAGGTTTCATCATGATTCCCATTCACAGAGTACACAGGCATATCTAGCTGTTGGAAAGCGACTAAATGATCTGCCAAATGATGGGTTGGCTCATATGTCCAATCACCTGCAACCACGACAATGTCTGGTTTCTCGGTTTGAATCCGTTCAACAATCATTTGAATTTGTTTTTTTGCCCCTGAAAACAGGCCAACATGCAAATCTGCAATCAGTGCAATTTTTAAAGGTGTCGTATTTTTTTGATCTGTTAAATCATAATCTGTGTACTTCACCACTAAAGTTCGGGGCTCTATAAACCGAGCATACCCGAGCCACAGTGTCAGTATTAAACCAATGCCCGCCCCCCACCATGACAATGCACCACGACTCCATACCAACAACAACATGAAAAATAAAGGAAATAACAGATAACTCAAATACCATACCAGTAAATGTATAAATGACTTTATCGGTTGTGTTGTTAGCGTTTTAGACTGGCTATACCATGACATGGCAACAGCCCAAATCACCAACACAGCAAAAATGATATAAAATATTTGAAAAAACAAACTAGAATCCAACACACTTTACCTCAGATCAGGGTAAATTAAGTTTACGCTAGACATATACATGACCCACCATAGGTTTACTTTAACAATATGACGTATAGACCGACTTTATCGACACTTCAAAAAACTGCCGTACGAAGCATATACACCCTTGGTCTTTTAATGAGTCTTAGTGCATGTAGCACATTACCACCTGCTAGAGTATCAAAAGCAGTCTATAGTACCGATTTTGATACCTCTCAAACCCAACTTTCACAACTTGTTACCCCACTCAAACAAAGTCATGCTGGCCTTACAGGATACCATCTTTTATTTGATCCTTTAGAAGCAATTGCAGCACGGTTAAACCTGATTAACAAAGCACAAAAAACGCTCGACTTGCAATACTATATTTGGGACAACGACAAAATTGGGGCTTTAGCACTCTATGAAATTATTCAAGCGGCAGACCGTGGTGTTAAAGTCAGGCTTCTGATTGACGACAACAATGCCAAAGAAATGGAAGGTATTTTCTTGGCATTAAGCCAACATGCCAATATTGAAGTCAAACTATATAACCCATATAAATTTAGAAACTTACGTGCACTCGATATTGTGCTTGACTTAAAGCGTGTCAATCGCCGTATGCATAACAAAAGTTTTGTAGTTGACCAGAGTATCGCTTTGATTGGTGGGCGAAATATGAGTAATCAATACTATTACACCAGTGATAACTACCAATTTTCAGACTTAGATGTGGTTTTGGTTGGACAAGCAGTCAATGATATTAGTCATTCATTTGATGAATACTGGAATGACTCTTATGCCTACCCTGTACAGCAAATTGTAAACCCTAACCAACATTTACTACGCTATGACAGCCTAAAAAAACAGCTCACCGCACATTATGAAAAAGTAGGGGTACAAAACTACTTAGACCTCGCAAACCATTCCCACGCCTTTGACCAATGGCTATACCATGAACTAGATTTAGATTGGGTTAAAGCAAAAGTCGTTTACGACAACCCCAGAAAAATACATGACCAAGCCAAACCCCAAGACTACTTAGAAAGCCAATTGGCAAACTATTTAGAAAAACCCAAAGAAAATTTAGATATTGTCTCTGCTTATTTTGTGCCAGAAAAAACAGGCGTGAATCTACTAAGCAACATGGCACAGCAAGGCGTGAAAGTAAGAGTACTCACCAACTCATTTAAAGCCAATGACGTTTGGCTAGTGCATGCCTTTTACCAAAAATATAGAACGGACTTACTCAAAAATGGCGTACAACTATATGAATTTTTACCTACTTTAAGTGATAAAGCCCTCAAAGCGTATACCAAAAATGTTTCTCGTGATACTAAAATCAGTTTAAAAACCTTAAGTAGATCGAGCCTACATGCCAAAATGATGGCAGTAGATAAACAAGTCTTTATTGGTTCGTTTAACTTAGACCCAAGATCAGCAAAACTCAATGCTGAAATTGGCGTGTTACTTTATAGTCAGCCATTGGCACAAGAAATTCACCAAACGCTATCTAAAGACATTAATAGCTACAGCTACAAACTCACATTAACACCAGACCAAAAAATCACATGGATCACAGATACCCCTCAAGGCCAAATCAACTACTTGAGTGAACCAAGTATGCAGTGGTGGCAAAAAGGGGGCTTAAAAATGATTTCTTGGCTTCCGATAGAGGGCTTAATGTAATACTTGCTCATGTAATGTGTTTAGGCCCTGACGCATTGTCGCATCTACAGCAGCAGTTAAACTTTCTAAATTATGACCTTGTACAGAAATTGCAGGCATAAACATCACATGGGCAGTCACTTTTTGCATCTCTAATACTTTTTGCAAATGCTCCGCCATCGTGACATCACCATAATACGGTGCGATTTGATCTAACTGCCCTTCTTGATTGACATAACAGATCAAAGCCACTTGCACAGGTTTTTCAGCCGCTAAGGCTGCACCTAAAATACGTCCATGAATACGTTGAATTTTGGTACCGTCGGAAGTCGTTGCTTCAGGGAAAAACAGGACAGGAATATCTTGTTTTAAAAATGTGGTGATTTGTTCACGTACTTTATTCGAGTCACCTGAACCACGTTTAATAAACAATGTACCACCACTTTTAGCCAGTTGTCCCACAATTGGCCATGTACCAATTTCAGCTTTGGCTAAAAAAAACACCCGTGCGCTTGAACCCAATACCAAAATATCTAACCAAGACACATGGTTACTTGCCCATAATGCCGTTGCTTTACGGTCAACTTGGCCATGTACTTGCACACTCAGATTAAAAACATCGCACATTTTTCGGCAAAACCACTGAATATACTTGGTATTTTCAGGGTTGTTGGGTGATTTATACAGTTGATTTTTATAGACAACAAAAAATCCTTCCCCCATAACAGTCACGCCATGACCAGCTTTTTTTCCATAAAGAAAAGCACGAGCCACATTTCGCTTTCCCGAATCGAGTACATTTTGTATTTTATTCATCATAATTGGGACACATTATCAACAAAGGGCTTTTTTGAGTGTTATTGACCTATCATTCAAACAATCGAATAAAACTATTATATTTTCCAATTTTATTTAATTGTTCAATTTCAATAAAATAAGTTTATTAAAGATAGGAGCAAAAGTTATGAATACTGTAAATCATACCGCCGAAAAAATGAAGCCAGACAATGCCATGTATCAGTTAAAAATTATTGCGGGTTGTTCTATATTGTATGTTGGTTCATTTTTGCTGGTTTGCAAAATATTTTCAACAATTTTATAAGTGTATTGTTTACCACCTAATGCTACACTTTTTAACTTGTGTACAGTTTAATTTAGGTAGGTAACTCAATCCGTGGAATATTTTGATCGGCATGAAGGCGGCGAACGAGCCATACTCGTTCATGTTAGCGTACAAATATTACAAGACCTTGACGCAGAAGAGTTTCAACTGCTCGCACAATCTGCAGGTGCAGACATTTTAGAACAAATTACGGCCCAGCGACAAAAGCCAGACCCGAAACTGTTTATTGGTTCAGGTAAAGCTGAAGAGATTGCAGAACGCGTACAATCTCTTGAAGCAGAACTGGTCATTTTTGACCATGCTCTGTCACCTGCACAAGAACGAAACCTTGAAAAAGTCTTTAAATGCCGCGTCATTGACCGTACGGGTCTTATTCTAGATATCTTTGCCCAACGTGCTAGAACCCATGAAGGTAAACTACAAGTTGAACTTGCACAGCTCGAACATCTATCCACACGTCTTGTCCGAGGTTGGACGCACTTAGAACGACAAAAAGGTGGTATTGGCTTACGTGGCCCGGGTGAATCACAACTCGAAACTGACCGTCGTTTACTACGTGTACGTATGGGGCAACTCAAAGACAAACTCGACAAAGTCCGTCAAACCCGTGTGCAAGGCCGTGCTGCCCGTCAAAAAGCAGCCATTCCAACCGTATCTATTGTCGGCTACACCAACGCAGGAAAATCGACCCTATTTAATATTTTAGCGCAAAGTGATGTCTACGCAGCAGATCAACTGTTTGCCACCCTTGACCCAACTTTACGGCGTTTAACATGGGATGGTATTGGGGCTTTAGTACTTGCAGATACCGTAGGTTTCGTACGTGATTTACCGCATGCATTGGTCGAATCTTTCAAAGCCACGCTTGAAGAAACCCTTGAAGCGACCTTGCTACTACATGTGATTGACAGCAGTAGCCCTGAAATGATGGAGCAAATTGATGCTGTAGAAAAAGTGCTTAAAGAAATTGGAGCAGACATTCAAACCTTGCGGATCTACAACAAAATTGACCAAAGTGCAGAAGAGGCCAAAATCATTTATGCCAAACCGCACTTACCTGAACGTGTTTATGTGTCTGCACATAGTGGACAAGGCTTAGACCTACTCAAGCAAGCGGTACAAGAGTCTTTACTTGGTCATAGACAGCAGTTTGAACTGACAATTCAACCGCAATATGGTAAGCTCAAAACACAATTATATGACTTAAATGTCATACAAAATGAACATTACGATGACTTCGGCAACCTCATTTTAAATATTGTCATTGCACCGCAGAAACTTGAAGAAATCATCAAAAAACTGCATTTACCACTCGAAGATATTTTAGGTGAGCAAGCACAACAATTTGAAAGACCACTCGAAGCATTTGAAAAAGAAATGTCTTAGCATCATTTTTCTAGAGCAAATCATCAATGCAAAAACGAAGTACCATTGATTGGCCCGCATGGATTGTCAACATACTACTGATTGTGCTGTTTCGTGAAGTTGCTGTGTGGATTATGACGCAACTTCATCATCCCGAATTAGGTAACTTACTGGGTTTAATCAGCTTACTTATCTGTATGGCACTATGGCGAAAGTTTAAACAATCGCCTCTGCGTGTGGTCGATACCAACAATAAAATCATGAAAGAAAGTGCTTTTGCATTTTTACCCATCTGTGCAGGGGCTTTAATCACCCTTATGCATATGGGAAAACAAACGCCCGTATTTCTACTCATCTTATTTGTAAGTACACTTGTACCGCTATGGGTGTATGCGCACATTTCAAAACGCTTTTTATAAAAATCTAAAGGAACACTCGTGATTATTTACAGTTTTGCGATCACTCTAATTGCATATCTTGTCGCAAAGGGCATCAGTATTTATCTGCCTCGCATTCCTGTGATTGTCACCAGTATGTGTTTGGTCGTCGTATTTTTATATGTATTGCGTGTACCTTACGAGATCTATGCTACGAGTACACAAAATATCTTTAACCACCTACTTGGTTATGCCACTGTGGCACTGGCCATTCCTTTAGCCACCATGCGTTATGATGACTTAGCACTAAAACCTCTGGTTGGCATTTTAAGTTTTGCCAGCTTAAGTGCTGTCAGCTTACCCATGATTTTAGCCTATTTATTTCACTTATCTGAACCAACAATTTTAGCCTTTGCCACACGTGCTGTGACCACTCCAATTGCACTTAACATTGCAGCTTTAATTGGCTCGCCTGTGTCTATGGTCAGTTTGATTGTGATTTTATCAGGTTTAATTGGCGGTGGCTTTGCATCAGTCATACTCAGAAATGTACATGATGAACGTGCTGTTGGTTTAGCTTTAGGTCTAGCTGCACATGCCATTGGTACAGTGCAAGCATGGCAACGCAGTCCTGTTGCAGGGCGTTACGCCGCTTTTGGCATGGCAGTAAACGGCGTATTCACAGCCATTTGGCTACCACTTGCCTTCTCTTTAATTCATGGCTAAATATGAGTAACTGGGTTAGGGACTGAAAAAACCAGCCCATCTTCTAAACGATGTGCAATTAAACGATTTCCCCACACACAACCACCATCGACATTATGTACTAACGCCTGATGAGTCTGCCCTTCTAATGCAGCCCAATGCCCAAAGAATATCTGCTGTCGGTCTTGGCCTGTGCTATGATGTTCAAACCACGGCATAAACCCATCTGGCATAGGATCAGATAAGCTTTCTTTAAAACTAAACTCAAGCGTACCATCGTGAGCAATTAAACGCATACGGGTCAGATAATTCACAATCACCCGAAAACGATCTTCACTCATTAAGTCATCTGACCAAAGATTTGGCTTTTTCCCATACATTTGGGCTAAAAAAAGATCGACTTTATGCCAATCTTGATCTTGCAAAATGACTTCTACCTCATGCGCATAGGCCTGCGCCTGTGTGATTGACCAAATATGAGGAATACCTGCATGGGTCATCACAGTATTTTCATTTAAACGTAAAAATAACGGTTGCTGACGTAACCAATCCATTAACTCTAATGCATCATCTGCACGCAAGACATCATCAATACGGTCTTTTTTATTGATTTTCTTTAAACCCCTAGCACAGGCTAAAAGGGTTAAATCATGATTACCCAATACTGTTGCTGCACAGCCTTGCATGACCAATGTTTTAATCAAACGCAGTGCAGACAACGAGTCTTCACCACGTGCAACCAAGTCACCTGTAAACCACAAAAAGTCTTGTGATGGATCAAATGCAATCTCATCAAGCAATAATAACAATGCTTGATAACACCCTTGTACATCACCGATCACATAATTCGACTTTTTCATGATATTAAGCCGCAAGCATTTGATCTGAAAGCGCCACAAATTCTGCCAATGTCAACGTTTCAGGTCGTGCCATAGGGTTAATGCCTGTAGCTTCAAAGGCATTTTCAGACAGCATACCTTTTAAACTATTACGTAAAGTCTTACGGCGTTGCGTAAATACATGTGCCACCAAACGCGCCAAAGCTTTTTCATTTTTAGCCACCAATGGCTTAGTTTCGTATGGCACAAGACGAAAAACTGCACTGGTCACTTTAGGCGGTGGATTAAATGAACCCGGTGGGACTTCAAATAAAAAACTTGCTTTGCTGTAATACTGAATCATGACCGACAAACGACCATATTCTTTGGTATTTGGCTCAGCAGTAATACGGTCAACCACCTCTTTTTGCAACATGAAGTGCATGTCTTTAATGTTGCCACCAAAGGTTAAAAGGTGAAAAAGTAGTGGTGTTGAAATGTTATATGGCAAGTTACCCACAATACGCAATGGCTTTTCAGGCTGAAATAGCGTTGAAAAATCATACTTTAATGCATCAGCTTCAATAATCGTTAAACGCTCAGGATGAGGTACCCGCCCCGGTAAGCCTGCGGCTAAATCTCGGTCTAACTCAACAACTGTGAGTGCATCACACTCACCAATCAGTGGCGAAGTTAAAGCGGCTAAACCTGGGCCAATTTCAACAATATTTTCACCATCTCTTGGGTGTACTGCACGTACAATTTTTGCAATCACACGCTGATCGTGTAAAAAGTTTTGCCCAAAGCGTTTTCTTGCCTGATGCCCTTCTTCTTTTGGGTTCAAGGCATTAATCTGATACATATATAAATTCCAACAAATTATTTAGCATGTGCCAACTGTAATGCCAACATTACAGCCACATGTAAACTAGAAGCTTTGGCTTGACCTGTACCTGCTAGACTCAGTGCCGTACCATGGTCAACAGAAGTGCGAATAAACGGCAAACCTAAGGTAATATTGACCGCTTCACCAAATCCTTGTGATTTTAACACAGGTAACCCTTGATCATGATACATTGCCAACACGGCATCGGCATCTTTTAAATAATCTGGTCTAAACAACGTATCTGCAGGCAATGCCAAACTGATCTGTTCACCACACTCACGATACCCCATCAACACAGGGTTAATGGTATCAATCTCTTCATGGCCTAAATATCCCCCCTCACCTGCATGTGGGTTTAAACCACAGACCAATATTTTAGGCTGAGTAATTTTAAATTTTTCTTTTAAATCAGCAATCAAAATATCAATCACTTGGGTTAAACGCTGTGGGGTAATATTTTCTGCCACTGCTTTTAAAGGTAAATGCGTCGTGACCAATGCCACTCTCAGTGAGGTTGTGGCCAACATCATCACCACTTGTGGCACGCCCGCCATCTCCTGATAAAACTCTGTATGGCCACTAAATGCAATACCTGCATCATTGATCACCGACTTTTGCACAGGTGCTGTCGCAACACCTACACTTTTTCCAGATAAAGCATACTCAGCAGAACGTTTGAGTTGTTCTATGACATAGCTTGCATTCTTTATATTTAGCTCACCTGCTTGCACATGATCATTTAATACCACAGGTTCAATATACAGTTGATTCAGCGGTGCAGGCACAGATTGACCTGTATAAATAATACATTCAACACGCAACCCTAACTGCTGAGCACGGGCTTGCATTAAATCTAAATCTGCTAAAACCACCACAGGACGCTCATATACCTGACTTGCCAAAGACAAACAAATATCTGGCCCAATACCCGCAGGTTCGCCACTGGTCACATAAAGTGGTTTCATAGATCTTCCCGTAAGTTTTCAGTCATCAATACTAAGTTTGACAATTATACGCCAACTGGACTGCTAGACTGTTGCATTTTGCTAAATCAAACTAAAAAATACAGCTAAATTACTTTTCATTGTCTAGTGATTAAGCTAGAATGTGCCCTCAATTTTATATTGATGTTGTGGCCTCAAATGATTTTTTCATAGATGTCCAACTTTTTTATTGTTTGAGCACTCTCATGTTCAAACCAACTATAATAGGTAATGTAGTAGATGAAAACTCTCAGCGCAAAGCCAGCTGAGGTTCAACACGACTGGTTCGTTGTTGATGCTTCTGGCAAAACTCTTGGTCGTTTAGCGACTGAAATCGCTCGCCGTTTACGTGGTAAGCACAAAACATCTTTCACACCTCACGTTGACACTGGCGATTACATCGTTGTGATCAATGCAGAGCAAGTTCAAGTGACTGGTAAGAAGTCTTTGAACAAAAAATACTATCGCCACACTGAATTCCCAGGCGGTTTAAAAGAAACTAACTTTGAAAAGTTAGTTGCACATAAACCTGAAGAAATCTTCCAACGCGCTGTAAAAGGCATGTTGCCAAAAGGCCCTCTTGGTTATGCTATGATCAAGAAAATGAAAGTGTATGCTGGTAGCGAGCACCCTCATACTGCTCAACAGCCACAAGTTTTAGACGTCTAAGGGATACTGCACATGGCTACTAATTATGGTACAGGTCGCCGTAAGACCGCAACTGCACGTGTTTTCTTGTCTGCTGGTACAGGAAACATCAAAATTAACAACCGCTCTTTAGAGCAATACTTCGGTCGTGAAACTGCACGTATGGTTGTTCGTCAACCATTAGAGTTACTTGACGTTGTAACTAAATACGACCTTTACATCACTGTAAAAGGTGGTGGTATTGGTGGTCAAGCTGGTGCTATCCGTCACGGTATTACTCGTGCATTGATTGCATCTGACGAAACGTTGAAATCTTCACTTCGTCAAGCTGGTTTCGTTACTCGTGATGCTCGTGAAGTTGAACGTAAGAAACTTGGTTTACGTAAAGCACGTAAGCGTCCTCAGTTCTCTAAGCGTTAATTCGGTTAAAGATACTGGACAAAAAACCTCGGATTTTCCGAGGTTTTTTTATCCGTGCATGATTATTTTTTTACATTTGCACGTTGTACTAACCAATCTACATCCTCTAAGCCATGCACATCTTGTAAATGAATTTCTAAAGGTTGCACTGCATTTAAACCATTAAAAACCAGCTGTGATTTACCTAAAATTTGAATGTTTTGGTACTGAATATCATGCCAATTGGCCTTCGTATCCCCCGCTTTATTTTCATACACAGTATCTTGGACTAAGGCATGTTTTACATTTGCTAATGTCACATTTTTATACACCACTTGAGAAACCTCACCTGCTGCCGAACGGTCACTTTTAATTCTCAACCCATTTTCCGCATTATGAATAGACAACCCATCAACATCTACCGCATAAACACCTGCTTGCGTTTCACTGCCAATAGATAAACCATGCCCTGCACCAAAATCATTATCAATAATAGAGATATGATGTGATGGGCCTGTATGTATATTGGCTTTAATCGCAATATGGTCATCGCCTGTAGAAATATAACTGTGTGTAATGGTGACATTTTCCGATGAGTTAATATCTATAGCATCTGTATTTCGAGCATCACTTGGGTTATCTAAATGTAATCCCCATACTGTTAAACCATTACTTTGTGCAAAAACCAACCCAAAGTGTGGTGCATTTTGAATATTTAACTGATAAAAAGTCAAATCATGGCTATGGTTGATTTGAATTAAACGGGGTGAACTATATTTCTCGTGTAGATGCTGTGCTTGTCTTGCCAATTGCCACCAACTCCATGGCTGGTCTTGTAATTGTTGGTCGCCTTGGCCATCTATTTCTCCTGGGCCATAAATTCCACTGCCAGAAACATGGTCAAAGGTAATTATGGGTAAACAACCATTCCCATCTCCTCCCAAAGTGCCACAACTGTGATTTCCTCGATCAAAAACTGCACTTCGATTCATTGCATGTAATACCACACCTGAATCAATTTCTAGACTTACACCTGTTGGCACATGCAAAGGTCCTGTTAAAAATACAGTTTGAGTGGCTGTTTTTTTAAGTGCTACAGCTTGACCTTTCGCACAATTCATCAGTGCAGTCTGAATACTTTGCGTACTGTCATCATTATTTGCAAATAATGTTTGGCATATTTTAGGTTGTTTGGGTTCAACCACTGACCGCGTATCTTGTGCAAAGCTCAATGAACATAAAAAGCATACACATAAACTACAACTATATTGTGCTAAATTTGGCATAGAATTTATTATCAGGATGCTATGATGGGTATATGATCTCAACATACCAAGATAATCATTTGCTTAAAATTCAACTTGAATAACCTAAATCGTACATGATTGTATGCAAGAAAAGAAACGGCTTAACCCGTGCTTTTAAAACATATTTTTAGTATGCTAAATGATTGACGTAAACTTGCAGTATTTTCATGACACTCGACATTTCAGACAATCAAAGTATGACTCTACTGAGTCACTCAGATGATTTTAGATCACACTGGGTACGTTTTATGCTTGCTGAAAAAGAGATAAAACATCAACTGATTTTAACAGACTATGATGATGAAGACTTCATCTCACTCAGTCCATATCAAAATCTACCTGTACTGCTCGATCAAGGCGTTAAACTGTTTAATACTGCAATTATTGCCGAATATTTAGATGATCGTTACCGTCAAAACAAGCTATTTACAGACACCCCTATTCAACGTGCAGAACAACGGCAATATATTTGGCGTTTTGAAAAAGATTGGTTTCAATTGGCTGACCACATGCTACGCCATGCCGATAGTTTAGATCCTCAAAAGAAACAACTCGCACAAAAAAAGTTAAAAGATACGCTTATCTCGCTCACACCACTGTTTCAACATTTTCCTTTTTTTATGTCTGATCATTTTTCAGTCTTAGATTGTATGATTGCTCCAATGTTACTGCGCTTAGAAGAGATGGGAATTCAACTACCACCTGCACAGTGTCGAGCGATTCTTTTATACCAACAAAAAATATTTAATCGTACAGGCTTTGTCAAAGCCATGACAACACAAGAAAAAAATAGGTATAGTAAACATATTGTAAAACGCTAGAGTAAACCCATGTCTGACCAAGAAATACAACTCACGCCTACACGCCCGTATCTTGCACGTGGCATTTATGAGTGGATTTGTGATAACCAACTCACACCTTATTTATTGGTGGATGCAACACAACCCAATACAGATGTACCCTTACAATTTGTTAAAGATGGACAAATTGTTCTCAATACAGCCCCTCATGCCGTACACCAACTTAATATGAGCAATGATGCCATTACCTTTTCTGCAAGATTTGGTGGCGTGTCGAAGCATATTT
Source organism: Acinetobacter rathckeae (assembly GCF_015627125.1). Classification (GTDB taxonomy): domain Bacteria; phylum Pseudomonadota; class Gammaproteobacteria; order Pseudomonadales; family Moraxellaceae; genus Acinetobacter; species Acinetobacter rathckeae. The sequence continues at coordinate 24,193 of NZ_VTDO01000012.1, read as the reverse complement.
ATGTGCCATTTGCAGCATTGATTGGTATTTATGCCAAAGAAAATGGACAAGGCTTATTTTTTGATCCAACCGAATATGATGGTGTGCAAGCCCCTAAACCTGAAGAAAAACAAGCAGAAGAGCCAGTTGCTGAAGTTAAAAAGAGACCAAGCTTAAAAATTGTAGAATGATCAAATCTTTTAAAAGCACATAAAAAAAGCCAGTATAAATACTGGCTTTTTTACATCTAAAGCAAATTAGTCGTTGAATTTACGACGTGGGCGGTCATCAAAACGACGCTCACCAGCTGGCTTGCTTGATTTTCTGTAATCTGTACGGTTGCCACGGTTGTCATCTGAAGCACCAAAACGAGGCTTATCATTAAAACGACCCGCATCACGGTTTGGACGGTCTGAGTTAAACTCACGACGTGGACGATCTGAACCAAATTCACGGTTCGGACGGTCTGAATTAAATTCACGACGTGGACGATCTGAGTTGAACTCACGCTTTGGACGATCTGAGCCAAAATCACGGTTCGGACGGTCTGAATTAAATTCACGACGTGGGCGATCTGAGTTGAACTCACGCTTTGGACGATCTGAACCAAAATCACGGTTCGGACGGTCTGAGTTAAATTCACGACGTGGGCGATCTGAACCAAAATCACGGTTCGGACGGTCTGAGTTAAATTCACGACGTGGGCGATCTGAACCCGCATCACGGCTTGGACGGTCTGAATTAAATTCACGACGTGGGCGGTCACCATCACGTTTAAATTTGTTTTCGCCTTCAAAGCGACGACCACCACCAAAACCACCACCGCGACGGCCATCACGTTTACCACCGCCATTACCACGACCATTGCCACCGTCACGACGTGAACGAGCAGGAGGTGGAGATGGCTCTAGACCTTCAATTTCAGATACTTTTAGGTTTGTTTCTAAGTAGTCTTCTAAAGCACGAATCTTGCCACGCTCACGATACGTTGCCAATGTCACTGCTTGACCTGTACGGCCAGCACGACCTGTACGACCTACACGGTGTACATAGTCTTCGTTTTTCATTGGTAAACCAAAGTTAATCACGTGAGAAATTGTCGGAACGTCTAGACCACGTGCAGCAACATCAGTTGCAACTAAAATACGTGCACGACCTTCACGAATACTGCGTAAACGACGGTTACGTACGGTTTGTGGCATTGCACCGTGTAAAGCAACAACAGAGTGACCCGCTTCTGCTAGCTCTTCAGCCAACATATCTGTGTCTTCTTGTGTGCTTGCAAATACAACAGCTTGATCTAAGCTTTCATCGCTTAACCAATGAGAAAGCAATTTTTTCTTGTGCTCAAAACCATCAGTCCAATGTAATGTTTGCGTTACATCTGTGTTGGTTGAGTGACCAGTTTCAATCGCAATACGCTGTGGGTCGTTCATCATGCGTTCAGCAAGATTGATGATACGGCCTGCAAATGTTGCAGAGAACATTAATGTTTGCTTACGGTTGCTTGCAAAATCACTGATTGCCTCTAGGTCTTCAGAGAAACCTAAATCTAGCATACGGTCAGCTTCATCGACAATTAACGCATCTACTTGGTCAAGTTTGATTTGACGACGGTTAACTAAATCTAATAGACGACCAGGTGTTGCAACAACAACTTGTGCACCTTTAAGCTGTTGAATTTGCTTACCAAAAGGCATACCACCCATAACAGCGGCAATACGAACACCTTTCATGTGGCGAACAAATGCAATTGCATCTTGGCTCACTTGCTGTGCAAGTTCACGTGTTGGGCAAAGCACTAAAATATTGGGTTGAGTGACTGCACGCATGCGGTCTTTGAATGATACAAGTACGTCGCTTGATGCAAGTTGGTTTAATGTTGGCAATAAAAATGCTGCTGTTTTACCTGAACCAGTTTGGCTAGATACAAGTAAGTCTTTACCAGCGATAGCGGCTGGAATCGCCTGCTCTTGTACAGGCGTTGGGCTTGTAAAATTTAGCGCCTCTAATGCTTGTTTAAGAGATTCGTGTAATGAAAAATCGGCAAAAGTTTTGCTCATAGAGAGTCTCACCCAAAGTGGGTGCTCCATTTAATAATGAAAAATAAACATCGGCAACAGCGGCCAGTAACATCAGCTGAATAATTATAAGATTCAGCGGCGATCCGAGATACGACGATGTGGATAGTACGCACGCTTGATACGATAGCAACCTGAAGAATCGCTTTCAGCGATTGGGGCGCGAGAGTTCGTCCTCTATGGACCGACGCGCATACACAATAATAAGAAGAGAAATGTTCAGGTAATGAACGGAAATGAAGTGCGTGGGCGAATTATAGCAATGTTTTTTTAAATGTCACGTTATTTTTTTGTTTTTTTAAATAAATATAAAAAGGGCAATCTTTAATTGCCCTTTTATTGAATCACTAATAACAATTATTTTACAGCATCTTTCCAAGATGGCGTTACAGCTTGCATCAATGGCTTCAACATTTTCATTGACGTTGCAATCACTTGGCCATTTTGCATTGAATCTGAGCCACCACGTGCATCAACAACAATACCACCTGCTTCTTTTACAATAAGTTCGCCTGCAGCAATATCCCATGGCTTTAAACCCAGTTCAAAGAAACCATCAAAACGACCAGCCGCAACATATGCTAAGTCAAGTGCAGCTGAACCACCACGGCGGAATTGTGCACCTGCTTCTGTAATCGCTAACATCGCATCAAAATGCTGTTTTGCATAAGATACAACTTCTTCACCACGCTTAGCACGGTAAGCATGACCTACAGAAATAAATGTGTTTTCTAAGCTTTCTTTGACATTCACACGAATACGGCGTTGGTTTAATACCGCACCACGGCCACGACTTGCAGAGAATAATTCATCACGAACAGGGTCATAAATCACACCATGCTGTGTCACACCTTTGTGTTGAACAGCAATCGAAATACAAAAGTGTGGTAAACCTTGAATAAAGTTTAACGTGCCGTCAAGTGGGTCAATCACCCAACACCAATCAGCATCGTGACCTTTACCCTCTTGTAAACCAAACTCTTCGCCTAAAAAGCTGTGATTTTTATAGCTTTTGCGAAGCGTATCAATGGTTAATTGCTCGATATAACGATCAACACGAGTAACTGGGCCCTCAATGCCTTTTTCTTCAACCTGTAGGTCTAATTTATGACGATTTTGATGTGCCTTTAAAAGCTCTTGACCAACTAATTGAGCTGCTCTTGCAGCCATGACCACCATCGGTTCCATTAAACACCCACACTAAATATTGAAGATTTTGACAAAGAGTAATGCATATAAGCCATATTATTTTAGCAAATTAGCCCTATTTTAGATAGGATTTATTCTAAAATAATTTCAAAATTATAAAATGACCTGCATTGTTTTATGCCATGCCTGCTCCACACTATGCGCAATACCTGTTGCATCAAGACCTGCATCTTGCAACATTTGACTGTGCTCTGCATGCTCTAAAAAGCAATCTGGCAAGCCTAAGTGAATGATTGGTTTTACAATATTGGCTTGAGCCATATATTCATTTACAGCACTGCCTGCTCCGCCCATGACTGCATGTTCTTCTACAGTCACAAATAGATTGGTTTTGTCGCTATATAAATCAATCAGTTGGTGGTCTAGCGGCTTAATGTAACGCATATTTACAACGCACACGCCTACATCTAAATGCTCAAAAATAGATTGTGCAGCCTGCATTGCAGGTGCAACACGACTACCAAAAGCCAAAATTGTAATCTGCTCATCACTTTTTGCATTCAACTGCAATACGACTTCAGCACGACCAATCTCTAAACGTGTAAAGTCTGCATCCATTGTCACGCCTAAACCTGCACCTCTTGGGTAACGCACAGCAGCAGGGCCTGCGTAATGGTATGCTGTATGCAACATTTGACGGCATTCATTTTCATCTTTCGGTGCCATTAATACCAAATTTGGAATCGTACGCATGTACGCATAGTCATATACACCCGCATGTGTTGGGCCATCTTCACCCACCAGCCCTGCACGGTCAATTCCAAAAGTCACATCTAAATTTTGTAACGCAATGTCGTGAATCAGTTGATCATAACCACGTTGCAAAAAGGTCGAATAAATAGCAACGACTGGCTTAACCCCTTCACAAGCCATACCTGCAGCTAAAGTCAGCGCATGTTGCTCTGCAATGGCAACATCAAAGAAGCGATTTGGGTATGTTTTTGCAAATTCAACCATACCAGAACCCTCACACATGGCAGGGGTAATGGCAAGGAGTCGTGGATCTTGCGCGGCTTCATCACATAACCACTGTCCGAACACATCTGAATATTTTGGTGCTTTTTTCGATGTGATCACAGGCTGCGTGGTGACAGTTTGCGAGACTTTAGCAATAGCATGATATTGAATTGGGTCTGCTTCTGCAGGCGAGAAACCTTTACCTTTTTTAGTATAAACATGTATTAAGCGTGGGCCTTTACGCTGTTTAACTGCATTAAACACGCGCACCATTTGCTCGAGGTCATGTCCATCAAATGGACCATAGTACTCAAAACCAATCGCTTTAAATAAGTTATCTGTTTCTTGGGTTGCAGGTTGATGTAGTCTTGAGCGGTATTCCCAGTCTGGGTGTGGCTCAAGTACAGGCTTACCATTGACATCAATATTAACAAATTGGCCTTGTTGCCAAATGCCTGCCAAGTGCTTGGCAAATCCACCTGTACTACATGAAATTGACATGTCATTATCATTCAGCACCACCATAATATCAGCTTGATGAGCGACTGCATCATTCATGGCTTCAAATGCCATACCTGCAGTCATTGCACCATCACCAACTACGGCAACCACTTCGCAAGGTTTCTTTTGATAACGGCGGGCCAACGCCATACCCACAGTAGCAGAAATTGCCGTTGATGAATGTCCAACCCCAAACGTATCAAAAATAGACTCATCTCTTGTAGGGAAAGCCGCTAAACCACCTTTTGATCGGATTGTTGTGATTTGCTCACGGCGACCTGTCAGAATTTTATGTGGATAGGCTTGATGACCCACATCCCAAATTAAACGGTCTAGTGGCGTGTTTAAACAATAATGTAATGCAATTGTCAGCTCTACCACACCCAAGTTGGCTCCAAAATGGCCACCACTTTTTCCTGCCGCATACAAAATGTATTGACGTAACTCATTTGCCACTTGCACAAGTTGTGATGAAGCAAATTGACGTAATTGTTCAGGACCATGAATCTGATCTAACAATGGCGTAACAGGACGCTGAGCTGGTATTTCTGTATACAACATATGTAGCGGAGCCTTTTTTAGCCTGGCAAACCCGAAGCTAGGGGGTAATATTGAAACCGACAATTCTATATCATCGGTACTTATTTTCAATGTAATATATGCAAAGATGTATTTTAGTGTGAACACTTACCGTATATCTATGTAAATTATCTAAAAAAAATGAACCCTTATTCAATGACTAATTTTTAACTTTTGATGAAAATAAAATATTTGATGGCGTTTTTGTATATTTAATCTACGTAAGACATCTGCTTGGGCTATAATTTTTAATAGTTATAATATGGAAGAATGTATTTTATGCCGATAAAATTTATCGCAACCTCTCAACTCCCAACGGCTTTTGGTAACTTTGAGATTAGTGTATTTCAAGATCCAGAAACCAAAGAGGAACATGTTGCTCTATCTAAAGGCTTGGTAAATGCTGAGGCTCCTGCTCAGCCTGTATTGGTTCGCATTCATTCAGAATGTCTAACAGGTGATGCGTTTGCTTCACTCAAATGCGACTGTGGCCCCCAATTACAAGCCACGCAAAAAATGATTCAAGATGCTGAACAAGGCGTGATTTTATATTTACGCCAAGAAGGTCGTGGCATTGGCTTAACCAATAAAATTCGTGCCTATGCTTTACAAGACCAAGGACATGATACCGTTGATGCAAACCTCATGTTGAACTTGCCTGCAGATGCACGACGTTATGATATGTGTAAAATCATGCTCGATCATTTAAAAGTCAAGCAAGTCAAACTGATTACCAACAACCCATTAAAAGTACAAGCACTCACCGACTTAGGCATAGATGTGACTGATCGTGTGGCTTTAACTGTGGGACTAAACCCATTTAATGAGTCTTACTTAAAAACCAAAGTGAGTCGTATGTCACACCTGTATAAAAAAGAAGACTTTAACCGACGCTCTTAAATTAAAAAATAAATTAAGTTAAGGGATTTTATCCATATTAAATCCCTTACTTTTTCTATGGTTTTATGTTCTTATAGTGGCTCTACCGACTACAACTAATCACTATGAGGTTGTTATGCAAAACCCATCTCATGTAGATATTCAGCGCGTTAAAGACTTTCTACTTGATTTACAAGCACGTATTTGTACAGCACTAGAACAACAAGAAATGTCAGGTCAGGGAACTGCAAAATTTATCATTGATGATTGGATACGTACAGAAGGTGGCGGTGGCCGTTCACGCGTACTACAAGATGGTACAGTGATTGAAAAAGGTGGCGTGATGTTTTCACACATCGATATTAAAAACTTACCTGCCTCTGCCACTGCTCGACACCCTAATATTGCAGGGGCAAAGGCTCAAGCACTTGGCGTATCATTGGTCATTCATCCGAAGAACCCACACATTCCCACCTCTCATGCCAATATTCGTTTATTTGTAGCAGAACCTGAGGGACAAGACCCCATTTGGTGGTTTGGTGGTGGTTTCGATTTAACACCATTTTATGCAGATGACGAAGACATTCAGCAATGGCATAAAAATGCTTTTGATTTATGCAAACCATTTGGCGATACAGTCTATGCAGAACACAAACAATGGTGTGATGATTACTTTTACCTCAAGCACCGTGACGAACAGCGTGGCGTAGGTGGCTTGTTCTTTGATGATTTAAACCGCTGGGACTTTGAAACCTGCTTTAAATATATTCAAGCCGTGGGCAATGGCTACTTAAATGCCATCATTCCTATTTTTGAGAAGCATCGTGAACAACCCTACACCCAAGCACAAAGAGATTTTCAACTCTATCGCCGTGGCCGTTATGTTGAGTTTAACTTGGTGTATGACCGAGGCACGCTGTTTGGCTTACAAACAGGTGGGCGGATTGAATCTATTTTGGTCAGTTTACCCAATGCAGTCAGCTGGAGCTATAGACCAATATGGGAAGAAGGATCTGCTGAAGAGCGCTTAACAAGCTATTATCTAAAGCCTCGTGACTGGCTCACTTTAGCACCGCCTACTCAATAAGCATGTGGTTGAAGTCATTAATTTTTGAACCGCTTACATTCTGTTAAGATTTTTATGGATAAATTTTAATTTATTCATATTTATTTAATAGATTTACTCTATGATATGGTCTAAATATTATTAAGCACAGCGTAAGCGTGTAGGATTTATAAAAATTATGCTTAAGCATCTTCATCAACATAAATGGCTGACGCTCTCAACAATTTCTACAGCCCTGATGTTAAGTGCAATCGGCTCTGTTTTTAGGCATAGTAATGATGTGTTATTTGACAGTGTATCTATTACTGTCAGTGTCATTTTAGCGCTGTCAATCTGCCTATTTTTATCATTATTTGTCATTGAAAAAGTGCAAGACATCTGTAACCCATAAATCAAGACCATTTAAATAAAAAATGCAGACCGTGGTCTGCATTTTTTATTGATATATAAAATTATTGGCTTTTTACAACATCTGTTTGCCCATTTGCAGTATCAATCACTTTAAACTCAATACGGCGGTTCTTAAAACGTCCCTCTGCAGTGGCATTGTCAGCCACAGGGTTATCTGCACCATAGCCTACAGCTTGTAATCGATCAGCAGATATGCCCTTTTCAACCAAGTAGTCTACAACAGATTGGGCACGGCGTTGAGACAGCTTTTTATTGGCTTCTGCATTTCCTGTCGAGTCTGTGTAGCCATCGGCAATCAATTTCACATGAGGTACATCTTTAAGCAAGGTCACCGCTTGGTCTAAAATTTCTTTATTACGCGCAGGTAAATCTCTTGAACCTGTCGGGAAGTTAATAATTTGCAAGTTCAATGCATGTGCAATATCTTCAAGTTTTGCTTGTTGACCTAAGTTTGCTAAAGCCTGTTTACTGTCATCAATACTTTGACTTACAGATTGCTCTTCATTCAATGGTACAGTCGCTGTTACCTCTAAATCTGGAGCAAGACCCTTAATTTCAGTTACCAATGTAGCAAGTGCTGCCTTATTGGGCGCATTGACAAAAAATTGATTACCCTTCCACTCAAAACTTGCATCAGGAACTTTATTAATCGCAGTTAAAATGGCTTCTAAATGAGCCGTACTTGGCAAATCAGTCGCATATGCTGTGTCTGCCATCACCTTACAATTTGAAATTGCGGCACCAAATACTTTTTCTATCGCAGACTTAATCTTGACTGCCAATGAATCATTACCCACTTTCGCCACACACGAATGAAGTGTATTTTCTTTTCCTGATATTAAAGCCAAATAAGCGGGTGCTGTAGTTTTTGCAACATCAGAAGCATTACTTGGCGCAGAAGCACTTGACGATGCCTCACTTGCAGTAGATGGACTGGTTACAGGCTCATTCGGTTTTTGGCATGACCTTAAACCGAAGAAGACTAGAATTGCTAAAATAATTAATGCAAGAATCGGAAATATTTTTCTAAAAATACTGATAGGTTTATCTGTTTTTTGTGCATAGACATGCTGTGATTTTATTTCACTTCCAAGTACTGCACCTAACCCCAAAGCAGATAGTAGACCTGAGGCCCATGCAGGAAAAGCGCTAGCAATTGTGGTCATATGCTCAGATAAATAACCTGCAAAACCATGCGGACCAACTTCATCTTTAATGGCTTCAATACTCGGTACAATGGACTGATCAAGTAATGAAACTACTGTTTGATCCGGCAAACTATGGTGGCTTGCTAAACGATGAACCAACTGTTTCGTAATGGGTGCATCATCAGCAAACAGATGCGCAAGAGCACTGCCTTTATTCGCTAAAATCGCATCAACTCTGTCTGGGAACTTATATAGTAATGACAAAAAAATAGGATAAAACTGAGCGAGTAAAGATGCTTTCTTATCTGCATCAATCTCTAGCTGTTGGGCACTTACAATCTGTGGTGTAACTTTCTGTTTTAGTAGCTCGATTGGGCTTATTGACATTATTGACTCCAAATTTATTGTTTCGATTGTTGTTTTTATCTACATAACATCTTATTTCTTTCGATTTTATCTCACTTATTATTAAAAATAACAATCTATCATACGCTCAAATATTCAACAACCATCGTTTTTATGGCGGTATTTTTGTTATGATATGTTTACATGAAATTTATTCAATTCATTAAAGTACCGTCTATGAATCAAACTAAAAAATTTGCAGTGATTGGGAACCCTATTCAACACTCGCGCTCGCCTGAATTACATCAAGCCTTTGCAAAAAAACTAAATATTACACTAGATTACGACAAAATTTTTTCAGAAGTCCCTGCATTTAAAACCACTGTTTTTGCATTTTTTAAACAAGGTGGTCAAGGAATGAATGTCACTGTGCCCTTTAAAGAAGATGCTTTTTTATTGTGTGATGTACTGACTGACCGTGCAAAAGCAGCCAAAGCTGTAAATACACTGTGGTCAAAAGAAGGGAAAATTTATGGCGACAATACTGACGGACAAGGTTTAGTTGATGCAATTCACGCCCTTGGTTGGTCTTTACAAGGTGCAAAAATTCTCATTTTAGGTGCAGGCGGTGCAACTCGTGGCGTGGTACTCCCCCTCGCACATGCAGGTGCTCAAGAGATTGTCATTGCCAATCGCACGCTCACAAGAGCAACTCAACTGGTTGCAGACCTTAAAAACCAAGTCGGCTCGACAACGCTCAATGCATGTGCTTTAGATGACTTGGCAGGTGAATTTGATTTAGTCATTAACGCAACTTCTGCTTCGCTGTCAGGTGATGCATTAGTACTCCCCGATACACTGCAATTTAGCCACGCCTATGAAATGGCCTATGGCAAACCATCTACATTTTTAGCACAGGCTGAACAACGTGGCATTCCCTACAGCGATGGTTTTGGCATGCTTGTGGGTCAAGCGATTGTTTCCTTTGAAATTTGGAATGGTTGCAAACCAAATTTAGCAGACTTTTTAAGCTTAAAGTAACGGCATGGCACGCTATAAAAACTGCTCTAACACGCTGTTTAAAAACAAATGTCCTTTTCGCGTACAGGCCAATACATCAGCAGCATCACAAAGTAGCTGTTGTTGTTGTAGTTGCTTAATTTTGGGCTGTAAATGAGCTAAAGAAAGCCCTGTTCGCTCTGTATAAGCTTGTGCATGAATGCCTTCATTTAAACGTAAGACATTCATCATAAATTCAAAAGGCATATCGTCAGCAGCAATCTGTTGCCACTGAAGGTTTGGTGCAGGCACTTGTGCTAAGTAGTCTTTTGGCAACCGCGTTTTTTGAAAGCGATAAACACCATCAGGCAAAGTCACTTTACCATGTGCCCCCGCCCCTATGGCTAGATAGTCACCAAACTGCCAATAATTCATATTATGCAAAGATGGCGCTTCTTTTCGCCATGCAGATACTTCGTACTGTTTGAAACCTTGAGCGGTTAAATAGGCTTCGCCTTTGACTTGTATGTCTTCTAAGGTGTTTTCATGCGGTAAAATGGGTTGGGTTCGGAAAAAAACGGTATTCGGTTCAATGGTCAGTTGATACCAAGAAATATGTGTTGCACCATGTTCTACCGCTTGTTTTAAATCAAATAATGCTTGCTCACAGGTTTGCTCAGGTAAGCCATGCATTAAGTCGACATTTACACGGCGAAAACCTGCTTGCTTGGCTTTTTGTATGGCATCCGTTGCATTATCAGCCGAGTGAATACGACCCAGTTTCTTTAAATGCACCGTATCAAAAGTTTGTACTCCGAGTGACAAACGGTTGACCCCTACATTTAAGTAGTCTTCAAAAGGTTGATGCTCTAGCGTACCAGGGTTGGCTTCTAAGGTAATTTCACAGTCTGCCGTGAAATTGATTTTTCTTTTAATCTGCTCAAATAACCATGCATAGCCACGAGCAGAAATGAGCGACGGCGTCCCCCCACCAATAAAAACACTTTCAATTGCACGCCCTTGGACATATTCAAGCTGTGTATTTAAGTCTTCAACCAATGCCTTTAAATACTGTTGCTCTAAATCTAAAGACAATGTTCCATCGGGCACAGTATGTGAGTTAAAGTCACAATATGGGCATTTTTTTACGCACCACGGCATGTGGATATACAAAGATAACGGAATACTTTGGGGGCTTAATACAGTCAAAAATTTAACTCAATTACAAGGTGGTTTTTCAAAGTTAATATTAACATGCTGTCTTATCAATTGCGGCAGTCACAATAAAATAATCTTGTCGCAATTAAACGCTTTGCTCAGGTAAAAGCAGTTTTTTGAATGAGATTTTGCTATATTGCCACCTGTTTAAATCACAACAATTTAAGTGCCTACTGGGTGCTTTAGTTATTACAAAACCACGACCGCAATATAAGAGTACTTTGTATGACACAGGCTGCGAGCTTTCGCACTGAACTCAAAAAATTATTGGCACTCATGATTCCAATTTTAATGACCCAATTCTCTCAAGCAGGGCTAGGTTTAATTGACACCATCATGGCAGGGCAAATTTCAGCAGCAGACCTTGCCGCAATCGCCATTGGTGTCGGAATTTGGATTCCAATTATGTTACTGTCGGCCAGTATTGTCATTGCGACCACACCTTTAATTGCTGAAGCGATTGGGGCAAAACAACGCCAAAATATTGCCTATATTGTTAGACAATCACTATGGCTTTCTGCGGGACTGGGTATTTTTGCCTTTTTTGTTTTACAACTCATGCCATTGATGCTGTCTGCATTTAAAGTGCCACTCGACCTACAAGCCAAAGTCAGCCTATTTTTACGTTCTATTGCATTTGGTATGCCAGCAGTGTGCATGTATACCTCTTTGCGTTGTTACTCTGAAGCGCTTGGTCACCCTCGTCCAGTCACGGCCATTAGTCTACTTTCTTTAGTTGTACTTATTCCGCTGAACTGTGTGTTTATGTATGGCATGGGCCCTTTCCCCGCACTAGGCAGTGCAGGTGGTGGCGTTGCTACAGCCATCTTACAATGGCTCATGTTCTTTACATTAGCCACCTATATTTCAAAAGCTGAAACCTACCACAATGATCAGCTGTTTACACGTTGGGATAGATTTAACCCTGTGATCGCAAAAAAGATTATTGTATTGGGTGTACCTATTGGCCTTGCTGTTTTTTTTGAAGTGAGTGTGTTTTCATCAGGTGCGATTATTTTAAGCACTTTGGGGGACACTGTCGTGGCGGCACATCAGATTGCCATTTCTGTCACATCTCAATTATTTATGATTCCCATGTCACTATCGATTGCCTTAACGATTCGTGTAGGTACGTATTATGGTGAAAAGAACTGGGATGCCATGAAAAAAGTACAACATGTGGGACTGGTTACAGCCACCTGTTCTGCCTGTATCACCATGGTGATTATTGCTGTTTTTAAAGAGCAGATTACCGCACTGTATACCCATGACCTACGTGTTGCTCAAATTACATTATCTTTACTGTACTTTTGTATTAGTTATCAACTGCTCGACGCCCTGCAAGTCAGTGCAGCAGGCTGTTTACGAGGCATGCAAGATACCCGCTCGTCTATGTGGGTCACGCTCATTTCATATTGGGGCATTAGTATGCCACTAAGTATCTATTGGATTCGTTACTCAGTTCATGGCCCTGAAGCCATTTGGTTCAGTTTAAATATCGGATTACTAATTGCCTGTATTTTACTACTCAGTCGACTCTACATCACCAATAAACAAGTCATACAGCAACACACGCCATAGCTTCTTGCTATGGTCGTTTATGTTGTTGTAATGCCATTGATATCGCCTCAACCAATTGCTGTGCAATCTCTAGTTTCGGTGCACGCTGTAGGGTTTGAGCAGGCATCGCATATTGCTGTGCAAAAAAGACCACCATGGCATTGTGATCTGACGCAAAACCAATATCGGCTCTAGAGACATCGTTACAGGCAATCATATCTAATTTTTTCGCCACTAGTTTTTTATTGGCATAGTCTTCAACATGCTGTGTTTCTGCGGCAAAGCCGACCATAAACGGGCGTTTAGGTTGCTTGGCAATGGTAGCCACAATGTCTGGGTTTTTAAGTAAATCAATGGCTAAAGTATCACCCGATTTTTTAATTTTTTGTGTCGCAACTTCTGCCACTCTATAATCTGCAACTGCAGCTGTTGCAATAAACACATCACAACCTACGTCTATACAAGCTAGACTTTTTTCAAGCATTGCACTGGCAGAAGTCACATTATGACGTGTAACACCGTGTGGCGTAGATAAGCTCACAGGCCCTGCAATTAAATCTACTTCAGCACCAGCAGCATAACATGCTGTTGCCAAAGCAAAGCCCATTTTGCCTGTACTATGGTTTGAAATATAACGTACAGGGTCTATGGCTTCACGGGTCGGCCCTGCAGTAATCACCACACGTTTTCCTGCCAACAAACCAAATCTTTTGGCTAAATCACGTTGTTTTTGCTGAAAATACAAATAAACTTGCTCTGCTAAAAGCTCAGGTTCTGGCATACGCCCTAAACCAACATCACCACACGCTTGTACACCAGCATCGGGTACAATCACATGCACGCCATCTGTATTCAACGTATTTAAATTTCGTTGTGTGGCTTTCGCTGCCCACATTTGCTTATTCATAGCAGGAGCAACCCATACAGGTGCTTTAGTGGCCAGATATACTGTAGAAAGTAAATCATCAGCCAAGCCTTGAGCCAATTTTGCAATCACATCACAACTTGCAGGTGCAACCAGTAGCAAATCTGCCCAACGAGCAAGCTCTATATGCCCCATACCCGCTTCTGCTTCAGGGTCAAGTAAAGTGGTATGTACAGGATTACCAGAGAGTGCTTGGAAAGTTAACGGTGTAACAAAAGCTTGTGCCCCTTTGGTCATCACCACACGCACGTTAAAGCCGTAATCTTTTAGACGGCGAACCAAAATGGCACTCTTATAGGCAGCAATCCCACCTGTAACAGCCAATACGATGTTTTTACTGAAATTTATATCTTGATTCAAACCACTCACCCATTGCAACTCATCTTGCACTGTGGCTCACAATAGCATTAAATAAGCCGTCACCCAAGCACATAAACCGCCAAATCACATGAGCAATTATCGTACGACATCACCCATTCATTCGTGGCCAGAGCAAGAACGTCCGAGAGAGCGTCTACTCAAACAAGGGCCACAAAGTTTATCTGATGCTGAACTCTTAGCCATTTTTTTACGCTCAGGCTCGCAACAACATTCCGCGGTGAGCCTTGCTCGGCAACTCATTCAGCACTTTGGTGGTCTTAACCCCATTTTTGACTGTACTTTAGAACAGCTCACCACCTTTCACGGTATTGGTCACACCAAATATGCACAGCTAATGGCAGTTAAAGAACTTGGACGGCGTTATATTGAACAAGACTATACCTTGGCAAAAAAACCTTTTGATGCATCTAAAAAAGTCATCGATTTTTTACGTTATCAACTACAAGGGGAAAAACAAGAAGTCTTTGCCGTACTGTGTTTAGATGCTGACCTGTGCAAACTTGATTTTAGTATTCTGTTTTATGGCAGCATCAATCAATGCCAATTTTCAAGCAATCAATTTACACGGCATATTGTTGCACAGCATGCCTCACAAATTGTGATTTGTCATACCCACCCTTTTGGGCATGCACAACCCTCTGAAGCAGACCATCAACTCACCCAAAATATTCAACAGATCTGCACCTTAGTAGAAATACAGCTGATTGACCATTGCATTATTTCACCAACAGGTTCATTCTCTTTTGCAGAGCATCAACTCATATAAAGCACAACGCAAAGATTTGAAATATGATTGTCAGAGATAAAAATAATATTATTCAGCTGTTATTTTCATGGCATGGCACAATTTTGCCTAAAGTCATTCCAGAACTGATGATTTTAATGCTCATTTCTGGTGTAGCCACATTCTTGTCTTATCAGCACCATATTGATGTCCCACAAGTGCCTGCTCTTGGCTTTACCGTATTTGGTATTATTCTTTCTATTTTTTTAGGGTTTCGTAATAATGCCAGTTATGACCGTTGGTGGGAAGGGCGTAAACTGTGGGGAGCACTCATTGCCACCACACGCCACATAGACCGTGACAGTCATATCTTATCAACACCACGACGTGAACGAACATTGCATCATTTAATCTGTTTTACCAATGTATTACGTGACCGCTTACGCCAACAAACCGCCGACTTAGAGCATTATTTAGAACGTGTTGCCCTCAGCACAGAAGCCGTCAACGACTTAAAAGACCACATCAATGCACCGCAATATATGCTGAGCTTAATGCAAAAAGAACTCTTTGAAGCATACAAAGCAGGTGAGCTCAGCGATATTTTATATACTCAACTCAACAACCATATTATTGAACTCGGTGCGGTGCAAGCAGGTTGCGACCGCATTGCAGGTACACCACTTCCTTATGCCTATGCCGTGTTATTAAACCGTGCTGTTTATAGTTTTTGTTTTCTACTGCCCTTTAGTTTAGGCAGTGTATTAGGTATTTGGACACCCATTTTGGTTGGCTTGTTGGCTTATATGTTTTTAGGTCTAGATAAACTCGGGGCAGAGCTCGAAGAACCTTTTGGTAAACAAGATAACGACTTACCACTCGACTCTATTGTAAGACTCATAGAGCGAGAGCTACTCACCTCACTCAAACAACCTCTACCACCCACCATTGCACTAGATAAGCACAATTTACACTAATTAAACCTTTCCCAAACGCCGACTTGTCCATCTTTCAACACAGGCGTTTGACCCAACTTTGCCCACGGCATATGGTCACCGTGAAAGTCACTGCCAATAGATACATCAAAACCATATTGTGTAATTAAACGATCTATCATTTGCCGTGTAGAAGCGGTTTCAGTACGTGGAGGCAACTCTACCGCATCGCCTCCCAACTGGTGAAACAACGCCATTAAATAACGAATATTCGTTGCAGATAAACCATAACGTGTTGGGTGTGCAAGTATGGCGATGCCTTTAGCCTCATGAATGGTTTGAATGGTCTGTGCCAAGTCAATCCAATTTAAACCCACATACGCAGGCTTGCCTTCTTTTAAAAAGCGATCAAAGGCTTGTTGCAGGCGGTTCACCACCCTATTTTCCAACAAAGCCTGTGCAATATGATTACGGGTAATATGATCTGCTTGCCCATCTACACGACTTAACACTTCACTATAGAAATCATGTTTGAGTACTTTTTCTAATTTTTCACAGATCAGCTGTGCCCTTTCAGCACGCACACGCTTTTGCGTACATAATACTACTTCTAAACATTCGACATGCTGCATGTTTAACGCCACAATATGCACACCATATTTTTTATTGGTGCTTGGGCGTGACCATTGGCTTGAAATTTCTACACCTGTAATGATTTTTATGTCATGCTCAGTCGATGCATCTATTGCACGTTGCACACCGTCCATCGAGTCATGGTCTGTGAGTGCCAACGTATGAACCCCTAAATGAGCAGCTTTTTCTACAAGCGCCTCGGGGGACAAAGCACCATCAGAAATATTACTATGCGTATGTAAATCTATACCCTGCATATCTTATACTGTACCACTCAAGAGATAGGATTAAACACTTTAACATGAAAGCACTTTTGGACTTTATCCCATTAATTATATTTTTCTATTTTTATAAAACTGTTGATCCTAATAATACCCACCACCCATTACTCACGCTGATTGGTTCAGCAGGTGGTAAAGACAATAATAATATTTTAGTCGCAACAGCAGCACTCATTATTTCAATGGTTGTCGTCTATACCGTACTATTTATCTCCCAAAAGTTTCGTCTTGAAAAACAACAATGGTTAATTTTATTCATGACCGTCGTTTTTGGCGGTGTAACCCTCATGCTCAGTGATGACTTCTATATTAAGCTTAAAGCGGCACTACTTAATCTATTATTTGCAGGTGCATTCCTACTCTCACCTTTCTTTAACAAAGAGCGTACACCACTCATCAAACGTATGTTTGGCCCTGTACTCGAACTTTCAGCTCAAGGCTGGCGTAAACTCAACTATGCTTGGGCAGCTATGTTTTTTGTGATGTGTTCACTACATGTATTTTTTGCATTTATTTTTATGAAAGGTAAATACTGGGGTGAATTTACATCATTTGGTGATTTACTGGTGATGTTTTCGTTTATTATTGGACAATTCATTTTACTCAGAAAACACTTTAAATCAGACAACTAAGCACATTATTTAAAAGGAATTTAACATGGCTTTATATATCATTACCTGCACAGACCATGACAATGTACTCGAGCAACGCCTTGCTGCTCGCCCGGACCATTTGGCACGTTTAGAAAAACTAGACGCAGCAGGGCAACTCATACTTGGTGGGCCAATGCCTAAAAATCCAGACAATATTCAAGATGGGTTTTATGGCAGTACGCTTGTGGTTGATTTTGCCACGAGAGAGGCACTCGATGCATGGTTGGCAGAAGAACCCTACCTCAAAGCAGGTGTGTACCGCCATATCGATATTAAACCATTCATTCAAGTTTTCCCTAAAGGCTAACATTATGCGTCATGTTGTCTGTCGTTTCCTCGCAAGCATACTCTGGCTACCATCACTGAGCTGGGCTCTAGCACCTACTGCACAAACTACTCAGGCTACAGCTACGGCAAGTAGTGTCGCTATATCGCCTACAGTAAAAAAAGGGCCAGCACCTCTTGTTGAGCCCAACTCACCTGCTCAATTGGCACAAAAAAAAGCAGAAGATGACCTTAAAATAAAAGCGTTGGTTAAAAATCAAGAAGTACGTATGCAACAACTTGAAAAAGCCAACCTTGATGCACTGGCACGCAACCAAGAATTACAACTTAAAAATGACAATCTTGGGGTACAAGTTCAAGTGCTACAAAGTGAACGTACAGCACAATTATTTATGTATGGTGCAGCAACACTTGGGGTTGGTGTACTGCTTGGCTTTATTTTGGCGGGTTATATTTATACCAAACGCCGTAGACAGTGGTAAGTAAAGGAATATTTGTGTTTGGAAAGATTGAACATGCCGAACTAGACTGGCAGTCCGTTGATGGTATAGATATCCCTTGCTCTCGCCAATTTGGTGATGTGTACTTTTCAAAAGCCAATGGCTTACTCGAAACACGGCATGTTTTTTTAAATGGCAATGACCTCAGCACACGCCTAGCTCAACTCACAGATTATCAATATTTTTGTGTGGGTGAAACAGGCTTTGGTACAGGCTTAAATGTTTTAGCCCTATGGCAACTATGGCGTGAGGTACGTTGCGATAATCACAGCCACCTACACGTAGTCAGCGTTGAAAAATACCCGCTATCACATCAAGACCTGAGCCGTGCACTTAAAGCATGGCCCGAGCTTGAACCTCTGGCACAACAGTTGATAGAACAATACCCTCAAGCAATTGCAGGCTGTCATCGACTTTCATTCTCAGAAGAACGCTTTAGTATTGACCTTTGGTTTGGCGATGCGGCCGATATTTTCCCAGTAATCACGACTAGAACACCTGTTAATGCTTGGTTTTTAGATGGCTTTGCCCCATCTTGTAACCCTGAGTTATGGCAAGAAAATATTCTCAAACATATCATTCGATTATCAGATATGGGAACAACCTTCGCTTCATTTAGTGTGGCAGGTATAATCAAACGAGGCCTACAAGCTCACGGCATACACATTAGCCGACCTAAAGGCTTTGGACATAAACGTGAAATGCTCAAAGGTGTCTGGCCACAAATAAGTACTGAACCAAACCAACCTACGCATAAACAGCAACACATTGCTATTATTGGTGCAGGCATTGCAGGTTTAACGACAGCATGGGCTTTTGCACAGCGAGGGTATCGTGTAGATCTCTTTGAGAAAACCACGCCACTGTGTGGTGGTTCTGGTAACCCTCTGGCACTCATTAACCCAAAAGTCTGCCCAATTGAACAAGCCCATGAACACCTCATGGTCTGTAGTTGGCAATATGCGCAAAACTACTATCAACAATTTAATGCATTTTCACCCATTGCCGTGCAACAAAGCGACCTTAAACATGCAGGCGAGCTACATCACATTGCCCAGAACTATCCTAAGAATACGTTTACAGCACTGAGTTTACCTGATCATCAATGTCATCACCCAACGGCAACACTTATGCATGCAGGCACCATTACACCACACCTGCTTAAAGATGAAATTCTGGCACATGCAAATATTCGGTTGCATATAGTGGATATTCGACACATCACTGAACACGCTAATGACGTTGTTCTAACAGACACACACGAAAACATCTATCAAGCAGACTATGTTGTGTCTTGTGTGGCGACAGCAAGCCCAGAGCTTGTGAAAAATCACCCCACATTAAAACCAATTCGTGGCCAAGTCAGTTGGTTCGAAACCAGCAGTTCACCACTTAAAGCACATACTGCACTCAGCTATGGTGGCTATATGGCACAGCTAGACCAAACACAAGTCATTTTAGGGGCATCATTTCAACCACAACGTACAGACACAAACGTACTTCTTGAAGACCATGAGCATAACTTAACACTGCTCAATCAAGCCTACCCAAAATATAGCGAACACTTTCCTCAGACCACTACGTGGCAAGGTCGTAGTGCAATTAGAGCACAAAGTCCAGACTACTTACCTTTGGTTGGTATTACCTCAGAGAGTACCCGCATTTATACCCATACAGGCTTAGGTTCTAAAGGCTTTTTATTTGCACCACTGTGTGCTGAAATTTTGGCCGCTGAAATTCATGGTGAGCTTCTCCCCATTCCTACTCAGTTATACAATAAACTCGCGCCACAGCGTTTTGACAAAAAAAAGAAGGCTAAGAAGCCTTACTATCAAAGTTAAAAAAAGCGCCTAAGGCGCTTTTTTTAACTTTGTATAGGCATACCTGCAGCTAGGACAGCTCGCATACCGCCCATTAAAACTACATATTCACGGCTATCATCATAGTTTTCTAATTTCTCTGCTGCACGTGGTGCTTTACTACCACCACCACAAAGTACATAGATCGGCTGGCCTACTGACACACTCATCAAACTCTGCTCAGTAATCTCATCAATTGGTAAATTGACTGTGCCTTTCAAATGCCCTTCACGGTATGATTGAACATCACGAACATCCCAAATGACTGCATCCTTTGGGAAGTCAAATGTTGTAATTTCTTGTTTACGGATCATGCTATACTCCTTTTTATAAAACAACACTTGGCAAATCAAGAAAACCCTCATAGCATCTCAGATATTTCATCCATTTGTAAAGGTATAGATATGTCATCTTTTGATATCGTTTCTGAACTTGAGCTTTTTGAAGTGAACCATGCGGTACAAAACACTCAAAAAGAGATCTCAACACGCTTTGACTTTCGTGGGCAAGACGTCAAAATCGAACTTAACGAAAAAAACAAAGAAATTAAAATTTCGACTGAAAGTGATTTTCAGTGTGAACAAGTCTACAGTATGCTAGAAAACCATTTTTACAAGCGTAAAATTGACGTACAAGCCATGGACCCAGAAAAAGCAACAGCTTCGGGAAAGCACATTGTACAAGTGATTAAACTTAAAGATGGCCTAGACTCAGATACTGCAAAGAAAGTGAACAAAGCCATTAAAGAAAGTGGTATTAAAGTTCAATCATCTATTCAAGGCGATAAAATTCGTGTTACAGATAAAAAGCGCGACACATTACAAAATGTCATGGCATTTTTGAAAGAACAACAGTTTGGTATCCCTTTACAGTTCAACAACTTTAAAGACTAAACATTAAAAAAACAGCTCCTTAAGGAGCTGTTTCATCAGACATTTTCGCTTTTAATGCCTCAGCAATTTGACGTTTACGGCCATTTGCATCTACGGCAACAAATGTAAAAATACCTGCAGTGACTTGCTTAGCAGGTCTAGATTCATCGTGACTGTCCCACACCTCGATTTGAATCTGAATAGATGTATTTCCTACTTTCAAAATTTTGGTATAGCAACTAATCACATCACCAATTTTTACAGGTACTAAAAAAGACATTTGATTAATGGCTATTGTTGCACAGCGACCTTGGCTAAAACGTTCAGCATGAATCGCACCTGCCAAGTCCATTTGTGAAACAATCCAGCCACCAAAAATATCACCACTCCAATTGGTGTCTGCAGGCATTGCAATCGTTTGCAGTGATAAAGTCCCTTCTGGTTTAATTGCTTGTGTCATGATTGCCCTCCTATGCTTTATAATTTTGTTAAGCTCTGATCAACCCATTGCTTTAATTCGGTCGCTTTGAGTGCACCACTCACACGTGCTAACTCTGTTGTTTTATTCATAAAAACCAATGTTGGAATACTACGAATATTAAATGCTTGGCTTAAACGTGGGTTTTCTTCAGTATTAATTTTTGCAAAAATCACATTTGTATATTGCGATGCAACATGCTCAAAATGTGGTGCCATCGCTTTACATGGGCCACACCAGTCTGCCCATAAATCAATCACTACAGGCAAATCACTATATTGTATAAAAGCACTAAAATTTTGCTCATTTAACACGATTGAATGTTGCGGTATTAGCATATCTTGGCATCGGCCACAGATGGGTTGATTAACCAGTTGATCTGTCTCTACTCTATTTTTAGCCGTACATGCTGGGCAAACCAAAATCATTTTATATTTCATCTCTAAACATACAACAATACCCTATCATAATCACAAAGTGCGTATCATGCCACCAGCTCAATTAACGCTATTGTTATCAAATAAAAACCTAACAAGCACTTACATCACAGCATATATTATTTATAATCTAGAGTAATATACACACATCTACATTAAAACACTGGAGCACCAAATGACTGAAGATGTTGGTTTTGCAGGACAAATTGGTCCTCAACAAGTCGATCAAATTGTGGAAAAAGGCTTTAAGTCTGTAATTAACAATCGCCCTGATTTTGAAGGTGGGTCAGAACAACCCACCAGTGCACAAATTGAAGAAGCCTCTAGAAATGTTGGTTTAGACTACGTTTATCAACCTGTCATTTCAGGGCAAATCACTGAACTTGATGTTAGAACCTTTGCGAATCACTACAATGAACTTCCAAAACCTATTTTGATGTTCTGCCGTACAGGTAGCCGAGCAAATAACTTATATCAAATTGCAAAACAAATGGATTTATTAGACGATTAAAGTCACTGATGATCTGTAGATGATATTATTTACAGATCATTCACTCCATGAAGTGTACTATCAGTAACTTACCATGGCGTTGAATTGTAAAGTAAGTATATCAGACAGATTCAAGTTGCACATTCAACACCCTCGAATTAGCTATAACTTTAGTTTAGATTCTCCAGCCTAAATACTTACGAAGATAATAACTCAACATACGTATACCATCTACGCGAATAATAAAAATATGGGCAAATGTTTACGAATTAAACCATTGATATTTTTTATTCTTTTCCCTCTCTGTTACTCGATATTAATCTGTAAAATAAGGTATATTGGCTCATTACATACGTTTTAATTGTGAATTGAGAACTTCCAAAAGAGATTAATAGAATCTAGCTTTTTTCAAGAATACTGCACGTGTTGCTCTAATCTACCTCCATTAAAAACAGCCTCAATGAAGAGTGAAAAATTAACATTTATTATTAATAGACAGCTCAAAAGAAAGATGTTACTTCTGTTTCACTATTACTTTTATTTAGGATATATCTATGAATCTTAAAAAATTATCTTTATTAAGCCTTGCGATTGGCTGTGGTATAGCACTCATTGGCTGTAGCTCTAACAACATCAATAAAAAGATACCAAGCTCTGCAGTACTTCAAAATAACAAATACTTAAGTGATAGTACACCAAGACTCGCTATTATTGCAGCATTTGGTCAAGAGGCTGATTTATTATTGGCTTCATTAAAAGACAAAAAAGACTATATTATTCAAGGTAAAAAATTCACAACAGGATTATTAGAAAATAAAGCCGTTGTCATTACTTTAAGTGGTATAAGTATGACAAATGCAGCAATGACTACACAGCTTCTAGCAGATCACTTTAATAGCCAACACATTATTTTTAGTGGCATTGCAGGTAGCTTAAACCCTAACTATCATGTAGGCGATGTTGTTATTGTAAAAAGCTGGATTGCTCCAAATGAAATATTTTATGCAAACAATACACAGACGCCATCTGCTTGTGGTTCTACAGGAGATATTTCCTGTCTTGGTCTGAAACTAGATCAAAGTATCCCGCCATATAAGACTCATTTTTTTAGACAAACAAATGTAATTAATTCATCAAACTACCAAAATATTGCATTAACAACACAAATTGGTGATCAAGCTATTCCTGTTGCATATGGTGAAATGAAAACAGATTTTAGTGTAGATCCAACATTATTAAATACTGCAGCTCGCATTCAAAATATTACTCAACCCTCTTTAGAAGCGATTTGTGCAAATAAGAATAACTGTTATCAGCCTAAAATTATTATAGGAGAGCGTGGTGTATCGAGTGGATCATTCCTAGCCAATAGTGAATATAGAGATTATCTACACAATCAATTAAAAGGGGATTGTGTAGATATGGAAACAGCTGCAGTTGCGCAAGTCGCTTATGCAAACAATATTCCATTTATTGCCTTTCGTAGCTTATCTGATTTAGCTGGTGCAGATCATGACCCAAATGTAGGTGCTTTTTTCTCATCTGGTGTTGCCCAACGTAATGCAGCAAAAGTGACAATTGCTTTTATTAAGGCATTGTAGATAAAAGCTTTATAGTGAAACCGTTTAAAACCAGTTAATAAAGCTTTGATTATTAGCTGTATAAAATTTTAGATGGTTTCATTATATTCATTTTTATACCTATAAAGTCCTAACGCATTATGAAGGATATTATATTTTCTTAAGTCTGATTGAATTTCCAGCATAAAAAAAAGCCCCCTTATTATAGGGGGCTTTTTAAGGAATAAG
>NZ_VTDO01000002.1 GCF_015627125.1 Acinetobacter rathckeae | reverse complement strand
GGTTAGAGCAGCGGACTCATAATCCGTTGGTCCCGTGTTCGAGTCACGGTGGGCCCACCATTTATTAAACCTCGTAACTGATTGAGTTATGAGGTTTTTTAGTCTCTAAATCTCCAGTTTTTATGCTTTTTTCACGGACCGTAAAGTGGTCCATCTTACAAAAGATCCGTTGGTCTATTCTATGTAAGCAAATCCATCTAATTTTCAGTGGCTTCAAACTTTCAAAGATAAGTTTGTACTTTACAGTATTGCATTAGTTTTGATTTTAACTAATATGGACTACACATCCATATTAGTTAAAAGAAAAAGAAAAATGCCATCTCCAAAAGATACTAAAGGACCTATAGTTAAGACTGGACCAACAGCAGGAGAAAATCGCTCTCGTAACGAAGATGGTCAATGGCGTAAAAAACGCTCTGATGCAGGCAAAAAAAGAGATAAATGACTGAGAATCCCATATAACTAAACAAAACTCCCTCATTTTTCTTGTAATTTATGCTTCATACAACTTTTCGAGTTCATTTAAGTCGTGAAGACTCACAACTAAAACTCTGATCGACTGCGATGAAGTCGAAATTTTGTGGACGGGGTGTTTTTCATAAAATTGGCAATGAGCATATTCCCCTGTAAGTCGTGGGGAGAATACTTTTTTGAGGGGGAGTTTTGCTAAAACCAAACACTTTTCTTGGGTAAACCCTTGAGCGGACGCTGCTGTCTATTCAAGGGCGAATGTTGTTGAGTTCAGCCAGTAACTCTGCTTGTTCAAGCACTGTTTCTGTCGCCAATAGAGCCATATCAGGTGGATAGCCGTATTTCTTCAGTAGCCTTTTCACAACCACTCTAATTTTTGCCCGTGCAGCCTCTTTGACTGTCCAATCTAGTGTGACATTCTTTCGAATAGACTCTGTGAGCACGACTGCAAGTTCACGGAGTATATCTTGTTGCATGAGTTCTTTTGCACTTTCATTACTTGCAACAGCCGAGTAAAAGGCGAACTCATACTCTGTTAGATCGAGTTCTTCAGCCAGTTTGTCAGACTCTTGAATATCTTTTGCAAGTTTAATCAATTCATCAATCACTTCTGCTGCAGTCAGAATTTTATTTTGATAGCCTTTGATGGATGATGACAGGATTTCCATGAGCTTTTTACCTTCTGTCACACTGCGTTGACCACGCACTTTAATTTCATCGGTCAGTAGTTTTTTCAGTGTTTCAAGGGCGATATTCTTATGTTGATAGTCCTTCATTTCTTGCATGAAGCTTTCAGACAGAATAGAAATATCAGGTTTTTGGATACCTGCTGCATCGAAAATATCAACCACTTGCTCTGTAACCAATGCTTGATCAATGGTTTGTTTCACTCTCGCTACAAGTTTCTTTGTCTTCTCGTTATCACTTGTTTGGTCTGTCGCCTCAGAAAATTTGACCAAACGAGCTTTCACAGCTTGAAAGAACGATACTTCAGGTGCTGCTTCCATTGCGATTGGATGCGGTGATGCCAATGCAAAGGCTTGTGACATGGCAGAAACAGCCGTAAGAAAGCGTGTTTTCCCTTGGCCCTGATCTATGCCTAAGATATGGTTTTCTGCTTCTAAAATAATATTTAGTTTTCTTGAGGTGGCAGCAGTGAAGTAGGCTTTGTAATCATAGCCATGCATGATGCCATCGAGTACTTCTAATTTTTCTTGTAGTAAACTGACAGCCTCTTCTTGCACTTGAGCAGGATCACCTTTCCCGCCTGCATCTGAGTAGAAAGACAAGGCTTCTTTTAGATCTGATGCAATGCCCAAGTAATCAACCACCAAACCACCAATTTTATCTTTGTAGACACGGTTCACACGAGCAATGGCTTGCATGAGGTTGTGTCCTTTCATGGGTTTGTCAATATACAACGTATGCATACTTGGTGAGTCAAACCCTGTCAGCCACATGTCACGCACAATGACCAGTTTTAATTTGTCATCTTCGTCTTTCATGCGTTGTGCCAAAATTTTACGCTTGGCTTTGGTTGTGTGATGCTTACTAATTTCTGGGCCATCAGAGGCAGAAGATGTCATCACCACTTTAATCACACCATCATGTAAATCATCACTGTGCCATTCAGGTTTTATTTTTATAATTTCATTGTAGAGGTCAACTGCAATACGCCTAGACATGCTCACAATCATGCCTTTACCTTGTTGAGCATTGGCAACCAGACGTTGTTCAAAATGTGTGACTATATCCTGAGCAATGGCTTTGACACGCTCTTTGTGACCAATCAAACTTTCGAATCTTGCCCATTTTGCACGTTCTTTTTGTGTTTGTGTGAGCTCATCTTCGCTGAATTGCTTATCAAAGGCTTTGATAAGTTCTTTGCCTTCATCACTAATTTGAATTTTAGCCAATCGGCTTTCATAGAAAATACGGACGGTTGCACCATCTTCTACCGCTTGAGAAATATCGTAAATATCAACGTAGTGACCAAATACAGCAGGGGTATTCACATCTGTTTTTTCAATAGGTGTGCCTGTAAACCCAAGATAGGTTGCATGTGGCAGTGCATCACGCATATATTTTGCAAAACCATAAACAGTACGTTTACCCGATACATTCCCATCTTCGTCTTTGAAATCGACTTCTTTGGCACTGAATCCATATTGTGAACGGTGTGCCTCATCTGCAATGACCACAATATTGGTACGGTTTGAAAGCTCTTCGTAGATATTGCTTCCATCATTCGGCTGGAACTTTTGAATGGTGGTGAAAATGACACCACCTGATGATACTTTTAGGTATTCTTTGAGTTCTTCTCTGTTGTTGGCTTGCTTAGGTGTTTGTCTAAGTAGTTGTGTTGCACCGCTGAATGTTGCAAAGAGTTGATCATCTAAATCATTACGATCTGTAATGACCACAATAGTTGGGTTATCGAGTGCAAGGACAATTTTTCCTGTGTAAAACACCATAGACAGTGATTTGCCTGAGCCTTGCGTATGCCAAACTACACCTGCTTTTCTATCGCCAAGTTGTTGTTGTGGCACAAGCTCTGAGGGTTTACGCCCTTGTTGTTGTAAAGCTGTTTCTGATGATGCGATGCTCGCTGAGGGTGTATTTACATTAGATGCACGAATGGTTGAGATCACCGCAGCATTTACTGCATAGTATTGATGATAGGCTGCAATTTTTTTGATGCTTTTGATGCTAATGATACCGTCTTTATCTTCAGACTTTGTATCTTCAAAGACAATGAAACTGCGTACCATATCGAGCAAGGTCGTTGGATTGAGTAATCCTGCAATCAGTACTTCAAGCTGTGCTTGGGTTTGACTAGCTTTGTCTTTACCATTACTGGTTTTCCATGCCATATAACGGCTAATATCTGCTGAAATTGAGCCGACTTTTGCCTCAAGACCATCTGAAATGATATTGAATGCATTGTATGTGAAAAGGCTTGGAATTTCTGCTTGATAGGTTTGTATTTGATTGAATGCACCTTCAACAGTTGCGTTTTCACTGGTCGCATTTTTAAGTTCAATCACTACCAAGGGCAGTCCATTAATGTATAGAATAATATCAGGACGTCTTTCTTTGCGGTTTTCTTTAATGGTGATTTGGTTTACTACCCAAAAGGTATTGTTTTTGGGCGAATCAAAATCAATGAGCCAAGCAAGCTCACCTTGTGTTTGTCCATTTTTACTTACTTCAACAGATATACCTTCAGTGAGTAAACGATGAAAGGCTTTGTTGTTGGCGGTTAAATCAGGCGAGCTAATATGCATGACTTGTTTGAGGGCTTCTTCGCATTTGTCTTGCGGTAGGTGTGGATTGAGTTTTTGTAATGCCTCTCTGACTTGATTTTCTAAGATGACCTGTTTGTATGTGCGTAATGGGTGTGCTGATTTTGCTTCAATGTCAGGCCCATATACATAGTCATAGCCCTGTGCTTCGAGTAGTTCAATTGCCATGAGTTCGATATCTGATTCGGTCATCTTAGTCATATTGTCTTTTGAATCCTGTTATTTCTTATCCATAGGAATATTGATTTTTGCGACTTTCCAACTCAAGCCATCACGCTCTAGTATTGCAGTCACAGTTTGGTCTTTTTCCTCTGTGGCAATGCTTACTTCAAACTGATTCATTGACAAATAACGAGTTGAGTATTCTTTAGAGGATGCATTACTTGATGAATTGTCTGTTTGATCTGTTTTATGATCATCCAAACTGACATTCGGTTTTTTACCTTGCATCATGAGTGTAATACCTTCAGGTGTCACAGCCATATCTACCACTTTTTCAACCATTGTCATGGCAAACATACTACCCAATGCTTCCATACCATCATTACTTTTTGAGGCACTCATTTGCTTCATCAGGTAGCCATTCATTTGGTCTTTGAGGTTTTGGCGTACACTTGCAAAGTCAATATATGTAGAAACTTTGTTGCTGTCATTTTCTTGTACGGCTGTTTTTAAGTTGTTGAGCATAATATATGGCGATGCATACAAATAGACTGCAACAAGTAAGACAATAGCAACAATGGCACTGAGTATTTTTTTATTCATCTGATTTTTCTCAAAATGTAAAGGTCGTATGCCATTAAAACAATAGCATACAATGATGTATTAGTATTGCACTCGAACTTCTCCACTCATGAGCTTGGGTAGTAAGGTGTCACGGAGTTTTTCGAGGGTTTGGATTTGGTTGTAATTTGATTCTATTTTATAAAAATAACCAGATACAATAAGATCAAAATTATATAAGACATCTTCCTTTGGCAAAGGTACTTCAATTTTTGAAAAATTACTTGTATTTAAGTTAAGTGTTGCAGTTCCTCCACTAGCTAGATTTTGTAGTTCTTCATATCTAGATTTCATAGTAAGATACAAATAAAATTTATGTTTTTTGTTAAATGGAATAATTGAATTAATTTGTTGGTTTGTGTGCATTGCTTTTGCAGTGATAGATACTAGCCCTACCGTAGCAATACAGCTAACACATATACTACCTTCAGGAATGAGTTTTTTTATTTGACTATCAGAGCCTTTTAAAGATAGTTGATCCTCTGTTTTAGTCACAAATACCTTTCCGTGCATATCAGGAATCTTTAAAAAAGGAATATCTATTCCAAAAAATAATGCATTTTTTTTAGAAGGCGTTTTCCCACAAACTATTTCTCCAAGTTTACTAAGATTTATTTGCTCCCAATCCTCTTTCGCTTCCTCAACAAACCACTGCTGAAACAGTGTTTCTGCCATTGCTTCCAAGGTTTTGTTTTGGCGGTGAAGCAGGTCTATTTTATCATCGAGTGATGACAGCACAGAAGCAATGGCTTTTTGTTCGGGGAGTGGGGGGATATTAAATTCATGATTTATAACTACATCAGTTTGTACTCTTTGACGACCTGAACTACCTGTCATTGATGCAATAGCAACATCTCTAAATAGATCAGATCTAGCAAAATAATATAAGAACTCCTTATCAGTGTGCGTAGGTTTTTCTCTTAGTACTATGTATTCTGTCGAGCCAAATGCTATTTCATCATTACTTAAGTTTGAAATATAGCATGTTTTTCCATTCTCAAGACAAGGAGTAATACGTGCAACTAATGTATCGCCATTTCTAAATTTGGTACCGCCATTATAAGCTTCGACATCATGTCCAATAGGGTTCTTAGTAAAAGGCTGCAAATATTCCATACCTACTTTCTTAGCAATCATGCCCTTAGCTAAAGATTCTTTTGGATTTATAAAACATACACTTCCAAGAGTTACTAATTTCCACTCACTCATACCACCACCTTTGCTAAATTCTCAGCAATGGCTTTGTTCAATTCTGCTTCTTCTGCAAGTTGTGCTTCAAACTCTGCTTTTAGGCTAGTAAATCGCTCTTTGAAATCAAACTCTTCTTCATCATCTGCCAAGCCTACATAACGCCCAGGTGTGAGTACATAGTCAAGCTCTGCCACTTTTTCTATCGGTGCAGAGGCACAAAACCCTGCCACATCTTCATATTGCCCGTCTTTATTTCGCCAGTTGTGGTAGGTATCTGTAATAAGCTTGAGGTCATCTTCAGACAATACTTTGGTTCGACGGTTAATTAAATGCCCAAGGTTGCGTGCATCAATAAATAAAATCTCATTGCTTCGGTCTTGGTAGGTTTTGGTATTTGTACGGTCACGACGCATAAACCACAAAGCCGCAGGAATTTGTGTATTCAAAAATAGTTTTGCAGGTAAATTGACAATACAGTCAATCACATTTGCATCTGCGACCAATGCTTTACGAATATCACCTTCGCCACTGGTTTTAGA
Organism: Acinetobacter rathckeae; assembly: GCF_015627125.1. Classification (GTDB taxonomy): domain Bacteria; phylum Pseudomonadota; class Gammaproteobacteria; order Pseudomonadales; family Moraxellaceae; genus Acinetobacter; species Acinetobacter rathckeae. Next base: position 421,421 of record NZ_VTDO01000002.1, on the reverse strand, counting down.
CGTCAATGCACCTTTAGCTAAAACCACACCTGCTTGACCCTGTGGTGACATGTGATATAAGAAGTGTTGCATCCATGCAAAGTTGGCATTGCCTGTAGGTGGTGTGCCAAGTTGCCAGCGTGCATCACCTCGTAGTTGCTCACCGCTCCAGTCCGACACATTGAACGGTGGGTTGGCAATAATAAAGTCTGCTTTGACATCTTTGTGTGCATCATTCAAAAAAGAACCTTCAGAGTTCCACTTTACATGCTCTGAGTTAATCCCACGAATGGCAAGGTTCATTTTTGCCAGTCGCCATGTGGTTTGGTTACTCTCTTGGCCGTAAATAGAAATATCGTCTATACGTCCTTGGTGTGATTCAACAAATTTTTCCGATTGAACAAACATACCGCCCGAACCACAGCATGGATCAAATACTCGACCTTGATACGGTTCAAGCATAGAAACCAATAATGAAACAATGGATTTTGGCGTATAGAATTGTCCACCTTGTTTGCCTTCTGCCAGTGCAAACTCACCCAAGAAATACTCAAACACATGACCGAGTACATCAGCAGAGCGTGATTTGGCATCACCCAATGCAATATTACCAATCATGTCAATGAGTTCACCCAGACTGGTTGGGTCGAGGTTTTGTCTTGCATAGACTTTGGGTAAAACGCCTTTGAGCTCTGGGTTTTCTGTTTCAATCAGTTCCATTGCAGTATCAACACTAACACCGATTGTTGGTTGTTTTGCTTGTTCTAATAGATATGACCAACGTGCATGTTCAGGCACGAAGAACACATTGTACGCAGTGTATTCATCACGGTCTTCTGGGTCTGCACCTGCAAACTCACCTTCGCCTTCAACCAATAGGTTGTAGTGCACCTCAAAAGAATCACTAATATATTTTAGAAAAATAAGGCCAAGCACTACATGCTTGTATTCAGCAGCATCAATATTTTTGCGGAGTTTGTCTGCTGTTTTCCAAAGTACAACCTCTAATGGCTCTTGTTTAGCTTCTTTCTTGGGTGAGCGTGCCATGTGTATCCCTTTTGCGACATAAAAATGTATTTTAGATTGATGAATTATAACTAATTTAAATGGTGGGTGTTAGATGCATAGAAAGTTTTGCGTCATTTTGTGACGCAATGATTTGCTGTCGTTCGACTTCTTGTTAGTATTGACCTACAACAACTTTACCTCAAGAAGAAATCATATGAAAAAATCAACAGCAGTGGCAAGTGCGGGTGTATTGGCGACAGGTGGTGTTGCAGGAACAACAGCAACAGCAGTGGTTGGTGGTTCTGGTGCAACTATTATGGCAGCAACGGCAGGAACAACAGGTGCAACACTTGCTGCTTCGGCTGGACTTGCTGGCACAGCGGGTGGTGCTGCAACTGCTTCTGGTATGGCTGCAATCGGTAGCGTAGTTGGTGGTGGTATGGCTGCTGGTGCAGTCATCACTGCTGCTGCACCTATTGCAGCAGTCGCTGCCATTGGTTATGGCTTATTCAAGTTATTTGAGGATTGATTTATTTGCAATAGATGGTCAAGCCGTAAAGAAAGGTGTTTCAAATAGATATTATTTCTATGAACAAACAACCAAGGTGTTTAAATCATGACCAAATATTATCCAGAGCTAGACCATGTATCAGAGGTTTTAGAATGTATCCCACATCCAAAAACAGATGCGATTGCAAAAGCCATTCGAACCTGTAATGACGATGAAGTAGAAACCATCAAAAAAGTATGTTCAATCCTCAAAGTGATTCTCTAATCTAAACGCTTCAAATATCTATGATCCCCATACGCCTTGTTGGTGTATGGGGATTTTTTATATCTATTGAAAAGGAATATCTCATGCAACCACAACCACGTGTATTTGACAAAGTTGGTTTTAAAGTCATTCAAACCAATACCTGTAACAAACTGTCTGATCGTGCTCAAGGTCAACTGCACTATCAAATTTGGTACAACGAAGATCAAAAGCAATTTGGCTTGAGTATCTTGAAAAATGAATCTTCAGGAGGCTTTAGTGCTGAACTCATTCAAGTAGAAGACATTATTCAATCATTGCAACAACTGCACAAAGAAGCAAAGCCCTTTCATGCTACAGCTTTTAAATCATTATTTATTGGAAAGTCTGTCAATAACCATTGTTTCTTAGCCGCCATTTTAGTGCATCAAAATATCGTTACTCCACACCCTGAAACAGCACGACTGCTTGAAGTGCATTCAGATTTTGAGCTCTGGAGTTTAACCCTTGAAGGTCTACTGGTTGAGTCGGTTGATTCAGATAGAAAATCAAAGAAACGTCAAGGCAAAGTGACAATGTCAGACCCCAAAGAAATCGTAGTGAAGGAGAGTGTAGATGAAGTACATCCGATCAAAAGCTGATCTCAAGTTACTGCCAAAATCAGACATCAGTGTCGCTATTTTAGCAACTATGAAAAGCCTTGAACACAGTTGCCAAGAACCTTACCAAGCCACCTTACATGGGTGGTTTATTATTTGTGAGCAAGAAAATGACCTGTCTGTAGACTTCCCTCACCTTACATTCAGTTTAAAAGACAAGCTTGATCTTGGCGAAGTGGAATATGTAGACAAAAAGCCTGATTGGTACGAGGTGTATATCATGCTCAATGACAATGAAGGTGTTTTGGTTTTCGTACCTAAAATGATTCTAGAGCAATATCAACTCAAAGCACATCAACAAGCAAAAAACAGTCCGACCCACCACAACTAAATATCAAACACCATTTGGAGTGAAACAATGACAAGGCACAGACTATTCGCTTTGGGCGAAATTGTGGCGACAGCAAACGTGCTGACCTATGCCAATCAACACGGGTTAGACCTGCTTAAACTGCTCAATCGTCATCAACATGGCGATTGGGGAGATTTATGTGATGAAGACAAAGCATCTAATGAAGCTGCATTGACTCAACCATTGCGTATTCTTTCAAGTTACCTAGAACACGGTGAAAAGGTCTGGATTATTACTGAAGCTGACCGATCAATGACCACCATTTTACTTGCTCAAGATTATTAAACTACCACGTACCGTAAAATAGACCGCAAAAGAAAATACATTTTGCGGTTTTTTCATATCTTTTCATACCCAACATGACTTGATGAGAATGGTAGATGAGGTGTCTTACGTTCTTAGAGTCCGTTGAGTTTAGATGCTCTCTTTTTCTTAGTGAAAAAACCAACTTTCGGTTTTTTACGAGAACGAGTCATGAAAATAGGAAGTCGATGAATTGAATCTGATCTATCCAACCGAGCTCGACTCGCTGAAAAGTATCGACTGAATGTCCGTTTTGAAATGAACGTTGCATGTGGATATTGATATTTGAACTCAGGGTTTTGAAAGTAAATGATGAACTTTTGAAAAAGGTCACTTGTACTTGAAAATCCACCTGTATTTAGAACCTCCAGCAAGAATTGATCAAAGACAATGGCAGGTAAGAAAATATTTCTATGTGTAGCTGTCGATGACAATACACCACATTTATATTCTTTGATTCTTCGATAAGCAGTCGCAATCGAAATATTGCATTTGTAACTCAGCATCTTTGCAGAAGTTTCAGGATTCTTAGTCAAGATTTCCAAAACTATTTCTTTTTCCTGCATTAATTTCTCTTCTTTTGCTTAAAAAAAGAACGATTGATTGGTTTTTTTCATCAGCAGATTAGCATGTATTTTTTCGATGAGGTAGCGGATTCTCTCCACGAAAATTAGGAGAACATTTAGGAAAGTACGATTAATAAGGACGTATTTTGATAAAAAATAATATTATAAATCAATTTTTTAAAAAATTAATTGTGTATTTTTGAAAATTTGATTATTCACATCAATGCTGTCAAATTAATTTCAAGTTCTAAAATTTTCTATTCAACGGGCAGTCAACATGAACGTCAACACAAGAAACTGTTTCAAAAAACATCAGTCTAATTTAGCAATCACTACTCAGGAGGAACTATGGCTTCTCAGACCATGGATAAATACACATTACCTGCAGGTAAATCAAAGCATGAGTTTAGTGTGCCTCATGTCAAGGGACTTCGGGTTTGCGTTTCCACAAAAAACAAAACCTTCATGCAGAGATATACCTTTGCAGGCAAAAAGCACTGTGTTGTCTTAGGTAGATATCCTGATATGGATTTGATTGAAGCAATCTCAAAGGTTCAAGCAAATGACCAAAAGATTGCTCAGGGTATCAATCCAAATCAGTCCAAAGAGGAAGGTCATTCACAAGATGTTCTATTTCGACACTTTACCCAGAATATTTATTTGCCTGCGGTGAAGCCACATAAAAAATCATATAGCGATGATGAATCACGTATTCGCATCCATTTGATTCCAGTATTAGGAAAGAAAAAATTATCTGATATCACATCAGCAGAGCTTAGCCAGCTTCTAGCCAACAAACAACAGGAGTAAAAATTAAGTAATGCCACAGTCAATAGAATTCGAGCTTTGCTGTCGAGTATTTTTAACTTAGCAATAGATCATGACTTGATTCTCATCAACCCAGTGAGTCGAGTGAAAAAATTCAAAGAGAACAATCAAATTGAACGTTATCTGACAGAAGGTGAACTCAAAAGGTTGGTTGATGTCTTAACCCAACCCAGTCAGTTTGATATCCAGAATCTGAGAATTGTATCCATTGTAAAGTTTCTATTGCTGACTGGCGTCAGAAAACGTGAAGCCATGGATATACAGTGGTCGGATGTAAACTTGGCAACTGGAGAATGGTTACTCAAACAAAATAAGTCAGGCAAAGCAAGACGTATTTCACTGAGTAAAGATGCACTAGGTATTTTGCAGCGACTCCCCAAGATAGGTACATATATTTTTGCCAATCCACTCACCCAAAAACCATATGCGGATATTCGAAAAACCTTTGAAAAAATCATGAAAGCTGCTGATATCGATCAAATCAGAATACATGACCTACGGCATAACTTTGCAAGTCTTGCAGTCAATAGTGGTGAATCACTCTATGTTGTACAGCGGCTTTTAGGTCATGCATCCCCTCAAACAACGCAAAGGTATGCACACTTACAACAAAGTACGCTACGTGATGCCAGTGAAAAAATTGCTCATGTGATTTCATCACAAGCGACCTAAATCTCAAAACACCCTTCAAACTATGAATAGCAGAGAATTGGAATATATTCTCTGCTAGGGAGACTATTGTGGAAAATCAGCAAAAACAACGAGTAGACAAGACATATTCTTTACCTGAAGGATGCTATCTGACAGATCTAAAAATGACCCCACTTGCAGAAAACATATCACTTGTGATTGCACCAACAGGCATTGGGAAAACAACATGGACGATGAAAAAACTGAGAAAAGAGTTCCCAATTGTTTGGATGCTTGTACCTTCTGTACTTAAAGTACAAGAACTTGAAACAGAGTGGAAAAGCTATAGTTTCAAAAAGAAAAAGAGGTATCGCTTTTTTTCTGAAAACAAGCTGCCAAATAGCGATGACTTGAGCACCTTCAATGGTGTGATTGTATCTACATATGACAAGTTCGAAAGAATTCATTATGCATTGAGCAATGTACAAAAACAGCAAAGTCTTTTGGTGTTAGATGAATGTCATAAGCTTTATTCTGTTGGTTCATTTAGAGACTCTGCATTGACACCGATTATTCATGCATTGCAAAAAAGAGTGTATAAAAATGTCTTGGCTTTGACGGCAACGTTTACATTTGATCGCTGGCGTGTGTTAGATATTCCAATAGATATCAAACACACTGTGTCCAAAGTAAATCCAAAGTCGGTAGATTTGACTATACAGTATCTATCTAAGGGAGATCAGTATAGTTTTATTCATAAACTCGTTGCTCGGATTGATCAATTGAAACTGAAGAATCAGCAGAGTAAAAAAATAATTGTGCGTGTCAACAATCGAAAAAGATGTGAGGGTTTGGCCGAGTATCTGAATCAATTTCATGGTGTGAATAGTCTAGTGGTTCACAGTCGTAATAAGAATGAAGCTGATGTGCAAGACATATTCGACGCACAAAAAATACCTAAGCATATCCAAGTGGTGATTACGACCTCAATTTTAGATGAAGCAGTCAATATCAATAATTCGACAGAAGAAATTGACTCAGTATTTATTGTTGGAAAGACTGCACACCCTGAGGAAATAATTCAATTCATTGGACGGTTGCGCTATGCCAAAGTACCTTGTTTTTTAATTCTACATACTGCGATATCAAACAAAAAAATTGATGTAGAAAAAGAACATGCAGCGTTCCAAAAAAAGATTGAACTGTTTTGTGAGAAAATTTCAAAGATTGCAGAGATGTTGACTAATATTATGCAAGACTGTTCAGACCTTGCTGTTTTTGACAATGAGGTTGTTGTTAGCCTGCATGAAAAAGCAAAAAAATTGAATGCCGTTTTTGAAGAAATCTGTGGGTGTAAACTATTTGTTGCACATGCTCGAAAAGTTCTTCGTAACTATGCAAGCATTGCAGCAGTTAACTATCGAACAGATACATCTTTATGCTATGGAAATATTCACTATTTGAAACATAGACTGCAACAATTGAAACCTGAGCTATGCGTGGATTTTCAAGAGGATTCACATACAGTGACCTCTCAAGAAGTCATTGACTTTTTCAAAGCTGAACAAACTCTAACCCAAGAGCAATACCAAAAGAGTATTTATAATGGGATGGAAATTTTCTTGAATGACTATAGTAAAAATGAGTTCAAGGAGAGGATTGAAGAGAAAGAAAAATTAGATAAGCAGAGGGGAAAGAAAAAGCAAAAAATATCCAAAACCTATGAGCTTGCGGTCATCGCAGACGTTCATTCAGAAAAGTTAAAAAATGATCCTGAATTTTTGCACAATCAAGCGATGTTTAGGCGCTATCAATATCCAGAAGCATGTGCAGAGGCTACTCAACACATCATTCATTTGGCAAAGTATATCAGTAGTATCAAAGACATCATTTCTATTTTGAACAGTCAGTCATATGATCGTGTTTCAGCAGTTGTATATGGGTATGAAAACAACTTGATCGTACAATATCTGATGAAAAGATTCTACAGGTATGGACCTGAAAAATATTTGACTGGCAGTAAAGAAATCAATGAAAAAGAGGCTCAGAACCTAGTAAAAGATGCACTGGTTTACCTACACAAAAATTTGAATATCCCAATGAAATCCATTGCAGCAGGAAAATTAGTAAAAGGTCTGAGTTTTGACTCAAAGACAGATACCTTTTCAATTCTAGGAAGCAAGGCGTTCAACTTCATCAGTAAATATTTTGAGGTAAAAGACATCAACCGAAAAAAGCCACAGATGCGTAGACTACAATTCCATGGTATTGAAATCGGAGGCTACAAGTATAACTTTCTTGATCATATTCATCGTCCAAGCATGAGTCATCCAACCTCAGAGAAAGTTGTAATCAATGGCTTCAAATATGATAACTTTTCAGGGAAAGCCTACTCCAAAGCAAAGAAGGCTTCACTAGATAATATCTAGGCATAGATCAATGTATGAATGTGATATTGCAAAAGACCATTTGCGGTCCAAACATTGAGGTGTAAAGCAGAGCGGTCTTTTGCGGTCCATCAAAAACTTGTTAGATTTCTGCGGTCTATTTTTGCGGTACCGTTGCGGTTTGGGGTCTATCTGCGGTCTTTGACCCCCAAGCTGTAAAAATTATGACTTATTTTTCTTATACTTATCAAACTTCTCAATTTATATTTTTTCATGACCATAGCAAGAAAACATTTCTTTTCAAACACTTATATGTAAGATTGCGGCTTCATTGATTTTGTTGGTGTTTTTATTATTTGGTATAGTTAAGTAATTGTTTTTGATATATATTTTATTGAAAAATATCTTTTCTCATAATCCATTGGTCCCGTGTTCGAGTCACGGTGGGCCCACCATTTATTAAACCTCGTAACTGTTTGAGTTGTGGGGTTTTTTAGTCTCTAGCGTTTGAGAGTTTCCAAACTTTCTGTAATTTTTTGACTTATTCTTCACTCTCTTCAATTCATTTTGAACTAAACACCATACTCTAACATATTGTAAGTTAACATTTTCTTCTACATATTATTTACAGTAATCCACATATACTCTCTTTAAAATCATATTTCTATGAAGTATAGATATGATTTTCATACAGGTATCACACCTATTTATTGACGATAGGTGTACAGATAGATATCCTTGACCAATCTTTAGATTAGAAACGAAGTAATGGCAAAATATAAAGTTGTAACCAATCAATTGACATCAGATACACCTATTTCAAGTAGTTTTTGTAAGTGCCATAAACTAAGAAAGTCATCTGGTAAACTTCTATACCGTATCAGCCAATGTGCCAATACCAATGACTACATGTTAGAAATCAAAGATATTTCTTCAACCAAACGTGTAACTGCTGAAAATGATGATTCAGAGTTAGTAAACCTAAGTACTATATTATCAAATCTAGTTGTTGATAAAACTTTTGGCTCGGTTGCAAAATTATTACCTGCTTTTAGCAATAACCATGAAGCTGTTTTTATTGTCGCAGTTTTACTAGATTTGAAAATTGTAAGAATTGCTTAATCATTAGATTTTCTAGGATCTACAGCTAAACTCACATTATAACCGTAATAAATCCCTATATATCTGTTGATAGATACATAGGGATACATATCTAAGATATATCCATAGACTACTACAAAAATATATAATAATACTTAAGGCCATTCTCTCAGCCAAACGTACAAGAGGTGCGACTATTGCTAAAGTATTTTAAATGATAAACAGGCATAAGATATTTTTAAATACAAAGACCTTAGCGTTTAGTTACCACCTATTGGAAGATAAACTTTTACAACTTTCCAAGTCAAACCGTCTCTTTCTAATATTAGTTTTACCTGTTTATATTTCTCTTATTTCTCAATGCTGACCTCAAACTGATTCATAGATAAATATTGTGTTGAATAATTCTCTGCTACTTTGTAACTTACTGGTTCATTTATTTGATGACTTATAGTGTGTATTTGATTTCCTAAATTCTGATTTGTCTTTTTACCCATTCAGTTAATTAAAATAAAAAACCGAAGCATACACTTCGGTTTTTTATTTAGCCTTGTCTGGCTTTAAAACGAGGGTTAGATTTACAAATTACAAAAATCTTCCCTCTACGGCGTACAATTTGGCAATCTGAAGATCTTCTTTTTGCCGTTTTTAATGATGATAATACTTGCATTGTTATCTCCCACATAGTGTTATGTTATAATATAACACTATGTGGGAGAGTAAAAGCATTTTTTATATGCTTTTACTTTGTTTTCACATACATTATAAATTGCAAGGCTTAGCGTTTACCCATAGAACGTCGTGTACCACGTGGTGGTGCCCATGTACGATCTGCATATTGCTGCGCTTTTGGTCGTACTTGGTTGTGTACTGCATCACTTTGCTCGGCCTGTTCTAAGCTTGCCACTGGAAATGGTAATGCCACCTGTTTTTTAACTTTACTACTCATGAATCTATCACCTCAAAATATTACTCTATTTTAAACTATTGGCTTTCATAGATCACATAAGAAATGCGTTATATTAATTTTTTTTACATTTTTTCTAAAATCAGCCCTAAAGTTGAATATTTTTTCATAAAACTAGCAATATTTAGACTATAAATTTAATATTAATATACGCATAATAAACATACATTGTAAAACAGAACCTCATACCCACAATTTTCTGCTTTATTTAGAAGCTAAAATCTATACCCCATGATTTTTTTGCTTCTTCCGTTGCTATTTTTAATAGCGACTCAAACAATAATCTACTTTTAATTATGTGAACGATATTATGGACACGTCATCAACCATGAGTGAAGACACTCAATCCAACTCAAAGGCCAGAGTACTTATTGCGAGCCTTGTTGGGACGACAATCGAATTTTTTGACTTTTATATTTATGCAACTGCTGCTGTATTGGTATTCCCTCACCTATTTTTCCCAGCAAGTAGTAGTGGTGCAGCAACACTACAATCTTTAGCTGTTTTTGCAGTCGCTTTTATTGCACGTCCTGTTGGGGCGGCTGTATTTGGACATTTGGGTGACCGAGTCGGCCGTAAGTCCACTCTTGTTGCAGCCTTATTACTTATGGGGCTTTCAACTGTATGTATTGGTTTACTACCAACCTATGAACAAATTGGTATTCTCGCACCACTGTGTTTGGTACTTTGTCGTTTTGGTCAAGGTCTTGGGTTAGGCGGTGAATGGAGCGGTGCAATTTTACTTGCAACCGAAAATGCACCTGAAGGGAAACGTGCTTGGTATGGTATGTTTCCTCAATTAGGTGCACCGATTGGCTTTGTACTTGCAGCAGGTTCATTCTTGCTACTTGGTGCAGTCATGTCAAATGAAAACTTTTTACAATGGGGCTGGCGTATTCCATTTATTGCCAGTTCATTACTCGTTCTTGTTGGTTTATATATTCGTTTAAAACTGCATGAAACACCTGCATTTAAACGTGTACTCAACAAACAAAAAGAAGCAAATATTCCATTTAAAGAAGTATTTAGCAAACATAGCTTAACTTTACTTATTGGAACACTATCTGCTGTTTGTACATTTGTTTTATTTTATATGATGACTGTATTTGCACTCAACTGGGGAACAACTGCACTTGGTTATGCACGTGGTGACTTCTTAAAAATGCAGTTATTCGCAACTCTGTTTTTTGCAGCATTTATTCCTATTTCTGCTTTACTCGCAGAAAAAATTGGACGTAAAACGACCTCTGCTGCAATGTGTATTTTAACCGCATTATTTGGCTTAGCACTCCCTTACCTATTTGTTGCTAACAATCCTGTGTTAATTGTTGTATTTTTATGCATCGGTCTTGCAATTATGGGATGCACTTATGGCCCGATTGGCACAGTATTGTCAGAAATATTTCCAACATCTGTACGTTATACGGGTTCAGCACTCGCATTTAACTTAGCAGGTATTTTAGGTGCATCTTTTGCACCACTCATTGCAAGTAGTCTTGCTAAAGACTACGGGATACAAGCTGTTGGCTACTATATTATTACAGCAGCCACCATTTCATTTATTGCATTCTTATGCATGCGTGAAACCAAAAGTATTGATGTGAACAACGAACTTTAAAATATCAATTTCTATTAAACCTAACACGGCCTATGCTGTGTTAGGTTTACTGCTAGACTCGTTACTTAATACACCGCTCTAATTTCACTTAGTCATATTTATGGTAAACATAGCCAGTTCATACAAACTATAATAAAAAAACAAGGGGACTTGTTTAGCACAGATACCATCACTTTCTATTAATAGAATAATCCTTTACGTGAGTTTTAGTCGTTTTATGAATATGGCACCTTTAGCTCATTATCTTCATTCATGTAAGAAAATAGTCATATAAACCATCAAATTTAATATATGATTATTCAAATCTCATCTAATTTTTTGCTCTACTCAGCCTCATTCAACTAAAAAGCTATAACAATATAGGGGTCTTTTATGTCTAAAATAGATTCATCCACTCAACCTACATACCACAACTCATCTACACGTGTTTGTATCGCAAGCCTTGTTGGTACAACCATAGAGTTTTTTGACTTTTATATTTATGCAACTGCTGCTGTATTGGTATTCCCTCACCTCTTCTTTCCTATAGATAGCGATAGTGCTGCAACTTTAAAATCTTTAGTGGTTTTTGCCGTGGCTTTTATTGCTAGACCCATTGGTGCGGCCCTTTTTGGTCACTTGGGTGATCGTATTGGTCGTAAGTCTACTCTAGTCATAGCGCTTTTACTGATGGGTCTTTCTACCGTATGTATAGGACTATTACCAACGTATGCTCAAATTGGCATTGCAGCACCATTCTTACTCGCACTTTGTCGCTTTGGGCAAGGTCTTGGTCTTGGAGGTGAATGGGGAGGTGCAATACTACTTGCTACAGAAAATGCACCTGCAAATAAACGTGCTTGGTATGGTATGTTTCCACAACTTGGTATTCCTCTAGGTTTTATTTTAGCCACACTGTTTTTTATATTGCTTGGTACAGTCATGTCAAATCAAGCATTTTTACAGTGGGGCTGGAGAATTCCGTTTATCTCTAGTGCATTACTTGTGCTATTAGGCTTATATATTCGTATTTCTTTGCATGAAACCCCTGCTTTTCAGCAGCTCTTACATGCAGAAAAAAAAGTCAATGTACCGCTAAAAGATGTATTTACTAAACATGGTAAAACATTATTTTTAGGCACAATGGCATCTATATGTACTTTCGTACTCTTTTATATTGTTAGTGTTTTTGCACTCAACTGGGGTACAACAGCGTTAGGCTATGCACGAAGTGATTTTCTAAAAATACAATTACTATCTACATTCTTCTTTGCTGCATTTATACCACTATCTGCGATGGTTTCAGAAAAATACGGAAGAAAATACACCTACATGGCAATATGCATTATGACCGCTTCATTTGCTATAGCACTGCCATACTTTTTCATTGCAGGTCATATCATTACAGTCACTATTTTTTTATGTATTGGGTTATCTATTATGGGTTGCACCTGCGGTCCAATGGGTACAATTTTATCAGAAATGTTCCCAACATCTGTACGCTACACTGGTTCAGGCTTAGCATGCACCCTAGCTGCAATTTTAGGTGCATCTATCGCACCATTTACCGCAACAAGCCTTGCCCAAAACTTTGGCTTAAGTGCAGTGAGTTATTATCTTGTAGCAGCATCTGCAATTTCATTTGTTGCTTTTATTTTTATTAAAGAAACTAAAGATACCGACTTAAACCATTCGTCTTAAAAAATTGCAGTGTCTTTAATATACAAGACACTGCTCAATTTTCATTAGCTTAAAGATATTTCCATAATTTATCTTGCCCGAGCTTTGCTAGAGTAAAGGTAAAATCATTGTCTGCTTTAACTAAAATATGACTGTCTGAATCATGTATAACTTTAAACAATAACCCCTTGTTAAAATAAATAGTGTCATACCCTTTTTTTTCGATTTCTATTGCTTCTAATAACTCAACAAGTTGATTACTCATGATGATAATTACCTCATTATTCCATATGGTTTTAAGGCATGATTTCAATACATGAAATTGTAAATATTTTGTGAGGTGATTATTTTGTCAAACCATTAGGTTGCAATATAATGATAAAAGCCCCACACAAAACAACAAAACCACCAACCATGTACCATTTTGTTAGTGCAATATTATCAAAAAATCTTAACCATAATAAAGCTGTAAATATATATATACCACCATAAGCTGCATAAATACGACCAGATGCGGCTGGATGTAGTGTCAGCAACCATACAAATAGCAATAAACAAATGGCTGTAGGAACCCACAACCATTTTGTTTTACCTTCACTGAACATCAGGTATGGAAAGTAACAGCCTAAAATCTCTGCAATTGCAGTAACAAAAAACAAAGCAAAGGTTGAGAGTATTTTTAATATATCCATAATTTCAACCTATGCCTCTACACTTACCCAACCACTGTGGTTTGATCTTCAAATACTGTCAGCAGTAAACCGATATCTTTACCGTGTTCAGATTTTACAGACACAGCCACATTACCACCATGCTCTGCTAACTCACCAAATAAAATCATATCGGCAAGTGGCTTCTTCAAATGCTCTTGAATCAAACGTTGCATTGGTCTTGCACCCATGTAGTAATCATAGCCATGTTCTGCAAGCCATTGGCGCGCAGAAGTATCCACCTCTAAAACCACTTTTTTATCATCAAGCTGTGCTTGGAGTTCTGTGAGGAACTTATCAACAACCGACTCAATAATTGATTTTGGCAACGCTTTAAACTGAATCGTACTGTCTAAACGGTTACGAAACTCTGGTGAAAATGCCTTTTTCATTGCATCTTGGTTATCAAGACTATGATCTTGTTCTGTAAAACCAATGCTTGAACGAGAAATACTTTCTGCACCCACATTGGTAGTCAGTACTAAGATCACATTACGGAAGTCTGATTTACGACCGTTATTGTCCGTAAGTGTGCCATGATCCATAATTTGTAAAAGCAAATTAAAGACATCTGGGTGTGCTTTTTCAATCTCATCTAACAATAAAACGCAGTGCGGATTTTTATGAATAGCATCTGTAAGCAGACCACCCTGATCAAAACCAACATATCCTGGAGGTGCACCAATTAAGCGTGACACGGCGTGACGCTCCATGTACTCAGACATGTCAAAACGAATCAGCTCTACACCTAGCAACTTCGCAAGCTGTTTGGTCACTTCTGTTTTACCTACACCTGTAGGCCCTGCAAATACAAAACTACCAACAGGCTTATTTGGTGATTTTAAGCCTGCTCTAGAAAGTTTAATCACAGATGATAATGCAGTAATTGCTTCTTCTTGCCCAAAGACCACACGTTTCAAATCACGCTCTAAATGCTGTAATACAGATTTATCATCTTTAGAAACTGTTTTCGGCGGAATACGGGCAATTTTCGAAATCACATCTTCAATCTGCTCTACAGAAATGTGTGTACGTTCTTCTAAACCTTTTAAACGACACTGAGCCCCTGCTTCATCAATCACATCTATGGCTTTATCTGGTAAGAATCGGTCATTAATAAATTTTGCAGATAACTCTGCTGCACTTGCAAGTGCCTGATCGTCATATTCTACATGGTGGAAGTCTTCGAAACGACTTTTTAGACCACGTAAAATTTCAATGGTTTCACTCACGCTCGGCTCATTAACATCTATTTTTTGGAAACGGCGTGACAGTGCATGATCTTTTTCAAACTCTTGACGATACTCTTGGAAAGTCGTTGAACCAATACAGCGTAACGTCCCATTTGCAAGTGCAGGTTTAATCAGGTTTGATGCATCCATGGTACTACCCATGCTTGAGCCAGCACCAATAATCATATGAATTTCATCAATAAATAAAATTGCATTTGGCTTTTTCTTGAGTGCATTCAGCAATTGCTTGAGACGCTTTTCAAAATCACCTCGGTATTTTGTACCTGCAACCAATGCACCTAAGTCTAAACTATAGATTTCAGCCTGATGCAATGGTTTAGGTGCTTTCTCATTGACAATTAACCATGCTAACCCTTCAGCAATAGAGGTTTTACCTACACCAGGGTCACCAACAAGCAATGGGTTATTTTTACGGCGACGACATAAAATTTGTGCCGCACGTTCAATTTCTTTTTCTCGACCAATAAGAGGGTCTGTTTTTCCTTTGGCCGCCTCTACGTTTAAATTCAGCGTATAGGCATCTAATACTGTATCTACAGAATCTTTGCTGGTTGCTTCTACATCTGCTTCTTCTGTGTCTTCTTCAGAAGAAGCACTTTCAATTTTAGAGGTACCATGTGACAAATACTGCGTTAAAGTTAAACGATTAATCTGATGGCGTTTAAGTAAATATACAGCAAATGCATCTCGCTCTGAGTACATTGCAACCAATACATCTGCACCCTCTACGGTACGGTCTCCACCACCTGATTGCACATGAAAAATCGCCCGTTGTAAAATACGGTCAAAACTTTCTGTCGGGTGTGGTGCTTGCTCACTGTGCTCACCAAGTTTAGGGGTATGTTGCTCAACGTACTCTTCAAGTTCTTTACGTAAAGTGACAATATCTGCCCCACATGCACGTAATGCATTCACAGCTGAGTCATTGTCTAATAATGCTAAAAGTAGATGTTCAACTGTAAGAAACTCATGTCTTTTTTGTCTTGCCATACTAACAGCCAAACGTAAAGAAACCTCTAGTTGACGACTAAGCATACCAATCCCCTTATTGTTTTGGCTCTATCTGACAAAGTAATGGATAACCTTGTGAGCGAGCATAATTATTGACCTGATTCGCTTTTGTTTCAGCAATATCTCTAGGATAGATACCAGCGACACCTTTTCCTTCGTAATGTACAGTTAGCATTACTTCTGTGGCTTGGTCAAGATTCATTGCAAAGAATTGTTGTAAAATTTCAATTACAATGTCCATTGGTGTGTAATCATCGTTCAATAAAACAACAACATATAATGGTGGACGTTTCAATTCAGGTGGTGCAACCTTAACATCTAAATCGCCATCATCATGGTGATCTTGGTCAGTGGCAGACATTTGAAGATGCCAATCGACATAGCCCGTATCACTAAAAGCAGCTTTTAAGTCAGTTAAGTCCATCTTCTTTTTTAAACCATGCATAGCGTATCATTTCACATTATTGGATTTTGGCTTCGGCTTGAGGAATATCTGTTGCCAATCGTTCTGGACTGTCAACTTCTTTACCTCTCAACCAATTAAAACGGCGTATTTCATTTACACCACCATTAATTCTGACTTCAATATATTGGGGCACAAAACCATCTGGTATC
Source organism: Acinetobacter rathckeae (assembly GCF_015627125.1). Lineage (GTDB taxonomy): Bacteria > Pseudomonadota > Gammaproteobacteria > Pseudomonadales > Moraxellaceae > Acinetobacter > Acinetobacter rathckeae. The sequence continues at coordinate 405,021 of NZ_VTDO01000002.1, read as the reverse complement.
GTCCAACGCCCTGTGAGCCTTTGAAAATTCTCAAAACTAAAGCGACTATTTTCCATAGGTACAACTAATATCTCATCACCGCGAATCAATCTGAGTTCAACTGAACCGTTGGCCTTTCTTTGGCTTGGACTGACTTGTAATAAATCAAGTTGATATTCAAATGCATTTTCTGGCAATGGACGTACAGATAAATTTTGTACCATAAGCCCTACACCGCCTCTTTGGCGCAACAAATTGCGATAAATTTGACTTTGTGTTTGTGCAATACTTAAGTCAGCTTTATTTTCCGTCAAGGTGTGTGTCAAAGTAGTAGTATTGGTCAGGGCTAAATCACGTTCTTGTGTTGCAAGGTTAAAATTTTTATTGAGCTCGGCTAAGGTGTCTTTTTGCTTTTGTATCACATCAACAAGTTGCTGTGCATCTGCATCATACCCAACCACGGTTAGGCCTTGTTTATGCCCGATAGTGTAACCAAGTGCAAACCCACCAAAACACAGTAACACACTGCCAAGCAATAAAAATTTGTTTGCTTGAACAAAGTTTGGCTTTTTAACCTTACTATGCTTTACAGCAGGTTCTTCTAGCGTATTTTCATTCATTTTTATACTCAATGCATTGATTTTTAATCATACTGTATTTCAGTACTATGGCATTAATGCAATTCCTGTTAGGCCAAGTTGTTCAGATAAACCACACATAAGGTTCATATTTTGCACTGCTTGACCTGCTGCACCTTTCACCAAGTTATCTTGTACCACAACAATGACTAACTTTTTAGGCTGTGGTTGGTACAGTGCGATTCGTAGGGTGTTTGAACCTCTAACACTGCGTGTTTCTGGCACGCTTTTTTGTGGCATAACATCGACAAAGTATTCATCTTGATAAAACCCTTCATAAAGCGACTGTATATCTGTCGTTGTCCCTTGCTCGGTTAAATCAACATAAATTGTACTTAACATACCACGAATCATTGGCACTAAATGCGGTACAAAAACAAGATGTTTAAATTCAGTCTGTGTAGACGCAATACGGTTTAACCCTTCCACAATTTCAGGGTGATGTCTGTGTCCTGCCACTGCATACGCTTTGAAGCTGTCTGTGGTTTCACTAAAAGACAAACTTAAATCTGCTTTACGCCCAGCACCAGACACACCAGACTTCGCATCTATAATAATACTATTTGGATCAATTAACCCCTGTTGTTTTAACAGTGGTGCTAAACCCAACTGCACTGTCGTTGGATAACAACCTGGGTTACCAATCACTTGTGCTTGGCTAATTTGCGCTCTGTTTAGCTCAGGCAAACCATATACAGACTGCTTAAGTACATCAGGGCATGTATGTTGCATACCGTACCACGTTTCAAAGTCTGCTAAGTTTTGTAATCTAAAATCAGCCGCCAAGTCAATGACTTTCACACCATGAGCAATCAACTCTTTTGCATATTTCATGGCTACACCATGAGGCGTTGCAAAAAATACCACATCGCACGTTTGCAGTGCTTCTAGGGTTAAATCAGAGAATTTAAGGTCTGTATGTCCACGTAAACTTGGAAACATATCCGCAACTGCACGACCTGCTTCGGTACGTGATGTCAGCATACGTACAGTGACTTGTGGGTGACGTAATAAAATACGAAGAAGTTCTACACCTGTATAGCCCGTTCCACCAACAATTCCAACTGAAATCACCTTACGCCACCTCAAAGATTAAATTTATCAAAGCCAATTAGTATGACAGGAAGCATATTTTTTCTAAATAGCTTTTTCCATGCCTTACCTCAATTTTACCGCAAAAACCGCTATTCACGATGGTTTAACATCGCATTCACCCAACTCGGCCATGTATTTTGTTTCATTTGCTCATGATGATTTAAGTAATTAGGATCAAACTGTGCTACCGTTTGCCAAAACATAGTACTGTGATTAAACACTTTTGTGTGTGCTAACTCATGTATACACACTGCTCTTACCAACGATTGGTCTAAAAGCACCAATGTGGCATTAAGCATAATTTTATGTTGGGTATTACAGCTCCCCCAACGCGTTTTCACAAAACGTACTTGTACAGCACCATAACTCAGCCCTGTTTCTGCCGACACTGTTTTTAAATATGCAGATAAATGTTCACCCGCATAATCCAATAAAAAGGCTTTTAAAGCTTTAAATGGTGTCGATGCACTTATATATAATATCGTAGGCTCATAACGATACAACTGTGCCATATCAGTAACACACACCTGCACAGCCATATTTAAGTTAAATAAATGAATGTGTGTAGGTGGTTTGACTTCAGATACATTACGGCTCAACTGCTGTTGCCATGCTTTTTCTAACCAATCCTGTGACTGCACCAAAAACTGCTGAATCAGTGCTTCAGGACAATGTTTAGGTACAGTCAAACGGATATGATCTGCACGTACAGTCAATTTTAAGCGTTTTGCTGTGGCATGCTGCACACGTTTAATATGTGCAGCAATATTATGATTACTCAGCAACGCGTTCTTCAATCCCGTGATCTGTTGCAACAATCGCAATATCTGCTTTATTTAAAGCAAAAATACCATTGGTCACAACACCAGGAATATCATTGATGGTTTTTTCAATATCAAGTGCATCTAAAATATTTAAGTTATAAACATCCAAAATCACATTACCATTGTCTGTCACAACACCTTGGCGATACACAGGGTCTCCACCTAAGCTGACAATCTTACGTGCCACAGCAGAACGAGCCATTGGAATGACTTCTATAGGCAAAGCAAAATCATGTCCGAGCTGTCCCACCCATTTTGAGTCATCTACAATACACACAAACTTATGCGCAATAGAGGCCACAATTTTTTCACGTGTAAGTGCAGCACCACCACCTTTAATCATATGTAAATTACGGTCAATTTCATCTGCACCGTCTACATACGCATCTAAGCTTGCCACTTGGTTCATATCAATGACGTCAATGCCCAACGCTTTTAAACGGCTTGCTGTCGCTTCTGAACTGGCTACAGCACCTTTGAGCTCAAGTTGTGGTAATAAATCAATTAAAAAATTTACTGTACTGCCCGTACCCACACCCAATATGCCACCATGAGGTAAATGTTTGAGTGCAGCTTGTGCAGCAGCTTGTTTTTTTGCATCTTGATTTGCGTATAAAGTCATAGTCATCACTTGTTTTTGTTGATTAATCACAGATTTCTGTTGATTATTCAATCCAATCCTATAGAGTGTTTGTTACAATCACGCTTTATTTTAAACTGTTAAACGGAAGATAACCATGTTGTTTCGCTTGGTCAGACAAATTTTACAAGCAACTGTCTATGATGTTGCCATTGAATCTCCTCTCGAAGCAGCACCACGAATTAGTCAAAAAATTAATAACAACATTCGTTTTAAACGAGAAGATCTTCAACCTGTTTTTTCTTTTAAGCTACGTGGTGCATATAACCGCATTAGCCAAATGCCAAAAGAGCAATTACAAGCAGGGGTAATCTGTGCATCTGCAGGTAACCATGCCCAAGGGGTTGCCTTGTCTGGTCGTAAACTAGGTATTCCCGCTATTATTGTCATGCCAAGCACAACACCTGACATTAAAGTACAAGCAGTAAAACGCCTTGGCGGACAGGTGGTTTTACACGGCGACAGCTTCGATGTAGCCAACAGCTATGCGATTGAACGTGCAAAACAAGAAAATTTAGTTTTTGTACCTCCATATGACGACGAATTGGTCATTGCAGGGCAAGGAACGATTGCCAACGAAATTCATCGTCAATGGCGTGAAGTCGACTATATTTTTGTTGCTGTCGGTGGCGGTGGCCTTATTTCTGGCGTTGCGGCTTACTTTGCTGAGGTTGCACCGCATGTACAAATTGTTGCTGTAGAATATGAAGAGTCTGCTTGTTTAAAAGCAGCTTTTGAAAACAACGAGCGAGTAACACTACCGCACGTTGGCTTATTTGCCGATGGTACGGCCGTGGCTCGTATTGGTGACTTACCATTTCAAATTTTAAATCTAAAAAAAGCAGATGGTAGCCCAATTGTTGATAAAACCGTGGTTACAGTAAATACCGATGAAATTTGCTCTGCCATTAAAGATACGTTTGATGAAACACGTAGCATTGTAGAACCGTCAGGTGCAATGGCTCTTGCAGGCATTAAAAAATATGTCGCACAGCATCAGCTCAGCAATAAAAACATTGTTTCTATTGTCTGCGGTGCAAACATGAACTTTGACCGTTTAAGGTACATTGCTGAACGTACCGAACTTGGTGAAAAGCGTGAAGCAATTTACGCAGTTACCATTCCAGAAAAGAAAGGTGCCTTTTTAGATTTTTGCCGTGCCTTAGAAGGTCGTAACCTGACTGAATTTAACTATAGAGCCAATGACGAACAAAGTGCCCAAGTGTTTGTTGGTGTGAGCTTAAAATATGGCGAAGAAGAACGCCATGAAATTTTCAACACGCTCAAACAACAGTACGATGTAGATGATTTATCTGACGATGAAGTGGCAAAACTACACATTCGCTACTTGGTTGGTGGACATACCAAAAACCAAGAACGCTTATTTAGAGTAGAGTTTCCAGAACGCCCAGGTGCATTACTGACTTTCTTAGAACGTCTTGGCCCTGCACATAACATTACACTTTTCCACTACCGCAACCATGGTGCAGCCGAAGGCCGTGTTTTAGTGGCTTTACAGTCAGAACAACACGCATCTGCAACAGCAAGCAATGATGACCTGATTGAAAAACTCAATGGTATTAACTACCCATACCAAGAGATTACCCAAAATGCAGGCTATCAACGCTTTTTAAGATAATTTTTTAATATTGTAGGGCTTTTAATTAAAGATGTATCAATGTAATTGATAAACCTTCACTTTAAAAGCCCTCCCACTTACAAAGAACAATATAAATGAAGAAAGTTTATACTTGGCAATCCAACCAATATACAATTACAACAAATCATAACGTGTTCGACCTTCCTGCAATTCACAACTATTTAACACAATCATCTTGGGCGAAAGGTATTAGTTTCGAGACAGTATCTAAAAGTATTTCAAATAGTCTATGCTTTGGGCTTTTTTATGATCATAAACAAATCGGTTTCGCTCGCGTAATCACTGATGAGGCCACTTTTGGATATATATGTGATGTATACATTTTAGAAAATTGGCAACAACAAAAACTTGGGCAATGGCTCATGGCATGTTGTCATGCTCATCCAACGATATCACGTTTGCGTAGAATAATGCTTGTGACATCAACTGCACCAAATTTTTACAAAAAAATAGGATATACCCCAATCAATACAGAAAACTTTGTTTGGCAAACATTTAGACCCAATATTTATAAAGAATAAACCAAATCATTTGATTAAATGCTGTAAATTGATCCCTTAAATATTGAAAAACATATTTGTATGGTACAAAAAAAGCACAGCAAATATAGCTGTGCTTTTTTATTTTTAAAATTTAGTACCAATCGAGTAAGGACACACCAACACCTACATAATTTGCACGATGGTTATAATCGATCAAGCTTTCACCATAACCATTAAAGTACTGTAATTGTCCACGCAAACGTCCCTTAATTGGAAAAGTCCAATCAAACTGCATTGCACCACGTGAATTTTCACCACCTTTTAAGGTATGTCTAAGCATTAAAGAAAATTGATGATCGTTCCACTTATAAAATGTGGTGATATCAGCTCGACCCACATAATTTTCAATGTCAGGGTTATTGTCATTACTGGCACTTTCAGGAATGCGGTACCATGGTCGAATCACCATCGCAAAATTACCACGTTCCAAGCCCAGATTTAACATCACCCTATTCCAACTACGAGAGTATGGGTCAGCTTGACCATTTGATTGATGGTTTAAAGTAAACCCAAGCAAACGCCCATCTAGACCAAACAACTTATAGTTGGTACGAAACACCAAACTCGCCTCTGGTTCATAGTTGGTTTCACGAAATGGACTAGAGTTTTTTGCGTTATAGGCCTGCCAACGTGATGACTGCGTATAACCTACCCACAAGTCACCATTATTTGGGAAAATATTTTCCCAAACTTTAGCTTTTAATGACAACTGAAATTTCAGCTCTGTTGCATCTAAGCTCTGGTAAGGCACACGATTTTCAGGGTTTGGACTATACGGCGTCGTGTTTTTTTCACTGGTCCAAAACACAGGTAAAACATACACAGGTTTATAACTGCGAATATTCCATGTGCCAAGCTTACTCGCTTCAGACAACTCCCAACGGCTGTCTAATAAAGACGTGGTTGGTGATGCAGGTTGCCCCGTGTCACTGCTATATACCGAACTCACCGAGCTTTTAAATTTATCAACCAATGTAGTTGAAGTCGCTTGCACCACAGCTGGTGTTTCTGCTTGAGCCACCACCGTGGCTTTGGGTACACCAAAGTATTGGTCATAACATGCCAAACGGTCTGCATTAAAAGCGATGCCAGCACAAGCTTGTGCCGATGCGGGTTGTGGAGATGATACCGCAACATCTCCAGCATGAGCACTCTGGGATAAAAAAAGCATCTCACATAAGGAAAATGCAACCACCATATGTGTGTATTTTTTATTCACTTTATATTGCATGATTGATTTTCCTTATTGTTTTGTTAGTTGAGTTGTTGAATATCAAACCCAAGTTGCTCTAGTTCTTCACGTTTTGCAAATGGTGCAACCACGCCACGTGTGGCAACACCGTTTTGTAAATACTGAACTGCAACACGCTTGACATCATCTAAAGTGACTGCCAATAAGTTTTGACGCATCTTTTGTCTAAACTCAGGGGTACGATCATGGCACTGTGCATAAAAGGCAGTAATTGCCTCGCCTGCTGGCGATGTTGGACGATCCATAGATGCAACCAACCCTAAAATTGCCTCTTCAAGTTGATGGTCTTGGTGCTCTTCTGTTAAGAGCCACGTGACACTACGCTCAAAGTCTGCAAAGGTTTCTGCCAAACGTGGGTCACGGTAACTATAAAACCTAAATGAACAGCTGTTTGCATCATAAGCTGCTCCACCACCATACGCACCGCCTTTTTCACGTAATGCACTGTGTAAGAAACCATTTCTTAAATAAGCAGACAGCACCATCAGTGCGACAGCATCAGGGTGTGCAGCAGCAACTACAGGGTAAGCCGCTGAACAAAACTGCACATTGGTTTGTACAAGCCAAGCTTGATCACCATCGACATGACGGCGTGGTACATCAGCAAGTGTAATCACATCACCTGTCACATTTACATTTTGCCATGCCTGCTCAATGTATGGTACTAAGCTCGCACTGTGTTGCTCTTCGCTCACCAATAAGAATTGTTTTGGTGACTGTAATAAACGTTGCTGAATAGACTGCATTTGAGTAATAAAGTCTGCATAAGCCACTGGATCTGATTCAATCTTTTTAATTAAATCGGCCAACCAATTCAGTGCCCCAAGACCTGTATTAAAATATTCACGTTCTGCGTAAGTATTCATGGCACGAGAAGCAATTTGCATGGCATAACTATGGCCTGCACCACTAATACGTGACTGCCAACGGGTTTTACGCTCTTGGAGTAACTCTATAATACGGTCTTTTTCATCAAAACGCATATCTGCAAATGCCAACTTCAGCAGTGCAATGGCATCTAATTTTTTAGTCAGTGATTTTGTGGTTAAACTTAAAAATGAACTCATTTCATTTTTATCATTCAGCCCCGAACGTAATGACACACCCATACCAAAGCCACCGCTTACAGCTGTTTGCAACTGTTGTAACTCTAGATAGTTGTATTGTCCTGCACCCACCTCACCCATTAAAATACTCAGCAAGCTAAAGTAAGGCGACTGCACAACCTCTAATGGCACTTCAATCGCCACTTGTTGGTAATACAAGCCATTGGTTCCTGCATGATATACATGCAAAGGCGTTGCCTGACCATCAAGTAAAACACTTTGTGCTTCACCTGTCATAATATCAATGCTTTCAGGAATATCTTCTAAACCTACTTTAGGTAAGAGATTTAAGTCATCAACCGTATCTTGACGGCGTTTTAAGTCTTCTGTTTGTTGTATAATTTGTGTGCGTTGTTCAGCAGTTAATGTTGCTTCAATCGCATCTAAACGTGCTTGCTCAGCCGCTTGATCACGCTGAGTTTTTTCTGCATCTGGTACAAGCGTTAATAAAACACGGTGTGGGTTATCTAATAAATAGGTTTGTATTAAGTTAGACAGCCACATTGGGTCTTTTAATTCTGCACGTACCATTTCAATGGCACTATCTACATCCCATACAGCCAGTGGGTCATTGTGGTGAATCAAACTACCCATACCATTCATTATCAGGCTTAAGCCATACGGTGTACCACCGGTAATTTCTCGTTGCGTCAACTCTATTTGGTGTAAGATCGACTCAATCTCTGTAGCATCTACAGGTTTTGCTGCCACTTGTTTTAAAATATTCAAAACACCATCTTGGAACTGCTGGGCATGTTCTGGGTTTGAACCTTGTACACCACAGAAAAAAGTCATTTCAAAATTACTGTCATCTACGCCCATAAATGGGCCTGAAGATTCTGCATAATCACAAGTTTCTAAATACTGACGTAACGGCGATGCTGAGTTTTCTAGCAATATACCTTCAACCAAACGCATACCCAAACGTAGCTTAATGTTACTCACTTCTGGCAATAACCAAGAGACCACATGATAGGTTTTGTCTTTGAGCTCAGTCGAGTCAACGGCATATGGCTCAACCACTTCTACAGGTGCAGTTAAACGACGTTCGGGTTTAGAGTAGATGGTTTCGCCACGTGTAAAGTTAACCAACGCTTGTTGCTGAATCTTTTCTTGAATTTCAACAACAGGTAAATCACCAAAAGTCATAAAAATGGCATTACTTGGGTGATAGTGCTTCTTATAAAAAGCAACCAACTGCTCATGGGTTAAATCTGGAATGTCACTCGGTTCACCACCTGAGTTATAGTGATATGTCGTTTCAGGGAATAAATGATGCGCTAAACGGTGATATAACTGATCTGACGGTGAGCTCATTGCCCCTTTCATTTCATTAAATACCACGCCTTTAAATACAGGCTTGTCATTTTCAAGCTCAACACGTATGCCTTCTTGTGCAAAATCTAAAGGGTTCAGGTTCGTAGCAAAAGCAGCATCTAAATACACTGAAAGTAGGTTAAAGTAGTCTTTTTTATTTTCAGTGGCAAATGGATACGCTGTCCAATCTGCTGCTGTAAACGCATTCATAAACGTATTGAGTGAACGGCGAATCATTAAAAAGAATGGGTCACGTACAGGAAACTTTTCCGAACCACACAGTACAGTGTGTTCTAAAATATGTGCCGTCCCTTTAGAGTCCATCGGTTGCGTACGAAAAGCCACTAAAAATACATTTTCAGTATTTTGGCTTGCAAGATGATAATGTATCGCTCCCGTCACACCATGACGATACTCAGACACCTCAACATCTAACGCCTCTACATACTGCTTACGCACAAACTCAAATGCTTCATGGGTATTTTTTTGTGTTTCGGTAACTGCAACCGTCATGTGATCTCCAAAAACCTTTTAACTAATAACTTAAATCCGTTCACTGTCATGCAATCAACGACAAACAACCTAATATATAGGCAAAACTAGGCTACTCTAACACAGCGTTTGGGCAAGCGATAAGGCATGCCGTTAACTGTGTTATTTTTAAGCGAGTGCACGTTCAATATCTTCTCGTAATGTTTCAGGTTTTGCCGTTGGTGCATAACGTGCAATCACCTTGCCATCTCTTCCGACTAAAAACTTGGTGAAGTTCCATTTAATACTTTGTGTACCTAATACCCCTTTTGCCTCACGGGTCAAGAATCTAAAAATAGGGTGTGCTTCTGGGCCTTTTACATCTATTTTGGCAAACATAGGAAAACTCACACCGTAGTTTTTTTGACAAAATGTCTCTATTTCTGCATGTGTACCTGGGTCTTGCCCACCAAATTGGTTACATGGGAAACCCAAAACCTCTAAACCTTGTGCTTTATATTGCTCATACAATTTTTCTAAGCCAGCAAATTGTGGTGTAAACCCACACTTACTGGCAGTATTTACAATAAGTAGCACCTGCCCTTCATAATCTGAGAAATGCTTTTGTTTACCACTGAGTAAATCTGCTTGTAGTTGGTAAATTGTGGTCATGGGTAACTCTCTCCATCATTTTTTTCTTCTGTTTTTAATGTTAATGATGCTGAATTGACACAGTAACGTAGCCCTGTCGGTTGTGGCCCATCTTCAAAGACATGCCCCAAATGCGCACCACAACGTTCACAGGTGATTTCTGTACGCATCATACCAAGGCTTAAATCTTCTTGTTCTGCCACAACACTTTGATTTGCTGGTCTAAAAAAGCTCGGCCAACCGCAACCACTGTCATATTTAGAATCAGATAAAAACAACACTTCACCACAACATTTACAACTGTACTGTCCTGCTTGCTTGGTGTTCCAATACTGTCCTGTAAACGGCGCCTCTGTGCCTTTTTGTCGTGTAACACGATACTCCTCTGCAGAGAGCTCTCTTCGCCACTCACGGTCTGTTTTATTGACTTTTCCCATGACAAACTCCTTGAAAGATATAAAATTCAATATCGCATGTTATTGTCTTTATATTTACGCTACCGCAGACTAAAATGCTAGAAAAATTTCAAGTAGATTGTGCATTTTCAGTAATCTATTTTCTTTTAACATACATATAATTGGACAACACTATGCCCGTTCAAGGTAACACCCCACCACGCGAGATCAAAAAGTCATCTAAGCTTGAGCATGTATGCTATGACATTCGTGGACCAGTGTTACAAGCCGCCAATGAAATGGAAGAACAAGGGCACAAAATCATTAAACTCAACATTGGTAATCCTGCCCCTTTTGGTTTTGAAGCACCACAAGAAATTATTAATGATGTTGCACTCAACCTACCCAATGCGATTGGTTACACAGACTCAAAAGGTATTTTCCCTGCACGTAAAGCCGTATGTCAGTATTACCAACAAAAAGGCATTCGAGATATGCACGTCAATGATGTGTATATTGGCAACGGCGTATCTGAACTGATTGTTATGGCAATGCAAGGTTTGCTAGATGATGGCGATGAAGTCTTAGTCCCGATGCCTGACTATCCATTATGGACAGCTGCCGTCAATTTATCTGGTGGTACAGCGATTCATTATAAATGTGATGAAGAAAACTACTGGTATCCAGATATTGCAGATATGGAAAGCAAAATCACGCAAAGTACCCGTGGTATTGTGATTATTAACCCGAACAACCCTACAGGTTCGGTCTACCCACGCCATGTACTTGAAAAGATCATTGCGCTTGCCAAAAAGCATGACCTTATTTTGTTTGCAGATGAAATTTACGACAAAATTATTTACGATGGTATAGAGCATGTCTCTGTAGCGGCACTCGCAGGTGATCAACTCTGTATTACATTTAATGGTCTGTCAAAATCCCACCGTGTTGCAGGGTATAGAGCAGGTTGGATGACCATTACCGGCAATAAAACACGTGCTGAAGACTATATTGAAGGTTTAAACATGTTGGCATCTATGCGACTGTGTGCCAACCATCAAGCACAATTTGCCATTCAAACGGCGCTAGGCGGTTACCAAAGTATTAATAATTTAATTCGACCTGGTGGTCGTTTGTACGAGCAACGCAACATTGCTTGGGAAATGCTCAATGAAATACCAGGTGTGAGCTGTGTTAAACCAGAAGGTGCAATGTACTGCTTCCCTCGTTTAGACCCAAATATGTACCCAATACAAGACGATGAACAGCTCATGCTTGAGTTACTACGTGCTGAAAAAGTACTATTGGTACAAGGTACTGGTTTTAATTGGCCAAGCCCAGACCATTTCCGTGTGGTATTTTTACCTGCAGAAAATGAACTTAAAGAAGCCATTTCACGTATTGGCCGTTTCTTGGCCAGCATACGCTAGTCTTTGAAGCCCTACAGTGACTCACTTTGAGTGGGTCGCTGTCATCTCATTTTTAAAGCTCTGCTATTTATATCTACTCTTTGTTTAGCATCCTACACGCCTCAGTGCTTATCAACAGCAAAAAATACCTGCTCGTAGATTTAATGGCAATAAAAATAGACTTTTGGCAAGAATACGTTTTAGACACCCTATGTAAGGTAAACTACACCACTTACACAAAAATAAGTTGAAGAACAAAATATAACCATAAAAATACACAACTCATAAAATTGGCATACATAGTGCTTAGTTATGCCTGAACAATTTAATGAACACATTGGCAAGGATATCCTCTCCATGAAAAAAACGCTCACCTCTTTAGCAATGGCTTTAACACTTCTTTCTCCAACTGCACTTTTTGCAAAAAATAATGTCGTTGTTGTTGCAACTGGGGGAACAATTGCAGGTGCGGGTGCAAGTGCAACCAACAGTGCAACATATACAGCAGCAAAAGTTCCTGTAAATGCACTGCTTGATGCTGTACCACAAGTACAAGAATTGGCAAACGTGAGCGGTGTTCAAGCCCTACAAATTGCATCTGAAAGCATTACAGATAAAGAGTTGATTCAACTTGCACGTCAAATCAATGAGTTAGTTAAGAAACCAGATGTAAATGGTATTGTTGTTACACATGGTACAGACACGATGGAAGAAACTGCCTTCTTCTTAAATCTTGTTGTACACACAGACAAACCGATTGTTTTAGTAGGTTCAATGCGTCCTGGTACAGCACTTTCTGCTGATGGCCCACTTAACCTTTATAACGCTGTGGCATTAGCATCTTCAGACTCTGCAAAAGGTAAAGGCACTTTAGTCATGATGAATGACGATATTTTTGCTGCCCGTGATGTGACTAAAACCATCAACATTCATACCAATGCCTTTACAAGCCCATGGGGTGCTTTAGGTAGCGTCGTTGAAGGTAAAGCATACTGGTTTAGAGATGTAAGTAAGTTACATAACAACTCATCTGAATTTAATATTGAAAATATTAAAGGTGATACACTCCCACTAGTACAAATCGTGTACGGTTCAGACAACATGTTGGCTCAATCTTACCTTGCACTTCAACAAGCAGGCGTAAAAGCCATTATTCATGCAGGCACAGGGAATGGTTCTGTCGCAAACTACCTTGTCCCGACATTGACTAAAATTCAGCAAGATGGCATTCAAATTGTCCGCTCTTCACGTGTACCGCAAGGTTTTGTTCTTCGTAATGCAGAACAACCAGATGACAAATACGGTTGGGTTGTTGCACATGACTTAAACCCACAAAAAGCACGTTTACTGACTGCACTTGCACTGACCAAAACTAAAGATGCAAAAGAATTACAAAGAATGTTCTACGCATACTAAAATCGTATTGCACGATAATAGACAAGGGTGTGCCAAACTGGCACACCTTTTTTGCTTTATAGTAGTGCATTAAATCGGCGTAAAAAGCATAATCAACACATGCGTTTAAACCATAGCATGTTAAAATAACAACTTAAATGACGCTAAGGATCTTTTAATGCAGTTTGTTCATCTGGGTATTCACACTGAATTTTCTATTACTGAATCGATTGTTCGTATACCAGAGCTCATGAAAGCTGCGGCAAAAGACAATATGCCCGCACTTGCCCTTACTGACTTATCGAATATACATGCAGCGGTTAAATTTTTTAAGTCATGCCAATCTAAAGGCATTAAACCTATTTTAGGGGCAAGCGTACAACTTGAAGATGCTGAACACCGCGTTACGCTACTTGCTATGACCAATACAGGTTGGCGCAATCTGACTGAAATTATTTCAAAAGGATATATCGAAGGGCAAAAACTTGATATTCCATGCATAAAAAAAGAGTGGATTTTAGAACAGCACCAAGACCTGATTATTTTACTCGGCCAACAAAGTGATGTGGGTCAAGCCATGTGCTCATCACACCCAGACAAAGCCGTTCCGCTTTTCGAAGCATGGCATAACACCTTTGCTAACCGTGCGTACTTTGCCCTAACGCGTACCAACCGTAGCAATGAAGAACTATTTATCAACGAAGCCATACAACTTGCATCAACCTATCAAGTGGGGGTTGTCGCACACAATGACGTGCACTTTATTCATGCAGAAGACTTTGAAGCTCATGAAGCACGTATTTGTATTGCAGATGGTTATGTACTTGCAGACCAAAGGCGTCCGCATATTTATAACTCAGAGCAGTACTTTAAAACTGCCGAGCAAATGACCGCTTTATTCGCAGACATTCCCAGTGCCATTGAAAACACCGTAAATATTGCCAAGCGTTGTAATGTCAACTTACGCCTTGGTGAGTACTTTCTACCTGACTACCCTATTCCTGAAGGCTTCACCATAGACACCTACTTTGAGCACCTTTCAAAAGAAGGACTCGAAGAACGCTTAAAACAGCTTTACCCTGTCAGTGAACGTGATGAGCACTGGGCAGAGATCCGAAAACCTTACGATGAACGCATTGAATATGAAGTGCGTATTATTTTAGGCATGGGTTTCCCAGGTTACTTTCTGATTGTGATGGACTTTATTAACTGGGCTAAAAACAACGGCGTACCTGTAGGGCCGGGTCGTGGTTCAGGTGCAGGTTCATTGGTTGCGTATAGCTTAAATATTACCGACCTAGACCCTCTGCGTTATGATTTACTCTTTGAACGTTTCTTAAACCCTGAACGGGTATCTATGCCCGACTTTGATGTCGACTTTTGTATTTCAGGGCGTGACCGTGTCATTGAATACGTGGCACAACACTATGGGCGTGATGCTGTTTCACAAATTGCGACTTTTGGTACAATGGCCGCCAAAGGTGCGATACGAGACGTTGCCCGTGTACTGGGTAAATCTTACGGTTTAGCAGACCGTATTTCCAAAATGGTGCCCACAAAACCACTCGGTGTTGACCTTGCCACTGCCATTGATATGGAACCGCAGCTTAAAGACATTGTCACCAACCCATCTAACCCAGATTATGACGATGCCAGTGAAATTTGGGAAATGGCGCTTAAACTTGAAGGCATTACCCGAAACACGGGTAAACACGCAGGTGGTGTGGTCATCGCACCTGGGAAAATCACCGACTTTTCAGCCATCATGTGCGATGCAGATGGTACCAACCGTGTTGCACAGTACGACAAAGATGATGTCGAGTCAGCAGGTTTAGTCAAGTTTGACTTTTTAGGCTTACGTAACCTCACGGTCATTGAAGATGCCATACAAAATATTAATAAGCGACTCAAATTAGATGAGCCACTCAATATTATTCATGTTCCTTTAGATGACAGCAAAGCCTATAAGATTTTCTCTGAAGCCAATACTACGGCAGTATTTCAGTTTGAATCTGTGGGCATGAAACGTATGCTCAAAGAAGCTCGCCCGAGCAAGTTTGAAGAAATTATTGCCTTTGTGTCATTGTATCGCCCCGGCCCAATGGATCTTATTCCTGACTTTATTCACCGTATGCACGGTGGCGAGTTTGAATACTTACACCCACTACTCGAAGGTGTACTTGAACCGACCTACGGTATTATGGTGTACCAAGAACAAGTGATGCAAGCAGCACAGTTGTGTGCAGGCTATACACTTGGGGGTGCAGATTTATTACGCCGTGCCATGGGTAAGAAAAAACCCGAAGAAATGGTCAAACAGCGAAAAATCTTTACCGAAGGTGCTGCAAAAAAAGACATTGACGAAGCCACAGCCAACCATATCTTTGACTTTATGGAAAAATTTGCAGGCTATGGTTTTAACAAATCGCATGCGGCCGCTTATGCTTTGGTTGCTTACCACACCGCATGGCTAAAAGCACATTACCCTGCTGAATTTATGGCAGCGGTGATGACCTCGGAAATGCAGAACACGGACAGCGTGGTCTTTTTAATTGATGACTGCCGAAACAACCACTTAGAGGTATTACCACCGTCTATCAATCAGTCTATTTATCGCTTTCATGCCATTGATGATAAAACCATTGTCTATGGGCTTGGTGCAATTAAAGGCGTAGGCGAACAAGCCATGCAATCTGTGATTGACTCACGTGAGCAAGATGGCCCATATCGTGACATTTTTGACTTTTGTCACCGTATTGACCTTAAAAAAATGAATAAGCGAACACTTGAAGCGCTCATTCGTGCAGGTGCACTCGACTGCCTAAATACTGAACGCTCAACACTCATGGCGGAACTTCCAGAAGCTGTACAAGCGGCCGACCAAGCACGACAAAACCGTGAAACAGGCATGATGGATTTGTTTGGTGAAGTTGAGGAAATTCAACGAAAACCAAGTAAGCCACTGAAACCATGGTCAGATGAAGTCCGTTTAAAAGGGGAAAAAGATACCCTTGGCTTATACCTTACAGGCCACCCTATTGATGTTTATCGTGCAGAACTCAAAGCCTTTATTCCAGCCAAACTCAACCAACTCACTCCAACAAAGCGTGGGCAAACCACTGTTTTTGCAGGCTTGGTTCTTGATGTCGCGAACTTCCCAAACCGTATGATGATCACGCTTGACGATGGTACAGCACGTTTAGAAGTCAGTTGTAACCATGAACGCTTTCAACGCTTTAAAGACATCATACAAGTCGAAAAAGTCGTAATTATAGAAGGTGACCTATACGAGCGTGAAGGTTTTGATCGTCCAATGTCTAGACTATCAAAGGCATTTAGTCTGAATGAAATACGACAAAAACGTGCTCAAAACATTCAAATTAGTCTAGCACCCGATGTCCTTACCCCTACACTGGCAAATGACATAAAAACACTCATTCACCCGTATTGTGAAGTAGACATGTGTCAGCATATTCCTTTACTCTTTAAAATAGATACAGACTATGCTCAAGCAAAGATCCAGCCAAATACACAATGGCGGATAGCCCCTTTAGATGAAGCCCTGTGTGCACTACGTGACTATTTTGGAAAAGATACGATTCATATAGAATATCAGGTCAAATCAAAGACTTTACAGCAACCAACAAGACCAAACTAGCCCATATTTACACTAAGCCACTTTGCTCGGAAATTTTTATGTCATCGAATAACCAAGAAATCAATACACAATTACAACATGTCCGTATTGTCATGGTTAATACTACTTTGCCTGCCAATATTGGCAGTGCTTTACGTGCCATGAAAACCATGGGACTCAGCCGTTTAACCCTTGTTGCACCCAAAACATTCCCGCACCCAGACATTACCGCATTGGCCGCAGGGGCAACTGATTTACTTGAAAAAATAGAAGTTGTAGAGACCTTACAAGAGGCCATTGCAGACTGTCATATTGTCTTTGGCACCAGTGCCCGTAGTCGCACCATACCATGGCCATTGCTTGATGTTCGCCCCGCAGCAGAGCTCATTTCAAAACATATTTGTGAGCAACAACATGAGGTCGCTATCGTATTTGGCCGTGAAGACCGTGGTCTGACCAATGAAGAACTGGCACTTGCCAACTACCACCTCACCATTCCTGTAAATACAGATTATGGCGTACTTAACGTTGCTCAAGCCATTCAAATTATTTGTTATGAGCTACGCATGGCCACCGCAGCGACACAGACAACACAAGACGCTGACTCACAACACATGCCTGTGACAAACCAACAGCACATGCAGTGGGACGAGCCCTTAGTTACACAACAACAGATGCAAGAATTTTACCCACATATGGAAAAAATGCTTGCTGACATTGAGTTTTTCGACCCAAACAATCCACGACTATTACCCACACGACTCAAACGCTTATTTGGACGAATCCAACTTGACCGTATGGAATACAATTTACTGCGTGGTGTATTTAGCCGAGTACAAGCACTCAGTCAAGGTCAATGGAAAAAATCAGAACATACTCAAGTACAAGAGGATCAAATACCATGATTAAACAGCTCAAAGAAGATATTGCTGCTGTCTTTTCACGCGATCCTGCAGCAAGAAATACATTAGAAGTGCTATTAACCTATCCGGGCATACATGCCTTAGTGTTACACCGTGTTGCACATAAAATGTGGCAAAATAACTTTAAAACCAGTGCCCGCACACTCGCGTCATTTAGTCGTTTTGCCACGGGCATTGAAATCCACCCTGGAGCTAAAATCGGTCGCCGACTTTTTATTGACCACGGCATGGGCATTGTCATTGGTGAAACTGCTGAAATTGGGGATGATGTCACGCTATACCACGGCGTAACCCTAGGTGGCACCACGTGGAAACAAGGCAAACGTCACCCTACTTTAGAAGATGGTGTGATTGTTGGTGCAGGTGCAAAAATTTTAGGGCCTTTTACCGTTGGAAAAAATGCAAAAATCGGCTCAAATACTGTCATTTTAAAAGCAGTACCAACAGACACTACCGCTGTAGGAAGTCCTGCCCGCTATATTGTCAAAAATAAACAGCCTTCTGACACAGACCAACAACGTGAAGCTTATGCTAAAAGTATTGGCTTTCAAGCCTATGCCGCCTCACCAAATCAGTCTGACCCTATTTTAGAAGGCATGAATATATTGCTTGATCGGCTCAAACACAATGAAAAGCAAATGAGTCTGTTAAATGAGCGCTTAACTGCCCTTGACCCCAAATACGTTGCAACGACACCTCAAGATCAAATGACCCAAGAACAACTTGAAATTTTAGAAAAAATTAGACAAGTATGTAATGAACAAAAATCTACACCAAAGACTTAGCTTGGTTACATGCATTACATTGCACAGCTGTTTTCTTTTACATTAAACTGCGTCAATCAATGCATGATCTTCAACAATTACAATTGGAAAATCTTATGAAAGTAAAAACCCTTGCCATAACAGTAACAACAGCAGCAATACTTTCGGCATGCTCAAACATGGACACAGCAAAACACCCTGTAGCACCTACCGCAACAGTAGCCGCACCAACAGGACCAATTATATTTAAAGAACCTGACTTACCTGCACCATTTTATGTTTTAAATCCAGTAAATTATGATAAACCATCTGATTTTGAAGTGGACTTACAAAGAGCTGCTGCGCAACCTGTCACTAAAATGATTGCAACCAACCCGAAAGACCCAACCCAAACGCAAACTTTTGATGAAAACCATCTTATTATTCCAACCATAGACAGCAATAAAAACACCATTAAATTTTCACCTTTGGCGGGTCAAAATGAGTTAGATGTCACAGCAATAGATGACTTTTTACAACTCGTTGAAGGCCAAGCACGCCATTACCCACCTAAATTTACCAGTAAAATGGTTCGCCGTGGCTTTGAAAATAAGCTTAAACAAACCACTCAATTTTTAGATGGCTATGCAAGCAAAGACAATGCATCTTATGATGTACTCATAAGAGCATTTAAAGCCAGTATCATGGCACGTAATTTAGACTTAGGTGCTCAATACACCACCCTATCGCTAAAATACGGACAAAGACTGTTAAAAATGGTACCGAATGACCCTTTAGTTAATTTTTGGTTCGGTTTCAACCTATCTGAAGGCGGTGGTCAGCGTGAAGCCATTCCATATTTAGATAAAGCCATGAAAGGCGGCGTACAAGAGGCGTATTTATCTGCTGCTAATAATTACTTATATTTAGAGCAAAATAAAAATGCAATTACTGTTTTACGTAACTACAAAGTGAAATACCCACAAGAAACGCTAGTAACAGACCAACTGATTAAAGATATTCAAACACAAGGCCGAACCAACGTCTGGGAAAATCTAAACAACATGAAAAAAGGCAGTTATTAAACCCCTACCTCATCATGTGGTCAAATCATTGCCCTAGCTTTGCCTTGACCTATTCATGTAGAATTTGAGTATAAATTTAACTTTTTTAAGCCTTTATGCTCAAATTCCCACAAAAAGCAATTCCCCTATTGCTTACACTCACCAGTGCAATTGCACTTCATGGCTGTCAGGTCGTGAGTGTGAAACAACAAGCATTTAACGTGACCATCTCCAATGAAAGAGACAGTATTCTTACCCGTGACAAGATTAGTGAAGCCAGTTTAAATATCTTGTCTATGACAGGCCGTGAGGCCAAAATCTGTAGCAATGACCCGACATCATGCCTATCAGACATTGAGCAAATTCCACAGATTCCAAACGAACAGTTTTTCTCAACGGCAAGTGAATTGTATTTAGCCAAAGCGATGTCACTTGAAAAGTCTTCTGAGTGTAAATCTAAAATTACTCAAGATAAGGTACTATCAGCCAAACAAGAGGAAAAACTCAACGCTCAAAATAGCTGTATTCAACAAGAAATGCAGATGCTCGACCGCAGTATTCGCTATAGCTATGCTTATTTATTTAAGACTGAGCGTCACCCAGATCAACGAATTTTTGATAACCGCCAAGTACAGGTTCGTGACTTTTATAATCAGGCCATTGCGAAGCTGATTATGCTGTCATCGACCCAAAAACCTGCCAATACAGCCAACAGTGGCTTTAATGTTGCCAATAACCAATATATTATTGACTTCAGTCGCTTCCCCGAGCTTAAAGACCAAAAAATTGAAGACTTTATTTCAAGCTACAACTTAAACTTTTCAGGACTCCGCTCCATTAACCGCAGAGACGGTTTTGGCTCTGAATTTGTGACTGTGCTTGCCAAACCTAAAATGAGTGAAGAAAACAAATATATTTTAGACCCTCTGAACTATAAATTTAAAGATGGCGTCAACCCCAATATTCACTCACCAGAATACCTTGCAACCACTATTTCAATAGAACCTGCAGCCAATACCAGCCTTAAATCTTTACTCAGCAATGCACCTTTATATATTAAAGTCACCGACCCCTATCAATTTGATCAACTTCAAGTTGAAGGCAAAGCCTATCCACTTGCAGCAAACTTCTCTGCACCCTATGGCCTATGGTTAGCAAGTACTAATTTAGGTAAAGCAGCATACTTGTCACTGATTGATCGTGATCAGCAACTGACAATGCCTCATTTGTATATGTTAGAGCCTTATAACCCAAATAAAAAAGTGATTGTATTGGTACACGGTTTAGCCAGTAGCCCCGAGGCATGGATTCGATTAACCAATGATATTATGGGAGATGCTGTATTACGTGAGCATTATCAAGTATGGCAAGTTTTTTACTCAACCAATATGCCTATGCTTGAAAGTCGTTACCAAATTTATGCGATTACCCAACAAGCATTTGGTCAATTGGATCCTAAGGCCCCTGCGGCACAAAATGCAGTACTGATTGGACACAGTATGGGTGGCGTGATATCTCGCCTTTTGGTTAGTAATGCTGATATTAGCAAACAAGCCTTTAAAATTTTTAAACAAAGACAACTCGCTCAGCCCAAAAACATACCATTTATTGTTGATCGCTTAAAAATGAAGTCGATTAATAATTTTGATCGAGCTGTTTTTTTAGCTTCACCGCATCGAGGAACAGCATATGCAGATTTATGGTTTACTCGCGTAGCACGTAAAGTGATTCGTTTACCTGGTGCTTTTTTAGGTGCAGTCGCTGACTCATTACAAGGTGATATTGATCCTAAAGATTTTGTCAAACATATAGATAATGGCCTCATACAAAATGGCCCAAGCGACTTAAGCTATAAATCAAAATTTATGGAGCTCACTCAAGGCATTATGCCAAAAGCCAAACTACCATATCATTCAGTCATGGGAAATAGCACCAATAGTACAGATCCTAACATCATGACAGATGGGATTGTGCCATATAAAAGCGCACATTTAGATGGTGCTGTTTCTGAAAAAGTCATCCAAGGTGGGCACTCTATACAAGAAACACCTGAGGCAGTGCTTGAGCTTAGGCGAATTTTACGACAGCATTTAATTGAACATGGCTTGTATCAAGTAAAAAAGCCTTAGTTTTATTTACTACATGTACTACTATTAAAAAAGCTAAGCATTTTGCTTAGCTTTTTATATTCAAGCAAAAAGATAAGCTCGCTGTAGCCTTGTATTTACCATTCAAACAACTTTTGATGTATAGCTAAATAAAACTATCTAACTCCTTACACAGTAAATAATACTGCATTACTCTTATTGATATGTAGTTTCATGCTAAAACTATAATTTTTATAATTTAAATCATACACTTACTAATATCATCGGTTTTTATTTTTTATCTCTCCCAATAAGTATTCCTCAGCATTAGCCAGTCATTTTCAACCACTTATAAAAAGATCAAGCGAAAAAATATTTAAATCATCGCTAAAATCATAGATACTACTCAACAGAGCCTCATATCTAATACTTAATATGCTTGATGATTTTTACTACTTTGCCATGGTTGTAGAACATGGTGGATTTAGTGCTGCAGAACGTGCAACAGACATTCCAAAATCTAAACTCAGTCGCCGAGTCTATGCACTTGAAGAGCATTTAGGTGTACGTTTAATTCAACGTAACTCTAGACAATTTTCAGTGACCGACATTGGGCAAAACGTTTATAGACATGCCCAAGAAATGACTAGCGCAGCACAAGCTGCACATGATCTGATCAACCACTTGAGTATGCAACCTCGTGGTGTTGTTCGAATAGGCGTTCCCGTATCTGTTGCACAAAATCAACTTCCTCAAATCCTTCCCGATTTCTTACAACAGTATCCTGAAGTAAAAATTCAAATGATCGTCAGTAACCGCCGTGTAGATTTAATGAATGAAAATGTCGATCTAGCACTTCGAGTACGCACACAAATTGATGATGATCCGAACCTGATTGTCCGATCACTTAGACAAGAAACACAACACCTATTTGCAAGCCAAGCTTACCTCAACCAATATGGCACGCCTAAGTCTCCACAAGACTTGAGCAAACACCATTTTTTAAGCATGTCTGAAGAGTTTACAGAACAAACACTCACTTTAAGCCACCATCAACAAGCCAATGTAAAAGTACAGCTTAAACCCACCATTATGGGGTCTGATCTCAATTTACTTAAAGCTTTAGCAATAAAAAATCAAGGCATTGCTCTACTACCAGACACCATTGTTTGTGATGAAATTAATCAAAAACAACTTCACTATGTGTTACCCGAGTGGAACGTACCGCATGGTATTTTACATTTAGTCTACCCATCACGCCGAGGTATACTTCCTGCTGTACGGGTCTTAATTGACTATCTTGTAGAGCATTTAAAGTAATTGATATACATACACATGTAACATCATATATCTTTTGTTAAATACAAAATACAGCAGATAAAACGTATAACCTACTGATATATTTTTATTTTTAATCAAAAAACAATTTATACAGATGAAGATACATTGTCATACAAGCCTCTCAAACCGTTACATAGCGGTTTTTTTTCTTCATTATTTATAGAAAATCTTTTGTTAATGTTCTCTCCAACGTCATAAAGACACGAGAACTTTAGAATGAAACCTTTAACAAAACGCTTACTCACTGTTGGATTAATTGCATCAACAACATTTACAAGTATTGCTGCTTTTGCGGGCCCAAATGACCCACAACGTGGCCCAGATGACTTCTCAGATCGTCAACCCAACCAACAAAGACATAGTCCCAATGGACCACAACCTCAATTTCAACAACGTGATCGTGGCCCAGATCGTCCTCATCAACAAGGGCCATATTATGCTCAACAGGGACCACGAGGAGAAAATCCACAATGGCGTAAAGGCCAATACATACCAAAACAATACCGATCATCACACTACTATGTCAATGATTGGAGACGTCAACAGTTACCAACACCACCTCGTGGCCACCGTTGGCTAAATGTGAATGGTGACTATATTTTAGTAGCGGTCGCTACAGGCGTGATTAGCTCAATCTTACTACACCAACACTAAAACCAACCTAACTCTATTTTAAAAATAGCCATTGATTTTAAAAGCCTAAAGGCTTCTTTTAAAGTGAAATAATCCAACTTGATGCAAGCGGTCGGTCATATACGCTCATGACCGCCCATCAAAGTATTGAATCAATTTACCCACCTCAAAAGAAATGACTTACTCAGAGATTTAAATTAATTAAAAATATCGAGCTGTGGTGATGGCTGACTGTATTTTATTTTTGGTACATGAGAGCATTCAAATGCTTCTACATCAAAGCCTTGCACAAATGAAGCAATGTTAGGGCTTTTGAAGGTCAGCCACTCATCTAACCGATGTTTAGGAATGACAATCACCGAACGTTTCACATTACCTGGTTCATGAAACTTACTCATCATCGGATGATCTATCGCATCCATGGTCAACATGGTTGCTGAGCGAATAATATCATTGTTTATCTTACAAATTTCATAAAGTGCTGCAATATAAAATGCTTCACCATCTTTACGGCGAACACCCCAACGCTGTGGTTGCCCTGCAACATATTTACTTTCGTAGAACTCTGTCACAGCAAATACACCAAATTTGTATTTATGCAAAGCATTTTGAAAACTAGGTTTATCCCATAAAGTTTCTTGGCGAGCATTATACGTTTTCTTAGCAATCTCCAGCTCAGTTGCCCACTTTGGTACTAGCCCAAAAACAACTTCCCTCCACTCTTTGCCATGTTCTGAGCAAAAGAGTAATGGAAACCGCCCCATAGGAAAAACTTCCTTTACATAGTCAAAAGTAATTTCTGGTAAGTTTAATTGTTGCTGTTGACTGAGCGTCAAGGGTCTAAAATTTGCACACATAATCATTGATTAAATAAACTTACTGTTATTTTAACCTGTTTTATCATGACTGAGTATTCTTACATACGTGTTTTTTTAGATACAAAAGATAGAAAAATCCTATATTTAATATAAAAAACCCTAAATATAGACGATATTTAGGGTGTAATAGAAGATTAGACTAGATTAGCTTGCAACATAACCTTTTAGCTTTAAACGAGCAGCGTGTAACAGTGGTTCGGTATACCCCGAAGGCTGAACCTCTCCTTTAAAAATCAAGTCAGATGCCGCTTGGAATGCAATATTATTGGCTAAGTTTTCAGACATCGCTTTATATTTTGGATCATGTGCATTTTGCTGATCTACAATTTGAGCCATACGCTTTAATGTTTCACGGACTTGCTCTGCAGTCACAATACCATGATGCAACCAGTTGGCAATATGCTGTGAAGAAATACGTAACGTTGCTCGATCTTCCATCAAGCCCACATTGTGAATGTCTGGCACTTTAGAGCACCCCATACCCAAGTCAACCCAGCGTACTACGTACCCTAAAATACCTTGGCAATTGTTCTCAAGCTCTTGATTAATCTGTTCAGCTGTCCAATTTACCTGTTCCGCTAAAGGTGGTGTGAGTAAATCATCTAAACTAAGCATCTCTTGTTTTGCAAGCTCATCTTGTCTTTCAGACACACTAGATTGATGGTAATGTATGGCATGAATCACTGCACCCGATGGTGAAGGCACCCAAGCACAAGAAGCACCCGCTTGTGGATGTTCTATTTTACTTTCATACATTTCAAAGAGCTGATCTGGCTTAGGCCACATGCCTTTACCAATCTGGGCTTTACCTTGTAAACCACAGGCTAAGCCAATTGCAACATTACGGTTTTCATAGGCAGCAAACCATTTTTGCTGTTTAATATCTGCCTTTCTGACCATTGGCCCTGCTACCATAAAGGTATGAATTTCATCACCTGTACGATCCATAAACCCTGTATTAATAAAAATGACGCGGTCTTTAGCCTGAGCAATACATGCCTTTAAATTTACAGAGGTACGACGCTCTTCATCCATAATACCTATTTTCAGGCTTTTGGGTGGTAATCCGATCAATTGCTCAGCTTGCTCAAATAATTCAACAGCAAATTTTACTTCATCAGGACCATGCATTTTAGGTTTCACAATATACATAGACCCTGTACGAGAGTTTCTTAGCGTATTTTGACCTAAAATATCAACCTTGCTTAACATTGGTGTAATAAGAATATCTAAAATGCCTTCAAAAATTTCCTCACCATGAACTAAAATGGCTGGGTTTGTCATTAAGTGCCCCACATTACGTAGAAGCATGACTGAACGGCCATGTAGGTTTACAGTTTCACCATTAATCGTTTGATAAGAGCGGTCAGCATTTAGGGTTCGCTCTAGGACTTGACCATTTTTTTCAAAACGATCTTTCAGTGTACCCTGCATTAAGCCAAGCCAATTACGATAGCCCTCTACTTTTTCTTCGGCATCCACTGCTGCAACAGAGTCTTCTAAATCTTGAATGGTGGTCACAGCAGACTCTAAAATCATATCTTTGATATGTGCTTTATCTGTCTGACCAATAAAATGGTTCACATCAAATTGTATAATGACATGCAGTTGATGACGCTTAAATACTAATTCAGTAAGTGCTGATGATTCCCCATTAAAGCCTACACATTGTGAATCATCTGCAAGTGTAGTGATTTGACCGTCTTCTAGCACAACAACCAACTGCTTATTTTCAAAATGATACTTTACAGCATCTGCATGTGAGCCTACTTTTAAAGCAAAATTTTCATCTAAAAATTGCTTTGCAAACGCAATCACTTTTTGACCACGCACAGGATTATATTGTGCTGTTTTGGTTGCACCATCTTGCTCAGAAATGACATTAAAACCATACAAAGCATCATACAATGAGCCCCAACGTGCATTGGCAGCATTTAAACTATAACGTGCATTACGTACAGGAACGACCAATTGAGGGCCTGCAATAGTAGAAATTTCAGCATCTACAGGGGCAGTTTCAATAGAAAAATCAGCAACTTCAGGTAATAAGTAACCAATTTCATAGAGAAATTCTTTATATTTTTCTAACTCAAATACATTATTTGTATGCCATTTGGTCAGTGCAGATTGGAAATCTTGACGTTTTTGCAAAAGTTGCTTATTTTTACCTGTAAACGCCTTTACAATACGTTCGAACTCGGTCCAATAACTCGTACTATTTAAACCTGCAATTGGCAGTGCTTCTTTTTCCATAAAATCAAAAAGGATTTGGTCTATTGCCAAATCACCAATCTGTACACGTTGCGTCATTTTCTTTCCTAATCTGATCTATTCTTGAATACACTAAGCTGTATTGTTGTATTATCAATACATTACGTGATCTTGTTAAAAATCGCAGTACGCATTTAGTCTAGCTATTGCAAAGCAAAAACCACACCAGATTAGCTAAAAATCAACCCAAGCGATGCCCTTTGTTTAAATACTCATCAGACTGCATCTCTAATAGTCTAGAACGTGTTCGCTCAATTTCGAACGCTAACTTCTCTCCCTGATATAACTCTAAAATAGGTACTTGTGATGTTAAAATTAGCGTCACACCACGGTCGTAAAATTCATCAACCAGATAAATAAACCGTCGTGTACCATCAGCCAATTGATCCGTCAAATTCGGTATTTCACTCACAAAAACGGTAGGATACCTATTCGCTATTTCAATAAAATCACTTGGGCTTCGTGGTTTTAAACATAGTTCATTAAAATGACACCATAGGGTATTTTCTGTATGTGCCAAGGTTAGAACTTCACGATGATTAATCTCAATCGCTGTATGTTCTACCGTGTCTACTCCAACGGCATCATTAAACCGTGCTTGTACCCACTCTGCGGTATGTTCATTTAAAGGACTCTGAAATAGGCCCGCTTGATGTAACTCACGCAACCTATAATCCACACCCGCATCTACATTTAAAATATGACAATGCTGTTTTAACAACGCAATCGTTGGTAAAAACCGATCTCTATGCAGGCCATCTTTATATAAACCATCAGGTGCAATATTTGACGTTGCGACCAAACTCACGCCTCTTTGAAAGAGCTTTTGGAATAAATCACTCAGAATCATTGCATCTGGCACACTAGATACAAAAAACTCATCGAAACAAATCACTTGTGCTTGCTCAAAAATATGATCTGCGACAGCATCTAAAGGGTTTTGTTGTCCGACCCGTTCATGAAGTTGCTGATGCACATACTGCATAAAGTGGTGGAAGTGTAAACGCATTTTACGCTCTAAAGGCAATGCTTCAAAAAACAAGTCCATCAACCATGTCTTACCACGGCCAACGCCACCCCACATATATACACCTTGTGGACTTTGCTTTTTACGCAAAAATGAAAAAATGCTTTTTGATGCTTTTGCTTCAGCTAACAACTGTTGCCACAATAAATCTAAAGCATCTACTGCTTTTTTTTGTGCAGTATCTGGGGTCAACTGCCCTAGATCTATGGCTTTTTGATAAATAACGAGTGGTGAGTGCTGATCCATAATAAAAAGCATCTAACAAATAATATGAAGCATAGCAAAAATTCGACTTAGACTATATCTGTTTTAGAAGATGTAAATATGCTGTTTTGTAGTAGTCAATGATTTTAATGAAGTTTCACTATACATAAAAAAACCCATATCATTATGGGTTTTTTAGCTCAAAATATGCTTACGTGATTGATTGTATAATTTGTTGTAATGTTTCACGAGGATGAGCAGATTTAGTAATTGGTCGACCAATCACTAAATGTGTTGCACCCGCTTCTATCGCTTGCGGTGGAGTCACAATTCGTTTTTGGTCATCACTACTACTACCCTCAGGTCGAATACCTGGCGTTACTAAACTAAAGTCAGATCCAAGTTCTGCACGTAAAAAGGCAGCCTCTTGAGCTGAACAGACAATACCATCTAAACCTGAATCTTTCGTTAAGCGTGCTAAACGACGTACATGATCTACAGGATTAACATCTAAACCAATATCTTTTAAGTCTTCTTGTGCCATAGATGTCAGTACAGTCACTGCAATCAGTTGTGTTTGATAATTCCCTGCACGTAACCGCTCTACACAGGTCTCCATCATTTTTCGCCCACCTGATGCGTGTACATTCACCATCCACACACCAAGGTCTGCCGCCGCACATACAGCTTGTGCAGTCGTATTTGGAATATCATGGAACTTTAAATCTAAAAACACGTCAAACCCGAGTTGATGTAAAGCTTTTACCACATCAGGTCCTTCATGAGTAAAAAGCTCTTTACCTACTTTTACTCGACAAAGTGCAGGATCGAGCTGGTCAGCAAGCTGTAAAGCTTCTTTTTTACTTTTCGAATCTAAAGCAACAATAATACTCAAGGTATAACCTCAACAAATAACAAATCAAAGCCCATTATAATGGGCTTTGATTGTTTGAGTTAATATCTAAAACAGTTTTTTCATGTCTTGTATTTGCAGCTGCTTCTTTGGCAGCCAATTGAGCTACTTCAACTTGCTCTTTTCTTAAACGCTCAATTTCTTTATTTAAACGCTTAATTTCCCAACGTGTTTGAAATACTTTAAATACTTGTACGCCAATCAGTAAACCTAATACAACGCCTATCGCTAATGTAATTAGAATCAGTAAACCTACTCGCATTTCTGGTACTGTTGCAAACCATAAGTTCACAGAGACTTCTGTACCATTAAATAAAACCAATGCCAGAGAGTATACAAAGACTAAAATAAGTAAAATTAATAAGATAAAACGCATAATATCACCATATAAAATGTAGTTTTAATTATTTCACTTGCTCATTTACAGCATCACGCAGTGCTTTACCTGGTTTAAAATGCGGTACCGATTTGGCTGCAACTTCAACAGATTTTCCTGTTTTAGGGTTACGTCCCACTCGAGGATCACGGTGATGTAACGCGAAGCTACCAAAACCACGAATTTCAATACGATCATCTGCCGACAGCGTATCAATCATTTGATCAATCATGATTCTTACTGCTTCTTCGACCAATGGTTCAGCCAAATGTGGATTTTTCAGAGCAATACGCTCTATTAAATCTGATTTATTGAGTGCTTCTTTAGTCATTTAACGACCTCATTGATTTTTAGCGACTTTTATTTGTTCGTTATCAAATAATAACTTGTTTAAATACAAAACGGTAGTGCAGTAAGTCAATACTACACTACCGTTAACAGTAATTAAATATAAAGCATCAATTAGTTACACTAATTTTTTACTTTTATTCTTACTTTTGTTGCTGTGCTTTAATCAAGTCACCAATGGTTTTAGGACCATTGTCTTGAGCAGCAGGCGCTGCTTGACGTAAGTTTGCAACAGCTTCACGCTCTTCAGCTTCGTCTTTCGCTTTGATAGACAAGTTGATTGTACGTGACTTACGGTCAACGTTGATGATTTTCGCATCAATTTCTTGACCAACTTCTAAGAATTTAGTCGCATCTTCAACGCGATCACGGTTGATTTCAGACGCTTTCAATTGTGCTTCAACTTCGTCAGCAAGTTTTACAGTTGCAGCTTTAGCATCAACAGCAATCACAGTACCTTTAACTAAAGCACCACGTTCGTTTGTCGCTAGGAAGTCATTAAACGGATCGTTGTTTAATTGCTTGATACCCAAGCTAATACGGTTGCCTTCAGCATCTACAGACAAGATAACTGCTTCAACAGTGTCACCTTTCTTGTAACGACGGATTGCTTCTTCACCTTGCTCATTCCAAGAAATATCAGACAAGTGAACTAGACCATCGATACCGCCTGGTAAACCGATGAAGATACCAAAGTCAGTGATTGATTTAATCGTACCTGAAACTTTTTCGCCTTTGTCATGGTTTTTAGAAAACTCTTCCCATGGGTTAGCACGAGTTTGTTTAATACCAAGAGAAATACGACGACGTTCTTCATCAACTTCAAGAACCATAACATCAACTTCATCACCAATCTGAACAACTTTAGATGGGTGGATGTTTTTGTTTGTGTGATCCATTTCAGAAACGTGAACAAGACCTTCAACGCCTTCAGCGATTTCAGCGAAACAACCGTAGTCTGTAAGGTTAGTTACACGTGCTTTCACGATAGAACCTTTAGGGTAACGGTTCATGATCGCTAACCAAGGATCTTCGCCAAGTTGTTTAAGACCTAGAGAAACACGGTTACGATCGCGATCAAACTTAAGGACTTTAACAGTGACTTCTTGACCAACTTCTACAACTTCTGAAGGGTGCTTAATACGCTTCCAAGCCATATCTGTGATATGTAGAAGACCATCAATACCACCTAGGTCAACAAATGCGCCGTAGTCTGTAAGGTTCTTAATTGTACCTGTAACAGTTTGGCCTTCTTCAAGTTGAGCAAGTAGCGCTTCACGGTCAGCTGAAGATTCAGCTTCCATTACTGCACGACGAGATACAACAACGTTGTTACGTTTCGCATCAAGTTTGATGACTTTAAACTCTAACTCTTTACCTTCAAGGTGAGTCGTATCACGGATTGGACGAGTGTCTACTAAAGAACCTGGTAAGAATGCACGTACAGGACCGATGTCAACAGTGAAACCGCCTTTAACTTTACCAGAAATAAGACCAGTAACAATTTCGCCGTCTTCAAAGATTTTTTCAAGTTTAGTCCACGTTTCAGCACGTTTTGCTTTTTCACGTGAAAGAACTGTTTGACCCATACCGTTGTCAAGTGCTTCAACAACAACATCAACAGTGTCGCCAACTTGAACTTCTAGCTCACGTTGGTCGTTTAAGAATTCTGCACGGTCAACAACGCCTTCAGATTTAAGGCCAGTGTCAACAGTTACCCAGTCAGCATCGATGTTTACAACAACACCTTGGATGACTGCACCCTTTTCAACATTAAGATTTAATTCGCTTGCTTCAAAGAGGGCTGCAAAAGATTCGGTCATGATATACCTGATATGTTCAGCGGTCTTGGATCAGTCAAGGCCTGTTTAGTTACGTCTATACGTTGTCTACTTTAGAACTGATCGAGCAACATATAAACAAAAAAATAAGTTAAATCAACTTTGTATCGATATAAGCACACATCTGATTAAACACAGTATCGATAGACAAATGAGAACTATCTATAATGATTGCATCAGTCGCAGGCTTTAACGGAGCAACTTCTCGCTCCATGTCTCTGCGGTCGCGCTCTTCGATGTTGATTAAAATGGCGCTCAGTTTAGCATCAACCCCCATAGCCTGCAACTGCTTGTATCTTCTTTCTGCACGAGATGTTACAGATGCCGTCAGATAAATTTTTGCTTGTGCTTGTGGGAATACCACTGTACCCATATCACGGCCATCTGCCACTAAACCTTGCAATGTTGCAAATTGGCGTTGACGCGCCAATAAAGCATCTCTAAGTGGTGCAACAGCGGCAACTTTTGAGGCAAACTGTCCGACGTCTTCTTGACGAATCTGCTTCGATACATCTTGACCATTTAAATACGTCAAAATGCCTGCATTTGAAGGGATAAATTCAATATCTAAATGGGTTGCAACGTGTACAGCTTCTGCAATATTTCCATTGAGCGTATTGAGCAAGCCTTGCTCAGCCAAGCTTAAACCAAGTAATCGATAAATTGCACCTGAGTCTAATAACTGAAATTGATAATGCTGTGCCAACTTCGTTGCAAGTGTTCCCTTACCTGAGCCACTTGGCCCATCAATCGTAATAATATTCATAGATTTGCCTTTATTTTAGTGCTTTTTTTGCCAGTCGCCGTTGTTTAAAAAATTGACTGAGCTGAGTTGCACACTCATCTGCCATACACCCTGAATCGACTTCAAAACGGTGGTTATAGTAGCCATCTTCAAGCAAACGCCTTGCACTGACCAACGACCCAGATTTGTTTTCAGGAGTCGCAAAAATGACTTTATGAATTCGGGCATGTATTAATGCCCCAACACACATGGTACATGGCTCTAACGTCACATATAAAGTGGCATCTTCAGGCAGTCGATAGTTATTTATCGCTAAACAAGCATGCCGAATAGCCACAATTTCTGCATGTGCTGTGGGGTCACAACGAGATATAGGAGCGTTTGAGCCTAAACCAATGACTTGGTTTTCACTCACAATCACTGCACCCACAGGAACTTCTTGTTGCAGAGCGGCCTGTTCTGCTTGTTCAAAGGCCAACCGCATCCATTTAAAGTCCTGTGCTGTAAATGATGCGGATTGATCATTTAATGCAGTCATATTCTCTCAATGATGTCGTAATCTCTGAGTAAGTCATTCCAACTTTCTATGGTTGTAATGGGTACTTGCTCACTAAAAATACTTTTCAAACTACGGTTTTCTGATGTTTGCCACTTTGGTGATAAATCCTTATCAATCAACCTTGCACGTACACCTTCTACAAAATCAACATGGTTAATTTTCCAAGTAGAAATTTGTTGTTCTAACTCAAAGGTATCCGCCCAACTATGGCCAAATTTACCCCATTGCCAAAGTAACCACGTCAGTGCAGCTGTCACCAGCGAGCCTTCTTTTAAGCTTTCACCTGCTTGGCGTAACCAGTCACTATGTGCTTCACTGAGCTGACAAATGGCATCATAGTCTTGTTCAAAGCTCAGTCCATTACATACGGTATGAATCGCATCTAGTGCTGTTTGCAGTGGGCCTACGCTTACGGGTCTATGTAGACTATGAAGTACATCATCAAGTGCTCTAAATGTACCCGCAGGGTAATCTTGCCAAGCAATTTGTAGTAATCTATTAAATACAAGCTCTTTCTTCATGGCACAAATATGTGTTGCCCAACCAATAGCATATGCACCAGAGGCAGTCATCATCGTACCCGTTAAGCCCAGAAATAAGCCAATGCGTCCACGGTCTGCCAAAAAGCGAGTTGCACCTACATCTGGGTATAAACCAATATTAATTTCAGGCATGGCTAAGCGTGATGCAGGGGTCACTAAACGAAAAGGGGCCGCCATAAACAAGCCTAAGCCACCACCCATCACATAGCCCCCACCCCAGACAACGATCGGTTTGGCGTAATAATGTAGAAGGAGATCAAGCTGATACTCTTGTTTGAAGAACTCCGTGGCCTTATCTTGCTCACCATCAATGACTTGTTGGCGTAGTTTTCTTACATCGCCACCTGCACAGAATGCTTTTGGTGTACTTGAGTCAAACCAAATGGCTTTAACCGTATTGTCTTCTGCAATTTGTTTAAATAAGGAAATGAGTGCTTTGACCAAGTTTAAGTCTAATGCATGCAAAGCGTTTGGTCTGTCAAGCTGTATATTAATCCAACCATTTGGATAAGACTTTACATTCACATCTGGGTGATAGTCACTGTATGTTGTCATGGATTTAACTGCCAGTTTATTTCAGCAATATGGTGTGCTTTTAAATAATCATTCGTTTTAGAAAATGCTTTACAACCGAAAAAACCACCGCGGTTGGCTGCAAGTGGTGATGGATGAGCCGCTGTCAGTACAAGATGCTTTTCCCGATCAACACGTTGCCCTTTACGTTGTGCATATGCTCCCCACAAAATAAATACAACATTTGATGTATGTTCATTAATGACATCTATCACATGGTCTGTAAAATCTTCCCAACCTTGTTTTTGGTGTGATGTCGGTTGCCCTGCTTCAACCGTCAGTACGCTATTTAAAAGTAATACCCCTTGGTGTGCCCATGATGTCAAGTCACCATGCGGACTTGGGCTAATTGCTAAATCTGTAGATAGCTCATGAAACATATTACGCAACGATGGAGGTATAGGCATACCTTTTTGCACGGAAAAGCTGAGGCCATGTGCTTGATTCGGACCGTGATATGGGTCTTGCCCTAAAATCACCACTTTTACCTGATGAAGCGGTGTAAGTTGAAAGGCATTAAAAATAAGTGCGCTTGGTGGATAAACCACTTTACCCGCTTGTTTTTGCTCAAGTAAAAAACCTCTAAGATGGTCCATTTTAGGACTCAACAAAAAATCTTGAAGTTTATCTTTCCAGCTACTATCAAGCTGCACTCGGTCAAGTTTCTGTTGTTGTATTTCGTTTAATTGCATTACAGTATCATCTAGTTTTTAAATTTTAACTTGTGGCTCTACTTGAGGGTTTTCAAATGCTTCGCCACCTTTAAGTTTGTTGTAACTTTGTGGGTCTGTCCATTCCACTTGTATTTGTTCTGAAAATTCAATGTCATCGAGCGTTAATACGCCCATTTGTGGGTTATTGATGTCTTCAATAAAGCTTTGTGCATATCCTGTATCAGTTTCATGCACAATCACAGAATAGACTTCGACATCACCTTCCCCGTTTTTCATATTTGTATTTGCCAACACTTGCTGAGCAAGAAAGAAAAATACTCTTGAAAACTGCTCTGCCGATGGTGAAACAGGTAAACTCACCCATCTTGCACTAAATTGTTTACACGCTTGAATGTAAGCAGGATCATCTTGGTTCCAAAAACAAATGGCATGATCAAAACTGTCAAATAAGTCTTTAATCACTCCTTTAAGCAAACCGAAGTCATATACCATTTGACCATGATCAAGTGCATTGGCTTTTAAAAATAGCTCTACTTTGTAACTATGGCCATGCAATGAACGTTTGCAACGGTCTGAACTACAGTTACGTACAATATGGGCATTTTCAAATTTAAATAACTTTCGGATTAACATAGGCACTTGTGTTTAGTTTAGGGGAGAATTTAGATTATAAATCAAATATAACATATTGCAGTATTTTTTAACCGCTCAATCGCATTGATGTTGTTTATTTATTTTTTATTTGCAATTTCAAGGGCTTGTTTAAAGTAGCTTATTTTTAATGTTTCTCTTGAGCCTAAATAGCGTTGATAAAAACTAGAGTTCAGAAGTAATGCACCACCAAAAATAAGCGACCATGTCATAGCCAAATAGTCTCTTACGCTGACTTTAGATTGTTGCTGACGTAAATAAACATCTGTTGTATAAATAATTTTTTTAAGCCTTTGCTTTCTGACTTGATAAATCTGGCGAAACAGTTGTTTGGTTTCTCCACCAACGCCAGACAACTTTTCTTCTAGGTTATGATACAAAATGGTACGTTCAGCATCATCTAAATGATAACGAATTAAGCCATTGAGCTGTGCATCAAAACGTGGGGGGCTATTTCGCATACACTCATAAAGTAAATATTCATTTCTTAAAATCAGTTGCAAAAATAATTCATCTTTACTACTAAAATGTTTATACAAAGTTCCTTTGGCGATATCTAGTTCTTGGGCAAGTCCAGCTAAAGTCATGCCAATATCGCCATATTCAATCAACAATTGTTCTGCAACTTTAAAAATTTGCTCTTCTCGCTGTTTAAATTTGCTTTGGCAATGACTTGGCATACCACACTTCCCTTAGTTATGCCGAACCTTGTAACAATTGCTCAAAGTTTCGGGTGGTAATTTCACCAATTTCTTCTGCTGTTCTGCCATAAACGGTTGCTAAAGCTTGTGCTACATGAGGCACGTATTTTGGCTCATTACTTTTGCCACGAAATGGCATAGGTGCAAGATATGGACTGTCTGTTTCTATGAGCAAGCGATCTAAAGGAACGTAAGCTGCAACATCTCTGAGCGCTTGTGCATTTTTAAATGACACAATACCCGAAAATGAAATGTAATACCCACAATCTAACACTGCTTTTGCCGTGTCTAAGTCTTCAGTAAAACAGTGTAAGATTCCGTGGTTTGAACCTTCAGCACGAATTAAATCTACTGTGTCCGCTTTGGCAGCACGAGTATGCACAACCACAGGCTTTTTAACAATTTTTGAAGCTTCAATATGGCGAGCAAAACATGCTTTTTGTTCAGCAACATATTCAGTGCTATGATAATAATCTAAGCCTGTTTCACCCAATGCCCACACTTTTTCAGCCTGTGCAAGTTGTACTAAATAGTCAACAGATGCTTTTTGCATGACTTCAGGCGACTCACAAGGGTGTACCCCCACACTATAGCCTACATCTACATGTTGCGCCGCAATCTCACCAAGTACAATATGGTCATCAATGTCGACTGAAATCGCCATAAACCGGTGTACACCGACTGCTCTCGCTTCGGCTAATGCCTGATTTAAATCACCTTCATACGGCGTCAGATCAAGTAAATTAAGATGACAATGGCTGTCTACAAACAAAATGGTTTCCTTTTAAATAGTGTAACTCGGTGCTTGGCTATATAAACGATTTCCTAACAGCTTTTCAGCTTCTTCTTGATAAAAACGTCCTTTTTCACCTGCCAGTTGAATACCAAAACCTTGTGGCTTAGTCTCTGTCGGAGCATGGTTAATCCAAATCACTTTACCTGTCAGTGGTATTTTTTGGTTCTGCCCCGGAAGTGTCGCTAAAATAAAAACATCTTCACCTAAAGAAACTGCTTGTGCAGAAGGTACAAAAAGCCCACCACCCGTCACATATGGCATATAGCTGGCTTGTAAAATATCAATATTGGTAATATTCACCTGCAATACACCGCCTCGTTGCATGGTTTGCATAGCATTTCCTTCAAGTCTTCAGGCTATAGATTCAATAACATGACAAACAGATCATCAATCATTAATTGACTTTGAATATTTTGTTGCATGTACATTTTTGCATCTTGTAGCTTGTGGGAGATATTAAATAAAGTGTTTAAATCATAATAAGACAAAATGTCAGAAAAATTAAGATCTATGTTTTTAATCTGTTGATTTAGCTTTAAGGCAATCATATCTGTAATCAAGTATTGCATCATCTGGCACAGCTCTATAAAGCTGAGTGCTTTTGCCCATTTATTGGCATAGCGAACCAAACCATTTTTATGCTTAACCAAAGACAACCAGTCATGAAGCAGTGCCTGTCGCTGCTCCAACCATGCTTGAGGGGCAAGTTCTAGTGCACGTAATGGCATATCATAAGCCAAGTTTAATAACAGTTGTATTTGGTGCTGATTAAGCTCAGGTGCATGTTGGCTCACATGCGTATATGCTTCCTCAGTCGAAAGACGATCAAGTGCGTAACGCTGTAAACGACTTCGAATGGTGGCAGGCAGTTTAAGCAAATGATCAGTCAACAAGATAATCATGGTACGCTCACCCGGCTCTTCCAACGTTTTTAACAGTGCATTGGCCGCTGCCGTATTGAGTGCTTCGGCAGGTTCAATCAGAACAACCCGCCACCCCTCAACTGTTTGTTGCACAAAAGGTTGTATTTCACGAATTTTATCAATTTTAATTTGAGCATGTACTTGCTTACTGTCATCATCTGTAGAAATATGCACATAGTTAGGGTGCGTGTTTGACTTTAGCCACTGACAACTTGCACATACACCACACGCGGCCTGTGGTTTTTTATCTAAACACAATAACCACGCTACAAAATGCAGAGCAAAATCTTTTTTACCCGCACCTTTTTTTCCATACAATAAAATACCATGCCCAATATCTGGAAAACGCAGGGTTAAACGTTGCCAAGTCTCTTGTTGCCAAGCATAGACCATGGGCTGTTTAAAAAACTGATCTGACATAGATATCAGGCCACTTATATGAAAAAGGTGTCGGGACTTAACGCATTTAGGCGATCTAAGTCTTGCTGTGTATCTACACCAGGTGGCAGACTAGCTTGAGCAATATCAATCGCAATACGGTGCCCTTGTTCTAAAACTCGCAATTGCTCCAATGACTCTAACCGCTCTAAAGGCGTTTGCTGCCATGTGGCATATTCATTTAACAGTTGTACTCGATATGCATATAAGCCTAAATGCCGAAAACTATGATCATGTAAAGCCTGCTCAGGCGATTGTGTAGCATCTCTGTGATAAGGAATGGTTGCACGACTAAAATACAAGGCTTCTTGGTGCTGTGACATCACTACTTTTACAATACTGTA
Source organism: Acinetobacter rathckeae (assembly GCF_015627125.1). GTDB lineage: Bacteria > Pseudomonadota > Gammaproteobacteria > Pseudomonadales > Moraxellaceae > Acinetobacter > Acinetobacter rathckeae. Next base: position 366,415 of record NZ_VTDO01000002.1, on the reverse strand, counting down.
ACGCTTAAACTCATCTAGAGTATGAATCGGCTCACACAAGGTCGACATTGAACACTGTGACTTTTTCTCTAATAGGTCAGCCACTTGTGTCACTAAACTTGCAGGTAACAATGGTTCATCACCTTGTACATTCACCACAATATCTTGCTCATGCCAACCCTTAAGACGTGCCACTTCACTCAAACGGTCTGTACCAGATGCATGTTTTGCATCTGTAAGTACCACATCAACACCTTCTTTTTGGCATAGCTCTGCAATACGTAAATCATCTGTAGCCACACATAAATCATCAAAGCCTTGTACTTTTCTTGCTTGATCAACCACACGTAAAATCATGGCACGACCATGTATTTGTAGCAAAGGCTTACCCGGCAATCTTGAACTGGCATAGCGAGCAGGAATAACAATGTGTTTCATAATTGAAGCCTAAATAGAAATATGAACTGATGCCAGCTGATCTTTGAGTAAGCGATAACATGGCTCTGAAAGCACAGCATTGACAGGAAGCACCCAAATTGGTCGTGTAAAGATCTGATCTTTGAGTAAAGTTTTAATTTTTACCGCATCTTTTTCAGTGGTAATCACTGGGTAATCATCATTAAACTGTAAATCTTGTATAGTGTAACTATGGTGATCTACAAATGCATGCTCAATAATATCTGTGACACCAATTTCAGACAGCGACCGATAAAAACGTTGCGGATAACCAATCCCTACAACAGCATGCATACAACCACTGGCAGAAAAATTGTGGTTATTTGCTGTATTAGGGTTCAATAAATACGGCCTTCCTACCGCTAAATGCATATTTAATGCTGTTTCACAGTCATTGAAAGTACTGTGCTCAATGACCGTACTGTCATTTAACCTACTTTTAGGTTCGCGTAAAAATCCTTCAGGCAATAGTTTCTCATTACCTAAGCCACGCTTCGCATCAAGTACAATCCATTCAATTTGCCGACCCAAAGCCCAGTGCTGTAAACCATCGTCACTTAGAATGAAATCAACAGCATATTTTGACAATAACAGCTCTATATCTTGCTTTCGATTCGGCCCAACCACCATAGGTACTTGTGTTCTCGCGACAATCAAAGCAGGCTCATCGCCTACCATCTGGGCTGTACTTTCTGTAGTCACACACATCGGAAAAGGGCCTTTTCCGCCATAACCACGGCTAATGACCCCCACACGCACACCTTTTTGTTGCAAGTACTGCACCAGTTGTATCAGTAGTGGTGTTTTACCACTACCCCCAACGGTAATATTACCAATAACCATGACTGGTACAGGTGCAGTATAGGTTTCCTTCTTACCTACAAGGTATTGTTGTTTACGACGTTCAGACACATAACCATACAATGCAGACATCGGGCGTAGCAGTTTCAACCACTTAGATTGTTTGTTCCACGCCTGTTGAATAAAGTCTGCCAACGCCATTTTTATTCCTCAAAATTTCGCTGATACAGCTGGTAATATGCACCACGTTGCGCTAACAACTCATGGTGTGTACCTTGCTCTATAATTCGACCATGATCCATCACCACAATTTGGTCTGCTGTTTCAATGGTAGATAAACGATGTGCGATCACGATGGTGGTTCGCTCACGCATGGCTTCTTCAAATGCACGCTGAATAAAGTATTCCGATTCATTATCTAACGCACTGGTCGCTTCATCTAAAATTAAAATCGGCGCATCTTTTAAAATTGCTCGAGCAATGGCAATACGTTGACGTTGACCACCTGACAAGTTCAGACCTTGCGAACCTAAACGTGTGTTATAGCCTTCTGGCAAGGTCATAATAAAGTCATGAATATATGCCATTTTAGCAGCAGCGATGACTTTTTCATCATCTACATCGCCCAACTGACCATAGGCAATATTTTCTTTGATGGTACGATCAAATAAAAACACTTGCTGGTTCACAATCGCTACTTGACGACGTAGGCTATTTAATTCGATGTCTTGTATCGCATGATCATCGAAAAAGATATCGCCTTTACTTACTTCTTGAAAACGGGTGACTAAATTCACTAAAGATGATTTACCTGCCCCTGAGCGCCCAACCAAAGCTACTGTCTGACCCGCACCAATTTTCAGATTAAAGTCATGAATCGCTTGTGAGCCATCTGGATAAACCAAGTCTACATGTTTAAATTCAATATTTCCTTGCAGTTTTGGCTGTAGCGTTCCTGTATTTTTTTCTTCAGCCAAGTCAAGTATTTCAAACACTGAGTGAGCAGCCGCCAAACCACGCTGTAATTTCTCATTCACTGTGGTTAGGTTTTTAATCGGCTTACTCAACATACCTGCTGCAGTAATAAATGACACAAACTGTGCCGCTGATGTATTGCCAAGCACTTCGGGACGTAATGCTAACCACATAATAATGGCCATAGAGCATGCCATAATTAGTTGTACAACAGGAGTATTCAGCACATTCACGACAAGTAGTTTCAACCCTCGCTTCAGATTTGCCATAGAGTGTGTGTGTAGTCTTTGTTCTTCTAGCGTTTGCCCACAATATCCTTTAACGACTGACTGCCCCAAAATAGACTCTTGTACCACATGGTTTACATCTCCCATAGTGTCTTGCACTTGGGTCGATAAACGGCGCATACGCTTGGCGGCTTTACTAACACTCAAACCAATCAGCGGTGCAAAAACCAAGATCACTAAAGTTAAACGCCAGTTTTGATACAGTAAATAGCCAAGTAAGCCCAGTGTAATTAAACCCTCTTTAAATAAGGTTTGTACAGACTCAGAAGATGCAGCTGTTAACTGCTCAATATTAAATAAGACTTTTGAAGTAATATGACCGCTTGAGTTTTCTAGGTAGTAGTTTGATGGTAAACGAAGTAACTTAGAAAAGACTTCTTCTCGAATGGTAAAAATAAGATTACGAGAGATTAACGCAGAGAAATAGTCACCGAGAAATGAGCCAACACCACGCACAAATATAAGTAGAACAATTAAAAAAGGAAATAAAGAGGTTTCAGCAGTATTTTTATTTTGAATGGCATTAATAATAAATTCTAACAGCTTAGCAATAGAAACTTCGGTTGCAGCACTGAGTGTAAAGCCAATCAGCACTAAAAGTGCATATCCCCAATACGGTTTCAGATAGGCAATCAGACGAAAATAAACTTGAAAATCTTGTTTCACACATAACCTCTAAATAGGCACTTTCACCCTGTTAGATACATTCACGACAAAAGTTTTTTACCTTGCATGGCGATCTACATACTGTGCACATATTAACAGAAGTGAATACACATACGAAAATAAAACGTCTAATCTATGCCTTACAGATTATCGTTGTAGTAGGAGCAGCACTGCACGTTAATGTAAGCAAATATTCAAAATACCATCTAACTCATCTAATGAATGGTAATGAATCACTAATTTTCCTTTACCATGTTTATTATGGTCAAGTTTCACATTGGCATTAAAACGATCAGAAAGCTGTTGGGTTAACTGCTCAATGTCTGGAGATGCCTTTTTCACTGCATTATTGGGTGCAATTTTAGGTTGATTTAGCTCACGTACAAACTGTTCCGTTTGACGTACAGACAAGCTTTTTTCAACCACAATTTGGGCAACTCTTTCTTGTTCTGATGCTTTCAGAGTTAAAATAGCACGGGCATGGCCCATATCTAACACGCCTTCTTGCATCAGGTCTTTTACAGCATCTTGCAAAGTCAGTAAACGCAATAAGTTACTAATGGTGGTACGGGCTTTACCTACGGTATCTGCAATTTCTTGATGACTTAAACCAAACTCGTCGTGAAAACGCTGTAAGGCCAGTGCTTGATCAATCGGATTTAGGTCTTGGCGTTGAATGTTTTCAATCAAAGCCAATGCTATGGCAACTTGGTTATTTAAGTGACGTACAATCGCAGGAATTTCTGTCAACCCAGCCATTTTTGCAGCACGCCAACGGCGTTCACCAGCAATAATTTCGTAAGGCTGTTCTTGCCCCTCTACAGGTCGAACCACAATCGGTTGCATGACACCGTGTTTTTTAATCGATGCAGATAAGTCAACCAACTCATCTTCACGAATGGTTCGCCGTGGCTGATATGTACCACGTTGTAATAGGTTGACATCAACCAGCTTCAGTTGGCCTTGATCTTGTGATTGTGACTCAATACTCAAACGCTCTTTTTGTATTGAACCGAGCAATGCATCTAAACCACGACCTTTTGCTAAACCACGCTTACTTACCGCCATAGATTGTCCCTTTACTTTATTTTTTTAATGATCTCAGCTGCTAATTTAAGATAAGCCACCGCACCTTTTGAACTTTTTTCAAAGTAAAGCACAGGCAAGCCATGTGCAGGTGCTTCTGCTAGTCGAATATTACGAGGAATCACTGTGTCATACAACTTTGTACCAAAATATTGCTTTAATTCATCAGAAACATCTCGTGTAAGTGCACTACGTGCATCATACATGGTACGAAGAACACCAATGATCTCTAAGTTTGGATTAACCGCCTGTTGTATACGATCAATGGTTTGAGTCAAATCTGCTAAGCCTTCTAGTGCATAATACTCACATTGCATTGGAATAATCACACCATTAACGGCAGCCATGGCATTAATGGTAATTAAACTCAAACTTGGTGCACAATCAATTAAAATAATATCAAATGCTTGTTCAATATTTTTAAGTACCTTTTTTAAGATAAACTCACGTTCATCTTGCTCAGCAATCATGAGCTCAATACCAGACAACTCACGATTGGCCGCCAATACTTTATAGCCGACCTCTGAGCCCATAATGGCATTTTCAATCGGTGCTTCACCCAACAAAACATCTGTAATTGAGTAAATTAAGTCGTTTTTTTGAATACCAGAACCCATCGTGGCATTGCCCTGTGGGTCCATATCTATGAGTAAAACACGTTTTTTAAGTACAGCCAAAGATGCTGCGAGGTTTACTGCTGTGGTTGTTTTGCCGACACCGCCTTTTTGGTTTGCTATTGCAATCACCTGAGCCATACAATACAACCCTACCCTTGTTTTTGTTCTAAAATAATTAAGTGACGTTGCTCATCTAAATGAGGTACTTTCAGTGCAATGGTTTGGATCTCAAATCTAGAGGCTAACACGTCTATTTCATCGCTTGGCACGAGCCCTTTCATGGCACAAATCACACTTTGCTCATGCATATACGGCGTAGATGCCTCCACAAAGTCTGACAATGAAGCAAAAGCACGACTGGTTAATACATCAAACTTACCCAATTGGGCAATCATGTCTACATCTTCTACACGTGTTTGTACCGCAGTAACATTACTGAGTTTCATGTCTGCAATAAATTGTTTTAAAAAGCGAATCTTTTTACCATTTGAGTCAAGTAACACACACTCACGCTCAGGCTGGCACAGTGCCACCAACATGCCTGGCATACCACCACCTGTGCCAATATCTAACATTCTGCCTTGTGGCAATTGATTTAATATACTCAAACTATCAAGCAAGTGTTTAACCAACATGTCTTTTGGTTCACGTATCGCGGTTAAGTTATAGGCTTTATTCCACAGTACCAATGCATCTTGATATTTTAACAACATGTTCAACGTGTCATCGCTGAGTGTCAAGCCAAGCGCTTTTGTGCCTTGCTTGAGCGTTTGAAAAAACAGATGCATAACTGACTCTCTCATTTAATTTAGGCAAAGTATACCGATTTATCTTTTCAATCATAGCGTATGCTGGTTAGCAAATATGCAGTTATGATTGTAAACGCTGGTCTAAATCCGCCAAACGTTCTGGTGTTCCCACATCAACCCATTGACCTATAAGCTTTTCTGCACTTACTTGCTTGGTTTGCATCGCAGTTTTTAGTAAGGGGGCAAGTGGTCTTTTACCATCATCAAGCCCTGCAAATAATTGTGGTGACAATACTGCAATACCACTATAGGTAAATGTTTGAGCCGTGGCATCCTCTATTTGCTGTGCAAAACCATCACACAACATAAAGTCACCTTTTAGATGTTGCGGTGGATTATCAACCAGCATTAAATGTGCAAGTGCTGTACCAAGTTCAACATTGAGCAAATGTTTAAACTCAAAATTTGTCCAAACATCACCATTCACTAAAACAAATGCCTCTTCCCCTAAATGAGGTAAAGCACGAATAATGCCACCTGCTGTTTCTAAGCCTTCTATTTCGTCTGACCATGTGATTTGAACCCCAAAAGCACGACCGTCACCTAAGGCTTTATGCAACTCACCTGCAAGCCAAGCGGTATTAATGATAATATCTGTAATGCCTGCCCGCTTTAGATTTTCAATGTGCCAAACAATTAATGGCTTACCACCCACTCTTAATAAAGGTTTTGGAGTATGTAAAGTCAGTGGTCGCATGCGGTTGCCTAGTCCTGCCGCAAGAATCATGGCTTTCATAAGGTCACCTTTGGGCATGCACCATATTTTTGCTCAAATGCAGGGCGAATTTTTTGTTCGAGCAACTGATAAAATGCATTTAGCTCTGGGTAACGCTGACTTTGCTCCAATACATACCACATCACCAAAGGTAGGTCTTTTAAATAATTTTGTTTGCCATCACGCTCGAACAATCGCACAAAAATGCCTAAAATTTTAATATGACGCTGTAAGGCCATAAAATCTGCATCTTTTTTAAATTGTGCCATATCACGCTGTTGCTTATGTGAGCTTGGCAATTGCACATAGAATTGCTCAATCCACGCATTGACTTGTGCAACTGGCCACCGCACATACGCATCTCTAACCAGTGAAATGAGATCGTAGGTATCTGCCCCAATGACCGCATCTTGAAAATCAATCACACCTAAGGTGCTTTGATTCTCTAATACCATTAAATTACGACTATGAAAGTCACGGTGAACGATCACTTGTGGCTGTGCTAATGCATTGTCTAGTAAAAGATTAAAGGTTTCCTCAATGGTATTGGTTTCTGACTTACTCAATTGCAGTCCAATTGATGGTATAAACCACGTGGTCAACAGTTGCATTTCTATGAGGAGTTTTTCACGGCTATAATGTGGCAATTGTGCTGTGGCATCTATGGCTTGCAATGCACTGAGCTGTGTGAAGCATTGCGTGTAATACTCTTGTACAGTGTCTTGATTTAACTTTTGTGCCAATACCACATCACCAAAGTCTTCTAGAAGTAATAAACCGTGCTCAAGTGATTTGGCTTGAATCTGTGGTACACGCACGCCGTGATGTGCTAAAAACTCATCAATACGCACAAATGGTTCGCAATCTTCTTTTTCTGGCGGTGCATCCATTAACATAAATGTTTTATTATTTTGTTTGATACGTGCATAGCGACGAAAACTTGCATCACCTGCTAAATAATTGATTTCAAATTGTTCTGAGCCTAGAACTTCAGTCAGCCATACTTTTATCTGTTGTTCACGTTGTATATTCATTTGTAAAATAATCGACCACAGTCAAACTTTTTGGAGTCATAAGTGTAGCTACTTATGTACTTTTTCTCTATGATGCATTAATAATTAATTGCAAAAAAGCATACTTGGTTAATGAAGCAAATGAAGCAACAGTTCAAATTTAATCCTTTAGCAACTGCGATCTTAGCACTTTTGTGTAGTGGGTCTATACAATCAAGCTATGCCGATTCAAATGACAGTCCCTCTACGCTAAATAATCAACAGCTTAAACAGCAGTTAGCACAGGCCAATGCAGGGCAAGCTTTTTTCGATCAATACTATATTAATAAAAATGATGTCAGTGTCGAAAAACGCCCAACCAATCCGCAATACAGTAACTACTGTCAGGGTATTTGGATTACACCGATTGCAACAAATACGACAGCAAAAGCTGTACAAGACAGTGAAACGCATGTTAGTGCAGATTACGCACACTACAACCCCAATGGGGACTCTGTTCTTGAAGGCAATGTGATTGTTGACCAAGAAGGTCGCCAAGTTAAAGCACAGAAACTCACACTTGATAAAACACAGACCCTTGCTTCTGCACAAGGCAATGTACAAATGGCACAAAATGGCCTCGTGTCACAAAGTGATAGCATTGACTACAACCTACGTAAACAGACCGGTGAATTAAACAATAGCTACTATATTTCTGAGCTCAACCATGCACATGGCTATGCACAGCAGATTGCACGCAGCTCGCCTACTCAAATTGTTTTAGAAAATGCCACCTACACCACGTGTGCCCCAACGAATAATCCTGATTGGCATATTAAAGCCAAAAGAATTGAGCTCAACCAAGATACAGGACGAGGCACAACCAAAGATACTCGACTCTATGTAAAAAATGTACCCGTGATGGTACTGCCATACTACAACTTTCCAATAGATGACCGCAGAACTACAGGCTTACTTACACCAAGCTTTGGTTGGTCAAGTAGCTCTGGGGTACAGCTCGGCCTGCCTGTGTATTTAAACCTTGCACCAAACTATGATGCGACCATCACACCACGCTATTTAGAAGAACATGGTGGCATGCTTGAAGGCAAGTTTAACTTTAAAACACAGTATTATGGTCAAGGTAGTATTAATGCAGGATACTTACCAAATGACAAATCGTATTCAGATAAAGACCGTGACTCTTTAGCGATTAAACATTATTGGGATATCAACCCATATTTCTCTACATATTTTGAATACAACTATTTATCAGATATAGACTACCTCTATGATTTAGAAAATGATCCAAATGTGACGACGGACTTAAACCAAAAACGACTCTTTCAAGTCAATTTTGCACGTGCCATTGAGGGCTTAGATGCAAGCTTAAAAATAGAAAGCTATCAAACACTCGATAAAACCATTAAAGATAAAGACAAGCCTTATGCTCGCTTACCACAGTTTTTACTCAACTACAAAACCGTAAACCCACAAGGTTGGCAGTTTGAAGCACATAACGACACCGCATACTTCAAAAAAACCATTAATGATGGCAGTGCTTTAGAGGACAGTGGCACACGTATTTATAACTCTGTTGCTACACGTTATAACTACCGAACGCCGTGGAGCTTTTTTATTCCTGAAGCATCTGTACGTTCACTTAACTACTTTTATGACCAAGATGCTCAAGACAACAACCCTGGTGGTAGCAAGAATAAAAATATTATTGTGCCTCAATTTACCCTAGATACCGGCCTAAATTTTGAAAAACAAGGTAAATACTTACAGACCATTACCCCACGTTTGTTTTATGCCTATGCGCCATACAAAGACCAAACAGACTATCCTAATTTTGATACCACAACGCCGTCACTCAGTTATGACCAGCTGTTTAACCCTTACCGCTTTTATGGCCATGACCGTTTAGATGACAATAACTTTATGTCTTTAGGCATAAGCTATAGCTTATTTGACCAACAAGGTTTAGAGCGCCTCAAAGCTGCTGTTGGACAAAGTTTTTATTTTTCTGACCGAAAAGTCTTGTTAAGTTCAAGTGACAGCGTACAAACAGAAAAAACTTCTGATCCTGTATTTGCACTGTCTAGTCAGTTATCTAATAGCTTCACTATTAGCTCTAATATTGCCTTTAATGGTAAAAATGTTTCTCAAGCCAATTTTCAAGCCTACTATTTAGCCAATACTGGACAAATTTATAACTTAGGCTATTACAAACGTAAAAATACCAACAACACCCAACAAACATATGATCAAGTGGTTGCATCTTTAATACAACCTGTAAAAAATGATTGGCGTATTATTGGACACGTACAGTACGATATTAACAATCATATTGCTCGTGAATATTTACTTGGTGTAAATTATGATTCATGCTGTTGGGCAGTTTCAGTTTACGGTCGTTCATACTTTAATGACCTAGATGACATCAAAAGTGCATCTACCAAAAGAACAAATGCTGTGATGGCTGAATTTACTCTAAAAGGTTTAGGTGCATTAAATAATCGCCTTGCCTCTTTATTAGAGCAGCGAATCACTGGTTTTAACAAATCTAACCAAACTTGGATACAACCTTAATGATGAACCAACAACTTAAACGATTTTTTAAAGCAACAACACTTGCACTTTTTATTTCTAGTTCAGTGCCTGTTTTTGCGGCAACAAGCGATGAAGTTGTTGCTGTTGTAGGCGATAGTGCGATTTTAAAAAGTGACTTAGATCAAATCACCAATGATTTAAAACAACAGTTACAAGCAAAAAATCAACCGATTCCAGATGAAAAAACGCTACAACAACAAGCATTAAGTAATATTATTGTGCACCAAGCACAGCTTGAATTGGTTAAAAAGTATAACATCCAGCCCACTGATACTGAGTTAAATGCTGCCGTTTTACAATATGCCAACCAACAAGGTGTAACAACTCTAGATGCATTCAAACAGCGTCTAGATGCACAGTACCCAGGTGCATATCAAATTGTACAAAAGCGTATTGCCCAAGAGCTTGCGATTAACACCTTACGTCAGCAACAGGTCATGTCACGTATTCGCATCAGTGACCAAGATATTGATAACTTCTTAAATACCCCTCAAGGCCAAGCAGCTATTGGTAGCCAAGCACACCTTATACACCTACGTGTTGCATCAACTGATGGTAATACTGAGCTGTTAAATAAAACTGCTGATGAAGTCAAAGCCGCTTTAGCACAATCAAATGATGTTGCAGCCATTAGCAAACGCTTCTCTAACAGTAGTATTAAAGTTGATGGCGCAGATATGGGTTACCGCAATCTCGCAGACATTCCTGCAGAGCTTGCGGCTCGTGCAGCAGTAATTCAACCGGGTCAAACAACCGAGATTATTCCTGCGGCAGATGGCTTACATATTTTGAAATTACTTGACCGTAAAGCAAGTGACCAAAAAGTGATTGTTGAACAATATCATGTTCGCCATATTTTAATTCAACCCTCTGAAGTACTCAGTGCAGATCAAACAAAACAAAAGATCGATAGCATTTACAAGCGTCTACAAGCAGGTGAAAACTTTGCCGTATTGGCTTCTGTGTTTTCAAATGATCCGGGATCAGCAGCAGATGGTGGTGACTTAGGTTGGGTTAACCTAGGGACCATGGTGCCACAATTTGAAGAGCAAATGAAAGTAACGCCTGTTGGTCAAATCAGTAAACCATTCCAAAGCCCATTTGGCTGGCATATCTTGCAAGTACTAGATACACGTAAACAAGACATGACCAAAGACTATCAACGTCGCCTTGCTCGCCAATATTTAGGCGAACAGCAGTTTGATACCGAACTTGATGGTTGGTTACGTGAATTACGTGCCAATACTTATGTTCAAATTAAAGACCCAAGCTTAGACCGTAAAGCAGATATTACAAACCCAACTGCTCAATAATAGCCACCTAAAAAGTCGCCCTTATTAGGGCGATTTTTTCATTTATAATAGATAAAACTGGAATAAAAATGACAATTGATATTGTAGAACCACAATTAAATGACCTTGATGCATTAGCAGAAATTTTTAATGCCTATAGAGTATTTTATCATCAAAAACATAACTTCTCTTTAGCACGTCATTCTATACAAGAAAGGCTCAACCAAAAAGATTCAAAAATCTTTATTGCAAAAAATCAAGAAAATTGTGTCATGGGCTTTGTGCAGCTTTATCCAACATTTTCATCTGTGTCTGCAAGTAAGGCTTGGCTTTTAAATGATTTGTATGTAGATAAAAATTACCGTAGACAAGGCATTGCAGAACAACTCATGACAAAAGCCATTGAATTAGGCAAAACAAGCCAAGCTAAATATTTAGCTTTAGAAACTGGCTTCGACAACTTGGCAGCTCAAACACTGTATAAGCGTATGGGTTTTATTGAACAAAACCAGACGATGTTCTTTGAATATTCTTATTAAAAGAATCACTTTAGCCCATATTTAGGTATTAAATACGGGCTAAAGAACTTATTTAGATAACAGCACCAACTTTGAAAAAGCATTAAGCAACGCTTGAATAGATGCAGTCGCAATATCAGTATTAATTGCAACCCCCCATACAGGAACTTTACTGATTTTATCTATACAAGAAATATAACTGATTGATCGGCTCGTACTTTGCTGACCTAAAGCATGCTCAAAGTACTCAAAAATACTGACTGTAGATGCCCATTTAACATTTAGAGCATCAATCACCGCTGACAATAAACCATTGCCACTTCCATCTAAAGATATGACTTCATCTTGCCATTTAACTGATAGCTTCACCTCGTATATATCGCCTTTTTTAAAAGATTGATAACGTATTAACGCTAATACATAATTTTCAACGTCATACGCTTTTATAAATAAATTCCAAATTTCAGCATAAGACAACTCCTGTTGGCGACCATCGGCAACACTTTGTACCACTTGACTAAAATCTTTTTGCAAATTTTTAGGGAGGTTTACACCATGATTTTGCTGTAATACCCAAGCTGTACCACCCTTTCCAGATTGACTATTTACACGAATGACTGCTTCATAACTACAGCCTAAATCTGCTGGATCTATTGCTAAATAAGGCACTTCCCAAAATAAGTGATTTTGACTTTGCCTTGCTTGAAAGCCTTTTTTAATGGCGTCTTGATGACTCCCTGAAAATGCTGTAAAGACCAACTCTCCCACATAAGGATGTCTTGGGTGAATAGGCAATGCATTACATGAGCTTACAATATCAGCAATATTTTGAATATTAGAAAAATCTAACTGAGGAGAAACACCTTGAGTATACATATTTAAAGCAAGATTCACTAAATCTACATTTCCTGTACGCTCACCATTACCAAACAAACACCCCTCAACCCGATCAGCTCCTGCAAGTAACGCCAATTCTGTTGTAGCAACTGCTGTTCCTCGGTCATTGTGAGGATGAACACTAATATCCACCAATGATCTTTTAGAAAAGTGGTTACAGAAATACTCGATCTGATCAGCAAAAACATTTGGCGTATTGACCTCAACCGTTGTTGGTAAATTAATAATCATCGGGAAATCTGGACTGGGTTGCCAAACTTCTGCTACAGCTTCACAAATTTCAAGTGCAAACTCAATTTCTGTAAAACAAAATGTTTCAGGAGAGTACTGATATGTCCAACGAGTTTCAGAGTGCTTTAAACACAATGCTTTAACCTGTTTCACCGAGTTCACCGCAAGGTCAATCACCTCTTGCTTGGTCTTATTAAAAACAATTCGCCGAAACACCTCAGCCGTTGCATTGTAAACATGAATAATTGCCGAATGCACACCAACCAAAGACTCAAATGTTCTTTCAATTAAATCTTCTCTAGCCTGCGTCATCACTTGAATCGTTACATCATTGGGAATCTTATTATCTTCAATTAAATGACGTACAAAATTAAAATCAGTGGCTGATGATGCAGGAAATGCAACCTCAACTTGTTTAAACCCGCAATCTACAAGCATTTGAAAAAACTTAATCTTTTTAGCTTGATCCATGGGGTTAGCAAGTGCCTGATTACCATCTCTTAAATCCGTTGAACACCATGTCGGTGCAACCATTATTTTACGATTAGGCCATGTTCTTTGTGGAAAATCTAAACAGCTAGATGCTCTATATTTATTTTCAGGATGTATCAACATATGTAAACAACGCTATATAATGTATTTATGTTGATCATGCCTGATACAATTTATTTCATCTTTCGAAGAACAGACAATTTATCTATACATTCAGACAACTTCACCATGACTTTTCTTCAAATATGCTGTGGGTGTCAAACCCATTTCTCTTTTAAACATATAAGAAAAAGCACTTGAACTCTCATAACCTAAATCAAACGCAATATTTAAGATTGGTTTTTTGCTTTCTAAATCAGTTAGTGCTTTTAATAGTTTTGCCTGTGTAAGCCATACCGTAAAACTCATATTCATCTCTTTTTGAAAAAGCCTTGCAAGTGTTTTACTACTGACATGATATTGTTTAGCAATATGATCTAAATGATGTACAACTGACAAGTCTGTTAAAATATAAGTACAAATGCTTTTCAGCACTGCAGACTGTGGTTCGGGTAATCGAAACGGTACCTCTTCTAAAAACCGAATTTCATCAAGAATTAACTGTAATAACCTTTCATCTCTCGTGTGCGGTAAAATTTCATCTGAGATATGTACTGCCTGATTAATCAACTCAGACAACAGCTTAGGAATGGCAACAACACTACACACGGCGCTTAAATCTGCTCGAGCCAATGAATCAATAAACACGCCCCGCGCTTCTACATTGCCATGAATTGTGATTGAGTGTGCTTTGCCTTCAGGAATCCATATCCCTCTTGTTGGCGGAATCACCCAAATGCCTTCATCAGTTTTTACATGAATCACACCAGATAATGTATGCAATAACTGAATACGATCATGCCGATGCTTACCTTCTGAGTAGCCATCGTTGTATGACTGAGCATATGCATAAACTGGATAATTAAGTTGCCCATGAAAATAGTGCACAATATGCTTCTCTCTTTACTCGTTGAATCAACTTATCTTTTTATAAGTAATAAAAAAATCGCCATATTGCATACACTTATACAATACAGCGATTAAAACATAAAACTTATATTTTCAAAAACCGACCTATCATCTTAGGCTATTTATAATCATACTTACGGGTTAAATAGTCCGAAATAAATGTAAAAGCTAAACATAATGCAATTAAAATTATAGACAACATACCAACCACAGGAAAATCAGTACCGCCATCTGAAATTTTACTATACAGAACCAGTGGTAAAATATTCAATTGCGTACCTGACAGTGCCAACGCCGTACCGTATGCCCCTAAAGCCACAGAGCACATCACACACAAAGACGTGATCATTGCTGGCAAAACTTGCGGAAATAAAATAAAGCGATAACTTTGCAATGTCGTTGCACCAAAGCTTTTAGATACATCAATCTGGCGCCAATCAAAGCTTTGAAATACAGGCAATAAAATAAATACTGCTCTTGGAATCAGATAATAACAATATGCCATACCCAAGCCCACAGGTGTAAAAATAACATTACCAATATACTGCTCTGAAAAACCCACTTGACCTAACAACTGCGTCACAAAGCCAGCTCGACCAAAGACCAATATAAAGCCATAAGCAACAATTAAGCCACTAAACACCAATGGTAAAGAAATCAGTACACTAAAAAACTGTCTCGTTGCCTCAGGGCAACGGCTTAAATGAAATGAAATAAACAAAGCAACCACAAGTGAGGCCAAAGAGGTCATCACTGAAAGTACGATACTGCCCGTAATACTACTTAATAAATAGCTGTCTGATAACATTCGGTTAAATGTTGCAACAGGTGCCTGCAACGGTTCATAAAATACAAAGACCACTGGAGCAATGAAAAAAAACAAATAACAGACCAATACAGGTACAGTTGCCAGCCAACCATTAAATATTTTTTTAAAACTCACAATGGTCTCCTTAAATTTATTGTGAAAGTACAGCAGAAGCCCAACGCTTATCGAGCTCAGGTTTAATCTCTGCCGCCGCATTCAAATCGAGTGGTTTAATTTGAGGTGCTGGTTTAAGCTTATCTTTCACACTTTCAGGTAATGGTGTACTTGTCACAACAGGGCGAACAAAACCTTCAGCAAATAGCGCTTGGCCTTTTGATGACATTACATAATTCGCCCAAAGTTTTGCTGCTTCTGGGTTTGGCGCATTTTTAACTAAAGACATGGCGTAAGGTGCAGCTAAAGACACTTCTTTTGGAATCACAACGGCAACCTGATCACCCATACCATCTTTATTCATCGCTTTTAGACCGTCATTTTCATAACCAATCCAAATTGGAATTTCACCTTTTAAGAACTGTGCATATGGTGTTGTGCCCACAACACGTAAAACATTGCCAGATTTTTGTAGCTTACCAAAGTATTCAACACCAGGGTTAATATTCTTCATATCCCCACCTTGGCTCAAGTTTGCAGCCAAGACCACAACCTGACCTTGGCCTGTAGTACGCGGGTCTTGATACACAATACTATTTTTATATTCAGGCTTTTGTAAATCAGCCCATGACTCAGGTACATTTTTAACCAGTTTTTTATTGACTAAAATTGCAACCGTTAACGAGTGCACAGTAAACCACTGACCATTACCCTCTTTAAACACTTGCGGGACTTTGTCAAAGTTAACAGGCTTATAAGATGCCAATAAGTTTTTCTTAGAAGCATCAATTGCAGATGCACCAAAGTAATATGCCGTATCTGCTTGTGGACGATGCTTTGATTTCTCCAAAGCAACTACCGTTGCTGCTGAACCCAAGTCATTATAAACAATTTCAACACCAGGATAACGCTTTTTAAAATCTGTAAACAAACTGCTCCAGTTTGCCCAAGTTGGCCCAGTATCAAAAGACACCACCATGCCTTCTTTTTGAGCTTTCTCATACTGTTGCTGCTCATTTGGATACAACTCACCACCTTCCAAAGGATTAGCAAATGTAGATGTTGCTGACATAAACAATACTGCACCGAGCATTGTATTTAACAATGTTGATTTCATAACGAATTTTCCATAATTAGATGTATTGCATGTGCAGGGATTGAAATGTGCTGTAATTGATCGCAAGGGAAAGCGGTATGTACTTTTACCAACTCACCATGACTTTCAATCACATACTCATTAAAACCACCCAGAAATTGAGAACTTACAACTTTATTTACATCAATCACATTTACTTCACTGACAGATGGATTAATGATCATTTTTTCAGGTCTAACCATCACATTGACTTTTGAACCCACAGCCAAAGATGTTGCTGTCATGCTTAAAACCCCTAACGCGGTTTGTACAGTGTCTTGCGTAAGTACCGTACCAACCAAAACATTTGCTTTACCGACAAACTGAGCAACAGCCAAAGAATTTGGTCGATGATAAATATCTTGCGGTGATGCAGATTGTTCAATTTTACCTTTCCCCATCACAGCAACTTGATCGGCCATGGTCATGGCTTCTTCTTGGTCATGGGTAATGAGAAATGTCGTAATATTTAATGCTTTTTGAATGCGCTTAATCTCTGTACGCATCTCTTCTCTAAGTGAAGCATCTAGCGCAGATAATGGCTCATCCAACAACAAAGCTTGTGGCTCAAAAATTAAAGCTCGAGCCAATGCAACTCGTTGCTTTTGACCACCCGACAACTGACTTGGATAATTCCCTTCCATACCCGCTAAACCAACCAAATCAATCATTTTTTGAACTTTGGCTTGAATGTCTTTTACTCGATTAATTTTTAAAGGGTACGCAATATTTTGTGCCACGCTATAATGTGGAAACAGTGCGTAATCTTGAAAAACAATACCTAGCTTACGCTCAGCACATGAAAGGTTATGCTGGTTTTTATGATTAATCCAAATTTCACCCGCATTCGGTTGCTCAAAACCAGCCAACAGTTTAAGTAACGTGGTTTTGCCACAACCACTTTGCCCCAATACTGCAACAATTTCGCCTGTTTCAACCGATAAAGAAATATTATCAACACCAACGCTACTATTCGGATAAGTAAAAGATACTGAACGAAACTCTATCATGAGATTAAAACCCCTTTCTTTTATTCCAAGGTTGCCAGCTTGACAACAACGACATACTGGTTGCCATACAAAGTAAGATCACTGTTGCTGCACATGCCAAACCTGTTGCACCATAAAAGGCTTGTAGCAATAAAGTTGGATAAGTACGGTTCATAAAACCTGCAATAAAATTACTGAGTTGAAACTCCCCCAGTGAAATTGCTGCGACAGTGACTAAGCCTGAGAAAATTGACTTTGATGCAAGCGGTAAAAATACTGTTCTAAACCGAGTGAACCCATTGGCACCAAATGACTGTGCAACCTGATCTAAAGACACCAAAGGTGAGCGAGAAATTTCAGCAGTCACAGTAAAATAAAAATATGGAAATGTAATCGCCCAATGACCAAGTACAAGCAACCATGTTGTACCTAGCCAAGGCGTCACTTCTTGACTAAAAAATAAAATAAAACCAAATGCTAAAATCAGCTCAGGCACAGCAATAGGTAATAAAGCCAAAGTACGTGTAATACGCTGTACTCTCTTGTTTTCACTGATGTGTAGCTGATAAACCAATGGTGTAATCATGATAAAATTGAGTAAACAGGCACAAACACATACAATTAAACTGGTGATTAATGCACGCTTATACGCTGTAGACTGCCAAATCTCCAGATACCACTGTGTAGTGAACCCTGTTGGGAGCAAACTATTTGTCCAACTCTGCCCAAAAGAACCTGCAATTAACAGTACAATAGGCAATAACAAATAGATTAAATACAAATAGGTGACTTTTTTCATGATCACAAAGGATTAAAATGATTGTTTATGATCATATTTTCAAAACATGACAAAACAATGAAATATATTATTGGTCATAAAAATTTAATAATACAGCAACCACTGCCGACACAATGTCATCGAGATCATCACTCACCACTACCCCCTCAACAGCAGGTGCAGTCGATGTTGCAAACACAGGCTTGCTGTAATGCAAACCGTAAGCCATTTCACTCAAAGTACCCATACCACCACCTACAGCAATTAAACTGAAGGCAGATAATGCAATCAAAGAATTTCTTGTGGGCCCCATATTTGTGGTAACAACTTGTTTTACATATTTATTTGCATCAAAAATATGATCTGTTGGAATCAAGCCAATGCTTATGCCACCTTTCTGATATACGCCTTTACATACCGCTTCCATCACCCCATTACGACCACCACAAATCACGGGCAATCCAATATCAGCCAAATACTCCCCTAACTTCTCAGCAAAGGCATACTCTTGCTCAGATGCCTCTTTGGGACCAATCACGCCAACAGGTGCAATTTGTAAGTATTGCGAGTATTGTTTTAGCAACATCAGACACTGTTTCGTATCATTACATTGTGTCAAAGCATCTATTAAATGAGGCTGTAATGAAATGAGTCTAATCTGTGTAGGACGTTGATTGCAGTATAAGATGTGACTATCTACACAGACTGTAAATTTTAAATTTGAGATTATTTTACGCATAAGATCATATATAATTCATAAAGTATGATTAAATTTGATCATAAACGATCATTATGACATTTTAAGGAAAACCATGTCTAAAGTTAGACAACACCAACTACTCGAAATTGTTAAAAAAAATGGCTATACCTCTATTGAACAATTGGCAGCACAACTTGAATGCTCACAACCCACCATTCGCAGAGACATTAAAAAGCTTTGCGATGACAACCTATTACAACGTTTTCATGGTGGTGTAAGCCTTATTCATAGTAATGATGTCCGTTTAGGACATACCTTTAAATCTTCACATATGGTGAAAGAAAAAAGCCAAATTGCACAATATTTATTAGAAAGAATAAAACCAATAGAAAGTCTTTTTTTAGATACAGGCACAACTTGTGACCAAGTTGCTCACGCAATGAGTAAACTCAGCAACAAGCAAGTGATTACACACAACTTATCAGCTGCACTGATTCTAGCAAAACAAGATAAACATACCGTTGTGGTTTTAGGTGGTGTTATTCGTGGAGGTGATGGTGCAGTAACAGGAGATGAAACCTATCGCCAAATTAAATCTTATATTGCAGATATGAGTATTATTTCTGCATCAGGCTTAGACCTTGCAGGCAATGTACTTGACTTTGATTTAGAAAAAGTAGAAGTCAAAAAGTCAATGATGCGGGCTTCAACCACACGCGTTTTATTATTAAGTTCTGATAAGTTTAGAAAAACAGGCGTCAAAATTGTTGCATCAATTACAGACTTCGATTATTTAATTACAGATCAACAACCCAACCAAGCGTATACACAAATGCTTAAAGCCAACCGGGTGAAACTTATTGTGGTATAAAAAAAACCCTAGCGCTCTAAAACGCTAGGGCCTTCAGATTATAAAATAATCCTACACAAGAACGATTAACGGTTGTTTTTATCTTCGTCTTGATTTTCTTCAAATTTTTGCTCAGCTTCAAAATTATTACTTTGAGGTGCTGCACTAAAGTTACCTTGGTTAAAACCACCACCGAAGCCACCTTGGTTACCACCGAAGCCACCTTGGTTACCGCCGAAGCCACCTTGGTTACCGCCGAAGCCACCTTGGTTACCACCGAAGCCACCTTGATGTCCGCCACCAAAACCGCCTTGATGTCCGCCACCAAAACCACCTTGGTTACCACCACCAAAACCACCTTGATTCTGGTTAAAGTTTGCACCTTGTGCTGCACCACCTGCTGGAGCACCTGCTGGACGAGGGTTTCTTGCTGGTACAACAGTAGAAATAGCGTGTTTATAAACCATTTGACTGACAGTATTCTTTAAAAGTACAACGTATTGGTCAAATGATTCAATATGGCCTTGTAGCTTAATGCCATTTACCAAGAAAATAGAAACAGGAATACGCTCTTTGCGCAAAGAGTTTAAGAAAGGATCTTGTAAGGTCTGGCCTTTAGACATGTTATTTACTCCAAAAAAATAAAAATGAAACTAGCGCAAAACCGCCTTTAGTTTTTTAAAAATTTATAAAAAAGACAGTTTGCAGATTTTGCTTTATCTGTAACAGTTTCGCAAGTGTTCTTGTGCTTGTTTTATAGATAAAAACGTTACAATTCGATGTTTTTCACTCAAAGATCGTAACCAAGTGAATTGTCTTTTTGCAAGTTGTCTGGTTGCAAAGAGTGCTTTATCCTCCATATTTTTAGTATTAACACCTTTTAACTCTTCATTCAGTAAAAACTCAAGTGCTTGGCGGTAACCAACGGCTCTCATTGAAGGTGTATCCGCTGAAAGATCATATTTTTCAATTAAAAATCTTACTTCATTTAAAAAACCAATATCCCACATTTTATTGAGTCTCTGCTCAATTGACTGGTGTAATTTTAACCGATCTGGGACTAAAGCATAATTATGAAAATTGTAACGGTATGGTAGGGATTTGGGTTGCTCACGTTGTATTTCTGTAATTGAACGACCTGTTAAGCGATAAACCTCTAAGGCACGAATCATTCTTTGCTTATCTGAAACAGAAAATTTTGCGGCAGCCTCGGTATCTACACGTTGTAATTCTTCATGCACAGACTGCCAACCATTCTGCTCTGCTTGTTGCAAAATCTCATCACGTACACTCTGGTCTGCGCTGGGTAAATGGTCAGACAAGCCTTCTAACAACGCTTTAAAATAAAGCATTGTACCACCCACCAAAATAGGCACTTTACCTTTTGCATGCGTTTGATCAATGATACGTACAGCATCTGTCACAAACTCAGCAGCAGAATACACCTCTAACGGCGTAATTAAGTCAATTAAATGATGTGGATATTGTTGTTGCTCTGCCACAGATGGTTTGGCTGTACCAATATCCATATCTTTATACACCAAAGCAGAATCTACAGAGATTAACTCAAAACCGCCATGTTCATACAACTCACACGCCAACGCAGTTTTACCACTGGCAGTTGGCCCCATTAAATTAATGACAGGTAATGTCTTGCTCATGAATCACTACTCTCCTCGAGCAAATAATTTATCTAATTGCGATAATGGAAACGCGCGCCATGTTGGCCGACCATGATTACATTGGCTTGCAAATGCAGTCTGTTCCATTTGACGCAATAAAGCGTTCATTTCAGGTAGACTGAGTTGCCGATGGGCGCGTACTGCACCATGACATGCCATGCCTGCTAAAATCTGATCTCGTTTTTGCAATAAACCTAAAGCTTGGTCATTAGGGTCTAAGTCATTAAGTAATTCAGACACCAAATGCGTTAGATTAGCCTGATGTAAAATTGCAGGTACACCACGTACAATCAGTTCATGCTGGCCATATAAGTCAAGCTCTAACCCAAACTTTGCAAATTGAGCTTTGCGTTGTTCAAATTTTTCAATCTGAGATACGCTTAGGCTAATTATTTTAGGAATTAACAGTTGCTGTGATGCCCAAAACTCAGGACTATCCCAACTGGCTTTCATCTGCTCAAATACAATTCGCTCATGTGCGGCATGCATATCTACAATAATTAAGCCTTCAGTATTTTGTGCCAAAATATAAATACCATGTAGCTGAGCTATCGCAACACCCAAAGGGTGCTCATCTTTGGTCTGTGTTGTTTCAACCTGTTCACTGTCACGTAATGGTGCTAAATACGACTGTAAGGCATTTTGAAACTGTGGCGAAGAAGATACATTTTTCGGTTGACCATAATTTACCGAAGATTTAACTTGTGCCTGATTAAACGTGGTGGTTAAACCATCATCATGCGTATGTAGCATCTCATTTTTTTCAGCTGTCTGCTCAACTGTCTGCTGATGTAAACCAAGCGTTTCTTGCAATCTAGGCTGTGGCATCATGGTTTGATGCATCACAGGTGCTTTAACAGCTTGACTGAGGTCAGCAACTGCGGTTTGAAATTGTGCCAAAACCTCTTTTGCAGTATGACGTACAAACTCATGCACACTTCTTTGATTTAAAAAGCGCACTTCATGTTTTGTCGGGTGAACATTAACATCTACAGTGTCTGGCTCGACCTCTAAAAATAGCAAATACCCTGCATACTGATGTCCATGTAATATCCCTTCATACGCCATACGCAAGGCATGTGAAATGGTTTTATCTTTCACAATACGACCATTCACATACACATATTGTAAATCGGCTTGAGGGCGTGCATCTGATGGATGACCTAACCAACCATTCAAACGCATTCCTGTCATTTCCGCATCAACCCAATAGGCATTTTCTGCAAAAGCTTTACCTAAAAGTTGCTGTACTCGCTGTAACCGCAACGCACCACTGGTTGCTTTAGGTAAATTCAGCTTAATTTGGTCATTATGCTCAAGCATAAAACGCACATCAAAATACGTCAGTGCTAAACGGCGTACCACCTCTTCTATATGCATAAACTCAGTCGAAGGTCTTTTTAAAAACTTTCGCCGTGCAGGTACATTAAAAAATAAATCTTGTACCCGAATATGTGTACCACGCTCACACGCACAGGCTCGAACCTGTTGATGGTTAAACGCTGTACCATTAATTTCAAGCTGATACCCCACACCTGAGTCATCTTGGCTACTGGTAAGACTTAAACGAGAAACGGCCGCAATAGATGCCAAAGCCTCTCCACGAAAGCCTAAACTGGCAATCGAATGTAGATCATCAGATGTTTTTATTTTACTTGTGGCATGGCGCATCACAGCGAATGCTAAATCATCAGCATGAATACCAATACCATTATCTATAATCTCAATGAGCGTACTGCCACCTTGTGCGACTCGAATAATTAACGAGTTAGCACCAGCATCAATCGCATTTTCCAGTAACTCTTTCACCACAGACGATGGGCGTTCAATCACCTCACCTGCAGCAATTTGGTTGGCTAAAGCCGCATCTAACGTTTCAATTCGCTGTAGATTAGCGTTTTGCATTCAGATGTTCCTGTATTAACTCAATTAACCGTTTAGAGTCACTTTCAAAAGTAAATTTACGGGCTTGCTCATCTTCTGTTTTTTCAATACGTAAAGTAATGTCTGCCATTGGAATTTCACCATCGCCTTTCGATGGCCATTCAAATAAAAACAGTGCATGATCTTCTTCTAAATAATCACGGATACCCATAAGTTCAAGCTCATACGGGTCATCTAAACGATATAAATCAAAATGAAAAATATTACGACCGTCGATATGATACGGCTCAACGATGGTATATGTTGGACTTTTCACCGCCCCTTCATGGCCAAAAGACTCTAAAAAGTAACGTGTAAAAGTCGTTTTACCTGCCCCCAAATCACCAATTAAATACACCACCCCTTCAGTAAAACAACTGGCTAACGTATCTGCATAACGCTGAGTGTCTTGTATAGATAAAACATCTAAAGTGAGGCTGTGTAACATAGTCTTAAATCATAGAAAAAAATACCTTGCTATGATAGCATTGCAACACTTGAAAACCTACTATTCCCCATTTATTTGCCTACGCTACAGCACCTCATTTATGTCACTTCACGACCTTAAACCACCTATGATACACGGCGTTAGTGCCAGTCGTGTTGTACTACCATCACATACCCACCATAAGACCATATTTGAGTTTTTATGTGCACATTTTCCACACATTCAAGCAGATGAATGGCAACAACGCTGTGATGATGGCCTAGTTTTAAATCAAGCGTTAATGCCTGTAAATACGTACACACCATACCAAGCACAGCAATATATTTTTTATTATCGCTTTTTAGAACACGAAATAAACGTGCCTTTCTCACACCACATTATTTTTGAAAATGATGATCTTCTAGTGGTCGATAAACCTCACTTTTTAACCGTCAGCCCCACAGGGCGTTATGTACAACAGACACTTTTAGTTCGTTTAAAACAACAAACGGGTATTGAGGATTTAAGCCCCATTCATCGCTTAGATCGTGAAACAGCCGGCTTAGTGATGTTTTCTAAAAAGCCAACTAACCGTGCTGTATACCAGCAGCTATTTGCAGACCGCCAAGTCACCAAACATTACCACGCCATTGCACGATATACGTCAAACCTGTCTTTGCCATATCAATTTCAGTGCCACATGAAAAAAGGTGAACCCTTTTACACCATGTGCATTGATCCAAACCTACCTGCAAATAGTGAAACAACAATTGAGTGCATAATGCACAATCAAAACTATGCAAAATACTTACTCAAACCCAGCTCAGGTAAGCAGCATCAACTGCGGGTGCATTTAAATGCTTTAAATATTCCTATTTTATATGACCCGTTTTACCCTGTCGTCACACACAAAGAAGAACATGACTTTAGCCAGCCCTTGCAACTACTTGCATATATGTTGGCTTTTACAGATCCAATCACAAAACAAAATATGCAGTTTTTTTCTCGCCAAAACCTGACATTGCCATGACAGTGTAATGACAAAATAGTGCGTATAGATATTGTAATTGCTTAAATTTTAGCTAAAATAAACTGATATTAACTTACAATGAATTGGCTTAGCGTCATGAGAAAAACCGAAGTCTATCAAGTGCGTTTAGACTCACAAGAAAAAAAACAAGCATTTGCCGTATTTAAGCAACTCGGTATTACACCTGCTCAAGCCGTGCGCCTTTTTTTTAAGCAAGTCGTCATTACTAAATCTATTCCATTTTCTATTGAAAATCAGAATATCAACTTAGATACTCCCAGAAACAAAAAGAGCAACACGGTACAAGAACAACACAACATCAATGATGATGAGTTTTTACAAACACTCCAAGCACTACTCAACAATAAAGATGATCAGTAAATGTTATTGATGCTGTAGTTTTAATAAATCAGAGGCCGCTAAGTACTGCCATTCCCCTTCTGCTAAAGTTTCAGGCAACACCCATTCCCCTATTTGGCTTCGATGCAACGTATCTACTGCATTACCCACTGCAGCGATCATTCGCTTCACCTGATGATAAATGCCCTGATGAATCGTAAACTGTAAAGTATGCTCATCCACCTGCAATACATCAGTGGCTTTATATAAACCAATTTCATTACGTAGAGCAACGCCTTGTTCTAGTCGTTCAATCTGCGTGGCATCTATAGGGTCTTTTGTCGTAACAACATACCTTTTTGCAATATGCTTTTTCGGGTGCGTCAATCCATGTAACCATTTACCATCATCTGTAAATAAAATTAGCCCTGTTGTATCTTGGTCTAAACGGCCAACGGCTTGTAAACCACGGTTAATCAGCAATTCAGGTAACAACTCAAAAACACTTAAATGATAGTCTGGCCGATGTGAGCACTCATAGCCTTGTGGTTTATTCAGTGCCAAATACACATTTTCACGGTACTCATACACTACGTCATTTACCGTGTATTCAAGTCCTTTAGGGTCTACGTGCTGTTTAATACTCGTACACACTTCACCATGCACAGACACAGCACCATGCTCAATTAGAAACTGGCACTCCTTTCTTGGACCAAAACCTTGAGAAATTAATAATTTATCTAAACGCATTCGAGTAACCTAAACCATGTATAAACACAGTTTACTAAAAATGCTGTGATTTTATGAACTTTTTATGACTTATATATCAGTAATCCAGATAAAATAGGCTACAATGTGGCAAAACAATGACTTTATCTTGGCATATGGCTTCTATTGATATTAACCTCACCGCACTTTTTGTTCTCTTGGCCTGTGGCGTAATGAGCCACAACTCATCTGTTACCATTGCCAGTGTGGTTTTAATTATTGTGCGGATTACACCACTGTCGCAATACTTTCCATTTATTCAAAGCCATGCGCTAAATTTTGGTATAACTATACTGACTATTGGTGTTTTAGCACCCATTGCAAGTGGTACAATCGCAGGAGAAACACTTCTTAAATCTTTTGCTAGCTATAAATCCATTTTAGCCATTGTCACTGGTTTAGTAGTTGCTTGGCTTGGTGCTCGTGGTGTTCGCCTTATGAGTGCTCAACCAGATGTCATTGCAGGGCTATTAATTGGCACAATTGCAGGCGTAGCACTTTTAAAAGGCGTACCTGTTGGGCCACTCATTGCAGCAGGTATTTTATCGCTCTTTATCTATCAAGCTTAAATCAAACTAGCATTGACTAAAAGACAACTTGAAAGGTTCAAGACTCTTTTTAGGGCTAAATAGTTTATCTAGATGATATCTATTGTTGTTGACACTTCAATGTTAAAGTACCCCCTTTTGACATTATATTCAAAATACTTAATATGATTTTAAGTATTTTAATTCAATAATAGCGATATAAAGAGCCAAATTGTCCATACACCAATAATTGTGAAAAGAAGAGGTGTTAAATGATAGAAATATTATCTTCGATGGCTACATTTTTAAGTTTACTATCAATGCTGTTTTGGTATGCTCAAAAAGAAAATTTCGCAAAAATAATACTTTGTATAGCACTTACGATTTCTTTTCTAAAGTTACTGAACATCGTGTAGTAAAAAATTTTTATGATTGCTTCATTTTTTGCAGGAATAGCTTTAATTCAAAAATATAAAAACAACTACAACACGTCAAAAGTAATCAAATATTTTAAAATAGAAATACTATCTAAATTCAATTTAGCACCGCTCATTTAAATAGAGTTAGACAGCACTAAAAAATACAATGTCATATTTAAAGTATTTAGTTGAGCTTTTCACTAACAAACTTTAAATAAAATATAATTTTATAAATATTAACCATTCAATGATAGACTTTATGCGTTAGAAATGATTGTTTTTCCCTTACATACTACTTTTTAAACTTTAACTACATTAAAAAATTATATGAAAATTGCCGTTATTACCCCCTATTTTAAAGAAAGTATAAATATGATTAAACGCTGTCATGACAGTGTATTAAGACAGCAAGGAAATGTGGTTCATTTTCTAATTTCAGATGGCTTCCCATACCAAGAAATTAATACATGGGACTGCCAACATATGACGATACCCAACACTGCAGATTATGGTGACACCCCCAGAGGCATTGGAGCAGCAATTGCCTCTGCTTTAGAATTTGATGCCATTTGCTTTTTAGATGCAGACAACTGGTATGATGATGAACATATCAGCAATATTATTTGGACATATAAAAATTACGGCAACCCGCCTGTCATTACAATAGCAAGAACACTATATATTGAACCAGAAGAACGCTTAGGCACTTGTACACATTCGAATGGTAAAGATTTTGTTGATACAAACTGCTACTTTTTTAGAAAAGAAGTATTTTCTCTATTACGCTTATGGCTCTTTAAACCCAAAGAACAATCGCTATATGGTGACCGTATTATTTGAGATATGTTGGTCAAGGCAGATATTATGAAAACCCATATTGCTACACCTACAGTAAATTATACTACAGACTACGCCACGCATTATGTACAATTTGATAGACCAGTTCCACCACACGCACGTGTATACTGCACTAAAAAAGAAAGCTTTATTTCTTTTGATGAATATTTAAAACATGCTGGAGTAAATATAACAACAACCTAATACACATTTAAAACCATAAATATGGCATTTAATAAATGCCATATTTATCTTTAAGTGTCTAATAATATTGTGTTCTTTTTTTCGAGAACTTTTCAAGTTGCTTTAAAAAGCCTTCAAAATAGCTTTTTTCTTTACCTTCTGTACGATAACCCGCATACAATGTACGGCGCAACCCTTGTGGCGAAACACAGCTTAAACGACGGCTCGTCACCCACCCTTTTTGTTCATACTCATTCACCACCCAATCAGGCAATGCCGCTACGCCACGACCACTCGCCACCAACTGAATTAACATTTGTGTTAAATCCGTCGTACGCACACTCTTAGGTTGTATTTTTGCAGGAATAAATAAGTGAGACATAATGTCTAAACGGTGCTTATCTACAGGATAAGTGACTAAAGTTTCGTTTGCCAAATCTTGTACAGTAATCTGCTGAGATCGAACCAAAGCATGTGTATTTGATAACACGAGTCGTGATTCATATTCAAAAATAGCAAAATATTCAATACCTTTTAGCTCAATAGGGTCTGCAGTAATCAACACATCAAACTCACCATTTTGTAGTAATTCATGTGGATTTGACTCAAATGCTGGTGCAAAATCCAAGTCAACATCAGGATACTGTTGACGGTATTGGTTCAACAATGGCATCAACCAGTCAAAACAGCTATGACATTCCGATGCAAAAATAATACGACCTGTTTGTCCATGGATAATACGTGTAATATCACTATGTGTAAGATGTATTTGCGGTAAAATATCATCAGCTAACTTAAGTAAACGCTGCCCAACACTTGAGAACTGTACTGGCCGACTACGACGATTCACGACCTCCACACCGTACCAATGATCTAGCTCTTTAAGTTGATGCGAAATTGCTGATGGCGTCAAACACAAATCACCTGCAGCCGCCACCAAAGAGCCATGCTCTCTTAAAGCCAACAATGTTTTTAAATGACGAATTTCTAACATAACCATTATTTTTTGAAAATAATTCATTATATCATAAATTTAATGATAAAAATTCACTTTCAACTCTTAATGATTTAAAACTATTTTCAAATATAAAAATATTCTTAGCTTGATGATTTAACGGGTGACATTAAACAAACATCCAAACACAATTCAAAGAAACTCCCCCCAATATAACTATCACACTAAAATGAGCCATACTTTATAACATTGATAGCCATTAAAGCATTCAACTCACGTCAGTATAATTGAACTTTTACTTCTTATCTTTATATGAATAACGCGACATAGGGTTCAAGAGCAGTGGTTTTTTCTTGTAGAATAAAAATAACCTTGTTTTTCGATGATAATATGACCGCACAAACTCAACCCTCTTACTCCTTATTTTTAGCCATACTCTCCCTTGCAATCGGTGGGTTTTGTATTGGTACAACCGAATTTGCAGCGATGGGGCTACTACAAGAAATTGCCAATAACCTGCAAATTTCTGTACCAAGTGCAGGACATCTCATAAGTGCCTACGCTTTAGGTGTACTTGTGGGTGCACCTTTGTTTGCAATACTTGGGGCACGTATTCCCAAAAAGAAGTTTCTTATTGCATTAATGCTGTTCTACGGTTTAGCCAATATCACCACGGCTTTTGTACATAGCTATGATATTGTCTTACTGTCTCGTTTTGTTGCAGGCTTACCTCATGGTGCATACTTTGGTATTGCCTCTTTGGTTGCAGCTGAACTTGCTGGGCCAAAGCGTCGTGCAACTGCAGTTGCACGCATGATGCTTGGCTTAACCGTAGCAAACGTGATTGGTGTGCCTTTAGCCACATGGATTGGGCAAACCTTTGGTTGGCAAGCAGGCTTTGGTTTTTCTGGCACAGTGGCCTTTATTACAATTATTGCGATTTTGTTTTTTGTACCGAATATTGCCATTAAAGACAATGAGAGTATTTTAGAAGAGCTTCGCGGTTTAAAAAATATTAATATGTGGCTCACACTTGCGGTAGGTGCGATTGGTTTTGGTGGTATATTTGCTGTTTATAGCTATATTTCACCTATTTTACTCAATTACACCCACCTAAAGAATGACCTGATTCCAATTGTATTGGCCATTTGGGGACTTGGTATGGTCTGTAGTAACTTTGTTAGTGGCTACTTTGCAGATAAAAACCTCACTAAAACCACTATTGGAATATTGTCTTGCTCAACTTTATCATTTTGTATTGCATTAATCATGATGAGTAATATGTACACTGCCATACTGGCACTGTTTTTAATTGGTGTGAGTGTTATGGGACTTGCCACAACACTACAAACTCGATTAATGGACGTTGCAGGAAATGCACAGTCTTTAGCTGCCACATTAAATCATTCAGCACTCAACTTCGCAAATGCGCTTGGAGCATTTTTAGGAGGATGGGTACTCAACAAAAACTTAGGTTGGTTATCACCAATTTGGGTAGCAATTATTTTAACTTTAGGCGGATTAATCATCTTCTTAATTGCACTAAAAGTAGAAAAACGTACACTGCCTCATTAATGTTATGAATGATGCTCTGTGGGCTTTTGTGTTCTATATAGCCCACAGTTGCCTGAAAATAAATACGCAACCAGACAAATAATCATTGCATAAACAATAACCTGCGTACCGAACAACTCTACAGCTAGAATTAAAGACGTAATTGGAGCCTTACTTGCACCTGAAAATATACCCACTAGCCCAAGTGCCGCCAATAAAGACAATGGTAATGGTAAAAAACCCCCAAGTGCATTACCAAGCGTTGCCCCCACAAAAAATAATGGTGTAATTTCCCCCCCCTTAAAACCTGAGCCTAGAGTTAATGCTGTAAATAAAGTTTTATTTAAAAAATCAGTCACAGGTAATGGCACATAAAAGGCAGCAATCACTTTATTTACCCCTAAGCCATTAAACTCTTGTGAGCCAACCCAAAGCGTAAGTAACATTAAAATAATGCCGCCCACCATTGCCCTAAACGGCATAAACGGAATGGCTTTTTTAAATCCTATACTGGCATAGTGAATAGATGCAATAAATAACCGTGCAGCAACACCAAAGATCAGCCCTGCAATAATTAAAGATAGTAAAATTTTTATATTAATTTCAGGATAACTACTGACCACATAAAAGATATGTGGATGCACAATATCAAATGCCTCTGGAATTTTAGCCGCAATCAATGAAGCAACAAAACAAGGAAAAACAGCCGAATAACGTAAATTACCGAGTGCGGTAATTTCTAAACCATACATTGCACCAGCAAGTGGCAACCCAAAAATACCTGAAAAACCAGCCCCAATACTTGCCATCAGAAAAATCTTACGATGATCTCTAGAAACCCGCAAAACTTGTGCAATATGGTCTGCTAATGCACCAGACAACTGCACCGCAGGGGCCTCTCGTCCTGCAGACCCACCAAATAACTGCGTTAAAATTGCACTAAAGAAAATGAGTGGACTCATTCTTTTTGGAATGAATGATTTTGGTTCATGAATTTCATCAATCAGTAAGTGTGTGCCTTTTTCAATTGGCGTACCAAAACGATAAAATAGATAACCAATAAACAAACCAACAAAAGGCAAAAAGTAGATTAATGCAGGATATAAAGCACGTACTTTATTGGCAATATCGAAACAACTAAAAATCAATGTTGATGCCAAACCAGAAATTAGTCCGATTGCAACAGAAACACACAACCAATACCCTGTATATTTTATAATTTGGTGATATTCGGAAGATGGTAAAATTTTCATGTCGATGATCTATGGCACATGTTATTCATGTTGCCAATCTTATTAATATTGCATTTTATTATACACAAATTCAGCCATCGGCTATAGCATCTTCAGCCAGTAATATTGCTAATTTATCTCGTAAAAAATATGTATGCACTTATCTAGAACATAGTAAATTTTAGTATTCACTACATTCTAGCTCGCTATAAAATACTTATGATTTTTTTGCTAAGGAGAACTCTATTTCCATGCTTTGAGCACGGTCAATGGCTGCTTGCATTGCTTCATCTACTGTAGGTTTTAAGCCTTTTTTATCAAACACATTTAAAGCTTCAAAAGTTGTTCCGCCTTTAGATGTAACATTTGCACGTAACTGATTAAAACCTAAATCTTGCTCATATTCAGCCAAAGCAACAACACCTTTTGCTGTTTGCAAAATTAACTCACGTGCTTGTTCAGGCTGAAAACCAAGCGATACTGCTTTTTCTTGCATCGCTTCTAAAAATAAAAATAAATATCCAGGTGCACTGCCTGCAATAGCAATCACATGATTGATCTCGGTTTCTTTTTCCACCCAAACGACTTTACCTACAGCAGACATTAAGTCCGTTGTAAATGCTTTATCTTGTGCACTGGTTTTATCATCTGCAAATAAACCACTCACTCCTTCACCTACAAGTGACGGCGTATTCGGCATAATACGAATAATTTTTAAATTAGGGCTTAAAATATCTCTATATAGCTGGACTGCCGTACCGGCAGCGATGGTTAAAAACAGCTTTTGGTCAATATCTGTAATCCCTTTTAGACCATCACATACTTCTCGCATAAGCTGTGGTTTTACAGCCAACACCACCACATCTGCCTCAGAAGCAGCTTTTACATTATCTGCCGTGGCTAAAACACCCACATTTTGACTAAACCGTGTGCGGGTCTTTTCACTTGGGGCAGACACAGTAATCAATTTTTTGTCATATCCAGATGCAATTAAACCTGAAATAATGGCAGCTGCCATATTACCACCGCCAATAAAAGCAATCTTACGTTGCATCATCTTTAGACTCCAAAATATTTTATATGCTGTAGTTATACAAAAAGGTTGCATACATTAAAAATAAACAACCTGCCATTAAAACCCAGTTTAATGAAATTAGATTGTCTTCTATATCTAGAATAAACTCAATGTTGTATCGTGTTTACCCTCATTAAAAGCACTATTTACTCTCATATATAAAAAACATACCAACCAATTGATTCATCAAAGCAACTTAGAAACAATTTTTTAACTTGCTTTACATCGTGCCAGCAAACAAGAGGTATTAATAAATATATCTCTTATATCTTTTGATATTTTAGCAAAAAGCATGTACCCAATATCTCATCATTAGCCATTCCATAGGCATTAGATAATACTTTATTTGCTTCAAAAACATCTATATGGCTTCTATTATTAGCCATGATAGTGATTGATCAGATACACTTAACTACAGTTGCTTTAAATCTAAATACAGCGTTTCTTTAATTTCTTCCATAACAATATAACTGTGTGATGAAGCAGATGCAGGTAATTTTTTCAAAATATCAGCCAATAACCGACGATATACCCCCATTTCTTTTAAGCGAGCTTTCACCAAATAATCAAACTCGCCTGAAATTAAATGACACTCTAATACTTCTGGAATATCAGACAAATTCATGGCCACATGGTCAAACACATCACCAGATTTTGCAGAAAGTTTAATCTCTAGAAAAACCAATAAATTACGGTCTACATAAGCAGGGTTTAACCGTGCATGGTACCCTGTAATCACACCTTCTCGTTCTAACCTTTTTACACGCTCAGAACATGGTGTTGTCGACAAATTGACTTGTGATGCCAACTCACTAATGGCAATACGACCTTGCTTTTGCAAGATATCTAAAATTTGATAATCAGTCCGATCTAACTTACGCATTTTTACTCATTTTACCTAAATTTACATGAAAATCTGTGGAATACAGGCCATTAAAGCACTAAAAACAGTAAAATTCACTCCTAAAATAACAATATACTAGGTAAATTCACTTATAAAATTTTGCAGGAAATCCTCATGCACGTGATTGTTCTTGGTAGCGGTGTGATTGGCACAACCAGTGCTTACTATTTATCGAAAAACGGGGCTCAAGTCACTGTCTTTGATAGACAACCTAATCCTGCAGAAGAAACTAGCTTTGCTAATGCAGGGCAAATCTCTCCTGGATATTCAACCCCTTGGGCAGCACCTGGTATTCCAATCAAAGCCATGAAGTGGATGTTTCAACAACATGCACCACTTGCAATTGGCTTAGATGGCAGTGCATGGCAGCTACAGTGGATGGCACAAATGCTCAAAAACTGTAACCCCAAAAGTTATGCGACCAATAAAGAACGCATGACACGGGTTGCCGAATACAGCCGTGACTGCTTACGTGCATTACGTAGTGATACGGGTATTGCCTATGAACACCGCTCAAAGGGCACATTACAAGTTTTTCGCAAAGAAGCCCAACTTGAAGCAGTGCAACGTGATATTGCCGTACTCAAAGAATGTGGCGTCCCCCATGAACTCCTCTATAGTAATGATCTGGAGCGTGTTGAACCTGCTTTAGGTTTTGCAAAAGACAAACTGGTTGGAGGCTTACATCTACCAAACGATGAAACAGGCGATTGCTACTTATTTACCAATGCATTAGCAAAACTGGCAGAACAACAAGGTGTTGAGTTCAAATTCAATCAAAATGTACAACAACTGATTGTTGAAGGCGATGAAATTAAAGGGGTTCTCGTTGATGGTGTTGTACATACTGCAGACCGTTATGTTTTAGCCTTTGGTAGCTACAGTCGTGACTTTTTAAAACCCTTGCACTTAGATATTCCAGTATATCCAGTTAAAGGCTACTCACTCACGATTCCAATTACAGATGCAACACGTGCACCCGAATCTACAGTGCTTGATGAAAGCTACAAAATTGCCATTACTCGTTTTGACAACCGTATTCGTGTTGGTGGTATGGCTGAGCTGAGCGGTTTCGATTTAAGCTTAAAACAAAAACGTAGAGCCACTTTAGAAATGGTCACCAATGACCTATTCCCAGGCGGTAACACAGCTGAGGCGACTTTTTGGACTGGCTTACGCCCAATGACACCAGACAGCACGCCAATTATTGGTGCAACACGCTATAATAATTTATTCTTAAACACAGGACACGGCACCCTTGGTTGGACCATGGCATGTGGCTCAGGAAAGCTCATCAGTGACTTGGTACTCAACCAACGCCCTGATATTAGTACTGAAGGTCTATCTTTACAGCGTTACCTTTAAGATTGCATTTACTTATACAGGAAGTTCTATATGCCACGCCCTATTCAGGCTATCATTCATAAAAATGCATTAAAAAACAACCTTAAAATTGCACGACAACATACAGGAAACTCACAACACCTACTTACTGTTGTAAAGGCCAATGCTTATGGTCACGGCATTGAAAATGTATATGATTGCTTTAAAAATGCAGATGGCTTTGCCTTACTCGATTTGAGTGAGGCAATGCGTTTACGTCAGCTAAATTACAACGGTCAAATTCTGTTACTCGAAGGCATATTTCATGCCACAGATCTAGACTTATGTGCACAATATCATTTAAGTTTTGCCATACATAGCCCACATCAAATTCAATGGCTAAAAGCCCACCAAAGTAATGCAACATTCGAAGTGTTTTTAAAAATGAATAGCGGTATGAATCGTTTAGGCTTTAAACCTGAAGATTATGCGACAGCGTGGCATACCTTATCGCAATTAAACTGCGTCTCTAAATTACATCATATGATGCATTTTTCAGATGCAGATGGTGACCGCTTTGGTGAAAATGGTACAAATTACCAATATGAAGTTTTTCAAAACACCATTAACGGTTTAGCGGGAAAACAATCGGTAAGCAACAGTGCTGCCATGTTACGCCATCACCATATCCCCTCAGACTTTGTACGAGCAGGTATAGCACTCTATGGTAGCTCACCCGACTACCCAACACACAGTGCAGCCGATTGGGGCTTAAAGCCAACCATGAGTTTACGCAGTGAAATTATTGCCGTACAGCAAATCGGTGCAAACGAAAGCATTGGCTATGGATCAAAATTTATTGCAAAACAAGACATGAAAGTCGGTATTGTTGCTTGCGGTTATGCAGATGGCTACCAAAGAGTATCTCCAACAGGTACACCTGTATTGGTTAATGGTCAACGGACTACTCTACTGGGTCGAGTGAGTATGGATATGTTAGCTGTTGACCTTACACATTCAGATGCCAATATTGGCGATGAAGTTGTACTATGGGGACAATCTAAATGTGGCAATATCTTAGCAATAGATGAAGTTGCGGCAGCATCAGGTACGCTCGGCTATGAGCTTATGTGTGCCATTACTGCGCGAGTAGAAGTAAAAGTAGAAGACTAATCATTCAAGACAACAATAGGGCTAAAATAAGCCCTATTGACTTTCTAATAAAAAACCACGTTCGTAGAGACGATTCATGGCGGTCCAAAACTGGACAAAACTGTGATAAAGCATTACGACTTTGCTTTATATTTTATAAATACATCATTCCATAAAACGACGTAAATGGATAGTATTTATATGTTACCAATCGTAGTTGTACATTTTATTACAACTGGCAAATGCAAGCAGAATATTTGTTTTACATATCGCTCAAGATATACTATTTTGCTAACCATCTATTTATTCCAACCAATATTGCGTCATTACGCATTATTTTTGTATGTCTGTTGCATATGTAACATAGTACAAGCCACTATTCACTGTTTTAAAATAGGCTGTTAAATATGAGTAAAGCATTAGTTTTGTTTTCTGGCGGACAAGATTCCACCACATGCCTCATGTGGGCGCTTGAAAATTTTGATGAGGTCTATACTGTAGGCTTTGAATACGGTCAAAAACATCATGTTGAAATGCAATGCCGTAGTCAAATTTTGCAATCTATAGAAACATTAAAGCCTAGCTGGAAAAACAAGTTAAAATTAGACCATATTTTTAATTTAGACTTCTTATCACAAGTAAATACCACATCACTTACCCATGAAGTCAGTATTGACCAAACAGAAAAGTACCCAAATACATTCGTACCTGGTCGCAACTTAATTTTTCTAAATGTCGCAAGCACTGTAGCCTATAAGCATGACATAGAACATATTGTCACTGGTGTCTGTGAAACAGATTTCTCTGGCTATCCAGATTGTAGAGACAACACCATGAAAGCCCTACAAGTCGCATTAAGTTTAGGGTTGGATAAAAAAGTGGTCATTCACACACCACTGATGTGGATAGACAAATGTGACACATGGGCCATGACCCAATCTCTTTGTGGTCAAAGTGCTGTCGATTATGTGATTAAAGAAACACATACTTGCTACAATGGCGACCGCACACATTTATACGCTTGGGGCTATGGTTGCAATGCATGCCCTGCATGCGAACTTAGAAAAAATGGTTTTGATGCCTTTATAACAAAGACATCTCATCAGTAAAATCTTGTCTTTTTTAAGTCTGGCAACAAAATGAGCCGTATAATAATTCGGGTTTATTACCTGTTTACAATACGGCTTATGATATAAGAATTTATAAACATATCGCGAAGCGATTATCCCTCAGAAAAAAGTAAAAGCGATAGACTTCAAAAACACTTTTAGTATTTTATATAAAGATTAGATAGTTAGGCCATATTAACTTCACACTATATAATACGTACCATCTTCTCAGCCCCATCGTCAGTTGTTACAGATAAATTCGCTTGTTTAGTCTGTACATTAAAACAATGTCTAGAGTAAAAAGAAAACGCTTTCACATTACCTTTAGAAACATTGAGTACTATTCGATTATATCCTTTAGATATTGCTAATTTTTTCATAAAAAAAATGAGCTCATCAGCAACCCCCTGACCACGATAGCTTGGTCTACCCACATTGCTATAAGATTAAACTCATTAAGGAAGTTTTTAGTCTAACCAATAATACCCACTGCTATTCCTTCAGAAAAAGCTAAAGCATATTGATACTGTGTTGCAGATGATGCTCGACTACGTCACTCCGACTCCGTATATTGTTGAGCAGTGACATAGGTTATTGCAAAAGCACTTGGACTATCTAACAACGATTGCAGACGGATATTTTTCAAAATCTCCCAATCTTGCATTATCAAGCCATGTTTTCCATTCACATGATAAAACGAATGTTAATACTGCACCAATGGTACAAGTTTACCCAATAGTTCTATTAAACTTGGTGTATCTGTCACGCCAAAATACTCTACACTTTCAGTGTATAAAGCAAAAATTACAATATATTGATATAAATCAGGCGTTACATCTTTCGCAATCAGTACAGTAATATATTTAGGGGAATTCTCAGGGTTAAAAAACAAGCTCTGATCACAAATATAACCGAGTTGCTCAATCGCTTGCTCTTGTGTTGTTGGCTCGCCTAAAGCTTCGACTTCTTTATTTAACTCTGCACTAAAGTCATATTTAGCTTCACCCCAGCCCGTTCTATAGTTATATTCATACATAAAACATCTTACCTTAAACTATGGAAACAGCTATAACCATATCATGAAGCCATAGTTATCCCTAGTGAATTTAAGATTTAACATTAAATGCACCACACCCATATTTAGCTTTTATAAGGAATAATATGCAAGATATTGAAACTCACCCACTCGATCCATTTCTACCCTCCAATACAAAAATATTACTTCTCGGTAGCTTTCCCCCACCGAAAGACAAATGGAAAATGGATTTTTATTATCCAAACTATCAAAATGATATGTGGCGAATTATGGGACTAATTTTTTTTAATGATAAACATTATTTTATAAATACAGAGCAAAAAAACTTTCACTTGGACAAGATTAAAACATTTTTACAAACACAAAATATTGGTATATTTGATACAGCATTTAAAGTCATTCGAAAAAAACAAAATGCATCAGATTTACATTTGCATGTGGTCGAGCCAACCAACCTCTTAGCACTACTCAAAAAAATCCCCAACTGCCATACAATTATGACAACTGGGGAAAAAGCAACACAGGCGATGATGTTGCATTTTAAAAACACACCTATACCCAAAATTGGCAAACCAAGCCAAGTCACTGTTGATAACAGATCTTTTGGCTTGTATCGTTTGCCTTCTAGCTCTAGAGCATATCCTTTAGCTTTAGAAAAGAAAGTTGAAGCGTATCGGCAATTTTTTCTACAGATTCAAGTCATTTAAGACCTTAGTGCACCGCTTGAATTTTATCTAAGAAAATACGTGCACGTTCATGACGTTCATCAATATTTTCAAAGAAGTCTTTTGTAGAGCAGTCTTCTAAAATTTCACCTGCGTCCATAAAGATTAAACGATTCGATACTTTCTTAGCAAAGCCCATTTCATGTGTTACACACATCATGGTCATGCCTTCATTTGCAAGTTGAACCATTACATCTAGAACTTCACCCACCATTTCAGGGTCAAGTGCAGATGTCGGCTCATCAAACAACATACACACAGGGTCCATACATAGACCACGAGCAATCGCAATACGTTGTTGCTGACCGCCTGAAAGCTGTCCTGGGAACTTATCTTTATGTGCAAGCATACCAACACGTTCTAAATATTGTTGTGCTTTTTTCTGAGCATCAGCCAAATTACGACCCAATACTTTTACTTGTGCAATGGTCAGGTTTTCCATCACAGTCATGTGTGGAAACAATTCAAAGTGCTGAAACACCATACCAACATGTGATCTAAACTCAGCCAAGTTGGTTTTAGGGTCCTTTAACGATGCACCATTGACAATAATATTGCCTTTTTGAAATGGTTCAAGTGCATTTACTGTTTTGATGAGTGTTGATTTACCAGATCCAGATGGACCACAGACAACAACTACATCACCTTTTTCAATTGTGGTTGAACAATCTGTCAATACTCGGAAGTCACCATACCATTTAGAGATATGTTGGATGTCAATCATTGGCATATTTAATTTCCCTACTAACGTATGATGGCTATTTTTTCTTGTAAACGTTTCACTAAACGAGACAAGAAGAATGAAATAGCAAAATAAACGATCGCAACTACTGCATAAAATGTCGCTTTGGTTTCTGGACCATAAGTATTTGCAAGTGTGTCTGCATTACCTAAGAAGTCAGGTGCACTGATCACGTAGACCAAAGAGACATCTTGGAACAAAATAATAGTTTGTGTGAGTAGCACAGGAATCATGTTACGAAAAGCCTGTGGTAGCACAACATAACGCATGGACTGGCTATAGGTAAAACCAATCGCATACCCTGCTGAAACTTGTCCTTTAGAAATAGATTGTATTCCTGAACGAACAATTTCAGAGAAAAAGGCCGCTTCAAAAATCGCAAATGTAATGACACTTGAGAAAAGTGGGCCGTAATAAGTATCTGTTTGGAATTCAAAAACTTTTGGGAGTAAAAAGTAAAAAATAAAGATGACCTGAATCAGTGGAATACCACGAAAACAGTCAACGTACACTTTTGCAAAGTTACTGGCAAACTTATTGTTTGATAAACGCATCATTGCAAGTGGGGTACCAATTAAAATACCACCAATCATCGATAAAACTGTAACTGTAAGCGTAAATCCTAGGCCTTTTAATAATGCCTGAGATACTTCTGCATGTTGTAGTAAACTAAAATCCATGCTTATTTACCTCCTGAACCTAGACCAGGTACAGCCATTTTTTTCTCAATCCAAACCATAAGGTGTTTGATTGAATACGTTACAACCAAATAAACAGGTGTTGATAGAACTAAAATAACGATATCTTGAGATGTTTCTTCTCGCATAGTTTTCGTATATGCAAAGAAATTAAGCACACTTAACGCATACAAAACAGCTGAGTTTTTAAAGACGTTCATCGCCTCTGAAGTCACCGTTGGCCATACCATACGGTAAGCAACTGGTAGTACTACATAACGGTAGCTTTGTGCTGTCGTAAAGCCCATTGCAGACGCAGCAAACTTTTGACCACGTGAAACCGTTAAGATACCTGCACGAATATGTTCAGAAACACGCGCTGCAGTATATAAACCTAATGCAAATACACCTATTGCCGCTGGATGTGTGTTAAGTAGGCCTTTCCACCAACCACCTGCAACCATTTCACCACTACCACTACTAATACTGTGTGGTAAAAACTCTGGGAAAATAAACGCCCAAAAGAAAAGTTGTACAATAAGCGGAACATTTCGAAATATTTCAACATAGACATTACCTACGCCTGACAACCACTTATTCGGCAATGTACGTGCTACGCCCAAT
Organism: Acinetobacter rathckeae; assembly: GCF_015627125.1. Lineage (GTDB taxonomy): Bacteria > Pseudomonadota > Gammaproteobacteria > Pseudomonadales > Moraxellaceae > Acinetobacter > Acinetobacter rathckeae. The sequence goes on along the minus strand of NZ_VTDO01000002.1, from coordinate 325,361 downwards.
AATGACCCCAGAAAGAAGGCAATAAGAAATGCACCAAATGCGGTCCACACCATAGTGAATACACCAGCACCTAGCATTTGCAACCACGTTGGTGCTTCTGCAGCTACAGAGTAGCTTTGTCCACCAATATGCTGACATATCGACTCAGCCCATGCAGCTTTATCTACTCCAAATTCATTTGAAGCAGAACAAAATGCTGTCCAATTTAATGAACCAAATGACATAAATCCCCCTAAAAAAACAGACTGACCATCTTTGGGAAGATGGTCAGTATTTAGCTGGTTGGTATATTAGATACCAGCGTCAGTAGGATGTTGTTTCAAATGTTTGAACGATTCACTTTGATGCATGTTCAAGTTTACATTTTTAGGTGGAATTGGTGATTGGAACCATTTTTTGTATAGCTGATCCATTTGACCAGATTTCCACATACCTGTCACAACACGGTCAGTCACTGCTTTCATTTTTGTATCGCCTTTAGCAATCATAATGCCGTAAGGTTCAGATGAAAGTACAGGACCTACAATTGCAAATTCTTTCGGGTTAGATGATTTAGCAATCAAGCCTGCAAGAATGTTATCATCCATTACAAATGCTGCTGCACGGCCTGAGGCAAGCATTGCAAATGAATCTGCATGGTCTTTACCGTAAACGTTTTGTACATTTACTTGTTGACCTTTTTCATTCATTTTAATGTATTTGTCTGAAGTTGTACCTTGTGTCGTTACAACAGCTTTACCATTTAGATCCGCAATACTCTTCACGCCTGAATTTGCTTTTACAGCCATACGAACTTCAGTTGCATAGTAGTTTGTAGAGAAACCAACTTGTTCTTGACGTTGTTTAGAATTCGTTGTTGTACCACACTCCATATCGATATTACCTGACAATAGTTCAGGAATACGTGTTGAAGATGTGATCGCCTTATATTCAACTTTTAGGTTTGGCATTTTTAATTCTTTTTTAATTTCATTTGCCACATTGTCACAAATATCAACGGCATAACCTACAGCCTTACCACCAGCAACATATGAAATCGGATCAGATGATTCACGGTGACCAATAATAATTTTGCCACTTGTTTTAATTTTTTCTAATGTATCAGCAGCATTTGCTGACGTGACTAAACCACCAAAACTAGACACCATTAACGCTGAAACTAGTACAGATTTTGATAAAAATTTCATTCCTTAAACCCCTATGACTTCGCCCTGTTTTAGTGTCTTTTAAAATAAAAAAGATGACCAAAACTCTCCACCCATAGAAGCAAATACCATACCAACTTTGAATCAATTATCATATTTGATCAAAAAATGTCTATCTAGAATAATTATCATGCTGTATTGGTTAAATTAATTGTTTTTGTAAATTAATATTTATTTAATATAAATAGGTTAATTATATTCTATACAACAAAATCAACACGCACCAAATATAAGCAAGCAAAAAAATTAATGCCCAATAACTGGGCATTAACTAAATTCAGACAGTAATGTGTTTCTGTATATATGCTAAAGCCTGACTTAAAACATCTTCAGGTGGTTGAGTTGCATCTATTTTTTTTACTCTTTCAGGCTGTGTTTCATATAAATATTGATAACCTGAACGTACTTTATTAAAAAATGAAATCTTTTCTTGCTCAAAACGATCCAACTCACTACGTGCTTTTGCACGAGCCATACCTATTTCTACAGGTGCATCAAGCCAAAGTGTTAAATCTGGCATACGAGAAACAAAACTTTGATTCAGGATTTGTAGTTTTTCTGAAGCAAGACCACGCCCCATGACCTGATAAGCAAAGCTTGCATCAGTAAAACGATCACATAATACAATTTGGTTGGCATTTAGCGCAGGTAAAATCACCTGTGCAAGGTGCTGACTTCGCGCTGCATACATCAATAAAAGCTCTGTATCTGAGCACATCTGTTCTTCATGAACTTCTAATAACAATGCTCGAATACGCTCAGCGATCGCTGTGCCTCCCGGCTCACGAGTTAAAGTCACGGCATTATTTTTTTCGAGTAAGGTGTCATAAATTCGCTGAATTAGCGTACTTTTCCCGACACCTTCTGTACCTTCAAAACTAATAAACATTTAAGGTGTTGCTCCATCTTTCTTCGATCTTAGCACTGAGAGATATTCCTGTACAGCTTGGTTATGCTCAGTTAAATTTTCACTAAACTTATGGCCACCATTGCCCGTTGCCACAAAATAGACATTTTTTGAGTCATCTGGGTGCATCACTGCATTTATAGATTTTGCGTCTGGTAAAGCAATCGGTGTAGGTGGCAAACCTGTAATAGTATAAGTATTGTATGCGGTTGGTGTACGCAAATCTTGCTTGGTAATTTTACCATTATAACGGTCCCCCATACCATAAATCACCGTAGGATCCGTTTGTAGCCTCATACCCAACTGTAAACGGCGGGTAAAAACACCTGAAACCTGAGTAAGCTCATGATCTACGCTGGTTTCTTTTTTAACAATCGAGGCCATAATTAATGCTTCGTATTTATTTTTATAGGGTAACCCTGTTGCCCTACCTTGCCATTCACGATCTAAGGTATCCATTTGACGGTGGTATAAATGCAACAGAATTTTCTTATCTGTTTCACCTTTCATAAAAAAATATGTATCAGGTGCCAGTAAACCTTCTAAATGACTATAAGGAATATCTAATGCTTTCATCATCTCTGCTTCGGGCAGATTCACTACGGTTTTAACAACGTTCGGGTCTTTTCTTAAACGTTCTAGTAATTGTTTTGACGTTGTACCATCAATAACCATAATTTTATTCATTTGCGCATTGTCCGCATCTGACATTAAGTCAAAAACCTCTCGGACTGTCATACCATGATGAACTTCATAAACACCTGCTTTTAATTGGCTTTGTATGAACAACTTACGATAAATTTTAAGCACAAAAGGAAATTGTACTTTATTTTGTTCAGCCAGTTTATCAATTAAACCACTATAGGTTTCGCCACTATTAATTGACACAAATTGTTTATTAGCAGTTATTGGATAAATACGCCCTAAACTCATTTTATAGATGACAAAACTTATCAGTATTACCATAACAATAAAGCCAATAAACCAAGTGCGTGCTTTTTTTACTTTCGTTTTTGATGATTTTGCACACATTATATTTGTTCCAATGTCAACAGATTAAATAACGCTTGGGTGATTGATGTATCCAAACAACGCCCCGATAAAGTATGGACTGCCTGCATAGGGTGTAATGCATTACAAAAAAACAAGGCATCCACACCATCTAACTGCTCTTTAGACAAATCTGACTCATAAACAGGCACACCAAAACTACGCATACGAGATAAAATTTCTTCACGCATAACACCTTGCACCCCATTACCACTCAATTGAGGCGTATGCCATACACCATCAACATATAAAAAACAGTTGCTACTTACACCTTCTACAATATGACCACGAGTATCTAAAACCAAAGCCTCAGATAAATCACGACTGCCCGCTTCATGCTTTAACAATACCTGCTCTAGGCGATTTAGAGACTTCACACCAACTAAGTTTGGCATCAATTGTGTAGCAATAGGTAATGCTAAAACATCAGAAGCAATTTCGCTATAGCTTGGCTTTATACTGTGATCTTCATAAAATAAAATATAAACATCTGCTTTTTGCACATCAGAAAAACCATAACCTCTTTGGCTTTGCCCACGACTGATAACTACTTTAATGGTGCCTGTAAAATGCTGTAATTCACTGGCATTTTTCATATCTTGAATCAGCTGCTCTACATAATGCCAATGTGGTTTAAGCATGAGTTTTGCACAATCTCGTTGTAAACGCTGAATGTGCCTTGGCCACAATGAAATATGATTGTGTTGGATTTTCATGGTTGTGAAACAGCCATCACCATACTGAAAGGCTCGATCTTGTATCGCAACACAAGCCGTTTCTAACAACATGCCATTTTTTAAACACAACATTATGCTTACACACCTTTTTCATTCAAACCAACAGATATAGTTTAGTGGTATTATGTTTTTATTTCTTGTTATTTTACTCAAAAGATAAGGTTTCGTAGGCAATGTTATAACGTTGGGCTATGATAAATAGCTAAGATGTATAGAGATTGTTGAATCAACACTAAAACCAATAAAATCATCATGTATATTGATAGTAATAGCTTACTGGTAGGAAAAATATCATGCAAAATTTCAAAATACATGTCATTGATGTTGCGAATAGTTCACAAAACTACATTTGGCTGATTGAAGATCGAAATAACAACACTGTAGTTATTGACCCAACCGAGTCTGCTTGTGTAGTTGACTATTGTGCTACGCATCAACTCCAAATAAAACAAATTTGGTTTACTCATTGGCATAAAGATCATACTGGTGGTGTGAGTGGTTTATTAGAAGTGTATCAAGTGCCTGTATATGGCCCAATATACGAACAACAAAAAATCCCGATGATCACCCATGCACTCAGCGATGGTGACTATTTTAAATTTGCAGATTTAAGCATTGAAGTCATTTATACACCAGGACATACACTTGGGCATATTTGTTACTATATTTCTGCAATAGAGAGTGCTTTTGTAGGTGATACATTATTTGCACTCGGATGCGGACGTGTATTTGAGGGTACACATCAACAGATGTTTAACTCTCTACAGCGCTTATCTGCCCTACCTATAAGTACAAAAATTTACTGTGCACATGAATATACGCTTTCAAATGCAAAATTTGCATTAACCATAGAGCCACATAATTTGCTTTTACAGCAACGTGCTGAACATATTGAAAATTTACGATTACTTAACCAAGTCACTCTACCTAGCACTTTATCTATAGAGTTAGAGACCAATCCTTTTTTACGAGTTGAGTCCGTGAATGAATTTAGTCATATTCGTACATTAAAAGATCAATTTTAGTACATTTTTTAGAATGCCTGCATAATTTTTTTGTTTGGCTATAATTTTTTACAAAGGTGAAAAAAAATCACAATTATTATATCAATTCACCCTTTAAAAATACATGAGTTAACCTTATAAAGAATTTAGGTAGGCACACTAAAGGACATTATTAAAATGAAAAAAGTTGTTAAAGCAAAAAATTTAATTGCATTTAGAATTTGGCTAGAAAACTTAGGCTATTCAGTAAAAAGTTTGACTGACAATCGAGGCTTTACGTTTAGCTTTAAGAAAGAATACGGTTTGGTAACCTGTGAGCTTTCTGGTAACCCTCTTGCAATGCAACTGGGCGAAGAGTTTGAAGACCATTTGAAAGCTTAGAATATATATTTCTCTTATAGATGTTTACATACCAAGTGAGCCGACCATTCAAAGAGTGAATGCTTCGGCTTAAAGGTTATTAGCACTAACTCCAAGCTTATACAAGTTGTTTTTAAAACCACTCAATAAGTTCAAAACAAAATAAGGGTTATTAATTACATGTGTATAGGCTATTTCAGCTTAAAAATAAAGTCTTTAACGTATGATGTTTATTGCTCATTATTTTATAAGCCGATAAAATAGTAAAAAGTTATTCCCAAAAGTATCCATACCAATACTCTAGAAACCACATAAACACTTTCAATATTTTTATTTATAAAAAATGATAAAAGCACGCCTAAATACAAAATAATTAAAGATACCAAAGAACACTTATTAGCTTCAATACTATAAATCGTCAAAATAGCTGGTATACTTAAGACTGTTGAAACCAATATTAAATTCAATAAAACTGAGATGTAATAAATTTTGGTATTTAGACCATTACATTTCAAAAAATATAAGTTACTTTTATATTGATAATTAAAAACAGCCCCTATCCTTCCTAAAGCCACTGAAATATAAGAGAGTGTAATTAAACATATTAAAATTAAAAATTTTCCACTCTTAAAATAATTAATCCATATAAACACATAAAATATAAAAGGTGACAATGATATTAAAATTAAAAAAAGTTTTTTAATTAAATCATGTTTTATACAAAAATATTGAATCAGCAATTTACTGATATTATATAATAAGCTAGACTCTCTATTTATTTTCATTAGATCTATACTATAGTGAATTTTATCCAAATTAATATAACTTAACTCCTTCTTTCTTGTAATTTTATAAACTGATATTATTAATATAAAAATATTGATTAATAATGAAATAAATATTCCACCAAAAACAGGAATAGATAAAACACTAGCCAATGTAAGTATCAATACGAATAGAAAAATATACTTTTTGCTTGTAATTAAAGTTAATTGACTAACTAATGTTAGAAAAATCCAAGACATTAAAACTAAAAAGCTTAGAAAAGCATTTGAATCATTACCAACATAGAACACATCAAAGAGAGCCATTAAAAATGGAATAAACAAATAAATATTAGATATAAAAATCACAACAATGTTCAAAAAGAAGTTTTGATAATCCCCTAAATGACTTTTTAGTAAATAAAAGTATTCTTCCCCTCCCAATATAGATTTCTTTTGCGAAAATACAGCCACCAAATAAATAAGTAACAAACCAATCCAAGTCAAAAAGCTATTAACAACAGATTTAGATTTCAATAAATCTAATAAAACCACAGAGAATGAGTTTAGAATTAAAAAAAACATTGGGCCTAAAAATAATAAAAGGCTTAATAGTATATGTTTATAGTTTTTTAATAGATTAAATGTTTCTTTTGAGAAGTAATGCATTCTCCAATATAAGACTTTAGAGAAAATTTCAAATGATTTAAACATAAAATACCTAAGAAGAATCATTCAATTGGTTAATTTCTATTTTTTCTACAAAAGGACTCTCTAAAATAAATTGATCATGGCTAGTCATAAATATCATTTTATCTGTTCTCATTTTTAACAATATATCATTTAACACATCAACAGAATGAATATCTAATCCATTCGTAGGTTCATCCATCACTAGCACCTTGCACTTTGTCATCAGCCCAGAAATTAACATGAATTTTTTTGCCGTACCCAAAGACATATTTTCAAACTTTGTATACTTATGTTCTTCTAAATTAAACCTCCTAATTAAAGCATTATAATTTTCTGGGTCCACTTTTCTCAGTATAGATATGAGCTCTATAAACTCAATTCCCGTAATAAATGGATAAGCTAAAACTTTATCTGGAATATATGCAATATCACTATAAAATTCAGCACTATTACACACTCTGTTGTTTAATAGTACATGACCTGAATTTGGTTTCAAATTACATGCAAGAATGGATAATAACGTGGACTTCCCAGATCCATTTTCACCAATAAAAGCATATAACCCACACCGATTAAAGTCACAATTAATATTATTTAAAACTACTCTTTCGTCAAATTTTTTTGTGATATTGACTAATTTAAAACTAATTTCATTCATTTAATGACACTCGCACAGTATCAACTCTAGTAAGTCTTCAAATTAAAGTAGAACATTTCATAGAAATGGATGAGGATTTTTAAAAATTTTATCAATCAACCTAAGAAATTAGCATATTATGGCTAGCTATTTCATGCAATACGTCTAGTATTAAAAAGCTTAAGCCATTTTTTGAGATCAATTTTAATAACATATATACTTTGAAGTATATAAAAACATGACAGAGCATACATTTTTTGAAAATATAAGATTTTATATTAATTACTGTGTGTGGATATTCCTCACACTACGGAGCTAACTCAACTTCAAATGTATAAAACATATTAATTTGAAATTATTAATATAAAACAAAACCTTTAGCTACTTCTACATCATACATAAACTTATATTATAAGCCATGTAATGGTTAATATTTTCATCCAATAAAGGCGTAAACGACAACATGAAAAAAGTACTCTTATTTGACTTAGACCAAACCATTCTGAATAGAAGTGAGTCACTAATCAAGTTTATTAATTGGCAAGTAAACTTTTTTAAACTCGTTCCCCAAGCCCTCAAAGAATCCTTTATTAAAAGATTTATTGAATTAGAAAATAATGGATCTGTATGGAAGGATGTTGTTTACCGCCAGTTAATTCAAGAGTTTCATATTACTAACCACACTCAACATCAACTACTTGAGTCTTACATCAATGATTTTAATAAGTTCTCTACATCATTTGAATGTGTAGAAGAAACAATGCAAAGACTATATAAACAAGGGTATCGGCTTGGGTTAATATCCAATGGTAAAACCCCTTTTCAAGAGCATAACTTTTATGCCTTAGGCTTGTCTGAGTATTTTTCTTTGGTTGTTGTTTCAGAAGCAATTGGTTTAAGAAAACCAGATCCAGAAATATTTATGTATGCCTGTAAGCAATTCAATTGTAGACCATCTGATTGTATTTTTATTGGAGACCATCCTAAAGCAGATATCGAGGGTGCAAAAAAAGTAGGGATGCAAACAATTTACTTTCACCCTACACTTAGCCTTCAACAACCACTCTCTGATGCAACTATTCATCACTATAGTCAATTAGAGGATACAGTAAAAAGATTGCAAGAAAAAAGGCATTTATAGCTTTGAGACACACTATAAAGTTAGATAAAACATTTAAACTATTTGTATCGGTTTTCCTGTTTAACTTATTTCAACCCAAAATAGTAAAATAAAAATGATTTAGCAGGTAGTATATATACAAATTACTCATAAGTAAGCTAAAGATATTACACAAAAAAACAAAATACAGGATTAAATAAAAATCCCAATACCACCATCAAAAAATAAAAAAGGAGCACCCATTTGTTTAAAAAAATCGATTCTCATTCAGCATGGGTGCTTAATCAATTTAGAGTCATTTGGTATTCTCAGGCTGTTGCAACTGTAGGTATAGCAATTCATAACATTGCCTTACCAATTATCGCCATTCATGTATTACATGCATCTGCAGTAGAAGTTAGCTTAATATCTGCTGCACGCTACCTACCTAACCTACTTTTTAGCATGAGTATTGGTACTTTTGTTGATCGTGCAGATAGAAAGAAGATTGCAATTTATGCAGAGTTCACTCGGTTTATTTTAGTATTATCCATCCCTATTTTATATAGCTTTTATACAATAAACATTCCATTTATCATAACAATCGCGTTTTTGATTGGTATTGCTAGAATCTTCTTTGAATTATCAATATCTTCACTATTCCCTGTCGTGATTCCTAGCGATAAACGCCTTTCTGCCAACTCTAACCTTGAAATCATTTCCTCCATCGGTGAAATTAGTGGTCCTGGCCTAGGAGGTTTCATTGTCAATATGCTAGGCGCAATATCTTCACTTTTCATTAATGCACTCACATTTTTCATTTCAGCCATATTGATCACAAAGCTCGCTGTAGAACCTACAGATAGAAAAGAAATTCCCCACAATCCTAAAAACTCATTTTTTGATGGCTTTAATGAGCTTTTATCACGGCCTATATTAATGAGTATTGTCCTCGTAAGTGCAATAGCAAACTTTGGCTTCATGGCTGTGCAATCCGTTTATTTTGTGATTAGTTTTAATTTATTCGGATTTAGTACATTAATAGCTTCTACTCTATTAATCTTCAGTGGTATCGGATCATTACTTGGGAACTTTTTAGCGCGATGGCTTTGCCAGTTTTTTAGTGTCAAATTTCTAATGCTCTGCTCTATCACAATCATGATTATTGGTTCGGTCATTATGTCACTTGCAATAGGACCCATTTGGATGACATCTATACTTATCTCGCTTGGATACTTTTTGTGGGGGCTATGTCTTGGGTTATTTAATATTTATTCAATGACTTACCGCCAAAGTGTGGTACCGTCTGAAACAATGGGGAAGGTTGTAGGTGCAGCAAGAACATTAATTTATGGAGCAATGCCATTAGGTGCAGTATCTGGTGGATTAATTGTGGATTTTCTAGGCTCTAGGCAGGTATTTATATTCAACTGCTTCGTTAATGTAATCGCATTATTTGTTTTATTCTTAAGCTTACGTAAAGCACCGAAAATTGTACTGTAATGAATAGAATAATATTAGGATAACTCTATCTCAGTAGTCACTCACTTAAAATGAGTAATCATTTATGTCTCTGTCCAATTGAAAGTTTAAAATAATGTATCCATATTCAGATTATTATTTTTTATAAAAATATGAAATAACTTTCTAAATTACAGGCACAAAAAAAGCAAGACTTTCAATCTTGCTTTTTTAATGGTGGGGATGAAGAGACTCGAACTCTTACACCTTGCGGCGCTGGAACCTAAATCCAGTGCGTCTACCAATTTCGCCACATCCCCAATCATGGCAGAGGATAAAGGATTCGAACCTTTACGAACGGTTTTGGAGACCGTCATGCTACCATTACACCAATCCTCTATAACACATAACATGTGTTGGTGGGGGCGAAGAGACTCGAACTCTTACACCTTGCGGCGCTGGAACCTAAATCCAGTGCGTCTACCAATTTCGCCACGCCCCCGATGGATGTGTATAATATAGATAACCATTATAGCTGACAAGCCTTTTTATTAAAAAAATTACCGCATGTGCAAATATCAATCAAAATTAAGGAAAATACATATAACTTCAAGCAATCTGTTGATTTAATATACTTTTTAACTGCTGTAAACGCTGCTTTCTTTGCTCTACTCGCTTGCTGAGCATGATATCTAATATCGGCTGCAACCCTTTATACACCTCAGGCAAAGTATAAAACTCACACTGACAATGTAAAACTGCCCAATCATGATAATCTTTAGCAAATAGTTTTTTGTGTGTGAGCCATTCATAAACCACTATACCAAGCGCATAAAAGTCACTTTCTTGCGTTTTTAAAGCACCATGAAACAACTCTGGTGCCATATAACGTGGAGTCGCATGCGTACCTACAATTTCTGTACCGTCATAAAAGCTATGTTCAAAATCAATTAAATAAAGACCTTGTAAATCTGCTAAAAAGTGATGTTTTTTTATATCGCCATGCACATAACCTAGAGCATGGAATTGAAATAATACCTGACAGACTGCTTTGATTCGTTGTTGTGCTTCACAGACATTTTGAGGAGCTGAGGTAAAGTAATAGTTTTTATGAGGCAATAGCATGCCCTGCCCCCTAGCATCAATACCTCTTAACTGTGCAAGGTCTATCATTTGACTTGGCAGTACATATGCAACATCTTTATGCTTATGATAAAAAAGTAGCTCTCTTTGCCACCCATCTATATGTATTTGACTATATTGCTCAAGCTCATCTGTTTGCTGATATTTAAGCCAATATTGTTGCTCATTTTGTATCAATTGATACAACTTACGACCATATTGCTCACTCTCTTTACGAGGGTATGCTTGCACGGCGTAAGGTTTATTTAAATCAAAACACATGGGACATTAACTCGTATTTTGCTGTTTCTTCAAATCAGTCAAAATGTGTTCAATGGTTTTTCCCACGCGTGCATGCATTTCTATCATAGATAGTTTTGGCCATGTCGCCCGCTCGCCTTCAAGTTGTAATTTCTTAAAAATTTCAGGCGTTGGATTTTGTAATAAATAGGTGTAATGACGTAGGCTATACTGCCCAATAATATTAATATCACCATAGTAATGTTGGTCTACAATGCCATAACCGTGGTCGAGTAAACGTCTAACTTGTGGTACAGCACCAACACGCTCACGCGTAAAGTCCATTACACCCTTGGCCAGTAGTTTTCCTTGCCGACGTACAATTTTTTCAGGCCAACTGAGCAAGTCTTGCCTATATCGCTCTACATCGGTTTGCATAAATGGCACAACATGCGGATTGGCTTGACTAGCAATACTGTAATTCATGTTATATAACCGAGCCATTTTTTCTTGCGGAAAATCACTACGTACACTGCCATCAACCCACTGGGTGTCTCCTAAAAATGGCACATGCTGACCATTTTCACATTTTGCCAAAAGCTTCACCGGTGAAAACAAGATAGGTACAGCACACGAAGCCAGTACCGCACTCCAAATCAAAACATCTGGTGAGGTATATTGGTTAAGTAACTGTGGTTTTTGTGTTGCATCATACGGTGCCACAGCAATGTTTAAATGTAGTCCTGACTTTTCATAAGCCTCAGCAAAAGTGAGATCGCCTAAATGTGCGATTAAAAACTTTTTTAATGCTTCGTTACTGGTAAAACCCGTAGGTTCTTTTAATAGCATTTTAAAAGACTTAAATTGAAAAACATCACTAAACAAATTATCACTTTGTGTGAGTATGTCTAGCTGGTCTGCATCTATACTGCCCAGTAAAGATGCCATAACAGCCCCTGCACTTGCTCCAGAGAGTACATTTGGCAACAAATCTTGTTCTTTAAGTGCTTTACACACACCACTATGAAAAAGCCCAAGCGTTGCCCCACCTGAAAACATTAAAGCAGGCTGACCATATGCCGTTTGACAGCGATTAAAAAATTTAAGCTTTTGCTCTAAGCTCATCTCGACATTTGGCAACTGGGAAATATCACTCAAACATTCACTCACCTCTGCCACATAGTCTTCAATGATTTGTTTTGTACCCAAACGTATCACTGAAAACAGCATAGGATGACAAATATTGGCAATATCGTAACTTAACCCTTCTCTAAGTAAATGAATCATTGCTGGTATATCGTGCTGTGTTCGATATTGTCTTAGCGTATTTAGCCGATTTAAAATCAAATCTACTGTAAAATAAGAAGATTGTAGGTCATGTTTCCATGCCAAAGCATCTGTACATTGATCTAATTCAAAAGCAATCTGTTGCCACTGTGCATAGTTTTCCGCTTTAGCCAGTTGATGCTCTAATTTTTTTATTTTAAATGTCTGTTGAATATTTGATGTATGTTTTGAAATTAAATCAAGCATAACCTACCTCTAACCCATCATCACATTGCTGTAATTACAGCAATGTTTTGTTTGTTGTCATTTAAATATAGCATTTATAAACCTGCTTATCGTAAAGAATTTACTTGCATCATCTATACATTATGTAAAAAACACGCCAAGATAATCTATACATTCAGTTTTTTGGTCACAACAATGCAATTACAAATTCCAGATACAATCATCAATACATTTTCCGATGTACTTAAAAGACTGCAACAAAGCTTACCTGAGCTACGACAAGAGACAGACTTTTCAGCACCCGCCTACCGTTGGCAAAACAAACAGCTTGTACCTATTCATAACCCTAAAGCCATTTATTTAGATGACTTAAAAGGCATTGAACGACAAAAAGAAAAAATCATTCAAAATACCTTACAGTTTCTTCATGGCTTACCTGCCAATGATATTTTACTCACAGGCTCACGTGGTACAGGTAAGTCCTCAATAGTAAGGTCACTATTACACCGCTACCAAGACCAAGGCTTACGATTGATTGAAATTGAACGTAATGATTTATGTGATTTACACTTAATTGAAAAGTTATTGGTTGGGCGACCAGAAAAATACATTATTTACTGTGATGATCTCGCATTTAATGCCGAAGATGAAAATTACCGTAGTTTAAAAAGTGCTTTAGATGGCTCATTACAATCGGGCAATAACCAATTTATTGTCTATGCAACCAGTAATAGACGCCACTTATTACCAGAGTTTATGCATGAAAACACTCCAGTGACTCGTGTTGATGTGCCCCAATACAACGAGTTACACCCTCAAGAGGCCATTGAAGAAAAAATTTCTCTTTCTGACCGTTTTGGTTTATGGCTTTCTTTTTATCCAATGGACCAAAATTTGTATTTAGAGATTGTAGAACACTATCTACAAAAAGCAGGCCTTGTGTATGATGAACATGTAAGGGCTGAAGCATTAAGATGGTGTCAAAGTCGAGGGCAACGCTCGGGCCGTGCCGCCTATCAATTTTCTAAACATTGGGTAGGTATGCAACAACTCAATAAGCTTTAATTTCTAGATAACAATAAAAAGCCTCCGACATTGCGGAGGCTTTTTTAGATCGCTTTACATTAAGCAGTCATTGTGTTTACTGCGTTTACAATCGCTTCAACAGTAATACCAAAGTGCTCAAACAGTGCTTTTGCAGGTGCAGACTCTCCATAGGTCGTCATACCAATCACTTGACCGTCTAAACCAACAAATTTCCACCAGTAATCTACATGCGCAGCTTCTACTGCAACACGTGCACGAATAGCCGCTGGCAATACTGCTTCACGGTATGCAACATCTTGCTTCATAAACTCTTCAGCACATGGCATAGATACCACACGCACACCCTCTAATTGAGCATATGCTTGCATTGCAAGATCAATCTCAGATCCTGTAGCAATAATAATGGCTTTTAACTCACCTTTTTCTTCAGCAAGCACGTAACCGCCTTTCGCAATATTTGCAATTTGCGCATCTGTACGTGTTTGGAATGCCAGATTTTGACGAGATAAAATCAGTGCAGATGGGCCATCTTTACGTACTAAAGACGACTTCCAAGCCACAGCTGTTTCTACTGTATCTGCAGGACGCCAAGTATTTAAGTTCGGCGTATTACGCAAAGATGCAATTTGTTCAATTGGTTGATGCGTTGGGCCATCTTCACCTAAACCAATCGAGTCATGGGTATACACATGAATCACACGTTGCTTCATTAATGCAGACATACGTACCGCATTACGTGCATATTCCATAAACATAAGGAACGTTGCAACATAAGGAACGAAACCACCGTGTAACGCAACACCATTTGCAATCGCGGTCATACCAAACTCACGTACACCGTAGTACACGTAATTACCCGCTGGATTATTTTGTACGCCTTCACAGCCTTTCCATAGGGTTAAGTTTGAACCTGCTAAGTCAGCAGAACCACCTAAAAACTCTGGTAATAATGGGCCAAACGCTTGTAGGGTATTTTGGCTTGCTTTACGCGTTGCAATGGTTTCTGCTTTTGCAGCCGTTTGTGCAATAAATTCGTCTGCTTGAGCAGCAAAAGTTGCAGGCAAATCACCATGTGTACGGCGTAATAACTCTGCAGCTTCAGTTGGGTATTGTGACTCATACTTTGCAAACAATGCATTCCATTGTAATTCAGACTGTTGGCCTTTTTCTTTAGCATCCCATGCGTCATAAATGTCTGCAGGTACTTCAAATGCAGGGGTATCCCAACCCAGTGCTTGGCGTGTCAATGTAATCTCATCTGCCCCAAGTGGTGCACCATGACTTGACTCTTTGCCTTGTTTGTTTGGTGAACCTAAACCAATTACTGTTTTACATACAATAAGTGTTGGTTTTGTGAGTTCTGCTTTTGCTTCAACTGTTGCTTTACGAATTGCATCATGGTCATGACCATCTACATGCAATACTTGCCAACCATATGCTTTAAAACGTTGATCTGTATCATCACTAAACCAGCCTTCTACTTCACCATCAATAGAAATACCGTTGTCATCGTAGTAAGCAATTAACTTGCCTAGGCCTAGCGTTCCAGCCAACGAGCATGCTTCGTGAGAAACACCTTCCATTAAACAACCATCACCTAAAAACACATACGTGAAATGGTTTACGACATCAAAGTTTTCTTTATTAAATTGTGCAGCAAGGGTTTTTTCTGCCAAAGCAAAACCAACCGCATTAGCAATACCCTGACCTAACGGGCCTGTCGTCGTTTCAATACCTGGTGCATAGCCCAATTCTGGGTGACCTGGTGTTTTAGAGTGTAGTTGTCTAAATTGTTTAAGGTCATTTAGAGATAAGTCATAACCTGTTAAATGAAGCAGTGCGTATTGCAACATTGACCCATGACCATTAGAAAGGACAAAACGGTCACGGTTCAACCACTGTGGATTCGTTGGGTTGTGGTTTAAAAACTCACGCCACACCACATCAGCAATATCTGCCATCCCCATTGGTGCACCAGGATGCCCTGAGTTCGCTTGTTGAACAGCATCCATTGCTAATACACGAATCGCATTGGCAATACGACGTTCATTTAAAGGGGTTGTCATAGATCAGATCCAAGAATAAATGCTAAAGAAAGTGAATAGATATTCAAGCTGTGCATATTGTCTTAAAAAAATGCGACGGGGTAAAGACTCTAGGCTACAATTTATGCAGCAAAAACTATTCTAATGTTAGAAAAGCGCCAATATGCTTGTTTTTTAATCAAAAATATTCTCAAAGTTACATCTTCACAACAGGACTATGTCATGACGCAACCAATTCTTAAACATCTATTAACAGCAAAATTATTCATTCTTGCTAATATTATGATGTGTTTCATATATTTAAGGTATAACAATGAACGTTAAAAATACAGTTTTAGTCGGAACGCTTTGCTCTATTGCAAGTTTGAGCACATTTGCAAACGCTACTGAAACAGCCACCAACAGTAATGGCGTTGTGCAAACAATTTCACAAGACTACCAAGATGTTAAAAAATCTGCGACCACACGTGCAGAAGACCTCAAAGGTGATGCAAAACACGCATGGCAAAAAGCTGAGCAAAAAACCAGTGCAGCTGGAAGTAGCATTAGAACCGACTCAGGCAAAGCTGATACAACAGTAAAGGATAAATATACTGAAGCAAAAGACGCAACCAAACGTACTTTTGAGAAAAGTAAACATACCGTGGAAAAAAAAGCTGAACAAGGGAAACACTATACATCTGAAAAGTGGGATAAAACCAAAAACTACACAGGCGAAAAGTGGGACAAAACCAAAGACTACACTAAAGAAAAAACAGCTCAAGCAGGTCAAACTGTGAAAAAAGATGCTCATGCCGTAGCAGAAAAAACAGGTGAAGTAAAAAAAGACATTGGCACTAAAGTAGATCACTTAAAACAGGCGGTTATTAACTAAACACCTATCACCGCAAAAGCCCATCTTAGTCTAAGATGGGCTTTTTTTGATTTAAATACTGAATAAAACTAAAAGAATTCTCTCTTTGCAAGAATTTTATTCAATTAGCGTAACTGCCCCTAGTGATTCTATCCAACTCAATGTAAAATGTTGGGTCTTTAAAAAATTACTGTTATAGGGCTTTCATGCGCGAGTACGCTGTTTTTACTTCGGAATCTGTAAGCGAAGGTCATCCAGATAAAATGGCCGACCAAATTAGTGATGCAATTCTAGATGCAATTTTAAAAGAAGACCCTCATGGTCGGGTTGCCTGTGAAACTTTAGTAAAAACAGGGGCTGTTGTACTTGCTGGTGAAGTCACGACCACGGCGAACATTGATATCGAAACCATTGTTCGTAAAACGGTTAATGATATTGGTTACAACCATTCAGATTTAGGCTTTGATGGCTCTACATGTGCTGTCATTAATATGATGGGTAAACAATCTCCTGAAATTGCTCAGGGTGTTGACCGCCAAAATGCAGAAGACCAAGGTGCAGGCGACCAAGGACTCATGTTTGGTTACGCAAGCCGTGAAACTGACGTACTTATGCCCGCTCCCGTGTCTTATGCACACCGTTTAATGGAGCGTCAAGCAACGCTACGTCGCAACGGTACATTGGCATGGTTGCGTCCAGATGCAAAAAGCCAAGTGACTTTTGCCTATGAAAATGGCCGTCCTGTTCGTTTAGATGCTGTAGTACTGTCTACACAACATGACCCAGATATCTCTCAAGAGCAACTAAAAGAAGCTGTGATTGAAGAAATCATTAAACCTGTCATTCCATCAGATATGTTCCATTCGAGCACCAAGTTTCACATTAACCCTACAGGGAAATTTGTGATTGGTGGCCCTGTAGGTGACTGTGGTTTAACAGGCCGTAAAATTATTGTTGATACTTACGGTGGTATGGCTCGTCACGGTGGTGGTGCTTTCTCTGGTAAAGACCCGTCAAAAGTAGACCGTTCGGCAGCATATGCAGGTCGTTATGTTGCTAAAAATGTAGTTGCAGCAGGCCTTGCAGAAAAATGTGAAATTCAAGTCAGTTATGCGATCGGAGTTGCAGAACCAACATCGATTTCAATTAATACATTTGGCACAGCTAAAGTCGATGAAGCTTTAATCATTGCTTTAATTCGTGAGCATTTTGATTTAAGACCATACGGCATTACACGTATGCTTGATCTCATTCAGCCAATGTACCAACAAACTGCGACCTATGGCCACTTCGGCCGTGATGGTTCAGACCATGCATTTACTTGGGAAAAAACCGACAAAATGCAAGCACTACGCGATGCAAGTGGCTTATAATCACCTAGCATAATAAAAAACCCACATGATGTGGGTTTTTTTAATTCAAACAAAAAGGCAAATTAACCATGTTAATTAATCAAGGCAAATTCCGAGAAAGAGCCAACCGTAGCAAAGGTTATAAAGGTTCTGAAAATCATGTAGCGAAGCTCACAAGTCACGTTTATGACAAAGCAGAAAAACAAGTACCTTTAAATAATGAACATACACCTCAAGTGAAACCTAAATAATGGTATAAATCACAGATCATTAACCCATATAATGACCTGCACAGTAAGATTATTTTTACGCTAAAAAATATATGACATCTACGGCGTTGAATAAGGGATTATCTTTACCCCCTCATAAAGCAGATTAAATACGAAGCAACAGACAGTCGCCTTACTTGTTCAATCTCTTAAGCTCAACAGTTAATGTGTAATATTGAAGGCTTTACTCAAATGAAGATATAGCTAAAACTATTTCACATCTTTCATGTTAATTTTTTTCACATCAGGGTTCACTTCAGTCGCTTCCCCATCAATAATTTGAGCACCATTTTTTCCACGTGATGAATTTTGTTGCCCTTGACCTTGCATTTGTTTCATTAGATCTTCAAATGGATTTGCACCACCTGTTGCACCCCCCATCATACCGCCCATCATTTTATCCATCATGGCTTGCTGACGTTTTGCCATTGCACCCATTAATGCAGACACCACCATTTTTTGTACAGGAGGTAGTAAAATAAGTAATGCAATGAGATCTGAAATTAGCCCAGGAATAATAAGTAAAACACCTGCAATTGCCATAGCAACTTTACGTGATACATTGGCATCTAAAGCCATCTGCCCAGTCATTTGCATTTGTTGTAATTGAGGCATAATGGTTGCGGTACTTGAACGTAGTAACTTAAAGCCAATTAGTGCGGCAAAGATAAACCAAAAAAACACATACCAACCGCTAATGAACTGAGCAACACCAATCCATACTGCAATTTCTAAAATTGCACCAATAACAACCATAAAAACGATGTTCATGAAATTTTGCTTACCTTTTAACACTCAAATAAAGTCATATAAAGTTGCCGAAATACACAACACGACACTTATATCTCAATGAATAAGATAAGGGCTTTTTATAAAAATTAAAGTCAATTTAAATATAAATTAAACAAATAGCATGCTGTATTGGCATAATCTTGATTAAAACGTTCTATACTTCCTGCATAACTCTACAAAATACTTTTATTATGTCTTTAATTATTGGGATTGATCCAGGTTCTCGCCTCACAGGTTACGGTATTATTGAACGTCAAGGCAGTGAGCTTAAATTTATTGATGCAGGTACAATCCGAACAGAAACACAAGAAATCCCTGAAAGGCTAAAAAGAATTTTTGCAGGCATAGAACGTATTGTTAAATTTCATGGGCCAACGGAAGCCGCTGTAGAACAAGTGTTTATGGCACAAAACCCAGACTCTGCTCTAAAACTTGGTCAAGCACGTGGTGCAGCCATTGCAGCACTGGTGAATTTAGATTTACAAGTAGCCGAATACACCGCAAGACAAATTAAACAGTCTGTTGTTGGTTATGGTGCTGCAGACAAAGAACAAGTTCAAATGATGGTCATGCGGATATTAAAACTCAGTATTAAACCACAGTCCGATGCAGCCGATGCATTAGCTGCGGCCATTTGCCATGCTCATGCATCTGGTAGCATGAGCAAAATGGCTGTGCTGAATGCCCTTGGTGGTATGGCACGAGGGCGTAGTCGTACTAGCTCTAGACGCAGATAAATGCTCTAACAACAGCAAACTTACAAATCATAAGAAGTTTGGAGTATTTTGCCTAATCACAACAGATTATTTTCGGTATGATGACACTATAAAATTACACTGCAACTGATGTGGAATACAAAATGACTGTAAGAAATGATTGGAGCCGTGAGGAAATCCAAAAACTTTATGATCAACCCTTTTTAGATCTTGTTTTTGAAGCCCAACGTATTCATCGTGAAAACTTCGAAGCAAACAGCATTCAAGTGAGTACACTCCTTTCAATTAAGACAGGTCGTTGTCCTGAGGATTGTAAATATTGCTCACAATCATCTCGCTATGATTCTAAATTAGAAGCTGAAAAACGTATTGCAGTTGAAAAAGTGATTACCGAAGCAAAAGCAGCGAAAGAAGCTGGCTCTTCTCGCTTTTGTATGGGTGCCGCTTGGCGTAACCCACATGAAAGAGATATGCCTTATGTATTAGAAATGGTAAAAGAAGTAAAATCTTTAGGCCTAGAAACTTGCATGACTTTGGGTATGCTGAATCAATCACAAGCGGAACGCTTAAAAACTGCAGGCTTAGATTACTACAACCACAATCTAGATACTTCTCGTGAGTACTACAGTAATATTATTACAACCCGTACTTTTGATGACCGCTTAGATACACTTGACCACGTAAGAAGTGTTGGTATGAAAGTCTGTAGCGGTGGTATTGTTGGGCTTGGTGAAGGTAAACAAGACCGTATCGGTTTATTGCATGAACTTGCTACCTTACCAATACACCCAGAGTCTGTACCTATCAACATGCTTGTACCCATTGAAGGCACACCACTTGCCAATGTAGATAAGCTCGACACTACAGAATGGATTAAAACTATTGCTGTAGCACGTATTATTATGCCGAAAAGCTATATACGCCTTTCTGCAGGCCGTGAAGCACTGAGTGACTCAGATCAAGCATTGGCCTTTATGGCAGGTGCAAACTCACTGTTTTCAGGTGAAAAATTGCTGACCACACCAAATGCAGGTGAAGGTCAAGATAAACAACTCTTTGCTAAGCTTGGACTCACCCCTGAAAAACCAAAACCTAGTGTTGCAGAACTTTCAGTTGATGCTATGGCAATCTCAGCTTAAAACATAAAACAAAATAAAGCCACGGCAGATGACCGTGGCTTTTTTATTTATTATTTTGTTGCATTTAATCAAAAGTAAATCATTCAAGGACTACACTGAAATATTAAATAAAAACAGTATAGGCATACAAAAATGCACCACAAAAAAGTATTAGGCACACTCACGACAGCAATGATGCTGATTGGATCATGCCAGACTTATGCAAATAGTACAGAGCAATATCAATTAGAACAGGTTGTCACTTTAGTTCGCCACGGCATTCGCCCACAAACCAATACTGAAGCACTCAATCAAGCCACTGGAAAAACATGGCCAACATGGTCAGTACCCGATGGTCACCTGACTGCACGAGGTTATGCAGGTATTGTAAACCAAGCACAATATCAAATTGGTTTGTGGCAACAACAAGGGTTAGCATTCACACAAACACAGCCCTGTGAAACACAGCAAAACCAGCTTTTTATTTGGGCAGCACCAGATGAGCGAACGCAAAAAACAGCTCAAGCTTTTGCGACAGGGATAAATCCGCAATGCCATTTTAGTGTTAATGTCAGTAAATATGACCAAGACCCTTTATTTGATGCATTAAAAATGGGAAGTGCAGAAAGTGTATTTAAAGAGATTAAACAACAATTTAAACAGAAAATAGTGAGCCAAGATCAAGTTCAAGCACGCTACCACAATGCAGGCCAAAGCTTAAAAAGTGCTGTATGTGCTCCAGACAGTTGCCAATTTTTAAGTGAGCCATGGAAATTAAAACTGAGTCAAAAGGGCCAACCTAAACTCAGTGGTCCTGCAAGTGAAGGAGCAAATATTGGTGAAACCATTCGCCTACAGTACAGTGAAAACTTCCCACTCGATCAAGTGGCTTTTGGCCATGTGCATAATGCCAATGATGTAAAAAACCTCATGCAATTGCATCAAGCAAAATATGTTTATCTCAATGAAATTATGCCCTACGCCCAAATGGGAGGATCTATTTTATATCAACAAATACTCAAAGCCCTTTCAACCACACAGACCTCAAGCCCCTTACACCGACCTTTGGTTGTATTTGTAGGTCATGACACCAATATCTCTGAAATAAAAACACTGCTTGGTTTCCATTGGCAACTACCACAATACTTAGCAGATGATATTCCACCAGGTGGTAGTTTAACGTTTAGTAAATATAAAGAGCTTAAAACCAACAAACAGTTTGTGAAAATAGATTTTAGTGCCAGAACCCTAGACCAATGGCGACAACTCACTCCACTTTCAAGTCAACAGCCCCTACCACAGGCAACACTCCAGTACAATTACTGTAAACCAACGCCCGTAGGTACACTGTGCCCACTCGAACAATTTTTACATGATGCACAAAAAAATATTGTGCCAATGGCAATAAAACAACCATTATTTGAATAATCAGTATTTTTCTGGGTCATGAATTGTATACAATTCATGACAGCTTTTCGTTATAGATAAATACGGTAATACAATGCAAAAAACTTGGTCTGACCTTGATCACTACATCGAATCTCACCTGATTCCTCAAGATGAAAAACTACAACGAGTCATAGACAATACAGACCAACGTGGTTTATCTAATCATCTTGCAGTTGCCCCAAACCAAGGCATGTTATTGCAAATGCTCATCCAAATGAACAAGGCTAAACGTGTGCTAGAAATTGGTACATTTGCCGCCTACAGTACGCTTTGGCTGGCTCGTGCATTACCTGAAGATGGCTACTTACTGACCATTGAAGGAAGAGATAGTCACGCAGCTGTTGCACAAGAAAATATTAACAATGCACAAATGAATGTCAATATTGAACTACGCATTGGCATGGCAGCAGAGGTACTAAATGCTTTGCCTAAAGACACTGCACCATTTGACTTTATATTTATTGATGCAGATAAAGGGAGCTACCCTATTTACTTAGAACTGGCACTTCAGTTTAGTCACTCTGGTAGTATTATTGTATTAGATAATGTCATTCGTGCAGGTGATATTATTGACCCTACAAATCATAAACCGAGTATTACAGGTATTCGAGACATGTTTGTAGCATTAAAAGAACACCCTAAATTGCTCTCTTGTACAGCATTACAAACTGTAGGTAGTAAAGGACACGATGGTTTAGCAATTGCTATTGTTAAATAAAACAAAAAATAGACACTTTATATTTTATCTTTAGAAACATATAGTTAATTATATATAAAAACATTATCCATAAAGTTATCCACATCTTTTGCGGATAACTTTATGGTACACATTATTTTGCCACAATTAACGGTACAGTAATCTCACGATATACTTTTGTCGTGATACTACCTAAGAAAAATTGCTGAATACGACTTTGGCTAAATGCACCTAAAATCACAAACTGAATACCATGCTCTCGTTGGTAATCAATAATTCCTTGTGCAACGTCACCATGACGATGCTCTACCACCACATCAAAACCACGCTCTTTTAAGTACGCTTGTGGCTCTTCCAATACTTCAGGATAATCACCAACATATAATAAATGGCATTGCAAATGCTTGAATAAATCACTTTCCGCAATACTATGCATCATTTTCGTACAAACATCAGAATATTCATATGCAAAAATAAAACGAGTAGGTGGCTTAAAGTGTTCACTTACCGTCATGACTGTACATTTGGCACCACGAATAAAGTTTTCAACATTACCGCCTAAATCTTTATTTTTCTCAGCAGCACTGTCACCTACTTTACCAATCAAAGCAATATCATCTTCTTGTAAAGCACCTAAACTTTGCTCTAAAAAATCACCTTTTTCTTGCACAATAGAAACACTTAACCCATGCTTCTCTTCTATTTGCTGTTTAATATGTTTCAATAAATTATTACTATAATCTAATGCAAGACTACTTTGTTTTTGCTCTAACTCAGCCAGCTCTTTCAGTAGCATAGCATTACTTTCAAAACCGATTACACCACTAATCTCGCCTAAATGATAACTAGATGGGTAATAATCTAAAACCTGTAATAACACAAGCTCACGATGCGTTGTTTTTGCAATCCACGCCGCAGCTTCAGCAATTGCATTAACACATGGTGATGAGTCAATACACGCAATAACACGTTTCATTTTTGCCTCTCTTACGAGTTTGTTCTATACGTAATCATTATTTCAACTTAACACAAGTGGATACCCGTGCAACTGTTTTATTCTAATTACAGGCACAAATTCGTTCATTTATGTATCAATTGTCACGAAATTTTATCAATTTAGCCGGATTTCCCGCAACTACAGCATAAGGCTCTACATTTTTTGTGACCATACTGTGCATACCCACTACAGCATGATCCCCTATTTTTACGCCATCTCTAACGCCTACATGTGCCCCTAACCAAACATCTTGACCTACTTCTATGCCTTTAGATGTCACAGGTTGTTGATAAATGGCTGTGTCCTTTTCTATGCCATGATTAAATGCATACAAATGAGTATAAGCGGCAAGTCTTGCTTGGTCATGTAAGACAATTCCCGCCCGACCACCATCTAAAATACAATGGTGATTAATGGCCACTTCGTTACCAATGGTTAATGGGCCATGTAGTACGCTATCTGCAGCAATAAACGTATTATCACCTATTGTTATTTTTCGCCCACGTTCTGCAAAAATATGAGCCAATGGCGAAATAAAAACATTCTCGCCAATTTCAATGGTTTCCATATCCATTAAATACGCTTGGTATTCTTTTTGCCACGCTACTGCCCACTGTTTATGCTTATCTTTAAGTCGCCAATATAACCATGGCATATAGTTTAAACGATGCTTATGCTGTTCTCTATATTTAAGCAGTGGATCAGTCATCATCCAGTCCTTTGAGCTCTTCTCTGCCACGGGTTACATCTTGAATTTTTTGTGCAAGGGTATCTTTTTGGTGTATTTGTATTTTCGCAGTAATACTTACGCCATCTGCTGTATATTCTTCCGTAAATGTAATGTCTTGTTGTACTAACTCGTACTGTAAAATAGGCCATTCACTAAAATTACAATCAAAAAAAACATCTACTTTTTCTATCAGTTCTACTTTTTCTACCAAAAGTAATGCTTTTCCTGCTGTTCCACCATAGGCTCGTACCAAACCACCTGTACCTAGTTTAATGCCACCATACCACCGATTGACTAAGACTAAAACGTTGGTCAACTCGTTGCCTTCAATGGTCGCTAAAATAGGACGCCCTGCCGTACCTGATGGCTCACCATCATCATTAAACCTTACATTATGACCAATTTTCCATGCCCAGCACTGATGTGTCGTCGAGATATCCTTATAGTCATCTAAAACCATTTTCACATCTTCTTCTGTTTCAACAGGAATCGCAAATGCTTGAAAACGGCTTTTCTTTACGTCTTCTTCATAAGCAACTGTTTTTAGAATCGTAAATGGCATACTCACTCATTACATTGAATTTTAAATAATTATAACGTTTTATAACCTGAATCTAAATACAATTAAATTGACTCAAAAAGTAATACTCAAGATTAATTTAGGCTATAGCCATATAATAAGCACCTTATAAACCATTCATTCAACCTGCGGAATACATCATGCACCTACCACACGGTATTTACCAACACTATAAAGGTCAAAAGTATCAGGTCATCGGCACAGCCAAGCACAGCGAAACCCAAGAGCAACTGGTCGTATATCAGTGCCTCTACGGTGATTTTTCGCTATGGGTCAGACCTTTAACCATGTTTACAGAACACGTGACTTTAGCTAACGGAGAGAATGTGGCTCGTTTTCAGCTTATTGAGGTAAATTATTAGGTTTATCTAACTCAGTCATTGGCCAACGCGGGGTTGTTGTGACCACCAAACTATCACACGCCCCCTCTTTTAAACGTTGATAACCAGCAAAAGCAATCATTGCACCATTATCTGTACATAAAGCAGGCTCTGCATAATAAACTTGTGCTTTAATTTTTGGCAAAGCCTGTTCTAGCTGTTCACGTAAGCGTATGTTTGCACTCACACCACCTGCAATCACTAAACGCTTTAACCCTGTTTGTTTTAAAGCATTGACTGACTTCTTCACTAAAGTATCTACAATGGCTTCTTGAAAAGAGGCTGCAATATCAGCATCTCTATTTTCATCGCCAAGTTTTTTAAGTTGCACTGAAACCGCAGTTTTTAAGCCACTAAATGAAAAAACTAAGCCTTTATGCAACATTGGACGTGGAAAATCAAATGCCTGAGCATTCCCTTGTAAAGCAAGTTTTGCAATATTTGGCCCACCTGGATAAGGGAGATTCATCATTTTTGCAACTTTATCGAAGGCTTCACCTGCCGCATCATCAATAGATTCCCCGAGCATTTCATAATCGCCAATACCATAGGCTGCCATGAGTTGGGTATGACCACCTGAAACCAATAACGCCACAAAAGGAAACTCTGGTGGTGTTTCAGACAACAGCGGTGCAAGCATGTGGCCTTCCATATGATGTACACCAATTGCAGGTTTATTTAATGCAAATGCCAAAGTGCGACCAAATAGAGCCCCTGTCATGAGTGCACCCATTAAACCCGGGCCTCGTGTATATGCCACTGCATCAATGTGCTGCTTTTGAATATTGGCTTGCTTTAACAAACTGTCTAGCAATGGCACCATTTTTCGAACGTGGTCACGAGAAGCAAGTTCTGGTACAACACCACCATACTCTGCATGCAGTTGCATTTGTGTATAAAGCACTTGACCAAGCAAGCCTTTTTCACTGTCATACAGTGCAAGTCCAGTTTCATCACAAGATGTTTCCAAGCCTAAAACAATCATTTATACGCCTATTTTTCACATTCAATTCACAGCAAAGCTATTATAGGCTTGTAGTATGAGATGTAAATGAGTAAAATACCGCACTTCACTTGTTTTCTAGTGCATACCGTACTAGATTTTATCCATAATATTGAGGATTCTTCATGCCACAAGTTAAATTGAAAGAAGGCGAACCAGTTGACGTAGCAATCCGTCGTTTCAAACGTTCTTGCGAAAAAGCTGGTGTTTTAGCAGATGTTCGTAAACGTGAATTCTATGAGAAACCAACTCAAGAACGTAAGCGTAAAAAAGCAGCTGCTGTTAAACGCTACCAAAAGAAATTGACTCGCGAATCTGTACGTACTACTCGTCTTTACTAATTAATTTGTGACTGAGGTTGCTTGTATGAATAACTTAAAAAGCCAAATTACTGACGCATTGAAAAGTGCCATGCGCGCTAAAGAAATGTCGACATTGACTGTTATTCGTAGCTTACAAGCAGCTATTAAACAAATTGAAGTTGATGAACGCATAGAACTTGATGAAAGTCGAGTACTTGCAATTGTCGAAAAGCAAGTTAAACAACGTAAAGAGTCAGTAAAAGCTTTTGCTGTTGCTGGCCGTGACGATTTAGCTAGTAAAGAGCAAGCCGAAATTGAGATTTTATCTCAATTTCTACCAGTTGCTATGACTGAGGAAGAGCTTGATTCTATCATTGCAAAGATTATTTCTGAGCAAGAAGCTACTAGCATGAAAGATATGGGTAAGGTGATGAATTCTCTACGTCCGATCATAGCCGGACGTGCCGACCCTTCTATTGCTTCTGCTAAAATTAAGGCACAGCTTAACGCTTAATTTAAAGCACTTTTTAGCTATTCAATACTTTTTATACTTTCCCACAGTGCTCTTTTTTGTGTAGGGTTTTTCATTAATTCTGCAATACTTTGCATTTTATATGTAATATCTATATTTACTGCCGTTGGTAAGTTTCCAAGTAAAATCACCTGTTGTTGTGGTGATACGCTGTCAATAAACCCCTTCACATAACTATTTATATAATCACTTTGCTGAAAACCTGCCAAGTCTATTGGCCAACGTAACTGTGTTATGGTTGCACCTAAAGCAGATACCAAGTTTTCAACAAACAATACCTCTTCTGCCAATAGTTGCGTATGATCAAACAACACACTACACTGATCTGTGACCAATAAAGCTAAAGTAAATGGCAATACCTGCTGTATAACTTTTTCAGCTTCTAGTTGTGCTAAAGGCGTTTCTGCAGGGGCTATAGTTTGATTTTTTACAACGGCAGGCGTAATAGACTCTGCTGTTACGGCCTCTATATTGTGCTTTGACCCAATATGACGTGATGGTTTATCTATAACTAAATTCTGTACCACTTGCTGTGGTGGCTCTTCATCAAGATCAAACGATTCACTGACCTGATCACGCCAGAATTGTGTTGCAACAAAAACTTGAGCTTGCGTATCTTTGGCAACCCATACATCAACCCCCATACTTTGTAATAGGTGTCGCTGTTGCTGTGACATCAGATCATTCATAAACAATGGAATTTATCTCTTGGGCCTGCTATTTTAGCATTTCACAGATATAGATGAACTACATTATCATTATATTATTATGATTTAATACCCGATCAACCATCACATGACTTTTAAAACCGAATCTCCAATATAACAGTTCAAGTACATCAAGTTCTTCCTGTGTAATTACACGGTCATTCCATAAACATTGCTCTGCAATATACAAAAACTTTAGTCGATCTCTCAATAGAAGTCCTCCCATGTGATGAAGGATTAATCCCAAATCGACATGATGCTGATTTATTGTTAGATCTTCGCCAATCAATTGCATAAGTATATCTGTACGACGTTTTTTTTGACTGTCTTGCCCAAGGTGCTGAACATGCAATAGTGCATCAACCAATATTGCTAGCTCTGTTGAAATGTTGTCACTGGATGTTGGCATATGTACAGGCAAAAGATTTAGTTTAGCCTTTACCTTTTCTAATAATAAAATATCAAGTAGCCCAATATAACTATCACTTTGAATAATGTCTGCCAACCGTGTTAGAAACTTACGTGCCATACTCAAAGGCATTGTTGTCAGTTGCTCACAAGCATCTAAAAAAATTTGTACATGTAAACGATGATCTATATGTTGTAATGCTTCAATAATTGCATGGCTCACCGTTGCTGTTGCTGTTGCTGGAATAAATGCTTTATGCTGTCGAATCATTAAAATGGCAACTAAAACTTCTCGTACACCCGTAGCAGTTTGTAATGCACGCATAACCACTTGGGGCTTTTCTATATTTTTTCGTATTGCTGGATTTAGTGTATAAACATGCTCATGCTCAGCACATCGGTCATTAGCAAGTCTTAGCTGAGGTAAAGGCTTAGGCGCAGACCACAAAATATGTGTTGTGCCAAATTCTTCATACTCAAAAGGCCTAAATAACTTAAATGAGGTTAAATGTGTTAATTTTTTGAGCTTTTCTTGTTGCAGCTCTTTAAGTAAATGTGGTGATAAACGATAAATACGGCTTTTAATACTCGGATGAGTATTAAGCCAACTTTGCGGGCTTAAAGAGTTTGCAAAGCACATATGCGCAATCGACTCTGAGTATGAACTATGTATTTGAGAGCCTGCGTGGTGTACATAAATTCTAAGCAGTGTTTGCAAATTGGTATCGCTATGCAATAAAGCTTGGGTCTGTATGTCATTTTTAAATGTTCGACCAGACAGCGTAAAGTACTTCACTAATCTCGAAATCAGAAGCCCTAAACTTCCCATCAACCAAATCATTCCGCCAACAGCAATAAGTACTGTTTCAAACTTATATCGTTGTTGTTTGATGTCTGAACGGAATCCCCGACGTGCAATTTCACTTCCCAATTGATTAAAGGTAATCAGTGCACTAAATAAAATTTTTAAGCGAATATTTTGTTGTGCTTCACCCGTAATAATTTGGTTAAAGGTATAACTTAATAAACCATGTAGCTCTAATTCATCTAAGTTTTGTAATGCACCCCAAGTTAAAATAATCACTGTATCGGTATCGTCTGCCCCTGCTGTTAATGCATTCACCCCGACCTCATTCGGTAAAATATAAACTGAAGGGACGACAATATGAAACTGTTCGGCTAATGTTTCTGTAATTTGTACCGCAACTAACTCTTCAGGTGTACATTCCGAAATATCTAGATACCGAGCATTCATTTGCCGTGCTAGCGAATGCCCGCCTTTTCTAAAAATGTATATTTCGTAGACTAAAGATGCAAGCATGATCGAAATCACACACATTAAAAAGGTTTGGCTATAGCGATTCCACCAAATTGATTGTGTTTGGTCTAAGTAATATACAATTAAGCCAAATGAAAAGTTTAAAATTGCCAATGTAAGTACAATAGCAAATAAACAGATAATCATTGCAATAAACAGATTCTTTTTATGCATGGCTGCTGTTCTATGCTGTGTCAATGTTAACCATTCCTAGATTAAGATTATTCCATATACATACACTTTTGATCATAAGCAAAACAATTTAAACGACCAATCAGTTTTCTCTTACGATGTGCTACAACTCATTTTTTGTTTTTATACAGTGCATCATTAATTCACAATATCATGAATCAGTCATTTTTATATGAAAACACTCAATCATAAAGCAAATAAAAAGTGGGATATACCCACTTTTTATTTATCTCTTAGGCTTCTGTAATTCCTGTCAGATCGACCGATGCAGCATCAATATTGACATCAATATAACTGTCTTTTTTCTTGGCTTTATCTGAACGGCTTTGCTCTAGGTGGTCTAGATATACTGTATCGATATCACCTGTCACATATTTTCCATCAAAGACTGAACAGTCAAAGTCTGTCACTTGTGGTACTTTCGGGATACGTATAGCATCTTTTAATTCTTCTAAGTCTTGGAAGATTAAACGATCTGCACCAATTAATGCTCTAATTTCTTCAACGCTACGCTCAGATGCAATCAACTCATTTTTTGCTGGCATATCAATACCATACACATTTGGATATTTCACCATAGGTGCAGCAGAAGCAAAGAATACTTTTTTAGCACCTGAGTCTCGTGCCATTTGAATAATTTCATTACAAGTTGTACCACGTACAATCGAGTCATCAACGAGTAAAACATTTTTACCCTTGAATTCAAGCTCAACAGGGTTTAGCTTTTGACGTACAGATTTTTCACGTTGCTGTTGCCCTGGCATAATAAAGGTACGGCCAATATAGCGGTTTTTCATAAAGCCCTCTCGGAACTTCACCCCTAAAACATTGGCTAACTCTAAAGCAGATGTACGACTAGTATCTGGAATAGGAATCACAACATCTATACCGTGCTCTTCACCCCATTCTTTTAAAATACGGGAAGCAAGTTTTTCACCCATTTTCAAACGTGCTTTATAGACAGAAATACCATCAATAATCGCATCTGGACGGGCAAAATAAACATATTCAAAAATACATGGGAAATATTGTGGGTTTGTCGCACATTGCTTGCTAAACAAGTTTCCAGCTTCATCAATATAAATGGCTTCACCAGGTTCAATATCACGTTCGACTTTAAAACCAAGTGCAGTAATTGCCACCGACTCTGATGCAATAATGTATTCTTTTTGCCCACTTTCTAGTTCACGTGAGCCATAAATAAGTGGACGAATACCATTTGGATCACGAAAACCAACCAAGCCTTGACCTGTAATCATAGCCAATACACCATATGCACCACGACAACGCTGATGTACACGATGCACT
The DNA here is from genome assembly GCF_015627125.1 of Acinetobacter rathckeae. Taxonomy (GTDB): domain Bacteria; phylum Pseudomonadota; class Gammaproteobacteria; order Pseudomonadales; family Moraxellaceae; genus Acinetobacter; species Acinetobacter rathckeae. Next base: position 293,775 of record NZ_VTDO01000002.1, on the reverse strand, counting down.
GCGTAAAAAATATCTTCTGGTGTTGGGTGCAATGTTCTTAGCTTTTGTAACTCATGTGCAAAGACATTCAGTAACACTTCTGAGTCAGAGTCCGTGTTCATATGACGTAAGTCTGTTTCGAACAGATCTTGTCTAATGTCATCTGCGTTGGTTAAATTACCATTATGTGCCAACGTAATACCATACGGTGAGTTCACATAAAATGGTTGGGCTTCTGCACTGCTTGACGAGCCTGCTGTAGGGTAACGAACATGGCCTATACCATAGTTACCTTGCAAAGCTCGCATATGGCGTGTATGAAAGACATCACGCACTAAACCATTGTCTTTTCTAAGAAATAGACGACCATCTTTGCAAGTGACTATGCCCGCAGCATCTTGTCCACGATGTTGTAACATCGTCAAAGCGTCAAACAATAATTGGTTTACCGGTGATTTTCCAGCGATCCCAACAACTCCACACATAGCAACCTCGCAATCAAGCTTGGATTAATTAAAAGGGTTTTCTGTAGCATGTCCAGATGAGCTTCTTTTCAATGAAGTCTCTGAACTCACAGGTGAGACATTTGGTGTCTCTGTTTTATGAAAGTGCTCTATTGCTTCTTGCGCAACATCTTTTGTCACACCAGTAGCAAGTGGAGCATATGGCAATAACATGTGTACAATTTTCGACTGCTTCCAATTTTCTGCAGTCTGTACCCAAGGTTGTATGCCTTGCATAGTAATCAGTATGACTAAAACAGTTTTTAGGACACCCAATATACCGCCAGCAAAACGGTTTAGTGGGCCTAAGTTTAAACTGACAAAAATTTTATTGATAATGGCAGAAACCAGCCATGTTAACGCTACAACCATTAAAACTAAAGTAGCAAATGCAACAATTTTTTGCACAACAACATCATGACTTAAGCCTGACATCATCGGAGCAAGATCACTTGCATATTTTGCACCAACAAATAGTGCAAAAAACCAGCCCACTAAGTTCGCCAAGGCCTGAATCAATCCTTGTCGCAAACCACTTACTCCTCCTAACAACACGAGCACCACAATAATAATATCTAAGCTGTTCATGTATATTAGGTCATCGCATGAATACTATCTTGTACAAGTTTTGGCCCTGTATAAATCAGTCCTGTATAAATTTGTACCAATTGTGCACCTGCATTTTGTTTCGCCAATGCTTGATCGCCCGTTAAAATGCCACCAACACCAATCAATGGAATATCTTGCTTTAAACGTTCTGCAAATTGTTTTAAACAGCTCGTACTTTTTTCAAACACAGGTTGACCAGATAGTCCACCCGCTTCATCTGCACATGCTAGGTTTTCAACACCCTCTCGTGAGAGCGTAGTATTGGTCACAATCAAGCCATCAATATTGTATTGAAGTAAAGCAGATGCAATAAAATCGATGTCTTCAGTGGTTAAGTCTGGTGCAACTTTTAACACCAGTGGTACATAGTGTTGGTATTCTTCAGCAAGCTCAAGTTGGCGTGCTTTTAAGGTTGAAAGTAATAATGTTAACGCATCACCACTTTGTAAACTTCTTAAATTCTTTGTGTTTGGTGATGAGATATTCACCGTAACATAAGAAGCATAATGATAAACTTTTTCTAAGCAATATAAGTAGTCATCAACTGCATTCTCTACAGGTGTATCTGCATTTTTACCAATATTAATACCAAGCACACCTGTATATTTTGCAGCTTTTACGTTTTCAACCAGCTGATCTACACCGTCATTATTAAAGCCCATACGGTTAATAATAGCGTGTGCCTGAGGAATTCTAAATAAGCGAGGTTTGGGATTTCCGCTTTGTGGTCTTGGTGTTACTGTACCAATTTCAATAAACCCAAAGCCAAGTGCGACAAGTGCATCAATATGTGCACCATTTTTATCTAACCCTGCGGCTAAACCAACAGGGTTGGCAAACTCAATACCCATACATGTGACAGGTTTTTGAATCGTTTTCGCTTTAAGTAAGCCTAAGCGATATGCACGATCTAACCAAGATAATGTCAACTCATGTGCACGCTCTGGTGACAAAGAAAATAACAGAGGTCGAGCGAGTGAATACATCATATGCAATCAATTTCATTGGCTTTAACTTGGTGTATTATAGGGCATTTAACTTTATAAATACTATGCTTTATGCGTTATTATTTTTCATAAAACTGTCATACTCTCTGTAATCTATTATTTATCTTGAGGAATAAAACCACCTTTTAATTCCGACAATCCTTTAGCAATCACCGCTTGATCATATATACGAGCTTCAGCAAGTGAAAATGAGTGAAAACTCTGTGCCAACAAAAGTTCTTCTATATGTGCCACAACATTCATATGACACACCACGACCACATTTTCAAAATCTAAATAAGACAGCCACTCTACAGCAACCTCAGCATCATCATCAGGTTTGATATGATCACACAACATAACAGGAATGTTTGGGTACTGTTGTTGTATATGTTTAAGGGTCTGCTGTGCTCTAAGTAGTGGACTCACAACAAACAAATCAGGTTGCGCAACTTTTTGTTTGATATACTGTGCAGTCTGCTCAGCTTGCTCATGACCTCTTGGTGTGAGTGGTCGAATGGTATCATTACCATCAACACCAGCAGGATGTGCTTCACCATGACGAACCAACGTAAGTTGCATTTTTCACACTCCAAATTATTTAAATAGCATATTCTCTTGATGTGGTAAAACAAATTCAACATCACTACGATGCCCATTTTTCATAAGTGACAATGCCATATTTAGTGCAGGAGCCTGTTCGAAAATCACTTCATATAATGCATTGGTAATTGGCATATAAACATCTAACTCAATGGCTCGCTTACGCACTTGTATGACTGTATTGATTCCCTCTGCAGTCTGTCCAAGTGCTTTTGTAGCTTCTTCAAGCATTTGTCCTTTTCCAAGTGCAAAACCCACTTGGTAATTGCGACTCAGTGCACTATTGCAGGTGGCAAACAAATCACCAACACCCGAAAGCCCTAGAAATGTAAGTGGATTTGCACCCAGCTTTACAGCAAAGCGACTCATTTCTGCAAGTGCTCGGGTCAAAATCATACTACGGGTGTTTTCACCAATGTTATAAGCTGCAGCCATACCCATAGCAATAGCATAGATATTTTTAAGTGCCCCACCAAGCTCTACACCATAGACATCGTCACTTGCAAAAACACGAAAAACTGCACTATGTAGTGATGTTTGCACAGCATGTCGCACCAAGTCTGATTGACTTGCTACCACTGTACCTGTTGGCATGCCTGCGACAATTTCTTTGGCTAAGTTTGGGCCAGAAATCACGCCATAAGGCACTTGTGGTAATTCTTGTTGAATAATTTCACTCATAAAACAAAAACTATCGGGTTCAATACCTTTGGTCAAAGAAATGACAGCTTGTGCAGTAATAAATGGTTTTATCTGCTTCAGAATTGCACGAAATGAATGACTAGGAATTGCCACCAAAATCAAATCACAACCTAAAACAGATTCTTCTAATGATGCAGAAACCTTCAATGTCGCATCGAGCTCAAAATCAGGTAGGTATTTTTTATTAATACGTGTTTGAGTAATTTCAGCTACAACATCCGCATTACGAATCCACAGTGTAGTATCACAACCATTTTTTGCAGCCATATTGGCCATTGCCGTACCAAAACTTCCACCACCCAAAATAGCAAGTTTTAGTTGGTTTTGATGACTTTGTGTTTTGCTCACAGCTTCAGAGAATACTTGTTCTATCATGTTTAAGTTACTTCGCTTCTAAATCTGCATCACTCTGCCATGCAGAAATATGACCATCTACATTATGGTCTGTGCGTTGTTGTAATGCTTTATCTGCTGTACCAATATAAATAATACCAGAGATATAATCACGCTCTTGTAAGCCAAGTGCTTTTTTTAAGGTACTTGATTCTACAACTGCGCCTGTACGCCAAATGGTTGAGAAACCTTGTGACTGCAGGGACAATAAAAAGTTTTGTACAGCAGCACCTGTACTTAAAATTTGTTCATAATGTGGCACTTTCGGGTGATCTGTTAAGGTGGTAAGTGCAAGTACTAAAAGTGGCGCTCGAAGCGGATGAGATCTCACACGCTCAACTTGTGTCGGATCTATACCATCAAAGTCTGCCATAGCATGTGATAGCAAGTTACCAAAAGCCTGACGCTTTTCTTCATCAATGACAACAAAACTGGTGGGCTTGAGGCGGTGATGATCTGGTGCTGTCAAAGCCGCTTGGAACGCACGCTCTAACTGTTGCTTATTCGGTGCAGGTTCACTCAAAAGCCCTACTGATTGGCGTTGAAGCATATTGTCATGTATTAAATCTACAGATGATAATGTCATAAGTGTCTCAATCAGTTTTGTTAAATTTTATTTAGGTTAGCATAATCTAAAAAAAATACGCCAGTATTATTACGCAGACCCAACATAGCGTAAATATGGTTTGTATTCAATTTCACCACCTAAAACAACACAAGCCCAGAATATGGACTTGTGTAAGTATGATTAGCAGTAGCCTTCTAAGCGTGTTAAGGGAAGTTTTTGCCCAATCGCTTTTTCAATATCTGGCAAGTAAAAGGCATCATCTTCAGATAAGAAACTAATACTTACCCCTTGTGTTCCTGCACGGCCTGTTCGACCAATGCGGTGTACGTAGTCATCTGACTGTTCAGGCAAAGTATAATTAATCACATGTGAAACACCATCGACATGTATACCACGGCCTGCAACATCGGTTGCTATCATAATATGATGTTTACCTGACTTAAACTGATCGAGCATTTTTAAGCGTTTGTCTTGTGAGATTTCACCCGACAGCATCACTACAGCATAGTTGTCTTTTTTCAGATGATCATAGATTTTACGGACTTGATCTCGTCTATTGGCAAAAATAACGACTTTTTCAATCGGTTCTTTCGACAAAATTTCTTTGAGTAGTTTGTATTTATCTTGTTTTGAAACCACATACACACGCTGCTCCACGTCTGCATTAGTCTTCTTTTCAGGCTCAATTTCAACCGTCACTGGCTCAAATAACCACTGCCTAGCCAAATTGAGGACATCATAACTAAAAGTTGCAGAAAACATCAGCGTTTGGCGTTGTTCTTTACGTGGTGCAAAGCGAATAATTCGCTTCACACTTGGAATAAATCCCATGTCTAACAAGCGGTCTGCTTCATCTATGACTAAAAACTCAATTTGATCTAACCAAATTTCTTTTTGCTCACTAAAGTCAATTAAGCGACCTGGCGTTGCGACAATAATGTCTACATGCTTTTGATCTAGCTGTTTTTTTTGCTTATCAAAATCGACACCACCCACCAAAGTTAAAACACTTAAGTCTGTGAATTTTGTCAGTTCTTTGGCATCTTGCTCAATTTGAATAGCAAGCTCTCTTGTTGGTGCTAAAATTAAAGCACGTGGTTCACCACGGTATCGTTGTTGTTGTATTGGATTATTCAACAAATCATTAATAATACTAATTAAAAAAGCGGCAGTCTTTCCTGTCCCTGTTTGTGCACGGCCAATGGCATCATGCCCTGCTAAAGTAAACTGAAGGACGCGTTGTTGTATGGGAGTCATAGATTTAAAACCGAGCGAGTCTATCGCCTGTTTTAACTGTGGGTGTAACTTAATGGTTTCAAAACCTGCTGCCATTCTAAATGAATCTCTAACTCAGTTTAATGAAACAGCATTATAAACAAAAACACCCCGAAGTGTTAACTATCGGGGTGTCATATTCAGCAATTTGCCAAATACTTAGTCTAAAGGCTGAACTTCTTCAGCTTGAAAACCTTTTTGACCTTGCACAACACTGAATTCAACGCGTTGGCCGTCACGTAGTGAACGGTGACCGTCGCCTTGAATAGCACGGAAGTGAACGAATACATCGTCGCCGCCATTGCGTTGAATAAAGCCGAAACCTTTAGTGTCGTTGAACCATTTAACTACGCCTTGTTCACGTACTGTCATAAGTTAATCCTCAGTGATATTGAAAAGGACCACCCGGTGTTGCAAACAGCAGAGTGAACAAGTGTTAAAAATTTTATTATTTCTAAGCTTGTGATCATTTCTGTAAAACTATCAACAAAATCCGGTTACATCCAAAAAATGTATTTATGGTGGGCTGTTATATTTAAGCTCCCCTTAATTACTATTCGAGAGTAACACGCTTAACTCGTAATTCATAGAATATTTTCAACAAATCTTTTATTGTTTTTATAAATAATCTGCTGAAATTCTGCTTATCATTTCAATTCTTTAAATATCACTTTTTAAACCCATATGTTTTTGCTAAAATAATCTGAATATTTGAAGTATTTACAGATTTTTATGACCTCACAACACGTACAAAATTTTGTCACTGTTGATGCAACGAATAAAACTTGCCCCTTGCCACTACTCATGCTCAAGCGTGCGATTAAAGACCATCCTCATCAACCTTTAAAACTGATTACCTCTGACCCCAATAGTGAAATAGATATCTTACGCTTTTGTCAGTTACGTAATATCCATTGCACTTTGATTAAAATATCTGAAGTCGAGTTTCACTTTTGTATTCAATTTAATACTCAAAATACTTGAACGCTCACCATTGATATACTTATTTACATTTATATACGCTTTTTACCTTAATCTATCTTGTAAAGCGAATTATCATAAAACTCACGTGAAAACGTATCCCATTAAGGAGTATCCATGACTGACAGCAGCAATCTACCGATGCCCCTGTCGTTGTCTGCACCAGGTGCAAATCTGGGAGCATATATCAGTAGTGTCAACCAAATTCCCATATTAACGCCAGAGCAAGAAAGAGAGCTGGCGAATCGTTATTTTTATAACCAAGATTTAGATGCCGCTAAAATGTTAGTGATGTCTCACCTGCGCTTTGTCATTCATATTGCACGAACATATGCAGGGTACGGCCTACCTCAGGGTGACCTTATACAAGAAGGTAACCTTGGCCTAATGAAAGCCGTTAAGCGTTTTGACCCAAGTATGGGCGTACGTTTGGTGTCATTTGCAGTACATTGGATTAAAGCAGAAATTCATGAGTATGTGATTCGAAACTGGCGTATTGTTAAAATTGCAACCACTAAGGCACAGCGTAAACTCTTTTTTAATTTAAGAAGTTTAAAAAAATCAAGCAAACGTCTTACACTCAAAGAAGCAGAGTCAATTGCAAAAGACTTAAATGTTACACCTGAACAAGTCTTAGAAATGGAAGGGCGTTTAACATCATACGATGCTGCCTTTGAGAGTCAAAATGACGATGACGATGAGTCTAGCCACTACGTCTCACCTTCACTTTATCTTGAAGATAATCGTTACGATCCTGCTCGTCTTGCTGAAGATGAGGATTGGGAGGAAGAAAGTAACAATGCACTGCATAGTGCAATGAATGACTTAGATGACCGCTCACGGAATATTCTACAACGACGCTGGCTTGATGATGACAAGTCGACTTTGCATGAATTGGCATCTGAATATAACGTGTCAGCAGAACGTATTCGCCAACTCGAAAAAAATGCAATGGAAAAAATTAAAGTCGCCATGTCTTCCAATTAATTCAACGGCATTGACTGATCTAATAAAGTGGTAGCCATAAGTGCTACCCTTTCTTTTTCTGCATGCTTATACTGATGCTCATTATGATAGATTCAAGGACAGCAAAAGATGTGGCTTGCAATTTCTGCAATTAATTTGGCAATAGCCGTGATTTTAGGCGCATTTGGTGCACATGGGCTAAAAACACGTGCAAGTGTAGAACAACTCACATGGTGGCATACATCAACAGAATATTTTTTCTACCACGCAATAGGCCTTCTTGCACTCTCTATATTGGCTAAAGCTGTACCAGCTTTTCCAATTAAAGCCAGCTTTATACTTATTCAAGTCGGCATTTTATTTTTCTGTGGTTCGCTTTATGTCATGAGTTTAGGCTTACCTCGTGTACTCGGCGCAATCACTCCTTTTGGTGGCCTGCTGATGATTTTGGGTTGGTTAACACTGGCTTACCATGCTATAAAATTTAAAGCGTAAATCAGATATCACACTACAACCTTATGGTAGTGTGATTTTTTTACGTCTACGACCAAGCCAAATATGAAATGGGATAAGAACTATCATTAAAATACCCACCCAAATGTGTACTAACTTAACAACACTTATCCAACCTTCTGCACTGTAATACAAACCAATGCCACTAAAAGCCAATAACAGCATAAACACCAGTGTCGGAATGCCTGATTTTACATTGCGTTTGATTTCTAATGAGCGTTGAATATGGATTGGAATCAGTGTTCCAATTAAGATCAGCATTATACTGGCACAAATACCGTGTAATTTTAGACTATATACCGTCAGATCGCTTGGATCATACATTTTCCAATCTTGGCTATATGCAAAATACACCCCCGTGATACTTAAAACCGTCCAAATCACATATAAGGTATATTTTTGAATTTTAGGCAATCGAATTGATGTTTTCACCATTCACTCTCAAATTTTTCTATAATCAATGCTTTCGCACCAAAATGCTTAAAACAAGTGTGTTCGGTATTTTCACTTAGTACCAACACTTTAGTTAAAGCATCTGCAAGCCATGCCTGTGGGGCAAGTACAGTAAAACTTTGATCCGTAACCACGGACTGCTGTGTTAAAGGGTCAATCAAATGTGATACTTGCTGCTGATGGTACATTTTTGTTGCAAAATAACTCCCCGATGTTGCAATTGCGCCATTAGATAAGCTCCCCAAATACTTTACTTGGCTTGGTTGAACAGGGTTACGAATATAAATCGCTTCTTCAAAGTCTCCCATCACTCGTAAATCCCCTCCCGCATTAATGACAACATGTTTAATGTGGTGTTGTCTTAAACAATGTAGTGCTAGATCTACCGCAAAACCTTTTGCAATACCACCCAAATCTAGGCTTAAAGGTGATTTAAATTGAACTCTATTTTGAGACAATAAGATGACATCTTTTTGTGTAGCCCACTGGTTGTTAGTATTGTTATGGGATTGATGTGTAGGTAAAAAACCATAATCCACCAAGATAGGTGCAATACTACAATCAAATAATCCATCTGAGTAATGATGTATTTTTTGAGCACGTTGCAATACTGCATAAATCCAAGGGTGTGTTTGCACTACTGTGGTATGGGCTGTTGCATTTAATTGATTAAGGGCACTATTTTTGTCGTGAAAGCTCATTAAAGACTGTACAGACTCAATGACTTGATAAGCTTGTGATATCGCCACATGTACCCGATCAACCATAAGTTGGCTTTTATTAGGCACATGTACATGGATATCTACAAATGTACCAAGTAATGGACGAGAACGCGTTATTTTAATGATTTTAGTTCCATTGCATACAATGCCATTGCACGGTGCACACCATCGGTTAAATGCTTAGAAGACAATGTTGCACCACTAATATTTTTAATATCTTTACCTAAAGTCAGCGCAGAATTTGAAGTTTTACCTACAAATTGATCACGCCATGATGCATTTCTGACTTGGTCACCATACGTTTCTGTGTATTCCATCACTTCAATTTGTTTAATACTGCCATTGGCGTGAATTCCCACGGCGTAAGTAATCATTTCATGCTTACCAATCACCTGATCTATAATCAGCCAATCCCCTTCTTTGGTTTTATAAATCTGATCTGTTTTGAGTGCAGAGTTAATACCCGAAATTTGTTTAAGCTGTTTAATTTTTTCTGGTGTCAGTTGAATATTTTCCTTTACAAGCATTTGGTTTGGGAAAATAACCTGCTTTACTTGTTCATTGGTAAGATAAATCGTGGCATGTGAAACAATGGGAGTCACAAGTAATGTAGCACCCAAACAAGTTGTCCATTTCATGATGACTAACCGTCTCTATGTTTTTATTGGATCCGTATTTTTAAGAGTGTATCTTAAAAAGCAATTAAAAAATCGTGCAAAAATTAATAAAAAATTAAGAAAAAATGATAATCATTAACACTCAATAAAAAAGAGTAACTAAAATGCGACAATTTTCATTAAGAAAGACGATCTTATCTTTATGTTTGGCATGTAGTGTCAGCAACGTCACCCATGCTGGTGAGGGGCTTTTTGGTTTTTTATATACATTAGACACACAACCAAAAGGTACGTATGAATTTGAGCAACGCGCTGATGTTACTCATGGCCAACAAACTGGCTCATACAATTTAGGCTTGTACCGTACAGCAATAGAATATGGCGTATCGGATGACGTACAAATTGCAGGCTATTTAAATGCATATTCTATACAGGCCAAGAAAAACTATACCAATCCAGACATGTGTGATGGCGATGCAAACCCATGTAATGCAGGCTTTGGTGTACCTTCTAGTGCACATGACGCAGACTCATACAAAAAATTCACTGTTGATGGCGGGTCTTTAGAGCTCATTTGGAGAGCAATCAACCCAGTCACTTCACCAGTCGGTGTTGGGGTATATGTTGAACCAACACTAGGCCGACTAGAAGACTCACTTGAAGTTCGCCTTTTACTACAATCTAACTTCTTAGATGACCGTCTGATTGTTGCACTAAACTTATTATACGAGCCAGAAAAAGAAAAATATGATAATGCTGGAACCATTCGCAACTCAATGGGAGACATTCTATATGGTGCGAGCTACCGTTTTGCACCCAATTGGTCTGCAGGTTTAGAAGGACGCTTACACACAGACCATGATGGCTACTTCTGGAATGAGCATACACAAACGGCTCACTTTATTGGCCCAACAGTACATTACGCTTCACAAAAATGGTGGGCAACTGCAGCATGGCGTTATCAACTTCAAGGTAAATGTTTTGCAGATGGTACTGCCGACTGTGCCACAGGCTACAACAAAGTTTCAGACAACCACGGACGTAACCAATTTGTATTTAAAATTGGGGTTCCATTTGGTTAAGAGTTAACACGCTTCTTAAAAAGCCATATAGATGATGATTCTATATGGCTTTTTTATGACAAAACCATAGAATTTTGAAATACCCAAAAAGGCACTTACATAAAATCTGATATAGGCTCTAGAAAATCGACTGGCATTTCATTTCTGGTTTAAATAACCAACAATTCTAAGACCCTTTGCTTAGACTTCGTTATTAATATGAGCTATTTCTAAGTAACATATGCTCACCCTGCACATAAAAATGTAAATCTGACACAACAAAAGCAAATACCTCTTGCTCTGTGTCCGTTGTCCACTGTTTTAAAATCTCAGGACTTTGAATGTTTTGTACTTTTGCAGGTCTAATTTGGTTCGGCTGAATGGACATATCAATATCTCCTTGCGAAATATGCTCAGCATCATCGCTCCACTGTGACCAAGCATGATCTTGATCGACCAAGAATGTGACCGCCTCATTCCAATCTTTAAACAATGGCTTCCATACGTCAGGCAACTGTGTTTGATCTGTTGTTCTGATTTGGGAGGAAAATGAATACTGATCATCCAATTGAATATGCGTCCTTATTTCATCGGACAGCATATTTCTATTTATATGATGCTCAAACTGTGTTGCCAATTGTGCAGGCATGACATCACTTGCTAAACGCCCCCCAAGCACATAAAGGAACTGGTCAACAATGATTTGCTCAAAGATGACCGTTTTATTGGCGTGTGTTGTGGCTAAATAAAAACGCCAATTACTTTGCTTAGGTGATGGGAACAATTTACGCAACCAACCTAAAAATGCGAAGCCAAAATGATGATGTTGATAGGTCAAAATTGTAAAAATAGTTTTGCCATCTTTTTGCCAAAAAGGTACAAAATGAGGATATTGTGCGGTCACTGCATCAACATCTACCAACCAAGATAAATATACAACATCAGTGACTTCACTTTTTAATTTCAGAAAAGGAATATAATGCATTAACCAACGGCGAACGTGTAGCAATGTTTTACATGTAAACAATCGTAATAAACCATGCTGAATCATCGATAAATATTTGAATTTAATTTGATGTTTATGCATACCACTTCCCCCAAAAAACTTATAACACCAGTGGTATTATTTTTTTAAAAACTGAAATTTAAAGACTTTATAAAAGACAATGCTATCGAAGGAGCATCGCTATAAAATGACTGACCTCTTAGCCTAAAAACCTAAAAAGGCCACTGATAAATAATGACTCACTGCCCCCTATTGCACTTTTCTCTTACTCTAAACTAAAAACCTTGAGTATTTTTATCACTATAAAAACATCTATGCCTCTATTTAAAGCCATTTAACCTTATCTTTTAGCTTGGGGGGGCTTTGTTTAAAATAAAATGAGTACAAAAGATAGCATATTAGATCAAGGTGTCATTTTTATTTCATTTTTTAATCGTGGCGAATTATTATATTTATAAAACAACAATATACACAAAAAAGTTAAATAGAATGCAAATGACTCAAAACCATAATCTAAAAACTTTACCAACCAAGTACAATAGTACTTAAACCCTATTTTCAACCAACATATACACCAAATCAAGTTCAGGACATGTATAACCAAACTGTGTCAGTGCAGCAGTAATTTGGCCTCTATGGTGTGTTGCATGATTAAATACATGCAACAACGTTTGTCCATAAGGTAAACAATACTCAGCTCCTGTAGAAGATATATAGTTTAAATCACTATCTAATAAAGACTCTGGCATAACATCAAGAAATGATTGCCATTGCACTGCTTTTTCTTGCAACCCGATCAATATATCTTGTTTACCCGATAAAACAATTTGGTTTAACCTCAACTGGGGTGGCTCTAATTGGTTAAATCGGGCAAACCACAATGTTTCGCCTACATATAAATGATTGAGTGTGCCTAAAATACTATGAAAAAATAGACCTTTTTCCTGTATAAAATCTTGTTCAGACACCTGCACCAACGTTTCATTTAAACGAGCAGTTGCCCAAATATAATACTGTGCAAAATGCTTTAATGTTGCAATATCCAACTCAATCACCATGTATGCTATGCAAGGTATGAATACAATACTGTCACCAATAAAATGACTGCCATACTCTTAAAGAATATAGATTTTTTAAGCGTGGTATTTAAGATTTGATCTAAATAACTACCTAAAACCAGCCATGGGGTACAACCTAAAATAGACATAACAAACGCAGTTAAAAATACACTGCCATACCCCATGTCTGCTTTTACATAAGTTGCAGCAGCGGCACTACAAATAATCCAAGCTTTGGGGTTAATCCATTGAAATAAAGATGCTGTGAAAAAATTAAAGTCTTTACTTTTTGCATCATCATCTACTAATTTATCATTAATATTCATTTTAAAAATACAATAACAAACATAAAGTAAGAAACACAGGCTCACAACTGCCAAAATATTATGCACATAAATATTTTGATTTAAGTAACCAAGCACCACGCCACTACAGGCAAGCATGATAGAAAATCCAACACAAATGCCTAAAAGTACAGGTATTGCCCCAACAAGACCTGCTCGATGCGTTGCAATAATTAAAATAATATTATTTGGCCCTGGGGTTACCGAGGCAATAAAACAAAAAATAGCCAACCCAAAATACAAACTTAACATAAAACCTCTACCCCATTTAATCCCCTTAGGCTTAACTCATACATCAGCCTAATATCATGAGGTTTCTTAAAAATAAAAAAGATTTACTTATGATGTATTTAATCGTTAGAAAGCGAAGTAACTCTTCATCAATATCTTTAAAAAAATAAATGGGTCAATATTTGTATTGAAATCTTGACCCATCATCATACACAAGCATTTAAGGCAAAATACCTATTAAATCCCACCATGTATTACTTGTCGCCCCCTGATCAGGGAAATACCAATATTGAGCGGTTGTTTTTAGTCGAAATAATAAGTGACCTGAGCGAAAGACCTCGCCAACTTTCCCATAACGATTATTCGCCCCCCACGTTGAATACACTTGTGGCTTTAAAGGCTCTCCTTTAATAAAATGACGACCAATATATTCCCAATCTGCATTACTGCTTTTATCGGTTGGGAAATATCCTGCAGATTTTCTTTTCAGTTTAAAATATTCTACGTCTTTGCTATATGGGTTAGAATAAACAAAATAATCACCAACAATCACGTCACGATCATTACGCTGATCCCACTGAAATAATGGGCGATTTGTCAGATAAAGATCATTAATAATCGGATAACCTAACCCTATAAAACGCCAGTCACTATTAGATACCTCAGTAGTTGGAATGTCTTGCACATGACCTGTTTTTTTAGCTTGCCATAATACAGGATAGGTGTCATTCAGGTTCTTAGAATAAAAAATCCCTTGTCGCACAAAATTTACCGAAGAATCCCACTTTTGCACACCACGATATTGATTTCCAACCGCCTCAACAGCATTATCACGGCCGACATAAGAACTTGACCCTAACGTTGTCGCTGATGTATTCGGTAGCAATAGATCATTTGCACACTCATGGACTTTGCCATACCCCGTGCCATCCTTTGAAGCCAGTTTTGTAGATTTCCCCCAATTTCCTTGAATGGCATAATATGTTGTATTTGCATGTCTCAAGGTATCACAGCGGTAAGGCCCCCAAAAATATTCAAGGAATAATCCGTTTGATTTCTTTAAGCCCCCAAAACTCAGTGGTGTCTCTAACTGACCTAGAATATCGGTGCGATTGGTTGTTAAATCAGTTAAGGTAATCTGCCACCATTGCCCACCTTTATCTTTTAATGTTGGACTTTTTTCAAATCTAAATCGGTATTGATGACCAACTTTCCACGCATACGCTCCTTGAATGGATGAACACTTACCAAACTCATGACAACTCTCCAACTTAGGTAGTGCACCTCCTACTGCATTAAAATACTTACTTTCTTCAGGTTTATCGCCTGTCCATAATGAAACCAATGCTCGTTTTTGACCACGGCTTCGCTGTAACCCTAAATAACCGCCATTGGCTTGTTGAAACGTCACGTATTGTGCAAAATAAACCGATGAGGGTGCAGTCACATCAGTTGAAATATTTTTATACTCTTCCCCTGGATCAACATTAACTCTAAAAAAATAATCTTTTACATCTGGCGTATCATCAACGAGCGTCCATGACCCAGAAGGTGTAAAGCAATGACCTAGGCTTGGGAAAGTTAAGGTCATTAGAAATATAGATAAACATGTTGAAATTTTCATTATTTTCACCAGTATTATATAAGGTACATTTTAATCATTTTTTATTTTCACACGCTGAATACAACACAACTTTTTATAACGATACACCTCAATACAAATATAATGTTGCCCAATTTTTTGCTCAACACATAATAGAGTACATGTATCTATTTAGAGCCATGTACTCACTCATTACAATTAAACAGTCACAGGGGTTAATACTTCACGGCCATCTAAATATGCTTTAATATTATCAGCCACTAAATCAGCCATCGCTTGGCGTGTTTCATAAGTACCACTGGCATAATGAGGCGTCAAAACGACGTTGTCCATGCTCAATAACGGACTATCTACACAAGGCTCAACCTCAAAGACATCTAAGCCCGCTCCTGCAATTTGACCTGTTTGTAGACTATGAATCAGTGCTTTTTGATCAATCACGGAACCACGTGCAATATTCACCACAAAAGCAGTCTTTTTCATTTGTGCCAATACATCTGCATTCAGAATATGTTTTGTTTGGCCTGTACTTGGTAAAGCCAATACCAGTACATCGGCTTGTTTGGCTAATTCATCTACACTGTCTACATAACGGTATGACACATGCGATTTTTTACTACGGTTATGATAAATAATTTCCATGCCTGCAGCTTCAGCACGCTTAGCAATCGCTTCACCAATATTTCCCATACCTAAAATGGCACAAACTTTTCGTGCTGTATTTCGCGTCAATGGATACTCAGCTTTTGCCCACTGTCCTGTTCTAACAAAACGGTCTGCTTGTAAAAGCTGTCTAGACAGTGCATAAGTCATCATCATGGCTGTATCTGCTACACAATCATTCAATACATTTGGTGTATTGGTAACAACAATACCTTTTTTATTTGCATAAGCCACGTCAATGCTATCAAAACCCACACCAAAACTTGCAATAATTTTTAGCTCAGGTAATTGGTCAATCAACGCGGCACGAATACCGACATTATTACTTGTTGCTGCAATTTTAAACTCGTGTCCATGTTGTTTTAGAAATTCAGTCTGGTCTTGTTCTAATGCAAGCTGATGTACTGTGCTAAATGTGGCTTGCAATGCCTGAATATAAATTTCAGATTGCGTACCAATAAGTAATATTTTTGTATCTATTTTGCCAGACATGTTCAGCTCCATTATTTTACAGGTTAGTTTTATTGCTTTATTTGACTATGCCTTAAAAAGTAAGCAGATGCTATATATAAACACTAAAAATGCTCAAAATAAAGTCAAATATAACGAAAGACTAAGCCACACAAAGTGGTTAAAAAATAATAAATTAAATCCTTTTTATTTGATCATGCTTTGCATGTATCTATACAACCTGTTTATTCAACATTATTTATAGTAAAGTCACCTCACATTGTTCTTGTTTTTATTCAATTTAAGGCTTGCTTGTGTCAACACTCAATCAAATTTTTGAAAATATTGCAGCACACACCCCCATGATGCAGCAGTATCTCAATGTAAAAATCCAACACCCTCACAGCTTATTATTTTACCGTATGGGTGATTTCTACGAATTATTTTTTGATGATGCAAAAAAGGCTGCTAAACTACTTGGCATAACACTCACCCATCGGGGGAAAAGTGGCGGTGACCCTATTCCAATGGCTGGTGTACCTTACCATGCTGCAGAAGGTTACTTGGCTCGCTTAGTCAAACGTGGTGAAACTGTTGCCATTTGTGAACAAGTGGGTGAAGTCACAGGCAAAGGCCCTGTAGACCGACAAGTCGTGCGTATTTTAACACCAGGCACACTTACAGATGATGCTTTATTAAACAGCACACAAAGCTCAAATTTAGTGGCTTTAAGTATTAAACAAAATCAAGTTGGTATTGCCTTACTCGACTTAAGCTCAAGTCTTTTTAAAGTACAGCAAATTGAGTTTAAACCCGAATTATTGGGTATTGAACTGTCTCGGCTTATGCCAAGTGAAATTCTAATTGATGAAGATTTAATTGATGAAAACATCATAGATCTCATTAAAAAACAACAAGAGTGTCCAATTACAAAACGCCCAAATGTAGACTTTAATGTCAACAATGCACATAAAACCTTATGTGATCAGCTGAATGTTTCAACACTTGCAGGCTTTGGTATAGACCACCTGCCCCTTGCACAAGCAGCGGCGGCAGCACTAATTCACTACGCCAAAGAAACTCAAAAAACGGCGTTACCACACATTCAAGCCATACAAGTTGAACAAAGCCAAGACTTCATTGCACTAGATCCTGTAACACGGCGTAACTTAGAAATCGTTGAGCCCTTATTTGAACATGGAACCTCTTTATTTGATTTGGTGAATGACTGCCAAACTGCCATGGGGGCACGTTTATTACGCCGTACACTCATGCAACCGCTCAGAGACAGCGCCATACTCGAGCAACGGCTTGATGCGATTCGCCATATGCTTGAGTACGACCATGAAAGTAATATTAGAGCCCCATTAAAACAGATTGGCGACATTGAACGGGTGTTGAGTCGAGTGGCTTTAGGTACAGCTCGCCCTCGTGATTTGGTTTTAATTAGACAAGCATGTGCACAACTGCCTGAGCTTAAACAGACTTTAGAACCTTTACTCAGATTAACGCCATCGGCCAAGCTACTTCAAGATTTAGCCCAAGACATTGGCGATTTTGAATCACTTCATCAATATTTATCTGCTGCTATTGTAGAAGCACCCCCTGTACTACTACGTGATGGGCAAGTCATTGCAGAAGGTTTTGACCCAGAACTTGACGAGCTAAGAAAAATACGTGACCACGCAGGGCAATTCCTCATTGATCTTGAAGTGAAAGAAAAACAAGAAACGGGAATTAACACCTTAAAAATTAGCTATAACCGTATCAGTGGTTATTACATAGAACTCTCACGAGCCCAAGCAGAACAAGCACCAACACACTATATTCGCAGACAAACACTTAAAAATGTTGAGCGTTACATTACGCCTGAATTAAAGTCCTTTGAAGATAAAGTACTTTCAAGTGAGTCACGTGCTTTAGCCCGTGAAAAAATGCTATTTGAGCAAATACTTGAACAACTGCGTGGTCATTTAGGTCAACTTCAGTGTATGAGCAGTGCTATTGCACAGCTCGATGTACTGAGTAACTTTGCTCACCAAGCACGACTTAGACATTGGACTCAACCTGACTTTACTGTAGAAACTGGTATACACATTACCGCAGGTCGCCATCCTGTAGTCGAATCACTCAATAAAAGCCCATTTACGCCCAATAACACTCATCTCGACCACCAACACCGCCTTGCTATTATTACAGGGCCCAACATGGGTGGTAAATCTACCTTCATGCGTCAAACAGCACTGATTACGTTATTGGCACATTGTGGTAGTTTTGTACCTGCTGAACAGGCCCTCCTTGGCCCAATCGATCGTATTTTCACGCGTATTGGCTCAGCAGATGACCTCTCTACAGGTAAGTCTACTTTTATGGTAGAAATGACGGAAACATCACAAATCTTGCACCATGCCACACCACAGTCCTTAGTACTTATGGACGAAGTTGGGCGTGGTACGAGTACTTATGATGGCCTGTCTTTAGCTTGGGCATGCGTACTCGATTTATCGAAACGTATTAAATGTTTATGTTTATTTGCCACACATTACTTTGAACTTACCGAACTTGGTTCAGACCAAAACATAGACAATTATCACGTCACTGCTAAAGAAATAAATGGTAGCCTCATTTTACTTCACAAAGTACAAACAGGCCCTGCCAGTCAAAGTCATGGCTTGCAAGTGGCGAAGTTGGCAGGTATTCCAAACAATGTCATCAAAGAAGCACAAAAAAAGCTCAAGCTGTTAGAAAAACAACAGCTTACAACACCAAGCACAGCACAACAAAGTGACCTATTTAGTCAGATTGAGCCTGAGGTGGTTGAAAAAGTCATCCATGTTGAAACGCCATCACGCATTGATCAAATGCTTCGCGAGTTAGACCTCGATGACATGACACCCAAACAAGCCTTAGAACGACTCTATGCACTAAAATCTGAGCTTCAATAAGACAAAAATCTCGTACTTAAAGCATAATAAGTACGAGATTTAATATATTATTTAATGCTTAGAATATCAGTTAATCGACTTTGTACATGATGCAGGGCTTGGGCATAACCTTGCTCATAGACCTGTGCCTGATGCGTGGCTTCATGCCAATGCTGGGCATATTCTTGCTCTAACTCCTTCATGAAACGTTGTAGTTTTTGTATTTTATGTTTGTTTATATCTTTAGCAATACTCGGTTTATGTCCACCACGTTTTGCGTTTTTGATTTGTTTTTGCTGATTTAATTCTGTTTTGCTATTCATTCGACCATCCATATAAGCCATATCAAGAACATCTCAAACAACTACACTACGAGCATGCAAAAGTTTGTTTAAAAAAATATGACAATGGCTTTTTGTTCACAATTTGAAACATGTTTTAGATGATATTAATTATCATTAATCAGAAAAATTCATATAGAAGTGTCTTATTCATAGATTTTAATAATTAATATCAATAAAAGGAATTGTTAGTTACCCCCTTTTTTGCCTACAATATGACAATCAAGAATTAACACCAAATTTTTTAGGTAGCTGTCGCTATGGCCTTTGTTGTCACTGAAAACTGTATTAAATGTAAATATCAAGACTGTGTTGAAGTATGTCCTGTAGATTGCTTCTATGAGGGGCCAAACTTTCTTGTTATTCACCCAGACGAATGTATTGACTGTGCATTATGTGAACCTGAATGCCCAGCCAATGCGATTTTCTCTGAAGATGAGTTACCTGAAGGCCAAGAAGTGTTTATTGCACTCAATGCAGAGTTAGCAGAGGCAGAAAACTGGACGAACATCACCGAAATTGGTGAACAGCCAGAAGACCGTGATGAATGGAATGGTAAGCCTGATAAGCTACAGTACTTAGAAAAATAATTTGAAAGACCAGTATTTACTGGTCTTTTTTATTTAGCACCCAATTAATCATTTTTCTATTTCAAATATCACGTAAACTACGCTCAAGTCACCTTCTCTTCACTTGATCTACCCATATGACTGCATTGCCACGTAAAAAGTCGTTTTTGTGTTTTACACTGCCATTCCTGCTTCTGTCTTGTGAGTCAATACAAACTCCTATTACAACTCAGCATAATGAGCCATCTAAACTGCTCGTCAGTAATAGTATTACAACAATAGATTTAAAGCATGCTGTTGTCATCAGCAAAGCCATACCCAATAGTTACACACAATGGTTAGCTGAGAAAAACCACGCTCAACAAGTCAGTGCCTACGAAAACTTTTTAGCAAAACACCATGTTGCCAATGTTGTACCCTCATTTGAACTATTTCGCACAGCAAGAGATTGGCAAAAATGTGCCAGTCAAGAGTACGCTGTACCGAATCAAGAGCTTTGGCCAAATCAAGTTGCCACCCTCAAAGTATTAAAACAACTTATAGAACAGCACATACTTAAAGATTTTGAAGTAACGTCTGTATACAGAGACCTTCCCACCAACCAATGTGCAGGTGGTGCGAATGAGTCACGACATCTATATAATTCGGCCATTGATTTTAGAATTGGCCCTGCAACGCCACAAGACGCTGACTTAGAGCAGATTGCATCAACAAAAGTTGAATTGTGTAAGTTTTGGCAAAAATATGGTGCAAATCTTAATCTTGGTCTAGGCGTGTATGCCTCTGGACAAATTCATATAGATACGCAAGGCTATCGAACATGGGGTACGCTTTTAAATCACAAGACATCTACATGTACGCTTTAACGTAAGGGGGATATTATATGGGTCATCGGTTTAGTCATTTTTTACTTAGCCCAGAATTACTGCCATTTCATGTCTGTGTTGTGAGCCTCATTACCATGAGTGCCATTGAAACCATTGGTTTTTATTTTGGCAAACAACCGCTGTACTTTCTAAAACCTGTTATTCCGAGTCATTTATGGCGTAGCTTTTCATCGGTAAAGTTCTCAAAAGTACTGATTGTCCTGTTCTTTTTACTAAATTTTAGCTTTGCAGGCTACTTTGTACAATTCGCTTATTTTGCCTATCAGCAAAGCTTTAGTACCATGCTATATGTATTACCACTGGCTACCGTTATAGGTACGTTTTTTACTGTATTTATGGTGCATTGCTTAAACCAAGTCATCACACCACGTTATCGCTATAAAGCCCCCAATTTAGTAGGAAGACTGGCAACGATTTCTAATGGAGAGGCTTCAACTCATCGTCATGCTGAAGCAAGAGTGAGAGATGAATATGGTCAATTGCATTATATTCAGGTCTATGCTGACTTTGGTACAATTCCAATTCGTAGCCAAATTATTATTGTTAAAGCATCTAATCAATTTTATATCGCAAAAAAAATAAGTGATTCTCATCACTTATTTGATACGCAACACATCACTCAGTAGCAGTGAGCTTACCCACTGCTATGACTCCAATTTAATGTGATGATTTTACTGAGTCTGTACTTGTTTTCGCTGAGGCTGTTTGACGACCCATTGCAAAGTGATTAAAGAAAATATTTAAAAATACAGCAACAATACAGGTTGTACTAATTCCTGAATGAAATAGCGTTTGTACCCATTTAGGGAAGTGCATAAAGAAATCACCATTAATGATTGGAATCATGCCTGCTGAAATAGCAACAGCAACAATAATAAGATTTTTCTGCTCACGGAAGTCAACTTGTGCCAAGGTGCGAATACCACTTGCTGCCACAGTACCAAACAACACTAGCCCTGCACCGCCAAGTACAGGTGTTGGAATTGCTGCTACAAAACGCCCCATAATTGGTAACAAGCCAAGCAACACCAAAATAACACCACCTGCAGCAACCACAAAACGGCTTTTAATACCCGTAATGGCAACCAAACCTACGTTTTGTGCAAATGCACTTTGCATAAATGTGCCAAAAAATGGTGCAACTGCTGAGGACAACATATCTGCACGTAAGCCATTGGCAATACGTTTTTGATCTGCTTCTGTCCCTACAATCTCACTGACTGCCAAAATATCTGCAGTGGTTTCTGTAAGTGTAACAATCATAACAATACACATGGCAATAATGGCAGGTATTTGAAATGTTGGCATACCAAATTCTAAAATGCTTGGAAACGCAATCCAACTGCCTGTTGTAACTTTCGAAAAATCACAAAAACCAAGCAAATAGGCAAAAATTGTTCCAAGTACAATTGAAGACAAAACAGCCAAACGGCGTATCGCAACTGAGCCAAATTTACTTAAAATTAATAGAATCACTAAAGTCATGGCAGCTAAACCAAGGTTTTCTAATGAGCCCCAATTCGGTGCTTTACTATTGCCACCCATGACCCATCTTAACGCAACAGGAAGCAGTGATAGCCCAATAATGGTGATAACACACCCTGTGACGACAGGTGGAAAAAATCTTACAATTCTTGCAAAAAATGGTGCAATAACTAAACCCACAATCGCACTGGCAAAGACTGCGCCTAAAATGGCTTGAAAACCACCACCAGATGTACCAATGGCAATCATGGTTGCTACACCTGCAAAAGAGACCCCCTGCACTAAAGGCAGTTTCACCCCAAACCATTTCACCCCAACGGTTTGTAGCAAAGTTGCCAAACCACCCACAAATAATGATGCCGTAATGAGCATGCCAATTTGGCTCGCACTTAAACCGACAGCTGAGCCAACAATTAATGGAGGTGCAACAATCCCACCGTACATGATTAATACATGCTGTAAACCATAGGCAAAGCTTTTCCCAACTCCTAAATATTCATCTTCTGGTGAAGAAAACCCTTTTACTTTGCTCATGAAAACCTTCTATTTTTGTTTATTTCATGTAACAACAGAAGCAATAGCTATGCCAACCATCTTTAAAAAGCGATGTAGACTATGGTCTAGCTTTGAATAGTTCGTGAAAATCAGTCATTTTTTAATATATAAGACGTAATTTTGTTATAATAACGTGACTTTGATTACTTTGTTTTCCTGTGAAAAAACAGCATCAACGCCTACATATTCCTATCGGTTCACACTTAATTGTGAAACATTTGGGCTATAGCCACCACGGTATATATGCTGGTCGGGGGCGTGTTATACATTACTCAGGGTTTGCCCACTTATTTAAAAAACGTCCGATAGAACTGACGCAATTTTGGCAGTTTTCACATGGCAAACACGTATATATTCGTACATATAAAAATCCCAAATTTTCAGGTAAAGCGGTAGTACGGCGTATGCGTTCACGTATGCATGAAAACCAATACCATTTAATTATTAACAACTGCGAGCATTTATGTAGTTGGGCGATTACAGGGATAGAAAGTAGTCCACAAGTGGTTAAAATGATGAACAGACTCACGACCATTGGCTATGTCAGCTCACTCATGAGTTACATGAACGGTCTATTTATTACGATTGCGACCGCCTGTTTTGCACTGGTACTTTATATCAAGAAAAAACTACATGATAAAAGCAAAAGTATTCGACAAAAAAACTACCCTAAAAAATAAGGGCCTTTTAACCAATGCCAAAAAGCCCTTATTCATCAATACATGATTATTTATTTAACATCAGGTTTAAAACTGTCTTTTAAATCTAAAATACGGTTAAACACCAATTTGTCTTTTGAATGATCATAACGATCAGCCACAAAATAACCTTCACGCTCAAACTGGAAGCGATCTTCTGCAAGAGCTTGTGCAAGTGCAGGCTCAACCACCGCTTGTACCACTTTGAGTGAATCTTGATTTAAATGTGCCAAGAAGTCATCACCTGCATCTGGATTCGCTTCATTAAATAAACGATCGTACATACGTACTTCTGCAGGCACACCATGCGTAGCAGATACCCAATGAATCACACCTTTCACTTTACGGCCTTCTGGCTTTTTACCCAAAGTATCTGCATCTATTGAACATTTTAGTTCAACAACTTCACCTTGCTCATTTTTAATCACTTCATCACAACGTACTACATAGGCATGACGTAAACGAACTTCACCACCCACTGTCAAACGCTTAAAGCCTTTTGGTGGTACTTCTTCAAAGTCCTTACGGTCAATATAAATCTCTTGCGTTAAAGGAATCACTCGCTCGCCTAAGTCTACATTTGGATGACGTGCATGCACCAAATCCATCGCTTCAGGTAAATTGGTCAGCGTAACTTTTAATGGCTCTAGTACTGCCATACCACGGGCAGCCGTACTTTCTAATGACTGACGAATACAAAATTCAAGCATGGCCACATCAACCACACCATCTGTTTTAGATACCCCAACACGCTTACAGAAATCACGTAAGCCTTCTGGTGTAAAACCACGGCGACGCATCCCCACAACGGTTGGCATACGTGGGTCATCCCAACCACTCACAAAACCACCTTCAACCAAACGGCGTAACTTACGTTTTGAAGTGATGGTGTAGTCAATATTTAAACGAGATGATTCATACTGGCGAGGTACATCTTTTGAATGTACTTTCGCAATCACCCAATCGTAAAATGGGCGGTGGTCTTGGAACTCTAAAGTACATAATGAGTGTGTAACACCCTCAATTGCATCAGACAATGGGTGTGCATAGTCATACATTGGGTAAATTTTCCATGTATCGCCTGTTTGATGGTGCGATGCATGCAAAATACGGTACAAAATTGGGTCACGCATGTGTACATTCGGGCTTGCCATGTCAATTTTAGCACGCAAGACAGCTTGTCCTTCGCTGTACTCACCAGAACGCATCTTTTCAAACTGCTGTAAATTTTCTTCTACACTGGCATCACGGTATGGTGAATTTTTACCCGCTTCCACAAAATTACCACGGTTCAGTTTAATTTGCTCAGGCGTTTGTAAATCTACATACGCATCACCTTGTTTAATCAGGTCAACGGCCCAAGTGTAAAGTTGTTCAAAGTAGCTTGATGCATAGCGAGCGTCACCACTCCACTCAAAACCTAGCCACTGAATATCATTTGCAATACCTGTAACATATTCTTGTTCTTCTGCATCTGGGTTTGTATCGTCAAAACGTAAATTACATTGACCATTAAACTCACTTGCCACACCAAAGTTTAAACAGATGGCTTTTACGTGACCAATATGTAAATAACCATTTGGCTCTGGTGGAAAACGTGTTACCACTGTTTGTGTACGCCCCTCTGCTAAGTCGTCAGTAATAATTTGACGCACAAAGTCTAAGCCTGGCTGTTGTTCTTGCTGCACAGACTCAGTAGAAGCAAGACGATCTGTCGTCGGAGGGGTAGGCAGATTTGAAACAACATCATTTGGCTTCATAATAGATTATTCACTTCTATACAGTTAAATTTTGACTAAACGGAACATCATCTTGGCTTTTTTCAAAGATAATTGATGTTTATACTTGCTATCTAGTTTACAGTTTGCTTATGCTTCTCTCAACCAAAAAACCATGGCAATTGTGTCCATGATTAGGAGATTATGAAATGAGTTTTCCTCTTGTCGAGTTAAACACCAATAAAGGACGTATTGTTCTTGAACTCAACAGCGATAAAGCACCTAAAACAGTGGCTAACTTTCTAGAATATGTCCGTGATGGTTTTTATGATGGCGTGATTTTTCACCGTGTCATTGACAGTTTTATGATTCAAGGCGGTGGCTTTGACGAAAACTTCAAAGAAAAAGTAACCCGTGACTCTATTGAAAACGAAGCAGACAACGGCCTAAGCAATGATGTTGGTACAATTGCTATGGCACGTACACAAGCACCTCACTCTGCATCTGCTCAGTTCTTTATTAACGTAAAAAACAACAGCTTCCTAAACCATTCAGGTAAAACCACTCAAGGTTGGGGTTATGCTGTATTTGGTAAAGTGACTGAAGGCCTAGACGTTGTTGAAAGCATTAAAGGCGTTCGCACTGGTAACCGTGGCTACCATGCAGATGTTCCTTTAGAAAACATTGTGATTGAGTCTGCTAAAATTATTTCTGAATAATTTTAGTCTTCCATACAGTGGCTACATACCTTTTTATTTCAGACTTACATTTGTCTGAACAGCACCCTCGACTCGTTCGGGGGTTCTTCGATTTACTTGAGCATTATAAGAATCAGCAAACACAACTCTATATTTTGGGCGATTGGTTTAACGCTTGGATTGGTGATGACCAAAAAAGTCCATGGTTAGATGAAATGATCCAGCAATTACAATGCTTTCAAAATGCAGGGAATTGTATTTACTTTCAAGCTGGCAACCGAGATTTTGCCTTAGGTCAACAATTTTTAGATCACTTTGCAGGCGTCTACTTACCAGACAGCTATACCCTACACATTGCAGATCAAACATATCGCTTAGAACACGGCGATGCACTGTGTACAGATGATATTTCCTATCAGCGGTTTAAGAAAGTCATTCGACACCCACTGGTACTGTCTACACTCAAAAAAACACCACTCTCTTTTCGTAAAAAACTCGCCAACGGCTTTAGAAAAAAAAGTGCACAATCGCATCAACATAAAAAACCAACCATTATGGATGTCAATGCAAACGCAACATCTGACGCCATATTAAAGGTTGACCATCTCATACATGGGCATACACACCGCCCACAAATACATCTACTCGAGCAAAAACAGAGAATTGTACTGGGTGATTGGCGAGAAGAGTCTGGCGAAGCATACATACTTGAAATTTCTGAACAGGGTCAACAACACTACTATAAGTGGTTATTTTAGTTACTCTTTTTCAGAACAGACCTTCCACCAAAAAAGAAAAAAAAGGCATGAGAGGAGTAACTGCTCATGCCCTAAAAACATTTAACGATTTAACACGTTATATTTTGTACTATGCCCTTATGCTATTGGGCATGGTTACGCTTTTTTGAAACAATGACACCTGAAATGATTACCAAGATCGCTAAAATGCCTGTAGATGTAATTTCATGAGTATGTTTCGGATCAAAAAACATTACCACAAGTGCTGCAACAATAAATATAATGACAGCCCATGTCAAATACGGATACAGCCACATTTTCATACGAATATCTGTACCCTCTTGAATCAGCTTTTTACGCATTCTTAGCTGAGATACAGCAATTACAAGGTAAACCAGTAATGCAATTGCACCCGAACTGTCTAGTAAGAAACTAAAAACTTCTGCAGGGGCTGCATAATTCGCAAAAGTACATAAAAATGCAACTGCTGTTGAGAGTAATACTGCGTAAATTGGTGTTTTAGATTGACTCAAGGTTTGTAAGAATTTTGGTGCATCGCCACGTTTTGACAATGAAAATACCATACGTGATGCTGTATACAATGCAGAATTCAAGCAACTGGTTACAGCCGTCAGTACAATAACATCTACAATAAACTTCGCATATGGAATATGTAAAAGCTGTAAAACGGCTTGATATGACCCCATCTTGGCAAGCATTGGATCATTCCAAGGCACTAAACTCACAACAATAAAAATAGACAGCAAGTAAAATAAAGCAATACGCCAAATGACTGAATTGGTTGCTTTGCTAATTTGCTTTTCTGGGTCTTTTGATTCTGTTGCCGCAATGGTGACAATCTCAGAGCCCATAAAAGAAAACATGGTTGCAAGTAATGCACCTAATACAGCCCCCCAACCATTGGGTAAGAAACCACCATGAGCATATAAATTACTCACACCGCTCACATTAGGATTCGCAGAAAAGCCAAAAATGGCAGCTAAGCCGATTACAATAAAAGCAATGATAGAAACTACTTTAATGGTTGAAAACCAAAATTCAAATTCGCCATAGTTTTTAACACTAAACAAATTGGTCACAGTCAACACAGCCGTGACCACAAATGCAAATACCCAAATAGGCACATCAGGAACCCAAGAGTTCATAATGGTTGCCGCAGCATTTGCTTCAAAAGGAATCACTAATACCCAAAACCACCAATACATCCAACCAATGGTAAAGCCTGCCCATTTTCCAATTGAACGATCTGCATATGTTGAGAATGAGCCACTGTCTGGCTGGGCTATCGCCATTTCAGATAACATACGCATGACTAAAACAACCAATGTACCTGCAACCATATAAGATAACAGTACCGCAGGCCCCGCAGACGCAATCGCATGCCCCGAACCTACAAATAGTCCAGCACCAATCACCCCCGCAATCGAAAGCATGGTGACATGCCTATTTTTAAGCCCCTGAGAGAGGTCTTGTGAAGCTTGTTTTGTCATAATATCACCCAATTTATTTTGAATATTTTTATTACATCATTACATCGACACAAACAAGCATATATAATGCCAATACAATGTATCACACCATACTTTTAACTATTAAAAACAAAAATAGCCAACAATTGTTTTTTATTTACTCACATATACCTTATTTTAATCTACAAACACTCGTTTCAGTACAATTAATCTCAGTGGTCACTTAAAAAAAACATAAGATAAAGGATAGTTTCACAAATAACACCCACACAATGCACCAAATTAGTGCATATCAAAGATTTTGATCAAATAATAAGGGGACTTTACTTGCTGTGGCAATACGGTTCATATAACGGAGTGTTTTTGGTGCAAATTGCACGCCTGCAACAATACTCAAACTACGTAACCAAGGGAATAAAATAAAATCTGTTAAGTTAATCTGCTCATCTTGGTCCACTAAGACATCTAATGCTGCCAATTGTTTGTTCATCATAGGAATATAAATATCGCTTTGCTCAAACAATGCATCTAATGAACCAAAGACCTGTGTTTCTCGCTCAATAAAAGCTTGGCGTGATACTGGTGTAGAAATTTCTGCGAAGTCTGCACGCACAAAACGAGGCACGATCAATTTAGTAATCAGTTTTAAACTACCATCAAGCCATAGTTTAATCTCAGGGTTCAAGTCACCTTGTGCATAGCGTGGTTCACTCAGATGATCTAGATACTGCACAATATCTAAACTTTCAGTCATATATTTCCCATCAAGGCGTTGTAAGATCGGTACAACTTTTTTACCCACCAAATGGATTGGTGTTTCAGCGTCACCCTCCATAATCACAGCATATTGCATGGGCAAGTTTTTAAATCCTGCGATCATACGCACACGCAAACAAAATGGGCAATGCTCATAGATATATGCTTTCATGACAGCAAACTCTTTTCAAAGACAATAATTTATCTTACGCAATGTCTATGACACTGCAATACATATCTACAATTATTGAATAAATAGCAGTGCTAATCGTACCTGATCGTATCCCATTGTTGGTTGAATTTGCTCTACAATTGGGCGTAGTTTGATTGAGCCATCTGCTAAAAAGTGCTCTTCTTTTTTCGACTTTTGTAATTTCTTATAAATTTTTCTGACCTGCTCAATCACTTCATCACCAGGACTTGCGGTACTAATATCTAAACCATGTTCTTTGTGTAGTTTTTCTAAATGGCGAATAATTGTCGATGGTGCTAAACCACGTTCTTGAGCAATATCTTGAATCTCATAGCCATTTTCAAATAAATCACGGGTGGCCTCAAGCGTATTTAAATTGAGAGCGCTTTGAGCATGTTGGGTCATTTTGTTTTTATTTTTCTTAATCTCAATTTCATTGAGCGTACCACCACAATGCCGAATAAATGCTTTATGTTGTTGTTCCAAATCTGCATCTGCAAAATGTACTTGAGCTTCTTCAGAGAGTTCTTGAAAACGTCGATCTGCTTTTATCGCCAATGGGTCGAGTGTTAATGCTTTTGCATCAAAACCCAATAATTTTAAGCCGTGTATAGATTTTAAACGCGACAATGCAACATAGCCCTGCCCATTTTCAAAGGTATGAGATAGATTAATTTCTGCTGCATCCAAAGTCATGCCTTGGCTTTTATGAATGGTAATCGCCCATGCAAGTCGGAGTGGAATTTGTTGAAAACTTGAAATGACTTTGCCTTCATCATTTTCAACAGACCATGTTTCTGGTGTCACCAATAACACTGTACCATCTGTGAGTTTTACTTCAGGCAATAAGCCAAACTCATCATCATCTTCAAAGCCAATGACTTCACCTAAGCTGCCATTAATATAACCCATGTCAAAATTGTTTTTTACAAACATTACTTTGGCATGTTTTTTTAACACCAATGTTTCAGGTGCTCTTACAGAAGACTTTAAGGTTTCTAAAAGTTTAGCATTGCCTTCTAATGTGGCTTGAAAGGTATGTGATTCTTGGTTCAACTGTTGTAAATGTTGTTCATTTAGGCTATCTACGTCCATATTATGAGTATATAAACGCGTATATGTATCACCAATATCTTGTTGCTTTGTGGCGCTTAACGCTTGCTGGTGTTGTGGTGTAATAGATTCAGAGCGAATCGCATTTAAAATTTGATTGAGTGTTTCATCATCTTGACGATGCTGTTCTGTCAGGTAACAAATTCTAAACTTTGCTTCAACCCATGCCTCAGACATAAAACAGAACTTATCTCGATTACGTTCACCTTTACGACCAACAGGAGGAAGCTGGAAAAAATCGCCCGCTAAAATAACTTGTATGCCACCAAATGGTTCATCATTTTCTTTAAAATGTTTTAAAACTTGGTTCACTAGATTTAACTGTTTGGCGTGCAACATTGAAATTTCATCAATCACCAAAACCTGAGCACTTTCTAAATGTTCTTTTAAATATTTACGCTC
Source organism: Acinetobacter rathckeae (assembly GCF_015627125.1). Lineage (GTDB taxonomy): Bacteria > Pseudomonadota > Gammaproteobacteria > Pseudomonadales > Moraxellaceae > Acinetobacter > Acinetobacter rathckeae. Next base: position 262,923 of record NZ_VTDO01000002.1, on the reverse strand, counting down.
TTTCATGCGTTTAAGATCATCTTGCGTCAAGTGATCTTTAATTCCTATACCACTCCATGTATGAATGGTCATACCATTCATATGCGTTGCAGCAATGCCTGTAGATGCAGTAATGGCAACAGAGACTCTACGTTCTTTTAAATATTGTATATACTGGTTCAGTGTGTACGTTTTGCCCGCCCCTGCCGACCCTGTCAAAAATACATTTTCGCCTGCTTTTAAGAGTTTCAACGCAGTTTCTTGCTTCATACGACCACTTCAAAAATATAATCTAGATAGCCTACCGACTTTTATGCGAAATGTTAAGCTTTTAGCCATCAAAAGCTATGCTAATATACTTTAGTGCTCACGCCATTTCTACGAATAAAGGTATTGCTTATGCATTGCTCACACCCCACCATTTACGCCATTAAACATGTTTCATTTGAAGACTTAGGCTCACTTGAAGATGTTTTTTATGAACATGGTTATCGGATACGCTATTTTGATGCAGGCGTAGACTCTCTTGACACTGCATTAAATCATGAAGGGTTAACCGTGATTTTAGGTGGCCCGATTGGTGTAAATGACATCTCAAGCTTTCCTTTTTTAAAGCATGAATTGGCTTTACTTAAGCTACGTTTAATACACAACAAGCCTACGCTTGGTATTTGCTTAGGGGCACAGCTCATGGCAAAAGCACTCGGTGCTTCAGTGTATGCAGGTGAGCATAAAGAAATTGGCTGGGGGCAATTACAGCTCAGTGACGCTAATAATATTTTGTCACCTTTGGCCGATATACCAGTATTACATTGGCACGGCGATACCTTCGACTTACCAAAAAAAGCTAAACTACTGGCCAGTTCTGCATACTACCCTCATCAAGCCTTTCAACTCGGTCACAGCTTGGCATTACAATTTCACTTAGAAATAGATGCTCAGTATATTGAGCAGTGGCTGATTGGCCATCATCATGAACTGTCTCACCATCAAATTGATATTGAAAAAATCAGAGACGACAGTGAGAAATATGGTGATCTCGTAAAAACTGCCGCAAAACAAGTCATTACTCAATATTTACAGCATATTCATCACACCTTATAAGTGTGAAGTAAAAGCCACACCATAAACATAGTTTTGAATAATATATTCTTTTTCCAGTACAGTGCTTCGTTACAATACCGAAATATATGCATATTTTGCTCTTATATATACAGCCAATACTACATACCTGCTGTGTTTAATTATGTATAGCATATAGTTATACCATCTTCTAAGTGCTCTAAATTAAAATGTTGATGCATTTGATATAAAAATGATTTGGTCTAAAATCTAAGATTCGGTCAATCAGTAGGTTTATTCATAATACGTGTATTTGAGCATTCTTTTTTTGTAAAAAATACCTTAACCCTGCAAAGCACTAACCTTACGTAAAAGTTAAATAGCATTTGACTTCACCATAACAGTACTTAAAATAGCGTTTTTACAATGTGATGTGATGTTTAAAATGACCAGTAACAATCCACTTGACCCTCAAATTGTCGAGCTTGATGATTTACACGAACATCGTGAAATTGTGACATTTATGCGACGTTCTTCGCCATTAAACACCTCACAACGTACTGCACTTGAACAACACCAAGCGTTAATTTTATCTTACCCTGTTGGTGACTTACGTCAGCATTTCGAACACCCAGAGCGACCTTTAACTGTCGAAATTGGCTTTGGTATGGGACGTTCATTGGTACAAATGGCTGCGGCTAATCCTGAACGTAATTTTGTCGGTATTGAAGTACACGTACCGGGTATCGCACAGTGTGTATACGAAGCAGGGATTGCAGAGCTAAATAACTTAAAAGTGCTTGATGCAGACGCTATTCATGTACTGAAAGAAATGCCTGATCATAGCATTAACTGTATACAACTATATTTCCCAGATCCATGGCAGAAAAAACGCCACTTTAAACGCCGTTTTGTTGCACATGAACGCATGGAATTGGTGGAAGCAAAGTTAGAAATGGGTGGCACATTTCATGCTGCAACAGATTGGGAACCCTATGCCGAGTGGATGCTTGATGTACTCGATAACCGACCAAATCTAGAAAACCTTGCAGGGCGTGGCAACAGCTACCCTCGCCCAGATTGGCGACCACTTACTAAATTTGAGCGCCGTGGTATTGAGGCAGGTCACGTAATTAATGACTTTATCTTTAAAAAAGTAAATTAATACAGTAGCCTTTTATTTTTTATCAGACAATATATGCCTATGCTGAATCTGCTCACTGAGTAGCTGATACATCTTAGCTTGGCTTGGCATATGTTGCTGCAAAAATGCAAGATGTTGCTGTAAAATGACTGCATCCTGTCGCATGGCAGGGCCTGTTTGAGCCATTACAGGGTCAATTTGCGTTGCTTTTTGTGCTGTGGCTAAAATCAGTAGCGAAAGAAGCTTAAAATCAACGCCCTGTGCTTGAACAATTTGCTGAGCAACGTCATAACAATAATTAGAAAAATTACAAGCAAACACGGCGGCCAAATGCAAACTTAAACGCTGAGCCGAGCTATACTCATATACATGATGTGACAACTGTTGAGCGAATGCTTTTAAAACATCTACATGCTCTACAGTATTTGCTTCTATAAAAATAGGCACACTTGACCAATCTATTTTAGCCCCTAAGCTAAATGTTTGTAGCGGATAAAACACCCCTGCATACTTTATACGCTCAGAAATCACCTTTAAGTCTGTGCTCCCTGAGGTATGTACCACCAAAAAATCTGGCTGTATATGTTCTAACTCAAGAGTAACGCTTTCAATCGCCTGATCTGTCACTGCGATCATCAGTAAGTCTATATGGGTATTTAGCTGATGTATGTCTGTTAAAGCACGTGCCCCCACAACTTGTGCAAGTTGTTCAGCATGTGATTGTTGCCGACTACATATGTCAACTAATAAATAGCCCTGTGCTTTTAAAACCAAGGCCAAATGTGTGGCTACTCGCCCTGCACCTACAACACTAATACGCATACCCACTCCTTATTACTCAAAAAATAAAGCACCCAAAGGTGCTTTATTTCAATAAGACAAACAATTATGCTTCAGGGCTATTTTCTTCAATTAATGGCTTTAATTCACCATTTTGGAACATTTCAAGAATAATATCGCTACCACCAATTAACTCACCTTTCACCCACAATTGTGGAAATGTTGGCCAGTTTGCAATTTTAGGCAATGTTGCACGAATGTCTTGGTTTTCTAAAATATTCACATAAGCAAATGGACGACCAATTTGACTGAGTGCCTCTACCGCACGGGCAGAAAAACCACACTGTGGAAATTGTGGCGTACCTTTCATGTACAATAACACTGCATGTTTCGCAATTTGCTCGTGAATCAATGCTTCAGTGTCGCGTGCTTGTTCAGTCATTTGTGTTCCTTCATTCATTTACACTTCGTGGGCTATCATACCGCATAGATCTAGTCTTGTGTAAGGCTTTTCAGTAAAGAGTACGCTAAATCAAAGGTATACTCACCCTTTCAGAACCATTTACAATTAGTTTAAAGGCACAACCAATGCAGGGTCTATGGCCTTACCCTCAGCTCTTAGTTGAAACTCAAGCATGACACGGTTTGTACCAGATGAACCCATCTGTGCAATTTTCTGTCCTGCTTTTACTCGTGCACCACTTTGCACAAGCATCAGACTATTATGTGCATAAGCACTAATATAACCATTGCTATGCTTAATTAAAATCAGATTACCAAACTCTTTTAAACCATCATCAGCATAAACCACCTGACCATCGGCTGCCGCAAATACTGGGTCACCTACCTGACCTGCATAGCGAATCCCCTTAATATTACGGCTTAAATCATATCTGGCAATAACTTGCCCATTCGATGGTTTTACCCAGTGCAAGGCATTACTGGCCGCTGGTACAGACACCGAAGGGACGGTTTTAACTACAGGTGGCGTTACTTTCACAGGTTCTGCAGACGGTAATGGAATACTTTGCGTTTGAATTGGTGGAATACTTTGCGTACGTACAGGCGTTGGCTGTGTACTTCTTACAACAGTTGTATTACTACTACTTTCAGCAGTGCCTTTTAGTTTTAATACTTGATGCACATAAATGGTATACGGTGCAGGAATATTATTCATTTCTGCCACAGAAATATAGTTCAGCCCATAACGTGCAGCAATACCACTTAACGTATCACCAGACTTAACAGTATAAGAACCAGGGGCTGGCTGAGCTGCAATTCGTGTAGGTGCAGTAATTTCAGGTTTAGATGCACAGCCACCTAACAATACAACACTTGCCAAAGGTAAGCCGAGCAATACGACACGAGATAACTGCCACACAGAATGATTGGCTTGTTTTTTTATTAAAATTGACATGAATATTCCTCATCGTTCCAAACAATTGGCTTGATGGCACTAAGACTAACAAAAAAGCCCACACAGGTAGTGAAATAAATACCTAATTTCACAAAGCAATAACATCAATACATTGAACCCTCTAAACCAAGGACTCAATCGATTGTTTTAATTGTTCCAAAACAGCATAGTTTGTTGCATCCATTTGTATAGGTGTCACACTCACATAGCCATGATTTATGGCATAAAAATCTGAAACCTGCCCCGTACCCTCATCTAAAGTGTCAACAATGGCTTCACCTGCAAGCCCAATCCAATACACGTGATGGCCTCTTGGGTCGACATGGCTTGTGAGAGGTTTAGCTTGTTTTCTCTGGCCTTGATAAGTCACTCGTGTACCTCGAATCTGCTCGGTAGGCAAATACGGAATATTGACATTTAAAATATGGCGCTCAGGAAGCTGTGGCAATCCTTTAGAAATAAAATCATGTGCCCACTGAGCAGCATATGCAAATGCATTGGGTTCATGATAATCACTACGTTGTTGGCCCACCAAAGACACAGCAATCGCAGGCTGTTTCATTAAACGTCCCTCAAATGCAGCACCGACTGTACCCGAGTACAACACATCATCTCCCAAATTTGAGCCACTATTAATACCACTCACCACCAAGTCAAACTCAAAGTCAAACAAACCATTCATCGATAAATACACACAGTCTGCAGGCGTACCATTAACAGCCCACACATCTGGCATAATCTCTACAGGACGTAAAGGTCGATCTAAACTTAAAGCACTTGAAAAGCCACTTTTTTCCGACTCAGGCGCAACCACCACCACACGCCCTAAAGGTTTAAGTGCTTTTGCCAATGCCTGAATACCAGGGGCAAGCACCCCATCATCGTTTGAAACCAAAATATTCATAATTCACCACCAAAAATTAAAGTTCATATAAAACAGTATTTTATAAAAAATGTATAACTAGACATGATATTCATACACGAAAATGCCTACACTTTGGCTAAATATAAAATTTCAACAACACTTTATACAGCTTTTATACAGTTTATTGCTTTCATTCTAAGAAAAGTTGTTTAATATCATAAACAGTTCTTGAAATATGATGTCTTTAAAGTACCGCTTATGATAAAAAAACCATTACACCACCCGCTTGTAGCTTGTCTTATGAGTAGCTTTTTGCTTGCGTTGCCCGTGAGTCAACTACAAGCAAAATCAACAAATACAGATGACAAAAATATTGATGTGACCCCTCAACAAGGGGGTGTTACCGACGAAGAATTAGCCGCTATTTATGTGCTGTCTGAGCTATGTACTGACTATGGATTTAAAAAAGACCCTGCTTACCGTAGTGGTTATGCAGAATTAGTTAAAGAAAATATGCCTGGCATTCAAAACCCTGTCAATGCACTACAAATGCGAGCCAAACAAAAAGATTTCAAACCCTTTTTAGAACAAGCTCGACAAGATGCAAACAAAGCAGGTGAAGCTGACAATAAAGAAATTTGTAAAGAAATCTCTTCTTTAGCAAAAAGCCCTTAAATTCGGCCATACACAAGGTAAATAAGCACAGAACACATATAGAAGTTAGCCAAAATTTACCCTACAATGCCCAACTTAATTACACGACTCTAACCATTGGAATGATCCTCAATGAGCAGAAAAAGCACCTTTGCTGCGCTCCTACTTTTACCATCACTGTCGTATGCAGCAACTGTCCTATCTTCACCGCCTGATCTCGATAATAAATCCTATGTCCTTATGGACTATCAGACAGGACAGATTCTTGCAGCTAAAAATGAGAATGAAAAACTCGCTCCTGCATCAATGACAAAAATGATGACCAGTTACATCGTTGAACAAAAGCTTTTAAAAGGCCAACTCACAGAAAATGAAAATGTGAGAGTCAATGAAGACGCATGGTGTCGTGGTAACCGTTCAGAATCATGCATGTTTGTGCCATTAAATGGTACAGCCAGTGTGATGCAAATGTTACGTGGTATTATTGTGCAGTCAGGTAATGACTCAGCCAAAGCGATGGCTGAACACATTGCCGGAAATGAAGGCACATTTGCCCATATGATGAATCAAGAAGCCAAACGAATTGGTATGCAAAACACCAATTTTATGAACTCAACAGGCTTACCTGCTGACGGCCATTATTCAACAGCCAAAGATATGGCAATTTTGGCACAGCATATTATTCATGACAGTGCAAAATATTATCCAATTTACTCAGAAAAAGAGTTTACCTTTAATAACATTAAGCAAGGTAACCGCAACCCACTGCTTTATACCGACCCAACAGTAGATGGCTTAAAAACTGGTCACACCAATGAAGCAGGTTACTGTTTAACAACATCTAGTAAACGCGGGCCAATGCGTTTGATTACCGTCATTTTTGGTGCACCAAGTGTCAATGCACGTGCGATACAAACACGTGAGCTTTTGGCTTGGGGTTATGCAAACTATGAAACCGTTCGCCTAAAACCTGCTGGCCAAACGCTAAAAAATGTCAAAGTATGGTTTGGTACAGACAATGAAGTCCCTGTAGGTATTGTAGATGACTTTAGTGTGACCATGCCAAAAGGCCAAGCAGGCGATATTAAAACCGACCTGCAAATTTCACCATCACTCAATGCACCCTTACAAAGCGGTCAAGTGATTGGTAAATTGGTGGCATCACTTAATGGTAAAGTCATTTCTGAAAAACCTGTCGTTGCTTTAAAAGCAGTGGAAGAAGCAGGTTTCTTCTCTAGAATGATTGATCACATTAAACAATTCTTTAGTAATTTATTCTAATTTAGAACCAAGCATAGCATCATGTGCTGAAATTGCGTAAAATACGCTTTTTTAGCGCATGGTGCATTGAAATATGGCGAATGCTTGGTCTACACATGTGACAGTTGCCACTGTCATTGAAAAAGATGGACAATACCTTTTTGTGGAAGAACACAGCGAAGGCATTGTACATACTGTGTATAACCAACCTGCTGGCCATTTAGAATACAATGAAACGCTCATTGCGGCTGCTCAAAGAGAAACACTGGAAGAAACCGGCTATTGCGTTGAGATTGACCACCTCATTGGTATTTACAGCTATACCCCACCTATGGCACCAGATCGTACATACTTTAGATTCTGTTTTGCTGCACACATACTCAATGATGTCGCTAACACGACCCTTGACCCAGATATTATTCGGACTGTTTGGCTCAGCAAAGAAGAATTAGAACTCTCAGCTCAAGCACGAAGCCCATTGGTTATCAAAGCCATTCAAGATTATGAAAAAGGGCAAAAATACCCTTTATCGATGATCTACGAACACCCTTTTTCACCTCAACCTACTTTAAATTTGGATACATAGTCCTATGCAACAACGTGTCATCGTCGGAATGTCTGGTGGTGTAGATTCTTCTGTTTCTGCGGCTTTATTACTTCAACAGGGCTATCATGTTGAAGGTTTATTCATGAAAAATTGGGAAGAAGATGATGGCACCGAATACTGTACCGCATTAGAAGACCTTGCAGATGCACAAGCCGTTGCAGACAAACTCGGCATTACTTTGCATACTGCAAACTTTGCCATGGAGTATTGGGATCGTGTATTTGAACTTTTCTTAGCAGAATATGCGGCAGGTCGTACACCAAACCCAGATATTTTATGCAATAAAGAAATTAAATTTAAAGCATTTTTAGACCATGCCATGACTTTAGGTGCAGACTTTATTGCCACGGGTCACTACACACGGCGTGGTGAAAGCAAAACCAATAGCAAAGGTCAAACCTATGCCCCATTGTTACGTGGTGTAGACCAAAATAAAGATCAAAGCTACTTCTTACATGCAGTCAATGGTCAAGAGATCAACAAAACCCTCTTTCCTGTAGGAAATATTGAAAAGCCTGAAGTACGCCGTATTGCGGAAGAACTCGGCCTTGCAACGGCCAAGAAAAAAGACTCTACAGGTATTTGCTTTATTGGTGAAAGACGTTTCAACGACTTTTTAAAGCAATACCTACCTGCGCAACCGGGAAAAATTGTCCTCGAAAATGGCCAAGAAGTTGGTGAGCATCATGGACTTATGTACTACACGCTCGGACAACGTGGTGGTATTGGCTTAGGTGGCATTAAAGACAGCCAAGAGGGTGCGTGGTTCGTACTATATAAAGACTTAGAAAATAACCGTCTCGTTGTAGGACAAGGCCATGAAAACCCACTCATGCAAAGTACAGTGCTCTGGACAAACAGCATAGATTGGGTCGCAGGTGAGCAAAACATTCCAAGTACAGGCTTTCGCTGTACTGCAAAAACACGTTACCGCCAACCTGACCAAGCATGCACCTTATTTATAGATGAACAACATGGTATTCGTGTTGAGTTTGATGTTGCTCAACGTGCAGTAACACCGGGTCAAAGCGTGGTGTTCTATACAGATGACGTGTGTTTAGGCGGTGGAGTCATTCACCATAGCAATGCACCAACCCCAGACTTTATATAAGAGGATACACAGGCATGGTTGATCAGCCTTTTCAACAGCCTAGCATACTCACAGATGCTCAAAACAGAACCCTTGCTCTTGCAGGGGTCTTTCAAGCCGCTCAACTGACGCACTTGACCGCACTTACTGGTACACAACGCAGTACCGATCGGTGTCTTTTCTATTTTGAACAGCTGATTAAAGCCAGTCTAAATATACGCCCAACCACCAATCAACATTCAAAACTTAACCCACTCGACTTATTTGACCACTTTAACTCACTGACACTCGGGCTAGAAAATTTAGAAGACAGCGTCAATCAACCCTTTTCACCACACCCAAAAGCAAAAACACCCAAGCTTCCTCAAGCTAAACTTGCAACCACCTATGCCATTTCATTATTACAATTAGAAAAGAAAGTGTATAGCAATCCTGCCTTCGTAGAAAAAATCAGTCAAACACAGCAAAAAATACTGCAACAGCTGTCTTTTTTTGATCAAAACTACTTACATCCAAGCATTATTGCCAATCTGGCGCAAACCTACCTAGATACAGCAGCTCAAATAGAGCCTCGTATTTTAGTTAGAGGGAATCCAGAAGCTTTTAAAGATACTCAACATACCAACCGTATACGTGCCATGCTATTTACAGGTCTGCAACTGGCTCATCTTTGGCGACAGATGGGGGGGCGGTCTAGACACTTAATTTTTAGCAAACGTAAGATCAAACAAAATATTCATGCCATTGCTCGTATGCAATTTCAACTTGCAGACAAGTAACCATTTTAGGTGTCACCACGCACTATATTTAAAGGAAAATCTATGAACGCTTTAACAGCACTCTCACCACTAGATGGTCGTTATGCGAGCAAATGCGATGCTTTGCGTCCTTTCTTATCAGAATACGGTTTAATTCATGCCCGTGTTACTGTAGAGGTTCGTTGGTTACAGTCTTTAGCAAAACATGCGCAAATTCAAGAAGTACAACCATTTAGCGAAGCAACAAACAATGCTTTAGATGAGATTGTAAACCAATTCAGCGAAGCTGATGCTCTACGTATTAAAGAAATTGAACGCACTACAAACCATGACGTAAAAGCAGTTGAATACTTTCTGAAAGAAAAAATTGCACACATTGATGAATTAAAAGATGCTGGCGAATTTATCCATTTCGCATGTACTTCTGAAGATATTAACAATTTATCTCATGCACTCATGCTTAAATCTGGCCGTGAAGTGCTATTACAGTCAATGAATCAACTGACAACTGCTGTGGCAACACTTGCAACAACACATGCCGCACAGCCAATGCTTTCTCGTACCCACGGACAAACAGCGAGCCCAACAACGCTAGGGAAAGAAATGGCAAACGTGGCGTATCGCCTTGCTCGCCAAGTAAAACAGTTTGAAAATGTTGATTTACTCGGAAAAATTAATGGTGCTGTAGGTAACTATAATGCTCACCTTTCAGCGTATCCAGAAATTGACTGGGCAGCTCATGCACAAAACTTTGTAGAATCATTGGGTTTAACATTCAACCCTTACACCACTCAAATTGAACCACATGACTACATGGCAGAGCTATTTGATGCTTTACGTCGTTTCAATACCATTTTAATTGACTTCAACCGTGACGTATGGGGTTACATCTCTTTAGGTTATTTCAAACAAAAATTAAAAGATGGTGAAGTGGGTTCATCAACCATGCCACACAAAGTCAACCCAATTGACTTTGAAAATTCAGAAGGTAACTTAGGTATTGCCAATGCAATTCTTGCTCATCTTGGCGAGAAACTCCCTATTTCTCGTTGGCAGCGTGACTTAACGGACTCGACTGTACTTCGTAACATGGGTGTTGGTTTTGCACAAAGTTTAATTGCGTTTGACGCATGCTTAAAAGGTGTTGGTAAACTTGAACTCAATGCTCAACGCTTACTTGCAGACTTAGAGCAATCACAAGAAGTATTGGCTGAACCAATTCAAACAGTGATGCGCCGTTATAACATTGAAAAACCATATGAAAAACTTAAAGCACTGACACGTGGCCAAGCCATGACACGTGAAATGATGGTCAACTTTGTTAATAGCGATGAATTAGCTCACGTCCCTGAAGCTGAACGTGCTCGCCTTGTTGAACTTACTCCAGCAACTTATGTAGGTAATGCAGCAACTCAAGCTAACGCTATCGACAGCCACATTAAAGCACTTTAATAAATATCAGAGGTAAGTCATTATTGGCTTACCTCTGACTTAAGATGTAATGCCAAATTCCCTACAAAAAACCCTTCCTATACAACTAAACAAGCTGTCGTGGCTTGCACATCTATAGCCACAAAAACTACATATTGTTCTGCCATACATAGTAGCTCCTATATAGTCAAACCCTCTACGTTTTCATACAACTAACTAATAACATCAAAAAATGACCTACTTCTGTAATTTTTACTTGTCTATATATTTAGCATTTTCACTATATATACCGCTCCTCACGTAAAAATACGTTATAGCTGACACGCATAAGTCTAAATAACTGCAATATTCCTATACTTTTCATAAATATAATAGCCTTGTCAAATATAAAAGTATTTGCAACATAAATAAAATAGACAATAGAATCAAAGGACGATTCAATGAAAAGTAGACATCAACTCTATATAGGTATTATTACAATGGCTCTTGGAAACTTATGTCATGCCGCAACGCTGACAAGTGAACCTTATGGCACAACACAAAATGGACAGCCTGTCACTCGTTATACCATGACCAATAATCAAGGCGTTTCTGTATCGTTTCTTAATTTTGGTGCTGTAATCACACAAATGATCACACCCGACTCAAAAGGCCAGAAAGAAAATATTGTACTTGGTTTTGATGATTTACACGGTTATGAAGTCACAGATACCCAAGAAGGCATTCACTTTGGCTCACTGATTGGTCGCTATGCCAACCGTATTGGTCAAGGCCAATTTACTTTAGATGGAAAAACCTACACACTTGAAAAAAACAATGGCCCAAATACATTACATGGTGGCTCACTTGGCTATGACAAGCGAATATGGAACGTAAAACCATTAATCGAACAAGGTGAAACTGTAAAAGCAGCATTAACCTTAACTAGCCCCAATGGTGATCAAGGTTTTCCAGGTAAGCTTGATATTGAAGTCATTTACAGCTTATCTGACCAAAATGAGTTTAAAATTGAGTATAAAGCCAAAACTGACCAGCCCACTGTTATTAACTTAACCAACCATAGCTACTTTAACTTAGCAGGCGTTAAAAATAGCCCGTATGGCATTTTAAACCATATAGTACAGATACACGCAGACCATATTTTAAAAACAGATCAAAACTCATTGCCAACAGGTGAGTTTATTGATGTCAAAGGCACACCATTTGATTTCACAACGGCAAAACCTGTTGTCAAAGATCTTCGTAGCAATAACCAACAACTGGCCTACGGCTATGGCTACGACCAAACATGGGTACTTCATAAAACTCAATTAAATCATCTAGATCTTGCAGCTAAAGTCATAGACCCTCAATCTAAACGTAGCCTAGAGGTATTTACCACTGAACCAAGCATACAGTTTTACACCGCAAACCATTTACATGGTAATGTCATGGGCAGAGATGGTGTACTTTATCGTCAATCAGATGCATTGGCTCTAGAAACACAGCACTTTCCAGATAGTCCAAACAAAAGTAACTTTCCATCTACTCGCCTCAATCCTGACCAGACATATCATAGTGTAACTATTTACAAGTTCGGCATTGAAAAATAACACCCTTAACGCCTTTGCATTAAACAATAAAATGCAAAGGCTTTTCTAATCAAACTGTTTTATTTTTAGAACAGTACTTCCTAAATTAAACATTTAAACATTAATTTAAAACAATAAAATAGTCATTATATTATCAATAAAGAAGCATATGACATGAAAACATATTTACATCACCATCAAAATCGTGGCCATGTACAAAGTGATTGGCTAAACACCTACCACAGCTTTTCATTTGGCCGATGGGTCGACAGACGCTTTATGGGTGTTGGTGCATTACGCGTCATTAACGATGACACCATTGCAGCACACCGCGGTTTTGGTACACATCCACATGACAATATGGAGATATTAACCTACGTCATTTCAGGTACCATTACCCATAAAGACAGTATGGGTAATCATGGTGAAATTCATGCAGGTGAATGGCAATTAATGAGTGCAGGAACAGGTGTCGAGCACAGTGAAGTCAATCAACATGCTACACCTGTGCATCTTTTTCAAATTTGGATTCATCCAAATGTAAGAAACGCAACACCAAGCTATCAACAAGTTGCACTCGACCCCAAACAGCAACCAGACCAATGGCATACGATTGCAGGGCAAGAGAATAATGCATTAATGTACATTCGCCAGTCTGCAGAAGTAAAAACAGCTTTTATTAATGAAAGCCAAGAACTTCCTATCACACGCCAGCATGACATTAACTATATCCATGTCATTTCAGGCCAAGTGAAAATTGGGCAACATGTCTTGAATCCAGGCGATGCTTTGGCTTTTACAAATGAAGACCGTATTACTGCACTTTCCAAAGACAGTCATGTGCTTTGGTTTGACCTACCCGAATAAAACAAAAAAGCCACCCTAAACTAGGGTGGCTTCTTGCACTGTGTAGAACAGTATATTTGGCGGAAGCGGTGAGATTCGAACTCACGGAGGGGGTAAACCCTCGTCGGTTTTCAAGACCGGTGCATTAAACCGCTCTGCCACGCTTCCAATGTGCGTAATAATATAAACAAAATGATTACATTGCAAATGTTTTATGTCTAGGACTCGTCTAAAAGCACAAAAAAAAACCAACAGCATATCAAAATATTTCCATTGCTTTTCATTGGAAGTACATTTCACCCCACCCCCCCTAAAAAAGTCTATTTTCTAAGCAGACACACATAAATTTTTGCAAGGATGATCAAAAAAATTTGCATTATTTTTATGATAGAAGAATCAAATTAAATGATTGAGTTTAATCATAAAAATTTGTAACAATTTAAATTTTAGATTTTAAATTTCATTTATTTAAAAAAGTCAAGTTTGACTTTTGATATTCAGCACATTATTATTCACCCAATCTCACAACATGGCTATTTTTTCACCTATATTGTAAGTAAAGTAATTTAATTACTTCCATACGATATAAATCCAACTTTAATTCTTGCTATCAACATAGCAAACATGACTACCCCCTCAACACTTTAGCAACTTACGTAGGCATTAGACATCTGTCTTTTTTTAGCCTCATTGGGTGGTTATTCTCTGTCGTGGAGTCACTATGCAAAAAAACTTATCGGATGTAGCGAGGCGTTTGCGTCTTACATGTCAAACCCAAAAACTGCCCGTTCGCTTATCTGTTATCACAGCACTTGCCATGCTACCTTTATTACAGCTACATGCCATTGGTTCTAAAAAAGAAACCAACCAATATGTAGACGTAATGAACAACAATCGCCTAACTGTAGTCTCGGTGAAAAGCCCGAATACAGTATTTAATAATGGCCAAAGCTTACATGGCTTTGGCTATGACCTCATGCGTAACTACGCAAAAAGTTTAAATGTTCAGCTTGACTTTAAAATTGTTGCTGACGATGCAACTGCACTTCAATTGGTTGCAGATGGTAAAGCAAACATGGCTTTAACCAATGCACCGATGCAAACCATAGAAAAAAAGAAATTAAACTTTTTTTCAGCAACATGTGGCAACCTAAACTCACTTGAAAAACATGGTCTATCAAGCAACATTAACTTAGTCGTTAATAATGCAGCTGATCCATTGGCACAAACAGCCACAGGTTTTACCTGTAAAGCCAATGACAATGGATACATTGACCAGCTGGCCTCTTTCTACAACCACAATACAGTAGATGAAGACGCTTGGGAAACCATTGAACAAGACCTTAAAAAGCGTATGCCAATTTACAAGGCAAGCTTTAAACGAGAAGCACAAAAGTATAATCTTGATTGGCAATTTTTAGCTGCCATGGGGTATCAAGAGTCATACCTTAAGCCTAATTCAGTATCTGCCACAGGCGTTCGTGGCTTAATGATGCTCACCAACAACACAGCAAAAGCCATGGGTGTTACAGACAGAGACAACCCGCAGCAAAGCATACAAGGTGGTGCGAAGTACTTAGATCAACTGCTAGAGCAATATGATGAAATTGCCTATCCTGATCGTGGATGGTATGCCTTGGTTGCTTACAACATGGGACCTGGTGCTTTATCAGCGATACAATCTAAAGTATCTAAACAGGGCAAAAACCCTAATGAATGGATTAACATTTACAGCTACCTAAAGGCAAATCAAGCCTCAAATGGTAAATATAGACAAGCTGTACAATATGTGACGCGTATACGTGCGTATCTCGAACATATTCAAAGCAATTATACTTCTACGGTTGAAGTATAAAATTTAGCTATAAAAAAATGAGCATAACGCTCATTTTTTTATAGCTAAGAAGGTTCTAACAGCATATATAAATGCCCCCCCTCTTACATAACCACTACCACATGATCATAACTGAGTATGTGCCAAAATATTACGGAATAACTCTTTTTGCACTGGGCTTGGTTTTGCTGTCTGTAATGCCATCAGCTGCGACATATCACCTTGTACTTTAATTTTACCAGTCATAAATGCTTGCATGGCTGCAGTCATATCAAACTCTAGAAATACTTTTCTCAAGGTTTGTGCATTCATTGTTAATGTCGTTTTCGCATGTTCAGCAAGCCCTTTTTGTAACTTCCCCGCTGCTAAAGAAAGCTCTTTTACGCCTGTTTCTGAGTCAGACACAATCAAATTAATGATTAAGTTCTGCAACGCAGGTGATAAGTTTAAATCTCCTGCTTGAGCTGTGAGTGTTTCAACTTGAGAAAACCATTCTTCGGTTAAAAATACAGGCATACTACTTCCTTTAACTTATTTAAATTTTAAACGACAAACATCGTCAAAATGATGATTACATCTACCGTTAACATGTGGTGGCGTATATATCATCTAAAAATTGTTATAAATGGTACAACACGATTTAAAGGAGCGATATATGTATATCGCTCCTCTTTCTGTGCTCATTATGCCATATAACCTAAATTAACAACGTCTAGTTTGTTTTTATCTGATTCAGGGCTTTTTGCCTCAGTCTCACGTTGCTCATCTAACTTTTCAAAGTCAAATAACTCACGATCTGCTAATTGCGATGGTGCAACATTTTGTAATGCACCAAAAATGCTGTGTAAACGCTTAGGATGTGCTTTATCCCACTCACGCAACATATCGTTGAGCATTGCACGCTGTAAATTCTCCTGCGAACCACATAAATTACATGGAATAATCGGGAACTTACGCATTTGGGCATATTTAATAATATCTTTTTCTTCCACATACGCCAGTGGACGAATCAAAATATTTTTCTTATCTGAAGACAAAAGTTTCGGTGGCATCGCTTTTAAGCTACCGCCATGAAACAAGTTTAAAAAGAAGGTCGCAATAATATCATCACGGTGATGCCCTAAAGCTACCTTAGTTGCCCCAATTTCTTGTGCAAAGCCATATAGCGAGCCACGGCGTAAACGTGAGCACACAGCACAATAGGTCTTACCTTCTGGTGTCAGTTTTTTTGTAATGCTATACGTATCTTTTTCTAAAATATAATACGGAATATTATTTTCTTCTAAATACTTTGGCAAAACATCTTCTGGGAAACCTGGCTGTTTTTGATCCAAGTTCACAGCAACTACATCAAAATGAATTGGTGCAATACGCTTAAACTGCAATAAAATGTCAAGCAAGGTATAACTGTCTTTCCCACCAGAAATACACACCATCACTTTATCACCCTCTTCGATCATTTTAAAATCACGAATAGCATGACCTACCTGCCTACGCAGTTTCTTTAACAACCGATAATACGATGAACTTGTTGGCAATTCAGGCTTAAAATTAAATCCTTGTTGGGACTCAATTGGAGAGTACATGACGATGCAAACCATTAAAAAAAATAGATGGCAATTTTATATGATTCTTTCCTTATTCGCATCTATCTTATCAATCAATTACATAAGATATTTCAATTTAAACGTCAAACACATCTGTTTTATCATGTAGCATTTTCATATATAAAGTCATTTTTTAAGGTAAAAAATAAACCTAGCAAGCAAAATCTATCAATTATTAAGCAATTTCAGCAACAATCGAAATAAATCATTTTCCTCAACTCAGTTTTCCACAAAAACTGTGGATAAACCTGTGGATTGTCACCATCTTGACAAAACTAAGCACACGTAGCATAAGGCTTTGCATTGGTTTGGTTATTTTTTAACCTCTAAATAAAATTATTTATAAACAACAACTTAATTAAGTCAAGACAAAAAAATTAAAAATATTTTTAATTTTTTTTCATAAAACAAAAATGCTGAAAAGATCAACAATTTACAATGTGTAACAAATCATGTGGTATAAAATATCAAAAGATAAAAATAAATATGTCTAAATTGTTACAAAATCTAATACGTTGTATAAAAAACAACTAAAAAAAGAAAATATAAATTTTATATACATTAAAAACAATATTTTACAACTTAAAAAACATTCATAAAAACAAAAAAAAAGAGAGTCTATTTATACATAACCCCCATAGATTTGAGGCTAAAACCCCTTAATCTATGCCAAGTTGTTTTTTATTTTGTCTCAGTTAATGCTAAGCTAAAAGTGATCAAAAAAACCTCTACAGAGGAAGGAGCTAGTTTGAGTAGGCAGAGTATGGAACCCAACTCTGAAAATATTTGGCTACATTTAGGCGCAAGTGCCTTTTTCAGAGCACACCAAGCATATTATTTAAATCAACTCAATCAAGAAGGAAAACAAGCGTGGCAAGTGAGCTTAGCAAATATTCGCAACAGTTCATCTCAAGAAACGCTTAAACAACTGCAACAACAAAATGGAGACTACACACTCGAAATGATTTCTCCTTCAGGAGAGTTCAATTATCAAACCATCGAATGTCTTGACCAAATTTTATTATGGGACCATCGGCTTCAATCAACTGTAAAAGTTGGTGCGAACCCAAACACTAAAATCATTTCTTTTACAGTAACTGAGGGCGGTTACTTTCTCAAAGAGAATAACCAGCTTGACTTAGACCACCCTGCAATTCAGCATGACCTTTTAGGTAGTGGTGAAATTCAAACCCTGTATGGGGTACTTTACGACATACTTAATTTACGCATGCAACAGCATAGT
Source organism: Acinetobacter rathckeae (assembly GCF_015627125.1). Classification (GTDB taxonomy): domain Bacteria; phylum Pseudomonadota; class Gammaproteobacteria; order Pseudomonadales; family Moraxellaceae; genus Acinetobacter; species Acinetobacter rathckeae. The sequence goes on along the minus strand of NZ_VTDO01000002.1, from coordinate 244,775 downwards.
GGTGCAGTGACATTATTATGTTGTGATAATTTACGCAGTAATGGCGACAGCTTTGCCAAAGGGTTATATGATTTTGTCCAAGCCAAAGGAAATATAGAACTCTTAGCATGGATCGAACAGTTCACTTCAACACCAAACAGTATGGTTGACCGCATTACCCCTCAAGTCAATACACAAAGTATTAAGCGTGTTCAAGCGCAACTAGAGCAATCTGATGCCGTCCCAATTACATGTGAACATTACACTCGATGGGTTTTGGAAAAAGATTTTGTTACTGACTACCCTCAACTCTCTAAAGTCGGTGTTGAATTTGTAGAAGATGTTATGCCCTATGAGGAAGCTAAAATTAGACTGCTTAATGCCAGTCATAGCGGACTTTCTTGGTTTGGTGCACTACAAAAACATACTTTTATTCATGAAACTTTAGCGCCATCAATTTGCAACATACTGACAAATTATGCTAAATATGATGTTAAAGATGCTTTAGAAAGCCATCACATCAGCATCAATACCGATGTTGAATGTCAAACCATCTTAGACCGCTTTAGTAGTCCATACGTCAAAGATACGGTTGCTCGAGTGGCTTCAGACAGTATCTCCAAACTACGTGGCTTTATTTTACCGACCATTAAAGACTGCTTAGAGCTCGGTAAAACTCCACAGTACGCACTTCAACTTGTCGCTTTATATTTTTATTTTTTACAACAGTACCACCAAGGTCAACTGTCTTTTAAATACCTAGATAGTGCGTTAAATGATGTAGCCATTGATAAAGTTTTTGAACACTCAGACCCTGTATCTGCGTTTGCAACACATACAGGCCTGTTTGGCTCACTGGCTGAGCAAAAAACTTTTTATACAGAGCTCATCAAAACAATTCACTCGTTTAACATCACCGAGTGAAGATAAACACAAACAATAAGGAAAAGATGATGACTAAACAGTATCGGAGGAGTGTTTACTGCGTGATCGCAACGGTTGTTGCAGTATTTATTTCAGTTGCTGTGCTCTATCGTTGGCCTGTTGCACTCGGCACCTTAGCAGCATGGGTCACTACAGGATCTTTTTCGTTACAAGTAATTCACATGATTCGCCAAAAAGACACAAAAGGTGTGTCTTTAGGCATGTATGCTGCATTATTTTTTGGCGTTACCAGTTGGACATTTTATGGTTATAAAATGAATGATATTCCAGTCATGACTGCCAATGGACTCACAGCCATACTTGCAATTATTGTGATCATACTCAAGTTATATAACGAAAGGCCTATGCAAAAAAAGTTAAAAGCAAAGATTCAAGCTAAAACACCAACTGCTGTACGCCAACAGCAAATCAGCTAATACTCACACGATCGTGTTGATGACGAGTAAGACCACGCCATATTAGGTCTTACTCATCATCAAACTATTGCTTTACCATATTTCTACTTGCTTTTCATTTTCTAAATTGATAAAAGCATTAGTCAATCTCTTCATCGAATATCACTCATATTGAAACAACATCACGTGCTCATGCTTTTACTTGCAACACATGGTATTTATACATCCTCTACAAGCCATGCAGGCAATATTTATACTTACCAAGATGCCAATGGTGATATACTGCTTACCAACCAAGCCCAATCCAATAAACAGTTAAAAAAAGTGACTGTCACTTATTACCCAGACAGTAATATTCATCGCTATAAAAACTGGGGAAAAAATGAGTCTGCAGTACTACCTAGTTTTAGTAAAAACAAAAATGCCTTCGATACAATTATTAGTAGTGCCGCACAAAAGCACGGCGTACCTGAAGGGCTTATTAAAGCCATTATGCACACAGAGTCTAGTTTTAATATTTATGCAAAATCACCTGTAGGAGCTCAGGGGCTGATGCAACTCATGCCAGCAACAGCAAAGCATTTAAATGTATCTGACAGCTTTAATCCTGAGGCCAATATTCATGGTGGAGCAAAATATATTGCGTTATTATTAAAGCAATTTAATGGCAATACGCCTTTAGCACTCGCGGCATATAATGCAGGTGTAGGTAACGTCAACAAATATGGGGGTATCCCCCCCTTTAAAGAAACACAGAACTATGTAGAACGTGTACTCAGTCGCTACCACAACCTATATCAAACACAGTTAGGTCTAAATACCAGTACGTCAAACACAGTGCCAAGTACAAAAAAAACAACACAAACAAATGTAGATAGCTCAAAGTATCGTAAAAAAATTATTCAAACTGCAGATGGTACATTTACTGAAGTACTCGTACAAAAATAATATGATGCTCTCTTGGCAGATAATATTCAAAAATCTAACAAATAGTGCTTGAAATTTAAAAAACCAAGCCACATAGTAAATACTAAGGTTTATTGTTTATAAATAAACAATAACTTCTTTTTTCTATTATAGAGGATCTACTCAATGATGCGGATTGGTTTGTTTTTGCTAACCAACCTCGCGGTACTAGTTGTCGCTGGTCTTATTTTGTCAGTTTTAGGTGTCGGGAGTTATCACGGCGCAGGCGGTCTAAAGTTAGGTAACTTACTGGTTGTCTGTTTTGTGTTTGGTATGGTTGGCTCTTTTGTATCGTTATTCATGTCAAAGTGGATGGCGAAAAAAACCACGGGTACAGAACTTATTAACCCGAATGCACCACGTAGCCAAGCAGAAGTTGTTTTACTGCAAATGGTTGCTGATTTATCACAACGTGCTGGTATTAAAATGCCAGAAGTCGGTATCTTTCATTCTTACCAATCAAACGCTTTTGCAACAGGTTGGAATAAAAATGATGCCTTAGTTGCCGTGTCTAGCGGTTTACTTGAACGCATGAATCAAAACGAATTGCGTGCAGTGCTTGCACACGAAATTGGTCACGTTGCCAATGGTGATATGGTCACACTGTCTTTAGTTCAAGGTGTCGTGAACACATTTGTGATGTTCTTTGCTCGCGTCGTCGGTGACTTTATTGACCGCAATGTTTTTGGTCGTGAAGACGGTGAAGCCCCTGGTATTGCCTACTTTATTATTACGATGGTGTTAGACATTGTATTTGGTATTTTAGCAAGTGCTGTCGTGATGTGGTTCTCGCGCTACCGTGAGTACCGTGCAGATGAAGCAGGTGCACAGCTCGCAGGTAAGCAAGCCATGATTTCAGCCTTACTGCGTTTACAAGCAGAAACTGAATTACCTGATCAAATGCCAAAAGAAATGAAAGCACTAGCGATTACCGAAGGTAAAGAGCAAGGTGGCTTCAGTTTAAGTGCTTTATTTCAAACGCACCCAACCATTGAACAACGTGTTGCTGCATTACAACGCTTAAACTGCCCGTAATTACAGCAAAATCTAACCTCTTAAATATTGCGTTTTCACTTAAAAGGCATATTTTACAGATAAAAAAAAGCCATACTCTGTCAGTAGGAGTATGGCCCAAAAATAGGAAATTACAGCAGAATTCCTATGTTTTGTATAATAAAAACCGAAGCTTAAATAAAACTTAATTCAAATGAATACCAATCATAAAAGCCAATATTTTATATGCCTATCAGATATCGTTAAAATTCCAAACAAATATCCAAATACTGCGACAAATTTTGACGCAAGTGACTAGAGAATCCTGCAATTTTTTGGCATGATGTAAACAACCACTACAAGGAACTTATTAAAATTAATGAAAGAAATGCGTTGGCTAGAACTACTTTCCGCCATTCGGCTAGGAAGCAAAAAAAGTCATAGTGAACTGGGCAGAAGCCCTTTTCATAAGGACTATGACCGCATTGTATTTTCACAAAGTTTTAGACAGCTCAACAGAAAAACACAAGTGCACCCACTGACCCAAAACGATGGTGTACATACTCGCTTGACTCACTCATTAGAAGTGTCTTGTATTGGTCGTTCATTAGGGATGTTAGCTGCCGAAAAAATTAAAGATGATTTACCATCATGGATAGACCCCACAGATGTTGGTGCCATTATTCAAGCCGCTTGTCTTGCACATGATATTGGCAACCCACCTTTTGGCCATGCAGGTGAATATGCCATTAGAGAGTGGTTTGACCATGCCGCAAAACAAGGGAAACTTGACCAACTGAGCCCCGAAGAACAAGCAGATGTCAGACAGTTTGAAGGCAATGCTCAAGGCCTACGCCTGATTACACGCATAGATGACCACCCAGAAGATGGTGGCATGCGCCTGACGTTTGCAACACTTGGTACATACCTTAAATACCCGTGGCTATCTCATATCATTAGCAATGATGACACTAAGCAAGCGTATCAACGCAGTAAATTTGGTTGCTATCAAAGTGAAAAACATATCCTAGAAAATATTGCCAACAAATTAGGACTGATTGAACTCGGCCCCTACCACTACTGTCGCCATCCCCTCACTTATTTATTAGAAGCTGCAGATGACATTTGCTATGCTCTCATCGACCTAGAAGATGGCATCAGTTTAGACATGCTCAGCTATGAAGAAGTTGAACCTATTTTTATACAACTGATTGCAGACTATGGCATACCCCATGAACTTTCACTCACATGGGTAACATGGCAACAAAAAATTTCTGCCCTACGTGGCCGTGCCATGAAAAGACTCGTAGAAGAAGTGGCAAGTACATTTGCAAAATATCAAACAGATATTTTAAGAGGCCAATTTAAGGGTACACTTCTCCAATATTGTTCACCTGACATTGCTCAGGGCATTGATGCTGCAAAAACCTTAGCAAGAGACAAAATTTTTGCACATAGACAAAAAATGGACTTAGAAATTGTGGCACATATGAGCCTACAGCACATCTTAGATGCATTTGTTCCACTCGCCGACCCTGCACGTCAACTCAGTTTTAAAGACCAAAAACTCATGACCATTTTACAACAATATGGCATTCATTTTGGTGCAAGTCATTACGAAAATATTATGCAAGTCTTAGATATTGTCGGTAAATTTTCAGACCATCAAGCTTACGATATTGCACAAATTTTACAAGGTCAACGACCTACATACAGATAAAAAGGACACGACATGATTGGTTGCTTAACTGGCGAGGTGGTTGCACTTGAAGCACCGACAGTACTACTTCAAGTACATGGTGTGGGTTATGAAATAGATACACCTTTATCTACCTTCTGTCAGCTACAAAAAGGCCAAACGATCACACTATGGACACATCTCTCTGTGCGAGAAGATGCACAATTACTATATGGTTTTGCAGAAGCACGTGAAAAAACCATCTTTCGCACCTTGCTCAAAGTCACTGGCGTTGGACCTAAAATGGCACTGGGTATTTTATCCACCCTTAGTGTAGATCTACTGATACAAACCATCGAACATGATGATATTAATACCCTAACCAAAGTGCCTGGCGTTGGTAAAAAAACAGCTGAACGCTTAATGATTGATTTAAGAGATCGAATTAAAGCATTACAACACCACAGCACGACAACAGCATCTACATTACAAAGCACAACAGATAATATAGCAACCTTTTCAGCACATACTGCAGTTGCAGAAGCAGAAGCGGCACTGCAATCACTTGGCTACAAACCACTTGAAGCCAAAAAAGTCATTGCATCAGTCAAAGACCAACACACCGAAGTGGCCGATATGATTCGTGCTGCACTTAAATCGATGATGAAATAACATAGCCATGCAAGATAGAATGATAAGTGGCTTTGAAAAGCCAGAAGACCAAATTGATCGAGCCATTCGCCCAACAACACTCAGTGACTATATTGGTCAGCCTGTGGTGAGAGAGCAAATGGAAATCTTTATTGGGGCAGCCAGAGGACGTGGTGAAGCACTCGACCACACCCTCATTTTTGGCCCTCCAGGTTTGGGTAAAACCACACTGGCCAATATTATTGCAAGAGAGATGGGCGGTAGCTTAAAGTCAACCTCAGGCCCAGTACTCGAACGTGCAGGTGACTTGGCCGCCTTGCTCACCAACCTAGAAGAAGGTGATGTTTTATTTATTGATGAAATTCATCGACTTTCTCCAGTCATTGAAGAAATTTTATATCCAGCCATGGAAGACTACCAGCTAGATATCATGATTGGTGAAGGCCCTGCCGCTCGCTCAATTAAACTCGATTTACCCCAGTTCACACTTGTTGCTGCTACGACACGAGCAGGCTTACTCACCTCCCCACTACGTGATCGTTTTGGTATTGTGCAACGACTAGAGTTCTATTCTGTCGAAGATTTAACATTTATTGTTGAACGTTCAGCACGACTCATGGATGTACCTACAACACAAGCAGGGGCAAAAGAAATTGCTCAACGCTCTAGAGGTACACCACGTATTGCTAACCGTCTATTACGTAGAGCAAGAGATTACGCACAAGTGAAAGGCACAGGCGAAATCACCCAAGAGATTGCCCAACTGGCATTAGATATGCTAAATGTAGATCGTTCAGGGTTAGATACGCTAGATCGTCGCTACCTCAGTATGCTCATAGAACGCTTCGATGGTGGCCCTGCAGGTGTAGAAGCACTGGCTGCAGCAATGGCCGAAGACAGTGGTACAATTGAAGATGTCATCGAGCCATACCTTATACAACAAGGCTATGTCATGCGTACCGCTAGAGGGCGTATTGCAACCAATATGGCTTATTTACAATTTGGCCTAACACCACCAGAAAAAACAACACAATAAATATAGGTTTGATATGTCACAACTTAGTCAACATCCAGACAATAACAATACATTTTGGTTTCCAGTTCGTGTTTATATAGAAGACACCGATGCAGGTGGTATTGTTTACCATGCTAACCATCTGTCTTTCATGGAACGTGCCCGCACAGAATGGTTACGTGCTTCAGGTGTTGCACATTACTGGCATCAAACAGACTACAGCTTTGTGGTACGACATGTCGACCTAAAATACCTTAAGCCAATTCTGATGGATGACCTCGTACATGTGGGTGTAGAGGTTATTTGTTGTAAAAGTGCATCTTTAGTATTGCAACAAAATATTTATCGTGGTGAAATCCTGCTTGTTACAGGCAAGGTCGAATTGGCATGCTTAAATGCGAATATGGCCCCTTGCAGATTACCCCAAGAAATAAAAGCAATATCTCAGCCACCAGTAAAACAGAACTAAACGTATATTATGACCACTCCAAATGCTACATCACTACACATCAGTGATCTCGTTTTACAAGCAAGCCCTGTTGTTCAAGCGGTCATGCTCATTCTTTTATTTGCATCGTTCTACAGCTGGTATGTGATTGCAAAACTTTCCATGGGGTTCAACAAGGCCGGCAAAGAAGATGAACACTTTCAAAAAATCTTTTGGTCTGGTGCTGAACTGAACACCCTATTTAACAATGCACAACTTAACTCACAACGCCGTGGCCTTGAAGATATTTTCTATGATGCCTACCTTGAGTTTACCAGATTACAAAAAAGTGAAAGTACCATTAGCCAAAAAATGGATGGTACTGAACGCATACTGCATGTTGGGCTCTCAAGAGATCAAAGCCGTCTAGAGCAAGGGTTAAGTGGCTTAGCAAGCATTGGCTCAGTTGCGCCTTATATTGGTCTATTTGGCACAGTCTGGGGCATTATGAATGCATTTATTGGACTTTCTGCGGTAGAACAAGTAACCCTTGCTACAGTTGCACCGGGTATTGCAGAAGCACTTATTGCAACTGCAATTGGTCTTTTTGCAGCGATTCCATCGGTCTTGGCATTTAACAGATTCACCTCAAAAAGTGAAGCCATTTATTCAGACCGAGCACTTTTTGCAGAAGAAATGATTACCGTACTACAACGTCAATCAATTGAAGCGACGAAGGATCGTGCATAATGGCAATACAGCGCTCAGGACGTTTTGCACGCATCAAAAAACCGCTTAAAAGCGATATGAATGTCGTTCCGTATATCGATGTCATGCTGGTACTTTTGGTTATTTTTATGGTCACAGCACCCATGATTACCAGTAGTCTAAAAGTAGACCTACCAAAAGCCAATTCACAACCCTTTGAAGCAAAATCTCCCCCTGCGATTGTGAGTTTAAATGAACAGGGAGAGTACTTATTGCAGTATGGTCAATATAAAGACCAAAAAATGTCACTCGACACACTAAAAACTGCGTTAACCGATGAGCAAAATCAAGCACAAAGTCAGCAAAAACAACTGACTGTACTTATTAATGGTGCAAAATCTAGACCTTATGGTGAAGTTGTTGCTCTCATGGCATCATTACAAGATGCTGGCCTGACCCAAGTGGGTTTACTCACCGACACCACCAAATAATGTATGAAAAAATTTCAACAAAAGTATGCTCAAAAAGATAATATTAAAGCCCTTGGTTTTACGGTGGGTGTACATGCTGTTGCCTTAACAGGCCTGCTCTATTTAGGTACAACACCTCCCCCAAAACCACCCAAAGAAATTAAAACATTTTTAGTCAGTGCAGATCAGCTCACACCTTTTCAAAACAAGAGTGAAGATACACAACAAGAAACGCCTACAACGACCCAAGCTTCTGAAGCACCAAGTGATCATCAAAACGTTGCAGAGACGCTTGCATTAGCCACAGCGGCTCAACAAACACTCCTGAGTAAACAAAAGGCAGATGCAGAAAAAAAACGTCAGGAAGAAACCAAGGCTAAAGAACAATCCGAAGCAGATGCAAAGCGTGAAGCTGATTTAGAAGCTCAAAAGCAAGCAAACCTTGCTAAACAAAAATCAGAAGCTGAAGAAAAACGTCAAGCTGAGGCAGATGCTAAAAAACAAGCCAACTTAGCTAAGCAAAAAGCTGAAGCTGAGGAAAAACGTCAAGCCGATTTAGAAGCTAAAAAACAGGCGAACCTTGCCAAGCAAAAAGCCGAGGCGGAAGAAAAACGTCAAGCTGAGGCAGATGCTAAAAAACAAGCCAACTTAGCTAAGCAAAAAGCTGAAGCTGAGGAAAAACGTCAAGCCGATTTAGAAGCTAAAAAACAGGCCAATCTTGCTAAGCAAAAAGCAGAGGTGGAAGAAAAACGTCAAGCTGAGGCAGATGCTAAAAAACAAGCAAACATTGCCAAGCAAAAAGCCGAGGCGGACGCAAAACATAAAGCTGATGTAGAAGCTAAAAAACAAGCTAACCTTGCTAAGCAAAAAGCCGAAGCGGAAGAAAAACGCCAAGCTGAGGCAGATGCTAAAAAACAAGCCAATCTTGCTAAACAAAAAGCCGAGGCGGACGCAAAACATAAAGCTGATTTAGAGGCTAAAAAACAAGCAAACTTAGCTAAGCAAAAAGCTGAAGCAGACGCAAAACATAAAGCTGATTTAGAGGCTAAAAAACAAGCAAACTTAGCTAAGCAAAAAGCTGAAGCAGACGCAAAACATAAAGCTGATTTAGAGGCTAAAAAACAGGCGAACCTTGCTAAACAAAAAGCGGAGGCCGAAGCAAAGCAACAAGCTGAAGCTGATGCAGCAGCAAATAAAAAAGCCGAAGCAAAACGAATTGCATCTGATGCAAAAAATCAATTTACCAAAAAGATTGAAAGAACTTGGGATGTACCACCAGGTACCAGCGGTAAAAAAGCAACAGTGCGCCTCATGCTTACCGCTTCAGGCCAAGTCGCATCTGTACTCGTGACGGCAAGCGATCCAGATGTTAAAGCGAGTGTTGAAGCCGCGATTAGACAAGCAGCACCTTACCCAATGCCATCTGACCCAGATGCAAGACGTGAAGCACAAACTGTTAATGCAACATTTACAGCACAGTAACACTTTACTTAATCTATTTGGGTTAAATTAGTATGCATCATGCTAGTTTGACTTAAGTTTAACCTTTGTTATACGTGAAAATAATTATGGAAATGAACCGTAAACATTTACTGGCAATTATGCTAGCACTGTCATGTGGTGCAGTCATCACAACCTCTGCACAGGCTCAATTACAGCTGGAAATTGCTAAATCACCAGATGCAACCGCACCCAAAATTGCCATTGTACCGTTCGACAGTGACCAAAAAATATATACCATTGTAGAGAATGACCTTAATCATTCTGGAAAATTCACCAGTGCATCTAAAAACTTACCCTCAACGTCTTCACTCAATAGCATAGATGCAAGTAGTTGGGCAAATGCAGGTGTGCCTTACGTTGTTGTCGGCAAAGTCAGCCAACCCGATCCAAATAGTTACCAAATTCACTACCAACTGTTTGATGTTGAAAAAAAGCAGTTTTTACTGAATGAAGTACTCACAGCACCAGTCTCTAGAGTACGTCAAGCAGGTCATGCCATTAGTGATGCTATTTATCAAGCACTTACAGGTATACAAGGTAGCTTTAGTGGTAGAATCGCTTACGTACTACGTAATCCAAACTTACCTGACCAACGCTATACACTACAAGTTGCAGATACAGATGGTGAAAGACCAATCACAGTATTGGCATCACACTACCCTATTTTGTCACCTACATGGACACCAGATGGTAAGTCTATTGGTTATGTATCATTCGAAACCAAAAGACCACGTATTTATTTACAAGACCTATCTACAGGTCAAAGACAAGTTCTCACCAATTATCCAGGTTTAAATGGTGCACCTAGCTTTTCCCCTGATGGTAAATCTATGCTATTTACAGGTTCTATGGACGGTAACCCAGACATTTACCAAATGAACCTAGAAACACGCCAAATTGAACGCCTTACTAAAGATTCAGCCATAGATACAGAAGCAAGATATGCCCCTGATGGTAAATCATTTATTTTCACATCTGACCGTGGTGGTTCACCACAAATTTACCGCTACAGCTTTGACAATGCCTCAATTCAACGCCTTACCTTTAGAGGTACGTTTAATGCACGTAGCACATTAAGTGCAGATGGCCGAAAACTTGCGATGGTCAGTCGTCAAAGTGGTAACAGCTTCAAAATTGCAATACAAGATCTAAACTCTGGTGTGTATAGTGTGCTCACCCCAACAACCCTCGATGAATCTCCAAGTTTTTCTCCAAATGGGCAGATGGTTGTATATGCCACACAAGAAGGAAATCGTGGCCTGTTATCCATCGTATCACTCAATGGGCAGTTTAGAATGAACCTACCAAGCGAACAAGGTGAAGTACGAGAACCTGCTTGGGCCCCTAAATAAAATGACTGGAGTCTACAATGAATAAAAAGTATCTCATTTTACCGTGCATTATGTCCGCACTCATGTTTACAGGGTGTGCAACACGTAAACCTGCCACTCAAACAACAACGCCCATGACAGAAGCACCAACGCCCATGGCTGTAAATACCAATGGACTCAGCGATGATGCAGCTTTAGATGCTAAAAACCTTAAAGGTGCCTCATCTAAAGGTGTAACAGCAGAAAATAAAGCCTTCTTAGCAAATCATGTTGTACATTTCGATTTTGACAGTAGTGCAATTTCTCAAACGGATTACCAAACACTACAAGCACATGCACAGTTCTTACAAGCCAACCCAACATCACATGTCGCACTGACAGGTCATACAGATGAACGTGGCACACGTGAGTACAACATGGCTTTAGGTGAACGACGTGCAAAAGCAGTACAAAGCTATTTAATTTCAATTGGTGTCAATGCAAGTCAGCTTGAAGCCATTAGTTATGGTAAAGAAATGCCTGTAAACCCAGCACATACACCAGAAGCATGGGCTGAAAACCGCCGTGTGGAACTTAACTACGAAGCCGTACCACCGCTGTTACTCCCATAACAAACACCATAAAGTGCTCTTATTTATAGAGCACTTTTTTTGTGTCTAATTTTGTGAAAGTCACATTTTCGCAAGATTGAAATGATTCAATTAAATCATGTTTATTATATTGCTTGTATTCAGGCTTGACTTCATAATCAGCCCAAGCTTGCTTGCTGGATTCCTCAGATATCTCATTTATATCTAAAGACTCTGTGGCTATTGGCATTTCATCAAAACTTTTTGTTGTCATCTGTGCCACCTTCAAGGCAAACTTGTTATATAATAAACATAGCACGTTCTTAGCAAATTGTAAGCACTCATAGAATAAACATGCATGGTCATCGTTAGAAAAACTTTACACAATCAAGTTTCATCTATAATACATCAGCTCACTATTTTGCTAAGAAAAAACTGTACTTTTCGGAGCCTCTCGTTATGTCGAACACCACCTTGTCCCAATACTTAAAACAACAAACGGGAAAAATACCAACTGAACTTGCTGAGGTTATCAATGCAATTGCCACATGCTGTAATATTATTGACTACAACTTACAACAAGGTGCAATTGCTGGCATTTTAGGCAGTGCAGAACATGAAAATGTACAAGGTGAAACACAAAAGAATCTAGATATTTTCTCTAACGAACAATTTATCAATGCACTCCAAAAACACCCTCATGTAGGTGGATTTGCCTCTGAAGAACTTGAAGAGTTTCTACCTGCACAAGAAAATGGTGAATATTTAGTGTTGTTTGATCCACTTGATGGTTCAAGTAACATCGACATTAATATGTGTGTGGGTAGTATTTTCTCTGTACTTCCTGCAAAGAATAAAATCACTCAAGCCGAAGACTTTATGCAACCAGGTACAAGCCAAGTTGCAGCAGGTTATGTCATGTATGGGCCATCTACCATGCTGGCTTTGACCTTTGGCACAGGTGTTATTTTATTTACTTATGACATTGATTTAAAAGATTTTGTCTTAACTCAAGAAAATGTAACCATTCCACATACAACCCAAGAGTTTGCGATTAACTCATCAAACCATAGACATTGGGAAAAACCTGTTCAACGCTATATTTCAGAATTACTCGATGGCAAAACAGGCGTTCGAGGTAAAGACTTCAACATGCGTTGGATCGCATGTATGGTAGGCGATATACATCGTATTTTAAGTCGTGGCGGAATTTTCATGTACCCTTTCGACCTTAAAAATACAGGTAAGCCAGGTCGTTTACGCCTAATGTATGAAGCAAACCCGATGAGTATGCTCATTGAACAAGCAGGTGGTGACTCAACTACAGGCCGTGAGCGTATTATGGATATTCAACCGACTGGATTACACCAACGCGTTCCTGTCATTTTAGGTGCAAAAGATGAGATTGAGCTTTTAAAAAGCTATCACTAATCTGCCCTAATTACTTTACCCCTAGTACAAAACATGATGTTTTGTACTTTTTTTGGCGAAAAAGATGTCTATCATTTACCTAGAGTCGAAAGACAATCCTAAGATTAAACACCTACGTGCATTAATCGAGCAAAACAATTATCGAAAGAAACAGCAACAAACTGTTTTAGAAAGCACACATGCATGTATTGCTTGGCTAGAAAGCGGCCAAAAAATTCATGCGTTTTTTACCACTGAAATCGCACTAAAACATCCTGACTTACAAGACATTCAAGCGCTACACACAGGCCATATCTTTATTATTAGTGAAGCACTGTATAAGAGTTTAAGTACACTTGGCACAACCATTGCCTGCTTGGCTGTGATTGATATTCCAAGACATACTCAAACGATCAATTACAATGTTGACACCTTAATTTTAGATGACGTACAAGACCCTGGTAATGTAGGTACATTATTACGCTCAGCAGCAGCAGCCAACATTAAGCAAATTCTATGTACACCTGCTGTCGCTTCACTATGGTCACCTCGCGTACTTCGTGCAGGCATGGGGGCTCACTTTTCTTTGTGTTGCTTTGAGCGTGTGGACTTAACAACAGTGTTACCACAGTTTAAAATTCCTGTATTTGCGACAAGCTCTCATCAAGCCAATACTGTGTACGAGCAAGATCTTAAAAACCCTTGTGTTTGGGTACTTGGCAATGAAGGTCAAGGTGTATCTGAATTTGCATTAGCCCATGCAAAAGCAGTGACTATTCCACAACCTGGTGGCCAAGAGTCTCTCAATGTTGCCATTGCAGGTTCAATTTGTTTCTTTGAAATGGTCAGACAACGTATATAATGCCCTACATACCAAAGACATTAGATAAATAAATTTTTTATAATGTCAACCGAACTTAACCATTGCACGTTATATTAGACAAGCAATGGTTAAAGGTAGGTATTTGATGGCAGGATTATCAATATCCATGGATCTTGTACCCAAAAATACGCAAGCAAATCTCAGGCATGCATCAGTGACACATAGCGAACAACGTTTACAGGCGTTTATGCAAGAAGTCAGTGGTCGGGCTTTAATCATGATGGAATCTGCAACGAAAAGTTCAGATATTGCCATGGATTTAGTACAAGAAGCTTTTATTTCCCTCTACAAATCTTACCCACTCAAACCAACAGATGAGTGGTATGCCCTGTTTTATACCATCTTAAATCACAAGCTCTATGACTGGAAAAGAAAAGAACAACGTTCAGCGATTCCCTTTTCATTTTTTAAAAAGAAAAATTTAGAATTTGACGATGATTTTCCTGAGGAGCAGTTTGCAGATGAATATAACATCGATCCTGCAGAGATGATTAATCAATACACGACTATAAATGACATTAAAAAAGCCATTGAAACACTCCCAACACGACAACAACAGGCGTTTATGCTTCGTGCATGGGAAGGTTTTAGTACGAAGACAACTGCAGAGATTATGCAATGTAGTGAAGGAAGTGTAAAAACTCATTATCACCGTGCAACACAAGCTTTACAGCAGATGTTAAGTCATTTGAATCCATATCATCAAAACAAAGGTATGACAGATGAATAAAAATCAATTTGAGCAAAATATTACAAAAAAATTAGATACTCTAGCACAGCAACACCCCAATAAATCACAGGTCATTACACATGTACTTGGACATATCCAAGACAAAAAAGCAAATAAACGGCATATGTGGAAAGTGACCAGTCTTGCTTTTGCGGCAGTACTCGCCAGTATTGCTATTGCACCCAATATTTTTCATTTTATGAATAAAAATGATGATGCTTCGCAAACAGCCATGGCAGCCACAGAAAAGCTTTCCCCACAAATGGTAGAAGACCTAGAAATGGTTATGGTTTTTGGAGAGAATAACCCTCGTCATGGAAGTTAAAAAACTTACGCTTGCCATTATTAGTGTGGCTTTTTTGCAAACCAGTTTTGCAAGTTTATGGCCATTTTCACTACATGCCACGCCATCTAATGTCATGAATAACGATGACAATTGGAACGAGCTCAGTACATCCCAACAACAAGTTTTACTACAACATTATCAGAGTTTAAAGGATATTCCTGAACAACAACGCACAGATTTACAGCAAAAAATGGAGTGGTTTACCCAGCTATCAGAAGAGGAACAACAGCGCTTACGCGTGGCATGGCAACACATGAATACACAGCAACGTAAACAGTTACGAAAAGAGATTGAACAGGCCAAGACCAAAGAAGAACGTGACCAAATTCGCCAGCAATATATTGAAAAATATACCCCTGCAACATCTTAAATCATTACTATACTTGCTTATACTCATCAATCAGTGCATATATTTGTTTTAATGTCGCTGCCGAGAGCTTGGTTTTTTCACCATGCAATACGTTTTCTAAACGATCTAACATTTGTAGCAATAACGATGTTTGGTGTGGGCCACTTTCTAATAAGTAGTCAATAATTTGTGGGTCTAGCACCACACCACGACGAGAAAGTACTGAGTCAACCAAAGCAACACGGTCTGCATGCAAACTACCATTAGGTAATCGTACACTCACCGCTTGCGTTAAACGTGACTGTAAATCAGGTAACTGTAATTTCAGCGAGATTGGGGCTTCTCTTGAAGAAAAAATCAGTTGACCGCTAAACTGATGATGATGATTAATTAAATGAAAAATTGCTTTTTGCCAACCAATTACCCCACTAATCATTTCAATATCATCTAAAGCCACCAAGTCATAATGCTCTAAAGCACTCAATGCTTCTATAGGTGCATCTAATAGTTCTAACAATGAAACTTGTATTGCGGTTCTGCCCGTTTCTAAATATAAGTCACAGATCGCAGATAACAAATGGCTTTTTCCTGTACCTGCCTCGCCATATACATATAAACGATCAATCAAACCACTATGAAGCTGACGAATGACATCAACCACACCAGCCCAACTTGGGCCAGAAAAGTCACTAATACACGCGTCAAGTTGAGGCTCAATCTGTAATTGTAATTGTCGCATAACTATTTTTCATCTTGGTCAGCAGATTGCTTAGGTTTCTCAGACGTTTTAACATGAATATCTACATCTAAATGCTCTGACTGTACTGTCACAGTTTGACTGTCGTCTGACTCATTCAATTCATACTGCTCACCATACAGATTAGAATTTTCATAAAAATCACGAATATGTTTGAGTAAAACAACAATAACTGCGGCAACAGGCAATGCAATTAACATTCCTAAAATACCACCAAGTTGCGCACCTGCCAATACTGCAAACACCACAGCAACGGGCGATAAGCCTATTTTATCGCCTAATAGAAAGGGCTGTAAGATATATCCCTCTATGGCTTGACCAATCATAAATACCACGCCCACTAAAAGTAGTTGCATCCAATCTAAACCAAATTGAAAAAATGTTGCGGCCACTGCAGAAATAATACCCACTGCAAAACCAAGATACGGAATAATACTTGCCAACCCTGCAACCATACCAATAATTAGCCCAACCTCTAAACCAATCAATTGTAGGCCTACTGCATATACTGTACCTAACAAAATCATCACTAAAAACTGACCTTTAACAAATGCACGAAGTACCACATGACACTCCGACACAATTTGCAATGTTAACTTTTCATATGGCCGTGGAATCAAACGATGCATCTGTTTCAGCATACGATTCCAATCCAATAAAAAGTAAAATGAGATAATCGGAATAAGGACAACCGTGCCACCAAGCTGAATAAAGTTTAAACCCGACTGTGCTAAACGTAGTAAGAGTGACTGAATACTATCTACACTATAATTGGTTTGAATATATTGCATTAAAGTATCAGAAATTTGATTGGCGTTAATGGCCATCGGTTCGAGCTTGAATGTATGGGTAATCCAAGGCAATGCTGTATGATTTACCCAATAAATCACACCCGGGATACTGTCTCGAGCATAAACAATTTGCTTCCATGCCAATGGAATGATGTACCAAACGGCCAAGACGAGACCAATACCAATGCCCACAAAAACCAGCGTCGTAGATAACCAACGAGGCAAGCCAATCCTAGCTAACTTATTGACGATACCACTAAAAAAGTAAGCAATAAAAAATGCAGCAACAAAAGGAATGACAACAGGTTTAAGTATAAAAAGCAACCAAGCCAGTAGTGCTAAACCAATCAGAATAAAGATTCTACCTAATGTACGATCTATCATGACCCTTCGCCTATTAAAATTATTCACGATTTATAAGGATAATTCATTTAAAGATAACATTTTGTTGGATAAATAACATAACAGTTTCGTATATAGGTTATAATCGCCACGGCAAAGCGGAGACTTCTATACATGAGCAACTCGACTTCTAATCCAAATACCAGTTTAAGTTACAAAGATGCAGGCGTAGACATTGAGGCAGGTGATGCCCTTGTCAGCCGTATTAAATCAGTCGCAAAACGCACTACTCGCCCAGAAGTCATGGGTGGCCTTGGTGGTTTTGGTGCACTATGCAAAATTCCAAAAGGTTATGAATCACCTGTATTGGTTTCAGGTACAGATGGCGTAGGCACAAAACTACGTCTTGCCCTTAATCTCAATAAACACGACACCATTGGTCAAGACCTTGTCGCAATGTGTGTAAACGACTTGTTGGTCTGTGGTGCTGAACCTTTATTTTTCTTAGACTATTATGCAACAGGTCACTTAAATGTTGATGTTGCTGCCGATGTAGTGACTGGCATTGGAAAAGGCTGTGAGTTAGCAGGCTGTGCATTGGTCGGTGGTGAAACTGCTGAAATGCCTGGCATGTATGAAGGCGAAGACTATGACCTTGCTGGTTTTTCAGTAGGTGTAGTTGAAGAAAGCAAAATTATTGATGGTAGCCAAGTAAAATCAGGCGATGTCCTTATTGCTGTTGCATCATCTGGTGCACATTCAAATGGCTACTCACTACTGCGTAAAATTTTAGATGTGAAAAATGTTGACCTCACACAAGAAATAGATGGCCGTACGCTGTCTGATGTTGTGATGGAACCTACTCGCATTTATGTTAAGCCAGTACTAGAACTGTGCAAACAAGTGCAAGTACATGCTATGGCTCACATTACAGGTGGTGGTTTACCGGGTAACTTACCTCGCGTTTTACCAAATGGTGCTCAAGCTGTAGTCAATGAAGCATCTTGGCAATGGCCTGCACTGTTCCAACTGTTACAAAAAGAAGGGAACGTTGAGCAATTTGAAATGTACCGCACATTTAACTGTGGCGTAGGCATGGTGATTGTTGTTGACCAAAATGATGCAGACAAAACCATTGAAGTTTTAACCGCTCAAGGCGAAAAAGCATGGGCTCTTGGTTATATTCAAGAAGATGCAGCATCTGTTGAAGGTGCAGACGAAAAAGTTCGCGTGATTTTCAACTAATGAGAATTGCTGTACTGGTTTCAGGGCATGGCAGTAACCTACAAGCACTACTTGATGCTAACCTATCAGGTCAAATTGTAGGTGTACTGTCAAATAAACCGACTGCATATGCACTACAACGAGCACATGTAGCGGGGATTGCAACTCAAACCATTGAACATCAAAACTATGCAAATCGTGATGCATTTGATCAAGCTGTTCATGCTCAACTGCTTGCTTGGCATGTTGACTTAGTTGTCCTTGCAGGGTTTATGCGTATTTTAAGCCCAGCTTTTGTTGCACAGTGGGAAGGAAGAATGTTAAACATTCACCCTTCTCTACTGCCAAAACACAAAGGCATGCACACCCACGCTAAAGTACTTGAAGCGGGTGACATGCAACACGGTTGCACTGTACACTTTGTGACAGCGCAACTTGACTCAGGCCAGTCTTTGGCACAAGGTGTTTTAACAGTACACACAGATGATGACCAAGACAGTTTAGCTCAACGTGTACACAAGCTTGAACACAAGATCTACCCCTTAGTTGTAGAATGGTTATGTAATAAAACGTTGGTCTATCAAGCCAATGGTGAAGTTTTACTTCACGAACAAAAATTACATGACCCCGTACAAATTTTTGAAGAGTAATAAAAAACGCATCCTTGAGATGCGTTTTTTATGATCTATTAAATTTATTTTAGTTCAATGTTTTGCTGAGCAGCTAGTTTTTGCTGCACAGATTCGCTAAAGCCTTGCCCAACCTCAGCACCCATTTTACCTAATACAGACTCTAATGGGCTATATTCTACGGTGTAGTTCACTGCTTTATCTAAATCCAGCTTACGCCTAAGGGTGGTCATATTACCTGCCTGATCTGCTAGACCAAGATGAATTGCTTGCTCACCCGTCCAAAATAATCCAGAAAAAATCTTTGGATCTGCATTTTTCAAACGATCGCCTCGACCTTGTTTCACCGCATCAATAAAGTGTGCATGTACATTATCTAACACCGACTGAATATGCTCTTTTTGAAATGCATTAATTGGTTTAGTCATGCTTAAAATATCTTTATTTTCACCAGAGGTCATGGTTCGGTCTTCAACACCCAGTTTTTGTGCTAAACCACTGACACCATAATTCGGCATAATCACACCAATCGACCCGACTAAACTAGATGGATTAACCCAAATTTCATTGGCTGCCGATGCAATATAATATGCACCCGAAGCACCCATATCACCAATCACAGCATATACTTTCTTATTCGGGTACTTTTGTTCTAGGTATCTAATTTCTTGCCAAATATTATCTGACTCTACAGGTGAGCCACCAGGTGAATTAATATTGAGTGCAATGGCTTTACTATTTTTTGCTTCAAAGGCTTGTCTTAATGCTTTAATGGTATCGTGACTGTTTACATCTTTGCTAGATGCACTAATCGTACCGTTTATATCAACAACAGCCAAATGACTTACACTAGATGCTTTTTCAGTATGACTACTACTGACAGAACACCCTTTAAATAGACCAAACAACACCAGTAAAGTCACTGCAAAGGAAAGGCATTTAAAAAAGATTGACCAACGTCTCGCACGGCGTTGTTCTTGTATCGAAAAAAGTACCACTTCTTCTAACAACTTCCACTCATTACTCTTGTTTGGGTTTGACTCTTGAGGTCCTGAATTATTTGGTTTTGGTGGCCAATCAGACATACATTGTATCCAAATCATTAAAAATTATTTTATTATATACGCTTAGCGTACCAATATTGTGTAAATTCAATCTTTTCCACTATAATCCACAACACTTTAAAAACATAACATAGTGCCCACAACATTACATGCCTAATTTTCGCTTAAACACGCAATCTATAATGTATCGTATGCTAAATTTCATTAGTAAACAACCGCTACGATTAACCCGTGTTTTTGCACGTCTGCTTGCACTCATCACCTACCGAACATCACTTGCCAAAGTAGCTCAAGTGGTGAGTTTAAATATTCATATTGCACTGTCAGAACGTACAGCTCAAGAAAAACAGGATATTATTAAAAAAGCCATTCAACATGAACTGACCTCATACTTTGAATTTTTCAACGTTTGGGGGGCAAGTAATGAAAAAAATCTACAGCGTATTCATCATATTGAAGGACAGCATTTATTTAAAGATGCTTTAGCCACACAAAAAGGCGTGATTTTAATTGTGCCTCATTTTGGCACTTGGGAAATCATGAATGCATGGTGTAGCCAATACACCAATATGACCATTATGTATAAGCCAATTAAAAATAAAGATGCCGATATTTTTGTACGTCGTGCCCGCAGTCGTGAAAATGCAACGCTTGTGCCTACAGATGAACGTGGTATTCGGCAAATTTTTAAAGCACTCAAAGGCGGTGGAACAACCGTGATTTTTCCCGACCACACACCACATACAGGCGGTGAAATGGTCGATTACTTTGGTGTGCCATTGGCATCGAGTCATTTAACAGCAAAACTGATTCAAAAAACCAAAGCAACAGCTCTTTTCTTGTATGCCATTCGCAGTAGCAATGCAGGGTTTGACTTATACATTCAAGCCATGCCAGATGAAATCTATGCGTGTAATGACAGCCAAGGTACAAAAATTATTCATCAGCAAATTGAAGCCCTCATTCAAAAGTACCCTGAACACTACCACTGGAGCTATAAACGCTTTAAAGCACATCCAAGGTTACATAATATTTATGATATTGCACCACATGATGCTTTATCAAAAGTAGAACAAGTTCGCTTAGAGAACCAATCACCACAATAACCACGGCTGATTGTTTCGGTAAAATTCAGTATTTACAACGCCATTATCTTGCACAGTCATCTCAATTGTACCCATTTTACTGGTCACAAGCAGCGGAATATTGAGTTGCTTTAAGCGCTCTTGAACTTGATTATGTGGATGACCATAACGGTTCATATAACCTGCTGAGGCAATAGCAAGTTTGGGGCGGTAATGCTGTAAAAAGTCTAAAGAGGAACTATATTTACTGCCATGATGCCCAAGTACCAACACATCAACCTTTAAACTTGGGTAAAGTGCCATGAGTTGACGTTCAGCCAAATCTCCTGCATCTCCCATGATTAAAATATGCTGTGGCAAACCTTGCTTAGGCTGATAAGTAACATACACCACACAAGAATACTCATTTGATGACGTTTCAACTTGAGCCAAGTCTTGTTCATTTGGCCATAAAATCTCTACACTTAGACCATTGACTACATAACGTTGTCCACGATGACAATAAGAAAATGGAATGTTTGGATTTAAAACATCAGGACGTTGATTACTGCTCACCGATTGAATTTGAATATTCTTTTGTAGTTGCTCAAATGCACCACTATGATCTATATCTAAATGTGTTAATAGCACTTGGTCTAATGCTGATACCCCTTTTTTCATTAAAAATGGCAGTAATAATGCTTTTGCTAAACTAAAACGCTTTTCATTAAAATGACCACCTGTATCAATCAACATACGCTGATCTGCTGTTTGCATAAAAATGGCTTGCCCTTGCCCTACATCTAACACGCTCAACGAAAAAGCATTCTTTTGCTGCGTTGGCAAAAACAGTATCACAATACATGGAATTAGATATAAACGTGGTATTACACCTCTTGGCAATAAAAGTAACAAAGCAATCACAGCCAGAATTAAAACCTTCCAACCTGTTAATGCATAATACTGCGGTTGCAAACCAAATGATTGTAAGTAAGACAACATAAAAACCAATACAGATAAAATATGGTCAACGATGCCAAAAAGCCATGTGCTAAGTGTAGGACTCAAGCCATACACACAGGCTGAAAATATATTTAATGGAACCACCAAAATACCAATCAATGGAATCGCAATCCAATTACTTAGTGGTGCTAACCACGACACCTGATGAAAAAACCATAAGGTGATTGGCGTTAATGCAATAAAAATATAAATCTGCGAATATAAAAACTGATACAAGGTCTGTTTTATTTTTTCTAGAATCGATATTGTTTCGGTATTACCCACTTTTTCATAAATCAAAAGAAGTACAAAACATGCCCCGTAAGACAACCAAAAAGCAGCCGATAAAACGCTTAATGGCTCTATAAGTAATAATATGCTTGCACTTAAAAGGATTAGCCTTGCAGCAGAAATACGGTATTTTAAAAATAAAAATACGGTCATTAATATCACGGTGATCAATGTACGAAGAGCAGGTATTTCAAAGCCAACAAAACCGCTATATAGCAATACTCCACTTAATAAGGGCAGAGATAAGACATATCTTTTAGGATATTTTAAATATAAATGAGGGAACAACCACACAATAACGTAATGACAAAGAATAGACAAAAGCATGGCAAATACTAAAACATGTGGGCCAGAGATTGCCAATAAATGCCGAATACCCAAGTCTTGAAACAACTGCTGTATGTCTGGTGAAATCAAGCTTTCATCAGCACTTAATAATGCTAAAATTAAGCCCGATTGTGAAAAGTATTGTTGTAAAATAAACTGCCGATAATCTAAACGCTTTTGTTGTAAAAATAGCTGTAGACGTTGCCATACATGTTGCTGTTTGAGTACAAATGGCTGATATTGAATTTGCGAGCCTAATACCGTGGGACTCACCGCTTCAAAAGATTGAATCTGCAACCGCCCCATCACCCCTTGCTGTAATGACCACTGTTCCTGATCAAAAGCATGTGGCACAGCATAACCATGTATCGGATAAACTGTACCTGTAACCCAATAATAATGACCAAGCTGAAAAGGGTTTTGTGGAAACTTCTTTTTAGATAAAGACACTTGCCATACTGTTGTGGCTTGTGATGATGGGTTAAAAACAACAATACGTTGCTGTATACTTTCAGGCTGTAACTCATCTATTTGCTGAATATAAACCAAAGCATGCACGTCTTGGGGCACTAAAACACGTTGAGCCAACTGCTTTGCTAAAGATGATTGAGCATGCCACACTGCTCCCAAAAATACCGCAATAGATAAAGCACACCATGTAGGCCAACGCTTTAAAACACGTGACTTAGGAACATACAGACCAAGCCAATACAAAAAAAATGTCATGGCAAACATACATATCGGCCATGCTATGCTTACAAATGCAATCGCATGTATACCAATACATGCATGCCCTAAAACCCATGCCAAAAATGCCACATAGAACATATTATTATGATTAACCCATACAGTATCTCATGCCATGACTGTCTTTAGAATATGTTCACGATGCTTAACCTGTCTGACTTAAGGATGATTTACCCAAAGGCCATCTTCCATATGCAACACACGATCTGCAGACTGTGCCAATGCCTCATCATGAGTCACAATTAACATCGCCATATTAAATTCATGACGTAACGCATTGAGTAGCTCAAAAATACCCGTTGCTGTTTTACGATCTAAGTTTCCTGTCGGTTCATCTGCTAGCATCACTTTAGGCTTTGTAACCAATGCACGAGCCAATGCCACACGCTGACGTTCCCCTCCCGACAACTCACCTGGTTTATGGGTTAAACGATGTGACAATCCGACACGCTCAAGTAAAAAAGTTGCATCAGATTTCACTTGGGCAAAGCTTGTACCCTGTCTAAGCATTAAAGGCATTGCTACATTTTCCAATGCTGTAAACTCAGGCAATAAATGATGAAATTGATACACAAAGCCCAAATGTTGGTTACGTAAGTACCCACGCTGTGTTTCATTGAGTGCATCAAAACGTGAGCCATTCAACTCCACCTCACCAGAGGTCGGTAAATCTAACCCACCCAACACGTGTAATAATGTACTTTTACCAGAACCACTCGCCCCGACAATTGCAACAAACTCACCGGCATGTACTTGCAAAGATAAATCTTTTAATACTTGAACGCTATTTTTGCCTTCATTAAATGTTTTAATGACATTTTTTGCTTCTAAAACTACACTACTCATAACGTAATGCCTCCGCAGGCTGTACTTTTGCTGCACGTAAAGCAGGGTAAATTGTTGCAAGGAAACTTAAGATAAATGAAACAGATACAATAAGCACTACATCTTGCCATTTCAAATATGAAGGTAAATAATTAATAAAATATGCATCAAATAAATGCCAACCCAAACGTGTATTCAAAAAGTCAACAATTTGACTGACACTGGTTGCCAAAATCACACCAATAATTGCACCTGCTAAAGTACCAACCACACCAATAATTGTGCCCTGTACCATAAAAATACGCGTAATGGTCGCAGGCGAAGCACCGAGCGTACGTAAAATTGCAATGTCTGATTTTTTATCCGTAACAACCATCACCAATGAAGACACAATATTAAAAGCCGCCACCAAAACAATTAAAAACAGCAATAAACTGACCATTGCTTTTTCCATTTGTATGGCACTAAATAAATTACCATGTGTGTACGTCCAATCAGAAGCATAAAAACCCACAGGTAAATCATGCAAAATATCTTGGCTGACTTGTGGTGCTAAAAATAAATTATCTAGCTTTAAACGAATCCCTTGTGCACCATCAGGCAAACGTAACAAGGTCGATGCATCATATAGATTGATATAGCCCATGCTAGAGTCAACTTCTGCACCAATACTAAAAATACCCACAATTTTAAATCGCTTAAAACGTGGTACAACACCTGCAGGTGATGGCGTTGCTTCGGGTAAAACCAAGGTCACACTATCATTTAAACCCAACCCTAAGGCATCAGTCAGTTGCTTACCAAGCACAATACCAAAGTCACCTTTTTGTAATGCATCTATGCTCCCTGCAACCATATGATTTTGAATAATAGATACATTTTTCTCATATTTAGGCTCAATACCAGACACCATAAGGCCTGAAACTTGCCCTTGAGCAGTAAGCATCCCTTGTAACTGTGTAAATGGTGCAACGCCTGTCACATGCTCATGTTTTGCAATATCTTCAGCCAGTTTTGGCCAATCGGTAATAATTTGCCCCGATGAAATGGTGGCTTGTGGCACCATACCCAACACACGTGTTTTCAACTCACGGTCAAATCCATTCATTACAGACAACACTGTAATTAGCACCGCAACGCCAAGCGTTAAACCAATCATAGAAGCCAATGCAATAAACGAAATAAAATGATTACTGCGTCTAGCACGGGTATATCTTAGACCGATATACAATGAGATGGGTTTGAACATAAGCTTTTTATTCCAATTTTTATAACATGATATACGTGTATAGCAGCAGCGATATTATATTGATTTCGCTTCAATTTAAACCGTAAAACAAAGACAAATGGTAAACAACTGTATCGCATAAGTGAGTAAAAAAACTAGATTGGCCTCACTTTACGTTTCTGACGTAAAATCGTTTGATCTAAGGCACTTGAAAACTCACGTTTATCTTTTTCACTCAGTGGTTTCGGACCACCTGTTTGCACTCCTGCCCCACGTAAAGTGTCCATGTAATCTCTTAAATGTAAGCGTGCTTTAATATTAGCAATGGTATAAATTTCACCACGTGGGTGAATTGCAACACCGCCTTTTTCAATCACTTCTGATGCCAGTGGAATATCTTGTGTAATTACAATATCATCTGCGGTCATTTGAGCCACAATTTCTTTGTCGGCTTGATCTGCACCACTCATCACTTGCAGTGATTTTATACGTACAGAAGGTGTAATACCCAAGGGTTGATTTGCGACAAAAATCACTTCAAGTTGATAGCGATCAGACGCTCTAAAAATAATATCACGGTATATTCTAGGTAATGCATCTGCATCAACCCACAATTTAAAATTTAGCACAGACAACCATCTTGAGTACAAATAAAATCTATTGTAGCAAACAACACTAGACTTCATGGCTTTGCTTTAATATTTGAGACTTCAATACCCACAAAGTGTATAAAAAAACACCATACAATCAACTAAACATGCCAACCACATATAAATAATCGCAAAATAGACTTGAAAAAGCCCCTGATCTACACGATAAAAGAACATAGAATCAATGTATGAAGTCTTAAATATGCAAAACAATAAACCAGAAATTATTGCCATCGAAGACCAGCAATTTGGTAGTCATGTCGAACACTGGAGTCTTCTTACTGAAAATCCAACTCAAACTGTACCACAGTGGCTAGGACAAGCACTGGACCAGCCAGATATGCCTATGGGTTTATGCCAACAAGAGTCAGAGATTGATCCTACAAGCTGGCTGATTCTTGGCCCTAAAAATAGCATGATTCAGTCAGCACAAGTGATTGCTGTAGAAAACAATCAGCCCCGTGCCGTAAAAACTGCCTTTCCTACCCTGTCTAGCCCCTACAAAACGACAGCAACGATTGACCGTATCATCTGCTCACGTTCAGGTAGCCAAGCTGTTTTATCTCTAAATATTAATCACTCTACGCTGTATGCATTTGATAGCTTATATAGTGTCAACAAAAACCAATACCAAGCACAACAAAAATATGCGGTAGCACTGTCTGCATGGGCATATGCGCTAGAAGTAGTCGATGCAAATGAGCATATTGTGGTCGATGATCCTGCATCAATTAAACACCACAGAGCACTAAATGCCATTTTAGCAGCCAACGATGGTGTTGCACCTGATAACTTGCAAGAGCAAATTGATGCGTGGCAACCTCAAAGTGAGGAAGATAAAGCACCACTCAAAGTCGATTTTTCTAAAATGGTGGCCTATTTGCATGGCGAAACACTCGGCCAAGAAGATGAAGCATGGTTTCAAGGAAAAATTGTGGGAAAAAGTACCACAACGTTTAAAGAACAAAGCTATACCCTATACGATGTGACTATTTTGCTCGAAGATAATGCTGAGGCAACGCTCATTCGTGTCGCAACGCAACATTTAAATGACCAAAACTATCAAATTGGGCAATATATTCGTGGTAACGTGTGGATTATGGCGAATATTTACTCTACAATAAAGTAAAAATCATGGACATATAATAATTATTGTATGGCTTGGAACTGCTGAATGAAAATGATGCCCGAACAAATGACAACTCTCACAGAACAACAAACCCCAACAAAACTTAAAATAGATGCTGGGGCGGTTTGCTTCTTTTTACTCGGTATATTTATTGCAGCCTTTGCATTACACCACATTTTTACTGTTTAAAATGTGGTGTTGCAATACTCTATTGCTTAACGATGTGCCTGAGCAAATTTTTCCATAAATTGTACCAGTGCTTCTACTGCCTCTAAAGGCACAGCATTGTAAATACTTGCACGCATACCACCGACTGAACGATGCCCTGCCAAATTTAACAGATGGTTTTCTTCAGCTTGTTGTAAAAATAGCTTATCTAGACTGTCATTCACTAAAGTAAACGGTACGTTCATGAGTGAGCGGTTTTCTTTAGCAATTGGGTTATCATAAAAGTCACTTTGATCTATATAGTCATACAAGCATTTTGCTTTGGCTAAATTTTTCTCATGAATTGCAGCAACACCACCTTGCTCTAACAACCACTCAAAGACTAAACCTGCCAAATACCAAGAGTACGTCGCAGGCGTATTGAGCATAGACTGATTGTCTGCTTGATTGGCATATTTAAGTAAAGATGGTATTTCAGGTTTTGCTTGATCGAGTAAATCATCACGAACAATCACAATGGTTAAACCTGCAGGGCCAATATTTTTTTGTGCTCCCGCATAAATTAAACCAAACTTAGACACATCAATCGGTGCTGATAAAATACTTGATGATAAATCTGCAACCAATGGTGCTTTGGTTTGTGGAATATCTTTAAACTGTAAACCACCGATGGTTTCATTTTCACAGTAATGCACATAGCTTGCATCTTCTGAAAAATTCCAATCTTGGCTTGAAGAAATACCTGTTTTACCATCTACTTGAACTGTGGCATCAATCACGTTCACTTCGCCATAACGTTTGGCTTCCTTAATGGCTTTGTCCGACCAAATACCTGTTTTTATATAATCTGCTTTGGCATTTTTACCAAAAAAATTTAAAGGAATGGCTGAAAACTGTAAAGTTGCACCACCTTGTAAAAATAAAACTTTGTAATTTGCAGGAATATTTAATAATTGACGTAAATCTGCTTCTGCTTTGTCTGCAACAGCCACATATGCTTTACTACGATGGCTCATTTCCATAATGGAAACACCTGTACCCTGCCAATCTAAAAGTTCACGCTGTGCTTTTTCTAATACAGCAGTAGGCAGTGCAGCAGGTCCTGCACAGAAATTATATGCGCGCATCATATTTCCTTTAATTTAGGCATCAATGAGAAAACTACAGCCTGCATTTAATCATAGATTAAAACAACGTGCAGTAATAAAAATCAACAAGCAACCATTGTTTCATCATCATCTTAATGAACGAACAATGGTCGCTTATTACATCAACAAAAATCTGCTAAATTAGCGGTAATATTCAAGCAACGTTTCTTGTGAGTTGTGTATCACCTCACCCTCTTGTGGTTTGACACGCACCCAAGAACCATCACTGTTCAACTCCCAAGCACGTTGGTTGTCTTTTAAGTAATTGATAAAACCTTGTTGATAAATCACTTTACGTAATGCAGAGTCTTCTATTGGGAAGCATGCTTCAACACGATTAAATAAGTTACGGTTCATCCAGTCTGCACTTGAACAATAAATACGTGATTGACCATCATTGCTAAAATAAAAGACACGAGTATGTTCTAAGAAACGCCCAACAATAGAGCGAACTTTAATGTTTTCAGACAAGCCTGGTAACCCTGGGCGTAAACAACAAATAGAACGGATAATTAAATCAATTTTCACGCCAGCCGTAGATGCTTCATAGAGCTTATTAATAAGTTGTACTTCTGTTAAAGCATTCACTTTAATAATAATATGTGCTTCTTTTCCTGCCTTAGCATGGGCAATTTCATCATCTATACACGTGAGTAAATGACTATGCAAAGTAAATGGTGCATGGTAAAGCTTTTTCAGTTTCGCCATTTTTCCCATACCCGTAAGCTCTTGGAAAATACGGTGAACATCTTCACATAACTCTTTGCCTGTGGTGAGTAAACCGTAGTCTGTATACATACGGGCGTTACCCGCATGATAGTTACCTGTACCTAAATGGGCGTAACGTACCAATTTATTATTTTCACGGCGTACCACCAAAATCATTTTGGCATGCGTTTTATAGCCCACAATACCATACACCACCACAGCCCCTGCTTCTTGCAACACATTGGCAACGGCAATATTTGACTCTTCATCAAAACGTGCACGTAGCTCAATCACAGCAGTGACTTCTTTACCATTTCGGGCAGCTTCGGCAAGCACCTGTACAATTTCTGAGTCTGGACCACTACGGTACAGCGTTTGTTTAATGGCAAGGACTTGAGGGTCTCTTGCCGCTTCACGTAATAAAGTAATCACAGGAGCAAAAGATTCAAATGGGTGGTGCAGTAAAATATCTTGCTTTTTCATAGCTGCAAAAATACTTTCTGACTTTTTCAGTACTTTTGGAATCGCAGGTGTGAATGAATCATATTTCAAATGTGGGCGTTTAAAGCTAGAAACTAAACGTGCCAAATTGACAGGGCCATCTACTTTATATAACTGCTCAGCCGATAACTCAAACTCATTGAGTAAGTATTCATAGATATGTTTCGGGCAACCTTGAGTGACTTCTAAACGTACTGCACGGCCAAAACGTCTTGAGCTTAACTCGCCTTTTAAGGCAATCGCAAGATCTTCAACATCTTCATTGAGCTCTAAATCTGCATTACGTGTCACCCTAAATTGATATGAGCCTGTGGCTGTCATACCTGGGAATAAATCAGACACATGCTCATGAATAATTGCCGAGAGCATGACATGATGCTCTTTACCATCTGTAAGTTCATCCGGCAGACGAACAACGCGAGGCAGTGAACGTGGTGCAGGTACAACGGCTAAGTCAATTTGACGACCAAAAGCATCTTTACCATCTAAGGTCACAATAAAGTTTAAACTTTTATTGACTAAACGAGGGAATGGATGTGCAGGGTCTAGGCTGATTGGTGTGAGTACCGGTGCGACTTGCTCTTGGAAGTATTTTTTTATCCAAACTGACTGTGCAGGGGTAAGTTCACCACGGCGTAAAAAGCAAATGTCTTCATGTGCCAATTTTGGTAAGATTTCTTGGTTTAAAATACGGTACTGACGTTCAACCGCTTCATGTGCTGTTTTAGAAATTTGTTCGAGGACTTGTTTAGGGGTTAAACCATCAGGCGTATGGCTTTCATTACCTAGGGTCAGCTCTTCCATGACCCCTGCAACACGAATCTCGAAAAATTCATCTAAGTTGCGTGAAAAAATAAGTAAAAAGTTTAAACGTTCTAATAACGGGTGAGATGGGTCAACTGCCTGCTCTAGTACACGTAAATGAAAGTCTAAAATAGACAACTCACGATTAATATAACGTGCGTTATATGCATAATCGGGTGCAATTGAATTAATCTGCTGACCTGTGGTTAATACATTTTCTTCAGTACTCATACAGCCTTCCATCTTAAGCCTTTTTTAATTTATCCCACAGTATGAATGATATTTATGGCATTTTGATAAAATAATGCTTAAAAGACATTCAAACTCTATATTTATTTTATGGGATTTGACTATAAGTCATATATTTTGCAATAAATCGTTGTCTAAACAAAAATTTAGCATCTTTTTTATGAGTTTGATAGTACTTTGGATTTGGTAATAATGCCGCCAAAAACATCGCTTGTTGTGTGCTTAAATGTCGACTACTACAGTGAAAATAATGCCTTGATGCTGCTTCAATACCATAGATGCCTCGACCAAATTCTACTGAGTTTAAATACACTTCTAAAATACGTTGTTTAGACCACATACTTTCCATTGCAACGGTAATCACTGCCTCTTGTGCTTTACGAATATAACTGCGCTGATTATATAAAAATAAGTTCTTTGCCAGTTGCTGAGTAATGGTCGAACCACCTGCCACCACTTCACCATTCTTTTCATTTCTAGCCAAAGCACCTTGTAAACCATTCCAATCAAAACCATGATGTTGAGTAAACTTGCCATCTTCTGAAGCAATCACTGCTTTTTTAATGGCTGTACCCATGTGGTCATAGCTCACCCACTGATGCTGAATCTCTAAATCATCATCTTGCAACAATGCAATACGCATAAACATGGTGGTTTCTACAGGGTGGCTTTTCCACCAATACAAACTCGAGATCACCCATATTTGCACTAATAACAATAAAGCCAATACAATAAAAACAAAACGTGCAAATATTACTCTAATCAATCCCAATTTCTCCTAGTACCCCCACTTCTGCTAAGCTGATCATATTCGGTCTTAGCAAAATACAGTACTTAAACATGCAACAGCCTTTATTTTATCAAAGCAAGCTTAATATTCATTTATGGTGGCTAAGTGCTGTCATTATTATTGTGAATGTATTGCTGTATTTGTACCAAATTAGTCACGGTGTAGACAGTGCAGACCCAAGCTTACTTGATGCCATAAAGTGGGGTGCAGACTACCCGCCTTTAACTGTGCTGTTACATCCCCAAAGGCTTGTGACTGCCATGTTTTTTCATTTTGGCTTTATACACTTGGCTTTAAATATGTGGTCACTGTATATTTTTGGACAAGTGGCTGAGCAGATTTATGGTCGTGTGTATTTTTGCATCATTTATTTTTTTTCTGGCATTTTTGGCAATCTGCTCACAGATATACTGAGTATTCATGACAGTGGGATTGCCATTGCTACACAACATTTTTCAAGTGAACTTTTACCGCATGTTGGTGCAGGTGCATCTGGTGCGGTAATGGGTTTAGGCGGTGCACTAACCGTATTGGCTTATTTACCACAGCATGCCTCTTACCCATTTATTTTAAGTAAAAAATCTTTAATCAGTATCATGCTTTTAAATTTAGCCATAGGTATTTTAACACCCAATATTAACAACACAGCACACATGGCTGGCTTTGCTATGGGAGCATTGCTTACTGTTATTTGGTATATGAGCAAACAAAAATGGAATCTTGTTACTGCACAATGTCTTGCTTTTGTCATCGCTTTAGCCGTATGTACAAGTCTGTATTTTTATTGCGTATATTACAGTCACTCTGTGATTGACCTGTGGCAAGCGTTGTTGTCTGCCAATGGCTTTCATTAGGTTACAGTTTTAGAAAAAAATAGAACCAACTGAATATCATTTTATTAAATAAAAACAACTTAGGCTATTTTAGTGGCATGATGAAATATACACCATGCCACTGAATGTTAATCAATATGTCTTAAACTTTGCAGTGGTGCAATGTCTGATAAATAACTTAACCGATAACGCCCAATGACCGCACATAATAGCGTCATGGCAATCGGTAAAGTGAGCCATAATGCTATATGTAGCTGTGGCGTTAAACCCATTTGTCGACTGGCAATAAAACCAATCAGCTCAGCAAAGACACACGCTGTAACCCCCGAGCTTAAACCAATCAATGCAAACTCAAACGTCATCATACGGCGAATATTGGCCTTCGTACTGCCAAACGCACGCCATAGTGCCACCTCTTTTTTACGTTCTTCAAGTAAAATATTAATACATGCCATCAACACTAAAAAGCCAGATAAAGCCACCAAAAATGCCAAAACTGTCATGATTTTTACCATCACATTCATGAGTTGTTTTACCTGATCTAAAATCAGACTAATATCTACAAAAACCGTGGTGCTATAGTGCTGAATCAGCGATAACAACTGTGACTTATCTGCATCGGGTACAAAAAAACTACCTAAATAACTGCCTGCATTGCTATCAAAACTCTTGGGTGAAAAAATGAAATAAAAGTTTGGGCTAAAACTTTGCCATTGCACTGAACGAATATTAGTCACTTTAGCTGTCACTTGTCCTTCAGGTAAACTAAATGTCAGTGCATCGCCCACTTGAATATTTAGCTTTTTGGCAACATCTTGTTCTACAGACACTTCATTGGCTTGTTTAAATATCGCATCACCCTGAAGGATTTTATTATCTGCAGGATACTGCTGTGCCTGTGTAAGGTTCAGTTCTCGTTGTAAGCTTTCATTACGGCGTATGTCTTGCTCAGAAAAATCTTGGCCATTTTTTGCAATCAGTCGGCCACGAATGTTTGGATATAAAGCCGTGTGTGACCAGACTTTACGCTGTAAATCTTGTACAAAATCGGGCTGGTCTGTAGGTGGTAAACCATATACAAACTGGTTTGGTGTATTGGCTGGTAACTCCGCCTGCCAACGAGACAATACATCGGCACGTAGTACAATCAAAACCGCAATCAAACTCAGCCCCAAAGACAATGCCGTGACTTGCAAAGCACTGTACTGAGCTGTCCTCACATACATTGACCACGTATTCTTTAGCTGTTTAATGCCTTTAAAAAGTAGCCATAGCACAGCATACATCACTACAGCGAGTACACTTATCGCCACGAGCACTTGTAAGGTCAGTGCAATGCCTCGTGTTAAAACAATGCCTAAAATAGCAAGACTTAAAAAACCCGTACAGGCTGTGACCACTGAATACAGACTCAATGATGGTATAGCACGTAATACCCGTATAGGGGGTGTGGTTAAAAGCTGATAAATTTTAGGGAAAACAAAACCAATGAGCACTAGACCACTGGTTAAAAAAGCGATCGGGATTGCCTCTATTAGTACACTACCCCACGCAATATCTACACTGACTTGTGGAATAAACTGAAGCATCAACTGTAATAACGCATAGCCTAAACTTATCCCTAAGGCACTGCCAATACATGCCGAGCCAAACATCACTAAGCCCATTAATTCACAAAAAGCCATGAAGAGGTTTTTTTTACTCGCACCCATGCAACGCATTAAGGCAATGTAATCTTGATTTTGCTGTACATAACGCTGGGCACTTAAAGCAATCGCAAGACCACACAGTAACACTGTCAGCAAGTTACTCAGTTGTAAAAACTTCTCTAAATTTTCAATGGGTTTAAGCAGTCGTGAATTACTATTTTTAGCATCTCTTAATTTGACTGCACCAATGTCATCAGGACGCAGTGCTGTGACTGCTTTTTGCTGACTATTAAACCATTGTTGATAATGATCTAAGGGCATAGCTTGTGCAGAAGACAGTAACAAGCGGTAATCTATTCGGCTACCTGGTTGAATGGCTTTGGTCTGTGCAATATCGTGTTGATTAATCAATACCAAAGGTGAAAATGCGCTAAAGCCGGTTTCTTGGTTGGTATCTTTTTCAATCACTGCGCTAAAACGTAATTTTGCATCGGCAATATTGACCATGGCACCTAATTTTACGCCCAGTAAATCTTTTGCTCGTGGGCTGAGCCATACCTCACCTTGTGGCACGGTTTTATGTGTTGCTGGGTTTGCCACCAATTGCCCTCGCAAAGGAAAGTTTTCGGCCACTGCTTTAACCAATACCATAACAAACTGCTGATCTGTACTGGCCATGGTACTAAATACAGTCACTTGTGACTGCATTAATCCTTGTGCTGTGGCTTGTTCAATGTACTTTTTATCGAGTGGCTGATTACTGGTCAGGACAATATCTGCCGCCAATAAGTCTGCTGCTTGTAAATGAATGGCACGTTTAACTTGATCGCTAGCAAGGTTTAATGCAGTGGTGGCACAAATCGCCAAACTTAATGCCACCATTAACAGCCAACTGCTTTGACTACGAAAGCTTTGTTGCAATAATGGTTTAATCAAATGATTCATTCAGCCACCTCACTTTGAAAGGGCTTAAGCACGCCTTCATGCAAGACATAATGCGTTTGACAACGTTTTGCTAACTCTAAATGATGGGTCACTAAAATAAGCGTCACACCTAGATCTTTATTTAAATCAAATAATAATTTTTCAATATCTTGAGCAGTGTGTTCATCTAAATTACCTGTTGGTTCATCTGCAAAAATAATTTTAGGTGATGTAATCAGGGCACGAGCAATGGCAACACGTTGCTGCTCCCCCCCTGAAAGTACTTTAGGGGTTTGATCCTTTTGTTTAAGCAAGCCTACTTGTTCAAGTAATTGCACCGCTTTTTCTTCTGCCTTTGCATAATTAAAATTTGGACTTAAACGCAGTGGAAGCATGACATTTTCAAGGGCTGTTAAATGTGGTAACAACTGAAATGACTGAAAAACAAAACCAATTGACTGTTGTCTTAAATAAGCACGTTGCTCTTCATTCAATGTATGTGCTGCCTCTCCACACACCCAAAGCTCTCCTTCACTGGCCTGATCTAGTGTTGCTAAAATACCCAGTAAAGTTGATTTTCCCGAGCCTGAACGCCCCGTAATCGCAACTTGTTCACCTTGTAAAATATCTACATGAATAGATTGCAATAATGTAACATCTTGATGATCTCGTTTAATTTTATGTGAGAGATGCTTCGCTGAAATGATAACTTGTGCCATGATTCACCACCGACTGACTAAAAAGGACGACCTACACATGCTGAAGGCAAAAAACTATATTAAACAACTTGCTGCAAGCAGTTTCATCAGTTTTGTTGTTTTATTGCCATTACAACATGCAATGGCCGCTAAAATTTTAGTACTCGGCGACAGTTTAAGTGCAGGTTACGGTATTGATGTACAAAAGGGTTGGGTCAATTTATTGCAACAACATCTTGAGCAAAAATCACCGAAACAACATCAAGTGATTAATGCCAGTGTCAGTGGTGAAACCACAGCAGGAGCTTTGGCACGACTACCAAAACTATTACAACAGTATAAACCGAATGTTATGCTACTCGAACTCGGTGGTAACGACGGTTTAAGAGGACAACCACCGCTCAGCATTCAACGCAACTTAGAAAAAATGATTCAACTTGCCCAACAAAATGGCAGTAAAGTTGTACTATTTGGCATGAAAATCCCACCAAATTATGGTGGTGCATACACCAAAGCATTTGAGCAAAATTATACAGTGATGAGCCAAAAATATAATCTACCTCTTGTGCCTTTCTTTTTACAAGGCGTTGCCGGAAATAATGGGCTCATGCAAGCAGACCTCATTCACCCCAATGAAAAAGCACAAAAACTATTACTCAATAACGCATTACCATACATTAAAGGCGCTTTATAAGCGCCTTTAGTTCAATATTCAATTCGATTTTAGAAATCAAAAAACTCAACTTCACCTGTTTCTAATGAATACTCTGCACCCACAATTTTAAGCTTACCTTGTTCAATCAATTGCTCAAGTACAGCAGAACCATGACGCAACTGATTTACAGATGCAAATACATTTGAACGTACAGCATGTTCACATAATTTATTCAGGTCATCTTTCAGCTCGGTTTGCATTAAAATTTCCACCGATGGGCGCACACGACTCACAATCGACATTAAGTTATTTGATGTGCCATGATCTGGGTTACGCAATGTTTCAATGGTGGCTTTCACAGCACCACAGTGACTATGACCTAAAACCACCACCACAGCACAGTCATAGCTTGCCGCTGCAAACTCAACGCTACCCACTTGAGAAGGTGCAACAATATTACCTGCCACACGAATCACAAATAAATCACCTAAGCCTTGGTCAAATACAATTTCAGCAGGCACACGAGAGTCAGAACAGCCAAGTACAATCGCAAATGGGTTTTGGTCTGCGGTGAGTGATGAGCGCTGCTCTTGTGAGATAAGATGAGGAATCGATGATTCACCATTTACAAAGCGTTGATTTCCTTGTTTTAAACGATCTAAAGCTTCTTGTGAAGTCAACATAATCCTACCCTATGTATAATGTATGCTAGGCATTTTATGATTCAAAACATCTCTTGTCATTGACAAAAATGATCTAGGCTCATGAAAGCCTAAACAAACACAGTATTTTTTAGCATGAAAGCGATATCATAACTGGTGCAAGTATCAAAAAGAACGTTATAATTTCGTGAAAATACTGACTAGAATCAAGGCAAAAATGACAAGTCATACACAGAAGCACCCTCTTATTGAGCAACTCATAGAACAACATATTGCCTTTATAGAACAGCAGTTATTAGATACAAAATACCTACAACAAGAAAGTGCATTACTGTGCGATTGGCTAGAAAATAAATCACTGGCAGACTTTGTAAGCTTGGAACAAGTACAGCTATTTTTTGGTGATTTACTCATTCATAGAGACATACCACACAATACACTCACACAAGTTGGCATGCATTTAAGTCAAGCACTCACCCACCCCATCAATCAAAACACCACGATTGCGCAGGTGATTAACCCGCTACATGTCGATGCCCTTGCACAATACACTGCCAGTAAAACCACACAGCGTCAGTATTTCATTGCTCAAATGACCAAACACCCTGCATTTGCCCATATTTCAACACAACTCATTCAAGACGTGCTCAATGATTATTTTCAAAGCCATGTCACAGAAAAAAATGGCCATGTCAGTCGTTTTATGAAAATCGGCAAATCTATGCTAGAAAATGTGACTGATCTCAACTTATCTCAAGCCATACAACAATATTTAGAAAAAAATGTCTCTAAATTGGCAGTGCTTGCTGAAAAACTTCTCAATCAACAACTCAGTGACGACAATGTCTATCAACTTCATGTACAGCTTTGGCATGAGCGAAAAAATACCCCACTGTCCAATGTACAGCACTATATTGACCCAAACGACCTCACACAGACCATACCACTATTGCATCAGTTTTGGGATCATTTTAGACGCAGTGAGTTTTTTGCACAGCAACTGCAATACAACCTTGAAATTTGGTACGCCAAGCAAAAACATCAAGGTGTTTTAGACTTATTAGATGCTATAGGTACATCAAAAAATCAACTGGTAACGCAGTTACAACAACATGCATCAAGCCTTTTAGAGAAATTTATTGCTGATGGTGAATTAAAGAAACGTTTACAACCACAATTGCAAGCTTTTTACTACAGCCCGAGTACATTAGAGCTACTTCAAAAGCTATAAAAAAAGCGTGCCATCAAGCACGCTCATCATCACCTTCGAAACTTATTTATAATAAGCACCTTCAGATTGGCTGTGGTCAGTTTCATCAATAACACGCTTTAGCTCAGGAATATGTTCTTGCAATGTCGTTTCTACGCCTTGCTTAAGCGTCACATCAATTGCCGAACACCCTTGGCAACCACCACCGAATTTAAGTACTGCGGTAAGACCATGTGTTTCATCCTCTACAACTGCGACTAAACTACAGTTACCGCCGTGACTTGCAAGCCCCGGGTTGATTTCTGCTTGCAATATATAGGTAATACGTTCTTCCATAGATGCATCTGCACCCACACGAGGAACTTTAGAGTTTGGAGCTCTAAAAGTCAGCTGACCACCAAAACGGTCTTTATTGTAATCAATCACCGCATCTTTTAAATAAGGGATGGATGGTGCATCGATATATGCAGGGAAATCGGCATAATCTTGTTTATAGTCTGATGCAACCACTTCATCTGGTGCACTATATGCCATACAGCACTCAGCACGTGGTGTTCCTGCATGTTCAACAAATACTCTCACACCAATACCCGGTGTACCTTGTTTTGCCAATAACTCAGCCAAATACTCTTGTGCCGATGGCGTAATGAGTAAGTTTGGGAGTTCTTGAGTTTCTGCATCGGCAGTGCTGACATTTTGTGTAGACATATCCATTTTCCTCAACATCAATACGCTATCTTAACTTAAATCGTGTGTAATAGATAAAATTCAAGCCGTCATTTTTTATGTTTTATATCTTTTTCCATCGAGATGATTTTATGTCATCATAAACGTCCATCAAAATCATGAATTATATTATGCTAAATTTACCCTTTAATCATAGTATTACCATCATCATTATCACTGTGGTGATTTCATTGATTGCTTTTTCTAACCAAAAAGCCATGAATCGACTTATTTTTTGGCCACCTGCGATACAAAAAGGGCAATTTGACCGTTTTATCAGCTATGGTTTTGTGCATGCAGATGGTATGTACCTACTATTTAATATGATTACCCTATTCTTTTTTGGCAGTGTGATTGAAAGTTTTTACCGCCAATATTTATTTAATATGGGTTTTGTCCTATTTTATATGGGAGCGTTAATTTTTTCTATTTTACCAAGCTATTTAAAGCATAAAAATGATTTTCAATGGGCATCTCTTGGTGCATCAGGTGCAGTATCTGCGGTGTTATTTTCTTATATTTTATTTAAGCCATGGAGCTTAATTTTTGTGTTTTTTGTACCTGTACCTGCCATTATTTTTGCATTATTGTATGTCGGCTATAGTATTTGGGCAGATAAGAAAAATAGAGGCAATACCAATCATAGTGCCCATCTTTGGGGGGCTGCTTATGGCGTTGTTGTGACGATTTTAGTTGAACCACAAATTGTGCCACACTTTGTAGCACAGCTTAGCCAAGTGCCATTTTTGTAAGCTAAAATAATCCATAAAAAAAGCACGTATTCAACGTGCTTTTTTTATCTTACAACAAAACTTAGTTTACAAATTTACGTGCATTACGGAACATACGTAACCATGCACCATCATTATCCCAAGACTCTGGTGACCAAGAGTGTTGGATCGCACGGAAGTTACGCTCAGGGTGTGGCATCATAATTGTTGCACGACCATCTTCAGACGTTACCCCAGCAATCGCTTGCGGTGAACCATTCGGGTTCATTGGATAGTGCTGTGTTGCCTGCCCATGACTGTCTACATAACGTAAAATCACTTGGTCATTGCTATTTAACTGGGCCAGATGTGCATCAGTCGTTACTACACGCCCTTCACCATGTGCGACAGCAATTGGTAAAATTGAACCTTGCATATCTTGTAGCAATACAGAGTTTGACTTTTCAATCGCCACATTCACACTACGTGCTTCAAACACTTCACTGGTGTTACGGTGGAAACGTGGCCATGCCTCAGCACCCGGAATAAGAGGTGCAAGTTGTGACAACATTTGACAACCATTACAAATACCTAAGCTGAATGTTTCTTTACGAGTAAAGAATCGCTCGAACTGGTCACGTAACTTGTCATTAAATAATACAGATTTTGCCCAACCGCCACCTGCACCAAGTACGTCACCATACGAGAAGCCACCACATGCCACTAAGCCTTCAAAGTCTTCTAGGCTCACTCGACCTGCGAGTAAATCACTCATGTGAACATCAATACTATTGAAGCCAACTTTATCAAAGGCAG
Source organism: Acinetobacter rathckeae (assembly GCF_015627125.1). GTDB lineage: Bacteria > Pseudomonadota > Gammaproteobacteria > Pseudomonadales > Moraxellaceae > Acinetobacter > Acinetobacter rathckeae. Next base: position 204,106 of record NZ_VTDO01000002.1, on the reverse strand, counting down.
CAGCCATTTCTACATGACCATTCACCCCTTGCTCACGCAAGATGGCCATATTTGGACGGCGTAAGTTTAAATATGGTGCTTCAATGTCTTCGTTTAGATCAAACGTTGGCTCGGCAATTAAACCTTTATGCGCTTGATCTGCAATTAATGCATACTCTTGATCTGCTGTTTCAGAGTTATCACGTAAACGTTGAATTTGGTGAGACACTTCTGACCATGCCTGTTGTAATTCAGTACGTGTAAGCGTTAAGCCATTTACAACCAATTGGTCGGTATTATTCACTGTACCTACCACAGATACTGCATCTTTCAATACGCTATCTGCAAGTTCGTGACTCAAAATATTCCAATTTGCTTGCGTTAATTGCACCACAGCACCAATTTCTTCAGCAAATAAGCTTTCAATGCTTTGCTGCTCTAACTTCACCCCAAGGCGTGAAGCAAACATCATTTCACTCACCGTTGCCAACAAACCACCATCACCAATATCATGGTAAGCATGAATTAAGCCACGTTGGTTCCAGTCTTGAATAAGTGCAAAGAATGCTTTTACATCGTCAAAGCTATCTACATCTGGTGCGGTTGTACCGAGTGCTTTATACACTTGCGTCAAAATAGACGCACCAATACGGTGTTGACCTTTAGAAAGATCTATACGAACCAACACACTTTCTTCAAGTGCTTTTAACTCAGGTGTTAGTGTTTTACGCACGTCAGATACAGGAGCAAATGCAGTAATCACTAAAGACATTGGAGAAGTGACAGATTTATCTACACCCTCATCTTGCCACGTGGTACGCATAGACAGTGAGTCTTTACCCACAGGAATTGCAATACCTAACGCAGGGCAAATGTCCATACCAATGGTTTTTACCGCTTCAAACAGGGCCTGATCTTCACCTGCTTGACCTGCAGCAGCCATCCAGTTAGCAGAAAGTTTCACATCACCTAGTTTTGCAATATCTGCAGATGCAATATTGGTCAGTGCCTCAGCTACTGCCAAACGTGCTGATGCTGCAGGGTTTAATAAGGCAACAGGTGGACGTTCACCCAAAGCCATGGCTTCACCAACATAACCTTGTAAGCTTGTTGTGGTCACTGCAGCATCTGCAACAGGCACTTGCCAACGACCCACCATTTGATCTCGTGCCACCATCCCCGTAATTGAACGGTCACCAATGGTGATTAAGAATGACTTAGATGCCACTGTTGGATTTTTCAATACACGGAAAATAGCATCTTTTAGATCAATTTTTGTGGTATCAAATGTTGTACCCTGACGTGGTTTAGTCTCATACGAGCGTTGCATACGTGGCGTACCACCAAGCAACACTTGCATTGGCATATCTACTGCATTATTTTCAAATAATGGATCTTCTACCGTTAAGTGACGTGCTTCAGTTGCTTCACCCAATACAGCAAACGGACAACGCTCACGCTCACAAATGGCTTCAAACTGTGCCAGACTTTCTGGGTGAATGGCCAACACATAACGCTCTTGTGCCTCATTTGACCAAATTTCCATCGGAGACATACCTGGCTCTAACGATGGAATTTTACGTAAGTTCAGTACTGCACCAAGCTCATGATCATTGACTAATTCAGGCATGGCATTTGATACACCGCCTGCACCAACATCATGTATCGATACAATTGGGTTCTCATTTTCTAAACGCCAGCAGGTATCAATCACTTCTTGGCAACGGCGTTCCATTTCTGGGTTTTCACGTTGTACTGAAGCAAAATCTAGGCTTTCACCCATTGTACCGCTATCTACAGATGAAGCCGCACCACCGCCCAAACCAATTAACATGGCAGGGCCACCGAGCACAATAAGTAAATCACCCGGTTGGATTGGATCTTTTTCTACATGGTCTGGGCGAATATTACCGTAACCACCTGCAAGCATAATTGGTTTATGGAAACCTTTAACGTCGCCATGTACTTCTTGCTCAAAAGTACGGAAATAACCATTTAAGTTTGGACGACCAAATTCGTTATTAAACGCAGCACCACCAAGTGGGCCTTCAATCATAATTTGTAGTGGCGATGCCATACGTGATGGCTTACCATACTTCACTTCCCATGGCTGTTCAAAACCAGGAATATTCAAGTTAGATACCGTAAAGCCTGTTAAGCCAGCTTTGGGCTTACCACCACGACCTGTTGCACCTTCATCACGAATTTCACCACCTGACCCTGTCGCAGCACCTGCAAATGGTGAAATGGCCGTTGGGTGGTTATGTGTTTCCACTTTCATTAAGATATGAGCAGCTTGGCTTTTATACTTATAGCTATAGTGGCCTTGTTCATCTTGTTTCGGATAAAAACGAACTGTGTCATGTCCTACAATCACTGATGCATTGTCTTTATATGCAGACAAAACATGATCTGGTGATTCTTTGTAAGTATTTTTAATCATTTTGAACAATGACAATGGTTGTTTTTCACCATCAATCGTCCATTCCGCATTAAAGATTTTATGACGGCAATGCTCAGAGTTAGCTTGAGCAAACATCATCAATTCAATGTCATTTGGATTACGTTGTAGCTTAGTGAACGCCTCAACCAAGTAGTCAATTTCTTCGTCTGACAATGCAAAACCAAAGCTTTGGTTTGCTTCCACCAAAGCAGATTTACCTTGGTTTAAAATATCAATGGTATTGAGTGGTTTTGGTTGTGTTTCAGTGAAAAGTGCTTTTGCATCATCAATTTGATCAAAAACATTTTCGGTCATGCGGTCATGTAATGCCAATTTAAGTTCTTGGCTAACCGATGAAATACCTTTAAGTGTATATAGCACACCACGTTCTATACGATGGATTGGTGTATTACAGTTTTTAAAAATATCGGTAGCTTTTGAAGACCACGGTGAAATTGTACCCACCCGAGGTGTAACGAGAATTTGAACTTCATCACTTACGGCTTGTGATAGCGTAAAACTCACACCATCGTTAAGCAAGCGTTGTGCTGCATGAAGTTCTTGCTCGTTGAGCGATTGATCGAACAGATAAACCCACTGGCTTTCTATAGATTGAACGGCACTAAAAGACGATAAGCGTGATAATAGTTGCGTTTTTTTGAAAGTAGAATGTGCTTTCGCACCGGCCACGATAAACATGTTGATTTTGGCTCCACGGGTAAGTCTTCGCACTTACCGCAATGTGACTTAGAGAGAGCGTTATAATACTGCTTATTCGTCTATTGAGCTAGCTCAAACCAGCATAATCGAAAGGATATGTAAAAAATTCTTAAAATTAATAAAGATAATCCTAACCTACCACCAAATAAAAACCGATCTCATCTATTTGTAAATGAGATCGATTAAAATATTTATATCATCAATATACTATTTTAATTCAGGATGCTGAGCCACTAACGTTTCACGTTTTTGACTTAACTCATCCATTCTTGCATCGATTTTTTGAACTTTTTCCTCAATATTTTCATGAAAAACATCCAAGAGTTCTTTGGCTTCTTGTTTGCTCTCTGCAATCGGTGCTGTACCGTATAGTGGTTTATTTGCTGTTTCTTTAAAGTAAAATGCCGTGATCAAACCAACAAAACCAAAAACAATCAAATAATAGGCAGGAATCATCAAATTACCCGTATATTCAACCAACATTGCTGTGATTGCTGGTGTTAGACCTGCAAATACAATTGAAATATTAAATGCAGCGGCCAGTGCCGAATATCGAATATTCGTTGGAAATAATGCAGGAATAGTTGCGGCCATAATCCCCAATAACATATTCACAGAAAGTGCTAAAATAAAGAGCCCTGCAAACATTAAAGATTCGACACCAGAGGTCAGCAGCATAAATGCTGGGTATGACAAGAAAATTAATGAAAAACTACCTGCAAAGATAAACGGGCGACGACCAACTTTATCACTTAACCACCCAATAAGTAGCTGTAAAAATAGCATACCAAACATTACACTAATGGTAACCATCTCACCACGGTCACTTGGATAATGTAAGTTATGCGTAAAGTAACTTGGCAAATACGTCAGTAGCATGTAATAAACAACATCAGTGCTCATAACAATACCAACACACACCCAAAGACTACGCTTATGTGTCGTTAAAATCTCACGAAAAGGAATTTTCTTTTCTGCATTTTCAGTGGCCTTTTTATATGCAGGTGTTTCTTCCAATGCATTACGCAAATACATGCCGACTAAACCCAATGGCAAAGACAGTAAAAATGGAATACGCCAGCCCCACTCCGCAAAGCTACTTTCACCAACCATTGAGCTGATCAATGAAACGGTACCTGCCCCTATCAGAAACCCTGCAATTGAACCAAAGTCCAACCAACTTGCCATAAAACCACGCTTACGGTCTGAAGAATACTCTGCAACAAAAATCGCAGCACCAGAATATTCCCCACCCACAGATATACCCTGTGCAATTTTTACAAGAAGCAATAAAATAGGTGCCCAGATACCAATACTGTCATAACTTGGAATAAGACCAATACCACAGGTACTTAGTGTCATAATCATAATCGTAATTGCAAGGATATGTTTACGACCGTATTTATCACCCAAGAAACCAAAGATAATACCGCCTAGAGGACGGAATACGAAAGGAATAGAAAACGCAGCCAGCGTTGCAATAAGCTGAAGGCTTGGAGATGTATTAGGAAAAAAAACTTTTCCTAATACATATGCGACATAGCCATATACGCCAAAGTCAAACCATTCAATAGTATTACCTAAAGCCGCTGCTGTAATTGCTTTTTTAGTTTTGGCACTTTCGACAATATTAATATCATCAAGCCCCACTTCATTACTTTTATCAGTTGCTGTTTGCACTAAACACCCCTGTATTAAATTAAAAAGAACGATAGCTCTTTACATTGCCTAAATCACTTTGTGATAAACATTAAGCTAACTTTGCAGGCAAGGACTCTAACACAAAAATACAACAAAGCATAAAAAAGCACTTTAGATTATTAAAAACATAATTTAAATCAATACAATAAGTTATGAAATAAATTTTACCAAAAATTAAAAAAACCTCTAGATAGGTCATTTAGACTAAATATTCAAAACATACAAAATGCATTTCACAAGTATTCTTTTCTCATGTTGGCACATTAAATAAACTACCAATCCAAAATGTAAATAACATAGCCACAACACCCCATAGCATGACACGAACCACACCTTTAATGATTGGGCTTCCCCCTGCATAACTTGCAATTGCACCCAGTAAACCTAAAGACAGTACCCCAACAACAATAATGCCGTACTCTAAAACATGGTGTGGCAGTAACAAAATAGCAAGGAGTGGGAAAAGCCCCCCCAATATAAAGGAAATGGCCGACGCAGCGGCTGCAAGAAGTGGCTGTGCTGCCGTTTCCTCATTAATACCAATTTCATCACGTGCATGTGCGGCCAATGCATTATGTGCTGTCAGCTGCTGTGCAACTTGAAAGGCCAGCTCATGGTCTAAACCGCGATGAATATAAATTTTTGTTAATTCAAGTAGTTCTAAATCTGGGCTTAAATGTAAACTTTCAGCTTCCATACGTAAGTCAGCATCTTCAATGTCCTGTTGTGACTTTACAGAAATATACTCACCTGCAGCCATAGACACAGCACCTGCGATCACACCCGCCACACAGGTCACCAATAGTGTATTAGAAGCTGCACCACTTGCCGCCATACCCACCACTAAACTGGTCACAGAAATAATGCCATCATTTGCCCCTAAAACTGCAGCCCTCAACCAACCTGATCGTTCTGTATAATGATTTTCTTCGTGATGTGAGTGACGAGACATAGCCTACCCTTTTTTATATTAAACAACTTTTGATATATCTTTATTTTCATACAAATATGCAGTTTTTTGATGACAACATACATATTTTTAATCAGTTATAGATAAATAAAGGGTCTTAAAATAATAAGACCCTTTATTTAAATCAAATACAATATGCTTGTGCATACCATATCATTTTTATTATGCACGCTCTAAATAATCGCCTGTACGTGTATCTACACGAATGCTTTCTTCTTGTTGCACAAATAAAGGAACACGAACCACTGCACCTGTTTCAAGTGTTGCTGGCTTACCGCCTGTACCAGCAGTATCACCTTTTACACCTGGATCAGTTTCAACGATTTTTAAAATCACGAAGTTTGGTGCACTCACGTTTAATGGTACGCCGTTAAACAACATGATTGAACATTTTTCGTTTGAATCATCTTTTAACCATTTCGCAGCATCGCCCATTGCAGTTTTATCTGCAGCGATTTGCTCAAATGATGCAGGATCCATAAAGTGCCACATTTCACCATCGTTGTATAAGTAGTCCATTTCTACTTCAACAATGTCTGCACCTTCTAAAGATTCATTCGATTTGAATGTTTTCTCTAAAATTTTACCTGTACGTAAATTACGTAACTTCACACGGTTAAAGGCTTGACCCTTACCCGGTTTTACGTATTCATTTTCTGTAATTGAACAAGGATTACCATCAAGCATGACTTTGAGGCCTTGCTTAAACTCATTTGTAGAATAATTGGCCATGACTGGCACGCTCCGAACTTACTAACTTAAATCGATTAATGCTAGACTAGCATTATTTTTAACAGATGGCATGATAAACTATTTGTACCGTGAGCAAAACTGGAAAAGTCAACTGAATGACTTAATTACAGACCCTCATGAGCTCCTAGACCTACTTTCACTCTCACCAGATGAATTATTATCAGGTGCAATACTGGCATCTCAACAGTTTAAACTCCGTGTGCCGCGCTCTTTTGTAGAAAAAATGAGTCAAGAAAATCCTTTAGACCCTCTGCTGTTACAAGTTTTACCACATCATTTAGAACTAGATGAGCACGACGGTTTTGTCACAGACCCCTTAGGCGAAGAAGCAGCCACCCAACTACCAGGGGTATTACACAAGTATGAATCACGTTTTTTACTAACCCTCACAGGGGCATGTGCTATACATTGCCGTTATTGCTTCCGCAGACATTTTCCATACCAAGAAAATTTACCCAAAAATAAAGATTGGCTAGAGATAAAGAAATACATTGAAAGCCAACCACAGATCAATGAGGTGATTTTAAGTGGTGGCGACCCTCTCACACTATCTAATCAGAAACTACATACGTGGCTTGAACGGATTGCATCTTTACCACAAATTAAATTTTTACGTATACACTCTCGTGTGCCTATTGTTATTCCAGAACGCTTAGATGAAGAGCTAATACACACGCTTGCAACTAGTCGTTTAAAAATCATTTTGGTGATTCATGCCAACCATGCCAATGAAATTGACCACACCACGCAACACTATTTAAAACAACTACAACAACATCAGGTAACCTTGCTGAATCAATCTGTGTTGCTTAAAGGTGTAAATGACACTGCAAAAACACTACAAGATTTAAGCTATAGATTATTTGAGTCTGGGGTCATGCCCTATTATTTACATGTACTCGATAAAGTTAAAGGTGCACAGCATTTTGATTTAAGCCAAGATCATGTTACAACCCTATACAACGAGCTACTGGCCCAATTACCAGGCTATCTAGTACCTAAACTCGTACGAGAAATCGCAGGTGAGAAAAACAAAACACCTATCGTGACTCAGTTTAATCATATTGGGTAACTTCTATGACCACAGAGCAATTTATTCCTGTAAATATTTTTACACAGTGTAGATCTTATAACAGATCTGCGCTTAGCTTCTGTGAAACAAGCACCAGTAGCTTAAAAATATGGATTTATACTATTTCTGATGATCCAATGGGTGATCGCTCAAAATCTTTACTCAATGCCCTAATAGAACTTTCTGAGCTTAAAGTACAGCCTTGCTTAAAATTCACACTTGTACAAACCATACACCACCCCATCGATCAAATGATCGAGTATCTAAAGACTTTAATTAAAGATGAATCAATTTACAACTCACTTCACAAAGAAGGCATATTAGATCTGATTGAATCTTTTCGCTGTTACATGGCGTATTTATATTCAGATATTTTTTATGCACTCCGAGATGAAGTTAAAAGCACCTCACTCTCAGTAAAAAGTTATTTTATTCGTAAAAAGCAAAATACCTTTTCATGGTATGCCTGCTACCTTGCATTAGAACAATTTAGCCTACTCACATGCCACCAACACATGCTTTATAGAGGTGCACTTAAAGAACAATGGCAACATACGCATCGTCTTTACTGGCTTGCATATCAGCATCAATACGAAAATGTAGAGGTTTATCACTTACAAGACTGTATTTGTAGCCAAAGTGAAATTAATAGTATTTCTATTTTATACAAGCAAATATTACTACTACATTTACTCAATACACAGCAAGTCAGACCTAGCGAAACCTACGCACTATACCAATGTAGTTCCGAATGGGCACATCTACTGCACGTAACCACTAAAAAAGAGCATTTATCACGTTATGTCATAGACCACCAAACAGATCTCCCTCCTATATTAATCATAGATCACCACACAAATATCGATGATAAGGGCTGTTTTTATATTAATGTTAATGACTTGTTGCAACGGGTACAACTTGCCAATGCACCAACAAAGCGTGATCTGTCTATGAAAGAGCAGCTATATCTCAATAGCTCTCTCGTTTTCCATATCATCAACACCCTCAATCAGTCCTCTGAACGGCGTTATAAACGATATAACTTTACTTCAAGTATTCAAGTCTGTTTTGGCTTAAAATCTGTACACTATCGACTTGCACAGACTATCTTAAAACATCAAAACACCTTAAAAAAACAGGCAAGATATACCAAAAATACCACAAAACCACTTTATATTACCCCCAAAGATGTACTTTCTAGTAGTAACTTAGATTTTGACGAAAATATCTATACCTGTCATATTTTAGATGTGAGTGTAAATGGCTACCGTATACGCTGGCAAGGCACCCCTCCTCAACACTTACATGCAGGTGAGTTCTTAGCAGTACAAGAAAATAGCCAAAGCCCTTGGCGATGCGGGTTGATTCGTTGGGTTAAACAACTCCCCAATAAAGACTTAGAATTTGGAGTTGAAGTTTTATCTCAAAACATCACTTTATGCTATATACAACAATACAATACAATACTAGAGAAATATATTTACAACCCTGCACTGTTATTAAAAAAAGACATTTTAGATCAACCATGCTTTTTTTTGGCCATGCCAATTCTAGACACGCTATCAACTCAAAAGAGATTACAACTCTATATCACCAACCAAACCATTTCTGTTTATATAGGTCACAAAGAGCTAGAAAACCCAAGTTTTATTCTTTGTAACTTTGACCTATTAACCATTGAAGATCAAAAGAAATTTAATTACCTTATTTCAGGGTATGATAAATTACTAAAAAGTGTGGATTTATGAGATGTGTAGCATGATGGATCTTGTTCGAATCGAAAGTATACGTGTGATTGTTATTGATGATAATCAAATTAAGTACAATCGCCTTATGGAAGTCTTCCAAGCTCAAGGTCATACAGTGAATGCAGTATTACTAGATGACTTGTTTAGCCTGCAAAAGCACATCAAAAAAACATGGGATATTATTTTTTACAGCAAAGCATATGACTTTGACCAAAAAGAACTATTTGATTTAATTAAAAATTCGAAGCAACCCTATTTGCCATGTTTACATTTAGAACATGAAGATCACACTCAAAACCGCTATGCACTAAATAGCCATTTTTTCGATCAAGTCAATTTAAACCATCCAAAACATTTACTATTTACTTTTAGTAAGGCCATTGAGGTAAGTTATTTATGGCAAGAAAAGCAACGACTCGATAGAGATGTAGAAAATATCCAGCATCAAGTCAAAACCGTTGCTGAGCATATGCAAGATGCATCTATGATGGTTCAAGAAGGTATTGTGATAGAAACCAACCAATACTTTAAAGAGATGTTTCACATAGACGATGCTTTTGGCCTACCTCTTTTAGATGTATTACAACCTAAAGATGCAGACCATTTTAAACAACAACTCAAATTAATTAATATTAACTCAGCACAAACCTACCACTTTGAAATAGAGTCAATAAACCCTGTACTACACAATAAAAATCTGAGTCTAAAGATATTTTCAGACCAAGAACAAGAAAGCCTACATATTTCAATTGGCCAACCACAAACTGTACAAACTCAAGAACCCAAACCGCTCAATTACTATGAGCAAATTAACCAGATTATTTCCAATCAAAATAGCACGCATGTTGAAAAGTTATTCGTTCGATTAACGCTGGACTTAAATGAGATCGATCGCAATATCTTGAGTAATCAAAATGAGATTAGTCAACATTTAAATCATGCGCTTAAACAGATTAAAATGTTTTTTTCAGATGATTTTATTACAGCAGGTCCATTTCAATGGGTTGCTGTTCTACAAATAGACAAACCTCTAGTGCAAATTACTGCCCAATTATGTGAATCATTTGAATCATCTTCTTTACCATTTAAACTCAGCTATTGTGTTTTCAGTGGTCACTTACACACTGAAGATGAGTTTTATGCGTTATATGCTCAAAGCCATATAAAAATAACCAACGCAGTACAACAACATGATACGCCTCCAGCTCAACCAGAAACTGCAACAAAAGAGCAACAAACGTTGAAGCTCGTTGAGAAAGAAGAGCCGATCACGCTACAGGTACAAGATACAACCGAGCATATAGAACCCGCAATAATAGCCTCACCTCCTCCTCAAATACCTCAAATGTCTTTTGAGCAAGAAGAAAGTCTTAATGAAAGACCCGCTTTCGACAATGATACTTTCACAACCAGCAGTGACTATCAAACCCATGTAAAATATCAACAAGTGTATGACAAAAATGACAGTAACCAGCACATTTTTGAAGTCACTACTGTGTATACAGATGCAAATGGTATCAGTTACAACTTAAGTTATGATCATGAGTTACCACTGATTAATACAGCATCACTCATTCAAATCGATCAAAATAGTATTAAAGCAGCATGCGAAACGTTATCTTATTTTTGTGGTATGACCCAAACACCACCCGATGCAAGTATAGTCATTAATTTGCATCACAGCAGTCTTGACAGTCCTTTAGCAGCGTATTTGTCTAGCATATTGCAACAAACACCAAATTTAAATCAAAATAAAATTATCTTACAGTTTAATGCTTTTGACATTATTCATCTTAATTTACAAACACACCCAACATGGGCAACACTGAAACAAATGAATATTGCCATTGGGTTGCGACATTTCAACTTTAATAACAACAAAATTATACTACTGAATCAACTACAACCTAAAATTTGCTTTTTAGCTCTTAATGTAGAGCAGATTTTATCTAGCACAACCCAGCACCAGTACATTCAAGAGCAGTTCAGTCATTTTAAGCAGATAGATTTTGTCATTCCTGAACTTAATGACATGAATGAGTTTGCAGATGCTTGGAACGTAGACTGTCGCTACTTACAAGGTCAATACTTCCAAGACAAACTTGACCACATGACCAACATTTAATAGACATAAAAAAATGGGCATGAAGCCCATTTTTTACTTTGGATATTAACGCTTAATTGTGCGAGACATACCAGAGAAACGTTGTTTGAACTTGTCAATACGACCGCCAGTGTCAACGCTTTTTTGCTTACCAGTGTAGAATGGGTGGCAAGCTGAGCAAATATCTAAATAAAGAGAATCTTTATTGCTTGCAGATTTAGTTTCGATAACGTTACCGCAAGAACATGTTGCAACAAGTGCAGTATAGTTTGGGTGAATACCATTACGCATATTCAATACTCCTAAGGAAGAAAGGCTTAAGCTGTTTTCGCAATTAACCACTCTTTTCACACCAGTAAAAAGGAAAGCCTATGGCAGGCTAACACGACAACAGACCATTCTTTTGGCTCACCGAAGCCTCTAAAGCTAGGGCAAAGCACAACAAGTGGCGAAATTATATAATATTCCGCTGAACATGGCTAATACTATTTTTACAACTTAGTCTTGGCTACGGGCATATTGGTCTTGCTGAATCAACTCAACCAAATAACCATCTGGGTCTTTCACAAAAGCAATGACCGTTTTACCACCTTTCATTGGTCCTGCAGGTCTCACCATCTCACCACCACGGCGTTGAATGTCTTCACATGCTTCATACGCATTATCAACACCCAGTGCAATATGGCCATAAGCATTGCCTAGGTCGTAGCTACTGGTGTCCCAGTTATAAGTCAGCTCTAATACCGTATGATCAGACTCATCGCCATAGCCGACAAAAGCCAAAGTAAAACGGCCTTCTTCAAAATCATGGCGACGAAGTAAAGTCATACCAAGTACTTCAGTATAAAAAGCCAAAGAGCGCTCTAAGTTGCCTACACGCAACATGGTATGTAACATTCGCATAAATAACGTCCTTATTTTACGGTTAATTCGTTTGATGAGCTCTAAGTAATCGAGCAACCCACCACACTAAAATGAGCACTGGAATACCCATCAACGTGGTTATGAGAAAAAATTGAGGATATCCAACATGACTGACAATTGTGCCTGAATAACCACCTAAAATTTTAGGGGTTAACGTCATTAATGAACTAAAGATTGCGTACTGCACAGCAGTAAAAGAGACACTGGTCAAACTCGATAAAAAGGCGATAAAGGCTGCGCCTGCAAGCCCTGATGCTAGGTTATCAATGATAATTGCAAAATACAACCATGTTGAACTATAGCTCTTAATCACTTTACCTTGTAGAAGCACATGCGTTGATGAATGATCTACAGGTGCTAAAGGTTGTAAATCTATAGACAGCTTAGAGGCCTGTGGGTTTACTTTATACAATAACTGTTGCTGTGCTAAAGGCTCATCATTTACACCATAGCCTATGGCTTTAACCTCATGAGATGGGCTTGTTTCAAGCTCACTCCTAGCAATAACAGTAGAAAAAATGCCGTCTTTATCTATTTTTGCCGTATAACTTTGAGCATCTAATTTAAGCTCAACTTTTTGAATGTTTACATCTGATATTTGACCTTTTACCACAACCTCTTGCCCTTGAGATGCTGTAACGATGTTATTACCCGCAATTGGAAATAAGCTCAGTGCGTTGGCTTGGTCTTTCATTAAAAATGGCATCTGTGCAGTCACTTCACTGCTTGGATCATTTTTATATTGCGTGGTGACTTCTAATACTTTTTGTTGTCCAAGCCATGCGGTTGGTACAGATATTTGCCAGTAACCGACATCATCAGGCTGTGCGTTCAGGGTTTGCCCTGCGATATGCACTTGCACAGTATCTAAGCCTTGACCAGACTTCACCAAACCAATAAACATTAAATTGGTTGTACTTGCCAAAATAGCACCAATAAACATCAGCTTCATCACATTAAAACGCTGTGCTAAGAGCCCACCTAAGAAACCACCAATTAATGAAAAAATCACACCGTACACTTTAACAGCTTTAGCAATTTCTTCTTTGGTAAAATTTAAGTCTTGGTAGAACACATTAGAAATCACCCCTGCAATAATGTCAGAGATACGGTAAAAGCCAATCAGTAGCAATAAAAACAATGCCAGTTTCACACCATAACGCACAAAAAAGTCTTGGATTGGACTCACCCAAATATCTAAAGCCATTTGCTTTTTCACTGCACCCCATTTCACCAATGTTGTGCCCACACCCAGTGCAACCGCCACAGCAGATAAAAAGCGGATGGTTTCTAATAAAAATAGTAAAAAATTATCTTTAATCTGCCACGCTTGCTCTAAGTAATTCAACACAGGGCTTAATACAATATAGCTCAGCACAAATGTTGCTACAGCTAAAGAGAACACCATGACCAAACGTAGATAATCACGGCCGTGATAATCTTTCGGCACACGTTGTACATTGGGTTCATGAATGACACACGTTGTCACCACACCAACCAACATGACCCCTGCCATTGCCATATAAGTCATGTGCCACGCACTGTAAATATAATTTCCTTTCGATGTACCCAACCAACTTGCTAAAAATAATGCACCTGCACCTGCCACAATCATGCCTACACGATAACCTGCGTTATAAGTAGATGCCAGTACCGTTTGAATTTTTGGATCGCCAAGCTCAATCCGATACGCATCAATAACAATATCTTGTGTGGCTGCAGAAAAACCCAGTAATACTGCACCAATCGCCATCTGAATTAAGTCATGCTGTCCCTGTGCAGGGTCTGCATTGGCCATGATTAAAATTGAACCAATAATACTCAGTTGGGCCAAAAGTAACCATGCTCGTCTGCGACCGAGTTTCGCACTCAACCATGGGATCGGAATTTCATCAACCAATGGCGCCCAAACAAATTTAAAAGAATAACCAAGCGCAGCCCAACTAAAAAAAGTCACTGCCGACTTGTTAATGCCAGCCTCACCGAGCCACAAAGACAAACTAGAAAAAATGAGTAGAATAGGAATACCTGCCGAAAACCCTAAAAACAACATAATGAGCGCACGAATATCTAAGAAACTACGAAACGCATTGGCCCAATTTTGGTTTGGCATATTCATCTCAATTACTATTTTAATTAAACCGTAAAATGCTATTCAAACGCTTTAATCAATATCTTGCAATAAGCACTGAGTAAATTATTATTTTTTATCTAAATCTGATACTCTAAATGTGGTTTAAATGAAAAAAATATACCTTTTTTCAGCTAAACCCCGTATTGTACTTTTGACACCACCATGACCTTATAGAACATAGCAGATGAATTCAGTATTACCAGTAAATGCAGCAACAAAAAAGACACCCCAAAAACAAACAATGACTTCTGCTTTTGATCAACCTGCCATAGAAAAAACACTGAAAAAAACGGCACTCAAACCAGAAAAACTGACCCATGTCACTAAACTTTCTAATATTCCTGCATCTACACGACGCATTAAACCGCTCAACAATTTTTTGGGGCAAGACCGTGCACGTGCCTCTGTTGAAGCAGGAATTGCATTGCCATACTCTGGCTATAACATTTTTGCAGTCGGTACAGCAGGTTTAGGCAAACGCACCATGATTAAACGCTTGCTGTCACAGCATGCTAAATCTATGCCGACACCAAATGACTGGGTCTATGTCAATAACTTTGAAAATGCCCGTAAACCACTGGCTCTACGTTTTCCAACAGCTCAAGCAGCCATATTCCAAACACAACTACATGAAAATTGGCATGCTACATTAAAACAACTTGAACGTCGTTTTAGTGCTGAAAAATACAGTGATGCTGTAGAAAAAATTCGTCATAAGACAGGTCAAGAGCAACAAGAAGCTCTTATTGAATTGACCAAAGAAGGTGAAACCATTGGCGTAAAGTTAGTCTCTAAAAATGAAGATAACTGCTTTGTTCCAGTGCATCACAAAGAAGGTCAAATTCAAGAAATGACCCAAGACGACATTGATGCACTCAGTAAAGAAGAACGGGCTGAAGTTGCTAAAAATGTGCGGAGCATGAACAAAAAGCTTGAGCGTTTAGGCCTAGCACTTGGTGACATTGAGGATGTTGCACGAGACCAAGTGACAGATTTAAACCGAGAAATTGCACAAGATGTGGTCATTCCTCGCATTGAAAAACTTTTAAAGTCTTTCCAAGATGTTGAAGGTTTACAAAACTATCTTGAGCGTTATGCTGCCGATATTATTAACAATATTGAATCTGTGCTTGAACAAGCAGAAGATGACTTTATTCCTGCACAATTTAGCCGCGTACCTTCTCGCTACCAAGCCAATGTGGTCGTAACACATGAAAAAGACCAAGGTGCACCTGTTATTTTTGAAGACTTCCCAACACATTACAACCTACTTGGGCATGTTGAACAACTCACGCAAAATGGCACAATTACCACAGACTTTACACTCATTCGTGCAGGCGCATTACACCGTGCCAATGGTGGTTTTTTAATTTTAGAAGCCGAGCATTTACTCGAACAACCCTACGCATGGCAAGGGCTAAAACGTGCACTTAAGTCTGGACAACTCAAACTGTCTTCACTTGAACATATGCTCACCCTTACAGGCAGTATTTCAATTGAACCTGCCTCTATTCCACTTGAATTAAAACTTGTACTACTTGCAGAACCTGAAGTCTATTACGAAATCTTAGAATTAGAACCTGAGCTTGGCAGTGTCTTTAAAATTAGAGCTGACTTTACAGATACACTAGAACGTAATACAAGCAATGAGCAAGCCTACATGCAACTCATTGCCGACTATGTACAAGTAGACAAACTCTTGCCATTTGACCGCTCTGCTCTTGTGGCATTACTTACAGACTCAAGCCGTCAAGCCGAAGATCAAAGTTCATTGTCACTACATGCCTCAACGCTTGGCGACTTAATTCGTGAGTCACATCATCATGCCCTACAAGCAGGTGATAAAACTGTGACACAAGATCATATTAATACCGCCTTACAACATCGCCAATATCGCTTAGGCTATTTGCGTGAACTATACTGGCAAGATTTATCACGTGGCACGCAACTGATTGAAACCCAAGGTCACCGTTTAGGCCAGATTAATGCTCTGTCTGTGATCCACTATGCAGATGTTGAGTTTGGTCTGCCTTCTCGTTTAACTGCATCTGTGTATCAAGGTGGTGGCGATATTTTAGATATTGAACGGAGTGTAGAGCTTGGTGGCTCATTACATGCCAAAGGTGTGCTACTGATGTCGAGTTTCTTAAAAGCACACTTTGGTCGTGAACAAATTTTACACTTCTCTGCTGCCCTTGCCTTTGAACAAAGTTACGGTCAAGTTGATGGCGACAGTGCCACTGTTGCTGAACTTTCTGCACTCATTTCTGCAATTAGCCAAATTCCACTTGACCAATCTTGGGCAATTACAGGTTCTATGAACCAATTAGGCCAAGTACAACCAATTGGTGGCGTGAACGCCAAAATTGAAGGCTTTTATGATGCATGTAAACTGCAAGGCTTAACAGGTCAGCAAGGGGTAATTATTCCTCGTCAAAACATGCAGCATTTAATGTTGCGCCAAGATGTGATTGATGCGGTTACATCAGGTCAATTTCATGTGCATGCCATTGATACCATTGATCAAGCGCTTGAAATACTCATGGCACGACCTGTAGGCGTACTCAATAAAAAAGGCCAATATACCAAAGGCTCTATTTATGCTGCTGTGATGGATCAGCTCAACTATTGGCAGTCAATTGAAGATGGTTCAATTGAGGAAGAAAAGCCAAAGAAAAAGAAGAAAAAAGCCAAGTCTACGAAAAAAACCGAAGACGATGCAAAAGATAAACAACCGGAAACGGCACTGATGAAAAAGAAATAAGTGGTATAACTTCAAGGCCTGTCATCCAGCAGGCCTTGAAGTCAATCAATAGAGAAAAAATATATGGATCTCAATTTTTGCTTTTTTCTCATCACAGTTTTAGTCATTAACCTGACACCTGGCCCTGCAATGCTCTTTGTCATTCAGCAAAGTATACATTCTGGTGTAAAGTCAGGTATTCAATCTGCTTTGGCCGTTGAAATTGGTGTACTATTTTATGTGATACTGACCTCTTTTGGTCTGATTATTATTTTTAATCATGTGCCAATCCTCTACAACATCATTACAATACTTGGCATTTTATATTTACTCTATTTGGCTTTTCTAAGTTGGCCAAGAAAAATAGACGGTGTAAATACAACACCTCAAGACAAACACCGTAAACCCTTTATTTATGGGGTATTTATTAATTTACTTAACCCTAAAATTGGCTTGTTTTTTCTTAGTTTATTACCACAATTTATTTCACCAACAGCTCAACCACTATGGCTATACTTTTTATGTTATGGGCTTATTTTTAATTTAAGTGGCTTCATTGTAAATACGCTTGCAGCACTTTCTGCGAATTATTTAAAAAGCAAAACCACCAATTATGGTCAGTGGATCCATTATATTTCACCGCTTATTTTTATATGTATTGCGTGTATTGCCATCACTCGATTATTTAGCTAAGTGAAAATCATAGTATCTGCAAATGACCTATACTGAGTGAATACATATAACCCTATAATTTTCAAAAGATAGGGTCATACCATGATAAAAATTAATCCTAGCAACCACAATCTAATACTGAAGATGTTGCCTGCTGTGCATTTTCACCTTCGGTTTGGTAACCATCTCTTTTCCACCAGTCTAAGCCACCAATGAGCTCTTTGACTTTAAATCCTAAAGCCAACATTTTATATGCAGATTTTGTCGAGGCATTACAACCTATGCCATCGCAGTACGTCACATATATAGGTTCTTTAGACAAGTGAGCAAGCGTATCTTCCGACATCGTTCGATGCGGTAAATTCAACGCATTTGGAATATGTTCTTTTGTATAGGCCTCTATACTTCTACCGTCTACAACAATAATATTTTCGCCAGCATTTAAAGCCACAAATAAATCCCAAGAATCTATTTCATAATTCAGTTTTTCTTCATAATAAGCCAGTTGTTTTGCAGTCATTTTTATTACTCCTTTTATTTAGTGTTAATGCATCTATCATGTGCAGTATTTTTACTCATCCTCTCATAAGTGGGCTTTAGCCCGTCAGGCATGTAACACCTATACTTTGCCTAGATGAATTGAACAACTAAACACGTTCTAAATGTCGAACAATTAAATCTTTCGCTTCTTGTAATTCAATCGACTGTTGTGTGAGTTTCTCTTTTTCCTCTGCTGTCGCATTTGGGTTTTTATCTGGGTGACATTTCATTATTTTTACCCGATATGCTTTGACCACTTCCTCTTTAGTAGCCGTCGTACTTAAACCTAAACGTGTGTAAGCTATATTTAAAGCACTACTTGAGCCTTGTTGGCGATATGACGAACCATTAAAGTCTTGTTGATGATGTGTTTTAAATAAATTAATAATCGCCTGATAATCTTGCTGTCTTAGCCATAACTTTTCTGCTAAATCAGTCAATACAACCTGCATGATTTGGTCGTTTAAATCATTTAAATACAGTGCCTGAGCACATAATTTAAATACTTCTAATTTAGAGTCATAATCGAGCTGTTGTTGTAAAATTAAATGGATTTGTCTTTGAATCGCATGATCATTTTGTTTCAGTGTATCTCGTAAATAAATATAGTCTTCTTCTGTTTTGCAGTACGACTCAAACATCGACTTCACAAAATTGACTTTTTGCGAAGTCCATGGCTGACCTTGATATTTTGCATAATAACTGGCCATATGAACCATCGGAGTTAACCATTTAATGGTTACATCACCATCATAGTATTGCTGATTTTGTCTATTTCTTTGCGTACCTGAGATTCTAGCTTTTTCTTTACCTGATTGTGAAATACACAGACCTAAAATAAACCCAATCACACCACCAATTGGCCCACCAATCACTGAACCAATCACAGTTAATACAATAATTTTCCAAAAAGATAAAAAGAGGCTCAAAAAAAACACTGCAATAAAAATAATAATCACTGCCCAAATCATTTTTCTTATGCCCCCTGCACGTAACCTTCCATATGTCTACAGTCGAATCATCAATGATTTCATACTGTAACCTTATTTAACCACGAATCCAGTCTTAATCTCATTTTTATCTATATGTATTTTTTTAAATTTACAATGTTGATGTTAAATATAGTCATTCTTCACCAGACCATGTATTAAAATGAAAGTACCATCAAACTTAATCTATTTGATGGTACTCGATCAGGTTAGAGGCTAAACACGATAGAAAGTTTCTTCCACTCGCCCCGTGAGTGTTTGTTTAAAAAGTGGGGTATTTTTTCCTTGCGACAACATGGTTGTAGCATCAAGTTGCCATGTCTGTGTTGGATTGACCAAAACCCAACCTGACTCTTGTTGCCAACGGCTTGCCATATTTGCCACTTTTGCAGGTGCAAAGGTCACCTTTTCAGCCCATTGTAACGGCGTAAGCACACCCTCTGCGACAAGCTGTACACCCAGTGCCACAAAGCTATCAAATGCAGAAATACCCGCTTCTGTCTCTGCAAATGGTGCAAGTTTTGCAGAAGCACTTAAGGGTTCATGATGGGTGCAAATCGCATCAATCACACCAGATTTCACCCCTTCACGTAACTGCAACTGGTCTTTATGGCTACGCAGTGGCGGGCGAACATGTGCGAGCGTATTAAAACCATCAATCAACTCATCTGTTAAATGTAACTGATGCATTGCAACGTCTGCTGTAATATTTAAGCCTTTATCTTTTGCAATACGAATCAGCTCAACTGATGCACCACAAGACAATAAACTAAAATGGGCTTTAACCCCTGTGGCTTCAACCATCAGTAAATATTTTGCAATCGCTACAGTTTCCGCCAAAGGTGAAATCATCGGTAGTCCTTGGCGTGAGGCTACAAAGCTTTCATGCACACAACCATCTTTGGCAATATTGGCCTCTTCTGCATAAAAAACCACCGTCATGTCCAAACCTGCCGCATACTCCAAAGTACGTAACAAGACATCATCGTCTAAAAATGATGCATTGGCATTAGAGACAAATGCACAACCGCCTTTTTTTAGCCCTGCCATATTTGCAGGCTGTTTACCCTGTAAACCTTGGGTTTGTGCACCAATAATGTTGAGATGAATTTTGCCATCTTGCCATGCCTTTTCAATCAGGCCTTGTATGAGTGAGCCATTGTCTTGCACAATCGGTTTAGAGTCAGGTGGTGTAATCACATGCAAAATACCTTGCTGACGTGCCACTGTGCCTTCTGACTTTAATGTGCCATGCTGTTGCTGACCTGGCTCTCGTAATCGAGCACATAAATCGACCATACTTGGCATGAGCCAATGCCCTTGTCCATCAATCACTTGGTCAATTTGCTCTAAAGAATCAACACGCTGACCTTGTTTTAAATACACAGTTTCAACTTGGTCTGTATTCTTTACAGGGTCTAAAACACGTACATTTTCAATTTTAACGTTTGTCATGTCTATTCCCCTTAAACCACTGAAGTCGCATCAAGTAAACCTTGTGCTTGTAATTGTCCATTCATAGACAATGCCAACACCGCCATACGCACCGCAATACCATTGGTGACTTGATTTAAAATCACGGACTGAGCACCATCGGCAATACTAGAAGTAATTTCTACCCCACGGTTCATTGGCCCAGGATGCATAACAATACAATCAGGCTTAGCTAAGGCTAAACGTGCTTCATTTAAGCCATACATTTTATGAAATTCAAGTTGTGATGCCAGTGCAGGAGATTCAATACGTTCATTTTGAATACGCAAGGTAATAATCACATCACAGTCTTTTACGCCTTCGTCCATTTGGTTAAATAAACGAACACCTTCAGCGTACTCGGAGAAGCCATACGGCAGTAAAGTATTGGGTGCAATCACACGAATATCTTTACAGCCCAAAGTTTGTAATGCTGCGACATCTGAACGGGCTACACGTGAGTGCTTAATATCACCAATAATCGCGATACTCAGTTCTTCAAACGGCTTTTTCGTTTCACGGCGAATAGTAAGCATATCTAACATGGCTTGGGTTGGATGCGCATGTTGTCCGTCACCTGCATTAATAATCGCCACGTTTGGACACACATCTTTAGCAATAAAATGTGCCGCACCTGAAGAGGAATGACGTACCACAAAAATATCGGCAGCCATTGCTTGCAAATTCCACAACGTATCTCTCAGCGTTTCGCCTTTAGCTGTACTTGAACGTGCAATATCTATATTTAATACATTGGCAGACAGTCGCTTGGCAGCGGCTTCAAATGTGGTTCTGGTTCTTGTTGAGTTTTCAAAAAATAGATTCATCACTGTTCGCCCTTCTAGTAGTGGCGAAGTAATCAGTTGATTATTATCATTTATAAAAGTTTCTGCGGTATCTAAAATCTTATTTAAAGTGTCTTTACTCAGACCTTCTATGGTTACAAAATGTTTTAAGTTCCCATGTTCATTCAGTTGAATCTGACTTGGAGCATGCAATTTAGCCAAATGCATCAGTGATTCCTTTGTCCTACGCTAAGTTGACATATTGTATCGGAAAATAAGAATAATTCGCAGTCACATCGCAATAAAAAAAGCTATAAATAACACAAGCCAAATAGGGGTAAAATACGTTAAAATCTCTCTTTGCTTGTTTTTGTTTTGGAAGTTTGCATGAATTCACCGCAACGTTTATCTACATATTGGGTTACCTGTGCCGATGGTCTTGAGCCATTACTCGAAGAAGAAATAGCCCATTTGGGTGCAACCAATGTAGAACGTAAAGCTGGTCGCTTAATTTTCAAAGGCACACTGGAAACAGCTTACCGTATTTGCATGTGGTCACGTCTGGCATCACGTGTCGTCATGCCAATTTATGAGCATGAAATTGAACAAAATCATGATGTACGTGACGTTGCTAAGGAACTTTTTGAAGGTGCCATAAATTTTGATTGGTCACTCATTTTTGCACCACAAAGTACATTTGCCATTCGCCTACACGTCGAACGTGATGTCAAAGTAAATAGTCAATTTGCCACCTTACGTGTTAAAGATGGTGTGGTTGATAGCTTTATGGAAACTGTTGGCCGTCGCCCAAGTATTGATATTAAACAACCTGAAATTACCCTATACGTATTGGCAGGTAAAACCTCTCATATTTATTGTTTAGATTTATCAGGTGACTCACTACATAAACGTGGTTATCGCCACTATATGACTGACGCTCCAATTAAAGAAAATTTAGCAGCAGCCATTTTACACAAAGCAAAATTACTTGAACGTAAACCTGCTGTTGTACTTGACCCTATGTGTGGCTCAGGAACGTTTATTATTGAATCACTCATGATTTTAACCGACCGAGCACCTGGTTTAGTCCGTCGTTTTGGTTTTAATGGTTGGCATGGTCATGACAATGAATTATGGATGAGCATTAAAGCAGAAGCGACTGAACGTCATGCCACTGCACTACAGCAACCATTACCACGTTTTTATGCTTACGATGCAGATTGGGATGCAGTAAAAGCAACTAAAAACAATATTGTTGCTGCAGGCTTTGAATCTATACTCGACCAAATTCAAGTTGAAGAACGTACTCTTGCAGATTGGCCTGACTTTAATATCGGTGATGATGAGCATGCATTTATTGTCACCAACCCACCATATGGTGAGCGACTTGGTGATAAAGCCTCTAACCGTGCTGTGTATTTAGGCATCTCTGCATTATTACAAAAAACTTTTCCAAACCAATATGCAGCAGTGATTGCAGCACAAATTGAACAAGCAGATGTTTTAGCATTTAACGAGCCTCAAACACTACGTTTAATGAATGGTAAATTACCAATCTATGTACGATTTGGCACAATTAAACCATTACTAAACAACACGCCTTTTTTAGCTAGATGGCAAAACCAACCTGTAGAGATTGAAGAGGCTCAAGACTTCGCCAACCGTCTACAAAAAAATATGGCTACCTTAAAAAAGTGGGCCGTTAAAGAAGACGTTTATTGCTTACGTTTATACGATGCAGATTTACCTGACTTTAACGTGGCTGTCGACCTTTATGGTGATCGCCTACACGTACAAGAGTATGCGCCACCAAAAACCATTGACCCTGAAAAAGCAAAAAAACGCTTTAACTTAGCACTTGCAGCCATTCGTGCAGTGACTGGGCTTGGTCGTGAAGCCATTTTCATTAAAACACGTGCTCGCCAGTCTGGAAAAACCCAGTATGAAAAACAAAGTACCGCATCTAAACGC
Organism: Acinetobacter rathckeae; assembly: GCF_015627125.1. Lineage (GTDB taxonomy): Bacteria > Pseudomonadota > Gammaproteobacteria > Pseudomonadales > Moraxellaceae > Acinetobacter > Acinetobacter rathckeae. The sequence continues at coordinate 180,385 of NZ_VTDO01000002.1, read as the reverse complement.
TTTGTTGTAAAAGAAGGTAAAGCCAATATTTTAGTCAATTTAACCGACTATTTAGATACGGGCTTATTCTTAGACCATAGACCGATTCGTTTGCGTATGGCCAATGAAGTCAAAGGTAAACACTTCCTAAACCTCTACAGCTATACATCGACTGCCAGCCTACATGCAGCTTTAGGTGGCGCGGCCAGTACCACAAGTGTTGACTTATCTAACACTTACCTCAACTGGTCAAAAGAAAACTTTGTACTCAATGGTTTAACGGTAGACCATGCAGATGAACAGCACATGTTTTTTGCAGCAGATTGCTTTGAGTGGCTCAAAGAAGGTCATGAACAATACGACATGATTTTTATCGACCCACCAACCTTCTCTAACTCGAAAAAGTTTTACGGTACCTTTGATGTACAGCGAGATCATCTGTCTTTATTAAAACGTGCCATGAACCGTTTAAGCTCTGATGGTACATTGTACTTTTCAAATAACTACCGTGGCTTTGAAATGAGTGAAGAAATTGAAGCCATGTTTGATGTCCAAGAAATCACCCAAGATACCATTGGCCTTGACTTCAAACGTAATCAAAAAATCCACCGTGCTTGGAAAATTAGACACTTTTCAGTTTAATTTTTATAAAAAAGCAAAATATGTTGTACAAAATGCCAGTCCGTAAAAATCTGACTGGCATTTTTAATGGTGATGTAAAAGCAATAAAGTCCCAATATTAAAAAGATAAAACTGTCGTATTAACTGCAAAGCCATTAATTTTAATAAAAAAAGCCATTACTTTGTAATGGCTTTTTAAAATCTCAAACAAGATGTGGAAATTTAACTTAATTTACGCTGATCAAAGACCAACTCACCATCTTCACCACGTACTACAATTTGGTCATCTGGTTCAAACTCAGCAGCCAGTATTTTCTGTGCAAGCGTATTTTCAATGTGTTGTTGAATGGCTCTTTTCAGTGGTCTAGCTCCATAAATTGGGTCAAAACCAGCATCGACCAAGACATCAAACGCACTATCTTCTACAGTTAAACCAATATCTCGCTCTTGTAAACGCTCACGTAAACGACCTAACTGGATATCAGCAATGCCACGAATTTGTGCTTTTTTCAATGAATGGAAAATGACTAATTCATCAATACGGTTAATAAATTCTGGACGGAAGTGCTGACTAACTGCACCCATGACCACCGCATGAACTTCATCATCTGTTGCATCATCACCCAGCTCACGTACATCTTGTGAACCTAAGTTCGATGTCATGACAATCACCGTATTTTTAAAGTCAATCATACGCCCTTGCGAGTCTGTTAAGCGACCATCATCTAACACTTGCAACAAGATATTAAACACATCTGGATGTGCTTTTTCCACCTCATCAAACAATACGACACTGTACGGTTTACGGCGTACAGCTTCTGTCAATACACCACCCTCTTCGTAACCCACATAGCCTGGAGGGGCACCGACTAAACGACTCACGGAATGTTTTTCCATGAACTCACTCATATCTATGCGAATCATGGCATCATCGTCATCAAATAAGAAGTTGGCTAGAGCTTTCGTCAATTCTGTTTTACCCACACCTGTAGGCCCTAAAAACAAGAATGAACCACTTGGACGGTTTGGATCAGATAAACCTGCTCTTGAACGGCGTACTGCATTTGAAACCGCCACCACCGCTTCATCTTGTCCAACCACACGTTGATGCAAGAAACTTTCCATAGAAAGGAGTTTTTCACGCTCACCTTGCAACATTTTAGCCACAGGTATACCCGTTGCCGCACTCACGACTTCTGCAATTTCATTGTCGGTCACTTTAGTACGAATCAATTGAAGTGACTCATTTTCTTCGGCCACATCATCTTGCTCAAGTTGTTTCTCAAGCTCGGGAATAAGTCCATACTGCAAACGACCTGCTTCTGCTAAATCACCTTCACGTTGGGCCTTTTCAAGTGCAATACGGGCTTGATCTAGTTTGACTTGAGCCTGCTTAGTACCTTCAACTAAAGTTTTTTCTTTACGCCAAACTTCCTCTAAACTGTTGTACTCTTTCTCTAAAGATAAGATCTGCTCATTTAAATGTGATATCTCAGCTTTACTACCCGCATCTTCATCTTTTTTAACGGCTTCTAACTGCATTTTAAGTTGAATAATACGGCGCTCTAAACGGTCTAGTGATTCTGGTTTTGAATCAATTTCCATTTTAATACGAGAGGCGGCTTCATCAATCAAGTCAATGGCCTTGTCTGGCAACTGGCGGTCAGTAATATAACGCTGTGACATTTTAGCAGCAGCAATAATAGCCGCATCTAAAATTTTCACACCATGGTGTACTTCATAGCGTTCTTTCAAACCACGTAAAATAGCGATGGTATCTTCAACACTGGGTTCATCCACCAACACTTTTTGGAAACGACGTTCTAAAGCCGCATCTTTTTCAATAAATTGGCGATATTCATCTAAAGTTGTCGCACCAACACAGCGTAACTCACCACGTGCCAACGCAGGTTTAAGCATGTTTCCTGCATCCATAGCCCCGTCTGTTTTCCCTGCACCAACGAGCGTATGTAGCTCATCTATAAATAGAATTACCTGACCATCTTGTTTGGCAAGGTCTTTCAATAAGGCTTTTAAACGCTCTTCAAACTCACCACGATACTTCGCACCTGCAAGCAATGCTCCAATATCTAAAGACAAAACACGTTTGCCTTTTAGGCTTTCAGGCACTTCACCATTTACAATACGCTGTGCCAAACCTTCTACAATGGCCGTTTTACCCACACCCGGCTCACCAATCAACACAGGGTTGTTTTTGGTACGGCGTGAAAGTACTTGCACAGTACGACGAATTTCTTCATCACGCCCAATCACAGGGTCTAATTTACCTATTAAAGCACGCTCAGTTAAATCTATAGTGTATTTACCCAATGAGTCACGTTGGTCTTCATAGTTATTACTGGTCACTTTCTCACCACCTCGAATATTTTCAATCACTTGGCGTAACTTACTGGCTTGAATGCCTGCTTCTTTAAGTAGCTTTTGGCTTTGACCCGACTCTGCGAGAGCCAACAATACCCAATCGGTTGATACAAAACCATCACCTGCTTTTTGTGCGTAACGATCCGCTAAATTGAGTACTTTTACTGCATCTGGACTTAAACCTACATCACCTGTCGGCGTAGCAATAGTTGGTGCATCATCTATTGCTTTCGCAACACTGGCTTTTAATATAGGGAGTTGTGCACCCGCCTGTTGCAACAAACTTAAATTGGCTGCGTCTTCAAGCAATACAGAAAGAATATGTACAGTATCTATACTGGTATGATCTTTACCAACGGCTAAAGATTGTGCAGTTGATAGTGTGTTGGTTAAACCTGTTGTGAACTTATCAAATTGCATGATGTATTCCTCAAAATTATTATCTATTGACTTATATATTAGGTCGATGTCATTTTTTTCAACAAAAATTTATTAAAATTCATAAACTTACTTTTAATAATTTTAGGTGTAATTCTGTATTATATTTGGGTCTTTATAAAATATTTTCAAGTATAAATACGCAATTATTTTTTCAGATTAAATTTATCTTAAAAAAAATATGAAAAATGTAGAGAATATGAATATAATCAGCACAAATTTACACTTTAAATGATAATACTTTACATTATCTTTAACTATTGGTGATTACATTGGCAACCACATCATTCCCCATTTTTAAAGTCAGTTTACTTGCGCTGCTTATTTCACAGATTCACCAAGCATCTGCTCAAGAAATTGACCCGACAGCAACAGCAACTCTAGACACCATTAAAATTGAAGCCATGAGTGAGCTAGACCCAATCAAAAGCTACGTTGACTATAAAGAAGCCAATGTCACTCGAAATGGTCTTGCTAAAAAAGATATTCCACAAACTGTAGATACCATTGATGTACAAAAATATAAAGTCTACGGTTCAAATGATTTAAGTGTGATGTTACAAGGTACACCTGGTGTATCAACCAGCTATGATATGCGTGGTGATGGCATTACCATTCGTGGTTTTAATGCAGATACGGGTGACATTTACCGTGACGGTATTCGTGAAGGTGGCCAAGTTCGCCGTAGTACCTCTAGCGTAGAACGCATCGAAATTTTAAAAGGCCCTGCCTCTGTTTTATATGGTCGTAGTGCTGGCGGTGGCGTGGTCAATATGGTCAGCAAATTCGCCAATTTTAAATCAAAAAGTACCATTGGTGTCTATGCTGGGTCTTGGAATAACTTGGGTACAACCATTGATCTAAACCATGCCCTCAATGACAACTGGGCAGTACGCCTAAACAGTGAATACGCTGAAGCAGACAGTTTCCGTAAAGGCATTCATAGTCGTCAAATGATGGTATCGCCAAGTGCAACCTACCGTAATGATGAACAAACCCTGACATGGACCACACAATACACCTTTGATAACTTAAACCGCGTACCTGACCGTGGCCCATATGCATACAACCTGCCACAAGGCACTTCAATCAAACAAAGCTATGCTCAAGATGGTGACTTTGTTGAAGATACCTTACAAGTAGCACGTACAGATTTAAAATACGAATACGCACCAAACTGGAATTTCCACTGGGCACTCAGCTATCGTCTTGCTGAGCAAAATTTTGACCATTTTTACTTAGGTTCAATGTGTACCAGCACCGTGAAACCAACCGCGACAAATTCAGGTTGTTACAAAGACTATATTAAACAAATTTATTACTGGCAAAAAACGAGAAATGCAACGACCAGTAACACTTTTGACATTACTGGTGAGTTTGACACAGGTGCAATTAAACACAACCTGATGGTTGGTGCAGATTGGACCTACGAACAGCGTGAACCAAAGCTTGCCAATACCAATCAAAACAACTCTTTAATTTACGGTTTTGTGAATCCACTCACAGGTGACAAGTTCAGCTCTCGTGGAACTGGTGACCTCAAGCTAAATACCTATAACTACAACCAAGCTACAGGTTTAGGAATTTTCCTACAAGGCCTCATTAGCTTTAATGAGCAATTTAAAGTGTTATTGGGAGCACGTTACGACAGCTACGAGTCATCAACCAGTAATAAACTGCTTGCAGAAAACAATGCCAACTTTAAACGTACTGTAGATGGTGAAAGCTTTAGTCCAAATGTAGGTTTAATTTATCAACCAAATGAACACCACAGCATTTACGCATCATACAGTAAAAGCTTTTCACCTTTTGGTGGTTCAGCAGGTGTGAATGCTGTAAGTGCCAACCAAAATCTTGCCGTATTTAACGCTGAACCACAGTACAACGTACAATACGAAATCGGTATTAAAAGTGACTGGTTAGATAACCGCTTAAATACGCAAATGTCAGTTTATGATATTCGTAAAGAAAACATTCGCTACCGCCCAGACCCAACAAATAACCCAGACCTATGGGCTGTTGCAGGGCAACACGAATCAAAAGGTTTAGAGCTTAGCTTTATTGGTCGTTTGATTGATAACGTATTTGTACGTGGTGGCTATGGCTACACAGATGCCAAAGTGACAAAAGACGCACAAACACCTGCGAACGTCAATAAACGCCTTGCTTTAACTTCAAAAAATACAGGTAACTTATTCTTACGTTACTTACCAACTGAAAACATGTACCTAGAAACTGGCGTGACTTATGTTGGTTCGTTCTACAACAACCTAAATAACGACTATAAAGTCAAAGGTTTTAGTCGTTTAGATGCTGCTGTTGGCTATAGTCAAGCACCGTGGAATGCTACTTTAGCAATTGGCAATGTCACCAATAAAAAATACTGGCGTTCAGCGGATTTACCAGGTACACCACGTAGTGTACTCATGCGTGTAAACTACCAGTTTTAATCAATACAACATTTTTCAAAAGCCATGCTTAATGCATGGCTTTTATGTTTATAAAAAACGTACACTAATGACTCAAAGCACCGCTATAATAAAATCACGCTGTTTTAGATACATATAATATGACTTATAAAAAAATCACTACCCTGCTCACACTATGTCTATGCTCTGGCTCAAGTTTTGCTTTTTTACCCCAAAACTCACTCAGAGCTGGTGGTATTGCTGTGCTTCCCATTGCAGAACAAGTACAACAGGTAAGCTACCAAAACAACCCCGTACTCTTAACCCATGAAGCACAACAAAAATATGCAATTGTAGGTATTCCACTGTCTACGCCTGTTGGAAAAATACAGGTAAAAACAGATCAAGGACCTATTGATATTGAAGTGAAGCCCTACCCTTATGTAGAACAACATATACAACTGAAAGATCAAAGTTTTGTAGAACCATCAACTGAACAACTTACACGGTATAAAAAAGAGGCCGAAGAACAACATAATATTTATACGTCATTTACAAAAAGTACATGGGCAACTTTTCCAGTATTTATTGCTCCCACTCAAGGAAAGTTTAGTAACTCATTTGGTCGAAAAAGATTTTTTAATAATGAGGCACGAGCACCACATTCAGGTTTAGATATTCCCGCACCTGTTGGGCAGAAAGTGGTTGCACCTGCAAGCGGTACAGTGGTGGGTGTTGGAGACTACTTTTTTAATGGAAAAACCATTTTAATAGATCACGGACAAGGCTTAATTAGTATGTTTTGTCATTTAAGCCAAATAGATGTCACAATTGGACAGCACGTCGTCCAAGGTGAAAAAATTGCCTTGGTGGGGAAAACAGGGCGTGTTACAGGGCCACACTTACATTGGGGCATGAGCCTAAACGATGCACGTGTAGACCCACAATTATTTTTACAAAAGTAATGATTAGTCACATAAGTCAGTACAACGGACTGGCTTATGCATCTACATCAATCAGCTCAAAGTCATGGGTAATTTCAACACCACCATCGGTCAACATTTTACTCGCTGAGCAATATTTTTCAGCAGATAACTCAACCGCTTTCGCCACCTGTTTTTCTTTGACAGCACGCCCCTTCACAACAAAATGAAGGTGTATTTTTGTAAACACAGCAGGCACACTGTCTGCACGTTCTGCTTTCAATTCACAGACAACATCAGTGATATCTTGACGAGATTTCTTTAAAATGGTGACAATATCAAAAGACGCACAGCCTCCCAACCCCATTAAAATCAACTCCATAGGACGAGCACCGCGGTTTTCACCGCCATAAGCAGGTGATCCATCCATTACCACAGTATGACCACTTTCCGACTTGGCTTCAAATGCAACATTTTCAAGCCATTGAACTGTTGATTGCATTGCAACTACCTTAAAAAAAATATAAATTAATGACTATATATGCGTTACACTAACACACTTTGTTCGATGAGCCTATTCCCACCCCTTTTGGGCTCAATTCATTGAACGTTTTTACCAAGTATTCAAGTTACTTACATCCCTTTAACTACTGCCTCTGGAACAAGGAATCATGCCAGCTAATTTTTTCCCTTTTGCGAATGAGATACTCTCCCCAAATCAACTTCCTGAGTCTGTTAAAGCATTACTAAAACGTGCATATATCAATCGCCATCCAAAACGTACAACCCTCATTGAGTCAGGTAAAGAGTCTAAATCTTTATACCTCATTTTAAAGGGCTCTGTATCAGTAATTTTACGTGAAGACGATGAACGTGAAATTGTTGTTGCTTATCTAAATGCAGGTGAATTTTTTGGTGAGATGGGCCTTTTTGAAACTGAGCCACACCGTACCGCTGAAGTCAGAACACGTGAAACCTGTGAAATTGCCGAAATATCTTACGAGAACTTTTTAGAGCTTGCAGTACAGTACCCAGATTTAAACTATGCCATCTTCTCTCAATTAACCAAACGCTTAAAGAACACCACGCGTAAAATGACAGACCTTGCATTTATTGATGTCACAGGCCGTATTGCACGCTGTTTAATTGACCTTGCTCACCAACCTGCAGCAATGCTTTTATCTAACGGTCGTCAAATTCGCATTACTCGCCAAGAAATTGGACGTATTGTGGGTTGCTCTCGTGAAATGGTTGGCCGTGTACTAAAATCTTTAGAAGAACAAGGTATGATTGAAACTGAAGGTAAAGCTATTTTAATTTATGATGCTGCTTTAGAAAGCTCATCTGAGCAATAATCAACTAAACTTGACGGCTTTCTATGCAGCCGTCAGTTCAAATGTATTTTCTAACGTGTACGATTATAAATTGCCATTGCAGCAGGCAAGTTATTCTTCATTTCAGCAATACGCTGGGCATTCGATGGATGTGTGGATAAAAAGCTTATACCAGTATCACTCTGTGCTTTATTCATTTTTTCCCATAAAGTAATTGCTGCTTGTGGGTTATAACCCGCTTTAGCCATAAGCATCAAACCACCATAATCTGCACGTGTTTCTAAGTTTCTAGAATATGGTAAGCCCACCCCTACTTGACTGCCCAAATCAATGGCTGCATTTCCAAATTGACCAATGCTCTGCCCCGCATAGCTTTTACCTATATTAATTGCAAGGTTGGTTAATGCATCTGCACCAATTTTATTTTTCGCATGCTCTTCTAATGCATGCGTCATTTCATGCCCCATAATGGCGGCAATTTCATCATCAGATAAATTAAGTTTATTTACAATTCCTGTGTAAAAAACCACTTTTCCACCAGGCGCAACATAAGCATTGAGTGTATCAGACTTAATCACAGCAAGTTGCCATTGAAATGCCTGACCTGTCTGATTCAACTGATTGGCATATGGCTCCATACGCTGTAAGATGGTGTAAATACGCTTATATGTACTTGATGATGTATCTAGCACCCCTTTTTGTTGCGCCTCTTGTTGCATTTTAGCAAAGCTCTGTGCAGAGGTCGCATTTAAAGTGGCTGAGTCTGCTCCTGCCATGTCTGCAACTGTGGTACACCCTGACATTGTAAATAACGTAGAAAAGCCAAGTGCAATAAACGCCTTATTTTTCATGACACATTCCTATCTTATTTTGTGACTCATTTTTATTATATACAACTATAAAATGTATTTAACATAGGTACTATGTAAAATAACTCCTATCCATCAACTAAAATTAAATCATAATATTTTACGCATATATTTTTCTAATACGTATTGTTTAATCTAGTTTTTCTTTTCATAAAGACCAAAGGATTCCATACTTCACAAAGCACCATATTTTTGCCAAGTCTCACCATTATTTGTCTGAGCATTATATGCTTTGACTTGCACCATATAACTGTATTGATCAATGGCCACAAAACAAATTAAGATGAATAGTAAAATTAATTTTATCTTTTTATATTGATTTACTTTAAAAAATAAAGTGCTATACATCAAACCAATACATAAAAAGAAGTATTCTTTCTCAATAGAAAAATAACAAATCCCTATCATAGATAAAATCAAAATACATATTTGGCTGTAATATGAGTTATTACACACTTTTGCAATTATTAATGTCAGGAGCATATAACTCAGCAGATAAAAAAACTGTGCTTTTCCACCTAAAACCACAATATACATCGACTGAAATACTAAAAATGACAGTGCAATAAAAGAAAAGAATTTAAGAAAAAAATGCATTACAAACACCCCACTTTATAAAAAAATAGGAGATCAAAATGATCTCCTATTCTTATGCCTCTCTAAACAATTACTTCTGTGTTTTTACAGGAGCAGTATGCTGAGTGTTGTCTAACAAACCCGCAGGTGTAGTGTAATTCAAACCTAATACCGAACTTGTATATTTACGTGTTTGATCTAACAATTTTGGATCTTCACGTAAATCTTGTTGATAAGATCGAATAATCTCATGCAGTTTAGGGTTCCATTCCGCTTTAGTTTTTTCAGGGAATGCCTTCTCTAGCAATGTTAATAAAGTATAAGGCGATGTTGATGCACCTGGTGAAGCACCTAATAATGCGGTCATTGACTTATCTTTAGATACAAAAATCTCTGTTCCAAATTGGAGCTTAGCAGGTTTACCCGGTTCAGTTTTGATGATCTGAACACGTTGACCACCTTGACTTAAATGCCAGTCTTCTGGTTTCGCATTTGGATAATACTTCTTCAGCTCATTAAAACGATCTTCATCAGACATCATCACCTGACTCACCAAATATTTCACAAGATCCATGTTCTCAACACCTATTTTTGTCATAGGCAATACATTGTTTTTGTTGGTTGAAGCCAACAAGTCTAGCTGAGAACCATTTTTCAGGAATTTATTTGAATACGTCGCAAATGGTCCAAATAGAACATACTTTTTCCCATCAATGTAACGTGTATCAATATGAGGAACTGACATTGGTGGTGCACCCAACTCAGCACGACCATATACTTTCACAGTATGCTTTGCAGTAATTTCAGGATTATCAGTAATTAAGAATTCACCACCCACTGGGAACCCAGCATATTGCTCAGCTTCTGGAAGACCTGTTTTTTGTAGCATTTTAATGGCTGCGCCACCTGCACCAATAAAAACAAACTTCGATTTAATTCGACTGATCTCACCTGTTTTTAAGTTTTTCGACTCAATAGACCATGTTTGATCATCATTTTGACTAATATTCGTCACTTCAGTAGACGTACTTAAAGTAAAGTTCTTCGATTTTTCTAAATTTTTGATGAGCTGTGTAGTAATCGAACCATAGTTCACATCTGAACCAATTTCCATACGCGTCGCTGCCACTTTTTGTTTAGGGTCGCGACCTTCCATGACAAGTGGTGCCCAAGATTTAATAACACTTGGATTCTCTGTGTAATACATTCCCTTAAATAACGGATGTGCGACCATAGCATCATAACGTTTTTTAAGAAAATCGACATTATCACCCCAAACAAATGCATCATGTCCAACGGGGTTTATAAAACTTTTAGGTTCACCCAAAGCCTTGTTTTCAACCTGATATGCCCAGAACTGCTTAGAAATTTCAAATTGATTTGCAACATTCACAGCCTTTGAAATGTCCATTTTACCGTTCTTTTCTTCGGTATAATTCATTTCCATAAAGCCTGAGTGGCCCGTACCTGCGTTGTTAAAACCATTAGAGCTTTCTTGCCCAACTTGGTCTAAACGTTCGAACATACGAATTTTCCAATTTGGCTCTAATTCGCTAAGATATGTACCAAGTGTTGCACTCATAATACCGCCACCAATGAGTACAGCATCCACAGTTGTTTCTTTCACATCCGTTTGCATACGCTTAGAAGCAACAGGTCTGAACAAAAACAAAATGGCGATGACTACCAATATAACTAGGGCGACAATTAGATAAAATCCAATTTTCTTCATTACAACATATCCTTAAAGAACAAAATATCTATCCATAGATAAAAGCCTGAAATATAAGAACTGTTATTGCCTTAACAGCGCAAATAAAATCACATATATAAAAATCAGACTTTCTAAAGTTAATCTGTTTTTTATACCTATTTTGCGATGGGCTAATTCACAAAAAACAGATCAACTTAAATAAGACTTTAGTATAAACCCAGTCTTTGAATTTGAACATAGGTAAAACTTAATTATTTCTTAAAACCATATTGCAAACGAGAAAATAATAATAATTATCAATATCTTAAATAAAAATCTAAGCGTTACTTTTAACAAAATTATGGTAAATTTTTTTCAAAAATAGACCAATTATTAAAACAATATTGCTATGCGAAATTTCAGCTAAAAAAATATACCTATTTTATCATTCCTTATAAATTTCATTTACAATTAAGAAATAGTGTATATACTGTGGCCAATTTTTAAAGTGCGGAGACCCTCTGTGGGAAGTTGTTCGAGGTTTAGTGTAATTTACACTGTTATATTCATCTTGAAAGCATAACGGCAACTCAGACACATCGGGTCATGCCATCTTGCAACGAGATGGCATATCACAGCAAAACATATCGCAAACTCATTATTTTAGAATCTACAGCATCTATATTTGATAGATATAGCTTCTGTGTGTTCACGTAATGTACCTAGATCATACCTACGTGGGTAGCATCCGCCTCAATCTTGGGGAATGGAAATGTATCACTACTTTTTTACATTGTCTTTTTACGCATGTCTCTTTGTTATGGTGCTGATGTCACGTTATACATACGCACTGCCTTTGTACAATACAGATGATGCACAAATTACAAGCAATAACACCTGCCAAATTGAGTTTGGTCAAACCCGTACTAAAACTGACCAACAACTCAATGTAAGCCCTGCATGTAGTGTATATAACTATGAGCTTTCTATACCAGTCAGCTATAGTAACCGTACAACATACACCACTGTGCAAATCAAACATCCTTTTTATGCATCTGAGCAATTTGGTGTCGCTGCAAGTGCGGCTTACACGCCGAAACAGCATAAAAATGATGCAGATTGGCAACTCAACGTACCTGCTTCTTTCTACATTACGCCACAATTTCAACTTGATACAAATCTAGGTTGGTATAACACAAAACAAACGACTGCATTTACATGGGCAATTGCTGCAACACATGCACTCCCCCATGACCAAAAAATTGCACTCGAATACTACAAACCTGCATCAGCCCCTAGTCAAATACAACTTATTTGGGGACTTGATGTCATTAAAGATCAGACCAGTATTTATTTATCTTATGGTCAAAACATTAGATCATCCATTACCCGATGGGTTGGTCTCGGCTTGAGTTGGAACTTTAGCTAACACGATTAATCACAGTGTCATCCTACTCATACATATTATTTCACACTCACTTTGGTTTTTTCTTAACTAACCAAAATGGCTCACTATTGCCTAAATTTAGGAGACCCAAACGATGCGTAATCTATGGGAACAACTATTTTCAAAATTCTTAAAAAAGTATCACCTAACACGCTATTTCTCAAAATCAGCTTCTTTTGATGAGTTACAACAATCTAGCTATGCACAGCAAGTGAGTGAACAGTTCACAAAAAATTTAAAGCATGCTTCAAAAATATCTGTAGCAGATATTGTCCGTGAAAAAGAGGCTCATCTTGATGGTCTTGATGAAAAAGAAGCAGAACTACGCCAAAAACAATATGGCTTAAATGAACTCCAATCTGAGAAACCATTAGCATGGTGGCAACATCTTTGGTATTGCTACAAAAATCCATTTAATATTTTATTAACTATTTTAGCGATTATTTGTGCATTCACAGATGATATGAAAGGTACGATTGTTATTTCGTCTATGGTGATTATCTCTACCATCTTAAGATTTTGGCAAGAAGCTAAATCAAATAAAGCGGCTGACACCCTTAAATCAATGGTAAGTAATGATGCTTCTGTTCTAAGAAGAAATACCCATTCAAAATTCACCAAAGCAGAAGCTATTAATGCCTCTCAGCAGAGCAAAGACTTATTTGATATTCCAACAAAATATATCGTGCCTGGTGATATCATCAAGCTATCAGCAGGTGATCTGATTCCAGCCGACTGTAGACTAATTGAGACAAAAGATTTATTTGTTTCACAAGCGGCCATGACTGGTGAGTCTATGCCTGTGGAAAAATTTGCAACACACCAATCTGAGAACAACAATAATACAATGGCACTTGATAATATCGCTTTTATGGGTACGAGTGTTATTTCTGGTACAGCGACTGCTATTGTCATTACCACAGGGAAACAGACTTATTTCGGTGCTTTAGCAAAACGTGTCACAGACAATGATCAAGTGACTACCTCATTTCAAAAAGGTGTAAACAGTGTAAGTTGGTTACTCATTCGCTTTACGCTCATCATGTCACCGATTGTTCTTGTTCTCAATGGCTATACAACAGGCAACTGGACAGATGCCTGCCTTTTCGCACTTGCCGTGGCGGTTGGCTTAACACCAGAAATGCTACCCATGATTGTGACATCAACACTTGCAAAAGGGGCTGTGTTCTTATCTCGTAAAAAAGTCATTGTAAAACGATTAGACGCGATTCAAAATTTTGGTGCTATGGATGTACTATGTACAGATAAAACAGGGACATTAACACAAGATAAAATTATTCTTTCAAAACATACGGATGTGATGGGGAAAGTCTCTGAGCCAGTTCTTCTTTTAGGATATATTAATAGTTACCACCAAACAGGCCTTAAAAACCTCCTTGATCTTGCGATTTTAGAACATGCAAACTCAGATATTAAAATGGAGAAACTCAGCTACAATAAATTGGATGAAATTCCTTTTGACTTTAACAGACGTCGGATGTCTGTCGTTGTAAAAACACCAAGAAAACAAGCACGTATTATTACTAAAGGTGCGGTCGAAGAAATGCTCAACATCTGTAGTCATGTTGAGATCAACCATGAAATTGTACCGTTAACACCGGAACTTGCAAAAACAATTCTTAGCAACAGCCAAAACCATAATAAAGATGGCCTTCGTGTGATTGCTATTGGTTATCGTGACAGCGATATAGAACAAGATAAAACCTATGGTGTTAAAGATGAACAAAATCTTATCTTATCAGGTTTCCTTACTTTCTTAGATCCACCCAAAGATAGTTCTGTAAAAGCAATACAAGCACTTCATGAACATGGCGTTACCGTAAAAGTTCTCACGGGTGACAATGAATTTGTTACGCAAAAAGTCTGCCATGAAATTGGCTTACCCAGTGAACATATTGTGTTGGGCGAAGACATAGATCGTATGTCAGCGACTGAATTTAAAGAAGCCGTTGAAAAATACCAAATCTTTGCCAAGCTAAACCCCATGCATAAAGAGCGGATCGTCACGCAACTTAAAGAAAACGATCATGTGGTGGGTTTCTTAGGCGATGGTATTAATGATGCGGCTGCATTACGCACAGCAGATATTGGTATTTCAGTAGATACTGCTGTAGATATTGCCAAAGAATCTGCTGACCTGATTTTACTTGAAAAGAGTTTAATGGTCTTAGAGCAAGGCGTGATTGAAGGCCGTCGTACATTTGCTAATATTTTGAAATATATAAAAATTACAGCAAGCTCTAACTTTGGTAACGTCTTCTCTGTTCTGATTGCAAGTGCATTTATCCCATTCTTACCAATGTTACCAATTCACCTATTAATACAAAACTTACTATACGATGTATCACAAATTGCTGTGCCATTCGACAATGTGGATGAAGAGTCCCTCAAAGAACCACAACGTTGGGATGCTAGTGGTATTGGTCGTTTCATGATCTTCTTTGGACCAATTAGTTCTATTTTTGATATTACAACCTTCTTGCTTATGTGGTTTATTTTCCAAGCAAATACGCCTGAACACCAAACGCTATTCCAGTCAGGTTGGTTTATTGAAGGCTTACTCACTCAAACCCTCATTGTTCATATGATTCGTACAAAGAAAATACCTTTCATTCAAAGTTGTGCGGCTCTTCCTCTTCTGGTCATGACCGCTGTCATTATCATGATTGGTATTTTCTTACCAATGGGGCCACTTGCGAGCTACTTCTCATTACAATCTTTACCTTTAACCTACTTCATCTATTTACCAATAATTTTATTGGCATATATGATACTGACGCAACTTCTTAAAAAAATATATGTTAAACGCTATGGGTGGCAGTAATGCAGATGACAAGCTATTTTCACACTGAAAACCTCATCAGCACAGTCATTAGTTTAACGACAGCTTTTATACTGGGTGGGTTAATTGGCTTTGAAAGACAATACCGCCAACGTACTGCAGGCTTGCGTACCAATGTACTGGTTTGTCTTGGTGCAGCCGCTTTTGTTGATACGGCCATGCTATTGGACGATGGCTCTGGTGCGGTAAGAGTAATATCTTATGTGGTTTCAGGTATTGGCTTCTTAGGTGCTGGTGTCATCATGCGTGAAGGTGGCAATATTCAAGGTCTAAATACTGCTGCAACACTCTGGTGCTCTGCTGCCATTGGTGCGGCGGCAGGCTCTGATTTAATTGTTGAAGCAATTATTGTCACCCTATTTATTTTAGCCGCGAATACGCTACTTCGACCAATTGTTCACTTTATGGATCGTCGCCCCCTCGATATTGAAACAGAATTGTTGAATGTGATTTATGTCGTTTGTGATCGGCTACAAAGTAAAGAGGTCATTGAACAGATCAATATTATTCTTAAACAGTATCATTATCCAGCTAAAGACATTGAAATCGAGCCTTTTGGTGAACAAGATGTTGAAATTGAAACAACGCTTATTTCTACATCAATTGAACAACAAGATATGTTTAACATATTAGATGTTCTTAATCATATGCCTCAAGTACGTTATGCCTATTGGGACAAAAACACCATGAGCTAACAAAAAAGCCGCAACATCAGTTGCGGCTTTTTTACATACAGTCTTTATATTTACGCAATTTCAAATGGGTGGCGTAAGATAATTGTTTCTGCACGGTCTGGACCTGTAGAAATAATATCAATTGGACAACCCACTAATTCTTCAATACGTTTCACATAAGCCAATGCATTTGCAGGTAACTGATCAACTTGCGTTAAGCCAACAGTAGAACCTTCCCAACCAGGCAATGTTTCATAAATTGGTTTAAGCTGAGCAAATGCAATGGCATCAGAAGAACCAATACACTCGCCTTCAACTGATTCATAACCCACACAGATTTTAATTTCTTTTAAGCCATCTAATACGTCAAGCTTAGTCAAGCAAATACCTGTGAGTGAATTTACGTCAACTGAACGGCGTAAAATTTCAGCATCAAACCAACCACAACGGCGTTGACGGCCTGTAGACGCACCAAATTCATGACCAACCACACCTAAGTGTTTCCCAATTTCATCACCTTGGTCAGCAGCGGCATCGTACACAAGTTCTGTCGGGAATGGACCACTACCCACACGTGTGGTATACGCTTTAGTAATACCTAAAACATAGTCTAAATGTAATGGGCCCATGCCTGAACCTGAGCTCACGCCACCTGCAGTTGTATTTGAGCTGGTCACATATGGGTATGTACCGTGGTCAATATCTAATAATGACCCTTGTGCACCTTCAAACATAATTGGCTTGCCCGCTTTGCGGTACTGGTGCAGTGTTTCAGTCACATCAATCACCAGTGGCTCAAGCACAGTTTTCCAAGTATTGCACAGTGCAAGTACATCTTCAAACTTCACAGCGTCTACACCGTAGTACTGTGTCAATTGGAAGTTATGTAAATCCAACATTTCTTTTAGCAATTGCTCAAGTGGTTCACCGCCACGAATCACATCTGCAACACGTACCGAACGGCGTGCCACTTTGTCTTCGTATGCAGGGCCAATACCACGGCCTGTCGTACCAATTTTTGCATCACCACGTTTCAGCTCACGTGCTTGATCAAGTGCAATATGGTTTGGCAAAATTAAAGGACAGTTTGGAGAAATACGTAAACGGTCTTTTACTGGTACGCCTTCTTTTTCCAAGATTGCCATTTCTTCAATGAGTGCTGCAGGTGAAAGCACCACACCATTACCAATAAGGCAAAGTACGTTTTCACGTAAAATACCCGATGGAATGAGGTGTAATACAGTTTTCTTACCCCCTACGACTAATGTATGACCTGCATTGTGACCGCCTTGATAGCGTACAACGGCAGCCGCCTGATCCGTGAGCAGGTCGACAATTTTACCTTTACCTTCGTCGCCCCATTGGGTACCCAGTACCACAACATTCTTGCCCATATTTTGCCTCATTACATCATGCTGTTAACATTACAAATCAAGTTTAGCCAACTAAACCGATTCAATTTTTCTAATCACCCATTGACCTTCTTGCAACACCAACACGTGTGTTGCACAAGGAACAGAGCTTAAATCATCACTACCTAACAATTGCACCACAGCATGGCCACTTTGGCGTGCTTGTGCAATTGCATCTATTAAATCTGTGTTTAGACCTGCTGGTGCAACCACTGTTTCAATTTTTTCAAACTGGCGTGCACACAATGCATATAAGTCACAACTAAATCCTGTTGCAGGACGGGCACGGCCAAAGTGTTGGCCAATTCCATCGTAACGGCCACCTTGTGCCAATGGCTCTGCACGGTTAGGTACATATATGGCGTACATTAAACCTGTATGATAGTGGTAACTACGCAGCTCAACCACATCTAAACCAATAGACAAATTTGGCCAACGTTGCTGAATTTCAAACACGGTGGTTTTAAGCACCTGTAATGCTTCACTAAAGGCAACATCTGCCAACACGCCTTGGCTTAAATGTGCTTCTAGTGCAGTTAAATCACCAGAGTAACGCCCAAGCACGTAAAAGTCTTGCCCACATGGTAGCGTTTTAGTTGCTTCTTCTAATTCTGGTAATGCTTTACGCTGATACAAATCATGTAAAAGACGTTCATTATCTTGGTCAAGCTGTGCATATTTCACTAAGCTTTTGAATAATCCAACATGGCCTAAATCTAAATGCGTATGTTGTAATTTAAATGTGTTATGCAATAAACCAAGCATCACATCAATCATTTCGACATCTGCAGCAATGCTATGGTGACCGTACAACTCAGCACCTAATTGTAATGGTGTGCGAGATGGGCTCGAGTTTTGTGGTTTAGTGTGTAAAACTGTACCTGAGTAGCAGTAACGTGCAATCCCTTCAACAGGGTGTACGTGAGCATCTATACGTGCCACTTGCGGTGTCATGTCTGCACGAATACCCAATAAACGGCCTGACATTTGGTCAATCACTTTAAAGCTCACCAAGTCTAAATCTTGGTTAGCCTCAGACAATGAAGACAACGATTCTATATACTCGATAAATGGCGTATAGACCAAATGATAGCCCCGTTGTGCGAGGAAATCGAGTGATTGTCGGCGTAGCGACTCAATGACTTGTGCTTGTTCTGGTAGTACATCTGTTACCCCATCAGGTAACAGCCATGTCTCTGAAATCGGCATGTTTCGAACCTAAAATCTGATCAACGTAGAAAAATGATCCACATAAAAAAATCGGGGCGTACCCGACTTAATGAAGTGTAGCATGATCGCTTTAGCCATGCACCTGTGATTTTTGCAAATCAGACAAATAGCGTACTGCTTTTATACATTAAAGCGGTAAGGCTGTACTTTGCTTGATATTTTGCAATGGAATTTCCGTTTTAATATTTTGAATGGCTGCAATCTTATTTAAATGCTGAATTTGAAATTTACGATACGCCTCTAAATCCGCCGTCACAATTCGCATAAAAAAGTCACAATCGCCAGACATCAGCTGACATTCTAAGACTTCAGGTAAATTTTTGACGGCATCTACAAATTGATTCACTGTATGTGCGCTTTGCTCTTTAAGCCAAATACGCGCAAATACCGTCAAGCCTAAATTCACTTTAATGGGGTCAAGTAACGCCACATAGCTTTGAATCACGCCTTGGTCTTCAAGTTGCTTCACACGGCGTAAACATGGCGAGGCAGATAGCCCTACTTTTTGTGCCAACTCATTATTGGCTAAACGCCCTTGCAGTTGTAACTCACGTAAAATTCTGCGATCTATTTGATCCACCAACACAACCTTTAGCACTATTATTCACTTTTTATATTATTATTGGTTTTTTATACCAATATCAAGCAAAAATAAGCTAATTTTAGCGTTTAATAGCCCATCACAACGCATAAAATACATGCACTTAAAAATAACACCTTCTGATGAATATGCTTACGCTTAGAAATACTCGGCAACAGCCACAAGAAACCACCGAAGCCATTGAGTTTAAACGAGGTTTAAAAGTATCTATTCCTGTTTTAATCGGCCTTATTCCCTGTGCATTGGTTCTTGGTACGCAAGCATCACATAAAGGCTTTAGCTTATTAGAAATTCCTTTACTAACTGGATTAAACTTTGCAGGTGGCTCTGAGTTTGCCATTTTAGAAGTGTGGACAAATCCACCACAGGTTTTACTTTTAATGTTCGTCACTTTACTCATTAATAGTAGACACTTATTAATGGGGGCAAACCTTGTGCCCTATTTAAAACACTTACCGAATAAAAAAGCATTGTCTGCTTTATTTTTTATGTGTGATGAAGTATGGGCACTGAGTGTTGCAGATGCACAAAAAAGAAACTACCTACCACCTAAAGATGCATTTAGCTTACCTTTTTATGCAGGAATTAGTTTTGCCTTATATTTAATGTGGGTTTTATTTACCACACTCGGTGGTGCGATTGGTTCAACACTCGGCGACATCAGCAAGTGGGGCTTCGACATGGCATTTCCCGCTATTTTTTTAGTGCTTTTACGCAGTATGTTACCGTCAGTTAAAGCCTCTTTACCATGGTTAGTGAGTTTAGGAACAGCAATCGTTGCTTATCTTTACTTACCTTCAGGTTGGCATGTACCTGTAGGTACCATCTGTGGTATTGCAACTGCATTTATTACCATCAAAAAATAAAAGGGAGCAACGCATGATTTACTTACCCACTTTTATTGCAATACTTTGCGTTGCCATGACCACCTATGCCACCCGTGTGGTCGGTTATTTACTACTCAAAAACCGTGAGTTATCCATACGCCAAAAGAAATTGCTACAAATCACCCCCGGTTGCGTACTGATTTCAGTCATTGCACCCTATTTTGCAACACAACATTTGGCTGATTTTATTGCCATTATCATTACAGCAGCGGTCGCAATGCGGTTTGCTTTACTGCCCACTGTGGTCATCAGCATCGCATCGACCGCCATTTTACGTATGGTGCTGGTCGGGGCTTAAACACACATTATGCTAAGGCAATGCCACGCTTGCTAATACTTGGCTTAAATCAAGCAAGCGGTTGGCATAACCCCATTCGTTGTCATACCATGCATATACTTTGGCTTGACGACCCACCACCATGGTTTGGGTTAAATCAACAATCAACGATTGTGGCAAATGATTAAAATCACTCGACACCAAATAATCTGATGTACACGCCATAATGTCCTTATAGTCATGTGTTGCTGCCTGCTCAAACGCTTGGTTTAAACGTTCAACATCTATATCTGATTGTGCAACAAACGTTAAATCAATGGCTGCCACATTTAAGGTCGGGACTCGTATAGAATAGCCATGTATACGGTGTTCCATTTTTGGCATGACTCGTTTTAAAGCACCCAATGCACTTGATGTGGTCGGAATAATATTGTGCCCACACGCACGAGCTCGCCTTAAATCACGGTGTGCATGGTCAAGTACCGCCTGATCTGTGGTCACAGCATGCACTTCAGTCATTAGAGCACTTTCTACACCAAAAACATCATCTAACACTTTTACCAAAGGCACTAATGCTTGGGTGGTACACGACACACCTGAAATCACCCGATCACTGGCTTTAATATCATGATGATTTACACCATACACAATGGCTGCATCGACATAATCAAAGGGTGCCGCACCAATAATGACTCTTTTTGCGCCTGCCTGTAAATGTTTTGAGGCATCTGCATAAGAGCGAAATAAGCCCGTACATTCTAATGCAACATCGATATAAAGTTGTTGCCAAGGCAATGTTGCAGGGTCAGCTTGTTGAAAAAACTGTATTTTTAAATGTCGGCTTAAATAAGCAACGTCTAGGTATGCACCTTCATCTTCATGTACTACCTGTACTGTGCCCTTAAATGTGCCATGTGTTGAATCATATTTGAACAAATGTGCCAATGTTTCAAGATCAGCCACATCATTCACTGCAGTAATCACAAAATCATACGGCTTTTCTCGCTCAAACCATGCACGAACCACATTACGGCCAATACGACCAAAACCATTAAGTGCAATACGCTGCATGATTTATCCTTTTTTTAGCATTTTCTTCAAAAACGGGGCTTATCTTACTTAAAGTTTTTGAGTATGAATACATCTATGCCTCTTATTGGTACATTTGTACGGCTTTATCTGCAAAAGCATTGGTGATACACATATTTTTAGTTATACTTTTAGCCTTTAAAATTTAACAGTTATGTTGTAATCGAAGCCAATCTCTCGCCCAAGATTACAACCACACGATAAAACCAAATTGGAGTGACTTGATTGTGAGTACACGCTTTATGACATCCGCTGAAATTCGCGAAGCCTTCTTACATTTCTTTGAAACTAAAGGTCATACACGTGTCGCTTCGAGCTCTCTCGTTCCGAGCAATGACCCAACTTTATTGTTTACCAATGCGGGCATGAACCAGTTCAAAGACAGCCTTTTGGGTCTAGAAGACCGTGGCTATGTTCGTGCAACGTCGTCACAAAAATGTGTACGTGCAGGCGGTAAACACAATGACTTAGACAACGTTGGCTATACTGCTCGCCATCACACATTTTTTGAAATGTTGGGTAACTTCTCATTTGGTGATTACTTCAAAAAACAAACCATTGAATTTGCATGGGAATTCTTAACCACAACACTGCAACTACCCAAAGACAAACTGTACGTCACCATCTACCATACCGACGACGAAGCTTTTGATATTTGGCACAAAGATGTTGGACTATCAGCCGACCGTATTATTCGCATTGGCGACAACAAAGGTGGCCAATACGCTTCAGATAACTTCTGGACCATGGGTGATACCGGCCCGTGCGGACCATGTTCTGAAATTTTTTATGACCACGGCGACCACATTTGGGGTGGACTACCTGGTACGGCAGAAGAAGACGGCGACCGTTTTATTGAAATTTGGAACAACGTGTTTATGCAGTTTAACCGTACTGCTGACGGCACACTTGAGCCACTTCCTGCCCCATCTGTAGACACAGGTATGGGCTTAGAACGTATTTCTGCAGTACTTCAGCACGTTAATTCAAACTACGAGATTGACCTGTTCCAACACCTGTTACAAGCAGCGTCAAACATTGTGGGTGTTGAAGACCAAGGCCAACCATCTTTACGGGTGCTTGCAGACCATGCACGCTCATGCTGTTTCCTGATTGCAGATGGTGTAAACCCAAGTAATGAAGGTCGTGGCTATGTACTACGCCGTATTATCCGCCGTGCCATTCGTCATGGTCACAAACTCGGTGCAACAGGCACGTTCTTCTACAAAATGCTACAACCACTCATTGATGTGATGGGCGAAGCCTACCCTCAATTGATTGAAAACCGTGAGCGTATAGAAGCGGCGCTGGTTAAAGAAGAAGAACAATTTGCAAAAACGCTCGAGCAAGGCTTAAAAGTCCTTGAAACAGAACTTGCACAACTTAAAGGCAATGTGATTCCAGGTGAAGTTGTATTTAAACTTTACGATACATATGGCTTCCCTGCAGATTTAACTGCAGATATTGCCCGTGAACGTGAACTCACCATTGATGAAGCAGGCTTTGAAGTTGAAATGGCTGCACAGCGTCAACGTGCTCGTGATGCAGGTAAATTCAAAGTTGACTACAACAGCATTGTAAAAGTAGATACCCCAACCCAATTTGATGGCTACACAACGACACAAGGTCAGGGGCAAATCATTGCCATTTATAAAGATGGTCAATCTGTAAATGAAGTCAATGAAGGTGATGAAGCCCTGATTGTACTTGATCACACGCCATTTTATGCAGAAAGTGGTGGTCAAGTGGGCGACACAGGCACATTCAAAAATGATACTGGTATTTTTGAAATTATTGATACACAAAAATCAGGCAATGCTTTCGTACACCAAGGTGTAGTAACGGTAGGACGTTTAACTACCACACAAAAAGTAGATGCAACGGTACAGCCTGAACTCCGCCAAGCCATTTCAAAACACCACTCTGCAACCCACTTATTGCATGCAGCCCTCCGTGAAATCTTAGGGACACACGTTGCGCAAAAAGGTTCTTTAGTGGCATCAGATGTGCTTCGCTTTGACTTTTCACACGAACAAGCGATTGACCTTGCACAACTGCAAGACATTGAACGCCGTGTCAACCAAGAAATTATGGCCAATACTGCTGTCGTGACTGAAGTACTTGACATTGAAACTGCCAAAACCAAAGGCGCAATGATGCTATTTGGTGAAAAGTATGGCGAAACTGTCCGTGTACTTACAATGGGTACGGTTAAAGATGACAAAGCATTCTCTGTAGAACTCTGTGGTGGTATTCATGTGAACTACACAGGTGAAATTGGTTTATTCAAAATCACCTCTGAAGGGGGTGTTGCTGCAGGTGTACGTCGTATAGAAGCTGTGACAGGTCTACAGGCTTTAAATACTGTACAAAAAGCAGATACGACTATTCATCAAGTAAATACTCTACTTAAAGCACAAAAAGACCAAACCGTTGAAAAAGTACATAGCCAAATTGAGCATACCAATGCTTTACAGAAGCAACTAGACCAACTCAATCAAAAACTGGCGCATTTACATGCTGCAGAGTTGATCAAAGACGTTAAAACCATTCAAGCGCGTCCAACTTTAGTCGCAGCTGTAGCAAATACAGATGCAAAATCACTCCGTCATTTACATGACAGTGTAAAATCAAAGTTAGATAATGCGGTTATTGTTTTAATTGCTGTTGATGGTGACAAAGTCAGCTTATTGGCTTCTGTCGCAAAACAATATACTGCTTCACTTAAAGCAGGTGACATTATCAAGCATCTTGCAACAGAGCTTGGTGGTAAAGGTGGTGGCAAGCCAGACCTCGCACAAGGTGGCGCACCGCTCAACGAGAAGTTTGACCAAGTGGTTGCAGCATTGCCTGCATGGCTTGAAAGTCGTTAAAACTTCACTTTTGTGTAACTGACAGACCCTAAATGCCTCTTAGGGTCATGGCTTATATGGAATAACTATGGCATTAATCGTTCAAAAATACGGTGGAACTTCAATGGGTACACCCGAGCGCATTTTAAATGTTGCTCGCCGTGTAAAGCGTTGGCACGATCACGGTCACAAAGTTGTGATCGTTGTATCTGCAATGAGTGGTGAAACAAACCGCTTACTTGCACTCGCTAAAGCCATTACCACAACACCAGAACCACGCGAGCTTGATCAAATGGTTTCTACAGGTGAGCAAGTGACGATTTCCATGTTGGCAATGGCACTCAACTCTATTGGTGTAGATGCAAAATCTTACACAGGACGTCAAGTCGCCATTAAAACCGACAGTGCACATACCAAAGCACGTATTGAGTCGATTGACACTCACCTCATGACCCAAGACCTTGAGCAAGGTAAAGTCATTGTGGTGGCAGGCTTTCAAGGCGTTGATGCATTGGGTAACACCACAACTTTAGGACGTGGTGGCTCAGACACAACAGGTGTTGCACTCGCTGCTGCACTAAAAGCAGATGAATGCCAAATTTATACCGATGTAGACGGTGTATACACTACCGATCCACGTGTTGTGCCAAAAGCGAAAAAGGTTGACCGTATCTCATTTGAAGAAATGCTAGAAATGGCATCGCTTGGCTCTAAAGTACTACAAATTCGCTCTGTTGAATTTGCAGGAAAATACCAAGTACCATTACGTGTATTATCTAGCTTTGATAATGACAATGACGGTGCTTTTGATGAAGACTTTAAACAAAATGTGGGTACACTTATTACTACTGAGGCAGAGGACAATATGGAACAGCCAATCATTTCAGGTATTGCATTTAACCGTGATGAAGCAAAATTAACAATTTTAGGTGTTCCTGACGAACCTGGTATCGCTTCAAAAATCTTATCGCCAATTAGCGCAGCCAACATTGAAGTCGATATGATTGTGCAAAATATTGAAGAAGATGGGACAACAGATTTCACCTTTACTGTAAATCGTAGCGATTATGCCAAAGCAAAAAGCATTTTAGATGAAATCGCTCAAAACATTAAAGCACGTGAAGTTGCTGGCCGTGAAGATATTGTCAAAGTATCTATCGTTGGTGTCGGTATGCGTTCACATGCAGGTGTTGCAAGCAAAATGTTTACAGCGCTTGCGGAAGAAGCGATTAATATTTTGATGATTTCAACCTCTGAAATTAAAGTCTCTGTACTCATTGAAGAAAACTATCTAGAACTTGCAGTGCGTTGCTTACATACTGCATTTGGTTTAGATCGTGAACATGGCGAAAGTAGTGCTCGTGCTTAGCCAGTAATTTAATAATCTGACACCAAGCATCGGATTATTCATATTTTTTTCAGGGCCACTCTATTTTATATAAAGTGGCTCTGTTATATTAAGTTTAATATTTTTGAAAATAAGAGTGCGTACATTCATGTAGGCCTTTTTTATTCAACTCTTTTTTTCAAAGTTGTGGTTAAATTTTTGCATATGCTTTATAGGTAAAAAAAACTGCAGGTTTAGTACTAGGCAAGGAGATAAACATGCTGATTCTGACCAGACGTGTCGGAGAAACGTTAATGATTGGGGATCAAGTCAGTGTTACTGTGCTTGGTGTGAAAGGAAACCAAGTACGTATTGGGGTAAATGCACCCAAAGAAGTCTCTGTTCATCGTGAAGAGATTTATCAACGCATTCAACATGAGCGTGCTATGCACGAGCATCTACAACAAATTGATCAGGCTTATCAACCTTCTTTTTATGATGAATTAAATCAAGAGAAATAAAACCTGATCTACTCCAATTATGGTGAATACCCAAGAAAGCTCTCCCCTTGGGTTTATCTCTCAAAATAAATTAAATGGCTTGAACACGTTTTTTTATCGGCCCATAACTCAACCTATGCTCTGCTAAAATACCATATTGCTCTATGGCTAAAAGATGTGCTTTGGTTGGATAACCTTTATGCTTTGCAAATCCATACATGGGATAACTTTTATCTAAAGCCACCATCTGATGATCTCTATACACTTTTGCTAAAATACTGGCCGCACTAATTTCTGCATGTAATGCATCACCACCAATCACTGCCTCACAATCCAATGCCAAACCTTTAATTTGTTGGTTGCCATCAACCAATACTTTATTTGGCACCATAGACAAAGACTCTACCGCTCGACGCATGGCCAAAAAAGTGGCTTGTAAAATATTCAGCTCATCTATTTCCTCATGAGTTGCTTCTGCAATAGACCATGCCAATGCTTTTTCTTGTATTTCTACAAAGAGTTGCTCACGTTTTTTTTCACTGAGTTTTTTCGAATCATTTAGACCTTGAATAGGTCTTTCTGGATCTAAAATGACTGCTGCTGCCACAACCGAACCAATTAAAGGCCCTCTACCCGCTTCATCTACACCTGCAATCATCATTTCTTTAAACTTTCCGCAATACATGCATGCACAGTGTTATTAATGGCTTTTGTTGCAATACTGGTACGTGCTGCAGGGTCAAATGCCACTGTTGCAAGATCAACCACTGTCACACTATCCATCGCCTTATCACTCACACAACCACAGACCTGACTTTGTGCATTTTGCTGTTGTTGACTTGTCATGACTTGACTGGCTACCTTCCAAGCCGCAGTATTGTTTAGCTCAGTCGTACATTTCGCATTAATTGCAATTTTTAAGGCTGTCATCCCTATTTGTTGTGCTGTATTTTGTGTTGTATTGGTTTGTCCTGGAGTTGCTGTCCCATCTACGGCACAAGCAGACAAAGCAAAAACAAGAGGAATCAGTGGTAGTATTTTTTTCATCATTATGCAGATCTCCTAGTATTTAAGAGTGCTATTTTGACGTATTTCATAAAAATAAAACATAGATACTCACATATTTGGCCTGTATTTTAACCAAAATCTATCGTTGCCCATTTCAGTACACAGCGTTGCAAATTTATATATTGTGATCTACCTACTCTATTTATATGGTTATAGTGCTTATCCTATAATTAAGAGCGTTTGAAATGTCAGCCAGACCGCAATATTACACACGTACGGCACAACTTCTACATTGGCTTATGGCCTTCATTTTTATTACAGCATGGTTTATTGGTTTTTATAGTGGTAACTTTCTAAGTTATGCCACAGATGGTAGCTTTAAAACAACCATGATTACTGCACATAAAAATATAGCAACGCCTATTTTATTTCTTATCGTCATTCGAATATTTTGGCGATACACTCACCCCACACCATCACTGCCACAAAGCATGTCTAAACCTATGAAGTCCATTGCACATGTCATACATTGGGTGCTTTATCTTATTTTAGTTATGTTACCCATCACGGGCTGTTTATTTAGCTGGTCAGCAGGGTACCCTGCACCTGTGCTTTATCTATTTAACCTACCTACTTTAATCGAACCCAATAAGCACCTCATGGCAATTATCAAGCCAATTCATATTTATTTATCTTGGTTTGCTGGTTTACTCATTGTAGGGCATATTTTAGCAGCACTAAAACATCATTTTATTGATAAAGACAATGTACTCAAAAGCATGATTTCTAAATAAGACCGTATATCATTTAATGACTAGGCATAAATAAAAAATGCCTAGTCATTTTCAATTATATTTAAGATTTATACACTTTGTGAATGAATTAAATCAATCCAATATTTCTTCTGTGCTTCTGGTAAAAATGATGCCTCAAAAGAGTTGATTGCAAGTGCTTTTAAATCCTCAGTAGTCAGGTCTAAAGCTTTGGTAATTGCAATAAAGTTATCATTCATATATCCGCCAAAATATGCTGGATCATCAGAATTCACTGTCACACATACACCCTTTTCAAGTAAGCGTTTAATGTTATGTTGCTTCATGTCATCGACAACACACAGTTTTAAATTACTTAAAGGGCACACAGTTAATGGCATACGTTCTTTAATCAAACGCTCTAGCAAAGCCTCATCTTCTTCTGAGCGTACACCGTGGTCAATACGATTTACTTTTAATAAATCTAAAGCTTCCCATACATAAGATGCAGGGCCTTCTTCACCAGCATGGGCAACAATTAAAAAGCCTTCTTCACGTGCTTTGGCAAAAACACGTTCAAATTTTGATGGTGGGTGCCCCATTTCACTTGAGTCTAAACCAATACCTGCAATGTGCTGTTTAAATGGCAACGCTTGCTCAAGTGTTTTGAATGCATCTTCTTCACTTAAATGGCGTAAGAAACATAAAATCAGTTGTGATGAAATCTGTAACTTTTGCTCAGCATCTTGGCAAGCACGTAATATACCATTTAGAACTGTTTCAAAAGCAATGCCTCGTGCGGTATGCGTTTGTGGATCAAAGAAAATTTCGGTATGTACCACATAATCTACTTTACATTTTTCAAAGTAAGCCCATGTGAGGTCATAAAAATCTTGTTCGTAAATCAGTGCATTTGCACCTGCATAATAAATATCTAAAAAAGATTGTAAATTATGAAAATTATATGCCTGCTTAACTTCATCTACACTTTTAAACGGAATATCTACTGCATTACGTTGTGCAATTTCGAACATGAGTTCTGGCTCAAACGTTCCTTCAATATGCACATGCAGTTCAGTTTTAGGAAGTTTTTGAATTAGGTCGAGTGGGTTCATTTGATACCTCATCATAAAAAAGGGTGTAAATAATTACACCCCAAAACAATCAACTAAATGCGAGTTTAGCCACCGTAAATTGCAAATTTCAAGATCCATAAACCTGCAATGACCCATGCCATCCAATGCACACTACTTGCCTTGCCTGTAATGAGTTTCACCACCGCATAGCTAATAAAACCGAATGCAATACCATCAGCAATCGAGTAAGCAAATGGCATAAATACAATGGTTAAAAATGCCGGGACTGCTTCTGTAATGTCATCCCATTCAATTTTGGTAATGCCTTGGATCATCAGTACTGCAACAAACAATAATGCAGGAGCTGTTGCGAAACCTGGTACAGACTGTGCCAATGGGAAGAAGAATAAACAGATTAAAAATAATATTGCAACGACAACTGCTGTTAAACCTGTACGACCACCAGCAGCAACACCAGATGCAGATTCAATATATGGTGTGGTCGATGATGTACCTGCGGCTGCACCTGCAACAATTGCGACAGAGTCAGCAAGTAATACTTTTTTTAGACGTGGAATCTTGCCATCATCTTTAATAATACCTGCACGGTGTGCAACACCAACTAAAGTACCTGTAGAGTCAAATAAGTCAACCAAGAAAAATACAAATACAACACCAATTAAAGTTGCACTAAATAGGCTAGAAAAGTCCATTTGTAAAAGCGTTGGTTCAATTGAAGGTGGTGCACCAACAATTCCTTTAAACTCATTCAAACCCATAAAGGTTGCAATAATTGTAATAATTAAAATACTAATAATAATTGCACCACGTACACGATAGTAATGCAAAGCAACCGTAATAAATAAGCCTAAAATTGCTAATAGTGCTTTAGGGTCTTTAATATTCCCTAACCCTACCATTGTTGCAGGGTTTGCCACAATAATGCCAGCATTTTTTAGTGCAACTAATGCTAAAAATAACCCAATACCACCACCAATCGCAAATTTAAGAGATAATGGAATGGCATTAATAATAATTTCACGCACACGTACAAGACTAATGACAATAAAAATCACACCTGACATAAATACAGCGGCCAAAGCAGTTTGCCATGGAATGTGCATGCCTAAACAGACAGAATAAGCAAAGTAAGCATTTAGCCCCATACCAGGTGCTAAGGCGATTGGATAGTTCGCCAATAAACCCATAACCAAACAACCCGTTGCTGCTGCAATACATGTTGCAACAAACACTGCACCATGGTCCATACCTGTTGCAGAAAGAATAAGAGGGTTAACAATAATAATGTAGCACATGGTTAAAAACGTTGTGAAACCCGCAACTGCTTCTGTTTTTACAGAAGTATTGTTTTCATTGAGTTTAAAAAGACGTTCTAGTAGACCAGAAGAGGGTTGAGGAGTCGCCATAAATAGCACCTGTTAAATTTCATTTTCCATTGCCTAATAGCATGCATATGTATTAGAACAAAAGATAAGAGTGTATATTTGTATCACCCATAAGCACAGCCTCACCACCATTACGGCATAGTCAATGCAAACGAGTGAAATCATCACATAACTGAATTCATATACAGCGAAGTACACAATGAAAAAGTTGTTTGATACAGCTTTTTTATGACGAAATGCCTTGTGCCCCTTCAGCGGCAAATGTATTGCCCCGCAATTATAGCATAAGTCCTTAACTGAGTAATACGCCACAATAGATTAAGAAATCAATATATAGTCAAATAATATCAGACACTTAAATATAATTAAATTATATATTTACGCCAACCTTGTACTGGGCAAATGTCACTCTGTCATTGCCTGAATAATCTTTTATTGTTTGAATCTGACTAAATTTTGCTTCATTAAATAATGCTTGTACGGCTTGTTTTTGGTCAAATCCATGCTCTATGGCTAGCCATCCCTGAGCTTTGAGCCGTTCAGTTGCCCCTTGTATAATTTCCACAATATCTGCTAGACCATTGTCCGCACTCGCAAGTGCTCTTAAAGGCTCACTTTGCAAGTCCTCCAGATGCAAGTCATTCGGTGCAATATAGGGTGGATTAGATACAATTAAATCAAAATGACTTTGAGGTAGGTTGTCATACCAATGGCTTTTGAAAAACTGCACCTGTGGCAAATGATGCTTTTGTGCATTATCACGCGCAACCTCTAAAGTCGGTGCATAAATATCTGTTGCCCAAACAGCCCAATTTGGCTTTTCACTGGCCAGTGCCAATGCAATTGCCCCCGTGCCCGTGCCCAAATCAAGTACAGAGGCCTGTCTCGGTAAATCTAATGCCAATACCTGTTCCACCAAAACTTCGGTATCTGGTCGAGGGACTAATGTATCTGGTGTCACTTTTAAGTCAAGCGTCCAAAATGGCTGTGACCCCAAAATATACGCCAAAGGTTCATTCTTTTCTAAACGAGCAAGACCATCTAAATATGCTGTGCGTTGCTCGTCGGTTAAGGGTTGAGACAGACGCAATTTTAATGACAAGCCATCTATTTCTAAAAGATGTGCCAACAACCAGATTGCTTCTTGGCGTTCATAGCTGTCTACTTCACCACGTAAGTTTAGTGCATCAACCACTTGCATGACATTAGCCACCATTTTGTTGTGCAATCATGGCCAACTGATCGGCCTGATATTCACGATGTAAGCTATCGAGCAATTCAGTTAAGTCACCTTCAACAATCGCATCTAATTTATACAATGTCAGGTTAATACGGTGATCTGTCATACGACCTTGCGGATAATTATAAGTACGAATACGTTCTGAACGATCACCGGATCCAACCAAGTCACGGCGCATTTCTGAAGTCGCATTTTCTTGCTCTTGGCGTTTTGCATTTTCTAAACGCGATGCAAGCAATGCCAAAGCTTTGGCTTTATTTTTATGTTGTGAACGTTCTTCTTGACACTCAACCACCACACCAGATGGGATATGAGTAATACGTACCGCAGAGTCAGTTTTGTTAATATGCTGACCACCTGCACCCGATGCTCTATAGGTATCTATACGTAAATCAGATGGGTTAATCTCTACCGTAGTGTCTATATCAACTTCAGGTAAAATCGCCACTGTACAGGCAGATGTATGTACACGCCCTTGTGATTCTGTTGCAGGAACACGTTGTACACGGTGTGCACCACTTTCAAATTTTAAGCGGCCATACACCCCTTCACCATTAATACGGCAAATAATTTCTTTATAGCCACCGTGTTCACCTTCATTTTCCGACAAGATTTCAATACGCCAGCCTTGTGTTTCCGCAAATTTACTGTACATGCGAAATAGATCGCCAGAAAAAATTGCAGCCTCGTCACCACCAGTACCTGCTCGTACTTCAAGGTAGGCCGAATTGGCATCATTTGGATCTTTTGGAATCATCAAAATATTGAGTTGCTCTTCAAGTGTTTTGAGCAAGTTTTGATTTTCACGAATTTCATCAAGAGCCATTTCTTTAAAATCTGGGTCAGTCAACATGTCTTCAGCAGTAGAAATGTCGCTTTCAGCTTGGCAATATTTTTGCCAAAACTCAGTGAGCTCAGTTAAATCATTATGTTCACGTGACAATTTGCGAAAACGCTTGTTATCTGAAATGACTTCCACATCTGCAAGCAGTGCTGTCAGTTCTTCGTGGCGATCTGCCAATTGCTCTAAACGTAACCGTAATGACTGTTTCATTTTTTCACTATTCTCAAATAAAAATACCCAAATAACACGTAATTATGTCAGTAGGTGAAATACAATGCGGCATAGTCTAACCATGATTGCAAAAAAATCCTAGAATTATCAAAATAACCCTCGTCATTTTTTGTGTCATATTTATAAAACATAGACCACTAAAGTAAAAAACCGAGCTAATTTTATTAACTCGGTTGAATAACACAACAATGATTTAAAAAACCATCATTGCATAAAATTATGCATATACTGGGAATTTAGCACATACAGTCGCAACTTTGTCTTTCACAGTCGCAATCACAGCTTCGTCACCTTTGCTGTCTAATACATCAGCAATCCAGTGTGCTAAATCAGATACTTCTGCTTCACCAAAACCACGTGTAGTCACTGCTGGCGTACCAATACGAATACCTGAAGTCACAAATGGTGAGCGTGGGTCATTTGGTACAGAGTTTTTATTCACTGTAATATGTGCAGCACCTAACCATGCATCTGCTTCTTTACCTGTTACATCTTGTTTAATCAAAGACAATAGGAACAAGTGATTGTCGGTACCACCAGAAACAATTTCATAACCACGTTCAATTAGTACTTTCGCCATCGCTTGAGCATTTTTAACCACTTGCTGCTGGTAGGTTTTAAACTCAGGTGTCATTGCTTCTTTAAAGCATACGGCTTTACCCGCGATCGCATGCATTAACGGGCCACCTTGGTTACCCGGGAACACTGCTGACTGTAGCTTCTTCTCGACTTCTTCATTTGCTTTTGCTAAAATCAGACCTGAACGAGGGCCACGCAATGTTTTATGCGTTGTTGTTGTTGTTACATCTGCAATTTGTACTGGGTTCGGATACACACCCGCAGCCACAAGACCTGCCACATGTGCCATATCTACAAACAAGTATGCACCGACTTTATCTGCAATATCACGGAAACGCTGCCAATCTACCACACGGCTATATGCAGAAAAACCTGCAACAATCATACGTGGCTTATGTTCTACTGCTAAACGTTCTACTTCTTCGTAATCAATTTCGCCTGTTTCAGGGTTTAAACCATATTGCACGGCGTTATACGTTTTACCTGAAAAGTTCACTTTTGAACCATGTGTTAAGTGACCACCATGTGCAAGACTCATCCCAAGCACTGTGTCACCTGCACTGAGTAAAGCCAAATAAACAGCCGCATTTGCTTGCGAGCCTGCATGTGGCTGTACGTTTGCATAGTCTGCACCAAATAATGCTTTTGCACGGTCAATCGCCAACTGCTCGATCACATCAACATTTTCACAACCGCCGTAGTAACGCTTACCAGGATAGCCTTCTGCATATTTATTAGTGAGTTTACTGCCTTGAGCTTCCATAACGGCAGGTGAACAATAGTTTTCAGATGCAATTAACTCGATGTGAGCTTCTTGACGTGCATCTTCAGCAGTGATTTGTTTTGCTAATTCTGGATCAAACTCAGAGATAGAAATGTTGGCAAACATTTTAGAGGTCCTATTTATTAGGGCTTTTAAGCCGTGCTAAAACTAGTGGTTATTGTAACATGAAGTTGAAATATTTTTGGTATGAAGTTTATGCAAGATTCAATAAAAACACACTCTCCTTAGACATAGCTTGTTCTTGTACAGGTCAAAACATCCTGATTGTGACTAAGCCTACAAAATGTTAAAGTCATCTTTTCGTTTAATATGTTTACACCACTATGCAAAGTATTATTTTAGATACAGAAACCCATACCCTAAATGGTTTACCTATCGAAATTGCATACGCACCTATTTGCTTAGAACACGGTAAATTAAGCCTCTTTAAAGAACAGATTTTTGACCAACTGTATAGTATTGGTGAGCCAATCTCTTTTGCATCTATGGCCGTACACCATATTTTAGAATCAGATATTGCAGATCAACCCCACTATACAACGTTTAGTTTGCCATCATCAGTCGAATATATTATTGGGCATAATATTGACTATGATATACAAGCAATTGCCCGTTGTGGTGTAGACACCTCAAAACTCAAACCCATTTGTACTTTAGCCTTGGCAAGACAAGTATGGCCAGACGCGGAAGCACACAATATTTCAGCCCTCATTTACCAAATTAGCCAAGGCAGTTTAAGAGCAAGAGAACTACTCAAAGGTGCTCATCGTGCAGATGCTGATATTATTTTAACGGCCAATATTTTAATGCATATTATTGCACTTACAGGGGTACAAAATATGCAAGAGCTTTATTTAGCCTCTGAAGAAGCACGTATTCCTAAAAAATTAGCGTTTGGTAAACACAAAGGCACACTCATTCAAGATTTACCCGTAGACTATGTACAATGGTTACTTAAACAAAATGAGTTAGACCCTTATTTAAAACAAGCTTTAGAAAAAGCCATATTTTAAACAAAAAGCCATGTACATACATGGCTTTTTAATATTCGTACAACGAAACAATATAGATCAAATCACGTGGTAGTTTCACCCTCCCGATCACAAACAGAAGAGCAACTGCGGTTATTAAACAAAGAAATAATAATGAAAGAAAATTGAATCAAAATACACCTAACAATACACAATCCAAACTAACGAAGTAGCTTTACCCGCTCAGTCATTCAACAATAAAAATAAGGACAGACTAAAATAGTCAAATAACACGTAACCAATCAAGTGTAAAAATGCCACATTAATTTAGTCAAAAAAGTGCCAGAATAATGCAACAAAATGGCAAAGCCAGTGCATCATCAACAAAACTAACCAATAGCAACATAAATCTAGATCAGCTAAAAAATCTAAACCCCCCTGTCAATTCGATTAAATGCTGTACGTTAGGCGTAATTTATGAGATCAATGCTTTACCTAAATGTTTTTTTTGATATGATGTCGGCCATGCGCCTATAGCTTAACTGGATAGAGTACAGGTTTCCGAAGCCTGTGGAGTGGGTTCGAGTCCCGCTGGGCGTACCAACACATACAATAAAATCAATAATTTAAGTATACTTTGGCATAATCCATGTCAATGCTCTTCATTTTTTTAATGAGTTCACAAGATTTTTACGGTAACTCAGCAAGACTTTACTTTATACACTGTTGGTTTATTTTATATAATATCCACACCATCACCTATGATTTAGCTGTGAGACATTTATGACTTCTGCCTTGGTACTTCAAGAACTCTCAAAAACATATAAAAATGGGTTCCAAGCACTTAAAAACATCAACTTAACTGTACCCGAAGGCGAATTTTATGCACTTTTAGGCCCAAATGGTGCAGGAAAATCGACCACCATTGGCATTATTAGTTCGCTGACTAAAAAAACCTCAGGGCAAGTTCATATTTTTGGTCATAACCTAGAAACACACCCTTCAGATGCCAAACAATGCCTCGGCGTTGTACCGCAAGAGTTCAACTTTGGTCACTTTGAGAAAACCTTTGACATTTTAGTCACTCAAGCAGGCTATTACGGTATTCCTAAAAAAGTGGCTGAACAACGTGCTGAGCACTATTTAGAAAAACTTGGGCTCTGGTCAAAAAGAAATGTTCAAGCACGTATGCTTTCAGGTGGTATGAAACGGCGTTTAATGATTGCCCGTGCCATGATGCATGAGCCAAAGTTACTCATTTTAGATGAACCTACTGCGGGTGTAGACATTGAGATAAGACGCTCTATGTGGAGCTTCTTACAAGAGATGAATGAGCGAGGCACCGCCATTATTTTGACTACACACTATTTAGAAGAAGCTGAAATGCTGTGTCGCCGTATTGCAATTATAGATCACGGTGTGATTAAAGAAGACACCAGCATGAAAGACTTTCTAGGGCAACTCAATGAAGAATCTTTTATTTTTGACTTAGAGCAAGAAATAGAGCCCATTCAAGTCCAACTTATTGGCATCGAGTTTAATCTTATCGATCCTTTCACCCTTGAAGTGACCATGAACAAAGCACACTCACTCAATGAAATTTTTCAGCTTTTTACCACTCTCAATATTAAAGTACGCAGTATGCGTAATAAAACCAATCGCTTAGAAGAAATCTTTGTCAAAATGGTAGAAAAAAATCTACAAGAGGCAACATCATGAACTTTTCACAACTCCGTGTTGCACTGTGGACACTCGTCTATAAAGAAGTCAGACGCTTTATGCGGATTTGGCCACAAACACTGCTCCCACCAGCCATTACCATGAGCTTGTACTTTGTCATTTTTGGCAACTTGGTTGGCTCACGTATTGGTGAAATGGCAGGCTTTAGCTACATGCAATTTATTGTACCTGGCTTAATCATGATGTCTGTGATTACTAACAGCTATTCTAATGTCTGCTCAAGTTTTTTTAGTGCTAAATTTCAACACAGTATTGAAGAACTGATTACCAGCCCAACACCTATGTATCTTGTGCTGTGGGGCTATGTCATCGGTGGCATATGCCGTGGTGTATGTGTAGGCTTGATCGTCACCATTGTCAGCTTATTTTTTACCCATCTTGGCATTTATAATATTTTTGTGACCATTTATACCGTCATCATTACTAGCCTATTGTTTTCATTGGCAGGTTTTATTAATGCATTCTATGCAAAATCATTTGATGATATTTCAATTGTACCGACATTCATTTTAACACCACTGACTTATTTGGGTGGTGTGTTCTACTCAATGAGTAGCTTAAGCCCATTTTGGCAAAACTTATCGCTCATCAATCCAATTGTTTATATGGTCAATGCTTTTCGTTTTGGCATTTTAGGCCACAGCGATGTAAATGTAATGATATCACTAATTGCAATGACTATATTCTCTGCCGTATTTTATGCCATTGCTTACTACTTACTCTCTAGAGGTTCAGGAATACGTGAATGAGTGTTGAAAAATCATTACTCGGTAAAGACACCGATTACCCAACGCAATATCAACCGAATATATTGTTTCCAATTACACGTGCACCAACACGCCAAAACTATCAAGATATTCCATATATCGAACATGGTACGGATTGGTGGCATGTATTTGAACTGTCTTGGTTAAACACACACAATGTGCCACAGGTTGCCATTGGGCGTTTGAGTATTCCTGCAACATCAGCATGCTTAATTGAATCAAAATCATTAAAGCTGTACTTTAATAGTTTAAATTTCACAATGTTTAGCTCACAGGCTCAACTCATTGAAACAGTACAGCAAGACCTGTCTACAGCAGCTCAAGCACCTATCGTACTAGAACTGATTGATGTGAATGGCTTAACTGTCAGCCAACCCACTGGCCAATGTATTGACCATTTAACACCATCTAAACATTCCAAACACCCAGATGCATCTTTACTTCGTCTGGATACAAATGAAAGCCATATTGTGGAAGAACAATTACACTGCAACTTATTACGCAGTAATTGTCCTGTCACAGGTCAACCTGATTGGGGCACCCTGTTTATTCGCTATGAAGGCAAAAAAATAGATCATGCATCATTATTGGCCTATATTATTTCATTTAGAGAACATAACGGCTTTCATGAGCAGTGCGTTGAACAAATTTTTGCAGAAATTTGGCAAACCTTACAACCTAAACAGCTGATGGTCTATGCCGCCTATACACGCCGTGGCGGACTAGACATTAACCCTTGCCGTAGCTCTAACCCTCAATGGCTACCTAACGTACCATTACGTTTAGCAAGACAATAATGATATAAAAATAAAGGTGGAGCTCAGATTCCGCCTTTATTTTTACAACCTGCTATAAAGCAACTACAACACACGATATAATAAAGCAACCAATATCAATGAGATATTCACATGGCATACTTTGGGTTTATTCCATCAGAGCAACTTTTACAACAAACACAACAATTTATCTCTAAAAAAAATAATGTTGACTTACATACACTTAGAAATGAAGTTGCGTTAACCATTAATCAAGAAATTATTGACACACTGGTTTCACAGGTGATTGTAAACTTCCCCGACAGCGAGAAAAAACAAACTGCGGCCAAACTTGCACAGTTTATTCAATCAAGTGTTGCTGTACTACTGAAACAATTGCTCGGAAAAGCCAATACCACGAGCTTGCAACAGTCTATTGCCTTTTCAAAGCAAAGTCTTTTTAAAACCTCAAATCATGACTATAGAATTGGTCATGAATTACCCAAAGACATTGTCATCAATTTAAAACAACATTTCGCAGCGTTAAAACTGGGAAAAAAAGTAAATATGCAAGTCTTAACGGCTGACTACAAACTATTTGCAGATGAAGTCATTCGCCATTTTATGCATCAATTTTACAAAACATTAGATTTAGGCATGATTAAACGAAAAACAGCAGATATTGGCTGTATTACTACCACTAAAGCAGTACATGTTGCCATCGATAAAATCATTCCAAAGCTAAATAAAGATGAGTTAAAAGTACTTGCCACCCAACATGATATGCTCTTTTTTACGCACTAAATAAATACTAAGACACCCTGCATAACAATACGTTTACTCACACATCTCTGCGGTTTATTGTGATAGCATTTGTCTTGCAAATTATTGTAGATTGTACTCGTTATGCCGCCATCATCTCCAAACACGCAATATAAATTTTTACGCCAATCGCCTCGTGATGGGTTAAGTACAGCCATGAAGCCCTCAGCTTGGCAACGGATTCATATCGACCCATGGCTATTTTCCTTTTTACTCATGAATGCATGCCTTGGCTTATTTGTACTCTATAGTGCATCCGCTCAAGATGTTGGACTTGTCACCAAACAAGCCATGAGTTTTGGCATTGGCTTTGTGGTCATGATCATCATTGCACAAATTCCTCCTAAAGTCTTCCAAGCCTTTTCTCCGTACCTCTATGTCTGTGCAGTACTTTGTTTGGCCGCAGTAAAAGTCTTTGGTGAGATTCGGATGGGTGCACAGCGTTGGTTAGATATCCCTGGAGTTGGTAGTGTTCAACCCAGTGAGTTTATGAAAATTGGCATGCCCATGATGGCCGCTTGGTTCTTAACACGCTATCCTCTACCACCTAGCTTTAAAAATGTATGCGTGACCTTAGTACTCATTTTTGTACCTTTTATTCTAATTGCAGAACAACCCGACTTAGGCACCTCACTACTAGTCCTTGGCAGTGGTATTTTTGTACTGTTTCTAAGTGGCTTATCTTGGAAATTAATTGCTGCTGCATGTGGAGCAGCAGGCATTATCATTCCAATTGCATGGGAGTTTTTACTACACGATTACCAACGACAACGTGTAATGACCCTACTAAACCCTGAAGCTGATGCATTGGGCACAGGCTGGAATATTATTCAATCAAAAACCGCCATTGGTTCAGGTGGATTTTCAGGAAAAGGCTTTTTAAATGGTACACAATCACACCTTCACTTCTTACCTGAAGGTCATACAGATTTTGTGATTGCCGCCTACTCTGAAGAGTTTGGACTAATTGGTGTATGTATTCTCATCACCCTGTATTTTGCAATTATTTGCCGTACTTTCCAAATAGGTATACAGTCTTTTCATAATTATGGTCGCTTGGTGGCGAGTGCCTATGGTTTAGCATTTTTTGTATATGTGTTCGTTAATGCAGGAATGGTCAGCGGTATTTTACCCGTTGTAGGTGTACCACTTCCCTTTATGAGCTATGGGGGTACCGCCATTATTACACTCATGACAACCTTTGGTATAGTTATGTCTATACACACACATCGTTAATTGGATCACAGATCATGATGTTTATTTTTTTAAAAGAATGGGGTCAACGCCTCGCATTGCTTACAACAGCGTTATTCATGAGTAGCGTAAGCTCTGCCAATGATTTTTTAAATGATCCGAGTTACAACGATTTTAAATACCAAACCATGCAAAAGTATGGACTGAGTAATGAGCAAATTGATCAGGCCATGTTCACTGCTCAAAATCGTCCGAATATTCTAAAAATCATGGAAAAACCTGGTGAAAGTAAGCCATGGTATCAATACCAAAGTATGTTTTTAGTAGATAGTACTATCGGGCGTGGTGTTCGTTTTAAAAACCAATATGCAGATGCTTTAAATCGTGCAGAACAGCAGTTTGGTGTACCCAAAGCCATTATTCTAGGCATACTTGGTGTTGAAACAGGGTTTGGACAAAACAAAGGAAATATTATTACTCGAGATGCCCTGGCAACCTTGGCTTTTGGCTATCCTCGCCGTAGTGAATACTTTAAAGATGAATTAGCAGCACTGATTGCATGGAGCTATAAAGAAGGCTACCCAACGGACAGTATTGTCGGGTCATACGCAGGGGCAATTGGTTTTCCTCAATTTATGCCAAGTAATATTTCAAAATATGGTGTTGACTATGATGGTAGTGGCCACATAGACCTACGAAACTCAGCACCAGACGCTATAGCTTCTATTGCAAACTATTTGGCGCAACACGGCTGGCACCCCAACCAACCAATCGCCGTTGCAGCACAATACACGGGCAACACACCTGATGCAGTAGTGAGCACAGATTTAAATCTACCTGTACCATATGGTGCATTACAACAGCAAGGGGTTAGCGTGCTTAATCAAAGCATAGACCCATTAGAATTAGTATCTCTCATTCAACTACAAGGTGAAACAGGGCCAATTTACTACATTACATTTCCTAACTTTAAAGCGATTACTACCTATAACCGCAGTCGTATGTATGCAACAGCCGTATGGCAGCTAGGTACTGCTGTTGATTCAAGAACACAATAGGTTTTACCATTTGTTACAATATC
Organism: Acinetobacter rathckeae; assembly: GCF_015627125.1. Lineage (GTDB taxonomy): Bacteria > Pseudomonadota > Gammaproteobacteria > Pseudomonadales > Moraxellaceae > Acinetobacter > Acinetobacter rathckeae. Next base: position 138,753 of record NZ_VTDO01000002.1, on the reverse strand, counting down.
GATCATAAAACAACCTAAAAAATCACAAAGATTAGCGTTTTTGTAACCCGATCAAGCCATTTCCTAGACATAACAAGGTCGTGGCTAATATCATTACCCCACATTAATGATATTCACCCTTGCCCTGTACTTCAGGTGCGTTTTTATTCTAGCTCGTTGTCTTAGACGTCACATGAATAAAATAGAGGTCTAGGAGACTCAATACATGCATTCCCCGTTAAAGCTTTTTGTGGCCGTAAGTTTAGGTTTATCACTAACCCAAATTACACATGCAGATTTAGTACAAGCTCCAACCTCTTCAGACAACAACGATGTACCTAGCTTAGCAGCAAAAGTACTCAACCGTGATAACTACAATAATCAAAACCTACCGTCACTTGAAAGTCTCTCTATTTCACAACGCTCTAATGACGCTGTACGTCGCCAAACACTAAATTCCAAAGTGGAAGTCCCTCAGGATGAACCTTCTGTTATTGACCGCTTAAATAGCGTAGCATCAAACACAGTAAGACGTTTTACTCAAACAGGTGTTGCATCTTGGTATGGTCGTCAGTTTCATGGTAGAAAAACAGCCAGTGGTGATACATTCGACATGAATGCTCTCACTGCTGCACATCGTAGCTTACCTTTGAACTGTTATATCCGCGTAACCAATAAAGACAATGGCAAAAGCGTTGTTGTTAAAGTCAACGACCGTGGCCCATTCCATGGTAACCGTGTCTTAGATTTATCTTATGGCGCGGCAAAAAGATTAGGCATTACCAACTCGGGTACAGCTAAAGTCAGTATCGAGCGTGTTGAGAGCCCAAACTCTTAAATAGAAAATATCATTAATGAAAAGCCACTATGTTTAGTGGCTTTTTATGTTTTAGCATATCTAGATATCTTTTATAAAATCATAAAAAAGCCCTAACATGATGTTAGGGCTTTTTTAGCAATACATCTAAATAGACTTATTTAGCGCCAGCTTGAGCAGCAGCAACTTCTTCAGCGAAGCTCATTTCTGCTTTTTTCTCAATGCCTTCGCCTACTTCAAAGCGAACAAATTCAGCAACAGTTGTACCTGTTGATTTTAGAATTTCTGCAACTTTTTTGTCATTGTCAATAACGTACATTTGACGCTCAAGAACAACTTCATTTAAGTATTTTTCTACAGAACCTGTTACCATTTTTTCAACGATGTTTGCAGGCTTACCAGATTCAATTGCTTTTGCTTCAGCAATTTCTTTTTCTTTTGCAACAAGCTCAGCAGGAACAGCTTCTGCATTTACCGCAACTGGGTTAAATGCAGCAATGTGCATTGCCAAACCTTTACCAGTGTCTGCATCACCTGTGTAAGATACAACAACACCAATTTTTAAACCGTGTTTGTAAACAGCAAGGTTTTCACCTTCAACAATTTTTGCACGACGGATTTGGATGTTTTCACCAATTTTTTGAACAAGTGCAATACGTGCTTCTTCAACAGTTTGCGAATCATCAAACTGAAGTGTAGCCACTTGAGCAACATCAACAGTACCTGTTGCTAAAATGATTTCTGCAACTTTCTTAGAGAAGCCCGCAAAGTTTTCATCTTTTGCAACAAAGTCAGTTTGACAGTTTACTTCTAACAATACAGCTTTGTTACCGTCTTGAGCAATCGTAATTGCGCCGTCTGCAGCAATGTTACCTGCTTTTTTAGCAGCTTTTGCTTGACCAGATTTACGTAGGTTGTCAATTGCAACTTCGACATCACCATTCGCTTCTGTTAAAGCTTTTTTACATTCCATCATCGCTAGGCCAGTACGGTCACGTAGCTCTTTTACCATGCTTGCAGTAATTGCAGTCATGTTATTCTCCTAATTTAAGGTAGAAAATAAATCTGTGAAGAAAAACGGCCCAAAAAAGATATGGGCCGTTTGCTTTTCTTGACGCTCAGTTTGCCATCCTTAGATGTTACAAAAATGACACGCTTACGTCATTTATGCATTAAGCCTCAGAAGTTGCTTCTTTTGCAGCTTCGTCACTTTTTGCTTGAGCATTTGCTTGAGTTTGTGCGTATTCTTTACCAGCAATAATCGCATTCGCCATTGCAGAAGCATAAAGTGTTACAGCACGGATCGCATCGTCGTTACCAGGAATGATGTAATCAACATTGTCTGGATTAGAGTTTGTATCTACGATACCAATTACAGGAATACCAAGGTTTTTAGCTTCTTTAATTGCAATCGCTTCGTGATCAACGTCAATGATGAATAAAGCATCAGGCAAACCGCCCATGTTCTTTACACCACCTAAAGAACGCTCAAGTTTTTCCATCTCACGTGTACGCTCTAATGCTTCACGCTTAGTCAGCTTAGCAAAAGTACCGTCTTGAGATTGAGTTTGAAGATCTTTCAAACGATTGATTGATTGGCGAAGTGTTTTCCAGTTCGTCAACATACCACCTAACCAACGGTGATCTACATACGGTTGGCCCGCACGTTGTGCTTGTTCACGAATGATATTAGACGCTGCACGCTTAGTACCTACGAACAATACTTTGTTCTTTTTGCTTGCAAGCTGGTTTACAAAATTTAATGCATCGTTTAACGCAGGAACAGTGTGCTCCAAGTTAATGATGTGAATTTTGTTACGCGCACCAAAGATGTAGTCACGCATTTTTGGATTCCAAAAACGTGTTTGGTGACCGAAGTGAGCGCCTGCTTGAAGAAGGTCGCGCATGCTTACGTTGTAATCTGCCATTTTAATACCTTAAAAGTTTGGGTTAGGCCTCCATATATCCTCATTCTCCACCTTGTAAAAGGCACCCAGAGTAATGTGTCGATATATGTGCGGATTTATTTAGAACACGTTTTAAACAGCAGTTTCGCAAAACAAAATTTATTCACGAAAGCATTTGATAAAACGGGTGCGTATTTATACCATAGTCAGATACAAATTAGCAAAAGTTTTTAAAGATCATGAATAGTACTTATCAAGCACCAAGCCACCTTATCAAAACGCCCGAAGAAATTGAAAAAATGCGTGTTGCTGGACGCCTCGCAGCAGAAGTTCTAGAAATGATTAAGCCACACATTCAACCTGGCGTAAGTACTTTAGAAATTGATACCATTTGCCACGACTATATTGTTAATGTTCAACAAGCTGTTCCTGCCTGCTTAGGTTATGGTGCAGCACCTGGCCGTGCCGCATTCCAACACTCAACATGTACTTCTGTAAACCATGTCGTTTGTCACGGTATTCCATCAGAAAACAAAATTTTAAAACATGGCGACATTTTAAATATTGATGTGACTGTGATTAAAGACGGTTACCACGGCGATACCAATATGATGTATGTCGTTGGTGGAGAAACATCTATTTTAGCCAATCGCCTATGTAAAGTTGCACAAGAGTCTTTGTATCGTGGTATTGAAGTTGTAAAACCGGGGGCTTACGTCGGTGATATCGGTGCTGTAATTCAAAAGTATGTTGAATCTGAGCGTTTTAGTGTCGTACGTGAGTATTGTGGCCATGGCATTGGCGCAACGTTCCATGATGAACCACAAATTCTACATTATGGACAAAAAAACACTGGCATGCGTTTAGAAGCTGGGATGACTTTCACCATTGAACCTATGGTCAATGCAGGTGTTTGGCAAACCAAAACACTAGGCGACAAGTGGACGGTTGTGACAAAAGATCATAAATTATCGGCACAATACGAACATACACTGCTCGTAACAGACACTGGGGTGGAAATTTTAACCCCTCGACCAGATGAAGACCTATCTCGCTTTATGCAATAAAACACAACAAAGGGGTGTTTTAAACACCCCTTTATTTAAATCATTACAATATAAATTAAGCAAATACTTTAAAGCGACCTTCATCTGCAACAAAGTCTTTCTCTTTTGCTTCGCCTTCAATTGAACCAAAGACCAACTGTGCGCGTAACTTCCATGATGCAGGCACATCAAACACTTGTGCAACTTCTTCATCTGCTACGGGATTATAATGTTGTAACGATGCACCTACTTTTTGTTCTGACAAAGCAGTCCAAACAGCAAATTGTGCAATTGCAGTCGAGTGCTCAGACCATATTGGAAAGTTTTCCGCATACAATGCAAACTGTTCTTGTAAACCTTTCACTACATCTTGGTCTTCATAAAATAAAACTGTCCCTTTGCCTGCAGCAAAGCTATCCATACGCTGTTCAGTCGATGCAAACTTATCTTCAGGAACCATTTTACGTAAAGTTTCTTTAACAATTTCCCAAAACTTCACATGTGATGCATCAAATAACACCACTGCACGAGATGATTGTGAGTTAAATGCAGATGGGCTTAGACGGATTGCTTTTTTAATTAACACTTCTAGTTCGGCATTAGATAACTCGGTGGTATTGCCAAGGGCATAAATACTACGACGTGTTTCGATTTCTTGAATAAATGACATGGTACATCGCTCCGTAATAGATATCGTTTTATGATAAAAGCTAACTAGCAAAATAGTTTTACCATAACAGTATAAGTAAAACTAGCCAGATAAATATATGTTATTTTCTCAACAGATCATTTCATTATTGCAACGATCCTATCTAGATATATAATTCGGTTCAAGCAGTGTTATAATGTCATTTAAGTCGATTGTTTTATCTCAATTAAAACATGAGAAAATTAACCCTTTACGACTTTATAACCATCACTTTGAAACCTATAAGAATCTCATTTGTTATTCGAGGCTTTTATGAAAACATATCAATGCATTGTATGCGATTTTATTTACAATGAAGCAGAAGGCTGGCCAGAAGATGGAATTGCCGCAGGCACAAGATGGCAAGATGTTCCAGAAGACTGGACCTGCCCTGACTGCGGTATGACAAAGTCATCTTTTGAAATGGTTGAAATCTGATACAGCACTGCGTAGTTTTTGATTTATTTTATACATTGAACATTTATCATACCCTCAACGCTTGTACTTAAAGCCGATTTGATGTTTAGATGTACCATAGACGATATAAGTTGCGTGACTAAATAAAACAATGACCAATACAACATATCATTTACGCCCCTCGCCTTACGCTCCAATTTTTCAAGAAACATCTGTACGGCTCAATAACGGCTTAAATATACATGTAGAAGTTGCAGGAAACCCTACACACCCATGTGTTGTACTCATTATGGGCTTAGGTTGCCAAATGATTCATTGGCCACTTAAATTCTGTGAATATTTGGTAGAACAAGGTTTTTACGTAATACGCTTTGATAATCGAGATATTGGCTTATCATCAAAAACCACCTCTGCGGTCGCTTCTAAAAAGCTATTTCCTGCCATGCTAAGATTTAAACTTGGCCTAAAAAATACAGCGCTAAGCTACACACTAGTAGATATGGCTGAAGATACAGCAGCCCTATTAGCTCACCTCGGTATTAAAAAATATGCAGTACTTGGTGCATCTATGGGAGGGATGATTGCACAAATTTTAGCGGCAAAACACCCACAACATGTCGAAAAAATTGGCTTATTATTTACCAGTAATAACCAAGCCTTTTTACCAGCACCACACCCCAAACAACTTAAAGTCTTTTTTAGTCGTGCTAAATCCGCAAAAAAAGTAGATGTCGTTGCACACAATGTAAAAGTGAATGCTATTATTGGCTCACCCCATTGCGTAAATAAAAAACAGGTACAAGCAGTTTCAGAGCTTGCATATGACCGTTGTTACATGCCTAGTGGCACACTACAGCAATTATTCGCTATACTATGCACAGGGTCCCTACGAAAGTGGGATAAAAAAATTACTCAACCAACTCTTGTAGTTCATGGCGACTGTGACAAACTTCTTCCTGCAAAGCATGGAAAAGCCGTTGCTACTGCAATAAAAGGCGCAAAGTTTAAACTCATCTCAGGTATGGGGCATGATATTCCAGATGAATATATTGCACACTTGGGCACTTTGTTTACACAACATTTTAAATCTTAAAAGTACTATTATATTATGGCCGCACTACCCTCACTCAGACAGCTTTCTTACTTAGTGACTCTGTCCGAAACACTGCACTTTACCGAGGCAGCTCGTAGATCTTTCGTGACCCAATCCACTTTATCTGGTGGGATTATGGAACTTGAAAGATTACTCAGCGGTGTTCTCGTTGAGCGCGACAGACAAAATGTCCGCTTAACACCACTTGGTGAGCAGGTAGTTGCTCGAGCACGTGTACTATTAGCCGATGCACAAGATTTAATGCGTTTAAGCCGTGAAATGAGCGAACCACTCACAGGTGATCTTCATCTGGGGATTATTCCAACCATTGCACCTTTTATCTTAACGCAGCTCTTAGAAGAAGTTCACAAGCAACTACCAAAAATTCAACTTCACTTACATGAAGCACAAACTGAAAAAGTGGTTGAAAAATTAGAACATGGTAGCTTAGACATGATTATTTTGGCGCTGCCATTTGATATTCGTGGTCTAAAAGTGGCTGAAATTTTTGAAGAAGAGTTAGTCCTAACATACAATAAAGCAGATCAACAATGTGCTGAAGCAAGTAGCTTAGATGATTTAGACACTGCTCGCCTTATGCTGTTAGAGGAAGGCCATTGTTTACGTGATCACGTGCTCAGTGCCTGCCCTATTGGTGATCGCAAGAGTGACAATCGAATTAAAGCAAGCTCTTTACCTACCTTAGTTGAAATGGTGTCTTCTAACCTCGGTTATACGTTATTACCTGAAATTTCTTTACATAAACAGGTTTTACAATATAACCGTGAGCTTGAAACCAAACGTATTAAAAATGCACCAACACGCACCATCTCTTTAGTGACACGTAAAAGTACCCCTTTACTCAAAGAGTTTGAAGTACTGAGTGAGATTCTAAAAAAAATCACTCAAACCACCACATAAACCAAATAAAAAAGGAAGCCTAAGCTTCCTTTTTTATTATTCAGTATTTAGTTTTCATTAGGTGTGACTTGTTCATTTTGAACAGCTTCATCCTCTAGCTCTAAATCAGCATCATCTTCAACAACAGCTTCTACCGAAACAACTTTCACTAAAGTTTCATCTGTTAAGCGAATCAGACGCACACCTTGAGCATTACGTCCTGTTGTTGCAACTTCGGATGCACGAGTACGAACCATTGTGCCAGCATTTGAAATAAGTAACATTTCTTTGCTTTCATCAATCGCGACCGCACCCACAAGCTCACCATTACGCTCACTTGTTTTAATGGCAATAATACCTTTACCACCACGTTTTTTGGTTGGGAAGTCGTCCACCGATGTACGTTTACCATAACCATTTTCACATGCACATAACACTTCGCCATGCTCAGGTACAACCACTAAAGAAACAATACGACTCACAATATTTAGAGCCACATCATTGTCTTCAGTCTGTTCTTCTTGCTCAAGTTCAGCTTCTTCTAAGTCTGTCGCACCAGACGATGCAAAACTAACTCGCATACCTCTTACACCACGTGCTGTACGACCCATTGCACGCACATCTGTTTCAGCAAAACGAATGGCTTTACCTTCATTAGAGAACAGCATAATTTGTTTTTGGCCATCGGTAATCGACACACCAATCAACGTATCTTCTTCATTTAACTCAATAGCACGTAAGCCGTTTGAACGAACATTACTAAATTGAGATAACTCAACACGTTTTACTGTACCTGAAGCTGTTGCCATAAAGACATAATGGTCTTCTGGGAAATCTTTCACAGGAAGAATTGCGGTAATTGTTTCATCTTGCTCTAATGGCAACAAGTTAATCATTGGTCGGCCTTTTGCACCACGTGACGCTTGTGGTACTTCATAGGCTTTTAAACGATACACTTTACCCACATTGGTAAAACACAATACCGTTGCATGGTTTGATGCCACAATCAGGTGTTGAATAATATCATCACTCTTCATAGAGGTTGCAGACTTACCACGACCACCACGGCGTTGTGCTTGGTAATCAGACAATGGTTGGGTTTTTGCATAACCTGTTTGTGAAACAGTCAGTACAATTTGCTCTTCAGGAATCAAGTCTTCACGGCTAAAGTCAATACGTGATTCAACAATATCGGTACGACGACCATCACCATATTGGTTTAATACTTGTGCAAGTTCATCTCGAATAACAGCCATGAGCAAATTAAAGTCATTGAGTATTGCAGTAAGTTCAGCAATTTGACTTAAAATGTCACTATATTCAGCATGTAGTTTATCTTGCTCTAGACCTGTTAAACGGTGCAGTCTTAACTCTAAAATTGCATTTACTTGCACAGGTGACAAGCGATACACCTGATCTGACAAACCAAATGGGCGTGCCAAATCTTCGCCTTCAATCACTTCAGGACGTACAGATACAGAACCCGCTTTTTCAAGCAATGCAATCACACCACCGCCAGACCATTCACTGTCAAGCAAACGCTTACGTGCTTCGCTTGGGTTCGGTGAAGTCTTAATGGTTTCAATCACTGCATCAATATTGGCTAAAGCAACGGTTAAACCTTCTAAAATATGCCCACGCTCACGTGCTTTACGCAACTCAAACATGGTACGACGCGTCACAACTTCTTGGCGATGACGAATAAATGCCGCAATAATATCTTTTAAGTTCATTAGTTTAGGCTGGCCATTGTCTAGGCAAACCATATTAATGCTAAATGAGTTTTCAAGCTGTGTATTTAAAAACAGGTTATTCACGATGACTTCAGCATTTTCACCACGCTTTAAGTCAATCGCAATACGCATACCCTCTTTATCAGATTCATCACGTAATTCAGAAATACCTTCAAGTTTTTTCTCTTTGACCAGCTCTGCAATACGTTCGATCACACGGGCTTTATTCACTTGGTACGGAATTTCGGTAAACACGATGGTGGTACGATTGGTTTTTGCATCTTCTTCAAAATGGTATTTACCACGAATATGCAAGCGCCCCTTACCTGTGCGGTAAGCATCTACAATACCAGACTTACCATAAATAATACCGCCTGTTGGAAAATCAGGCCCACTAATATGTTCCATCAAACCTTCAATAGAAATATTAGGGTTATCTGCATAGGCTAAGCATGCATGTACCACTTCGGTCATGTTATGCGGTGCCATATTTGTTGCCATACCTACAGCAATACCCGCTGTACCATTAATCAACAAATTGGGAATACGTGTAGGTAAAACTTGTGGAATACGCTCAGAACCGTCGTAGTTGTCTTCCCAATCTACGGTATCTTTTTCTAGATCTGCCAACAATTCATGGGCTAAACGTGTCATACGCACTTCGGTATAACGCATTGCTGCTGCACTATCGCCATCAATCGAACCAAAGTTCCCCTGACCATCAACCAATTGGTAACGTAAGCTAAAATCTTGCGCCATACGTACAATGGTTTCATAGACCGCAGAGTCACCATGTGGGTGGTATTTACCAATCACATCGCCCACAACACGAGCAGATTTTTTATAGGCTTTATTATAGTCATTGCCTAGTTCGTGCATTGCGAACAATACACGGCGGTGAACGGGTTTCAGGCCATCTCTCACATCAGGCAATGCACGAGAAACGATGACACTCATCGCATAGTCTAAATATGAATGCTTGAGTTCGTCCTCAATGGCAATCGGTCTTATTTCCGATACGCTCATGCATACTCCTTATTCTTTTGATTAGCCAATTTTACTAATCTTAGACACAATATATAGAATAAATTAGTTGAAAAAAATCAAACTAAAATGAGATAAAAATAACGTTTTATTATATCACATTTTGCTTATGACGCATGTTCTAGATGTTAAACGACTGCTATTTTTATATGCAATATTATGATAATTGTTTGCTACAAAATATTGAATCTATATCTAGAAAAGCAAAGTGGGATTCGACCACATGAATAGACTTTCAAACATAAAAAAACGCCCCAATTTAGAGGCGTTTTTATAAAAAATGATTTAAATTTTTGCAGTCAGCTCTGGTACAACCTCATTTAGGTCGCCCACTAACCAATAATCAGCAACAGCATTGATTGGTGCTTCTTCATCTTTGTTAATCGCCACAATCACTTTAGAGTCTTTCATACCAGCAAGATGCTGAATCGCACCCGAGATCCCTGCAGCAATATATAAATCAGGTGCAACAATTTTACCTGTTTGCCCCACTTGCATATCATTTGGTACAAAGCCCGCATCGACTGCCGCACGAGATGCACCTTGCGCAGCCCCTAGCTTATCTGCCAATGGGTCAAGTACCGCATGGTAGTTTTCAGCAGAACCCACACCACGCCCACCAGAAACCACAACACGGGCAGCTGAAAGCTCTGGACGCTCTGTTTTAATGATTTGCTCTGCCACAAAACGAGAGACTTGAGCATCTTCTACAATGCTAACTGCTTCTACAGTCGCAGAACCGCCTGTATTTGCAACCGCATCAAACGCAGTTGTACGCACAGTTGCAACAATAACTGTTTCGTCTGATTGTACAGTGGCAATCGCATTACCTGCATAAATTGCACGTTTAAAGGTATTTTCAGACTCTACAGCAATCACATCTGTAACCATGCTTACATCAAGCAATGCAGCAACACGTGGTAAAATATTTTTACCGAAAGTCGTTGATGCTGCCAATACATGGCGATAGCCTTTTGCAAGCTCAACAACCAATGCAGATACATTCTCTGCCAATTGGTGTGCATATACAGCATGATCTGCAACTAAAACTTTAGCAACACCTGCAACAGTTTTTGCTTGCTCAGCAACAGCTGTAACATTCTCACCGACAACCAACAAAGTAATCTCTGCACCCATTTTCTGAGCTGCTGTCACAACATGTAAAGTCGCACCATTTAATGCTGTATTATCATGTTCAGCAATAACCAAAATACTCATGACTTATCCTTTTCGTATCAGATCACTTTAGCTTCATTTTTAAGCTTTTCTACAAGCTCATCAACAGAATTCACACGTACACCTGCTTTACGCTCAGCAGGATTTTCCACACGCACTGTTTTTAATTTTGTACCTGCGGTCACGCCATAATCTGCCAAAGTTTTAACGACTAAAGGTTTTTTACGTGCTTTCATAATGTCAGGTAATTTGACATAACGAGGTTCATTTAAACGTAAATCTGCGGTCACTACAGCAGGCAATGTTAATGCAACTGTTTGTAAGCCACCATCAACCTCACGTACAACCTGTACTTGTTCTGCTTCAACTTGAATTTCTGAAGCAAACGTTGCTTGACCTGAACCAAGTAAAGCACTGAGCATTTGACCCACTTGGTTTGAGTCATCATCAATGGCTTGTTTACCCAGTAAAATGAGTTGAGGCTGCTCTTCAGCTACAATACCTTTAAGTACTTTCGCAACTTCAAGCGCACCAATTTCATCATTTGTTTCAACTAAAATCGCACGGTCGCCACCTAATGCCATAGATGAACGAAGTTGCTCTTGAGATTCTTTTGCACCTACAGAAACAACTACAATCTCAGAGACAATGCCTTTTTCTTTTAGACGTACTGCTTCTTCAACAGCAATTTCACAAAATGGATTGATTGACATTTTGACATTGGTCAAATCAACACCACTATTGTCTTGCTTAATGCGAACCTTCACATTAGCATCTACTACACGTTTGACTGCAACAAGAGCCTTCATGTGGTCCTCGGCTATATGTTTAAATAATATAGAAGGAAAAGCAAAATGCTTTTCAAGCTTGTTTTCGGTGCTTATCTTGCATTGATGTAGCCAATTTGGTCAAGCAACAATTCTGTATCGGTACTGTTTTTTTTATTAAAATATCGCATTCATCTGAAATTTTATTGTAGGTATTCAGACAAATACGACCAAAAGATAAAATTAATTACAATAAAAACATAGCATTAACAGCAAAAAACCAATGAGCCACATATAATATTTACTGATATCTAACATAAAAAATATTCAGCCTACTCATATGCTAACTTTGCATATTTTGACCATTTGGTTTTTTGCCAACCCACTACAAAAGGCTCATGAATTTGAAAGCATCCATGTTGCCGCCAACATAATTAAACTTCCTGAGCCAATATCTATCCATTTTTGTTGCTTGGCTTGAATACTTCGACCACGCACCACATGCGCAAAGACCACACTTAATAAGCTATACACCACAAGGCACAAACCAATAAAAATAAAGGATAACATTAAACCCTGCACCACGGTATTGCCTTGCTTATCTATAAATTGCGGTAAAATCGCAAAATAAATCAGCATCCCTTTAGGGTTTAAAAGTGCAGTAAAAAAACCTTTTTTTACTGGGCTTTTTGCCACTTTTTTATTAAAGCTTAAGTCACTGCCTTTGGTTAATGCTGTACGAAATAAAGTAAATGCTAAAAACAACAAATAGCCCACACCAATATAACGAATCATTTCAAATAAAACAGGATAAGCCACAATAATGGCTGAGATGCCCAAAGCAACTAAAACCGAGTGCACCATATAACCCATACATACACCTGATGTTGCCATAATGCCCGCTTTTGCATCTTCCCCCATCACTTGCGACAAGATAAATAGCATATCTGGGCCAGGTGTAAAAATAAGTGGAATAATCGTCAGTGCAAATAGTGTTAAATCAGACACTTGGGGAACTCTCTGTTCAGGTTGAAATTATTTTTGTATTATCTAAATTTATCTATAAAATAGGCTATCAAATATTCTATAATTTCATTTATTTTTAGAATTTAATGTGAATAAATGAAATTTAATGCATCAGAAATTCGAGTAAAGCTCGACAGAATAGACAGAAATATTATTCGACACTTACAAAAAAATGGGCGTATTCAAAATAACGATTTAGCCAAAGAAATTGGGTTTTCTCCATCTTCATGTTTACGGCGAGTAAAAATACTTGAAGATGCGGGCGTGATTGAGAGTTACACCACGGTCGTTAACCCACATAAAGTTGGCTTACAGCTTATTTTATTTTCCAGAATTTGGCTGATTGGGCAAGATGCTGAAACCATCAATACCTTTATAGAGGCGATGAAAGAACTACCTCAAGTCATGGACTGCTATATTATTTTAGGAGAGTGTGATGCAATGCTTAAGGTGGTGGTGGCAGATTTAGAAAGTTATCGTAACTTCCAGTCTAGCCATTTGACCAAAAAAAATGGTATTACTAGCGTGAAGACCGATTTACCGAGTCAAATTATTAAACAAAGTTACCAACTACCACTATAAATGAGAAAAATATGTCTTTTGTACAACCCATACAACTTTCAAAAAACGGTGTATTACTTGAACCACTCACACACGAACACTTACATGGCCTCACCAATGCCTGTAAAGATGGTGAGTTATGGAAAGTGCGTGTAACCTCTGCACCCGCACCAGATGAAGTCAAACAGTACATCAATACAGCACTTGAACAAAAACAACACGGGCATCGTTTTGCCTTTGCCGTCATAGAGCAAAGTACAGGACAAGTGATTGGTACAACCAGTTATCATGATATTTTAGCCAATGTAAAGCGAGTAGAAATTGGCTACACATGGTATGCCAAGCATGTACAACGCACACACGTCAACACCACCTGTAAACTACTCCTTTTAGAGCATGCATTTGAAGTATTAGGCTGTCATATTGTTGCTTTACGCACCGATATTTTTAACTTTAAAAGCCAACGTGCGATTGAACGTTTAGGTGCAAAAAAAGATGGCGTCATTCGTGGTAATGCACTTCGCAGAGACAACACGATTCGAGACACCGTGATGTACAGTATAAGCTCAAGTGAATGGCCAAATATTAAAGCCCATTTGATTGACTTATTATCGCAACATGCTTGAATCTATCATTTTTTTAGTTATGATGAAACATAGCCATATCAAAGATATTTTGCCATGTTTCAGCCAACACAATACCAAGAACATGATTTAGAGACATTACAACAATTTATTAGCACGCATAATTTTGCAACGCTCATGAGTTATAACTCAACCCATGAGCAAATTGAGGCAGATCACCTGCCTTTTCTTTTAGACACAAAACAAGGCACATACGGCACACTCAGTGCACATATTGCAAAAGCCAATCCATTATATAAAAACATTCAACAAAACCAGTCTGTGCTACTCAGCTTTCAGGGTGATCAGCAGTACATCAGTCCCAATTGGTATCCAAGTAAACAAGATCACCACCGTGCTGTACCCACATGGAATTATATGGTGGTACATGTAAGAGGTCGCTTACGCTGTATTGATGATGAAAAGTCGCTACTTGCACTGCTTGGACGTTTAACACGACAGCATGAAGCGAGCCAAAACACGCCTTGGAAAATGAAAGATGCCCCTGCAGACTACATCAATGCATTACTCAAAGACATTGCAATTATTTATATTGAAATTGATAGCATTGTAGGGCAATTTAAAACCAGTCAAGACCGCCCAAATACCGATAAAGTAAAGGTTGCAGAAGCATTAAAGACAACTGCTCCTGAAATGTCAGCACATATTAAACAACACACAGATTAGTGTTTTTGTATCGCTCGAGGGTGACTTTTATCGTACACCTCTGCCAATCGTTCAAAATCTAAATGGGTATAAATTTGCGTGGTTGATAAATTACTGTGACCTAACATTTCTTGTACAGCTCTTAAGTCACCACTTGCAGATAGCATATGACTGGCAAAACAGTGTCTTAATAAATGCGGGTGTAGATTAATATTTACTCCTGCACGTTGTGCTTGAAACTTAACACGATTTTCAATTTGTCTATTGCTTAAAGCATTGCCTTTTTGAGAAACAAAGACTGCATCTATGGCTTCAAACTTGCCCTTCCAAATACGGTATACCACAAGCCATGCAACCAATGCTTGTTTGGCTTTTTCCCCAAATGGAATCACACGCTCTTTGTTTCCCTTACCTACAACACGAAGTAACCTTCGATTAAAATCTATATCGTTAAAACATAATCCTTGTATTTCAGACAATCGCATACCACTGGTATATAGTAACTCTAAAATGGCTTTATCTCTTAACCACAATTGTTGGTCTATTACACCCTCAGGGGATTTTTGATCTAATATTTGTATAATTGTTTCGGTATCGACTAAACCGGGCAAGGCACGTGCCTGACGTTTAAGCTGAAAGTCTGCGGAAAAATTTTGCACAATTAAATGGTTTTCAGTCACCCATTTCATAAACTGCCGAATGGCACTGAGTTGACGTTGCAAACTACTTGAACTCAAATGACCATGCTCAACACGCAAGGTCAAATACTCTCTTAAATCAGATGCTTCTATATCTTGTAATGCTAAGTGTTTTTTATCACAAAAATGAATAAAGTCGGTTAAGTCCCGCCGATATGCATCGAGCGTATGCTCAGATTGGTTTTGTCTTTTCCGAACATTTAACCAACTATCTAACCAATACCATGTATCCATGATGATTATTACTCAAATTTTGCCAAGCTCACATCAGAGCAAGCTTGGCATAGGCTCATTAGTGTTGAAAATAACTTAAATCCAAACGGCCTTCGTATACTGTTGCCGTTGGGCCTGTCATATACACCACACCACCTTCTTGCCAAGAAATATGTAAACGACCACCTGCAAGTTCAATTTCCACATCGTCAGACAACAACCCACGACGCATCGCACTCACCGCAGCTGCACATGCTCCAGTACCACAGGCCAACGTTTCACCAACACCACGCTCAAACACACGCAAACGGGCTTGTTTTTCATTCAGAATTTGTAAAAACCCTGCATTAACCCGATTTGGAAAACGAAGGTGCTTTTCAATTTGTGGACCTAGACGTGCAACATCAACTTGTAATATATCAGGTACAACCGTCACAGCATGTGGGTTGCCCATATTAACCACGTCTATTTTAATGGTTAACTGATCTGCTAACTCTAGGTCATACAACCCATCACTTACATCTGCTGTAAAAGGAATTTCATGGGGTAAAAACTTAGGTTGCCCCATATTCACTCGCACCCAGCCGTTTACACCAAGCTCAGGCTCTACCACACCAGATTTAGTTTGTACTTTAATCTTCGTTTTACGAGTCAACTTACGATCATGCACAAAGCGAGCAAAACAGCGTACACCATTACCGCACTGCTCAACTTCAGAACCATCTGCGTTAAAAATACGGTACTTAAAATCAACATTTGGTAACTCAGGTGGCTCAACAATCAATAGTTGATCAAAACCAATACCAAAATGACGGTCAGCTAAACGCTGAATGGTCAATGGGTCAAAATGGGCTTGTTGGCTAATCAGGTCAACCACCATAAAGTCGTTACCCAAGCCATGCATTTTACTAAATTCAAGTAACATGATTATTCCTCAGGTAAAAATTGTTCTTTTTCCCACAGTGACTCAATGGTTTCACGCTCACGAATTAAGTGAGCTTGATTTCCATTCACCATCACCTCTGCCGCACGGGCACGGGTATTGTAGTTTGAGCTCATTACAAAACCGTAAGCACCTGCACCCAAAACAGCCAGCGTGTCATTGTCTTTTAAGTTCAACTCACGGTCTTTTGCGAGAAAGTCACCTGTTTCACAGATTGCCCCAACAATATCCCATACTTTGCTTTCACCCTCAGCTCTTGGTGTTACAGACTGAATATCCATCCACGCTTGATATAAAGATGGGCGGATTAAATCATTCATGGCTGCATCAACAATGGCAAAATTACGGTGGCTTGTTGGTTTAAGTAAATCTACTTTAGTCAACAAAATACCTGCATTGGCACTAATGCTTCGGCCTGGCTCCATATACACTTTCAACCCTAAACGCTCAAGTGCTGGGCGGAGTGCTTGTGCAAATTCATCTACAGTTGGTGGTATTTCATCTTTATAAACCACACCCAAACCACCACCGATATCAATATGCTCTAGCTCAATACCAATCTCTTTCAACTGGGAAATCATGACTTCTAAACGAGCTAAAGCATCTTCAAAGGGCTGTGTTTCTGTGAGCTGTGAACCAATATGACAATCAATACCAATGATATTTAAGTGTGGCAAACTATGCGCATAACGATAGGTTTCTAATACCGCATCACTTTGAATACCAAATTTATTTTCTTTTAGCCCTGTTGAAATATATGGATGCGTATTTGCATCTACATCTGGGTTTACACGTAAAGAAATCGGCGCTTTTACATTCAGTTTTGCAGCCACTTTTTCAATACGGTCCAACTCTGCATACGACTCTACATTAAAGCATGCAATACCCACCTGTAATGCTTTTTCAATGTCAGCTTCTGACTTACCTAAACCTGAAAACACAATTTTTTCTGCATTACCACCTGCCGCTAACACACGCGCAAGCTCTCCACCTGTGACAATATCGAACCCTGCACCCATTTTAGATAACACACGAAGTACAGCCAAATTCGAATTTGACTTCACCGCATAACACACTTGATGCGGTATATAAGAAAATGCCTGATCTAATTCAAGGTAGTGTTTTTCAAATGTGGCTTTAGAGTATACATATAAAGGTGTGCCAAACTGTTGTGCTAATTGTTCTAAATTACACTGCTCAGCATGTAAAATCCCATCTATACGGGTAAAGCTCATAAATAATTCCTACTTATCAATACACAATTTTTGTATATAAAATATGTCTAAGTTTACTGTTTTGAAGGTGCGTTTGAATCTTTTTGATTATTCACTGCACTGTCTGATGGGTGCCAAAGCAAATACTTAGGTCGAGTGTCTAGGTCAGGATCATTGGTCAGTTGTAATGCACCAGATTGTCCACAACCAGATAAAACACTCAGTAAAAGCAACCCAATGATGTAGTGTACTTTGTGCATATCCCGCCCTGCTTAATGTGTGAGTTAAAATGAAGTATAGCGTGATGTCTATGGCTTTGAAATGAAATAATCAAAGATGTTGTACTAAAATAAAGCTGTAGCCTTTGCTCTAGTCGTTCAAATTGTATTCATAAAAGATTTTATAGTACCGAGACCTACATCAAACACCATCCCAAAACTGCACCATACTTACACAAAAAAGCACCATATTAGCTCAATGAATAACCTCAAAGAACCAACATAGTGCATACTTAGATTAAATATCTGAAAGATCTAAGCGCAATTTCTTAATTAGAATTGCTTTTTATCTGACTCAGCTTTAGTTTTTGGCTTGTAGAAACCATAATAACCTATCGCCAATACAATTAACCAAATTGGGCTAACCATCAGTGATTTACGCGTGTCGTCTTCTAGGCTTAAAATACCAATCGTAAATAAGAAGAACACAATGACTGCATAACACATTGCTACGCCACCAGGCATTTTGAATTTTGATTTTGCATGCAATTCTGGACGTAATTTACGATAGCGAATGTAGCAAACTAAAATAATAATCCAAACAGACATGAATAAAATCGTACACAATGTACCTGCAAGCGTGAACGCTTCAATGGTATTTGGTACGAAGTATTGTAGGAGTGATCCCCCCATAATACATGCACAAGAGAAGATCAAACCATTTGCTGGCACACCATTTTTAGTTAAGAAACTCATAAGTTTTGGTGCTTGACCATCTTTAGCCAAACCAAACATCATACGGCTTGTAGAGAATACACCACTGTTCATTGATGACATGACAGAAGACAATACCACTAAGTTCATGATGATTGCTGCTGTTGGAATGCCTGCCATTAAGAATAGTTCAACGAATGGGCTACGGTCTGCTTTAACTTCTGTCCATGGCGTTACAGACATAACCACCACTAATGACAGCACATAGAACAAAATCACACGAACAGGAATAGAGTTAATTGCTTTTGGTAAGTTTTTCTCTGGATCTTTGGTTTCAGCAGCTGTTGTACCAACAAGCTCAACCCCCATAAAAGCAAAGATTGCGATTTGGAAGCCTGCCAAGAAACCACTCATACCATGTGGGAAAATACCACCATGGTTCCAAATATTACTTAATGATGCTGTTGTACCATTTGGTGACTGGAAGCCTGTCGCCACCATGTAAATACCGATCAGTACTAATGCAATAATGGCAACAATTTTAATAATTGCAAACCAAAATTCAACTTCACCAAATAGCTTTACAGTCATTAAATTCAGTACAAACAAGAACAACACACAACCTGCACTAATCATGGCTTGGTCTACAGGTGAGAAAGTTGCTCCTGCAGGCAACCAAAAGGATAAATAACTGACCACGGCGGTTAAGTCTGCCATGCCCACTAAAACCCAACCAATCCAATACGTCCAACCTACATAAAAGCCAACACCTGGGCCAAGTAGATCATACGCCATATCTACAAATGATTTATAATTTAAATTTGAAAGTAATAATTCACCAAGTGCACGCATGAGAAAAAAAATCATGGTGCCGATGATCATGTAAATAAGTAAAATCGATGGCCCAGCCAACGAAATTGTTTTCCCCGACCCCATAAACAAACCCGTACCAATTGCACCACCAATGGCAATCAACTGTAAGTGACGGTTTGTTAAATTACGTTGTAAATCTGAAGAATGCTCATGTTGTACAGTCATTCAGTGTCTTCCCACAATATATTTATACATTATTATAAGCAAAAACTATTCCAATTTAACAGAGAAGCCACTGCGTTTTTTCTACTCGTTCAATAAAAAGCATGAGATAATCACTTACAATCCAGTTAATACTTAAATTATGAGCAAAGTCAAAACCGTATATCGCTGTGAACAATGTGGTGCAGATCATTCAAAATGGGCGGGCCAATGTACAGACTGTGGTGAATGGAACTCACTGCTTGAAGTGCGTTTGGATAATTCAACAACCCACCGAGCAAAGCCAAAAGTCAGTGGTTATGCAGGTCAAGTGTCACAGATCACCACTTTAAACCAAGTTTCTATTTCACATGAGTCTAGACTAAATACAGGCATTAGTGAGTTTGACCGCGTGTTAGGAGGCGGACTTGTCACAGGTTCAGTTGTACTGATTGGCGGTGACCCTGGGATTGGTAAATCTACGATTTTGCTACAAACAGCAACTTATATGGCCACCCCTCAACGTGCTGCACTTTACGTCACAGGAGAAGAGTCATTATCTCAAGTGGCTTTGCGTGCGCAACGTTTAGAACTCGATGCCTCACACCTTAAAGTCATGGCCGAAACATGTGTAGAACGTATTTGTGAGGCCTTAGCACAAGAACGCCCTGCAGTTGCCATTTTAGACTCTATACAAACACTATATACAGAAACCATTCAATCTGCCCCAGGCGGTGTTTCTCAAATACGAGAGTCAGCGGCTTTACTCACCCGTTTTGCAAAACATAGTGGTACAGCTTTATTTATTGTAGGTCATGTCACTAAAGAAGGGGCTTTAGCAGGCCCTCGTGTACTTGAGCATATGGTGGACTGCGTTTTGTACTTTGAAGGTCAATCTGACTCTAGATACCGTATGATTCGTGCTGTCAAAAACCGCTTTGGTGCGGTTAATGAACTTGGTGTATTTGGCATGACGGACAGAGGGTTAAAAGAAGTTTCAAACCCATCTGCCATTTTTCTAAGTCGTTATGATGAACCGATTGCTGGCTCTGTGGTCATGGTCAGCCGTGAAGGTACTCGCCCACTCTTGGTTGAAGTACAAGCCTTGGTCGATGATGCACATGGACAAGCTCGAAGAGTGTCTCTTGGCTTAGATCAAAATAGACTCAATATGTTATTGGCAGTGATGCATCGGCATGGCGGCATTCAAACCACAGGCCAAGATGTCTATGTAAATATAGTCGGTGGCTTGAAAATTACCGAAACAGGGTCTGATTTGGCCGTACTATTGGCATGTGCATCTAGTTTAAGAGGCAAGGCCTTCCCTCAACAACTCGCTGTATTTGGAGAAGTTGGACTCTCTGGCGAAATTCGCCCTGTACCTAACGGGCAAGAGCGACTTAAAGAGGCTGTGAAGCATGGCTTTGAATATATTATTTTACCAAGAGCCAATGCACCTCAAAAACCAATTAAAGGCATTAAAGTGATTGCTGTTGCTCGTTTACACGAAGCTTTGGCTGAAGCACTACAATTAGAACAGTAAATATCGCTACATTTTGTTATTTTTTACCCCTAGCTATTGAATTTTTGCATATTAACTGCATAAATGTAGTCTTAACTTTGTTTAATTTTCATAGGAAAAATTAATGAAATTACGCCAACGTGGCTTAGTTGCTGCTATTTTAATGGCAACTTTGGTGGTTTCACCGTTAGTAGAAGCAAAACGTGCTGGTAGTGGTAAAAGCCAAGGTATGCAGCGTTCTGTGGCTCCAAGCCAATCAAGACAGCAAGCACCTTTGCAACAACAACGTGTACCGCAACAAGCACCTATTGCTGCACAGCAAAAAACAGGTTCTAACACAGGTAAAATGATTGCGGCAGGTGTTGCAGGTGCTGCAGTGGGTGCAATTGCAGCCAATGCACTAGCAGATGACAAAACAGCAACGCATTCAAATACCGCAACAGCAAGTGCATCTCAACCTGCTGAAGTGAAAAAAGAATCTGCTCAACAACCTGAAGAAAAAAAATCTGGCATTCCTTCTTGGATTTGGCTGATTTTAATTGCAGGTGCTGCATTTTTCATTTTTCGTAAAATGGGTGCAAAAAAAAAATTAGAGAACAGTAATCCATATGCTCCAAATAGTGGTGGTACAGCAACATCACCGTTTGGACAAAACAACACACAAAACACAAATAGCAATATTTATGGGCAAAGTGTTGGTGGTGGTTCTGTAAATTCAAATACTGCACCATTTGCAACAAACAACACTGGTGCGTTGCCAGATGGTACAGAGCAAAGTGCTTTCCTACGTATTGCACGTCAGCGTTTTAACCACATTCAATCTATGAATACAGCAAGTAACATTGAAGAGATTCGTCGCTATTTAACAAGCGACCTTTATAACTCAATGTACCAAGACATTATGGCAAACCGTGACCAAGATGTTGCTGAGTTCCAAAACCTAAATGCTGAACTTGCAGATACAGCGACTGAAAATGGTCAATATATTGCAAGTGTTCGTTTTACTGGTTTGGTATCAGAAGACTTAAACAGTCAACCACAACCATTCACAGAAGTTTGGCACTTTGTTAAGCCAATCAATACGCAACAAGATTGGTTAGTCGCTGGTATTCAAGTTGAAAGTTAATCACCAATAAAAAATAGCCTCACATGAGGCTATTTTTTTTATCTGTTTGGTAACGGTATATATTCAGATTGACTACGTTTATTTTTCCTTTCGCCAACGACAACCATCAGTGTTAACGGTTGCATATCTCTGAGTATTTCTAATTTCACCGTACTTCCCGGTGGCTGTAAAGCAACATAATTAATCAAATGTGATGCCGAAGATACCCCTAAGCCATTTACACGCAAAATACGATCTTTCGCACG
The DNA here is from genome assembly GCF_015627125.1 of Acinetobacter rathckeae. Lineage (GTDB taxonomy): Bacteria > Pseudomonadota > Gammaproteobacteria > Pseudomonadales > Moraxellaceae > Acinetobacter > Acinetobacter rathckeae. The sequence continues at coordinate 116,403 of NZ_VTDO01000002.1, read as the reverse complement.
CACACCTGCCTGTGCACTTGGGCCAGATGACAGCACGCTTGCCACTTCCACACTATCGTTCATTTGCGTCACATCATCACTATACTGCGTTGGAACTAAACTTAAACCCAACCAACCTCGCGTTACCTTACCGTCTTTTAGAATAGACTCAAATACATGCTGACAAACTTTTGCGGGAATCGCAAAGCCTATACCAAGTGATCCACCTGACTGAGAAAATATTGCTGTATTTAAACCAATCAGCTGACCATTCACATCAACCAAAGCACCACCTGAGTTACCTGGATTAATAGCCGCATCTGTTTGAATAAAATCTTCGTATGTATTAATACCTAAATCTGAACGTCCTAATGCTGAAATAATCCCTTGGGTTACTGTTTGTCCCACACCAAATGGGTTACCTATGGCAAGGACAACATCACCAACCTCATTACCATGTAGCTTAAAAGACATGACAGGTAAATTCGCTAAATCGACTTTTATTACAGCTAAATCGGTGTCTGGATCTGTCCCCACAACATGAGCAACCGCACGGCGACCATCTTTTAATGCAACAATAATCTTATCGGCTTGAGTAATCACATGGTTGTTCGTCAAAATATATCCATCTGCTCTAACAACAACCCCAGACCCTAAGTTATTTTCATTTTTATTTTTTAAATCAGGGAGTTGGTTTCCCAAAAACTCTCGAATACCATTTTCACTGGATAATACTCGCCCCTGATTTTTAACTTTCTGGGTGGTAAATATATTTACCACTGCAGGAGCCGCTACTTTCACAGCATAGCGATACGATACACCAGCAGACTCATCTTGCTTAGATACTAGCTTATTATCACTACCCACGGGATCAGAAGATGCCACAGGTTGACTCATCAACTGCAGTGTGTGCAACTTTTGCCACTCCCAAAAGAAGCAAATCACAATCACCAATATTGCCCACGGCAACCATTTCAATGCTCTACTCACAAAAACACCCTCATTGAACGATTTTAAGGTATTGATACCTATTATTTTATCATTTATTTTGAATCTATATTTTACGAGACCAAATATCTAATTTAACATATTGCGATCATGAATATGTTATTTAAACAAATATCAACTTTTGAGCAGATATAGGCAATGGCACAGCTTCACGAAATTATTAAATGGTGTGACCACACCTTAAAAAGCAACGAATTTAAAGATTATGCACCTAATGGTTTACAAATTGAGGGGATAAATGAAGTAAATTCAATTACTTGTGCAGTTACTGCATCTTTAGATGCCATAGAGGCATGTATTAAAAATGGCTCCAAAGTACTTTTAGTGCATCATGGTTACTTTTGGAAAGGTGAAGCCTACCCCATTACAGGAATGCGTGGCAACAGAATTAAAAAATTAATTCAACATGAAATTTCCTTAGTCGCCTATCATTTACCATTAGATTCCCACCCAACGCTTGGCAACAATGCGGCTATTGCAGAGATTTTAGGCTTACAAGATGTTAGTGCGCTCGACCCAAATCAAAAACATGCTATTGGTAATATTGGCATTCTACCCGAACCAGTCACAGCACATAACTTTCAACAAAAGCTTGCTCAATCACTACAGCCACAGATTTTGCACTTAGCTGCCAATAAAACACATGTTCAAAAAATCGGTTTCTGTACAGGAGCAGCACAAGATTTTATTTCACATGCCGCTGAACAAGGTTGCGATGCCTATTTATCTGGCGAAGTAAGCGAGCGAACATTTTATGAAGCCAAAGAGCTTGATGTGCATTATTATGCATGTGGACATCATGCAACTGAACGTTATGGCGTACAACGCTTAGCACAGGCAGTATGTGAGCAGTTTGATTTAGAATACCACTACTTTGAGCAAAACAATCCTGTATAAATGATTGTAGTAAACCAATACACCTTTGGCTAAAACCATCTAAAACACCAAATACTCTACTCGTCATTTTGACTAAAAACAGATTGACCGTCGTAGAGTAAATTCGTAAAAAATATTTAGGCATATTTTTTGCTTATCCTGAGCTACTATAAGTAACTATAAAGATATAGAGATAAAGAAAATGCAAGAACAGTACCTAAAAAAGAAAATGGGGTTTTGGTCACTTACGGCCTTGTCTCTTGGTGGCATTATTGGGTCAAGCTGGTTATTTGGCCCATATGTTACGGCACAACTGGCAGGACCATCTGCGATCATTTCATGGTTAATTGGTGCTGGTGTTATTATTCTAATTGCACTTATATACGCAGAACTTGGGCGAGTAAAACCTGAAACAGGTGGATTAGGACGTTACCCTATATATTCACATGGGAAAATGCTAGGAGCCTTAACAGGATATTCTATATGGCTTGGATATTGTGCGACTGCCCCTGTAGAATCGGCTGGTATTATTCAATATGCAAATCAATTTTACCCCCATCTATATGATACAGAAGTACAAAAGCTCACCGCTGAAGGCATTACAGCCGCCTGTTTTCTAATGGCATTTTTCGTATTATTTAATTATTGGGGTGTTCGGCTATTTGCAATTACCAATACTTTTATCACTATCTTAAAATTTATTGTACCTGTTTTAACGATTGTTATTTTTCTATTTTCAGGTTTTCACCCAGAGAACTTTACTAGCCATGGTTTTGCACCTAATGGCATTGGCGCAAGTTTAAGTGCCATTTTAACAAGTGGTATTTTCTTTGCTTATACTGGCTTTGGTAATGTCGTAATGATGGGCGGAGAAGTTGTAAACCCCAAACGTAATATTCCATTGGCCTTAATTACGTCATTAGTTGCAGCAGCAATATTATATATTGCACTTCAAGCCATCTTTATTGGTGCTGTGCCACCTCAGTTACTTGAACATGGTTGGAGTGGCATCAAGTTTGACTCACCTTTTGCCAACTTAGCAATCATGATTAATATGGTCTGGTTATCATGGATCATTACTGCTGATGCAATGTTCTCCCCGACGGGATCTGCATTATCTTATACCGCAGGAACATCTCGTCATGTTTTTGGTATGGCAAAAAGTGGGTTTTTACCACAATACTTCGAAGCCATTAACAAACGTTTTGGCGTTCCAACTCGAGCACTTATTTTAAACTTTGTTATCGGGCTATTATTTTTATTCCCGCTAAAAAGCTGGAGTGCCATTATTGCAATTGTTGGAGCAATCAGTATTTTCAAATATGCATCTGCATGCGTTACCGTCATGGTATTTCGAAAAGTAGGCTTCACAAAAAATAATGGCTTACCAGCCATGCAATTTATTGCCCCACTTGCTTTCGTTCTCGCCACACTACTAATTTACTGGACAAAATGGGCCAAAGTCCAACTAGCACTTACAGGTATCACCTGTGGTGTAATTGCGTATCTTATACTACACATTGTCAATAAATATCCGAAAGAAGAGTTCTTAGGTGGTATTTACTTCATATTTTATATTTTCATGCTTGTCATTTTGTCTTATTTAGGAAATTTTGGTGGCATAGGCATTTTACCTGAACCATATATGTCCATTATTGTGGCAATTTCAGGCTATGTCTTTTACTACTTTGCAGTATGTAATGGCGTTTGGTACATGAAAAAACAAAATATCGTTGAAAAACTAAATACACTATAAGATGGAGTAAAGGCATATTAAAGTAACTCACCTTAATATGCCTTACCCAACAATATAATAATGTACATGAGGTAAATCCACACAATATTGCTCAAATAAAAACCCACCACATTGATTTTGCTCATAAAAAATACAATCAATGCATTTAAATAGAATATTTCCTTGACGAGTTAAACGATCACCCATAGAATGCGACACAGATTCTCCAATAGCTCAGTCGGTAGAGCGACGGACTGTTAATCCGCAGGTCCCTGGTTCGAGCCCAGGTTGGAGAGCCAAAGCTTATTCTCCCATAGCTCAGTCGGTAGAGCGACGGACTGTTAATCCGCAGGTCCCTGGTTCGAGCCCAGGTGGGAGAGCCAAGATTCTAAATCCCCTAAAGTTTAAAATAACTTTAGGGGATTTTTTATGGCTTACTGAAAATATTTTCCCTCACTCAAACGTTTTAATATGACATCATTTGCTTTAGGAAAGTTTAAGGTCTGTATTTGATGACACTCCACCCAAAACCAAGGTGCTTTAATCTGTGCGTATTGCATTGCATCCACCTCAGACAGATGAACATATAAATTCACAATAACATCATCATACTCATGCTGAATAAAATCGACTTGTTGCCAATCTGAAATTTGAATACCAACTTCTTCAAAAATCTCTCGCTGACAAGCACCTTCAGGTGTTTCACCATGTTCTAGCTTTCCACCTGGAAATTCATTTTTATTACCCTGATGTTGCTCAGCACCACGCCACCCCACTAAAACAGACTTCTCACAAACAATAAGTGCAATTGCAACATTTACTTCAGTTTTCGACATACTTATTCACTCATATAACATTTAGTTTATTTTACACATACAAAAATTTTCATAAAAAGACTATTTTTTCATTGACAGCATTATTCGATAATGATTATCATTTATATCGTTAGCAAACGCCACGGAGAAGCAACCCAATGAACGCACCTTTTAACTTATTTACACGCAGCACCAATACTGAAAACACACAAACTTTACCAATGCTACATTCAAACAACCTTTTTGCCCTTGGTCGTGAAATTCGCATTATGCATGCTGGTGAAGAATATCGTTTACGCCTTACTCGTAATAACCGCCTCATTTTAACGAAATAAGCACCGAGCAGAAGCAACATTCACTTTGCTAAAAATAAACGTGGACAAAAGCAGTTTCAAAGCCAAGAAGCTGCTTTTTTTTAATTTAAACCAAACGCCCTTTTAGTCGCATCATATGTTTTTTTAACAGATCAAAAATACGCTGATCTAAACAATGAGAGACATTAAAGCGTATAAATTGATCGGCACTTTTGGCCTGACTAAAGACTGTACCTGCAACTAAAATTAAATGATCTTCACGACAACTCTTTGCCAATGCATTTGCAGAAATACCGACAGGAAGCTCACACCACAAAAACATACCCGACTTCGGAATGACCCAAGGCTCGATTCCTAAACCTTTTAATTGATGTACGGTATAGTGTCTTGCATCATTCAGCCGATGTTGCATATATTCTAAATAACGGCGATATTGAGCATCTTTCAATGTATTATGAACCAACACTGCATTGAGTTGACTGCTATTAAAATTACTTGCAATTTTAATCTTTGCCAATATTTCTATATATTCAGGCTTTGCCACAATATACCCACAACGAAATGATGCAGATAATGACTTAGAAAAACTGCTAATTTGAATCACTTGCTCAAAGTCAGATAGCAATGCATACCTTGGAGTAGGTACTCTTTCAAAATCACTGTATACATCATCCTCAACAATAAGCACATTATGCTCTTCAGCAATTTTTAGTATTTTATGTGCAGTACCAATACCAATAGATGTCCCTGTTGGGTTATGTATACCTGAGTTGGTAATATAAAGCTTAGGAGAATGCTTCATTGCCAATAAAAATTGACTGACATCTGGGCCATGAGGTGTAAATGGCACACTAATCACATTAATCCCAAGTAAATTAATCACACTAAAAAAATTAAAATAACACGGATCATCAACAATAACGGTATCACCCTCTTTGAGCCATGCACGACAAATCATATCTAATGCTTGGGTTGCACTGTCTGTGAGTAATACTTGGTCATGGTGCATCAACGCACCCAAATCACTTATTCTTTTTGCAATCATTTCTCTTAATGGTGTGTAGCCTAATACAGAGCTATAACTCAGCAAAACTTCAGAGGGCCCTGTAAGCAACTCTCTAAGCGATTTTTTAATATGTGCTTCTGGTAGCCAATCTGTTGGTAACCAACCGCAACATGGCTTCAAAGAAGCTTCTGTGGCCATTAATGACTGATGAGCAACCCAGAACGGATCACTTTCTATATTTTGAAATGTTGTTGTATTTTTAATGGCAATATAAGGCGTATTTTTAACAAAATAACCAGAGCCATGCCTCACTTCTATTTTATGTTCTGCAAGCATTCTTTCATATGCTTCAAGTACTGTAGAGATAGAGACACCCAACTGTTTTGACAATACCCTTAAGGAAGGCAACTTCCCTCCTGGTAAAATTTCGTATGTATTTATTTTTTCAGATATAAAATGAATCACACCATCTATTTTTGTTGGTCTTTTATCCATAACAGTTTTTATATTCATACCATAACAGTTATATCAGATTGTATGTATCTGTAACTACTTTAACCATAGGTATTTTGTCATAAATACAAGTATATGATGTTCATACTTATAAAAGTGACATCACACAATGATTTAATGACCTATGGAATATAAAACTAAATGCATGGTATCACTCAACTCAAAAAAGACTTTTCCTTTTCTGCGCTGATTGCAGGATTTTTTGCTGTTCTGATTTCTTACGCAGGGCCACTGGTGATTGTCTTTCAAGCCGCCAAAACTGCTCATTTATCTACGGACATCGTATCGTCTTGGGTTTGGGCGATTTCAATAGGTAGCGGTATTTTAGGCGTTGTCTTAAGTTACAAATATAAAACCCCAATTATTACAGCATGGTCAACACCAGGTGCAGCGTTACTGGTCACAGCATTTACAACAGTGAACATTCATGAAGCGGTTGCCGTATACATGATTGTCGCTATAGTCACTTTCGTGATTGGTTTATCGGGCATATTTGATAAATTTATTAATATGATTCCCAAAGGGATATGCTCAGCACTACTGGTAGGTATTTTATTTAACTTTGGTATAAATACCTTTAAAGCAATGCAAAGTAACTTTTTATTGGTTGCAATCATGCTACTGGTGTATTTATTTTCTAAAAAACTCATCAGTCGTTATGCTCTGGCAATGGTGCTTATTGCAGGTTTTATCTATTCAGTTTCTTCAGGACTCACTTATTTTTCAAATCTGCACTTTACATTTACCCAACCTATTTTTATTTCTCCTGTACTCAACCCTCACTCAGTCATCAGTTTAGGCATACCGCTACTATTGGTGAGCTTAACAGGGCAATTTATGCCAGGCATGGCTGTTTTACGGTCTTCTGGCTACGCTGTAAAATCTAGTCCTATTATTACCTTATCTGCAATCATTTCAGGGGTCATATCTATATTTGGTGGACACGGCGTTAACTTAGCTGCTATCACAGCAGCCATTTGCACAGGCAACGAATGTCATCACAACAAAGAGAAACGATATATTGCAGGCATATTGAGTGGTGTGTTCTATATTATTTTTGGTCTATTAAGTTCATTCATTACTTTACTGTTCATCTCTCTTCCATATGAATTCATCACCACCTTAGCAGGGCTAGCCTTAATCGGGGCAATGTTAAATGGTCTACAAGGTTTAGTTGCAGATACAGCAAATAAAGAAGCCAGCTTAATTACTTTTATTACAACAGTCTCTGGAGTGTCTTTACTTGGTCTTGGATCTGCTTTTTGGGGCGTTGTTTTTGGTTTAGTTGCCTATTTTATTTTAAAGCCAAAATCTGAATACTCTGATCTTAAATAAATTTACCTAAACATACATTGATGATCAAAGGTCTCTACTTTTGATCTAGATGCCCTATACCTGTTGAAAGAGACAAGTCGTAAAAAAATGACCTTTGCACAAGGTTTCATAAGAAAAATTGGGTCGAACACGTACTTTTAACATCAGTCTTTCCCTTAAAGATACGCACTATAAATCACTATGGAAGATGTCACTCATGAGCATTCTATTATTCTTTTCATTTGCACTTTATTGTTTCGTCACCTCGATCACACCGGGGCCAAATAATATTATGCTGATTTCATCGGGTTTTAATTTTGGCTTTAAAAGAACCATTCCTCATATTTTAGGCATTGGGATTGGTTTTTTTGCCATGTTTGTTTTTATCGGCTTTTTTATTTCTCATTTATTTCATTTTTCAGTTTTATTCTACGAATGTATTAAAATCATTGGCATTGTTTATTTGCTTTACTTATCTTACCAACTCATAAAATCGAGTCATCTAAATATTTCTTCTAGCACCGTATACTCACCATTTACATTTATGCAAGCAGCTGTCTTTCAATGGATTAATCCCAAAGCATGGATCATGGCAATTGGAGCAATATCCACATACACATCAGCAAACTCTAGTATTATGTCTATACTATTTTTAGGTTTCATTTACTGTATTATTAACATACCAAGTACATCTGTATGGGCATATATCGGAAGTCACCTGCAAAAAATAATTCATAGACCTAAACATTTAAAGCTATTTAATCTGATTATGGCAAGCTTACTTATTATATCTATTATCAATCCAATGATTGAAAGCTGGAAATTTCTTATGCATTATTTTTAATAATATGAAGCCAATAAAAAAGACCGATTATTGAATCGGTCTTTTTTATGTCTTTATCATTACCATTGTAAAGGTTTATCACTAGAACCAGGTGTCATTTCAAAATCAGGGGATGTATCTACTGAACCTGAGTTTGTTTTACCTGTTTGTAGCTTTAAACCAATCAAAATATCTTGATAAAGTTCCTGAGCTACACGGTCTGCGGTCGTATTTTCTTGTCCAGACACTAAATTTTGTGCAGTAAAGCCAGAGAATGTTTTATTCAGTGTTCCTGCAGCGGCAACTTTACTTGTATTTGCTTCGATCACACGCCAAGTTAAGCGAACTTGTTCCGCATTGTCATTTAGACCATACATAGACTGTGATGCTTTACCAATTTGAGTAATTTTACCTACTACCAGATAGTCCACCCCCACTTTTTGCCCCAAACGAGCCAACTCCTGTGGTGCACCATCCCAATTTAAAAAGTCCGTTTCTTGTTGCATTTCACTTAAATACTGGCGATCTAATACACTCAACTTACCAGATTGTGTAATATGCGTACCAATTAAGTCAGCCAACTCACTACTAAACTCATCATCATAAGAAGCTCCACGCGTCACACGAAATGGTAAAATTGCAATGCGACTCAGATGTTGATCTTGTACATTTGACTGAAATTTATTGACATACACACGTACTTTGGCATGATAATTATTCGGCGAACCAGTTAAACTCAGTACTTGATAGCGATTTACTGAACCAGATCCTGTTGTATCTACACTAAATACAGGCGAAACTTGGCTTTTATAGTTCCACTCACTATTACTCACACTCATTTTAACTGTAGATTGATAATCAACACGTGATGAGACAGATGTACCATTCACAGACTGAACAGCGGTGAGTAATGCCTGTGCAATCGCCTGTTGTTGTGTTGTCCCTGTACCCACAGTATCTTTTACCACTTCTTTTAAGGCAGCAAAAGCAGGCAAAGAAATGAACCCTAAAAGCACTAAAAATGCGTAAATATATTTTTTCATAATAAAAAATTAAATAGCGTAAAGATGACGCAAAATTTATCGCCATCTTTACAAATAAAAGTTATAGACCAAAGGTTGAACGCTTAGAAGCCTTACGAATTTCTTTCTCGCTTGTCCACTCAACAATACCTGATTGTAAGTTAGTCAACTTCAACGTAAATTTGTAGTACACATCACTCTTACCACCTGCATTTTTTACAATGCTTGATAAATTACCATTTAGCATGTACTCAGCACCTACTTGTGCACCAGTACGTACAGATGTTGCTTGATTCACCATACCACTTTGCTTTTGGTAAGCGATCTGCTGAGCCACAGCACCAACTGAAGTCATATCAACAAAACGGAATTTGCCTGAATTAATCAATTTGTTTTGAATGGTATCCGTCACAGACTCTGTATCAATATGTTCTTGTGTTTTGTTTTTAATACGATCAACAAACATAACTGGACGGCGAGTTTGTGTCATCTGAATAACAGGTGGAAAGCTCAACAAATCATCCACCATTTTATTAGCGATCATCTGTAAATCAGTAGAGCCAAAGTCTTTTGTTAATGTTTCTACAGACTGTGCATCACCATAGCTTACATTACCTGTTGTTGCACAACCACCTAATAAAGCTGTTCCTAAAACAAGCCCTGTTACTAATTTTAATTTCATTTTTTCTCTCAATTATTTCTTTAAATAAACAACTGTATCTACAGCTGATGGATTTGGAGCCAATGACTGAACACTTTTAATTTCACGCCCTGTCAATTCAATAGGCTTCCAAATAACGCCCTCTGGGTTTACCTCAATACCTTGAGCATCTACCCAGATAATTTTGTAAAAAAAGTGTTTATTATTAAAACGCTGATTTTTAATTGCAATAGCTACTTTTTTAAGTGATCCGACCTCAACCATATTTACACGGTCAACCCCTATTTCTGTCAGCAACACGGGGTTATTTGTACGCGTAGTTACCGATGTTGCACCATGACTATCTGTATGTGTCATAAGTGCATTAGGTGCAGTACATGCAACAAGCATTGATAATGTGCTTGTTGTTATAAACGCTTGATAAAATTTCATATTAAACTCTATTTATTTTACTGTTGCACCTGCAACAGAATTACTCGTTAAAGATATTTTATTATTAATATCATATGCATATACAAAAATAGGCTGTGTCACACCTGCTGGTACAGTAATCGGTAAGATGTCACTCTCTAACCCTGTTGTTTGACTCAACTTCAATTGATAAGTACCAGGCTTTAAATTTAATCGAGCAACTTGTGTATTACTTGGCAAGGTTGACCATGAACGTAAATCAGCATGCTCTGTTGCAATATTCATTAAATTACCCGCAAGCTGCCCTAACGTTCCCAGTTGCTGCCCCAATTGCTGTTGTACAGCATACTTTGCAACAATACGTGCCACTTGTGTGGAGACTGTAGAAAGCGTTTGCTCTTTCAATTGTTTTACGGCTAAAGCACCAATATCACTCATAACATAACTGTGCTGTAAGACACGGCCATCTATAGATACTTGTATTGGTTTGGGTATTTGATACGTTAATGGGTCATACATTGCAAAAGAAATACTGCTTAATCCGTTTGGTACAGGTACAGTAATTTTTTGCTCTATTTTTTGTGGTACGAGACCTTGTTCAATAAAAATCACCACAGGAGTTGTTGCTGTATTTTGCTGAAGACCAACATTGTCTACACGTTTAACATCTTGACTAATTTGTTGATCAGGTTGTAACTCATAAGCCTTCTTATAATCGACTAAAGCATCGTTATACTCACCCATAGCTTCCCAAACATTTGCAGCCATATAAAATGCATAGCTATTTTGATATGTATTTTTAATTTTACCTGCAATCTGATCCAGACCTGATAAAGCATCATTTAACTGAGTCGGTGCTTCTGCATTTTCAAAGTCTTCCTCATCTGCTACTTGTTTCTGAGGATTTTTTGCTTTTGCTTTCTCTACTTTTTTTGCTAACTCTTTTTCATGATTAATTTCTATTTCACGCTGTAGTTGCTGTGCAATACGCATTTCAACACCAGCAGACTGTAAATCATTAAGGAAAATATAGTTTTTTGCTTGGGAAATATGGGCAAGTACTTGCTCATAAGGTGCAACTAAATAGGGTACAACTGAGTCGTTACTTAACATTGACAAAGCTTTAAAACCCACTCGGCTAACACTAACCACTGCACGATTATTCTGTTTATCTAACAGCTCAAATGCTTTTTTATAAGCGTCTATACTTTCTTGATATTTTTGGTCAACCTGATAAATACGTGCTTTCTCTAGAATATATAAAACTGCATCTTTTCCTGTTTCCTTATCTTTTAGTTTAGTTGGCAACGTATTTGCACTATCTAGATTCATTACCCCACGAAACTGATTACTTTCCTCTGTATATGTTTTAAACGTGCTTGCATCAGCAAAAGGTATTACACATAACAAAATACTAAACAGTCCAGTACGTTGTACGTACTTTATTAATGTCATATTAGTTCATCTTTTTATACTTAAAAAACAAATGTATTATAATTGTATGGTTTATATTTACAAGTGTAATACACCAAATATGTTTACTTTTTTTTTAAAAAGACTACTTATGTCACAAAATAATCAAGTCAAAGGCACAACACGCAATACTTCATCTATTGAAGTCACACCTTGCATAATTTTTCGAGCACCCGCAATTCTTAAAGGCTCTACACCATCTAATTTTGCTTGATGACGAATGCGAGACAATGGCTCATCTTCACTAATCATTTGCTTAATGGCCAAAGACACTGGCATAAACTCATAAATACCAACACGCCCTTTATAACCTGTATAACGGCAGTCTTCACAACCGACAGCACTATAAGCCAAATTTGGTACAGTCACAGTATAACCTGCTGTCAGTTTTTGCCATGCTTGAGCATCTACCGCATTTTGTTTTTTGCATTTAGGGCACAATGTACGTAATAAACGCTGTGCAAGCACACCTAATAACGTTGATGCAGTTAAAAAAGGTTGTACACCCAAGTCATGTAATCGCATTAAACTTGATGGTGCATCATTGGTATGCAAGGTAGATAAGACCAGATGCCCTGTGAGTGCTGCTTGTATCGCCATATCCGCAGTGTCTTGGTCACGTATTTCCCCCACCATAATCACATCTGGATCTTGTCGCATAAGTGCACGTATACCATCAACAAAACCTAGATCAATCATAGCGTTAACCTGCATTTGATTGAAACTTTCTTCAAGCATTTCAATAGGGTCTTCAATGGTACATACATTCACTTCATCTGTAGCTAAGTGCTTCAATGATGAATAGAGTGTGGTGGTTTTACCCGACCCTGTCGGCCCTGTGACCAAAATAATACCATGGGTATTTTTGGTCATATCTTGCCATTGTTGATGCAAATGGCGATCAAAACCCAACTGTTCAAAACCACGTACTAGCACTTCAGGATCAAAAATACGCATGACCATTTTTTCACCAAAAGCAGTCGGCAATGTTGCCAGTCGAAGTTCAGTTTCTAAGCCTTTAATGGTTCTGGTTTTTAAGCGTCCATCTTGTGGTTTACGCTTTTCTGCCACATTCATACGACCCAAAATTTTGATTCGGGCAATGACTGCTGTCATGGTATTGGTTGGCATTTGGTAGATGGTATGCAAAATACCATCTATACGAAAACGGATATTACTTTTTTCTTTACGAGGCTCTAAGTGAATATCACTTGCCCCTTGCTCAAAGGCAAATTCCAATACCCAATCGACCAACTTCACAATATGTTGGTCATTGGCATCTGGTTGGTTTGACTGACCAATTTCAAGCAGTGCTTCTACACTGTGAGTATCAAAACGTTGTTGCTTCTTCTCTGATAAATAAACTGCACGGCTGACTTGATAATACTCAGCCAAATAACGTTTTAAATGCTCGGGGTTGATTAACACCTGCTTAATCGTTCTTGGCTTAATACTTTGCTCAAGACTCCGTTGCCAGTCATTAAAAAAAGGTTGATCTGTGGCAATAGTCACTTGCTCTGGATTGATTGAAACTGCCAAAATATTATTTTTAAAAGCAAACTCTTGTGACATCACTTGCGTTAAATTTGCTACATCTGCATTTAATGGATCAACTGTAAATAGCTCTAAGCCACTTTTATCTGCCAACCAACGCATAAGTGTGGTTAAACTTAAGGTTTGATCTTTATTTTTCTGGTTTTTTAAATCGAAGGTTGCAATCCATTGCAGTGGATGCATGGTAATATTATTTTTATTGCGTGGCGTGGTTTGCACCAATATTTTATCTCGCTCATTCATTAGACCATCTGTCACAAGTGCCTGCAAGGACCACTGTAAATCAATTAAAAAAGAATATTGTGTGTGTGATTTAGAGCCTGTCATTTGCAAAACACTCTGAATAGTTTTAAATCAATACTACATCATTTCAGTCACAAAGTCAGTTAGATAAAACTTGTTTCACCCCAAACCAACATATTGTAAATTAACAATAAAGACATCCTGCAATTTCACTTTAAACTTCACCTCTAAGTTAGAAAACCTAAGCCCATACACACGCTCTATATCTTGCTGATACGCAGGTTTAGGGTCTAAAGCCAAAACTTGTTCTAAATATTTTAATTCTTGTTCTGAGGTATGATGCTGTTGCAATAGTGCTGTGCGTTGGTTGAGTGCCTCTGTGTGCCAAAAGACCTGTTTTAATAAGGGTGCTTCAACAGCATAGCCAGACTTTGCATCAATAATGGCATCTGAATACGAAATATAGGGTTTAATGTCTAAAATGGGTGTACCATCTAATAAATCACTCCCCTGCACACACAAACGTATGCCATTGTTATGTTGCTCTACACTCACCAGTTTTACAACAGACAAGCCAATATTTGCAGGTCTATACATACTACGTGTAGCGAACACACCTATTTTTTGATTACCACCAAGTCTTGGTGGGCGTACTTGGGGTTTAAAACTTTGCTGTTTTTTATTGTCATGAAATACCCACAATAGCCATAAATGACTAAATGCTTCAATGCCTTCAAAAGCAGACTTATCGTTATAAGGTGCAAGCAATTCAATATAACAAGGCACATCAACCAAATTTGGCTGTCTAGGTATACCAAATTTTTCTTTAAACGGTGAATGTATGGTGGCTATGATTGGGAAGTGTACCGATTCGTTCATCACTTTTTCTTATAAAGACCATTAAATATATTCAGTTTATAGGCATTGAATTTAGATTAAAATAGCAGGTAATATTTATTATTTGTAATTGGACTTTTGCATGGCTGCTTTTAACGTTGAACGCATTACAGACGTTCACCATTGGAATGACACTTTATTTAGCTTCAAAACAACACGTGACCAAGCTTTACGTTATAAAAATGGTCAGTTTGTGATGATTGGCTTAGAAGTGAATGGCAAACCACTGATGCGTGCTTACTCTATTGCCAGTGCCAACTACGAAGAAGAACTTGAATTCTTTTCAATTAAAGTACAAGACGGCCCTTTAACCTCTATTTTACAAAAAGTAAAAGTAGGCGATGAAATCTTAATTTCAAAAAAACCAACAGGTACATTGGTACATGATGACTTACTGCCAGGTAAAAACCTATACTTATTGTCATCAGGTACAGGGCTTGCACCGTTCTTATCTATTATCCGTGACCCAGAAACTTACGAACGCTTTGAAAAAGTCATTGTTGTACATGGTACACGCTTTGTGAGTGAGCTTGCTTACCAAGACCTCATTTTAAACGAACTACCGAACCATGAGTTTTTTGAAGAACTTGGCATTAAAGATAAACTTGTTTACTACCCAACAGTTACCCGTGAAGAGTTTCACACGCAAGGTCGTGTAACTACGGCCATTGAAAGTGGTGAAATCTTTGAAAAAATTGGTTTACCACGTTTTAACCGTGAAACTGACCGTGCCATGTTATGTGGTAGCCCATCATTTTTAAAAGATGTCGCTGCACTACTTGATCAACATGGTTTAAAAGAGTCACCACGTATGGGTGAAATGGGCGACTACGTCATTGAACGAGCCTTTGTAGAAAAATAATTTTACCTTCACAGCGTAAAACCGATGCCCCATGCATCGGTTTTTCATTTTAAGGCCCAGCTATGTTATGATGACTTGCTGTTTTTCGCAGTTTTATGCACAATCCCTTCGTTTAAAGTACATTGACCAGCCACATGAGTTTAGACTTCTCCCTCATTCAGCAAATTGATGCCAAGCTACCACAAACCCAATGCGGTTTATGTGGTCATAGAGATGGCTGTTTACCCTATGCTCAAGCCATCAGCCAAGGTGAAGATGCCAACAAGTGTATTCCTGGTGGTCAGCCTGTTGCCGATGCACTCAGCACACTGCTTGGTCGCCCTGCACTAACTGCCCTAAAAAGTGAATGGCCTATACAACAAAATGGTCGGCCACAACGCATGAAAGCTGTCATTCGTGAAGATGAATGTATTGGCTGTACCAAATGCATTAGTGCTTGCCCTGTCGATGCAATTATTGGCAGTGGAAAACAAATGCATACCGTTTTAAGTGATTTATGCACCGGCTGTGAGCTATGTATTGCCCCCTGCCCTGTCGACTGTATTGACCTGATTGCAGACACACAAATACTCAATACTGAGCAACAACAGCTTGAGCAAGATGACCTACGTCACAGATACTATGCTCACATTCAACGAGAAGAAAAACAGCGTTTTGCACGGCGTGGCCCAATTGTAAAAGCTGAAATTAATACAGGTTTATTTGCCGAGTTTTCGCAGCACATTCAATCTGTGCCTAGCATAGAAATACAAAAACCGATTGAAGAAAAAACTGAGATTGACCCACAAACGACTATTCAAATGGCTCGCCTACGTACACAAATTAAAAAACTAGAAAAGCAACTTAGTGTACGAGAAGATGCTAAAAAACGTGAGCAGTTAGCGCAACTCCTTCAACAAATTACAGCAACAGAGGCGATGTCATGAGCAGTAAAAACATGACCAAAAAGCAAATTCAGGTGTTTTTTGAACGTCTCAAAGAACAACGACCATCACCGAAAACTGAATTAAATTATCAATCTAATTTTGAACTTTTAATTGCAGTCATGCTTTCAGCACAAGCAACTGATGTTAGTGTAAATAAAGCCACAGACAAGCTTTACCCTGTAGCCAATACTCCTGAAGCTATTTATGCACTCGGTGTAGAGGGTTTAAAAGACTATATTAAAACCATTGGCTTATATAACTCAAAAGCCGAAAACGTCATTAAAACCTGTAAAATCTTAATAGAGCAACACCAAAGCCAAGTGCCCGATACACGCCCTGCACTTGAGGCCTTACCGGGTGTTGGACGCAAAACAGCCAATGTCGTACTCAATACAGCATTTGGTCAGCCTGCCATGGCTGTAGATACACACATCTTCCGAGTAGGTAACCGTACAGGTTTAGCCATTGGTAAAAATGTGCTTGAAGTGGAACACCGTTTAATTAAAGTCATTCCAAAAGAATTTATACTCGATGCACACCACTGGCTCATTTTACATGGTCGTTACTGCTGTATTGCCAGAAAACCTAAATGTGCTGAGTGTGTGGTGTCAGATGTCTGCCGTTGGCCAGACCGTTTTGAATTTGGTGCTCAAAAAGCCAGTTAAACTATTTCTTATTTTTTTGTTGCTGTTGCAATTTAGGGTGTAATTGTCTTGCTCTGACTTGCTTTGGACGCTGATTATTTTCTTCTACAACTTGTTTAAGCATTTTACGACTTTGCCATGCTAAAACCATCAAGCCAACTAAGCTCACAACAACAAATATAATCAGTAAGACTTTCATAACATGTACTCATGTAAATATAAAAGAGCCTCAATGGCTCTTTTATATCATTCAATTATTTGTCTAAAATTGCAAACAAATCTGCTTGAACATCATCAATCGGACGTAAGCCATCTAACTTGTCATAAGAGGCACTGTTGTCAGTATTTGCACGTGACTGATAAAAACCAACCAACTGAGCCGTTTCAGCATGGTACGCTGTCAAACGCTTACGAATGGTTTCTTCTTGGTCATCTGGACGTTGAATTAAATCTTCACCCGTTACATCATCTTTACCTTCAACTTTTGGTGGGTTATACACTACATGGTATACACGACCCGATGCCGCATGTTGACGACGACCCGATAAACGTTGCACGATTTCTTCATCAGGCACAGCAATTTCAATCACATGATCAATTGCAATCCCTTCTTTTTCCAAAGCTTCAGCTTGTGGAATAGTACGAGGAAAACCATCAAAAATACAGCCATTTACACAATCAGGTTGTGAAATACGCTCTTTTACCAAGCCTAAAATCAACTCATCAGATACAAGGCCACCTGCGTCCATCACACTTTTTGCTTGTAGACCAAGTTCAGTCCCTTCACGAATTGCAGCACGGAGCATATCACCGGTTGAAATTTGTGGGATATCATAGCGCTTACAGATCAGCTGAGCTTGTGTACCTTTACCTGCTCCAGGTGGTCCGAGTAAGATAATGCGCATTATAAATCCTCATTTAACAATAAATTTTACCAATACATTCTACCTAAATAAAATGAAAGCAGAACAACATACAATTATAAAAAAGCAACAAACAAATGTATTGTACCTGCAATGAAGCCTGTGACTCCACCCAGTACAATTAAAATCCACTCATCCTCTTGAAATGCAGGACGTAACAAGTTTTGAAACTCGTGTGGTGTAAGATCACGAATCCGATCTCTAAACATTGTAAATATTTTTTGTGCTCGACTGGCATTAAATGCAGGGTCACTCACAGGCACCATCGTAATTTCTATTGAACGGTCAATCAAGTCCGTTTTTAATTTTGCATACTCTTTTGGCCCTAAAGACAGCTGTAAAGTGGTGCGAACTAAAGGTGTATCTGTAATATGATTAATGTGTTTTTTCACAATTTGACGCGTTTTTTCTTTCTGCCCGCCATACATCATCTCAGTCATGATGGTTTTTAAAGTAATGAGTTCTTCCGTTACCACCCTAGCAAACACATCAGAGACTTCGACCTGACGCTTCATAAACGCCCCTTGAATATTATACCGCCCTATACGTGGCACAATTGGTATAATCCAAGGAAAACCATGATGTTTAGTGCGTTTAAAACACTGAGGATATTTTACAAGATGCGGATATAATGGATTAAAAACCATCCACACGGCAATCCAATTGGTCAGTAGCCCCCAAATGGCTGCCCAAAAAGGCACGGTCCAATGCCATGGCACAATAAACCAAACGAGCATTTGGATAAGACCAAAGAAACACCCTATTAAAGCACTAATATGCCAAATAAAGTCGATTTCTTTTTGTCCGACTTTTAAAAACATTTTGACCATTAATTTACGGTCATTCTCCATTTGGTGAACAACCATTTCTCGCATGTCGACTAAATCTTCAACATGGTCAGTTAAATCAATCACCAAATCATGTAGTAACTGTGGCAGCTGTTTATGTGCATGCTCATAAATACGGCGTTTGATAGCAAAAGGTAAATTTTCCCAGAGTACCGCATTACGCTCACACATGACTTCATCAATCAAATGCTCAAGTTCAGCATTAATCTGCTGACCAATAATATCGGCCATTTCATTAGGATCCATGGCATCTAAAAACTCAGCCAATGAACCAATTTTTTTCAGTGTATTGTCTGTAATAATGCCTGAAATACGGCCCGCTTTACGAGGCACAATGCCCTGCCAACCCAGCGGAATAGGGCCAATATGCACGCCCCAAAATTGAATCGGATAAAACACCATCCGCAGTGCCATCCACACATGAGCCCATGTTACAAAAGCAGTCACAGGAATAATACTTAACACAGCCCAATGATCTGGTCTGAGCCAAAATAAATGCCAAAGATGACTGATATAATCCAACATGTATCTGCTCTCAAACGTGCCTGACTATGCATGATGAAAGTAAGTTCACCAAATCTAGAATCTTTATAGGATATCAGCTTTTAATAGAGAAAAGCTGTGCAGTTTATGATGCATCATCAGCATAAACGCGATGTGCTTCAGTGATTTTTTCTGAATGTAACAAAATAGACATCAAACACCTAGTCTTTTTTAGTAGCCCATCGTGTTTGCAGGTAAAATAGTTACATAATTTAAGAAAATACCCGCATAATTTCGGCATATGTTAGGGTAGAATGTGAGCCCTTGCAAATCTAACCTCTGTATAATGTAATCTATATGAAGCAACACTTTCCGCTCAAAAATGTGCAACAAGAAAAAAAGATTTATCGGAACCGTGTATTTATTGCTGTAGGGATTGTGGTATTTTGCTTTTCTATTTTAATTTCTCGTTATATTTACTTACAAATTATTCATCATAAAGACTTTGTTACCGCGTCAGACAACAACCGTATTCGACTGCAACCCATTGCCCCGACCCGTGGCTACATTTATGACCGTAATGGTATTTTATTAGCAGACAATTACCCTGTATTTACTGCAACACTAAGTAAAGCAGATGTTGATAATATTGATGATACAGTCAGCCGTCTTACTCCCGTATTAAACTTAAGCCAAGATGATATTGATAAATTTACAGCACGTATTAAAACCGCTAAAAAAACTGAACGTGTTGCACTAAAGCTCAACCTCAATGAAAGTGAGATTGCTCGTTTTAGCGAGGCAAAATATTTATTCCCGGGTGTTCAAATTGAAACCCAAATGACACGCTACTATCCATATGGTGAACTCTTTGCACATGTGATTGGTTATGTCGGTCGAATTAATGACAAAGAACTCAAAAATATAGATAAAGACCTCTACTCAGGAACAAACCTGATTGGTAAAAGTGGTGTAGAACGTCAATATGAATCTCTCCTGCATGGTACACCCGGCAATGAGTCCGTTGAAGCCGATGCCCATGGTAATATTTTACGCCACTTAGGCCGAAAACAGCCGGCTCAGGGTGATGACCTCTATTTATCTATTGATTATGGCCTACAGGTCGTTGCATCTGAGCAACTTGCAGGTAAGCGTGGTGCTGTAGTGGCTATTAACCCCAAAACAGGGGAAATTTTAGCACTCGTTTCAAGTCCAAGTTTTAATCCTAACTTATTCGTTACAGGTATTAGTGGCCCAGATTATTCATCTTTACGAGATAACCTTGACCAACCGCTTTATAACCGTGCTGTGCAAGGCACATATCCACCGGGCTCAACCATTAAGCCCATGGAAGGTTTAGGGGGTATTCATTTTGGTGTCGTCGACTGGGGAACAGCAATTCATGACCCTGGTTACTTCCAACTTCCTGGCGATTCACATAAGTTTCGAGACTGGAAAAAAACAGGCCATGGCGTTGTTAATATGAGCAAAGCCATTCAAGAGTCTTGCGATACCTATTTTTACGTTTTATCGAATCAAATGGGCATTGACCGCATGAATGAATGGATGCGTCAATTTGGTTTTGGTGCTAAAACTGGTCTTGATTTACCGAGCGAAAGTGCTGGTATCTATCCAAACCCTGCATGGAAACTCAAAACATATAAGTCAAAATGGCTCAAAGGTGAAACCATTTCTGTAAGTATTGGGCAAGGTGCATTTACTGCCACACCAATACAGCTCGCAATGGCAACAGCGATTGTATCTAATCAAGGCAAACACATTACCCCTCATGTTTTATACGATGTAAAAGGTGCAAAACCACATACAGTGGTGAATGCACCTGATGGTGAAGTCAAATTTAATGGTACACCAGAAGACTGGGTTAAAATGCGTAATGCCATGATTGATGTGATCAATCAGGGTACTGGACGTAGTATTCGCAGTAATGTGTATCAAATTGCAGGTAAAACCGGTACGGCTCAGGTTAAAAGTATTGCTCAGGGTAAAAAGTATAACGAAGCCTTACTCACCCATAGACAGTATGACCATGGTTTATTTGTCGGCTTTGCCCCTGCAGATGACCCAGAAATTGCAATTGCGGTGGTTTGGGAAAATGGTCGTCACGGTGGTGCAGCAGCACATATTGCGAAACCCATTTTTGACTATTGGATGATTCAGCGTAAAAATAACCCTATCCAACCTACACCACAACAGGTTAATGGTGGCCTCATGACCGCAGGTATCCGACCAAGTCAGCTACCAAGTGGTGGGCGTATGTTAGAAGCGGACCCAAATGCAATTTTACCGAATAGCCCAACTGCACGGCGTCAGCAACGTACAGCAACGCAAAGCACACCTCAAGTGCGCCCACCTGTTGCGTCAATCCCAGATGATGATAGCGATATAAGCGACTAATTTATATGAAAAATCAATTACGTATTATTGGTGGCCAATGGAAACGTAGACAGCTGGGTTTTGCCAGTGTCGATGGTTTACGACCAACCCCTGACCGTGTCAGAGAAACCCTATTTAATTGGCTCATGTGGGATATTCAAAATGCCAACGTGCTTGATGTCTGCACAGGTTCTGGAGCATTGGCATTTGAGGCATTGTCACGTGGAGCAAAGCATGTATCTATGATTGAGCCAAATACGACTCAAGCAAAATTTTTACAGCAAAATATCACATTACTTGATGCAAAAACCCAATGCACACTACATATACAAACAGCACAGGTTGCATTAAATAAAACAGCTGGCCCATTTGATGTTGTTTTTCTTGACCCACCTTATAGCCTCAATTTATGGCAAATCTTAGCTGAACAAGTAGATACCATTTTATCAGAAAACGCTTTAATTTATGTCGAAGCAGATCGTGAGTTAAATACGTTACAGCTTCCAAGTACTTGGGTACAAAAAAAGCAATTAAAGGCAGGCATGCTTAGAGCAGGCTTATATCAAAAATCAACAAATGATTCATGTTAAACGTAGGTCATATTAAGATAAAACCAAAGCTTAAATGCCAAGTTATCGTATATTTACATATACCCAAACCACTCAGGCTTTAACAAACTAGATTTGATTTTGAAGGGCTTAAACTCTCCATTCCCTTCAAAATCAATTCAGACAGTGAATCATTTATGACTATTTTCGCAATGATTAATAACTATTTTTTCCACTTTTAAACAAGTTTTCATCAAACTTGAATCTAAAGCGTAAGTAAGCGCCTTGGAGTGTCGTATCACTTTCCACAAGGTCATCATCTTTGTAACCAGAGAAATTATATCCCCCAGAAACCCATAAATTGGCCGCAACTAAATATCCCACTTCTGCACCTAATAAAATGCGTTGCCCTGATGTGACATTTGACCATAAAGCACCCGCATGCACACCCGCATCCCATCGGTCATTAATGTCATACATTGTACGTGCGCTCAGCATGTGTGTTATACCGCTAGACTCTACATTAGAGAAAGTTGTATTCACACTTTTTACTGCATATTGACCAGAAACCGTCCAATCTTTCACTGGGTGATAATTTACATGATGAGAGAAAATATAAACTTGCTTTAAGTAAGGATTCGTTAAATCAGTTTGATTATGATCATAACGATACTCTACTTTTGACAAAGCATCGAAACGGTTACGTTCATTATCTCGATACGCTAAGCCCAACTGAAAACGATCGATTAAGCGATCGCCACTGCTTTTGCTCTTACTATTGCTTTGACTCACAATATTTTTTGCTAATAATGTCACATCTTCAGAGTACTTATATGCAATCCCTAAAGTATTTAAAAATGTATTGGCCTGATCTGTTAAACGCCCTTCAACACGTCCAACGGCTTTCCAGTTTGGATTTTTTAAATACTCCAGACCTAATGAAGCCGCTGTACTTTCCGAACTATTACTTGTAGTGCTGACTAAAGCTTTCGTTTTTTCAAAACTTGTATTGGCATAAAAGCCCTTTTCGATTTCCCAGCGATTACGTAAACCCATCGCTGCCTCAGCTTCACGTGCACTCACGCCATCACGTACGCGATACTCACTGAATGCTGTACCATTATTGTTATATTTACTATCTAGACCAAAAACGGTTACATTTTTACGGTCACTACTATTTAAGTCATAAGTACTACCGAGACTAGAAAGGATTTCATGACGGCCATATGCTCTGAGTTTTGAATTAATTTGATAATTTCCACCCAAGGCAAAGACTCGACGATTGGCCTCTATAATATCCTGTTCATATTCAGCAAATACATTTGAGCCTTGCCAAGGTAGTTGACTCGTTAACTTAGTTCGTACCGTTGTGCCATGATAAGGTGTGATAGAGGTATTCGAAGTAGATTGAATGATTGATTTATCATAGTATTTTAGACCTAACTCTATGGCAATCATTCGATTAATTGCACGCTCTATACTTGCTGAAACACCTTGGTTAATGCCATTGGTCTGATCTTCAGTACGAATCGCTTCCAACTTAGCTAAACCAATATTGTTCAATTGCACACGTGTTTTGACACCGCTTTCTTTACGACCCGCTGTAATGGGTGCAGCTGTATTGTAAAAGCCACTATCTGCTTGGTTACGATAGACTTTTGTATCTAAGTCCTTATATGCATAATTCAACTCAACACGCGCTGCATTGCCAGATAACTTACCCGAAGCATCAGGTTGAGCCTTCATATCTGTTGTACTGGTCAAATCACTGTAAATATTTTCTGAACGTGCAAATTCGGTGATCAATTTGCCCTTATCATTGGCAAATTTAACCACTGTATTTACACTGGCAAGTTGGTCTTGTGTTAGCGGATTATCACTTTTGACATAAGAACCACCAACTTTGACTTGCTTAGTGACTTTCATTGAACCAGAGACACCACCGACTACATACTTTTCACCGCCCTGATCTGACTCTACGGTAATACGTAAATAGATCGGGTTTAAATCTGCATCAACACTTGAAACAGGGTCTTTTAAATAAATACTGTTACTAAAAGAATCTACTTCATAATCTGTAAAACGAGTGAGTGTACTGCGTGCAATAATGAGTCCCGGATTATTGCGGTCTCGTGTAATCACTTCAACTTTTTCACTATTGTCTTGGATATCTTGGGCATTAATTCCACCTAAACTATAAGGACCTGAGATTCCCATTGCTCTCTGTTCATTCACGATTTGTTGGGTATTGGTATTGGCCGCAAATGCAGTGACTTTGTATTTATCTGTTTCCACACCACTACGAAGACCCGTCAATGAACGGTTGTATTGCCCTAAAGATAGACCTTCATCATTTTCAGTACGGGTGACATAGTCACCATACATTGCATATGAACGGCCTTTATCTACGCGAACATAGAGCTTACTTGTTGATTGTGCATCAAAACCTTTTGTCGCTGAATCGCCATATACTGGGTAGTATTCATCTGGGCGAATGTCACGAAATAAGCGCTGGTTTTTATCTTTATCAGAATCATACGCTAAAGTCAGTAAATATTCGCCTTTCACTTGTCCTTTTAAAAATAGTGCCGCACGACCATTCACGCTACGTTTACCATTATGGGAAGATGAAATTTCGTTTAGCTCTTCTTCAAAACCATCATTTGAGTGAGTACTTCCCAATTGTGTAGGGTCAAATTTCTTAAAGTTAATAGAACCTTCAAGCATACCAACTGCAATAAGTGGGCGTAAATCAGGTAAAAAACGCACTGGCATGTTGGCATGAAAAATACCGCTTTCAACCGACAGTACACCTTCGCCCGCTTCAATCGGTGCGATAATTGGTACAACAAGTGTGCCACCTTCAACAAAGACTTGCGTACCTGCTTGTTTCGGGTCTAAGTCGACTAAATCTATTTTACCAATAGAGGTATCTAAGGTAACTGGTGTACGGCTCGAAACTAAAGTACCGTGACTATCTACAATTTTTAACACAACATGATAACGGTCATAACCATTGGCTTGTACAGCAACCTTGCTGGGCTCAAGTTTCAGTTTATCTAGTTGACCCGGTGCAACCACTTCAATCTGTTTTTTATCACGAACATTACCCATCATATCAACTTGACGTGCTTCAATGGTGTTACGCCCAACTTGCAAATCTATACCAATAAAGTCTAATCCTGAGACCTGTAAGCTGGGTAGTACTGCTCGCTTACCAATACGCTTTTCTGAAACTTGCTTGCCATTTACCCATAACTCTAGCTGAGTACCTGCAGTACCTTTTAACTGAACAGCTGTTTGAGGATAAGATAGGACTTGCCCATCTTTTAAGTTTAAAATTTCTAATTGATTATTTGGTGCATTTTCTAAAGCAGTTTCCAAACTCACCATTTTTATAGCACGACTTGAATCTGAGTCATTTGGCTGAGGTTGATTTTTTTCAGGTTCAAACTGTACTTGTTTTAACTCTTTCAGTTGTTCTTTAGAAAAATCAAGATTACAGTTTGCAGGAAAACCTTGTGCAGAAATACAACCACTCGCTGGCTGACTTCGTACGTCAGTCACTTTAGAGAAAATTGGGTCTGCCGTTAAGTCAGAACGCAATACCTGCTCTAAATTAGTATTATCTTGTTCAATCTTCTTTTTTCGATCTAGCACACGTTGTATTAACGGTTGACCACACTGTAAAGCGTTATCGCTGATTGCAAAGTCAGCCCGATGTAATTCGCCACGTTTCAAGTCAACAAAACGACTATTGGGATCACCCGCTTGACGATTACTAATTAAGTTTAATTGAGATGCAATCGGTAAACTTGTGCTATCAACTTTTAAAACGTGAGTTTTAGCACTAACTCCATAAAAGTCGTACTTCCCTTCACTGTCTGTAATAACATAGCTACCATCTTCAAGGTAAAGTCGTACGCCGGGTACACCAAGTTCACCAGAGTCTTGCATACCATTTTGGTTACAGTCGGTAAATACTTTACCCACAATAAACCCATCAGAAATTAATGCACCGGGGGTCACCTCTACAGCAGCGAAGGCTTCATTCGATTCTGTGCCTGTTGCATCTTTTACCCGTACTCGGTTAATACCATCGCCATTGAGTGCATTTGGCCCAATATAGACACGATACTGTACTTTTACCTCTTTACTTGGTGTAAGCGTACCAAGCCCTAACTTCAAGTAAGGCCCTTTACCGCCAATCGGGTCAGCGACTTTTGTACCATCTACACGCATAGAACCTTGCATATAGACAAAGCCTCTTGGCAATGTATCTGTCATCGCAACATTCGTTGAGTCCGCTGTACCACGATTTGCTACAGTAACGGTATATTCTTCAAACTCACCAATTTCAGCAGTTTTACTTGATGCTACTTTTTTTACAAATAAAGATGAATTTGTCGTTGTCGCTGCAGGGTCAATAGGTATATCAATATTTAATGCAGGATCACCATTATTTAACGTGAATTGCCCTGCATAAGACCACTTTAAATCAACAACCTTATCTGCTGAAAAGCTTGGATAAACACTTTTATCACTCACGAAAGTGTACTTGGTATTACCAGGAATTGTTGTTGTATCAACAGCAATACTATAAGTACCTGCCTTGACTAATGGGTAAACAAACTCACCTGCACTATTTGTTACTTGCTTAGCAGGAATGGAAATCGTTTCACCCGTTTGAGCATCTATTTTAAAAGCGACATTATCGGTAATCGGTTGACCCGCTTGATCTAGCAATGTAACTGTGGCACCAGACACAGGTAAACCAGTTTTTGCATCAAAAACAATACCATATGGGTCTATCATTACATCAGCACTAACATCTGTTACTGCTTCAGTCGATTGACCTTGTGAGTCAGAACAATCTGTTAAGCGAATATTCACTTGATCACGCTTTACAGTTTGCAAGACTGTATCATATGGAACAGCAGTTTCTGAAAGTGTTGTTGGCAATGTATAGTGAAAAACACCTGTATTTACACCAGTTTCAACACCCAAAACCGTTTCTATATCGCCTGTTTTCGTAGACTTAATTTGAATTTTTACGTGATCAATTGCATCACGATTAATATTACAGCTCGAGTTTGTCGCCTCTATATTCAGCGGACTACTCACACTGCCTGTTGCTAAAATACTTTTAAAGTTGCTTGTGTTGTTAGTAATACCTGTCGTACCTGCAACAACCGTAGAGGCAATATTTGATGAAATATCTTTTTGGGTATTTGAAACTGCATAAGATACTTTATAGGTATTTTTTACGGTAGTTTTGGCAATATTGCTATTCATCGTCACAGCAAGATCAACTTGCTCAGAAGCATTTGCAGCAATCTGTGGAAACCCAACCACTAATTGACTAATCTGCGTCAAGTCACTTGGTATGATCGTGGTATATGTATTATTGGTCAGCTTATATAAAATTTTAGCCTGTGTATTTTTTGCCAGAGCTGACTTAAATGTTGTATTTGGTGGCAAATCATCCACTAACAGAACCAGTTTTTGTACTTGACCATCAACCATGACATCTATAGGTCGAGCTGTTTGTTTACCTTGGTTACTAATATTTAGCGTGTAATTTAAATCGTAATTTGTCGCTGTAGTCGGCTCAAATGTTTTTTGTTGTACTTCTAAGTTTGCAACTAAATTGGCACCATAACTGACTGCACGATCTGTAGTCGTCGCCATCACTTGTGGGTCTTCTATGACTGTCGCTTTAATAGGTAGATTTAATTGCTGACCTTCGCTCAAGTCTGCATTGGTTGTCGCAACAACCCATACATTAACACTCTGCCCAACAGCTAAAGGGACAGACGTTGTTACTTCTTGGTCATTGTCATCAAACTGACCATCTTTATTTGTATCTATGTAAATCTTTACATTATTTAATGTACTTGTGGCTAATGCATCTAGTTGAACATTCACTGGTGCATTACTATTATTTGATAAGGTATTTGCCCATATGACTCGCACACTTGGCTCTACCTCTAGTACTGGTGATGCAGAGAAAGCGATAGCATAAAGTGCTTCAACATTTACTTGCACAGTATTTGAAGCCAATTGTTGTTGATTATTTTTTGTATCTAAAAAGTTTGCATACGCAATGTTTTGAATTGTAGTACCTGCATTTGGAACATTTGTAGCATAACTATCTTGGGCAGACAATATAGATACTGTCAATGTAGATAGCATGAAAGATATGTTTTGACGTACTTTAGTGTTCTTCTGTCGTAGCACAGTGCTTTACCATTCAACCCAATAGTGTAAATAGAAAATTTGCATGTGAGCACTTGCAAAGTGCAAATGCTCACAGCTTTAACCAATTGATGATGAGCAATTAAAACTGCTCATAAAAATTAATTATTCACTTTGATTACAAACTCTAATGAGGCATTTGAATTTGGTACAAGCGGTGTTTTCTCTGCAGAGATTGTGCCTGTTGAACCATCAGTTAAAGCAGTCGTTGAGCTCGTTAGCGTTGCATTTGTCGCTAACGGTGATACGCCATTAATCACTTTCAACGTTGTATATGTAGGTGTAGAGTCACTTACTACAACATTGGTAACATTTGCATTACCTTCATTGTAAGCAGTAATTCTATACTTCACACACGTACCTGGTTTTGCAGATATTGAGTTTTGAGAATAAGAACCAGATGAAACTTGGCCTGTAGAACAATCTACAGATGCCTGCTCTTTGACTAAGCGTACTTGACCACTTGTCACTGTCGTTAAGTCAGTATTCGTCACAGATTTAGCAGATTGACCATTTACATCTGTTGGCGTAATTGTAAACGTTACAGCATTTGCAGTACCTGCTGTCGCATTCGTTGGCGCTTGAACTTTAATAAGTAAGTTCACTGACTCACCAATAGCTAGCGTTGCTTTCTTATCAGAAAAATCGCTACCTGTTACTAACTCGTCTGAATCTGCAATACCATTACCATTTGTATCAACAAATATACTTGTTACCCAACCATTACTAGATTGGTCATTCGTCAATGTAAATGGTAAGTTTTTCGTACTTTCTACAATATTACTATTGTTCGTGAGCGTATGTTTATAAACAACCGTACCACCTGGTGCAATCTGACCAGAACGGTCATTTTGAAGGCTTACTGTACGAACAGTTTCTACAACCACACGGTCAGACATTACATCTGTTAAGCCTGTTGCTGGTGAAGCAACTTTAAACAATACTTCTTGATTGCCTGCAGGCGTATTTTGTGCAGGTGTAACAACCGCCACCAATTTTATAGTCGTGTTACTTGGAACATTTCCTGTATTGGTAATTGCTGAACCTGTAGGGTTACCTGAGCTATCTGCTAAATAGTATTGTACTGTCCAACCTGTAGGTAAGTCTGTTGCTGTAGATAAGTTGTAGTTATCTGCATTTGCACCAGTGTTTGTTACAGCCAATGGGAAGCTCACCCCTTGACCGGGTTTAGTTGATTTAGTATCAATATATTGTGCAGTATCTTGACCAGATGCACCAGGTGTCGAACCTGTAGAGTTCGTTGCATCACCATTAGACAAATCTACAGTAGCGGCCGTAACCTTACTTACCTCTAATTTGATTGTATCTTTAAGAGATGAATCACTCACAGGAGAAGCTGTTAAGATTGCATTCACAGCTGTTGTTGTTGAATAAGTTGAAGGCAGTGTTACTTTTGCAACAACTTGGTACTTCCCACCTTTTTCAATCGGCCCTGTGTCTAAAACACCATCGCCATTAGTATCTGTTAATGGTGTTACACCATCTGCTTTAAATAACTCAACAACACTACCCGAAGGCAAAGTGTTCTTATCTACTGTAATGTTGTAGGATTCTGTAACATTACCTGTGTTATGGACAACAATTGGCTCGCCACTAGCTGAACCGAAACTGATCGATGTACCTTGAGTCGTTGACTGACTCACAACATCTGGAGTTGGTGTTGTTGTTGAAGCACCATCAGCAAACGCATCTGTAAGGCTGTCGTTGATCGTACCTTTTTTGATAGACATTACAGTCACGTCATTTGAGTTTGAGTTTGTTGAACCTTCTGGGCCATTGTCGCCATCTGGATCAACACTTGCAACGTTGGTGATTTTACCTGCAGGTGCATTCTGAACAACTTTGACTTTAAATTTCAATACACCTGAACTGTTAGCAGCAACACTAGGAAGTACTAACTTTACTTTTCCAGAATCATAGACATAACCATCTGCATCTGATGCATCTGACAAGCTTGAGCCATTTAACGTTGCAGAGCCTGCAGTATAGATAAGGTTCGCTGGTAAAACGTCAGTAATAGTTACGTTCGTTGCTGTTGTGTTACCGGTGTTTTGGTAAGCTAAAGTATATTCAACTTCACGTGAAGCATCTGACGCTGTCGGATCTACGTTTTGTACACTTGCAGATTTCACTAAGCTAATCACTGCACCATTCGTGATTTTAACAGTATCTACATTCTTCTTAGTCAGAGATGTATCTACACCACTTCCTGCAGATACGGTTAACTTACCAAGATCGCCTGCAGTTACACCTGTACTTGCAGTATTTGCACGTACAATAACATTCACCGATTGACCAGCAGCCAACGTGACTTGACTAATTGGTGTTTGGCTGTCTGGAATACCATCTTTATTGGCATCAAGATAAACACTTAAACCATTAAAGTCATAGTTATCTGTCGTATTATCACGGCTGTCATTGTTTGCAACTGCAACACTGAACGTATCACTACCATTACCCGTGTTAGTTAAGGTATGAGAAATAGATACTTGACCGTTCGCATTCGCATTTTGTGTTGTATCTGCTTCTAAAGTGAAGCTAGCCACTTGTAGAACAGTCGTTGTTACAACATTCGACGTTACAGATTTTTCAGAACCATTACTATCGGTATAGCTTGCAGATGCAATGTTACTAATATTCGTACCTGCACTTGGTGCAGCAGCCTGTGCTGTTGAAGCAAAAACAACACCACCAGCAACCAAAGCCATTGAAGTTGCTAGTTGCGTCAGTTTTAAACGTTGTGCTTGATTTAGCATTGCGGATATTTCCCCTATTAAAATACTCAATATCAACTAACTTGATTTGAATTACTGACAAAGACGCTTAAACTAAAGATCTTGAAATAATCAAAACTTAACCATAAATCAAGATTGCGATTAAAAAATACTAGATCAATATAAACTGGCACATGTTGAATAATAACCTACGGAAATCTAAACAAATTATTGATTTCAAAAATGAGGTATTATTTCGTTTGTGACTTCTCACCATTAACACGTGTTTCTGCTGAAACGGTAATAGACTTACCCTTTGGGAGTACAGGAATAGTCCAACGTAATGCACGATAGTCTTTGAGTGGGACATTCACTAACTTATCGCCATCTTTACGTTTGAGTGGCATAGCTGAAAAGCTCACACCATCTACACTTGCTTGTGCATTTTCTGGCATTGATTTAGCCAAAAAATAGGTTTCTACTGGAATAGGTAAAGTAGCAACAAGATTTTTAATATCACCTGAAGTGTTATTTGTATACGTTGCACGATACTCAACAACATCATTTGGCTTCACATTGCTCACAAGTTTTGCAACTGGGTTACCGTCAGTCCCTGTGGTCATCAGATAGGTTTTAAGCTCTACAGACACAGGATCTTTTGCTAACTTCGTTTCAGCAGAAACATTCAGTGCTAAAATAAAACTTGCTACCCCCAATAGACCTTTTGTCCAATAATTCGTGAAATACACTACCTATCGCTCCTCAACTTAACATAAAGTATTTTTGATAGTTTCTCATACATCGCTCAAGCCGTCTTCACATTGTATGCATAATATACACCATCTTGTGTAAATTCACCCAAACCAAAATACTTTTTTCATATAAAACATAATACAAGATACTTAATGAGAATAATACACCAATTAGGTAATTCAAATTTAAAAATACCCAACACAAACAACATAAAACAAGATAAAAGATAATTTGTTTGCAAAAATTAATTGTACATCTAATTCTAATAAAAACTAATATAATAAAAATATAACGGATTAATATATAAATATATTTATTTGCGTCAATCGATCAGATCTAACCTTTCATGAGAGATGGCCACTTACAAAATAAATATTAAAAAAGAAACAAGTAAGCTAATTTATAGTTTCAACAAATATTAAAGGTACATCAAGACAAGTCCACTTTATTTCAAAAAAAACCTATCTGTCGCAAGTTATGCGTCGTCTAGCTATACCATTTATTACTAAAGATAGTCGTCAAATCAATATAACCCTAGCTCTAATTTAAAAAGCAGTTATACCCTACTCACTTTGTTCAGAGCCCATGGCAAAATTTGCTATGGGCTCTATTATTGCTATCTGTCAACAAATCGAATACGTAACATTTGATAGTAAAGCACGTCTACTATTGAGCAACACAAAATCTAAGTGTTCCTGAAGCTGCTGGCATTAATAAGCCCGTTAAATTCCACTGCATTGCACTGTCTGAACGTGTCGTACTACAAGTATTATCACTCGGTGTTACACCACAAGTCTGGCTGCCAAAACTAGTACCTATAGGTAAGCTATCTTTCACTTTTACATTTTGTAGCTTCTTGGTACTGTTGTTTTTATAAGTAATTTCGTATTCCAAACGATCACTTTTTGAAGCCTGATTTATTGTTGAAAAAGCATTTACATCAGATGATGTAGATGGACAGCTTGCAACTGCACGCACTTTTTTAGACAATGTTAGTCCAGCAGTACCAATCAGCGTAACATCATAACGTTTGTTTGTTTTTCCATAAATAGTTTCTGCAGGACTCGCTAAAGTAAATTGATAGCTTGCTTGTAGCTCTCCAATATGCTGTGCTCCTGTAGCCACATTACTTGGTACATGAACACGTTGCACTAAACACAAATCACTATTTGGCTGTAATGAAATCATATTTGATGTGGTCGGATTAAAAATAGACTCACCCGAATCAACCTGACCATTACAGTTAGTATCTTGATAAATTAAAGCTTGCCATGGCTGATCAATACTAGAATTCGGTTGTTGCGTTTGTGTGCGTAACAACTCGGTCAATTTCACTGGAATTTGTGTAGTCAAACGATGTGGGTAGTCCGTTACATCTCCAGCAGTGACAGTATGTTGTCCATCTTCATTCAAAACCACACTGACAATCACATCACCAAAGTTATTTCCAGTGTAATTTGTAGCACTCGTTTTAGTTAAGCTAATTGTGTTTGTAGACCGATTATATCCACTTGTACCACTCACAGAAGTATATTCAGGGAGATTCTGTTGAACGATACAAAATGATGCTGGCAGTAAACTGTGCTCAATTGAAAAAGCATAATCTCCATTGGCATTGGTTAATAACGAACCCAGTTGAGTTGTGCCACAGTTATTTAAAACAATAGTAGTATCTGCAATTCCTTTTTCACCTGTATCTTGAATGCCATTATAGGCTTTACTCGCATCTAGTGTAGTACCGCTATTATCAACAAATACTCGACCTGAAATATCTATATAAATAAGCTTTCTATTGGTAAACGTACAGGTGATATTTGCACCTTCTTTGATACGTTCAGCAGGAATCGTCAATACATTATTTACCAATGCCCAAAAAGTACCTGTATTGCCTGTAGTAGAGCCATTGGCATCTGTACAACTCACACCAGATAATACATATCCAGTTAAATCACTTTCAGTCACAGATACATCTTTATTGAGTACTTTGGCCCATAGTTGTTGCGTAGAGTCTGTAGGCGTATTTGCTGTTGTGGTTGTTACGCTATCTGTAGTCACATCTGTTGTGTTATTTACCAAGTTACTCAGATTAATATAATTAAAAGTACCTGTACCATTGACAGAATTTTTAGCAATTTTAATTTTTGCACCGTCTATAATATTAATGCTCACAGGAATACCTGCAGCAGTAGCCTGATCATAATTTGCAGTTGTACAATCGCCACTTAACGATAAGCCTATCGCACCATAATTACCCTGAGACCTTTCATTACTACTATTCGAATTTCGGTTGGCAATACGATAAGTAATTCGATGATAACCTGCATCTAAACTACGGCTACCTTGCAATGAAACTTTGTCGTTATAGCCATCTATACGGGTAATTTCAACACCATCAATCATAATGTATCCACTATCATCAATACGTGAACTACTATTGCCCATACACACTTGCACGTTCTGTGAGTTAGAAATATAGACACCTGTGGTAAATTCCCATGCACGACGGTTATCCCCTATAACTTCATTATTTGTATTACTAACAATATAACTTAGCTTAACTGCACGAGCAGGATCTGAAACCATATTAGTAATAACCTTTTGTAGCTGTGCTGGAGCAGTGGAGCTTGATGCAGCATAGACAGAATCTCTCACGTCATTTCCACTCGTGACTAAATAGCCACCCGTTGGGCTGGCTTGATTAAGTGGCCATGCACCTGTAATACTTGTGTACTCATTAGCATATGTACCCTCTATGTTTTGACCTCCTGCACCAGTATAACCAACCCAAAATGCCCCATTTGTTCGAATTTCATTATTTTCATTGGTACCCCAAACTTTATAGAGTGTCTCTCCTGCACCACTACCAGGGTTAAATTCATCACTTGCTACTTTAACTGTTGCTTGTTGCTGAGCATTCCCCAATGATGCTACTGTTACAGTGTTATAACTCACAGACAGTTGCTTTGTCTCCTGATTGGCAATACTTCCTAAAGGACATGTCCAGTTTAGTCCACTTACTGTACACGCATTCCCATCTACAACACTCACAGATGCAACAGTTACACCCGTTTTGGGTGTAGCAACATAAGTGGCAACTGAATTTGTTGCATCATTTGGCCCTTCATTTTTTATATTAATCAGCTGTGTACCAACTCTACCACGCTCAATGGTAGGTACATCAGGATTAACACTAAAACGTGCTTCTAAAATTGTTGGGTCTGCTGTTACTGATGGATACGTAATAACCGTATTGACTGAGCTTGTATCATTTGTGGTTGTTAGGTCTGTTGATGTTGCTTCTATACTTGCAGTATTAGTTATAGTACCTGCTTTACTGGCAGTACTCTGAAGTATGATCGTACACGTTGTTGCAGCATCACCACTAAAAGTACCTTTTAGTGTATAACCACTTGTATTATCACCTGAAAGTGTTGGTGAACATGTCGTTCCTGTACCTGTACTTGTATTTCCAACAATACTGACGTTGCTTAAATTAGATGGCATGACATCTGTAAAAGGAGCTAAATATGCAGACCCTCCTACCGTTGCATTTTGCGGTTTATTATTACTGATTAACAATTTATACTGAACAGTTGAATTAAAAGGGACATTAAGTTGTGTTTGTACAAAATCACCTGATGTACCCACACGTTGACTTTTTACAATCGAAAGATCACTATCGGCATCCATGCTCGACACGCCAAAGAAAAAAACATCTCCACCATTCGTGGTATAGCTTGCCCCACCATCACCTTTCAAATATACATCAAAGGTTAACGATTTAATATTTTTCCCTTTAACATACACGCTACCACTCGCACCGCCACCACCACTGGCACTTGATGCCGTTATTTTACTCGCTGTATTCTTAATATCACTCCCACTAACTGCGAAATTACTATTACCTGCAATTCGCTGCAATGTTACAGGTGCATCACTACCTGTCAATGTAAACTCAGCACTAAAGCCTAAATTACCCGTTGTTCCACCTAGACCACTTGCTTGTATTATTGGATTCGTCACTGGTCGGTTAAAGGTAATTTCTACTGTTCCCATTTTAACTCTTGCACTACTAGAAATACCATTATTTGCCAAGCTTTTAGTCATTGCTAAAAAGCGTACACCATAATTCGTTGCTACATCTATACCGCCATTGCTACTCAAGCACGCACCGCCACTATTACTACAACCTGAAGGCGCATTTTGTAATGATGCAGCAAACATATTATTAGCTGCGCTTCCAATACCATTTAAGGATTGTAATGTATCAGCAGCCGTGACACGAGAGTTACTTGCATCAAGATCCCCACCAAACATAAGCTCAGGTAAGTTGCCTGCATTATTTCGAGTCGCATACACAGCATCATTATATACAGAGTTAGAAATTTTATAACTTACCGTTGTTGTCGGGGTATATGCCCTACTATTATTGTCTGATGGGTTATTTTCATTGAGTAAAAAGCTATATGAACCAACTTCTGATTGGGGACCTCTCCCAGCCCCTGAACCTGAATAAATTTCAAGAGTGGGTGGTGCTGCAAAAACACTTTGTGCAAACATTACAGTACTTATTAACATAAGCACCCAAGATAAAAAGCGCTTCATTACTCTATCCATAAAATTCAGGTTCAAAGTCATGTGTCGTTGTATTTTTAGTTTACTGCCCAACATAACGTACCCCAAAATAAAAATCATAGCTTTGATTTGCACCCACGCGACTTAATGTACCGGTAACGACTCCATTTTGACCAACATTTGGTGCAGTTACACTACTACATTCAGCACAACTTGGTGACTGAAACAAAACGGTATAGACAGGTGTCATGTCTCTAAAATTAAATGCTTTCTCTAAGCTTGTTGCACTGGTATTGGCTAAAGTAATTTTATATAGCACACATTGCCCTTGGCCATTGGCTTGCTTTCCAATGCTCAGCGAATTCGATGTATAAGATTCATCGGCCGAGCCATCACAGTCTAGATCACGTGCTTGTAGTTTATTCAATTTTAGCTGTGTTTGGCTAACGACTGTCACATCTGTGATAGATGCTAAAACTTGGTTATTACCTGAGTTTGTAAGACTCACTGTGGTGTTATTGGCTTGCGTGACATTATTTGCAACTAAATTTTTCACTTCTAGAAGTAAATTAACCTGTTGGTGTGCAGCAAGTTTAGCATTGGGTAGATCACTCATATTTTTAATCGATAAATCACCCGCATCGAACACCCCATTGCCATTCACATCATAAAACAAGGTACTTTTAAATGTATCTTGGCTATTACTCACAATAAAATTGTAATTTCCCGTGAGCTCAGTATCTGTATTATTGGTGAGTATATGCTTATAAATCACTGTACCTAAAGGTGCAACTTGACCACGAGAACTTGGCATAAACTCGACTTGAGAAGTTGCACTCACACTTTGAATGGTAATGGCATTTTTAATAATATCTTGGCTTGGATTACTATTATTATTGCTACTCACAAAGCTTGTTGATAGCACACGAAAATAAATCGGTGTGGTTGTCGTCACACTCAAAGGATCAACTGATACAACCGCACACACAAGCTGACTTTCCCCATCACTTAAATAGCGTGTTTTGCCAATTTCACTACCTAAAGTATTACAGTTTTCACTATTTTGTGCTGTATAAAAACGGACTTTAGTCACACCACTAGGTAGTACCAAATGACTAAAGTCGGCACTTGCATTTGCACTCAGTAAATATTCAGTAGCTACTCCCACATGCGTCACTTTCAATGGAAAAACAACTTGCCCCCCTGCTATATTATTTACGCTCGTGGCTGTTTGTAGCGTTTTCCAAGCACTACCATCATTATCAATATTTCCATTACCCACTGCATTATTTTCTGGGCTATTCACCAAATCAACCAGTTGACTGGATGTCGTTGCAGTTAATGTCCCTTGGTTTTTTATGCTACTGCTTTTGGTCATATCATTTATAGACTGTGCTTGGGAAGATACAGTAAATGTCGTGTCTGTCGTCACAGCATAACTGCTTGGTAAACGTACTTTTACAACTATCGGGAGCTGTGCACCAGATGCAAGTAACCCTGTATCGGCAATTCCATCGCCATTACTGTCTAAAAGTGGTGTAACTCCATCAACACGATAAAACTCAATTTGGCTTCCTGTTGGAAAAGTATTGTCTGAAAATGTAAGGTTAAAACGATCTGTTGTATTACCTGTATTCCATACATAGTTATTAAAAGTAAGCGTGCCACCTTGTGTTGTAGGTGTCGCCACCACATTATTACTGCTTGTACTATCCGTAGAGTTACCATTAATTTTAACAGCGTAAATTGGTGTCACTGTCACGGCAGCAGTATTACTCACATCTGAAATGACTGTCGTTGAGCTGTTATTATCATGGTCATAATCAAAATGAATGGTATTATTTATCACACCTGCAGATGATTTATTTACTTTAACTTTGAATTCGATATAACCACTGCTATTGGCAGCCACACTATTTAATACCGCCGTCACAACGTTTGATGTCACGCTATAGTTAATTCCTGCAGGGTCATTATTTCCCTCACTCGGATTAACCGTTACACCATTCCAATTTTCACCGCTATTCGCCTGATAAACCAAACTAGAATCGAGAGTGTCTTTAACTGTAACTACGCCTGTGGCGGTATTACTTGGGTTTTGGTAGTCTAAACGTACAGTAACCACATCATTATTGGCAACAGCAGTTTGAGAAAACTTTTTACGTATAATGAGTGCAGACTGGTTGGTGACTGTCGTTGTATCTATATTGCTTTTAGTCCCTGATGCATTATTGGATGAGCTCACATTGAATGTAAATAATCCTTTTTGCCCCACAGTTGCAGATGTTGGTACCGTTGCGCTCACAATAAGATTTACAGACTCGCCCGCACTCAGTGCGTAAGAGGTAATGGGATTACCATCAGGTACACCATCATTGTCTTTATCTAAAAATACAGACAAGTCACTCAGGTCATAGTTATCACCAGTGTTATTGCTCACTGTAAATGTATATTGGTCTGTTTCGTTACCGGTATTATTTAAAGTGTGGTTAAAATATACTTTTTGACCAGATATCACTGTTTTAGTCGTATTTGCCGTTAGATTTAAAGAATAAACGGGCAATATTGTGGTTTGAACCAAATTAGAACGGCTCACTTGTACGACAGTTGACCCTTCTTCACTGTACTCACCAACAGCCATGTTACTAATAATTTGCTGTGTAGATGCAGCAAGACTTGCTTGTGGTAGCAAAAAGATTGCTACCATAAAAAATACCCAGGCCACCATATAAGTACGGAATTTTTCTAATATACGCGCAATATTCATTTTCTATAATCCGCCCCTAATTAAGGTGTTACTTGTATAGAAAAATACAAGATGGCCTGTTCTTGTGGTGCAAGCTCACCAACATTTCCTGAAATTTGCTTACCGCTGACAACTACCGTACCTTTGCTCACAGAAGGTGCTAAATTACTTCGTAAAATACTATATGCAGGCACAACATCATTGATGACAACATTACCTGCTTTTGTCGAGCCATCATTTTTAACAGTGAGCCGATATGTTAAGCACTGGTTTGGCTTAATCATGAGTGGCGTCCCTGTATATGTTGCTGTTGTCACATTGGTCAGTACGCAATATTCATCTTTACTCTGTTCTTTTATTAAACGTAGCTGCGTGGGGTCAACCGTTGTAACGTCAGTGTTTTGCACAGATGTGAGCGTTAAACCTTGCACAGTATTACTTGCTGATACAGTCACATTTGCAATACTAGACATACCATTTGTTGCAGTGGTTGGTGCTTGTACTTTTAACAATAGTTGAACTGAACTTTGTGGATTCAAACCACCAGTGACGAATAAATCGTTAGCAATAGGATCTGCTTCATCTAAAACACCATTATTATTAGCATCGTAGTACAAAGTATATATAAAGCCATCATTGCTATCTTGAGGTGCGACTTTAAGCATAACTTTACCACTACTGTCACCTTCAACCACAGTGCCAGTATTTTTTAAGGTATGTACATAAACCACTGTGCCACCAACATTAATACGCCCTTGTTGGTCATTCGCCAGTGTAAGTTTACGCACAACAACATTCACCTGATCTTTAATGCTATCGCCTTGATTATTCATTGGAGATTTCATTGCAAACCAAAGTTGTAAGCTCGATAAAGTGGTATTTTCAGGCACACTCACCACAGCACAATATTGCTTAACAGCACCTGATGCTAAAGTACCTGTATTTGTAATTTCACCTTGTAGGTTCTGGCAGGAAGCATCACCATTATAAAACTTCACTGTCCAGTCTGAAGGAAGTGTGGTGCTTATATTATTGATATCAATATTTGCACTTGAGGCATATAAATTATAATTATTTGAAGTCGTACTACTATTTTTAATGCTGAGTGGAAAAACAACATCTGTACCTTTTACAGCACTTTTAGTCAATAATGGTTGTCCACTTGACCCTGAGACATTGCCTACACCAACACCTGAGTTATTACTATTATATAAGTCACTCTCACCAACTGCTACAGTATTAATAAGTCGATCACGCGTGCTATTTTTTATACTTGTATTGGTAACAGATGTGGCCGTAATGTCAAAGTCTATGACATTTGTTGAGGTACAGTCTGCGGGAAAATAAACGCCTAACTTAATTTTTTTAAATGCACCTGCAGCAAGACCACCCGTATCTATAACGCCATCACCATTGGTATCTGTCAATAAAGTACGACCATCTGCATGATAAAAACGAACCACTGCACAGCTTGGTAAATTACTGGCAGTATAGGTTAAGTTATAGCTATCTGTGGCTTGCCCTGTATTCCAAATATAGTTATCAAATTGGACTTCTTTTGCAATACCACCAAAGGTATTATTTATCGTTTGCAAGTTACTTGAACCTGAATTGGGCTCACCATCATCGCTTGCATTACTGCCATCTGAGTTCAATACCACTGCCAATGTTTTTTCTACATTAAAAATAACACTATTGGTCAATGTATTTTTAATGACAGTATTAGAAGTATTATATTGTTGGTAACTGGCAGTATTGGTAATTTTTTCTGCTGTATTTGTATTTACAACAACTTTAAAACTCACACTTCCCTTACTTAACGGTGCAACACTTGCCAACTCAACTTCAAGTTCGCCATTACTTTCTTTGTATTTAATACCCGTATTTGATGAAGATTCAACATCATCGGCATCAGTTAACTCACCAGAACCATTACTCCAACGGCCACTATTTGCCACATAACTCAAATCTGAAGCAAGTGTATTTTTTAAAACCAATTTGGCTGCGGCTGTACCCGTATTTGTATAATTAAGTGTGTAGGTAATTTCGGTACCAGTTTTTCCTGTACTGACACTTTGTGCCAAAGTCACCTGAAGCACAGCATCATCAACAACTTTTGCAGTGTCATTTACAGTCATGGAAAGATTATTATTGTGCTGACTTGTCGCTGTTAAATTAAAATTTGCGATATTATTTTCTGAGACATTGGTTGGAATACTTCCCACAACCACCAATGAGGCGAACTCACCAGCCTCTAGTCGTAAAGTGGCCGTGTCATTGAGTAAATTATTATTGTCATCAGGTTCACCATTTTGGTCTCTATCTATATAGACTGCCATGTTCTCTAAGTTAAATTGATCATTGGTCAATTGACTTAAAGTCAACTTATAGTCATCAACAATATTACCTGTATTGATCAATACATGAGGAAAACTGACTTTCCCCCCAACTGTGGCAATATTTTGTTGATTGCTTTGCAAGTTAAGTGCATAAATCGCTTGAACAGTTAAAATAACAGGATTAGAGTTAATAACTTGTAGGTGGCCTTGCTCGTCATAAAAATCACCACTCGCAATATTGGTAATACTGCTACCAGCTTTAGGCTGTGCCAAAACCACACTACTATAACAAGCAATGAGTAAACCAATCAAAGCAACGAATGTTGTTCGTAAAACAGCACTTTTACTCAGAAGGGCTATCATTTTTTTTCCTTAAAACAGATGAACATCATAATTTTCTTATTACAAATGTTAAAAAAAAACTACAAAAAGTTTACTTTCCATGCAACATATTAAATAAATCTATAAAATAGAACAAGGTGCATACATTTTTTTGTGTTTATCAAATCAAGGGCTTTAACACTAAAAACCAATTATTTATAAATACACACACAGCACCATTAAAAACAAAAACATTTAAAATCAAATATATAAAAAAAACTTAATTTAAAAAAGTAGCACACAACCCAAAGTAAAACAAAATTCGCCATATTAAAAATATTTGTGACTTTCGACATATTTTATTGTAAAAAATGATTTTATCTGACAAATATATCAAGTGCCTCTACTTTTATTTAAGAGCCCTAAACTGAAAAGAGAATAAAAGTAGATCAGGTAGCCTATGGCTTCATACAATTTAGGCAGAGATTATTTACATTTCTATCATTAGCAACAATGTATTGGAGATAGACCACATCTTAGATTCATAAATCATAAAAACTGGCCTAACGTACCCAAACATCAATAAAAGTACCTATTATTGTAAAAGCTAAATAGATGATTTTAGCTCAACTCTCAATCACGGATAGATTTTAAATTGATGTAAACACAACGTCAAAACATCACAGATCTTGGGTTTAAAAACTTCCATTAACCCCTAAAGTATTTCACTCAACACAAAAAAATCAAAAATATCCATTTTACGGATTTACAGTAAATATCTTATTTGAAATTCAAATAAACTCGTATAAAAAAGCCCCAAATGATTGGGGGTTTTTTATGACCAATGATGACGACTACTTAATCACTTCAATTTTACCATGATGATCGCAATGGTCACCGTGGGGGTGATGCAAGTGGCCATCAACCAAGTAATCGATATGATCACCGTGCGGTACAGCTTCATGACCACAATTTGGGCCATGTACATGGTCTTTGTCATGCCCCGCACAAGTATGATTTGGGGTACAAACCGCAGGGTTATGGTCATCAACTGCAATCACATGCTCATCGACATGTGACTCATGCGGGTGATGCAAATGACCATCGTGTAAATAGTCTACGTGGTCATTGTGTTTAATTGCAGTATGCCCACAACCTTCTCCGTGTTGATGCTCATGATC
The DNA here is from genome assembly GCF_015627125.1 of Acinetobacter rathckeae. Classification (GTDB taxonomy): domain Bacteria; phylum Pseudomonadota; class Gammaproteobacteria; order Pseudomonadales; family Moraxellaceae; genus Acinetobacter; species Acinetobacter rathckeae. The sequence goes on along the minus strand of NZ_VTDO01000002.1, from coordinate 73,223 downwards.
TGTATGATGTTTATGGTTGCATGTCATATTGTTGTCCTTGTTATTTATACACTTACATAAACAACATAAAACGCTTATCTATGGAATGCAAGTTTATTGATCAAAGCAATCACACACTAAGATTTAAATAGCCCTTGTTTTTCAATAAATTCAATCACATCTTGTACGCCATCTTGCGTTTTCATATTTGAAAATATAAATGGCTTATCCCCACGCATACGTTTTGCATCTTGTGCCATGACTTCTAAGCTTGCGCCAACCATTGGTGCCAAGTCTGTTTTATTGATAATTAATAAATCTGACTTAGTAATACCCGGTCCGCCTTTACGTGGAATTTTCTCACCACCAGACACATCAATCACATATAACGTTAGATCTGATAATTCTGGGCTAAAGGTTGCCGCTAGATTATCACCACCACTTTCAATAATAATCAGCTCTAGGCCTTCAAATTTTTCACATAAATCATCTATGGCTGCCAAGTTAATTGATGCATCTTCACGAATAGCCGTATGTGGGCAACCGCCTGTTTCCACACCAACAATACGCTCTGGGTCCATGGCTTCATTACGGGTCAAAAAGTTTGAATCTTCTTTGGTATAAATGTCATTAGTCACAACCGCCATATTGTATTTTTCTCTTAAAATACGGCATAGGTTTAAAGTAAGTGCTGTTTTACCCGAACCCACTGGTCCACCAATTCCTACACGTAAAGGGCTACGTTGTGTCATATGTTCTTCCTTATTTTAAGATCTAAAAAGTCGTGAATATTGGGTTTCATGTTGCATGCTCAGCATGGCATATTGAGGCAATGCACTCGACAATTGCTCATCAGGCAAAGCCATAGCCTGTTCAACCGCTTGTGGTACATGGGCATGTAAGTGCCATAAAATACGCTGACCGCTCATTTGACCAAGTGGCACAGTTTTTACGGCAGCAAGCACTTGGTTTTCAAGCACTGTAAAGGTATAAGCCGTCAGTACTTCATGAATACCAAGCCTCATCTCACCACATAAATGAGCATACACAGGCACAAAGCCCAACTGTTTTTTAACCTGCACAGGCCGTTTTAAAACGTCTTTAATCCATGCATTGAGTGAAAATGCTAACTGTTGTGACTCTGCCAAAAGCTCTTTGCTTTCACGGCTTGCCCTATACAAATTGGCCCAATGTAAAAACTGTGTTTCATCTGCATAAGATTCTAGCAAACGCTTTAATACAGGCAGTTCAAAACGAGCCAATAGCATGTGCAATACTTCATCGAAGTACATAATAGCTGATGCTTCATCATGCACAGTACCATTATGTATTGCAGTCTCTACTCCTTGCGAATAACAATACGCACCAACAGGCAAAGCAGTAGATGATAACGTCAACAGTTTAAGTAGTTGTGCGGCATTAATGTCCATGATGATGTAGCGACTTTATTGGGCTTAAACGATGCTCATGTGCATGCTGTGCATACGCACCACTTTCAGGCTCAAATGGATGCTCTACTTGAGTAACCGTTAAGCCTAAACCTTCGACCATTTCAGCCAATACATGGTCTGGTTCAAAGTATAAAGCGGTGGGGGTTAACATGAGCGGAACATGACGGTTGCCTAAATGATATGCTGCTTTTAATAAGTCAAAATCAGTGGGTGCAGTGACTTGCATGAGTGTTTCTGCTTTAGCATCAATACGCAAAATATCGCCCTCTGTGGTCGCAATATATGCACCGCTACGTAAAATACCCGTTCTAGGTAAGTCTACACCAATGTCTGTGGCATTTTTCATTTGTGCACGAAATCGAGATTTCTGCCGTGTGTCAAATGTTAACTCGAGTGTTTCAAATGTATCTGTAGATGAAATCTCATCTAAACGCTGTGTATAAATTTTCATAAAAACGGTCTATCTTTGCTTAAATCTATGCCTAAAAAGAAGCTGTATAATCACGATTAAAATAAGAAGTATCTTTGTGCCATTGGCAATGCTGTGGCAGGTTCACAGGTGAGCAACTGCCCATCTGCACGTACTTCATAGGTTTCTGGGTGTACATCCATATCTGGGCAATAGGTATTGTGCTTCATGTCTTTTTTAGTGATATTACGGGTGTTATAGCATGGACTAATTTGCTTTTTTAAGCCCAATTGCTGTGCAATACCTGCATCTATGGCCACTTTTGACAAGAAGGTAATACATGTTTGCTGTGCACCTCGTGCAGATGCCCCAAACATTGGACGATAATGCACAGGCTGTGGTGTTGGAATAGATGCGTTAATATCACCCATTGGTGCTGCGGCAATCATGCCACCTTTAATAATCATGGCAGGCTTCACCCCAAAAAATGCAGGTTTCCACAATACCAAATCTGCCAATTTCCCTTCTTCTACCGAACCCACTTCATGGCTTAAACCATGTGTGATGGCAGGATTAATGGTATATTTTGCAATATAGCGTTTAACGCGTTGGTTATCGCATTGGTGGCGATCACCTTCAAGTGCACCACGTTGCTGTTTCATTTTATGTGCAGTTTGCCATGTGCGAATAATCACTTCACCCACTCGGCCCATGGCTTGTGAGTCTGAAGACATCATGGCAATTGCGCCCAAGTCTTGCAAAATGTCTTCTGCTGCAATGGTTTCTCTACGAATACGACTTTCTGCAAAGGCAACATCTTCAGCAATGGCAGGGTCTAAGTGATGGCAAACCATCAGCATATCTAAATGTTCATCAATGGTATTGACCGTGTATGGTCGAGTCGGATTGGTTGATGAAGGTAAAACATTGCCTTGACCAATCGCTTTTAAAATGTCTGGCGCATGCCCACCACCAGCACCTTCGGTATGGTAGGTATGAATAGTTCGGTCTTTAAATGCTGCCAAAGTTTCTTCTAAAAATCCGCCTTCATTTAAGGTGTCTGTATGTATCGCCACTTGCACATCAAACTCATCGGCCACACTTAAGCAGTTATCAATAGCAGCCGGTGTTGAGCCCCAGTCTTCATGTAGTTTTAATCCCACAACCCCTGCTTTAATTTGTTCACGAATAGGATCAGGTAGACTCAAGTTGCCTTTACCCAATAACCCAATATTCATTGGCATATCATCTATGGCTTGTAACATGCTATGAATATGCCACGGGCCTGGGGTCACTGTAGTAGCCGATGTACCTGCCGCTGGGCCTGTGCCACCGCCAATCATGGTAGTAACACCTGACATCAGTGCGGTTTCAACCTGTTGAGGACAAATCCAATGAATATGTGTGTCAATACCGCCTGCGGTTAAAATTTGCCCTTCGCCTGCAATAACTTCTGTGGCAGCACCCAAGGGTATGGTAATGCCCGGTTGAATATCTGGATTACCTGCTTTACCTATTTTCCAAATGCGACCATTTTTGAGGCCAACATCTGCTTTAACAATACCCCACCAATCTATAATTAAAGCATTGGTAATGACAGTATCTGCCACTTCAGCACTGAGCTGCTGTGATTGCCCCATACCATCACGAATGACTTTTCCGCCACCAAATTTAACTTCTTCACCATAAATGGTCAGATCTTTTTCAACTTCAACAAACAGGTCTGTATCTGCAAGACGTACCTTATCACCGAGTGTTGGGCCGAACATTTCTGTGTAGGCTTTACGTGACATTTTCATGTTATCTATCCTATTTTAATCTAAAGGCCCCATCACACGACCTGCAAAACCATACACAACACGATGCCCTGCCAATGCCACGAGCTCAATTTCACGGCTTTGGCCTGGTTCAAAACGAATGGCTGTACCTGCAGCAATATTTAACCGATACCCTCTCGCCTGCACACGGTCAAAATCTAAAGCATCATTGGCTTCTGCAAAATGAAAGTGTGAACCGACTTGTATTGGACGATCACCTGTATTCGACACATCTAACTTAAGGGTTTGACGGCCAACATTGAGCTCGATGTCACCGTCATGGGTAATAATTTCACCGGGTATCATAGATTTATCCTTATACAATCGGTTGATGTACAGTGACAAGTTTTGAGCCATCTGGGAATGTTGCTTCAACTTGTACTTCAAGAATCATTTCTGGTATGCCGTCCATGACATCATCACGTTTAAGTAAAGTCGTGCCAAAGTGCATAAGTTCAGCAACTGTCATGCCATCTCGCGCACCTTCTAACAGTGCGGCTGAAATATAAGCAATTGATTCAGGATAATTTAGTTTTAATCCTCTTGCTTTTCGGCGTTCAGCAACCAATCCCGCAGTAAAAATAAGTAACTTGTCTTTTTCTGTTGGGTTCAATTCCATGATCTTATCCTTTGATTTTAAATGGTGATCCAATCTTGTTTTGTTACAATCACATCATGCATACGTTGTATTGTTTTACACCTTTTTAGTCAGGTTTTCCATATTCTTGGATAGGCTTCTTCAAGCTCAAACCAATATTCACGCAGTCTTGCCCGTATGCCTGCAAATGCATCATGGCATTGTCTAACATTGTCACCTAAAAATCGTGCAGTAATGACATCATTAAGTATGGTTAAACTGACTGGGACATTAATACGCATCATGAGTTCTCTAATCAGTTCAAGCTGTTGCTCTAATTGAATATTTGAACGCTGTGACTTTGGTGGAACAGCCCACAAACTTCCCATAACCGCATGACCATTCATGCCTAAATAAGACCTTAAAAAGCGATCTTGGCCTTGAAAACTCAGTCTATCGGCAACTAAAAGTTGCTGTTCTCTATGTAGCTTAAATTGGCTAGAGTATTGCCCCGTTACAAAGTTTTCTTGTCTGGCCTGTCGGCCAATCACAAGCATATCCCAACCAATAAAACTGGCATGTTCCGACAAGTTTACTGTGGTGGTGGTTTCTGCAACAGCACCATCAAACAGCATAGTTTCTTGTGGTATCCACTCAAAAATGGCCTGATCTTGCACTTCTATTTGAATATGTTGATGTGCAGTTTTTCCATTGGTTTTATACCACTTCCCCGCACCTGGTGTGGTGACTACAGCATGTGCCGTTTGGTTCGCACTCATGTTAAATGTTAAGTGATCACCGCCTGCAATACCTGCAGGTGGATGCACAATAATGGCATGGCATATACCTGTTTTTTCAGGCCATAGCATTTTTTGCACTCGAACTGGACCAAAATGTTTCCTATGCGACATAATGGTGCGTTCGTGTGCAAATTCAAAGCCAAGCTCTAAGCGTGCAAACCAGTGTTTTACGTGTGTGTTATCTAAACCATTCATGGTGTCTTTATTGGTATTGCATCAAATAATTTTTTCAGTATAAAGCATGCTAGAATTAAGCCAAGTTGTTTTATTTATAGTTATTTTTTAATCACTTAGATTATTTTGCATAAAAAAAGCCAACAGCACTTTCGCACTATTGGCTTTTAAACACTAAAAAGCTTAGTGTTGTTTGTCAATATTTGCTTCTAAGAACCACAAATATTGGTCTAAATCTTCAAGTGCACCTTGTACAATGTCACCTGAGATAGGGTCTTTAATTTCATCAATAATTGAACGCAAGTGGTTTGCAACAACTGCATAACGGTCTGCAAGTTCAACCAAATGGTCTTGTACATCGTAAATATCGCTTGGATATTCTTTTAACTGTGAATTTGCAGCAACACCTTGCACACTACCTAGTGCTGTACCACCAATTTGAACGGAACGCTCTGCTACGTTATCTAAGTGAGTAATAATTGCTGTACGGAATGTATCTAGCATTTCGTGGACTGCAATAAAGTTACTCCCACGCATGTTCCAATGTGCTTGTTTAGTAATTAAAGATAAATCAATTAAGTTTGCAAGCACTTGGCTTAAAATTTTCAGGGTTGGTTCTTTAATTTTTTCGTCTAGGTTATTACGTGTGTAGACGCGACTAATTTGTTTAGGCTTAGTACTTTTCATTAGATCCTCACTTTCAAACATTATCACTTTGAGTAAATTATTTCATCTTCTGTATGGTTAAATCATAACCCTTATGGAGTATAAAATCGAGTCTATAGACGACTTTAAAACATTGTTATTACAAATAAGCTTAAACTGTTTTAAAAATAACAAAAGCGAATAAAAATGATTATTAATGAGTACTATGAATGCAACGAATAGTATATTTAGTTTTTCAATTTTTTATTATCCAATAAATATAAAGCAACTAAGAACAGCCCTTACCTAAATATTTTAAGCAAAGGCTGTTGTTATAAAATGCTTATTTCCAAGTGACATTAATACTGTTATTCCGCCAGCCTCTAGACTAAGACTGAAGCACCTTTTTCAATTGGCCAACCAAGTGAAGCAATCGCAATTGCCCCTGCAATTGCGATAACGAAATAAAATCGAAACATTATTCAGTTTATTGAAAGAGCAATACAGCTTAGTGACAACTAAAGCCAGAGGTGTTCACGGGTATTTGTCTGGAATTTATGCTTCTTTATGTGCGTATCAGCTTTTACATAAAAATAAGCCGACCATTCAGATGATGAATACTTCGGCTTAAAGAGGATTCAGGTTACGTTATAAAGTGGTACTAAAATAAACGATTCAACCCATTTAATGCTGCTACACGATAAGCCTCAGCCATGGTTGGATAATTAAATGTTGCCTCGACAAAATACTTTAACGAGTTATTTTGACTTTGCATAATGGCTTGCCCAATGTGAATAATCTCAGAAGCATTATTTCCAAAACAATGAATACCCAAAATTTCTAAGGTATCGCGATGAAATAATAATTTTAATTCGCCTACTGTATCACCCGTAATTTGAGCACGAGCCAAATGTCTAAAAGACGACTGACCAACCTCATAAGGAATTTTTTCTTCAGTCAACTGTTGCTCTGTTTTACCAAAACAAGAAATTTCAGGAATAGTATAAATACCTGTGGGAATATCAGTTACAGGCTTCACATTTTCCTCACCACTCATGTTAGAACCTGCACAACGCCCTTGGTCATACGCCGCAGAGGCTAAAGATGGCCAACCAACAACGTCACCTGCCGCATAAATATGCGGGACTTCTGTTTGATAACGTTCGTTTACCATGACTTGACCACGGCTGTTTGGCGTTAAGCCTACATTTTCTAAGCCTAAACCATCAGTATTGCCAGAACGCCCGTTACACCATAAAATTGCATCAGCTTTTATTTTTTTACCGCTTTTTAAGTGCAAGACCACATGGTCATCATAGGTATCTAAAGCATCTATTTGCTCATTATGACGAATAAGAACCCCTTGCTCCCTCAAGTGATAAGATAAAGCATCTGATATTTCAGCATCTAAATAACTTAATAATTTCGTTTGGGTATTAATTAAATCAACTTTATGATTTAAGCCAATAAAAATTGATGCATATTCACAGCCAATTACCCCAGCACCATAAATAATAATTTTGCGAATACCATAATCTAAATTTAAAATTGTGTCTGAATCGAACACTCTTGGATGGCTAAAATCTAAATTTTGTGGCCGATAAGGACGACTCCCTGTTGCAATAACCAACTCATCAAATTGAATATGTCGTTTAATGCCTTCAGGGGTAAAAACTTCAATATGATGTTGATCTTTAATATATGCACGACCACAAAATACATCTATGTGGTTTCGCTCATAAAAGCGTGTATGCGTTGCTACTTGTGATTGAATCACACGATGTGCATGCGTGAGCACCTGATTCATGGTGAACTTTTTCCACTCACCTATTTTTTGTAATAACGGATCACGTTGGCAACGAATAATACTAGACACCGTTTGTCGCAAAGCCTTACTTGGTATTGTGCCTACGTGGGTACAATTCCCTCCCAATTGCGCTCGCAAGTCAACCATAGCCACTGTTTTACCAGATTTACTCAGCTTCATTGCAGCACCTTCACCTGCTGGGCCTGCTCCGAGTACAACGGCATCATACTTACTAAAATTACCAGTAATCATATCCTTTTTCCTAGGCATCTCGCATACTCCTTGTGCGTAAACATTATTTTTTTTGTCAAATTACTATGGCATGAAAACAGTACAAAATATAGCGTAAAATCGTTAACTTAAACACATACTCAAAAAGATCATATTACAAGTCGCCGAAAAAACAACCACTGAGTTATTAGAGTTCATTTACTTGAGATTTATAGGTATGACAGTATAAATATTTAAGCCAAATACTGCTAAAAAGATACTTTTCTGTTGAAGAAAAAATGATTTTAAATGACTAAAACTGTTCCCAATCTAAAAATATCTTCTTTCAAGGTCAAAGACAGAAAGTTCTCAAATATGTAACACAATGCCATTTTTTCTAAGATTTATAAGCATGTATCATCTCATTACAGTATTGCACTAAAGACAGCACCTTGAATAAAGCGTAACAAAGCATCATCATGATGTTGCAACAATATGTTTTTCACACCTAAGTGCATTATTTTTGGTTATACTATTCACGTAGAACATCGCTTTTTAAATTGTCAAAACAGTGGAAAGTTGCCCATGACAAAGTATCAAAAACCAGAACAAGGCGTAAAACTGCGTGGTGCAGAAAAAGTTGCCAGAATTCCAGTCAAAGTGATTCCTACAGTTGATGTACTGCGTAAGCCTGATTGGATTCGGGTGAAAATGACTGCACCAGAAGAAGTGCAAAGAATCAAAACCAAGTTACGTACACAAAAGCTACATACCGTTTGTGAAGAAGCAGCTTGCCCCAACCTCACAGAATGCTTTGGTGGCGGTACAGCAACCTTTATGATTATGGGTGATATTTGTACACGACGTTGCCCATTTTGTGATGTAGCACATGGTAGACCGAATGCACTTGATGCAGACGAGCCATTACATATGGCAGAAACCATTGCCAACCTGAATCTAAAATATGCAGTGATCACCTCAGTAGACCGAGATGACCTGCTTGACGGTGGTGCACAGCACTTTGTTGATTGTATTAAAAAATCGAGAGAGCTCAGCCCAAACACACTGCTTGAAATTTTAGTACCAGACTTTCGTGGACGTATGGACGTTGCTCTACGCATCATGACTGAATGCCCGCCAGATGTATTCAATCACAATATTGAAACTGTACCACGACTGTACAAAGCCATGCGTCCGGGTTCAGATTATCAGCATTCTCTGACACTCCTGCAAAGATTTAAAGACTATTGCCCTGACATCCCTACCAAATGCGGGCTGATGGTTGGTATTGGTGAGACTGAAGAAGAAGTCATTTCATTACTTGATGACTTACATGCACACGGCGTGGACTATGTCACAATTGGACAGTACTTACAGCCATCTAAAGAACATGCTGCTTTAGACCGTTATGTGACACCTGAAGAGTTTGAACGCTATGCAGAACATGGCCGAAAGCTTGGATTTAAAAATATATGGTCTGCACCTATGGTACGCTCAAGCTACTTCGCAGATCGTCAATATTATGGGGAACCCGTACCACCAGTACGCCGTAAAACCCCACCTGCACGCAAAATTGCAGTGCAAGCGATAGAAGCTTAAAGTAAAAAGACTAAATGAAAAAACTTCATTTAGTCTTCTTTGACATTCAGCAACCCGTTAAAAATCTGCTTTTAATACCACTCTATATCTTGCCTTACCTGACTCTAAATGTGCTAAAGCATCATTAATTTTAGACATTGGAAAAACTTCAATTTGTGGTGCAATATTTTTACGTGCCGCAAACTTAAGTAATTGGCGTAACGTTGCAGGAGATCCCGTTGGAGAACCTGTCACTGACTTTGCTCCAGAAATTAAAGAAACCGCAGGTACTTTGATTGGTTCTAATGGCAAACCAACCAAATGCATTGTTCCTTTAGGTGCAAGAGCTTGCAAATAAGCGGGCCAATCTAACGTCACATTCACTGTACTTAGAATCAAGTCAAACTTACCTTGTTGTGCTTTAAGTGCTTCAGCATCACGGCTATTCACCACATGATCTGCACCCATTGCTTTGAGCTCGGCAGTTTTTTCTACATTCGATGAAAATGCTGTGATTTCACAGCCCCATGCTTTGAGTAGTTTAATCGCAATATGCCCTAAACCACCTATACCAATGACACCAACATGATGCAATGCTGTAATTTCGTTTTGTAGCAGTGGAGTAAATACCGTCACACCACCACACAAAAGTGGGCCTGCACTTTCAGGGTCTAAATCATCTGGTAAAGGAATCACCCATTGCCAGTCAGCACGCACTTTATTCGCAAAACCACCTGCGTGACCAACAATTGTTGGTGTTTGCTGACCACATAACACCTGTTCACCACCAATACATGAATCACATGCACCACAACTTCCAGCAGTCCAACCAATGCCTACACGTTGTCCTAACTTCAGACCTTTAGCCCCACTTCCTAGACGAACCACCTTACCAATCACTTCATGACCTGCAACAACAGGATAAGAAGACATCCCCCACTCATTGTTAATCATCGATACATCTGAGTGACATAAACCACAATATTCAACTACAACTTCAACTTCTGAATTTTTAAGTTCACCTGCATCAAAATCATAAGGAACCAGTGGCTCATGTGCAGCTTTAGCTGCGTAAGCTTGAATTAAGTTCGATTGCGACATTGCAACACTCCTAAACCTAAATAAATCATGGACAATGAATGAATTTACATAAGAGTATAGTCAATATTACGATAACAGCCTGCGTCACATTACAAATTAAATCAATTCTAGTTATAGAAATTTTAAGATTCAGATTATATAAAGGGTCTATACAAAATAAATTTTGCCACACATAATTTTACATTTTGTAACGGCTTAATTTTCTTTTTGGTCAATTTTATATGGCCTAGAAAAATGTAATGTTATACCATTGCAACCCTTGAAAGTCGCAAAGCGATTGCTGTTCGTAATATGTGTTAAAGAGATTTTTTACAATGATTGAACATTCACACCACCACGTAGAACACCATGTTAATGTGCACACTCATACGATTGCTCATAAAAAACAAACTGTAAAAAGTGTATCTCCACATAAAAAGCAGTCCAAGACTCAAGAAAAAATCATTACAAAAAAGAAAACAGAATCACAAAAAAATAAGCATCTTGTTGCACAGAAAAAAAATGCGCATACCAAACACACCTATCATGTAACCGCACAAACACCTCAAAAACATAAAAAAGCCATTAACGTCACCAAATTTGCCCATACCCTTGCCCATAATGCATACAGCCGTAGTACAGAAAAATGTGCTAAGCATGTACGCATCGCTTTAGAATCTGCAGGCGCACGTGTGCAATCTCACCCTGTTGCTGCAGCAGATTGGGGACAAACACTCGAAAAAATTGGTTATAAACGCATATCACCCGCCTTTGACAAGCCACAAGAAGGCGATATCTATATTATTTCTCGAACAAGAAATCATAACTACGGTCATATTGCAGGCTATACAGGCAAGAGCTGGGTCTCTGATTTTAGACAAAATAGCTACGCTGTATACGGTAGTAATGCTAGCTACAAATATTACCGCTTAATTTAAAAAAGTAATCACGTGGTCATTAACATGCTATTTTATGGTAATGACCACATAATTATGTGCATAATTTCAAACAATAATACCAAAAATGTGTTACTTTATAACATATCATTTATTTTCTTTATTTTCTCATGTCAGCTCAAATTTCACAGCGTCTTTTAGCCATTGATGCGCTACGCGGTCTTATTATTTTAATCATGATGGTAGATCATGTCAGAGATACTTTTTATATTCATCGGCAAGTTGCAGACCCCATGGTCATCGCAGATACAGAACCCTCACTCTATTTTGGTCGAGTTTTAGCACATTTATGTGCGCCCATGTTTGTTTTTCTAACCGGGTTATCTGCCTACTTATACCAAGCCAAAACCAACAATGTGGCCATGACGCGTGCCTTTTTATTTAAACGAGGGCTATTTTTAATTCTACTTGAAGTCACGGTCATTAATTTTGCTTGGACAGGTCAACTTATACCACAAGTCATGTATTTACAGGTCATCTGGGCAATTGGTGTGAGTATGATTACTCTAGCAGCCTTCATTACTTTGCCAAAGGCAACACGCTGGGGCTTTGCTATACTCATTATTGCTTCACACAACTTACTTGACCCCATTTCATTTAAAGACCTACCAACAATACAACCGCTATGGAATATTTTACATGAGCGTGGTTGGATTACCATTGGGGAGCATTTTAAACTGCGTACGTCATACCCAGTTTTACCATGGATTGGTGTTATTTTGCTTGGTTATTGTTTTGGTGAAGCATGGTTTAACAAGAGTATTCAACCAAAACAACGTCAAACAGCGCTTCTCAAGTCAGGTATCTACTTTATTCTTTTATTTTTTGTACTACGTTTCATTAATATTTATGGTGACCATGCATGGCAAGTCATGCCAACATCACTTGAAACGGTGATGAGTTTCTTTAACCTGACAAAATATCCACCCTCACTGCTTTTTATTTTATTTAATGTGGGTCTTGGGCTCTTACTGTTGGGTTTTCTAGAAAGAAAACAACATATCTCATGGATTAAACCTTTGGTGGTTTTTGGCTCTGTGCCCATGTTTTTTTACATATTACATTTATTTGTACTGAAAGCCTTGTATAGTCTTGCGGTGATGCAATATGGTTTAAACCATGGCAAATACTTCGGTTTAAACAGTGTATTTAGCTTATGGGTGACTGCTATTATTTTATCTGTTGCACTCTACCCACTTGTGGCTTTATTTGCACGGTTTAAGCATAACAACAAACACATTCGCATTTTAAAATACTTTTAAAAGCAATTGGGCAGGTAGTCTTACAATACCTGCCCAAGTGAATATCAAGCTATGGGATAAAGCATTGTGTTCTGAAGCTCTATTTCCAGTACTTTTAAGCAAGTACTCATGTGTAAAACCTAGGTTAGTTGGCAGTTTATATTCTAATCTAAAAGATGGTGACTTAAGTTGTATTAAAACTGTGCGAACGAAGATATAACTGTAGCATATGTATGTTAGATTTTTTACTATGCACACAGCAGACCCAACACCTCGTGAGGGATCTAGACCTCAACCACAACAAACCAAGAGCCCATCCCCATGAGTAGCCGTTTTTATATCGATGCCACTTTGGCATGCAACACACAGATTGAACTTACAGAAACCGTATTTCATCATTGGGTCAAAGTGTTACGTGCAAAAGTGAATGATGAGGCTACTTTATTTAATGGCTTAGGTGGTGAATACAATGCAAAAATTATTGAAATCCACAAAAAAAGTGCTGTAGTAGAAATCACCACACATCTAGCAATAAATCGAACACCTCAATTCCATGCCACTTTAGGCCAAGTCATGTCTAAAGGTGACCGTATGGATTACGCCATACAAAAAGCCGTAGAACTTGGTGTATCAGACATTCAACTTCTGACGAGCGAACGTTGTGAAATGCGTCTTAAATACGAACGAGATCAAAAGAAAATTGAGCATTGGCAAGGTATTGCCATTGCGGCATGCGAACAGTGTGGGTTAAACGTTGTTCCAAAAATCCACGCCCCTATCACCTTACAAACATGGTTAAAATCAGATTTACCACCAACAAAACTCGTGCTTGCCCCCAATAACAATACAACCAACCCGCTACAAGATGCAGATCCATCTATTGCATTACTGATTGGCCCAGAGGGCGGTTTATCTGATGCAGAGATTGAACAAGCCCAACAACATGGTTTTAAAGCATGGTGTATTGGTGAGCGTGTTTTACGTACAGAAACAGCCCCCATTGTGGCACTATCTATATTAAATTTTGTATTTAAATGATATAACAATGACCTTGTTCAATATCTTTATCAAAGAAAAATGTATTTGATTAAGGTCTATTATGTTCTTTTCACCTGAAAATTTACAAGCTCAGACACTCTCTAGCTATAAAAATGCGGTAGCAACAAAACACCTACAACCATTTTTGCTAAGTGTTTTTTTTGTGTGCCTATTTGTTTGTATTAATTTCAATCTTAATTTTCCTGCATATACTTATCTTGTTAATACATTCTTTATTATTAATAACAGTCTTATTTTGGCTTTCTTTCTAGTCATACAATATTATGAAAATAAAAAAACCAACTTAGATTACATGAATCATCTTTGTAATGTCATTTGCTTACTGGTTGGTATATCACTTGCCAGTGCAGTATATCTACTACATATTCATTTACCCGTATCTTGTGCACACTTATCTTTTTCTGATACGTTTTACGTCACCATCATCTTAGTTTCAACATGCTTGTTTTTTGCACTATGCTGTCTTCACTTTAGGCTCAGTTATTTCTTTTTAGTCGGTTTACCCATAGCTGTTCCAACATTGCTATTACAACCGATCTCACAAGAAAATGTCGCGGGCTTTTTACCACTGTCTTTTAACTTCATTTTTTTATCAGTTTATATTTGTGCAATCATACTCAACCGTACATACAATAAACACATTACACATATATTGAATGATGCTCAGTTACTAAAACAACAACAACTCACTGCTGTGCAAAAGCAAAATCGCTACGACAAGCATAAACAGCATATGAGTAAGCTGTTAGGCCGATATAAGCTACTCAAGAAAAAAATTGCCAACGCTATTGAATATACGAACCAACAAGATGAACTCATTCATAAACAAAAAATGCTTATTGAATTGGCTCAAAATGAATCATATAACCATATTTGGCATTGGGATATTAAAAAAAGTTCATTTTACGTGAATGATGTTTTTTTTGCTTTTTTACGTAACGATGCCTTAATTACGGATTATACCGAAGGTCTTATTCACCCAGACGACACAGAACACTTTTTACTGCAGCTTAAAAAACATTTTAATCATAGAAATGAGCTCTTTGAATGTGAGTGTAGAATTCGTCATCAAAATGATTGGACATGGTTTGCTGCCATTGGAAAAGTCGTAAAATCAGACCCTATCACACATGAACCTACACTGATGATGGGCTTATTTAAAAATATTAAGCAACAAAAGCAACATCAAAATCAAATTAATTTATCTACCAATATTATTGAAAATTTAAATGTTGGAATTATCACTTTAGATAAAAACTTTCATTTTTTAAATGCCAACCCTTTCTTCTGTAAACTTTCAGGATCAACCGAAAATGAAATCATTGGCAAGCATTTATTTGGTTTAACAGATAAATATACGGCTCAACAACGTAGCTTGCATTTTTCAGTGATAGATCAACTGAGAAACACAGAAAAATACATTGGTGAGTTTGAAGAAAAGTTTGTATCTAGCGAAGTACTCAACATTGGCTTTCACATTCAAGCAGTCAAAGACCAACAGCAAAATATTTCACACTATATTGGTATTATCTCTGATTTAACCGCACAAAAAAGGCAAGAAGAGCGCCTGTCTTTTTTAAGAAATTATGATGACATTACTCAGCTACCAAACCGCTTTTATTATAATTTTAAACTCTATGAGCTGATGCTCACTGAACGTAAAAACTTATCACGCCTTGCCGTCATTAATGTATCTATAGATCGCTTTAATGCACTACACGAATTTTTAGGGACTGATGCAATAAATCAGTTGCTTAAAAGTATTGCAGATCGTTTAAATCTCAATCATCACGATGCATTTATTATTGCCTGTATCAACCACGGTGATTTTTCATTGATATATGAGCTAAATCAACGACACAATAGTATTGAAGAGATTTGTGGCCGAATTATTCAGGAGTTTAATGACGCCTTCCACGTCAGTAAACAAGATCTGATATTAACAGTCTCAGTGGGTGTCTCCATTTACCCAGAACACACACTTGATGCTGAACAACTGAATAACTATGCACACCAAGCATTACTACAAGCACAGCGACTAGGTGGTAATACTGTACAATACTATTCACAGCAAAACATTGACTATATACAAGATGTTAATTTAGAAAACGAACTAAGATATGCAATAAAAAATAATGGTTTAGAAGTTTTTTATCAACCAAAAATTAAAGTAGACAATCAAACGATTGTGGGTTTTGAAGCCCTTATTCGCTGGAATCACCCTAAAAAAGGACTAATTCCACCCTCACAATTTTTATCTTATGCCAAACAAACCAGTATGGTGTCTGAAATTGGGCACTACGTTTTAGAGCAGTCTGCAAAGCAAATAAAAACATGGCAAAATTTAGGCTATGCTGACATAAGTGTTTCAATTAATATAGACCCTCAACAACTCTACAGAGGCCAACTTTTAGAGCTACTTGATGAGATATTGGCAACTTATGAGATTGATGGCCAACATTTAGAATTTGAGCTCACTGAATCTGCACTCATAGAAAAAACTGACCATATAAAAGCACTTCTTCACGCACTGAAAGAACGTGGAATAACACTTTCACTCGATGACTTTGGCACAGGGTACTCCTCCCTTGCCTACTTGACTAACTTTCCATTCGATGCCATTAAAATTGACCAACACTTTGTGCAAAACATTGCAGATAAAACACAAATTGCCGTACTCAATGCCATTATTGCCATGGGTAAAGCCATGGGCCTTACAATCATTGCAGAAGGTGTAGAGACTCAGCAACAGCTTGAGTTTTTACAGTACAGGCAATGCGATATTATACAAGGCTACATTTACTCAAAACCACTTTGTGTAGCAGATGCAACCCATTATCTAAAAATACATTATTCATCATCGAGTTAATCCATACTCAAATATGTAAATGCATTTTGGTAGTTTTGAAACTGTGCGAGTATACTAAAGTAGTGATATATTCAGAAAATTCTACTAGCACATGCTAGATTAACCGCAGTAAACGAGATAAAAATGGACGATCAAACACTGAAACAGCAAGCGCTAATGTACCATGAGTTCCCAAAACCAGGGAAAATTAGCGTGACGCCAAGTAAGCAACTGAGTAATCAACGTGACTTAGCTTTGGCATATTCTCCTGGTGTTGCAGAGCCTTGTTTAGAAATCGCACGTGATCCATCGACAGCTGCGAAATATACAGCACGTGGTAACCTTGTTGCTGTAATCACCAATGGTACTGCCGTACTTGGTCTTGGAAATATTGGCCCGCTCGCATCTAAACCTGTCATGGAAGGTAAAGGCGTTTTATTTAAGAAATTTGCAGGCATTGATGTTTTTGATATTGAAATTTCTGAAAATGACCCAGACAAAATTGTTGATATTGTGGCAGCACTCGAACCAACATTTGGTGGGATCAACTTAGAAGATATTAAAGCACCTGAATGTTTTTACATTGAACAAAAACTTCGTGAGCGTATGGGTATTCCTGTATTCCATGATGACCAACACGGCACAAGTATCATTGTGGGTGCAGCATTAATCAATGCACTCCAGCTCAATGGCAAAAAATTAGAAGACATTAAAATTGTTGCATCAGGTGCAGGAGCAGCGGCGCTCTCTTGTTTAGATTTACTGTGTGCTTTAGGTGCACGTAAAGAAAATATTATTGTTGCTGACTCACGTGGTCTTATTACCACCTCACGCAGTAATCTCGATGCGTCAAAACAACGTTATATGCAAGACATTGCACAAACGCAATTACATGAAGTGATGCAAGATGCAGATATGTTCTTGGGGCTTTCAGCGGCAGGTATTTTAACCAAAGAGATGGTTAAACAAATGGCTGTGCAACCGATTATCTTTGCACTTGCTAACCCTAACCCAGAAATCTTACCAGAAGATGCTCACGAAGTTCGTGATGATGTCATTATGGCAACAGGTCGTTCAGACTACCCGAACCAAGTCAACAATGCACTGTGCTTCCCGTATATCTTCCGTGGTGCATTAGATGTAGGTGCAAGCACGATTAATGAAGAAATGAAAGTGGCCTGTGTACATGCCATTGCACGTATGGCACATGTTGAACCAGATGCAGCAAGCTATGGTGAAAAATCATCTACGTTTGGTCGTGAATACCTCATTCCAGGACCACTTGACCCACGCTTAATTTTAGAAATTGCACCTGCAGTTGCTAAAGCAGCTATGGACTCTGGTGTAGCGACTCGTCCAATTCAAGACATGAATACCTATAACCAACAACTGTCTGAGTTTGTTTATAACACGGCGTTTATTATGAAACCTGTGTTTGCACAAGCTAAAGCTGCACCAAAACGTATTGCTTATGCAGAAGGTGAAGATGTACGTATTTTACGTGCGGCTCAAGTTGTAGTTGATGAAGGCATTGCTCGCCCAGTGTTAGTGGGTCGTACAGCTGTCATTGAAGCCAACATTAAAAAACTCGGCTTACGTTTACACAATGGCATTAACATTGAAATTGTAGACCAAGACAACAACCCTGACTACGAAGCAACATGGAAGGATTACCATAATGTCATAAAACGTAAAGGGGTGACAGTTGCTTTTGCACAGCGTGAAGCACGTCGTCGTTCTACCCTAGTTGCAACCATGTTGTTAAAGTCTGGTAAAGTCGATGGTATGTTGTGTGGTACTTATGGTAGCTATGACATGCACCTAGACCTTGTACGCAACCTCATTGGTATGAAAGAAGGTTCTAACCACTTCTTTAGCCTAAATACCCTTATGCTCGAAGGTCGCAATTTATTTATTGCAGATACTTATGTCAATGCCAATCCAACCGCTGAACAATTGGCTGAGATGACCATATTAGCAGCAGAGGAAGTACGTCGCTTTGGTCTAGAACCACGTATTGCATTACTTTCACACTCAAGCTTTGGTAGCGACCAAGTTGACCCAAGTGCACAAAAAATGCGTGAAGTGTATCGTCTTGTGACTGAGCGTGCGCCTGATTTACAAGTTGAAGGTGAAATGCATGGTGATGCAGCGATTGATGAAAACATTCGCAACTTTGCATTCCCTGATGCTCGCTATAGTGGTTCAGCAAACTTACTGATTATGCCAAACCTAGACGCAGCAAATATTTCATTTAACTTGCTCAAATCTACTGCAGGTAACAATGTGACTGTAGGCCCAATTTTATTGGGTGCAGCGAAGCCTGCACATATATTAACCCCAACAGCAACAACTCGCCGTGTGGTTAATATGACAGCACTCACTGTTGCAGAAGTGATTCATCAAGGAAAATAAGCATTTAATATACAAAATGCTTTAACTTCCTCACTTGTAGAAACCTCTATTCTCATGCATGATAATGCCAAGAATAGAGGTTTTTTCATGCGTGTTTATTTAGTCGGTGGTGCTGTTCGAGATCAGCTCCTTGGCCATCCTTATCAAGAAAAAGATTATGTTGTGGTTGGAGCATCACCACAACAACTACTCACCTTAGGTTATCAACCCGTAGGTAAAGACTTTCCTGTGTTTTTACACCCTGAAAGTAAAGAAGAATATGCGCTTGCCCGTATGGAAAGAAAAAAAGGGCAAGGTTATCATGGCTTTGAATTTTCAACATCGCCAGATATTTCTCTAGAACAAGATTTATTACGGCGTGATCTAACCATTAATGCGATTGCACAAGACCCGAGTACAGGGGAAATTTTTGACCCTTATGGTGGCAAATCAGACCTTGAGCATAAAATATTACGTCATGTCTCTAACGCTTTTGTTGAAGACCCGTTACGGGTACTGCGTGTTGCACGCTTTGCGGCTCGTTATGCGACATATGGCTTTAGTATTGCACCCGAAACACTACAGCTGATGCAAACACTCAGTGACTCAGGTGAACTCAACCACTTAACCCCTGAAAGAGTCTGGAAAGAAACTGCTCGAGCGCTCATGGAACCGCATGCGGAAGTTTACTTTAGCGTATTGCGTGATTGCGGTGCACTGAAAGTACTCTTTCCTGAAATTGATGCCCTATTTGGCATACCTCAGCGTCCTGAGTTTCACCCTGAAATTGACTGTGGCATTCATACACTAATGTCATTACAACAAGCCTGCCGTCAAAACTACAACTTAGATGTACGTTTTTCAGTACTGCTACATGATTTAGGTAAGGCACTGACACCAAAAGATATTTTACCAAGGCACACCATGCATGAAGCACGTGGTGTTGAACCTGTAACCGCTGTTTGTGAGCGACTAAAAGTACCCACAAGTACCAAAAAACTCGCGATCTCTGTATGTAAAGAGCATTTAAAATGCCATCAGGCACTGCAACTTAAACCAGGTACACTGTGGCGTTTGTTACAGCGTTTAGATGTTTTACGCCGCCCTGAAAAAGTGCTTGAGTTTATTCAAGCATGTGAAAGTGATGCGAAAGGACGTTTAGGCCTAGAAGATCGTGCCTATCCACAAGCAGATTATATGCAAGCAGCTATTCAGTGTGTACGGAACATTAAAGCACAAGATTTACCTACAGACATTAAAGGCCCCGATATTGGTGAAATGCTGATTACCAAACGCATCGAAGCCCTTGCAATACTTAAAGCAGATTTCTTAGCTAAGCAAAGCCAATAAAACTATGCCAAATGAGCAGGGAACGTAATCACCTGCTCTAAACGCATACGGCGTTGTATTACCATTAATAAACGATCCACACCAAGTGCAATGCCTGCACATGCGGGCATATGTGGTAAAGCCGCCAATAAGTGTTCATCAACTGGCATGGTCTTTAAACCTAGCTGTTCACGTGCTTGATTATCTGCATTAAAACGCATGCGTAATACATCGGCATCAATCAGTTCATCATACGCATTGGCAAGTTCTAAACCGTCTATATACAATTCAAACCGTGCGGCAACCTCTTCACCATCATCATCAATTCTTGTTTTTGCAAGTGATGCCATTTCAGGTGGAAAGTCTGTTAAAAATACAGGTGTATCAAATCCTAAGCTCGGCTCAACCATGTGAGAAAATAGTAAGTCTATATATCCTAAACGGTCATCGCCTAAATCGAGTGTTAAGCCAACACGTTGCGCCGTGTTTTTTAGCTGTGCAAGTGTTGCAGTAATGGGATTAATATCTAAACGGTCGAAAAAAGCATGTTTATAGCTCAGTACCATTGGGCGAATATCTGCAAAGCGTGTTACACAACACTGCTGTAATAACTCAGTGGTTTCATGCATAAGTTGCCGCAATGAAAAATCAGGGCGATACCATTCAAGCATAGTAAATTCACTATTATGCTTACGGCCATGCTCATCATCACGAAAGACTTTACAGATTTGATAAATCGGTCCACTACCACTGGCCAATAAACGCTTCATTGCAAATTCAGGTGAGGTTTGCAAGTAGTGTTGTTGTATTTTCCCTTGTACATGGCGAGCTGTTGCTACAGAAGCTAAATGCACATCTGTAACAGTTGCTGCAGAGATAATAGGCGTTTCCACCTCTAACACCTGCCGCTCAGCAAAAAAACTGCGTATGTGTTGATACAACATTGCACGTGCTTTGATTGCATCAAGGTCACACGTCGGTTGGTAGCTTAAATCAGGCATGAATATCAATTCCGTGTGATGCCCATTCTCTGCGTAATGGGTAGTTTTTACGTAATGCGTCAAATGCTTGTTGTGACACCATGCCATCTTGCACGCAGGCACATAAATTTTGGTCATCTTGGGCAATATTATAAATTTGACCCAGATGCTGTGCCAATGCGGTACGTAATGGCTGTTTAAATTGCTCACAATCTGGTAGTTGTGTTTTAAAATCTTTATTTGGGCTGTGTGATATATGATGACAAAATGCCTCATAAATCATTTGTGTGCCTCTTGCCTTACCTTCTAAGCTATAGCCTGCAATATGTGGTGTAACCAATTTCACCGCATTCAGTAAAGTCTGACTAATGTTTGGCTCATGCTCAAATACATCTAACACCACATCACGCTGTGTTTTCTCAATATCAGCTAAAAGTGCTTGCTCAGCAATGACCGCCCCTCTCGCACTGTTTAAAACAATTGCTTTAGGTTTTAATTGCGCAAAGGTCTGCTCATTGAACAAATGATAAGTCGCATGCTCCCCCGTATGTGTCAGTGGCACATGTATAGACACCGCATCCGCTTGCTGTAATAACGTCTCAAAAGCGACTTGCTGAATATGCTCACCTGACACAAATGGGTCATAACCAACCACTTGCCACCCCATTGCTTGAGCCACCTGTGCCAATCGCTGACCGACATTTCCCAAACCTACAATTCCCAAAGTAAAGGTTTTTTCTGCATGCAATAACTGTGGGTTTAAATGTAATAATGCAGTAACCACATATTCGGCCACCGCTTGTGCATTACAACCTGCCGCATTGGCCCAAGAAATTTTATGGTGTTCTAAATAATTACAATCTATATGATCTGTACCAATCGTTGCACTTCCAACAAACGTCACCTGACTATTTTGTAGTAATGCCTGATTTACTTTAGTCACTGAACGTACCAACAGTGCATCTATATCATGGACATCTGCATGAGTGAGCGTGCGACCAGACAGTGAGCGAACCTGTGCCAAATCAGAAAAAAAGTAATCTGTCAGTGCAAGGTTTTCATCTGCAACGATTTTCATAGCGTTAAAACCAAAAAATTATTCCCATTTATCATAACATTTTCAGCATTCAATCTTTTACAGCAATACATACTTTTTCGTATAGGAGTACATATCTTATGCCGAGTGGTTGAGTAAAAGTATTGTATCTTTTTATTAAAATTGAAGTTTTATCGCATATTGTATGCATATAATCAAAGCGACTCAGGCATTTGTCATAGCGTTGATGTCAGTAAATCTCAGTGCAATTGTAAAATATGGCACAGTCATTGCTATGATTTTTTTAAATATTTCATCTTAAAATACAATGCAAATGGAGACACTTCATGTCTAATTACGACTTAACTAGTGTAGAGCAAGTAAAAAACTTTCTTCGTGAAGACTATAAAGGCACAGGCAAACTGGCAGGAAAAGTTGTTTTAGTTACCGGTGGGGGTACGGGTATTGGTCGTGCAATTTCTATGCACGCTGCCACTGAGGGTGCAGATATTGCCATTACGAGCCATACATCATCAGGCGAACAAGCACTATCTGTAAAAAAATGGGTAGAAGACTTAGGCCGTACCTGTCGTGTGTATGAAGTAGACTTAGGTGATAAAGATGCTTGCTATAAATTTGCAGATGATGTTCTTAAAGACTTTGGTCGTGTAAACGTACTTGTCAGCAACGCAGGTATGCAATCACCCAAAGAAGACCTCACGACAGTATCTGATGAGCAATGGAAAAAAGTATTTAATGTAAACCTAGATGCCATGTTTTACCTAAGTAAAGCACTGTTACCGCAGTTTGAATCAGGCGACTCAATCATTAATGTATCTTCAGTCAATGCATATATTGGCTTAAAAGAACTTGTTGACTACTCATCAACCAAAGGTGCAATGACCAGCTTTACCCGTGCATTGTCTAACCAACTTGCACCGAAAGGTATTCGTGTCAACAATATTGCACCTGGCCCAATTTGGACACCAATCCAAAACACATGGGGACAGATTGACAAGTCTAAAATTGATGATCTAGGTAAAGACACACCGATGCAACGTGCAGGTCTACCCTGTGAAGTTGGCCCAAGTTTTGTGTTCTTAGCCAGCCAAGATGGGTCTTACATTACAGGTCAAACCATTCATATTAATGGCGGTATTATGGTAAATGGTTAAGTAATTAGCCGTAAGTCTTTGAAATAGGGTGTTTAATAACACCCTATTTTTATTTAAACCCACACACGATCAAGCCTGATTTCCGATGGTGTTACTGCAAATCTTTTTTTAAATTCTCTTGAGAAATAAGACATATCTGTAAAGCCAAAACTATATGCAATTTGCTGTATGCTATACATTTGGTGTGATGTACTTTGTAAAGCATCCTTACTTTTTTGTAACCGATTCAACAAAATAAACTGACCAAATGTCGTTTCTTGTGTTTGAAATAACTTACTGACATAACGAGCACTGACTTGAAATTGCTGTGCAACCCGATGAATGTCAAATGTACAGTCATGTAGATTTGCCAAAATGAAGCTTTCAATCTGTTCAAATAAAAATATTTTCTTCCGAGGTTTCACGCTCTGGTAACTGTCTTCAACAATACAGCTCATCATATTTAGTACATGATCACTAATTAAATCTTGTTGAGGATAAGATAATGCACCAGCATGAAAAAACGCTTTAATATAATTGCAGGCAAATGGGTATAAGGCATGGTCTGTACCAAAAGCAACGCCACAAATATCTTTCACTCGCCCTAAACGCCGTGAAAACTCCACTCTAGGAATTGAAATCACAATTTGCTCAAATGCTTGAGCTAAGTTTAAATCATACTCTTGAGTCGTATCGTAAAAAGCAAATTGTCCCTGTGTCAGATTTAATTCTTGTTGATTATAGACAAGCCCCATACTCCCCTTGAGCATTAAGCTCAAAAGCACAACGTCTTGTTGATTCGTATTCATTTTATTTTTTCGTCGCTCTACATGCTGAGACTCACCTTGTACATGTACAATTCCCAGTTTAGAGCATGATCTAGCATCTAAACTCCCCCAAAACTGTGGTGACTGAATGGCACAATCTAAAGGTACAAATGCCTGACTAATCGCATACTGCCAATAATCACTTTGTTGCTTTACATCAACACGGCGTGTATCAAAACACTCAGAAGTTGTATTTGGTAAAAGAATCGATCCCATAGCACCAGTCACTTTGATCTATAATCTCTATAAAATAAAAGCAAATCTCATACCAAAAGCCAAGAGATTCCAGATACTTATCAATGCCATTCTCTCTCATAACATCACTTGTTCCTTCTCAGAATATCTAAATAAACAAAGCTTGGTTTATAAAAGTTACTCCACAGACCAAAGACAAAAAAGAGTGATAAATGACCAATTTAATTAAAGTTGCCTGCGTACAAGCAGCCCCTGTTTTTATGGATTTACAAGGGACTGTCAATAAAACAATTCAACTGATTGAACAAGCAGCACAAAATGGTGCACAACTGATCGCTTTTCCTGAAACATGGATTCCTGGGTATCCGTGGTTCTTATGGTTAGATACCCCTATGGCAAATGTGCCAAAAGTCTATCAATACCATCAAAATTCACTTGAACTAGACAGTGACACTGCGAAAAGCATTCAAGAGGCCGCAAAAAAGAATAATATTTTTGTGGTGCTTGGCTTTAGTGAGCGTGACCATGGCAGTTTATATATTTCTCAGTGGACAATTAACAATCTCGGTGAAACAGTATCTACTCGCCGTAAACTTAAAGCCACTCACGTAGAACGCACCTTATTTGGTGAAAGTGATGGTAGCTCAATTCGTGTGGATGAAACCAGTTTAGGCCGTATTGGTGCACTTTGCTGTTGGGAGCATTTACAACCCCTTGCCCGCTATGCCATGTATTCACAGCATGAACAAATTCACATTGCTGCATGGCCAAGTTTTTCATTGTATCAACCACAAATGGCTTCAATTGGGCCAGATGTAAATATTGCGGCTTCTCGTCTTTATGCAGCAGAAGGCCAGTGCTTTGTCATTTCACCATGTGCCACTGTTTCTAAAGAGATGCAAGACTTTATGTGTGAAACAGAAGAGCAGAAAAAATTGCTTGCTGTAGGCGGTGGCCATGCCCGTATTTTTGGGCCTGATGGTCGTGATCTAGTGACACCACTTGCCGAAGATGAAGAAGGCCTATTATATGCAGACTTAGATCTCAGCCATATTACGATTGCTAAAACAGCGGCTGATCCTGTAGGTCACTACTCTCGCCCAGATGTTTTTCAGCTAATCTTTAATAAAAGTGTAGCCAAAAAAGTCATCACTAAGCAAGACTACGAGCAAGAGCAAACCGAAAATACTGTTGCCATTGAAGACCATGCTGAGGGCTAAACAAGATGGAATCTGCTATTCCTAAACATTTGGAGCAGAAACGAACTTGTCCACGAAACTTGGTAGATAATAATTATCTACCACCGTTTCCAGCATGGACAACTCGCTTTGAAACCAATGCCAAACAATTTACAGTGGCTTATTTTGCAATTCAATCTACAACTGCAATTGAGTATAGCAAGCACCAAATATTTACACAGTATTTCAAAGGCCAATACCAACCACAGTATTGGGTTCCTGCAACATTTATAGATGCCCAAAACTATCATCATTTGGTGATTACAGCCTACTGGTTAGACGTAGAACCTTTTGACTTTTGGTGTAAGCAATCAGGTTTTCAAACATGGTGGAGTAATAACGAGCGAGAGCGTGAACAATATGGTTACTTTTTAGAAGTTTACTATCCTAAAATCACTGAGTTTGAAACCATTTTTTCAAACCCCAAAACACCCGAAGGTATCGCTCACCTTGCCCAAGGCATGAGTGATGAAATGCAAGAACATGCTTATTATGGCAGTATGCGAGACCGTTTACCTATTGCACAGACCTCTACAATTCAAGGTGAAGATGGGCATTTTTCAGTTGTAGGCACTTCAAATCAGGCCGTACGTATTCAGCTTAAAGGGAAATAAAACCTAAGCCTTATTCGTTCAGGCCAAGATTGGGAAGGCACCGAAGGCAAAGAAAGAGCACTATATTTAAATGATGTTGAACCAATTTTACGTCAAGGCATGGATTTTTTAGCCAATGAAGGGGTAACAGAAGGCTGTTTTAACTGTCGTTACATGACTGTACTCGACAAAAATACAGGTAAAAAATGCAATAAAACTTTTGGCTTGGCTTATTTTAGTGACTTAGAACACCTAGAACATTGGGCAAAATCACACCCAACACACGTCCAAATTTTTGGTAGCTTCATGAAATATGTACAAGAGATGAATTTTCAAATCAACCTCAAACTATTTCATGAAGTCATGAGTATTCCTTCACAATCACAATACTTTGAGTACATACACTGCCATGACAAAACAGGGCTTTTAAATACGCTGCCATTTGGGGAGTTATAAATGAAAAAAACACTTTTTACTGCACTCACTGCAATCGCTGCAAACCATGCTTATGCACTTGAAGTACAACCCGGTGACTTCGAAGCACTGCCCAATGGTACAGCGATGGGGCTCCTGTATTATAACTATACCTCTAGCAAGGACTTATATGTCAATGACAACCAAATATCGAATAATGCTAAACTCAAAGCCAATGCTGGATTAGCACGTTTCATTTATGCCATTCACCCTATACCCAATGTAAGTATTGAACCACAAGTGATTCTTCCTTTTGGACGTGTTACCACAGGCGGAGACATTGCGGCACTGGGTAAAACAACTGCAATTGGTGATGTTGTTTATGGTATGCCAATTAAATATATTCCCAGTGCAGCACCAAAACATACTTTTGGGATTGCTCCATTTATAACACTACCTACAGGAAAATATGACCACAATAGTGCATTAAACTTGGGCGAAAACCGTTGGAATACGATTGTACAGTTGGCATGGTTGTATCATATACACCCACAATTTACTTTAGAAAATATTATAGATGGTACAGTTTATGGCAAAAACTCAGACTACTTAGGCCACGCTGCGTTAAAGCAAAAAACCAAATATGAGTATCAAAGCTATTTACGTTACAACATTTCACCTACAACTGCATTGGGCATTGGTGGGGGTTGGATTTGGGGTGGCGAAACAAAAGTGAACGACGTTAATCAAGATAATCGCAGTAATACCATTTATGGAAAACTGGTTGCCACACACTTTATTACACCAAAGCTTCAAGTAAATATGAGTGTAGGAAAAGACTTTAAAACCGAAAATGGTTTTAAACAAAATATAGATACGTACTTACGTTTTGCATATTTATTTTAAAATAAAAAAGCCCTGACAATGTCAGGGCTTTTTTGAATTTGGCGGAAGCGGTGAGATTCGAACTCACGGAGGGGGTAAACCCTCGTCGGTTTTCAAGACCGGTGCATTAAACCGCTCTGCCACGCTTCCATGTGCGGTATGATATAAACCTTCTGAGCATTGATCAAGTTATTTTATGACTTAAACCACTCAATTGCATAGAGTTTCGCCAATTTTGAGTTTTTAGATGATAAATCAAGCAATTCCACAGTTAAATTACCTTAAATTGCTCTAACTTACTCATCAATAACTGAATTAAAATCTGTGATGCACGAGATAATTGACGTTTAGGTGCAATACACAATGCTACAGTTAAAGGCTGTACCCCTTTTTCTTTGAGTGGAATAAACACCAATTCACCACGCTGGATTTCAGAATACGCATCTAGATAACTCAAAATAGAAATACCCATATTTTTTTTCAGCAATGACAACATCAAGCGAATATCGGTACAGGTTGTCACTTGCTTAGGATTCAACTGATTCCGCTTATAAATTGCAGTCACACGGTCATGAATCACCAATGGTTCATCAGCAACAATATGACGCTCATGGTAAGTCATCGACAATGATATTTTTTCTTCACTTGCAAGCTCATGTTGTGGTGACATGATAAAGCCCAAAGGCATTTCCACAAATGACAAGACATCTAAATTGGTACGCTGAATTGGGTCTAAAATCACCCCAAAATCGATATCAGCATCAACAATTTTTTTGGCAATCACATCACTATTATCGACTTGAATATTAAAGTTTAACCAAGGGTAGCTTTGTCGCATTTCATCAATCGCATCAATAATTAAGCCATCACTGAGTGCAGTAATCAGACCAAAATCTATAGAGCCTCGCTTTAAACCTTGTATTTCATCAAAGCGTACACACGTCTGTTGAAAATCTTTTTGCCACTTCAAAAGATCGGCATATAAAAGCTCACCTGCCAAAGTCAATTTTAACCCTGTTGGCAAGCGCTCAAATAACTGTACACCTAAGCTCTCTTCGGCCAATGCAATTTGCCGATGCACCGCAGACACAGAGATAAACAATAGATCAGCCGCACGGCGTAAGTTACCTGTACGTGCAACAGCCATGAAGTACTCAGAAAACCGAGAAAATGGAATAGTCATGTGATTCTAAAAATTAGAACAGATTGTTGGAATCATTGTAATAGACGAAATGCTTTTTTAAAACCATATTATCTACAACAAGTAAAACTCACCCACTGAATACATAGGCAAGTTTAAAATGAACGCACCGATTACAACGAAAAATATTCAACTTCCTGCACACTGCTCATTTACCGCAAATGATTGGTTACTGTTATCACAATACTGGTACCCTGTGGCTCGATGTGCAGATATCACACAAAAGCCAATGAAAGCGGTGTTATTAGATGAACAATTAGTCATTTACCGTGTGAAAGATGAAATCGTGGTTGCTAAAGACGTATGCCCACACCGTGGCGTACCGCTCACCCTAGGTACGCACGACGATGAAGGCGTCATTTGTCCATATCACGGTTTACGTTTTGGTGAGAAAGGCCACTGTAACCGCGTACCCTCTAGTCCAAATCAAAATATCCCCAACAAACTCAACCTGCTAACCTTTCCTAGTGTTGAAAAATATGGTCTGATTTGGACCTGCTTACAAGCAGACACTCAAACGCAAGTGCCCGATATGCCATTGTGGCATGATGACCATGTGCAACACGTGGTTTGCCCACCTGTAGACGTGGCAGGCTTTGCAGGTCGTCAGGTCGAAGGGTTTTTAGATGTTGCCCATTTTGCATGGGTACACAGTGGCACATTTGCCGATGCCAATAATCAGGAAGTGCCTGATTACACCCCTGTAGAAACAGATTTTGGCTTTGAGGCTGACTACTGGAGCACTGTGGGTGATTATCCTGCAAGCCATGAATTTAAAGGAGATCTTGGCTTTAAATGGCTCAGACACTTCAAATTACATGTACCATTTACGGCCACACTCACCATTCATTTCCGCAACCAAGGGAAAATGGTCATTATGAATGCAGCTTGCCCTATTTCAGCCAAGCAAACACGGTTGTTTGCCCCACTGGTTAAAAACTTTGACTTAGATGACAATGAGCAAGACATCATTGACTACAACATTAAAATTTTTGAAGAAGACCGCATGATGGTAGAAAACCAAAAGCCTGAACGCCTACCACTTGACTTAACTTTAGAAGCACACATTCCTGCAGATCGTAGCTCAATCATGTTTAGACGCTGTCTAAAAAAGGCAGGTTTTGGCGACTTCTTCTTGGTGTAAATAAAAAAGCACTGCATTCGATTGCAGTGCTTTTAGGTCTTAACGCTTATCGAGCGATATTGCACCTGGGCCTGTGATCATAAGCAATAAAAAGCCACCAACAATGCTTATATTTTTATAAAAATTAATGGCATTTGGCATTACGCTATCGCCCGTCAAGCTCCAATATGGGTGACCAATAATCGCTGTACCTAGTGTGTACAATGCTAAAATTAAGGCCAATGGACGTGTATAAAAACCAAGGACTAATAAACCAGCAAAAACCACTTCAATTAATACCACAACAGCCGCAGTGACTGCAGGCAGTGGCAGGTGTAAAGCTGTCATATAGCCAATCGTGCCACTAAAGCCCAAAAGTTTTGGAATACCAAACTTAATAAATAGAAAAGCAAGTAAAATACGTGCTAACAATAATACAGCGGATTTTAATGTGCCTAATTCAAAATAGCGTAATGTGTTCATCAGTAAATACCTCTCATTTTGTAATGTATGTCATATTATTAAGTGTATTGTTTTAATTTTTTATTAAAAGATAAAAAATAATACACAGTGTTCTATATCTATAACGGCAAAGTCATATATACCGCAAACCTCAGCTAAAATAAAACCAACTGTTCCATTTTTTAGAACAACTAATACAAAACATTGAAATAGACAGAACACCAAAACCAAGAGATACTTTCAAATAGAAAGCAGCCATGATGCTTGCAAAAAAACATGGTCAGCCATCTTATTTCAATAATTATGTATAGAAAGGTCAAGCTATGGAAAATATCCATGTGATTGTTGACAGTATGTCCCGTCAAGGTTGCAATAATATTGCTGTCACCCTTGTCCCTGTAGACAACAATGCCACGCTACCCGAATGGGAAGCAGGCTCACACATCGACCTTCATTTACCCAACAAACTTATTCGTCAATACTCACTGACAGGTAACCCGCAAGACACTGGCCACTACCAGTTGTGCATAAAAAAAGAAGACAGCTCTCGTGGTGGTTCTAAATACGTACATGAGCAACTACGTGTCGGCCAAACGATTGAAATTTCAGCACCACGCCAAGCATTTGCCATGCAAGCGGCAGAAAATTACTTACTTATTGCAGCAGGGATTGGGATTACACCTATTTTGTCTATGGCAGAAGCTTTAGAAGCTAAATCCCAACCCTTCACTCTACTCTATTATGTAAAAAACCATACATTTGCAGCCATGCTTCGCCGTTTAAACATGGGTTTTCAGCATGGTACAGTACAGATTTTAAGTAGTGATGATGGTCAAAGCTTACGATCAATCACACCAGAATTATTACAAACGCCACAAGCCAACACACAAATTTACATGTGTGGCCCTGAAGGCTTTATGGCACATTTTACCGAGGTTGCAACAACGCACGGTTGGCTAAATGAGCAAATTTTTACAGAGGCATTCCACCCACCTGCACTCAATAAAAGCAGTGAACTTGATGCAGATACATTTATTGTTACGCTTAGATCAAGTGGGCAAAGCTATACCGTACCTGCAGATAAGACCATTGCCAATGTTTTACAAGAAAATGATATTTATGTGCCTCTATCTTGTGAAATGGGCATGTGCGGTGCTTGTCTCACCAAAGTACACTGTGGCGAGATAGACCACCAAGATACTGTACAAAGCGATGAAGAAAAATGTGCAACAGAACAGTATATTGCCTTATGTTGTTCTCGCGCCAAGTCAGCCACAATTGAAATAGACCTCTAACTATTTCAGTAGCCAACACTAAAAACCACTTTAATTTTTGCTAGGTGCCTTTATGAATGCTATACCTACAACCAATTTACTCAGTCGCCCATGCTACAGCCAATTTGACCCAAAAGACTGGGATATTTTGGCACAACATTGGTACCCTGTTGCTCGAATTCAAGACATCAGCACTAAACCTCAACAAGTTACTTTGCTTGATGTAAAGCTTGCGGCCTATCAAACAGAAAGTGGCGAAATTCATCTTGTCAGAGATATTTGCCCTCACCGTGGTGTACCTTTAAGTAAAGGCTGGGTTGAAGGTGAAGAAATTATTTGTCCGTATCATGGCTTACGTTATGATGGCTCAGGGAAATGCACCAAAATTCCTGCACAGCCTGACTTAGTTAAAATTTCAGACCGTTTCACCCTATCGCAATTCCCTGTTATTTTAAAATATGGTTTGGTATGGACAAGTCTACTTAACAGAGATATTGAAGAGGCCAACCTCCCTGTTTTAGACACATGGGAATGTGAAGGCCATCAACCAATTTTACCGCCATTTGTAGATATTGACGGTTCATCAGGCAGACAACTTGAAGGTTTTATTGACGTTGCTCACTTTGCATGGGTGCACCATGAAGCCTTTGCAAGCAGAGACAATCAAGTTGTACCTAAGTATAAAACTGTAAAAACCCCTTATGGTCTACAAACAGAATATATTAGCGATGTAAGTAACTATCCTCATGGTATGCAACACCTTGCACCTGAAGGCTTTTTATGGAAACGCACCTTTGATGTGTATCCACCATTTTCAGCGGTACTCACAGTAGACTTTCCAGAAGATGGCGTATTAAAAATTTTAAATGCTTGTTGCCCAATGTCACATAACAAAACACGTTTGTTTGTTCCACTGACACGCAACTTTGATACTACAGGTGACTTACAAGCCGTATATGACTTCAACGCACAAATTTTTGAAGAAGATCAAGACATGGTTGAGTCACAAAAACCAGAAGAGCTTCCTTTAGATCTAACAGCTGAAGCACATTTTGAGGCTGACCGTTCATCAACCATGTATCGCCGAATTTTGGCAGATTGGGGACTCAGTCGTAGATATACAGTGTAAAGCAAAAAGGCGAAACATCATGTTTCGCCTTTTTTACATCAATAAAAACCAGGATTTTTTAGAGTTTATTAATCAATGCATGTATATCTTTGAGTTCTTTCACAAGCTCAAGCATATCAGCTAAAGGAATCATATTGGGCCCATCACTCAGTGCAACTGATGGATTTGGATGTGTTTCCATAAATATACCATTCGCACCTACAGCAAGTGCTGCTTTTGCTAATTTAGGCGCATACTGAGAATCTCCTCCCGAAGTACCACCCAATGCACCTGGTCGTTGTACAGAGTGTGTCGCATCAAACACTAAAGGTTCATCTAGCGTTAATAATTCTTGTATTCCTCTAAAATCATTAATTAAATAGTTATAACCAAATGATGTGCCTCGTTCACAGACCAAAAGATCATGATTACCAAACGATTTTACTTTATTTACAACAGCGATCATTTCTTGTGGGCTTAAAAACTGCCCTTTTTTAATATTAATTGGCTTACCAGCTTGTGCAACTCTTCTTAAAAATTCCGTTTGTCTCACTAAAAAAGCAGGTGTTTGAAAAATATCGACTACTTCACCAACTTCATCAAAATTTGTATATTCGTGGACATCACTTAAAATTTTAAAATTAAATTGTTTTTTGACGGTATCTAAAATTTGTAATGACTCCTGTAAAGGCAGTCCTGTAAAACTGTTTATTGATGTCCGATTGGCTTTAACAAAGCTGGCCTTAAAGGCAATATCCACACCTGTTCTATCTTGAATATGTGCTAATGTCTCAGCAATTTCCATGGTCACATCATAGTTTTCTACCACGCATGGACCAGAAAATATAAATAAACCATTTTTATTGGTATCTTCATTTCGTTGAGGAAAAATTTTACTTAAAACATTAGAGTTCATATTACTCTCTTAAAAATGATCTTGAATACATGACTATACAATATTTTTATGTTTTATTTTTAATCACTTTCAAGTGATGAGTTGACGCATACGTCCACTTCTTAACCTTTAATAAAAAAAGAAGTACCACATCCTTATAGCTATTATAATAATGCAGTAAATACGCTTAAATTTAAAGCCCTGTACTCACATCATTCACACATCAAATTGCTATGTCTAAACCTATGATTTTTCAATGTACATGTAATACATGATCTCTTCTAAACTGTCATTTTGAATTTTTAATGTCTTGATTTCTTGCATATTTCGAACCATCCCCATTTTCTCATAAAATGCAATTGCATTTAAATTAGCAGATAATGCCCATAAATATACTTTTGTATACCCTGCTTGT
The DNA here is from genome assembly GCF_015627125.1 of Acinetobacter rathckeae. GTDB lineage: Bacteria > Pseudomonadota > Gammaproteobacteria > Pseudomonadales > Moraxellaceae > Acinetobacter > Acinetobacter rathckeae. The sequence goes on along the minus strand of NZ_VTDO01000002.1, from coordinate 39,069 downwards.
TGAAGCTCAGATATGACTTCTTTATATAACTCTTTACCATAACCGCACCGAAGGTAATTTGGGTCAATATAAAATGCCTCAATCTCTCCGACTGTTCTGTCATCATCTTTATGACGTGATGCACCATATACAATAAACCCAACAACTCCCTTAGATGGTTCATCGTAAACCATTAATTTTTTATTATTTTCTTGAATTATTTTTGCCCACATGGCTGTTTTTGGGGGGACAGAAAGCCCATCAAGTATACTCTGAGACATAATATTAACATATGCATATTGCCAACCACTCACTTGTATTTCTGCGATACGTGAAGCATCTGAAATTTCTGCACTTCTTATTGTCATTAAAAATTACCCTATTATTCTTTATTGCATACTTTTTAATATTACATGTTTTTTCAAGTAAAAAGTCTAAATAGCATGCAATATTTAAATGACTCAAAGCCTATTTGTCAGAAGGATGAATATCTCTTTTAAAAATAATGATCTTGCCTTAAAAGATTTAAGTAGTATTTAGCCGTGTACTTCATCATAAAATGATCAAATTTTATTAACCAAATACAACAGGTACATGCGAAAAGCTCATGATGATTAAGCAAAATATTACTAACTTTCCATTGTTTTAATGATGTTTTTTTCACCTAGAGTTTAGATTATATAATGTAACCCCAATGAGGTTACCTTAGAATTTTTTAATGCTAGAATTAACAAAAATAATTTCAAAATGAGGATATTAAAAAATGTATATACCAAAAATAATATACTCTAATTTTGCGAGTAAACTATTTTATTCCATTTCTATTGGTCTTTGTCTGTTTACAACAACACATCTCAGTGCGCAACCATTAGTCAATCAAACTGGCATGGTATCTGTAAACAATACCGCAGGAAAGCTTGTATTAAAAAGTACAAAAAATGGTGTTCTAGTTGTAGCAATTTCTCAGAAAAATATGGACTTAGATATAAAGACACAGGATATTATTGTTACGGTGAATGAACATAAAGTGGCTACACCCGAAGACTTGATGCGTTTAATAAGAAATACTCCTACTTCACACGAGATACACCTTACAGTGGTCAGAAAAAATAAAGTCTTAAAAATTCAAACGCACCGATATACTTGGCAGAAATTTGAAACCCCTAAACCTCCCGAAACAAATAGAAATACTGTACAACCACCTGTGCCACCAAATAGTAACTAGTCTAACCCGCTCAAAGGTTACATTAACCCATATTTCTTTCCACATGGTAGATATGTCAAGATGTAACTTCATTGATGAATATAGCGAAGATAGCAACTCACTACATACGCTGTGGCCTTAAAAACTCCACTCATCCCAATCGTTCAATTTACCAGTCTAATCATGTCCTCTTTCAAATAAAACTCTGACTATTTTAATATTTTCTACAAATTTCAAGATATTTGCTGACTACATTATTTAAACCATGATGAATACACTCAACTGTAAAAGCATGGCCAATTGAAACTTCGTGAATAGAACATGTTCTTAGTAATTGATCTAAATTATTTAAGTTAAGATCATGGCCTTCATTCACAATCATCTCTTCTCGTTTTGCAACATTACAAGCATTAGCAATTGCTTGAAGTGCTAAATTGGCTTCATTTTCTTTTGCTTTACTTGCATAGTTTTCTGTATATATTTCAACTGCATCAACATTAAATTCTTTTGCTAAAAGAACATCTTCTTTATTTGGTTCTATCAGTAAAGCAATACGTGTAGAGCTTGATCTTAAATCTAGTATAGCTGATTCAAGTATAAATGAATCACGTAAATCCCAACCATGATCTGATGTTAACTGTGTTGGCGAATCTGGCACTAACGTACATTGAGCAGGGTTAACATCTTTGATTAAGTTAATAAACCTTCGATCAGGAAAGCCCTCTACATTAAGTTCTACATTAGGATAACGCTCTATTATTTTAGAGATAATATAAATATCATCATCTTTAACATGCCTTTGATCAGGACGTGGGTGAGCCGTTATACCAACAACTCCTAACGCTAATAAATTTTCAATAAATCCTGTTAAATCAGGGAAGTTACTTCCTCGTGAATTTCTAATCAAAGCAATTTTATTGACATTAATACTCAGTCTAGTCATTTTCCAGTACCTACTAGCATTTAATTTGATAAAAAATATTATTTGGCATATTCCTTTGCACCAGCAACACACACTACTGCAACCAATGTTGCGATTAACATCGTCCAACTAATCGACTCGTGAAGTAAAACAGACGCAAGTGCAAGCCCCATAAAAGGTTGAAACAATTGGAGCTGACCAACAGCAGCTATTCCTCCTTGAGCTAACCCTCTATACCAAAATATAAAACCAAGTAACATACTAAAAATTGATACATAAGCTAGACTAAACCAAGCAGATGTAGAGACATATTGAAATGATGTAGGCATAGTAACTAAAGCAATTGGTAATACTATTGGAAATGAAACTAACAGTGACCAGCTAATCACCTGCCACCCCCCTAATGTACGAGAAAGACGAGCTCCATCTGCATAGCCTAAACCACAGACAATAACAGCCAACAACATGAGTAAATCACCTATCAAAGAAGAACCAGTACTGTCTAAAGCTGAATAGCCTGCTACAGATAGTGCACCAATTAGTGAAAATATCCAAAATAAAGGCTTTGGTTTTTCACCTCCCCTAATGACTGCAAAAATTGCAGTACTCATTGGTAATAAACCGACAAAAACAATTGAATGCGCTGAAGTGACGTACATTAGAGCTAAAGCTGTTAACAATGGAAACCCGATAATCACGCCGACTGCACTAATAATTAGTGAAAGTAAATGGCTACGTTGGGGCCTAGGTGGTTTAAATATAATGAGTAAAATGATTGCAAATAGCGTTGCAATGCTTGCTCGTATACTTGTTAAAAATACTGGGGGGAAATCTTGCACTGCTATCCGTGTCGCAGGTAATGATCCAGCAAAAATACAGACGCCAATCAACCCATTAATCCAACCATTTTTGATTTTTTTCATTTATTCCCCCTTCATTTATGGCAATAAGTGAAACATAGATAAGTGCTATAAACTATGTACAATTCAGTACAATTCATAGAAACTGTTATTGTTATTTAACCAATACAGTTAGCAAAAGATGAAGAAAAAAAGCACTCGTATCAATTTTGTTATACAAGAAGTTCATTCAAAAATTGCTTCTCGCACTTACTTTCCTGGTGCTCGTTTACCATCTGTTAGAGCACAAGCAAAACGTATGCAGGTTTCAGTTTCAACCGTCGTAGAAGCTTATGAAAGATTAATGGCCGAAGGGGTTATTATTTCAAGACCTGGATCAGGGTTCTATATTGTAGAACCTATCGCACCACTTGCATTAACACAAATAGAACCCAGATTAGATAGAGAAATTGATCCATTATGGGTTTCACGTCAATCATTAGAAATTAATAATGATGTTATTAAACCAGGCTGTGGTTGGTTACCAGCATCTTGGCTATATGAAACAGGAATACGTAGAGCATTACGTACTTTATCAAAAGCAGAAACACTAGATTTAGTCGAATATGCAACTCCTTTGGGTCATCTAGGATTACGCCAACTTTTAGTGAGAAGATTGTCTAATTTTGGTATTGAAACAGTAGCAGAACAAATTATGTTAACTGAGTCTGGTACACAAGCCCTTGATTTAATTTGCCGATTTTTGCTAGAACCAGGTGATACAGTATTAGTAGATGACCCTTGTTATTTCAATTTTCATGCTTTACTCAAGGCACATCGTGTCAAAGTTATAGGTGTTCCTTATACTGAAAATGGCCCAGATATCACTTGCTTTGAAAATGCTTTACGAGAACATAACCCAAGACTGTATATTACAAATTCAGGCATTCACAACCCAACGGGTGCTATCCTTTCCCCTGTTATTGCTCATCGATTATTAAAAATGATCGACAACACCAACCTTGTTATTGTTGAAGATGATGCTTTTACCGATTTTGAGGTTTCACCAGCCCCTAGACTAGCTGCGTTTGATGGATTATCTAGAGTAATTCAAATAGGAAGCTTTTCTAAGACTATTTCATCATCAATACGTTGTGGCTATATTGCAGCACAAAAAAATTGGATTGAGCACTTAATTAATTTAAAAATATCTACTTCGTTTGGGGGAGGAAGGTTAGCAGCAGAAGTCATATTTATGACACTAACCGACAGTGGTTATCGCAGACATATGGAAACTGTACGCTTAAAATTAGCAGATGAAATGGCCAAAATTATTGTTAAACTTGAAGAGATACATATCAAACCTTGGCTAGTTCCTCAAGCTGGAATTTTTCTTTGGTGTCAACTACCTAAAGGTATTGATGCAACGATTGTTGCTCAGGAATGTTTAAAACAAGGAGTGGTCTTAGCACCAGGCAATGTATTTAGCCAATCATCAAATGCTCGCGATTTTTTACGCTTCAATATTGCACAATCAATGAATGACCATACTTTTAATATATTAAAAATGGTTTTATCTAACTATTGGGACTAAAATTTTAGTAATACTTCAAAAGATAAACTTCAATGAAGCCTAAAGTTTCTTTAAGCTTCAAATACTTTTTTATTTACGAAATGTGTATTTTTCTAAAAATATTGCATAGTACATATAAGTTACCGAATCTATTACAACCAAAATCGGTTACCTTTAGAATGATATTAGGCATATTATTACACCCTATCTCTTTTTTATGCTAAATATAAGAATCTAAATACTCAAAACAATAACAGCCTTATGCCTCACCTAATTACTCAGTATTCTAATAATATTAAGCACATCAATATAAAAAGTTTATTATCAAAAATGAATCAAGCTTTATTTTCTACAGGGCTATTTTCAACTTCACAAGAAATTAAATCTCGTGGTTGGAGTAATTGTAATGTAGTGATTGGCTTAGATGAACCTCAAGAAGCTTATATTCATGTCATTCTGTATATATTAAGTGGGCGTGATGCTCATCAAAAAAGCGTGTTAAGTCAGACATTATTACAAATATTAGAACAAGAGATTACTTCTTCAAATGGTTTAAGCATATAGCTTTGTGTTGAAATTAGAGATATAGATAAAGAATTCTATAGTAAAAAAACTTTAGGACCTCAAGAATTAAGTAATATCTAACTTGGGGCTATACTATTTAAACACTTAGACACTTCAAACCACATAAAGTCATAATCAGCAACATCATGAATATAAAAAGGGTCTTTTTGCATGATTTTTTTAGCCTCTTCTAGATCATCACTTAACACTAAAATTACACCACCTGCTCTATTTTCTCTACGACCAGAGGCTAAAAATTTCTTTTCAGCATAATAATAATCTAAAAAAAGTACATGCTCTTGTAATAGCATATCTACTTCAGATAAAGGCTTTTTATAGGTTAAAGTCACAATAATCATTATACTACCTGCTCTAAACCACAGATGCACCGCTATGCTGAATTAAACGTGTTACACCTGTCACAATCATATCTATGGCAATCGTACCAATTAAAAGTGCAGATAAACGACCCACAATATCAAAATAATAGTCAACAAATTTGGCATGCTTATAACGCAGGTTATCATGCATATACTTCATTAACATTAGAATCGTTGATGTTAAAAATAACGTGAGTGCTAGTACTAAAATAGCACCAATGGTTTTAATCTCCATCCCCATGACCACCGAAGCACTAATTGTACCCGGCCCGATCATGAATGGCATCGCCACTGTACCCGCCAAATTTTCGGTCGCACCTCGTGTATCACCAATGGTATCTGCACCTTGGAATACGTAGCGATAACCAATCACCAAAAAGATAATGCCACCAAAAATTTGAAAGGACTCAAAGCGTACATTTAAATATTCAGTGAAAATCGTCTCTCCACCCCATGCGAAAAATACAAACACGACATAAGAGATTAAACTCCCTTGAATGAGTGCTTTATTAAATATTTTTGCATCTGTATTTCTAATCATCCCCGCCATGTAAATACTCATGAGGAATGGGTTCATCAATGCAAAAAATAACGCAAAAGAGTGGATATAGACGCTAAACATACGCTTTACTCGTTAGGAGTCACTTGGGTCTGGAAAACTTAAACTTTTACCCACCGTCTGCTCTCGGTTTAAGTGCAAGAAAGTTAAATGACGTTCATATTTATCTAAAACATCATTAATCACTTGCTCTTTGTTATATCCCATTAAATCATTGCCTTGGCTACCTTCAAACAAGAAGGTTTCCAAACGATAATAAAATGTATTACCAAGTTTGCTACGGCGGCTAAACTCAGGTGCATGATAACGCTGTGGCCAAATTTGGTAAATGAAATTTTGCTCGTCATGTAGACCAACACTTAAATCAATATGATACAAATCATGGTCTTGTTCATCAGTCATAGCATTGACTGTAATTGAAGCTTGTACACCTTTACTTTCTAGCTCACGCATGACTTCTTCAAGTGCAGGTTTACAGACCGTATCTAGCATCTGTAATGTGGCTTTACGACCAGGGTGATGCATAACACGAGATAAACGCTGTTTCCAATTTAAAATATCTACGTTACCAACAACAGGAGCAGCATTTAACGATGTACTTTGGTTACGGTAGTCTTCTAAACGAAGTGACTTAAACAAACCAAGCATCACTAAAATCATGACAAAACTGAACGGCAAGCCCATGATCACAGTAGCTTTTTGTAATGAGCTAATACCATTAGACATCATCATCGCAATGGTCAATACACCAATTACAACAGACCAGAAAATACGAATCCAGTTTGGTGCATCGCTATTGACATCTTTTAATCGGTAGCAAAAACTACCCAAAACAATTGCGCCAGAATCTGCCGAAGTCACATAAAACAGTAATCCTGTAATAAATGCCAACACAGCTGTAAATGAGAACCATGGATAGAATGACAGAAGTTTATAAAAACCAAGTTCAGGTTTCGCTAAAATTTCTTGAGCAAACTGTAAATTGCCATGAATCACTTCATACAAAGCACTGTTACCCATAATAGATAACCATGCAATGGTAAATAGCAATGGAATAATTAAAGTTCCTAAAACAAACTCACGAATGGTACGACCACGTGAAATTCGAGCAAGGAATAAACCAACAAATGGTGACCACGCTACCCACCATGCCCAGAAAAAGAGCGTCCAATCTTTCACCCACTGCCCTGTTTGCTTATTTACATCTTGGTTATAAGCAAAAGTATCTAAAGTCATAGCAGGGAAACGGCTAATATAATCGCCAATATTCAGCACTAAACTATTGAGCAAGAACGTACTATTTCCTGCAAATAAAATAAACAGCAATAAACCGATGGCAAAATATACATTCATTTCTGCCAAAAATTTAACACCTTTATCTACCCCAGTAGTGGCTGAAATAATACTAATCGTCACAGCAAACACGACAAGCCAACCTTGTACGGTTAACCCCTCTTGAACACCAAATAGTAAGCTCAGACCATAGTTAAGTTGTACAACACCAATACCACAGGTGGTTGCTAAACCAAAAATTGCCCCCAAAATAGCGGCAACATCGACCAAGTGACCAATCCAACCATTTACCTTATCTCCAAAAATTGGATATAAAGCAGAGCGTACATTGAGTGGTAAATTATAACGGTATGAGAAGTAACCTAAAGCAATACCCAGCAAGGCATACATACACCAACCCGTTAAACCATAGTGAAAAATGGTTAAAGTAATGGCTTGACGTGCTGCATCAATGGTTTGCCCTTGACCAACAGGCGGTTGCATATATTGTGCAATCGGCTCTGCCACCGAAAAGAACATCAGGTCAATACCAATACCTGCAGCAAACAGCATTGATGCCCAACTTACCATGCTAAACTCAGGTTTAGAGTGTTTTGGACCAAGCTTAATATCGCCATAGCGTGACGATGCTAAAAAAATCACAAATACAATATAAACCGAAGCAATGGCAAAGTAATACCAACCAAAAGTAGATGCAACCCAATCGAGTGTTGTATCTAGTGCTACCGTGGCTTGAGCATTAAAAAAAATGGTAAATAATGCAAATGCCAAGACTAGACCTGCAGAAAGGTAAAATACCTTACCATTTAGTCGGTCTTCATTGGCAGTTGCCTTCAGATCCTCGGAGGAGTTATCTTGATTCATACAATCCTCTTTTTTATAAAAAGATAAATGCTTTGCTGACCTCTATCTAAAGGTAGCAGTGCAAAATCAACACCATCACGGCGTAAGGAGTATTTTTATGGCAAAAATTGTGATAAATCAGCGTTCTTTGCCGTAAAAATATAATAAACAGTTACTTACAAAGTCATTCATACCGAACCACTCTATACATAACCAAAAGACATAAGTGTTTAAAGTACAATACGATTTAGCCTTTTTTAATGCGCTTTAAGTAATGAAGAAGCAACCTAAAACACTCCAAGAACCATCACGATAAAAGTACATGAAAACCACTTAAAAGTGTAAAAATTAAACAAAAATAGACATAAAAAAATCTAAAAAAAACGTCTAAAGTCATACAAAATCATGCAAAATTGTTTTGCGTCATTGGGATGAGTATAAGTGCTGAAAAAAAAATGTACAAATCTACACATTAAATTTCAACCAATAACAACTGTATAAAACTCACTCAAAATAAAAAATATAAAATAAAAACAATACTTTAAAAACAAAATAACACTATTCAATTATTTTTATTAATTGTACAAATAATCGCAGTTATTTTTTTTCATGATGTTTTTCTTTTAATCATTCCATCAAAAAAACCCATTGATTGATCGTTCAATCAATGAGTGTTACACTATTTGTCAATCGCATCTATTTTTATATGTCATTATGAGTGTCAACGAAGCCAAAAATAGTCGTATACAACCCGAACATGTTCGGCGTGAACAAATCATTCAAGCTGCTTTTGAAGTGATTGCAACACTTGGACTCACAAATACCACTTTGGCTAAAATTGCAGCCCAAGCAGGTCTGTCTACAGGTATTGTGAGTCATTATTTTGGCGACAAACAAGGCTTGATTACTGCATGCATGCGTGAAATGCTGGCTGAGTTACAACGTAAAACTGTGCAATACAAGGCCAAACGTGCAATTGATGCAACTTCACAGATTCAAGCGATTATTGATTCAAATTTTGACACCAGCCAAACCAGTGCCAAAGCCATGCGGCTCTGGTTAGAGTTTTGGACTGCAAGTATGCACATGCCTGAATTGCAGCGTTTACAACGTATCAACAGTCATCGTTCATACTCAAACTTAAAGTACCATTTACAACAGCTCGTTATACCCATGCAGGTCGATACCATTACCCAAGGCCTTGCAGCACTCATTGATGGGTTATGGCTACGTGCAAGCCTCATGAGCCATCAAGAAAAATTTGATGTCGCACAGGCAAGACATATTGCCTACCAATATTTAGAAATGCATATCAACACAGATCAGAAACTGACGGAGAATTAAACCATGTCTAACATTCCAGTGTATTCCCTCTACATTCACGGTCAATATGTTGAAGCCACCAGTGGTCAAAGCTTTGAAAGCATCAACCCTGCCAACGGCGAAGTCATTGCTCAAATACAAAGTGCATCTCAACAAGATATCGACAAAGCAGTCGAGAGTGCACAACAAGGTCAAAAAATTTGGGCAGCAAAAACAGCAGTAGAACGTGCCCGTATTTTACGTAAAGCCGTAGACATACTCCGTGAGCGTAACGATGAATTAGCTACACTAGAAACCACAGACTCAGGCAAAGCATTTTCTGAAACATCGACTGTAGACATTGTGACAGGTGCGGATGTTTTAGAATATTACGCAGGTCTAGCAACAGCGATTCAAGGTGAACAACAACCTCTACGTGACAGCAGCTTTTTCTATACTCGCCGTGAGCCATTAGGCGTAGTGGCAGGTATTGGTGCATGGAACTACCCAATCCAAATTGCTTTATGGAAGTCTTCACCTGCACTGGCTGCAGGTAATGCCATGATTTTTAAACCAAGTGAATTTACCCCACTAACAGCGTATAAACTGGCAGAAATCTATACCGAAGCAGGCGTACCAAACGGCGTATTTAATGTGGTACAAGGCTTAGGTGATGTGGGTGCAATGATTGCATCTCACCCAAGCATTGAAAAAATATCTTTCACAGGTTCAGTGGCTACAGGTAAAAAGGTTATGGCGACCGCAGCAAGCTCATCACTCAAAGAAGTGACGATGGAGCTTGGCGGAAAATCACCACTGATTATTTGTGAAGATGCCAACCTTGAACGTGCAGCAGACATTGCCATGATGGCCAACTTCTTTAGCACAGGCCAAGTGTGTACCAATGGCACGCGTGTTTTTGTACCAAAAGCACTCAAAGCAGATTTTGAAAAAGCATTACTTGAGCGAATTCCTTATGTGAAAGTTGGTGATCCAATGCTTGCAGAGACTAACATGGGTCCGCTTTCAAGCTTCCCACACTTAGACAAAGTGCTGTCTTATATTGAAAAAGGCAAAGCTCAGGGTGCAACACTGCTATGTGGTGGTCAACGTGCAACAAACCCTGCTTTAGCCCAAGGTGCATATATCGAACCGACCATTTTTACAGACTGTAAAGATGACATGTCGATTGTTACAGATGAAATCTTTGGCCCAGTGATGAGCATTTTAAGCTATGACACAGAAGCCGAAGTGATCGAACGTGCCAACAACACGCCATTAGGTCTTGCAGCAGGTGTTGTGACTGAAAACGTTAACAAAGCACACCAAATCATTCATCAAATTGAAGCAGGTATTTGCTGGATTAACACATGGGGTGAATCACCTGCTGAAATGCCAGTCGGCGGTTACAAACAGTCAGGGGTTGGTCGTGAAAATGGCTTAGTGTCGCTGAATCATTACACTCGCATTAAATCTGTTCAAGTTGAAATGGGTGAATATCAATCTATTTTTTCGCCAAGCTAAAACATAGATAAAACAGAAATTCACCATCAAAATAAGGATACTTTAAACATGGCAAACCAAGAATTTGATTATATTGTTGTCGGTGCAGGCTCAGCAGGGAACGTACTTGCAACTCGCCTCACTGAAGACGAAAACGTCACTGTACTGCTTCTTGAAGCAGGTGGCCCTGACTACCGTGCAGATTTCCGCACCCAAATGCCTGCAGCATTGGCATTTCCACTGCAAGGTCGTCGCTATAACTGGGCGTATGAAACTGACCCAGAACCAAATATGAACAACCGCCGTATGGAATGTGGCCGTGGTAAAGGCCTAGGTGGTTCATCACTCATTAATGGTATGTGCTACATTCGTGGTAATGCCATGGACTTAGACGGTTGGTCAAAGCTAAAAGGTTTAGAACAATGGTCTTATGCAGATTGTTTACCGTACTACCGTAAAGCCGAAACGCGTGACATTGGTGAAAATGACTACCACGGTGGCGAAGGCCCTGTATGTGTGACTACACCAAAAGAAGGCAATAATGTCTTATTTCATGCCATGGTTGAAGCAGGTGTACAAGCAGGCTACCCACGTACAGATGACTTAAATGGTTATCAACAAGAAGGCTTTGGCCCAATGGACCGTACCGTGACTCCACAAGGTCGCCGTTCAAGTACCGCTCGTGGCTACTTAGACCTTGCAAAACCACGTAAAAACCTCACCATTGTCACCCATGCTGTGACAGACAAAGTGCTGTTTTCAGGTAAAAAAGCCATTGGTGTTCAGTATTTACATGGTAGCAGTACAACACCTATTACAGTCAATGCACGTAAAGAAGTATTGATTAGCTCAGGTACAATTGCTTCACCGCAAATTTTACAACGCTCAGGGGTTGGCCCTAAAGCATTATTGGACTCGTTGTCTATTCCTGTGGTTCACGAGTTGCCAGGGGTTGGTGAAAACTTACAAGACCATTTAGAGCTATATTTACAATATGCATCTAAAAAACCAGTATCCCTCTACCCTGCACTTCAATGGCAAAATCAGCCTAAGATTGGGGCTGAGTGGATGTTCTTAGGTACAGGTGTTGGGGCATCAAACCAATTTGAGGCAGGCGGTTTCATTCGTAGTCGCCCTGAATTTGAATGGCCAAATATCCAGTACCACTTCTTGCCTGTAGCCATTAATTATAATGGTACAAACGGCGTACAAGAACACGGCTTCCAAGCCCATGTTGGTTCTATGCGTTCACCATCACGTGGTCGTGTACAGATTAAATCACTGAACCCACATGACCACCCAAGCATTTTGTTTAACTACATGTCTACCGAACAAGATTGGCAAGAGTTCCGTGACTGTATTCGTCTTACGCGTGAAATCATGCATCAACCTGCACTAGACGAATACCGTGGTCGTGAAATTAGTCCGGGTAAAGATGTGGTTACAGATGAACAGCTTGATGAATTTGTACGTACCCATGCAGAAACGGCGTATCACCCATGTGGTAGCTGTAAAATGGGTCATGATGATATGTCCGTAGTTGACCATGAAGGTCGTGTACATGGCCTAGAAGGTTTACGTGTTGTCGATGCCTCAATCATGCCAATCATTATTACCGGTAACTTAAATGCAACTACCATCATGATTGGTGAAAAAATTGCAGATGCGATACGTGGTCAAAAACTACCACGCTCTACTGCGGGTTATCACAAAGCAGGTGATGCACCTGTGCGTACTGCACCACAACGTGAGTTTACTGTAGAACAAATGCAATAAAAATCACAGACAAAAAAATGGCGACTATCACAGTCGCCATTTTTTATTCAGTACAATTATGCTAAAACTTTTGCGATTGCATCAGCAACATAATAGACATTCTTTTCATTTAAACCAGCAACACACATACGACCACTACGTAGTAAATATACTGCATGTTCTTCACGTAGTTTATCTGCTTGTTCAGCAGTTAAACCTGTGTAGCTAAACATACCACGTTGTTTTACAAGGTAATCAAAGTCTTTGTTTGGAATACGTTTCACTAACTCATCACGTAAAACAGTACGCATTTTTGCAATACGCTCTGCCATACCTTTTAACTCAGCTTCCCAATCTGCACGTAAGCTATCATCGTTCAGTACACCACTGACCAATAATGCACCTGTCGTTGGTGGATTTGAATACACACGGCGTACAGTGGCTTTCAGTTGACCAAATACGCTTTCTGCTGAGGCTGCATCTTCAGACACAACGGTTAAACCACCAACACGTTCGCCATATAATGAGAAAATCTTAGAGAACGAGTTGCTTAAAATAAATTGTGCACCTGCTTTATCTAGTGCACGAATTAAGTATGCATCTTTCGCTAAATCTTCAGCAAAACCTTGATACGCAATGTCTAGGAAAGGAATAAGTTTGCCTTTAATCAGCACTTCAATCACTTGATCCCATTGCTCAGGGACTAAATCTGCACCTGTTGGGTTATGACAACATGGGTGTAATAACACCACGTCATTTTCAGGAAGTGATTTGAGTGTTTCTAACATTTTTTCAAATGCAACACCATTAGTTTCTGCATCAAAGTATGGGTACTCTGCTGTTTCAAAACCAGCCCCTTGGAAAATCGCAATATGATTTTCCCATGTTGGTTGGCTTACCCACACTTTAGATGTTGGAAAGTATTTTTTTAGAAAATCTGCACCAATTTTAAGCGCACCTGAACCACCCAAAGTTTGAATGGTTACAGCACGCTTTTCAGCACGTGCTTTGCTGTCATTACCCAACAATAAGGCTTGTGTTGCATCGCAATAGGTTTTTAAACCAGACATTGGTAAATAAAGTTTGGCTTTATCTACATTTTTACCTACCTCTAATGCCACGGTTTTTACAGCATTAAATTGTGGTACAACGCTTTGTTCATTGTAATACAAGCCAATACTTAAATTAACTTTGTTATCGCGTTCATCTTTTTGGAATTTTTCCATTAATGTTAAGATTGGGTCGCCTGCATAAGGCTCAACATGCTGAAACATAACTCGCTCTATCCACTGTAGTGTCTATGCATTATATACATAGTTTGACCAGATGGTGTGAATACTTTCTATACAAACACACTGTTTTTTACACTGATTTTTTATCATCATTTTATGTACTTGCTTGCGTTTTACCCTGTGCAATTTTATCTAAAATTGGACAATCAGCTTCTGTATTTCCTGCACAACATGACACAGCCTGTTTTAACAAACTGACCATGCCCTCTAATTGCTGTATTTGTGCATTTAATTTGCCAATATGTGCCTGTGCAAACGCTTTCACATCGGCACTGTGTCTGGTTTGGTTTTGCCATAACTGCAATAAATATTTCATTTGTTCTGTTGAAAAATGCAGTGCTTTGGCATGCAAAATAAACTGTAGCGTCTCGATGTGTTTTTCATGATAAATTCGATAGCCTGCACTGCTACGCTCGACTTGGGTTAATAAACCGACACTTTCATAGTACCGAATCATTTTACTTGAAAGTCCTAAACGCTTTGACACTTGCCCAATATTCATGACACACCTCAACCATTATCGTCTGAACGAAAGCCTTTTAAACGCAGTGCATTAGTCAAGACAAATACCGAAGACATCGCCATTGCCGCCGCCGCCACCATCGGCGACAATAAAATATGCGTATATGGGTACAACACGCCTGCCGCCACAGGAATCAGTGCAATATTATAAATAAACGCCCAAAATAAATTTTGCTGAATATTACGTATGGTCGCTTGACTCAATGCAATGGCATCTACCGCTGCTTTTAAATCACCTGACATTAACACCACATCGGCAGATTCTATGGCAATATCTGTGCCTGTACCAATCGCAAGCCCAACGTCGGCATGCGCTAAAGCTGGGGCGTCGTTAATGCCATCACCAATATAGGCCACCTTGCCATATTTTTGTTGTAAGCTTTTTATAGCATCTACTTTACCCGATGGCATCACCCCTGCAATCACATCATCAATATGTAAAGTCTTGGCAATCGCTTGGGCGGTATTTTGCTGATCGCCGGTAATCATCACCACTTTCAGACCCAAATCTTGTAACTGTTGCACAACTTTTGTACTGGTTTCTTTTATCGGGTCAGCCACAGCCAATATAGCTACAAGCATACCATCTATCGCTACATAAATTGGCGATTTAGCTTGCTGTGCCAGTTGCTCCGCCTGTACGTTAAATACTGAAATATCTATATTTAACTGTGCCATAAAACGGTCAGCACCAATCTGTAGCTTTTTATCTTGAACCGTTGCCTGTATACCCAATCCTGTTAGCGTTTCTACTTGCGTCGCGTGAAATAGTGCAAGCTTTTGCTGTTTTACATAATCCACAATAGCTGTGGCAAGCGGGTGGTTTGCATACTGCTCAACCGAAGCCACATATTGTAGAATTTGGCTTTTGTGCTGCTCATCTAAACAAATAAAATCGGTTAAGGTCGGTTTGCCTTGTGTGAGTGTGCCTGTCTTATCTACTCCCACCGCTTTGACTTCTTTGAGTTGCTGTAATGCGGCACCCTGACGAAAAAGCACGCCCATTTGTGCGCCTTTTCCTGTGGCCACCATAATTGAGGTAGGGGTTGCAAGCCCCATCGCACAAGGGCAAGCAACAATTAATACCGCAACGGCATTGACCAATGCATAAGAAATAGATGGGCTTGGCCCAAACACCCACCAAACAAGACCTGTCAACACAGCAATGCACATAATCACAGGAACAAACCACAGCGTGATTTTATCTACCCATGCCTGTATGGGCAGTTTACTGGCCTGTGCCTGTTCGACAAGCTGAATAATCTGTGCCAGTAACGTATTTTGATGCAGGGCTTTGACTTGGACTTCAAGTACCCCCGTTTGATTGATTGTACCCGCACTGACATGCTCACCCTCGTGTTTTTTTACGGCTAAAGGCTCACCTGTAAGCATCGACTCATCGACTACACTTTGACCTACAAGCACCACACCATCAACAGGCATTTTTTCACCGGCATAGACCAACACTTGCATGTCTAAAGTGACATCAGCAATAGCAATGTCTTCAATCACAGTACCCTTTTTCACATGCGCGATTGTCGGTTGTAGGCCAATCAGTTGCTGTATGGCTTGCGTGGTTTGCCCTTTCGCTCTTGCCTCTAAATAACGCCCCAACAAAATTAGCGTTACAATCATGGCAGCGGCTTCAAAGTATACATGTACTGCCTGAGGTGGTAACCACTGTGGCAGAACTGTTGCAATGACTGAATAAAGATATGCTGCTAATGTACCTACCGCCACCAAGGCGTTCATGTCTGGTGCACGGCGTAGCAATGCAGGTATACCTTTTTTATAAAACTGTCGTGCAGGAAAACATAAAATAATGCTGACCAAAAGCCCTTGCAACCACCAATTTAAAGATTGACCTAAAACATGGTCGAGCCATTGCTGCCAAGCCATAGACACATGACCAAGCATAGACAACAACATCACTGGTATCGTCAGTACAGTCGCTTGTATTAGCTGATGCAGTAAAACCTGTGATTGATCTGTAGGTGTTTTTTGTTGTGGCTCTGCCTGTGCAACCACAGTTGCACCATAGCCTGCACGCTCAATGGCTGTCATTAAACTCGAAACAGCAACATCAGTATTAGCAATAATATGGGCTTGATTGGTGGCTAAATTTACCACGACATTTTGCACACCTTGTACTTTTAATAACGCCTTTTCTGCTCGCCCAACACATGAGGCACAGCTTAAACCTTGTATATCTAACACAATATTATGTGTCTGTACGTCTTCAACGTCGTAGCCTGCTTTTTGAATACATGCAACCAACTGTTGGCGGTCTAAATGATCACCCCATATCACCGCTTTTTCGGTGGCCAAATTCACACTCACTTCGCTGACCGCGACTTGTTTTTTTAATGCCTTTTCTACTCGGCCAACGCATGATGCACAACTCATGCCTGTAATACGAAGTTCAATATGGTCTATTGTTGTGTGATTCATGGTTGACCTATACGGCATGTTTAATTAATTTTACTTAGATTAAACCTTGACAGTATGGCAAGGTCAAGCCTATTGACCTTACCACAATGGTCAGGTTTACAATGACCTTTCAAAAACAAAATTAATGGAGTAACCCATGAAATTTCATATTCCCAATATGACCTGTGGCGGTTGTGTACGTGGTGTCACTGCGAGCATTCAAGATGTAGATCCTAATGCCCAAGTCAAGGCAGACTTAGAGCATAAAACCATTGAGGTCACCTCACATTTAGATGCAAGTCGTATTAAAAAGGCACTCGATGCCGATGATTTTCCTGCAACTCAGATTTAAATAAAAACTTGAACAGCATCACAGTATATTGTCTGATACTTACCGAACACCGATATACTGTGACAATAACCTAACAATATCATATTATGATAAAACCATAACTTCACTAAAATAAACAATAGGCCATCATTGATTCAAATAACAGGGATACATCAATGATGATGCACTTCAATCATATGAGTAACCCAAAGTGGTTATACATCATATTTTAAAAACGTAAATACAATAACTAAGTCTTTTGGAGGGTTAAATGGATATACCAAAGACACAAATGCACATCGTGCTGACAAAAATTTTTGCTGTGATCGTCATACTCATTGCATTGCCTTTATTGTTTGGTGGTATTTACCTGAGCACACTCGGTGGCTCTTGGTATTACCTACTTTCAGGGCTTGCATTGGTCGTTTCAGGGCTACTGCTGTTTAAGGATAAACTGATTGGTGCCCATATTTTTGGGGTGTTTTTCGTTGCCACCATTGCGTGGACCATCTATGAAACAGGGTCACGGTTTTGGGGTTGGATTCCTCGCTTAGCATTATTTGCAGTTTTGGCCTTCTTCTTAACCTTACTATTACCTTATATTGGTCAAGGTATACGCAAAAAGTTGGCTTATACACTCACATCGATTATCGCTGTGTGTTTTGCAGTTGCACTCGTGCTTGCATTTTTACCACATAACGAATATTCATCAGATGAAGCCTTTCCAACTCAAGCGCTCACCAATACCAATAATAATGACCCAACGCAGGCAGACTCCGACTGGAAATATTACGGTCGTGATGCCAACGCAACACGCTATTCACCACTTCAACAAATTAATGCAGACAATGCTAAAGATTTACAACGTGCGTGGGTTTATCACACAGGTGATTTACCACCTGCAGGTAAAAAAGACCTTTGGGCTGCAGAACACACCCCGATCAAAGTAGGCAATGGTTTATATGTGTGTAGTGCGACCAACAATGTTAGCCGTATTGACCCTGCTACAGGTAAAGAAGTCTGGAAGTTTAAGTCAAACGTTGCTTATAAAAGTATCCCTTATACTGCAGCATGCCGTGGCCTAACCTATTACGAATCAAAAACCATTCCAACAGGTCAAGCCTGCCATACACGCATTGTACTTGGTACGCTTGACATGCGTCTGATTGCACTCGATACCGAAACAGGTCAACCCTGTGAAAACTTTGGTGAACATGGCACAACTGACTTAAACAAAGGATTAGGCTATACCGTACCAGGATTTGTTTCTGTCACCTCACCTGTCACGATTGTTAAAAATACGATTATTGTGAACCATGAAGTCCGTGATAACCAACGCCGTTGGGCACCATCGGGGGTGATTCGTGGCTATGATGCTGAAACAGGCAAATTCAAATGGGCTTGGGACATGAAACGTCCAGATGACCATAGTGAACCAAAAGATGGGCAAGAATATAGCCGTGGTACACCAAACTCTTGGTCACCTATGGTGAGCGATGAAAAACTTGGCCTCGTGTATGTACCTATGGGTAATGCTGCAGCCGATCACTATAGTGCAATGCGTAGCCCTGAAGAAGAAGCCGTAAATGATGCTGTTGTGGCATTAGATCCAGACACAGGTAATGTACGTTGGAAATTCCAAACCGTACATAAAGATGTATGGGATCAAGATTTAGGTTCACAGCCCACCTTAATAGACTATCCTGACAGTACTGGTAAGCCTGTACCTGCTATGCTCGTACCCACTAAATTAGGGCAAACCTTTATTCTCAACCGTGAAACAGGAAAACCTTTAAGCAAAGTTGAAGAAAAACCTGTACCAACGACAGATGGCGTTGCAGATGACCCACGCTCACCAACACAACCATTTTCTGTAGACATTCCACGACTTGGCTTCCCTGATTTAAATGAAACCAAAATGTGGGGCGTTTCACCCATTGATCAAATGCTATGCCGTATCAAATATCGTCAAGCAAATTATCAAGGCATAGATACACCACCAAGTTTAGATAAACATTGGATTATGTATCCTGGTAATAACGGTGGTAGCGACTGGGGTAGTTATGCTTACGATGCAAATCGTGGTGTGATTATTGCCAACTGGAATAATGTACCGATGTATGGTCAACTCATTACCCGTGCTCAAGCCAATAAAGATGGTTTGGAGTCTATGGATGCTAAAAACTACAAACCTGTTGGTGGTATAGGTCGCCCAATGTCTGATACACCTTATGGTGTCGAAATTAGTGCTTTCTTTAGCCCAACGGGTATGGTTTGTAGCGAACCACCATATGGCATGATGAGTGCAATTGATCTACACACTAAAAAAATCTTATGGCAAAAACCACTTGGTAGTGCTGAGCGTAATGGCCCATTTAATATGGCAACGCATTTACCAATTAATATTGGTACACCAAACAATGGTGGCCCGATTATTACCGCAGGTGGTGTGATCTTTGTTGCAGCAACGACAGACAACAAAATCCGTGCCATAGATCTTAAAACAGGTAAAGAACTTTGGAGCGACACATTACCTGCTGGTGGACAAGCAACACCAATGACCTACTCTATTAATGGCGAGCAATACCTCGTGATTATGGCAGGTGGTCACCACTTTATGGGTACAGGCGTAAGTGATGCACTTGTGGCATACAAACTACCTAAAAACATAAAATAAGCATTCAACATGTATAAAAAAGACCAGCACATTGCTGGTCTTTTTTATACTTTAATTGAGCATATAACTTAATGACGTTTTAGGTAAGTTACTCAATCTTTATTACACTGTTTATCTTGCCCTAAAGCACGAGCTTTATCTATCGCCAAACGCTCTGCCAGTATACTTTGGTTCGCATTGAGCGTTAACAAACTGGCTTTGAGTGTATAAAGTGTAAGCTTCGATGTCTTTATATCAATAGGTGTAATGATTGTTTTGAATATATATGTTCCAAAAGGCGGTCTACCATAAAAAGTTCCAATCTTATTTTCACGATCCAAATGAGCCTCAACCGTTAAATAGTCATTTGAGTTTTTATATTGCACACATTTAATATATGCCTGTTTTAAGTTTGCATATGCCTGAACATAATTTAATTGAACTTCAACTGACCCACCACCATTTATCGACTTCGAAACCAATTCTGCATCTGACGTAGGTAATATGGCTCTTACACAACCTTGCATGAGTGGAAATGAAATGCAGACACATAATATCATCGCTCTTTTAATAAGTTTTGATATTTTTAAGATTTGCATGCTCAATGCCCTCAACAATACGTTTTTTAATGATAATAGATTCTGGTTCATTGGCTTTAAACCTTGAATCAACCTCATATTCCGCAATAAATACGAGTGGTTTTGCATTAGGTTGTTGATCAATACCTATGACATAGTCTTTATTTTCTTCTAAATGCACATTTTTAATTTCAGTAAAATAGCTATGGCTCCCTACACCACTTACAAAAACAATATCATGCTGTCCTATAGGCAACTTCACTTTTAATTGTGAGTAATCAAACCTAGACATCGTCGTTGAAGGACTCAATATTGAGTTTTCTGCAAACTTCACACGCTTTTGATCAAAAGTATATATGGTATATGGATAAGCACTTAAAGAACCTGAACCTTGGAAAAAGGTGTATGGGATTGTTTTAATTGTGGCATATTTCTGTGTTGGGCTCACCAATTGGGCTACATATAATTCACGCTTTTCCGCAATAGGTGCATCTGATCGTATATCTAGATAGCGCTCTTCTTTTGGAATATACAAAGGTAACATTGAAACAGATTTTTTATTATCTGCTGTTTCTACTACTTGGCACCCCGTCAGACATATACAAAATGACGCTAAGACTGAAATTAATTTAATAGGCATTGGTTATTATCCAAATTTATTTATGGATTTGTCATAAATCCGATCAATATGTACTCATCTGTAATACTTAGAACTTACATAGCGATGATTAGAACCTTTTTAAATGATTAATAATTATCATTTACTATATGTGATTATACATATTTAAAATAAATATATTGTATTTAAAACAGCCTCTTAGATCTATTTTTAATGCAAGATCAACTAGGTATTTGTTTCACCCAAATGGCACAATTAAGGTCTTGCCTATCGGTGATCTATAGCTTTCACTCGCAGATGCTTTCAACATCTTCATTATAAACTTAAAACGCTAACTTCTTAATATTGTGTATCTGGTCAAACAAATAGCGTGAAAGCACCTAGAGATACAACATATTACTCCCAAAAAACTTTGTGTTTTATTCAAATCAACCTAAATTATATCTTCTTCATTTGGAATATAACCCCACTTAACACCCTGTTAATTTATAAACCCTATGCTCTGATGCAGGAGAATTCATTAATTTTTCTTTAGGGCGACGAGGCCGTTTTAACAACTCTCCCCCACAATTCGGGCAAATATAATTAAGTTTTTTATCTGCACAGTCACTACAAAATGTGCATTCAAAGCTACAAATAAATGCTCTCACTGAATCAGCAGGTAAATCAACATCACAACACTCACAACTTGGACGTAGCTCTAACATTTTGTACTCCTGCAAAAATCTTAAACTATGGCATATAAACTAGTCACATCAAACACTATACTTAAAAGCTAAAATATGTAGCGTTCTATTCCAAAACAGATAGCTTTTTAATATAGGTATTGTATTGTTGGGAAGGTTGTATCTTTAAATATTTCACCAAGCTGGTCATATAAAAATCTGTACTGTCTGATTCAAAATATAATTTACTATATTGCTTTAAAAACATACCCATGACATAAGAGAAAAAACCACAATAATAATCAATTTCCGACTCAGACTGCCCACCCAAATATGCAAGTTCAACAGATTTATGATCTGAGTCGCCAAATAACATATAAGCCAAAACACCATCTGCCCCCAAGTATGCTGTATCAAATTGAGAGCCTATGAGTACGATCGACTGATCTAAATCTAATGTCTCTTTCACACTCTCAAAAAAAGTGTTTTGATCAAATTTAAGGTTGAGTGGGTTTACACTTTCATGATATTTAAAATAATTTGAATAAAATATTGTTTTAAATTGATTAAACTCATCCACATTCAGTTCATTTAATTTTTTGGTTTCGTACATCATACTTTCTGAAGAAACCTCAATGACCTCAATATCAAATGTCTTTCTCACCAAATAAAACTGATGCTTTAATAAAAAATCATTAGCCACAATATTTTTAGCATTAATCAAGCACTGTAACCTATCAACACATTGCATACATTCTACATATTTTAATAGTTTTGAAGCGATGCCCTGACGCTGAAACATAGTAGAGACATGAATATAAAAATAATGATTACTTGGATGAAAATCATTGGTATAGATGACACCTACACCCACAATATGATCTAAATGTGTTGCAATGACAAAATGATTATCTTGATGGTTTAAATACGCTAACTTATGAGAATAAAGATACTTGACAAGAGGTAATTCAAATTTACTGCCAAGATTATTTTTACGAATGTATATCACATTGGCACACATATAATCACCCCAAACCAACTTATAAACATACCATATAAAATGCGTTTAAATAGGTATTCTAGAGTTTTTATACAAAATCAAGTGTCTGATTTTAAAATATAATTCATGACATTCAATATACTTCCACTATAAAGTCAGCAGAAGTATATTATTTTATTGAACCGTACAAACTACCAAATAGATACTCGCTTCTGTGGTGCAAGATACATTTGATCGCCTTTTTTCACACCAAATGCATCATAAAACGGGCTTTGATTCAGTAAAGTTACATTTCCTCGTACTTTATTTGGAGAGTGTGGATCAGATTTCAGGTACTCAAGTTGTTGCCCATCTCTTATTTTTTCACGCCAAGCTTGTGCCCAACCAATATAAAAACGTTGTTCACCCGTTAAATGGTCAATGACCGGAGACGGCTTACCATTGAGCGAGAGCTCATATGCTTTATAAGCAATCGACAGTCCAGAGTTATCTGCAATATTTTCACCTAAAGTTAGCTCACCGTTTACATGATAGCCTGGTAATACCTCATAATTATTGTATTGTGCAATTAATGCTTTTGTTTTTTCTTTAAACTTCTTTTGATCCTCTGGCGTCCACCAGTTTTTCATATTTCCCATCGCATCGAATTGACTTCCTTGATCATCAAAGCCATGACTAATTTCATGCCCAATAATCGCGCCAATTGCACCATAATTGACTGCATCATCTGCTTCCATATCAAAAAATGGCGGTTGTAATATTGCAGCAGGGAATACAATTTCATTTAGTGTTGGATTGTAATACGCATTTACTGTTTGGGGTAACATTCCCCACTCGTCACGGTCGACTGGTTTACCAAGTTTACTTAATTCATACTGATGCTCAAACTCACGAGAGCGTATGACATTACCAACTAAATCACCACTCACAATATTTAAACCAGAATAGTCACGCCATTTATTTGGATAACCAATTTTTACAGCAATTTTTGAGAGCTTTTCTTTTGCTTTTATTTTAGTTTCAGTACTCATCCAATCTAACTTATTAATACTTTGTTCATACGCTTTTAAAAGATTATGTACTAAATCTTCCATACGCTGTTTCTTTTCAGGTGAAAAGTTTTTTTCAACATAAATTTTACCTAAGCTTTCACCTAAAGATGCTTGAACAACTTCAACACCACGCTTCCAGCGAGGCTTTTGTTGCTTTATCTCTCTTAACTGAGTACTGTAAAAATTAAACTGATTGTCAACAAATGCTTGGCTCAATAAAGGTGAAAAATTATTGACTAAGTGAAATTTAAAATATGACTGCCATACAGTAAGAGAGTTATTACGAATAATTGGATCTAATGCTTTCACGAAACTAGGCTGTGCAACCTGAATGGTGTCAATTTTTCCGGTCAAGCCTTCTACATCTAAATATTGCTTCCAATCAATCTGTGAGCTAAGTGTAGATAAGTCTTTAGTTTTATAAATATTATATGTTTTTGGTGTATCTCTGTTTTGTACATTCGTCCACTGAGCTTGTGCGAGTTGAGTTTCCAAACGTAGGATATTTTTTGCACTGTTTTTTGCATCAGTGTCACCCACCAAACTCAGTGTTTTTTCAATATATTTTAAATAACTTTGTCTTATTTCCTTAAATTTCTTATCATCTTTTAAGTAATAGTCACGATCAGGTAACCCTAAGCCACTTTGATACAACTCAACAATTATCTTCGTTGAGTTCTTCATATCTTGCGTAATCCCAATATCAAAAGGTGTGGTTACTCCAATTTTTGAGAAATCTGCAACTAAACTTGCAATATCTTTTTTTGTTTGTAACGAATTAACTTTTGCAATTTCTGCTTGTATGGGCTGATAGCCTAATTTATTAATTTCACTTTCATTCATAAAACTAGAATATAAGTCTGCAACTTTTTGTTCATCTGTACCCTGAGAAAAACTTTTACTTGCTACACTATTCACAATCTCATGTATTTGACTTCTAGATTTTTCATCTAAAATAACAAAAGTTCCCCATGTAGACTTATCATCAGGAATACTATTTGTCTTTAACCATAATCCATTAATGTGCTGATAAAAGTCGTCTGTAGGCTTCGTACTATTGTCAAAATACTGAGATTCAATCCCAGACTTATTTCCTTCAGCATACACTGTTAAACTTGTTAAAAGCATAGCACTTAATAGTGCTGTTTTTATATATTTGAATTTCAATGAAAAACCCTCTATTATCATTTCAGGCTTTATGATCAAAGAATAAAGCCTGCTAAGTTACAAAGAAAGCAAAATATATACCAATATATATATTATAAATCTCTTCTATAAATAAAATCACCGCCATCTGTACCAACTCGTTCAAATAAGAATTTTTCGAGTAATCGAATAGAATACGTATTACGCATATCAACAGATGCTTCTAAACTTTTTATATTTATATTTATATTTATATTTTCAATCAAAAACTGAATTAACCAATTTAACGCAGCTGTCCCATAACCTTGATTCCAAAACTCTTTAAAAATCACATAGCCAACATATGTTTTTTGTTCATCTTTTAAAATAGTGGCTTGTATTGTGCCTACAGGTACAGTTTTAGTATCATCTTGATAAATCACCCAGTTCAACCATGTCTCATTACTATTTAATGAGCCATTTACTAAAAATGTATATCGTTCTTTTAGCTCATTTATAGTTTGGTACTGCACATCTGAAATAAAATGATAAATGTCTTTGTCTTGTAAAGCTTGAAAAGTTTGTTCTGCATCATCTACACACAAAGTGAAAACCTTGAATGGCTTCATGTTGTTCTCTCATTTTATAAAAACAACTGAATCATAAAAATAAGACCTTTTTAAATCAATACTTTACAAAGGTCTTAAACTTAAATCTCTTGCCCAAAACTATCACAACTGCTGATGTTGCCTGACTGAAAACCTCGATCAAACCAGTGCATACGCTGTGCACTTGTACCATGCGTAAAGCTATCTGGTACAATCTGCCCTGTAGCACGTTTTTGCAAATAATCATCACCAATTTTTTGTGCAGCGTCCATGGCTTCAGCAATATCACCTTCATCTAAAAAGTGTTCACGATCATTGGTACGTTTTGCCCACACACCAGAGAAACAATCTGCTTGTAATTCTTGGCGAACAGACAATTGATTGGCAATTTTTTGGCTAGATTTAGCACTCAGCTGTGACACTTGTTTTGAAATGCCTAACAACGTTTGTACATGATGCCCTACCTCATGTGCAATTACATAAGCCATCGCAAAATCGCCCGCTTGCCCTTTGGTATTGAGTTCTGTTTGATTTTTTTCACCAGAAATACCCATTTTGCTACGCATATCTTGGAAAAAAGTCGTATCTAAATACACTTTTTGATCAGCTGGGCAATAAAATGGCCCCATTGCGGCTTGGCCTGTGCCACAAGCTGTAGCCGTTGTACCACTGTATAAAACAATTGTGGGTGGTGTATATTGTTTGCCTTGCTCTTTAAAAATTTGCGACCATGTTTTTTCTGTATCTGCCAAGACTGTGGTCACAAATTGTTTAGATTCGGCTTGCTCTGCTGTTGGCTGGCGTAGTGCCTGCCCTTGTGTTTGACCAGCACTTTGCGATGTAATTTGTTTGGTCACTTGGTACGCTTGTTGTGGGTCTGCACCAAAGAACTTCCATGCAACAAAGGCCACAACCAAACCCACAATACTAATTCCACCTGTTTTTACAGCACCGCCACCACGGCGATCTTCAACATTGGTGCTCTGCTCTCTATCTTTCCAACGCATAATGACTCACCTTAATATTCTATTCTCACCTAAACTCACGATGCAGATGACTTTTTAAATATTTTTTGCACCAACATCACCAGTAAAACCACGACAGCACCCGCAACCACACCCAAGACCAGATTCACACCTGTTGGCACTAAACTACCAATAATAAAGCCTACATTTGGAATTTGTCCTAAACTTTCTGTGTTGTGTTCTGTGAAATGATGCACCGCAGGCACTGCATGAGCAATAATTCCGCCACCCACTAAAAACATTGCCACTGTACCTACCACAGACAATGTTTTCATTAATTTAGGTGCAAATGCCAAAAGCAGTTGGCCTATTTTTTGTTGCCATATTGCTGTTTTCTTTTGTAAAAACAAACCAAAGTCGTCAATTTTTACAATCAACGCCACAAAGCCATATACACCAATGGTCATGGCAACAGAAATAATACTCATTACAATAATTTTATCAATCAATGGTGCTGTTGCTACAGTACCTAAAGTAATCACAATAATTTCAGCAGACAAAATAAAATCGGTACGGATTGCACCTTTTACTTTCTCATTTTCATAACTGGCTAAATCTTGAGGCTGATTACCTTGTGTCTGTGTTTTTTCACTTGAGGCTTTATGCATAAACATATGCATGACTTTTTCTACACCTTCATAGCATAAAAACAAACCACCAATCACTAAAAGTGGCGTAATCAGCCACGGTATAAACACACTAATCAATAATGCCAAAGGCACTAAAATACATTTATTATAAAAAGAGCCTTTTGCCACTTTCCATACGACAGGCAACTCTCGGTCTGCAGAAACACCTGTAACTTGTTGTGCATTGAGTGCTAAATCATCACCCAACACCCCTGCTGTTTGCTTCGCAGCTGTTTTGCTCATGACCGCAACATCATCTAATACTGTTGCAATGTCATCTAATAAAAGCAACAAACTACCCGCCATAACACACCTGTCTTTTGTTTTGATTTTAGCTTTATATTAAAGATATTCTGTAAGATTGGCGAATATAAACACAATATATTGATAAAGTTTTCATCAGAAAATATAGATTAGTGGCAAATTATCACATATTGCTGTTGAATATCGTACAATAGCTAAATTATTGCTAACAACAAAACATCTAGGATTGACTCGTATGAGCACAGATCAACGCCCAATTATTTTGACTGGAGACCGCCCGACAGGACAGCTTCACCTTGGCCATTTTGTGGGTTCACTACGCTCTCGTGTGGGGTTACAAGACTCGCACCATCAACATATTTTATTGGCAGATGCACAAGCATTGACTGATAATGCAGATAACTTCGAAAAAGTACGTCGTAATATTATTGAAGTTGCGACAGACTATTTGGCTGTGGGCATTGACCCCACCAAAACGACCATTTGTGTGCAATCGCATTTACCTGCACTCAATGAACTGACCATGCTGTACCTTAATTTTGTGACAGTATCTCGTTTAGAGCGTAACCCAACCATTAAGTCTGAAATTCAAATGCGTGGTTTTGAGCGAGATATTCCAGCTGGTTTCTTATGCTACCCCGTTGCACAAGCCGCAGACATTACGGCATTTAAAGCCAGTGTTGTACCTGTAGGTGAAGATCAAATTCCAATGATCGAACAAACCAACGAAATTGTACGCCGTATTAACCGCCAAATTGGTCAAGACATTTTACCTGAATGTAAAGCACTACTCTCAAATACAGGACGCTTACCAGGATTTGATGGTAAAGCGAAAATGTCAAAATCTTTAGGTAATACCATTGTATTAAATGCGACTGATAAAGACATTAAAAAAGCGGTCAATGCCATGTACACTGACCCAAATCACTTACGTGTAGAAGACCCAGGCCAAGTTGAAGGTAATGTGGTATTCACCTACTTAGATGCTTTTGATCCAAACAAAGAAGAAGTTGAAGAACTTAAAGCGCATTATCGCCGTGGTGGTTTAGGTGATGGTACGGTCAAAAAACGCCTAGAAGCGGTACTTAAAGAAATGATCGAACCTATCCGAGATCGTCGTAATGAATTGTCAAAAGATCCTGACTACATCATGGATGTACTCAAGGCTGGCACTGAAAAATGTCAAATCGTTACCCAAAGTACTTTAGATGAAATTAAGCATGGCTTAGGTATGTTTAAATTTTAAGTTATGGGGAACCATTGGAGTTTGACTTACGCAATTTGGCTATTTCTTACAGAACACACACATACTGATACAGCATGTTGACTGAAAGATACAGCCAAATCACTTACTATGAAAACATAGAAAGACAGATAGGTCGCCCCCTATCTAGATTCAATTTTGTGCGTAACAGTCCCCCAACTGTTACGCATTTTTTTTGCTTTTGCTTTACGGTAACCCCCCCAATCAGGTTGTTCAGGTCAAGTTGGCTGCCTTGCCATTGGCCTTGAATGGTGCTTTGTATGTCTGTGCTTTCTTGGCGTTGGCCACTGGCTCCTATGGTAAATCCATAAGTCGCTGTGCTAGCAACAGCTCCCGCCACCGCCGCACCTGCTGCAATTTGGGCAGTAGCAAGGTTGGTTGTCGCCATGGCAATATTGGCTTTACTGTCATTTAAGGCGTCTTTGGTAATTTTTCCTGTCGCATAGTCTTGTTCTGCTTGGCTATATGCTTGCTTTGCATCTTTTAAGGCTTTAGCAGCATCTTTTACTGCAATCACAGCAAGGGCTGCATCTAGATAGGCGTTACGTACACCTATTTCTGTAGAAATGGTTTCTACATGGGTTTTTTGTTCTGTAGTGGTTTTATTTTCATAACCACCAATATTTAGTGCACCTTGCCCCTGATCAATCTCTGTTAAGCCTGTAACTTTAATCTCTTGGCCATAAATGTCTATCCCTGTATTGCTTTGTATCTTTAAATTGCCTGCACTGATTTGACCTGCTTTATGCGATGTGGAGGTCGTTGTGGTACTTTGGGTGATGTCTTCTGATTTGGAACCTGCAACACGTATGCTGTCTTTGTTAAGCTTTAAACCTAAACCTTTTATGGTTTCTTCACCCTGACTGCTCATGTTCTTCGACTGTTCTTCAGCCGCATCAAGGGTGACTTTTTCTCCTGTGATGAGGACGTCTTTGGCATGAATATCTGTGCTGGTTAATGTGGTATTGCCTAAGCCTTGTATGCCTATGTGGGTGGCATTTAACTGACCTGCATTTTGGGTGATGTTTTGGCTGTATGTTTTACTGCTTTCTCCAATGCTCATCGGGGCTTTAAACAGTGGCAAGCCTTCCATACCCATTGCAGTTACCTTAATCAGCTCTTTGGCTATGCCTCGGTATCCTGATTGGTGTTCATTCCATTGTTCATTTTGGGTCGCAAGGGTAGAGATCTGTATATTTTGTGGCAAAGGGGTCGTCGATGGGTTAAGTTGCCCATTGGCTGTGTTGGTTTTTACGTTCGCAATATACAGGTCTTGCCCTGCATTGATCTGTATATTTTTCCCTGCGTTGAGTTGTGTTTGGGCGATGTCTTCATGGACATAGCCAACACGGTTGTTTTCATATTTTATGGCATTCTTTTTTTCTGATTTAAAGTCACTGCTTTCACTATTCACAGCAGATAGTAACTGTAAGTTTCCATGGTCAGCATTTAAGCTGATATTACTCCCTGCATTGGCAATCAAGTGAGTGGCTTGTAAATCACCCATTTGACTCGTCATTGAGATGTTCTGGCCTGCATTGAGTGTATTGGCAATGGACTGTTTTAAGTCGTATTTGAACTGGACATCTTCGCTTCTTTTACCCAGTAACCCTGAACTTTGGGACAAATGGCGCTCATCTATGCTGTTGCTATTTAATCCATTGCTTAGGTGGATGTTGTCTTGTGCATGAATGTTTATAGCACCTTGTGTACTGTCGGCACTGAGCATGTAGTCTGATGATAACCATGTTCTGTAATTGGTAAACGCAGGGTCTGTTTCTACTAGGTAAGAGGCTTGTGTTGCTGTCGCTACTTTATACAGTGCACTGTGTGGTATTTGGACTGTGCCTAAGTCAAGATGGCGAACTTCATCTGCTTGAACAGGGTTTGGCGTTGAAACAGATGGGCTTGGAGCTGCTTTTTGTTGGGCTTCAATGGCTGCAACTTGCTGTGGTGTGAGTGTTTCACCCAAAAGTACAACTGAATTATTTTCAGGAGCTTTGACCACAGTTCGATTTGAAGTATGCTCTATTTCGTTTGACTCAAGCGGTGTGTTTGTACTGACTGAACTTTGATATTCAACAACCTGTGGGATCTCTTGTTTTGATCTTACAAGATCAGTTTCACGTACAACTTGATCTTGGGTATTTGGCAATAACTTGGTGTTTACTGCCTGTGGTTGCTGATCTGATGTTTGAAGTGTTGCTTGAGTATTGACGTGACTTTCACGTTCAATCTGTCTAATGTCTTTTTTATCTGCTGTGATTTCATAAGTACGATTAACGTCGAGATCATGGCGTGTCGTTAAGGCATAATCTGCTTTGCTCTCCGAAGTGTCAGAGCTTTTCACTGGCGCAACGTTCAATTCTTCTACAGTCTCAACAACATGTAACTGATACATCTGTTGGTCTTTTGGTTTTGTATCTATGTTGTCATTATCT
Source organism: Acinetobacter rathckeae (assembly GCF_015627125.1). Classification (GTDB taxonomy): domain Bacteria; phylum Pseudomonadota; class Gammaproteobacteria; order Pseudomonadales; family Moraxellaceae; genus Acinetobacter; species Acinetobacter rathckeae. The sequence goes on along the minus strand of NZ_VTDO01000002.1, from coordinate 7,852 downwards.
TTATTGATCGCTTTTATCTGTGGTGAACTTTCAGTGACTGCTCCTTCCGTCAAAACAATTTGCTTATTTTTTACACCAACCGTAGCAACATCTTGCGTATTTGATACTTGTTGGCTAGGTAATAAATTTGTATTGTTTTCTACAAGATTAGACCTACCTTTTGTAATCGGTCCAATGTCTTTCTTATCTACTGTGACTTCATGAGTACGCTTAACGTCGAGATCATGGCGTGTCGTTAAAGCATAATCTACTTTATCCGAAGTATCAGAGGGTGCTAATGCAGTAGAATGCTGTTGATTGATGACCTCAAGAACTTCTATCTCACCTGTTTCTTGATTGATTATCATCCTTACACCTAAAGGTGTATCTTCTCCTGAAAAGACATTCAATTGACTTTGTTGATTGACATTTTTTTGTGCATCAATAGGCGTGATTAATCTGCCTTCAGCTTTTGCTTGTTTGACTTCATCTAAGCCCGCATTTTGCGTATTTACAGTGGCAGTATTTGCTCTAGGTGCATCAACCTGTTGTACGTTTGATGTTGCTTGTATTTCTTGTTCACCATCCACAGTTTTTTGCAATGGTGTACTTATAGAGGGCTGATTCAATGAAATGTGTTGACCACTGTCTTCTTGAACCGTGGTATCGACCGTTTTTTGTGAACCTGTAGCAATGTCTTGTTTTTTGTTGATATCCGTACTTGAGGTAATGGCATTGATTGTACTTGCCTGTGGAGTGGATGATGACTTTTGTTCTAATGGTGCAGTTGTTGCAGGTTGTAGTCCAGATGATGGTTGGCTACCTACTTGTTGTAGTGCTTTTTCATTGCTTTTTTCCGAACCAGTGGTTTCAATGGCTTCATTAGGATGAGATCCACTTACAGCATCTGTGGTTGGCGTATTTGATGATACCAGTGTATTTTTAACAATCTTACCAAACGTGGCATTTTGAGTGGTTACTTCATCTGCTGGGGTGTATGCAGCATGATTTTTATATTTATCTCTCTTATATTGATTAATACCTTGCGTTTCATATTTTACTTCATGGTATACGTAGTTTCCATTAGATACATTAGTAATATTCTTTAACTCAGTGGTTTGATTATTGAGTACACTATTTTCTATAAATAGATCACCACCAACAATCACCTCACTATTGATATTATTAAACGCATTGGTATGAACATTTAAACTTCCACCAGCAATAATTTGTGCAGGGCTACTTTGCTTGACAATTTCTTTTTTTACAACTCGGTCATAATTGTAAATACCATAATCTTCGGTAATCTTTTTATATTGTTCAGGAGTTATTAACTCCTCGTGCGAACCGATAACTTCTCTATTTCGACCAGAGCCAATATATTCATATACAGTGTGATAATATGGACGTATCCTTTCTTCATCAGGTTTTAATACCCATAATTCTCCATTTGGCGCTCTGTCGATATTTCTAAGCTGAACAACACTAGAATCCCATCTTTCACCATTCTTTTCATATTCTGTTACATGCTTACGCTCTACTTCTTCAAGCTGAACCACCAAATTAAGATTTTTATTATCAATCTTATCGGCAGCGAGCGACATATTACCAATGGACTCTATACGAGCACTGCCATTGTAAATAGATTTACTTTGACCCGTGGCTTGATGCTGACTATTGAGTGAACCACCAACAAATAAATCACCCTGACTAAATATCCATGCATTATCAGCTGCTTTTTCATGAATATTATCTTGCTGTGCAAAGTTATTTAAATACTGAACGCCTAAATCCATATTGCCACGTGAGGCAATGACACCACCTTGTTGAGGGGTATTACTGTTATTTAATGTCACTGCATCTATAGCAACATGGTCACCATAAATTCTTGCTCCATTATTATTAATCACTTGAGATTTTAGATACGTTTCACCACCATTCATTAGACCATAATTATCAATATATTCTTGTGCTTTTATTTGTGTGTCTTTTGCACTAACTGTACCCGTTGTTTCATTAATTACTCGATTAGCAGTTAAATTAATTTTTTGACCAGCTGTCAGTGTTGCCAAGTTACGAATGTTTTGATCACTTGTAATAGATAATGCACCATCTACGAGGAAATGATCATTTTCTGTATGTTCATAATTATCTTTGACATGAACACTCATATCACCATTGGTTTTAAATTCACCTGACGTGGTTAAACCTTTTAAATCTAAGTTAATTTGCTGACCAGCAAGTATTTTTCCTGTATTTGTAAATACAGTATCTGCTGCATTTAAACTAAAGTTTTGACCAGAAATCAGCATACCTTGGGTATTATCAAGTGTCCCTGAAAGATTAAGCCTAGTATTACTTAATCTTTGTGATCTTCCAAACCACCCATGCGATGCGAAAAGATTAAGTGTGGTATTATTTACAGCAACCATACTGCCATTATTATTGTCAATTTGCTTCGCATAAATTTCAATATTTTGGCCAACAATCCCCTTAGTGTTGCCATTGTTTGTAAGGTAATCGACCGCTAATCCCACATCACCTTGCGAAGTAATTTGTCCATGTGTTGAACTCAAAGAAGAACGACTATTATCAATGTCTTTTGCTGTAATCGAAATTGACTTTTGACCTGAGAGCAATCCGTCAATATTGGTCACTCGACCATTATTCACCCCCAAAGTCAGTCTTTCACCAGCCAGTATCGTGCCTTTCGTATTGTTGAGTTGATTACTATCAATTGTTATATTTGCACCTGAACCAATATAGCCAGATGTATTCATTAAATTTCTCACATGATTGAGTGTGATGTCCCCATAACTCAATATACCTTGATTAGATGTATTCGATCCGTCATTAATTAAGTCTTGCCCTTGTGTGTCAATGTTTAATTGATGGGTAGCCTGAATGAGTCCGCCATTATTTATCAAACCATAAGATGTCATATTTAGACGCTCTTTGGCGATGATCTGACCTGTGGCTTGGTTACGGGTGTCTTTGATGCTTAAGTCAATCTGACCACCTGTCAATTGGCCTTGGTTTTCTAGCTGTTGACCAATGAGCTTCAGCTGGTTTTCTCCTTGTATCAGCCCGCTGTTGTTCACTGTATCAATTTTAAGTGTCAGGTCTTTTGAAGCCACTTGGCCTTGGAGGTTGTCTAATTGCTTGGCTGTGATCTTCGCTGTTTCTTGACCAATGATACGACCTTGGTTGTTGTTGAGCTGGTTGGCTTGCTCTATCACCAGCGCACCACCACTGATGATCCCTTGTTTGTCTTGGGTCGCTTGGTTGTCTATGTCACCGCCTTTGGCATCAATCTGTAGCTGCTCTCCGGCTTGGATTAATCCTTGTTGGTTGATGATGCCTTGAGCAATTAAATCTAGGCGTTGCCCTGCTTGTAGTGTACCTGCACTGTTGTCAAAGTGACCCGTTTGCTCGATCTTCATCGATTGCTTTGATAGCAGTTTACCTGCTGTATTTTGCAGCTGTTGCCCTTCAATCTGTAGCGATTCTCCTTGGATCAGGCCTTGACGGTTATCTATCTCTCCACCGACCAGACGGATTTCTCCCTTGACACTACCAATCTCTCCTTTTTGGTTGTGAATTTGATCACGACCTGTCAGTGTGATGTGATCATTGGCAATGATGTGTCCACTGTTGTTATTGAGCTGTTGACTGCTGACCTCTAGCTGGCCTGTGCTTTGAAGCTGGCCTTGTTGACTGTTGTCTATCGTCGTGGCTTCAAGGGTGGCTTTTGTTCCTGCACTGATCGATCAGACCGTGTTGGTTGTTGAGGCTAACGCTTGTCAATCCAAGTGTTTTACCACTTTGAAGAGTGCCTTGTTGGTTGTTTAAATCATGGCTGTTTACGCTCACATCACCCAATCCAACTAAACGACCAGATTGGTTGTTCAGACCTTGTGCAACCGCAATCTTGAGCTGTTGGCTTTGATCTGTTTGTAATAGTTCTCCTGAATCATGGTTCAGTGTGTCTGCTGTAATATCAATCCCTAATGCTTGGGTCTTGGCATGATTGAGGTCAATGTTTTGGCCTTGTACGCTAAGATGGCCTTCACTTGCAATATTTCCACGTGCACCGTCGAGTGTGCGACTGTTGATCTCTAGTTGGCCTTTGCCCGCATGTACTATGACGCCTGATTGGTTGTTCAGCTGGGTGCTTTGTACACTTAGGTCTGTGGCATTGGTCTTGATTTGGCCTTGTTCGTTATTGATCTGTGATAACTGTATGCTTTGGGCTGTTTGACCAAGTTGTAAGAGTTGGCCTTGTTGGTTGTTTAGGCTGTCTCCAGATACGCTGATTTGGTTGGCTTGGAGTTGGCCTTGTTGGTTGTTGAGGCTGTGGGATGCACTGAGTGTTAATTGCCCTTTCGATTGTACTTGGGCTTGGGCTGTAGAGAGGTCGCTTTGCTTCGAGGTCAGGGTAATGTCCTGAGCACTGATCTGGCTATGCTCTAGATTAAGTATATCTTGTGTAGTAATCGTTGTTCTATTCGTAGCCTCTAAAATCCCTCTGGCAATTATATTCTGGCTTAAAATATTTAAGTTGCCATATTTAACAGTGTTATTCAAACCAGCTATCGATACGCCATGAATACCTTGAGAGAATAAACTGCTTTTTATAGCAATATCTTGACTTGAACTTAATACTCCATCATTTAAAACTTTATCTATTGCGATATTTAAATTTTTCTTGGCATAAAGCTGCCCATAATTAGAAAAATCTTGTCCACTTAGAAGAATACTCTCTCCTTGGATATTACCTTTATTATTTAAAATTTCATGGCTTACAACATCAATAATATTATTTGTCGCGATATTACCAAATTGGTTTTCTAATTTTCCAGACTTAATTGTAAGATTATTTTGAGAGGTAAGTTGCCCTGACGTATTATCAACAAGTCCTTTTGCATCTAAATGAAGATCTTTATTAGCTACAAGTTTCCCTTGCGCATTATTAATATCTTCAAATGAAGTAATCTTTGCCATATTACTTGCGAATATCACCCCATTACTATTGTCAACAGCCTGATTTTTTATATCAATATTTTGACTAAAAATTTCACCCTGCTGATTACTTAAATAATTTCCATTGACCGTCAAATTTTTTGAATTAAGCTTTCCATCATCATTATTTATAGAAATATTACTTATAAAATTTTCAACATTAATTTGCCCTTCTTTATTACTTACCAAGTCATTTATAGATAAATTGAGTTGTCCATTGCTATAAATATGCCCTTGATTATTTATACCAGAAGCTGAGATGAGCGTACCTGACTGGGTATAAACCTTACGATTTACCTTGTTATTAGATGCATTATTAGATGCATTATTAGATGTTATTATTCCTATTTCACCTAATTTATTTGATAGTTTTTCTGTACTTAACTCTAAATTTTGTTGTCCTTCTTGTACAATGAGCCCTATGTTTGTAAGCACATCAGAATGAATATTAAGTTGTTGACCCGTTATCTTCCCCGTATTGATTAAATTATTTTTATTCTCTATAAAAATTTCATCATCCGTATTCAGTGAACCTTCATTATTAATATTTTTTGTATTAATCAGTATTTTATCTTGTTGACTTTGAATAACATTCTGGTTTTTCAAGCTATCCACTTGGATATTTATCTCGTTTTGATTCGAGACTATACTACCCTCTCTAGTATTGGTAAGATCACCCTGAATATTTAGTTTTAAGGGCCCAGTATTACTACTTAATGTACCTGAGTTACGGACTCCCACTCCATTTTCTGTCGCGATGAGTTGTATCTTTTTAGCATACATCCCTCCTAAGTGTGCAACATCTATTGCAAATTCAGGCTTTGACTCAGATTGATGATTCCCATTATCCAAAGGTACCACCTTCTGGTCATCTTCTACCTTATATTTAATCTCATTCTCGCCAGTAATTGTAGTCAGATTCTCTGCAACTAGATTCCCACTAAGTTTTAATGCTCTTGCATAGATATCTGTGTAAGGAGTTAGGCTACCATTTAAGCCCTTCCCAGCAATTGTAATGTCTCCTTTTCTGACTAGAAAAGATTCTAAATAACCACTAGAATCAAACTTACTTTGGCCAGTTGTTAAGGTAAAACGATCTGCATTAATCACCCCACAGCCATCACAAACTAAACCTGTAGGATTTGCAATAATGACTTGTGCAGATTTTCCAGCAACTTCAACAAACCCTCGTAAATAGCTTGGGTTATTACTATTTACTTCATTTAAAATAACTTTGGCCTCGCCTCGACCAAGCCAAGGATTACCTTGAACCCAACCAGCTAAGTTTGTCTTTGCTGTGGTTCTTGAGTTATTTAAAATTAATCCTTCTTGACCCACATCAAATTGAGAGTATGTATTTCTAGAAACTCCCATAGCACTTGGTGTTTGAATATTCACTTGTGTAATATGATTTGCTGTTTCTAAAATTGTTGGTTGTTGATGTAACGGTGCTGAACGATCACTAACGATTTGACTGTCTGCAACAACAAAAGTAGGGCAAACTACAACTGTTGCCCCAAGTCCGACCATAATCGAGAAACTAATAGACTTTAATTTTTTATATGTAATTTCGTGAGCATTTGCAACATCCGCTAAAACTGTACTATTTCTGCACCCACCTGACTGCCCCAATTGCTTTTTTTTACTTTTAACATATTCAGCAACAGCAATAAACACACCCAAAGCTTGGCTAAAAATAACACGATAGCAGTTCTTATTCATCTGACTCACCCAAAATAAATACTAAATAATAAAAAAAAGAAAATTAAAAATTCCAATTCAAATTTAAACCTGTCACTAAGTGATCAGGCTTCATCTTAGTTGGTTGCTCTAAAGGTGTTGAAACAAAAATATCATAGTTCAAATTCAATTTTGATATTTGGCCTTTTAGACCAATGGCTGTACCAAGTAAGTGATTATCTGTTTTTTGATAAGAAGGCTTATTTTCAATATAATCATAGCTCTTCCCTCCAACAGATCCATAATCTATTGCCCAATAAAGTAAATGAGGTGAATTAAAGAGAGAAGAGTTAAATTCATTTCTAATAGAAAATCCGTTTGTTCCAACAAGCGTTTCCTCACCACTAAAACCACGCACACTGTAACGATTACCAATGGAAAAACGGTCTTGAGGTGTTAGAATTTTATCACTATATTGATAGCGTAAATCCATACTATAAGAAAATGGTGTGGAGGAAATTTTAAATGGAATCTGTAATGTTGAATTTGCTTGCCAAATCCCAACACGGGTAAAGGCTTCATTAAATTGTTCTTCTGATGAAGGAATTGCCCCAAAAGCACCCGTTCCACGCTTATAAGAAAGTCTTGACGTTATCGTCGCTTTGTTTAAATATTCAGTATAATCTATATGGAATTGCCAACCGCCAGTACGTCGATATTGTGAAAGCACTTCAACATCATTAATAAAATTATGGGATTGTCTCCACCACCCTCCAGTACCTAGAGACACTTTACGATACGCATCTCTATAAACTAAATATGTAATATCAAAATTAAGTTGATTGCTGTTGCCTCTATACTGGTAGTTCTCATTTTTACCCACTACATTTTGGCTGTACTTAGAGTCACTATAATTCACAGAAAATAAAAAGTAATCCCATGGCACGGTATAATTCAAATATACACTTGTACTTCCTTTATTCTTTTCATGCTGGAATACATCATGCGTATAACTTGTATAAAATAAATCATTCAGCGTTAAAAGATGATCAAAGGACATTGTCGCTGTACCTTGATATTTAGCTGTTGTTTTAGAACCAGAGTCATCTAAACTTAAATGAATTCGATAAGGTCGGCTTTGTTTCCAAGTCAAATCTAAATCACTATAACC
>NZ_VTDO01000011.1 GCF_015627125.1 Acinetobacter rathckeae | reverse complement strand
AAAACAGTCCATAAACAGTTATGCTGGCGACTATAGCAAGAGTGAACCACCTGATCCCTTCCCGAACTCAGAAGTGAAACCTCTTCGCGCTGATGGTAGTGTGGGATTACCCATGTGAGAGTAAGTCATCGCCAGCATCTTATTCCTTAAAAAGCCCCCTATAATAAGGGGGCTTTTTTTTATGCTGGAAAAAATTAATTAATCAATAAAGTTAACCATATTGATGCAATATGCTCAGGCTATACAGAGCCATTCTTACTATAAATTAGGTAAATACTTTACCCAATGAGCTGTAGTAAACTTTCCTTCATAAATCTCTGTGCTATGTTTATACAAAATTAGACTTTGATTCATGATCTTAAGCATGTTAAAACTAAAAATATTCAAAAAAACAGTGATAAGTAAGGGAATTTGACATGACCGTAAATAAAGGCATTGCAGTTTATGAAAATAATGCAGATGCAATTGGAAATACGCCATTAGTTAAAATTAATCGTATTATTTCTGGTGGCGCAACGGTACTTGCAAAAATTGAAAGCCGAAACCCTGCTTTTTCGGTGAAATGTCGTGTTGGAGCCGCACTGATTAAAGATGCTGAAGAACAAGGTGTTTTAAAAGCAGGTATGCATATTGTTGAGCCGACGAGTGGTAATACAGGCATTGCACTGGCATTTGTTGCGGCGGCCAAAGGGTATGAAATTACTTTAACAATGCCTGCAAGTATGAGTTTAGAGCGTAGAAAAGTACTTAAAGCATTGGGTGCAAATCTTGTACTTACTGAGCCAAGTAAGGGGATGAAAGGCGCAGTGGATGAAGCAATACGTTTAGCTACCGAAAATCCAGAAACGTATTTTCTACCACAACAGTTTGAAAATCCAGCAAATCCCAAAATTCATGAAACAACAACAGGACCTGAAATTTGGGATGCTACAGGTGGTGATGTAGATATTTTGGTATCTGGTGTAGGTACTGGCGGAACAATTACGGGGGTTTCTCATTATTTTGAGGGAGTTAAAGGTAAACCACTATATTCTGTGGCAGTAGAGCCTGCAGAATCTCCGATTATCACTCAGACTAAATCTGGAGAAGCGATTACCCCTGCACCCCATAAAATTCAGGGAATTGGTGCGAACTTTATTCCTAAAAATCTAGATTTAAATATTGTAGATGAGGTACTTACAGTATCTAGTCAAGATGCTATAGATTGGGCCAAAAAATGTGCCACTCAAGAGGGTATTTTAGTCGGTATTTCTTGTGGTGCAGCTTTAGCAGCGACAGCTGAAATTGCAGCACGACCTGAAAACAAAGATAAAACAATTGTTGTTGTTCTCCCAGACAGCGGTGAACGTTATTTATCTTCTGTACTATTTGAGGGCTTGTTTGAAGAATAGTTTTTTCTCGTTTATAAAAAAGGTCGCTATAACCTATAGCGACCTTTTTATTATTTTGATTTAACAGCAACGGCTGTCATTTCAACCAGTACTTCAGGAGCATATAGTTTTGCTTCTACGCATGTACGTGCAGGTGGGTGTTCTGGATCAATCCATGCATCCCAAACAGCATTCATGGCTTGGTAGTCTGTCTCTATATTTTTAAGGTAGATGGTCACAGATAGAATATCACGTTTGTTTGCATCTGCATCAGCCAAAAAACGGTCAATATTGTCTAGGGTTTGTTGTGTCTGAGAGGTAATATCTTTAGAAGTATCATCTGCAAGCTGTCCTGCTAAATGAATAAGGTCACCAGAAATAGCAACTTCACAGAATCTAGAGGTTTTATGTAGTCGAGAAATACTCATATTTTTACTCTTTATCATAGATAGTGAACATGATAATACGAAATAATCAGAGCGTTAAGTCTATACGTGGCTTATTGCTGTTTTTCTAGGTAATGTAAGTAGTTTTCCCAAATATCTTGTGATGCAGCGTAAACATTGATATCAACATCACCGTCGATACCATTAATACGCCCTTGTTTTGTGTGTTGCCAAAAGAACCAACTGTGCTGATCTGCAAGTATAGGTGGCGTAGTTTGGTAATGTCGAATCCACAATGGGGCAAAGCTAAATGTAGGGCTTAAAAATAAGTTGTAAAAACGACTCGATGTATAAATAATCGGTTTTTTTCCATAATGCTTTGCAAGTGATTGATATATTATTTTGATTTCTTGATTGAGCTGTTCTTTTGTATATGTTGTTATGCATTTACTGTCATATTCGATATCAATAACAGGTGGTAAATTACTGACTTGATTGGGTACAGTCTTAATAAAATTATTTGCTTGATCTTTTCCTAGACTACATAAGCGATAAAAATGGTATGCACCAACATGAAAGCCTCTTTCTTTGGCATTTAGCCAGTTTTCTTGAAATTTAGGATCTTGATAATCTCCACCTTCTGTTGCTTTGATATAGACAAATTGGTATTGCTGTGGTGATATTTTATTCCACTGAATATTGCCTTGATGGTGTGAAACATCGAAGCCTTTGACGGTATAGTCTTGTGCGTAGAGTGTTGAATTGAAAATAAATATGCTAGTGAAAAAGGCCAGATATATACTCAATGTTGTTGTATTTTTCTTAAGCATAAATACATGGCCTGTAAATAAAGCAGTATTGTGCAATATTTACATGAAAATTCAATAGATGTTGTGTTTTCAAATGGCAGATGAAATATAGTTATAGCCCAATGGATAATATCAATTTTTGCTTAAATCTTACAAAATAGACCATTAAGTAAAATCTTATTTATCATTTAATAAGGAAGAAATATGACAATGCATTATAGTGAACAAGAAAAACGTAGTCGTATTCAGGGAATTGTTGGAGCCGCATCTGGTAATTTGGTGGAGTGGTTCGATTTTTATATTTATGCAGTCTTTGCGGTTTATTTTACGCATGCTTTAACTGCACCGAATATGGATTCAACGACAAAGTCGATTTATGTTTGGGGGGTGTTTGCTGCCAGTTTCTTTATGCGTCCGATTGGAAGTTGGTTATTTGGACGTATTGCTGACCGTCATGGTCGTAAAAAGTCGATGGTCGTATCTATCTGCTTTATGGCGGCGAGTTCATTTTTGTTTGCGTTGTTACCTACATATGAACAAGTTGGTCTATGGGCACCATTTTTACTGTTAGTCATTCGCTTGCTACAAGGGCTTTCTGTGGGGGGAGAGTACGGTGCTGTTGCAACTTACATGAGTGAGATGGGGCTAAAAGGACAACGTGGTTTTTTCTCTTCGTTTCAGTATGTGACCTTAGCGGGTGGACAACTCTTAGCAAGTTTGCTTAGCGTAATTATGTTGGCTTTTTTAACGACACAGCAATTAGAAGCAGGTTGGTGGCGTTTGCCATTTTTTATTGGTGGTTGTGCTGCTTTATTGTCTTTATTGGCTCGTAGTCACTTAGAAGAAACTTTGTCTGTGGATGACAAGGATGATGCAAGTAAAAAAGCATCGGGTAGTTTACGTGAGTTACTTAAAAATCACTGGAAATCATTTCTATTGGTTGTTGGATATACCTCTGCTGGGTCATTGGCATTTTATACAATTACAGTATATTCAAAGACGTATTTAACCAATAGTGTTGGTGTGTCTGCACAGTCTGCAGGCTATATTATGACGGCTGCATTGTTTGTTTTTATGGTGATACAACCTGTCTTTGGCATAGTGGCAGATAAGATTGGTACACGTAAAGTCATGTTGATTTTTAGTGCAGCATTGGCGATTTGTATTTACCCTGTAATGGCTGTTGCAATGCCCATGAGTGTTCACTCACCCTTTTTACTGGCTGTGTTACTTATCTTTATGATGTTACTTTTGAGCTTTTATACATCTATTAGTGGGTTAATTAAAGCTGAAATGTTTCCAATGCATGTACGTGCTTTGGGTGTAGGTTTTTCATATGCTGTGGGTAACGCATTATTTGGCGGATCAGCACCTTCAGTTGCTTTGCAGTTTAAGTCTGCAGGTGTAGAGAATAGCTTCTTTTTCTATGTGATTGTTATGCTTGTGATTTGTTTCTTATGTAGCTTGGCTTTGCCGAAGAAGCCCGAGTATTTAGAGAAAGATCATTAATAGAAAAATGTTGATTGACCTTTTAAGTGGGGTTTAGATATATATGATGAATGATGTTCTAGACTTTTGGTTCTCTGAGCGACATCAACCGCTATGGTTTAAACAAGACAGCCAGTTTGATCAGGCGATTTTTAGCCAATTTTCAGGATTGCATAATCAGGCAAAACAGGCGGAGCTATGGTCTTGGCGTGAAACAGCAGAAGGTAGATTGGCAGAAATTATTGTATTAGATCAATTTTCTCGTAATTTATTCAGAGGGTCGGCACACGCTTTTGCTCAAGATGGATTAGCTTTGGCTTTGGCACAAGAGGCGATCGCTTTAAAAGTAGATGAGGAGTTATCGTCACAACAACGTGCTTTTTTGTATATGCCATTTATGCATAGTGAATCTAAAAAAATACATGAGCATGCTGTGGTGTTGTTTACAGCACTGGGTAATGCCAATAATTTAGATTTTGAGTATAAGCATAAAGCAATTATTGACCGTTTTGGGCGCTATCCACACCGTAATCAGGTTTTAGGGCGAGAGTCTACAGGCGGATGAACTTGAGTTTCTGAAACAGCCTGACAGCCACTTTTAGCTTAAAATAAATAAAGTGGATTCATTACTATGAATCCACTTTATTGCTTTAACAATACTCAATATTTATTTTGTTAACGCTTGGTCAATCACATTGAATACATCGGTGTTGTCGATGTAGCGACCATCATTCATTTTTGTATATTTTGCATAGCCTTTATCTATCCCTTTGACTTGATGTGCAAATCGTTCTGATCCAGCACCTTTTGCCCATAATGGTACTAGTGCATTTGAATGGTCACCTGTAGGTCTAAAGCTAAATTTTGGTAGATTGCCTTTACCTTTGTTTTCAATGAGCTGGAATGGTTTAGTATTTGCATCTGCACCCATTGGCATACCGTTGTCATGGTCTGTGGTAACAATAACAAGCGTTTCATTCCAGTTGCTGTTTTTTTCTACCCAATCAATGGTTGCTTTAACTGCATCATTAAAGTCTTTGGTCTCTTCCATCAGGCGACCATATTCAGGTTCGTTTGTACATGTACCATAGTTCCATTGTGAGCTACATGAGCTTGTATGAGCTGACCAGTCTGTTGCTCCACCTTCGACCATAAGAAAAAAGCCGTTCGGGTTTTTACTTAAATGGTTAATTGCACCTTTTGTCATCACACTTAATGTTGGCACTGTTTTTACGTAAGCATCACCTGATGGATTTTTACCGTCTTTACCAACAATGGCAACTTGTCTTGCTTGTTGTAGGGTGTTGGCAATTTTTGGAGAGGCAAATATTGGGCCTGTATAGACTTTGCTACCGTTAGCAAGCGCTTCAAAGTCTTGTTTGTCTCGAATAATGTTCCATGCAAATGCATTATTTTTAGCAACCAATTGGCCTTTTGTGAGTTTGTTCCAATCTTCGCTAGAGAGGTAGGTACTTCTGGTTTTTTCGTCACAACCGACTTTAGACTCGTTGCTTGCCAAAGCTTCACATGGTGTTCCGTTCACATTATAACCTGGTGCTCCCGTACCCATGACTAAGTCTAAATGCCCTTGAGAGAGCATTTGGTTGGAAATGGCATGGTAGTTGTTTCGTGAAATATTTTGTGCACCAAAAGCGGCAGGAGTTGCATGTGAAAATGGTACAGTGGTAATGACACCTGTGGCTTTGCCTTCTTTTTTAGCAGTAAGAGTAATAAAGTCGACTGGGTTACCGTAATTGTCATAGTTAATGGCATTATTAAAGGTTTTTTTACCTGAAGCCAAGGCTGTACCTGCAGCGGCACTGTCTGTTGGGTTTTTAGAAAGGTATTCGTAACCTTTTACGGCCAGTTTTTCTGATTGCGTTGGTGTAGTGTCCCATGCTTGTTGAGGGTCATAATTGACAACGGAGTCAGAGTTATTTGTCGGGCTTTTTGATGTATTAAGCGGGTAAGTTGTCATAGCATATTTTGCAGGGAAATTTGCATATGGTGTTTTCTCTCTACCACCATATTGCCAGTTTGCAGTGGCATCCCATGTGCCTACGCCTGCGCCATCATTAATGAGTACAATAATATTTTTAGGTTTTGCTACAGGTTTAGTCGTATTTTGACTGACAAGATGTTGTTGACCACAACCAACTAAAAGTAGTGAGAGTGACAATATGCTAAGAGCAAATAATTGATGTTTTTTTTGCATGATGCTTTGAATCTTAAAATAATCTTAAAAAAGAATATTAGAATATATATATTGCAATCATGTTAAATGGTGGTTGCCACTCCTTATGCTGTGTTGGCTTTAGATTGCCGTAAGCTCGATGGACTATAGCCAAAAAACTTTTTAAAGCGATAACTAAAGTGACTACTTGAGCTAAAACCATATTTAAATGCAATGTCTGTGAGTGTTTGATGATTCATTAAAATATCTGCATGCGCTTGGGTTAAACGTTGTTGCATGACATATTGATGTGGTGGTATTCCCATAGAGATCGTAAACAAGTGGGCAAAGTGGTATTCGCTGATTCCAATAGTCTGTGCTAACTCACTGATGGTGAGTGTTGTATCTAAATGATGATGAATCCATTCAATAATAAATTGTCGTTGAGTTGTACTTAGCCCCCCTTTGAGCTGTGGTACATGCCAAGATGTATTACTGTATTGCTTGATGATATGCGTGAGTAGCAACGTTGCTGCTGTACTCATTTCAAGGAGATTTTCACCTTGTTGCCAGTCATTATTGGTAATGAATTGTCGATATAAAGAGGTGATTTTTTCATCTAATACAAAGTTTTGTTCTGTCAGATGAATATGGCGAGGTTCTTTATCCCAAATTTGTGTCACGACCTGTTCTAGGTGTTGTTGCGTGTAGTATAGATGCACAAAAGAGAGGTCACCTCGTATATCCCATGTTGATTCTGTATGTTGTGGCATTAGGCAAAAATGGTCAGGTGCTCCACCATTTTCCCAACCTGTATTGGTTTTGCGGTAAGTATCATATCCTCCTCTTACATAAAGGCTCAGCGTATGGTGGTCACTACAGACGTGTACCTGATCTTGGTTGTTTGACCAATGTGCCAGTTGCATACCCGAGCCAATTTTTACCGTGTTGAGTAATTGTGCTTTGAAGCGCTGTAATTGGTCTAATGTTTGGTAGTGCATGATGTTTGGCTCATAAAATATGATTTATTATTTTGTTTTAAGCATATGGTTATTAAGCTTTAAAAAGCAAGAATATGTTAGTGCATCGCAAGAATATATAAGCTTCTTTTGGCAGTGTATATACAATAAAAATAAATATTTGGTAGATGTATGCATGAAATTAAATGTCTTTTTATATGCGTTGGTGGTTGTGCTGTGGGGCACAACCTGGAGTGCCATTACACTACAGCAAAGTAGTTTGATTGCACCTGAAGTTGCGGTGTTTTGGCGTTTTTTTATTGCGGCAATGATTTTATTGCTAGGCTTAGCTACCACAAAAAAACTGGTAAAGTTGTCGTTAAAAGATCATCTTTGGTGTGGGTTACAAGGGTGTTTTATTTTTGGCTTTAACTTTTTTTGTTTTTATACTGCAGTTGATTATATTAATAGTGGCTTAGAGGCTGTTATTTTTTCTATGGCGGTATTATTTAACACCCTAAATAGTAAGTTGTTTTTTAAGCAACCGATTAGGCTTCGTTTCTACCCTGCAGTGAGTTTTGGTTTCTTAGGCATGATTGCGTTATTTTGGCATGACCTACAAGGGACACATTTTAAACTAGATACTTTAAAAGCGATTGCTTTATGCTTACTGGGGACGTATGGGTTTTCTTTAGGCAATATGTTGAGTCTATATCATCAGAAAAAGGGCAACCCTGTATTGTCTACCACTGCCTATGCCATGTCGTATGGTGCATTGGTGATGTTATTGATCAGCCTTTTACAAGGCCATGATGTATTTCCTACATTAAAAACAGTGTCATTATTAGCCATTCTTTACTTGGCAATTTTTGGTTCAGTGATTGGTTTTTGTGCCTACTTCTTTTTAATTGGGCGAATTGGTGCAGGAAATGCGGCCTATAGCACCCTTATTTTTCCTTTAATTGCCTTATTATTGGCAACCTACTTTGAAGGTTATATTTGGCAGAGCAATGCAGTGATTGGTATTGTATGTATTTTAGTGGGTAATGCCATTTTCTTTGTGCCTTTTGAGCGAGTATGCCATGGCTTCAAACAGCGTACTTAACTAGTTTTTGACCACAATAGAGTCTATACCACTATTTTGTAAAAGTTGTTGAGCATTGAGGGCATTTTGTTGAGTTAAATAAGGCCCAGAAACAACACGATACCATGTGTGCCCATGCTCATTGAGCGTGATGACATTGGCAGGCAGTTTATTCATTAAAATTTCTGAACGTCGAGCATCTGCACTGTCTGGGTCACTAAAGCTTTTAATTTGTAAAAAATAGGCTGTTGTTGGTGTATCTTTGGCAGTGGCTGGGTCAGAGGCCATTTGTTGTGGTGCAGATACAATAATACTGTCGGTATTGATTTGTGACTTAGGTACAGCTTGTTCAGGAATAGGAGTGACTTGTTGTTTTGGAAGTTGCTCATAAAAGCGATAGTCATGGTTGGTTTCTTGGGCCATTTGTTTACTGTCTACCACGTTTGGGTTGACAGGAGCCCAAGGTTTCCAAAAGGCAAACCCAACAACAATACACATTAAAATAAAAAACACGACCGCTGTGCCTGCCCATGCGGGGAGCAGGGCAGGTTTAGGATGTTTTGGTTTTTCAGAAATGCAATGTTGCGTTTTTCCAAACACGAGTCTTTCCTTTTTTTATTACATGCTTTCAGGTGCAGATACGCCAAGTAGCGTGAGGCCATTGCGAAGTACCTGTTGAACATTTACCGAAAGCAATAAGCGTGCTTGGGTAAGTGCTAAGTCATCATTGAGTACTTTATGTTCGTTATACCATGCATGAAAGAGTGCTGCGAGTTCTTTTAAGTAATTACCGACTTGATGTGGCTCATAGCTACTTGCTGCACGGCGAATGATCTCTGGGTAAGCGGCCAATTTCGCTAAAATGGCTTCTTCTGCTGCTAAATCTAGGCGCGCAACGTGGTTTTGAGCTTCTTCTAGATTAAAGGCTACAGCGGTATTTTGTGCTTTTTCGAGCATACGGCAGATACGTGCATGTGCATATTGAATGTAGTACACAGCATTGTCTTTACTTTGCGAAACAGCAAGGTCTAAGTCAAAGTCAATGTGTTGTTCACTTTTACGCATGACGTAGTAAAAACGTGCAGCATCATTACCCACTTCTTTACGTAAATCTCGAAGCGTGACAAATTGACCAGAGCGAGAAGACATTTGTAGCATTTGACCACCACGCCATAGGCTAACAAACTGCACCAATAAAATGGTCAGTTTTGATGAGTCATAGCCTAATGCATCAATGGCTGCTTTCACACGTGTCATATAGCCATGGTGGTCTGAGCCCCAAATATTGACTAAATGGGTAAAGCCACGTTGTAACTTATTTAAATGATAAGCAATGTCTGAGGCAAAGTAAGTTGCTTGCCCATTACGACGTTTAACAACACGATCTTTTTCATCACCAAATGCTGTCGATTTAAACCAGATATTGCCATCTTGCTCGTATAAGAAACCACGTTGTTCAAGGGTTTCTAAAGCTTCATCTATTTTGTCGGCTAAAGTTGCTTCGCTAAACCATTGGTTAAATGTTACCCCAAACTCGCCTAAGTCATCTTTAATGTCTTCTAAAATGGCATGTAAAGCGGCTTGGTGGAAAATACGGTAATTCGGGCCAAGCAGTTGTTGTGCGTTGGCAATTAAACCATCAATGTGTTTTTCTTTGTCGCCAGAAAGAATGACTTTGTTGCCTTCAGCATCAAGCTCTTCGGCATATTGCACATCTTCAGGGACATTGTTGTAAACGTCAGCTACGGCAAACACATAGTCTTGGCCATCTTGGTCAATGATGCTTTGTGCAATTTCTTTGACGTAGTCGCCTTGGTATGCATTTTTAGGGAAAACTAAGTTTTGCCCACACAGTTCAAGGTAACGCAAATAGGTCGATGTGGCCAAAATGTCCATTTGACGACCTGCGTCATTGACATAGTATTCACGTTCAACGCTTGCACCTGTTGCCTCTAAAATATTGGCGATGGTCATGCCGTATGCTGCACCACGACCGTGTCCAACGTGTAGGCTTGAGGTTGGATTGGCAGATACAAATTCAATTTGTACACGCTCGTCTTTATTGTCTTGGCTTTGGCCAAACTTATCTTTTTCGGCTTGAATGAGCTGAAGTACGGCGTAGCGCTCATCTGCATTTAAAAAGAAATTAATAAATCCAGGGCCTGCAATTTCAGCTTTACTAATTTCAGACATTTGTGGCAAAGCCGAGAGAATTTTCTCTGCTAAATCACGTGGTCGCATACCTGCAGCTTTTGATGCCACCATTGCAATATTTGACGCGAAGTCACCGTGACTGCGGTCTTTAGTGCGTGTAAGTTGGCTAATATTTTTCCACTCAGAAGGCAGAATGTCTTGTGCAATGAGCGTTTGCACCGCATGGTCTAAAGCTGCTTGTATGGCCGTATTCATATTAATTAAAAAAGCTGTGGCATAAAAATGCTAAATATAGCAAATTTAGCGTCACTTGGGGGAAACGATTTATGGCACTTTGGTGTAATTTTTGCCTAGATGATGAATACAGCAGAGTTCAGATTGACAAATGCGAAATATTTCATTAGTGTTATGTTATAAAGTAACAATAGAATTGAATTTAGGACAATGGCCATGAGAGAAAATATTCACCCGCAATACCAAAAAGTATTGTTCCATGACACCAATGCAGACGTTTATTTTCTGATTGGTTCAACCATGAAACCAAGCCAGAAAAAAGTGTATGAAGGGGTAGAATACCCTTATGTCACTTTAGATATTTCAAGTGCATCACACCCGTTTTATACAGGTGAAATGCGTCAAGCCAGCAGTGATGGTCGTGTCGCTAACTTTAATCGTAAATTTGCGCGTTTTGCGAAAAAGAAAGCAAATTAAAAGACTTGATTTAAACGGTTCATATGTTTTGCTCTTAAATGATTTGTATGATTTAAGGGCATTTTTTTTGTTTGGTGGTGTTACAATGAGCAAACCTATTTTTGTCTAAAAACATGTCAGGTGGCCTGTTTAGTCATAAATAACACAGTCACAATGTATTTTAGCCAACCTCTGAGAGAAAGTTATGAGTGTAGATTTATCGCAGAAACGTCCGCTTTATATTCCTTATGCGGGAAATTCATTGCTTGAGTTACCTTTACTCAATAAGGGTTCTGCATTTGGTGAAGATGAACGTACACGCTTCAATTTACATGGTTTAATTCCTCACGTTGTAGAAACTATTGAAGAACAAAGCCAACGTGCGTACCAACAATATAGTGCGTTTAATAGCGATATTAACAAGCACATCTATTTAAGAAATATTCAAGACACCAATGAAACGCTATTTTTTAGAGTGCTTCAAGACCATTTAGCTGAAATGTTGCCCATTATTTATACTCCTACGGTGGGTGAGGCGTGTCAGCGTTTTTCTGATATTTATCGCCGTCATCGTGGTGTATTTATTTCATATCCAGACCGTCACCATGTGGATGACATCTTACAAAATGTGAATCGTAAAAACGTTAAAGTGATTGTGATTACTGATGGTGAGCGTATCTTAGGTTTAGGAGACCAAGGTATTGGTGGTATGGGTATTCCAATTGGTAAGCTGTCTTTATATACCGCATGTGGTGGTATTAGCCCTGCCTATACCTTACCAATTACCATTGATGTGGGTACAAATAATCAACAATTACTCAATGACCCCATTTATATGGGCTGGCGTCAGCCTCGTATTTCGGGTGATGAGTACTATGATTTTGTTGATGAAGTCATTCGTAGCGCACGTCGTCGTTGGCCAAAAGCCCTCATTCAGTTTGAAGACTTTGCACAGAAAAATGCCTTGCCATTACTAAACAAATACCGTGACCAAATTTGCTGTTTTAATGATGATATTCAAGGTACAGCAGCAGTTTCTGTGGGGAGCTTAATTGCGGCCAGTCGTGCTGCGGGTAAATCACTCAAAGACCAAACCATTGCATTTTTAGGTGCAGGGTCGGCAGGTTGTGGGATTGCTGAGCAAATTGTGGCACAAATGGTGGCCGAGGGCTTAACAGATGAACAAGCTCGTGCTCGTGTGTTTATGGTTGACCGCTTTGGTTTAATTACCGATAACCAGCCAAATGTGCTCGATTTCCAAAAGAAACTGGCACAAAAAGCAGATGTGGTCGAAGCATGGGTGAACCCAACAGATATCATTTCTTTACTTGATGTTGTGAAGCATGCCAAACCAACCGTATTGATAGGTGTATCTGGACAACCTGGCCTGTTTACTGAAGAAATTGTACGTACCATGGGCATGCATTGTTCACGCCCGATTATTTTCCCATTATCTAACCCAACATCACGTGCAGAAGCTGTGCCTGCTGACTTAATTCAGTGGACTGAAGGCCGTGCTCTCATTGCAACAGGTAGCCCATTTGCACCTGTTAATTATCAGGGACAGCTTTACACTATTGCACAGTGTAATAACTCGTATATTTTCCCTGGTATTGGTTTGGGGGTGATTGCATCGGGTGCAACACGTGTTACAGACAGCATGTTAATGGCTTCAAGTAATGCTTTAGCAGATTGCTCACCGTTATTACATGATACGCATGGTGACTTACTGCCTGATGTGAAACTGATTAAAGATGTCTCTCGTAAGATTGCTTTTGATGTGGCCAAAGCAGCGATTGCTGCTGGGGTTGCTCCTGCGATCTCTGATGAAATTTTGACAAAAAATATTCAAGATAATTTTTGGACACCTGAGTATCGTCAATACAAACGTGTCCCATTTTAATTAATGCATGTATAGGATAGTTAAATGAGTAACGAAAAGAAAAGTGGCCATAAAGGCTGGATTGGTGTAGGTATTACTGTATTTCTTGCAGTACTATTTTTAGGCTTTTTATTTATTTCTGTACAACATGACACACGTACAGTGAATAAATATGCTAAAACATGGGCGGGGGATGGTGCATCTGACCCTATGGCCAGTATGCCGATGGGCCATGATGGTATGAATCATAGTGGCCATGACCACGGTAAGAACTAAAGAGTAATTAGAAAAATGATTTTGTAATAAATTCATTCTACTAAGTCAAATTTCTTATTATTGGTGTAACAGTGACATTAAACTTATTGTATGCAATATTGCAGTAAGTTTAATGAAAATAATATGAGTATTTTTATCAATAATAATATGACATAGCATATTTAAATCCAACATTCATCATGATGTTAGAGAGTCTTTAAATAGTATAGCTTTAATTGACCAAAGCTAAAAATAGGGGTTTACCTGCTATTTAGTATAAGTTGCTTAAATTCATTTTAACTTCGTTACTTGATTTTAAATGCAAATAATTATCATTTGTGGTATTATTTTCACAATATAAAACTCTTAAACATATAGCCATATGAAAGATTCATCCTTACATATCGAAGAAAATGAAGAGCGACAAGTATTCATAAAGATATATAAAGAAAACTATCAATGGTTGAGTCATTGGCTATTCAAAAGTCTAAAGTCAAATGTACATCTAGATGATCTAGTTCAAGAAACGTTTTTAAAACTTTTTATTTCAAAAAATGCACACTTAATTCGTGAGCCGAAAGCATATTTAGCTACTACAGCACGTAGATTGTTTATCGATCAAACTCGCCATGAAATTATTGAAAGAAAATATCGCGATTACTTAAAGGAATCAGCAAATGAATACTTTGATCATTCGCCAGAAGATATTTTGTGTAATTTACAATTACTAGATCAGGTTGCTATGGCAATGAGTGAGTTGCCTGAGCGTCAAAGGATCAGTTTTTTACTCTATTATTTAGAAGGGATGAAGCAAAGTGATATCGCCATGCGATTTAATGTTTCAACCCGTACAATACAAAATGATCTTGTTAAAGCAATGATAAGATGCCACCTTTGTCTTCAAAAAGATTGTTAATCTTATTTTATGGCTCAAACTCAAGATCATCAAGAAGGCTTAGCATTCCATGCAGATGTTATGGAACAAGCAGCGCATTGGATTCTTGTTTTAGGTGATGATTATACACAAGAAGAATATGAACAGTTTCAAGTTTGGCTAAAAAAAAACCCTCAGCATGCATGCTGTTTTAATCAACTTAAATCTACTGTTGATCAGTTTTCTCAGCTTAGGCAGAGTCATCGAAGACCTATTCCACATCAATTGATTGAAAACTCAATTAAAAAAGCCGATGAAAATAAACTATTTAAGAAAACACGGTTATATTCAATAGCCATTACTTTTTTTCTTGTATCGTTATTATGGTGGGTAGTCCCAACAGATGCTTGGTTAGCAGACCAGAAAAATGCTTATAATGTATGGTCAGAAAAAGAGCTTTCTGATCACTCTGATATTAAAGTGAGTGGAAAAACATTATTTAATATTGATTATGATCAAAATCAAAGAAGTATTCATTTAATTACAGGTAATATTCTTGTCGATGTTGCTAAAGACAGTAAACGTCCTTTCTTTGTAAAAACTGATCAAGTGAGTATTAAAGCATTAGGGACACGCTTTATTGTTCATTACTTTAATGGTTTAACAATACTAACAATGCTTCACTCAACAACTCAGGTTGAATTTAATTTGCATGGTGGCGAAAAACAGAAGGTTTATGCACATGCAGGGCAACAACTTATTATAGATGAGAGTGGTGCATACTCAGTGCAAAACCTTTCTATAAATTTAGCTGAAGAGTCATGGAAAAAGCAAAGATTAGCAGTTGATCTGATGCCTTTAGACCAAGTATTAAATATTTTACAAACCTATGAAAAAAATACATTAAAGTATGATCCAACCGAGCTACATCATATTAACGTTTCTGCAATTTTACCGTTAAATGGTTCAGGTGTTGAATTATTACAAGACACTCTACCTATTTCTGTGAGCAGTAATATTCTTGATCAAAAGGTTATTTCTATTAAAAAAGAATAAATTTTTTCGTAATTTTAATTTTTGTACGACCTCTAGAGTGAAAAGGCAAATTTGATTTTTTTGCTTTCATTGTGAATTAAAGGGGAAGATTTGTGCAAAAAGAAACGCTATCACTGCGATTAAAAAGTGAAACAGCATCGGAACATGAGCGCATGTATCAATTGATGCATGCTGCTAATGTATTTTCAACAAAAGAAAAATATACCCAATTCACATTGTCTCAATACTACTTTCAAAAGCAAATTGAACACTTATTTTTAAACCCTAAGGTTATGGCCATTATTCCAGATTTAGATACGCGAGGGAGATCAGATTTAGCATTGCTAGATTTAAAATATTTGGGAGTGACACCACAAACACCTTACTCATTAAAAGAAATTGATTACCCGCAAGCATTGGGATGGATTTATGTTTCAGAGGGTTCAACATTAGGTGCAGCTTTTTTATTCAAAGAAGCACAAAAGATGTTGGGGTTCAATGAGAATTTAGGTGCCAGAAACTTGGCAGCTTATCCTGAAGGGCGTATGAAAGTATGGAAGCGGTTTACTCAAGCATTAAATGATGCAAGTTTTAGTATTGAGCAGCAAAATTTGGTGATCCAAGGGGCTTTAGAAGGATTTGAATACTTTGGTGAACTTTTACAATGTATAGGTAGTCTGGAGTAAATTGTTGATTCGTTAGAACTTTATATTAAAAAATACTAGGTCAATCTTTTAACTAAAGAGCCAAAAAAAATTATGACTATTTTTGTAGATCAAGAAAACCCCAAATCATTTTGGCTACGTTGGGTTTATTTTACGCTTGCATGTGTTTGTATTGTTTTAGGTTTTATTGGTATGTTTTTGCCAGGGCTACCTACAGTAGACTTTTTTGTTTTGGCTTCATTTTTTGCGGCGAAAGGATCTAGGCGTATGCATCAATGGTTCGTGAATCATTGGTGGTTTGGCCCAATTTTAAAACAATGGCATGAGCATAAAACACTACCAAGATCTGCAAAAATTTTGTCAGCTGTAAGTATGACGGTTAGTGCATTACTCATGTTGTACTATATTCCTCACCTTGAATGGGTTTTAGTGGTGATTTTTTGCATGCTTTCTTTTCAAGTATGGCTATGGGCTAAAAAATAACTATTTAGTATAGTGTTTTAAAAATTAATGAAAATAATTTGCATTATTATTTCGCTTTTTGTGTGTTTATACGACTTATTTGTAAAAGATGTAATTGTTCTTAACATTTAACAGCAGATCTGGGTAGTGAATCTTTTATGATGAAAACAAATCCTTTACTAAATAAGTTTAATTTAAAGCCGATGGTCATGAGTATTCATCTTGCATTGGTATCTACATTAATGCTTTCAACAAGCTCGACATTTGCGGGCACACAAGATGTTAAAAACTACAATATAGGTTCAGATAGCCTGAGCCATGTTTTGAGTCAATTTGCAGATCAGGCTGGTGTTACGATTGCTATGAATGGAAGTGAGCTTTCCACTTTGCAAAGCTCAGGGCTACAAGGGGAGTATCAGGTAGATCAGGGGTTTAATAAACTACTTTCTGATACAAGTTATCGTGTTGAAAAAACAAAGAATGGCTATGCTGTTTTGAAGAAAGTAGCGGATGCTGAATCAGCAACAACGATTACAACAGGTACATTAAATATTGCGGGTCAAACGGGAAATCTGGGCAATAGTGGTGACACAGAAGTATCTACTTTTGATGTTTATAAAATGCCAGGGTCTGTAGAGCATGTTTCTCATGAAATGTTAGAAAGAGTTCCTTATAGTCGTACAGGGGATATGTTTAATGATACGCCAGGTGTGGCAGCATCAAATAGTACTAACTCTACGGGCTTGCAAGTTAATATTCGAGGATTACAAGGACAAGGGCGTGTAAGAACGTTAATTGATGGTGCACAACAAAGTGTTTCGACGTATCGAGGCTACCCTGGTAATCGTGACGATACCTACATAGATCCTGATCTTATTGGAGCCATTGATATTAACAAAGGCCCAAGTGCAGGCGCCAATAGTGCAGGAGTTATTGGCGGTGTAGTTGCTTTAAGAACACTAAATGCAGATGATGTTATTACAGATCCTAATAAAAATTGGGGTGTGCGTATACGCGGTTCATTAGGTAACAATATTGTGTCAGGCCGTACCTGTACTCAGGTCTCTGAGTCTTATACAAGGTGTATTAACCGCTCAGAAGGTACAGGAGTCAGTTCTAGCCCATGGTCAAGCCGTGAGTATAGTCTTAATGGCAAGATCCCTAAGCATAATCTTTCAGGCAGTGTAGCAATGGCTTGGCGTCCAACTGAAAATTGGGATATTACAGTTGCACATGCTGAACGTGAATCTGGAAACTATAAATCAGGGAAAAAAGGAATCGAGAAGTGGAAAGGAATATATCGTGATTTTCAAGATGCTGAAGTTTCAAATACATCTATCGACTCTGAAAGTACATTAATAAAAACTAGAGTGAGATTTTTAGAAGATCATTCACTGGCATTTAGCTATTCAAGTTATGAGAATAATGCGGGGTATTATAGCTCTACGGCTGGACTTTTTACAGGTCCTAGACTCCAAGGTTCTTTGAGACGGACAGTAGCTAATAATTATACAGCAAATTATGCTTGGAACCCAGATACACCTTGGTTTGATCTTAAATTAAATGTATGGGGTACTAAAGTAAAAGGTGGTGAGGATATGCCAGATACTATAGATACTCCTACGGTGAAAATAAAAAGCCATATTATGGGAGCAGAGCTGTTTAATACTTCGAAACTTCCTGTACCTGTTGGTCATTTAAATGTGAAATATGGTTTATCTTTCTCTAAAGAAAAAACAATATTTGGATTAGATGATAATGTTGATACAAGTTATGGAATGTTTGTACATGGTCAAAAGACGAATACTGGACTATTTACATCTATAGATTGGCAAGCAACGCCATGGTTAACATTAAATGCAGGTCTACAGCATAATAAAAGCATGGCCAAAAATTTAGATACGCGATTAATTGAAGGTTTCCAAGGAAACCTTCCACAGAATCAAGAGAATACGTTTACTACAACTTCTCCAAATTTTAGTGTGGTTATGCAACCAACAGATGAATTACAGGTTTTTGCAAGTTGGAGTAAAGGAAAAAGAACGCCAAGTATTCGTGAATTATATATGGGTACCGTTGTAGAGTCTGACCCTAATCTGCGTCCTGAAGATCAGCGTAATTTAGAATATGGTATCAACTTTACTAAACAAGGCTTGATTACAGAGGATGATAAGTTTGGTATCAAGTTTTCTAGGTTTGAGAATTTGACAAAAAATTATATTGCCCGTGTGAGTTGGGCTGCTTTAGGAGAAAATAGGTTTGATCATAATGCAAGCTATGTATTTCATAATATTGAGAAAGTACAGCTTAAAGGGTATGAGCTATCTTTAGACTATGATAATTATCGTATGTTCTCAAATATTGGGTTAACGTATTTTGATTCGGTGAAGGCTTGTTATCCATCACGAGATGATGACGATAATACAATACCTAGCCAATGTTATTCTGTACCAGGTAGTGATGATTGGAGTGCAAGCTATATGCCTCCACGTTTTGAAGCTAAAGCAACGTTAGGCCTAAAGTTTCTTGATAGCAATTTAAAACTCGGCGCTAAAGTTCGTCACTCTACGGCAAGTTTGAGTGGAGGCTCTATGAGAGGGGTTAAAATGAGTGAGATGATTTGGGACAAGTACACCGTTTATGATCTGTTTGGAGACTACAAGATTAATAAGAACTGGACTGTTGGCTTTAGTGTGGAGAACTTAACAGATCAGTACTACATTCCGAGTTATTCAAATGCACTTGAGGCATTGCCTGCACCTGGCCGTACTGCACGTGGCACGATAACTTTTAACTTTTAACTTTTAACTTTTAACTTTTAACTTTTAACTTTTAACTTTTAACTTTATTTAATTAAAGAGCATTGGTTACATTTGATATATCCGATGCTCTTAAAGTTTAGAAAATTAATGATTGAGCATACATCATGGCGATTGATTCAAAAACTTCAGTTGTTTTAAACCCATGGAGCATGTTTTTACATGCCGATTGGGTTGTGCAAAGTACAATGATATTACTGATTATTGCATCTATTGCTACATGGACGATTTTAATTGCAAAGAGCTTAGAATTACGAAAAATAAATGCACATCTTTACCAAAGTTATAAAGTACTCGGCTCTATAAAAATCTTGAAAGATATTTCGATATCTCTAGATGTTAAAAATAGCGTAATTCAAGACTTCCTAGATGAAATAGATACAGAGTTTGAGCAGTCGAAAGGCTTGGCCAAATATTCAGGTATGAAAGAGCGTATTGCTGTCAGATTAGAAAATGTTGAGCTCTTATACTCGCGACATTTAAAAAAGGGGATCGGTCTATTAGCAACAATAGGTGCAGTTTCTCCTTTTATTGGCTTATTCGGCACCGTGTGGGGCATTATGAATAGTTTTATTGGAATTACACAAAGTAATACAACTAGCCTTGCAGTTGTTGCACCAGGTATTGCAGAAGCACTTCTTGCAACAGCATTTGGCTTAATGGCAGCGATACCAGCAGTTATTATTTATAACTACTTTACTCGTGTGTTAAATACTATGAATGAGAACCTTGGCTGTGTATCTTTATTAACGCAACAAATAGTATCTCGTGACTTAGATTACTACGAAGAACTTCAAAATGTCGAAAGAACAGAGTCTAGTTTATAATGAAGCGAAATCGATCTAGAGATATTTTAGAAGAAAGCCATAATATAAATATCACGCCATTTATTGATGTTATGTTGGTTTTACTAATTATTTTTATGGTGGTTGCACCACTTTCTACAGTTAATGTACCTATTGATTTACCTGCAAGTACAGAGAAGAAACAACAAGAGCCAACTAATCCAATTTATGTGACTATAAAAAAAGATTTGTCACTGGCTTTAAATGATAGCTCTATAGACTCATCACAGCTAACTAAAACTTTAGATCTACTCAGTCATAATAATCATGATGAACGTATTTTTTTACGTGCTGACAAGAGTATTTCATATGAAAGTGTGATGAATACGATTAATGTATTGCGTCAGGCTGGATATTTGAAGGTTGCACTTGTCGGTTTAGATGGTTCATCTATATGAGTATGATTGAAAAAGATCGCCAGCTAAGCCGTTGGTTTGTGAGCTTCATTATAGTAATGCTGATATATATTATTGCGATATATTGGCTTTTAAAAGGAAGTGAGGTCGCTACGATAATTATACCTCAAAAACCTCAAGCTGTGATGTTAGAATTAACTCAGTTGCCACCAACTGTTAAGGATTCTAAACCAAGTTCTCTTCCTGTAGGCGAGCTAAAGCAAGAGCAGCATCAATCACTATCTAATCCAAAAGCTACAGTCGCAAAACCAACGGTATTCCTTGAACCTGTTGTATCGAAAAAAGCAGAAGTTATTATTCCAAAGCCATCGAAAGTGTCATCAAGATCTGTACCTGTGGAAGAGTTAAATTCAGAAGATATTCAGGAAAATAAAAATACTCCAAAAAAGAATAATGAGATCAATCAAAAAGAAGTCGATCAAACCTCTGCACCTCCTTCTAATCATGCTATCAGAGATGAAAAAAGTGCGGCAAACCAAAATCTAAGTGGTGAATCATTGCAGAAAATAACCCTTTCTTGGCAATTAATGGTATTAAGTCGTCTTGAGCAATTTAAGCGTTATCCTCGAAAATCTCAATTTAATCGCCAAGAGGGTGTTGCTGTTGTACATTATATTGTGAATAGAAAAGGTGAAGTTTTATCTGTTCATCTGATAGAGAGTAGTGGATTTAAGGACTTAGATGACGAAGCTCTTTTTGCTGTAAAGCGTGCTAGTCCACTTCCACCACCACCTGAAGATGTAAAAGGTAATCCTTTAGAATTAAGTACACCAATTAAATTTTCTTTGGTTATTAGGTAGGTTTTTTAAAAAATATTAAAATTCAAATAATTATTTTTAATCTGATAGGTTTTTGTGATTATAAATAGCAAGCTTTATAGTTGCTTTTTTTAAGGGCAGGTATATGATAATTAGCACTTATTCAAGTAACCGATTCTTCGGGTATTGTGATTTATAAAAAGAGTCAGTTACAACTCATATTGAATAAATACAACCACACGGTTGAACAAAATAGCGGGCAGTGAATGTATACATCACAATACAGGCCCAATATCTGTGATGTATGGTTTTGACTGTCCAAAAACAATGAAAAGGTCAAGGAATATATGTCAAACCTTTCTTATGCAAACGAAAATACCAATGCTTGGCAAACCTATCTCGCACAGATTGATCGTGTTGCACCCTATCTTGGTGATTTAACCCCTTATTTAGATACCCTCAAACGTCCAAAGCGTGCATTAATTGTAGATGTACCTATTGTAATGGACGATGGCTCTATTCAACACTTTGAAGGCTACCGTGTTCAGCATAACTTATCTCGTGGGCCAGGTAAGGGGGGTATTCGTTATCACCCGAGTGTTGATCTAAATGAAGTCATGGCATTGTCTGCATGGATGACTATTAAAACAGCAGTACTTAATTTACCTTTTGGTGGTGCTAAAGGTGGTGTGCGTGTTGACCCACGCAAACTCTCAACTCGTGAGCTTGAGCGTTTAACACGCCGTTTTACCACTGAAATTAGCCCAATCATTGGCCCACAAAAAGATATTCCTGCACCTGATGTGGGTACAAACCCAAATATTATGGGCTGGATGATGGACACCTATTCAACCGGTCAAGGTCATACGGTCACAGGTGTGGTCACAGGTAAGCCTGTACACTTAGGCGGTTCGCTTGGTCGTGTACGTGCAACAGGTCGTGGCGTGTTTGTCACGGGGGTTGAAGCAGCTAAGAAAATTGGACTATCTCTTGAAGGTAGTAAAGTTGTGGTGCAAGGTTTTGGTAATGTAGGTAGTGAAGCTGCGTACTTATTTAACCAAGCAGGTGCAAAAGTTGTCGCTGTACAAGACCATACAGGCACAATTTTTGCCGCAAATGGTTTAGATGTGAAAGCATTGCAAAAATATGTTGCAGAGCATCAGGGGGTTGCTGGGTTTAGTGATGCAGAAGCCATAGACAATGAAGCCATGTGGGATTTAGACATGGATATTTTTGTTCCTGCTGCATTAGAGGGGCAAATTACTGTGGCAAGAGCTGAGCGTTTAACGGCAAAAATGGTACTAGAAGGGGCAAATGGCCCGACATATCCAGAAGCAGATGATGCCTTAATTGCACGTGGTGTAACGATTGTGCCTGACGTGATTTGTAATGCTGGTGGTGTGACGGTCAGTTACTTTGAATGGGTACAAGACATGGCAAGCTATTTCTGGAGCGAAGATGAAATTAATGAGCGTTTAGATAAGCTCATGATTAACGCCGTTGCAGATGTTTGGAATACTGCCACAGAAAAAGGCTGTAGTTTACGTACAGCTGCTTATATTTTGGCATGTGAGCGTATTTTAAAAGCCCGTAAAGAACGTGGTATTTTCCCTGGTTAAAATAAATTTATATAAATACACATTTAGGCTATGAAATCATGGCCTAAATGCTACTATCTAATAACCGATTAATATAATTATTTTTATGAAACGCACATTTATGTGCTGAGTTGAGGTTGGCATGCAAGATCAGATTCAAAGACATCATTTTGACGACTATATGGTTCCAGTATTTTCACCAGCACAGTTTGTACTGACTCATGGTCAAGGCTCTCGAGTGTGGGACCAAAATGATAAAGAATATATCGATTTTGCAGGGGGGATTGCCGTGAATGCTTTAGGGCATGCACACCCTATTGCAGTCAATGCATTGACAGAGCAAGCACAAAAACTATGGCATGTGAGTAATGTCTATACCAATGAACCCGTATTACGTTTGGCGAAAAACTTGGTAGAACATACCTTTGCAGATAAAGTCTTTTTCTCTAACTCTGGTGCAGAGGCCAACGAAGCGGCTTTAAAGCTAGCTCGTAAAATTGGTCTAAAAAGTGGCCAAGTAGATAAAAACCAAATTGTCGCCTTTAAAAATGCCTTTCATGGTCGTACTTTATTTACCGTGACTGCGGGTGGTCAGCCCAAATATTCACAAGACTTTGCACCATTGCCTGCAAATATTGAGCATGTAGATTACAACGACTTAGATGCAGCATTGGCTGTAATTGGTGAAAAAACCTGTGCGGTGATTGTTGAGCCAATACAAGGTGAAGGTGGGGTAGTACCTGCTCAAGTTGAGTTTTTACAGGGTTTACGCCGTCGTTGTGATGAAGTGGGTGCAGTATTAATTTTTGATGAAGTGCAAACAGGTGTTGGCCGTACAGGTGCTTTGTATGCCTATATGAATACAGGTGTTACTCCAGATATTTTAACCACGGCTAAAGCACTTGGCGGTGGCTTCCCAATCGGGGCGATGATTACAACAGATCATTATGCGAGCCAATATGCCATTGGTGACCACGGTACAACCTACGGTGGTAATCCACTAGGCTGTGCAGTTGCGAATGCGGTGTTTGAGTATGTGAATCGTCCAGAAACCTTGGATGGCGTGAAACAGCGTTCTGAACAATTTTTTACAGGTTTACAGGCACTGAATGACAAATATGCAGTGTTTGAACAAGTACGTGGTCAAGGCCTACTGATTGGTTGTGTGTTAAATGCTCAATACGCAGGTCGTGCCAAAGAGATCATGACTCTATGTGCTGAACATGGCTTATTGGTACTGATTGCAGGGCCAAATGTCGTGCGTTTTGCACCCGCATTGGTGATTACTGAAGAAGAAGTGGCCACAGGTTTGGCACGTTTTGAACAGGCTTTAGCAAGCTTTACTACAGTTTAATCATTCAAGGTGGGTTTAGCATGATGAGAGTGCGACACGCCGAGCAACGTGATTTAAATGACATCTATATTTTAGCGAAAAAGTCAGGCATTGGCCTGACTTCTTTGCCTGAAAATGAAGATGCATTAATTGCAAAACTTGTGCGTACAGAACAGACACGCCAAGGCCACTTGGAAAAAAGTGAGCAAGGCTATTTATTTGTTTTAGAAGATACCACGCAGCAAAAAGTGGTGGGTGTCAGTGGTATAGAAGTTGCGGTTGGGCTAGTTGAGCCGTTTTATAATTTTCATGTGGGTAAACAGGTGCATGCCTCTAAAGCACTGAATGTCTATCAATCACTTGATACCTTATTTTTAAGCAATGACCATACAGGTTCAAGTGAGCTTTGTACCTTATTTTTAGACCCTGAATTTAGAAAAAATCAAAATGGTAAATTTCTTTCTAAAATTCGATTTTTATTCATTGCAGCTTTTCAGCAAAAATTTGAACAGAAGTTGATTGCAGAAATGCGTGGCTATAGTGATGAACACGGCCATTCACCATTTTGGTCTGCTTTGGGTCATCATTTCTTTAATATGCCTTTTTCAAAAGCAGACTACTTAAGTGGTGTAGGGCAGAAAGTATTTATTGCCGAGTTAATGCCACGCTTTCCTGTATATGTTGACCTATTGCCCAAAGAGGCACAGCAAGTGATTGGTCAAGTGCATGAACACACACGCCCTGCATACCGTTTATTGGAAACTGAAGGTTTAAAGTATCAAGGCTATGTTGATATTTTTGATGCAGGGCCGACCATAGAAGCCAATATTGAAGACTTACGTGCAGTACGAGAGAGCGAACAACGCTGTGTTGTGATACAAGAATCCTCAGCACCATTAGAAGCCCCACGTTTCATGGTGGCCAATGACGATTATCAAAACTATTGTGCCATTTTAGTTGAAGCGGAAATGGACTTAGAACATATTTATTTAACCCATATGCAAGCTCAACAACTGCATGTAGTCGCGGGTAGCTACGTGCGGATATTGCCATTAAATACTTAGGAGCATTACAGCATGCAACACGGCAAAATGTTTATCAGTGGGCAATGGTTGCCTGCACAAGGTCAAGCCTTTGAAAAAAAAGATCCTGTGAGCCAGAATTTGGTGTGGTCAGGTCATGAAGCGACCATACAAGATGTGCAGTCTGCGTGTAGCTCGGCTCGCCAAGCTTTTCCTGCATGGGCAAGATTGCCAATCGCTGAACGTATAAAAACAATAGAAAAATTTGCAGCACTACTGACTGAACATAAACAACAATTGGCTGAAACCATTAGCCAAGAAACAGGAAAACCGTTGTGGGAATCTTTGACTGAAGTACAGTCTATGGTGGGTAAAGTTGCCATTTCTATTCGTGCATATCATGAACGTACAGGCGAGCATAGCCAAGACATGGCAGGTGGTCGTGCATCATTGAGACATAGACCACATGGCGTGTTGGCCGTTTTTGGCCCATACAATTTTCCGGGTCACTTACCCAATGGCCACATTGTTCCTGCACTGATTGCAGGTAATGCTGTGGTGTTTAAACCAAGTGAGCTCACGCCACGTACAGCAGAAGAAACCGTAAAGCTATGGCAACTGGCAGGCTTGCCAAACGGCGTACTTAATCTGATACAAGGTGGTCGCAGTACAGGCGAAGCTTTAGCCAATGCACTTGATATTGATGGTTTACTCTTTACAGGCAGTGCTAATACTGGCTATCACTTGCACCAACAATTCTCTGGTCGCCCCGATAAAATTTTAGCTTTAGAAATGGGTGGAAACAATGCGCTCATTATTGATGAAATAGAGCATTTAGATGCTGTCGTGCATTTGGCTATTCAGTCCGCATTTATTTCAGCAGGCCAGCGTTGTACCTGTGCACGTCGTATTTTAGTCAAAGAGGGTGCGATAGGTGATGCATTTGTGGCACGTTTTATTGAAGTGGCTAAACAACTAAAAGTCGATGCTTGGAACAGCGAGCCGGCACCATTTATGGGAGGCGTGATTTCATCATATGCTGCAGATCAGCTCATGCAAGCACAGCAACAATTAATTGATCTGGGTGCAAAACCACTGTTGGCAATGACACGACCAAACCCAGACACAGCCTTACTGACTGCGGGTATTTTAGAAGTTACAGATGTCACAGATATTCCAGATGAAGAATACTTCGGTCCATTGACTAAAATTTACCGTTATAGCAACTTTGATGAAGCACTTGAGCTTGCCAATCAGACCCGTTTTGGCTTGGCAGTTGGTTTGGTTTCTCCAAATAAAGCAGACTTTGAACGATTGGTGCTTGAAGCACGTGCAGGTATTGTGAATTGGAATAAGCCACTCACAGGGGCATCAAGTGCTGCACCTTTTGGTGGCGTGGGTGCATCAGGGAATCATCGTGCCAGCGCATTTTA
This sequence comes from Acinetobacter rathckeae, assembly GCF_015627125.1. Taxonomy (GTDB): domain Bacteria; phylum Pseudomonadota; class Gammaproteobacteria; order Pseudomonadales; family Moraxellaceae; genus Acinetobacter; species Acinetobacter rathckeae. The sequence goes on along the minus strand of NZ_VTDO01000011.1, from coordinate 28,254 downwards.
TGCGGCGGATTATTGTGCATGGCCAATGGCATCACTTGAAGAAGACCATGTGAGCCTCCCTGCGACATTAAGCCCAGGTATTCAACTATAAAAATAGATTTACAGGAGTGTTGTTATGTCTGGTTATGAAATTAACTTTGATGGTTTAGTTGGCCCAACGCATCACTATGCAGGGTTGTCATTTGGCAATGAAGCATCGACCAAAAATAAAAAAAATACCTCGAACCCTAAACTTGCAGCATTGCAAGGCTTAGAAAAAATGAAAACCTTGGCCGATATGGGCTTAAAGCAAGCGGTTTTTGCACCACAAGAACGCCCACATTTAACAACATTACGCCAACTTGGTTTTAGTGGCACAGATGAGCAAGTCATTACACAGGCGATGAAAACGTCGCCTGATTTACTGTCATCACTCAGTTCGGCATCGAGTATGTGGACAGCCAATTCGTGTACCGTTACGCCTTCAGCGGACAGTGCAGATGGTAAAATACACTTTACTCCGGCTAATCTAAACAATAAGTTTCATCGTGCCATTGAACACCCAACCACGGGGCGTATTTTACAAGCCATGTTTCATGATGAACAATATTTTAGCCACCACCATGCATTGCCAAGTGTAGCCTTATTTGGGGACGAAGGAGCGGCCAACCATAACCGTTTAGGCGGTGCTTATGACAAGCCGAGTCTGAATGTATTTGTTTATGGTCAACAGTTTATTGGCAATCATTTAGGGCCGAAAAAATACCCTGCAAGACAGTCTTTGGAAGCCAGTCAAGCAATTGCTCGCTTACATGGTTTAAGTGATTTAAATACTGTATTTTTACAGCAAAACCCAGATGTGATTGATCAGGGGGTTTTTCATAATGATGTGATTGCGGTGAGTAATCAGCAAGTTTTATTTTGCCATGAATATGCCTTTGTACAAACAGCACATGCTTTTGCTGAAATAGAAGCCAAAATGGCAGCCTTAGGTGCAACATTTAACCCAATTATTGTGCCGAACTCTCGTGTTTCAGTACAAGATGCAGTATCTACCTATTTATTTAATAGCCAAATACTCACCCGTACCGACGGAAAAATGACTTTAGTTGTACCTGAAGAATCTCGTCAAAATCAAGCCGTTTGGGATTATCTTACGGAAATGACTCAGTCAGGCTTAGCAATAGATCAAATTAAAGTCTTTGACTTAAGAGAAAGTATGCGTAATGGTGGTGGCCCAGCATGTTTACGCTTACGTGTTGCTGTCAATGAAGATGAGCTTGAGGCGATTAATCAGCATGTCTTTATGAATGAAGCGGTGTATGAAATTTTAACAGACTGGGTTGAAAAACATTACCGTGATGAATTGTCACAACATGACTTGGCAGATCCAGCTTTACTGCAAGAAAACAGAACGGCACTTGATGAGCTAACACAAATTTTAAAACTGGGCTCAGTATACGATTTTCAGCGTATTTAATTTGTTCTCCGAGGGAATGACATGAACATGTTACAGCAGGTCTTACAGTCATCACATGATCTTTTAGTGAAAAAGGGGGAAGAAGCCAATTTTCATTGGTCATGGTGGGACGAAGGTGTGGTGTGTTTTACACCGAAGACGGCTTATAACAGCTCAGTGGTGATTTCCGCAGGTGTTCATGGGAATGAAACAGCACCGATCGAGTTGTTATTTAACATCTATGATGACCTCATGGCAGATCGGTTGCAGTTAAATGTCGGGCTATTGCTGATTTTAGGTAATCCAGAAGCCATACGGCAGGGTATGCGTTATATTGACTATGATATGAACCGTATGTTTTGTGGTGCATATCAAAAAATTGAGTCATGTGCTGAAACGGAGCGTGCACAAAAGCTGGAGCAATATTGTGTAGACTTTTATCATATTGCACCGCATACACAGCGGTATCATTATGATTTACATACTGCTATTCGTGATGCGGTTTTTCCAACGTTTGCGATGTTGCCGTATCAAACACATGCCTATGACCCATTATTATTAGCGCAGTTGAAGTGTGCAGATTTAGATGCATTGGTCTATCATAATAGTGTAGGTGTGACCTTTAGCCATTTTAGTATGCAAGTATGTCATGCGCACAGCGTGACTTTAGAATTAGGTAAAGCCAAGCCATTTGGTCATAATCATTTGGCTGATTTTACAGGGATAGAACTGTTACTTCGTGCAGTGATTGCACAAGATACGTTGCCTTTACGCCGTAAAGAAACCATCAAACAATTTGCAGTCCAACAGGCCATTATTAAAAAAACAGCAACATTTCAACTGAATTTAAGCCCAGATGCAGCTAATTTTTCGCTATTTAAACAAGGCGATTGGGTGGCTAAATCATCTGAACAAGATGTCATGTATGCCACAGAAAACTTTTATATTTTATTTCCAAACCCAAACGTGGCTTTAGGTTTACGTGCAGGATTATTACTTAAACGCATAGAATGAGAGATAATAATGAAAACAATTGGCTTATTGGGTGGTATGAGCTGGGAGTCTACAGCATTGTATTATCAGCATTTAAACAAGGCAGTACAGCAACGTTTAGGTGGTTTAAATAGTGCTCAGATTATTTTAAATAGCGTAAATTTTGCAGAAATAGAAAAGCTCCAACAACAAGGTGATTGGGCACAAGCCGCCAAAATATTACAACAAGAAGCTCAAAAATTACAATGTGCAGAGGTTGATGCGATTGTACTGTGTACCAATACCATGCATTTGGTTGCACCAGAAATTCAACAAGCCATGAGCGTGCCTTTATTACACATTGCTGATGCCACAGCAAAACATATTTTGGCACAGGGCATACAGCGAATCGCTTTGCTAGGTACAGCTTTTACCATGGAGCAAGATTTTTATAAAGCACGGTTGATTGAGCATGGTTTAGAGGTATTGATACCCCAAGAGAAAGATCGGGCAACGATACATCGCACTATTTATGATGAGCTGTGTTTGGGTCAGGTCAACGCATCATCTAAGCAAGCGTTTTTAAACATAATTGAAGGCTTAAAACAACAAGGGGCACAAGGTATTATTTTAGGCTGTACCGAAATTGTGATGTTGTTGCCAGAGGCAGAAGCGTGTGGCTTACCACTATTTGATACCACTGCGATACATGTGCAGGCGGCTGTTGAGTTTATGTTAGGTGAGTAAGTTTGCTTTGAGTGAGTGATATCTCTTTCTGGTAATTAAGTAATTCGAGTTTTATCTCATGACAAATACTATTAAATTCATTTAATAAAAATAACCCAATACCCTCAGCCATTAACGGAGGAATGGCATTGCCGACCTGAGTATACTTCGGACAGCTTACTTTCCTTCTTTCTCCACCAGTTGTATAAGGGCCATGAAATTCGAACCAGTCGGGAAATGATTGTAAACGGGCGCATTCTCGTACGGTTAAGATACGAGGTTCATCATAGTGTAATAAATCATCCGGTAATGTTGTGATAGTTGGAGCACATTCTGATGGATCTAAAACTTTAGTAATCTGCTTTTTAGTATTGAAAGCATCTAATACATAATCTTTTGGTAGAGTTCGCATTCTTTGTAATTGATATTTTCCAGATAGTTTAGGGTTATTTAAATCGCTTAAAATTCTTTTAAATTTATTTTTTATAATGGGGGTATGGTTAGCTAAGCGTAAACCTGTTGGTAAAAAATTTTTAACAAGTCCATCCCTCATTAAATCAATATAGCTCCTATTTAAATTTTCAGGACAATGTGTACTAGATATTTGTAAGAACCTATCACTTGGAATATCCGTGACATTTTTTAATTTATAAGCACGATTATATTTGCTTAACGTTTTTAAATCAGCAATAGCTTCTTGAGTAGAAACTTTGATCGGCAAATTTTTCTTCGCTTTAAATTTTTTAGTAAATAGATTAAATTTCTCTTCAAATAAGGGAGTTACTTTTTTGCTGAACTCTAATATTTGTTTTTTAGATAAAGATGGATTAACTCCAATTATCTCTTCAATATTAATACCAAATAATATGAATCGAATCCGATGTTGAGGAACTCCCCATACAGAACAATCTTCAATAAATGTTATTGGCAGATAGCCCAATTCTGCTAACTTACTTTTGATGCTATTAGCTATGGCTGGTTGATCTTTAATTTTATATGTTATTCCTTTAACATTTTCCATTAAAATAATCTTGGGGCGGACTAAAGAGACAACTTTTAAATAGTCGTATACCAGTTTGCTTCTAGGATCATTTGGATCTCGTCTTCCAGCCGTTGAAAAGCCTTGGCATGGTGGACCACCTACTACCAAATCAACAATTTTATCTTTCCCTAATTGAGCTAAATAATCCTTTTTTTCTTCTAAGACTTCATGAATATCATGGTGTTGTACAGAAAGTTGGGAAGAATCCCACTTGAAAGTATTTTTCAAATTTGGATTAGGTGTAACAAGATTGTTTTTTAAACTAAGAAAGGCATCTGTATTCTTTTCAATGGCAAAAAGACCTGTCAAACCAGCGTTTAGTAGTCCTAATGAGAGTCCGCCACAGCCAGAAAACAAGTCTATAAAGCGCATAATAGGTTCTTATACTAGAATTTCAAGAGAAGTGTAATGGATTTATGATTCAAACACCAGGACTATTCACGTTGGACTTCTTCAAGGTTACCATTAATAAGCAAGTTTTTAAGATCGTTAAAATTATCTCGGTGATTTAATAAGTTTTGACGTAACAATTTAAATTCATTTTCGCCATATAGCTTGTCACCTACCTTAAAAACAGTTTTCCCCTTTTCTTCTGTTGGTTTTACATGCGCCAGCTCATTTCTTGGTGCTATAACGTCTTCATTGTATTTTTTTAAGACTTCTAATATATTCGTTATATTATATTTGTCTTCTAAATCTTCCAACATTCTCTTTAAAACTTCGTATTTTATGAAACTACTACATGCTCTATGGTTTATAAGTTCTTCGAACATATAACCTGATTCATTATTAATAATATTGCTTATTTGAGAAACATTTTTTGAACCTAATGTTGTAATCTTCTCTTGGATGAATGATGAAATTTCTTTTCTTTTTTCACTACAATCAATTTTAGATTCAAGGTTTTTTGTTAAATCACTAATTGATTCATCAAACTCACTCACAACCTCCATTACAATTCCGCGCATATGATTAATATCAAGAATTTTACGTATTCTATTTTGTATGATCTCGAATGATTCACCTTGTAAATTATTTCTATTAATACAAAAGACACCATCCACGTGATGGTCAAACATGAACCGGCGTAAATTACTAGGTGAGGCTGAGCTGTAAAAAATAATATCTGTTAGTAAATTTGAACGTCTAAGCTTTTTTGCAATATCAGCACCATTGAAGCTATCTTTACCTAAATCATAATCAAGTAAGATGAGATCAAAGTTATTAACAATATTCTTTATATTGCCGAAAGTATTATTGAGGTCGCTTCCAGGTTTAATCCATTGTACTTTTAAATTAAAGCCTAGACGACTTAATCGAGTAGATAGACCTTTTGCTACTTCTTCAACATTATTTTGCTGATCTTCAAACCACAATATCTGGTAATCTAAACGCATCTTATACTAGCCTAATTATAAATTGACAACCATTATGGTAGTCTTCGTTTAAAGAAATACTTCCGCCCATTTGCTCTATAATAAATTTCACATGGTAGAGACCAAGCCCAGAACCATCAGTAGTACTGAAGCCTTTCTCAAATATTCTATTTTGTTCATATGAGTCTATGCCTTGACCATCATCGGTTATAGAAATTTCAATTTGTTTTGAACCTATTTTTTTAAAGCTAAAATTAACAGTAGTTGCTCTAGCCTTACGTGAATTATGTACGAGATTGTCAATGACCATTGAAAGTTCAATCGGTAGAAATGTTCTTTCAAATGAGTCAATATCAGTATCAAAAGTAATCTTTAATGTATCGCCAGTATATATACTACAAATTGCTAACAAGTATTCTTCAAAAAAATTAACTAAGTTGGCTGTAATTTGTTCTGATTGAATTCTAAAATTAGCCTGCGTTGCAAATCTGGAGACCGATAATGTTTGCTGGTTTTTGAATGTTAGTCTTTCAAATATATTAATTAATTCTTCTTTAGTGAATTTTTCATCATGATTTAGTTTATCAATTTGGTTTGTAAGAATAGTATGAATAGTTGAAGCATAAATTCCAATTTGGTGCATGAGATTAACAATATTATCTTTATCTAATGATGAATTAGCTGTTAGAAATAGATTTCTTTTCTTCTCTTCTTCATATGCTAGAGAGACTTGTTCTTTTTCAGATAAAGCTTCTTGTTTCTCTTCTTCAGCCTGTTTTGTTGCCTCTTCAGCCGCCTGCTTCTGTTTTTCAGCTTCCTGGCGTTCTTTATTTGCTTTTCTTGCTTCTTCTTCAGCTAGTCTTCTGGCTTCTACAGCTTCTACAGCCTCCTTTTTAGCTTGTATTTCGGCTTCTTTAAGCTCTAAATATCTCTGTTCAGCTTTATTAACTTTTTCCCATAGTTCAATATTATTAGATTTGCGGGCAACTGCTTTTAAGCCTTCAATAGACTCTTCAAATTCTTTTGATTTCTCATTAAGTATCGTGATTAAATTTTCACTATATTCTAATAATTCTATTTTTTTTGAATTAGCTAGTTTCGAAACAATTTGTATAATGCGTGCTTTAGCAAGATCTGTATTTAATCTTTCAGGAGTATCTAATTCTCTATCAAGACTATCTTTCCAAGTAACATCAACAATATAGCTTTCTAATCGTTTGATACATTTTTCCATAAAGCATTCTTCTAATTGAAGATATGCTGGCGTTTCAATTAATCCTTGATCTCTGCTGGTTGTTTCCTTAAATTGTTCTTCAGTACCTTTTACATCAATTTTTCCTATAACATCACGTGTACCTAAATATCTGGCATAACCTTGTTGTTTTCTTCTATCCAGACGAAAAGTATCATCCCCTTCATTACCAATAGGGTAGACGCGAAAGCCATTACGAAACACAAAAATTGATCCAAACGATACTGATGTTAGGCCCATTCGTCGTTTAAATGTTTGTTTTGCTGCTGTATTTAAATAGTAAATACTAGATGAAAATTCTGAATTTTTTATATTTGTGTAATCATTAGGTTCTTTAATTTTATATATTAATTCCCCACGATCTCTAAGGGTCGAAGTAATGGTTTCACCATTATCGGTAAAGTTAACATCTAAGTAAGTTGATTTAGATTGTAATGTATCAAAAATAAAATTTTGGATCGAGCCATTTACTAAAGGTATATATTCATCTGAGTTTTTTTTATCTTGGTATTCTTTATTATCCTTATCTATTTCGTCAGGGGCATAAATAATAATTTTGAAATCACTTTCTTGCTTAAATGGGTTAATAAGTTTCGCTAAAGAATTTTTAAGATCTAGTAGTTTTTTTCTATCCCAAACTTCTCGTAAGTTCTTTATTTCAATGATTGTTCCATGCTTTGGAAGTTCTAAAGATTTGTTTAATGAGAAAATATTAAATAAGTCTATAGAATATTCAAAACACTCTAAATTAAAGCTTGAACTTGAGCTATTATACACTTGGATTGATTCAAATCGATTAAGGTCATTAGATTCAAACCTGTCCCATTCAATATCTAAAATTTCACTATGATTTATATGATTTTCATGTATTGTTTGAAGCCTTAAACTTTTTCCCAACCTATCACATGAGAAGCGTCCTACACCTTTGCTACCGGCAAAATTTTTGTTAATCACGCTATGACGATAGTCAGTATGGTTTGACTGATTTTGCTTTTTCTTCTCTGAATAAGCTACAAATAACCATTTATTAACTAAGTCATCATAGTTCATACCATGACCATCATCAATGATGATAATTCTCTCTTTATCAAAATAGAGTTGAACTGTCCGAGCATTTGCATCAAATGCATTTTTTACTAATTCAAAAATAGCTACGGTATCGTTAATAATTAAATCACGACCAATAATATTTTTTAATCCAGAGCTGACCTTAAAATTTAATTGATTACTCATAAATTTTCCTTAAATTCCAGATCGGCGACTTGACCCAAATAGCTGTATATTGATGTTTAATTTTATTCTAAGCTAAAATATTTGATTTTAAAAGCTTTTCCTGTTTTTGCAATTCTTGATATAAATATAGATGAAAATCTTTAGTTTCATCTTCAACACCATTAAATTTAGTAGAGGGATAGTGTTCTCAGAAACAGGTTAATTGGTGCTAACCATCAGATGATGGGGTGGTATAGTGTGTAGGCTAAAACTCCTAATACATGTATAAAAAACATCTGAAATAGTTGGTCAATACAATCTTCCCGCTACTCTTTCTATTGATCCTAGATAGAGTTTTGTGGAGATTCGAGCCCTAAATGGTTTTGTTCAAAATTCTCAGGGCTTAACCAACCATTTGCAGAATGTCATCTGATCCGATTCACTTGCTTGAACCCTCCGGATTGGCTGTGCGAATCCATTTATCTGATGTTGAATAACTAACACCTAGTTTCACTGCAATTGATGCTAATGGTTGGTGTGAGTTTGCAAGCGCATAATCGATTGCTTGCGACTTAAATTCTGGACTAAAGCATTTAGTCATAAGTGTGCCCCAACGTTAGTTTATATTAGTTTTAGCGTGATTTTTGTCCACTTTTTTAGGTTTAAGCAGTTGTTCAAAAGTAGATAAATTTTTTTGTAAAAGTCATATGCTGTATAAAATATCCCTAAACAATAGCGAAAAACCAAACATGAATTTCATTCATATTTTTGTGAAATAAAGTCACTTTTATTCATGTAGTGATTGATGTATAAATTACCTTATGTTCTTAAGGTAGAGCATGTGATTGTTCACTCTTACTTGTAGCATTCGTTATGAGCAAGAAAAATACATAGACTGACTGTTAAACGCCAAAACTGGAACATGCAGCAAGCAAGAGCAACATACATTCAGGTTTTATCTCAAATTTAGGGTCGCAGAGCAATGAGTACAGCATTTCAATTTACAGTTAAAAGCATTCGTTTTGATGAAAACTATCACCCATCAAACAATACTCGTACAACGACAAACTTTGCTAACTTAGCACGAGGCGAGAGTCGTGAAGAAAATCTGCGTAAAACTCTAAAAATGATGAATAATCGTTTTAATGACTTGGCACATTGGGACAACCCAAATGCAGACCGTTATTCTCTAGAGCTAGACATTATATCTGTTGATATTGATGTTGAAGGTAATGGCAATACATTCCCAACCATTGAAATTTTGAAAACAAATATTGTTGATCATAAAACCAATCAGCGTATAGATGGGATTGTTGGTAACAACTTTTCTTCTTATGTACGTGACTATGACTTTAGCGTATTGTTATTAGAGCACAATAAAAACAAAACAGAATTTACAGTACCAGCGGGCTATGGCGACTTGCATGGCAAGATTTTTCAGTCATTTGTGAACTCAAAAACCTACACTGAAAGATTTAATAAACAACCTGTGATTTGTTTAAGTGTTTCAACCACCAAAACGTATCATCGCACGACAAATGAACACCCAATTTTAGGTGTTGAATATAAACAAGAGGCATACTCTTTAACAGATGAATATTTTGCAAAAATGGGCTTAGAGGTTCGCTACTTTATGCCAAAAAATAGCGTTGCGCCTTTAGCATTTTACTTCCGTGGTGACTTGTTAGCAGACTATACCAACCTTGAGTTGATTGGCACAATTAGTACCATGGAAACCTTCCAGCGAATTTACCGTCCTGAGATTTATAATGCCAATGCGGCAGCAGGGCAGTGCTATCAACCAAGTTTGAAGTATCAAGACTACTCACTGACCCAAATTGTATATGATCGTGAAGAACGTAGCCAATTGGCAGTAAAACAAGGTAAATTTACAGAAGAACAGTTTATTCAGCCATACCAAGCCATTCTTGAAAAATGGGCTGCAGATTACGTTGTTTAACTGACCAATTAAAAATAGGCAAGATGACTTTATTATGAAAAAATTATTACCGACTTCAACTGCTGGCAGTTTGCCAAAACCATCTTGGCTTGCTCAACCTGAGAAGCTTTGGTCACCATGGAAATTAGAAGGCGATCAACTTGTTGAAGGCAAACAAGATGCATTACGTGTGTCATTACAAGAACAAGCGGTTGCAGGCATAGATATTGTGAGTGATGGTGAACAATCACGCCAACACTTTGTGACTACTTTTATTGAACACCTTGAAGGTGTTGATTTTGAAAAGCGTGAAACGGTTAAAATCCGTGATCGTTACGATGCAAGTGTTCCTACAGTTGTTGGCCCTGTGTCACGTAAAAAGCCTGTTTTTGTTGAAGATGCGAAGTTTTTACGTCAGCAGACAGACCAGCCAATCAAATGGGCACTTCCTGGCCCAATGACTATGATTGATACGCTGTACGATAGCCACTATAAAAGCCGTGAAAAATTGGCTTGGGAATTTGCCAAAATTCTTAACCAAGAAGCGTTAGAGCTAGAGGCCGCAGGGGTTGATATTATTCAGTTTGATGAGCCTGCATTTAATGTCTTTTTTGATGAAGTCAACGAATGGGGAATTGCTACCCTTGAAAGAGCCATTGAAGGTCTGAAATGTGAAACTGCCGTGCATATTTGCTATGGTTACGGTATTCAAGCCAATACAGATTGGAAAAAGACTTTAGGTTCAGAGTGGCGTCAGTACGAAGAAGCATTTCCTAAATTGCAAAAATCTAACATCGACATCATTTCATTAGAGTGTCATAACTCTCATGTGCCAATGGATTTACTTGAGCTGATTCGTGGTAAAAAAGTGATGGTGGGTGCAATTGATGTGGCAAACCATCAGATTGAAACACCAGAAGAAGTTGCAGATACGCTACGCAAAGCATTGCAATTTGTAGATGCAGATAAACTTTACCCATGCACAAACTGTGGTATGGCACCACTGCCCCGTGCAGTAGCAAGAGGCAAGTTAAATGCTTTGGCTGCAGGTGCTGCCATTGTGCGCAATGAGCTATTAAAATAGTATAGCAATTTCTCAAAGTGACTGCTTTGGCTGATGGCGAAGGTAGTCACTTTTTACTATATCGTTTTTAATCTATTTTATGTCATCAGGCTACGTAACACGGTTGCGTGGTGTGATTTATATACACTACACATGTGGTGCAAACAAGGAATAACGTCATGGTCGAAGCAATAGACTTTAGAAATGCAATGTCTTTATTAACAAGTGCAGTTAATGTGATTACCACAAATGGTGTATCTGGACAGCATGGTTTTACTGCATCTGCCGTGTGTAGCGTCACAGATACACCTGGAACGTTATTGGTTTGTATGAATAAGGCATCTAGATCATATGTACACTTTGTTGAAAACAATATTTTGACTGTAAATGTATTAGCAGCACATCAAGAAAATATATCGCAAGTCTTTGCCTCTAAATTGAGTTCAGAAGAGCGCTTTGAGCATGGTGAGTGGGAAACACTGGTTACAGGTGCACCCATTTTAAAAGATGCACTGGTTAGCTTTGATTGCAAAATTGATCAAATTCAAGAGGTGGGTACACATGCTGTATTTATGTGTGCGGTGGTTGCTATTCAGCAAAATAAAAATGATCAGGGGTTGGTTTATTTTAACCGTGCGTATCATCAGGTGGGTAAAAAATAGATGAATTAAGACAGCATATCTAGCTGGGCGAAAGAGATACCTAACGGTTTTTATAGTATGGGTATTTATCATATTATATGGTTAAACCACGTCATTACTTTAGATGATAATTCTCTCAATAAATCATAATATCTAATATTATTTATATCTTACCCTCAGATGAATAACTGATGATTGGTTAAGAATACTTATATTTTTGCTAAATAATAATATTAATGATAATTATTGTATTTTAAGTTACTGATTTAAAATAATAAAAAATTTGTATTACATTTTTGTTACAACTACTATATGCGGGAGCGAAGTTTGAAATTTAATAATATATGACAAGATCTTTTTGTATCGACAACTTTAGGGCATTGGTAATATTGCTTATCGTATTATCTCACTGTACTGGTTTCTTGTACGATAATAAATTAAACAATATAAATATGCTTGATTCGTTTATTAGTAATATTTTTGCGGGTGCAACATTCTTTTTTGTATTTATTACAGGTTACTTAACACCCAAAGTATTTTATCCAAGATATACATTTAGAGATTTTTTTTCAAAAAAAATCATACAGCTTATTCCACCATATTTATGTATGAGCTTACCCATGATCTTGATGTGGGTCTTAAGAGATAAGGGTTTTTTTGCTGGATATGATCATTGGCTTCAACCGATTTTATATATTCTTACAGGTATGTCATTTTTTGCCTATTGGTATATCCCATTTGCGATACTACTATTTTTAGCGTATCCAATCTTAAGGAAGGTTGATAGTTATACCAACTTAATGTCAGTTTTAATTGTTGTACTTAGTGTTATTTCTATTTTTGTGCAAAGACCAATAGATAGCTTTAATGCATTCCAATCGCTTATTTATTATATTCCTGTTTACTTAATGGGGTCTTTTGTATTAAAAAAACAAGATATATTCTCCTCTAACTTAGCTATTACCATTAGCTTCATATTGTTTACTTTTCTTGTTGTGACTCAAACAACATTTAAGAATCATATTGGCAATTATCATTCAAATATGATGGATTTTAATGGTATAGACTATATGTATTTGCAAAAAATGTGCTTAACCATATTTATATTTGGTTTATTTTCTAGGTATTTAAATAAAGAATATAGTGTACTGTCTATATTTGCTAGAAATAGTTTTGGTATATTTTTTATGCATATGCCTGTTTTATATGGAGTGCTTTTTTTTAATAAATGGGTTCAAGTTGAGCCAAATCTGATGAGTTATTTATTCATATCATTATTTATTACTGTAATGTCTTTACTATTGTTGAAGTTTACTAAATTGGTTTTTAAAAAGAATTCTCGTTATATTGTTGGTGTTTGATTAAATATACTTACTATTTAAGATGAGCTTAAACGATAGTATACATAAGTGGCCTCAGGGTCATGATATACATCATATGAAGGTTGTTTATAGTCTGAAACCCACTGTGTCCCTGTATAGCCTGCAATATGCCCATAGGTATGTCGTTTGGTGCGTTGAATAATATAAATATCGCCTTCAATAGGCTGGTCAAAGGCAGGGTCAATTTTTTTATAGCCAATTTTCTCTAAGGTTCGGCCCCAGTCAGAGGCGGCAACGGGGTGTTGATCAATGTGTGCCCCTGCATTTTCAAGGGCAGTACGTATGCTACGGGCACAACGTGCAGAGCTTACTCGTGCAGAAATTTGTTTTAGTCGCCCTGTAAATTTACTTAAATCGAAAAACTGGTTCATTTGATCTGTTTGTTTAATAATGGCATCATTCAAATGTTTATAAATAGCAGTATATGTGTCAGATAAACTATTTTTAACTCGCTTTTTGCTCAGTTGTTTTTGTATGTAATCATCTATAGAAAAGCTATTTTTATTGATTGTATGGGGTGCATTGGCATAATGTGCAACACTTGGGTTGGTATAGTCTAATTCTTGTATGCTGTAGTCACTGTAAATCATAGTTACTCTCTAAGTACGTTTGTTACATTTTGCCAACAGGAATTGATCTTAGAGTACAAAACTTAAAATAGCTTAAAAATAAAGCTGATTCGGTAAAATTTTGGCTTAAAGCAATTACATGCGATATAAGGAAACCACATTGCCATTTACAATTTCTCACGCCGTACTTGCACAGCCATTGGCGCGACTTAGCCAAGGTAAACTGCCTATTGCGGCATTGGCTGTGGGATGTATGGCACCTGACCTGATTCGTTTTTTTGTGGAAAATGATCATAATGCAAGCCACCAATGGTCAGCAATTATCGAGCCAAATTTGTTTATAGGGCTATTTTTTTCTGCACTATGGTACATATTTTACCGCCCAATGCTATATCAAATTTTTGCATTAAATGATCCCATTGATATGCCCACGTGGCGTAAAAAAATCTTTTTTATTGTTATGACCATTGTTGCAATTATGATTGGTACTGTAACTCACTTACTTTGGGATGGTTTTACACATGCAGACGCACGCACGTTAGTATTTTATGAGCAACTTTCAAAAAATATTTCAGTTTTTGGTCATCTGATTTCTATTCATATGCTTCTACAGTTGCTCAGTTCAGCCATTCCTTTGCCAATCATTGCTTATATGATTTATCGGTATGTAAAGCAATATCGGGTAAGCGTACTGTTTGTAAAGAAGTCCGCAGTAATGATTTTATGTATTGTGGTTTGTATCTGTGCATTTGCACAAGTATGGCATGGTGCAGGTGTATTAAGTTGGCAGCGTTTACAGGCAGACCCTTATCATACCGTTGGTGATGGTTTAGTGGATTTTTTTAAAGGGGCTTGGCTCGGTTTAACAGCTATGAGTGTGGTATATATGTTACATCAAAAACTAAAGTTGATTTTTTCGAAATATTAAGGTGGAAGTAAAATCTACAGCAATATCACTCAGTTATATTAGATCATATGTTGTTTTATTTTCTTGTATTTTGAGCTTGTGTTTGTATTTAAGCTTTAGATTTTTATAATAAATAAATAAATTACATCTGAGTGTTTGGAATATGGGAAAATTAGATTATTATAAGTCAAATAACATATATGACAGTGTCTAGACTCAAGTGATAAAAGTGAATTACTCTAAAATACTTCTAGTTGGTTTTTTAAGCATAAATGTCACGAGCTGTGCAATGGTGTCAGGTTTACAAACATATAACCTGCCTACACAAGGCGAGTATAAAACAGACTTAGGTACAACAGTGAACGTTGTGCCCTTAAATCAAACAACAATTAGTGCCATACCATCGATAAAAGGTGAAAATCTTTCTAATTACAGTGTGTTATTTAATACACAACAACAGATTTATAAATTAACCTCTGGCGATGTGTTATCTATACAGCTTTGGAACTATCCAGAAATTTCGCCACCTGTTGCCACCTCTAATGAGCAAACAGTACAAGCTTATGGTTACCCAATAGACCAAGAGGGATATATTCAACTGCCATTGGTTGGTCGCTATTTGGCACAAGGCAAAACCCTCACGCAAGTGAATAAAGAAGTACGTCAGCTTTTTGCACGTTATTTGAAAAGCCCCGATGTTGTTGTACGCGTCATTACTTATCAGGGTAAACGTTACTCTGTACAAGGCAATGTACAAAAAGGCGGTCAGTTTTATTTAAATGACCAACCGATCAGCGTGTATGCTGCCCTTGGCCTTGCAGGTGGAGTAAGTACGACAGGTGACAGTACTTCTGTAGTGTTGGTACGTCAGGGCCAAAGCTATAACCTAAATACGGTTGCATTAGAAAAAGCAGGTTATTCACTGAATAAACTCCTGTTACAGCCTGACGATACCATTTATGTCAATGCTAAAGCAGACAACAAAATTTACCTGATGGGTGAAGCTGGGAAAAATCAAGCATTGGCCATGCGTGACCAAGGCATGAGCTTGTCTGATGTGTTGGGTGAAGGTTTAGGTATAGATGCCACTGCAGCCAGTGCCAGTAAAATTTATGTCGTCCGTAGTGATATAAAAGATAAAAAAACCACGATTTACCAAATGAACTTATCTAATATTGGTGACCTTGCCATTGCAAATCAATTTGTGATGCAACGTAACGATGTGGTTTATGTTGATGCTACAGGCTTGACCCGTTGGCAGCGTATCGTGAATCAAATCATTCCATTCTCTAGTACACTGTATACGATTGACCAGTTAGGAAAATAATATGCAAATCAAAAATGTATTGGTGGTTTGCATTGGTAATATTTGCCGTAGCCCTATTGGTGAGTATTTGCTAAAAAAACAATGCCCTCACTTAAACGTGTCATCTGCAGGCATTTCTGCATTGGTTGATTATCCCGCAGATGAAAAAGCACAATACACGGCTAAACGTTTGCAGTTAGATTTGTCACCACACCGTGCAAGACAATTAAATACAGCACTTGTTGCGGAAGCAGACCTGATTCTGGTCATGAGTCAGCGCCAGCAAAAGCATGTGGAACAAACGTGGCCGATGGCGAAAGGGAAAACTTTTCGTTTAGGGCACTGGCAAGATAAAAATATTGCTGACCCGTTTAAAAAAGAGCAACATGTTTTTGATGAGGCCTGTGACCTAATTACGGCATGCGTTGCGGATTGGAATAAGAATTTAACACATTGATGCGGATGCTATGAGCTATACATATACACCACAAAAACCAGAAGATACCATAGATTTAAAAGAGCTATTTTTTTCTTTAATTGCACAGTGGAAAGTCATTATTATTTGCATAATTATTGCATTGATATGTGCAACTTTATACTTACGTGTGACACCAAAAGTCTATTCTGTAGATGCCATGGTACAAGTAGAAGACAAAAGTGGTGCATCATCGGCCCTGTTGGGTAAAGAGCTATCTGGTATTATGGGCGCAGGCGGACTTGGTGGTTCGCAATTGGCAGATGGCGAAGTTGAAATATTAAAGTCTCGTCTTGTACTGGGTAGTACTATACAGCAACTTAATTTAGACATTGCGGTTGAACCAAAAAACAACTCATTGATCACTAAAGTTTTTAGTCCACTTAAATTTAATACACAATACTCACCACAAGGTGTAAGTGTTTATCAAGATAAAGCCAGTTTCGTCATTAAAAAACTGAATGTACCGCAGGCATTTTTAGACCAACCGTTGCTACTCAGTTTTACTGCAAACACCTATACATTTACTGACAAAAAAACAGAACAAGTGCTGTTTAAAGGTCAGCTGAATACTTTAGAGCAGAAAAAAACCGATTCAGATAATGTATGGACCGTTGAAATAGACAGTAAAGATACATTACCTGATCAATATATTGTCACTAAAAATGCCATTACAACGGCTACCAATAACTTTATAGGGAACTATTCTGCACAGGAAAGAGGTAAGCAAACCAATATTATTGGTTTAACCTACCAAGGTACAGACAAACAACTGATTACAGAAGCACTTAACCGCGTGTTGAGTAACTATAAACAACAAAATATAGAAAGTAGCTCTGCACAAAAAGCACAAACTTTATCTTTTTTAAACAAGCAATTGCCAGTTTTAAAAGAAGATTTAGACACGGCTGAAAAAGTGTTTAACCGCTTTCGTGAAAAAAATAATACTGTAGATGTAAACCAAGAAGCCCAACTGTACTTAAAGCAAAGTGTAGACCTAGAAACACAGAAAATTGTGCTCAAGGAAAAACAGGCGGAGTTACAAGCCAAATACACCTCTGAGCACCCAATGGTATTGCAAATAAATGCCCAAATTACTGCAATAGATCAAAAAATTGCTGAGTTAAATAGCAGTTTAAAAAAGTTGCCAGAAACACAGCGTCAGTACTTACAACTGTACCGTGAAGTTGAAGTGAAAAATGAGTTATATACCAGTTTACTCAATACTTACCAAACGATGAGTGTTGCTAAAGCGGGTGAAATTGGTAATGTACGTATTATTGATACAGCCATTCAGCCAATTAAAGCTATTAAACCGCGCGGCTTAATTATTTTGGCGTTATCTATAATAGTTGGCTTATTCTTTGGTGTCATGATTGCACTCACACGTAATCTATTACGTACAGGCATAAAAGACACGGCCGAAATTGAGACTCAGTTTGACTTGCCTGTGTATGCAACAGTACCACGCTCACCACAGCAATTGCTTAAAGATAAATTACTGAAAAAGAAAAGTAGCATTCCTTTGCTTGCGATTAAAGACAGTGATGATGTAGCCATTGAAAGTTTAAGAAGTTTGCGTACGGCTATTCATTTTGCTTTAGCAAAAACTGAAAATAAAGTCATTATGATTTCTGGTGCATCACCTGCGGTTGGGAAATCATTTATATCTGCAAACTTAGCTGCTATTTTGGCACAAAGTGGCAGTCGTATTTTACTTATAGATGGCGACATGCGTCGTGGTTACTTACATAAGTATTTTAGTAATGAAAATGAAAATGGTCTTGCAGAGGTTTTACTTGAAAAATCGAGTATTAATGAAGTGATTAAACCTACAGACTTAGAAACACTGCACTTTTTAGGTCGTGGTAAGAACCCATCACACCCATCTGAGTTACTCAACACAGGCTTGTTTGAGAAAATGCTAGATCAACTCAAAACAGAGTATGATCATATTATTATAGACACACCACCTGTATTGGCTGTGACAGACGCCACTATTGTTTCGCAGTTTAGTGATGTGAATTTATTGGTGGTACGTTTTGCTAAAACCAGTAAAAAAGAGCTTGAGCTCACAATTAACCGTTTTACGAACTCAAATAGCCCAATTCATGGTGTAGTGCTTAATGATATTCAAAGCACGGGCAGTTATGGCTACGGCTATAATTACGCATACGACTACAAGGCAAAGAAGTAAATTGATATAAATGCCAAGTGAGGAAAGATATGTTGTTTAAAAAAATACTGTTGCTGTCTATATTGGGTTTAACAGGTACGTGTGCATCTGCACAAGCTTTGTTGCTGAATGACAATAATCTACGCTCAGACCTTAACTGGCTAAACCAGCAAGGCGTGATAGCACTGAGCACCTCAACTTGGCCAATCAGTGCAGATGCGGTGAGTGATGCTTTAAGCCATGCTGTGATTAAAAACAGTGCTCAAAAAAAGGTACTTGATGCCGTTTCGCAAAAGCTACAGCCACAAGCATTTGCCACTGCACAGATTAATGTTGCAACAGCTCAAAACCGGTTGCCTGCGAGTTTTTCTGAAACAGCAAGCAATGCAGCTCAATATAATGCTGGGCTGACGTTACAACAGAGTCGCTCAAATTGGGATATACATTTACAAACTAATGTTGAAGCCGAACAGCGTATTAGCACAAACAATAAGCTGAACCTTAATGGCTCTTATGCGGCAGGAAAATTATGGAACCAATGGCTTATTGTTGGCGACATACCTGTGTGGTGGGGGCCTGGGCATGATGGCAGTTTAATTCGTGGTGATGCTACTCGTCCAGTGGCAGGTTTTTCAGCCCAACGTGCACAGCAACAAGCTTTTGAAACCAAATGGCTGTCTTGGTTAGGCCCATGGCAATACCAACTGTTTGCAGGCCAGTTACAGCACTATACAGCATTACCACAAACTAAACTTTTGGGCATGCGTGTAACCATACAACCTTTTTCATTTTTAGAGCTTGGTGCATCTAGGTCTATTCAGTGGGGTGGTAAAAATAGAGATGAAGGGTTAAGTACTTTATGGAAAGCGACTATAGGTCAAGATAATGTATATGGCAATACATTAGACCCTTCAAATCAGCTTGGTGGTTTCGATGCCAGACTTAATTTACAGCCTTTATTGCAACTACCTGTAGGTATATATGGTCAATTAGTCGGTGAAGATGAAGCAGGTAAATTACCATCACGTAATTTATACTTAGCAGGCCTAGACTTTTCTTCTAGTTACCAAGGTTTGCCTTATCAAATCTATGCAGAGTGGGCAGATACCCGCACCAGCGGCAAAGTCTGGGGCTATACCTATAACCATCATGTCTATAGAGGTGGGTACTACGAATATGGTTACCCACTAGGACATGCCATGGGCGGGGATGGTCAAATGTACAGCATTGGTGGAAATATACAGCTAGATGCGACCAACCGTGTAAATACCCGATTGTTATATGCAAAAGTAGATCAATCTAATACAGTCAACCAAGGTGTGCATATTAATAAAGCATTTCCAGTAGAAGACACCATAAAAGCACTACAGCTTGGGTGGGTGAATACATTTAAGCCTGGTTACGAAGTACAACTAAATGGTTGGGTTGGGCATTCAGAATCTCGACACTTCGATAATGGCGTTTCTTTGGGTGTGAAATTTCCACTCGTTTTTTAACAAATTTAAATCAATACAATGGTGTTTTAAAGATGAACATTTTAGTCACAGGTGGTGCAGGATTTATTGGGTCAGCCGTTGTGCGCCATATTATTCAAAATACAACACACCATGTTTTAAATCTAGATAAGCTGACTTATGCAGGTAATCTAGAGTCATTGGTGAGTGTTGCGAATAATGAGCGTTACCAGTTTTCACAAACTGACATTTGTGATCGTGTTGCATTAGATCAAATCTTTCAAGAGTTTCAGCCAGATTTAGTCATGCATTTGGCTGCTGAGTCACACGTAGACCGTTCGATTACAGGGTCACAAGACTTTATTGAAACCAATATTATTGGTACGTACCAATTACTAGAGGCTACGCGTTTTTATTGGAATGCTTTAGAAGAAAGTAAAAAAGCGACGTTCCGTTTCCATCATATTTCTACAGATGAAGTGTATGGTGATTTAGAAGGTACAGAGGATTTATTTACAGAAACTACACCGTATGCACCAAGCTCACCGTATTCTGCAAGTAAAGCCAGCTCAGACCATTTAGTACGTGCATGGCACAGAACCTATGGGCTACCTGTTGTACTGACGAACTGTTCAAATAACTATGGGCCATTCCACTTCCCTGAAAAGCTTATTCCTCTTATTATCTTAAATGCACTTGCAGGTAAAGCACTGCCAGTTTATGGCAATGGTGAGCAAATTCGTGACTGGTTATATGTAGAAGATCATGCTCGTGCTTTATATAAAGTCGTGACCGAAGCGAAAATAGGTGAAACATATAATATTGGTGGTCACAACGAGCAAAAAAATATAGATGTTGTAAAATCTATTTGTACACTTTTGGAAGAATTAGCACCCAATAAACCGGCAGGTGTTGAACATTACCAAGACTTAATTACTTATGTAAAAGACCGCCCTGGCCATGATTTACGTTATGCCATTGATGCAAGTAAAATTGAGAAAGATTTAGGTTGGGTTCCACTAGAAAGTTTTGAAACAGGCCTAAGAAAAACAGTGCAGTGGTATTTAGAGAATACACAGTGGATTGAAAATGTACAAAGTGGTGACTACAAAAACTGGCTAACCCAACAATACCAAGCCGAGCAGTGAGATTGCTACGTATGAAAATACTATTACTTGGTAAAAATGGACAAGTTGGTTGGGAGCTACAACGTGCTTTACAGCCTTTAGGTGATGTATTGGCATTAGACCGCCAAATACATCCTACATTGGGTTTGAGTGGCGATCTTTGTGACTTTGACCAAATCAGTCAAGTGTTCGAGCAGTATCAACCTCATATTGTGGTGAATGCCACAGCGTATACTGCCGTAGATAAAGCTGAAACAGAGCAAGAACAAGCCAATTTAGTCAACCATTTAGCTGTAGAGCATTTGGCGATGCAAGCCAAAAAACATAATGCATTACTCGTGCATTACTCTACAGATTATGTTTTTTCAGGCCAAGGTACAACGCCGTGGTCTGAAACAGATACAACCGCACCAAATAATGTGTATGGGAAAAGCAAGCGAGCAGGTGAAGTTGCATTAGAGCAATCTGGTGTAAACTTTTTGAACTTTCGTACCAGTTGGGTCTATGGTACACATGGCCATAATTTTATTAAGACCATGCTCAAATTGGCACAGATGAAAGAAGAGCTGAGTATTATTGCTGATCAGATTGGTGCACCGACCAGTGCTGCACTCATTGCAGATATTACCGCTCAGGTCATTCGTTATTATGTATTAAACCCAAGTTTACAAAAAACTTTACATGGGCATTATCACTTAGCACCACAGGGTGAAACCTCTTGGTTTGAGTATGCTCAGTTTATTTTTGCAACAGCAAGTCGCTTAGGTGCAACACATACCCTAAAAAAGGTTCATCCTATTACGACCGAAGCATATCCTACACCTGCAACACGCCCTTTAAACTCACGTTTAAACACAGATAAGCTAACACAACAATTTAAAGTACATTTGCCACACTGGCAACAAGGCGTGGCACATACGCTCGGAGAAATTTTATCATGAGTCAAACGAAAAAACGTAAAGGCATTATTTTAGCGGGCGGTTCAGGTACACGCTTATATCCAATTACTATGGGTACATCGAAACAGCTTTTACCTATTTATGACAAGCCAATGATTTACTACCCGTTATCTGTACTTATGCTTGCGGGTATCAATGAAATTCTTATTATTTCTACACCAGAAGACTTACCTAATTTTGAAAAACTATTGGGTACAGGTGAAGAACTCGGTATTAAACTTTCTTATAAAGTACAGCCTTCTCCAGATGGCTTAGCTCAAGCCTTTATTCTAGGTGAAGAGTTTATTGGCCAAGACAATGTGTGCCTTATTTTAGGTGACAATATTTTTTATGGTCAACATTTTAGTGATCAGCTCAAGCGTGCAGCAGCCCAAGAACAGGGTGCAACAGTCTTTGGGTATTATGTAAATGACCCAGAGCGTTTTGGTGTGGTTGACTTTGATCAACAAGGTAAAGCGTTAAGTATTGAGGAAAAACCAACTCAACCGAAGTCAAACTATGCAGTGACGGGACTATATTTTTATGACAACAGTGTCGTTGACGTTGCAAAAAATATTAAACCATCACACCGTGGTGAGTTAGAAATCACAGATGTAAACAATGTTTACTTACAGCAAGAGCAGTTAAATGTTGAAGTGTTGGGCCGTGGTTTTGCATGGTTAGATACAGGTACACACGACTCATTGCTAGAAGCAAGCCAATTTGTACAAACAATCGAACACCGCCAAGGTCTTAAAGTCGCAAGTTTGGAAGAAATTTCTTTTAACAATGGTTGGATTAGCCCAGAACAATTATTAGCACGTGGTGAGTTCTTCAAAAAAACAGGTTATGGTCAGTACTTACTGAAACTTTACCAAGAAAACCAAGCTAAAGCGTAAGGGAATATTGCATCATGAATATTATAGAAACAAAGATTAAAGGGCTACTTATACTAGAGCCAAAAGTATTTGGCGATGACCGTGGTTGGTTTATGGAAAGTTTTAACCAACAAAACTTTGAAAATGCCCTGCGTGAGCGAAACTTAGATGTGCCACAATTTGTACAAGACAATCACTCATATTCGCAAAAAGGAGTATTGCGTGGTTTGCACTACCAACTTAACCCACATGCACAAGGTAAACTTGTACGTGTAGTACAAGGCCGTGCTTGGGATGTTGCCGTAGATATTCGCAAAGACTCAGAAACTTTTGGTCAGTGGGTCGGTTTAGAGCTTAGCGGTGAAAACCATAAGCAGTTTTGGATTCCTGCAGGATTTGCACACGGTTTTGTTGCATTAGAAGACAATACCCAGTTCTTGTACAAAACCACAAACTACTACTCTAAAGCATGCGAGCGTTCTATTGTTTGGAATGATAAAGACATTGGCATTGAGTGGCCAATTGATGCATCTGTTGAGCTAAAACTCACAGACAAAGACCAATTTGCACCGTCTTTAAATCAAGCAAAAACCAACAACGATGTATTTTAATAGGTAGTTTATACATGGGGTGTCCAGTCGTATCTGTTATTGTTCCGAGCTATAACCATGCACAGTTTTTAGAGCAACGGCTAGAAAGTATTTTAAAGCAAACTTTTCAAGACTTTGAGCTGATTATTCTAGATGATCTGTCGCCAGACAATAGCCGAAACATTATAGAAAAATACCGACAACACCCCAAAGTGAGCCACATTGTTTACAATGAAAAAAACTCTGGTTCTACTTTTTTTCAGTGGAACAAAGCTGTTTTTGAACTTGCACAAGGTCAATTTATTTGGATTGCAGAATCAGATGATGTTGCAGAGCCCACTTTATTAGAAACCCTTGTTACACCAATGCAAGCACAGCCAAAAATTGCTGTGGCATATTGTCAATCTACACGTATGAATGCATGTGGAGAGGTGACAGGCGATTGGTTAAGTCATACATCAGACTTAACCAATCCCACCCAGTTTCAGCAAGCATTTAGCATGCAAGGTACAGCGTTTATAAACCAATATTTGGTCTATAAAAATACAATACCTAATGCCAGTGCTGTTGTATTTAATGCCAATACTTATCGAAAAGTTGGTGGGGCACAGCCTTCGCTACGCACCAATGGTGATTGGGACTTATGGTTTAAAATGCTTCTGTTAGGAGATGTATTCTACACCCCAGAACAACTTAACCACTTTCGTTATCATGACGCAAGTGTGATTGCAAAAGAAGATCAAAGAGACCAAACAAAACGTAGTCGCAGACTACATAAGAAAAAAATGTACCAATATGGTTTTGATGTACGAGCATCTATGCACAATGCTATGTTGTCATGTCAGCAATCTAGTCTTGATGCATTTAAAATAAATAAAAAAAGAAAGCAAAAAAATAAAAAACACATCATTTGGTTATCTTTCTTAGTTAAACTCATGCCCGCATAAAGTTTAGGGAACGTACGCATTTAATGAAAGATATTACAACGCTCAACCAAAGTACCAAGTTATTTTGCTTTTGTACTTTGGTCACACGTTTTGACGAATACCAAGAAATGGTGGAAAGTGCGAAGCAAGCAGGTTTTACTGACGCTGAATTTTATTATTTTGATAATAAGAACAATAATAGTTTTGACGGTTTTAGTGGTATAAACTATGCAATTAATCAATGTACTGCAAAGTATTTAATTTTTTGTCATCAGGATATTTTATTTAATTTTGACAGAAAAGATCACCTGCTTAACAAAATTGCTGAGTTAGACAAAGTAGATCCTAACTGGGCAGTTATTGGTAATGCTGGTAGAACAGCTAAAGGGAAGCTGATTGCACGAATTACAGACCCACATGCTGATAATCAGAGTTATGGTCCTTTTCCATCTGAAGTCATGAGTGTAGATGAAAATTTTATGATCATAAATATGAAGCATAACCTCAGTTGCAGCACACAAATGAAAGGCTTTCACTTATACGGTTTAGACCTATGCCAAAATGCACAGTTTTTAGGTTTAAAAAGTTATGTTATAGATTTTCATTTACTTCATAAAAGTAAAGGCAATATAGACCAAAATTTTTTAGCAGCAAAGGCCGAATATATTAAACTACAACAGCAAAGAAAATCTTGGCAAGTCTACTTTACAACATGCACTTGCTTCTACGTGAGTTCATTAAAGTTTTTAAATAGATTTTTTGCTAGAAAAACCTTTTTTAGATGGTTATGTAGTTGGGTGAAGCGAGTTGTGTAAAGTAGAGAGTCTGATAATGAAAATGCTTTGAAGCTTAAAGCTTTTTGAAGATATTTAGACCTCCTTGCCTAAGAGTTAGTATAGTACGTATGAGATACTATGATTTTAGTTTATATGTCTTATCAAGTACTGTTACTAAATGAGCAAGTAAGTTATTATTCGAATAAGAAGTTTTATTTTAAGTATCTAAATGTATAATTTAAAGAATATAAAGTTTAATGTATTTTCTAATACACTTTGGATTGTGGCTGAAAAATCATTGTCTATTTTTGGGTTGATATTTGTAACGTCCTTAGTTGCTAAATATATTGGCCCTGAAAATTTTGGTAAATTAGTCTTTGCAAGCTCAATCTTTGCTGTATTACAGACTGTAGCAATGTTTGGTTCTGAAAATGTAATCTTCCAAAAAACGAGTACTAGCGTAAAAATAGGCCAAAGAATTATAGAAACAACAAGAATAATTAGAAATACTATTTATTTTATTATGGCATATATGTTAATTGTTTACTTATATTATACGGTTGACTTTTTAACACTTTCTTATTCACTTGCAACATGTGTTGCAGTATTTTTTTCATTACAAGATGTATATAATATATACTTTGATGCTCAACTTAAATCTAAAATAAATGTAATTTGTAATACTATTGGGTTAGCAATTTCTCTTCTTATTCGTTATATTGTTGTTGAACTAAAACTAGATGTTATTTGGTTTTGTGCACCTATTATTTCATTGACAGTTATTCCTTATCTTATACGGCTTTACATCTATAATAATAATAAAGTTGAATTAAGGAAATTAAATAAAAATAGAGTAAGAATATATCAAAAGTATATGATAAATGTTGGTAAAGACCTTGTTCTATATAGTTTCTCTATTGTTTTATATACAAAGATTTGTCAATTATTTTTAGGTTTAAAATCACAGCATGACTTAGGTATTTATTCAATTGCTGTGACTCTTGGGACAAGTTACTACTTTGTTCTTAATGCAATAATTTGTTCTTATATGACCCAAGTGTATCAAGAGAAAAATGAGCAACGTAGTGCTGAAATGCTAGCAGTATTAAATTTTATTGTTTTTAGTGTTTCTTTGGCTGCATTTATATTTTTATATTTATTTGGGCATACTCTTGTAGAATGGTTATATGGACCTGATTATAAAGAAGTAAATAATATTGTACTTTATTTAGTTTTAGTCTGCATGTTTTCAGGTTTAGCAACAGTTGCTGATAAATATATCATCTGTTTTGGCGGACATAAATACTTAAGAAATAAGACACTTTTTCTTGTCTTCTTAAACTTATTTATGGCTTACTTCTTAATAAATTTTTATGGAATATATGGGGCAGTTACCTCAATATTTATTACAGAGTTAGTTGCAGGTACACTAGCTAACTATTTTTTTAAAAATGGATTGTTATTTAAAGTGCAATTAAAAAGTTTTTATATAAAGAATATATTAGGTCATAAATTAGGTAAATAATATGTCAAATGAAAATCTATTAAGTATTATTGTGCCAGTTTATAATGTGGAAATATATATAGATGATTTTTTAAGTGATTTATACCCTCAATTAAATAATAATGTAGAAGTTGTTTTTATTAACGATGGTAGTTTAGATCGCTCCGTTGATATTATTTTTGATAAAACAGAAATTTTACCACAACATATAAAGGCTAATATTAAAATAGTAAATCAGAGTAATGCTGGTGTGAGCATGGCAAGGAATACTGGATTAGCTTTAGCAAGAGGAAAGTTTATTGCTTTTTTAGATCCTGATGACATTTTAGAAAAAAATTATATATACGAAATAATTCAGTCTCTTAATAAGCATCCTGAGATAGATATTTTAAGCTTTGAAGCATCAGCTGTAAGTAGTAATGGCAATGAAATATTATGGTCTGTAAATGATTCTTTACCAAACGGTACTTATTATAAAGATATAGATTTTCTGACAAAAGTGTTTAAAGAATGTTCTTGGCAATCTTGGCTTAGGGTAATAAAAAATGATTTACTAAAAGATATGGAGTTTAAAAAAGGTATTATTTTAGAAGATATACATTTCTTTGTTCAGCTATATTTAAAAGATGTTTCTATAATGCATACAAAGCATAGTTTAGTAAAATATCGCCAAAGAGAAGAAAGTGCGGTTCATCAAACAAATCAGAAAATAATAGATGATTATAGAACAGCCATAGATTTTCTAAAATCGTTTGATAAACATCGTCACTTTACAGATCATAGTTTGAAAAAAATTTACTTAGACTATTATTCACATGTTAAAAATTTTTCTGGATTAAAAAAATCTATAGTATTGATGTATAAAGAAAAGCCACCCATAGATGTTGCTTTAAAATTTATATATTTTTACTTTAAACAATTGTGAGGAGCATACTGTGAATAAGCCTGTTTCTACTTTTTTAAGATTTTTATTTCATGTATTAAAATCTGTTTTTAATTTCATTTTCTCTATTTATACAGCTAAAGAATATTGGTTTACCAATAAAACTGATGGCTCCAAAGAAAATATTCCAAAGGTGATTTGGATGTATTGGGAGTCAGAGCATCCAAATCACCTTGTTGACTACTGTATAGAAAATACAAAAAATGTTTGTTGTGATTATGACGTTTTTATATTGAATAGCAGTAATATTCATAAATATATAGATATGCCAAGTTTAGATGATAAAAAACTAAAGAAGGCGATTCAGGCTGACTATATTAGGCTTGCATTATTAAAAAAATATGGTGGAATTTGGATGGATGCATCTATATTTATTACACAGGATTTTAGCTGGTTTCTAGATAAGCTAGACCAAAATAGTAATTTTCTCTTTTATTCTGACCATTGTACTACAAATAGTGAACTTCCTATATTTGAAAACTGGTTTATTGCTGCACCTAAAAATAGCTTGCTTATTGCAGATTGGTTTAGTGAATTTGAAAAGTGTATTTTAAGTTCAGAACCTACAAAATATTATGAGGCTGTGACTGGTGAGGATTTTATTCAAAAAATTCCTAATACAGATTATCTGATGTGTTATAT
>NZ_VTDO01000010.1 GCF_015627125.1 Acinetobacter rathckeae | reverse complement strand
GTATACTAAGAGTATATAAGGTAGTTACTGCTATAATTTTAGCTCCATATTTTACCTATATATATTTTTTCTCAATGGATAAAATATTTAACTTACATGATTTTCTAGGAATATTTTTGTGACCCATAATGAATTTAACGCAGTTATTGTAACTTTTAATCCCAATATAGAAAATCTATATTCATTGGTGAATTGCTTATCTAATCAAAAAGTTAAAACTGTTTTTATTGTAGATAATGGCTCAAAAAATATTTTAGATCTACAGGTTTTTGATGGAGCTGTTTCAAGTACAACAAAATTAGAGTTGATATTGTTAAATGGTAATTATGGGATTGCAAAAGCACAAAATGTAGCTATTGATTTAGCTCTTCAACGAAACCTAAGCTATTTGATTTTCTTCGATCAAGATAGCGCTATCCCAGAAGATTTTATTAACAACTTGATGCAAGATTATAAAGAGATTGAGAGTCAGGGTATTAATGTAGGACTAATAGGACCAAGATTCATTGATAGCCGTTATAACTTTTTTTACAAAACGATAGATTATTCTAGTGGTCATCGTAAGAAATTAGATGTATCTAATATTACGACACCAATGCGTTCTACACTGTTAATATCATCTGGTTCTATGGCTTCATTAGATGCAATAAAAAAAGTAGGATTAATGCGAGAAGCGTACTTTATTGATTATGTAGATACAGAGTGGTGTTTTCGCTTTGAAAGTTTAGGATATGAAAACTTTATTTCCTCTCGCGCTGTAATGAAGCATGCTGTAGGAGATAGTATTATTGAGTTTAAATTTTTTAATACACCAATACATTCACCATTCAGGCGATATTTTGTAACTAGAAATGCTTTCTATATGTTTAAAGAAGCCCATATACCTAAAATTGTACCTACAAGACAAATTTTTGTAAACTTAATACAGCAAATTATTATTTTACTACACTCTAAGAATAAAATTTCTTATATAAAAGCTTTCTTTAAAGGTATCAAAGATGGTGTGCAATATTTGGTTAAAAAGGGTTAGTATTTAAATGAATAAAAAAATTAGCTTTGTTGTTTTGACTTGGAACCGTAGTCAAATGCTTGAAAGATCTTTAATTGAGTTGTATTCTTCAATTAAAAATAAAGAGTATTGTAATATAATTATATTTGATAACGCATCTACAGATAATACAAAAGAAGTTATTAGTGCTTTTTATAATAATTATAGTTCAAATATTGAAATTATCTGTCACTTTTCAGAAGTGAATTTGAGATTAAAAGCATATAAGAAACTTTTTAAGTTAGCATCCATAGCCGATATAATTGTAGAGTTTGATGATGATGTTCTCGCTTTCCCTGAAAATGTAGATGAAATTTTTATTCAATATCTTGAAAGTTTTACTAAGTTTGGGTTTCTTGCACTGAATGTGATTCAGAATGAACATACAAATGGTGCTAAACCAGATATTTCTCATTATAAAGAGGTAAATATTGATAAGTTAGTTGTTGAAAAAGGGCCGACTGGAGGATGGTGTTCAGGTTTCAGAAGCAATGATTTTAAAAAAATTTCTTGGTTATTTAATTTAATGCCAATAAGTATGAAATCAGGTGAAGATGGTGCATTACAGAATTTATTTAAATTATTGGGAAAAGGCTCTGGTATTATAAAAGAGCATAAATGTTTTCATGCTGCGGGGCCATACTACTCACAACAATTTAATTTACTTGAAAGAGACATAGAAAAATATAAAGCAGTTGGTTTAGATGATTTTGTTAATAATTATAAGAATTTTAAAGAATAATATATTGTAATTAGAGAGCTATACTTTATAAATATTTTTATAGCTCTCTATATAATTTATCTTTCTACTTGCTTTAAACAGTTTTTGTTAATTTTATTTCTTCTAGAATCAATAGCCCAACCCCATTTGTTGAAATACTGAATAGCACTTTTAATATGTGCTTTGAGTAGTACTGGATTTTTGTATGATCCCTGCTCATGTAGATGTGTTACATGAGCTAAGGGGTAATACACTGCCCCAAACTTTTCATAGCAACGTCTTGATAGGTCTATGTCTTCCATATACATGAAGAACCTTTCATCAAAACCATTTAGCTCAATGAGTGCCTTACTTTTAAACACTAAAAAACAGCCAATGAGGTTTGGGACTTCTATTGGCTTATCTTCTTTAAAGCTTTCAAGAAGATATTTCTTGTCAAGTTTTTCAGCAAGTTTTGGTGAAAACCTTCTGGCAAATAAATTGAGTGGAGTAGGTAATAGTCGTGCACCTTGTTGGTTAGAACCATCACCTTTTATAATTTTAGGTAAGAACAGACCTTTCGAGCTACTTTCAGCGTAGTTAAGTAGATTTTTTAGTTGTTCTTTTTCAAATGCAATATCTGGATTGCATATAATGAAAAAGTCAGCTTCTTCGGCAAATGCTTTGATGGCTTTATTATGTCCATAGCCAAAACCAAAATTACCTTCTGATTTTATATAATGAATCTTTTCATGAAGACTCGTATTCGCCCAAGTACTTTGGTCATTATCAACTAAAATGATTTTATCAATATCTGGTGAGTGAATAAGAGAGTTGAGTGTCGGTTCTAACTCTTCGTAATCATGTTTATAAATGACGATAGATGCAATTGTTTTTCGTTGCATGTTAATATGCTCCATCTCTAGCTAACACGACCTTAACTGTTTTTAGTAAAATAACAAAGTCATTCCATAAAGACCAATTTTTAACGTACCATGTATCGTATTTTACACGGGTAACATAGTCTATTTCACTGCGACCACTCACTTGCCAAAGCCCTGTAATACCTGGTTTGGCTAAGTAATAATAGCTTACATCTTTTTCATAGCGTTGTAGTTCTATTTCAGTGATTGGTCGAGGGCCAACTAAACTCATATCGCCACGTAACACGTTAAACAGTTGGGGTAACTCATCTAAAGATGTTTTTCTTAGAAGTGCACCAATTTTAGTAACACGTGGGTCATTTTTTAACTTAAAGTGAGTTTCCCACTCTTGTCTTGCATTTTCATCTTTTGCAAGTAGCTCTTCTAATAGCTCTTTTGAATTGGTTTTCATTGATCTAAATTTATAGCAATCAAACTTCTTACCAAATTGTCCAACACGTTCGTGCCCATAAAAAGCAGGTCCACCATCTTTACGAACTTTTAAATATAATATGACAAGAATTGGACTAATCATGGTTAATATAAGGCTTGTAATCACAATATCAAAAATACGTTTTAATAAAGTAGAAAGTGGTTTAGATATACTTTGTTGTATTTGTAGCAACATCGTATGCTGACCAAACGCAAAGGATATATGAGTTTGATCCAGTGGTAACTCTTTTAGTGTTGGAACACTAAAAATATTTTGGTATCCACGACAGATTAATTCTCTAAGCCATTCGTTTGCAATCTCTATTTCATGGTTTTCACATGCAATAATAAAAGTTGTTTGTTGATTAAATTCTATTTCGTTAGGTTGGACATTAAGTATGGGAATATTATTAATATTGTTCAGTTTAGTTGGGCTTATGCTTATAAAGTTTTCAACGTTAAAGCCAAAGTTTTTGTCGTTTGAAAAAGTGTCATAAACATCTACAGCAGTTTGGTCAGAGCCAATAATTACGACATTTTGTTGCCATACTTTTATAATAGATAGTATTTTTTTAGTTGCTATGCGAAAAACTGTAAATAGTATAATCGTCGAAGCCCAGCTTAGTAAGATATTTAGCCATAGGGTTTCAATATTTAAAATTTTTAATAGAGCAACTTCTATAAAAGCAAGACCGATTAAAGTTGAACAGATCTCCTTTAATTCGTACCAAAAAGATTTTCTAGTACTATAGTGCTTTAAATATACACTAAAAGATATTATTGCTAAGAGTGTAATAATAAGATGTGTGTATAGGTAAACGTATTGTTCTGATGAGGAGAGGAAGCTCGCATATTCTTTACTTAAACCAATTAATACGATAAAGGGAAAAAGCATTGAGAGTAAATCAGATACAATAAGAATGCTGGATCTTAAATTTTTTTTTAAATCGTTACTTTTTATCATGCTAGACATCATTTTTCATAATAACTTAAATATCAAATGTATACTAAAGCCTTTTTTTAGAAGTTCAAATACTTTGTGATAAATTTATAGTAGTAACTTAGAAAGGTTGATTTTTAAGTTACTGTTTTTTGTTTAAGAAGCAGTTACCCTCGAATCTTCCAAATAAGCATAATGCCAATCACACAGTATGTAAGCATCACTAGGGTCATGTCATGCATAAGGTCTAGTGGTAATATAGCCAAGATCGCTCCAGAGATTAGGCCAAAAAAGAACTGTAATGCACCAAGTAATGCACTGGCCTGACCTGCACGTTGCCCTTGGCTTGCTAAAGCAAGTACAGTGGCATTAGGTGCAACAAAACCAACACAAGCCACCATAAAAAATAATCCAAGCATGAGTGTGGTTATAGAAACAAAACCTAAAAATGCAATGGCAAGTAAAAATAAGGTCGCTATAAGTTGTACCGCTGCACCAAATTTCAGTAGTTGTAATGGCAAATATTTTTTACTCAAAACACGATTCATGTTTGCCACAATGACTAAACCAAATGCATTGATTGAAAATAACACGGAAAATAGCCCTGTAGAAGTATGAAGTTGTTCTATAAAGAGCTCAGATGCACTATTGATATAGGTAAACATAAGTCCCATAAGTAGACCGCTGGCAACAGCAGGTACAATAAAGCTTTGATCTTTTGCTAGTTCAGCATAGCCTTTTAATGCAGAAGTAAAGGTGTGTTTTTTTCGGCGTGCAGGAGGGAGGGTTTCGGGAAATTGAAACCAAGACAAAATCAATGCAATCGCCCCTAATGCAAACAGAGCCCCAAAAATGGCACGCCATTCAAAGTAAGCCAACACCACACTACCAAAGAGTGGTGCAAGTACAGGTGCAAGGCCTTGTACGGCCATAAGCGATGAAAATGCTTGTGCAGCCTCTGCACCTTCTAAGCAGTCACGAATAGCAGAGCGTGCAACCACCACACCTACACAGCCACCAAGTGCTTGAGCGACTCGGGATATAAAAAGGACTTCGAGTTGTGTGGCAAAGACACAGACTAAACTGGCAATAATATACAAGGCCAAGCCAATAAAGAGTGGTTTTCTACGTCCAAAGTGGTCGGTGATCGGCCCGTAAATGAGCTGGCCAAAGGCCAAACCCATAAAGTAAGCAGGTAGTGTGCTTGCAATGTTAGATGTCGTGACATGTAGGTCAGTTGCCATACTGGGTAGGGCAGACAAATACATATCTATAGAAAAAGGCCCAAGTGCAGTGAGTGTTGCCAGTACGCAAAGCCATGTGGTGGTGTACGGTTTTTGTTGCATATGATGTACTCAAATCATTTAAACAGAAGTGTGTTTTTGCCA
The DNA here is from genome assembly GCF_015627125.1 of Acinetobacter rathckeae. Taxonomy (GTDB): domain Bacteria; phylum Pseudomonadota; class Gammaproteobacteria; order Pseudomonadales; family Moraxellaceae; genus Acinetobacter; species Acinetobacter rathckeae. Next base: position 76,611 of record NZ_VTDO01000010.1, on the reverse strand, counting down.
ATAGCCTGCAGCTTTTATCTGCGTGCTATCGATGCTGTATTGTGCTGTAAGGGTCTGTTTTAACTGACGAGATTGTTCGGCTTCGCAAGCAATCCAGAAAAAGCTGTCATGCTCTGTCCAATCTATTTTGGACCACATATGTTCTGCCAAAGCTTGTTGATGGCTTGGCTGTAACCAAAACACCTGACAGTGCTCTGAATGTGTGAGCTCAATTTTAGAATGTTCATCATTCACAAAAATAAAGGCCAGTACGTTGCTGTGTTGAGGAAGTTCTTCTAAACGCCGTGCAATGGCAGGCAATGCCGTTTCATCACCAATAAACACGTGTTGGCTGTAGCTCTGCGGAATAATCATTGAACCACGTGGCCCACCAATCACAAGCCGTTCACCAAGTTGGCAATGTTTTGCCCAATCTGTTGCAGGGCCTGCCTCGTGTAGTACAAAGTCGATGCACAGCGTTTTTTGCTGTGGGTCAAAGGCTCGAGGAGTGTAATCTCTCGCAATTTTTTTTATGTCTGTAGGTGGTTGGGTTTTATCAAAGTTAGGTACGTGTATTTCACCTGTATTTGGGTCTGGAAAAAATAGTTTTACGTGGTCGTCAAAGCCTAAACTGGTAAAGTCCGCCAAATCTTCACCATAAAACACAATGCGTAAGAGATGAGGTGACAGTTGTACTTTTTGTTGTACTTCCACCCAACGTACTTTGAGTTGATGTTTTACCCGATAGGGCTGTTTTTCTTGAGGGGGAACAATCGCTTGATTTTGCATAGTTTTACTCTGCTGAATATGTTGTATGGTTTTTCTCGTTTGCTCTAGGCTGTTGGCCAACAGTTCTGCATCTGCATGGGTGAGCTCTTGCTGAGAAAGTAATTGACGCATGTCTTGTTTGACTTGATCTAGTTTCTCAAGCAACACAGAAGGTTGCTTTGAACGCTGTTGTATTTTATGGAGTAGTTCATCCACTTCTGGCTGATAAACATTTGCAATTTGTTCGCCTAAGGGGGTGATGTGATAACTGCGTTTACGTCCATCGTTTGCATCAGGCTCGCTAATAACCAGTTGTTTTTCAACCAAGTCGTTTAGTAGTGGATATAACACACCTGCACTCGGGGTATAGGTACCTTGCGTCATATGTTGAATGGTTTTGATTAGGTCGTAACCGTGTTGAGGTTTTTGCTGAATGAGTGATAGAACGACCCAGCGTAGGCCACCACGGCCAAAACCATGATGAGATGATTTAGTTTTCATAATGAATATAAATTAAAAAGATATATCTATTATATTTTTTATTTAAGGGGTGTTGTAAGTTATTTTTTGTAACTTAGGTGGCTTGTTTGCTTTAATGCTTAAGAATCAGCTACATAAAAGATATATCTTTTATGTAGCTGATTCTAGCTGGGTGACTGTGTTTTATGGTGCATGTAATTGCAGTGTTTGGCTATGAAACTGCTTTAAATTTTCATGGTGAGCCACACTAATGACAGTCGTTTGTGGTAGCTCATCCATTAAAAGTTGGTATAAGTGACTTTCGTTGTGAGGGTCTAAAGCAGATGTTGCTTCATCGAGAAAAGCATAACGCGGTTTTTGCAGGAGTACTTTGGCAAATGCTAAGCGTTGTTGTTCACCTAAAGATAAAATGTTTTCCCAGTCATCTGCATGCTCTAGTTGCTCAATCAGTTGGCTAAGATTGGCTTTGGTTAAGGCTTGAGCATATGTGGCAGTGTCTAGTGGTAGTTCTATATGTGGGTAAGACAAAATGCTTTTGAGTGTGCCATAAGGCAGATAGCTCTTTTGTGGTAAAAATAGCATGTCTTGGCTGTTTGGTAAGTACATTTGCCCTGAACCGTAGGGCCAAATTCCCGCCAATGCTCTAAGTAGGGTACTTTTACCTACGCCAGATGGGCCTTGTATCAGTAAGCGGTGACCTGTGGTTAGGTGTATATTGGGCACATTGACGAGTAGCTGACCATTTGGCCGATACAGCTTGAGTGCATGGGTCATGATTTGTGTATCTTCATGATGATGTGTTTGCATTTGCTCGCTATTTTGCTGTTGTAAAGAGGCTTGAAACTCGCCTAAACGCCGTAATGCAGCACGCAATAAAGCAAGGTCTTGGTAGTTAAAAATAAACCAAGACAAAGATGCTCGAACACGTAAAAAACTTTGCGTCAGTTGCATGACAGTGCCGAGCGTGAGTTTTTTCGCAAAATATTGTGGCAACATGAGCAAGTATGGAAGGTATGTGCCTATTTCTAAATATACAGATTCGGTAAATGAAATACGTTTGGTGTAGGTCATGATGCTACGCCAGTTTGACTGCACAGTCATAAATGCATGTTGTAGTCTGTTTTTTTCAGCACCTTGGCCTTGGTAAAAAGCCACCTGTTCGGCATTTCTACGCAGTCCAATGAGTAACGAACGGAAGTTGGCTTCGTATTGTTGTTGTTTATAGTCTAAAGACACCATGGGGTGACCAATTTTTTCCATAATGAAAGAGCCAATGAATGCATACAAAATAGCGGCCCAAAGCATTGCTCCCGGAATGGTGTAGGCATTGCCATGAATATTAAATAGCCATGTATCTGAAAGGCTCCAAATAATAATGCTGTATGACACCAAGTTGACACAGTTTTTCAGTAGCCCTGTAAATAAGCTCAATATTTTTTTAGCAATTAAGCCTAAATCTTCGGCAATACGTTGGTCTGGGTTGTCGTTGAGTTTTTGTTTTTCGATGTGATAAAAACGATTATTTTGCAACCAGTCTGAAATGTACACGTTGGTGAGCCATGTACGCCAACGTATTTCTAAGAGCTGTTTAAAAAAGTACTGAAAATACGTGCACTAATAATTGTCGCAAGTAGGCCAACCAAAGTCATAAATAGTGGCGTCATGGCATGGGTGTCATAATTGGCAATGGCATCAAAAAAATCTTTGTTCCAATACGTCATTTGTATAATCATGTAGACATTGGTCATGTCGAGTGAAATGACTAAAAACAGGAGGCCCCATGCAATCCATTTTTGATTTGAAACCCAGTATGGTTTAATCAGTTGCCATGTAGAAATAGGTGTTTTCATATCTGACTTTAAAGCAACATTGCTTTACCTAGTAAGCGGTTTAATATAAATAATAACGCGTGGTTGTGTCGTTTTAATCCAGTGTAACAGGTCTTTATTTTAATGGTTTGTATGTAGATGTGATGTACGTGGGCATATAAAAATTTACCTGATGTATGCCATTTCATATAAAATATACTAAATAATATAGCGATGAGGTCTGTTATGTCGGCAACTTTAAAAAGTGCGCCCAATTTAGGTGAACTACCTTCTAGTTCAGAAGTCATTTTAAAGTTTTTGAGAGATGCAGTCATTCGAGGTGAGTTTTTAGATAACGAGCCTATTCGCCAAGATGAAATTGCCAAGTCATTTAATGTCAGTAAAATTCCTGTACGTGAAGCACTCAAGCGTTTAGAAGCAGAAGGTTTAGTACAATTTCACCGTAATAAAGGAGCAACGGTTACACGGATTAGTGACTTTGAATTGGCACAAATTTTTGAAATACGGGTCATTTTAGAAGTTCAAGCCATTCAAATGGCCATACCTCATTTAACAGAAGACGATTTTTCCCGTGCTGAAGCAATTTTAGATGAGTTCATCCATTTAGATGACCCATCACGTACAGCAGAGTTGAATTGGGCATTTCATAAGTCGCTATATGATGGCTCACAACGACCTGTTTTAGTAAATATGATTCGCTCTATTTACGACAAGATCGAGCGTTATTTACGGCTACAAATGGAACATTCTGTGGATGCAAAAGCCATTGCAGATCGTGAGCACCGTGCCATTTTACAGGCATGTCGTATAAAAGATACGGCACTGGCTGCACAGTTAGTTGAACAGCATATTCATCAGGTATGCGATCAGTTATTGCATTTACTGCCAAAAAGTTCAGATTTACTGTAGTTTTTTTGAGCCTGTGTTATATGATCAGGTGTATTGTCTCTATAGGTGTGTAAGCACTTGAATTATAAAAGCCTTGAAACATTGTATTGGGTTGCTCGGTTAAGTAGTTTTAATAAAGCTGCAATACAACTGGGTACCACACAATCTTCTATATCACAGCGAATTGCATCGTTAGAACATGAGCTAGGGGTAAAACTATTAGAACGTCGGTCACGTACGATACATTTGACAGATCAAGGCAAAGTTGCATTTAAGTATGCGACAAAAAGTATTGCGTTAAATGAACAATTCTTGGCTGAATTATCTAATCATAGTTTGACGGAAAGTACCATTCGTTTAGGTGTAGCGGAAACCATTGTTCATTCGTGGTTGGTTGATTTTATAGAAAAAGTATATAGCGATTATCCGCATATTACGGTCGATATTATTGTTAATATTACACCTGTACTGAAAGAGTCACTTAAAAATGGTGAGCTAGATATGGTCTTTATGTTAGATCATACCTGTGACTTTGATTGTATTCAGCACCCTTTGTGTCATTTTGAACAAAGCTTTTTGATTTCTGCCAAACACGGTCAGTCTTTTTTGAAGCGACATACTTTGAGTTTTAGAGATTTAGTGCGTTCAACCATTATTAGTTATCCTAAAAATACCTATCCATACTTAGACATTAAGCAACAGTTGAATCAGTTACGCTTGGCTGAGCCAAAAACCATTACCAGTTATTCGTTGGCAACACTCATAAAAATGACTGAAGAGGGGATGGGCGTTGGTGTTTTACCTCACTTGTCTGTACTCAAAGAATTACGAGAAAAACGGCTTTATATTTTGCCCACTGAAATTAAGTTAGATCCCTATCGTTTTTTATGTGTGTATACCGTTGGCCGAGATGATGCCGTGAAGAAAAACTTAGCAGATATTGCGGTTGATGTGTCCAATAAAGCCATGAAAAAACTGAATCAGCAGTTTGAGAGTGAAGATTTTTACTTGTATTAAATGCCACATAAAATGGCATCCCGCACCAGAATAAAACCAATAAAGCACCACAATAAAACATGCTTAATTTCCAATCATTAGTTTATTTAATGGTCTTGTATTAGGTAAACTGATGTTTGGATTATATTGTTATTTATCATGTATTTATGTTCTTGAGAAAATGTGTTTTAGGCATTGAGTATTCAATGTTTTCTATGATTTATTAAATGGCGTATTTAATTTTTTAAATGGGGAGCGTCATGGGAAATAATACTAAGAAATTTTTTAATGAAAGACAGTGGGCCATTGTTGCCTCAATTTTTCTCATGGCAACGTCTGCTATGGGCCCGGGGTTTTTAACGCAAACAGCTACATTCACCGCCAAAATGGGTGCGGCTTTTGGCTTTGGTATTTTACTCTCTATTATTATTGATTATGTGGTGCAACAAAATATTTGGCGTGTGGTCACGCTGACTCAAATGCGAGCACCTGAGGTTGCCAATGCCGCTTTGCCCGGCAGTGGTTATGTACTCGCAGGATTGGTGATTTTTGGCGGTTTCTTTTTTAATATTGGTAATATTGCAGGGGCGGCCTTAGGTCTAAATGCTTTATTTGGCCTAGATACCAAATGGGGTGGGGTGATTAGTGGTGCGATTGCCATTTTGATTTTTGCGTCAAAAAAAGCCACTGTGGTTGTTGATAAAAGTATGATTTTACTCGGCGTAGTAAAGATATTATTGGTAGTCATTGTTGCAGTGATTGTTGCACCACCTGTTGCCGATGCATTTCATCAAACGATTTTACCAAGCCATGTCGACTTTGCCAGTATTACTACCATTGTGGGTGGTACGGTCGGTGGTTATATCTGTTATGCAGGGGCACACCGTTTACTCGACAAAGGAGCTGTAGGGCCTGAGCATATTCAGGAAGTTTCAAGAGCAGCCACTAAAGGTATTATTGTGGTTGGTATTGTTCGTTATGTACTTTTCTTAGCGGTGCTTGGTGTAGTGGCGAGTGGTGCTGTCATTGACCTATCAGCGAAAAATGCAAACCCAGCCGCACAAGCATTCCAATATGCGGCAGGCATGTTTGGTTTTAAACTCTTTGGTCTTATTTTCTTTGCTGCTGGTATTAGTAGTGCCATTGGAGCGGCTTATACATCGGTTTCATTTTTTACAGCATTTAAAAAAGATATTACCTTAAAACAGCGTAATGTCTGCACCATTATTTTTATTGCTGCTGCGCTTTTATTGTTTGTTATTTTAGGGGCAACCCCTGCAAGCTTACTCATTTTTGTAGGTGGTTTAAATGGCCTTGTGTTACCTGTCGGTCTGACACTTTTTGTATATGTTGCAGCCTGCCGAAAAGATTTACTTGGTGGATATGACTATCCAATGTGGTTAACCATACTCGGTGTGCTCACATGCTTGCTGACATGGTATATGGGCTACATTTCGTTTAATACTATTTTCAATTATTTAAAGTCGTTATAAGAGCATGCCATGATGAAGATTGATTTAAATAGTGACCTTGGTGAAAGTTATGGCTCATGGCGTATGGGCAATGACCAAGAGATTTTAAAACTGGTGAGTAGTGCCAATATTGCTTGTGGTTTTCATGCGGGTGATCCAAAAGGTATTTTATCGACCTTACGCCAAGCCTATGCATCGAAAGTTGCTATAGGGGCACATGTGGCTTACCCAGATTTGGTCGGTTTCGGACGCCGTAATATGGATGTGTCGTATGACGAACTGTATGCTGATGTGCTGTATCAATTGGCCGCTTTAGACGGTTTGGCACGTAGCATTGGTGCAACGGTGAGTTATGTGAAACCACATGGAGCATTGTATAACACCATTGCACATAATTTGACCCAAGCAAAAGCGGTGGCTGATGCCATTAAAGCATTTAATCCTACATTGAAGTTGGTAGCGTTGGCAGGGTCTGATTTGGTGGGCTTTGCACGAGAGCAGGGTTTACAGGTTGTATCAGAAGCCTTTGCTGACCGTGCATATAATAGTGACGGTTCTTTGGTGTCTAGACGTTTAGAAGGGGCTGTTTTACATGATGCAAGCCAAATTGCACAACGTGTGGTCGGCATGGTGAAAGATGGCGGTGTGATGTCTATAGATGGCACATTCACCAGCATTCAAGCAGACAGCATTTGTGTGCATGGTGACACTCAAGGCGCACTTGAAATCACTCAAAAAATTATTGATGTATTGAGCGAGAGTCATATTGGTGTTACTGCATTTTCTGCCAAAGCGGAGGGATAGTATGTCTAGTATTCAATTTCTTGCAACGGCAGAGCAATTAAAGCAAGCACAACAAGCACGGCTTAAAATCAGACAAGGGTATGACCAACCCACAGCAGGCTTAGCGACAGGTTTGACCCAAGTCAATATGATTTGCGTACCTGAAGACTGGGCATGGGATTTTCTGCTCTATGCACAGCGTAATCCGCAAAGTTGCCCTGTATTAGATGTCATTGAAGCGGGTCAATACCACACGCAATTGGGCGAGGGTATTGATATTCGAACAGATTTTCCTAAATACCACATTTGGGAGCACGGTCAAAAAACTGCAGAAGTGACCGATATTTCTAATATTTGGCAACAACACCCCAAGTTGGTGACTTTTTTAATTGGCTGTAGTTTTTCTTTTGAAGCCGACTTAATGGCCGCAGGTATAGAGGTTCGCCACATTGCAGACCAAAAAAATGTACCCATGTATTTAACCAATATTGCGTGTCGTTCGGCAGGAAAAATATCAGGGCAGTTGGTGGTGTCTATGCGTCCGATGAAAGCACATCAAGTGCCTCAGGCGGTACAAATTACGGCGAAAGTACCTAAAGTGCACGGTGTACCTGTACATATTGGTTCGCCACATTTATTGGGTATTCAAGATATTTATTGCCCAGATTTTGGCGATGCCCCTCGTATTTTAGACGATGAAATTGCAGTGTTTTGGGCTTGTGGTGTAACACCTCAAGCGGCTGTGATGCAATCAAAAATTCCATTTGCCATTAGCCATGCACCTGGTCATATGCTGATTACAGATATACCTGACCGTACATGGTCTATTTAGTAAAAAGGAGGCATTGTGCGATTTTTATCGGTCAGCTTAGACAGCTTTCTTATAGAGTTTCATGACTTATTGGAAACGACGCATTTTTTTAGGCATTTACAGCGTCATCATCATCCTGCCATTGTAGACATGATTCCTGCTGAAAAAACCATTTTAATTCAGTTTTCAGTGTTTAAAACCACACAAAAACAGCTCATTGCTTGGTTGTCACAACAACATGTACAGCATGAGCACGCCGTACAAGGCACAGAAGTGGTCATTTCAGTCAGTTATGATGGTGAAGACCTTGTTCAAGTGGCTGAACTTTTAGGCGTGACCACGCAAGAGGTGATACAGCGTCATACGCAACATGAGTGGAAAGTGGCGTTTATTGGTTTTGCTCCGGGTTTTGGTTACTTAAATTGTGAGCAACGTCCTTTTGGCAGTATTCCTCGTTTAAGTACACCCCGTAAGCGTATTGTGGCAGGGTCTGTGGCTTTAGCAGGTGAGTATACGGGTGTGTATCCTAAAGACAGCCCCGGTGGCTGGCAATTGATTGGTCGCACCGATGCCAGCATGTGGGACATTCACCGTGACCCGCCTGCATTGTTGTTGCCGGGTAATCGTGTTGTGTTCAAAGACACCAAACACGTGGCTCAGGTCAGTGTACCAAAGCACATTACAAGGCAAGATGCACTACAAGTTTCTGAATCATTCGCACCCACTCACAGTGTATTAAAAATTTTAAATACGGGCATGCAAACCTTAGTGCAAGACCGTGGCCGTATTGGCAAATTTGCAGTGGGTGTAGGTGTGGGTGGTGCACTCGATTCAGGTGCAATGCAGGATGCAAATCAATGTGTTGGCAATGCCCTTAATGATGCAGTGCTGGAGATTTTAAATGGTGGTTTTAAAGCACAAGTACAAGTCCCAATAGTCATGGCGATTACCGGTGCAATCAGTACCTGTGTGATTGAATATGCCGATGGTACGGTTGCAGAGGTGGCTTGTGGTCAAGCCATCGCACTTGATGCTGGCGACATCATTGAGATCAAACGACCACAAGCAGGGCTTAGAAATTATTTGGCCATACGTGGCGGGGTGTTGGCTGAAAAAGTTTTAGCCAGTTGTAGTTTTGACACTTTGGCTGAATTAGGCCCGAAACCGTTATCTATTGGTGATGAAGTGGCCATTGGTCAAGCTCCCAAACAGGCAGTGTCTACTCAGAGCGTACCACTAAGAATCCTACCGCAACCTAAAGATACAGTGGTACTAGATGTTGTACTTGGCCCAAGAGCAGATTGGTTTGAAGCTAAGAGCCTAGAGATATTACTCAATCAGTTATGGCAGGTGAGTAACGATATTAATCGCGTGGGGCTACGCTTACAGGGTGAAGTGGCTTTGAAGCGTACACAGCATCAAGAGCTCCCCAGTGAAGGTACAGTCACAGGTGCGTTACAAATACCACCGAGTGGGCAACCGGTTTTATTTATGAATGACCACCCACTTACCGGTGGCTACCCTGTCATTGCAACAGTTGCCAAGCACCATTTAGATTTAGTGGCACAAATTCCAGCAGGATGCTTGATCAAATTTAATAAAGTTTCAGAGTTTATGGATATTAACGTATGAGCACACATAAATTACTTATTGCTAACCGTGGTGAAATTGCTGTACGCATTATTCAAGCCTGTAAAGATTTAGAGATTCCATCGATTGCAGTCTATGCAGAAGAGGATATTCACAGTTTGCATTGTAAATATGCAGATGAAGCATGGGCATTAAAGGGTATTACAGCCCAAGATACCTACTTAAATATTGATGCCATTTTAAAGGTAGCACAGCAATCAGGTGCAACCATGATTCACCCTGGTTACGGCTTTTTATCTGAGCGTGCTGAGTTTGCACAAGCCGTGTTAGATGCTGGACTGATTTGGATTGGCCCATCACCTAAAAGTATTCAGCTTTTAGGTGACAAAATAGAAGCCCGAAAAATTGCACAGGCAGTGGGTGCACCGTTAGTCAAAGGCACATCTGAGCCACTTCAAAATGCACAGCAAGCCTATGATTTTGCATCTGAGCATGGCTTGCCGATTGCCATTAAAGCGGCTTTTGGTGGTGGTGGCCGTGGGCTAAAAGTGGCAAGAGATTTAAATGATGTAGAAGCACTGTATGACTCTGCGGTGCGTGAGGCAGTAACGGCGTTTGGCCGTGGGGAGTGTTTTGTAGAGCAGTACTTAGACCGCCCAAGACACATCGAGGCACAAATTATTGCTGACCAACACGGTCATGTGGTGGTGGTGGGTACACGAGATTGCTCATTGCAACGCCGTAACCAAAAGTTAGTCGAGGAATCACCTGCACCGTTTATTTCTACAGAAATTTTGCAACAAATTATAGACTCTGCCACAGCCATTTGTAAAAAGGCCAACTATGTGGGAGCAGGTACAGTCGAGTACTTACTGAGCCAGAATGGTATGTTGTCTTTTTTAGAAGTGAATACACGCTTACAAGTAGAGCATCCAATTACTGAGCAAACCTCAGGTGTAGATTTGGTGGCTGAGCAAATCTCTATTGCTTTAGGAAATACGTTGTCGATTCAAAGTATGCCTGAGCCACAAGGTCATGCCATTGAGTTTCGCATAAATGCAGAAGACCCTGCTAGAGGGTTTATTCCTGCCTTTGGTGAGCTAACCGAATTTTCTGCACCAAGTGGTTTGGGGGTGCGTTTAGATACAGGAGTGATACAAGGGAGTTTGGTGTCGAGTCATTTTGATTCACTGCTTGCTAAACTGATTATTACAGCACCAACACGTCAATTGGCCATACAGCGTGCCAAACGGGCATTGAGTCAATTTAAAATTGCAGGTGTTGCCACGGTTTTACCGTTTCATCAGGCAGTTTTAAATGAACCTGATTTTGTCGATGAATTTAATGTACATACCCGTTGGATTGAGCAAGACTTTAGCGCAGACTATGCACCATATCAGCGTAGCCAACAGCGTCATGGTGCAACCATGCAGTATGTAGATTTAGAAATTGATGGTAAGTTACATCAGGTTGGTTTGCCACTTGCTCTTTTAGGGGCACTGGGTCAACAGTCTGGAGTGGGCATACACGAAGCGGTATCAAATCAGTCACACAGCAGTAATGCGGTGCTTGCTCCAATGAATGGTGTGATTACGCAGTGGAAAGCTGAAACAGGAGACTTGGTGGAAAAAGGTCAGATCATTGGGCTGATGGAGGCCATGAAAATGGAAGTGCCGATTTTAGCACATCAGGCCGGCATACTCACTATTGATCAGGTCTGCCAAGTGAATATTCAGGCAGATGATGTTGTTGCTCATATTAAGGCCTAAATAAAAAAATCATGCATCGCCACAAGGCCGATGCATGATTTTTAATGTGTATTGGTTAAATGCCTTTAATACCATATTTATCAAGCAGTTTTTGGTACTCTTGGTTGCCTTTGATGGTCTCTAAAGCTTTGGTTAAGCTTGCAAGCGTTGCAGCGTCATCTTTACGCACAGCGATACCCAATGTTTGTGGGTATAACGGTTCAGTGGTTGAAATCATCACTTTCCCATTCACTTTAGCAATGAAGCCTTTTGCAACATCTGTATCATCAAATTGTACGTCTGATGATTTGGCAAGGAGTGACTGTAATGCTTCAGGAGAGGTATCGAACTCACGAATGGTAATGCCTTTTTTATTGTTTGCAGCACAGTAGTCTTTTGACACTTCATCTAGCTTAGGAATCCCTGCTGAGCCTTTAAGAATAGAGAGTGTTTTACCACAAAGATCTTTTGGATCTTTCGGTGCGAATCCTTCTCCTGTACGTACAATCAGTGCATTACCTACTTTTGCATAAGGAATGAAGTTCACTTGTTTTTCACGCTCAGGTGTAATAAACATTGAAGATGCAATTACATCAAACTTCTTACTGTTTAAGCTTGGAATCAGGCTTGCAAAACGTGTGTCAACAAACTCAGGTTTTTGTTGGTTGGCATTGGCAAGTAAACCAAGTAGCTCAACGTCAAAACCTTGTGGTTGATTGTCTTTGAAATAGCCATACGGAGGGTAGGTTAAATCTGAACCAATATGCAGTGTAGACGGTGCTGTTGCCGTCGCTTCTGCAGGTGCTTCTTTTTTCTCTTCAGGTTTGCTACATGCAGACAGACCAATAACTAATGACGTGATTAAAGTCGCAAGAGGTAGTTTTTTAAACATATTTTATTCCTAAAATTATATTGTTAAATTACTTTGTTAAAGTGAGTCCATGTTGTCCAGCATATGGAGAACATTGGGGTGATTCCCAGTCTTTAATCAGCTCTGGGTCGAGGTCAAAAATTTCTACACCAAGCGGTCTACATACCGAAATAGGGTCTTGTGCATCAGGCCCCCACATTGGTAAAGATAAATCGCCACCTGGGCAGGTCGATAAAGCACACAAAACATCAATTTCGGCAAAAAACTCGAGGTAGTCGCCTGCTTGAGCAGGACATGTTTTCATAAAGTATTTGCTTTCATGGTTGAGTCCTGTGACTTGAAAAATGTTGAGCACGTCATGCACATCAAACTCAGTTAATCCATAGGGTAAAACAGCACGTGTCAGGTTAGAGTGACAGTGATGGTCAAAATCTTTACCGGTTAAAATACGGTTAATATATGGGTCGCATCGTGTCCCGAGTAGGTCATGAATGCGTCCGCCGTGTTCATCTATACCATAGTCTTTGAGACTGTCGTCGGTAATGGTGACCAATGGTCGCATAAAGGGCAGTGTCGACCACAAGCGGTCATACATACTGACATGTGACCCTTGCAGTTGTCGCGTACGAGACGCCCATAGTCGCTCTCTTGGATTATGAGCATTCCAAATATTAAAGTCGCCAACCTGAGCCCCTTTAGGTGCAGTGACTCTAAAGACTTGTCCTGCTTTGACTTCCCATGCATAGCCTGAGCGAATTGGTACTTCAACTTGGCTCACTAACGTTCGTGCATCAGTTGTTTCTCGAATACGATCATAAAAGGCTTTATCGACCTCTAGGGGAGAGTCCGCACCTCCCTGATAGGCTGATGGATAGTCTTTATACATATTTTGCTCCTATAAATTGTGTGCTGTCTAAACTTGAGGTTCGCTCTTTTTTAAGCCCATAAATTGATGTAAACGATCATTGTCTGACTGAATAATCTGTTCAGGAGACTCATCAACCACCACATGACCGTTTTCCATAAACACAACACGGTTAGACACTTTCAGTGCAAAGTCCATTTCATGAGTCACAATGAGCATGGTCATGCCTTCTTTAGCCAGATCTTCAATCACTTTTAAGACTTCATTGACCAATTCAGGATCTAGCGCAGACGTTGGTTCATCAAATAAAATCACAGATGGCTTCATGGCTAAAGCACGAGCAATCGCCACACGTTGTTGTTGACCACCAGAAAGTTGATGTGGGTATTTGTTGGCATGTTGCTTCATCCCCACTTTTTCAAGCATGGTTAATGCTGTAATCTTGTTGACCAATGCATCTGACTTTTGGTGATAGTTCGGTGCAAGGGTGACGTTTTCTAAAATGGTTTTATGTGGGAACAAATTAAAGTTTTGAAAAACCATACCAATATGAATGATATTTTCTTGGTAGTTTTTATTGTGTTTTAGGTCAGTGTCTGAAGATAAAAATGGCTGATCTAACAATGACACTTGGCCACTTGTTAACTCTTCAAGACCATTGAGTGTACGAATAAAAGTGGTTTTCCCTGAACCTGATGGGCCAATAATACAGACCACTTCGCCCCATTTGATTTTTAAATCAATCCCTTTAAGAACTTGATGGTCACCATATGATTTGCAGACTTGATGTGTTTCAAGGGCATATTCGCCACGGTGAAGTGGGTTTTTCTTGCTTGGTATTGGTTCCGCTTGTGTGGTGTACTGCAAGTTGTTGAGTGGGCTGTCTGCTGAAAGTAGCCCAGGTTGACGCAATGAAACATCTAATTTCTTTTCAAACCAAGTCAGTACCCAACCAAATACAGTCACAATTAGAATATAGTAAAAAGCAACCGCCAGCATGGTTTCCATGACAAGGAAATTTTGTGTATAGAGGCGTTGTCCAACCAATAAAATTTCGGTTAAAGAAATGACTGAAACCAAAGAGGTTAATTTAACAATGGTCACAAACTCATTACTTAAAGAGGGCATTGCCACACGTAATGCTTGTGGAATCACAATCAGTTTTTGTATACCAACATAGCGTATACCCAGTGCTTTACCTGCTTCGATTTGACCTTTAGGAATAGAGCTGAGCCCTGAACGATGTATTTCAGCAATAAACGCCGACTCATTTAAAAGCATGGCAATGGCACCTGCAATAAATGGAGAGGCAAGAAATGAGCTGGTTGATGGAAACATTTGAGGGAGGTTGTAGGTGAAAACCAGTAATACTAATAATGGTAGGCTACGAAAGAACCAAATATAAGCTGACGTAATTTGAGCAACAAAACGGTTTTTAGATTGTTTAGCCAATGCCAAAATAAAACCAAAGATATTACCTACGAGCCATACCACCAAACTCAGTTCGATGACGACTAAACAGGCTTTCCAAAACGAAGTATTCCAGAGCTGACTTAATGTGTAACTCCAATCAAATGACATATTTTTCTCCGTGAGATACTTTGCTGTCTTCATATACAAGAGACAAGTGTTAATTATGTTTTAAGCACGTTTAATGCCAATAATTCGTTGTTTGTTGGTTTTTATATGAAAAAGTATAGAAATTTTGCCAATACGCGATATTTTTAACTATCTAAATCGAGAAAATACAGTAAAGAAAAACACTGCGACCACAGTTGTCGCACGGAGGTATCTTTTATCTTGAGGTGGGTTAAAAAAACAGCTACTGTCTAACTATGTAAGCTAAAAAGTATACAATAATGCAACAGCTCACCAATTTAAAAGCAATTTTGCACTCAAAAAGAGCCAATATTTATTATTCAGCGTATTGCCGTGTCATGCAAAAAGATGGGGTGTGCATACCGTATAGCCATTTAAAAAAGTGTTTTTCATTAAGAGATGCAAGCCGTTTTAGAGACTCATTATGTATGGCGACTTGGAAATCATTTACCTTTAATTTAGCTGAATAAACACAAAATGTTGCAAACAAATAAACCCAACTGTTTTAGTAGGGATTGCAAAAAAGAATTTTTTTTATATAATGGCGCTAACTTCATTGGGGAGTAGCCGCTATTTACATCACGTAAATAGATGATGGTCAACATACTTGTTCTACATATTTTGAACATGGCCATTGTAGCAAAGAACCAGATTTTCTTTTGTTGGCAAGACCTTTGATTTACCATCTCTGCACTTTGGCTGGCAGGAGTGGGTAAGTCATAGGTATTTGTGCTGGCCAAGGAAAACATGTCATGTATGCTTTTCTCATCTCTGTCTCTATCGTTGCCCTTGCCGAAATGGGAGACAAAACTCAACTTCTTGCACTTTTATTGGCTGCACGTTTTCGTAAGCCAGTGCCTATTTTATTCGCTATTGTGCTGGCAACTACAATAAACCATGGTATTTCTGCCGTTTTAGGGCAGTGGTTAACCACAGTCGTTAGCCCAACTACGATGGTTTGGATTTTGGCACTCGGTTTTATTGGCATGGCTGTATGGATGCTTATTCCAGATAAGCTCGATGGTGATGAAGCCGAAAGTATTTATAAGTGGCAACGCTTTGGTGTATTTGGTGCAACGTTCATTTTATTCTTCTTGGCTGAAATTGGTGATAAAACGCAAATAGCCACTGTTGCATTGTCGGCACGTTTTGACAGTATTATTATTGTATTGGTCGGAACAACTATCGGTATGATGATTGCAAATGCCCCAGCAGTATTTCTGGGTAATAAGTTGGCAGGGAAATTACCCATCTCGCTTATTCATAAAATTGGTGCAGTCATCTTTTTAGTGGTTGGTATTAGTGCTGTGGTACAACATTATATGGCTTAATTTCAACCCATAGACTAAGCCATATATTAATAGTCTTACACAAGTCTCCCTCTTAAAAGGGAATAATCAAAAATAGGTTTATATCTCGGTTGATGATATAAACCTATTTTTGATATTAAGCATGATGAAATTTAGGCACAAGCATCACAATTTTAAAATAAGCTGACTTTAACGGATCACTCAAACAAGATTTTTGAAAAAAAATGCAGAATAAATGAAATTTGAAAAAAAATTTGTTTATAATAGCTCACGGAATTAACCAGTGAGACTGTTATGCTGACCATCATTCAAGAAGCCCTAACCTTCGATGATGTCTTATTAGTGCCCGCCTATTCTACTGTCCTACCTAAAGATGTTTCCCTCAAATCACGTTTAACACGTGACATTCATCTCAATGTGCCTTTAGTATCTGCTGCGATGGATACGGTAACTGAAGCACGTATGGCCATTGCAATGGCTCAAAACGGTGGTATTGGTATTATTCATAAAAACATGGATATTGCAGCACAAGCTGCCGAAGTACGCCGTGTTAAAAAATTTGAAGCAGGCATGGTCAAAGACCCGATTACTGTGACACCAGAAACAACAGTACGTGAGCTTAATGCCATTACACATGCCAATAATATTAGTGGTGTGCCTGTTGTTAAAGATGGTCAAGTGGTTGGTATAGTGACAGGGCGTGATACTCGCTTTGAAACAAACCTTGAACAACCTGTAAGTAATATTATGACCACGCAAGACCGCCTTGTCACTGTACGTGAAGGTGAGTCAAAAGAAAATATTCAAGCGTTATTACAAAAGCACCGCATTGAAAAAGTGCTCGTGGTTGATGAGCATAATGCATTAAAAGGGTTGATCACCGTTACCGATTTTCGTAAAGCAGAGTCATATCCAAACAGTTCAAAAGACCATTTAGGTCGTTTGCGTGTAGGTGCTGCGGTAGGTACAGGTGCAGAAACACCATCACGTGTAGAAGCATTGGTCGAAGCGGGTGTGGATGTGATTGTGGTCGATACAGCACATGGTCACTCAGCAGGTGTCATTCAGCGTGTAAATTGGGTGAAAAAGAACTTCCCGCAAGTACAAGTCATTGGTGGCAACATTGCGACAGGTGATGCGGCATTGGCATTGTTAGATGCTGGTGCAGATGCGGTGAAAGTGGGTATTGGCCCAGGTTCAATTTGTACCACACGTATTGTTGCAGGGATTGGCGTACCGCAAATTTCTGCGATTGACAGTGTTGCAAATGCACTGAAAGAGCAAATTCCTTTAATTGCAGATGGTGGTATTCGTTTCTCTGGCGATATGTCAAAAGCGATTGGTGCAGGTGCAAGCACGATTATGGTTGGTTCTTTACTTGCAGGTACTGAAGAAGCACCGGGTGAAGTCGAGTTTTTCCAAGGTCGTTACTATAAAGCATACCGTGGTATGGGTTCTTTAGGTGCAATGGCAGGTTCATCTGGCTCAGCAGACCGTTATTTCCAAGATGCAAAAGCTGGAGCTGAAAAGCTTGTGCCTGAAGGGATTGAAGGTCGTGTACCATACAAAGGTGCAATGGGTGTGATTCTACATCAAATGATGGGTGGTTTACGTTCATCTATGGGTTACACAGGCTCAAGTACCATTGATGATTTACGCCATAATGCAAAATTTGTAAAAATTACTGCAGCAGGTATGAAAGAGTCACATGTACATGATGTCACCATTACCAAAGAAGCACCAAATTACCATATAGGTTAATTGCTTGCATTAAAACAAGATAAAAAGACCGTCAAAGCATGACGGTCTTTTTGATTTTGGTGTAAAGTATAAAAAAGTGTAAAACAAAAAGCAGGTTGGCAAAAGATGGCCTGTTCAATGGATAAATGAGAGACGCATGAGTTATTTTGGTACAGATGGTATTCGTGGAAAATTTGGTCAGTTACCAATTACGCCTGAGTTTGCATTAAAACTCGGCTTTGCTGCAGGTAAAGTACTTAAAAAGCAAAATGTTGACCGCAAGCCCGTTGTTGTATTGGGCAAAGACACTCGGCTCTCTGGTTATATCTTAGAAGCGGCTCTACAAGCAGGGCTCAATGCAGCAGGCGTATATGTGCATTTACTTGGCCCATTGCCAACACCTGCCATTGCCCATTTAACCCGTGCATTGCATGCAGATGCAGGTATTGTGATTTCAGCATCACATAACCCATATTTTGATAATGGGATTAAATTCTTTTCATCGGAAGGTAAAAAACTTCCTGAAGAATTACAAAATGAAATTAATGAAGAATTAAAACACGAGATTGTGATTGAAAATACCGCAGGGCTTGGTAAAAGCGTGCGTGTGAAAGATGCCAATGGCCGCTATATTGAATTTTGTAAGTCGAGTTTTCCATACCACTACAATTTACGTGGCATAGTGATTGTGGTGGACTGTGCACATGGTGCAGCTTACAACGTGGGCCCTGCGGTTTTTCGTGAGCTTGGGGCGAAAGTGGTTGCCATACACAACGAGCCAAACGGGCAAAATATTAATGAAAACTGTGGTTCAACTCACCCAGAAGCTTTACAAAAAGCAGTGGTTGAGCATGGCGCAGACCTTGGTATCGCCTTCGATGGTGATGCAGACCGTGTGGTACTGGTAGACAAGTTTGGTCGCTTGCTTGATGGTGACCATATTTTATACATGCTTGCCACCAAGGCCAAGAAAAAGCCTGTGGGTATTGTCGGCACAGTCATGAGCAATATGGCATTAGAGTTGGCACTAAAACAGGCCGAAGTGCCTTTTTTAAGAGCCCAAGTGGGTGATCGCCATGTATTACAAAAACTAGTAGAACAACAGTGGGCGATTGGTGGTGAGCCTTCAGGGCATATTTTAACCCTAGATAAAAGCACCACAGGTGACGCCATTATTGCAGCGTTGCAAGTTTTAACTGTAATGGTGTATCAAAATAAAGCACTGCATGAGTTAGTGGAAGGCTTTGAATTATTTCCACAAATTTTAGTGAATTTACGTTTAGAAAAAATGATTGACCCATTTGCGATTCCTGAGTTAGTTACTTTATTTGAGCAAGCAGAAGAGCAACTCAAAGGGCGTGGTCGCTTACTTATTCGTAAATCAGGTACAGAGCCAATGATTCGAGTGATGGTTGAAGGTGAGCAAGCAGAAGAAGTACATGCTTTAGCAAACCGCTTGGCAGATGCCATTAAAGCACAAGCCAATCAGGCAGTATAAATATAAGGATGTATGGTCATGAGTGATCCAATCAAAGACTTAAGTGAGCTCAGACTCAGTTATGAAAAAGGTGAGCTTCTTGAGTCACAGGTGGCAAAAAATCCGCATGAGCAGTTTTTGCAATGGTTTAATCATGCTTTAACTGTGAATACAGATGAGCCGTACGCCATGTATTTGGCCACTGTTGATGGCGAAGGACAACCGCATGTTCGCACGGTATTGCTTCGAGGAGCAACCGAACAAGGTTATACTTTCTATACCAATTATGACAGCCAAAAAGGCCAAGACCTTGCACAAAATACCCGTGCAGAAATCTTGTTCTATTGGCCAAGCTTAGAACGTCAGGTGCGTATTTCGGGTCAAGTAGTGAAAGTGTCTGAGCAAGAGTCAGTGGATTACTACCACAAGCGACCAAGAGACAGTCAAATTGCAGCCCATGTCAGCACACCACAAAGTGGTGTCATTGACAGTAGAGCGACATTACAACAGCATTTTGATGACTTCTTTGCCTCTGTTGCGACCAAAACTGAGCTAGATAAACCCAAATTTTGGGGTGGCTACCGCTTACAGGCTACTGCATATGAGTTTTGGCAAGGTCGCCCGAACCGTTTACATGACCGTTTGCAGTACACCAAACAAGAT
Source organism: Acinetobacter rathckeae (assembly GCF_015627125.1). Classification (GTDB taxonomy): domain Bacteria; phylum Pseudomonadota; class Gammaproteobacteria; order Pseudomonadales; family Moraxellaceae; genus Acinetobacter; species Acinetobacter rathckeae. The sequence continues at coordinate 56,742 of NZ_VTDO01000010.1, read as the reverse complement.
GATGCAACGTGGCAATTACAGCGTTTAATGCCTTAAAGCTGATATGTCTAATCCACAAATAAAAACTCGACCTCTTTTAGTATGCCCTGAACAACTTCAGGGCATTGCACCGTTTATGGCCAATATTTTGGCACGCCGTGATGTGACTTCTTTACATGAGTTGGAGCTTAAACTTAAACATTTACTGTCGCCTTCATTAAAAGGCTTAAGTACAGCGGTCAGTTATATAGACCAAGCCATAGACCAAAAACAGCGTATTGTGATTGTGGGTGACTATGATGCCGATGGTGCAACCAGTACCGCACTCATGGTTTTGGTATTACGTGCTTTGGGGGCTGATGTTCATTATTTAGTGCCAGATCGGTTTAAGTATGGCTATGGTCTCACAGAAAAAATTGTAGATTTAGCACAGCAACAATATGCACCACAGTTACTGATTACTGTAGATAATGGTATTTCAAGCCATGCAGGGGTTGAGCAGGCCAAACGGTACGGCATGACCGTGGTGGTCACAGATCACCACCTCACTACAAAACCCGCACCAGCTGCCGATGCCGTGGTGAATCCAAATCAATTGGGCTGTGAATTTGCCAGTAAAGCTTTGGCAGGCGTTGGGGTGGCTTTTTATGTGTTGGCTGATTTAGTCACACAGCGTAAAAAGCAAGGGAAAAGCACCACCAGTCTGGTGCAATATTTAGACCTTGTGGCACTGGGTACGTATGCAGATGTAGCAGCACTGGATCACAATAACCGCATTTTAATTGATTACGGTTTAAAACACATTCGTCAAGGCAATTGTCGGGCAGGTATTTTGGCTCTGTTGCATGTCGCAGGGCGTGATATGCATAAAATCACCGCCAGTGACTTAGGCTTTGCACTCGGGCCTCGCTTAAATGCAGCAGGGCGGATGCAAAGTATGCATATTGGGGTTGAGTGTTTATTGTCGGAAAGCTTTGAAGACGCATACCCTTTGGCACAACAACTACAGCAATTAAACCAAGAGCGTAGAGCGGTTGAGGCTGAGATTAAACAAGATGCATTACACATTTTACAGGACATACAGCTAGACCAAACGCATTTACCTTCGGCATTGGTGTTGTTTGAGCCTCATTGGCATCAGGGGGTGATTGGTATTGTGGCAGGCCGTTTAAAAGAGCAGTTTCATCGGCCAAGTATCGTATTTGCTGTAGATGAAGATGGCGTACATATTAAAGGCTCTGCACGTTCTGTAGAGGGTGTGCATATTCGGGATGCCATTGAGCGTGTGGTCGAGCAGTATCCGAAGTTGGTTCGTTTTTTTGGTGGGCATGCTGCTGCTGCTGGGTTAACCATTGCCCAAACTGATTTTGAGCCATTTAAAACAGCTTTTGAGGCCGAAATTGCCAAATGTGACCCACAATTATTACAAGCTGTTGTCTGGACAGATGGTGAGCTGAATCATACAGATTTAACGCTAGATACGGTACAAACCATTGAACAATTTGGCCCATGGGGGCAAAAATTTCCTGCCCCTATATTTGAGGGTGTTTTTAGCATTCATCAGTTTCGCTGGCTGAAAGAAAAGCACTTAAAACTCAGTCTAAAACTCACGACAGGGCAATATGTCGATGCAATTGCCTTTAATGCCAAAGACCTTTTTTGTTTTGATGAACAGCAATCACAAGTTAAGTTGGTGTATGAACTCGATAAAAATGAGTTTCAAGGACGAGTCAGTTTACAGTTGAAAGTGTTGTATTTAAGCTCAGATACCGCATCATTATGAAGATTTGTGTAGCCATGTAAGTGTTTTAAGACCATTCAAGTGGTGTGATCTTCAATGCTGTTGTTGGTACGTGACTTTGCTTATTGTTAATTAAGTAAGGGTACTTACAGTGGCTGAGTATAGGGTAGTCTTCTTTGATATCATCGCTATAAGATGCATACCATGGTTGTGTAATGCCGATCAGCTTGAGTCGTCGGACTTTTTCTATATGTCTACAATGTGCGTATCCGACCCATCCCCCAAGCTTTCTTTTGAGGGGTGTTCCAAGTACAGTCACAGAAAAGTCTACAGATTGTATTAAAGCGTGCGCTAAAATTTCTGGTGCGGCAGTGACAATAATGACGGTTTTACCTTCTTGCAGATGCTGTTTTAATGTCTCTAAGCCATCGTTATACCAATGTAAATGTTCAATCTGGCCAAGTTTTACCTGTTGTGCAAACTGCTTGATTTGAGACAGTAATTGTTCTTCGTTGAATCCGAACGTCGCAACCCATAAAAAGAGTGATGAACCAATAATTTTATATTGCTTCGTTTTCATCAGTAGCATGGCGAGTGGCATGATGAGTAAAGCCAAGCTGAACCTGAATATGTTGGCTTTCAGGGATCGCGTAATCCATATTTTAGTAGAGTCATTTGAGATGAGTGTTTCATCTAAATCAAAAACGATCACGTCATTCATAGTTAGCCTTTATTCTTATGTATCCATCAAACAACAAGGGCATGTAAATACATGCCCTTGCAATATCTGTGGATATTAAAAGCGATAAGAACCACCTACAGTATAGGTATTGTAATTGTCGCCAAAGCCTATACGTCCATCAACACTTAAGTTTGGATAGATAAATTTCTTCGCAGTGAGACCCCATTGGTCTTGGTCAAGTGATTTGTCTTTGGTGTAGTTTGCACCGACACTGAGGGTTTTGTCGATGTAGTAGTCACCGCCCACATAGTATTGGCGGTTGTTGTTACTCCCAAAAACAACACGTGCCTCTAAATTCACATCATGCTGACCGACTTGGGTGACGTATTTGGCACGTAAAGTAGGGTCTGCACCATCACCACCATCTTTCACATCATAGCCTTGTACACCCACGGCAACCAATAGGCCTGGTGCAGGTAAGTAACCGACTTCGGCATTATATAATGTGGTTTTTTGATCGACTGGTGTGTTTTTCAAAGAAACTTCATTACGTGCAACACCTGCACCTAAGTAAAATTGTGAATCTGGAACATAGTATTCACCTGATGCACCATAGGTTGAATTTTTAACACCGCTGTTGTTGCCATATTGTGCAACAGCACTCACGTTGCTGGCTTTATCTAAAAAAGCAGCTTCGGCAAGCGGGGCGTTACGGGTTTGCACAGGGTTGAAGTAATATGTACCATTTACACCAAATTGGCTGACACCGCCACTATGCTCTGGGTCTAAATAGCTGTAGTTACCACCAACTTCTGACTGATAAGCATTGGCAGTGCCTGTGATCGCAAGACCTGCAAATAGTGCAGTTGCAAGAAGTGTCTTTTTCATGATTACTCTCCCTTGAAAGTATGAAAATTCATGTTTTGTTACAACTTAGAGTGTAGAACAAAAGCAAATTTGGTCAATTCTTTGGCTTGGTTGATTTGTATAAGATGTATTTTTTTACATCAAAAAATATTATAAGCTTTTGTTTTTTATGGTTTTTTAAAATTGTTGTGTTATATTAATAGTATGCATGTCTTGTATGTTTGTGTTGTTTTTATATAAACCACTTTAAAAAAATCTGAGATTTTATCTGCTCAAATATAGGCTATTTTTTTAATCATTGCATCTGAAAAGCCCATGCTATGCTAAAATAAAAGCTAAGAATATCTACATTGTAAGAGAGATTTACGTGGAAATTAATCCGTATTTAAATCAATTAAAAGACCTTAACGAACGTAGTCATACGCTACGGGGGTATCTTTGACTACGATCTGAAAAAAGAACGTCTTGAAGAGGTCTTACGTGAACTAGAAGACCCTGCCATTTGGAACGACCAAAACCGAGCTCAGAAAATGGCCAAAGAAAAAGGCGAGCTTGAAAACGTTTTAAATGTACTAGATGCACTGGCAGAACAACTTGATGATGCCAAAGCCATGCTTGACTTGGCTGTTGAAGCAGACGATGAAAGCCTACTGGTTGATGTAGAGTCAGAACTTAATACAGCAGAAACAGAATTAGCCGCACTCGAATTCCGCCGTATGTTTAATAATCCAATGGACCCAAACCCATGCTTTTTAGACATTCAAGCAGGCTCGGGTGGGACAGAGGCTCAAGATTGGGCATCTATGCTATTACGTATGTATATGCGTTGGATTGAGCGTCATGGTTTTAAAGTAGAGTTGATGGAAGTGTCTGATGGTGATGTCGCAGGGATAAAATCTGCCACCATTCGTGTAGATGGTGAGTTTGCTTTTGGTTGGTTGCGTACAGAAACAGGCGTACACCGTTTAGTACGTAAGTCACCTTTTGACAGTGGTAATCGTCGTCATACCTCATTTAGTGCGGTGTTTGTATCGCCTGAAGTTGACGACAACATTGAAATTGACATTAACCCTGCCGATGTTCGTACCGATACGTATCGTGCCTCAGGGGCAGGTGGTCAGCATATTAACAAAACTGACTCTGCAGTACGTTTAACCCATACGCCAACAGGTACAGTGGTAGCATGTCAAAATGAGCGTTCACAACATGCCAACCGTGACCGTGCATGGAAATTATTACGTGCAAAACTGTATGAGTTAGAAATGCAAAAACGTAACGATGCAGCTCAAGCACTGGAAGACTCGAAGTCAGATATTGGTTGGGGCAGTCAAATTCGCTCTTATGTTTTAGATGACTCACGCATTAAAGATTTACGTACCAGTGTAGAAAATTCAAACACGACAGCTGTGTTAGATGGTGACTTAGACAAGTTTATTGAAGCAAGTCTAAAACAAGGTCTCTAAAATACGAGATGGTTACGAGGTTTGCTCGTAACCATCTGCTTTCATATCTACTCAAATACTGATAAGAAAATAGTCGTTCATCATCAAAATTTTGGTTATTTATGAGAGGATGAGCAGGCCTCTTTTTTTATGCACTCTTTTTAAAGCGATTACGCACAATTTCAAATACAGCAGGCAAGATACTTAAAATAATAATACCAATAATCAGGTGGGTGAAGTTGTCTTTGACAATAGGTAAGTTACCAAAGAAGTAGCCTAAAACAATAAAAGAGCTAATCCAAAGTACAGCACCAATCACATTAAACATGAGAAAAAAACGGTAATTCATACGGCTTGCCCCTGCCACAAAAGGTGCAAAGGTGCGAATAAATGGTAAAAAGCGTGCAAAAATAATGGTTTTACCACCATGTTTTTCAAAAAAGCTTTGGGTTTTAGCAAGGTGTTCTTTTTTTATAAAGCGCGAGTCCATCTCAAACACACGTGGCCCAATATAACGCCCAATATGGTAGTTGAGCGTATCACCCAAAATAGCAGCAATACACAGCAGTATAATGAGTACTGTTGGGTCCATCACCCCTGTTGATGCAGCCAAAGCACCTGCTGCAAATAATAGACTATCACCAGGTAAAAATGGCATGACCACTAGACCTGTTTCTACAAAAATAATAATAAATAATATGGCATAAATCCATTTGCCATATTGCACAATAAAGTCAAATAAATGCTGGTCTATATGTAGAATAAAATTAATGATATCCATGTACTTGTGTGTTTGATAAGCGTGTCAAAATCCTAACAGTGTATGTGGCTAAAGTCAGTAGTAAAAGTAGATAACAGACTATTTTTTTACATAGTCTTGGCCATTAATACTTATATGCCACTGCTGTTTGACTTGATATGGCGGTTTATCAATTTTAAATGTGGTGGTAGTTATACCACTATTGAGTTGAATGGTATTGTTTTCAATCAGTGTGATTGGTGCCATCATATAAGATTGAGCACTGCTTTTTTCATAGACACCACTGGCAGTTTTTTCTTGCTGGTTACTGGTTTGGTATTCTAAATAACCATCTTTTTTAATAGTAATTTGGCTGTTAGATGAGTTCCATGTGCCAATTAAGTTTTCGTGCTGTTTTAAAATGGTATTGGTTTCTGCACATGCTGCAAGTGAGATAGCACAGCCAAGCATAAATAGGGTATGACGTAGTGACATTTACATGCTCCTATAATCATAAAAGAGTGAGTTCATATTTAAAATACATGTATTGATCACTAGAGCATAGTATAAAAATGTGATTGTGCTCAACAAAATGTAACTGAATGAACAGGTCTTTAAGCATATGCGATGCTTTATGTTCAAGGTATACTTTCACTCTAATTACCTCACATACGGTCTTTTTTTGTGAAAATTTTTATTCAACATTGGAAGTTATTGCCTTCTGCATGGTTGTTGGTTGTGCAAATGTGCATTTTAATCATGACATTTTTTCCAATATCACATCATTTATACCGTGTGATTACATGGGGGTTAGGGGTATTGGCATTGTTGTTGATTGCCCGAGTCATTCGTGAAACGATTGTATTTAAATGGTTGGGGCGATTTTTTATTGTTGGTGCGATTTTTTGCCTGCTTTTAATGATGTTTGGCTTGGATGATGTGTATTTGCAAGTCGCCGCACATGGCTTTGAAATCGGAGCATATTTGTGTGCCACCTATGGTTTGGTGCGTTATATGTTTGCAGACCGTTATTCAACCAAAGATGAGCTGTTTGCAGCAGCGGCTGCCTTTACTTTATTGGCTTGGGCTTTTGCCTATGCTTATAGTACTTGCCAACTTTTAGTGCCGAATAGTTTTGTGAATACTGTACACCCTGGGCCTGAACAATCTTGGTTAGATATTTTATTTTTTAGCTTTAGCCTCCAAACGGCAACGGGGTTATCGAATTTATTACCTGCACAGCCTTTGGTGAAAATCATTTCTATTTTACAAATGTTTATAGGTGTGATGTATTTGGCGATGATCGTGTCACGTTTAATCGCTTTGCAATATGTGAGTAAAAGCCCTCGGTTATAAATATATTTTATTAAAATTAAAAAAGGGATACATGATGTATCCCTTTTCTTATGTTTGCTGTGTTTATTGCTTAGAAGCGAACACGTGCATTCATACCAATGGTTTGAGAGTCATCTGTCGCACCATCAGTTGCATTGGCTTTAGTAAATGTTGCCCCTACAGATACAGCAGGTGTCACGAAGTAGTTTACGTTACCGCCCCAAATATGGTCTGTACCTGAGTTAAATGCAGATGTGTCTGCATAAGTTGCACCTACGCTGAACTTAGGTGTGAGATATAGGTCAGTTGCTAAACCGTATGCAGCACTACCACGTACAAAAATACTGTCTACTTCAAAACCAACAGCCATGTTGGTGTTGTCAATGGCACCTACATATTTAGCACGTGCAGTCACAGCATCCGTTTTATAACGATAGTTTGCTGTGTTTGCTTCGTTACGTGCATTTAAAATACCGTTGTTAAATGCTTTGAAGTTGTCTAAAGAGTAACCATTAGTCACGTTAGTATAACCTACAGCAACTAAGAAGTTGTCTGCTGGCATTGCACCGACTTCAAGTGCATAACGGTCGCCGTGGTCTTTGTCTTTGTAACCAGTTTCTTTATCTGTTACATCTGTATGGTTGTAAGACACGCTACCGTATACAGGTACTGGTACGTAAGATGTTGTGTAATAAGCTTCACCTTTTGCACCGTAAGACTGAGTTTTTACACTTGATGAGTGATCATTAAAGTCTTTTTGGCGGTCAAAGTGGTAACCAAGTTGTACGTTTGACGCTTTGTTTAAAAATGCAGCTTCCGCAAGTGGGCCTTTAGATGCATCTACATCTTTAAAGTAAAAAGTACCTTGAGCATCACCTGTATATGTGCTTTCTGCACCTTTAGTTTGCAGGTATTCAGACTGACCTTGTACTTCAGCTTGGTATGCGTGCGCGCCGGTCATGGCTAATAATACAGCTGTTGCTAAACCGATTTTTTTCATGTTTAAACTTCCAAAAGAGTCGTTTATGTCAATTACTCTGCTTATTCTATTGTTACAAAATATTTAGTCAATTCCCTGTTTTAAGCTTCAAAAAACCATTTCTATACAAAAAAGTGCTACAAAATAGACCATTCTATTAAAAAATAGTCTATTTATTGATATTTTTTGATGATTAACAAGATGTTATGCTATTTTTGAATTATTTTCTGAGTTATAAAAAGAAACAAAATTCCCTGATTTGGTGCTTTGTTTTTATGTAAATTATTGTTAATTGATGCAAAAGTATCCATAAAAGTGCAGATTACATCATGTTATTTATATGGTGTACGGGAAAAACATTGGATTGAAATAAAGCCAAAGTAGGCTTGTACTTTGGCTTTATGAGTAGGTTATTTACGCTTGTAATAGCGGTTTTAAAAAATGCCCTGTGTGAGATGCAGACACTTCAGCCACCTGTTCAGGTGTACCTTCAGCAATAATTTGCCCACCACCTGAGCCTCCTTCTGGGCCTAAATCAACAATCCAATCTGCAGTTTTAATCACATCTAAGTTGTGCTCAATCACCACAATGGTATTGCCCTTATTTCTAAGCTCATACAAGATGTCGAGGAGTTTGGCAATGTCATGGAAGTGCAAGCCTGTGGTTGGTTCATCGAGTACATAAAGGGTTTGGCCTGTATCTCGTTTGGCCAGTTCACGTGCTAATTTAACCCGTTGCGCTTCACCTCCCGAAAGAGTTGTTGCCGCTTGGCCAAGTCGGATATAGCCAAGACCCACTTGCATGAGGGTATCTAAACGGCGGTGAATGACAGGAATGGCACTAAAGAATGTGGCTGCATCCTCAACAGTCATATTAAGTACATCTGAGATGTTTTGCCCTTTATAGCTGACTTCTAATGTTTCACGGTTGTAGCGTTTGCCGTGACAGGCATCGCATGGTACATACATGTCGGGTAAGAAGTGCATGGCTACTTTAATCATGCCGTCGCCTTCGCAGACTTCACAACGTCCGCCTTTCACATTAAATGAAAAACGTCCTGCGGCATAGCCACGGGCTTTGGCTTCAGGGGTTTGTGCAAACAGCTCTCGAATAGGGGTAAATAACCCTGTATACGTGGCAGGGTTAGAACGTGGTGTACGTCCAATCGGGCTTTGATCAATGTCTACGACTTTATCTAAATGTTGTAAACCATCAATAGATACAAATTTTTCTGCAGTGAGTGTGGTTGCACCATTGAGCTGTGTGGCTGCCAGTGGCAATAGCGTGCGGTTAATCAGGGTAGACTTTCCTGAACCAGACACACCCGTGACGCAAGTCATAATGCCAAGTGGAATATGTAAGTCGACATTTTTTAGGTTGTGACCACTTGCCCCCATGAGTTTAATGGCTTTGCTTGGGTCGGCAGGTTGTTGTCGCTTTTCAGGCACAGCAATTTTAAGTTTACCTGAGAGGTATTGGCCTGTTAGTGAGTCTTTGTGCTTTGCCAGTTGTTTGGCTGTACCTTCGGCAATGATGTGACCGCCATGCACACCTGCGCCCGGGCCAATATCAATAATATGGTCGGCTGCACGTATGGCATCTTCGTCATGTTCGACTACCAATACGGTGTTGCCTAAGTCACGTAGTCGAATGAGTGTTTGTAGTAAACGATTGTTATCTCGTTGGTGTAAACCAATAGAGGGTTCATCAAGCACATACATCACACCCATGAGTCCTGCACCTATTTGAGAGGCAAGGCGAATACGCTGTGCTTCACCGCCTGAGAGGGTTTCGGCCGAGCGTGATAGGCTTAAATAGTTGAGTCCTACACTGACTAAGAAGTGTAGGCGCTCTTTAATTTCTTTAAATATTTTTTCAGCAATTTCACCTTTTGCACCGCTTAAAGCAATGTCTTGGTAGTAGTTTGCGGCATCGCCAATTGACATTTGGGTAATGTTGGCAATGGTTTGGTCTTTGACTTTGACATGGCGTGCAATTTCATTGAGGCGTGACCCATCGCAAGCATCACAGGCAGCATTTGAGAGGTATTGTGATAAATCATCACGGACATAGTTGCTTTCAGTTTCTCTGTAACGGCGCTCTAGGTTAGGTAGTACACCCTCGAAAGCCTGTATGCGACTGTGTTTTCTACCACGCTCATCGGTATAGCTTAAGTCGACTTTTTCTCGCCCCGTGCCGTGTAAAAATTTCTTTTGTGTGTCTTTGTCGAGTTCATTCCATGGTATGTCTAGCGGTAGCTGAAAATGATCGGCCACTTTGGCAAGCATGGTGTAGTAGTAGGGTTTTTGACGATCCCACCCACGTATTGCACCTTGGCTGATTGAAAGCTCTGGATTAGGAATCAGTTTGTCTGCACTAAAGTGGCTACGTGTACCTAAACCATCACAGACAGGGCATGCCCCAAAGGGGTTGTTAAATGAAAATAGGCGTGGTTCTAACTCACCAACAGCACGGTCACATTGTGGGCAAGAGTGTTTGGCAGAAAACACCCGATCAGGCTGTTCGCCTTTCATCCAAGATAAAATGGCAATATCACCACCAAGTCGTAGGGCAGTTTCAAATGATTCTGCAATACGATTGCCTAAATCATCTCGGACTTTAAATCGGTCAACCACCACTTCAATGGTATGTTTTTTCTTTTTATCGAGGGTAGGTGGGGTGTCTATATCCACAACTTCACCATCAACTCGAGCTCTTACAAAACCCTGACCTTGAAGCTGTTCAAACAATTGGGTGTATTCACCTTTACGCTCACGTACTACAGGGGCGAGTAAAAGTAGTGCTGTACCTTCTTCGAGGGCTTTAACAGCATCGACCATTTCAGATACGGTTTGTGCCACCATGGGGAGGTCATGTTCAGGGCAGTACGGTGTACCTACACGTGCGTAGAGTAGACGTAAATAGTCGTAAATTTCAGTGATTGTGCCCACCGTTGAGCGGGGGTTATGGCTGGTTGATTTTTGCTCTATGGCAATGGCGGGGCTAAGTCCCTCAATGGAATCGACTTCTGGTTTTTCCATTTGTGAAAGAAACTGGCGCGCGTAGGCAGAGAGTGATTCCACGTAGCGGCGTTGACCTTCTGCATACAGTGTGTCAAATGCCAGTGATGATTTTCCAGAGCCTGATAATCCTGTAATGACCACAAATTTATCACGTGGAATATCGAGTGACACATTTTTAAGGTTGTGAGTACGTGCACCTCGAATACGGATATGACTTTGGCTCATAACGTGGGGTATCCTTGCTGAATAAATATTTGGTTATTTTCATGGTTTTGTATAACTGTGTTTATTATTCAACAATCAAAAATGAAGCACAACTAAAGTTGTGCTTCATTTTGTGTGATCGGTGTTTAGCAGGCCATGTTGAGTTCACGTTCAAAAATCGAGCTGACTTCTTCAAAACAGATGTGGCGAGGCTTTTGCATACAGCCTTGTGCATAGTCTTGAATGTGTTGTTCAAGTTGAACTAAGACACGCTCGTAGTCACTTGCAAAGTGTTCAATGTCGAGTAAGTCAAAGCGGTCTACACGGTTACAGTTGTATTTTTCAATGAAATGTAACATGGTGTTTTGTATGTCACGATTGGTGAAGTAAATGAGGTAGGTGGCGGCAGAGCCACAGTGTAAACAGCCTTTATTAATATAAATTTCTTCATTGTTTTCCCAGCACTGACGCAGTGTTTTCATCGCACGGATTGCCTCAGTACCTTGGGTATCGTTCTGTTGCATAGTTAGATTCTCGCTTGTTGTATTGGGGTGTCTTAATGGTTTTTAGATGTAAACGGTTATCATTTGTATTTTTAGGTTGCAAGAAAAAAGGCTTAAAAGCAAGCTTATTTTACATTTGGAATGACTATATTTGTGACATAAAGTATGATGTAAAAGAGAAATGATTTAAAAACAAATTGTTAAGCGATATGACATGTTATGTACTATATGTTGTATTATTTAAAATAATTTACACAATATATAGTGTCTTGTGTTTTGGGGTAGCATTTTTGCGTAATATTGGCTAAGTTTTAAATGTGGGTGGTGGTTGCTGTGGTTGGTTTATTTTTGAAATGTTTGTTGGGTGCACTCATGGTACTGGTTATTTCAGTGCTTTCTAAAAGTAAATCATTTTACATTGCAGGGCTTATTCCACTGTTTCCAACCTTTGCTTTGATTGCTCATGTGATTGTATTTCAAGGGCAGGGCGCACAGGCACTACAAAAAACAGCCCTGTTCGGGCTGTGGTCTTTAATTCCGTATGCTGTGTATTTGGCGATGGTATATGTCTTGGCAACACGGGTATCTATTGGGGCATGTTTAGGTCTTGCGACCTGCGCATGGGTCGTTGCAGCAGGCATACTATTGTATGCGTGGACGTCATTTTACCGTTAGCCTTTGAGCTGATCTAAACCATGCCAGTTTTGTTGTTTGTAGGCACTGTCCCAAAAGAGCCACTCAAGTTCGGCCGCATGTCTGTAAGCACGTTTCATTTTTTCTAAAGTGCTTGGGTCAGAAAGTGAGGCCACATGGTCTATGGTACGTATAATATTTTGTACGGCGTGGTTAAACTCATCACCTGCATAAGTGTTAATCCATGCTTGATAGGGATTATTCGGCTGTGACTGTTTCACAATCTCTTTGCCAATTTCTGCGTAAATCCAAAAACAGGGTAACAGAGAGGCTAAAACCACAGGGTAGCTTTCAGACCATGCCGTGGCTGTGAGAAAAGACGTGTAGTGGTGGCAAGCCAAACTTAAAGGTGTGTTTTCAAAGGTACTGTGTGCAATATCAAACTGTTGCATAAAGTCTTTATGCAAACTGCGTTCAACAATAATGGCAATTTTAGCCCCTTCAGAAAACTGTATAATATCGTCTGCATCGAAAGCTTTGGCCGCAGTGACTGCTAAGGCTCTGCCATAGGCCACTAAATAGTGTGCATCTTGAATAATATAGTGTTGAAAAATCTCTTTTGGCAGTGTGCCTTGAGCGAGTTGTTGGTTAAACGGGTGGTTGAGGGTGTGTTGGTATAAATCAACGTTGTCTTGCCACAGTTGTTGGGTAAATGTGTGTGTCATGTCGTTATATGATTGCTATTAAAGAGCGTTCTTTTTACTATAACGCACTTTTACGCCGTGTGTTTTGCAATGATACCGATGAATAAGAAAGTGTGGTGCATTGCGGTGTGGTTTTTTATCCTTTTTGGTGAGTCAGTGGCATGAAGCATTTTCGTTTTTCTATTTTTTTAAGTTTGATTTGTTTGGCGATTTCAGCCTATTGGGGCTATACGCATGGGCCTGAAGCAGGTTTAGAAACCATGTTTAAAGCTTTGACCATTACTGCCATTTTAGCGGTGATGGAAATCTCTTTGTCGTTTGATAATGCGGTGGTGAATGCATCGGTATTAAAAGGCTGGACACCTTTTTGGAAAATGCTGTTTTTAACGGTGGGAATTTTAATTGCCGTATTTGGCATGCGTTTGGTATTTCCTGTGGTGATTGTGGCGGTGACTGCCGACATGGGGGTGGTTGAAGTGGCGAAACTTGCGTTGAATCAGCCTACAGAGTATTCGGCACGCTTAATGGCACATCATGCTGAAATTGCGGCTTTTGGTGGTGCATTTTTATTGTTGGTATTTTTAAATTTCTTTTTTGATGCAGATAAAGACACGCATTGGTTTAAAGGCTTAGAAAAACGTTTAGCCAACTTAGGTGGTGTGCCAGCGATGTCTGTTTTTATCGCTTTAATTGCGTTGTTGGTTGTGGCACAGCAAGTACCTGAAGCAGTACGTTTGGCAGTGATGATGTCAGGTGTGTGGGGTATTGTGGTTTATATTGGTGTGCAAGTATTGGGTCATTTGTTGGGTGGTGAACCTGAGGTTGATGAACACGGCCAAGCGATTATGCATGATGCACATGGTGCAAGTAAGGGTGTGGTGAAAGCAGGTCTTGGTGGCTTTTTATATTTAGAAGTGCTTGATGCGTCATTTAGCTTTGATGGTGTGATTGGGGCATTTGCCATTACCTCTGATGTGGTGATTATTATGCTTGGTCTGGCCATCGGAGCACTTTTTGTGCGTTCAATGACCATTTATTTGGTTGAGCAAGGCACTTTAGACAGCTATATTTATTTAGAGCATGGTGCACATTATGCCATTGGTGCATTGGCAGTGATTATGTTGCTCAGTGGTACAGGTGTGCATGTACCAGAAGTTGTGACGGGGCTGATCGGCATTGCCTTTATTGTATGGGCAGTGGTGGCTTCAGTGCGTTATAATAAAGCACAGCGTCCAACAGGCTGATGGGTCTAGTATTAAGTCAAGATTCAGTAAACTGTATATAATAGAATGACTCGAAAATAACATTGCTTTGTTTGGCCAAAGCAACGCATTAGACAGCAGTTAGGCCATCTGATGACGTAGTTAACTCCCTAAGCCATTGATAGAATGAATATGATGAATGCTTTAGAACGCCGTTCAACCTTTGCTTTAAGCAGTATTTTTGCGCTGCGAATGCTTGGGCTGTTTATGATTATTCCTGTATTTGCGGTAGAGGGAGCGTCATATCAATATGCTACGCCTGCGTTAATTGGTTTTGCAGTGGGGGTGTATGGTTTATCTCAAGCCATTTTACAAATTCCGTTTAGCTTGTGGGCAGATCGTTTCAGCCGTAAGCCTTTAATTATATTTGGGCTACTGTTATTTGCACTAGGTGGTGCGGTTGCTGCCATGTCACATACCATTTATGGGGTGATTATTGGTCGAGCCATTGCAGGTGCAGGCGCAGTTTCTGCGGTGGTCATGGCGTTACTTGCCGATGTGACCCGTGAAGAACAGCGTACCAAGGCCATGGCAGTCATGGGCATGAGCATAGGCCTATCATTTGTAGTGGCATTTAGTATTGGCCCGTGGTTGACCAGTGTGCTGGGTATTTCTGGTTTGTTTTGGGTAACGACAGTGATGGGACTGTTGGCTATACTTATGTTGTTACTTGTCCCTAAAACGACACGGCATCATCAAAATTTTGAGCAAGGTTATTTAAAACAGTTAAAAAATGTATTGAGTATGGCGGATTTAAATCGCCTACATTTTTCAGTTTTTTCATTACACTTATTGCTCACGGCCATGTTTATTTATGTGCCTTCACAGCTCATTGAATATGCCCAAATTCCACTGGCGAAACATGGTTTTGTTTATTTGCCACTGTTACTTATAGGTGTGTTATTTTCATTTCCAAGTATTATTGTGGCAGAAAAATACCGCAAAATGCGTGGAATTTTTCTTACAGCCATCACAGGTGTAATTTTAGGCCTCTTGGTCTTGGTCTTTGGTTTCACCTCTAAATATATTTTGTTGCTTGGTCTTGGACTGTTCTTTGTCGCGTTTAATGTTATGGAAGCTTTATTGCCTTCGTGGTTATCTAAAGCAGCACCAATTCAGTCAAAAGCCACAGCCATGGGAGTGAATGCCAGTGCACAATTCTTAGGTGCATTTTGTGGTGGTACTTTAGGTGGTCAATTACTGATGCTACATCAAACAGCGATTGGATGGAGTATATTACTCGCTATTGCAATTGTGTGGTTGGTTATCAGTTTTAGTTTAAAACAACCACGTTATTTGTCATCGTTGGTATTAACATTACCCCCTGAGTGCGATAGCAAAATGCTGACGCAACGGATTTTAGCGGTGCAAGGTGTAGAAGAAGTGGTAGTGATGTCACAGCAAAATGTGGCTTACGTAAAGTTAGATAAGCGTGTTGTGACTGATGAAGGACGACAGGACTTAACGCAGTTATTCGGCAAAGACCTAGCCATCTAGTGCTGAATCTTATAAATTAGGTAGAATAGAGCATATTTTATAAATAATAGAGGAAATGACAGACCATGCGTGGTGTAAATAAAGTAATTCTTGTTGGGACTTTGGGTAAAGACCCTGAAACTAAAAGCTTTCCAAATGGTGGTTCGTTAACTCAGTTTTCAATTGCAACCAGTGAAGCTTGGACGGACAAAAATACGGGTGAACGTAAAGAAAATACAGAATGGCACCGTATTGTGCTTAATAACCGTTTAGGCGAAGTGGCACAGCAGTATTTACGCAAAGGGTCTAAAGTCTATATTGAAGGATCACTGCGTACCCGCCAATGGACTGACCAAAACGGCCAAGAGCGTTATACCACTGAAATTCGTGGTGACAGCATGCAAATGTTAGATTCAGCACGCTCGTCTGATGCACAGCAAGGTCAGGGCGGTTATAACGAGCCACGCTTTAACCAACAGCCACAAGGGCAAAATAGTGGCTATGGTGGTGGTAATACTGGCTACCAAAACACGGGCTATAACAATAATAGCCAGCCATCGAATAATCAGTATGGCGGTGCACCTCAACAAGGTGGCTATGGTCAGCAGTCTCAAAGCAAGCCACAGCAACCAACTGCGGCACCTGCTCCAAATAATTTAGATGATGATTTACCGTTCTAGAGCATTTTGAGTAGTTTAAAACGTAAAAAAGCCTAACATCCTGTTAGGCTTTTTTACTATCTCCACCGAGAGAAGTATCATATCTTGTGACACTTACGCATTTGTACATCACTTCAGTTTGCGATGTACGACTCCTTTGCGACATGATTATTGTAGCGATAACGATAAGAGGAGAAGTAGAGCAATTTGGTGTATGTATGTGTACGAAAAAACGTAGTGCACTGTGTCTAAAATGATATATTTTCTTGGCGTGATTGCCGACAGAAATAAGAATACCTGTTCTTTAAATTAAACGTATTTGGCTCATCAAACCTTCATTTTGGCATTTTTTAATACCAACATCTGGTATATAGGTGTATGGTCTTGCGAAAAAATGCTCTGAACGCATTTGATGTGTCTAACTTATTATTATTGTGCATAAGCTGTTTGCTATTAAATATTTTTATCCCTGTTGCAGGGAAAGTAGATCAGCTATTTTCAGCCCCATGGGTCAGTCCACAGGGTGACTATACTTATATGAATAACCCCTATCTGATTTCGATTGGGCATTATGGGCTGAAATATGTGGTGATTTGTATTGCTGTATTACATTTGATCACTTTATTTTATTTAAAACTCAGTAAAAGAAATCCAATTTTACAAAAAATCTGTATGATGGTTTTGTTTTCAATGGCTTGTTCTGTCAGTTATATTGCAGTCTTAAAATCATTTTCTGCACATGCTTGTCCTTGGTCTATGGTGAGTACTCATTTAGGTACAATACATTGGTCTCAAGATGTGAATACTAGTGCAAAATGTTTCCCCGGTGGCCATGCCTCTGGTGGTTTCTCCCTGATTATTTTATTTTTTGCATATCGCTATGATTATCCGAAGATTGCACAGACTGGACTAATACTTGCATTGACCCTTGGTCTTATGATGAGCTGGGTTCAAATGATACGAGGTGCACATTTTTTAAGCCATAATTTATGGTCTTTGTGGTGGTCATGGCTGATTGCATTTGTCATATATAAGACCTTTCGTACATTTTATTCAGGCTTTAAGCCACTTCTTTTAGAGTGCTCATAAACTCTTAATTTTGATGCGTTGTAATAACGTGTCTGTGAATATGTTGATGGTCGCTATGCCTTTACCTTTTAAATTAAAACGATTAAACATGAGTCTATTGGTGTTTAATCTGTTGCTGTCCATATGGATGTCAGGTTTTGCTAACTTTCGTTTTTATCAAAAAGTGACTGAATACAGTGCTTTCCAAGGTTTTTCACAAATTTTATTTTTGTGCGTTACTTTTTTGATTATTACAGCATTATATCTTTTTGTTTTACAAATCATTTCATGGCATCGTACAGCAAAAACAGTTGCATTGCTGTTTATTGTGCTGACAGCAAGCAGTAGTTATTTTGTCAACCAACTGGGCATAGACATTACCAAAGAACAAATTCAAAATGTCATGCAAACAGATGTAAATGAGGTCAAAGACCTTATTTCTGTACCATTTTTCATCCATTTTTTTGAGTTCTTTTTCATTCCACTCATTGTTTTACTGTGTATAAATATTCAGCCAAAACGGTTCTTGACTACCTTCTACCAAAAGATCATCATCAGCTTTATCGCTTTGTTTGTGGTCGGCCTTGGTTTGTTTTCATTCTATAGCCAATATGCCCCTATTTTTAGAGAACATAGAGAATTAAAAGGGCAAATTTCACCCCTGAATGTGATTTCAAATGGTGGTAGTTATTTTAAAAAGCAGTTTAAACAAGGAAACCCACCATTAGTACAGTACGGTACAGATGCTCAGTTTGTTGGACAGGCACAGACCCCCAAAATTGTGGTTTTAATTGTGGGTGAAACTGGGCGAGCACAAAGCTTTAGTTTAAATGGTTATAATCGTCAGACGAATCCAGAACTGAGTCAGCTTGATGTGATCAATTTTACCGCGGCGACATCATGTGGTACACAAACTTCAGTGTCACTGCCTTGTATGTTTTCGGGCATGCCAAGAAAAGAGTATGATGAAGGTTTAGCATCGCATCGTGAAGGTTTGTTAGACATTGCCAAACGAGCAGGTTACGAAGTCACTTGGATTGATAACAACTCAGGGTGTAAAGGTGCATGTGACCGTATTCAGCACGTGATTATTCCTGAAAATGACCCGAAATATAAACAGTGGTGTGACGGCGGTGAGTGCTATGATGAAGTGCTGTTGCAAGGGTTACAGCATTATTTAAGTGGTTTAGATTTAAAAGCACTTAAGCAAAATCAGCTCATTGTTTTACATCAAGTGGGCAGTCATGGGCCTGCGTATTACAAGCGTTATCCAAAAGAATTTGAAACCTTTAAACCGGTATGTGCGACCAACAGTATTCAAAAATGTAGTCGTGAACAACTGATTAATACTTATGACAATACCATTGTTTATACTGACTATATTATTAGTAGCGTGGTGAAACAGTTGCAAGCACTGCCTGTGGCATCGAGTATGTTTTATTTGTCTGATCATGGTGAATCTACAGGTGAAAATGGCATGTATTTACACGGTGCACCATATATGATTGCACCAAAAGAGCAAACGCATATTCCAATGATGTTGTGGTTCTCACCGCAGTGGCCAACCAAGGCACAAAGTACTGCATGTTTGAAAAAGAAAGTTCATGATGCCGTGAGCCAAGATAATTTCTTTCCAACGGTGTTGAATTTACTTGATGTGAAAACAGCCGTTTCAGATGTAAATCTCGACTTACTACACCAGTGTCAAGGAAACTGAAATGATTAAAATACTGCTCATTGAAGATGATTTAATGATTAGTAAAACAACCATTCAGCTTTTGCGCCATGAAAATTATCATGTCGATTGGGCGAAAACAGGGTTGGAAGCACTCGACTGTTTATCTAAGCAGTTCTACCACCTTGTTTTGCTCGATTTAGGGCTACCTGAGTATGACGGTATAGCAGTTTTACAGTATTTACGTAAAACGCTGAACCTGCATAAAACAGGGGTGATTATTTTAAGTGCTCGTGACCAAACCAAAGACAAAGTACAAGGGCTAAAGCTTGGTGCGGATGATTATCTTGTTAAGCCGTTTGTCTTTGATGAGTTACTGGCACGTATAGAGGTGGTGATTCGCCGTGGTACGGCCTATAGCGATGAAGAGGTGTGCTTTAAAGTAGGGGCATTAAGTATGTTTCCGCAGACCCATCGTTTTTTTGATCATGACACACAAGTGATTTTATCGAGCAAAGAGTGGGCGATTATTGAACCAATGATGATGTATCCCAATCAGATTTTTTCAAGAGATATGCTTGAGCAAAAGTTGTATGATTGGGACGATGAGATTCAAAGTAATACCATTGAAGTGCATATTTATAACTTACGCATGAAACTGGGTAAACATCGTATTCGTAATGTCCGTGGTTTGGGGTATTGCCTAAATATCTCCAATGAAAACAATCAATAATTGATGACATAGCAATGTTAAAAAAACTACGTGCTCGATATTATGGTTATTCGCTGAGTAAGCGT
This sequence comes from Acinetobacter rathckeae, assembly GCF_015627125.1. GTDB lineage: Bacteria > Pseudomonadota > Gammaproteobacteria > Pseudomonadales > Moraxellaceae > Acinetobacter > Acinetobacter rathckeae. The sequence continues at coordinate 36,972 of NZ_VTDO01000010.1, read as the reverse complement.
ATGTCTGTAACCATCTGCATTTTTAGTTTAGTACTTTTATTTTTAATTGGTATTTCTGCCTATCGGATTGCACTTGAAGAATCACAAGAAGTGATTCATCGTCAAATGCAGGAAATGGCGAACTTCTTAGAAGTACATAATCAAAGTTTTAGAACATCTGTGTTTAATCCCAAATATCGTTATAACGAAACAGATGTGTTTATTGATGTGGTTGAAAAATCTGAATTAAAACATACCGGTCTTTCGCATGGCTATTTGCTCCCTATTGCACAAAAGGCCTACTTTACGAATCAAATGACCTCCCGAGGCGATTTAAAAATGTATGTACGCCCTGTTGGCGACAAGCAAATACAAATTAGTCAACTCATGCGGGTACGAGTGGCATTGGCTAAAGAGTTAGCGATCAATATGTTGTTGCCGTATTTGTTTTTTGTGCCTCTAGGAGTGTTTGGGTTATATCGGCTGATTAAAAAGCATTTAAGACCACTTGCAGACTTAAAACAGGTGTTTTCTCATCGCCATCATTCAGATTTATCAGAAATTAAAATAGCCAAACTGCCTACAGAAATTATTCCTGCAATCAATGAATTAAACTATTTATTTGAGCGTATTGCCCACGCTAAAAATCAGCAACAGCTCTTTGTTGCCAATGCTGCACATGAACTGAGAACACCGTTAACTGCCATTCAGCTACATGTTGAACTTTTACAGCGAACAGAGCGAAGCAGTGCAGTGTATCAAGAAAATTTAGCGGATTTACAGCTCAGTACACAGCGTATGGCACGGCTGGTAGAGCAACTGATGAAATTGGCACATCAAGATGATATGAATGTAGAACAATTTTTACCAATAGATGTCTTAGATGTACTTCGGCAGGCAATTGGTCAATTACAGGTTGCGATGCTTGCAAAAAATATGCATTTTCAGGTGGATATCTCACCTAACATGAATATTCCGCAAATTTGGGCAACCTATGCCACCATTGAAAGTATTTTTGTTAATATTTTGGACAATGCCATTAAATACACACCCAATGATGGGCAAATTTTAGTGAAAGTGATGCTGGTAGACGCCGATGTTGTGGTTGAAATACATGACAGTGGCTCAGGTATTCCGACACATCAACGCCAAGCAGTCAGAGATAAATTTGTTCGCCTAGTCGAAACCCAACAGCATGTGGTGGGAAGTGGTTTGGGCTTATCTATTGTTGATACTGCATTGGCTTTAATTCAAGGTGAATTAACCCTTTTAGACTCTAAAGAACTTTCAGGGCTGTGTGCTCAGCTACGCTTTAAAGTAATATCATCACTATAAGCTTTTCTTTTTCGGCATGACCATCGGTTCACCAGCCACAAACCCTTGTTCAAAAGCCAAACCATAAATCTGCTGTAAATGTATTGGGCAAGAGGCTTGGTCTTTACTGTCGGCTTTTATAATCTGTTGTTGCTTTAAAAAGAAAAAGTCATCTGCGTATAAAAATGCCAAATTGGGGTCATGCATAATTGCAACAATGGTGTAGCCTTGTTGGCTTAACTGTTGTAACTTTTCCATTAAAAATGCTTGATAGTACATGTCTAAATGGTTAGTGGGTTCATCTAAGAAAATAACTTTAGGGTTTTGCGTTAAAATCCGTGCGATCATCACCAATTGGCGTTCACCACCTGACAATGTGGTGTAATCTCTTTGTGCTAAATGTGCAATATCTAAAGACTTTAAGGCATCAAAAGCTTGATCTTGGTCTGTTGAAGAAGGTCTATAGCCTGAAAAAGCACTACGGCCTGTCATGACTACATCTAGTACTTGAAAGTTAAATACACTGTGATGATTTTGTGCCAAAAAGCCAAATTGTTTAGCACGTTGTTGCCCTTTGAGTGTCTGTAAAGGCTGTGTTTCGAATAAAATCTGACCCTGTTGCAGGGGGTAAATGCCTGCCATGAGGTTGAATAATGTTGACTTTCCACTGCCATTTTTACCCAATAATACAGAAAAACGTTCCGCATGAAACTGTAGGTTAATATGCTCTAAAATTTGACGGTTTTGGTATTGGAAACTTAATTCACGAATAAAAATATTGGTCATGATTACGCCCAGTTCATGTTATAGCGACGAATTAAATATAAAAAGATCGGTGCACCGAGCAGCATGGTGAAAATACCAATTGGAATTTCAAAGCTTGAAAATGTACGTGAAATATTATCAATCAGCAGTAAAAAAGAACCGCCTAAAAAAATATTTGCAGGCACAGTCTTGGCATTGTTAGGACCAATCATCATGCGAATGAGGTGGGGGAGAAAAAGACCGTATAAGCTAATAATTCCTGCCACAGCCACGGAAGATGAAGTGGCTAAAGTCACACATAGAATCACAATAAATTGGTCTTTTTTCGGGTCTACCCCTACGGCTTGGGCTTCTAAATGCCCTAAAGCCAATAAATTTAGACGCCAGCGTAAAATGTATAAAACAATTAGTGAAGCAGAAATTGGCAAGACAGCTTGATTGACCTTGCTCCATGTTGCCTGATGTAAATTGCCCATTGTCCATTGTACAATCGCTTGTAATTTATAAGGGTCACTCAAATATTGCACGATACTTAGTCCTGCAATAAATAAGCCCGATACAATCATGCCTGAGAGTAAAATGACCACCACAGAGCTTTTTTCATGGCGTTGCTGTGCAAAAGCGTAGGTCAGACATACCGCAAAAATACCAAAAATGAAGGCTGAAATTTGCACAGGTAGCCACTGCGTGAGTAATGCTAAAGCTGCCCCTAAGGCAGCCCCCGATGAAATACCTAAAATATAAGAGTCCACCAGTGGGTTACGAAATAGGGCTTGTAGGGCATTGCCTGAAGAAGCGAGTGCTGCACCTACCAAAAAAGTGAGAAAAACCCGAGGCATGCGAATATTAACAATAATATTTTGCATCATGGCAAGGTCATTGGCATGGTACTGGCTAAAGTAGTGTGAGGGTAATACAAAACTGAGTAAGGCATGGGCGTAATCTATACAGCCAAATTGTTGCGATGGCCCAATCAGTAAAGAAAAAATAATAAATGGGATTGGAAACACGTAAATCATGCAAAAAACTGGGGTTTTCAAAATATATCCTTAGGTATTTTTAGCAAGTTGCAGCAACTGCTCTGCAATGATTGGGCCATAAAACATGCTTAAAATACGTTTTTGATCTTGGCTGGCATAAATTGCTGACTGTTTTGATGGGCTCACCCAGTGGTGTAATTGATTGGCTGCCAATAAAATTTTGGGTGTGTGGGGGTTAAATAAAAAACTTGGGTTTAAGCTAAAGACTTGCTTATTTTGTACGGCTTTTAATGACTGTAACTCGGGGCGGTTGTAAATCAGTTTAGGGTCAGAGTTCCACAGTAAAATCACATCTGGATTCCATTCAATTAAATGCTCAGGGTTCACTGTGGGTTGGTCTAATTCAGTTTTAACAATATTTTCTGTGCCTGCCAATGCCATGACGGTGTTTGGCATAGAGTTACGGCCTGATGTTGAGAAAATACGCCCACCTGACCATGCATAGTAGACTTGTTTAGGGGGCATATTGCTGGTGTTGTGCATGGCTTGAATTTCATCTTCAATAAAACTCACCAACTGTTTCGCGCGTTCAGCTTGTCCTGTTAAGACACCAAGATCTAGGAGTTCTTTACGAGTTTGCTGATAGTTTTCTGACTGTACGGCATAAACAGCAATGTGCATGCTTTTTAATAGCTCAATGACATCTCGTTGCCCTGAACTGACTAAAACCAAATCGGGTTGTAATGCCACAATGCTTTCTAAATTGGTCGATGCTTCCCAGCTACTGGGTGTTGCAATCTGTTGTTGTGCAATACGTGGGTCGAGGAGGCGATATGCCGCAAAAAGACTGGGTGAATGGTAAACTTTAGCAGGAATGCCCACCACAGACTGACCTGCACCGAGCATATATAAATCATCTAAACTGGCCTCAAAGAGCACCACAATGCGCTGTGCAGGGCGTGTTAAGGTAACGGTATGATTTGAAGCATCGGTGACTTGAATGTCTGTGGGTGAATTCATCGGTGACGTTGCTACAGAAGGTGGAGCGCTACATGCACTGAGCCATACTGTGATGACAACCAAGACCATACAGGTCATCATTTGCCATAGATGATGACGAAGAACGTACATGTTCACATATTGCTCCATCAGCGAGATTGAATAAAGTATAAAAAACAGCAAGATTCTAACCACATCATGTAGAAAAATCATAAAAATTGAATGTTTTTTAAAAAAATTAATGCACTAAAGAGAATAAGAATTATTTGTATTTATTGGGGTGAAAAGCATTTATTTTTAACATGTTAATGGTGTTTCATTATTTGAAAAATGATTGATGTAGTTTATATTTTGTATTTATGAACATGACCAACCTTAAATAAAGATTGAATTATTGTATAAGTTTTAGTTATAGTGTTATATTATAACGTAATATTTGTCGAAGTTAAATAACATGAAACAGTGGCTAAACCTTGTACCTTTAACCCTTCTGTGTGTTACTCCCCTTGCTCAAGCAGAAGAACAAAAAACATCACAATCTGAAGATGTTGCTGTGCTTAATTCGCTTTCATTTCAATCAGAAAGCACCGTCAAAGTCCCTTATGCAGGTAAACCTTCAAGTGCATCTACAAAATTTGCCATTGACCCGATGAAAACACCAAAAAATGTGGCGGTGGTTTCTGCAAAAGTATTACAAGATACCAATGCACAACGTATTAGTGATACGTTGGGGGTGGTGAGTGGTGTGTCGGTACTCAACCCATTTGGTGGGTTATGGGACAACTACTCAGTCCGTGGTTTTTATACTGACCAAACCATTGGGGCATCTAGTTTACGTAATGGTATTAATAACTTAGGTTTATCTGCGTCAAGAGATATGGCCAATATTCAACAAGTTGAGTTTCTGAAAGGCCCAGAAGCGGCCATGTATGGGGCAGGAGACCCAGGTGGTACGCTAAATGTTGTGACTAAAAAGCCAAAATTTAGCCCTGAGCAAGAAGTTTCTGCACGAGCAGGTTCACATGACCAATACCGTGTTGCAGTAGGTTCAACCGATGCTATTACAGATACTTTGGCATACCGTTTAGATGCAGCTTATGAGAAAAACCATAGCTTTCGTGATTTTGTAAAAAATGACCGTGTATTTGTTGCACCACAACTGACATGGAAACCGTCAGATCAAACACAAGTGAATTATGACAGTGAATATTCAACCATTCATACCCAATTCGACCGTGGTGTGGTGGCTGTCAATAATCAGCTTGGTGTGATTCCAATCACTCGCTTTTTAGGTCAAAAAAATGATGGTCAATTGACCATGAAAGATACATTACAGCAATTACGTGTTGAACACCTATGGAATGATGCATGGAAAAGCCAAGCGTCGTTTACCTATAAAGACAACAGTTTAAAAGGCTATTCAACTGAAGCACGTTTGCAAAACGTGCAAGCAAATGGCGATCTAAACCGCGAACGCCGTTTACGTGATAATCACTCAACCAGTTATTTGCTCAATCATGATGCTTTAGGTGAGTTTGCAACGGGTAGCATTGAACATAAAGTGGTGATTGGTACAAGTCTGAGTGAGTTGACCTTAGAAAACACACTCAAACGTTACCGTGCTAATTCATACTTTATTAATATTTATAATCCTGTTTATACAACAACGTTACCAGAGGTGACGGGTGTAGTATCTAGTACCAAAGAAGTCCAAAAAAATGCAGCGTTAACCTTAAGTGATTATATTGAGCTAGATCCACAGTGGTCTGTGCTGTTCGGTGGTCGTTTAGATTATTACAAACAATCACTATTGAATAAAAGAACCAATGTATTAGGTAAAAGTAACTTTACTCACTTTAGCCCAAGAGCATCGGTGAACTATTTAGTGAATGATGAATGGTCTGTGTTTGCAAGTGCAGGTCAAGCCTTTCACTTAAACTCTGGTCTAGATATTAATGGTCAAGGTTTTGATCCTGAAAAATCGTGGTCGTATGAGCTAGGTGCAAAAGCAAAACTACTAGATGGCTTACTGACGTCTTCAATGTCTGTGTTCCACGTGAAAAAACAGAATGTATTGGCAACCAATCCAAAAGATACCGCATTTAGTATTGCAAATGGCGAAGAAAAAAGCCGTGGTGTAGAATTAGATGTTGCTATGCAACCGACAGAGCGTTTAAATGTAAAACTCGCATATACTTATACACATGCTAAAGTTGAAAAAGGCGATTACAAAGGTGCACGTATTTTAAATAGCCCGAAAAACAGTGCAAACGTGTTAGCAAACTATGATGTCTGGCAATCAGGCGAGCAAAAAATTGGTTTAGGTGGTAATGTACAATACATGTCTTCACGCTCTGGTAGCATGGCAGATGATGGCTTTAACTTACCTGCATATACCATTGCAAATCTCAATGCGTACTACGAAGCAAGCAGTAACTTACGTTTTCAAGCGACACTCAATAACGTATTTAACAAAACGTATTATGCATCAAGCTATGCACAACAGTGGGTGACTCCAGGTAATCCACGAGAAATCTTTTTAACAGTAAATTATAAATTCTAATGGAGTAAATATGTCTTTTCTCACCACAACAACAGCATTACAGTTTAAAGTGGTTGAGAAAGCAGATGCCTTGCAAATTCAAGCGATGACTGATTTTGTAATGGCAGGCCGTCGAATCATGTTTCCCATGTTAGATCATCAGGTGATTCCTGATGATCTTTCTTTTTTTCAGCAGACTTTTATTGAGCACCCTTTGGGGTGTTTTATTGCAGTATATGAGCAAAAAAAATTGGTTGCAGTTGCAGGTTTTCGAGCCTATGACCAACGTTTTTCGCATTTATTTGATTTAAAAGCACAGACTGTAGTCGAGTTGGTTAAGCTTTATGTTTTGCCACAGTACCGCAGGCAACAGATCGCTACGCAATTGGTACAGAAGTTAAAACAGCTTGCACATCAAAAAAATATAGATGTCATTTATTTACATACCCAGCCATTTTTGGCAGGTGCAAAAGCATTTTGGTTACAGCAGGGTTTTGAGACCATATTAGAAGAACAAGACCCAATATGGTATACCATACATATGCGCTTAGATTCATCTTCATTCAATACAATAAATTATCAGTGAGCATTGAATCATGGAATACATACAAAGTTTAGTCGGTGGTGTGCTCATTGGTATTGCTGTGGTGGGTTATTTATTGACGCATGGTCGTGTGGCAGGGGTTAGTGGCATGATCTCACAACAACTTCATTACAAAATGATATTCCAACACAGTAGTTTTTGGTTTCTCATGGGATTAATGGTTGTGCCTTTTATCTATCAATACCTTCAACCACTAGATATTCAGTTGGAAACTTCTGCGATATGGCTTGTCATTAGTGGCGTATTGGTGGGCTTTGGCACGCGTTTAGGTTCAGGTTGCACCAGTGGTCATGGGGTGTGTGGTATTAGCCGTTTGTCTTTACGTTCAATTATTGCAACTGCTGTGTTTATGTGCGCTGGGTTTTTAACAGTTTTTTTACTCAAACACATTTTTGCCTGAGAGGACACCATGAAAAAAGCATTGGCATTTTTATGGGGTGGGATTTTTGCATTAGGTTTGATGATTTTAGATATGATCAATCCGCATACTGTACACTCTTTTTTAGATATTTTTGGGCACTGGAATGCACGTTTAGCCTTTGTAATGATCGGGGCAATTTTAGTGGCCATCATTCCATTTCAACTGGTGAAACATCATAAAATAAACAATACGTGGTTTAATGAAAAAATACACCTACCTACAGGGCAGCAGATAGATCGTAAATTATTACTGGGTGCAACATTGTTTGGTATAGGCTGGGGTATTTCTGGCATTTGCCCTGCACCGGTTTTGGCACTCCTTTCTTTGGGATATATGCAAGCCATTTACTTTATTATTGCTATGCTTTTTGGTATGTGGTTGTGTGATAAAACAGTTAAGTGACAAGTATTTTAATGTATTGAATAATATATTATTTTTCTATACTTATCGTGATTTTCAATCAATCTAATATAGGTTGATATGCCTAAATAATATGACTTATGCTATAATTTAATGTAATAAATTCAACGGTTTTGTGCTTTTGTTTCAGATGGGGTGGGTACTGTCAATCAGTGCCATAATTTTACAGCTTGCCGTCTTTCTGCAACCTTTTTTGCCTGAGCAAATGCAGGTGGCTGTGCTGTGTGAAACCATTACCACTGCACTTGAACAACCTCAAACTGAACATAGCATGCATCATACAGATGCCATGAGTTCAACACACCATCATCATACCGAAACAGTAGAAAAACCTTTTACGGCCAAAGCACACTCCAATCATACAACGGGTATGCATGATGCATATCATCAGTGTCCATTTTGTACCGTTTATAATCATCTGATTCCATTCTTGGATTTAGGCATTAACGAAATATTTGTCAAATTGAAGGTCAGACTACTGGCATTTATGCATGCATTTAAGCATGTGTACTTTAATTTACAGCGTTTATTTCTCATACCTCAAGGGCGAGCACCGCCATCGTTTAGCTAGAACACGTCATTAAAACATGTATTGAACACGTCATATTGGGTGATTTTACCCAGTATTGCTTTGTTACAGCTAAAATTTGAGAAAAAATATGTCTACTTCAACTTATGTTATGCGCCCTTTGGCTGCCATGATTTCTTGTATCTTATATGTACAGCATACTTATGCTGACCAAGTGGTGCAGCTCACCCCAATTGTGAGTACTGCAGAAAAAGGAAACACTGCTAATGGTCTAGTAGTCGTGCTAGACCCGAAACAACCGACTCAACCCATGCCTTCAGTGGATGGTGCTGCATATTTACAAAGTATTATGGGCTTTAACGCCGTGAAAAGTGCAGGTATGGTCAATAGTGATATTACTTTTAGAGGCATGTTTGGCTCTCGTATAAAAGTCTTGTCAGATAACTCTGAAAACCTTGGGGCATGCGGTGGTCGTATGGATGCACCGACCTCTTATATTTCACCTGAGCGTTTTGATCAGATGACCGTGATTAAAGGCCCTGAAACAGTACGCTTTGCTAACCCAGGCTCTGCTGCAACAGTATTATTTGATAGCAAGCCTGTAACGTTTAATGATGGTCAGTTTTATAAAGGTCAGGTCAGCACAGTCATGGGCTCATTTGGTCGTTTAGACCATAATGTAGATGTGGCTGTGGGAGATCAACAGTACTATGCTCGCTTAAATGCAAACCGTTCGGTGTCAAATGATTATGTTGATGGTGCAGGTAAAACCGTGCATGCCAATTGGGAAAAATGGAATACAGATCTCGCACTGGGTTGGAGACCAACTGAACATACGTGGTTAGAAGCCACAGCAGGAAAAGCCAATGGGCAAGTGGCATATGCAGGCCGTGGTATGGACGGTACTTTGTTTGCCAGAGACCATTTGGGGCTTCGTTTTCAGCAAACCTATATCAATGATGTGATTGAGAAAATAGATCTACAATTGAACTATAATTTTAATGACCATGTGATGGATAATTATGGTTTACGACCGCTGAATAAAAATATGGCGATGGCTTCAAATGTGGCACGTAAGACTTTAAATGAGCGCATGGAGATCACTGCCCATGTGAGTGATTGGACCGTGCTAACAGGGTTAGATCATCAATATAACAGCCATAATAAACGTGGTACACGGTTCTATAAACAGTTGCCACGTCAAAAAGATATGTCATTTGAGTCATATGGTATTTTTGCTGAAGCATCACATGCACTGTCTGAGCAACAAAAAGTGGTCATCGGTACACGTGTAGATGCTGTAGATGTCAAAGATTTTAGAGTGGCGACACAGAGGTTTAACCAAAAGCGTAGCCAAACGTTACCAAGTGGTTTTATACGTTTAGAAAGTGAGTTTCCTGCACTCAATACCAAAACCTATATTGGCGTTGGTCATGTACAGCGTATGCCAGACTATTGGGAAATATTTTCGCCAAGTTTAGGTAATGGTCGCCAAGATGTATTTAATGCAGTAAAAGCAGAAAAAACCACTCAACTTGATTTGGGGTATCAGTATCAGGGGCAGCGCTTAAACCATTGGGCATCTGCTTATGCAGGATATGTGCAAGACTTTATTTTGACCCAATACGGTACGGCAACCAATGCGATGAATGTAAATGCTAAAATTGCAGGCGGAGAGTTTGGTGTGGGGTATAAATTTACACCGCATATTCAAACTGATGTGAGTGCCATGTACGCTTGGGGAGAAAATACCACCCAAAACCGTGCTTTACCACAAATTGCACCGTTAGAAGCACGTGTAAACTTACGTTATGTTGCAGACCAGTATAGCGTTGGTGCATTGTGGCGTGTAGTGGCAGCACAGCATCGCTATAGCCAAAAACAAGGCAATATTGTGGGTTATGATTTAGGGCCAAGTCAGGGCTTTGCCACGGTCTCTTTAAATAGTGCATACCGTTGGAACAATGGAGTCACTTTGGCTCTGGGTATTGATAATGTTTTTGACCGCACTTATAGCGAGCATTTAAATAAACTGGGTAATGCTAATGTTGGTTTTAGTGGTACAGACCAAGTTGATAATATTGGTCGCAACTACTGGGCACGGGTTGAATTTAAGTTTTAATTGATTGGAAAAAAGCACTTCTTTGGAAGTGCTTTTTTTATAAAACATTATGCAAAGATCGGTTCTAGCCATTGCAAGCTCTCACTCATAGAGATATTCACGCCTGCATTGGCTTGATCTATATACGCTTTAGGAATATAAGAAAAAAGTCGATCATCTATATAAGCCATCCAAAATTCAGGTGGAGGGCAGTCACATTCATCAAAAAATCCATGACTTTCTTGGTATGCCAAACAATCGTACATGCTAGATGAAATATCAAATGCTAATATTTTTTCTGTAGATTCAAATGCGTGTGTTGATGTATTGACTTTATACAGGGAAAAAACAGATTGAATGACCTGAGCATAATCTGGATTGTTTAGATCACTAAAATTTCTATCACACATTTGCCAAAGATGTTCTGTATTGATGGCAGAGGCATTTTGAAAAATAGATGTGTTTTTAGCAAAAAGAATCGCTTTTTTATGACTGAAAAAACCTTGTATGGTCATTTGCTGTATGGTCATTTGCTGAATACCGCATTTTTGGGTAGTGTGAATAGATTAACTTAGGTATACCATATGAGACTCCTCACGTCAGATGAAATATTCATTATTAAGAGTTTAATCAATATTTCACCGATAAAAATAAATGTTTTAGTACCTTTACCAGAGTGCTATGCAATGCCGTTAAATGATGGTGCGATGGGATCATTTAAAATCATCTATCCGAGCGAAAGTAATTCGAGCGATGGTGTGCTTGTTACAAGTCAAACGCAAATCGACTATTTAGATGAGAATAAACAAGTCAATGTGACGCTATTCATAGATCAACGTGGTATTGCACGAGAAGTTGACAGTTTTGTAGAAGATTTCTCTGCACTCACCAAGCCATTTAATATTAAAAATATTAGAAAAACATATGCTTTAAAGCCTTAATAGAAGTGAGTAATCAGTGGCTTTTAAAGTACATTAATAAAAGAGCCATATCTTGTATTTGATGGTTCAAGAGAGTGAAAGATTTCTTTACATTCTATTTGTTATTACCTACCATGTGAGAATAGTTTGCATTTAAAAAAATAAAACCTTAGAGCAATTTAAAATGAATAAAACGCAACAAGAAAAGTCCCAAAGAAGAGGAATCATATTTTTCAGCATTTTTTTAGTGCTCACCATATATGCTCAAATGATTAATGCTAGTAGTGGTAAATCTTTTGATATAGTGCCAATCTTATGTTGTATGGTTGCAATATTTGTATGCTGTTTTTACTTTAGATTAAAAAATCATTTAGAGAAAATAAGAAAAAATAAATAAAGTCTTATTTAAATTGAATCATGTGAGTTTGATATATGTGGGACAGTGTTTTTGTAGTTTCTGTTTTTGATCACTGGCTTTCAGAAGCAGAGGCTGAGCAGTGTAAATATATGTCTTATGGGCTTTCAGTCGAACAGCATGTACTACAACAATATTTAGTAGGTGAGGCAAAATTTCTAGACTTCTATTTGCCATTGTTTGATGAAAGTTGTGAAAAAGAAAATAAAAAAGTAAATTTTCATGAATATAAAGTAGCCATCATTAATAGTTTACGAGAGCAAAAAATGATGAATATTTGCCTGAGCAATGGCAAATTAAAGTTACAAGGTGGCTTTGATCGAACCGACTATCTCTTTGTAGAAAAGTCTCTTATACCTGAGATAATCAAAAAATTAGAGATCAGTCAGTTGCACATTTTAGAAGTGATAAGCGATCAGGATTATTTGAAAGAGCAGTAATATTCAAATTGATTTTAAAGTAAGTATAAAATAATACCATTCAGAATGGTATTTTAAGAAGATCTTTCGAGTGCAGATTACGCATAATAAAAAAATTTTAATGGATATTACTGTATTGTAAACCTTATTTAGGCATTATGTAAAAGGTGTCCTACGCTTAGCATCGTTTAAACTTAAATGGAGTAAAAGAAGCTTCCCATTTGTAGGGTACTTGGTATAGATACGCTTTAAGTTGCTTTATAGTTTAATAAATATTTTTGAGGTGGTTGCCCCATATATTTATGAAATGCTGTCGAAAAACTATTTGAACTTTGATAACCAACTTCAAAAGCGATTTTTGTAATACTACTGCCTTGTAGTAGTTTTTCAATTGCGATCATCATTCTTAAATGATGACGCCACTGGCTAAATGTAAGCCCTGTTTCTTTTTCAAATAACCGATTAATCGTTCTTAAACTTGAATTAGCTTCCTTAGCAAGTTGATACAAACTGTCTAAGCAACATGGATTATTTTTTAATTTATTTGTAATGTATTTGAGTCTCTTGTCATAACCATCAGAGATATATAAGTTATCTTTTTTTAAATTATCTTTAACCTGATAATGTAATAGTTGGTAAATTAATTCTAGTTGATTGAAAACCTCTAAAGTATATTCTTGGTTTTTCAGTCTCATTATTTCTTCTATTAAAGCATTTGTTAAGTTCGAAAATGTGATTAAACTAACATGAGATAAAGTGCTAGGGTTCTTAGAGTTAAATAGAACTCTTACTATGTTTGCATCTTTAGCATACAGTGCTCTGTGTGGGATTTTAGGGGGGATATAAAGACCAGTCTCAGGCATGACTAACCACCATCCATTTTCAACTTGTACCTTAGATATACCACTTTTGACAATTAATAACTGACTACTATCATGAACATGGTAGGGAATTTCGGCATTTGAGTCGTGTTTAATTTCTGTAATATGCATAAATCAAATGTTGGCAGTTTATCGAACTATTTTGGCACTTTAAAAAAAGAATAAAAGTAAATTTTATTAGAAAATAGGATTACTTATTTACCAATAAAGTGATGAACATGCAACGGAAGCTTCCCATATTTTTAAGTTTTAATGCAGGCTATGTAGATACAGCAAGTTTTTTATCTATTGGTGGCCTATTTGCAGCACATGTTACAGGAAACTTTGTAACTCTGGGGTATTCACTTGTTACTAATACTCAATCCGCTACTTTAGCAAAGTTATTCGCATTACCAATGTTTTGTTTTGCAGTACTTATTAGTAAAGTAATTGATCAGTATTTTTTAAGACATCAAAAATTATCTTATTCATTTCTTTTAAAATTTAAATTTTTCTTGTATCTATTAGCTGCTTTTGTTTCAGAAAAATACATTCCATTTTCCTTAGAGTATTCTTGGCCTGCCTTCACTGTGGGTATGCTTTTAATTTTTAGTATGGGGATACAGAATGCGATTCACCGTTTGTATTGGATAAAAGAAGCTCCAACTACTGTAATGACAGGGTCTACTACACAATTAATGGTTGATTTAGGAAGTATTATTACGAAAGATAAAAGTGTAGATAGGGTAGCAATGACTAATCGTTTTAAGAAAGTACTACCTCAGATTATTAGTTTTACAATAGGTTGTGCTAGTGCTGGACTAATCTATCATTTCTATTTGAAGTTCATCTTATTTATCCCACCAATATTAATGATAGCTATTTATTTTTTTAAAAATGATTATCAATCATAACCTTTGATTTTTTAGGAGCTAGTTTTGTATAAGTCTATATTAGGTTTTTTGACTTATCTATCACATTAATTCATTCATCTGAACATAAAGAGAAGAATGTCAGTATCATTAGCTTTAATGGTGGTTGGAAATTAGCAATATGGGGTGCAGAACAACAAGGCTATTTTAAAAAGTATGGGCTGAGAGTTAATTTCAGGTATTGATCATATGAAATAGCAATGGCTAGTGGTGATCATGTGACTTAAACCCACTTTTTAAATAATGGGATAGTTTTGTTGAAGCTGGTTTAAAGGTTTAGTAAAAGCTGTCCATTATACTATCTAGGATTAATTATCTTAGATAGTATTAGTTTTTTTAACGCAATTTTATTCTATACATTCTTATTTTGAGACATTGAAAGATAATGCAGAATCACAAAGAGTCCGTAAATTATTTGCACCTAAGGGAGCTAGGTGGACTTGGGCTATTAAAAGCTCATTATCATCAAAAACAATTTTCAAAGCATGTACATGAAGAATATTGCATAGGAGTGATTACCCGAGGAGCTCAAGCCTTTTCTAGAAAAGGACAAAATCATATTGCTCCTAAAGGAGATATCATTCTAGTTAATGCTGATGAAGTACATACAGGTTCATCGGCATTATCCTCTGGGTGGAGCTATCGAGCCATTTATCCAACGCCAGAAATGTTAATAGATATTAGCCAAGACTTTTTCTCTAATAAAGGTGAGGCTCCTTGGTTTGAGCAAGCAGTTGTACATGATGAGGGGCTAGCTCGCCAATTATGCCTATTATTTGATTTACTAGAAGAAAAAGATAACTTACTTTTTAAAGAGACAATGTATTTATCAACGATTGCATGCCTAATGGCAAAGCATGGAAGACGCCGAAGAGAAGTATCTGATTTATCAAATGCTCAATCTAGAATATTATTAGTTAAGGACTTTATCTCATCTCATTCCGATGAAAACCTTTCCTTAGATGATCTTGCTACTTTAGCAAATCTTAGCCCTTGGCATTTTCTACGAGAGTTCAAAAAAAATGTAGGATTACCACCTCATGCATGGTTACTCCAAGTTAGACTTATTAAAGCTCAACAACTATTGAAGAAAGGGGAAAAAGTCACATCTGTTGCACTTAAATGTGGATTCTCCGATCAAAGTCATTTTAATCGCCATTTCAAAAAGGCTGTTGGAGTAACTCCATCGCAGTATATAGCAAATATTTTTATTCAATAATAAGCAATATTATACAAGTCTTGGTTCTGATTCATAGACACACTTACTTCCATATATTTTTATTGGATAAACAAAGTGAGTCATGAAAGAACACCCATAAGTATCGAGGAGGAAAAACAGTCCAAATACCTTTTTTATAAAGGTGTTTTAGATATGTTACCTCTTTCAATTTCAGCTATTCCATGGGCTATATTAGCAGGGTCTATGGCTATACATGCTGGACTATCAAATAGTCAGGCTTTGGGTATGTCTATTGTTATGTTTGCTGGAGCAGCCCAGTTAGTAAGCCTAGGACTTGTCATGGCTGGTTCTTCCACCATAAGTATTTTTCTCACTGTATTCTTTATCACTGCACAACATTTCATCTATGCTTTAACACTAAGAAATGACATTAAACATCTTCCCATTAAACACCGATTAAGCCTAGGTTTTTTACTCACTGATGAGCTATTTGCTATAGGATCAGATTCAACCAAAAGAAATTTTTATTATCTTCTTGGCGCTGGATTATGCTTCTATATCTTTTGGATCGCTTTTAGTGCCATGGGCGTTTTCTTAGCATCGACTATTCCAAACCTTCAAAGTTACCACCTTGATTTCTCGATAATAGCAATTTTTATTCCTCTAATTTTAACTCTGATAAAAGATAAATTGACATTCTGCTCAGTACTCTTGACGGCAATATCGATGTTTTTATTAACATTTTTTCATATTCAAGGTGCTCTAATTATTGCTGGTTTATTTGGTATGGTTATAAGCACACTATTAGAAAATTTAAACACTCAGAGGTCTTTTAAATGAATTGGGTTACAATTTTTGGACTTGCTATCATTATTTTTTTTAATAGGTATTTTTTTCTAGAACCAACAATTGCAATAAAAATCCCAAGTTTTTTAGAAAGGATGCTTAAATATGCAGCTCCAAGCCTATTAACTGCAATTTGCATTCCTATAATATTTTTTGATGATCAACATATTTTAAAAGAAATTTCTCTTAATAGTTATTTATACGCTGCTATTTTTTCGATAGTAATTTCGCTCATTATACGTCATATTTTACTTAGTTTGGTTTTAAGCTCAATTTTTTTCTATTGCTTAAACTATGTCATATTTTAAAACTTCACTAATATTTTTAGCCTTATATAAATTAAATGTGTTTATATGATATTGCAATTTTTATTAGTGATAAGGTTGTTAAGACTACCTAATTAGACTGATACCTTTTAGTGATGCGATTCAAGAAAAATTAATGCATTTGGGTATTTGAGGTCAGCTGTGTTATGTATACTTTATATTCAGCTTGACTTTTATATATTGAGTGGGAAATACTCAAATAAAGAATATCATGCTATAAAAATAAGTAAATTATACTCAAACCTAGAGGATCTAATTATGCTGGATATTTCTCAAATACTTGGATTTTCTCTCATATGTTTAATAATGGTAGTGACTCCTGGTCCCAATATGATTTATTTAATTTCACGTAGTATCTGTCAGGGACAATTAGCAGGTTTTATTTCCTTAGCAGGTGTAGCGTGTGGTTTTTTATTTTATATGCTATGTGCATCTTTAGGGTTAACCAAACTAGTTATTGCTGTTCCATATGCTTATGATGCAATTAGAATTGCAGGTGCTGTTTATCTACTTTGGTTAGCATGGCAAGCTATAAGACCAAATGCTCTCCCTCTTTTTCAACTCAAAAAACTACCTAAGGATTCATCGCTTAAATTGTTTTTAATGGGATTTTTGACTAATTTATTGAATCCAAAAATTGCAGTTATGTATCTGTCTCTATTACCGCAATTTCTACACCCTCAGCAAGGAAATATACTTCTACAGTCTATACAATTAGGGAGTCTTCAAGTTCTTATTAGTATTTCAGTTAATAGTTTAATAGTTATTTCTGCAGGAGGAATAGCTGTTTTTTTACAGAAGAAACCTTTTTGGGCACAAATTCAACGTTGGTTAATGAGTACAGTATTGGCAGGATTAGCCTTTCGTATATTATTCGAGAGCAAACGCTAGCACAATCCTAACTCATACCTAAAACATGAAATAAAATTTCTATTAAGTGATTCTTTGGCTATAACTTACATGTGGCAATAAATGTATCAAGAGATATGGTTAGAACAACATTTAAAAGTGTTTTGAGCTATACCGTAAGGTCATCTTCTGATCTTTCTAGTCGGTAGCAAGAGTTTGAATCTGTATTATGTTCGGAAAATTAAGAAACGTAGAATGATATGACGGATACTTTAATTAATAATTTTGATTCCATATGATTTCACTAGTGGGTCAGGTGTAAATTTACATGAAATTGATCCTGAATATTTTGATGATGGCGAAAATATTGATTTTTATGGCATTCTCATCGTTTCTTAAATCCCTTGTTTTAGAAATTAGCCCCACTTTCTAATATATAATTTATCAAGTTACCCCCTATGTATTTTGGAACACACATCAATATAAATAAAAGCGATTTTAAAGTTGCCATAAAACAATAAATTTACAGCATGTTAAAAAAAAGACACATAACCCATTCAGAATGGTATTTTTTAATAAGGTCTTTCGAGTTCAGATCACGCATAATAAAAAAAACTTTTTAATGGATACTTACGTGGATATAGCAGTCATTGGAAGTGGCATGGCGGGACTGGCTACTGCACGAATTTTAAAAGATGCTGGGCATAATATTACCGTATTTGAAGCCCTGCCTGGGCGTGGTATGGACAGTCACAGTATTGAGTTTGATGGTGGAATCGTTGATGCACCGCTACGTGTGATGAACCCTTATTTATGGAAAAATACCTTAAGTTTAGCCACACATTTGGGCATAGACACATTCCCTGTACGAACCTATATGTCGTGCAGTTGGTTGTTTGAGGAAAAAATTGAAACGTGGTTGACCACATCACGTGCACCGATTGGTAATTTTCCAATTATTAATAACCGCAAGGGTTTACAGCAATATGGCGTGCGTTTAGTCAAAGGCATGTTGCAGTTAAAAAGTGCAATTTACCGCTTCTTTAAATCTAAGCGTCAAGACATTACTTTATCTGAATTTATTAATAAAAATGAGATTGAAGAAGTCTTTTGGAATGGTGCAATTATGCCTGTGCTATACACCATTTGTACTTGTAATCCAAAAACCATTGGTGAATGGCCTGCAAAACCGTTATTGATTTTTTTACAACAATTGACCAATGGCGATCAGTTACTGCGTTTACAAGGCGGTGCACCTGCATTTGTCAGTAAACTGATAGAAGGCATACACATTGAAAGTGGTTCTGCCGTGACTAAAGTTGAGTTACAAGGCGAAAAAGTTTATGTGGAAAATGCCGCAGGTGTTCAACAATTATTTGACCGTACCATTGTTGCTACACCAACCAACAAGCTTGAAGACTTTTTAAACTCAGAGCAATTTGCTGATGATCTTGCATTGCTCAAACAGTTTAAATTTGAAGAGGGTGACTTGGTTATACATACTGATGCCACAGTCATGCCACCACGCCGTAAAGATTGGTCAGTACTCAGTTATATGATGGATCGTCCATTTACAAAACAACAGTTTACTGTATGGATGAATGCGATTGAGCCAACACTGGTAGGTAAAGAGGCTGTGTTCCAGACATGGCGACCTGTCATGCCAATTGATCAGAAAAAAATTGTTTCTACTGTGAAGTTGAGCCGTGCTGTAGTGAACTGGCAGACCATTGAGTTAAATGCGGAGTTACAACGCCGTCAAAAAGCGACAGATCGTAAGGTGTATTTCTGTGGTTCATGGTCGTGCGATGGCTTGCCAATTTTAGAGTCTGCTGTGACATCGGCCATGCAGATTGCAAAAAACTTAGGTGCACCACTGCCATTTGTTGGCTTAAAACCTAAAGTTACTGTTGCACCTGAACTCGGTTATTAGCGTGCAAAAAATACCGCAACATCACGGGGCATCACGGCATAAATACGCTGTAGATGCCACTATGTTGGGGGATACGGCTTTATATGCTTGGACAAACTTGGGTTTCTGGCAACCGCAAACACACAGTTATGTGCAAGCATGTGAGCAGTTAGCCACACACTTGGCCGACCAATTACAACTTTGCGCAAATGACCATGTACTTGATTTAGGGTGTGGGCAAGGGGCAAGCCTGTTTTTTTGGCAACAGAATTACGCCGTAAAGCAGATCACGGGCATTGAATTACAAGCAAATTGTGTGGCGCGTCTTCAAAATGTGAGCCATGACATTCAGGTGCACCAAGGTTCTTTCTTAGCATTAGATGGATTAACACAGCAGTACGATGTTATTGTCTGCATAGATGCTTTATATCATAGCTATTTGCCAGATTTTTTTCATGCAATTCGGCACTTAGTGAAGCCAAATACACGAGTAGGTTTTCATTACTTGCTTTTCAATGAACGTTGGCATAACCAAACATGGTTACAGCAAAAAAAATATCAGTACTTGCTTAAATCTGCCAATGTGCAGGTTGCACACCTAGAAACAGTGCAAACATTACAATCAATGGCTCAAGTACAGGGTTATCATCAATTAGAGATACAAAGACTAAGCCAAGAGGTTTTTTTAGGCTTTGCCAATTATGTTGCACAGCAACCCGCAACGCAGTTTACAGGATTGTCAGGTTTTAAAATTAAAATGACTGCGAAGCTGTGCCAAAAGCTATACCAAGATGGTTTACTTGATTATGTACAAGTGACTATGTCTAAAAATTAGATGGTTTGTTTTCTTTTGAACCGAGCAAAAACTCGTTGACCAAACATATTAATGCATAGCCCTAAACCTATGACGACTACGCCAATATATTGTGTGTAAGATAAACGCTCACCTAACACAATAAAGCCGGTAATTAAGCCAACCACAGGAATGAGTAGCGTCAGTGGCGCAACTCGCCATGTTTCATATTTGTTAAGTAGGTAGCCCCACAAGCCATAGCCAACCAATGAACAGACAATAGAGAGATAAAATACTACAAAAATATCTTTGGCTTGAATATGTGCAAGGCTCATGCCGACTTTATCAATGCCATCGAGCCATACAGAACAGAGGAAAAATGGAATAATGGGTACAAGACCTGCCCATACCACTAAAGACAGTGCGTTGACATTGGCATGTTTTAAAATCACTTTATTGCAAATATTACCAATTGCCCAAGAGAGGGCTGCCGCTAAAATAAATAAAAATGGAATCAGAGGCACGTGGCTGTTTATACCTGCTTTGCTGATGGCTAAAATAATGAGTCCCATGCTTGCAACCAACATGCCCATAATATGTTGTATTTTTAATGTTTCTTTTAAAAATAGCACGCCTAATAGGAGTGTGAAAAAGACTTGTGCTTGAGATGCTAAAGAGGCGATACCTGTTGGCATACCTAAATACATGGCAAAAAATAGTAAGCTGAATTGACCAAAACTGATGGCCAAACCATACATTAAAATGAGACGTGTAGGTACAGGTGGGCGTTTAATAAAAAATATGGCAGGAAAGACCACAAAAACAAAGCGTAAGCAGCCTAATAAAAAGGGGGGAATATCTTGAACCCCAAATTTAATCACCACGAAATTGACACCCCATGCCAAAATGACAATACATGCAAGTAAGAAGTCTTTAATGGTCATGAAGGTTACTCTTTATTATTTTTTGTGTTTATAACATGCTAACTCAGGTGTATACAATATAATTTTGAGTTGTCACTTAAATGAGGTTTTTTGTGGTGTGTGTTAGGCAATGAAACTTAGATGGTTACGAGAAATTTTATAAAGACTAGATTCTTTAAAGTTACACTTTGTTGAGACTTGTATTATGTTATTTCTTATTGTTTTTTAAGTAATTTATATTGAAACGAAATCTCATTTTAGGAAAAATACATGCTAAAATCCACTGCTGTATTACTGACTTTAGGGACTTTAAGTCAATTCACATATGCACAAAGTATTTGGCCACCTGCAACAGGTGCAAAAGTTGCAGACAATGCACTAGAGTACCCAACGGTGCTTAAAGCAGAGCAAAAGCCATTGTCTGATTTTTTGAATCATGGGGCGAAGATTGTAAGTACAAATATTGAAGACACAGGCCCAGTATTTACCTTACAACAAGGTAAAAAAGCCTTAATTTGTTTTGTTTATCCTGCAAATTCAAATACAGACCAAAATGTAGCGACGTCTAAATGCTATGGTTTAAACTAATGACTGTAAAGGCAAGCCACACCAGCGTTTAAAGGCTCTACGAAAATTGGTCGGATCATGGATGGCTAAATGGTGAGCAATTTGCTCACTGTTAAACCCATGTACGCGTTGTAATATCATGGCTGTATGTAAGCGGCATTGGTCAACTTGTGCTTGAAAAGATGTGCCGTGCTTTTTAAGTTTGCGTTTGAGCGTGGCACTGCTCATAGAAAAATAAGTTGCCGTGCTGTCTAATGAAACGCCTTGTCCAATATTTTGCATTAAGTACCGGTAGATAGCTTCTAAAAAACTGTGTTGTAGTTGGTATTTTTCAATGTCATGTTGTGCTTGTATATAGCAGGTTGAAGATAGGGTGAAAGAGTGTTGTGGTAGCGGTTTTTGTAAATAATCTATGCTTAGACGCATACAAGAAATGGGTTGCTTAAAGTGTAACTGATCGCCCAAATGACTCCAGTATTGTTCAATATACTCAGGCTCATCGCTATTAAAATCAAATTGCCAAGTGACTTTTTCCGCTAAAATTTCTCTAGATAGTGCTTTAAATGCACTCATACTCATTTCTAATAAAAATAAACCATCGTTGTTACGTGGTACATTTAACCAATAAATAATGATTTCCTGATGGTTTTTCATGATCTTAGGGGTAAGCCATGGGCAAACTAAGGCGTGAAATTCCAAGCAACGATTGAGTGCTTGCTCAAAGTTTTGTGCATATAAAATAGATTTTAAGGCATGGTTAAAAGGGGTGGTTAAACAGCGTCCACCAAATAAAAAGCGAATATCATCACTGTGAAAGTGAGCTTTGGCATTGTTTAATACCGTCATAAACTGTAAGTAAGATATTTTTTTATTGGCAGATAAAATATCTTGCAAAAATAGACCACTACCACTTAAAAGTATGTGGTCATCTAAATGATACTGCCTTGCCAAATCTATGAGTAAAGACAGTTGATGGTGTGCGGGTATAAACGGGTGGTCATGTTCGTAATTCATTGAAGTACCACCTGATGTATAGGGTCATTTTGTTTTGTGTGTTGTAGTTTTTGGTTTAAATGTTTTAAGACCAAATGTGCATTGGCTTGGTCAATTTCACTACAGATAGCATGAACAGCAAGTTCAATTGCTTGAGCTGAATGTTGAGGGTAGTACTGACAAGTTGCGACCAATTTTTTAAGCTGTAAGGTCATTTTTTCGGCCTGTTTTAGGCGTGTTTGTGGTAATAAAATCACAAAACGGTCGCCTGCCAGTCGGCAAACGAGGTCATCTGAGCGTAAGTTCAAGATCAGTGTTTGTGAAATATATTGTAAAATTAAAGAGCCTTCATCAAAGCCATATTTTTTATTGATGGCATCGAACTGTTGCATGTCGATTAAAATCACACAGTGCGGTGCGTTGTCTTTTGAGTTGTCTATGAGTGTATTCAGCTGTGCTTTAAAATAGTTGGCATCAGCAAGTGGGGTCAGTGCATCAAATAAACGATGATCTCGAAAAATGCGTTCAGTCTTGAGCAGTTGTTTAGAAATGGCCAGTTGTTCTTGTTTCCAATACATTAAACCAATGGTGAGTAGGCCAATACCAATCGGAAATGGCACAGACTCTAACCATGCATTCCAATGAATGGTTTTTGGTAAGCGAATAAACTCATCTAAAGTATCTATCCAAAGATGAAAAAAGATAAAACTTAGCCCGAAAAAAATATAATTGGTAACACGGCCTTGAGGTCGGCCTTTTAATAGTAGGGCAATCCAAAGACCAATAAATATAGTTGAACCACCTTCGCCTAAAATATCGACCCAATTCCACTGTGCGAGATGTTTTATTTGACCAAAAGTTAAAAATAATACTAAGCCTAATAAGCATAACAGTGATAAAAGATACACGTAGTAGGTGAACTTTAATGGGCGACTAAGATGAGCGTGCATATTAAAAATAGAGTGTTTTTTTATAGTTAAGCAAATTTATATGACGTTTTTATGGCGTAAGATTTAGTCAAAATAGCTCATTATTTTTTTTAAATTAAGCTTTAGAATGCAATTTATAGCACTTTTTTACAAAAGATTGTGGTTATTAACACTTTTTCTGAGGTCAAATCAGCTCATTTTTTGACAAAAAGTAGACCAAAGTATCCAAAAACATACTTATAAAAAAATACTGTAACAGATCATTAACAATTACAACTTATTGTGCCTACAGCAGACTTAATTTCGCTTGGGGTTTCAGGTAATGCGTCATTCAAAAAAACAAACCGCTTTAAATACATTTCAATTGAGTACATTGGTTTTAGCGTTAATGGCGTTGAATCCAGCACATGCAGCAGACAATGAAGTACAGTCATTAGGTGTTATTCAGGTTACAGGTACCGGGCAAGCTGCCAGTATGAATGCTGCTTTACGTGAGCAACAAAGCTCAGACAGCATTAGTAGTGTGGTGCATGCAGATGGTATTGGTCAACTGCCAGATGACAATGCCGCAGAAGCATTACAGCGTTTGCCAGGGGTATCTGTTGAACGAGATCAGGGCGAAGGGCGTTTTGTAACAGTGCGTGGTTTAAGTGCCGACTTAAATGCCGTCACTATTAATGGCACATTAGTACCTGCACCTGAAAGTAATCGCCGTGGTGTGGCTTTAGATGTTTTACCTTCTGAGCTGGTACAGTCTTTGGCGGTGGTTAAAACACTTACGCCAGATTTAGATGCCAACTCTTTAGGTGGTACAGTACAAGTGAATAGCTTGTCTGCATTTGACCATAAAGGTTTATTTTATACGGGCACAGCTGAAGGCAGCTATAACAGCTTACGTGATAAATATAGCCCTAAATTTTCAGGTGCAATTAGTAACCGTTTTAGCATTTTAGGCGGTGAGGATAATTTTGGTGTGGCGGCTGCACTGAGTTACCAAAACCGTAAGTTTGGTTCAGACAATGTTGAAACTGAAGGTGAGTGGACAGGTCAAGGCATTAACAAAATTTCTATGCGTTACTATGATATTGCTCGTGAGCGTTTAGGTGCAGGGTTAAATTTTGACTGGCGTACCGACTCAGGACAATACTATTTAAAAACGCTTTACAGCCGTTTTGATGATACCGAATCACGCTATGCACGTAATGTGAAGTTTGATAGTCCATGTGTTGTAAATCAGGCATGTACAGGTAAAGTGACGCGTGCTTTAAAGGCACGTGAAGAAGATCAAAGCATACAATCATATGTACTTGGTGGTAAGCAACAGCTTGGTATGTGGGTGGTTGAAGGTCAACTGGGTTATAGCGAAGCAGAAGAAAATGACCCACAAGGTTTGTCGGGTGCAGAGTACACAGGCAAGTTTAAAGGGTTAAGTTATTCAGACACTGAACGCCCAGTATTTACATCAAGTGCGAGTGATTTAAATAACCCGAAAAACTTTACTTTAAATAGTATTAAGCAAAAGCAAGCACTGACAAAAGACACCGAGAAAAATATTAAGCTCGACTTTAGCCGTGACTATAGCTTAGCTGAGTATGCAGCACAGTTTAAGTTTGGTGGTAAGATCAGCCATCGTCAAAAAACCAATGATCAAAATGAGTGGGTGTATAAAAAGAATTTAGCAAATGCGGGTAGTAATGACTTCTATGGCGATGCAGATTACAGCCTAGCCAGTTTCGGCCCATTTATTGATGAAACGGCGGCTAAAAATCACTTGGTTGGTTTAGACCCAAATAAAAACATTGACTTAGAAGCATCTACTGTTAATGATTTTAACAGCAAAGAAAATATTAATGCTTTATATTTCATGAACACTGTAGATATAGACAAGCTACGTGTGATTGCAGGTTTACGTTTTGAAGGCACAAAAAAGACCTCTCAAGGCTATGGTTATATTGATACCAAAATATCGCCAACATCGCACAAGCAAGATTATAACAACTGGCTACCAAATTTAACTTTGCGTTATGAGCTAGATAAAAACACCCTACTTCGTGCAGCCTATACCAGTACTGTGGTACGTCCAACGTTTGCTCAATCTTCACCAGGAATGTACGTGAGCAATACCGACTTAGAAGCAGAGTTTGGTAACCCCGATTTAAAAGCACTGACATCACAGAACTTTGATTTAAGTGCAGAGCATTACTTTGGTACAGCAGGTACGTTATCTGCCAATGTGTTCTATAAAAAAATTAAAAACTTTGTCTACAAAACAGACCTTTCAGGTCAGGGGCGATGGGCAGATTTTGATACAGCCACAACCTATAAAAATGGTGATCAAGCGAAAATTTATGGCTTAGAGCTGGCGTATTCACAAAAAATGGATCAACTACCTGCACCGTGGAATGGTTTAGTGTGGGGTTTAAATACAACACTGAGCCACTCAGATGCTACCGTGTCAGATACCTATACCACACGCCATATTCGTTTCCCAAGCCAGTCGAACTTTGTGGGTAATGCATTGTTGGGTTGGGAGGGTGAGCGAGCAGGTGTGAAAGTGTCTGCCAATTATAAGTCAGCGAATGTGTATCAAATTACAGATGTGAGCCAGCCTGCCTTAGATATTTACAATGACAAGCAGTTCTTTGTCGATGTTAGCAGCTACTACAACATCACCAAACAGCTCAAATTAAAGTTTGATGTGGGTAATGTCACCAATCAGGCGTACTACGCATATACGGGTTCAAAGTCGATGAATGCACAGTATGAAACTTATGGGCCAACGTATAAATTGGCACTGACATTCACACATTTTTAATGTAATTGACGGTTAAAAAATATGTTTAAAACAACGATATTAATCAGTAGCATGGCACTGGTGTTGGTCGCATGTGGCAAGCCTGCTGAAAATAAGGCATCTGTAGCTTCTGCTAGCCAAGTGCAAAGTAGTAGCACTGCACTTCAGTTTAACACTCTTGCAGACAATGACTTTAAAGTTGAAGCAGTTCAGCATCTTGCTGTAGCTGCATGGCCTGAAGCATTTGTAATTCAAAGCAGTAAAAACCAAGGTTTACGCATTTTAGATCAGCAAAATAAAGTGCTGACTCAACTTGAAGGGAAGTTTGGTGCGGTGGGGTATCGTGTTTTAGATGCATCACAGATCTTAGTGCAAGTGGTTGATTTAAAAAACCAACAAGCCATGACCAGTACGTTTAACTTTAAAACAAATACATGGTCAAAAATGACGGCATTGCCTAAAACCACCTTTAAAATAGAAACACTGTGTTTGTATGAAAATGAAAGTAAAGACATCTTTTCTTTCCTCATTGGTGAGCAAGGGCAAGGTGAGCAGTGGATTATTGGTCAACATGGAGAGACCGTTGTTGCTCCTAAATTGGTACGCCAGTTAAACCTACCTGTGGGCAGTAGTTCGTGTGCAGTTGATCAGCAAAAAAGCAAACTGCTGATCAATGAAGAAGGCATTGGTGTATGGCAGTATCCTGCCGACCCTGAGCAACCGTTTACACGCCAAATTGTTGACCTAGTACAGCCATATGGTCAGATACAAGGTACACCTGCGGGTATGGCTTTACTTGGAAAAAGTGCCTTTGTTTTAGATGAAAAGGCTCATTTGCTTTACCAATACGAGCAAAAAGGCAAAGCTTGGACATATTTAAAAACATGGTCTTTGCCAGATATGAAAAAACCTGAGCAATTACAGGTATGGTCAGAGCAAGGGCAAGTCAAATTTTTAGTGAATGACAACCATCAATTAAAAATGGCCAGCCTTTCTGAAAAGGAAGCCAATATTGAGCCAATCACTACTCAAGTGGCAATTACAGATGTGGTGACGGTGCAACCAGAAATACAAACGGTGACTGTGCCACATACAGGCGATGCGGCCGATGACCCCGCGATTTGGCATAATTTGAAAAACCCGAGCCAATCTAGAGTATTAGGTACGGATAAACTCGGTGGCTTACAAGTCTATGACTTGCAAGGTAAAGAGACCCAGTACCTGCCTGTAGGTCGTTTAAATAATGTCGATGTCCGCTCGAACTTTATGTGGGGAAATGAGCGTGTAGATGTGGCGATTGCAACCAATCGTGATCAAAACAGCTTACATGTATTTGCCATTGATCAAAGCACGGGCAAGGTGTCTGTACTGGGTGAAGTTGCGACCAGTCTAAAAGATATTTACGGGATTTGTTTATACCAAAACCGTGACAAAGACATTTTTGCTATTCCAAATGATAAAGATGGTACATTTGTACAATATCAAATCACAGGCAAAAATAAACAGTTACAAGGTACTGAAGTCAAGCGTTTTGCAGTAAAAACTCAACCTGAAGGCTGTGTGGTAGATGACCTCAACGATCGTATTTTTCTGGGTGAAGAAGATCACGCTGTGTGGAGTATGAGCCTGCTTGCAAACAATGACGCATTGCAAAAAGTGATTGCAGTGGGTGAGCATGGTGTGAAAGATGACATTGAAGGTATGGGTATCTACCAAGGTAAGAACCATAGCTATTTGGTGTTCTCAAGCCAAGGCAATGACAGCTATGTAGTGGTTGATGCGACTGCACCTTACCAATACCGTGGTCGTTTTAAAGTGGGTATGAACCTTGCGAAAAACATTGATGCCATTTCTGAAACAGATGGTTTAGAAGTGAGTAGTTTTGCAATGGGTGGTGTATGGAAGCAAGGCATGTTTGTGGCACAAGATGGTCATAAGCGTATGCCTGAAGGCAACCAAAATTTTAAATATGTACCATGGACAAGTATTGCTCAGGCACTAAAACTGCCAGAGTAGGCATAAAAAAAGACCATCAATTGGGGTTGATGGTCTATAAAAATACGTTGGTGCCGACACTCGGATTCGAACTGAGGACCTACTGATTACAAGTCAGTTGCTCTACCAACTGAGCTATGTCGGCAACGTGGTGGCAATTCTATACAGTTTTTAAAAAAGGTCAAGCCAAAAAATAACCATTTAGCATATTTAAGTTTTACCCTTGCCAATACAACTGTTGATTCATACCTATTGTGGTTTGATGGTTGTGTTGGTTTTTTATTTTAACTGAATGATTTTAAAATATTTTAATTTCATGAAATTGTCATAATTTTATCAAGGTCTTGTCATATTTAATTCATAGAATTTGCACCATTAAATATGTCATGGTGAAAATAATGCGTAGCTGGAGTGAAACAAAAAAAGCAAAACCACATATCGAATTGATTCCAATGATTGATGTGATGATGTTCTTATTGGTTTTTTTTGTACTCATTAGTTTAAATGTTATTCCATCACAAGGGCTCAAAACACAACTGCCTTCAGCAACCACTTCACAAGCATTAAAACCACAAACAAAAGCTATTGTGACTTTATTGGCAGACCAAATTCAGCTCGATGGTCAAAATACCAGCATCGATCAACTCGTTCAGTCACTGAAATCACAACAACAAGCAGGTAAAAGCATTGCTGTGATTATTAATAGCGATAAGGGTGTTGCAGTAGAGCAATTGGTGAGTGTAATGGACCGTTTACGTGCAGATGGTTTTACCTCGGTGTCATTGGCCACACGGAAAGTCTAGTATGAGTATGTATGTTGTTTATCAGCATCGAAAGGCTTTAAGTTGGTGTCCTGCGGTGTTTATGGGGGCATATTTGCTCTTTTTGACGCAACCAGATGTGTTGAAAATCGAACCAAAATATGATGAAAAGCCCATCGAAATTACTTTGGCTGCACCACCAGAGCCAGTTGTTACACCGCCAACACCAGTAGTGCAGGCCACACCAGAACCAGAAGCTCCGCCTGAAGATGCAATTATTGAAGAAAAACTAAAGCCAAAACCTAAAGTAGTGGAGCAGGTGAAACCAAAACCTGAACCAAAAGTGAAACCTATAGAAAAGGTTGAACCCAAAAAGGTTGAGGCAAAAGTGAATGAAACGCAAAAAGCACCTGTTACTGAAGCAAAAGTCACTGAAAAAGTGATTGAAAATCCAGTAGAAAAACCTGCACCTGTCGCAGAAAAAGTGCAAGAAGCACCTAAAGCCAAAGCTGAGCCTGTTGTTGCAGAACAACCAAAACCTGCAAGCACAGGAAGCCATTCGGCGGAAGCAAGTTATTTAAATAAAGTCAGAGCTGCGGTTGAGCAACAAAAACGTTACCCAACAGGGCGAGAAGCATCGCTTGAGCGACCAGAAGGTAATGTGGAAGTGTGGTTGCAAATTGACCGTAGTGGCAAGGTCTTAGACTCAGGCATTGCTTCAAAATCTAAGAGTATGTTGCTTAACCGTGTCGCACTTTCAAGTTTACAAGCCATTAAGCAAGTTGAGCCATTTCCTGAAGATGCCTTTTCAGGCGAAAGCCAAAAACGATTTGTTGCCACATTAAATTATACAGCACCGTAGTTTAACTACAGGGGAAAGAAATGAAAACGTTTGAGAAAAAATTACTGTCAGTTTCTGTACTGTCTATACTCTTATCTGCAACTGCACACGCCCAAAGTGTCGATGTGGGTGTAGTTTCTGTACAAGGCCAAGCGTTAGGTGGCGGTCTGATGGTACAAGAAGACACACCAAAAGCTCGTTCAGTGGTGACCAGTGAAGCTTTGAGTAATAATCCAAGTGCAGGCAATGCTTTAGATAAAATTGCGAAAGTACCTGGCTTGCAAATGAGTAGTACTGACTCATCGGGCATAAGTGGCTTGAATTACACCATGCGTGGTATGGGGGCAGATCAAATTGGTTTATCTGCCGATGGTATTCCTTTAAATGACTCTGGAAACTATGCGGTGTATCCAAACCTTTTAGGTGACTCGGAAAACATCAGTCAAGTGTTTGTGACCCAAGGTTCGGCAGAAGTAGACGGCCCGCATATTGGTTCGAGTGGCGGTAATATTGGTTTAAGTACCAAACGTCCAGATAAAAATGCAGGTTTATTTGTAGAGCAAAAATTTGGTAGTAATGACCTGAAAAAAACCTTTGCTCGTATTGAAACAGGCCAAATAGGTAACTTTAGTGCATGGTTGTCTGCATCACATACAGAGGCCAATAAATGGAAAGGCCAAGGCGACTTAGAAGGCAATAAAGTCGAAGCCAATGCATTTTATAAAGCAGACAATGGCAATACCAGTAGTTTGATTGTGAAATATAACAAACAAGATAACTATGGTTATGCAACAATTACGAAAGCTGCTTATGATGCAGCACCAGATGCAACGGGTAGTAACGGTCACAAAGCAGATTTTCCAGCAGATCGATACCAAAATGCACGGAATCCATTTGAAAACTTAAATGTATCATTTACGCAAGATTTGATTTTAAGTGACAGCTTTAAAGCAACCATTCAGCCGTATTATTACTGGGGTAATGGTGGTGGCTCTAATGGTACGAGCAATTTGTCAAAATCATCGAGTAAATCGGGTATTTATGACTTAAGCAATTTGTCTGCAACGACAGCATTTTATCGTCCATCTATGACGCAAACATGGCGTCCTGGTGTAACGGTGAAAGCCAAATGGGACATTAACGACCAACATAGCCTATCTACAGGCTATTGGTATGAGCGTGCACGTCAACGTCAAACACAGCCGTATATTACAACCAGTACAACATCAGGCCCTGCAGATACTTGGGCAGAGTCAAATCAGTTTATAGATGCTAAAGGTCAAGTGGTCCAAGGACGTAATCAATTTACCATTACACCTGCACAACGTGTATGGTTACAAGATGCTTGGTATGTTTCACCGAAAGTGACATTGTTAGGTGGCTTAGCGTGGGAAAGTGTTGAACGTAAAGGTAACAATTTAGGTAGTCTTTCTGCCAAAGCTGAAACAAAGCAGGCCAAATACAATGAGCTATTGCCGAATTTTAGCGCCAAATATCAGCTTAATGATCAAAATCAGTTCTTCTATAACCTCTCTAAAAACATGCGTGCACCACAAAACTATGTGCTGTATAACGTAGGCGACTCAATTAATTTAAAACCAGAGTTAAGCTTAAACCAAGAGCTTGGCTGGCGTTATCAAACCCAAGACATGTTGCTAAGTGCAACAGCATATAATATGCATTACAAAAACCGCCAAATTTCAAGCCAAGACCCGAGCGGTGATTATGTCATGGTGAATGCAGGTAAAGTGGATAGCCGTGGTGTAGAGCTCGAGTGGAGCGGCAACTTACCGTACAACATGAACTATTACACGTCATATAGTTACACTGATTCTAAACAAAAAGGCAATGCATTAAATAAAGGCGTGTATTTACCAACCGTGGGTAAACAAACGCCAAATACATCTAAAAATGTCTTTAGCGCAGGTATTGGCTATGACAACCGTACATGGTCTTGGAACTTTAGCGGTAACTACACAGGGCCATTTTATGGTGACTTGACTAACGATGAAAAAATTGCAGGTCGTACCACATTTGACTTCTCGGCAGGTGTACATGTGCCAGTCAAAGGTAACTTTGTAAAAGATGTGACGTTAAGTTTTGGTGTGAACAATATGTTTGATAAAGAATATTTAGCATCGGCAAAAACAGTACAAATAAATTCAAAAACAGTAGGCACAGCGACAGGTTCAGCACCACTTTATAATATTGGTGAAGAGCGTACGTTTGTGATCTCTCTATCTGCAAAACTTTAAGGGTGAACCAATATGAATGCTGAATTAGTTCATAGTATTATTTTTTACATGATGTATGCCTGCTTAGCGGTGCTATGTGTGATTTTTATTGAACGTGTGATTTATTTGACATGGACACAAAAGCAAACCAAAAAGCTAAATGAACAACTGAAACAACATCATGCACTCGATGAAAAGCAGATTGAGAAAAAAGACAAAAACCCTGCCTACTTATTGGTTGAGCCATTGTTAGTCAGTGGTTTAACTGAAAATGAGCGTAACGATGCCATTGAACAACAGTACATTGAAAGCAAAGCGGCTTTAAATAAAGGTATTTGGGTGTTAGAAACCATTGTTGCTGCCGCACCATTGTTAGGTTTATTGGGTACAATTTTAGGTATTGTAGATACATTCCAAGCCTTGGCAGCATCTGGTGTGTCTGATGCCAGTAAGGTCTCAGGGGGTATGGGTACGGCGTTATATGCTACAGGGTTGGGGATTGCCATTGCGCTTGTAGCATTGGTTGCTAATAACTTCTTAGGTAACCGTATTGAACGTATTAATGAGTTGTCTAAAGTATTACTCATTAACACAGGTAAGAGTAAAGTGGTGAAAGCGTCAGATTGGAAAGCACAATCGACTGAAGAAAACCGTTATGCTTAATGTTAAACTGCCCAAACAATTCGCTTGTTTGGGCATTTTTTTGACTTCTCTGAGTGTATCTTATACCGCTCATGCTCAAGGTTCATCTGACTTTGAGCTGGTGGTAAATATTCCAACAGAAACCACTTTACAGCACCCTGCATTGCAAGATGCACAAACCACTTGGCAACAGTTGTTTGATGGGGCAACATCTGAAATAGAGATTGCACAATTTTATGTGTCGAGCTTGCCAGATACTGCACTTGATGCTGTGTTGCAGTCTTTAAAAAGAGCGGGGCAACGGGGTGTGAAAATACGTTTCTTACTTGACCAAAAAGGGCTCAGTCTATCTAATCCAGACACCATTCAATATATTCAGCATATTCCAAATCTTGAATGGAAGGTGATGGATTTCTCTAAAATAGACAATGGCATTATTCACGCGAAATACTTGATTGTTGATGGCCGAGTGGCGTTTGTGGGCAGTCAAAATTTTGACTGGCGAGCCTTAAAGCATATTCATGAAACAGGGCTAAAAATACAAGATGCTCAGGTGGTTGGGCAAATGAAACAGATTTTCCAAACCGATTGGAATAATCAAACCCGTTTAGGAAAACAACAAAGCATTCCACATGTTACGCAACATAAAACACCGCCACAGGTCATGCAAGGTGATTATTTATTGGCGAGTCCACCGGAGGTGACCCCTGCCAATATTTATACCGTCGTAGACAACTTTCCGAAACTGATTGCCAGTGCGCAGTCAAATATTAATATTCAAGTCATGCAGTATTCACCACTGAGTTATGCCGAAGGTAAGGGCAAGCGTGTATTTTATGACTTTATTGAACGTAGTTTAAGAGAAGCGGCTGCACGTGGCGTAAAGATTAATTTAATGATTGCAGACTGGAATATTCGGTATCCAGATATTCTTTGGATTAAAAGCCTAGCACTTGTACCCAATATCAACATTAAAATTGTGACCATTCCTAAAAGTAAAGATGGCTTTATTCCCTATGCTCGGGTGATTCATAGTAAGTATATGACTATAGACCATAAAACAGCATGGGTGGGGACATCAAATTGGAGTGGTGGCTACTTTGAGCAGTCTCGTAATTTAGAGATTGTGTTAAATAATAATGCGGATATTACCCAAAATTTAGACCGCTTGTATGATGATTTATGGCAAAGTGAGTATGCACATGCAGTAGATGTGAATATGCCTTATAAAGTCGTCAACCCTGCCAAAGAGTAAATATATGCACTATTTGAATTGTCGTAATCTTTTAGCAGTTTTTACCTTGAGTAGTGTGCTGACAAGTTGTTTTGTTGTGCCTAAAACATTGCCAAAGCGACAAATTTTGTGGGATATTGTGAGTAATCGCTGTGAAACGAGCCGAGATGACACCCATGCGTGTTTGGTGGTGAATAGACCATCAGGTTACGTAGTGTTAAGAGATCGGCATGGGCCTGTACAAACCTTGATTATTCCAACTGCTAAAATTACAGGCATTGAAGACTCACAGCTTTTACAACCTACTGCCAAAAATTATTTTAATGATGCATGGGTACAACGGCATATTTTAGATACACAAAATAAAAAAGCCATTGAACCACGTTATTTATCTTTTTCAGTCAATTCAGCATATGGGCGTACCCAAGACCAGTTACATATACACTCTTCTTGCTTAAGCAAAGCAGTCTATGTACAACTTGAACACGAACGGCCAAGTATTACAACTCACTGGCAAGCCTTACCTAATAAAATTTTAGGGCATACTTATTTAGCAAAGAAAATCACATTGGCAGAGCTCAATACCACAAGCCCATTTCACATATTGTCTGATTATTTACAGAAAACTAAGGCAGGTCACATGGCAGAATATGGTTTAGCCATGGTGTCTGCAACAGATACAGACATGATACTCCTTGCGACCAAGCTTGATTTAACTGAGAAAAATTTAGGTAGTATTGAAGAAATACAAGATACGTTTTGTCAGGTCACACAATAAGAGACAAAACGTATTTGTGCATTGATACGTTTACAAACGCATTTCTATGCCTTGCTCAGCAAGGTATTTTTTTGCTTCAGGAATCGTGTGTTGCCCAAAGTGAAAAATACTGGCTGCAAGCACAGCATCTGCACCACCATGTAAAATGCCATCAGCAAGGTGTTGTAAATTACCTACACCACCTGAAGCAATGGTGGGTACAGAAACACGGTCATTAATGGCACGCATGAGTGCAATGTCATAACCTGCTTTGGTACCGTCTGCGTCCATACTGGTCACCAGTAGCTCGCCTGCACCGTAGTTGGCCATTTTTACTGCCCATTCAATCGCATCTATGCCTGTGGCTTTACGCCCACCGTGAGTGAAAATTTCCCATTTCCCTTCGGCAACTTTTTTGGCATCTATGGCAGCCACAATACACTGTGCCCCAAAACGAGCAGAGGCTTCTTGTACAAATTCTGGATTGGTAATAGTAGCTGAGTTAATGCTGACTTTATCTGCACCTGCATTTAACAATAGGCGAATATCTTCGACTTTACGCACACCACCACCCACTGTTAGTGGTACAAACACTGACTCAGCCATACGTTCTACAGTACGGTAAGTGGTATCTCGACCATGATGGGTTGCAGTAATGTCTAAGAAAGTAATTTCATCTGCACCTTGTTCGTTATAGCGCCGTGCTACTTCTACAGGGTCGCCTGCATCGCGAATGTCTAAAAATTGTACGCCTTTGACCACACGGCCGTTGTCGACATCTAAACAGGGGATAATTCGTTTTGCGAGCATATGGGTGTCCTGCACTGGCTTATAAATAAAGTTTCCGAGATCGGCTATAACTTGTTAAACTTCAGGTATTCTATCAAACTATTTTTGTTTCACGCAGGTTTTCTATGTCTGTTTATACGCCTTTGCAATTAGAAGAAGTTCAACAATTTACCCGTGCATACGGCTTAAACGTGGTTGACCTCGTGCCGATTCAAGGCGGCATCCAAAATACGAACTATTTTATTATCTGCGAAGACCAAAAACAGTATGTGCTCACGGTCTTTGAAAATGAAACAGAGCAAAGTGCGGGCGAGTTAGTGCCTGTATTGCAACAATTAGCACAACATGGTGTACCTGTAGCAGCACCGCTCAGTCATAATGGTAAAGCCATTCACTATATTGTGGGTAAACCTGCTCAAGTTGCACCAAGAGTGTGGGGCCAACACCCAGAACAAACCAATGTGGCACAAGTCAAAGAAATTGCAACGGCACAAGCCAAACTGCATGTGGCTTTACTTGATTTCCCACTCACACGTAGCCACAGCCGTGGTCATGAGTATTGGACCAATATTGGTCAAATGCTACAAAAAGAAGAGATGTCAGCACAAGACGCTGTACTGTTTGACCAAGTATATGGTGTGTTTAGTCAATATCAAGCCAAGTATCCAAACCGTGTGAAAGGCTGGGTCCATTCAGATTTATTTAGAGATAACACATTATTTGAAGGCGACACACTTACGGGCATTTTAGACTTTTTTGAGCTTAATTTTGATGAGTTACTGTTTGATATTGCCATCACCATTAATGAGTTTTGTACCCAATATCCTGAAGTAAGTTTAGATCAAGTACGTGTAGATGCTTACTTACAGGCGTATCAAACTGTGCGAACCATGAGTGCTGATGAGTTGGCATGTTTAGATGTGTATTTAGCCATGTGCGCATGTCGTTTTTGGTTGTTACGTTTAAATGTGGCACGTTTAAACCGCTTAGAAGGGCGTGGCGGTAGTGATGTATTCCAAAAAGACCCTGCTCAAATGCGTGAAATGTTATTAAATCGTTTGGCACGTTTACAACTTGAGTCAACCCATGCGTGATCAGGGACGTTTGGTCGAATGGTTTGATGATCAGGGCTATGGTTTTATTCAGCCAAAAGATACATCGAAAGCCCGTGTATTTTTACACATTAAAGACTTTGCTAAACGTGGCCCACGCCCGATTGTGGGCTGTGCATTAGAATATACTGTGGCTGTAGACGGTAAAGGTCGCTTTGCCGCCAAAAGCGTCGTGTATTTAAATGCTCAACAGACTCGTTCTCAGTCAGCCACATTTGAGCAATTTCCTCAAACCCAGTCATCTAAGCTCGATAAAATGACCATTGCGATTCTTATTTATTGGCTGGTGTTATTT
>NZ_VTDO01000009.1 GCF_015627125.1 Acinetobacter rathckeae | reverse complement strand
GGGGCTTTTTTTTATGCTGGAAATTCAATCAGACTTAAGAAAATATAATATCCTTCATCAAAATACATATTCCTAACTCAGTAAACTTGCCGCTATATTTATACAAATTGCTAAAATTAAGGTGTTATACGCAAACGCCAACAACAAATGCAACGTATTAAAACGTCTCATACGTGAACTTGTAAGCGATACGTCTGCTATGTAGGTGTTATTAAAGCTTTGAGAATTTATAAAAATAAAGATATTCTTTAAACCTGTATGTTTTTTATAAATCATGTGTTATAAAAAGTATTAACGGCATAGATTTTGCTAGTTAAAAGGATTTATTATGAAGTTGTCTTTAGGTTTAAGAGTGAGTAACTCTTTATCGCTCACACCTCAGTTACAACAGGCGATTCGACTGTTGCAGCTGTCTAATCTAGAGCTGGAACAAGAAGTTCAACTTCAATTAGAAAGTAATCCATTATTAGAGAGAGTAGAACAAGACTCTTTAGATCAGCAAGTTGAAGTACCTGAACAGGCTAATCAAGAGCTTTCAGATGCAATAAATAGTGATTTTTTGCCAGATGAACTCCCAGTAGATACTCAGTGGGATGATATTTATACTCATCAACCAACGACATTAGGTACTGCTGATTTTGAGGAGCGAGAAGATAATAGAGCAACACACACGTCATTAAAACAACATGTGGAAAGCCAAATTAATTTATTACATTTTTCAGATGTTGATCGTCTTATTGCTTTTTGTATTGTTGATGCTTTAGATGAAAAAGGTTTTTTGACTGAAACACTTGATGAAGTTGTTGAGGCAGTAAATAGGTTATTACTTCAAGCTGATCTTGAGTATGAATATGTTGAAGAGCATGAAGTTTTAGTCGTATTAAAATATATTCAGCAATTAGAGCCTGTGGGGATAGGTGCTCGTGGATTGATTGAACATTTAATGATTCAACTAGAAAGTATGGGTAGCTCTAAATTATTAGTGTTGAATGCAAGAAAGATCTTAAATCATTATCAGTTTTTA
The DNA here is from genome assembly GCF_015627125.1 of Acinetobacter rathckeae. Classification (GTDB taxonomy): domain Bacteria; phylum Pseudomonadota; class Gammaproteobacteria; order Pseudomonadales; family Moraxellaceae; genus Acinetobacter; species Acinetobacter rathckeae. The sequence continues at coordinate 85,957 of NZ_VTDO01000009.1, read as the reverse complement.
GTGAATAATGATCTCAATAAATTACTAAAAGCAACGGCTTTAAAAGCGGATGAATTAAAGCAGGCGCTAGCATTTATTAAGATGTTAAAGCCGTATCCTGGTGTTGGTTTTGAGGAAAATGAAACGGAATATCAAATTCCAGATGTCGTTATTTTGAAAGAGGAAGGCGTTTGGAGGGTTAAACTTAACCCAGATATTTTACCTAAACTAAGAATTAACTCTTTTTATGCAAGTATGATTAAACGTGCAGATCAGAGTGACGATAACCAATATATAAAAAATCAAATGCTAGAAGCAAAGAACTTTATTAAAAGTATAGATGAACGTCATAAAACTTTATTGAAAGTGGCAACATGTATTGCTAAGCATCAAAAAAGCTTTTTAGAACAAGGTGCTGAAGCCATGAAGCCATTGGTTTTGAGAGATGTTGCTGATGAAGTTGAACTACATGAGTCGACGGTTTCACGTGTAACGACCAATAAATATGTATTAACACCTAAAGGTTTGTTTGAGTTGAAGTATTTCTTTTCAAGTCATGTTGGTACATCTGAGGGGGGAGAGTGCTCTTCAACAGCAATTAGAGCAATGATTAAGAAAATTATTGCTGCAGAAAACCCATGTAAGCCACTTTCTGATAATACGATTGCTAATTTACTTAAAGAAGAGGGAATAGATGTAGCTAGACGTACAGTTGCAAAATATAGGGAGTCTTTACGTATTTCTTCTTCCTCTGAGCGTAAAGTAATTATTTAATCAGAAGCTATTTTTTATCAGCGCCTTTATATGTTTTTTGTGTCAAATTATAGATGAGTTAATGAATTCGTGTACCTGTTTATAGTAAAATAGCCGACTTTTAGTCTTAGATCGACCACGAGGTCTTTATTATGAATAGCGAGCAACTGACAGAAATTTTAAAGACAGCATTTCCTCAAGCTGAGGTCGTGGTAGTAGGCCAAGCTGGAAAGTTTGAATTACGCGTAGTTGATGATATTTTTATAGGTAAACGTCCTGTTGCACGTCAGCAAATGGTTTATGCACCATTAAATACATTTATTGCTGATGGTTCTGTACATGCGGTAACAATTAGAGCAATGACAAAAGAAGAATGGCGTAAAGCAAGCGTATTTGGAGTATAAATATCAAATGGATAAATTTATTATTCAAGGTGGTAATGTTTTAAAAGGTGAGGTACGTATCTCTGGTGCTAAGAATGCAGCATTACCATTGCTTGCTGCAACAATTCTTGCGGAAACACCAATTACTATTACAAATGTACCAAATTTAAAAGATGTAAATACTTTAGTAAAACTCATTGAAGGCCTAGGTATTACCATCAGTTATGATCATAACGATGTGGTTAAAGCAGATACTTCAACTTTAAATAATCAATTTGCACCCTATGAATTGGTGAAAACCATGCGTGCATCTATTTTAGTATTAGGTCCATTACTTGCACGTTATGGTGAAGCTAAAGTGTCTTTGCCTGGTGGTTGTGCAATTGGTTCTCGCCCTGTAGACCAACACTTAAAAGCTTTAGAGGCTTTAGGTGCGCAGATAGAAGTTGAAGCGGGTTATGTAAATGCCAAAGTTGATGGTCGCTTAAAAGGTGGCGAAGTTGTTTTTGATATGGTCACGGTTGGTGGCACAGAAAATATATTGATGGCTGCTGTACTTGCTGAGGGTGTGACAACGATTCGTAACGCAGCAAGGGAGCCAGAAATTACTGACCTTGCACATATGCTTGTGAAAATGGGTGCGCAAATATCAGGAATAGATACAGATACTTTGGTCGTGACAGGTGTAGAAAAACTGCATGGCTGTGAGTATGCTGTTGTTGCTGATCGTATTGAAACAGGTTCTTATTTAGCTGCTGCTGCAATTACAGGTGGATGTGTTAAAACAACACATACTGATCCTATTTTACTTGAAGCAGTACTTGAGAAATTTGAAGAAATGGGGGCTGAAGTTACCCGCGGTGAGAATTGGATTGAGCTAGATATGCAAGGTAAACGCCCGAAAGCAGTCAGCTTTCGTACTTTGCCACACCCAGAATTTCCAACCGACATGCAAGCACAGGTCATGGCTGTAAATACCATTGCGAGTGGGTTTTCTACGATTTCAGAAACAATTTTTGAAAATCGTTTTATGCATGTCCCTGAATTGTCACGTCTGGGTGCGAATATTGCAGTTGAAGGGAATGATGCGACTGTTACAGGTGTAGATAAATTATCTGCAGCGCCTGTGATGGCAACAGATTTGAGAGCCTCTTTTTCTCTAGTTTTAGCGGCGCTTGCTGCTGAAGGGGAAACATTAGTTGATCGTATTTACCATATTGACCGTGGGTACGAGAAAATTGAAGAAAAATTACAAGGCCTTGGTGCACAAATTAAGCGAGTAAGTGAGTAAATCATGAGTGACTTTCGAAACGATGATCCGAATTTTGAAGTAATGGGAAATTTTGATCATGGTTTGACTTTGGCATTGAGTAAAGGGCGTATTTTGAAAGAAACGTTACCCTTACTTGAGCAAGCAGGCATTAATCTGTTAGAAGATCCAGACAAGTCACGTAAGTTGATTTTTCCAACAACGCATAAATTGGTCAGAATATTGATCTTACGTGCCTCAGATGTACCAACATATGTTGAAAATGGTGCGGCAGATTTAGGTGTTGCAGGTAAAGATGTACTGATGGAACATGGGGCTCAAAATGTATATGAGCCACTTGATTTGAAAATTGCAAACTGTCGTTTGATGACTGCTGCAAAAGTAGGTATGCAAAGACCTCAAGGTCGTTTAAAGATCGCGACTAAGTATGTGAACTTAACTCGACAGTACTATGCAAGTCTTGGTGAACAGGTTGATGTGATTAAACTGTATGGTTCGATGGAGCTTGCACCATTGGTTGGGTTGGGTGATTATATTGTTGATGTGGTTGATACTGGAAATACATTACGAGCCAATGGATTAGAACCACTGGAAGAAATTTGTACGGTATCTTCTCGTTTGATTATTAATAAAGCGAGTTTTAAACGTAAGCAAGCTTTACTCAATCCAATTATGACCCAGCTTGAACAGGCGGTTGCTGCCCGCCAAGCTTAATATGTGAAAAATCAATGTTAATGACATGTTTTTTTCATCATCATTTTAGTATTGTATGATCATCAATGCCCACAAGTAGACAAAAAAAGGTTAAACTTGCGCCTTAATTGTTAAAACTTGTGGGTAAATTGATGCGACGTTTATCGACTCAAGACCAAAATTTCAAACAGGTCTTTGCGGATTTATTGGCTTTTGCTACAGTCAATGATCCTGAGCTTCTCTCAACTGTAGATCAAATCATTTCGGATGTACGCCAACATGGCGATGCACATGTATTAAAATTAACACAACAATTTGATCGACATCCTGCGCATCAATTTTCTGAGTTAGAGTTATCTCAAGAGCAACTAAAAGTTGCATTTGAGGGTTTAAATGCAGATGTTCGCCAAGCATTAGAACTTGCAGCCAAGCGTATTCGTTCATTTCATGAAGCACAAAAGCAAACTGGCTGGACGTATGTTGATGATTTAGGCAATACTTTAGGTCAAAAAGTCACACCGCTTGACCGTGTGGGAATTTATGTACCCGGTGGTTTAGCGTCTTATCCGTCATCTGTACTTATGAATGCACTGCCTGCACACGTAGCGGGTGTTGCTGAAATTATTATGGTTGTTCCTGCGCCAAATGGTGAATTAAATCCATTGGTATTGGCTGCTGCCTATTTAGCAGGAGTACATCGAGTATTTGCCATTGGTGGTGCTCAAGCAGTTGCGGCACTTGCATATGGTACAGAGACTGTACCTGCTGTAGATAAAATCACAGGGCCGGGTAATCGCTTTGTTGCGGCGGCCAAAAGAGCTGTTTTTGGTCAGTGTGGTATAGACATGATTGCAGGCCCATCAGAAATTTTGGTATATGCTGAAGGGGATAATGACCCGAAATGGATTGCAATGGACTTGTTGTCTCAAGCAGAGCATGACACGGTTGCACAAGCTATTTTTATTACGCCTGACGAAGACTTTTTAAAAGCAGTTGCTGAAGCGATTGAGATGCATTTAGATGTGTTACCAAAAGCCGAAATTGCAAAAACATCAATTCAAAACCGTGGTGCATTGGTACTCGTAAAAGACCGTGCAGAAGCAATTGAACTGATTAATCAAGTTGCACCTGAGCATCTACAGTTATGTGTAGATGATGCACAGGCAATGAGTGAGCAGATTCGTCACGCAGGCGCAATTTTCATGGGGCGTTATACCCCTGAAGCAATTGGAGATTACTGTGCAGGGCCGAACCATGTGTTGCCAACGTCGGGAACAGCACGTTTTTCTTCACCACTGGGTGTATATGATTTTCAAAAACGTTCTAGTTTGATTATGTGCTCTAAAGAAGGTGTGAAACCTTTAGCACAGGCCGCAGATATTTTGGCTTTAGAAGAAAACCTAGAGGCACATGCTCGTTCAGCTCGTTATCGTTATCAGGTCTAGTTTATTGAATATAAAAGGGCCATGATGGCCCTTTTGAGGTGAAAGATGGCTGTTTCAACACAACAAATGCGTTTTTGGAGCCCTGAAGTACGTGAGTTAGAACCATACGTACCAGGTGAGCAACCGAAAGTAATGAATCTTTTAAAATTAAATACCAATGAAAATCCGTATCCGCCATCGCCTAAAGTGGCTGAAGCGGTTGCGATGGTTTTAGAGCAACAGGCAGATGCCTTACGACTGTATCCTGACCCAGATGCAACGGTATTAAAACAAGCGATTGCAACCCAACAGGGTGTTGATTTAAACCACGTGTTTGTCGGAAATGGTTCTGATGAAGTGCTTGCACATATCTTTAAAGCCTTTTTTATTCAAGATGAACCAATCTTGTCGCCAGACATTAGCTATAGCTTTTACCCTGTATATAGCCAATTTTTTACAGTGAAAACCAAAAAAATTGCACTTGATGCAAATTTTGAAGTCAATGTAAAAGATTATAATCAGCCCAATGGTGGTGTGATTATTGCTAATCCAAATGCCCCGACCAGTATTGCACTTGATCTGTCAGAGATTGAGTATTTACTACAACATAATCCTGACCGTGTGGTTGTGATTGATGAAGCCTATGTAGATTTTGGTGCCACATCTGCTGTAAGTCTAGTGGCTCGTTATGATAATTTGGTGGTGTGTCAAACGACCTCTAAATCACGCTCTTTGGCGGGGTTGCGTGTTGGGTTTGCTATAGCACAGCCACATTTAATTGCGGCTTTAGAAGCGGTTAAAAATAGTTTTAATTCATACCCTATAGATCGCTTTGCGATTGCTGCAGCTACAGCATCTTTTCAAGATCAGGCGTATTTTGAGGAACAATGTCAAAAGGTGATTGATTGTCGTGAGTCTTTGATTAATCAGTTACAAGGTTTGGGCTTCACGGTATTGCCATCAAAAGCAAACTTTATTTTTGTGACGCATACATCGAATGATACAAAACTATTGGCAACAAAACTGCGTGAACAAGGTATTATTGTTCGGCATTTTAACCAAGAACGTATAGATCAGTTTTTACGTATTACTGTAGGTACAGACGAACAAAATATGCGTTTAGTAGGTGCTTTAAAAAATTTGATCATATAAATAAAAAAAGAGCGTATCTAATGTCAAGGCACAGTATTTGTTTAAACATGATTGTGAAAAATGAAGCGAATATTATTGTAGATACACTCGATAATATTCGTAGTTATATTGACATTGATTATGTGGTGATCTGTGATACTGGGTCTACAGATGAAACCATATCGGTGATAGAACGCTATTTAGCACAGCATCAGTTAGCTGGTGAAGTGCATGAGCATACTTGGGTTAATTTTGCCCACAACCGTAATCTTGCTTTGGCACAGTGTGAAGGCAAAGCAGATTACGTTTTTATTTTTGATGCAGATGACCGATTTCATGGTCAGTTTAGTTTACCTGAGCCACTCAATGAAGATGTGTATGAGCTACAGTTTAGGAGTGCTGAAAGAGATTTCTTTTATACCCGCCAGCTATTGTTTAAAAATAATGGTTGCTTACATTGGGTGGGTGTATTACATGAGTGTTTGGTTGAAAAAATAAGTCTGTAACACGCTGTCAGGTATCTGGTGATTATTATATTCAGACAGGGCATTTTGGGGCAAGAAGCCAAGATCCTAATAAATATTTAAATGATGCACTTTTATTGCAAGATACTTATGAAATAGAACAAGATCCCTTATTAAAATCACGTTATGCGTATTATTGTGCAACGTCATATTATAGTTATGGGAATATAGCCAAAGCTAAAGAGTGGTTTAACCGACGTATCACCATTGGATGTATGTCAGAAAATAAGGTGGAAAGCTATTTAGCATGTCGGTATTTAGGTACGCTGTATCAGCAAGACCAACAATTTGAACACGCGATTTTTATTTGGTTAAAAGGTGCAAATATCTGTCCGAGGTATTTAGAGTGTTTGTATGAAGTGAGTGAGCTGTATAAACGGTTAGGAGATATCCAAATTGCTTATGACATGGTCATGCTTGCAAAGTATAGACAGTATCATGAATGTGGTACGGCTTTAGAGCCAAATGTTATAAATTATGGTTTGGATTATCAAATGCTCACGCTTGCACTGCCATTAGGGCGAAAAAATGAGGCCTATGTGGCATGGAAAAGATTGCTTACACAGCCTTTTTTTCACAACAGCTCAATCATGAGCTTTTAGCCTATCAGTCAAATTTTACAGATTTAATCACACAAGAAGATGCATCTACACAACAGCAGATAGCACAATATGTGCAACAATTGCATGCCATTGCACCATCAAGCCACTGAATAATAGCTGTTGAGTAAGTTCTGCATGGCTAAAATTTTATCAAGACATTCTTGGTACTCGGCATCTTGTTTGGATGCAATAGTGATACCACCGCCTGCCCATAGGGATAATTCATGTTCATACTTTTGAATGGATCGAATAAGAATATTCCAACAACCTGTACCATCTAAGTTGAAGTAGCCTAAAGAACCACAATATGCACCTCTTGCTTGTTGTTCTAATTCAGCAATGATTTGCATGGCTCTGATTTTTGGTGCCCCTGTAATTGAACCACCAGGCAGTGCATCAAATAGCATCTGTAATGGGTGGGTCTGTGTTTTTAGGGTGGCTTGTACTTCACTGACCATATGATGGACTTGTTGAAAACTTTCAATGTCAAACAGCTGATTGGTTTTGACTGACCCTGTTTCGGCATATATGCTCAGGTCGTTACGTAAAAGATCCACAATCATCACATTTTCAGCTTGGTCCTTTTCTGAATGTTTGAGTGTGTTTTTGGACTGTTCATCTTTTTGAGGGTCGTGAAGGTAACGTGGCATAGTGCCTTTGATGGGGCGAGTTTTAATCACACGGTTGGCTTCAAACTCAATAAATAATTCAGGTGAGCAACTGAGTAGTTCAAAGTTTTTAAGTCTTAAATAGCCTGCATAAGGTGCATTGGTGAGTGTCCAAAATGCTTTTGCAGTGCTGAGTAAGTCCCCTTGTGCATGGGCAGTAAAGGCCTGTGTGAGATTAATCTGATAACAATCGCCTGCTTTAATGTAGTCAATGACCTGTTGAAAAGCTTGATTGTATTTTGATCTTTCCCATTTGGCTTGGCAGAGGTTGTTGAGCTGAAAAGTTTGCAGTGATGCTTTTGTGGTCAGCTGTTGATTAATTTTTTGAAAAATCTTTGCTGCTTCAGGCTCATGACTATAAAAAAACCACTGCTGTTGTTCGTATTTTAAATAAGACAGATATAAGCCTAAATATAATTCAGGTTGTGGGCAAGATGGACTTGTAATGTACTGTTGTGCAGCATAGTCATAGCCCACGAAGCCGATCCAACCACCATGAAAGCCATGTTCAGATATCGATGTTACTATTTTTTGAGGTCGGGTATGTTCAAGCAAGTGTTGTTGGTTGCTTGGTTGCTGACTATAGTTCCACCCAGCTTGGCGAGTATATACGTGCATTTTGCCATGCTGTGCTTGCCAATACTGTTTAGGCAAAAGACCAATCACAGGTTTGCCATGGTCCTCTAAATAGATAAGGCCATGCAGGGGAGAGAGTTGTGCCAAAAGGTCTGCTGTTGCAGCAGGGCATGAGGTAATCGCTTGTTTATACACAGGTGTCATAGAATAAATTAAGGCTGAATCAGGGTTGTTCATCTGCAGTTCGATGTAGTGTTTCTAAATGCAACGGATAGTGTTGTTGCTCTCGATCTGAAAAGTAGTGGGTGAGGGTTCTACGTACACTTTGAAAGGCGAGTTCATCCCATGGAATGTCATCTTTGTGGAATAACCGACTTTCAATGGTTTCAGTGCCTGCACCAAAGATGCCATCTTTGAGCTGTGCTTTGAAAATGGCATAAATTTGGCCAATATGTGGAATATCGTACAGACAATATAATTGTTCGGTGTTGATCTGTGCTTCGGCTTCTTCTAAAGTCTCTCGCTCAGCACCTTGCTGCATGGTTTCATTGAGCTCCATGTAGCCTGCAGGTAAAGTCCAGTAACCATGGCGTGGTTCAATGGCACGCCGACACAATAAAATTTGCTCTTGCCAAATGACCAATGCACCGCAAATCACTTTAGGGTTTTCATAGTGAATATTGCCACATGCCGAACAGACTTGGCGAGGTTTATCATCGCCCAGTGGTATTTTCTTAGTCGTTGGTTGTCCGCAATGTGTACAACAATTCATATGTCACTTCTATTGGCCTGTTGCGTTTAAGCATAACGTAAAAAAAAGCGTTTGGCATCATTTTACGTGAAAAACACCATACTTTTGCTTGGTGATATCTCATAAAAATTATCTTGCATGCTTTTAATGTAAGGCTATGAAAAGATAGTGATTTTACGCTAAGGTGTTGAACTCTACTTTCTGAAAGCGAAACCTATGGCTGTAAAGCGGTATGTACTAAATATTTTTATATAAAGCCAATGCTTGATGTTGTACTGCATCGGTTACGAACGTCACATAAAAACTATCGCGAAGTTGTGATGACTCACGTATGATAGCGTCAATTTGGTATTTATTTTTTAATGAAAGGCATGCATGAAACTGTTAGCACTTGAAACAGCCAATGAGCAATGTTCTGTGGCAATCACTGATGACACAAATTTAGTGTTTAATACGGTGAATCATCAGGCCAAAATGCAAACGCAAACCTTATTGCCGATGATAGAGCAAGGTTTACAGCAGTGCGAAATACAATCGAATCAAATAAATGTGATTGCATTTAGTCGTGGCCCAGGTTCATTTAGTGGCGTACGTATTAATGCTGCGGTTGCACAGGCATTGGCATGGGCCAATGATTTACCTGTTGTACCTGTATCGACTTTACAAGCACTGGCACAAGCGGCTTATCGTTTACACGGTTTAACTGAAGTGACCACTGTGCTTGATGCAAAAATGAAAGAAGTGTACTTGGCTCATTTTGTATTAGATGAAAATAAAGTCATGCAAGCCGTAGGTGAAGAACAACTACTGAACTATCTGGATGCACAAGCACAAATAAAGTTTACTTTAGTTGGGTCAGGTGCTGCATTGCTAAAACCACTTGCAACCTTTGGTGGCATTGTTGCTACCGCAGAAGATGTAGCATATTTGGGGCAGTATTATGCTGCTAAAAAAGCTTGGGTGAGTGCTGAATATGCACTACCTGTATATTTAAGAGATAATGCTTGGAAGAAAATTGCTGACCAAGGCAAAGCATAACAATTAGGACACCGTATGGATATTATTTTACTTCTAAAAGCTGCACTTATGGGCTTGGTTGAAGGTATTACAGAGTTTTTACCCATTTCAAGTACAGGCCATTTAATTTTAACAGGGCAGTTACTTGACTTTTGGACCCCTGAGAAAAGAGATATGTTTTCAGTGGCTGTGCAAATTGGTGCAATTGCCGCTGTCATTTATGAATATTGGGGTAAATTGTGGGGATCATTGATTGGTGCATTGACAGGAAATGCCCAAGGTAGACGTTTAAGTATTAACCTTATTGTTGCCACCATTCCTATTATGCTGATTGGCTTAACTTTTGGTGAAACATTAAAGGCCTATTTATTTAATGCGGTGACTGTGGCAATTGCATTGATTGTAGGTGGCTTTATTATTATTTGGGCGGAACGCCGTCAGCATACGATTGTGAGTCATGAAGTCGATGACTTTAGTTTAAAACAAGCCTTGCTGATTGGGTTAATACAATGTTTTGCCTTGATTCCTGGTACATCTCGTTCAGGATCTACCATTATTGGCTCGTTGTTTTTAGGTATTTCTAGAAAAGCCGCGGCTGAATTTTCTTTCTTTTTAGGTATTCCTGTACTGATGGGAGCAGGTCTATTAGACATGTACAAAATGCGTCATGACTTACATAGCAATGATTTAGAAGTCTTGGCAGTTGGTATTGTGGTGGCTTTTGTATCTGCTTTAGTGGTGATTCGTGCATTAATTCGTTATGTGTCTAAACATAACTTTATGGCATTTGCGTACTACCGTATTGTGTTTGGGTTATTTATTTTACTAACATGGTTCACAGGTTGGGTGCATTGGTAATGCGTTTGACCTGTTGGTATACGCCGTCATGTGCAGATCAGTTGCCTGACTTACAAACGCGTTTGCTCAGGCGTGGCGTAGAAATAAATGCCCAAGAAATAGCACTGATTAATGCCAAGTTTTTGCGTTTAAACCCAGTGCTTGCATTGGTATTGGATGTTGATGGTTTAAGCTTAACTGCCAGTGGCATGAAAATGCAGCCTGATTGGGTCGCGGAAATTGGGCGTTTAAAACGAGCAACACTAAAAACAGAAATGCTCGTACGAGCTACGCAAGCCAATGATCAGCCGTATTTAATTGATGCAACTGCAGGTTTAGGCCATGACAGTTTATTGATGGCTAAGTTTGGAGCCAAGGTGACACTCATTGAGCGTCATCCTGTTTTATTTACGTTACTTGAAGAAACGTATCGGCAAGCCCAGCAAGATGCGTTTTTAGCACCCATTGTGGCCAATATTACATTGCTGTTTGCTGATGCAGAAGACTATTTGTCACAATGTCATGCTCAAAAACAAATGGTTGATGTGGTTTATCTTGACCCGATGTTTCCGCAGCGTGACCAAAATCATCAACGACAAAAAAAACAAGCACAAGTGAAAAAACAAATGCAAATACTGCATTTACTGTTGCCTGAAGATGGTGAAATGGACTTGGGTGATGGATTATTGTTACAAGCACAACAGATTGCTAAAAGAGTCATTGTAAAACGCCCTCGTCATGCGGTATTTTTAAATGATGATGAACCACAGCATCAGTGGTTGGGTGATGCATGCCGTTTTGATGGCTATTTTCGGGTGAATTCAAGCCAGTAAGGACACTTGGTTTGAATCTATCTTGTGCAACAGCGTGTAGAAATATTGCTTAACTCTAAGGCGAGCGTACATGACTCAAATAAACCTCGTGGTTGCGGACTCGCAAAAAAATGATTGATCTAAAACCTTCCATTAACTTTTGGCATGATTTGAAAAGTAACCAAACAGCAGGGCTTTGGCTGTTTTTGGGTTCTCGTAAGTCTTTGCAAGTGGTACATCCATCTATTTTCCAACTTTTGTTCTGGGGTGTTGTGGCGGGTAGTGTCAATACACTTTATAGCTGGATGGTTGCTGGGCAGGTTGGGGCACTGAATCCACAAGGTTTGATTAGCTATGCCTTATGGCCTTTTATTGCATTGATTGTGGGTATTTTTTTATCGCAACGGATGAATAATCCACGTTTAATGCTTGTGCCTGCACTCTTGTGGTTGGTCTTAGATAGCAATATTTTATTGATTCAATGTATTTTACAGTACTTGGGTGACAATAACTTTCTCAACTTTTTACCAGACGCTGTATATAACTTTTTGCCGAACTTATTTATGATTTTGTTTGTGTGGCAAAGTATTGCAGTGATTTGGGTATTTGCTCGTGAGTTAAAATGGCCATGGTGGGAGCGAGGCCTCATTATGTTTGCCACGGTCTGTACCTTGGTGGTATGGCAAATGTCAGTCAAAGAGCAACCCATTTGGAAAGTGGAAGACGTTGCACCGACCATTTCAGAAGATGTGTTATATGCTCAAGGAAACTTGCTAAAAAAGTCACTCGATCAAATACAGTTGGGTGATTTTGCACAAACCCATTGGTATTTTTTGGGTGTTGCAGGTGATAGTTATGATTCGGTGTTTAGCTCAGAAGTACAACGGATTAAAGCACAGTTTGATACCCGCTTTGGAACATTAGGACGTTCTATTCAGCTCGTGAACGACCCAGATACGGGCACGACTCTGCCAATCGCTTCACAAACCAGTATACAACTTGCACTCAACCGTATTGGTCAGCAAATGAACCGAGACACAGATGTACTGTTTTTATATATGACATCGCACGGTTTGGCCAATCAGTTTGAATTAGAAAATGCCCCAATTGATTTACGTCAAGTTGACCCACGTTGGTTACGTGGTGCTTTAGATCAAGCAGGCATTAAATGGCGTGTGATTGTGATTTCATCGTGCTATTCGGGCAGTTTTATACCTGCATTGCAATCAGATAATACGTTGGTCATTACGGCATCTGCGGCAGATCGTTCCTCTTTTGGTTGTAATAGTCAAGCCGACTATACTTATTTTGGTCGTGCTTTTTTTGATCAGGCCATGCGTGAAAAAACAACATTACATGATGCCTTTTTAGATGCACAAGCGACAGTCTCTAAGTGGGAAAGTGCTCAAGGTTTTGAGCCTTCTGAACCCCAGTGGGCGTTGGGTAAAAATATGCAACTGATGTTGCCACAGTTAGAAAAACATTTATTTCCAAGTAATAATCCTGCCATACCAATCAATCATATTGAACCTATACAAATGAGTCAGCCTTAGGAGGTCATTGTGGAGCAAATACAATCGAATATGTGTTTTGATGGTGAACAACGTATTTACACATGGTCATCTAAAGCACTCAAAAGTGACAGTAAATTTTCAGTGTATCTACCACCTAAAGCACTACAAGGCCAGCCATGTATGGCTTTGTTTTTTTTAGCAGGACTGACCTGTAATGAAGAAACCTTTGCGATTAAAGCACATGCACAAAAAATCGCATCAACGCTCGGTATTATTTTAATTATGCCTGATACTTCACCCAGAGGTGATGGGGTTGCAGATGATGCACATTGGGATTTAGGGCAGGGTGCAGGTTTTTATATTAACGCGACACAAACGCCGTGGTCTGAGCATTTTCAGATGGAACGTTATATTGTGGATGAGTTGTATGAGCATGTTGTAGCAAGCTTTCCGATTAATTGTGAGAAAATTGGCATTATGGGGCATAGTATGGGGGGGCATGGTGCGTTGACTTTGGCATGGAAATATCCAGAGAAATTTAAAACGGTTTCGGCATTTGCTCCTATTTGTGCCCCAACGCAATGTGCTTGGGGGCAAAAAGCTTTTCAAGCCTATTTAGGTGATGCCAGTGACAGTGATTGGTCAGCACACGATGCAGTGGCATTAGTCGAGCATAAAGGTGCATTGTTTTCTGAGGTATTGATTGACCAAGGAAAGAATGATCAATTTTACTCGCAATTAAACCCACATTTACTAAAACAAGCGTGCCAAAAAGTAGGTCAGAAGTTGATGTTGCGAGAGCATGCTGGCTATGATCATGGTTACTATTTTATTCAAAGTTTTATAGCAGATCATTTGCGTTTCCATGCTTCTTATTTTAGTCAGGTTGACTTCAAACACTGACAAAAATTGGCAAATTTGCTATGATAGCCACCACTATTCATGCCATATATTAGGTCTTTTATGTCTAAGCCATATTTAATTGCACCCTCTATTTTATCAGCTGACTTTGCACGTTTAGGTGAAGATGTTGAAAAAGTCCTTGAAGCAGGTGCAGATGTGGTTCATTTTGATGTAATGGACAATCATTATGTACCGAACCTGACTTTTGGTGCAGGTGTATGTAAGGCATTAAAAAACTATGGTATTAAAGCACCAATTGATGTCCATTTAATGGTGTCGCCTGTTGACCGTATGATTGGTGATTTTTTAGAAGCAGGGGCTGACATTATCACTTTTCACCCAGAGGCCAGCGACCATATAGATCGTTCATTACAACTGATTCAGTCAGGCGGTGCAAAAGCAGGTTTAGTCTTCAACCCTGCAACGCCATTACATTATTTAGACTATGTGTTAGATAGAGTTGACCAAATTTTATTGATGAGTGTAAACCCAGGTTTTGGTGGACAAAAATTTATTCCAATGACCCTAGAAAAACTTCGTCAAGCACGCAAAATTATTGATGCCAGTGGTCGAGATATTCGTTTAGAAGTAGACGGTGGCGTGGGCCCTGCAAATATTCGAGCGATTGCCGAGGCGGGTGCAGATATGTTTGTGGCAGGTTCAGCAATTTTTAATCAACTTGACTATAAGACAGTGATTGATCAAATGCGTGCAGAATTAGCACAGGTATAATAAGTAATAAGGCATTGCTGTGTGTGAAGATCAAGCAGATGCAGGTGTATTACTGAAATTTTCATAAGATAGGCAAGTGTGGTATTTCATACTTGCCTATCTTTTATAAGGAGAATGTGATGTCATCTGAATTGTTTGAAACGCAGATGTCTAGCCCTGTTGGGCAATTACGCTTAATTGCTGATAATGAGGCATTGGTGGCCATTTGTTGGCTTGATGATTGTAAAACGCCATATGCTTCACAGCAATATACGCACAGCAATGAACATCATCTTTTATTGCAGACAAGACATGAGTTAAATCAATATTTTAACCATGAACGCCAATGTTTTGATGTCCCCACTAAATTTTTAAAAGGCACAGACTTTCAAAAACAAGTTTGGCAAGCTTTATGTGAAATTGAACGGGGTAAAACCACATCTTATGGTATTTTAGCCACCCATATTGATCGTCCAAAAGCTGTTAGGGCGGTTGCGACAGCGATTGCTCACAATCCGTTGTCGATTATTGTGCCGTGTCATCGTGTGGTGGGAAAACAAGGTGATTTAAGAGGCTTTGCAGGAGGCCTTAAAAATAAACAGTATTTACTAGATTTAGAGCAAGAATGATGTATATACTGAAAACATCATCACTTCGCTTTACAAAATGACAGGAACGCCAATGTAGTTCAGAAGCACTTATACATAGCACACATTTAAAGCTGTCCCTAATCTGTTACAATGGGGGCATTCGTCCTATATATTTTTCTGAACGCTGCAGTTTTGCAGTAGGTAATGATTGATGAGTCTTGCACAAGAATTAGCAACCCAAGTTGCCAAGCGTCGCACCTTTGCGATTATTTCTCACCCCGATGCGGGTAAAACCACCATGACAGAAAAGTTGCTGTTATGGGGTAAAGCCATTCAAGTGGCAGGTATGGTGAAAAGCCGTAAATCTGACCGCTCAGCCACATCTGACTGGATGGAAATGGAAAAAGAGCGTGGTATTTCCATTACCACATCTGTGATGCAGTTTCCTTATAAACAGCACATTATTAACCTACTCGACACCCCCGGCCATGAAGACTTCTCTGAAGATACTTACCGCACACTGACTGCGGTTGACTCTGCATTGATGGTGATTGATGGTGCAAAAGGGGTAGAGGAACGTACCATTAAACTCATGGACGTTTGTCGCATGCGTGATACGCCGATTGTCTCGTTTGTGAATAAAATGGACCGTGAGATTCGAGAGCCACTTGAGCTACTCGATGAAATTGAAAATGTCTTGAAAATTCGTTGTGTTCCAATCACATGGCCATTAGGTATGGGGCGTGATTTTGCAGGCGTGTATCATATTGCTGAAAATAAAACCTACCTTTATAAAGCAGGTTTTGGTTCAACCATTACAGACATAGAGGTCCGTGATGGTTATGACTACCCAGATATTCGTGAAAAAATTGGCGACTTGTCTTTTAAATCATTTGAAGAGTCTTTAGAACTTGTACAAATGGCCGCAGATACACTCGATCATGAGCTATTTTTACAAGGTAAGCAGACCCCTGTACTGTTTGGTACAGCACTGGGTAACTTTGGTGTAGACCATATTCTAGATGCCTTTACCAACTGGGCACCTACGCCGAAAGCTCATCCAACACAAGAAAGATCAGTTGAAGCAACAGAAACAGGTTTTTCAGGCTTTGTATTTAAAATTCAAGCCAATATGGACCCAAAGCACCGTGACCGTATTGCCTTTATGCGTATTTGTTCAGGCAAATATGAAAAAGGTTTAAAAATGAATCATGTACGTTTGGGTAAAGATGTTCGTATTTCTGATGCTTTAACCTTCCTTGCAGGTGAGCGTGAACATTTAGAAGAAGCATGGCCGGGCGATATTATTGGTTTACATAACCACGGTACGATTCAAATTGGTGATACCTTTACCGACAGTGAGTCACTACATTTTACTGGCATACCGCACTTTGCGCCTGAAATGTTCCGCCGTGTACGTTTAAAAGACCCATTAAAGTCAAAGCAGCTCCAAAAAGGCTTAAAAGAGTTGTCTGAAGAGGGTGCAACACAGGTCTTTATGCCACAAATTAACAATGATTTAATTGTGGGTGCAGTAGGTGTGTTGCAGTTTGATGTGGTTGCGTATCGTCTAAAAGAAGAATACAAAGTCGACTGTGTATACGAGCCTGTGAATGTCAATACTGTGCGTTGGATTCATTGTGATGATGAGAAAATGCTCAATGACTTTAAGAAGAAAGCACATGATCAATTGTCTATTGATGGTGGTGGGCATTTAACTTATCTTGCACCAAGCCGTGTGAATTTGCAGATTATGCAAGAGCGTTGGCCTGATGTAGCGTTTAGAAATACCAGAGAACACTAATTCTAGTGCAACAGCCTCTTCAATAGAGGCTGTTTTTATATTGAACTGTCTCTTTTATTTTAACGATGATTGCATGAAATTACATAGATTTGCTTGTATATTGAAAAGATTCTCTTTAATTTTAGAAGCTTATATACAGCCGTATGTATGTGAGAAAAATGATGCTTTGTAATACACATAAAAACAAACAATATGCGATTTTACTTTGCTGTTTACTAACAGCATGTGAGAAACAACCTACGGTTGTAGAAGACAATAGTAAGAAAGAAACTGTGACAGAGACTAAGCCTCATCAAGCTGATTTTGTTGCACAGCTTACCCCTTTAACCCTTCAACAAACCAGTTGTGATAACCACCGTTGTGCAGAATTTTCAGTAGCGCATTTACGTAGTAATCAAAATTTTATTGACCAAACATTAGAGCAAGCGACCCTTGATATTTTAAAACAAAAGTTAGATTTACACTTTGCTGATGAAAGTACATCGAATGATTTGAGTACAACACCGAATCAAGCCAATCATTTAAGTTTTAATGAAAAAATACAGCATTGTGCCGATGCATTCTTTCAGTTAGACCAAGCCTTGAATCGGGTAAATACAAATATGCATGCATCATTTGTGATTCAAATTGAGCAGCAAGCACAAGTTGGTCAGGTCGTCACAATTGTTCTAAAGGCACATGATTTTTTAGGTGGGGCTCATGGGTCGAATAGCCAACATTATTTTGTATTTGACCTTGCAAAGAAACAACAATTGACGTTGAAAAGTATTTTACGACCTAACCAAGATCATGCATTAAAGGTACTTGTACATACACAGTTTAAAGATTGGGTCATTTCAGAAAAACTGGCAGATCGGGTGCAGGACTACGAGCAAGTATGGCCATTTAAACTCAGCCATAATTTTTACTTCAATGACAAGGGTTTAGTTTTACAGTACAACGAGTATGACATTGCACCGTATGCCATGGGTACACCGAGTTTCACCATACCGTATACACAGCTTGAAGGTATTTTACAGCCTCAGTTTTTACCGACTAAAAATAAAGTGCTATGAAAATATTTGATACCCATACACATTTTGATGTTTCTGATTTTGATACAGACCGCCATGTTTTAGCGTGTGATGCGAAGCAGGCGGGTGTTGATGGATTGGTACTCATTGGTATTACACGGCAACGATTTGATGTGTTATGGCAGACCCATCAGTGGTTACTTGAGCACCCGGATATTTTCCCACGGAGTTATTTTGCACCGGGGTTGCATCCATTTTATATAGAAGAACATCACCAAGATGATTTACATACTTTAGAGCATCATTTACAGCAAAATGCTTGTGTGGCGATTGGTGAAATTGGTTTAGATACTTTTTTAAAACAGCATCGTGTGCCTGAGATTTACCAACAACAAAAATACTTTTTCAATGCACAGCTTGAACTGGCGAAACAATACAATAAACCTGTGTTATTGCATATTCGGAAAGCACATGCCGATGTATTGCAAATGATAAAAGCACAGCGTTTTACTCATGGTGGTATTGCACATGCTTTTAGTGGTGGGATAGAAGAAGCGAAGGCTTTTATTAAACTGGGGTTTAAACTGGGCATCACAGGTCAAATCAGTAATCCAAATGCTAAAAAATTACACCGTGTGGTGCAAGAAGTTGGTTTAACGCATTTGGTTATAGAAACAGATTGCCCTGATATGACACCGCTGTGTTGTCAACAATCAGAGACGTCCCATACCCGCAATGTGCCTGCCAATTTGGTGTATGTATGCCAAAGCTTGGCAGATACACTGGGTATGAACATACAGACTGTAGAGCAACAACTTTGGCAAAATAGTATGACGGCTTTACAGCTTTAAATGACAGCAACGAATGATTTTAAACGTGTGTTATTGATTCAAAATCTACAGCATGACGCAGACTGAAAAACTAAAACACGTTACACTATGCCCCCAGCAACCATGAGATCATTGGATAGATATATGATTGATACAGTTCAAGATGATGAGTATGAACGCCGTTTTGCAGGTGTATCTAAAGTGTATACTGAAGCATCTTTTTCACAATATCAGCACAGTCATGTGATGGTCATTGGTATCGGTGGCGTGGGAAGCTGGGCTGTTGAAGCCTTGGCACGTACGGGAGTTGGTCATCTGACATTGGTCGATATGGATGTTTTGGCGGCCTCAAATATTAATCGGCAACTGCCTGCACTGTCGTCAACGTTAGGGTTGGAAAAAATTGAAGTGATGGCACAGCGTTGCCGTGAAATTAACCCTCAAATTCAACTGACTCTGGTTGATGACTATTTGAGTGCAGATAATATCAAAACACTATTGGTAGATGCACCAGATGTGGTGTTAGATTGCATTGATGATGTCAAAGCCAAATTAGCACTGATGCTACATTGTCGTTTTAATAAATTGCCATTGGTGGTGTCTGGCGGGGCAGGCGGTAAGAAAGATCCGCTCAAAATACGTGTGGCAGATTTATCTAAAACAGAGCAAGACCCAATGCTAGCAAAACTACGCAGTCAATTACGTGGTATGGGCATATGTAAAAAGCCCAAAGAAAAATTTGGCATAACTTGTGTATATTCAGCAGATTTACCTGTCACTTCGGCAGACACATGCACCACAGCGGGATTACGCTGTGGTGGGTATGGGTCTGCTGTGGTGGTGACATCTACCTTTGCCATGGTTGCTGTGGCTGAAGTGTTGAAAAAACTAGATGCAAAAGTGGTTTAATGAAGTGTCTTTTGTGCCCGAATGTCTGCTGCTAAAGCCGCGAGGTCTGTGTGGTTTGCCTGTGCTGCATCGTGGGTTGAAATATATCCTGGGTACTGCTCAAAATAATGGTCAATCGATGAATTAATCGCTTGCCATTGTTGCTGGGTTTTTGCTGTGCCATGCATTGGAAATAGCTTTGCGTGCACATGGTCTACGCCGAAGCCTTCAAAGACCATGGCTGTACGTCCAACATCATCAAAAAACTGATCTAGCTGTTTGGCAACCTGTTTGCTAAATTTAACCAAATCAAATAAAACTTGATCTTCAAGGTCAAAGGCATAGCTTGCGTAATGTTGTTTAGGAATCACAACGGTTGTACCCAATGTATTTGGAAATAATGACAAAAATGCAAGAAAATGCTCATTTTCTGCCACAATGTGATGTTGTAATTCTTTATTGACCATTTTACAAAAGATACAAGTCATTTTTTATCTCATTTTTATATGCTATTTTGAGTATAAATAGCATATATTTCAAGATGATGAAATGCGTATCTGTTGAATTTTTTTGGCTTGTTGGTGCCAATGATACCAACCATATAAGGCATTAAATAATGATGCACATGTCATCATTACCATGGCATAGTTGCCTGCATTCATCCAAAGAATGATGCCTAAAATATTAGAAGTGACCCATAAAAACCACTGCTCTGAGTAACGCATGGTCATTAAAATTTGTGCAATAATACAAATCACCACAGTGAAAGAGTCTAGGTGAACTTGCTGTGCGTTTAAGTAGGCTAGAAGTTCGGCGTATACAAAAGAACATACACCTACAACAACAAGCATGATAGCCCAACCATTCACGCTCAGGTTTTTGACTTCAACATCTGTGTCTGCTTGAGTGTTTTTAGCACGGTGCTTTAACCAAAAGTATAGACCAATAAACTGCATTGGAAGATAAAACAAACCACTGAGCATGGCTTCACCAAAAATCTTATTTTGGTAAGAAATATAGGCATATAACGCCGTGGCAATCACACCAAAAAAGAAGTTCTCCATGCGTCCTTTAGCAACAAGAACAACACATAGCATATTAGATAAAGCACAAATCAGATCAATGGCACTTTGTTGCCACCAGAAAAATAAAATGAGCTGTATGATTGTGAAAACAGCCAACCATACTTTTTCGAAGTTTGTCCAACCGTGAAATAGTTTCATGAGGGAAATGTATGATTAAAAATAATCCAAGTATCATGAAATGAATGGTCACAGATTACAAGTACAAATGTTGTTAGAGTGCTTTAAGGTTGCATCTGATCACGTTGCTGTGCCAAATAAAGCTCGGTACGGGCTATGGCTTCTTGCATGTGTTGTACCGCATTTTTGATGTCTTGTAAGCTCTGAGCCTGTCCACCACTGAGTGCTTGACGCCATTTTCTAGCACCTGGTAAATTTTGGAATAAGCCTAAAATATGCCGTGTGATAATTGATAGAGGTGCACCTTCAGCTAAACGTTGTTCGATATAAGGGATCATTTGCTCAATAATGTCAAAGCGGTTGAGTGGGTCAAGTTGCCAAATAGATTGCCCTAACTCTGCAAGTAAATAAGGGTTGTGGTAGGCTTCACGACCAATCATCACGCCATCTACATGTTGTAAGTGTTCTTGTGTTTCTGCAACAGTTTTTATGCCACCATTAATTTCAATGGTTAAATGTGGTCGCTCTTGTTTTAAGCGATAGACATCTTCATAGCGTAATGGTGGGACATCTCTGTTTTCTTTAGGTGATAAACCTTTGAGTAATGCAATACGTGCATGGACAACAAAATAAGTACAGCCAGTCTTTGCCACAGTGTCTACAAAATGAAGCATCTCTTCGTAGGATTGCATGTCATCTATACCAATACGGTGTTTGACATGCACAGGTATATCTACAGCTTGTTGCATACTTGCAATACATTCTGCAACTAGGTCAGGTTCTGCCATGAGGCATGCACCAATTTTATTGTTTTGTACACGGTCGCTCGGACAACCAACATTGAGGTTGATTTCATCGTATCCCCAATCTTGCGCCATTTTACTACAGGTGGCGAGGTCTTTTGGGTTTGAGCCACCGAGCTGTAATACAATGGGGTGTTCTTGTTGATTAAAGTCTAAGTGTCGTTTGGCATCACCAAATAAAATGGCGCCTGTAGTCACCATTTCGGTGTATAAAATAATATTTGGATTAAAAAGACGCGCAAAAAATCGGTAATCCTTGGTGGTCCAATCCATCATCGGGGCAACACTAATGCGTGGTTCTTTGGATAGATGAAGTGTATTTGATGTACTCATAAAAAACATGACCTTTGGCATCTGTGTTGCTAGAGGGGGTATTTAACGCTATTTGATGTTTTTTTTCATCTTTTAAAGTGAGTTTGTCATCATTAAGCACAATTTAAGTTCTATTATGCAGTGAAAAAATTGTCTTGATGAAAATATACTCAGGAAAAAAGGTGCTTGATGCGTGGATAAACTATTTAACAACATTTGGGTTAGTAGTTAGAAACTATTTTATATTTGCTGTGTTGTAGATTATATTTTTATTCTAGATCACGTACTCGGCTGGTCAGTATATGGTCTTGCCATATACCATTAATCATTAAATATCTTTTCGCATAGCCTTCTTTTTCAAAGCCTAATTTTTCTAAAATTTTGGCACTACGTCTGTTGTTTGGTATGTAATTTGCCATCACTCTGTTGAGATGAAGTGTAGTAAATATATAGTCTAAGCCAAATTGGAGGGATTGAGTCATGATACCTCGACCCTGATAGTTTTGATCTAAAGCATAGCCTAAATAACAAGAGCAAAATGCACCATAGATCATCTGATCGAAAGAGATGGTTCCAATGACATGATGTTGATCTTTTAAAACAAAACGAAGGGCTTTTTTATGTTTAACGTCATTTATATATTGGTCGATCTGTTGTTGCCAATATTGATTTTTATAAAATTCGGCAGATCTTAATGGCATGGAATTTTTTAAGTGGGATTTATTTCTTTCGTAGTAGTCAATCATTTCATTGGGTGTAGATTCATGAAAACCCACCATTTGAATATGGCCAATATTGGTTTTAGGGTGAGTCATTTTATATTTGTCCCTTGCCATTTTATTTAAGATAAAAGTACTTAAGCAGAGTATGTTTATTATATGTATATCAAGAATAAAAGTGGCCTTTGTCTTGGCCACTTTTTGCATTTAAGACGTAAAGATTTACTTTAGATCTCTTTGTCTGCTGTTGCCACATAGCTTGCAAACTCAAACTTAATCCCAGATGGGTCGTTGAGGTGTTGCTCGCTAGACACTTTTTTAAAGTGTGACGGTATCTCTGGGTAAAAGGCTTCACCATGTTCTACCATGACATCAACATGGGTGAGCTCTAAACGGTCTGCATGATTGATGGTTTGTTTGAAGATTTCACCACCACCAATAATAAAAATTTGATTTGGTTTTTCACTGTTTTTGACATCTTCTACAGCAAGTTCCAAGGCCTCATCAATGCTATGAGCAACTTTTGCACCTTCATAAGACCAATTGTGGTCACGGGTAATCACCCAATTGACGCGTTTGGGTAAACAGCGCCCCATTGACTCTAGGGTTTTTCGTCCCATCACAACCACACCACCTTGGGTCACTTTTTTAAAGTGTTGTAAGTCAGTTGCAATGTGCCACGGTAAATCATTATTTTTACCAATGCATTGTTGTCGGTCCATCGCCACAACATGCACAATATCTATACCATGAATACTCATACGGCCACCGCCGCTTTAATGGCAGGGTGTGATTGGTAATTTAAAATTTCGATGTCATCAAAACTAAAATCAAAAATATTTTTAATGTCTGGATTCAGTTTAAGTTCGCACAGTGGTAAAGGTGAGCGAGATAGTTGTAACTTCGCTTGTTCAAAATGATTGCTGTAAAGGTGAGTGTCGCCACCTGTCCATACAAAGTCACCAACCTGTAGACCACAGACTTGAGCCACCATATGCGTAAGTAATGCATAACTTGCGATGTTAAATGGTACACCTAAAAAGACGTCAGCACTGCGTTGGTAGAGTTGGCATGATAATTTGCCATCATGTACAAAAAACTGAAATAGGGTATGGCAGGGTGGTAATGCCACTTGTGTTGCTTCGTTCGGATTCCAACCTGAAACAATCAAACGGCGTGAATCTGGATTGTTTTTTATTTCTTCAATTAACCATGCTATTTGGTCAAAACCGTTGTTTTGATATGTGCCATCTGCATTTTTTGTCGCGCCAAAGTTACGCCATTGATGACCATATACAGGCCCAAGCTCACCTTCAGGACGGTTAAATTTCGCCGTTTGTTCTGCGGTCGCCCATTCGTCCCAAATTGATACTTTGTTGTCTTTTAGGTATTTGACATGGGTATCGCCATTTAAAAACCACAGTAATTCAATGGCAATTGAGCGAAAGTGTACTTTTTTAGTGGTGAGCAGTGGAAAACCTTTCGACAAATCAAAGCGCATCTGATGCCCAAAAACAGAGCGTGTTCCTGTCCCTGTACGGTCACTTTTGTCGCCACCTTGGTCAAGAATACGTTGTAATAGGTCATGATATGCTTTCATGGTTGTCCTTTTAGGTTGGTATATGGTTTGAGTGGCATTTTATATGATTTATACGATGAAGACGAGTGTCGATTATCGTTTGGTTTTTTTTGGTACTAAAAACCGATGGCTTAAATTCAGACCCAAAAAAGTAAAGAATAGGGCTTGTACGCTCAAGGGAATATGTTGGGCAGAAATACTTGTATTTAGCAGTGCTAAAACAAAGATAGGAACAAGCCATATGCTGTATTTGGGTAAACGTAATTTACTTTGGTAACGGTAGTAGAGTGCGATGACTAGACCAGCACATATGCTGATAATGACCCAAAGTAGGCTTAATTTGGCATAGTTTTGCAGTTTAATCATTACAATGGCACTGATGACAACGCTGATTAATTGCACTTGTCGAAAGTGTTTAGGGTCATTTAAATAACTCATCATATGGGTGACTTTTTCAGTAAAACATGCGGGGAAAAAACACAAATACTCACCACCATGATGGCAATCCCTTGTACGCCCCAAGTGAGCAAATGGTCAAAAGCTTTAACAAAAATAATCGCACATAAAAAGGCCAAAGGAATCCACGTAAAGACTCTATATAGCCATAAACGTGGATCGTTTTTAACCAAATAGATTTTGCATAAACGGCATATTAAAAATATGACTCCTGCACCAAGAAAAAACAATATGAGTGCAGTTGGCATGGGAGCGTATAGATATAAAGCCACAGCAATGATGATGGCCAATATCAAAATACTGAGTTTTTGAGCGATAGATGTGTGTGGATCAAACCAAAATTCAAGCATATTTTTTCTGATATCAAGTAAGGAGGGGGCAATCGCCCCCTGAATATGATTTAAAGTTTTTGTGTATTACCCCAGTCATAGACCTTTCGTTTATATGCCCATAATATGAGCAGTATGCCAATAATAATCATTGGGAGTGAAAGGATTTGTCCTTTGGTCATCCAGCCAAATAAAATGTAACCTTGGTCTGCATCGGGTTCTCTAAAGAATTCCATAACAAAGCGAGCCACGCCGTAACCTGCTAAAAATAGAGCAGATACGGCCATGCGTGGGCGAGGTTTTGAGCTAAACCACCACAAGATAATAAACAGGAGCAACCCTTCGCAGAGGGCTTGGTAAATTTGTGATGGGTGGCGGACTAAATGCAGAGGATCTGTTGGAAAGATCATACCAAAAGGGTAGTTTGGGTCTGTGACAGCACGACCATATAACTCACCGCCAATAAAATTACCAATACGGCCAAACATGAGTCCTGTAGGTACACATGGGGCAATAAAATCCATGGTCTGAAACCATGTTTTTTGGTATTTTCGACACCATAAAATCATGGCGAGCATGACACCAATAAAGCCACCATGAAAACTCATGCCACCTGTCCAGACTTGGAATAGCCACAGTGGGTGTGCTAAAAATTGGTCAAATTCATAAAATAAGACATAACCGATTCGTCCACCAATCACAACACCTAATGCACCGTAAAAAATGAGGTCAGAGATCATTTCTGCACCCCAACCTGTACGTTGTTTGGCTCTATAGCTTGCTAAACCCCATGCACATAAAAATGCCAGTAGATACATAATGCCGTACCAATGCACTTTGAGTGGACCTAACTCGAGTGCGATTGGGTTAATGTTGGGGTAAATCAGCATAGATTTTCCTTTTTTATAGTCGTCGTTGTGCTGATTTTAGCGGATCAGGCTTAAATATGTTGGTATTTAAGTAAAGATATGTTGATTGTATTGGCTTATTTACGTTTTTTTTGAGGACGTAAAGGGGGGATTATGTGTTTTAAGTTATTCGTTGCACCAGTATGTTTTTTAATGCTGAAATTTTAATTTTAGCTTTAAATACAACATTTAATATGAGCGATAAGTTTTACCGAGATAATAATAACGATGCCTATTATTTTACCAATCCTGTCATTTATATTTGGCTGGTTTATTTCATCTTATGGTTTTTTAAATGTGCTTAGACCCTTGCTGTCTAAATTGTTAGCACGTTGTTTTATCCCCTTTGTTATTGTGTATAACATGCTGTTTTACCAAGCAGGTAGCATGTTTTTGATGCTCTTTAGTGTGCTGTCATCTGTGGTGGTTTATGCAGTGTGCAGTATGGTTTTTAAAGATCGATTGGTTGCATTGTGTGCAAGTTACAACAATATTGGCTGGCTGGGTTTTCCTTTGGCGTTGCTTATTTTTGGGCAGTCGGTGAGTGCTGCAATGATTGCTTTATATGTAGGAAGTTCTATTTTTGGCAATGTTTGGGCGATTCCTGCGGTGAGTAAAGCCAAGCCAAAATGGCAAGAGGTGATAAAAAAAGTTTTGCAAGCACCGCCGATGATTGCGCTATGTGTTGCTGTGATACTGCGACTATTTGCTGTTCAAAATATATTGCATGAGCAGTGGTGGCTACTTGATCTATATGCTTTTGCCAAATTTGCAATGGTCTTTGCTGGCATGGCTGTTTTGGGTATGTGGCTCAGTCAAACCAAAGTGAGTATGAATGATCTAAAATATAGTTGCCGTATGATGTGGGTGAAATTGGCAATCGGTGCAGTGCTGTGTACAGCGTTATATTTCATGACATCAAATCGCTTTGTGCATGAGCATATTGCACTACTTTACTTTTTATTTTGTTTACCGCCTGCTGCCAATATTGTGGCATTAGAAACGCACTATAGTGGTACAGGAAAGTCGGCACAGTATATTGCCGCAGGTACAATTGTGAGTGTCTGTACCATTGCGCTGTTTGCTTTACTTTATTTTTAAAAAAAGCATAAAAGGATAATCCGACATCTTCTCCTTTTTTATCCATTTTGTTCTGACAGCCTTGTATAAACCTTTGTTTTAAATCATCTCGCATTTGGTTTTCTCATCTATTCTTTTTAGGTTGTGCTGCAGATGCAGACACAACCTAAATGTAGTTTATGCAGTTGTTAAACTTGCAACAAAAGCCTGCATGGCTTGGCCTCTGTGGCTGATTTTATTCTTTTCTGATTTTTCAAGTTCAGCGCTGCTTTTGCCAAGCTCGGGTAGCCAAAATAAAGGGTCATAGCCAAAACCATGCTCGCCACGGGCTTCGGGGAGTATTTCACCTTGCCAAGTGCCTTGAAAGATTTTTGGTAAAGGATCTTCAGCATGTTCTACAAATGCCAATACACAGACAAACATACCTATAATGGGTAAGTTGTTTGAGCGTAAGGGTTCTAATGCTTGAATGAGTTTCTGGTTATTGGCGGCATCATTACCGTGTTCACCTGCATAACGAGCCGAGTAAATACCGGGTGCACCTGCAAGTGCAGGTACGCATAAACCAGAGTCATCAGCAATGGCGGGTTTACCTGAGTGTTTCGCTGCATGACGTGCTTTTAAAATAGCATTTTCAATAAAGCTTAAACCATCTTCAACGGCGTCTTCAATATTCAGCTGCCCCTGAGGAATCATTTGAATGGGTAAGTGAAGCTGCTCAAAAATTTGGCTAAATTCGGCAATTTTTCCTTTATTATTACTTGCAAGTACAATTTCAGGGTGCGGGGTGAGCCAAGTGTGTTGAGTCATAGTGATGCTTTGATGAAAGGAAGATATTCAGATTATGCACAAAGCCAGACTAAAAAACAAAAAAAGCAACACAAAAGTGCTGCTTCGAGTGAGCGTAGTAAAACAATTTATTGAGCTTGAATCCAACGATCTGCACGGTCTACTGCTTGACGGATTTGATCTGGTGTTAAGTTGGCAGCCAAAGCTGTTTTTTTGCTTTCTGACATATTAATGACTTTATTGTCTAACATGCCATCACGGGTAGAAAGCTCATACCATTGGTATGCACCAATGTAGTCTTTTTGATGTTCTTCCATCAGTGCAAGGTTGAAGCTTGCACGGTTGTCGCCGTGGCTTGCAGCTTTTTCTAGGTAGCTACGAGCCAAAACCATATTTTTATTTGTGCCTGTACCATCAGCCAACATACGACCTACATTCAGCTGGGCTGCAGGAATACCTTGGTCAGCGGCTTTTTTATACCAAGCAAAAGCTTGGCTCATGTCTTTTGAGGTATCTTTTCCTGCTTGATAGTGCATTGCGACATAAAACTGAGCAGCTGCTTGACCTGCATTGGCTTCTTGTAATAATTGACTAAAGCCCATGGTCGAATAACGTGCTGCTTGTGATGATGCAGAAGGTTGTTGTGGATTTGTTGAGATTAAATCTGCATGTGACAGTACAGATAAACCAAGCAACAAGGTGCTCATAAACAGTTTTTTCATATGGCGCTCACTCTATATATCGCCACTTCGCCAAATAGATTAGGAAGACGTTTGCCTAAAAAGCTATCTTCTTGATTTCCATTGACGGAGAGTCGGTTAATAATCCGAATATTGTTGTCAGCACACAGTGCTTCAAAATCTCGGAAAGTACATAAATGAATATTAGGGGTGTTGTACCACATGTATGGTAATGCTTTGGACACAGGCATTTTGCCTTTGAATGCTAAAAAGGCGCGTGTTTTCCAATAGGCAAAGTTAGGGAAGGTAATAATGGCTTGTTTACCAACTCGAACCATGTCTTTTAACAATACATCTGGTGCATCTACAGACTGCAAAGCTTGTGCCATAACTACATAATCAAAAGATTGATCTGCAAAACGGTGTAAGCCAATGTTTAAGTCTTGTTGTATAATATTTAACCCTCGACTGATGGCAATTGCAATCTTTTCTTGATCAATTTCCATGCCATATGCACTGATGTTATATTTTTTGCTCAAATGTGCGAGGAGTTCGCCATCGCCACAGCCCAAATCGAGCACTTTGTCGCTTGGGTTAATCCATTTTTCAGAAAGTTGTTGGTCTAATCGCATGAAGTTTACCCCTGTTGCACTGTGGTTTCGTTAAGCAGTGCTTCGCCACCTAAAAATGCCCGTAATGTGTTGACATATAAAGGGATTGGAAATAAGAATGAGTCATGCCCTTGTTTGGCATTAATGTCTAAATAGCTCACAGGTTTATTGTTGCTAATGAGGGCGTTGACAATCTCTTCCGAACGTTCAGGACTAAAACGCCAGTCTGTGGTAAATGACACCACTAAAAAACGACACTTGGTGTTTTTCATGGCTTCGGTGAGTGATGAGTCAAACTCACGTGATGGGTCAAAGTAGTCAAGTGCTTTGGTCATAATCAGGTAAGTATTGGCATCAAAGTTTTGGCTAAAACGTTCACCTTGGTAACGCAAATAGCTTTCAACTTGGAACTCAACATCAAAACCGTACATAAATTTGCCCGATTTTAGGTCACGGCCAAACTTTTGTTTCATGGCTTCTTCAGATAGATAGGTAATATGCCCAACCATACGTGCCAAAATGAGGCCACGGCGAGGGTAGCTGTCATTGGCAAGGTAGTAGCCATCATGAAAATCTGGGTCAGATAAAATAGACTGTCTTGCAACTTCGTTAAATGCAATATTTTGTGCTGACAGTTTAGGTGCACTGGCAATAATGACACAGCGTTCTAAACGGTCTGGGTAGTCTACAGACCATTGTAAAGCTTGCATGCCACCAAGTGATCCGCCTACAATCGCATACCATTTTTTAATGCCCATTTGGTCTGAAAGCATAGCATGGGTACGTACCCAATCACGTACTGTGACTAAGGGAAAGTCAGGCCCATAAGGCATGTTATTATTGTCTGGGTTGGGTGAAATTGGCCCTGTTGAACCATGGCAGCCACCAATATTATTCAGTGCGACCACAAAAAAATGATTGGTATCTATGGCTTTGCCTGGCCCGATGCATGCATCCCACCAACCTGGTTTTTTTTCATCTTCACTGTGATAGCCTGCCGCATGATGGTGGCCTGACAGTGCATGACACAGTAAGATCGCATTAGAGTGGTCTGCATTCAATGTGCCATAAGTTTCTACCATTAGTTCAAAACGTGGCAACACACGACCACATTCAAGTTTGAGTGGTTCTTCAAAAGTATATTTTTTAGGGGTCACTAAACCCACTGAATCAGATGCAAAAGACACGATGTAAGTCGCCTTGTTTTGAAATGGATATTTTCAACTGCTTAGCTGTTTGTAGGCACAATATCAGTGATTTGAAGTACGCCTTGATCAATTAACCGGTTGGTACATGCAATAATCGCTTCGATAGGAGAAGTGATGGTGTTGCTATGAATACCTGCGGCAAAAGTACTTTTACCTGTGTCTTTGACTTGAATTTCAAGCAATGCTAAAGATTGTGCACTTGCGCCTGTGCCAATACTGCGTTCTTCGTAGTGCAACACATCGATTGGAAGTTGTAATGCATCAATCACCGCAGAAATCGGGCCATTACCACGGCCTTGAAGTCGTTGCGTTTTTTGGTTGATTTCAATATCTAGATCAATGACTTGGTCATTGTCTTGGGTAGACAGTTCATATTTTTTCACGCTGTAATACTTGTCTTTAATATTAACATACGTGGCTTGGAAGAGTTTCCAAATCTCTGCTGCAGAAATCTCAGCAGAAGTGGTGTCTGTATGTGCTTGCACAATTTGACTAAATTCAATTTGTACGCGGCGTGGTAGCGTTACGTTGTAGTTAGACTCAAGTAAGTATGCAATACCGCCTTTACCAGATTGGCTGTTGACGCGAATCACAGCATCGTAGTCACGGCCCAAGTCTTTGGGGTCAATAGGTAAGTATGGCATGTCCCAAATGGCTTCATTTTTTTGGAAGTCAAAGCCTTTTTTAATGGCATCTTGGTGAGAGCCTGAAAATGCGGTAAAGACCAAGTCACCTGCATATGGGTGGCGTGGGTGTACGGGTAAGCCTGTGCACTCTTCAACGGTTGCAATGATTTCATTAATGTTGGAGAAATCAAGTTCAGGTGAAACACCTTGGGTGTACATGTTGAGGGCAATGGCTGCAATATCGACGTTACCTGTACGCTCACCATTACCAAATACACAGCCTTCTACACGGTCTGCACCTGCCATAATGGCAAGCTCAGAGGCTGCTATACCACAGCCACGGTCATTATGACAATGTACAGAAATGAGTACACCATCACGGCGAGCAAGGTTGCGGTGCATCCACTCAATTTGGTCTGCATAGACATTAGGGGTAGAAACTTCAACCGTCGCAGGTAGGTTTAAAATAACTTTATTGTCAGGTGATGCGTCCCAAACTGCTGTAACGGCATCGCAGACATCTTTAGCAACATGAAGTTCGGTTGCAGAAAAACACTCTGGGCTATATTGAAATACCCATTCGGTTTCTGGTTGTTTTGCTGCATATTCTTTAACTTTCGTCGCTGCGTTTACAGCAAGTTGTTTTGAGCCTTCAGCATCGGTATTCAGCACTTTTTTACGAAAAGTCGGTGAATTTGAATTATAAATATGCACAATGGCACGCTTAGCACCTGCCAAAGATTCAAATGTACGTGTAATGAGGTGGTCACGTGCTTGTACTAAGACTTCAATGTATACATCGTCTGGAATGAGGTTTTCTTCAATGAGTTGACGGGTAAAGTCAAAGTCAGTTTGAGATGCCGATGGAAAACCAATTTCAATGTGTTTAAAGCCAATTTTAACCAACATTAAAAACATTTTGAGTTTTTGTTCTAGGGTCATTGGCTCAAAAATGGCTTGGTTACCGTCACGCAGGTCTGTACTCATCCACAGTGGGGCTTTGGTAATTTCGTTATTTGGCCACTCACGGTTGGGTAAGTCGACACGCTCGTACATGCGACGGTATTTTTTGCTCGGATCAGCCAACATGAATCAATCACTCCTAGATATAGCCGTGCGTTATGGATTGAAATCGCAACGACTATTTTATTTAAATTTTTTGTTTGCAACATAAGTATACAGCACCGTCTAGCGTGATGTAGACGACTTATGCATATTGGGAGTAAGTTTTTAGGGTGGATAACGCTTAAGTTAATTGATCTGCATGGCTTTTGTCAATGGCTTTGTACCTCTATATGTGCCATTGAAATGTCACTTATACGTGCTGTGCCTGCCAATGCCATGGTAATTTCAAATTCTTCTTTCAGCGTGCGTATCACATGGGCCACACCTAAAGCACCTGCGGTTGCAAGCCCATAAATATAAGGTCTGCCAATCAGTACTGCATGTGCCCCTAAAGCAATGGCTTTAAAGACATCTGTACCACGGCGTATGCCACCATCGATTAACAATGGATAGTCATGTGGTACAACCGCTTTAATCCGCTCTAGTGCGGTGAGTGGTGAAATACATGTGTCTAAAACACGGCCACCGTGGTTGGAAATAATTAAGCCTTTAACGCCGTGTTCCATGGCAAGTTTTGCATCATCGGGGTGAGAGACACCTTTTAATACAATGGGGAGTGCGGTTTGCTGTGCTAACCAAGCAATGTCTTGCCACGTTGGGGCAAGTTGCATCAGACCATCAAATACGGGGTGTTGTTCAGGCGAGAGATTTTCTGCCATGAGAAAGGTTTTAGTGTGTGGATGTGGCATGTCAGGCGGTAGTTGAAAGTTGGCCTTTCGTTCGGTATCTCGTATGCCTTTATGGGGAGAGTCTACGGTAATAACAATGGCTTTATAGTGATGCTGTTCAGACAGTTTAACCAATTGGAGGGATTTTTCATGCCCACCTTGCCAATACAGTTGAAACCATTTAAATGGATTGTCTGCGTTTAAGGCACGTAGGTCTGTGGTGGTAAATGTACTTAAAATAAGATTGCTTTGGAGTACTTCTGCGGCTAAAGCGGTTGCAAGCTCTGCATCGGGGTGGAATAAGGCTTGATGACCAATCGGTGCTAAAAAAATAGGGTGGGGGTAGCTTTGGCCAAACATTTCAAACTGGGTATTGCCACCTGATAGGTCTTTGAGTACACGAGGGCGTATGTGTATTTTGTCAAATTGTTGTTGGTTGTCTTTGAGGCTCACTTCATGCATGGCACCACTTTCTAGGTAGGCCCAGTGGCTGTCTGGCATGTGCTTTTGGGCTTGTTGTTGGTAGTCAGCCAATGTGAGTAGGTGGGGTGGGATGGTATTAAATGGTTGTTGTATTGTCATATGTGTTTACCAAATGAAGGCTAAATTAAGCCTACATGTCACTCCATTGTCTGAGTAAGTTGTGATAAATGCCTGTGAGTTGTACAACGTCTTCGTGGTTACTACCCAGTTGTTGGGTGAGTGATTGTATAGATTGGTCAAGTTCAAATAACATGCGTCTTTGAATGTCCGATGAAACAAAACTTTGAATCCAAAAAAATGATGATACTCTTGCCCCACGAGTGACAGGGGTAACTTCATGTAAACTGGTTGATGGGTAAAGAATGGCATCACCTGCATTGAGCTTGACAGATTGTGTGCCATAGGTGTCTTCAATAATCAGTTCACCGCCATCGTATTCATCTGGATTGGTAAAAAACAGTGTGCATGATACGTCTGTACGCATGTAGTTTTTGAGTATAGGGTGGGGGCGAATGGCATTGTCTACATGTGTGCCAAAGTGTCCGCCATTTTGGTAGCAGTTAAACATGGGCGGTAGAATGGTTTTTGGAAGTGATGCACTAAATGCAGTGGGGTTACTTTGCAGTGCTTGAGTAATGATCTGACCAATGTGTAGAGCTTCTTCGCAGTCTATGGGGAGTTGTAAGTTGTTTTTTATCTGAGCAGATTGATGGCCTGCGGTTTGTTTGCCGTCAACCCAAGGGGCTGTTTCTAAAAGGGTGCGGCATTCATTGACTTGATCGAGTGTAAGTAGGTTAGGAACTTGTATAAGCATTATGGTTTCCTAAATGAGAATAAAAAGCGTTTGCTATATTATAATAGCAAACGCTTTTTGATACTTCTAATATTGCTTAAAGATTAGAATTTATAGTTGATGTTGAGTACAGTTTGGCGTCCTGCACCAGGTAAGGCAAAACCAGAGCTATTTTGTCTTGCTTCTCCTGCCCGTAGGTTGGTGTAGTACGTTTTGTTGGTAAGGTTACGACCAATCAACTGTACATTTAAGTTTTTGTTAAACTGATATGTAATAGATGCATCATGCGTGAAGTAGTCTTGAGATTGGGTTTGTGGCAAGGTGTTGTTTTGAGCGGTTTGTGAGCTTGTGTACATTTTACCTTGGTAAGTGATGCCGTAGCCCGCTTGCCATTGGTCGTTCAGTGCGTAAGTTGTCCATACATGGCCCGAGTAAACTGGTACTAACATAATGCGATTGCCTTTTTGGTAATCGGGGACATTGCCTACCGTGGTTTGTTTGTATTTACCTTCCATCCATGCAAATGTTGCAGTCACATCCCAATTTTTGGTGATTTGACCAAATAAACCTGCCTCTACACCGTTGATGTAGTTTTTGCCGTCTAACACGGTATTTTGGTTGTCTGCACCTTGTATGCGTACTTTATTTGATTCAGTTCTAAAGCCTGCCATGGTAAAAAGTAGGTTTGGATTGGCTTCCCATTTCATACCAAGTTCGTAGTTGAGTGCACTTTCGGGCTTGGTATTACAAGTATTTCCTACGTTTGTGGCAACACATGGTGTATTGGCTGCATCCATGGTTGGTTTTTGTGAGTTGGCATAACTGGTGTAAATACTGACCGCTTCTGTTGGTTTATATGTCAAACCTACACTGTAGCTTAATAGGTTTGCATTTTGCGAAGCAGGTGCTGTTGCAGTAACTTGCTGGGTTGTTGCTGAATAGGTGCTACTGGTGTACTTACTTTCTGAGCGGTCAAAACGTACGCCAAGGTCAAGTATCCAGTGTGAACCAAACTTGGTGTTGTTGAATAAATAGCCGTAATAGCTGTTCATGCTACCAGTTGCGTATTCTGATGCTCTAAAGTTGGTTGCTCCACTCCAGTGGTTGTTTGGGTTGTAAAGGTCTGTTGAAGGCAGTGTCATACGTGTGCCATTGCTGTTAAACAATAAGCCACCGAGTAATCTGGTGTATTCTTCTTGGCTAAAACCAATACCTGTAATGAGTGTGTTTTTAACCTGCTCATTTTCAAAAGTGAATCTGATATTGGTGTCGTTGGCAAATTGTTTGGCGGTAATGTTATTCACAAAGCCAAAACGTACTGCATCTGGAATATAACGCCCTGGTTGGTTACAAGAGGTATAACCTGTTTTGTTGCTGTTACTTTTTACTACAGGTGTTAGCCCTGCGAATGAACAAAAAGTACCACGTGGTGAAGAAGTCACCCCAGTTTGTGAAATATTGCTTAGACGAGTGACTGAGTGTAGTTGTATGTTGTCGCTCAGCTGGCTATCCACTTTTAATAGGCCGTTGCTATTTTTAATGTGAATCTGATCTAGGTTTCTAAAGCCGTAATATGTGGCAGGTGAAAGCCCATCTACACCACGACCATTAAAGTAAGGCACGCCGTATAGTGGGTCATTGCTGTCTTTTTGGTAAGCGTAGGCAAGAGTCGCTTTGGTGCTTTCACCAATGCCAAAAGAAATAGAGGGTGCAATGCCCCAACGTTTGAGTTCTTCACTGCGTCCAGGGTAGGTATTTTCATGTCCCATCACGTTTAAACGAAACGCAATATCGTCTGTGAGGACTTTATTGAAGTCGCCTGTAATGCGTCTGTAGTGATCTGTACCTAAGCCCACAGAAACAAGATGTTCATCTTTATTTTTTGGTACTTTAGTCACAAGGTTTACGCCACCACTGACTTGGCCTGCACCATTTTCTACAGAGTTTGCCCCTTTATTAATTTCTACAGCATCGTAATTAAATAAGTCGGTACGAGTAATAATGGCTGTGTCACGAATACCATCGGTAGTGATGTTATTTTTTGCATCGTAGCCACGAAGGTTAATGCGGTCACCGAGAGTACCGCCTGCTTCACCTGCACTAAAAGAAATACCTGGTGTGGTTGAAAGTGCATCTTGTAGTGAAAGTAGATTTTGTTCTTTTAAGGTTTGTTCAGTGAGGACTTGAGTTGTTTTTGCAGTATCACGTAAAGGCTGTATACGCTTTGTTGATGAGCTTTCTTTGGCATAAAAGCTATTTTCACTGTTGGCACTGCTTTGAATAGATGGCAAATGTTGTACAGACTCAGTCGATGCTGCAAATGCAAGATTGGGGAGTGCAATTGCAAGTGCTACTGTTTTTGCTGCGTGAGTATTGGGTTTTGTTTTCTGACTTGGCATAAGTACGCCCTTTAAAAGTGACTCATATTATCGTTTTGATGAATAAACGATCGAAAGAGTAATGAGTATAAATGATAATTATTTATATTTAAAATATAATGTTATTTGGTATTTTTAACTAAGTTTTTGATTTTAAATAGTAATATATATCTGGGTTTTATGTTTTTTTTAGATTGTTAATTGTTTTTGCCGATTTTAATGTATTTTTTGTGTTTTTTTAATTTTATTTTAAGTTTTATTACTATCGTTATTTTTGAAAGAAAAATCATTTCTAATAACGTCCTTATTTGACTTGCTCGGCAGCATTTATAGGTTTTAGCTAAGATACTGTGGTTTTCAGATCTTTTTGATTTAGGCTGAAGTTTTCAAGATGTTGGCTGAGGTGATGGTTATGCCATTAAATGTATATTTCTAGCTTCTTAGGTGCTTTAATCATCTGAAAGTATTCGTCATCAGTGAGCTTAAATTGCATGGATGATTGAATTAGATTTGATTCAAAAATTCTTTCTCGCTTAATATTTAAAGTAATAAAAAATGGTTCTTTCGGTTGTTTAGCGTTAAGTTTAAGTGATTGCAAGCAAGGGCATTCAATTTAAAGCATCATATCAAGTGGTTAATGTTTTAATCTTTAAAAAGGTTCTATTTTTATTAATATTACAATATGACAAAAAGCGTTTGCCATATTGTAATCGCAAACGCTTTTTGATGCCTCTAATATTGCTTAAATATTAAAACTTGTAGTTGATATTTAGAACCGCTTGGCGACCTTCGCCAGGCATTGCCCAGCCATTGTTACGAATGTGTGTATAATAAATTTTATTCGCTAGGTTACGCCCAATCAGTTGGAAGTTTAAGTTTTTACTCATGGTGTAAGTGATTGATGCATGATGTAGTAAGTAGTCCTCTGATTGAACTTGAGCAACTTTATTGTTTGTAGCGGAGGTGTGTGTACTTAAATACATTTTTCCTTGATATGTTGCCCCATAACCAACTTTCCATTGGTCATTCACTTTGTAGTTGGTCCATAGGCTTCCTGAGTACTCTGGCACTTGTGTTACGAAGTCGCCTTTGGAAAAATCTTGAATCCCATTTGCGGCTGTTTGGTTGAACTTGCCTTTCATCCACGCCATACTTGCCGTAATGTCCCAGTTCGGTGTGAAGTTTCCTGCAAGACCAGCTTCTACGCCATTCACATAGTTTTTACCATCTAAGACATAGTTGAAACCATCGCTACCTTGTACACGTACTTTGTTGCGTTCATTTCTGAAGCCCGCAATAGTCACAAGAAGATTTGGGTTCACTTCCCATTTTGCCCCAACCTCATAGTTTATGGCTGTTTCTGGTTTTACATTACACGTATTATTTGTTGCAGTACTTGTGCATGTTTCGCTTGCGACGCCAATGGTTGGTTTTTCAGAGTTTGCATAGCTTAAGTATAGGCTTGTTGACTCCGTTGGTTTAAACGTAATACCAGCATTATAGCTAAATAAATTTGCTTTTTGAGAACCTGTAACGGCTCCATTGATGTCACGGTATACACCATTTGTATTGTCATAACGTGCACCTAGATCAAGTAACCAATGAGAGCCGAATTTGGTGTTGTTGAAAATATAGCCATAATAGGTGTCTAAACTACCTGAGCCACTACGACTGTCTGCTTGGATATAGTTTATTGAGTTATTCCAAACATGATTCGGGTTGTAAACATTCATATTTGGGCGGGTGCTTGTTGAGCCATCGGCATTATTTAAGTAGCTTCCGCTTTTTAGTGTGTAATCTTCCTGACTGAGTCCACCACCGATGATGGTCGTATTTTTAACATATTTTGAACCGATTTGAATTTTGATATTGCTATCATTTGCAATTTGTTTGGTTTCAGTGTCTCGTTTAAATCCACGAGGGCCACTAACAATGTATTGTCCAGGTGTTGTACATTTTGTATAACCTGTGGTATTTGCGTTGGTATATGCTGTTGGTGCCATACCATTTGCTAGACAGAAAGTACCTTGTGGTGCTGATATTGTAGATATTTGATGAATATCACTTAGTCGTGTTACAGAGTTGAACTTAACATTGTCTGTGATTTCACTTTTTACTTTGAGCAGTCCAGTATTATTTGTGATACGAATATTATCTATATCGGTGTATCCATAATTATTTTTATTTGAGATGCCTGGTACCGCACGGCCGTTATAGTATGGGACGCCATATTGTGGGTCGTTGTCGTCTTCTTGATGAATGTAAGACAGAGTCGCTTTGGTATTTCTACCAATACCAAAGGTTATAGAGGGTGCAATACCCCAGCGTTTAAGTTGTTCATCACGTTCAGGGTAGTTGTTTTTGTGTGCCATCACATTCAGGCGAATCGCTGTGTCGTCATCAATTACCTTGTTGAAGTCACCTGTCATTCGTGTGTAGTGATCTGTGCCAAGTCCTACCGATAGATGATTGAAGTCATGGTCTTTGGGTGACTTGGTCACAAGGTTAACACCACCACTGACTTGGCCAGCACCGTTCTCGACAGAGTTGGCTCCTTTGGTAATTTCTACTGCTTCAGAGTTAAATAGATCACTTCGATTCGTTAATGCGGTATCTCTTAAGCCATCTGCAGTGATGTTGCTTGTTGCATCGTAGCCACGTAAAGTAATTTTATCACCATAACCGCCACCACCTTCACCTGCACCAAAAGAAATACCAGGTGTGGTTGAAAGGGCATCTTGTAAAGAAAGCAGGTTTTGTTCTTGTAATGCTTTTTGAGTAATGATCTGTGTTGTTCGCGGTGTATTTAATATGGATTGAGCTCTTTTGTCTGAAGAGCTATGTTTTGCGTAATGGCTATTTGAGTGTGATGCACTTTCAATGGTTGGTAGATTCGTAACATCAGATGTTGCTGCAAATGCTAAGTTGGGTAAAGTCATCGCAAGCGCTACGGTTTTTGCCGTATTGTTACGTTTGTTGGCAATCTTTTTCGTCATTCGTTTTATTCCTTTATGTATAAATTAAGAATTTCACATTTTAAATTTGTTAATATATGTAATCATAGTATAAATGATAATTATTTTTATTTGCAAGTTTATGTTTTTGTTTGCTGATTTTTATGTGTATTTATTCGTAGGTGTTTTTATTTTGTTGTTAGAGTTATATTTAATTGCTTTAGTAGAAACAGCCTCAAGAGAGACTGTTTTTTATTACGAATAATTCCGCTTAGTATTTGAAGTTGACTGTAAGTACGCCGTTACGTCCTTCTGCTTCGGTTGCATAGTGTGATGCATATGCTTTAGTGAAGTAACGAGTGTTACTTACGTTATTGACGTTTAGTTGAACATCAATATTTTTATTTACTGCATAACGTGCCATGAGGTCATAGCGGGTGTAGCCTGAAACCCATAGGGTATTTGTGGTGTTACCGTACACTTTGTCACTTGCTACTACACCACCGCCCAAGGTAAGTTTTGGTGTGATTTTATACGTAGACCAGAGTGTTGCACTATTCTTAGGTACGTTTGGAAGTTGTTTTCCACGAGTTTGAATTGCTGAACCATCGCGTGTACTTACACCAGGGTTCCCTGATTGTATTGCATCTAGGTAACTGTAGCCTAAGCTAATATCCCAATTTGCTGTAATGTTACCATTCAAGCCAAGTTCAAAACCATTCACACGGCTTGCACCACCATTGGTGTATTGAGTTGGTGACACGGCAATGCGAGTATTTTGTTTTTCTGTACGGAAGACTGCTGCAGTCACATTGGCACGGCGGTCAAATAAGTCCCATTTTGTACCAACTTCAAAAGTGCGTGCAGTTTCTGGCTCTAAATCTTTGTAAGAAGTTGAAATGGTCTCAGAGCCATCGCCAGCACTAATACCTACGGGGTTGGCTGACGTTGCAAAACTTGCGTAAATGCTACCTTGTTCTACAGGCTTGTAGGTTAAGCCAGCAGTATAGCTAAAGAAGTCAGTTTTGCTCACTACAGTGGTTGGTGTTGTAAGTAAGGTATATGCTGTGCTGCTTACACTTGCATAAGTGTTTTGCTTGGTATTGAAGTTGTCCCAACGTACGCCAAGGTCTAATAACCACTGAGGTGTAAACTCAATGTTGTCTAAAATGTAAAGACCCGTGTCTTTTGTTGTTGTTTTAGCTGTGTAACCAGAAATGAGTTGGCTAGACCATGCATCGTATGAGTTTGGGTTGTATAAAGAGGTGCAATAGCCATTGCTTGTACCAATACCATATGTTGAGTTGGTTTTGTTTGTACCTGTACCACAAGACTGCGCTGCAGGTAAACCGCTGGTTACACCGTAACTACCTTTGTCTGTTGCTTGGTGGCTAAAGTCAGCACCTAGGCTCAAGCGGTGTGTAACAGAGCCTGTGTTGAGTTTGCCTTGTAGAACCAGTTGGTCTGCAAAGGTTTCGGTGTCTGTAATGCTTGAGTTTGCTCGACGCCATACTTTTCCGTATGTGACATCACCTTGAGAGTCATCAGGTTGTGTCCATAGGTAATCATTTTTTGAGCGACTGTACGTCACAATATTGGCAAGGTTAAAGCCATTGTCAAATGTGTGTTCAAGTTTAAACGTACCTATTTGGTTTTCTTGTTTTTGGAAGTCACGGTTATGTAAACCTGTAGATGCCTTGTTTGACATCTACAGGTTTACCATAGACACCTGTACCTGTTGGGTTGTTATAAGGTACGCCTGAGTCTGGTGTGTCATTGGTACGTAGGTAGTAGTAACTCAGTGTTGCTTTTGTTGGTGAGTTTGTACCAAAAACAATACTTGGTGCAATACCTACACGGTTGTATTCAGCACCATCTTTTTGACCTGCTTTGGTGTTTTGGTGACCCATCACAACCACACGGCCTGCAATACCGTTATCAAAGTTTTTGTTGCCGTCTAATACGATACGGCGGTAGTCATTTGTGCCGCTAGAAATTGAGCCTTGAACAGCATCGGTCAGTTTTGGCAGTTTGGTGATCATATTAATGCTACCACCGGTTGAACCACCACCGCCAAGGGTAGATGCAGAGCCTTTAGTGACTTCAACTTGTTCTACATCAAACATTTCACGTTGTTGAGATGTTGCATTACGTACCCCATCAACGTAAATAGAGCTTTCTGAGTTGTAACCACGAATAAATGGACGATCACCATTTGGGTTGCCACCTTCACCTGCACCCAGTGTAATGCCTGGAACGGTACGTAGTGCATCGCTAAGTGTAGTGACTTGTGTGTCATTAATGAGCTTTGATGAAATTACATCAACAGATTTTGCTGTATCAAGAAGTGGTACAAGGTATTTGCTATTGGCTGACTTTTCAACCTTTAGACTTTCTTCTTGTCCATGTGCTGAAATCGTTGGTAGGTTTGTTGCATCTTGTCCAGCAATCACAGTGCCTGATGCAATAGAAAGGGAAGAGAGTAGTGCTGAAGAGACGATTTTTTTTCGTGTTTTAATGAACGACATGTATTTTCTCGTAACAAACTGTAGTGATTATATAAACAATAATGATTATCGTTAATTTTATGTATTTTTAAAATGGTTAAAACAGAATGCTTTTTTATAATGTATTGATTGGTTTGTATTTAAGATGATGAAATATATGCTTATTTAAAATGCCAATTACTTTTTTCTTTTGATGGGTATTAATTTTTATATTTTAATTTTATTTTAAGCTTAATGCTAGTCACACATAAAATGTGTGACTAGTGGGTTGATTTAGTATTTAAAGTTGATTGCTAGCACAGCATTGCGACCATCGGCCTGCATGGCATAGTGATAGTGTGCGTTGGTGAAATAAAGCTTGTCTGTGAGGTTGTTAATGTTGAGTTGTAGATTTACATTGTCTGTTACTTTGTATTTAAACATAGCATTGTAAACCGTGTATGCAGGTACATATTTAGGTGTACTGCTCGTTGCGAGGTAAGACACCACAGACTTGTCATTGTACTGTGCGCCTGCACCAATAATAAATTTCGGTGTAATTTTATAGGTTGTCCATAAAGTTGCACTGTTTTTTGATACAAATGGTAGGGCTTTGCCTTGACCTGCAAGTGCTCTGGCATCATAGGTAGATGCTTTGGTAAGCTTGCTGTCTAAGTAGCTATAACCTGTAGCAATATTCCATTTGTCTGTTAAGTCACCTGTTAAGCCCAGTTCAAAACCATTGACATGGCTTGTGCCTACGTTGGCATAGCTTGAGGTGTCAACTTGAATACGTGTATTTTGTTTTTCGGTACGAAAGACTGCCGCAGTTACATTGGCTTTATTGTTTAAAATATTCCATTTTGTACCAATTTCATAAGTACGTGCTTCTTCAGGTTTGAGTGAGTTGGCTTGGCTGTTTGCAGTAATTGAGTCTGAACCATCACCTTGGTCAACACCTACAGGGTTGGCGGATGTCGCAAAACTGGTATAAATACTGCCGTTTTCTGTTGGTTTATAAATTAAGCCTGCTTGGTAAGAGACGAAGTCTGTATCGCTACCGTATTGTGTACCTGCACTATATTGTACGTTACGTAGTTTAAGTGGGTAGTTGTATTTTACATCGGTATTAAAGTTATCCCAACGTAGGCCTAAGTTAAGTAACCACTGTGGTGAAAACTCTATGCTGTCTAAAGCATATAACCCCACGCTTCGGCTACGTGTTGTTGAGTAGCCTTTGACTGCAGTTGCTGTATCGCTATAGGTATCGTATGGGGTTGGGTTGTATAAAGTAGTGCAGTAACCATAGCTACTATATTTACAAGATTCGCCACTGCCATTAATTGTATTGTGGCTTTGGTCTTGTATGTCTAAGCCTGTGGTTGGATTAAAGCCATTAAAGGAGTAGATTCCCATATTGGTGGCTTGGT
The DNA here is from genome assembly GCF_015627125.1 of Acinetobacter rathckeae. Taxonomy (GTDB): domain Bacteria; phylum Pseudomonadota; class Gammaproteobacteria; order Pseudomonadales; family Moraxellaceae; genus Acinetobacter; species Acinetobacter rathckeae. The sequence continues at coordinate 42,665 of NZ_VTDO01000009.1, read as the reverse complement.
AACTCCAGTCTACGCCTGTGCTAAAGCTATGTTTAATGCTTCCTGTATTAAATTTACCAGAAAGAGCCATTTGGTCGCTATAAGCATTGGTGTCTGAAATACGGCTGACAGCACGGCGGAATATGGTGCCATATTGTGCAATATTACCACTTGAGTCATCTGGGTTGGTGGCAATGTAATTGGTGGTTGAGCGATTGTAGGTAAAGGTATTACTTAAGTTGAGGCTGTCTGTAAAGTCGTGTTCGAGTTTAAATGTACCCACTTGGTTTTGGCGACGGTCAAAATCTCGATTACGCCAACCATAGTATGTTCCTTTGGCCACACTATATGGTGCACCACCTGTGATCGGGAAGGGAATCCCTGCATCTGGAAGGTCGTCACTTTGTAGGTAGTAATAACTGAGAGTACCTCTTGTTGGTGTACCTAGTCCAAAAGTGAAACTTGGTGCAATACCTACACGGTTGTATTCAGCCCCATTTTTCTCACCTGGTTTATCATTTTGATGCCCCATAATGACCACACGGCCTGCCATGCCATCACCAAAATCTTTGTTGGCATCTAGACTAATGTGACGGTAGTTGGCTGTACCGCCTGCAATTGTTCCTTCGTACTGATCGCCAGCATGGGCTTGTTTGGTAATCAGGTTAATGCTACCACCTGCACCGCCGCCACCTGAAATTGCAGAGCTTGAGCCTTTGGTGACTTCAACTTGTTCTACGTCAAACATGTCTCGGTTTTGTGAGGTTGCATTTTTTACGCCATCTACATAAATAGAAGATTGGGCACTATAGCCTCGGATGTATGGAATATCGGTAAATGGTGTTCCACCTTCACCGGCTGCAAGTGTGATACTGGGAGTATTTTGCAGTGCTTGAGTGAGTGAGTTTGAGTTTGTGTCTTGAAGGAGCTTTTGTGAAATGACATCAACACTTTTTGGTGTGTTAATTAAGGGAGCAACATATTTACTATTGGCAGATTTTACAGTGGTATAGCTTGGAGTGCTTGGTGTCTCGACAGCAGCTTGTACATCGATGGTACTGAGCGTTGTTGTTGCTTCTTGTGCAAAAGCTGCACCTGCAACCAATGAGAGAGATGATGCAATGGTTGATGAAACCAGCTTCTTGCGTGCTTTTATAAAGGACATAGTTGGTGTGTAACCCTGTATTGGTGTTGTTGTATGCTAAATAATAATCATTATTGGTTTGTGTGCTAGCTTGCTTTATAGTAAACACGTAAACGCTTTGTTAATGTGTGTAATTTTATATGTTTTTTTATATTAAAATCAGCTGTTTAGTGCTCTATGTTTTATAACAATGACCATGTGGTTTTTAAGTATTATTTTAAATAAATAAGTGCTCTTTTGTTAAGTTTTTGTTAAGAACATTATGAGATAGAATGAAAAAAAGACTGAAAAGCTTGTCTAAAACATAAACTTACAGCAAAACTTTGTATATATTGCTGGTATAGAATATAATACGCCACTTTAAAAAATTGTTTATTACTCACACGTTAAGTAAGTAGAGGAAGCCATGCAAGTAACGACTGAAGCGGTTTCGGGTGTTGCCCGTCGTTTAAACGTATCTGTACCGACGAGCCGTATTAATGAGCAGTTCGAAGCTCGTTTAAAGCGCACTGCCAAAACTGCGAAAATCAACGGCTTCCGTAAAGGTAAAATTCCTTTAAATGTGGTACGCCGTGAATTTGGTGCAAGTGTTTACCAAGAAGTTGTTAACGACATTATTCGTGACACTGTATTTGAAGCGATTCAACAAGAAAAAATCAATGCTGTTGGCATGCCAAACATTGAAAATGTTGAAAACAAAGAAGATGCTTTAGTTTATCAAGCGACTGTTGAAGTTTATCCAGAAGTTGAAGTAAAAGCATTTGATGGCTTAGAAGTTGAGCGTCAAACATCTGAAATTAAAGATAAAGATGTTGACCAAATGATTGAGAACTTGCGTAAACAACGTCAAACTTGGGTAACAACCAAAGGTATGGCGAAAAAAGACATGCAAGTGACTTTTGACTTTGAAGGTTCAATTGACGGCGAAAAATTTGAAGGTGGTTCAGCACAAGACTTTAAATTAGTGCTTGGTGCAGGTCAAATGATTCCTGGTTTTGAAGATGGTATCGTTGGTATGAAAACTGGCGAAGAGAAGGTTATTGATGTCACTTTCCCTGCAGATTACCAAGCAGAAAACCTTGCAGGAAAAGCAGCACAATTTAAAATTAACGTAAAATTGGTTGAAAAACCAAAGTTACCAGAAATTGATGCGGCATTCCTTGAAATCTTTGGTTTAACTGAAGAGCAAGGCGTTGAAAAGCTAAAATCAGATGTACGTAAAAACATGGAACGTGAAGTTAAAAATGGCTTACGTAACCAAGTAAAAGCGGCAACATTTGATGCACTTGTAGCAGCAAACGACATTGAAGTACCAAATGCAATGCTTGCACAAGAAATTGACCGTCTACGTCAACAAATGATTCAGCAATTTACACAACAGTTTGGTGCACAAGGTGCAAAAGCATTTGATGCAAGCCTACTACCAGATGACTTGTTTAAAGAGCAGGCTGAACGTTCTGTGAAACTCGGTGTATTAGTAAGCACAGTATTGGCAAATGCTAAACTTGAAGTAGATGCTGCACGTGTAGAAGCGTACATCGAAGAAATGTCATCTTCTTACGAAGACCCAACAGAAGTGGTTGAATACTTCAAAAATGATGCGCAACAACGTTCGCAAATCGAAGCTGTGATCTTAGAAGATCAAGTCGTTGATCACATTTTAAGTGCAGCGAAAGTGACTGAAAAAGCAGTGTCTTATGAAGACTTGCTTAAAGAGCAACAAGCTCGTCAGCAACAAGGCTAATCGAGTTGAATGAAAAAAGGCGCACGAATTGCGCCTTTTTTTATGAAAAGATTTAAAATAGCTCAGCTTGTATAAAATCAGTGCAACTATTTGTGTGAAGTCGGTTCAAATTTGAGGATACACTTTGCAATTTTAAGGATTATCCCTCATATTGTTGTCGTAAGTAACAAGAAAATTTTAGGAAAAATAAAGCTATGTATGCTCCAAATATAGAAAATGCTTTAGTCCCAATGGTTGTTGAACAATCTTCTCGTGGTGAGCGTTCTTTTGATATTTTTTCTCGCTTACTACGTGAGCGTGTGATTTTTCTCACAGGCGAAGTCGAAGACAACATGGCTAACCTGATTGTGGCACAAATGTTATTTTTAGAAGCAGAAAATCCAGATAAAGATATTCATTTATATATTAACTCTCCGGGTGGTTCTGTGACTGCGGGTATGGCAATTTATGACACCATGCAGTTTATTAAGCCAGATGTATCAACTATTTGTATGGGACAAGCGGCATCAATGGGCGCATTTTTGTTAAATGCAGGCGCAAAAGGGAAACGCTACTGCTTAGAAAATGCCCGTGTGATGATTCACCAACCATTAGGTGGGTTCCGTGGCCAAGCATCAGATATAGAAATTCATGCCCGTGAAATTCTATTTATTAAAGAGCGTTTGAACCGTTTAATGGCAGAACATAGTGGACAAGACTATGAGACTCTCGCACGTGATACAGACCGTGATAACTTTATGACAGCACAAGCTGCCAAAGAGTATGGTTTGGTTGATGATGTACTTAGCAAACGCCCATAATTTAAAAAATAGTGATTGGAGAAACCATGTCCGATAATCCTCAAGGACAAAAAAACTGTTCATTTTGCGGAAAAGCTCAGACAGAAGTCGGTAAGTTAATCGCTGGTGAAGATGCATATATTTGTAATGAATGTGTTGATGTCTGCTTAGACTTGGTACAAACCAGTCAGCAGGTCGATGGTGGTGAGTGGGCAACACGGCCGCTACCAAAGCCACATGAGATTCGAGCGGCTCTTGATCAATACGTGATTGGTCAAGATGTGGCGAAAAAAACCTTGTCTGTCGCAGTATATAACCACTACAAACGTCTTAAAGTCACAGCAACTGCACACCAAAAGGCAGAAGTTGAGTTGGCGAAAAGTAATATTTTGCTGATTGGGCCAACAGGTTCAGGTAAAACATTACTTGCACAAACACTTGCTCGTTTGCTAGATGTACCATTTGCGATGGCAGATGCAACAACGCTTACAGAAGCAGGCTATGTGGGTGAAGATGTTGAAAACATCGTGCAAAAGCTACTACAGAAATCTGACTATGATGTAGAGAAAGCACAAAAAGGCATTATCTATATTGATGAGATTGATAAAATCACCCGTAAGGCTGAAAATCCATCAATTACTCGTGATGTGTCTGGTGAAGGTGTGCAACAAGCTTTGCTTAAAATGATTGAAGGTACAGTGGCTTCAATTCCACCACAAGGTGGGCGTAAGCACCCGCAACAAGAGCTGATACAAGTTGACACCTCAAATATTCTATTTATTTGTGGTGGTGCATTTTCTGGCTTAGAGAAAATTGTACAACAACGCCAAGAAAAAGGCGGTATAGGTTTTAATGCTGAAGTTAAAAACAAAGATGATACGAAAAAGGCATCTGAATTATTTAGCCAAGTAGAAGCCACAGACTTGGTGAAATTTGGTCTTATTCCAGAGTTCATTGGTCGTTTACCTGTACTTGCCACGCTTGAAGAGCTTGATGAAGAAGCACTGATGCAAATTCTGACAGAGCCTAAAAATGCATTAACGCGTCAATATCAGTATTTATTTGATATGGAAAATGTAGATTTAGTCTTTGAAGATGCGGCTCTTCGTGCCGTTGCTAAAAAAGCTCTCGAGCGTAATACAGGTGCACGTGGTTTGCGTTCTATTTTAGAAAATGCATTGTTAGAAACCATGTATGACTTACCAAGCCGTAGCGATGTCGGTACTGTGGTGATTAATGCAGAAGTCGTGAATGACAAAGCACAGCCTGAATTAAAACCTGAGCGTCAACCTAAAGCAGTATCTGAAGAAAAACATGCCGATCTAAAGCTATTAAATAAATAAGCAATAGGTTTTGGTGTTAAAAAAATCGTACCTAAGGGTACGATTTTTTTATCTTTATTTTTTAGTGGGAAGCTGTGCCAAAATACTCTGACTATCTTGAGCAATCTTTTGTTGAAAGCTAACACTTTTTGCAAGATTGGTAATCGAGATAGCCACTTGTTGTTCTACCGCAGCATTGACCTGTGTATTTTTGCTCATAATTGAGCGACCTTCAGGCGATTTTAAAAATTTCAAATAGGCTTGAATTTCTTGGTCTGTGTAGTACGTGGCATATACACCCTCAATACTTTGTAGCATATTCATGCGTTTTAAATAGTCTTGTGAGGTGTTGAACATACTTTGTGTGAGTTGGTCGACCACTTGTAGGTCTTTTGCTGTGAGTGGGTTATGGCCTGTACGTTGTTTTACCATTTGCGTGGCACGTTGTTTATATATAGGTACCATACTGTTGATGGTGTTATCTAATGTATGACTTGCATTGGTTAAACTGATGAGTTCTTGTGTTGGTGAGTTTGCATAGATATGAGTGCTTAAAGTTGTTGCTAAAGCAAATAAGCCAACATGTAATAATTTTTTTTGCATAAGTATCTATCAATCAAAAACAGAGCTTTGAGTCTATACCGAAATGACTGTTTAGGGTATAGACTCATGTTTAGGCAGTGTATAAATCTTATTGAATGACTCAATACACTAAGGGACATTTATTTGGCTTTAGGTAGGCTATTTAAAATATCAGCAACTTGTTGACTGGCTTGTTGTTGGGCTGTTTGAGTTTGTTTATTGCTCAGAATGTTCATGACGTTTTGTACAGTTTCTTGAACAACCAAAGGTTGTTTTTTGTTAATCGATTGGCCTTCAGGGGTTGATAAAAATTTAATATAGACCTGTAGTTCATCTTCAGAATAGTATTTCTTAAACAGATTGCTAATCAACAATGGCATGTCTGCTTGTTGAAGCAAATTGTTGGTATTGTTTTTGAGAATTTGACCAATATCTTGAGCTGCTTTTTGCTCTTGTGCATTTAATGTTTCATGCCCAGTTCTTTTTTGCACTATTTTTATGGCTTGTTGATCTAAAACACTACCAAGATTTTTCACACTTTCATTCAGCATTTCATTGACATGGCTCAGCTGAATGGCTTGTTGTACTGATGTATCGGTTGGAGCAGAAGCAAAAGCAACATTTAAGAAACTGCTCGCAATCAGTGTAGACGTTAATAATACTTTTTTTAACATAGACCTTCTCATTATGTTTATGGTTGTGATATTCATGTATATTAAACTACTTTATATGAAATCGTGATGAAAAAAAGCCCCAAAGGGCTTTTTTTAATAAAACTTCACTAATCTGTCATTGCATCAATGAGCTGAATCTGAGCAATTTTTTCTTGCCAAATTTTAGGTGCAATGGCGTGGATCGATGTACCATTGACATCAACGGCCACAGAAACAGGCATATCTTCAACCACAAATTTATAAATGGCCTCCATACCTAAGTCTGCAAAAGCCACGACCTCAGCTTGGCGAATGGCTTTAGACACTAAATAAGCCGCACCACCCACAGCCATAAGGTAAGTGGCTTGATTGTCTTTAATGGCGCTAATGGCCATAGGGCCACGTTCTGCTTTACCAATCATGCCAAATAAGCCTGTGTTTTCTAAGACCTGACGAGTAAATTTGTCCATACGCGTGGCTGTGGTTGGGCCTGCAGGGCCAACAACTTCATTGTTAATTGGGTCTACAGGGCCAACGTAGTAAATGAATTTACCTTTAAGGTCTACAGGTAATGGTTGTTGTTTTTCAATCATTTCAACAAGGCGTTTGTGTGCGGCATCACGACCGGTATACATGGTGCCACTCAAAAGTAAGGTGTCACCCGGTTGCCATGTGTCCATGTCTGCTTGTGTGATGGTATCTAAATTCACACGCTTGGCTTTTGATGATGACCATGTAATGTCTGGGTAGTCACTTAAGCTTGGGGCTTGTATATGTGCAGGTCCTGTACCATCGAGATGAAAATGTGCGTGGCGAGTAGCAGCACAGTTGGGAATCATACCTACAGGTTTACCTGCTGCATGGCATGGGTAGTCTTTAATTTTAATGTCTAGCACTGTGGTTAAGCCACCTAGACCTTGTGCACCAATACCAAGGGCATTGACCTTTTGAAAGATTTCGATGCGGAGTTCTTCAATTTTATTTTGTGGGCCTCGTTTGAGTAGCTCATGCATATTAATTTCTTCCATGAGAGACTCTTTGGCCAGCATCATGGCTTTTTCAGCAGTACCACCAATGCCAATACCGAGCATACCCGGTGGACACCAGCCTGCACCCATAGTGGGTACGGTATTGACCACCCAATCGACAATTGAGTCTGATGGATTAAGCATGGCAAGTTTAGATTTATTTTCTGAGCCACCCCCTTTAGCGGCAACTGTAATATTGACGGTGTTACCCGGTACAAAGGTGTAGTGAATCACAGCAGGTGTATTGTCTTTGGTGTTTTTACGCCCAAAAGCGGGGTCTGCAAGTACAGATGCACGTAAAATATTACTGTTTTCTAGGTAACCTTGGCGGACACCTTCATTAATGGCATCATCTAAACTGCCACTGAGTTCAAATTTAACATCAAGCCCAACTTCTACAAAAACATTGATAATGCCTGTGTCTTGGCAGATTGGGCGGTGTCCTTCGGCACACATCCGAGAGTTAATCAGAATTTGTGCAATCGCATCTTTGGCAGCAGGGTTAGCCTCATAGTCATACGCACGGCTCATGGCCTGTATGAAGTCTTTGGGGTGGTAGTAAGAAATAAATTGCAGGGCATCTTTTATAGATAGGATCAAGTCTTCTTGCTTGATGATGGTGGTCATAGCATATTCTCTATTTGCGGGCGTTGGCTGGCAGATAGAAGTATATGACAAAAGCTTATGTTTGTGTGGGCTGACGCAGATTTTAGTCGATGAAAAACCCAGTGCTCATATGTAATAAGCACTGGGTTTGTTTGGGTTATTGCTCTGCTTGAATGGCGGTGAGGGCAATGGTAAAGACAATATCATCGACCAATGCACCACGAGATAAGTCATTTACAGGTTTGTTGAGGCCTTGAAGCATTGGCCCGACACTAATGACATTGGCCGAGCGTTGTACGGCTTTGTAGGTGGTATTGCCTGTGTTTAAGTCAGGGAAAATATAAACGTTGGCTTTACCTGCCACTTGAGAGTCAGGGGCTTTGGATTTTCCTACGCTTTCTACCGAAGCGGCATCGTATTGTAATGGGCCATCAATGACTAGATCTGGGCGTTTTTCTCGGACAATCTGTGTGGCCTGAGTGACTTTTTCCACATCTGCCCCTGCCCCTGATGAACCTGTAGAGTAACTGATCATGGCAATACGTGGCTCTATACCAAAGGCTTTGGCAGAGTCGGCAGATTGTATGGCAATTTCAGCCAGTTGCTCAGCATTTGGGTTTGGGTTAATGGCACAGTCACCATATACATAGACTTCGTCAGGTAACAGCATAAAGAAGATTGAAGATACGAGCGAGTATTCTGGAGCTGTTTTAATTAACTGAAATGCAGGTCTAACGGTGTTGGCTGTGGTATGTACTGCACCAGAAACTAGGCCATCAACTTCATTGAGGGCGAGCATCATGGTGCCAAGTACCACGGTGTCTTTGAGTTGTTCTTGAGCCTGTGTCAGCACCAATTTGCCTTTACGCCGTTCAACCATGGCCTCTGCATAACGGTCTTTAATTTGATCTGGATCTATAATTTCTAAGTCAGGCGGTAGAGTGAGCTGTCGTGCTTTGACAATATCGTGGACAGCTTCGGGTTTGGCGAGTAATACGCATTGTGCAAGCCCACGCGTTTGGCAAATAATGGCCGCCTCAACGGTACGTGGTTCATCACCTTCGGGTAACACAATACGTTTTTTATGAGCAATTGATTTTTGCACCAGCTCATAACGAAAGGCTGCAGGTGAAAGGCGAGCTTGATCGTGATGTTGGGTATATGTTGCAAGCCATGTTTGGTCGATGTGACTCCCAACAAAACGAGAGACTTTTTGTGCACGTTCGAGGTCTTGAATAGAGATGTCGTAGTTTAAATGTTTTAAGTGTTGTATGGCTTCAAGCGGGCTTAAGGGGGTGTGTAAAATAGGTAAGCCTTGCTCAAGTGCAGGTTGGCAAAAGTCCATGATGGTTGTTTGAGGTGCTTCTCTTTCGGCAAGAACTAAGCCTGCCAGTGGAATGCCATTTTGTGTGGCCATACTACTGGCCAATAATACATCTGTACGCTCACTGGCCGTGATGATGAGTTGCCCTGCAGTAAATTGTGTGAGTTCAACATCAATATGTGAACTAATCAGGCTATGCCCAAGCACACGGCGTTTTTTTGCTTTGCCTTGGTTTAGCCATGTGGCATTCAGGGCATCGGCAATGTCTAAAGTACGAGGTACACTCAGTATGTTGCTAAATGGCACTAAGCCGACAATCGGTAAACTTGGAGTGGCAATAATTTGGCTATATTGTTGTAATTGTTGGCTAAAGTGTTGGGTTTCTTGGACTAATCGTAGGCTTGGGTCAAGGGTAACAGGAATTTGTGCAGACTGCTCGGTTAAGCCCTTGGTTCGCATGAACAGCACGCCCATGACACGGTTGTTTTCTAGGCCTCCGAGGGATTTAAGATTGGCTTCTAAGTGTAGAGCAGTTTGTTTGGGGGCGGTGAGATCTGCTTCGCTGACAAATAAAATTTTAGCATTGAGTGCTTTGGCAAGTTGTAAGTTAAATTGTTGGCTTGCATAACTATCACTGAGTGGTGGTAAGCCTTCAACCACAACTACATCTCTAGATTGTGCAATGTGCCGATGTAAACGAACAGTTTCTTCAAGCAGTTCATCGGTGTGGTTGGAGGCCATGGCATCAAGTACTTGTTGCTGTTGTAGTGTGGCAACGGGAATGTCATGAAAGAGTTGTTGGTATAACGCGACAGTTTGGCTATGTGCTGACTCAAATGATTTTAAAAAACTTGATTGAATACCGTTGCAGTCTAATGCATAAATGAGACCCAAACTGGCAGAAGTGAGACCAACACTTTCTTTTGTAGGGATAAGTAATAAGGTGTTCATGTCATTTAGACTCCCACATTATCAAATGATAAATGGCGAATAACGTTTAGGGTTTCTTTGGCAATACGTCCTTCTTCATCGGTTGGAATGACCCAAATTTGTGGCCCTTTGCCTTGGTCAATGCGTCCTTCTGTGCCACGGGGCAGTGATTTGTTTTGTTCTAAATCGAGTGAGAAACCAAAATGTGGTAGGTAGGCCATGGTTTTTTCTCGTATATAAGCTGAGTTTTCACCAATCCCACCTGTAAAGACCAAACCGTGAATTTGTGGTAAACCACAGCTAATGGCTGCCAATGATTTTGCTAAGCGGTATGCAAAGACTTCAATGGCTAGGGTGGCATCGGCATGGCCTTGTTCTGAGGCTTCAACCAAGGTACGCATGTCATTTGAGAGATTAGACAGACCAAGTAAGCCACTTTCGCTGTTGAGCATTTTATCAATGCGTTCTAAACACCAGCCCAAGTTGTTGGCAAGGAATTGGTGTAGGCTTGGGTCGACATCGCCACTGCGTGTACCCATCACAATACCTTCAAGTGGGGTCAGCCCCATAGAGGTGTCTATGCTTTTACCGTTCCAAACAGCACAGGTTGAGCTACCATTGCCAAGATGTGCTGTGAGCCAACCGCCGTGTTTAATCGCACCTGCCAGTTGTGATGCACGTTCTGAAACGTAGGCATGGCTGGTACCATGAAAACCATAACGGCGGACGTGATGCTCACTAAATAAAAACTTAGGTAGAGCGTAGCGATAAGCGTGTGCAGGCATGGTTTGGTGAAAAGCGGTGTCAAATACAGCCACTTGAGGGAGTTCAGGAAACAAACGCATGGTGGCTTCAATACCAATTAAATGCGCTGGGTTATGCAATGGCGCAAGCGGTGTTGCATTACGAATAGATTGAATGATTTCTGGCGTGAGCAGTTCTGCTTTTGTAAGCGTACCACCATGTACAACACGGTGACCAATGGCTGTAGGTTTGTGCTGTGAAAGTCTTTGTAAGAGTACTTCGAGTGCTTTTTCGTGGTCTGCGTAAGGAATGCTAAGGTCAAGTGGCTGTTCGCCAAAGGTCATGCCCCGAATTCGTGCATGTTCTGAACCTAAGTTTTCAGCAAGACCTGAAATACGCGTGTTGAGCTGATCTGCAATGAGTGCATATTTAATGGAAGACGAACCGCAATTAATAATTAATGTAGATGTTGACACGTCATATTTCCTTATTTGAGCAAATGTTACTTCACATGAAGCAAATTTATTGGGGGATCTACCCAATCTAAGCATTGCTTATACTCTGACTTTAACAGCATGTTTGTGAAATAGGAAACGGTTTTTTGTGCAAGTAATATCAATGAATTAGCGTTGTTTATTCCTAGTTTTTCACTCAGATTTAAATAAAAAATCATACGGTTGTTACGCCGTATGCTTTTTGATAAACATAGGTGTTTAGTGCTTATTGGCGAATTTCACCATGACCAAAAACAATCCATTTTTGTGACGTCAGACCTTCTAATCCAACAGGGCCACGAGCATGAATTTTGTCGGTCGAAATGCCAATTTCAGCCCCTAAGCCGTACTCAAAACCATCGGCAAAGCGTGTTGATGCATTAATGATGACTGAGCTTGAGTCTACACGTGCTAGAAATTGTTGAACTTTAGAGAAGTTTTCAGTCACGATTGCATCAGTGTGGTGCGAACCATATTGGTTGATATGTTGAATGGCAGCATTCATATCATCAACCACTTTAATGGCTAAGATGGGTGCGAGGTATTCGGTTGCCCAATCTTCTTCGGTGGCCGCAATTACATTTTGGCCTAAAATCGCTTGGGTTTTTTCACAGCCACGTAGCTGGACTTGTTTTTCTAAATAGTACGGTGCAACTTGGGGTAAAAAAGTAGCTGCAATGGCTTGGTCAACCAATAAGGTTTCCATGGCATTACATACGCCGTATCGGTGTGTTTTGGCATTCACTGCAATTGGCAGTGCTTTGGCAACGTCAGCTTCAGCATCGACAAAAACATGGCAGTTGCCATCTAAATGCTTAATGACAGGAATACGAGCGTCATTCGTGATTCGTTGAATCAGACCTTTACCACCACGTGGAATAATCACATCTACATAGTCGGTGAGGGTAATGAGTTCACCGACAGCAGCACGGTCAGTTGTAGCCACCACTTGTACAGCGGCTGTTGGGAAATTAATGTGTGCTAAGGCCGTTTGAATAGCTTGGGATAAGGCCTGATTTGATGCCAGTGCTTCTGAGCCACCACGTAAAATAATGGCATTGCCAGATTTAAGTGCGAGCGAGGCCGCCTCAAGTGTGACATTTGGGCGAGATTCATAAATCATACCCACTACACCCAATGGCACACGCATTTTACCCAGCTGTATACCACTTGGACGGTATGACATATCGGTAATTTCACCAATTGGGTCTTTGAGACCAATGACATCTTTTAGGCCTTGCAGCATGCCATCAAAACGTGCAGGGTTGAGTTCTAAACGGTCAAGTAATGCTGCATCGAGTTGATTGGCTCGACCATTTTCCATGTCAACGGCATTGGCTGCTAAAATCTGATCTTTTTGTGCAATAAGTGCTTCATGTATGGCAAGTAATGCATCATTTTTAGTTTTAGTGGAGGCTGCTGCTAAAAATTGTGCTGCACCTTTGGCTTGCTTGCCCAGCGTTTGCATATAGTCTTGAATAGAGGATTGCATATTATAAAAAGCGTCATCACGAGATTACTTTAAATAGTAACAGCCTCACCGTTGAAAGAGAATCGGATGAGGCAAGGTAATCTAAGTAATTTTATACGAAAACAAGAATTTTTTATAAAGTACGTTTATTGAGTTGCTGTGATAACTGGTCGCCTAAGTATTGAATGAGCATGACCAATATAACCAGTACAATAATCACAGCCACCATAATTTGTACGTCAAAGCGTTGGTAGCCATAGCGGTAAGCCACATCACCTAGGCCACCTGCACCAATAGCCCCTGCAATCGCAGATGAGTTAATCATGGTGACTACAGTCACTGTAAATCCAGCAACAATGCCAGAAAGGGCTTCTGGTAAAAGGACATGCCAAATAATTTGTCTTCGATTACACCCAATGGCTTGAGCCGCTTCTATTAAGCCAAAATCAACTTCTTTTAAACTGACTTCCGCAATACGTGCAAAAAATGGAGTTGCCGCCAGTGTGAGTGGCACAGTGGCTGCCCAAAGGCCATAGCTTGTACCGACAATCCAGCGGGTAAGGGGAATCAAAGCAACCATTAAAATTAAAAAAGGAATGGAGCGGGTAATATTTACAATTGTACCAAGGATCGTATTGATGGTTTTTGATGGGTAAATGCCACGTTGGTCGGTGCATACCAAAGCTAAAGCTAAGGGTAATCCTAAACAAAATGCTAAAAGGGCAGACACACCCACCATGACCAAGGTATCTAGTGTTCCTGTAAGGAGTAAATCAAATAATTGATTCGACATAGCCATGCTCCTTTATCTGTAAAGAACACAAACTGTGTGGTTGTGTAATCTGTGGGGTAGAGGGTTGAATCGGATAGGCAATCAGCAGCTGTCCGACATGGTGTTGTTGAATTTGATCGACTTGACTGTGGAGCAAGAACGCAGAAGGAAAAGCACGAAGCAACGTTTGTATATCAAACAATTGCTTTTTAGTATGTGCATATTGAATGCTGAGTGCATGATAGCGATGCTGTGCTAAACGTGAAGTCGAAAGTGTGGTGTGAAACTGGGGGGTATGACGTTGTAATAACTCTTGTGTAATTTGGTGTTGTGGTGATGAAAATACCTGCCAAACTTGGCCTTGTTCTATAATTTCGCCTGCATCAATCACCACGACTTCATCACAAATTTGTTTAATGACTTGCATTTCGTGGGTGATTAATACAATGGTAATGCCCAACGTTTGATTAATCTGCTGCAGCAGTTGCAGAATAGTTTGCGTGCTTTCAGGGTCTAAGGCAGATGTCGCTTCATCACACAGTAAAATTTCAGGGTTATGAATTAGTGCACGAGCAATGCCAACCCGTTGCTTTTGGCCACCTGAAAGTTGTGATGGTTAATGGTCTGCTTTGTTATCGAGCCCAACCAAAGTCATGAGTTTTTCAACTTGCTGTTTTATTTGGTCAGCAGAATAACCTGCTACTTTTAAGGGAAGTGCAATATTTTCCCACACTGTTTTTGTAGACAGTAAATTAAAGTGCTGAAAAATCATGCCTATACGTTGTCTCAGCTGAATCAGTTGGGCATGGTTAAGCTCGGACAGTGCGTGTTCTAATACATACACCTCTCCGCTACTAATCGACTCTAGGCCATTGAGCGTACGTAAAAGGGAGGATTTTCCTGCACCACTACGACCGATAATGCCACAAATAGAACCCTTTTTAATATTGAGGTGAATGTCTTTGAGGGCATGCATTTTTTCATGCGGGTTTTGCCCAACATAGTATTTATTTAAATGCTGTATTGAAATATGTCGATGATCAGTCATTGTTACCACCCCGGATACCATAAAGGTGCGCCAATTTCACGATTTAAAGCTGCTTTCACTTCAGGTGAGTGCTGATAGATCTCGACAAATTTTTTCAGTTGGTCATTTTTATCTTCATAATTGTTTCGAACTGCAAACACAATGCCATAGAGTTTATCTGCATTTTTATTCAGTAAAAGTGCATTTTCTGGGTCAATGGTTTTGGCCAGTTTTAAATAGTGTGGATAACTAAATACGAGGTCGACATCATCGACTGCACGTGCAGTTTGAGGGCCTTCCATTTCTACGAACTGTAAGTCTTTAGGGTTGTTGGTAATGTCTTGTAATGTCGCAAAAGGATTGTTTGGGTCTTTTAATGTGATTAATTTTGCCTCTTGTAATAAGAGTAAAGCACGACCTTCATTGACAGGGTCATTTGGCACGGCAACACGGGCTTTATTGGGAAGATCATCTAAATGTTGATATTTTTTAGAATATAGCCCCACACGAGAAGCAGCACCCACAGCAAACACTTTGAGCTGGTAATGGCCTTCTTTAATTGCATTATCTAAAAAAGGTTTGTGTTGGAAAAGTTGGCATCTATGTCACCGTGATCTAACGCAATATTCGGCATTTTCCAGTCGGAAAACTCAACCAATTTTACATGAATCCCTTGTTTTTGTGCTTCGGCTACAGCGACATTTAAAATAGATGTAAATGCAGGGGTTGTACCAATCACTAATTCATGGCTTTGGGTCTGACGTTGTTTATTCCAAACAAATAAGCCTGCAATAATAATGACTGCAATGGCGACGCCCGTAAGTATTTTTTTATTTGACATATAAATCACTCTTTTTGAATACATGTTGTTTTGCGGGGTGGTGAGCGGGTAAGTATTGGTCTTGCTTAAATATTTTTTGCCGTAATGTACCTGAGTCGTAATGGGTTTTATAACGCCCTTGTTGCTGTAGTTCTGGAATCACCCAGTCAATAAAATCGTGGTAAGACTCGGGTGTTACAGTGCGGGTTAAATTAAAACCATCAATGCCTGTTTCATCTAAAAATTGAATCAGTTGTTGGGCAATCTGTTGACCACTCCCTATAAATAATGGGTAACGCCCACCGAGCTGATGTTGCTGTTTTAAATGGTGCGGTGTAATGGCTTGAGATTTAAATTTTTTATTAATAGATTGAATACTATTGCTTTTTTGGTATGGGATGGTTTCATGTTCGGCATATTGCGCTAAATTTATACCGACTGAACTTGAGTAGTGTGCTAAGCCTGCTTCGGGACTGGCATAATGTTGGTATTCTTTAAATTTATCTTGAGCCTGCTGTTCGGTTTCAGCCGTCACCACGGTAATGCCGACAAAAATTTTCACTTCATTGCGTGATCTGCCTTGTTGTGTGAGGTGTTGCTGAATATTGTCAACATGACGTTTTACTTGCTCAATGCTGTCGCCACCAATAAAAATACATTCGGCATGCGTGGTGGCAAAAGCCATGCCTGCATTTGATGCACCAGCTTGAAATAACACAGGGGTTCTTTGTGGCGATGGTGACACTTGAAACACCCCTTGGCTTTGATAAAACTGTCCTTGGTGCTGTACTTGATGGACTTTTGACGGCTCTGTAAATATGCGTGCTGTTTTATCTTGACGTAGGGCATCGTGTTGCCATGAATGTTCCCAATACTGATAGCAGACATTTAAAAACTCATCGGCTTGTTGATAGCGTAAATCATGTTCAGCCAGTGCTTTACGTCCAAACAGTCGCTCTGCACTGTCTAAATAGCCAGTGACAATATTCCACCCAATACGGCCTTGTGTTAAATGGTCTAAACTGGCAAAACGTCTAGCCAATGTATAAGGTTGTTCATAGCTTAAATTGACGGTGACCCCAAAACCAAGATGCGCTGTCACAGCGGCCATGCCAGAAATGAGTGTCATTGGGTCGTGGCTTGGTAATTGCACAGATTCTTTTAACGTGACATCAAGGTTGTTTTGATAAACGTCATATACCCCAATAATGTCGGCAATAAATAGACCGTCAAATAAACCACGCTCAAGGGTTTTGGCCAAATCAGTCCAATAGTTTAGTTCATTAAAACGGTAAGACTGGTCACGAGGGTGTGTCCATAAACCATGATTGATATGACCTGCACTGTTCATGTCAAAGGCATTGAGTAAAATCTGCTTGGTCATTAGAGCGTTCCTCTTCGAGGTGGTCGCACATGGTTAAGTACATAGTTGCCAATAAAGTAATATTTCCAACGTGCGGCATCATGTAATGTATGTACGCGTGCATTGCGCCAATACACATCTAGGCCTTTACTACGTTGGCAACCCCGACTGCCTGCCAGTTCAATCAGTTTGGAGGATGCTTTTAATGCAGTTTCAGTGCTGTGTGCTCGAACACGTGCAACATGTATAGAAGCCTGTGCAATATTTTCGGCATTTGGCTGTGGTTTGATGGCATCAATGTATTTGGCTGCTTCTTTTAAGAGTAATTCAGAAGCTTTGACATCGACAGCCACATGGCCAAGTTCGTACAGGGTTAATGGATCTTGTGTTGCAGAGGCGACGTTGGCATCAATCCATGGCCGTGCATGCTTAATTTGTTGTAATGTTTCTTCAAATGCTGCACGTGCAATACCTACATCTATTGCAGCATGTAATAATTGGGCGTAAGGGCCGATCAAGGTTGGTCTTAGAAACACATCACTAAATGCCACCACATCTTCTGCATTGACATAGACTTGATTGAGTTTGACTGTGCCACTACCAGTGAGGCGTTGGCCAAATGCCTGCCAGTCATCAATAATCTGAAGTCCTTGGGTCTCTTTTTTTATAAATGCTAAGTATTCATGCCCGTGTTGGTCTTTGACCAAGGTTGAAATACGGTGTGCGAACAGGCTACCTGTGCAATAAAACTTTTCTCCTTGAATGAGATAGCCTTCACCATGTGCAGTTAAATAACTGTGTTTTTGGGTGGCATCTTTAGATTTAAATTCTGCCAAGGCATTGCCAAAACGTGCACCTTGTAGCACTTCTTGATACAGTCTTTTTTTCTGTTGCTCTGTACCCGTGTTACGTAATACCTCAAGTGCATAAAAATGATTTTGTGGAATTTGCCCAATAGAGCCATCTGCGCCACTTAGCAGTGCAATGACTTGTGTCAGTGTTTCAGCAGAGACTTCAGCACCACCATATGCTTTAGGGACGGTAATGGCCCATAAACCAGATTGACTAAGGGCTTCAATGTCTTGAAAGGGCAAAAGACGCTGTTGATCTCTTTGGGCTGCCTGTTGTTTGAGTTGTTGGCTGAACTGTGTTGCTACACGTAATGCTTCTTCATCAGAACGAATAGTGTGTGCAGTATTTGGCTGATGAAGATGTGGACATGAGTTCATGATATTCCCCTTAAATCCAAGCATGTCGCTTTGGAAAAACTTGATTTAAATAGTAATTACCAAGTGCATAGTATTTCCAACGGACAGGGTCATGTAGGGTATGTACCCGAGCATTGCGCCAGTGTTGATCTAAATTATGCTCGCTCAGTGCGGCACGGCTACCACCGAGTTCTAATAGCTTTTCTGAAATATGAAGTGCGGCATGGTGAGCGTATATTTTGGCTTCGGCCACGCTGATCGATGCTTGAGCAATATCAGCATCGGTTAGGGTATTTTTTGACTCTAGGTGATCGAGGATTTCTGCAGCGTGATTTAATAATAAAATACTGGCTTGTAGCGTAATATCTAACTTTCCAACCTCTTGTAATAAATAGGGTTCTTCGGAAGCATGATTGACTTGAGCATCAGCAATGGGTCGGGCTTTTTTCACCGTACTTTGCAAGTCTTGAAAAGCACCTTCTGCAATGCCTACATCTATTGCGACTTGTAATAGTTGTGAATAAGCACCTCGGTAGTTTGGGGAAAGGGTTAAACGCCGTTCATCAAAAATAAGAAATGGGTCAATTTTAACGTGATTGAGTTTGACACTACCACTGGCCGTTGTACGCTGACCAAACCCATCCCAATCGTCAATAACTTCAATGCCTTTGGTGTTTTTTTCGACTAAAACCAAAGCAATATATCCTTCAGGATGCTGTGCTTTAATGGCCAGCCAGTCTGCAAAAACACTGCCTGTGGAGTAAAACTTTTCACCGTCTAATACATAATCTTCGCCAATTTTGCGTAAAGAGGTCTGTATCTTTTGCACATGTGCTGTGTCTTTTTCAGGCCCTGCATTGGCTAACAATTTACCTGATAAAATTTGTTCGAAAACAAACTTTTTCTGAGCTTCACTACCCACTAAGTCAATGGTATGTAGGATGCCAAATTGATTTTGTGGAATTTGTCCAACACTGGCATCTGCTTTTGCTAAGGTACGAAAAATTTGACTGAGTGTGAGATGTGATACATGGGCACCACCATATTTTTTGGCAATACGGCAAGCGGTTAAGCCTTTATGGGCTAATGCTTGAATGATCTCTGTGGGCAAAATTCGGTGTTGGTCACGCATGTGACGTTGTTCTAAAGCAATGTCTGCAATGTGGTAAGCGATATTGATTGCATCGATATCATTTTGAATAATTTTTTGTTTAAGCAGACTCATAATGAACACCTAGTTTTTTTTATACGCTAGTGTGCAAGTAAATAAATCACAAATAAAAAATATAGAAAAACTTATCACATAATATGCATTTTTTAAAAAGACAAGAATATATATTGAATAGCATATAAAGCTATTTACTTATCTAAAAATAATACTGTTATTTTAAAATAATTGTTTTAGTTTAATAAAAATACAGATAATACGAGTATTCTAAATATGACAAATCTAAATCACGAGTTTAAATTAATAGACTTATATAAAAATACAGATAAACACTCTTTAATTGGTCAATTGTGGGGTAATCCACCTTCGGCACGGTATGAAGCACTTGCGAAAAATTTTAGACCCGTTTTTGAGAAGATTAAACAAGGTGCATTGCTGCGAGAACAGCAACATATTTTGCCCCATGAGCAATTGCAATGGTTAAAGCAAGTAGGTTTTACAAGATTAAGGCTACCTAAAGCGTATCATGGTTTTGAGGCGACCATTCCAGAGCTTTTTGCCTTACTGGTAGAGCTTGCTGAAGCTGATGCAAACTTACCGCAAATTTTGCGTGTCCATTTTGGTTTTAGTGAAGAGTTACTGCTTTCTAAAGACACAACATTCCAAAAAAAATGGCTACATCGATTAGCAAATAATGAAGTCGTGGGCAGTGGTTGGTCTGAAGGTGGGAGTGAGTCACAGCAACAATTTCAAACGCACATTTATAAAGATGAGCGGGGCCGACTTAAAGTATCGGGTAAAAAATACTATACCACGGGTAGCTTATTTGCAGACTGGGTTGATGTTGGAGTGACTGATTTACAAGGAAAATCTGCATCTGTTTTGGTGAGTCGTCATCATGAAGGGGTATCTATTGTAGATGACTGGAATGGTTTTGGTCAGCAATTAACTGCCAGTGGAAGTGCTATTTTTCATGCGGTTGAAATAGACGCCAGCGATGTTTTGCCAGATGCCATCCGTTTTAAATACTCTGCAGCATATTATCAATTGGTGCAGTTGGCGATTATTGTTGGTTTAGGCCGTGGGCTTACCCAGCAGTTGTCTCAAACGGTACAACAACGTACACGAAATTATAGTCACGCCAATGCAAACTACAGCCGTGATGATGCTCAAGTATTGCAAGTGGTTGGTAAAGTGCGTGGTGCAACTTATACCGCAGGAATTATTGTAGAAAAAAGTGCAGAAGCTTTGCAACGAGCCTTCATTGCTGGTTTGGCAACAAGTTTACAGGCAGAAGCTGAACAAAATGCCATCGTTGAATTAGAAACAGCACAAGCACAAACAGTGGTCACAGATTTACTTTTAAATGCATCAACCATTGCTTTTGATGCTTTAGGTGCATCTGCAATAGATAAAAAACATGGCCTAGATCGTTATTGGCGTAATATTAGAACATTAAGCTCACATAATCCAAGAATATATAAAGATCGTATTGTTGGAGATTTTAGTGTTAATGGTCATTTGCCACCATATCAATGGCGTATTGGTAATATAGAGTCATTAAAAGCCAGTTAATAAATAATAATATATGTGATTTATATCATGCATTTTATAAATCATAAAATATAAAAAGTGGTGATTTAAAATGACTAAAAAAATAAGATTTAATGCATTTGAAATGAATTGTATTGCGCATCAATCTCCAGGTTTATGGCGACATCCTCAAGATCGATCACTTGAGTATAATCAGATTGAATATTGGACTGATTTGGCAAAAATTTTAGAGCAAGGGAAATTTGACGGTATTTTTATTGCAGATGTTTTGGGTGTTTATGATGTTTATCATCAAAGTGCCGATGCTGCACTACATGGTGCAGTACAAGTACCTGTTAATGACCCTTTGCAAGTCATTCCAATAATGGCAGCAGTCACCACACATTTAGGCTTTGGTTTAACCACATCGGTTTCTTTTGAGCATCCGTATCCATTTGCTCGCCGTATGAGTACTTTAGATCACTTAACTCAGGGGCGTATTGGGTGGAATATCGTGACCTCTTATTTAGAGAGTGGTTCTAAAAATATTGGGCTAAAAACACAGTTAAACCATGATGAGCGTTATGATTTTGCCGATGAGTATTTAACAGTGTTGTATAAGCTGTGGGAAGGATCATGGCAGTCAGATGCGGTACATAGAGATAAGCACAGTGGCATATTTGCAGATGCAAATAAAGTACATGCGATTGATCATGTGGGTCAGTATTTTTCGGTACCGGGCATACATCTTTGTGAGCCATCACCTCAGCGTACCCCTGTGCTTTATCAGGCAGGGGCATCGAGTCGGGGACAAACATTTGCAAGCCAGCATGCAGAATGTATTTTTATCGCAGCACCTTCAAAGATTGCAACAAAAAAATTGGTACACAGCATTGAACAACAGTTAATTCATGCTGGACGTCGCCGTGAAGATGTAAAAATTTATGCATTGGTCTCGATTGTTACCGATGACACAGACCAAAAAGCCACCGCTAAATTTAAAGAATACCAACGTTATGGTAGTCAAGAAGGGGCACTCACTTTACTTTCTGGTTGGTCTGGCGTTGATTTTTCTCAGTATCAAGCCACAGATCAGGTGGAGTACGTACATAGCAATGCTATTCAATCATTACTGGATTCTTATGTAAATGCAGACCCTCAGCGTGTATGGACAGTCGATGAGATTGCACGTTGGAATACACTAGGAGGCAATGGCCCTGTTTTTGTGGGATCGGCGTCAACAGTGGCAGATACTTTAGAGTCTTGGGTTGAAGAGACAGGTGTAGATGGTTTTAATTTGGCGTATATTTTAGCCCATCAAAGCTTCATAGATATTGTGCAGTGGATTGTACCAGAATTACAGCGTAGGGGTGTTTATCCATTAGAATATACCGAAGGTACTTTACGACATAAACTCTTTCAAAAGGGGGATATTATTTCAAAGTCCCATCAGGCATATCAATATAAAAATAAGTAGTCGTAAAATATATTTTTAAACAGGGAATTAATCCCTGTTTTTTTGTTTTTATTAAATATATTTTGTCTATTAATAAAGCAGATATAATTGTTTTTAAATACAGGTAAATAAAAATATAGTGTGGAGGTGACTAAATAAAAAGGTAAATTATAATGTCGAATCAAATATATGAAATAAAGCATGCTGATGATATATCACAACTCATTTCAAAGGATGCGGGTAAGGGTAAGTCGAATAAAGTCATTTGGTTGGCATTGATTGGTGTGTTTATAGATGCTTATGATCTAACCACGTTATCCTTTGGGATTGAGCAAGTCATTTCAGAGTTTTCGCTTACCCCTATGATGACTGGCGTTGTGGCATCGTCTATTGTATGCGGTACGATTGTGGGTAATTTAGTGGGTGGGTTTTTAACAGATAAAATTGGCCGATACCGTGTGTTTATGGCCGATATGGTTTTATTTGTGATTGCAGCACTTGTTGCAGGCTTTGCCCCAAATGTTTGGGTACTCATTGCGGCTCGCTTTGTCATGGGCATAAGTGTTGGTGTTGATTTACCCGTAGCAATGTCTTATTTGTCCGAGTTTTCAAAGTTTAGTGGTAAAAGTAATAAAGCGGCACGTTTGGCGGCATGGTGCCCAATGTGGTATGCGGCTTCTTCGTTATGTTTTGCTTTAGTATTGGTGCTGTATTTTGTTTTACCCACAGCGTATAGCCATTGGTTATGGCGTGCCTCTTTAATTTTTGGGGCAGTACCCGCACTGCTGATTATTTTTATTCGTGGCAAATATTTAACCGAGTCACCAATTTGGCTCGCGAATCAAGGGCGGTTAAAAGAAGCAACAGCTGTTTTAAAAACATCTTATGATATCAATGCTGTATTGTCACCACAGGCTGTATCCACTCCTCAAAAAATACCGCATAAAACACCTAAAATAGGGTTTAATATCCTGTTTAAACAAGAGTATTTGGCAAGAACAATCGTTGCAATCACCATTCATATTTCAGTGGCTTTTCAATATACGACCATTGCGTTTTTTCTGCCATCAATTTTAACGCGTTTTTTTCATACCACAACGTTAACAACCATTACCACAACGCTTGCACTGAATTTATTGTTTGCTTTTACGGGTGGTTTACTCGGTATTTATTTGGCCAGTCGGTTTGCATCGAGACACATTCTGGTTTTGGGCTTTGTATTACAAGCGGTTGCTTTAGTCGCACTGGCTTGGGTAGGGCATCCGAGTAATCCTATCTTGTTGTATTTGGCCATCGGACTATTGGGTTTATGGTTGTTTGCTGAGGGTTTTGGGCCAGGTGCACAAATGATGGTTTATCCAACCATGGCATATCCTGCTGAAATTCGTGGGATTGGTGTGGGCTTTAATCGAGCAGTGACAGGGGTTGCACAAGCGATAGCACTGTTTGTATTGCCTGTATGGATGACCAAATACCAAACAGATGTATTTAATATTATCGCAATTTTTGCATTTATACCTATTGTTGTGATTGGTTTTATTATTCGATTTGAACCTACAAAATATGATGTGGATTTAGGTTTAAAATCTAATGTTGATATAAATAAGGTGCTTATTAAAGATTTAAGTTAATACGTATTTATATGTGTTATTAAATAAATTATATGAATAATTCATTAGTTTAAAAATATATAAATAATCGCGTATTTTATATTTTACAAAAAATACAATACGGTGATTAATAGACAGTAGATTTTATTTAAAAAAGGATTCTAAATGTCAAATAATAACCGTACTGTATTGAATGTTGTTGCTGTCTCTGGTGGATTAAATACGCCTTCAAAAACAGAAAGTCTTGTACAAAATATTTTAGATGAATTGTCGAGTGCAATAGAAATACAGGTTCATTTTGTAAAGTTAAGTGAAATAGGGCCGTTATTAGGTGGTGCGATTTATCGTCATCAGCTTCCTGAACAAGTTCAACTCGACTTAGAAAAAATAGAGTCTGCAGATGCACTCATTGTGGGTACGCCAGTATACCGTGCATCATTTACGGGGCTATTTAAACATTTATTTGATTTCGTTGAGCAAACTGCTTTAGTTGATGTCCCTGTATTATTGGCGGCATCTGGTGGTAGTGAACGTCATGCATTGGTGCTTGAGCATCAATTGCGTCCACTGTTTAGCTTCTTTCAGGCTCAAACTTTGCCAATAGGTGTTTACGCAACAGATAAAGATTTTACGCCACAGTACACATTGCAAAGTGAACAATTAAAACAACGTATTACTTTAGCGGTAGCACGTGCTTTACCTATTTTAGAGTGGGCACCAGCCAAAGGAAAACGTGCCAGTGCATTGGCACAGACCTCTAAACAAGCGAATAAAAATTTAGGAATTAATAAACATATTGAGCAAGAGGAAGTTTTGCCCTCAATTAGTGTGCCCGATTTGAGTGTTGCCGAATCTCGTATACATCATAAAAAACCATTTGTTGCTTAAGTGACGATGAATAATATGAGGGGGTAAATACATGACAACAGCATCTTCTACGGCATTAAAATTTGCCTACTGGGTACCCAATGTAAGTGGCGGGCTTGTAATTAGTAATATTGAACAACGTACAGATTGGAGTTATGACTACAATATTCGTTTAGCACAAACAGCCGAAAAAAATGGTTTTGACTATGCGCTCACTCAAATTCGGTTTACTGCAGGTTATGGTGCTGAAAACCAACATGAGTCAGTGAGTTTTAGTCACGCATTATTGGCGAAAACTACACAGTTAAAAGTGATTGCTGCAGTACTTCCAGGGCCTTGGAAACCCGCTTTGGCAGCCAAACAATTGGCCACGATTAGTCATCTAACACAGGGCAGAATCGCCATAAATGTTGTCAGTGGTTGGTTTAAGGGGGAGTTCGATGCCATAGGCGAAGAGTGGCCTGAGCATGACCAACGCTATGTACGTTCAGAAGAGTTTATTCGTAGCATTAAGGGGATTTGGGCCACGGATCAATTTTCCTTTCAAGGTCAATATTACCAATTTAGTGATTACACGCTTAAACCGAAGCCTGCTGAACCTTCTACCATTGAAGTGTTTCAGGGCGGAAGCTCGAAAGCCGCTAGAGATATGGCATCACGTGTATCGGATTGGTATTTTACCAATGGCAATACAGTAGATGAGATCAAAAAACAAATTGATGATATTCATCACAAAGCCAAGCTAAATGGTCATCAGGTCAAAATTGGTGTCAATGCATTTATTATTGCTCGTGATACCGAAGCAGAAGCACAGGCGGTTTTAAAAGACATTATTCATAATGCCAATACTGAAGCTGTAGATGCATTTGCAGATGCCAGTAAAGAAGCAGGTGCTTCAACGAAAGAAAAAGAAGGCAATTGGGTCAAATCTACTTTTGAAGATTTTGTACAGTATAACGATGGTTTTAAAACTAACTTGATTGGAACACCACATCAAATTGCACAGCGTATTATTGAGTTAAAACAAGTGGGTGTTGATCTAATTTTGTCTGGTTTTTTACACTTTATAGAGGATGTTGAATATTTTGGTCAGCATGTTTTACCGCTAATACGTGAATTAGAGCAAAATGAGTGATGGCTAAGTATAAATAGATGTGTCATATCGATTTGAAAACATTGCAATAGATCACACAAATGTGATCTATTTTTTATGCCAAAATGAAATTGCTTTGTATAGAAAAGATCTTCTTTGTTGTTTTTTTGTGAAAAATATGAAGTGGGTTTTTATTTAAGATATTGATTTTAAATTATAAAAATAAATCATATGTGAGTGAAAATATAAAATACTTGAAATAAATTAAACCAATAAATTTTTCTTTAAGGTGAGCCTATGATCGGTTTGCTATAGTTTTTGATAATAAGAATTATTTAGGGCTACTTACGTATGATAAAAACGAAGCAAGCACTTGGTATCATGGCTGTAATGAGTGGGCTACTTATTTGTGCAACACAAGCAGGTGCGGCAGATCGAGAAACCATCAAACTCACCCTTACAGAACAGGGGTTTGTGCCCAATAAAATTGTGATTCATCAGGGGCAAAAAATTCTAATTCAAATGACCAATAACACACAAAAAGTCGCAGAGCTTGAAAGTTATGACATGAAATTTGAAAAAATTGCCACACCACACTCAACCATTACGGTATTTGCAGGCCCTTTAAACGTCGGAACATATACATTTTTTGATGACTATAGCGCTACAGGCGTAAAAGGTAGTCTTCAAGCGACACCATGAGGGAGCGAATATGTTTGCAACACTATTAATTGTATTTCGAGAAGCGTTTGAAGCAGGTCTGGTCATTTCAGTCATTTTATCTGCTTGTAAAGGCATCAATATTAAATGGCAAGTGCTGACAGGGATTACCCTAGGGGTGCTTTTTGCCTGCCTTTTGGCTGTATTTACTAACAGTATTGAAAATTTACTTTCAGGGCGTGGTCTAGAGGTTTTTAATGCAAGTTTATTGTCACTCACAGCCATAATGCTTGTTTGGCAAATTACATGGATGTCGACTCATGGTAAAGAACTGGCAGAAAAAAGCTCTAATCAAGCCATAGATATTATTAAAAATAAAAGTAATCACTTTTCGATCGCCATTATTGTCATGGTTGCTGTCATGCGTGAAGGCTCAGAAGTGGTGATGTTTTTATACAGTATTATGGTTTCTACAGGTACAGGCATACAAAGCATTATTATTGGTGGTTTGCTCGGTATTGTACTGGGTGTGATTGTCTCTTGGATTACTTATAAAGGCTTAGTGCTTATTTCCATTCGAAAAATCTTTTTATATAGCAATATTTTATTGTCACTGATCGCTGCAGGTTTAGTGTCACAGGCAACAGGGCTTCTGGCATCAATCGACCTACTGCCAGCATTGGGTTACAACATTTGGGACACATCAAATATTCTTTCTGATAATGGCTGGCTAGGTAATGTCATGCGCGCCATTTTTGGATACACATCTACCCCAATGGGAATCCAGTTATTGTCTTGGGGAGTCACATTGTTCGTGATTATTTTACTCACAAAAATATTTAAGAGGGTTGCACATGCAAATTAAACCGTTATTGATTGCTGTATCTTTGGGTAGCTTCATGCTTGCAGGCACTGCCTTTGCAAAAGAGTATCCTGTTGGTGGGCCAGTACAAAAAGATGGGATGGAAATCGCATCATCTTATTTACTTGGGATTGAAACCAGTCCTATGCCTGTATCTATGGATATGGGGGATGATGTGATTCATTTAGAAACAGATGTTCATGCTACAGCAGACAACAAATGGGGCTTCCCACCCGATGCATGGATTCCTTATTTAAGCATTGATTATGTGGTTCAAAAAGTAGGTGACAGCAACTTCTTAGAATTTGGGCAATTGGTGCCAATGTCGGCCGCAGATGGTGCTCATTATGCCCACAGTGTAAAAATGGCTGGGCCGGGCACATATAAAGTGACGTTTAAGTACACGCCACCTGATGAAATGGGCTATGAGCGTCATGTCGATAAAGCCACAGCATTACCACAGTGGTTTAAACCCTTTAAAGAAACGTTTACGTTTAAATACCCACAGTCATAGTCTATTTTGCACATAGGCCTAGGGGTCTATGTGCAAAAACAGTGTATTTATATCTGTAATATACGCTGTTTGACTTCACGCCATTCATCGCCTAAATCTAGCTCATCTGTAATGGTTAAGCTCGGAATTTTACCTTTCATACGCTCAATACGCTCTTGCTCTGGGAGTGGGCGATCTTGAATGGCTTCAAGTGCCAATATAGCATCGCTACGGTTATTACAGACCAATCCCATATCACAGCCTGCATCTAATGCCGCTAAAATACGAGCATCTGCACCACCTGCCACACAAGCCGCTTGCATGGTTAAGTCATCAGAGAATAACACGCCTTCAAAACCAAGTTGTTTACGTAAAATTTCTTGAATCCAGTAACGAGAAAAACCTGCTGGGTTACGATCTACCTGTGGGTAAATCACATGTGCAGGCATGAGAGCATTCAGTGTTGGCATCAGCTCAACAAAGGTTTGCATGTCGGTATTGGCAATTTCATCATAGCTACGATGGTCGAGTGCGGTCGCAATATGCGAGTCGGCTTTGACTGAACCATGCCCCGGAAAATGTTTGCCTGTGGTTGCCATGCCTGCTCGTTGCATGCCTTGCATAAAGGCACGTGCTAAAACCACCACATCTTCAATGTTGCTAGAGAAGCTACGATCGCCAATCACGTCACTAATATGGTTGAGATCTAATACAGGTGCAAAGCTTAGGTCTATACCTACTGCTAAAACCTCAGTGGCCATAAGCCAACCACACTGTTCAGCTAAAACAAGTGCTTGTTCGGGTTTAGTCTGATACAACTGTCCAAACTGACCCATGGCAGGTAACTTGGTAAAGCCTTGTTTTAAGCGCTGTACGCGGCCACCTTCTTGGTCTACTGCAATCAGAATATCTGGTCGAACTTGCCGAATGTGGTCGGTGAGAGCTCTAACTTGGCGAGGAGATTCAATATTACGAGAAAATAAGATGATGCCGCCCACCTGAGGGTTTGCTAAAATCTGTATATCTTCTGTAGACAAAGCAAGTCCTGCAATGTCTAGCATGAGCGCACCAATCATAGTATGTGTTCCATTTTTACGCAGTATATTTTTTAGATAAGTATATTTTGCAATGATTTGCTACATTGTGTTGCTACAGAATATGATAAAACTAAAATATATAGAAGATATAGTTTGTATTGATCGATGCAATACACAACAGCTTCATCGACTAGATTTAGTATGGTCAAGCAAAACCCAAGGAAATATAATTCGTTTATGAAACTACAAATGATTGCGTGTGCTGTTGCTTTAGTAACAGGTGGACTGTTTTTTAACCATACAATGTCTGAGGCGATTGCAGCAACCAATGCAAGTATAGACCGCCGTAGCATTGAACCAACACAAGAACAAAAACTGGTTACTCGTCAGCTAGCAACACTCATTGACCGCCAACATTATTTAAATATGCGTTTAGATGCAACAACATCGCAACGTATTTTAGATATGTACTTAGACAGTTTAGACCCTGACCATACTTTGTTTTTAGCTTCGGAAGTAGAAAACTATAAAAAAACTTATGGTGATGCTTTAGGTGCAGGCTTAAAAGCGGGTGATTTATCTGCTGCATACCAAATACATGCACAGTATAGAGATCGCTTAAATGCATATTATAGCTACATGTTGACTGAGCTTAAAAAACCACAAGATCTTGAGCAAAAAGGCGTGTACTTAGACACAGACCGTGAAAAAGCCCCTTATTTTGCCACCACAGCAGAGCAAAAGGATTATTGGCATAAAGTTTTGGTATCACAGTTAATTAACCTGACCATTACCAAACAAGAAGACCTTGCAAAACAAGCAGCCTTAAAAGCAGACCCAAGTTTAGCCAATGGCCAAGATTTAACAGAATCAGAAAACTTAACACCTGCACAAACACTGACCAAGCGTTATAAGCGTAAACTTGAACGTATTAGCCGTTTAAAAAGTGACGATGTATTAGAGAAAATACTCAACTCTATGACATTGACCTATGACCCACATAGCAACTATTTCCCACCAATAGATGCAATGGAGTTAAACCGTCAAACCACATTAGAGTTAGAGGGCATTGGGGTGTCTATTCGCCCTGAACGCCGTAATGAAGATTACACCCGTATTGAAACCATCGTAGAAGGTGGCCCTGCAAGTAAGTCAGGACAAGTGCATGCGGGTGACCGCATTATTGGTGTGGCACAAGATGGCAAAAAAATGGAAGACGTGATTGGCTGGACAAGCCAAGAAATCGTTGGCTTGATTCGTGGTAAACGTGGTACGAAAGTGACGGTTCGTTTACTTGGGGCAGGTATGTCTATGAACCAAGCGCGTAATGTAACGCTGGTTCGTGGTGTGATTAAAGAAGAAGATGAGGGTGTACGTACCCGTACTATAGATGTGGTACGTGATGGACAAACACATAAATTCGGTGTGCTAGAAATTCCATCTTTTTACCTCAATTACCGTGCACGCCGTGATGGTGCGGACTACCGCTCAGTGGCACAAGATACTGCAAAAGCATTACAAAGCTTACAAGCACAGCATGTCGATGGCATTATTGTTGACTTGCGTAATAACCCTGGTGGTTCACTTGAAGAAGTGGCACGTATGATTGGGCAAGTGATTAAATCTGGTCCTGTGGTACAAATTCGTGATGGCAATGGCACCGTTAATATTTTCCAAGACAACGACAGCGGTGAGCAGTTGTATTCAGGGCCACTTGCGGTATTGATTAACCTTGCTTCTGCCTCTGCCAGTGAGATTTATTCAGCAGCCATTCAAGATTATGGTCGTGGGATTATTATTGGCAGTACCACTTTAGGTAAAGGAACAGCGCAAGTACAGCTCGACAGTTTAGCATATGGTCAGGCCACGCTAACACAGCGTAAGTTTTACCGTATTACAGGGGGCAGTACGCAAAATAAAGGGGTTGTGCCTGATATTAAATTGGTCGATATTTACAACGATGAGTTTGGTGAGCGTAAAGCAAAAAATGCGTTAAAATGGGATACCATTCCAACTGCACCGTTTAAGCGTGAAGGCGACTTTAAAGACTATCTACCACAGTTAGAGAATCTGTCTGCACAGCGTGTAGCAAAAGACCCACAGTTTAACTTCTTGGAAACACGCACTAAACTTTTGAAAAAAGAAGATGATCAAAAGAAAATAGTATTGAGTTTAACTGAACGCCGTGCCGATATTGACCGTATGGAGCAACAAACACTTGATGCGGAAAATAAACGCCGTGAGCTTACTAACTTAAAGCCGTATGCCAATTGGGAAAGTTACCAAGCATCACTTGATGCACAAGCAGAATCTAGAGCAAAAATGAAAGCCAGTAAACGTCCGTTACTGCCTGAAGATAAAGCATTTGTAGACGAAGCAGCGAATGTGTTGCTCGACTACGCCAATGTATCATCTAAAAAGTAATGGCTGATTTTTAGCAATAAAAAACCCCTCATATTGTGAGGGGTTTTTTATTTAAAAGCGTTTCGGTATTTTTTGTCCACCGATGACGGGTGATTCAGCTTCTTTAAGCACACCAAATAGCCAAGTTTCAGCCAAGTGTACGGCATTTTCAATGCTGTCTCCTTGTGCTAAACGACCTGCAATAAAGCTTGCTAATGAACAACCCGAGCCATGATACTCACCTTCTAGGCGAGGACATTGGGTTTCTGACACCACCTTTCTTGCAACATATAAAGTGTTTTGAATATAGTCTTGGGTTGGCTCATGGCCACCTTTAACCAGTACCGCTTTTGCACCCATATCGAAGAGTTTTGCAGTAGCTTGGTTCAGGTCATCAAGCCCTGTGAGTGCACGTAGCTCAACGGTATTGGGTGTCATGATGGTTGCTAGAGGAATGAGTGCACGAAATGCCGTTACCAAAGTGGCTTGATCGCCCAATGCACCGCCACTGTTGGCAACAAGGACAGGGTCAAGCACGTATGCATAATCTGGGTGCTGTTGCAAAAACTCACTTAATGCCACAATGTTGTCGGTTGTACCTAACATACCCGATTTAACACAGCGAATCGGTAAGTCTTTGACCATTGCATTGGCCTGTGCCAAAAGTAAGTCTTGAGAGGTTGCTTCAAAGCCAAAGACTTGCTGGGAGTTTTGTACCGTAATGGCTGTACAGGCAACAGCAGCATGAGCACCACTTTGGCCAATCGCTTCAATATCTGCTTGTAAACCTGCACCACCAGAAGGGTCTAAGCCAGAAAAACATAACACGGTTGCACGCACGGTTTAATCCCTTATTTTCGATCTGTTAAGGGGGAGTATACCCCGAATAAAGTGATAAAATCTAAGATCATCAAAGTGATTAAACTCAAAGCATATGGCTATTTTTTTGATTCGTCATGCACAAAGTGAAGCAAATATTAATAAACGTACGAAAACAGATGCAGACATTGTTTTAAGTGAGTAGGGGGGCAACAAGCACAAGCTTTACCTGATCACTTGCCCCGTATTCAACAGTTGATGATTTCAAAGTACATTCGTACCTTACAAACAGCTCATTTTGCAGTTGTTTCAAATTTTACATGACAATCCATAACCAATCAGCAAAGCATTAATGCAACAATTTAAAGAGAAAATGCTCAAGCAACTGATACAAAATACTGAAATTTTTATACTGTGATATATTTTGAATCAAACACAGTCGACATTAAAAATAAACGAGGCGTTATGCAATTCCAAGCAGTTAAACACATTTTATTAGATTTAGACGGTACGTTAACTGACCCCAAACAGGGTATACATGCATGTATTTACCATGCCATGCAAAAACAACAGCAACCGCTAGACCCTAAATTAGATATAGACTGGACGATTGGGCCACCATTAAAGCAAAGTTTTAAGATTTTATTAAATACCGAAGATGATGCCGTGGCAGATCAGGCTGTAGCGGATTATAGAGAACGTTTTTCGAGCATTGGATTGTTTGAAAACACTGTGTACGAGGGTG
The DNA here is from genome assembly GCF_015627125.1 of Acinetobacter rathckeae. GTDB lineage: Bacteria > Pseudomonadota > Gammaproteobacteria > Pseudomonadales > Moraxellaceae > Acinetobacter > Acinetobacter rathckeae. Next base: position 9,929 of record NZ_VTDO01000009.1, on the reverse strand, counting down.
TGGCAAAAACATTGGCATGGCTTCAAACACAAGGCTACAGTGTATATTTGGCGACATCTAAACCGCATGTGTATGCCAAACGTATTTTAGAGCACTTTGGTTTAGCCCAATACTTTACCTATATTTATGGTAGTGAGCTAACAGGTGAGCGTACAGACAAAGCAGAGCTGATTGCTTATATTTTGCAACAACAGCAATTAGATGCCCAGCAATGTCTGATGGTGGGTGATCGTAAATACGATATTTGGGGTGCACAAGCACATCAGATACGATCAGTTGCAGTCACCTATGGTTATGGCAGTGCAGATGAGTTAAAACAGGCACAACCAGATCTATATATTGCCGAATTTAGTCAGCTGATAGATCTTTTAGACTGACTTAAAATTTTATAGCGTATTCAACTTTTAAATATGACGTGAGGTAGTTAAGCTCACGTCGTTGATGTTTTATCTGATCTTTTTAACTTCAAGTCGCTAATTAATACACCAATAAAGACCAATATTGCACCAAAAATAGCATAGCTTGAAAGGCGCTCACCGGCTATGCGGCCAATTAAGCCTGCCCATACAGGCTCACCTGCATAAATAATGGTTGCTCGTGCAGGCTCAACATATTGCTGTGCCCAATTCATCACGAATTGAATCAGTGCAGTTGCTATACCAATCGCCACAATAATTGCCCAAAACTGCCATGGTGGCGTTGTCGTAAATGATTCTTCAAATATTGGCATACTACAAAATGCGAAAAAAGAGGCACTCAATAACTGAATAATCGTTACACGTTGGGTGTTAACGTATTTAGATACCCAACCAATTAAAACAATCTCGGTTGCTACAGCACAAGCACTCAGCAAAGTAAAAATCTGACCATGACTCAGCGATAAATTGAGGCTGTGATTACCTGTGAGTAATACTAAGCCAACAAAAGCACATAACACGCCTATCCACGTCGTTAGTTTAGGCATTTTTTTAAAGATGACCCATTGCAAAATAGGGACAAGAGGTACATACAACGCAGTAATAAATGCAGACTCACTGCTTAAAATACTTTTTAATCCAATGGTTTGACTGCCATAACCGATTGCAATGGTCAGACCAATGCCTATGCCTGCAATGGCATCTTGCCATGTCGTGTGCTTTAACACTTTAAAATACAATAACAGCAGAACAAGCCCTGCGGCAGCAAAACGACAGCCCACAAAAAACATTGGGCTACCCATGGTCAAAGCCATTTGCACCACAATAAAGGTGCAGCCCCACAGTAAAGTAATAAAAACTAAAGCAAGTTCAGGCCATTTTTTAGATTGAATAGACATAGTATGACATCAGCATCGAGCGAATTTATGAGCGTTTAAAACGGTAAAATATATGCACAGCAAGTCCTAGAACTAATCCCCAAAAGGCTGCTCCAACGCCTAAAAAATCAATGCCTGATGCACTAAATAAAAACGTCACACAAGCGGCTTCACGTTCTTGAGGTTGCTCAAAAGCCATGGCAATATTGTGTGTGATGGTACTGAGTAAAGCAATCCCTGCCAGTGTTGTAATAAATACACTCGGAAAGGCCAATAAAATATTGGTCAGGGAAACAGCTATAACAGCCATGAGCAAATAAAATAGACCTGAAAAAAGCCCTGCAATATAGCGTTTTTTAGGGTCGATATGCGCTTGTTCATCTAAATTAATTGCAGCACTAATGGCAGCTAAACAGACAGAAAAAGCCCCAAAAGGTGCAAGAATGGTTTGAGTCACACCCAGCCACCCCACCAGTTGGTTGGTATGTGGGGTATAACCATAGCTTTTAATCATGCCAATGCCAGGCAAAAACTGAGAAGATAAATTCACCACAAATAAAGGCAAGGCTAAGCCAAAAATACTTTGCCAAGAAAAATACGGTTGTACCCAAACCGGTGAAGGCAAACTGCTCTGTATGGTTGGAAAATGAAAAGATAAAAGGACTGGGCAAAGAGCAATCGCTAGCACCACAGTAATCACTATACAGTAACGTGGCAGATACTTTTTACTTATGAAATAAGCCAACAACAATATAGCAACGAAGACAACATGTTGCTGTAACTGAGAAAATAAACCAAGCCCAAATTTAAGCAAAATACCTGCAAGCATGGCACAGCTTAAACTCATTGGAATCTGTTGCACACATTTTTGAAACCAACCTGAAAAGCCAATACATGCTGTGAGTACACCACAGACAATAAAGGCTGCGGTGGCTTCATTTAAACTGTAGTGATGTCCAACAGCAATAATCAAAGCAATACCGGGGGTAGACCATGCTGTTGCTACAGGATATTTAAATCGCCAAGATAAAATAAATCCTGTTAGACCCATTGCAATTCCGAGTACTAAAAACCAAGAAGAAATTTGCTCTTGAGATGCGCCTAATGCTTGAGCTCCTTGAATAATGAGTACAGCAGAGACACTAATACCTACTAAAAATGTAATAAATCCTGCAAATGCGGCAGATACTGAAAAGTCATCTAAAAATTGTTTAATCACAGATAAGCCTATTTTGTAATAATTTTGACAGAGCAGATAATTTAGCAAGATATATTAAAAATATGTTGCTTATTTTAAGTGATTTTATGATTGTTTATTTCTTTAAATGCTTTTATAAAATAAAAATATGGTTATTTATGTGTTGAAAAGGGAGGATTATTTTGAGTGATCAGGTTGATAAAAAGTTAACCGCAACAGACCTTAAAATTATGCGGAAATTACAAGACAATGGTCGTTTGAGTAATGCCGAGTTGGCTAAGTTGGTTGGAATGAGCACCACAGCATGTTGGAAACATACCCAACGTTTATTTAACACGGGTGCAATCAAAAAAGTTCAAGCCATCATTAACCCAAGTATGGTGGAAAAAGAAACCATTGTATTGGTTGGTATTGTCCTTGATCGTTCAACACCAGAAAGCTTTGCTGCTTTTGAGCAAATGTCTCATCAGTTAGATGCGGTCTTGGAGTGCTATTTGGTGGCGGGGGAGGTCGACTATTTTTTAAAAGTTAGAGTGAAAGATTTGGCTGCTTTTAATCAGTTTCATCGTGAGCAAATTATTTCTTTGCCTGGTGTTAGGCAAGTGAGAACGTTTTTTGTACTGAATGAGGTGAAAACAGATGGCGTATTGGTATTTTAATTTTAACCAGTTAGTGTAATTTTTACACACAATCTATTAAAATATGTATGAAAAACCTCAGTTAGAACTGAGGTTTAACAACAACTAAGATAATGACTGCAAACAAAATGATGGTAGGAAGCTCATTAAACATACGCCAAAACTTATGTGTTTTATAGTGTGCATCTTGTATGAGCTTTTTACGATAATAACCACACACAAAGTGGTAAATCACCAACAAACCCACCAAGCTTACTTTTAAATAGAACCAAAGGGCTTGATGATAATGTTGTGTTGCATCCCCCCAATCGACTAAAAAATGGGCTGTAACCAATGTGGCAATCATTGCTGGCCACATAATGCCACGGTAAAGTTTACGTTCCATCACCTGAAAGCGATCATAGCTGACTTGGTCATTACTCATTGCATGGTAGACATACAGACGAGGTAAATAAAAAAGTGCGGCAAACCAACATACCACAGCAATAATATGTAACGCTTTTACCCATAAAAAAGCATCTGAGGGAGCATGCATGTGCAATCCTATCTTAAATTAGCCTGCCCATTTTTTGAAAACAAGACAAGCGTTAACGCCACCAAAACCAAAACTGTTGCTCATCACAGTATTCAATGTTGCATCACGTTTTTCAAGTACAATATCAAAACCTGCTGTACCTTCATCAAGCTCAGTCACATTAATATTTGGTGCAATAAAGTCATTTTGCATCATTAAAATAGAGTAGATTGCCTCTTGTACACCAGCTGCACCTAAGCTATGCCCAGTCATTGATTTTGTTGAACTTACTGGCGGAACTTGACCTTCACCAAAAGCACGTGCCATCGCCTTTAATTCAGTGATGTCACCAGCAGGTGTTGATGTGCCATGTGAATTAACGTAATCAATTTTTTCTATGCCATGCTGCTTCGCTTCGTCTAATGCAAGCAGTACACAACGTGTTGCACCTTCACCACTTGGGGCAACCATATCCGCACCATCACTGTTTGCACCGTAGCCTACAATTTCAGCAATAATGTTTGCACCACGTGCTTGAGCATGTTCTAAAGACTCAAGCACAAGGAAACCACCACCACCAGCAATCACAAAACCTGCACGGTCTTTAGAGTACGGGCGAGATGCAGATTCAGGTGTATCGTTATACTTATCACTTAAGGCACCCATGGCATCAAATAATAAACTTTGTGACCAATGATCTTCTTCACCACCACCTGCAAGCATTAAATCTTGTTTGCCAAGCTGAATGAGGTTGTAAGCGTAACCAATTGCATCGGCAGATGTTGCGCAAGCACTGGCAACAGAGTGAGCAACACCTTGTAGTTTAAATGCAGTACCTAGGTTTGCAGTAATGGTATTGGTCATGTTACGTGGTACAAAGAATGGGCCGACTTTGCGCGCACCTTTGGTTTCCAAGATTTCATTCATTTCAACCACAGAAGCTGTTGAACCACCACCTGAACCGCCTGCAATACCATAACGTGGGTTATTGCCTAAATCTGCAACTTCAAGACCTGCTTGTTTGAGTGCGTCTAATGCTGAGTTATATGCATACATTGCACACACACCCATAAAACGTTTTGTTTTACGGTCAATATGGTCAAACTCTTCTTTTGCTGGTGCACTGACATGGCTTTTGAAGTTAAGGTCTACATGCACTTGGTTGAGTTGTGTGCCTGAAACACCATTTTTTAAAGATTCAGTCACTTGTTCCAATGTATTGCCAATACATGAGTTAATACCCATACCAGTAATTACGACACGTTTCATGAAGCGATCCTTATGTTTTTCATCATGAGAGTGAGTGATCGCATCAGTGCTCAAACTGAGCGATACTCACAGATATTTTGTATGTAGTCATCATAACAGAAAGCTTTTTTAAATCTTATGGCAAATCATACGTCTATTTGAATAAAAATACGGTAACTGATTGATGGAGTAGTATTTATGTAAAAGATAGAGATTCAAGTTGAGATAAATGTACAGTGATTCTAATATTTATGAATTATTTAAGAAAAATCATGGGGTAAATTTGATGCAGTATCAAGTCGATGAACCTGCTGTAAGCAAAGCGAGTCAAGTCTTGAGAGTGGCTAAAAAGCTCAAAGGCTATGGTTTAGTACAGTACAAGCGTTGGGAGCAAAAAAACAAATTACAACCTTATTACTCATTAGGTGATCAGCCTGCGATAGAAGGGCATGCAACAGATAAAACCTATGCCAATATGCAAAATATGATGCGTCACTATGTGCCTAACGTATCACAACAACTCTTAGGTCGTCGTTTTGGTCAAGTCACTAAAGCGGTCGGCTTTTTATCACCCATAGGGTTGGATCAAATTGCTGATTACCTATTTACGCAGCTCAACACATATGCCATTCATCTGAGCAAAGTACAAGCCATACTCGAAGAAACTGGTATAAAGAGCCTACAAGCGTTAGCTTCTGACCCTTCACGCTCTGGCAGAATTGCTCAAGCTTTGGGTGAGCAAAATAAATGGTTTTCTTGTGCACAAGGTGGGTTTGCTGCCTTATTTGGTACGATGGGTGCAGTTGCTGACTTACCTTTAACACTGTTATTTGCACTTAAAACTGTCTATCAAACAGGCCATGCGTATGGTTTTGAACTCAAAGATGAAGAACAAGATCTTTTGGCACTGATTTTTGAACACATTGAGTTTGATCAAATTGCACAAAAACAAGCCATTTTGTTGGCTATACGTTCGTTGTCTAGAGTGCTTGAACATAATGACTTTGAAGGGTTACAACAGTTTTTAGGCTCAAATAATGATTTTACATGGCTAACAGATTTTATAAAAAGTCAGCAAGATGAATCACACTGGTCATGGTTAGTGCAATTGCCTGCATTGGGTTGGCTTAGTAAAGTCACACCTTTGGCACTGGTTGGTGTGAGCGCTGTTTATAATTGGAAGTTTATAGATCATGTCAGTGCTCAATCACAACATGTTTTTGCTGTGGTGAGAAATTATCAGCAACAGCACTACGCTGAAAATTTAACAGCCTTACAGGCATATCATGCGGCAAAACAAAACGATCATTTTGTTTCAAAAATTGCCCACTAAACCATATAAAATCACAGCGTCAAGATTTATATTTCTTAGTGATGGTTTAAATTGCTTAGCGATACGCTGATATTGACGATCGCTGTATTTTTGAATACAATTATGTGCCCTCAAAAGTGTTAAGTTTTCTTTTTTGGGTTTTTAATCAACGGGAGAATTGCCATATGGCAACAACGAATCAATTGATCCGTAAGGGTCGTACAACTTTGGTTGAGAAATCCAAAGTTCCTGCGTTGAAGGCTTGTCCACAACGCCGTGGTGTATGTACACGTGTTTACACAACAACACCTAAAAAACCTAACTCAGCAATGCGTAAAGTTTGCCGTGTACGTTTAACTTCAGGTTTTGAAGTATCAAGCTACATCGGTGGTGAAGGCCATAACCTACAAGAGCACAGTGTTGTTCTTATCCGTGGTGGTCGTGTTAAAGATTTACCAGGTGTACGTTACCATACCGTTCGTGGTTCATTAGACTGTGCTGGCGTTAAAGATCGTAACCAAAGCCGTTCTAAATATGGTACTAAGCGTCCTAAGAAGTAATTAGGCCTTAAAACCAAAAAAATCCTTTAGCGTTTCGCTGGTTTGATTTTATTTAATTGAAAACCAAGCGACGTATAGTAAGGCCAGCGTAGAGTACATGACACTTTGTACACACTGCTGGATTATCCTGAAGTGTCATAAATTAGGTGTATTAACATGCCAAGACGTCGCGTAGTCGCTGCCCGTGAAATCCTTCCGGATCCTAAGTTCGGTAGCCAAACAATCGCTAAATTCATGAACCACGTAATGCAAGATGGTAAAAAATCAATTGCAGAAAGCATTGTTTACGGTGCTTTAGATCGTGTTCAAGAAAAAAACAAAGTAGACCCAGTCGAATTTTTCGAAACAACACTTGAAAAAGTTCGCCCAATGGTTGAAGTAAAAGCACGCCGTGTTGGTGGTGCTACATACCAAGTACCTATGGAAGTGCGCCCATCCCGTCGTACTGCCTTGGCAATGCGTTGGTTAGTAGATGCTGCTGCTAAGCGTTCTGAAAAAACGATGGCTTTACGTCTTGCTGGTGAGTTGCTTGATGCAGCTGAAGGCAAAGGCTCTGCGATCAAAAAACGTGAAGACGTACATCGTATGGCTGAAGCGAACAAAGCCTTCTCTCATTACCGTTTCTAAGCGGATAAAACAGGCTGTCATAAAAATAGTGTAAAAGATACTTGTATTTTTTGCATTTGAACGCATTAAGTCATTAGACTTAATGCGTCCTGTTTTATAAATAACATTAGGAATGTAAGACACCATGGCTCGTCAAACCCCTATTTCTCAATACCGTAACATCGGTATTTCTGCACATATTGATGCAGGTAAAACGACAACTACAGAACGTATCTTGTACTACACAGGTGTATCTCACAAAATTGGTGAAGTACATGATGGTGCAGCGACAATGGACTGGATGGAACAAGAGCAAGAACGTGGTATTACCATCACGTCAGCTGCAACGACTTGTTTCTGGTCTGGTATGGCTAATCAATTCAAGCAACACCGTATCAACGTAATTGATACTCCAGGACACGTAGACTTCACGATTGAAGTTGAACGTTCTATGCGTGTACTTGATGGTGCATGCATGGTGTACTGTGCAGTTGGTGGTGTACAGCCTCAATCTGAAACAGTATGGCGTCAAGCAAACAAATATAAAGTACCTCGTTTAGCATTCGTGAATAAGATGGACCGTACAGGTGCAAACTTCTTCCGTGTTGTTGAACAAATGAAAACACGTCTTGGTGCGAACCCTGTACCAATCGTTGTACCAATTGGTGCAGAAGATACTTTCACAGGTGTTGTTGACTTACTAGAAATGAAAGCGATTATCTGGGATGAAGCATCTCAAGGTATGAAGTTTGATCTAGGCGACATTCCTGCTGATCTTGTTGAAACAGCACAAGAATGGCGTGTAAACATGGTGGAAGCTGCAGCTGAAGCTTCAGAAGAGCTAATGGACAAATACCTTGAAGAAGGTGATCTTACGAAAGAAGAGATCATGCAAGGTCTACGTGCACGTACATTGGCTTCTGAAATTCAAGTCATGCTTTGTGGTTCAGCATTCAAAAACAAAGGTGTTCAACGTATGTTGGATGCTGTCATTGAATACTTACCATCACCGACTGAAGTTCAAGCGATTCGTGGTATTTTGGACGATAAAGCTGAAACTGAAGCAACGCGTGAAGCATCTGATGAAGCACCGTTCTCTGCACTTGCATTTAAAATCATGAATGACAAGTTCGTAGGTAACTTGACGTTTATTCGTGTTTACTCAGGTGTATTGAAGCAAGGCGACCCAGTATTTAACCCAGTTAAATCTAAGCGTGAGCGTGTTGGTCGTATTGTTCAGATGCATGCTGCTGACCGTCAAGATTTAGACGAAATTCGTGCTGGTGACATTGCTGCGTGTGTAGGTCTTAAAGACGTTACAACGGGTGATACACTATGTGATGAGAAAAACATCATTACACTTGAGCGTATGGAATTCCCTGATCCTGTAATTGCTTTGGCAGTAGAGCCAAAAACAAAAGCAGACCAAGAGAAAATGTCTATCGCTTTAGGTCGTCTTGCAAAAGAAGATCCTTCATTCCGTGTTCGTACAGATGAAGAGTCAGGTCAAACAATTATTGCTGGTATGGGTGAGCTTCACTTAGACATTATTGTTGACCGTATGAAGCGTGAATTCGGTGTTGAAGCAAATATTGGTAAACCAATGGTTGCTTACCGTGAAACAATTCGTAAAACTGTTGAACAAGAAGGTAAATTTGTTCGTCAAACAGGTGGTAAGGGTAAATTTGGTCACGTATACGTACGTTTAGAGCCAATGGACCCTGAAGGCGAAAAAGAATACGAATTCGTTGAAGAAGTTGTTGGTGGTGTTGTACCTAAAGAATTCTTCGGTGCTGTTGATAAAGGTATTCAAGAGCGTATGAAGAATGGTGTCCTTGCTGGTTACCCAGTTGTCGGCATTAAAGCAACATTGTTTGACGGTTCTTACCATGATGTCGATTCTGATGAATTGTCGTTCAAAATGGCAGGTTCTTACGCATTCCGTGACGGTTTCATGAAAGCTGATCCTGTGCTTCTTGAGCCTGTGATGAAAGTAGAAGTGGAAACACCTGAAGACTACATGGGCGATATCATGGGTGACTTAAACCGTCGTCGTGGTATGGTTCAAGGTATGGACGATTTACCTGGTGGTACTAAGTCTATCCGTGCAGAAGTTCCATTGGCAGAGATGTTTGGTTACGCAACACACATGCGTTCTATGTCTCAAGGTCGTGCAACTTACTCTATGGAATTTGCAAAATATGCTGAAACTCCACGTAACGTGGCTGAAGGCATCATTACTAAGTTCCAAACTGGTAAAAAAGGTGACGACGAGTAATCTTTAGATTATTATATTGTCGATACAAATTATTAAGTTAAAAACCTATTGCTCATGAGTTACCCCTCATGAGCATGAATAAAGGAAGATCATCATGGCTAAGGCTAAGTTTGAACGTAATAAGCCACACGTAAACGTGGGAACAATTGGTCACGTTGACCATGGTAAAACAACGCTAACTGCTGCAATTGCAACAATCTGTGCAAAAGTGTACGGTGGTGAAGCTAAAGACTACGCAGCAATCGACTCTGCACCAGAAGAAAAAGCACGTGGTATTACAA
>NZ_VTDO01000008.1 GCF_015627125.1 Acinetobacter rathckeae | reverse complement strand
ATATCCTTCATCAAAATACATATTCCTAACTCAGTAAACTTGCCGCTATATTTATACAAATTGCTAAAATTAAGGTGTTATACGCAAACGCCAACAACAAATGCAACGTATTAAAACGTCTCATACGTGAACTTGTAAGCGATACGTCTGCTGTCTGCGATGCTGTACCTATAACATAGCTAAAATAGATGAAGTCTGAGTAAGTTGGTTTTTCTGTTTTCGGAAATTCTAAACCTGTGTCTTGTTGTTTTTGGTAGGCAACATAAAAGTCGTGTGCATAGTGAATTGCAAAAATTGTATGTACAAAAAACCATGTACTTATAATTGTAAAAATAGACAGTGCAACTCGAGCATACTTAATATCTGGCTGGCTTGGAATATGCGACAAATTGACTAAAATTGCACATAAGCACATGATTAAGGCAATAAATACCAATAATAAAATAGTCCATTTTCCTTCATCTTGCTTTTTAGCGCGACGAACAATATGTTGTTGTTCATTCCCCTTAAGTTGAATAAAGCTACAAACTAAATAAAAAATGACAGCAATATTCCAACTAATGAGCGTAACTGTAGACCATTTCCAATCAATGACCATATTTAAGATCAAAGCAATGATTAAACCGACAGGAATCATAGTGTAAAATCGAGGATGGTGAATAATGCCAAAGTAAATTCTTTTGAAATAGCTCATAAATACTCCTTGTTATTTTGCCTAGTATGTAGCGATTAAGCTTAAATGAGAGTGAATTGTTTGGTATAAGAATATAATAGCTGCCTAATCACGTTATTTTGTTCTAAAATAATCATGACAGAATTTGGGTAAATAGGTTAATAGATGTCCACAAATCAACAAGAAATACAGACACTTCGTACACAAGACTATTTACACTGGTTTCGTCACTCTGCACCTTATATTAATGCCCATCGCAACAAAACCTTTGTAATTTTGTTTGAAGGTGCTGCATTAAAACAAGAAGGTTTTCATCATATTATTCATGATATTGCGTTGTTACATTCACTTGGTATTCGTTTGGTTTTGGTACATGGCGCACGAGAGCAAATAGATGATGCGATTGCAAAACAAGGAATTGAAACACGTACATATTTAAATCGTAGAGTAACAACACGAGAGGCTCTGGCCGAGGTGATGAGTGCTGTAGGTGCATCTCGCTTATATATTGAAGCATTATTGTCGATGGGGCTTGCCAACTCCCCAATGTTTGGTGCAAAAATTGATGTAGTCTCTGGAAATTTTATTACAGCGAAGCCTTTTGGCATTCATGATGGAATAGATTTCCATTTAAGTGGTGAAGTGCGTACTGTAGATACGGCATGTATTCATAGCTTACTTGAAAAAAATAATATTATTTTGCTTGGTCCGATGGGTTATTCCACAACGGGAGAAGTTTTTAACTTGCTTTCTCAAGAGGTCGCAACAAAAACAGCGATTGCTTTAAATGCAGATAAATTGATTTTTTTATGTAGTCAGGATGGTTTAAGACATAAGCAAGGTCATTTATTGCGAGAAATTTCTCCACATGTGTTAGATGATTACATTGAGCATAAAAGTGAAGTTGATCCACAGCTGTCTTTATTATTAAAAAGTGCAAAGGAGGCTGCTTTAAATGGTGTGCAACGTGTGCATTTATTGCCTTTTTCTTATGATGGAGCATTAATTCAAGAGCTGTTTACCCGAGATGGTATGGGAACAATGATCACAGATGCACATTATGAGCAGGTACGTACGGCTACCATTCATGATGTGGGTGGTTTGATGGAGCTGTTAAAACCTTTAGAAGAACAAGGTATATTGGTTTATCGTTCTAGAGAGCGTTTAGAACATGAGATTGATCAATTTGCTGTGATTGAGCGTGATGGGACGATTTTGGCTTGTGCTGCCTTATATCCGATGGATATTCAAAAGAATGAAATAAAGAGTGCTGAAATCGCATGTGTTGCTGTTCATCCTAGTTATCGAAAATCGAATCGAGGGCAACAAATTTTGGCTTTTCTAGAGCAAAAAGCACAGCATTTAGGCATTGAATATATATTTGTATTAACTACAAGAACAGCTCATTGGTTTTTAGAACAAGGCTTTGTACAGGCGAGTGTTGATGATTTACCAAGTAGTCGACAACAGTTATATAACTACCAGCGTAATTCACAGGTATTCAAAAAAACTGTGCCTGCTATCGCCTAACAAGCAATATAGTGAAACCATTAAAAAATACATACACGTGCTAATGACAGAGGCAGGGTAGCACACTTTCGGTATTACTGGCTGTATGAAGGGTGAGATGGTTTCACGATATTTTACTTAAAGATAATTGTGAGCTTTTGATCTCATATGATTAGGGCTTTTACTAAAAAGATAAAACAAACCACTGCGTATGATAGGAAATATAATATCTTTTCAATTGGTTATAACAGTTCGCTGATTTTAAAATGAAAAGAATTTTATCTGATGGCAATGATTATAAATTTGAACCATATTTTGTGGTTTTAAGCTGGATTGCTTCGCTCTAATTTGGTCTAAATAGAGAAAAACGATGGTGGTTACTTGATTTTTTAATGAAAAAATCAAGTAAATTCAATGCACAATTAAAACTAATTGATCTAAAATCTATGATTAGAATTTTCTGATTGATTGTTATTATGGAACTTAAAAAAAGTACGCAAAAGCGTCATCAGCTTTTAAATGCGGCATTAGATGTTTTTTGTGTGTATGGATTTACTGGCGCAAGCTTAGATGAAATTGCCAAACGTTCAGACATGCATAAATCTAATATCTTCTATTATTTTTCAAATAAAGAAGCATTGTATATAGAGGTGCTGACATCTGTATTACAGAAGTGGCTAGAGTCTATGGAAATGCTAAATGTTGATGAAAATCCTGAAGAAATGCTAACCAAGTATATTGAAAGTAAATTAGAGTTTTCTCGTGTAAATCCGAAAGCATCTAAGTTATTTGCTTTAGAGATTATTCAAGGTGCACCTTATATTCAAACCATTTTAAAAGGTTCGATTAAAAAGTATTTTAGACGTAAGGTGAAAGTGATTGCTGAGTGGCAGGCTCAGGGTAAGATAGCAACTGATATAGCTCCTGAACTATTTATTATGAATTTATGGTCAGTCACACAAAGCTATGCTGATTTTGATACGCAATTTGAGGTGCTGACTGGAAAAACACTGCGTAATCGTTCATTTAATCAGGCTGCCATTAAAAATAATGTGCATTTATTATTACATGGTGCACTTGCTAGATAAAGAAAGGTTTAAATTGTTGCAGGTGAAAGCCTGCTCATAATATATAAATAGTGAATAACCCAACTTATATATTTAGTCTCTTCCGATGGGGACGTGTAAACAATCTATATTGGAAACGTCACTTAAAGGGTTTTTCTAACGGCCTTAGTTGTATGTTTAGTTTGCATTGAGCGATCGCTCCATCACAATGATAGGTGCAATAAACTCTTGTGAGTCTTTACGGTAAATTTCGACAAAACCTTCTCTTAACCAAAATGAAATTGCTTTTATATTTGATTGAACAATGGCAATACGTAATTGCGGACAATTCCATTGAATCGCTTTTTGAATAACGAATTCTAGTGCTTGAGGGCCATAGCCTAAACCTTGGCGAGCAGTTATAAATAATAGTAATCCAATAAATATAGTGTTTTCATTGGGATAGCCACGAATCAAATCTAAACATCCAATCATTTGTGTTTTTTCATAGATACCATAAAAAAATTTTGCATCGAGTGAACAGCCTTGTGGAACGGCAAGTAAATCTTGATCTATTGCATCATTGTTGGGTAGCTTCCCTAAGACGATTTGAAAGTAATCTGTAGATGCATTATAAACGGATTGAAGTTGGGCAATGTCTGCACTGTTTTCAGAAAATAGCTGATGATAAGAAAGTATCATAAATAAAAATCTACAGTATTAAAGTGCTACGCCATTTACGATAGACCAATGATATGGCATGAGCTCACGAAGTGGTTTAAAGCATAATCTATTGTCAGATGTACTTACAGCCACTTGAACGTCTCCACCCCAATGAGCCAACCTTTCTTGGCAAATACCACAAGGGGTTAAGAATAAAATTTGAGAATGTTCCGATTCTCTATAAATACATAAAGAATGTGTGACTTTTTCATTGATTTTATGCGCCTCTAAACAAGCACCCATTTCCATACATACAGACAATGCATCATTTTTTACATCAGGTGCGACACTGGTGAGAATCTTACCACTTTCGGTTGCAAGTGTAGCAATGCCTCCTGAGCCTTTGGGATAGCGTAATGACAAAAAGTCCAATGCTGTTTGAAGTAGTTGTTGTTGCATGGTATGCCCCAATTTATTGTGTGAGTGAATGTGTAATGTTTATGATTGATGACTTATTTTTTAGATCTTAAAACATGTTTATACAATAGACCTTTCGCAAAAATTTTAATTATGTATTTGCTGATAGGTATGTATTTTTTAGTACTTAAAGCATATACATTCCCTTTGTATGTTGAAGTTTTGAGTATGTAGATCATTTTATGTCTAATTTAAGCAAAAATGGTCATTTAATAAAGATGCTAAGCCATGGTAGATAAAACGTGATTTTACACAAACAACAATAACACCCATGATTGAGAATATGGCAAAATAGCCACTTAAACAGATAAGCATTATTGACTGATCTATGAAATTACTTCGCTTAAATGCAGCAACACAGCAACTCAATTTACCCAAGACCGCAGTGACGATTGGTAACTTTGATGGTGTGCATTTAGGGCATCAGGCCATGATTAAGCAGTTAAAAGTTGTGGCTCAAGAGAAGCAACTAAAAACCCTCGTTATGTTGTTTGAGCCACAACCGCTTGAAGCACTTTATGCTGACGAAGCACCGCCTAGAATTTCCTCTCTACGCGAAAAAGTGACCTATTTGCAAGAGTTGGGTATAGATTATATTATTGTTGCTCGATTTGATGATTTTTTACGCCATCAAACGGCAACTGATTTCACTTTGGTTTTAAAAGAAAAACTCAATACAGACACTTTAGTGTTAGGTGATGATTTTCATTTTGGTAAGAATCGTCAAGGAAACACCAAGTTTTTACGCCAGCAAGGTTTTTTTGTAGACAACCTTGCAACAGTGGTTTTAAATGGTGAGCGGGTAAGTTCTACACGTATTCGTGAAACCTTACAAGCTGGCGATTTGCAACTGGCCGCACAGCTATTAGGGCGACCTTATAGTATGATTGGGCGAGTACAACATGGTGATAAACTCGGCCGTACATTGGATTTTCCAACCATTAATGTGGCATTGAAACGACATAAACCGTGTTTAAAAGGGATTTATGGCGTTGATGTGAGTTGTGAAACACAGTCTTTGCCTGAAAACGTAGTTAAAGCGGGCGGAACACAAGGCATACTAGGCTACCAGCCACAGACATTATTTGGGGCTGCCAATTTAGGTACACGCCCTGCCATTCAGCAAAAACAGCCACAATGGCGGTTAGAGGTACATTTTCCTGATGTTTCTGCTAACCTGTATGGTTTATTGATGCGTGTCACTTTTTTGCACTATTTACACGGTGAGCGTAAATATCCGTCATTTGAAGCATTAAAAGCAGGAATTCATGATGATGTTTTGCAGTTACGACAATATCGTACTCAGAACACACGTTTTCCTTTTCATTAATTTTTATTTTGAAGTACAACGAGTTTAAATACTCTGAAACACTGGAAGTCACTTGCATGAGCGATAAGCAAAATCCTGAAAATGTCGTGGACTATAAAGCCACATTAAACTTACCAGGCACAGAGTTTGCAATGAAAGCGAACCTTGCGGTACGTGAAATCAAATGGTTGCAAGAATGGTATGCAGACAACATTTATCAGCGAATTCGCGAGTCTCGTATTGGCAAGAAAAAATATATTTTGCATGATGGCCCTCCGTATGCCAATGGTCAAATCCATTTAGGCCACGTGGTCAATAAAGTGTTAAAAGACATTATTGTTAAAAGCAAAACTTTAGATGGCTTCGATGCACCATATGTACCAGGTTGGGACTGCCACGGCTTACCGATTGAACTAAAAGTTGAAGAAAAAGTAGGTAAAGTGGGGCAGAAAGTTGATGCTGCAACCTTCCGAAAACATTGCCGTGAGTACGCTTTAAAACAAGTAGATATACAGCGTAATGACTTCAAGCGTTTAGGTATTTTAGGGGATTGGGATAATCCATACCTCACTATGGACTTTAAGCAAGAAGCCAATATTGTGCGTGCAGTGGGTTTAATTCAAAAAAATGGCCACATTCAGCCGGGCTTAAAGCCAGTCAACTGGTGTTTAGATTGTGGTTCTGCATTGGCAGAAGCAGAAGTTGAGTATGAAGACAAAAAATCAGATGCGATAGATGTTGGTTTTGGTATTGTTGACTTAGCTGCTTTGTCTGAGCGTTTGGGTCTAGCGGTGACCAATCCAACCGATATGGTGATTTGGACCACCACGCCGTGGACAATGCCTGCAAACCAAGCCGTGGCAGTGCATGCACAAATTGAATACCAATTGGTTCAAGTGCAAACAGAGCGTGGGCTACATAACTTAGTATTGGCTAAAGACCTTGTTGCGTCTGCATGTGAGCGTTATGGCTTAGAAAACCCTGTTGTTTTGGCAGACTTTTTAGGTGATAAACTCGAAAAATTATTATTACAGCACCCATTAATTGCTGAGCGCCAAGTACCAATTATTTTAGGTGAGCATGTTATTGCAACCAGTGGTACGGGTGCAGTACATACCGCTCCTGGCCATGGTGTAGACGACTATAAAGTTGGTTTACAGTATGGTTTACCTGTAGATAACCCTGTGGGTGGAAATGGTGTGTATTTACCAACATCCCCATTATTTGCAGGCGAACATATTTATAAAGCCAATCCAAAAATTATTGCAGCTTTGGCGGAAAACCATCGTTTATGGGCGCATGTACCTATTCGTCACAGCTATCCACATTGCTGGCGTCATAAAACACCAATTATTTTCCGTGCAACGCCACAATGGTTTATTAGCATGGATCAGCAAGGCCTACGTCAAGCGGCATTAAATTCAATTGAAAATGAGATTGAGTTTATTCCGAACTGGGGTAAAAACCGTATTGAGTCGATGATTGACGGTCGCCCAGATTGGTGTATTTCTAGACAGCGTACATGGGGTGTGCCAATTCCATTTTTTGTGCATAAAGACACCAATGAATTGCACCCACGTACCGCTGAATTGATTGAAGAAGTGGCACAGTTGATTGAAAAAGAAGGCATTGATGCATGGTTTAACCGTGAGCCAAAAGACTTCTTAGGTGAGGATGCTGCTGAGTATAATGCTGTACGTGACACACTCGACGTATGGTTTGACTCTGGTACAACACATTATGCAGTGCTTGAGCAACGTGCTGAATTAGAAAGCCCTGCGGATTTGTACTTAGAAGGCTCAGATCAACACCGTGGTTGGTTCCAATCTTCACTACTGACATCTATAGCGATACATGGTCGTGCACCGTATAAAACGCTATTGACGCATGGTTTTACGGTGGATGAAAAAGGGCGTAAATTGTCTAAATCGCTAGGTAACTATATTCCTTTAGAGGAAATTACCAAGCAGTTGGGTGCAGATGGTCTGCGTTTATATGTGGCTTCAAGTGATTATCGCTATGAAATTGCCGCCTCTAAAGAAGTATTTAACCGTGTAAGCGACAGTTATCGCCGTATTCGTAATACATTGCGTTTCTTGTTAGCAAACTTAAAAGGCTTTCAGCCAAGCACAGACTTATTGCCTGTCGACCAGCTGATTTCGTTGGATCAATATATTTTACAGCGTGCCAATGAAGTGCAAAACAGCATTACGGCATCGTATGCTGAAATGAACTTCCATGCGGTATGTAGTGCACTCACGAATTTTTGTATTAATGACTTAGGTGGTTTTTACTTAGACATCATTAAAGACCGTCAATATACGACGAAAGCAGATTCACAAGCACGTCATTCAGCACAAACCGCGTTGTATCATATTGTTCAAGCTTTTGTACGTTGGATGAGTCCAATCTTGAGCTTTACGGCACAAGAAGCATGGCCATTAATTCCTGAACAGACGGAAGAATATGTCTTTACAGAACAATGGTATGACTTACCAAAAGTGGCATCGAATGTGTTGTCTGAGCAAGATTGGCAACAACTGATTGCAGTGAAGTCTGCGGTGAATAAGCAAATTGAAGTGGCACGTAATGCCAAAGCGGTAGGTGGTAATTTATCTGCAAAAGTAACGTTGTGGGCAACGCCTGAGCTAGAAGCGCTACTCAATCGTTTAGAAAATGAATTACGCTTTGTTTTAATTACCTCGCAAGTAGAAGTACATGCATGGTCAGAAAACGAAGGTGAGGCCACTGAAGTTCAAGGCTTACGTGTGGCAGTGACCAGTGCAGATGGTGAAAAGTGTGCTCGTTGCTGGCATGTGTTACCAGACGTAAATACACATGTAAACCATCTTGGTTTATGCTCTCGTTGTATTGTCAATATTGATGGTGCAGGTGAAGAGAGAAAATATGCCTAACTCACAAGTGAAGCCAAAACTAAAGTTTCATGTGTCAAATATGCTATGGCTTGGACTGTCTGTCCTTGCCATTGCAATTGATCAATGGACAAAATCCATTGCGAGTCAGCACCTAAACTATGCTGACCCGCAACATGTTGTACCTTTGCTGAACTGGACTTTATTGCATAATTATGGGGCTGCTTTTAGCTTTTTATCAGATGCAGGTGGTTGGCAACGTTATATTTTTACGGGCTTAGCAGGACTCGTTTCTGTTGTGTTTGTATACTGGCTTATGCGTATGCCAAAAGGCATCTATGTATTGCCTGCGGCCATTGCTCTAATTTTAGGTGGTGCCATTGGTAATTTAATTGACCGTGTGACTTTAGGTTATGTGGTTGATTTTATTCATGTGTACTACGAAAGTTACAACTTCCCTGCCTTTAATATTGCAGACAGTGCGATTACTTTAGGTACAATTTTATTATTGGTAGACACTTTCTTTTTAGAGAAAAAGCGTCAAGCAGGCCATAAGCATGACTAATGTCATTTATCCAAATGAAGAAGTGCGCATTGAACAGGGCAGTGCGGTTCGACTACATTTTTCTGTCGCACTTGAAAATGGCGTTGAAATTGATAATACACGGCAACATGATGCACCTGTGCAATTGGTGATGGGTGATGGTAACTTGTTGCCAGGTTTTGAAAAGGCACTTTTGGGCCTAAAAGCAGGTGATCGCCGTACAGTGCATTTGCCACCAGAAGATGCTTTTGGGGTTTGGAACCCTGACAATGTGCAACGCTTTGATACCGTGAAATTTGAAGATCTGCCAGTTGAAGGGCATATTATTGAGTTTGAAGATAAAGCCAAAGCCGGTGTGTTTGGTGTGGTGAAATCTGTGAATGCAGATGTTACAGAAGTAGACTTTAACCATCCATTAGCAGGTAAAAATATTACCTTTGCCGTGGAAGTATTTAAAGTCACCCCAAGTGGTCAGCAAGCCATACAACTGGCGTAATTATATATATTAACGTACATCTATAATGACGTTGTTGGCATCGACCAATACAAAGTCACTGTTAATTTTATACCACTGTTGTGTACTTTGAGCTTGTGGAAGGTTATACCCTAAACCATTTACTTTGTAGCGATCGCTACGGTAGTGCTGAGGAATGGTATAACCTGTTTTCCATTTCAGTTGTTTTAAGCGCTGGAAGCCTCGTTCCTCTCTCGCTCGTCTGCGCTCTTGTAAGTCATCAAATAAATCATCATTATTACCAAAGCCTGAGCCAATGTTCATACTACGTCCACCTGACATACGGTCAGCACCACCGCTAAAGCCACCACCAGACATACCACCACCAAAGCCTCCACCGCCAGGCATACCGCCACCACCCCCTCCAGGGCCTGCAAATGTAAGTGTTGTCACGAACAAGTTTAAAGTACATGTGACCAGGTAAAAGCGTTTTTTCATCGGGCACACTCAAAAAAGAGATGATTTATTAAACGCTAGTGTAGTGCATTTTTCCTATAAAATTAGCAAGAAATTGTGGAGATCATAAGGGCATTGATTTAATAGAATATAAATCTTATGCTCTTTAGATTATGCTTGTGCATTTATACTTTGACCATTCACTGCTTTGCTGTCTTTACCCATCAAATATAAATAGCTTGGCATAAGTTTTTCTGCTGTAGGGAGGCTAAGAGGATCTTCATTTGGAAATGCCTTAGCTCGCATGGCAGTACGTGTTGCACCGGGGTTAATGCAGTTAAAACGGATGTGTGGGTGTTGATTTTCTTGTGCAAAAATTTGACTGAGTGCTTCAATGCCAAATTTAGATACTGAATAAGCACCCCATAAGCCACGTGCTTCACGTCCAACACCTGAACTGGTAAAAATAACAGAGGCATCGTCTGACTTTTCGAGCAGTGGTAGGAGTGCCTGTGTGAGTGCAAACGGTGCTTTAAGGTTCACTGCCATGACTTCGTCCCACGTTTCGAGGTCGTAGTTTGCTAAAGGGACGCGTTCACCTAAAAGTCCTGCATTATGTAAGATGCCATCAAGCCGACCGAATTGCTGTTCTAGTGTGTTGTAAAGTGCTTCATAGTCACGTACAGATGCACTTGAAAGTTGTAGGGGTAAAATGGCGGGTTGTGGAGCACCTAAGTTTTCAATGTCATCATAAATGACTTCAAGTTTATTGAGTGTACGGCCATGTAGTACCACGGTTGCACCATGCAATGCGTAACTAATGGCTGCTGTACGACCAATACCGTCACTTGCACCTGTGACTAAAATAATTTTACCTTTAAGTAAGTCGGGTGCTGCTTGATATGTGGTGTGTGGCATAAAAACATCTCCCTGTATGTGCTTAAATGTGTTTGATTATTTCTTGTTGTAGTGTGTCTACATCATGAACAATCGCATCGGCATGCCATGCGTTAAGGTCATCTTTGTGAGCATGCGGTAAATAGCCATACGCTGCAAGGATGGTGTACATATTGGCTGCTCGTCCTGCATCGATATCTCTTGGGTGGTCACCCACATAGATAATATCTTTGGCATCGATCTGAATCTGTTTGGCTGCTAAAAACATTGGTTCAGGGTCTGGTTTAGTCTGTTTGACATCTTCAGGGCAGACCAAAACAGCACAGCGTTGATCTAATTTGAGTGCTTGAAGTAGACGTTCAGACAAATATCTAGGCTTATTGGTCACAATACCCCAAGGAATATTTTTTTCTTCAAGCATGGCCAATAGCTCAGGCATACCGTCAAATAAACAACTTTCTACCGCAATATTATTTTCATATTCATTTAGAAATTGCTGTCGATAGTATGTGAATTTCTCATCTTGTGGGGAAATATCTGGGTAGGCCAGTTGCAACATGGCTCTAGCCCCTTCAGAAACTTGTGCACGTATGGCCTGTGCATCAATGACAGGTTTATTTTCAGCGTTGCACATGGCTTGAATAATGCGAATGAAGTCTGCCGCCGTGTCTATGAGCGTGCCATCTAGGTCAAATAAAACTGCTTTCATTGTTGTTCCTCACGCTGGGTATGTACCATGTAGTTGACGTCAACATTTGGCGCAAGCCAATAATATTTAGTGATTGGGTTATAGTGCAGGCCAATGCTGTGTTTAAAGGTGAGGTTTGCAGCTTGAATGTCTTGTTTTAGTTCATTTGGACGAATGAACTTATGGTAGTCATGAGTGCCTTTTGGCAGTAGTCTTAAAATGTATTCTGCACCAATAATGGCAAACAAATAAGACTTGGGGTTACGGTTAATGGTAGAAAAAAAGACGTGACCACCGGGTTTAACCAATTGCTGACAGGCTTTAATAATTGATGCAGGGTCTGGCACATGCTCTAACATTTCCATACACGTCACGACATCGTATTGTCCTGCATGGGTTTTAGCCAATTCTTCTACTGGAATTTGTTGGTATTCGATATTGTTTACAGATTCTTTCTGTGCATGTAGACGAGCAACATTAAGCGGTGCTTCACCCATGTCTATGCCTAAAACATCTGCCCCAATTCTTGCCATGCTTTCAGAGAGAATGCCACCGCCACAGCCAACATCTAGTACTTTTTTACCTTGTAAGCCTTGTGCATGTTGGTTAATCCAGTTTAAACGTAATGGATTAATTTCATGCAGTGGGCGAAACTCTGACGTTTGATCCCACCATTTTTCTGCAAGTGCTTCAAATTTGGCAATTTCTTGTTTATCTACATTGAATGCTGACATATCTATACCTTAATCCGTGATCTTTTATTTTATATTTTCTAGTGTAGCGTGTATTGCTAAAAAAGTGATATCAGATAAAAAAAACTTCACACAAACAAGACGTTTTAGGCATGAATATTTTTGAATAAGAGGGTAATCTATAGGCTGAGCATATGATTTGAGTAGGATATACAGGACATTATGAAAAAATTTATTATTCACGGATTTGCCGCAACAGTGATGGCTTTTTCTGTACATGCAATGGCCGCAGAACAATTTGTTGCAGGTAAAGACTATACGGTATTAAAAAACCCAAGTCCTGTAACAGGCGGTAAAATCTTGGTTCGTGAGTTTTTTTGGTATGGTTGCCCGCACTGCTTTAAATTAGAACCGCATATGCAAACATGGTTAAAATCGATGCCAAAAGATGTGACATTCTTACGTACTCCTGCGGCGATGAACCCTGTTTGGGAGTCTGGTGCTCGCACTTACTATGCGTCTGAGTTGTTAAATGTGCGTCAAAAAACGCATTTACCACTGATGCATGCCATTCATGTAGATAATCAACAAATTTTTGACCAAGCGTCTGCTGCAAAATTCTTTACTAAATATGGTGTATCTGAAAGCCAGTTTAATAATGCATACAACTCATTTGCTGTAAGTACACAAGTGGCTGAGTCAAATAAATTGGCTCAACAGTACCAATTAACAGGTGTGCCTGCTGTGATTGTGAATGGTAAATATATGATTCAGGGTGAAGATGGTAAAGTGACACAGGTACTAAATTACCTGATTGAAAAAGAACGTAAAGCGAAGTAATACATGGTCGTTTTAGAGATGTATCTTTGCATATAAAGATACATCTTTTTTATGATGGTGTAATGAGTGCTTGTTTGAGAAAAACAAACTTTTTAAAGCAAGAATGTAAAAACAAACGTTTTTCTTCGGTCATTTGCGTATTTATTTTATGTAATTTAATCCATTGTTTTGACCATACCATAGATAATTCAAATAGCAGGTCTGTATAGGTTTTGAGTACAGGATCTTCACATAGTTTGTAATATTCTAAGCGTTTAACATCGAGCATGAGGTCATTAGATAGGTCATCTACATCGTGCTCAATACAGTTTTCTAAAATAGGGTAGCCTCCCCAGCGTTCAGAGACAAAAAAATGCCAATACAGCGCATGTTCCTCAACAGATTTAAAAAACATCGCTAATCGAGCTTCACTGTTTTCCTCAGTGTGGGTCATAAAACGTGCACGTGATTGAAACAACCCACTTTTAATAAAGACACCCACTTGGTCTATTGTGGCTTGAGCGAGTAAGTCTTTGTTGGGGAAGTAACGATAAATCGCACTTGGTACTAAACCGACGGCTTGGGCAATTTGTCTAAAGCTAATATTGTAAAAGGGTTGACCCTCATAGCTGAGCAGTAGCACGTGATCGATAATTTTTTGTTTATTTTGAATTTTTCGTTCAGCACGTATCGACATGTTGCATTAATCCATAGTTTACTTTCAATCGTAAAATATAAAAATGTAAGTGTCCTTACATGAAACGATATAAGGCTTAGAGGAGAGTATGACCCTTGTTTATGACAAAGGCCATAAAAAAATCAGATTATTTTTGTGCTAAGTAGGCTTTGGCAACATTCAAGACGTAGTCTTGGCAGGCAGCACCCGTACCAGGATTATAGTTACCATTGTTGGTTAAGTTGTTTGAAAGTACACGAATACCTAAAAATGGCACTTTATACAGTGAAGCCACTTGTGCCGCTGATGCTGTTTCCATTTCTTCTACAGAGGTTTTGTAGTTTTGGTGGAAGTATTGAATACGGTCTAACTCATTATTCCACACATCTGCTGAACCAATCACACCTTCAACCACTTTACCTTGTGTATAGCTAGATTTAAGGCTGTTTGCTGCAGCTAAGAGTTTTGGGTCACCTTCAAAACGTAAGTGACGGCTTTCTTCTTCAGGTGTATTGTTTTTTGGCAACAAATTAAATGATTTATGCCATGTGAGTGAGTTAGAGCCTTCACCCAATGCTTTTTTGTCGGTAATAAATGCACCAATATTTTCAGACTCTTTACCCAGTACAATATCAAATACTTTCAATTCAGGGTCGTGACCACCCGCTGTACCTTGGTTGATAATGGCTTTAGGGTGGTAGTGCTCAATGGCTAAAGTGGTTGCTGCTGCAACATTTGACATACCCATCAGTGTACGAGAAATCACAATTGGGTAGCCTTGATATGTGCCTTCCCAGAACTGCCAACCACCGTAGGTTTTTGTTTTTACACCTTTGAGTTGGCTGATCATACGATCAGTTTCAATATCTAAGGCACCTTGAATAACAACAGGGGCTTGTTTTGTAGTTGCTGCATGTACTTGTACAGCAGCGATTAATGCACTTGAAAGCACAACTGACTTAAATACAGTTTTAAACATCAGAAGAACTCCTAAAAGTAAGTTATTGTAAAGCTTTTACGTATTGAATGACGAGTTGAGATGAGTTTTTTGCAGCCAGTGCAAAGAAAGTTCCTTCTTCATTTTCGCCTGCACCACCACCTGCAAGGTCAGAGACTGAACGGAATACGATAAATGGCACACTATTTACATAAGCAACGTGTCCAATGGCTGCTGATTCCATATCCACGACATTGGCTTTAAAAGTATCTGAGGCAAATTGGCGAAGGGCTGCATTGTCCATGAAAGATTGTCCAGACACACCATTTCCACCAAAAATCACTTTAGGGTTGTGGCTTAGGCAGTGTTTATCTGTAGTACAACGGTCAAGCTCTGGTTTGGCTAAAATGATTTTTGCTTGAGCCAGTAAGTTTGCATCGACTTTAAACCAAAATTTTTCTTCAGGTGCTGCTGTGCCATTGGCAATTTGCACGTCTTGTGGGTACATCATGCCAAAGTTAGGGTAAGGTGTTTTTAAAAAGCCAGGGGCAACAAATTTACCGTTTACTTCACGTGCCATAATGCTTTCTAAGTACTGCCCCCATTGATCTGGTACAGATACATCGCCAATACTTAGCGCAGGGTTTACACCACCTGCAATGCCAGAGAACACAATATTTTTAACATTAAAATGATCTAAAGCCATTTGTGTCGTCATCGCTGCATTGACCATAGACATGCCAGATAAAAATAGTACGACGTCTTTATCACCAATTTTGCCTGTATAAAACACAGTGCGATTAACCACATGTTGCTTAGAGTCTTTCAGTGCAGCTAAAAGCTCAGGAATTTCAGGCTGAAAAGCACAGACAATTGCTGTACGTGATGTTGCATCAATTTTATGTGCAAATACGCTACTACATAGCAAACATGCCATAAAGAAGGTCAAAATTTTCTTCATATCATCTACCGTAATTAATATATCAACTCGTCACTTTCAAGCAATCAATGTGCCAAAGTGTGTGTGTAAAACAGGTGGGTACTTGGTCAAGTTTTGGCTTTAAACATTGTTCTTGAATGACAAATTCATTTTACCAAGTAAAAAAACTATATTTTGATCACTCATGACACAATAATCGTTTAAAACCCGTATATAAAATTAACATTTTTTCATATAAATGAAATAAAATAGACACTTAATTTTAACATTCATGTGATTTTACATTCATTTAGCCAAATTGCCAGTGGCATATAAATTGCTTACTAAAATGAGTGTGGTTCTATTTGCTGTTTATCGCTTTGTAATAATAATTGTGATTTAGGAGAACATTATATAATGTCAACCAAATTAATGAGCTGTGTTTTAGCTGCCACAGCAACATTTTGTGGCATGGGGCAGGCAACTGCGGGTATGGACGCAACACTATGGGGAATTTACAGTAATAATATTAAATTCAGCCCCAAAAAAGTTGAAAATGCTTATTTAGAGCTAGAGTATATGGGGCAAACAGGCCCAATCGACTGGTATGGTTATTTCGATGCGCCAAAATATTTTGGTGGTAATGACAATATTAATGGTGTTTGGGATAAAGATAAAAACACATCGTTTATGTTTATGGAACATCAGCCTAAACTTTCTTTGAATCGTTTAACGGGTAAAGATTTGTCTGTTGGCCCATTTAAAGATTGGTTTGTAGCAGCAGACTGGATACTCGATGCGGGTAATAATGTACTGACTCGTCAAAATACGTTGTACTACGGTCTAGGAACTTCAATTGATACCCACACCAAATTGGGAATGAATGTAAATATTTACACACGCCAGCAGTGGGAAAACTATGGCGCGGCCAATGCCTATACATCAAATGATGGCGGGCGTTTACAGGTACAATTCTTTTACCCAATTTATAGTTTCTCAAATGGAGGTAATATTAATTACTTCACATTCTCAAACTATGATTTTGGTTCTAAGTTAGGTACAAAGACTGGTGGTAATACACGTACTAATGAGGCATTGGTATCTACGCATATTTTTTCTTATAACTTGAAAAATTTCCGTGCTTACACAGCCGCACGTTATTTCCATAACGGTAGCCAATTTAAAGATGGTGCAATGAATAACTGGGGCAGTGATTTTGCTCAGAACAGCACAGGTTGGGGCTACTACATTGGCCTAGGTTATAAGTTTTAATTGATTGTTTTAAAGGGTGGTGCGGTACTCGCTGCACTGCCTGATCCGATGGTATCTTGAAACTATTAAAAATACATATTAAGTGAAAATTACAAAATACGAGTAGGCAATATTAGTATTGTTCGCTGTATAAGGAATTAAGTGGTTTCACCATCCCATCCTTTGAGTGATTCCTTGATAAATAAGTTATTAATATAAAAATTAGGTAAACAGTAGATGCTTAAATACTTTAAAAAGACACATACTTTAAAAACTCTACCCTTAATTATAACTTCATTTATGTTAAGTCAGATGACCCATGCAAAAGATGACTTTATGGCCATGACACCTGCAGAATGTTTACAAGATCTTAATTTTACTGCTCAATTCTTGTTAGATAACGATGCGGGAATAAAAGGGAAAAATTGGAAGTCGTATCCTGAAAATATTCAAAAAATTTTAGAGTCTCAAAAAGAAAAAGTAACTGGTGTTAACTCTATCCAAGAGTGTAGAAATATTTCAAAACCCTTTTTAAATGCAATTCGTAAAGGACATATCGGCTTACAAAAAGCCTCTTCTATGAATGAATTGCAAGAAAGTATGGTGCCTAAAAAAGAAGATTTAGTTACTACTCAGAAATTATCAGAATTCACCTCTTATATTGCTATTCCTTCTTTTGGGCTCTCTGTGAAAAAACAATTAGAAAGCTTAATTGCGAATAACCAAGATAATATTTTACATGCAAAATACTTAATTTTAGATCTACGGAAAAATGGAGGTGGGTTTGATGATGCCGCTGAGCCATTATTTAAACTTCTAGGAGAGGCTGAGTATTGGAGTGAAGTACCCCAAATTTATATTTCACCTGCCAATATTCAAGCATACAAAGATATTCAAAACAGTATTCCAGATGAAGAATTAAAAGCACAGCTCGGTGCCATTATTAAAAAAATGCAATCTAAAAAAAATGGTTGGGTCTATATGACAGAAGATGATACCACCTTACTTTCAGAGAAAATTACTAAAAAGGATGTGTTGGCAAACCCTATAAAAGTTGTAGTTTTAACTGATGAAAATTGCGGTAGTTCAGGTGAAGAATTTGTTAAATCTGTAAGGCAAAATCCAAGAGTAGTGACCATGGGACAAAATACTTATGGCGAACTAGATGCTTCTAACATCAGAGAAAAACAAACACCGTCTAAAAAGTTGTATGTCTGGTATGCAACAACGTATGTACACCGCCGTGCAGGCCAAGAAATTGATAATATTGGTATTCCACCCTCTATTAAACTACCCAAACCAGTAGACCAACAGGCATATGACAATGAAGTAAAGTTGGCGCAGAGTTATTTAGAGAATATAAAATAAATATTCATTTGATACAACATCTTCGTGTAAAATCCAAGTATTAGATATTGTTGCGTTACTTTTTTATGGGCTTTTGGGAAAAGTTATTCTGTATGATTTTCATGCTTGTACTATAAATAAAGCACTTGATAATAAAGTGCTTACAAAAACTTAAATTATTGTATTATTTAATGAATCTACATTTTAGGTTACACTTTTCAACTTGGTTACATCTGAGCCGTAAGCAGTTTATGGCATAAAAATGCCATAAAAATCTGTTACAATCTTGACTAATGATTTTTATATATGACATAAGGACACTTGGTTATGCGTATTGACCAACGAACAGCAGATCAGTTGCGTGATGTTAAAATTACCCGTCAATACACTCGCTATGCAGAAGGTTCAGTACTTATTGAATTTGGTCATACCAAAGTATTGTGTACTGCGAGTGTAGAACACAATGTACCACGTTTTTTAAAAGGAAAAGGTCAGGGCTGGATTACTGCTGAATACGGTATGCTACCTCGTTCAACACATACACGTTCTGATCGTGAAGCTGCACGTGGCAAACAAAGTGGCCGTACACAGGAAATTCAACGCTTAATTGGCCGTAGTCTACGTGCCATGGTTGACTTAAAAAAACTGGGTGAAAATACCATTACAATTGACTGTGATGTCATTCAAGCCGATGGTGGTACACGTACAGCGTCTATTACTGGAGCAGCAATTGCACTCGTAGATGCAGTCAATACGCTCATTGAAAACAAAAGAATCAAGCAAGATCCACTCAAAGGTTTAATTGCTGCCATTTCTGTTGGTATTTACCAAGATCAAGCTTTGTTAGACTTATGTTATGAAGAAGATTCAAACTGTCAAACAGATTTAAATGTCGTTATGACCCAAAGTGGTGAGTTTATTGAAATTCAAGGCACTGCTGAAGATAAACCGTTTACTCGTGAGCAGTCAAACCAAATGCTTGAGCTTGCAGAGCAAGGCATTAAAAATCTAATTAAAAAACAACAAGAAGCGTTAGGTTGGTAAGATATTTAATCTGCGTTTCAAAAAACCAGTGTGAAGACACTGGTTTTTTTATGGGCTTGAATAAGCCTATTAAAATTTGATTGCACTAAAATATATACGTACAAATACGTTTTGTGCTAATTTAGGTATGGTAAGTACATGATAATCTAGATTGTAAATGCGTAACACAGACACCGTATTTAAATATGTATACTAATGTCGTATTTGATTTGGAGTGGTGAGTTAATAAGGTACTTTAAACGTGATTGATCAATGTAGTTTTGAAATAAGATTAATTTAAGCATTACGCTACTTGGAAAGGGAAATGGAGTCGGGCATGTCATATTATACGATTATGTTTGAAACAGATGATGCAAACTTTGGACGTGTAGAAGATGCGATTCACATCGTTTCTAAAGGGCATTGTCAAAAAATTGCCCATAATTTTTGGGTTGTAAATACGATTCATCCAGATGCCAAGAAAGTACGTGACTACATTAAAAATTATTTAAAACTAGATTTTGATGATAAAGTATTTGTTGTTGCAGTCAAAGAAGATGAGTCTCCTTGGGCATCTTGGGGCTTAAACAAACAGGTTGTAGATTGGTTAACATCTAGACCTTAAATTGCTGTACCGAAGTATCAAATATATTAAAGAAGATGGACTTTTACTTTAAAAGGTGAGTATAAAATGATTAATGTTGCTATTAACGGATTTGGCCGTATCGGACGTAGTTTTGTGCGTGCGTTACAAGCAAAGCAAAATGAAATTAATGTCGTTGCAATTAACGATCTTGGTTCGGTAAAGCAACTCGCACACTTATTAAAATATGACACAGCATTTGGTAACTTCCCTGAAGCTGTGCGTTTTGAAGAAAATGCAATCTTTATTGGCGACAAAAAAATCGCTGTATACCAAGAGCGCGATCCAGAAAACTTACCTTGGAAAGAATTAGAAATTGATGTTGTTTTAGAGTCTACTGGTGTATTTGTAAGTGGTCCTGCTGCATCAAAACATTTAAAAGCAGGTGCGAAGAAAGTTGTTATTTCTGCACCAGCATCTGACGTAGATTTGACGATTGTTCATGGTGTAAACCAACACTTATATGACTCAGAAAAACATAACATCGTGTCAAATGCGTCATGTACAACAAACTGTTTAGCACCACTTGCTAAAGTATTGAATGATAACTTTGGTATTGAAAGTGGTTTAATGACAACCATTCATGCATACACGCAAGACCAAAACCTACAAGACTCACCACACAAAGACATGCGTCGTGCACGTTGTGCAGCACAAAACATGGTGCCAACATCTACAGGTGCAGCAAAAGCAATCGGTCTTGTTATTCCTGAATTGAAAGGTAAGCTTGACGGTTATGCAGTACGTGTACCTGTAATTACAGGTTCTATGGTTGACCTTACATTGAACCTGAAAAAAGAAACCACAATTGAAGAAGTAAAAGCTGTCGTTAAACAAGCGGCTGAAAACGAAATGAAGGGTGTACTTGCGTATACAGAAGATGAAATTGTGTCTTCTGACATCATTAAAAACCCTGCATCTTCAATTTTTGATGCTGAATTAACGAATCTTATGGGTGGTAAATTCCTTAAAGTAACAAGCTGGTACGACAACGAATGGGGCTTCTCTAATCGTTTGATCGATACAATTCAAGTTGTTGCAAAATAATCTAAACTGAAAAGTTTAAAGGCCAGTACACCAAAGTGTGTACTGGCCTTTTTTATTGCAGTAGTCACTTACCTTCAGCAAAATGCAGGTTCAAAGCGAAGAGTAAGCCATCGGTTTAATAGCTAAATACAGTATGAATGATTGATATATGACTTACAGGAAGACAATAACGACCCAAGTCACTGCAATAATGCTCAGTGCCACAAACTGAGCCGCACTGCCCATATCTTTAGCAATTTTTGCAAGGGGGTGTCTGTCGAGTGAAATACGATCTACCACAGCTTCAATCGCTGAATTGAGAAGCTCTACAATAATGGCCAATAAGCCCACAATAATCAGTAAAATATGCTCAATTTTAGAAATATCTAGTATGCAACTGATAGGTAATAAAATTAAATTTAGATAAATAATTTGTCGAAATGCAGCTTCATTTTTAAATGCAGACTTAAAGCCAGACATTGAATAGTTGAAGGCATTAAAAATGCGTTTTAGTCCTGTTTGACCTTTAAGAGGAGAGTATTGACTCATAATAAGCACAGTCGTTGATAGCAAGTGCCTAGCATCATACCGTGTTCAGCATGAAGTAAAAATGAAATTGCCGATAAATTGATACCTTGATGTAATATTGTATGTATCTGCCAATAAAACTTGTTATGCTCATTTTTTTATAAAGTTAAAGTGTAAACATGCAAGATAGATCGAATACTTTTCTTGTTGAAGCTGGGGTACTTGGTGGGGCAAGACAAGTTCAGTCGCCTAATTTTAACCCAAGACCTTTTGATGCAGAAATTCAGCTCATTGTCATACATAATATTAGCTTACCGCCTGCACAGTTTGGTGGCGGGTATATTGAAGATTTCTTTCAAAATCGTTTAGACCATACAAAGCATCCTTATTTTAAGCAAATTGAAGGTTTAGAGGTGTCTGCACATCTCGTGATTTTACGTACTGGAGAAGTCATTCAATGTGTGAATTTTAATGACCGTGCTTGGCATGCAGGGCGTTCGAGCTATTTGGGTTTAAACGAGTGTAATGACTACTCGATTGGTATAGAGCTAGAGGGCTGTGATGATTTGCCATTTGAAGCCGTGCAATATACGGTATTGGCACAAGTGGTGGCATCGTTGCAACATACTTATCCCAAAGTACAACAACACTTGGCAGGGCATTCAGATATTGCACCTGTACGTAAAACCGATCCAGGCCCCTATTTTAATTGGGCGTATTTTAGAGATCTTGTTGCAAAAGAAAATCAGCGTATTGCCAATTTATAACGGAAAAAAGTTTTTTTTTGATTAAAATAGCGACTTTAAAAATAACGAATTAGGAATCACGCATGGCGCTTTGGCGATCGACATTTGTCGTAAGTGCAATGACGATGCTGTCACGTATTTTGGGTTTAGTCCGTGACATGGTGTTGTTAAATGTATTTGGAGCAGGAAAGGAGTTTGACGTATTTGTTGTTGCGTTTAGGATTCCTAACTTTTTTAGGCGACTTTTTGCAGAAGGTGCATTTTCTCAAGCCTTTATTCCTGTACTGACCGAATATAAAACCGAGCGGATACATGCAGAAGTACAAATACTGATTAGCCGTGTTTTTGGTTGTTTACTGATGCTGATGTCGACAATCACATTATTGGCAATGCTTGTTGCACCTGCGATTATCTATATTTATGCCCCTGGCTTTCATGACCATCCAGAAAAGTTTGCCCAAGCGGTTGGTATGTTCCGCTTAACCATTCCATACTTACTGTTTATGTCATTAACTGCATTTGCTAGCAGTATTTTAAATAGCTATGAGTCCTTTTTTAGCCCTGCTTTTTCACCTGTTTTACTCAATGTAGCCATGATTGCAGGGGCATGGTGGTTATCTCCACATATGGAAACACCCATTATGTCTTTGGGATGGGCGGTGATTGC
This sequence comes from Acinetobacter rathckeae, assembly GCF_015627125.1. Lineage (GTDB taxonomy): Bacteria > Pseudomonadota > Gammaproteobacteria > Pseudomonadales > Moraxellaceae > Acinetobacter > Acinetobacter rathckeae. Next base: position 64,168 of record NZ_VTDO01000008.1, on the reverse strand, counting down.
AGCAGGTATGGTGCAGTTAGCGATACAAATTCCAGAGCTGTGGCGGAAAAAATTATTAATCACGCCAAAAGTAGACTTTAAGCATGATGGCGTACAAAAAATATTAAAACTGATGCTACCTGCATTATTTGGTGTATCTGTAACGCAAATTAATCTGTTACTTAACACCATTTGGGCATCTTTTATGCAAGATGGCTCGGTGTCTTGGTTGTATAGTGCCGAGCGTATGACAGAGTTACCTTTGGGGCTGATTGGTGTTGCAATTGGTACAGTGATTTTACCATCACTGTCTGCAAGACATGCTGAACAAGATACTGAAAAGTTTAAAGCCATGATTGATTGGGCAGCGCGGGTGATTATTTTGGTGGGTGTGCCTGCAAGTTTGGCACTCTTTATGTTGTCTACACCGATTATTCAATCATTATTTCAGCATGGTGAGTTTAGTGTGAGAGATACGCATATGACGGCCTTGGCCTTGCAGTCGATGAGCGGTGGTGTGTTGGCTTTTATGCTAATTAAAGTCTTTGCACCAGGGTTTTATGCACAACAAGACACGAAAACCCCCGTACGTGTGGGGTTAATTGCAGTGGCAACCAATGCTTTGAGTAATGTGGTGTTTATTACGTTGTTTAAGTATTTAGATTGGCATGCACCACATATGGCCTTGGGTATTTCATCGTCGCTTTCAGCACTGGCGAATGCAGGTTTGTTATACTACTTTTTGCATACACGAGGCATTTTTCGGTTTGGCTCACATTGGAAGAAGATTGCACTGCAGTACGCTGTGGCGAACATAGCGATGGTGATTGCTTTATTGTGTGGCTTACATTTTTATGACGGCACGCTATCGCAGTGGATACGCATTGCCGAAGTAATTGGCTTGTGTGTGGTTGGTGTCGTAGCATACAGTGTTGCATTGCTACTGAGTGGTTTTAGACCAAGGCATTTACGCCCATAAATCACATGTGCTGCCCTAACCAGTTTGAGGATAGGGCAGTAGGTATGTGGTGTTAATCTGCAACTTTAATGAGATCGACATCAAAAATAAGTGTGCTGTCTGGGCCAATCGCATCGCCTGCACCAATAGCACCATAGCCTAGTTTTGCAGGAATGAAAAAGCGTGATTTACCGCCTTCTTTCATGGTGCTTAAACCTTGTGCAAGTCCTGTAATCACTTCACTAATTTTGAGTGTGACAGGTTGCTGACGTGCAATTGAACTGTCAAAAACTGTACCGTCAAGTAAACGGCCTTCGTAGTTGATGGTGACAGTGCTGTCTTTACTTGGGCTTTTGCCTGTACCTGTGGTGATGGTAGAGTATTGTAGACCCGTACTGGTGGTCATCACCCCAGTTTTTTGTGCATTATCTGCTAAAAATTGTTCACCTTCTCGGCTATTCTTTTCTGCAACATGTTGCAGTGCATTTAATTCTTTGGCTTCTGATTGTTTTTTATAGCGGTCAAGCACTTTTGCCATATCTTGTTCTGATAAAACAGGCTGTTTGCCTTTAGCGGCGGTACTTAAACCTTGAATAAATGCATCAAGGTTAATGCCTTGAAGTGCTTCGGCATTATTTTTGCCCAATAAATAACCGAGGCTGTAGCCTGCTTGGTCACTTTGAGAGCTACGTAGTGTTACGCCGTTGTTATTGGTGACTGCCCAAAGTGAGCCAGATAAACTGGTGATGGTGCACAAAACCAACATTTTTTTCATCATAGGATGACCCCTAAATTAAAAATGGAGAGCGTTAATGCTCTCCATCATCTGATTATTTGACTGAGATAAGGTCAACTTTAAAGATCAGTACACTATTTGCTGGAATATTACCAACACTGTGTTCGCCGTAGCCCAGTTTTGCAGGAACATAGAGCATCATGCTACCACCTTCTTTAATGAGTGGTAAGCCTTCAACCCAACCTGGAATGGTTGATGCAAGTGGTAAGTCAACAGGTTCATTACGTTTAAATGAGCTGTCAAATACAGTGCCATCTACCAATTTACCTTCGTAGTTTACTTTCACTGTAGAAGATGCTGTTGGTGACTTGCCTGTACCTTCTTTTAAGATTTGGTACTGTAGGCCAGACGCTGTGGTTTTAATGTCTGGTTTTTTTGCATTGTCTGCTAAGAACGTATCATTTTTAGCATTTAATGATTTTGCTTTTTCTTCTAGGCTCTTTTGATAAGCTGTCAACGCATTTTTAACGTCTTCTTCGCTATAACGTGCAGGCTTGTGAGATTTACCATCTTCAATACCTTTAGCCAATTGCTTGCTGTCAATTTCTTCAGGCAACTGTGCACCCAGTTGATAACCTTGGGTATAGCTCAGTACTTTAATAGGGTCTGTGCTTTTTGCAACTTTTGGTTTCTTGTCTGCTTCGTCGTGTTTTGAACAGGCAACAGGCAATAGTGCCATACCAGTTAAAAGAACTGCGACTGAAACAGGTAAAATCTTACTCATAATGATATCCTAACATCTACGTTTTGATCATACCGTAAGGTATGATGTTCCTTATAAAACTAAGCATATAACGTATTGTATCGAAACGATATGCTTTTTATGTGAAAGCAGGGCAGATAAGTGAAAAAAGCTGTTTAAAAACTGTAAAAATCAATCAGATTTTCACCACTTTTATCTGCACTTTTCAAAAACAAAAAATGCAAATTCTGCTATATTAGCGCCTCGACCAATCCACGTTTGGTCATAAAAAAACAATATTGATATGTAGGACAAAACCCATATGTTGCAGCACCATCATCTTCGCATTGCTGTGGTTGGATTAGGCTATGTTGGCCTGCCTTTGGCCGTTGAATTTGGCAAACAGGTGGCAACCATTGGGTTCGATATTCATGAAAAACGCATTACAGCTTTGCGCCAAGGCCATGATCATACCTTAGAAACGTCAAAAGATGAGTTGGCTCAAGCCACGCATTTAAGCTATACCACACAGGTTGCAGATTTAGCTACGTGTAATTTTTTTATTGTGACTGTGCCGACACCGATTGATGAATATAAACAGCCTGATTTAACGCCGCTGATTAAAGCCTCTGAAAGTATTGCCACCGTGCTCAAAAAAGGCAATACCGTAGTGTATGAGTCAACGGTGTACCCGGGGGCGACAGAAGAAGTGTGTATTCCTATTTTAGAAAAAATCTCTGGTTTACGTTTTAACCAAGACTTTTTTGCAGGTTATAGCCCTGAGCGCATTAACCCCGGTGATAAACAGCACCGTGTGACTAATATTTTAAAAGTCACGTCTGGTTCGACCCCAGACATTGCAGATTATGTAGACTCGGTGTATCAGTTGATTATTACCGCGGGTACCTATAAAGCCACCAGTATTAAAGTGGCTGAAGCGGCCAAAGTGATAGAAAACACGCAACGAGATGTCAATATTGCATTAATCAATGAGTTGGCACTGATTTTTAATAAAATGGGCATAGATACCGAAGAAGTCTTACAAGCCGCAGGCACAAAGTGGAATTTTTTACCATTTCGCCCAGGGCTTGTAGGCGGGCACTGTATTGGGGTTGACCCGTATTACTTGACCCATAAGGCACAAGCGATTGGCTACCATCCTGAAATTATTTTAGCAGGGCGACGTTTAAATGATGGTATGGCAGGCTATGTGGTCACGCAGTTGGTCAAAACCATGATTAAAAAACGTATACAAGTTGAAGAAGCCAAAGTGTTGGTGTTGGGGTTAAGCTTTAAAGAAAACTGCCCAGATGTTAGAAACACTAAAGTGGTTGATATTGTTAAAGAGTTACAAGAATATCATATAGATGTCGATATTTATGACCCATGGGTAGATGCCAATGATGTGATGCACGAATATGGTCTAAGTTTAATTGATACACCAAAACAGCAGTATTATGATGCGGTGGTTTTGGCTGTGGCACACGATCAGTTTAAAACTCTGACACAGCCACAGATTGCACAGATGGCCAAAGCCAACTTTGTGTTGTATGACTTAAAATATGTGTTGCCAAAGCACGTTGTTGATATTCGTTTGTAGTCATTTATGAAAAAAGTCTATCGTAACTCACTGTGGATGATGTCTGAAAAGTTATTGTCTATCGTGGGGCTGATTTTTGTGACCTCATTTGTGGCACGTTATATCGGCCCTGAAGACTTTGGTAAGTTGACCTTTGCCACCTCTATTTTTGCCATTGTGCAAACATTGGCTATGTTTGGCTCAGACAATATTATTTTTCAAAAAACCAGTCAGCGACAGCAAACGGGTGAGCGTATTATTTTGGCCACCAAACAGACACGTAATGTGCTGTATGCTGTATTTGCCAGTTTTGTGCTCGCTTACTTGTATTTTTCTTTAGATCGGCTGACCTTTGTTTTTTCATTGGCCTCTTGTGTGGCGGTGTATTTTGCGTTGCATGATGTGTATAGCATTTACTTTAATGCCACGTTGCAATCGCATTTAAATACCTTATGCAATGTGACAGCCATTGTTGTGAGTCTTGCGGTACGTTACGCCATTGCTTCATGGCAGTTGCCTGTGGCGTATTTGAGTATTCCCATTATTTTGGTGACCTTTATTCCATTTATGATGCGTCGTGTGTTGTTTGAAAAGTATAAAGTGACGCAGTCAGGTTTATTAGGGCAGCATGCGAGACAGTACCGCCACTATATGCTTGGTGTGGGAAAAAAGCTGGTGTTGTATAGTTTATCGATTGCGATTTTTACCAAAACATCGCAGTTATTTTTAGGGTTGTCATCACAGCATGATTTAGGGATTTACACAGTGGCCATGACCTTGGGTGCAAGTTTTTACTTCGTATTAAATGCTTTGATTTCATCGTTCTTAACGCAAATTTATGCGGAAAAATCATTTGAGCATAGCCAAAATAAAGTCGCACGTTTAAATAGCATGGTGGCAGGCGTAGCATTGTCTGCACTGTTATTTTTTGCATTATTTGGTCACTTCATTATTGATTGGCTATACGGCCCAGCCTATGCCGAAGTGAACCATATTTTACTGCCTGCGGTGGTGGTGACGTTATTTTCTGGGCTTTCTACCGTTGCTGAAAAGTATTTGATGAAGTTTAATGCCTATGATTATTTACATAAAAAAACCATGCTGTTGGTGTTGTTTAATGTGTGTGTGACTTACAGTGCCATTCATTTTTATGGTTTAAATGGGGCTGTTTTTGCCATTCTCATTACTGAATTGATGTCGCTTACCATCTTTAATTATTTTTATCGCGGTGGCGTGATTTTCAATACGCATGTGCGTATGTTTAAACCCTCGACTTATCTGCATTCGTAGGCACTTTCATGCAACTGAGCTTAATTATTCCTATTTATAAGGTTGAAGCCTACATTGAGGCATGCCTACACAGCGTATGTATGCAGTTGCCATTACATGGCGTTGAAGTGCTACTTGTGAATGATGGCACACCTGATCAGTCGATGCAGTTGGCACGTGCGTATTTGGCACAGCAAGCACATGCTGTACAGCAACAATTTAAGTGTATAGATCAGCACAATATGGGGCTGAGTGGGGCACGTAATACAGGGCTTGCACACGCTACAGGGCAGTATGTGGCTTTTTTAGACTCAGATGACCTGCTTAAAGCCAATTATTTTGACGAGATTTTGGCCATTTTAAACAGTCATTCAAACCTTGATATTGTGCAGTTTCAAGCCGAACGGATCAGTGATGATGGTGCTATTTCTGCATTTTTAACTGCAATGTCTTACACAGGAAAACATACGTTAACAAATGATCTGTATTTGAGTATATTTAACCGCTCTGCATGGTTTTCTTGGCTTCGTGTGTATAAGCGTGATTTATTTGATGGGATTTCATTTCCCGTGGGACGGAACTATGAAGATGCTTACACCACGCCATTTCTATTTTTAAAAGCACAGCAGGTGTATTTTAGCCCTGCGGTGTTATTGCAATACCGTATCAATTTACATGGCATTACTGCCACAAAATCTGAAAAAAATATTCATGATTTAGGGCAGGGGGCAATACATTATTTGGCATATTTAAAGCAATACCCTGTGCTTGCACCGACGTTGGTTGCCATTAGTCAGTCGTATATCAATGACAGTATTTCAGCCGAAGGCTACCGCCGTGCCTATGCTCGTTGGGCAAAACTGAAATCACAGATTGTTCAAGCCAAGCCAGAGCATGCTTTTATACTGAACCGTGGTAATCGTTTGTTTTTACGTTTTGGGTTGGGCTTTTTAATGTTTGATCGTGCTCTACGTGCTTTGGGTTTAAAACAATGACCACACAAAAGATCTGTTTTTTGATGGGTAATTTGAATCTGTCAGGGGGTACAGAGCGTGTGACCACGCTATTGGCCAATGCACTGGCACAGCAGGCCAATACAGAGGTACACATTTTAAATATTTATGCAGGCGACCAACCGTTTTTTGACTTGTCTGCACGGGTAAACAACCATGCTTTGTTTACTCAAAAAGTATCTATGAAAAAGCATGCAATCGCAAGCATGTGGAGTATTCGTCGTTATGTCAAAACACATCAGATTGATACGTTGGTGGTGGTCGATAGTATTTCTTGTGTCTTTACGGTGCCTGCGCTATTTGGTTTAAAGGTCAAACATATTTGCTGGGAGCATTTTAGTTTTCATGTTGACCTCAATCAAAAGTTTCGCCGTTGGGGGCGTGTGTTGGCCTCACGTTATTGTGATGCTGTGGTCACACTCACCCAACATGATTTAGCCCAGTGGCAACAGCACTTGCCAAAGCATAAGGCACATCTATGCTGTATTTATAATCCACTGCCATTTGCAGTACAGACCACCACTGCAACCCAGCAACATAAAACGGTGCTAAGTGTGGGACGTTTACGGCATGAAAAAGGCTTTGATTTATTGCTCGATGCTTGGCATCTAGTACAAAAAAAATATCCAGATTGGCGGTTACAGATTATTGGTTCTGGTGTAGAGCAAGAGAACCTATCTGCACAGCGAGAACAGTTGGGTTTATCTGGTTCAGTTGAGTTTCACCCTGCCACAGCAGACCTGACGCCATATTATCAACAGGCCTCTATGTATGCATTAAGCTCTCGTTCCGAGGGTTTTGGTATGGTGTTGCTGGAAGCAATGGCTTTTGGCATTCCTATTGTGGCCTTTGATTGTCCTGTAGGGCCAAAAGAAATTTTAAAGGCGACGCAAAATCGTGTGGTAGAGCCTGAAAATCATATTGCTTTGGCGGAGGGGCTCATGCAATTGATGCAAGACCGCGAACATTATCAAACCTGTGCAGACGCGAATTTAAAAGACGTGTCTGTGTATGAAGTTGGTCAAATCGTGACACAGTGGCAACGTTTATGTGCTCGGATAAATTAGCATGAAAGTACTCTTGCTGATTACAGGGCTTGGCTTAGGCGGTGCGGAAAATGTGGTGCTGAGCTTAGCCACGCAACTGATTCAGCGTGGGCATGAGGTAAAAATTGCCTACTTAAAAGGTCAAGTTACGGCGCAGGTTCCTGAACATATAGAATTGTGTGCATTGGGTTTAGACTCTATGTTGGCATTGCCAAAAGTGGTACGCCGTTTTAAACAGTTACTTAAAGATTTTCAGCCAGATGTAGTACATGCACATTTATTTCATGCCATTATTTTTACCCGTATAATGCGAAAACTATGTGTTATGCCTCGCTTGATTTGTACTGCACATAGTAAAGCGATTGGCGGAACCACACGGCGTATGTTGTACCGTTACACGGATGCTTTGGCCGATGTAAATAGCAATGTCAGCCATGAAGCGACCCAGTATTTTATTGCACAACGGGCTTTTTCTGCACAGCGTAGTGTGACTGTGACCAATGGTATAGACACGGGTAAGTTTCGGTATAATGATGCATACCGCACACAGTATAGACAGCAGTATGGATTGTCTGAGCAAGACGTGGTGTTTATGGCGATTGGGCGTTTTAATATAGCGAAAGACTACGCCAACCTGATCCATGCTTTTGCCAAATGTGCATCGCTAAAACATAAAAAGCTCTTTATTATTGGTGATGGGGAGTTGCGTGAGCAAATTAGTGACTTAATCATTCAACAACAGCTGACCGAGCAGGTGATCTTACTTGGTCGGCAGTTCCACGTGGAACACTGGCTGTCTATGGCCGATATTTTTGTGTTGTCTTCGGCATGGGAAGGCTTTGGTTTAGTGGTTGCAGAAGCCATGAGCTGTGAACGCGTGGTGGTGGCAACAGATTGCGGTGGGGTCAAAGAAGTATTAGCATCGCCACATTGGTTAGTACCACCAAAAAATAGCCAAGCTTTGGCCGACAAACTGCGTGAAGCCAGTGCGTTAAGTGAGCATGAAAAGCAACATATAGGGCAACAGCACCGTCAACAGATTGAAGCGAATTATAGCCTGACACGTATGTGTGATGATTGGCTGGCTATCTATCAAAAGAATGAAGGATAAACAATGACAACAGCATATCAAACACAGTGCGAGCAATTACAGCAACAGGCGAAAACATGGCTGATTACAGGTGTTGCAGGGTTTATTGGCTCAAACTTATTAGAAAAACTCCTGAAACTTGACCAAACTGTGGTGGGCTTAGATAACTTTGCCACGGGTTTTCAGCATAATTTAGACCAAGTGCAACAGGCGGTGACGCCAACACAGTGGCAACGGTTTTCATTCATTCAAGGTGATATTTGCTGTTTGGCTGACTGTGAGCGAGCGTGTACGGGGGTGGATTATGTATTGCATCAAGCGGCCTTGGGTTCAGTGCCTCGTTCGATTGAAAACCCGATTGCTACCAATGCTGCCAATATTGATGGCTTTTTAAATATGTTAGTGGCAGCTAAAAATGCACAGGTAAAAAACTTTGTCTATGCGGCCAGTAGCTCAACCTATGGCGACCATGTAGCATTGCCAAAACAAGAAGATATTATTGGCAATCCGTTGTCACCTTATGCCGTGACCAAGTACGTGAATGAACTGTATGCCAGTGTGTTTAAACGCAGTTATGATTTTAACTCGGTGGGGCTACGTTACTTTAATGTCTTCGGCCCAAGACAAACCCCCGAAGGGGCATATGCAGCAGTCATTCCAAAGTGGACAGCATCCATGATTGCACAGCAAACAGTATTTATTAATGGTGATGGTAAAACCAGCCGAGATTTTAATTTTGTAGATAACGCCGTGCAGGCCAATATTTTGGCTGCCTGTAGCACAGACCCCAATGCCCTGAATCAGATTTATAATGTGGCAGTGGGGGGGCGTACCACTTTAAATGAACTGGTTGAGCTACTGAAACAAACTTTGGCAAAGCATGGCGTAAACCATGAGCATAACGTGGTGTATCGAGATTTTCGTGCAGGTGATGTCAAACACTCACAGGCAGACATCAGCAAGATACAGCAGCGCTTGGGCTATGTCGCTGAGTTTGATTTAGCACAAGGTATTGAACGTGCCATGCCTTGGTACATTTCACATTTGCAAGGTTCATCGACGTGAAAAAGTTTTGTATTATTTCGAATGACTTATACACGGTGCGAAATTTAAGGGCCGATTTACTTTTGGCATTGGCTGAACAAGGCGATGAGATTCATATTTTAGCCCCCAATTTAGCTGAGTGCCCAAATGAGCAAAGCTACTTCCAAACGCTTGGTTTTCATGTGCACGGGTACTTTTTAAAAAAGACAGGCACAAACCCTGTGCACGACAGTAAAGCCATATTTAGCCTATACCAACAGCTCAAGAAAATTCAGCCCAATAAAGTGTTAAGCTATACTATTAAACCGGCCATGTATGGCACATTGGCTGCTTATATGGCAGGGATTGGTGAGCGTTATGTACTACTCAGCGGTTTAGGCTTTGCTTTTCAAGACACGCATACAGGCTACTTTAAATACATTAAAAAAATCTTTGATACTATTTTTTCTTTTGCGATGTCTAAAGCCACACGGGTCATTTTTCAAAACCCAGATGACTTACAGCTCATTGAGCAATTAGGGCATTTGAAGGGCACTGCCACAGGGGTAGTGAATGGTTCAGGGGTCAATATGCACCATTTTCAACGCTGTCCTTTGGTTCAAAATCAAGACCAAAACAATCGTCCAGTTTTTGTGATGGTTGCACGACTGTTACGAGATAAAGGCATTTACGAGTATATAGATGCCATACGGCAGGTCAAAGAAAACCACCCTCAAGCTGAGTTTCATTTGGTCGGTTGGATTGATCAAAATCCAGAAGCCATTTCACAATCTTTGCTTGATGACTGGATCGGTGAGGGCTTAGTCAACTATTGGGGGAAACTTGACGATGTACGCCCTGTACTGGCACAAAGTAATGTCATGGTCTTGCCATCGTATAGAGAAGGCACGCCACGTTCGGTATTAGAAGCTATGGCGATGGGGCGTGTGGTGATCACCACCAATGCACCGGGCTGTAAAGAAACCATTGTTGATGGTGTAAATGGCTATCAGGTCAGTGTGGGGTCAGCCAATGAGTTGGCGCAAGCCATGCTTAAATTGATTGCCAAACCTCAAGACATGACTCGTATGGGGCAAGCTTCATTTGATATCGTGAAAACACGTTACGATGTGCATTTGGTAAATCAGCAGATGATCACCCTGATGCAATGATGATTTTTAGTCTATGGCCTGATTAATCTTGCCATGCTTGTCACAATATCGAGTAAAATATTCGCCAAAACCTATCATTTTTTGTCGTAAGACATCATTCGTTAACATGATTATGGTTAATGAAAGATTGAGGCCATCAGCATGTGTAAACGCTTTATTGATATTATTATTGCATCTATTGCATTGGTGTTATTGTCACCGTTGTTTTTATATGTGATGTGGAAAGTGAAAAAAAATATGGGTTCGCCTGTGTTTTTTTATCAAGAGCGTCCGGGTAAAGATGGCAAGCTGTTTAAAATGATGAAGTTTCGCTCCATGAAAGATGCATATGATGCCAATGGTCAAGCATTGCCAGACGAAGCTCGTATTACGCCTTTTGGGCAAAAACTGCGTTCGACCAGTTTAGATGAAATGCCACAACTGTTGAATGTGATTAAAGGCGATATGAGTGTGGTGGGGCCACGTCCTATGCTTAAAGAATTTGTGGCTCTTTATTCACCCGAACAAGCCCGCCGTTTGTTGGTTCGTCCGGGCATGACAGGGTTGGCACAAATTAGTGGGCGTAATGAGTTAGATTATGATGCACGTTTTAAGCTTGATGTGTGGTATGTTGATCACAAAAATATCTTGATTGATTTTAAAATTATGTTTAAAACAGTGTGGGTGATGCTAAAAAAAGAAGGTGTGAATGCACCTGGTCATGTAGGGCCTTCGTTGTTTAAAGGAAATACCTCTGATCAATCGAAAAAAGAGAGCGAATAGGTTCACCTTAAATATTATTAATGAAGCAAAGTAGAGTTGTCATGATTACAAAAGCCATTCTTCCTGTTGCCGGTTTAGGAACACGTTTTTTACCTGCAAGTAAATCAATTCCAAAAGAAATGGTTACGGTGGTTGACCGCCCTGCCATTGAGTATGTTGTGAAAGAGGCGGTTGCTGCGGGAATTAAGCAAATTATTTTAGTCACACATTCATCAAAAGCATCTATTGAAAACTATTTTGATCGTAACTTTGAACTAGAAACCACGCTCGAAAATAAGAAAAAATATGACTTATTGGCTGAAATTCAGCATATTGTGCCGCGTGATGTGTCTATTGTGAGTGTGAGACAGCCACAACCTTTAGGTTTAGGTCATGCGGTATTGTGTGCCAAAGACATCGTTGGCGGGGAAGATTTTGCTGTGTTGCTACCAGATGTATTGGTAAAAGACCAAACGGAATACAGTGATCTTGCACAAATGGTGGAGCGTTTTAAGCAAACCCATGCTGCACAAATTATGGTTGAAGCTGTACCTGAGCATTTGGTGAATCAATACGGTATTGTTGATGTGGCTCAGTCACCTGCAGTGGGTCAGAGTGTGAAAATGAAAGGTATTGTTGAAAAGCCTGCAGTTGACCAAGCACCAAGTAACTTGTCTGTGATTGGGCGTTACGTGCTACCTGCGAAAGTAATGAAAATTTTAGAAACTACGCCTAAAGGTGCGGGTAATGAAATTCAGCTCACAGATGCGATTGCACAGCTACAAAGTGAAGAAACGGTAGAAGCATTTCGTATGCAAGGCCAAACCTTTGATTGTGGTAGTAAGCTTGGTTATTTAAAAGCGGTTTTACATTACGGTGTATCACACCCTAAATTAGGTGCAGACTTCCAACACATGATTAAAGAGCTTCAATTATAATAAGGATAAGTCATGAAAATTGCAGTTTATGGTACAACATTACATGCAGGTGTCATGGCGAGCTTATTTGCAGAGTACGGACACCAAGTTTTTTGGTGTCAGTACCCAACCGATAAAGATTTTTGTTCGGTGGTGTATCAAGATAAAGCCGTCAATGATTTAATTAATAAGCAAATCATAAGAAAAAGTTTACAAATTTGTTCGGCTTGCGATATTCCTGTCACAGCAGATGCGTATTTTTTTGCTTTTAACTCACATGAGTACATGCTTGCAGCACAGGTCTTAAAAGATATTCAAAACAAACCTGTGATTCACCCTAAATTGATGGTCAATGGCTCAAGTTTTGGCTTAAATGGCACGAAAAAATTACAAGCGATTGCCACGAAAGATGACTGGTGCTATTTGCCAGATATGGTACAAGAAGGTAACACTTTAGACAGCGTGACCAAGGTTGAGCACATTGTGATTGGTGTAGATGGCCATACGGCAAAGCAGAAAATTAAAGAAGTGTTACGTCCATTTTATAATGCCAACCATCATTACTTGTTTATGCCTATTTTAGATGCAGAGTTTACTAAACTTAGCGTATCAGGCATGTTAGCAACCCGTATTAGCTATATGAATGACTTGGCACAAGTGGCTGAAAAACTCAATATTGATATTGCAAATGTCCGTTTAGGACTCGGTGCAGATTCTCGCATTGGTTCATCATATATTGCGCCTGGTGTTGGCTTTGGTGGTGAAAACTTTTCTCAAGATATACTTACCCTGACACAAACCATTGAAGACACAGGGATAAAAAGCCAGCTACTTGAGCAAGTCTGGGCCATTAATGAGCAACAAAAAGAGCTATTGTTTCGTAAATTGTGGCAATACTATCAATGTGATTTAAAAGGTAAGGTTATCGCCATTTGGGGGGCATCATTTAAAGAAAATACCCCACGGATTAACTTTTCACCGATTCATACCATGTTAGAAGCATTGTGGGCTCAAGGTGTAACTGTACAATTGCATGACCCAGAAGCACTGCCTCTTATTGCAAAAAAATATGGGCAACGTGCAGATTTAGTACTGTGTGAATCTCGTTACGAGGCAGTAGAAAATGCCGATGCTTTATGTTTACTGACGGCATGGAAACAGTATTTAAGTTTGGACTATGCACGTTTACATCAGTTGATGAAGCATCCACTTATTTTAGATGGTCGTAATGTTTATGATGCAGCTTATGTGAAATCACAAGGCTTTGCATACGAAGGAGTTGGAAGAATATGAGCGATCAAATTACCCGCTTTCCAAAAGAAGCTCTCAATACCCCTTATAATCAATTAAAAAAAAGATCCGATGAACTTGCATCTATACATTTAACAGACTTATTTCAGCAAGATAACGAACGTTTTAAAAACTTTTCTTTGGCGCTAGAAGGGTTAACATTAGATTATAGTAAACAGCGTGTTGATGGGCAGGTGATGAACCAACTCATGGCCTTTGCGAGACAGCAAAAGCTAGATGATTGGATTAAAAAACTATTTTCTGACGAAAAAATTAACTATACCGAACAGCGTGCAGTGATGCACTGGGCATTACGTCTGCCGAAAAAAAGCACCGAACATACTGCTGTGGCTGCGCAAGTACATGAGCAATTAGAGCGAATGTATAAACTGGTGAATAAAATTCATGCAGGGCAGTACCGTGGTGTGACGGGTGAAGTGATTCAAGATGTGGTCAATATTGGTGTAGGGGGGTCAGACCTTGGCCCACTCATGGTGAGCCATGCCTTATCTGACTTTAAGGTAAATACCAAAAATGCCTTAAAAACCCATTTTGTGTCGACCATGGACGGCACACAACTTTCAGATATATTGCATCAACTTCGTCCTGAAACCACACTATTTATTGTGTCATCGAAGTCTTTTGGTACCATTGATACACTGTCTAATGCACAAACTGCACGTTTATGGCTGCAAAAAGCGTTAGGTGATGATGATAAAGTAGTGAAAAGCCACTTTGTAGGTGTATCGACTAAACCTGAAAAAATGACCGCATGGGGCATTGCACCGCATTGTCAATTTAAACTGTGGAACTGGGTAGGCGGACGCTATTCGCTCTGGTCATGTATTGGCTTGCCAATTGCGCTCACCATTGGTGTAGAAGGCTTTAAAGCGTTTCTTGCAGGTGCATATGCAGTCGATCAGCACTTTCAAAAAGCGCCTTTTGAACAGAATATGCCGGTGATTTTGGCGTTGCTTGGCGTGTGGAATACCAACTTCCTAAATCTACCAACGCATGCTGTTTTACCCTACGATGGTCGCTTAAAATATTTCACCTCGTACTTACAACAGCTTGAAATGGAATCCAATGGTAAAACCATACAAAGAGATGGTAAAAAAATAAAGCAAAATACCTGTCCAATTATATGGGGTGAAGTCGGGCCAAATGCACAGCATGCGTTCTATCAGTTGCTGCATCAGGGCACACACTCGGTCAGTTGTGATTTTATTGCACCGGTACAACGCTATAATGCTAAGCAATTCACTTATGCAGACAATGCAGAAGCCTTAGTCATACAGCATCACTTAGCCCTTTCAAACTGTTTGGCACAAGCTAGACTATTGGCTTTTGGTAATGATGTTTTACCGAAAGATGAAATTGATCATTTGCCTGACTATAAACAATATGAAGGAAACCGTCCAAGCAGCACCATGCTGATGAATGAGTTAAACCCATATAACTTAGGTATGATGATTGCGTTATATGAACACAAAGTCTTTGTGCAATCGGTCATCTGGAATATTAATGCCTTTGACCAATGGGGTGTAGAAAAAGGCAAAGAGATTGCCAACCAACTCTTGCCTGTACTCAATGGTGATACCACAGACCTTTCACAATTTGATGATTCAACACGCGGGTTGCTAGAAATATTGTTAGGAAAAAATCATGGCTAATGTTTTAGTGACAGGTGGTGCAGGTTTTATTGGTTCACACACTTGTTTAGCTTTGCTTGAAGCAGGGCACAATGTTGTCGTGGTTGATAACTTAAGTAATAGCTCAGTCGATGCTTTACAGCGTGTAGAGCAGTTGGCACAGCGTACACTGACTTTTGTAGAAGGTGATATTCGTGATGAGGCGGTGTTAGATCAGATCTTTACACAGCATGACATTGACGCCGTGATTCACTTTGCAGGACTTAAAGCGGTGGGTGAAAGCCAACAATTTCCACTGTCTTATTTTGAGCATAATATTGCAGGCAGTATTTGCTTATTTAAGGCGATGGAGAAAGCAGGTGTTTTTCGTATTGTCTTTAGCTCATCGGCGACCGTGTATGGTGATCAACAACCATCACCACTGAATGAGTCTATGCCAACGGCTATGCCAAACAATAACTATGGTTATACCAAATTAGTGGTTGAGCAGTTGCTAGAAAAACTAGCGATTGCAGATGCACGTTGGTCGATTGCTTTACTGCGTTATTTTAACCCTGTTGGTGCACATGCGAGTGGAAAGATTGGTGAAGACCCGCAAGGGATTCCAAATAATCTTATGCCCTATGTGACCCAAGTGGCTGTAGGTAAACGAGAACAGTTGGCTATTTTTGGTAACGACTACAACACAGCTGATGGTACGGGTGTACGTGACTATATTCATGTGGTCGATTTAGCTGATGCTCACTTATGTGCTTTAGATTATCGTTTAAAAACCACAGGGTGTAGAGCGTGGAATATTGGTACAGGGCAAGGAATCTCTGTTTTAGAGATTAAAAATACCTTTGAGGCAGTGAATGGTGTTGCAATTCCATTTGCTTTTTCACCACGTCGAGCAGGTGATGTTGCGGTGTGTTTTGCAGATAACCAACGTGCATTAGATGAGTTGGGTTGGACACCAAAACACAACTTAGAAGACATGCTCAAAGACAGTTGGAACTGGCAAAAGCAAAACCCTAAAGGGTACAACGTGTAATTTGAAGCTAAAAAAACGCAGCCAAGGCTGCGTTTTTTATGATTGAGTGATTTAGGCTGTAATTAAAGCTGTTACTTCATCTACATAAGATTGTACAGAACGACCTGCAGCGGCTGCACGAACTTCAATGTTTAAACGTAATAATGGTTCAGTATTTGACGCACGAATATTCAAACGCCATGTCCCAAAGTCTAAGCTCACACCATCTGTTTTATCGATTGTTGGTTGAGCAGTCGCATAGTGGTCAAAAATACGTTGAATGACAGTTTGCGTATCTGACACCTTAAAGTTAATTTCACCACTACAAGGGAATTTGGCAATCATGTTTTCAACCAATGAAGATAATGATTGTTGTGTTTCAGACAGGAGTGCAGAGACAAGTAACCAAGGAATCATGCCACTGTCACAGTATGCAAAATCACGGAAATAGTGATGCGCACTCATTTCGCCGCCATAAACAGCATTTTGTTCACGCATGACTTGCTTAATAAATGCATGGCCTGATTTAGACTGTACGGCTACACCATTATATTTTTCAACAATATCGAGCGTGTTCCATACCAAGCGTGGGTCATGTACAATTTTTTCACCACTTTTTTGTAGTAAAAAGGCTTGTGCCAATAGACCTACAATATAGTAGCCCTCAATGAATTGTCCTTTTTCATCAAACAAGAAACAGCGGTCAAAGTCGCCGTCCCATGCGATGCCCATATCTGCTTTATGTTCAAGTACAGCTTTAGATGTACTGGTACGGTTTTCTACTAATATTGGGTTAGGAATACCATTTGGGAAGCTACCATCTGCTTCGTGGTGAATTTTTACAAATTCAATTGGAATATTTTTGGCTTCAAATTGAGCCTCTAAAGCATCAATCACATGACCTGCAGCACCGTTACCTGCATTGACTACCAATTTAAGTGGGCGAATTTTTTCAGGTTGGATATAAGTCAGTAAATGTTCTACAAACTCGGGTAAGATATTGTAAGTTGTAGTGACACCTTTAGTCGCAACATCTTCAAAGGTATTTGATTCAGCCAAGGCCTGAATTTCTTTTAGGCCTGTATCTGCACTAATTGGGCGAGCGTTCTCTCGAACCAATTTCATACCATTATAATCCATTGGGTTATGGCTTGCAGTGACTTCAATACCACCTTGTACGTCTAAGTGAAAAGCACCAAAGTAGACCTCCTCAGTCCCTGTCATGCCAAGGTCAAGTACATTTACCCCTGCATCATTTAATCCATTAATGGTCGCTTGTTTTAGGCTCTCACTGCTTAGGCGGACATCGCAACCGACAACAATTTGTTTTGGTTTATAAATTTGACCATAAGCACGGCCAACTTTATAAGCAATCTCTTCATTTAGTTCAGTTTCTAGTTTGCCTCGAATATCATAGGCTTTAAAACAGGTCAGTTTTGTCATGGCTTTTTCTGTTGTTTATGATGTTTGCAAAGAGCTTTGATTATAACGAGCATTTCATGACTTGTAAGTATAAAAAAGCTACACTTTATAAAAGTCCAACATAATCTGTGGTCTTGTAATACATCTGCAATATTCTTTTTATTTTCAAATAATTGATACAAAATGTCATTCAGTGTACGTACGCGACTTAGGTATAATTTATTTCTAGTAAAATTTCTACTGAAAATGTAAAGTTAAGTAAAATTATCTTTAAATCCTTAAAATAACTAACTAGTTGATAAAAAACATATTTAATTTAATCTGTGTGATTCGTTTGACCAACTATGTAATTTTTTGTTGACCTACTCACAACCCGTGAGTACATTAACTCCCGTTTTAAGGGAGCATGTCAAAAAGTTTTCATGATAACTGATGTGCTTGATCTTTCCATTTCTGAGAGATGCTGTGCCAATGGGTATGGCAAAGATCAGACAAAGTAAGTAGGGTTCTGAACCTATGAAAAAAGTAAAGATTAGTCTGGCTTGGCAAATCTTAATTGCCTTGGTTTTGGGTGTAATTGTTGGTGCAATTTTGCATGATCAGCCCGAATTGAAAGACTATATTGTGACCAACTTCCTAAAACCTGCAGGTCAGATTTTTATTAGTTTGATTAAAATGATAGTTGTACCTATTGTGATATCAACACTCATTTTAGGTATTGCAGGCGTTGGTGACTCAAAGAAATTAGGTACATTGGGTTTAAAAACCATTCTTTATTTTGAAGTGATTACCACTGTTGCCATTATTTTAGGTATTTTTTTGGCAAACACGTTCCAGCCAGGTCATGGCGTAGATATGTCGTTACTGCATAAAGTCGATATTTCACAATATGAACATACTACAGAGCAGGTTCAGTCTGGTGCACATAGTTTTGTACAAACCATTTTGTCACTGATTCCTTCAAATATTTTTAGTGCGATGGCCAATGCACAAATGTTACCGATCATTTTCTTCTCGGTCATTTTTGGTGTGGGTTTATCTGCACTACCGAATGAAACAAAACAGCCTTTACTTGATGTAATGAAATCTGTTTCAGAAGCAATGTTTCGTGTAACACATATTGTGATGATGTATGCACCTGTAGGTGTATTTGCATTAATTGCTGTAACCGTTGCAAGCTTTGGTTTCTCTTCATTAGTGCCATTAGCAAAATTGGTACTCTTGGTCTATGCTGCAATTTTAATTTTTGGTTTAGTGATTCTTGGCTTAGTGGCAAAATTCTGTGGCCTAAACATCTTTACTATTATTAAAATTTTAAAAGATGAGCTGATTTTGGCATTCTCTACAGCCAGCTCAGAAACAGTCTTGCCACGCATTATGCAAAAAATGGAAGCATACGGTGCACCAAAAGCAATCTCTAGCTTTGTTGTACCAACAGGTTATTCATTTAACCTTGATGGTTCTACGTTGTACCAAAGTATTGCCGCCATTTTTATTGCACAGCTGTACGGTATTGATTTATCACTGACACAAGAAATTGTTTTAGTAATGACCTTAATGGTGACATCTAAGGGCATTGCAGGCGTACCAGGGGTATCTTTTGTTGTATTACTTGCAACACTTGGTTCAGTTGGTATTCCACTTGAAGGTCTTGCATTTATTGCGGGTGTTGACCGTATTTTAGATATGGCACGTACGGCACTCAATGTGATTGGTAATGCCCTTGCTGTACTTGTCATTAGTAAGTGGGAAAAACAGTTTGATACTGAAAAAGCTAAGGCATATGAGCTTTCTTTAAAATAATACACAACAGATGTCATAAAAAACGGTTCATGATGAACCGTTTTTTTTGTTTTAGATTTCGCTTTGTTTCCGCTGATGTTTGATATAACTATAAAAGAAAATAATTAAACCGACAGCGTATAAGATGCCTGAAAGCATCAGTAGGTCTAAGCCTGCTGCATAAACCAGCCAAGCGGCATACAATGTAGCGACAGATGCAATAAAAATGTGTTTGCTATGGCCTGATTTAAGTGCAGTTTTAAGATAAAACGCAGATACTAAAAAGTAGGGCAATAGAATCATTACAGAAGAAATGAGCAGTAGGTTGTTGTAGTTCTTATCAAAAAAGCATACAGCAATTAAAGAAACCTGAACCACAATAGAGGTGAGCCAGAGTGAAGAAATAGGCACATTATTTGAATTGGTTTTTGAAAAGACAGCAGGAAATGCCCCATTTTTAGCCGCAAGAAAAGGAATTTCCGTCGCAAATAATGTCCAACTCAAATAAGATGATGCAACGGAGATAATAAGACCTACCGTAATAATAATCGTGCCTGGTAAACCAATTAAATGGGTTAAAATGGTTGCCATAGAGGGGTTATGTAACCCTGAAATTTCAGTTCTGCTGAGTACACCGTAAGACAATACCGTTACCATCACATAAAATACCAATGCCACGATGACACCAAGTACAGTCGCTTTGCCAATGTCGTGACGGTTTTTTGCACGAGAGGAGAGTACCACAGCCCCTTCAATGCCTGTAAAGACCCAGAGCGTGATGAGCATTAAATCTTTCACTTGTTGCCATACTGGTACCTGTAGTGAAACATCGGAAAAGTTGAATTTAAATAGATCTAACTTGAAAGCAATAAAGCTAAAAATAATAAAAACAACGATAGGTACAATTTTAGCAATGGTTGCAATCAAGTTAACAATTGCGGCTTCTTTAATGCCTTTGCTGACCAATAAGTGAACTAACCAGACAAAAATAGATGAGCCAATCATGGCATATATAGTATTGCCTTCACCAAAAATGATGTGCTCTTTACTGTCTACAAACATACCCAGTGCAGAAAATGCAATCACGACATAGCCTACAATACCAATGGTGGTACACAGCCAATAGCCCCAAGCTGAACAAAAGCCAATCAGCTCACCAAAGCCTTCACGTGCATAGTTATAAATACCACCTTCGAGAGTTGGAAATTGGCGAGATAAATACAGCAGTGAAAATGCTAAGAATAAAATACCAATACCGGTGATGCCCCATGCAATCACCAGTGCTGAACCATTGGCTACTTGAGCCATATTTTGTGGCAGGCTAAATACCCCAGAGCCAACCATTGAACTAAATACAAGGGCCGTCAGTGCGACTAAGCCAATTTTACGAGAAGACATAAGCGTTATTCTTTAAGGTGAATAGAGAGTTGTTTTATATGTGCAGGGCTAATGCCACAACAGCCACCAATGAGGCTTGCACCTGCGTTTTGCCATTGTTTGGCAAAATTCAAATACATATTTGGATCTAGGTCTGTTCGTACAGCATCTATTCCATCATTGGCAGTTGCTGTTTCATCTTGGGGAGCAAAAGCATTGGCATATGCCCCGACTTGAAGGTCAGGCAGAAGCTGTTTCATTTCATGGATGGCTTGTAAAATCACTTCAGGTTGGCAACAGTTAAATAGTACTGCATCAATGTTTAGTTTTTGAATGAGTTTGGCTGCCTCAATGAGCGTTTCACCTGAACGTAAATGACTTTGAGCCAAGCTGATATTGTCTTGTAAGGTAAAAGAGACCCAATATGGTCGGCCATCTTTAGGTACAAGGTTATGTACCATTTCTACTTCTTGTAAGCAGGACTGCGTTTCTGCAAGCCATAAATCTACATCGGGGCTTAATGTTTCAATAATAGGTACAGCAATCTCTGCGACATGGCTTTGGTCAAATAAGTCTGCACGGTATGAGCCAAATAACGGTGGAAGTGAACCTGCAATGAGGGTATTTGTTTTTGTTTCTTCTACGGCTCGTTTTGCTTGTTGTATCGCTGTAGAAATAAGTAGTTTGGCCTCTTGGTTAAATTTATCTTGGCCAATATGAAAGGGCACCACAGCATAGTTATTGGTGGTAATGACTTCTGCGCCTGCGTTTATAAAGTCAATATGTACTTGCTTTACAATCTCAGGTGCTTCCCATAAAGCGAGGGCAGACCATTCAGGTTGTCGGAAAGGAGCACCACGGCGTTCAAGTTCTCTTCCTACGCCACCATCTAAAATTTTCACGTTTTACTCCTAGCTAAATTTTTAGGATGGAGTATACTTAAAAACAGTGATATTTCGTTAATCAAGTTTTAAATAAACTTATTCAAAAAAATATTAAATGAATTTCATTCATCTTGTTGCTGAATATACTTTTATATCGCCCATAAAAAAGCCAAGTACGGTGACTTGGCTTTTTAGACTAAAAGCAGTTTATGCTTTTTCAGCAATCACTTCAGGTTGTTTTTGTTTCAATAAGGCATAGGTGATGCCTGTAAGTAAACTACCCGCACAAATTGCCAATAGGTATAGCCCAGCATGGTTTATTGCATTTGGGATGAGCAAGACAAACAGACCGCCATGGGGTGCTCTAAGTTCGCAGTGAAAGTATGCTACCAATGCCCCTGTTAGTGCGCCACCTAAAATACAGCTAGGGATAACACGTGCTGCATCTTTTGCTGCAAAAGAAATTGCACCTTCTGAAATAAAGCATAGGCCGAGTACAAAAGAGGCTTTTCCTGCATCACGCTCAGCTTGTTCAAACTTTGCTTTGGCTAAGAATGTTGCAATTGCCATACCCAATGGTGGCACCATACCACCTGCCATAGTGGCAGCCATTGGCATAAAGGTATTGGTGGTGAGTAGGCCGACCGTAAAGGCATAAGCCGCTTTGTTAATTGGGCCACCTAAATCAATACACATCATGCCCGCAAGTACCATACCCATGAGTACTGCATTGGTTGTACCCATGCCATTTAAGAAGTTTTTCATCAGCTCAAATAAGTAAGCAACAGGTGTACCCACTACATAGACCATGAGTAAGCCAGTGACTAAACTTGCCAATAATGGAATGATTAAAATCGGTTTTAAAGACTCAACACTTTGCGGTAGTTTTAGTTTTTTAGCGAGAAATAGGGCAAGGTAGCCTGCAATAAAGCCTGAAGCAATGCCTCCTAAGAAGCCTGCACCTAAAGATTCAGATGCCAGTAAGCCACCAATCAGACCAGGGGTTAAACCAGGGCGGTCGGCAATCGAGTAGGCAATATAACCTGATAGCATAGGCACCATGAGCATCATGGCTGTTTTACCAATCATGGCAAGGTTTGCACCTAGCGTGTGATCGGCAGGGTTGAGTCCAAACATTAACGAGATTGCTAAAATTAAACCGCCTGCAACCACCATTGGTAACATAAATGAAATACCTGTGAGTAAGTGCTTATATAAGCCAGCTTTCTCTTTTTTCTCATCTTGTGCGGTGGTCGATTGTTTGCCTGAATCTAACACAGTCGCTTCTTTGACTGCATTTTCAAAGGCTTTGTCCGTTTGTTTGAGTGCAAAACCAGTTGCACAGCGGTATACACGTTTACCGACAAAACGGTCTGTGTTAACTTCAATGTCTGTGGCTAAAATGACAATATCTGCTTGGGCAATACGTTCAGCAGTTAAAATATTTTTTGCACCCACAGAGCCTTGGGTTTCAATTTGAATGTCATAGCCATGTTTTTTCGCACCTTGTTGCAATGCTTCAGCTGCCATAAAGGTGTGTGCAACACCTGTTGGGCATGCTGTAATGGCAACAAAACGGGTTGCCCCTGTTGAGGTGCTTGCCAACTGGTCTGCCGTTGTGGCTGTACTCAGTGCATTGGTTAAAATGTCTTTCGCATGATTTTGTGCCACATCAAGACTGACAATAGAAACGGTTTTGTCTGCAATGACTTGAGTATTTGCTGGCTTATCACCGACAATAATTACTTGCTTTGCTGTAGTGAGAGCATCATCTTCAAGTGATTGTGCAATTGTCGCTATGTAACCCTGCTGTACTGCTGTTTGAGCCAGTTTGCGTGCCAAAATAGATGCATTGACGGGTTTCTCTACACTATTTGGTACAAATAGAATGTGTTTAGTGTCTTCCATGTTATTCACCTAGCTCAAAGAATCAACAGTGATTTGTTGTTTTAGATTGTCAATCGCTGATAAATCTTCTATTGCAAATCCAATTTGAGTCACTGCATTGCTACCAATGGCAGTGGCTGTTTTGAGTGTTTCTTCAGGTGAGTATTGGCTTAAAACGCCATGAATCATACCTGCAACTAAAGAGTCACCTGCACCGACTGTACTTTTAACGTGTACTCTTGGTGCTTTTGCATGAAGTGGGTGTACAGGGTGTACCCAGTTTACCCCGTGCTCGCCCATAGAAATCACAATATTTTCAATCTCAATCTGGTTGTCTTGAATCAATTGTTTTTGCTGAGCAAAGGTTTCAGCTGGCTGGTGGAATGCTTCAGCCAACTCTTCTGTATTAGGTTTAATGAGCCATGGGTTGGCTTTAATCGCTGCACTCAGAGCAGGGCCACTGGTGTCTACCACAACCTTTTTACCTTTGCTCTTAAGCCATTCGATCAGTTCAACCAACTCGTTGGTACTAAACCCTTGTGGCAAACTGCCTGAAACAACCACAATTTCCACAGGAGTGAGTAAGCGTTCAATCGTCGCATGTAATGCTTTTTTGTCATCTTCAGTGACAGCAAAGCCTTTACCATTGATATCAGTCATACGGCCACATTCTTCGCCCACTTTAATATTTTGGCGTGTTTCACCATTAATATAAATAAAGTGGTTGTCAAAGCCTTCATGTTCGAAGTGCTTATCAAAAATTTGGCGATTTTCTTTGCCCAAAAAGCCAGTCACAATGGCTTTGTGACCTAAATCTTTCAGGACTTGTGCCACATTTAAGCCTTTACCTGCAGCAAGACTTTGTGCAGATTGCTGACGATTGACGTGACCCACATTCAACGTATCAAGTTGAATGGTGACATCAATTGCAGGGTTGAGTGTTACGGTTAATACTTTTGCCATAGCTATTCACCTAATTCTCGTACGGCTGTTGCACTGTCACAGAGCAACGCTTTTTGTGCAATCTGTTGGCATGCAGCAAAATTTAACTGACGAATTTGTGCTTTCACCAGCGGAATACTTGTACTTGACATGCTCAGTTCATCAACGCCAAGACCCATGAGTACTGGAACTGCTTTTGGATCTGCAGCCAATTCACCACAAATACCGACCCATTTGCCATGTTTATGTGCAGCACGTACCGTTTGATCAATCAGTGAAAGTACGCTTGGGTGTAAGCCATCTGCTTCAGCAGATAATACTGGGTGACCACGGTCAATGGCCATGGTGTATTGGGTTAAGTCATTTGTACCAATACTAAAGAAGTCAACTTCTTGTGCCAAAATTGGCGATAGTAATGCCGCTGATGGCACTTCAATCATAATACCCACTTCAAGATTGTCACATGGGTATTCAGCACGCAGTTCATCTAAAATAACTTTTGCTTCTCGCCATTCTTCTACGCGCCCAATCATTGGGAACATGATACGTAGTGGACGGTTGTCTGAAGCTTTGAGTAAAGCAATCAACTGTTTACGTAGTAAGTCTGGTTTACGCAATGTTAAACGAATACCACGTACACCTAAGAATGGGTTTTCTTCTTCAGGAATAGGTACGTACGGTAACGGTTTGTCGCCACCAACATCGAGTGTGCGGACTACCAACGGGCGACCTGCCAAGTCATCTAAAATAACGCGGTATTCAGCTTCTTGCGTTGCTTCATCAGGTGCACTGTTGTGTGCCATAAAGACCAGCTCTGTACGCAGTAGACCAATGGCTTCTGCACCATCTTTCACTGCTTTTTGACCTGCGTTGACTTTACCAATATTGGCAGCAATTTCAATTTGATGACCGTCTAAGGTCACAGCAGGTTCTTGGCTGTGTTTTTCTGCTTCAATACGAATTTGACGTTGGCGTTCACGTTCAGAAATTGCATGTTCAATCAGTGATGCTTCAGGACTAATCACAAAGTCGCCGTTGTCACCATTAATCAGTACAGTGGCGTTACTTTCAATGTTGAGTACCCCTGCACCTGCACCCACAATGGCAGGAATACCAAGCGCACGAGCAACAATAGCACTGTGGGCACTTGCACCACCGACCGCTGTTAAAATACCTGCAACACGATCTTTATCTAAACGTGCGACATCGCTTGGCCCAACGTCATGCATAATTAAAATGTACGGCTCTTTGGGTTCAACGACATCTGGCACATTACATAGTACCGCCATGACACGTTCACCAATGTCACGTAAATCTGTGGCACGTTCTGCAAGTAGATGGTCTTTAAGCGCAGCTTGTGCTGTTGCGGCAGCTTCAATGTGCTCATGCCATGCTGCAGGTGCAGATAGGTTTTGTTTGAGCTTTTGGTGTACGCCTTGAATCAGGTCTGGGTCATCAAGCATGGCCAAATGGGCAGTAAAAATTTGCTTGATGGCTTCAATTTTTGACTCAGCAATAAAGTCTTTAATGTTGCTTTGTACTTTTTCAATCGCTTGTTCAAGCTTTTCAGTTTCTGCTTTGAGGTTTTTACTTTGGCGTTCGTAGTTAAACTGGCGTGGTTTAATCACGTGTGCAGGGCCAAATGCTAGACCACTCGATGCAGGAATACCTGACGTTTGGTCTTCGGTACTTTCATCAAAGCGTAGTACTTCAACTTTTTCTACTGCTTGAGCACTATTTTCTTCAATCGGCTCAACGTCTTCACCCAAGCCATTTTTAACCGCTTGAATGACTTCATTTAAGCCTTCAATAGCATCTGTATTTGGTTCAGCAATAAAGGTAAGAACTTGACCACGCTTACAGCCGAGAGATAACAGTTTGGTTAAGCTCTTTGCTGAAATAAATTGACCATCATCTACAGACACTTGAATGTCGCCTGTAAATTTTTTTGTGACATTGACCAGTTGAGTTGCAGGTCGTGCATGCAAACCATGAGAATTGGCTAACGTTACCTGTAATGATGGCCAATCTGGAATAATGTCTGCACCAATGATGTGTGCAATTTCATGACTGTCATTTTCATGGGTCAGTTTTTCAAGTTGTTCCGGATCAAATAAAATGTCCATTAAACGGTTAAACTGAGGCATGTCTAATTGGTCATTACTTGCAACACAAAGTAAGGTATTCAGGACTTCACCTTGGTACTCAAGTGCAGTTTCAGGCTTTACAATACTTACAGCAGGGCTCAGTACATGCTGATTGGCTGTGATTGACCAAGTGCCTTCACCTAAGTGAATCATTTGTTTGGTATCAAGTGCGGTAATAAAACCTGCTTCAACAGCTTTTTGTTGTTTTAAGCGTTGTGCTGCATGCCAAAATAAGTCATCTATATCTGTGGCAGGGACTTGGGTTTCAATAAGGTTTTCGTGAAGTGCTAAAGACAGTGGTTGTGCTTGTAGTAGTTCAATAATTTGTTCTGCTGATGTGGCATTTTTTACACGATCAGATACATCATTAATGAGTGCTTTTGTGAGTATTTGTAGTACTTGTAAATGTTCGTCAGATTTTGCAGCAATCACCACTGCAAGGTATATTTTGTTTTCTCCATCCCATACAACCCCTTCAGGGAAGTGGGCTAAGCGGACACCAGTTTTTAAAATATATTGTCTCGACTGGGGCGTACCATGTGGAATTGCGATGCCTTGACCTAGGTAAGTTGCACTTTGTTGTTCCCGTGCTTTTAAACCATCTAGGTATTCAGGGGTAACCAGTTGATCTTCAACTAAAATGTTGACGAGACACTGTAACGCCTGAGCTTTATCAACAGCATGTTGATTCATTCTAACATGTTGTATATCTAGCGCTAACATAAAAAATCCTTGAAAAACATCATAAATCGAGTTAAGGCGCTGCCTTTCCGGGAAAAATTAAAAGGCAAATTCTACTATGCTTTGTCTGTAAAAGCAGTTCTTTTGAGGACAAGACATGGCGTTAAATTTATCTTAGAAAGTTTACTTGAATTTACTTTCAATAGGTTGAGAATTGTTTCATTTTTGAAAACCTGATTAAAATCATAAGTATATCGTTTTAATACTTTATAGATTATTAGATTCATCATACAATAAGTCCTTTTATTGTGCTAAAAAAATAAAGAGAAATCATGACACCTGCATGTAAGTTGCTAAAACAAAAAAATATTGTCTATACGTTACATGAGTATAGTCACGATGCAAATTCGACCAATAGCTATGGTTTAGAAGCTGTAGAAAAACTTGCATTACCTGCACACGAAGTGTTTAAAACCCTACTCGTAAGCGATGGCAAAAACTATTATGTGGCTATTTTACCTGTAAGTCATCAATTGAATTTAAAAAAAGTTGCTGCAGTATTTGGCTGTAAAAAACTTGCTCTTGCTGATGCTAAAGTGGCTGAGCGTTTAACGGGTTTTGTCGTGGGGGGCATTAGCCCACTCGGACAAAAAAAACGTTTAAAAACGGTGATTGATTTGACTGCACAGCGTTTACAAAAAATGTATGTCAGTGGTGGCCGAAGAGGGCTCGATCTTGGTTTAAGCCCCAGTGATTTATCGGTATTACTTGGGGCAAGTTTTATAGATATTATTGATGAGAAAAACATATAAAACTGAGTGAATACACATTTGTTTGAGTCATTTTAGTAGAGTGGGTGATTTATTTTACACAGAGTTATCGTGTTTAATCAGTGTAGATTGTGAAGCCATCTAAAATGACCTACCAATACAACATTTAGACGACACAAATGAAGTATTGAGAGTGATTCACTATATGCGAAAATAAATGACCTCACCATAGCAGTACGTTGTGTTTAATGATTTATTGTAACGTTGATAAGTGACTAACAAGCAAAAGCCATTAATATCATAAGTAGCTAATGTATAAAGTATAAATCTGATTAAAGATATTCAATATGAATCAAACCGATGAAAAAACGCCGTCAAAAATCGCGTTATTAGTTATCTTAAGTGCATTAATGGCATTTACATCACTTTCTATAGACATTTATTTGCCTGCTATGCCTGCAATGCAGGCCGATTTAAAAGGTCATGTTGAGCTCACAATCACCAGTTTTCTGATTGGTTTTTCAATAGCACAGCTGATTTGGGGACCAATGAGTGACCGTATTGGGCGAAAAAAACCACTCTTTATTGGTATGGTTCTATTTATGATTGGCTCGGCAGGGTGCGCTCTTTCTCAAACCATTGAGCAAATTATATTTTGGCGTGTTTTTCAAGCTTTAGGTGCATGTACTGCACCAATGCTTGCTAGAGCGATGGTAAGAGATTTATATGAGCGAGTGCAAGCAGCACAAATGCTTTCAACGCTTATGTTAATTATGGCGATTGCCCCCATTTTAGGCCCCTTAATCGGTGGACAAATACTTAAAATGAGTTCTTGGCATGCAATTTTTTGGTTGCTGGCTGTGATTGGGCTGATCATGTTTATCTGTATTTTTCGGCTGCCTGAAACGCATGCCCCAAAAATACAACAACAAGACCAACCAATTAAACGTGCATTTTTAAACTATGGTTTGTTGTTAAAAAATTGGCAGTTTATGCGTTACGTTTTAGCATTAACTGCATTTTATGTGGCTGCATATACTTTTATTGTCGGTTCGCCATTGGTTTATATTTCTTATTATCATATTGATTCACAACATTATGGCTGGCTGTTTGGACTGAATATTATGGGAGTCATGATTTTTAGTTTAATTAATAAAAGGTTGGTACGTCGTATTGCACTGCATAAGCTTCTTAAGTGGGCAACTACAGTGTCTATGTGTGCCATGCTGACATTGGTTTATTTGTTTTACGCACAGCATTTGAATCTGACGCATTTAATTGTTTTCTTATTTATATTTTTTTCAATGAATGGGGTCATTGCTGCAACATCTATTGCGGCGGCCTTAGATACTGTGCCTCAAGTGGCTGGGTCAGCTTCTGCACTAATTGGTTCAATGCAGTATGGTAGCGGTATTATTTCTTCATTATTACTTACCTTTGGAAAAACCAGCTCTCCCGAAGCGATGATTATCATTATGGCTATATTTGCCACAATGAGTGCGGTGGTTTCATGGTTTCCTCATCGTGAGATTGGTTAAATATTTAATGTATTTATTTAACGAATCATATTTTATAGTTGTAAATGCTTTTAAAGCAATTGCATCTCTACGTTACAGAAATGCAATTGGGTGTATTGAGTAAATGACCCTGTGCTGTAAGGGTTAAATTAATTTAGAAAATAACCAATAGAGTGTGGCTGAAAGAAGCATTGCACACGGTAGCGTGAGTACCCAAGCTAAAATAATACTTTTGATGGTCGACCACTGAAGCCCCGATTTATTAGCCGTCATTGTACCTGCTACAGCACTGTTTAAAACGTGTGTTGTACTTACAGGTAGACCAAACTTATCTGCAGCAATAATGGTCCCCATGGCAACAAATTCAGCGGACATCCCTTGGCTGTAAGTCAGGTGGGTTTTTCCTATACGTTCACCTACAGTGACGACAATCCGTTTCCAACCAACCATCGTGCCTAGACCCAATGCGAGTGCAACAGCAACTTTGACCCAAGTTGGAATGTACTGTGTGGCTTGATCTAAATCTTTTTGATACTCGGCAATGGTTGCTTTCTCGGTATTGGTCAGCTGTGTAGGCATTTGATTGTTTTTTTGCAATGTTTTTAAGGCCGTACTGCTGAGGTACATATCGTTGCGTAAGTTAATGGTGGCATTTTCAGGAATATTGGCCATGGTCTTATAATCAGCCACCAACTTACCTAAGTTATTTGATAATGCTGCAACAGCAAGGGTTGTTTCGGGTGTTGCTTGTTTGTCTTGAATGTATTGAGTGAGTGTTTGTCGTGCTGTTGTGGTATCCATTTGTGATGGGTTAACTGCCAAAATATGTGCAGACTTTTCAGACAATGCCGCAAAGGCTTGGACTTCATTACTATCCATTGTTTTATTTAGAGAATACGCCAGTGGTACAATACCAATTAAAATGAGCATAATTAAGCCCATGCCTTTTTGACCATCGTTTGAACCATGGGCAAAACTGACCCCTGTACAGGTACAAATGAGCAGTACTCGAGTAATAAAGGATGGTGGTTTTGTGCCCTCAGGTGCATCAAATAGCTCAGTCTTTTTATTTTTTAAACTCATTTTTAACAATAAAAAAGCAATAGCAGCGAGACCAAAACCAACTAAAGGGGAAATAAGCAAGGCTTTCACAACTTTCATGACTTGGGCGACATCTATACCGCTTAAACCACTACTGAAACCCGCATGAAGTATTTGATTCATGAGGCCAACACCTAAAATTGAACCAATCATGGTATGAGAGCTAGAAGCTGGTAAACCAAGTAGCCATGTGCTTAAGTTCCAAATGATGGCGGCAATCAGTAATGCAAATACCATGGCAAAACCTGATGCACTGCTCACATGTAGAATAAGTTCAACAGGCAGTAGCGCAATAATACCGTAAGCCACCGCACCACTTGCACTCAGTACACCTAGAAAGTTAAAAAAACCAGACCACATCACGGCAACAGGTGCAGGCATGGCATTGGTATAGATGACTGTGGCTACAGCGTTAGCTGTGTCATGAAATCCGTTTACAAACTCAAAACCTAAAGCAATGATGAGCGCAATTCCTAGCATAAAAAATGAAAATGAACTCAATGCAGGTACGGCTGCTAGATCTCCAATGAGTTGCAATCCAATATAAATACAAGACACCACAATAATGGTAATAAAGGAGTACTTAAACCATTTGGGAGAGGGCATATTTATATTTGCATTTTGTGGTGAGGGTGAGGCTACATCATGACGTGGCATGGGGGGTGAGTCTTGCATACAACATACTCATTTTATTTATTGGTAATAGTAGTTTGAAATTTGATTATGACAGTTTGATTGCAGGGTAATTTTTATATCTAATCGCTATCTGGTTTGGTATGGATTTTAACAATTACCAAATTTTTTATTATTAAGCGAAGACTAATATTGGTTTGAGTCAAATGCTGAGTATATAGAATAGATGCAGTATTTGATAAGAAATAAATCAATAGTTATAAGATAAAAAATTGAGTGCCTTACTTGTAAGACACTCAACTGATTTATTTACTTAAACGGGGGATATGTTAAGGCAGTGTATATGCAATCACATAGTCACCACGATTTTCATTACTACCAGTACGTGTCGCACCACCAGCAACAACAACAATATACTGTTTACCATCTTTACCAACATAGCTCATAGGCGCACCTTGACCACCCACAGGTAGGCGACTACGCCAAATTTCTTCACCTGTATTGCTATCTAAAGCACGCAAGTAGTTATCTAAAGAACCATGGAAGAATGTTAAGCCACCTTTAGTTACTAATGGCCCACCCATTGTAGGCATGCCAATTGGCATATGCACACCTGGGCGAATGCCTTTAACGGGTGCATCTTCAATGGTACCCATAGGTACTTGCCACTTAGTTTGACCAGTGGTCAAGTCAATTGCAGTCATGGTACCAAAAGGTGGTTTAAAGCATGGGACACCTAGTGGAGAGACAAACATTGAACGCTCTACACCCCAAGGCGTACCCAATTGCTCAGAGTATTCACCCTCAGTACTTGGCTTTAAGCCCATACGTTTAGCATCTTCACGTTTAATGAATTTCCCCCATTGTGCCATACGAATATCATTGACAATGAGCGTACCTGTAGATGCATCTAATGCACCGCCACCCCAGTTAAATCCACCATAGTAGCCCGGATAAATTAAAGTACGTTTTTTATCAGAAAGCGGTGTGAATTCACCTTCCCAACGCATCTCTTTAAATTGAATACGGCACATTAATTGATCAAAAATGGTTGCACCCCACATATCTTGCTCTTTCAGTGGGTCAGTACCTACAGAAATTGCTGAATAGGGTTGAGTTGGAGCGACTTGCATACCTGGCATCACATCTGTTGGCACAGCACGTTGTTCTACAGGGAATACAGGCTTACCATCACGGCGATCAAGAACAAAAATTTGACCACGCTTGGTTAACTGAACCAGTGCAGGAATTTTTGAACCATCTTTTTGTGGAATATCATACAAAATAGGTTGTGACGACACATCGTAGTCGAATGCATCAATATTGGCAGTACGGAAATGCCAACGCTCTTTACCTGTTTTCATGTCTACAGCAACAACAGAGTCATTGTATTCATTTGAATACGGATGACGGTTACCTGTCCAGAAATCTGGTGTTTGGTTCCCTGTAGGGAAATACGCTAAACCAAGTACAGGGTCGTATGCTGCTGTACCCCAGAAATTGGGTGTTTCAATTTTATATGTTTCACCTGGAGGTAGTGGTGTGCTGTCATTTTTACCTCGTGAAGGATCCCATGCCCAAAGCAATTGACCTGTACGTACATCATAGCCACGTACAACCCCCGATGCTTCGCCGACAGTTAAGTTGTCATTGAGTTTACCACCTACTAAAACCACGCCATTTGCCACTAAAGGTGCAGAGGTTAAGTAGTATGAACCTTCAGCAGATGCACCCAAACCATCAAGTAAATTTACAAAGCCATCTTTACCAAAGCCATCACATTGTTTACCTGTTTTGGCATCTAGGGTAAACAATCGACCGTCATTGGTGGTGCTGACAATCCGTGTCGCACATGCTTGGTCTTTGGCTACGTAGTCTTGACCAGAGAGTTGACTCAAGTCTGCATAAGACACGCCTCGGCAACGCTTCCAATGTGCATTACCAGACGTTTCACGAAGCTTAGGGTCAAAACGCCAGTTTTCTTTACCACTTACTGGGTCTAAAGAAATGACTTCATTGTGAGGGGTACATAAGTACATTGAGTTATCGACTTTAAGCGGGGTAACCTGATATTCAGCACCATTAACAGCTAAGTCGCCTGTACGATATGTCCATGCAACCTTTAAGTCTTTAACGTTGTCTTTATTAATTTGAGTAAACTGTGCGAAGCGGTCGCCAGAGTTATTGCGTCCCCATGCACTCCAATCATCACCTTGGCTGTCACCTGCGGTAGGGTTGATTGTTGGTGATGCTGTACCTTGTGCCTCTACAGTTGGATGTGGTTTAAACATACCCGCAATAAAGCCAAAGAAAACAATGGTACATAATCCAATAAGACCAAAAGAAATCTTTTGATTGATGACAGGTTCATTCGATTTATTGAGAAGTTTTGGTGCAAAGAGCGTCACAACCAATGTAATGACAAGGAATGTGATAATGCGTGGCACAAGTTGCCAAAAGTCAGTGCCAACTTCCCAAAATGCCCACAGTGTTGCTGCAATAAGCAAACCAATAGATAGCCAAAATGCATAGGCTTGCTTTTTGAATAAGCCAAAACCAATGGCAACCATTGCAGTACCTGCAATCAGGTAGAAAAATGAACCGCCCAAACTGATTAAATAAGCACCGCCTAAGGCTAAACCGATGCCAAAGAGTATAAGTAGTACGCTGACTATACGAGATAAGATCGTATCCATACCGATTCCTTCATAAATATTTTCAAAGTCCAATTTTGAATCATATATTTCAGGCAATAATGGTAATAAGATCGGATTAGGGGCTTACTTTATTTTAATACTAGACCAGATACAGGGATGAGTTTTAGGCGGTGATGATACGCATACACAGCGATCGAATTGCACCCTTTTTGCATCGAGTTTTATATCTATAAAATGAGTGGCTCTAATCCGTGAGCTTATTACTTACTCTCAAAGCTTTCCTGCTTTCGAGAGTATCTACTTCATGCATTACTGACATAAATATATAGATGTACATATCTTTACATAAAAAGCTCTTTTTTTAAACACTTGTTTAATTTTTTATAGAAATTTTAAGGTTTTTGATATTCATGTAGATAGTGTTTGGTTCGAAAAGACTCAATATACGGTTTAAAATAAAGTGGTCTTTTAACCAATTTCCTGCATAAGCTGTTGTTTTATATTTTTTTAACTACGTGCTTTATGGTGTCAAATAAGAAAAGGTGGAAGCTTCATGTTTTGATGTTCCAATATTATTCAAAATTATGTATTGTTGTTGTGATTACTGAGTAAATAAAAAAGCTTAAACCCGTTGAGTTTAAGCTTTTTAATACAGTATGATTTTTATAAGTATACAATATGGCGGTGAGAGAGGGATTCGAACCCTCGATACGCGTAAACGTATACACACTTTCCAGGCGTGCTCCTTAAGCCACTCGGACACCTCACCAATGAGGGGCGATCATACCCAAAAAAATGTAGGCTGCCAAGATAAAACGCATGTGGTTACAGTAAAAAGCATTATATAGTGATAAAATCTCGTTTAAGTGCAGAGTAAACGTAGTTTTTTTATGCAAAATTCAAATTATAAACCATCTAAATATGCGATCACACTTGCTGCTTTGGGGGTGGTCTTCGGTGACATCGGAACGAGTCCATTATATGCAATAAAACAATGCTTTATTGAAGCGCATATTGCTTTAAGTGAAGCGACAATCATGGGTATTTTATCATTGGTTTTTTGGTCAATGATGCTTACCATCAGTGTAAAATACGTCACCTTTATTATGCGAGCAGATAACAATGGCGAAGGCGGTATTATGTCGCTATTGGCACTAAATCTGCGTCCCAATCAAATGAATCGGCATAAGAAAACACTGCTGATAGCGCTTGGTTTTATTGGTGCATCATTATTTTTTGGCGATGGTATTATCACGCCGGCCATTTCAGTGCTTTCAGCCGTTGAAGGGTTAAGTATTGCGACACCTGCATTTAATAAATGGCTTATGCCGATTGCATTGGGCATTTTAACTGCCTTATTTATGGTGCAAAGGCATGGTACTGCAACCATGGGTAAATTCTTTGGCCCGATTACACTCACGTGGTTTATTTCTATTGGTGTACTTGGTGTTGTAAGTATTATCAAAACGCCGTTTGTTTTAGAGCTTGTTAATCCATATTGGGCAATTCACTTTATTGCCCAAGAGCCGGGTGTAGCCTTTTTGGCCATGGGTGCTGTAGTACTTACACTTACAGGCGGTGAAGCGCTTTATGCAGACATGGGGCATTTTGGCCGTAGTCCCATTCGTTTGGCGTGGTTTGTGGTGGTTTGCCCATGTTTAATGATTAACTATGCCGGGCAGGGGGCTTTATTACTGCGAGACCCAACTGCGATTTCAAACCCATTTTATATGCTTGTACCCGATTGGGGCTTATACCCAATGATCGCCTTGGCAACCGCCGCTGCGGTGATTGCCTCACAAGCTGTGATTACGGGTGTGTTTTCAATGGCAAATCAAGCTATCCAGCTACGTTATTTACCACGCTTAACGGTTCATCACACCTCAGACATAGAGCAAGGTCAAATTTACTTGCCGTTTATTAACTGGGTTCTGTACATTTCTGTTGTTATTCTAATTTTACTCTTTCACAACAGTGCCAATTTGGCCAGTGCCTATGGTGTGGCTGTGACCATGACCATGCTCTGTAGTACCATCTTGGTGACTGCCTACGCTCGAAGTGGTTGGAAATGGCCAGTATGGAAATTGGCTTTATTTGCTGTACCCTTTTTATTGATGGATATTGTTTTTGTATCATCTACATCACTCAAAATTCTAGCAGGCGGATGGGTTCCTTTAGCCATTGGTATTGTCGTGTTTACCGTGTTAATCACATGGAAAAATGGTCGTGAGATTGTGATTCAACGTCTAGAAAAAGATGCTTTACCACTCGAACTTTTTATCAAAAGCGTGAGTATGAGTGATGACACTAAATATGTACCGGGTGAAGCGATTTTTCTCACAGGGACACCCAATATTGTACCGCATGCCATGCTCCACAATATTAAGCACAATAAAGTCCTTCATGAACGTAATATTATGATTACGGTCGTCACGCAAGATGTGCCATTCGTTGCAGATCAAGACCGTATGTATATTGAAAAGTTAGATGAACGTTTTTATCGTCTCTTTTTATATTATGGTTTTAAAGATCAGCCGAATGTGCCTGAAGCGCTGGAAATAGCCTACAAAGAACTCGGTTTTGAGTTTGATATGATGCATATCAGTTTCTTTATTTCAAGAGACAGACTCATACATACTGTCGGGCAGGGTATGGCACCGTGGCGAGAAAAACTATTTATTTCTATGTATCGAAACACCAGTCCTGTGAGTGACTTCTATCAGATTCCAACTAATCGTGTGGTAGAAATGGGAAGTCAAATTGAAATTTAAATAAAAAAACCGAGTGCAATGCACTCGGTTTTTTTATAAAAGCTCATTTTATTTTGAGCGTACAGGTACATTATCTGTATTGCTAGACGGTGTATTGGTATTGATCGGATCTGGTGAAATCAGTTGATACTCCCCACTTTGTAACAACTTTTCTAAAGAACCCGGCTGATCATTCACCGTTGTAGAGATAGTCACTTTTGATAAACTCTCTAGAGTTTGCCCAGGCTGTACCGCAGGTTCAGCATATACAGAATGAAGAGATGAAAAACCGACCAATAGGCCAGTGATGAAAAGAATATGACGCATTGTTCGACTCCAGAGCTTTGAAATCATAATATAGCAACAGTAAGACTTCTATTTTACACCGTTCAAAAGGTGCTTTATACAAAAGTAAATGCCATCGTTGCATACTATTGTAAGCAAATAAAAGGTGATGTTCGCAAACTGCCTAATCTATAAACAATTAACGCATCACTAATATACTTTATAAAGTGAGATTGTTAATCTCTTCTTAAATTATTTTGTTTGAAAAAAATATGAAGTCTATGACCACGTTTAATTGCTTTAAAAATCCTTTGAGTCATAGAACAATAATCCTTTCTAGTGGTCTTTTAAGTGCCTTACTTGGCACAATGTTATTGCCACAGTCTGCATTTGCAAGTGGTGAAAGTATATGGGCCAAAACGCCATGTACAAGTCAATTTTATAATAATGCACCGCCATTTTTGGTGAAAGAAAGTCTGAGAAAGAATACGACGCCCCTTTGTTTAAATGGCTTTAATGTCATGTATTCTGGTGTATCTAAAACCCCTTTTTGGAGTGCAGAGCATTTAACGCCTGTACGTTTGAGCCAGAAAATCAAGCGTCAAGACAGTTTTCATGAAGAAGACCGTGTAAGCCCGATCTATAGAGCAACGCTTAAAGACTATAGAGGTTCAGGCTACGACCGCGGGCATATGTCACCAAATGGTGATATGCCAGATGAGGCTTCGCAGTATGACAGTTTTTCACTGGCGAATATGGTGCCACAAGCGCCTAAAAATAACCAAGAAATATGGCGTATGCTTGAAGAAGCCACCAGAGGTATGGTGACTAAGCAAAAACAAGATGTTTATGTGGTCACAGGGCCTATTTTTGCGGGCAAAAAATTACAAACCATTGGTAATGGCGTATTTGTTCCTTCAGCCGTATTTAAAGCAGTCTATTATCCTAAAACAGGGGTGATCGGTGCTTACTATGCGCCCAATGATGACTCTTTGCAGGTCAATGTGGTTAGTGTTTGCCAAATTGAAGCACTCACAGGGATTAACCTTTTTCCAAGCTTGAGTGAAGCTACGAAAAGAAAAGTTTATGATTTGCCAGAGTCGACAGCAGACATCAAAGCAAACAGAGCACCAGCGTATTTGTCTACAGATACAAAAAGTGATTGTGCTGCAGAGGTCAGTGCTGAAGAGTTAACTGCACTCAAAAAACAATTTACGGCACCGAATCGTCCTTCTGAAGGTAGTACATCAACCTCAACAGGAAATAGTCAAAATACTTGGGTCAGCTTTTTTAAACGAATTTTGATGGATTTACTTGAATTCTTCTTAAAGATGATGGCTAAATAACAGTCAATGTATAGCATGCACTAATAAAGAGGATAAAACATGTTTAAACCATTTGAGACAGATGAATCATCTGCAATATATGACTTAACTTTAGAAAATGGCTTAGACCGAGTCAATATCTATGGCAATTTGCAGGTGAGCAAAGACCAAGATGGATTAAAAACAGCAAAAGCATTGCAAGCTTTTGCCAATGACTTGGTCAAGGCTTTAGAAGAAGCAAAAGATTTGCCTGAGAAAGTTCAACTACAAGACAAACAAGAGGTTGAAAACCCATTCTTATAGTTCTATCGATGAATGAGTTTTTGTAGGGTGAAAATACCAAAGAACAATAGAGCCATGGTCAAAACAATACTTAAGCCCGTGGCAATATTGAGTAAAGCACTTGACCATAAACCCACAGATAACGCAATTTGACCCAGTACAAAAGCAAGTAATACCATTTGCTTTGGTGAGTGTGCTAAAAGTCGTGCCGTTAATGCAGGTATGACGAGCAGTGCACCCATGAGTAATGAGCCGACTGCACGTAAAGCCAATACAGTAAACATTGCTAATAACAGCATGAAGACTAAACGCTGTAACTTTGCATTGACGCCTTCGCTGATTGCAATATCTGTATCAATGGCGATTTGAAGTTGAGGTCGCCAAAATTTATATAAAATGCTAATCGCCACTAAAATGACAGCAGAGAAAAGAGGCAGGTCAGACCAATTAATGGTCAGTAAATCACCAAACAAATAACTTTGGAGCTCTGGTCTTAACAAGGGGAGTTGCTGAATTAAAAGCAGGCCACTACACAGCAATGTTGCTGAACACAATGCCAATAGGGCATCGTTAGGTAAGCGACGGTCATATAAAAACCATAGAATTGCGACCAATAACAAGGCTAAAAAAGAGACGCCAATCCATAGAGGGAGTGATAATAGCCCTGCAATGGCAACACCAAGAAGTGTGCCATGAGCCATTGTGTCGGCAAAAAACGACATCCGTCGCCATAGCATTAAACACCCCAATGGCGCAGTTAAAAAAATCAGTAAACTACCCATCACCCATGCAGGGAGTAGTAATTGTAACCATTCCATCATGATTTAGACTTCCGCTTCTGGGTGAATATGAGGGGTTGAACCATGTTGGCATGTGGTTGGTGTGTCGCCGTGGGCACAGTGATCATGATGATGCTGATAAAATGTGCGTTGTGTGCCAAAAATTGCTAAATATTCAGGGTGTTTTTGTACATTTTCAGGTGAGCCACTACAGCAAACGTGTTTGTTTAAACAAATCACGCGGTGTGTGCCTTGCATGACCCACTGTAGGTCATGCGACACCATAATCACAGCACAACCGTAGCGTTCGGGTAGGGTGCGAACATACGCATATAGCTCGGCTTCAGATTGAATATCAAGGCCCTGCATTGGTTCATCAAGCACTAAAACATTCGGTTGTCTAAGTAATGCACGTGCGAGTAACACTCGTTGGCGTTCACCACCAGAAAGCAATTGTACTTTTGCATTGAGTAATTTATAAATGCCTGTTTCATCAATAATTTGCTGTTTGACTGTGGCAGTACATTTTTCTAGTCCAAGCAAGTCTTTTACTCGTAAAGGCATGCTTAAAGAGGGATTAAATTTCTGTGGTACATAAGACAGCTTTAAACCACTAGACTTCTGAATATGGCCTTGGCTTGGCTCAACAATACCTAGCAATACTTTAATTAACGTTGATTTCCCCGCACCATTTGGGCCAATGAGCGTCACAATTTCATTTTTATGCAACGAAAAATCTACGCCTGTTAAAATATGACGTTCATCTAAATGAACGTGAATATTATTTAAAGCAATCAGTTCAGGTGCTAAGCTAGGTTGCACTGTTTACATGTTCCTGAAATTTCAATGGTGGTGTGATGAATGGTAAATTCATCTGAATCTGTCAGTGTAGAAAGTTGGCTAAGTACAGAGTCAGCAGATGCTTCTTTGACTGCTTTGCAGTTTGAACAAATTAAAAAAGCGGCTTGGTGGCCTTCTCTAGGGTGACAACATGGAATAAAAGCATTAATTGAGCTGAGTCGATGAACAAGCCCCATATCCAATAGAAAATCTAAACTACGATAGACTGTAGGTGGTGCAGCAGGTTTATCTGATGTGTTTTTGATTTGTGCCAAGATGTCGTATGCCCCAATTGGGCCATGTGCTTGTAAAATTAAAGCCAGCACTTCCTTTCTAAGAGGTGTCAGGCGAGCATGGTTACTCGCACACAAGGTTTCTGCCTCAAGCAGTCGTAGGTTGATGTCTGCATGATCATGTACACCATGCACTGTATTATCATGTGAATGAGTACATGATGCCATATAATTTACCTGACCTAAAATTGGGATGTTTGATTGTATATTTTCAAAGTTATATTAGCATATTTCTGATATATGTTACAGTATAACGTAAAATGTTATATTATAACGCTAGGAATGGCACAATTGAGATCTCAGATGGCACGTTTAATTGCAGTACTGGCTTTAGTTTTTTACAGTCACAGCCTTTGGGCAAAAGGATTGGTGGTTTCTATACACCCACTTTACTTGATTGCTCAAGAAGTCACGAAAGGGGTGGAAGAGCCAGAACTTTTATTGGGGAATCAATCTGGGCATGATATACAGCTTACTCCAGAAAATCGCAAAAGTTTGCAAGATGCGGAAATGATTATTTGGTTAGGTAAAGCCCATGAAGCACCGCTTAATAAACTTTTAGCAGACAATCCCAAAGCATTTTCTCTACTTTCATCTGGGGTACTTAATACACTACCTTTACGAGATGTGAAAGGCAATGCCATTGCCCAGTCTGTGGATACGCATGTATGGCTTGAGCCAAATAATGCAGTCAGAATTGCTTTTTTTATTGCCGCAGCACGCTCAAAACAGCACCCAGAGCATAAAGCACAATATTGGGCCAATGCACGTGCATTCTCACAGAAATTTTTGCTTGCGACACGCCAATTTGGACAACATAAAACGCCAATCAAATATTGGTCATATCATGATGCTTATCAATATATTGAAAGAGCATCAAATATTAAGTTGGCAGGTGCACTCACCAGTGACCCACACGTACCTCCAACTGTTTCACAAATGAAGTACCTGAATGACAACAGACCATATGCAAACATGTGTTTACTTGCAGAAGGGGAGGCGAGTCGTAGCCAATATCAAAAACTTCAGCCAATATATTTTCAGCCAGTGAATGAAAGTTTAATGGGCGAAAATGATTTTATTAAAGCATGGACAGATCTTGCGCAAAAAATTCACCAATGCGTACAAACATCCGTCAAATCGTAAAAAACAGGCTTAACTTAACCTTAAATTAAAAAAAACTCGCTTTTTACCAAAAAGGTGGTGCTAACTGTCGGAAAAGATTGCATGT
This sequence comes from Acinetobacter rathckeae, assembly GCF_015627125.1. Classification (GTDB taxonomy): domain Bacteria; phylum Pseudomonadota; class Gammaproteobacteria; order Pseudomonadales; family Moraxellaceae; genus Acinetobacter; species Acinetobacter rathckeae. The sequence continues at coordinate 22,364 of NZ_VTDO01000008.1, read as the reverse complement.
TGAGGGGGTGGCATCTATAATGCCTGCGATTAAAAACGATCATGAGTTAAACTTTTGAACATTCATGTTAGGTGTCAGCCAAAATGGCTCAAGTAAAGCGAATGATTGATCTACGCTTTGCCAAAGCTCAGGTCTGTTTACAAGCATTAATGATTCCAGTTTCAGCCTTTATCGCATGGCTTTTGAAAGATGGGACGGCAGCAAAAAGTATTGCACTTGGTGCATTGGTTTGTTGGCTCGCATGTACCTATTTTTCATGGCAGTCTTTTCGTACTGCGGGAGCACGTGCCTCAAAACAAGTGCTTTTAAACATGTATAAAGGAATGATGGGTAAGTTTGCGATCGTTATGATTGGATTTGCTTTAATTTTAAACAATGTGAAACCGTTGTCACCAATTGCATTGTTTTGTGGTTTTATACTTGTTCAGATGATGTCATGGGTTGCCCCTTTTTTGGTTGCTAGACGAACAAAATAAACAAGTATAAGCACATAAAATTGAATATTATTGGAGAGAATACGAGATACCTTTGCAGTACGCAGTATTCGTTTCTCTTTTTCGTAATTGACATTGACCAGGTGTGATTTATGGCTGCTGAAGAACATGCCCTGACTTCGACCGAGTATATCAAGCATCACTTGACCAACATGACCTATGGCAAAATGCCAGATGGAACGTGGAAATTGGCTGAGAATGCTCAAGATGCTCAACAGATGGGGTTTTCTGCTATTCACTTGGACTCAATGGGTTGGTCAATTGGCCTTGGTATCATTTTTTGCTTTATTTTTTGGGTGGTTGCAAGAGCTGCAAATGCTGGCGTGCCTACAAAATTACAAGCTGCGGTAGAAATGATCGTTGAGTTCGTTGATTCAAACGTTCGAGATACCTTTCATGGTAAGTCTCGTCTGATCGCCCCACTTGCACTGACCATTTTCGTGTGGATTTTCCTCATGAACTTAATGGACTTGATTCCTGTTGACTTTATTCCATATCTAGCGCAGGTCATTGGTGCAAATGTATTTGGTATGGATCCACATCACGTTTATCAAAAAATTGTTCCAACAACAGATATTAACGTCACACTCGGCATGTCATTGTCTGTGTTTGCGTTAATTATCTTTTATGGTGTACGTGAAAAAGGTGTGGGTGGTTTTGTTGGCGAGTTTGCACTCAACCCATTTAACCCAAGTAATTTGTTTTTTAAAGTATTGCTTATTCCAGTAAACTTAGTTTTAGAATTGGCAACTTTCCTAGCACGACCAGTTTCATTGGCGCTACGACTATTTGGTAACATGTATGCAGGTGAGTTAATCTTCATCCTCATCGCATTGCTACCATGGTGGGCACAATGGGCATTGTCTGTGCCTTGGGCAATCTTCCACATTCTTGTAATTACGCTGCAAGCTTTTGTATTTATGATGCTTACAATCGTTTACTTGAGTATGGCAAGCGAAAAACATTAATGCTATTGCCTAACTGTATTAATAGGGTTAGGCGTAATTTATATTTTAATTTGGTATAACCTAACCTCTGAGGATTTTTTCATGGAATTAGTAGTTGGATTATCTGCGATTGCAGTAGCTCTTTTAATTGCACTTGCAGCACTAGGTACTGGTATTGGCTTTGCATTGTTAGGCGGTCGTTTCCTAGAAGCAGTTTCACGTCAACCTGAACTTGCACCACAACTTCAAACACGTATGTTCATTGTTGCAGGTCTTCTAGATGCGATCCCAATGATCAGTGTTGGTATTGGTCTATTCATTCTTTTTGCTAATCCGTTTGTTGGCTTAGTAGGTTAATTCGTATATTCCAAAATTATGTGATTGAGGAATTGCAATGAATATCAACTACACATTATTTGGTCAAGCAATTGCATTTTTAGTTTTCGTCATATTTTGCATGAAGTTTGTTTGGCCACCGCTAATCAATGCGATTAGTGAACGTCAACGTCGAATCGCTGATGGCTTAAATGCTGCAGAAAAAGCAAAAGCAGATCTTGCTGATGCTCAAGCTCAAGTAAAAAATGAACTTGATGCGGCAAAAGTTCAAGCAGCACAATTGATTGAACAGGCAAATCGTCGTGCCAATCAACTGGTTGAAGAAGCACGTACACAGGCAACTGCTGAAGGTGAACGTATTCGTCAACAGGCACAAGAAACAGCCGATCAAGAAATCAATGCTGCTCGCGAAGAATTACGTCAACAAGTTGCTGCTTTGGCAGTAGATGGTGCAGAAAAAATTCTTAACCAAAATGTTGATGCTGAAGCTCACAATGCCATGCTGACTCAGCTGGCTGCGAAACTCTAAGAGAGGCGAGATATGGCTGAACTCTTGACGTTGGCACGCCCGTACGCTAAAGCAGCATTTTCTTATGCTGCTGAGCAAGGTGTAACTGACAATTGGTCAAATGCATTACAAATGCTCAGTGCTGCGGTGCAAGACGAAGCATTTTCCGCTTATTTGAACCGTCCTGAGATTACTCCGGAAGGGCAATTAAAGCTTTTTACGCAAGTTTTAGGTGAAGCACAATCAGAAGCACTATCAAAGTTCATTTTACTTTTGGCAGAAAATGACCGTTTGTCATTACTTCCACAAGTATTAACTGAATATGAAGAGCTCAAATCACAACGTAACAAAATTGTTGATATCACAATTGAATCAGCATTTCCGTTAACAGCAGTACAAGAACAACTACTTGTAGAAGCGTTACAAAAACGCTTTAACAGTGCTGTTAAAGTGTCTGTGACTGTTAACCCTGCACTTATTGCAGGTGTTGTGATTCGTGCAGGTGATCAAGTGATAGATGACTCTGCGCTGAGCAAGCTTGAGAAAATGCGGACTCGTCTTCTTGCCTAAAGCAAAAGACTGAACTAATAAAAGATTGAGGAATAGCGCAATGCAACAACTGAATCCATCCGAGATCAGTGCGCTCATTAAACAGCGTATCAGCGATCTGGACACCAGCGCAACTGCGAAAACTGAAGGTACCATTGTGATGGTATCTGACGGTATCGTACGTATTCACGGCCTTGCTGATGCAATGTACGGTGAGATGATCGAATTTGACGGCGGCTTATTTGGTATGGCACTGAACCTAGAACAGGATTCAGTGGGTGCCGTTGTCCTAGGTAACTACCTTGGCCTACAAGAAGGTCAAAAAGCACGTTGTACAGGTCGTGTTCTAGAAGTGCCAGTAGGTCCTGAACTTCTAGGCCGTGTTGTCGACGCTTTGGGTAACCCAATTGATGGGAAAGGCCCAATTGATGCAAAATTAACAGATGCTGTTGAAAAAGTAGCACCTGGTGTAATTTGGCGTCAAAGTGTAGATGAGCCAGTACAAACAGGTTATAAATCTGTAGATACAATGATTCCTGTTGGTCGTGGTCAACGTGAGTTGATTATTGGTGATCGTCAAACAGGTAAGACAGCAATGGCAATCGATGCCATTATTGCTCAAAAAGAATCTGGTATTAAATGCGTATATGTTGCTGTTGGTCAAAAACAGTCAACGATCGCAAACGTTGTACGTAAACTAGAAGAAACGGGTGCAATGGCATACACAACTGTTGTTGCTGCTGCTGCTGCTGATCCTGCTGCAATGCAGTATCTTGCACCGTATGCTGGTTGTACAATGGGTGAATACTTCCGTGACCGTGGTGAAGATGCGTTAATTATTTATGATGATTTGTCTAAGCAAGCGGTTGCTTATCGTCAAATTTCATTGTTATTACGTCGTCCACCAGGTCGTGAAGCATATCCTGGTGACGTATTCTATCTTCACTCGCGCCTATTAGAGCGTGCATCTCGTGTATCTGCTGACTATGTTGAGCAATTCACGAAAGGTGAAGTGAAAGGCCAAACAGGTTCATTGACTGCACTTCCAATTATTGAAACACAAGCAGGTGACGTATCTGCATTTGTACCAACAAACGTGATTTCAATTACCGATGGTCAGATTTTCTTAGAAACATCACTATTTAATGCGGGTATTCGTCCTGCAGTAAATGCGGGTATTTCTGTATCACGTGTTGGTGGTTCTGCTCAAACGAAAATCATTAAGAAACTCTCTGGTGGTATTCGTACAGCACTTGCACAATATCGTGAACTTGCAGCATTTGCTCAGTTTGCTTCTGATCTTGATGAAGCAACACGTAAGCAGTTAGAACACGGTCAACGTGTAACTGAATTAATGAAGCAAAAGCAATATGCACCTTACTCTATTGCTGATCAAGCAGTATCAATCTACGCTTCAAACGAAGGCTACATGGCTGATGTTGAAGTGAAAAAGATTGTAGACTTTGATACAGCATTGATTGCATATTTCCGCTCAGAACATGCTGATTTAATGAAAGACATCGATGCTACTGGCAAATATGACAAAGACATCGAAGCTGCAATTAAAGCAGGTATTGAGAACTTCAAAGCAACTCAAACTTACTAAGTTTTCACGGATCAATGTTCGGAAGTGGTAAAAAACTTTCGAACAGTAGGTTAAGCATATGGCAAATTTAAAAGAAATTCGCGCCAAAGTAGCTAGCATTAAAAGTACGCAAAAAATTACGCGTGCGATGCAAATGGTCGCTGCTTCAAAAATGCGTCGTGCGCAAGAGCGTATGGCGGTAGGGCGTCCTTATGCCGAAAATATGCACCGTGTTATTGCTCATTTAGTTCAAGCGAATCCTGAATATAAACACCGTTATATGGTAGATCGCCCTGTAAAACGCGTCGGTTATATCGTCGTGTCTTCGGATCGTGGTCTAGCAGGTGGTTTAAACATTAACTTGTTTAAAAAAGTTGTTCAGCACGTTCAGCAACAAAAAGAGCAATCAATTGAAGTTCAATTTGCTTTAATTGGTCAAAAAGCGGTGTCGTTTTTTAACAGCTACGGCGGCAAAGTGATTGGTGCAACTACTCAAATTGGTGATGCACCAACACTCGATCAGCTTTCTGGTTCAGTACAAATCATGCTTGATGCCTTCGACAAAGGCGAGTTAGATCGTATCTATCTTGTGTCGAATGGTTTCGTCAATGCCATGACCCAAAAGCCAAAAGTTGAGCAACTTGTTCCTTTAGCGCAGGCAGACGAAGGCGAAGACCTAAACCGTAACTACGGTTGGGACTATATCTATGAACCAAATGCAGAAGAACTGCTGAATGGTTTATTGGTTCGCTATATTGAGTCGATGGTTTATCAAGGTGTGATTGAAAATATCGCATGTGAGCAGTCTGCACGTATGGTTGCCATGAAAGCGGCAACAGACAATGCAGGTCAGCTAATTAAAGACCTACAACTCGTTTATAACAAGCTGCGTCAAGCCGCGATTACTCAGGAAATTTCTGAGATCGTTGGTGGTGCCGCTGCCGTTTAACAATATTGAAATTTGAATTGAGGAGACAGCAATGAGTAGCGGTCATATCATTCAGATCATCGGCGCGGTTATCGACGTCGAGTTTGAACGAAACAGTGTTCCTAAAATCTATGACGCGCTTCATGTTGATGGTACTGAAACTACTTTAGAAGTTCAGCAGCAGCTTGGTGATGGCGTCGTACGTACAATTGCAATGGGATCAACAGAAGGCCTTAAACGTGGTCTTGCTGTAACCAACACCAATGGCCCAATTTCTGTACCAGTAGGTGACGGAACTTTAGGTCGTATTATGGATGTTTTAGGTCGTCCTATCGATGAAGCAGGTCCAGTTGAGGCATCGTCTCACTTACCAATTCACCGTCAAGCACCATCATATGCAGAACAAGCAGCATCGACTGACTTACTAGAAACTGGTATTAAAATCATTGACTTACTTTGCCCATTTGCAAAAGGTGGTAAAGTTGGTCTGTTTGGTGGTGCCGGTGTTGGTAAAACTGTAAACATGATGGAATTGATCAACAACATCGCTAAAGCACACAGTGGTTTATCTGTATTTGCTGGTGTTGGTGAGCGTACACGTGAAGGGAATGACTTTTATCACGAGATGAAAGATTCTAACGTCCTTGACAAAGTAGCGATGGTTTATGGTCAGATGAATGAGCCACCAGGTAACCGTTTACGTGTTGCTTTGACTGGTTTGACCATGGCTGAATACTTCCGTGATCAAAAAGATGAGAACGGTAAAGGTCGTGACGTATTGTTATTTGTAGATAACATCTACCGTTATACGCTTGCAGGTACTGAAGTATCTGCGTTACTTGGTCGTATGCCATCTGCCGTAGGTTACCAACCAACGCTTGCAGAAGAAATGGGTGTACTACAAGAGCGTATTACATCGACTAAGTCTGGTTCGATTACATCGATTCAAGCGGTATACGTACCTGCCGATGACTTAACAGATCCATCGCCTGCAACAACATTTGCTCACTTAGATGCAACCGTTGTATTGAGCCGTGATATTGCGTCTCAAGGTATTTACCCAGCGATTGATCCATTGGATTCGACATCTCGTCAATTAGATCCATTGGTTGTTGGTCAAGAGCACTATGGTATTGCACGTGAAGTACAAAACATCTTGCAACGTTATAAAGAGCTGAAAGACATTATTGCAATCTTGGGTATGGATGAATTAGCTGAAGAAGATAAATTGGTTGTTTACCGCGCGCGTAAAATCCAACGTTTCTTCTCTCAACCATTCCACGTTGCAGAAGTGTTTACTGGTGCTCCTGGTAAGTTGGTACCACTTAAAGAAACGATTCGTGGCTTTAAAGGTCTTCTCGCTGGTGAATACGACCATATTCCAGAACAAGCGTTCTATATGGTTGGTGGCATTGACGAAGTGATTGCTAAGGCTGAGAAACTCTAATTTAAGGAGATCATCTCATGGCAACGATGCAATGTGATGTCGTAAGTGTTGGTGAGTCGTTATTCTCTGGCACAGTGACTATGTTGATTGCTAAAGGTGTGGGTGGTGAGTTAGGTGTTATGCCAAGCCACACTCCACTGGTAACTTTGCTAAAACCAGGTCCAGTACGTGTACTGCTTGAAAATGGTACAGAAGAAGTAATCTACGTGTCAGGTGGTGTACTTGAAGTACAACCTCACGTTGTTACAGTACTTGCAGATACAGCGGTACGTGCAGAAAACTTAGATGAAGTAGCAATTTTAGAAGCACGTAAACATGCTGAACAATTGCTAGCGAATCAGAAGAGTGATTTGGATACGGCAGCAGCGCTTGCATCTCTTTCAGAGGTTGCAGGACAGCTTGAAACCATTCGTAAAATGAAGCATCACGCAAAGTAAATTGCTGATGTAGAAAAGCCACCCAAAAGGGTGGCTTTTTTATTTATACTTTTGCAGTCTTATGTTAAAAGTACTGGTATTTATAAAATAACAAGAGAGTCATATGCCTGATTTAAAACAAGTAGAAGGTCTGACAGCTTCTGTTTTACCACGCTCAAATATAGCGGTCATAGAAGTAGATAATCCTTTGTGTTATGCCGTCATTTCATTACAAGGTGCTCAGGTTTTAAAGTTTCAAACAAAAAAAGATGCTATATCTCAAGATTTATTGTGGTTATCTGATTTAAATCAGTATCAGTTGGGTAAAGCGATTCGTGGTGGTATACCACTGTGTTTTCCTTGGTTCGGCGGGCATAAAACGCAAAAAAATTACCCCTCTCATGGTTTTGCACGTTGTTTACCGTGGCAACTTTCAGATGTGAGTTATACTGAACAGGCAGGTCATGAGCTAACTTTTAAGTTAGAAGATACAGTGTATACACGTAGTTTATGGAATCATTCGTTTTTATTACAGATGAAAATTTCTTGTAAAGAAGAACTGACATTGCATTTTGAAGTTGTAAATACAGGCGATACAGATTTTGAATATGAATTTGCTTGGCATAGTTATTTCCCTGCAGATATTCATTCGGCAAAAGTTAAAGGGTTGTTTAATTATCAATATATTGACCAACTACAAGACATGAAAATATGCCTGCAAATTGAACAAGATATTGAATTCATATCCGAAGTTGACAGAATTTATCCAAAGACACATGGGAAGTTTGAAATCCAATCTGATCAGCAAGAGCCTATTTTTTTGAAAAGTAATGCCAGTAGTGCTGTAGTATGGAATCCATGGGTGGATAAAGCACAACGTTTGGTCGATGTTGCTGATGACGCTTGGCAAAATTTTTTATGTGTAGAGTCAGGACAAATCAAAAGTGCTAGTGTAAAACTAGCACCGAGTAGATCTGCATATTATGAGTTAGTGATTTCTAATTAGCTGAAGGTACTTATTTCGCTAACTCTGATTCAATACATTTTACAAAAGTAGCATCAGTTGCCACAGTATCTGGCGAAAAGCGAGCAACGACATTGCCATTTTTACCAATAACAAATTTTTCAAAGTTCCAGAGAATTTCAGGTTCATCTGCAACGGCAATAGATGCTGCCTTAAGCTTTTTAGTGAAAGCTTCTCCACCAATGCGTTTAGGCTGTGCTGTTGTTAAGTACTGATATAAAGGGTGTTTGTCTTCACCCAACACAGAAATTTTTGCAAATAATGGAAAATCAACTTGATAATTTAAAGAACAGAATTGTTCAATTTCATCATTAGATGCAGGCTCTTGTTGTAAAAAGTTGTTGGCAGGGAAGCCCAAGATAGTTAACCCTTGTGATTTTTTATCATGATACAGCTTTTGCAGTCCTTCATATTGTGGTGTAAGGCCACATTTAGATGCTGTATTGACTACGACAATGACTTGACCTTCATAGCTTTTTAAACTGCTGTCTTGTCCTTTAATATTTTGAACAGGAATATCATAAATCTTTGCCATGTTGCTGTCCTTTTTTAATGCAGAAGTGAAAATTTTACCTCATTATTATGGTGACTAAACTTGCTGTTGAATGTAGAGCCTGTGTAAATTGTGTGACATTCATATTTTAAATAGAACTATTTGAACCATTATATTTTCTTAATCACTGAAGTAATGACATCAATGTGTCATAAATTTAAGTTTTAATACCGTTTTAATTTTGATATATATCAATATATAGGGGTCAGTATTTCATGATACATAAGAAGAAACTACTATCGGTACTTATGGCTTTAGCAAGTTGCTCAGTCGTATCTATGGCATCACAAGCACATAATAATGATTTAATTACACCTCAAGCAAAAGGTGACGTGACTCAGTTTTCAGGTGCGACACGTTTAAAAGAAGAACGTAGCCAAGCATTAAAATCTTCAATTAACAACCGCCATGTTAAAAATGTCATTTTAATTATTGGTGATGGTACAAGTGATTCAGAAATTACCAGCGCGCGTAACTATATTAAAGGTGCAAGTGGCTATTTCCCAGGTATCGATGCACTGCCATTTACGGGTAGCTATACCACATATGCGTTAAATAAAGACAAAAGTATTGAGTATGTTACAGACTCAGCAGCTTCTGCTTCAGCGTGGGCAACAGGGGTAAAAACCTATAATGGTGCTTTAGGTGTAGATATTTACGATAAACCACAAACATCTATTTTAGCACTGGCAAAAAAAGCAGGCTATGCAACGGGTAATGTCACCACATCTGAGCTACAAGATGCAACACCTGCTGCACTGGTATCACATGTACCAAAACGCAAATGTTATTCACCATCATCTACAACAAAACTATGTCCTAAAGAAGCACTGGAAAATGGTGGTTTAGGTTCAATTTCTGAACAACTTTTAGATGCGCGTGCTGATGTCACTTTTGGTGGTGGTATGAAATCTTTCCAAGAAAAGGCAACTGCTGGAAAGTTTCAGGGTAAAACTTTGTTAGAGCAAGCACAAAGTGAAAATTATCAGGTGGTTACAGATAAGTCTGAGCTAGATCAAATTACTAAGGCGAACCAAAAGCAACCTGTACTTGGTTTATTTGCACCAGGTAACCTTGCGGTAAGATGGGTTGGTCCAGAAGCGACGCATGGTGGTAATGAGAAACCAGCAGAGCGTTGCCAACCGAATCCAGAGTACAAAGCATCTACACCAAGCCTAAAAGAAATGACCGATAAAGCAATTAACTTGCTAAAAACAAACCCAAAGGGTTTCTTCTTGCAGGTTGAAAGTGCATCTATTGATAAACGTAACCATGAAGCAGATGCATGTGGTCAAATTGGTGAAACATTAGCATTAGATGAGGCGGTACAATCTGCTTTGGCATTTGCTAAAACAAACCCAGATACACTGATTATTTTAACGGGTGATCATGCACATACGAGTCAAATTATTCCTTTAGACTCGCCGAGCCCAGGTAAAACAGTGAAGTTGTTAACGCAAGATAATTCGCCAATGGTGATGAACTATGCGACTTCTGAACAGGGTAGTCAAGAGCATACAGGTTCACAGGTTCGTGTTGCCGCTCATGGCCCTAGAGCTGCAAATATTGTTGGCTTAACAGACCAAACAGATCTATTCTTTATTATGAAAGACGCCTTAAAAATTAAGTAGTCATGTTTCATTAAAACCCTCTCAAATGTCTTTCTGATGTTTGAGAGGGTTATTTTTTATTATATTTGAAGGTAAACTAGGCTTCACTTAGGTGATACGGTCGAACTTAGGTGTCTGAAACTATGATTTTAGATACTTTTTATCATATAAGTGATGATATATTTAGATTTTATGCAGATTATGCATATGAAATAATATTTTCGAATTATAATATATGCTTTATTTTATTGTAGTTTATAGCTCGCTCCAGTTATAACACTCATTTTATAATCTTATTAAAGGCATAAAAATCGCCTCTCAATGCACGGAATTCTATCCATGAGATTCTCAAAAAATACGATACTACTTTCAGTATTGATGTACTCAACTTTTAGTTTAGTCAGTGTAAGTCATGCCGCAGATACCTTACAAAGAGTTAAAACAAGCGGTAAAATTATTATTGGTTATTCAGAGTCTTCAGAACCCGTATCTTATTTTGCAAATGGTAAGCCACAAGGCTATGTAATTGATACTTGTAATAATATTGCTAATGAAATTAAGAAAGAATTGCAAGAACCAAACCTTAAAATAGAATATAAAAAGGTTACAGCAGAGCAACGCATTCCTGAAATAGAAGCAGGCCACGTAGATTTAATGTGTGATACCACAACAAATACTAAAGAGCGCCAAAAAGAAGTCGACTTTTCGATTAACTATTTTGCAGCAGAGGTACGGTTTGCTGTCAAAAAAGACGCTCAAATTAAAGATATTCAAGATTTAAATGATAAGATTGTATCTACAACAAAAAGTACAACATCTGAAAAGCATATTGCACGTATAGAAAAGCTTAAAAATATTCAAGTGACAACATCTTATGGAAAAAGTCATGCAGATGCATTCGCAATGCTTGAATCTGGTAAGGTTGTTGCTTTTGTACAAAATGAAGCTGTTTTACATGACCTAATTGCAAAGTCGGGGAATGCAAAAGATTATAAAGTGATTATAAATGGTCAACCCCTAGCCGTAGAGCCATATGCAATTATGTTTGCTAAAGACAATACAAAGTTAAAAACAATTGCTGATACAGTGATTCTAAATATGTGGAATTCAGGGCAAATGGATCAACTGTATAAAAAATGGTTTCAGTCACCTATTCCACCAAACAATATTAACTTGAACATGCCACAAAGCCAAATTTTTAAGTATCTAAAAGCACATCCAAGTAGCAGTGGTATTATTTTGTAGTTTCTTATAAATGATATATTAAGTGTTAGAGTTACTATGTATTACCCTTTGAGTCAATATAATGTTTACTGTGCTCAGAGGGTAAGTTTAATCAAATTCCTCTATGAATGAATACATCATCTCTATGGTTTAATTATAGCTTTTAACTATGAAATCTATTGGTGTTTTGATGTAAATTGAAATCAATAACAGTTGAAAATATAGCGTAATATCATTTTGCTATAGCTACTTGGTTTTTTTTTGTACAATTAAGTCTAGACTAATGGCGAATAAAATGCACACTATTATTAGTTTTTTTATATAAAAAACGCATAAATAGCAAATATTCACGTTATTTACATCACTGTTAGAGTGAAATGATTTATAGTTTAAAACTATTTTTAAAATATATATTTTTTGAACATAATCTAACCCATAGTGATTCATTTGGATATCACTGACCAGTTAACCCTCTGATGTGTATTAACACACATCATTTTCAAGCCCAGCTAACTCATTTTCAGCTGGGCTTTTTTTATTCTCTAATGACCAAACCTGTGCTTGCATCAATAATTCGACTTGGCTCAGGAGATAGTCCTAGCTCGCCATTTAAATAGCTGATTTGATCATTAAAATAATTTTTTGCATCACTTAAACATTTTGCGGGCATTCCACCTGCTGGGTTAGCACTGGTTGAAACAATAAATCCATCAAATGCTCTGCATAAGACTTGGCACAGCCCATGATTTGTAACACGCACAGCGACACTGTGGTGCTCACCTGTAATCCACTTGGGAATAGTACTGTCAGATGGTAATAACCATGTGGTTGCTTTCGAAAGAGGGTCTTGCTGATACCAGCTTGAAATAATCTTCTGTTGAATATTGCTATTTAAGTTTTTAAATAAATGTTCGACCTGAGCAATATCACTGGCAAGTAAAATAACCCCTTTTTCAATAGGGCGTTGCTTTAGTTTGAGTAATTTTTGAAATGCCTGCTCATTAAATGGGTCACAGCCTAATCCCCAAACTGCTTCGGTTGGGTAAGCAATGACTTCCCCTGCACGTAAGTCTTTGACCATTTGCATCACTGAAGTATCTTGCATATATGTTCCTTAAATTGCTTGCCTAGAGTATAAGCCAAACTGCTGTATGCAATGTCCTTCTAGTTCGAGTTCCATGAGGTTTGCAATCAGCGTACTGGTTGTAAGTTGTGTCTTGGTGGCGAGTTCATCAATATCTTGTCCTTGCCATGAAAGGGCATTTAAGGTGCTTTGTAAGTGAACAGCGACAGCTGGGCCTGTTTGGCTCTGTTTATGAGAAATTTGGGGTTCAGATGCTTTTATATACCAATGTGCTGGTAACGCAATATCTTCTAGAATTTGTTCAGGGTGATCAACTAAAGTTGCCCCTTCACGAATCAGTTGATGACATCCGTGATATGTACTGTCATAAATATGGCCTGGGATTGCGAAAATGAGCTTTCCTTGCTCAGCGGCTGTTTTTGCAGTAATTAAGGAACCGCTTTTTAATGCAGCTTGCGTAACCAATACCGCTAAGCTCAAGCCACTTACAATTCGATTACGCCTAGGAAAGTGATGTTGTAATGGTGGTGTGGAGGGTAAAAACTCGGTAATTACTGCACCACCGTGTTCAAGAATACGCTGTCTGAGAGAGTGATTGGCTTTAGGATAAGTTGTATCTATACCTGTACCCATGACAGCAATGGTTCTGTAATGTTTTAAAGCGGCATCATGTGCTGCCTGATCTATGCCTGTTGCTAGCCCACTGGTGATGGTAAAGCCAGCCTCTGCGAGAAAGTATGCAAAATCGTAACTGATTTGCAGGCCTGCTTTAGAAGCTTTACGGCTTCCTACAATTGAAATCTGGGGGGTATTTAATTGTTTTATATTGCCCTGACCAAATAAAATGGGAGGATGATCTGAGTAATGCAAAAGCTGTTTAGGGTAATCTTCATCTAATGGTGTACAGACAAAATCACAATGCTTGCAAATCACATCAATGATATTTTGGAAATACTGTTGTTGTTGAGGGTGCTGAAAATCTAAGGCACGTTGAATATGGTTTTTATGTATTTTTAGTGTTGACCATGTCGCTATATTGTGGGGATGAATTGCAGTGTCTACATGGCCAAAATGGTCTATAAGTTTATGGTAGCTCGTTAAAGAGTGTTGAACGAGATACCATAAGATTAGAACTTGATGTTGATGCCGAGATAATTTAGTAGACATAGATCTATCTTTTATTACTCAGGTGCTTGAGTGGTCGCACCCAGTTGGATAGGAGTACGGCTTGATAAAACATACCCATAACTTACATTGTTAAAGGTTCTAAAGATCATCAATTGTCCCACTTTTTCTGTCGGTAATTGCTTCACATGTTTATCTAAATCACCATGCTTTAGGCCATTTTGGGTAATATCAAAAACTTGACCTGCTTCAATGCCCTGATATGTACCTAGATTAATTGTCACAACACTATGTTTAGATGCATTTGCCATACTTCCTGCAATACGAATAATACGGCCTTTCTCCATGACCGAAGCAGGTGTTGGTGTAAATGTTGTTGGTAGCTGTGTTACTTGTTCAGGGAGGACCAGATCTTTTTGTTTGACTTCTTCATTAAAGCTTTTGGTCAGCTCTAAAGAAGCAATACCTTGCTGAATATCTGTGACAATACCCGAAGCTGTTTGAATTAATTCAGTACCTGCATTGAGTGTGGTACGGTCTTGACGTTGCAGAAGATAAGGTTGCATGGTTTTATAAACGGCATAACGTTGCCCAATCTCTAGCCCTTGGCCAGATACATAAACTTTTTGCCCAACAGCAGATGCCAAACGACCATTCTCAGCACCAACGACAGTAGGTGTGTTTTTAATCGATTCAGCAGAAACAATGGTGGCACGGTTTAACCAAACTTGAATGTCTTTTAGAGGAATCAGAGGAATTGCATCTGATAATGCTTGTACACGTATTCTAGGTAAAACTTCAGTGGTTTTTAGAGCAGATGCACGAGAAATTACACCAGTACAGCCATCCCCCTCATCTTTGCCAATCAGTGTGTTGTTTTGATCTTTACAGATTAACAGACGGTCATTGGGGTAAATTAAATTTGGGTTTTTAATATGGCTATTCTTAACCCAAATTTGTGGCCAAAGCCAAGGTTTTTGTAAAAATAGGCCAGCAATTTGCCATAGCGTATCGCCTTTTTTAACCACATATACATTGGGTGCCACTGGATTTAGATTGACAGGTGTAGCCATTGTTGCACTTGATACGACAAATGTACTGCCTAAAACGAAAGATGAAACCAATGCTTTTGCTGTCATTGTTTGAATCAGTTGCTTTTTTTTAGATTGAAAAACTTCCCCAATATGATCAAATTTTTTTTTCATCTGTGTAATGCCCAAAACGATAGTGGTGAGATTCAGTTATAATAGCTAAAATGATGGTTAATATTCTAGCAAGAAACGATTTATCGTGATGATTTATGCAAATTTAAGGAGGGCATATGGCCTTATTACCAATACTTAGCTTTCCTGACCCGCGTCTACGTATAATTGCTAAGCCAGTAGAGCAAGTGACAGCAGAAATTCGAACTTTAGCACAAGATATGTTCGATACCATGTACGCCGCACCGGGTATTGGTCTTGCCGCTACACAGATAGATCAGCACATTCAACTGATTGTCATGGATCTGTCTGAAAATAAAGATGAACCTATGGTCTTTATTAACCCGAAAGTCACACCTTTAACAGATGAAATGCAACAGTATGAAGAAGGCTGTTTATCTATTCCTCAAGTGTATGACAAAGTGGAAAGGCCAGCCCGTGTACGTATAGAGTACACAGATCTAGAAGGTCAGCATATTGATGTGGAAGCAGAAGGGCTGTTAGCAGTCTGTATTCAACATGAAATGGATCACTTAAATGGCAAGCTTTTTGTGGATTACTTATCTCCACTAAAACGCCAGCGTGCCCGTGAGAAAGTAGAAAAATATGTTCGCCAATGCGAGAAAAAGGCTCAAGTAAAGCCTAAGTAAGCGCGAGTAAGTCTGATGTGGCCTTTAAGATGAAATCTGTCTTAAAGGCCATTTTAAAATTAGAAAAGTATTATTGTTATACAAATAATAAATCTGCATGCACAATGCATATTGCTATATTAAATAATAATCATTAACATTAACATTTTTATTACAGTAATGTTACGATGTGAATACTCAAAAGCAGTTTTATCGCATGCAACAACTTGCAATATGCCTAGGTTGCTTCGTCATTCATGTCATTTTTATAAGTTTTATCTTTAACCACAGTGTTCTCGTAGACAAGGTAAAACCTGTAGCAGCGTCAGTTTCTCAACATGCATCAAGGTCGATACACATCCATTGGCAACATCAGCGTAGTCATACTTTTGTACAACAACCTCAAGCGGTATTCGATGCTAAACCTATACACGTGAAATCATCACAAAAAACGCACAGTCTCGTGAAACAAGATATACGTGCGACAACGATACAGCCAAATCCTAAGACGATTTCTCATATGGCAAAAAGTAAACCTATAAGCCAAGTGGCTCATCAGGTTGAAAATACACAAACGGCAGTTGATGACCACAAAGCGATTACAGAAGAAAAAAGGGAGATGACAGGACCCCCAAGTGTTCATCAAGCCATACAAACAGAAGTACAGTTAACAGAAAAAACAGTGCAAGCCGTGGCAACGATACCCAGTGAAATACAAGCCATGAGTCGCCGTGTGAACTATCCAAATCGTGCACGTGCATTAGGGGTAGAAGGGCGTGTAAAGGTACAGTTTGATGTTACTGAAAGTGGTGCAGTGAAGAATATTCAGATTATTGAGGAAACCCCGAAAGGGCTTTTTGTAAATGGTCTTATACAAGATATGTCACGTTGGCGGTATCGCGTTACACATGCAGTAGAAAATCAAGTGGTTCATATCGTCTTTCGTTTAGACGGACGAGTTGTGGTTGAAAATCAGTAAATGATTATTTTTGTCAGTCGGGGAAAGAACGGACTTATGAATAAAAGCGTATACACCTTTTTAGTTTTTTGTGCATTGGTTAACACCGCATATGCGGAAGAAAAAACAGCAGGATTCGATGAGCAAGACACCATTATTGTTCGATCTACACCTACAAGTCAGAGTATGGGTACACAAATTATTACGGCGACCCAAATTGCAAAAATGCCAACGCGTAATGGTTCGGTCACTGAATTACTCAAAAACAACCCAAACGTACAGTTTTCAAACCAGGCAGATAATGGTAATACGCCGGGTGAATTGCAACCTGAAAATGTATCTTTTCATGGGGAAAAGTTTTATCAAAATAGTTATCTAATTGATGGCCTATCAAATAATAATACGATTAACCCAGGTGCAAATAATGGTGAGCTTTCTAATAGCCCAGATGGCTATTCACCCACAGATCTTCCTGCAGGGGGAACGCAAAGTTTTTGGATTAATTCTGAACTGATTGCTTCAGCAGAAGTCTTTGACTCTAATATTTCAGCCAAATACGGTGGTTTCACCGGTGGCGTTGTCGATGCAAAACTCAAAGACCCAGACTTAACAAAACCATCTGGCCGAATTGCGTTTCGTACAACCAACGATCATTTGACTGAATATCATGTCGATGATCGAATTAGCGAAGCCTTTGAGCAAGCGACAAGCTTATATTACCAACCAAAATTTAATAAAAAATTTTATACAGCCAGTATTAATCAACCTTTATCTGACCAAGCGGGCATTATTTTTTCATATAACCGCCAAACGTCAGAGATTCCGTCATACCACAGCATTTTAGGGCAGTGGGAAGACCAAAGCAGAAAATCTGAAAGCTATTTATTGAAAGGTAACTACTTATTTGCCAATGGCGACACCTTACGTGCAACAGCCATGTACTCACCACATGAGTCAACTTATGTTAAAAAAGATGTACAAGAAGGTGCATTTACCAACACAGGTGGCGGGTATCGCTTAAACCTTGAGTGGGAGCACTTGGCGAACTGGGGTAAAGTAAACAGCCTCATTGGATATCAGTTTGAAGAAAATGACATTCAACATGAGTCAGACTATTTTGTCAGTTGGTATAGCCGTTACCAAAATACAGCATCTAAAACCATTAACTGGAACTCAACAGGTACGTCATCAACAGCAACACGTTTGGGTTACTACGGTGGGTACGGACACTTTGCAACGCAAAAAAGTAGTCTGACCGCCAAACAAGATTATGCCTTGAATCCACTACAATGGGGACAAACGCAACACCAAATTGATCTCGGTTGGAATGTAGAGAACTATAGTGCACGCTATCAGCGTTTTAACGATGTTGTTGTCAGCCGTGGTACACCAACATGGAGTAGCACAACAGTCTGCCAATCAGGTGATGTATTGTGTATTAGTGGTGAACAATACTTTAAGAGTCGTACTTTGTACCCTGCACGTTTGGTCAAAGGCAACTACACCAACTATGCAGGCTATCTACAAGACAGTATGTTATGGAAAAACCTAGAAGTTACGGCAGGTGTGCGCTTATCTTATGATGACTATTTGAGTAATCTCAATATATCACCCCGTCTATCTGGTTCTTTAGATGTCTTTGGCGACCATAAGACCCGTTTATTTGCCGGTGCAAACCGTTATCACGCACAAAGTTTGCTGGCGTATAAACTACGCCAAGGCATCAGTGAAAATTACACTCAAACCCGCACAAGTGCTAGCACAGCATGGACAACAGGTTCACTCAACAAAGCATCATACGATTATGATATTTCAAATCTGAAAACACCGTATAGCGATGAGTTAAATTTAGGTATTGCACAACGCATTGCTGACACTATTTGGACATTAAAATATGTGAACCGTCAAGGTCGTGACCAGTTTGGACGTAGTAGTACAACCGCGGTCGATGGTCAGAAATACTACTACCTGACCAACGATGGGAAAACCAAAGGCAATACTGTTTCACTGACCATTGAGCCAATCAGTCCATACCAATTTAAATATCTAGATTTAACATGGAACTTTGCGGCCAACTACAGTAACAATAAATCAAGCTCACAAAGCTATTACGATGTGAGTAACACCGATGAAAACATGGTGGTATTTAACAACAAACTCATGCAACGTGGTGACATGGATGCACTTGACTACAATACGCCGTGGACTGCATTTTTTAATGTAGATATGAGCGTACCACGTTGGAACTTTAACTGGACACAACGTCTCGGTTATACCTCTGGTTATAAATCATATTCGACATCGACCCTCATTTGTGATGGTACAGGAGGAGTGTGTGGAAGCTATGTTGGAAATGCAACTTTGTATATGCCAGTAAAATATAACAATTATGTCTCTTATGATTGGCGTTTTAGTTACATCAAACCCATGTTTAAAAGCCAAAGCTTAGAGCTCACGCTAGATGTTATGAATGTCTTTAATACAGCCATAGAAAGCTATAAATCAACCACATTAAGTAGTGCAATTACCTACAAAACAGGTCGCCAAATCTGGCTAGGTGCTGCTTGGAACTGGTAAATCGTTAAGCTGTTAAAAAAAGCCGATGAAGATAAAACCTCATCGGCTTTTACATTCAATCAAAGATAAAGAGATAACAATATGTTGAAAAGCCTTCCCTATGTGACAGCGGTTGTTGTACTGATGTTAAGCACACCGAGCCATGCCGTAGAAGCAGAAAGTCCATTGCCTCAGATCAGTACAGGCATACTGGATAATGGACTTCGTTATACCATTGTGCCCCTCAAAGGGCAGGGCAATCGTATAGATATACGCCTACAAGTCGATGCGGGTGCACTGGAGCAAACCCCACAGCAAGAGGGTGTCGCACATATGGTTGAACACATGGTCTTTCATCACAGCGAAGGCTTAAAAAATGGAGTAAGCCAATACTTACAGCAACATGGCTGGCAAAGAGGAAAACACTATAACGCCGTGACCAATCATGAAAGAACAATGTTTATGATGAGTCCACCCGATGGCAAGCAGTCGCTAGACTTAAGCCTGAACGCACTGAGTCAGATGGTATATTTTAGCCAATTTAACCAACAAGAGCTCAATCAAGAGCGATCCATCATCCTTGAAGAATGGCGAGGTAAATTAGGTGTTGCCGACCGTATGAACGAACAACGCATGCAGGCCATTCGTAAGGATTCTTTATATCCACAACGATCAGTCACCGGTACAGAGCAAACCATTCAAAATATGCCACTGATGCAATTACAGCAATTTTATCGCACATGGTATGTCCCTAAAAACATGAAAATTTTAATCATAGGTGATGTAGATCATGAGCAAGTTCAGGCGAAAATTAAGCAATATTTCGCTACAGTATCTACATCAAATACAATCACAAAGCCAAGCTATGATATTGAATTAAAAAAACAACTTAGAATTGTACAGTTACAAGACAGTGAAAGCGGAAGCAGTCAAATTTCATATATTTACCGCTTTACAGACCATTTAGCGAAACAAAATACCCCACAAGGTTTTAGACAACGACTATTACAGCAAATTGCTATAGATACATTAACCCAACAAGTAAGACAGCAAGCAAAAACACAATCTAACTCAGTCAGTAGCCTTGTCGTACGAAAATCAGAGATTGGGCCAAATAGTTTCGCCGTGGGAATTTTTGCAGATGTCGTTCCTCAAGAGCATCAACAGGCTTTACCAATACTGCTGAAAGAAATTGTACGTTTACAGCAAAATCAATTGCCCGATGAGCGAATAAACAGCATAAAGAGTGACATACGAAATACAGCAGAAAAAATGTTAAAACAGCCTGAGCAAAGAAGCTTTTCTGACTGGGTACAAAAAATTGTACCTCTATGGCAACAAAACCAAGATTATCTTGGTAGTGTCTCTATTGGCCAACAGGCTCTACAGTTTTTACCAACCATTAGCAACCAAGAAGTAAATCAGCAAATTCATACATGGCTTAATGCATCAGATCAACTCATACAGTACAGTACACCGGGTATGAGCAGTATTACTTTACCTTCTGTTAAAGATATTTTTGCCTTGCAACAACAGTACCATCGCATGCGTCTTACCTTTTCAACACCTATAACCGTTCAAATACCTCAATTGACCATCAAAAAACACCTTGGATATATCAAACAAAAAGAGATACTATCACCAACCAATCAGGTGTGGACACTCAGTAATGGTGATCGCATCGTTTGGTTGCAAACAGCACTTGCTCAAGAAAAACTCTATTTTACTGCTCAAACAGATGCAGGTTTTTTACGCCAAGACTTAAACCCATGGCAAGCACAAATTGCCTCACAGCTTTTATCACAAACAGGGCCTGAACAATGGCAACCTGAACAACTTCAAGCATGGAAAAAACAATACAATATCCAGTTTTCAATTGAACAACAGCCACAACAACTCATATTTTCAGGCCAAACTGCAACAGATCACATTACTTCGCTACTACAACTCTATGCGACAACACAACAACAGATACAATTTAACTCACAAGCATTGGCTTCAAGCACAAGCATACTTATACGAAAAAAAGTGTTAGAGCAAACCTCTGTTTCAGCCCAAAAGAATAAAGATATTCAACAACTCAGATTTGAACAAAAAAATATAGAGCCAGACCTAAATGAGTTAAAGCAATTACATACCCATATGCTTACAGCCCAATGGAATAAAATACGTACAACCCCAACTACGTTCTATATTTTGACTGCCAAAGATCCACAAAGCTATCAACCAGACATAGAAACCTACCTTGCAGGAATTGAACGCCAAGCAAAAACGATTCAGACGGCATACCAACAACAAAAACGTGGTGTATTAAAACAAGTTGCACAAATTAACCTTGAGCCTCGAGCTGAAATTAGATCATGGAGCCAAAAGCAACAGGTATGGACACCTGAAATAGCCATGCAAGTCAGCATTATAAGAAACCTAGCAGAAAAATATCTCAAACAAGCACTCCGAGACCAAATGCAGGGTATCTATCGTATGAAAATAAACAGTGAACTCGATGATAAAAATAATCTTATAAAAACAGACATTAGTTTTACCACCGCACCAGAGCGAGCAGATGAACTTTGGCAACAGACACTCACCACTTTAAAGCAACTGCCTAGCCTCATTACGCCAGAAGACATTCAAGAACAAAGCAAATACTTTCAAGACAGTGAAAAAAACAAAGCATTTGACATCAATACATTACAAAAAAGACTCATTTTGAGTAATGAACACTATAAAAATGCAGATTATCTTGAGCAAGTAGGCCAGTTGACCCAAAAAATTGACTCAAATACCATTCGTAATCTTGCTCAGCAGATCTTTGATACAGAAAACTATGCACTTTATGTGACAAAACCACAGATAAAGAGTGAAAAAAGCATAGAGGATATGAATTAAAGACAGTATGAATACGCTAAAAGCCATGTTAAAAGCATTTTACGTGGCTAATTTGTTTATATTTAGAGCTGAAAAATACATTTTGGCTACATAGTAATCACCCGAATAGGATAATTAAAAAAAGGTATTGCGTTTGTTATGGATTGATCTATAATGCGTATCCATCGGCGGTGCTGTTGGAAGAAACTTCTTAATAAACAATATCTTAGTTAATTAGTTTAGGGTTTAGGTCTTAGATTGATTGGTTAAGGGAGTTTAGTTAGGGGGTAGAAAAAACTTTCAAAAAGCATTTGACAAACT
>NZ_VTDO01000007.1 GCF_015627125.1 Acinetobacter rathckeae | reverse complement strand
CATCGTTAATTACCCCTGCCACAATTTTAAAGTTTTCTTTTAGGCTTTTATGAATGTCCATACCTTCTATTAAAGTAATAAATTCTTTATAGTCTTTGGCACTTAAAGGCGATAAATACATGGCACGAAAAGAAGGGACAAAGTAACTCATTCTGCCACTCTTGGTTTCTCTAGGTCGTGGCACCACATGATTCAAAACCCGATCAAACAAATAGATACGGCTTTTATCCATGAAATGGTCTTTGTTGGCCACAATATCTATATTGGGTGGGTTGCCACAATTTTTTCTATAGGCATGATGTGCGATTTCTTCTTGCTGAAACCGGTAGTATTTAATGGCTTTATGAATAAAATAATACGCAGTCAAACTGACGCACATTAAAATAAAGATTGTCCATTTGGGGTGTTTGATCTTCACGGGTTACTCTACTTTAAGTCAATGTTGTGACAGGTATCTACAGGGTCTGACTGTTCTCGTCCGTTAATACCAGAACTTGGTATTTTGGTATCTTTTCCAAACTGCACATAATCTTTTGTTTCAAAACGCCCGATTTGTCCAATCAGTTCGATATCACTGGTTTTTAAACCTAGATTAGGGTCTTTTTTTAAAGCTTCTGCTAAATTAGTAATATCTTTTAGTCTATAAATATCTTCTTTAGGATTTCTTTCTTTCATATACTTTTGTTGCTCTAATAATTCGTTTACATCACAACAATAACGATAAAATGGAAACTTTAAGTAATGGGTTAAATACTTCATAGGTGGGTATGGGTCTGCCTCAATGTCGGCTTTTTCTTCAAAGGTAATTAAACCGTCTTGTAAAGGAATAAACTTGATTGGATTAATTGGATCTTCATCATGTAAGATACTAAACTTACGTAAGTTATTCTTAAAGAATGTGATGTAATCTTCACGGCTCACATCTTGATTAGCAATGAAATAACGCACTTGCCCACCATCGTTAATTACCCCTGCCACAATTTTAAAGTTTTCTTTTAAGCTTTTATGAATGTCCATGCCTTCTATTAAAGTAATAAATTCTTTATAGTCTTTGGCACCTAAAGGTGACAAATACATGGCACGAAAAGAAGGGACAAAGTAACTCATTCTGCCACTCTTGGTTTCTCTAGGTCGTGGCACCACATGATTCAAAACCCGATCAAACAAATAGATACGGCTTTTATCCATGAAATGGTCTTTGTTGGCCACAATATCTATATTGGGTGGGTTGCCACAATTTTTTCTATAGGCATGGTGTGCGATTTCTTCTTGCTGAAACTGGTGGTGTTTAATGGCTTTATGAATAAAATAATACGCAGTCAAACTGATGCACATTAAAATAAAGATTGTCCATTTGGGGTGTTTTATTTTCATGTTTTACCCTACTTTAAATTTATGCTGTGACAGGTATCTACAGTGTCTGACTGTTCTCGTCCGTTAATACCAGCACTTGGTATTTTGGTATCTTTTCCAAACTGCACGTAATCACAAAAAAGGGCACTATTACATTCTGCCAGTAACCCAACCATCAATAGCTTGACGATAAAACCTGCCGAGGGTCTGTATTTAAATTTCATTTTCATTAAAAAAATCAATTTGGCTGTATGATTACATTAAGTTGGAAAATACTTATTTCTGGGTTAACAAACTTTTAGGCCTTACGCTTTCAGCATCTTTAAATAAACTAAACGTTTGGTTTACATAATTCACAACACCTGATATTTGTTCCATATAGTTTAATAATTCAGGTGTTTTCTCAGCTTTAATAAGCTTAGTAGAACGCGAAGGATCAAACCCATCAAACTGACAATAAAATAAAGGTTCACCACGTTTTAAAATTAAATCTTGCGTTGTATCATGCCATTCAAATGCCCACATTAAAGGTCTTGGCCAAATGTGAATCGGAAAACGTCCACCAAAAATAGTGCCAGGCAGTGGATTCTTTCGATAATGACAAAATGCATCTAATTGCGTGATATAAGCAACCTCATCTGCAACAAAACAATATGGAAGTTTGAGTTGGAGAATCGGAATCTGTGGTGATCGCCATTCTTTTTCTTGTACTAAACTTAAAAGTTTAGACAATTTATTTTGTCGAACTGCTGATTTATCACCCAAAACATTGACAAGAGTAGGCTTACCTTCTGAGTCTCTCGCAAACCTTAAGTGCAAGTCATACGGACAATTAATCACAAAATAGCGACTTTCTAATTGTAAAATTGCAGGACAACGAGATGCAGATTTAGCATGTCTATTCTGAGACATACTTCTTAATCGGTAAGGTGCTTCAAAAAGTAGAGCACCCTGCTCTTCCGTTAAAAACCAGCCCACTTGTAAAGGCCCATCTAAAGCCTTTTGCTCACAATCACCTATTGTAAAATTTATTTCCATCTACTTTCCCCAAATCACTTTCATTTACGTATCAATGATTAAAACAAATCAAACACTCTTGAACTAAAGCCCCCTGTAATTTGTAGTAAATTGATTTGTGCTTGTAAAAACTGATATTTCGCTTGCGTCAGCTTTAACCGTGCGTCATACAACTCTTTTTCAGCCCGTATACGTTCAACATTGCTCATTAAGCCATAGCGTTGCCCTAAAGTACTTGAAGTGACTTTAGTTTCATTGGTGTATACCAATGTTTCTAATGCATGTATACGCTGTTGCCCTGTTTGAACTTTGCTGTAGTTTTCAATTACGCTTAAACGAACTTTGTCTTGAGTAATACGCAACTCACTTTGTGCCACTTGTAGACTTGCTTGCGCTTGTCTAACTTGGGCTTTGGTTTGCCCACCGGTAAAAATGGGCAGATTAATACCAACCCCTACATAGGCTGTACGTGTATCTTCAGCTTGGTAAATGCCTGTATCACTGGGGTTGTAGGTATAGCCAGAAGACAACTCAACTGTGGGATAGTAGTTCGCTTTAGCAATTTTCAACTCCTGCTGTGCTTTATTAATGAGTTGTTCTTGCATTTTTATTTCTAGGTTGTGTGATGTTGCTTTACTTTGCCATGTAGATAATGTCTCTTCTGGAAAGTGAAGCATGTTTAATTGGGTGTTCTTCATTTCACTCAGTGCAATCGAACGTCCAACATAAGTTTCTAATTGAGCCAATGCTTGTTGTAATTGAGCTTGAATATCTAATTCATCTGCAAATGCCGATTCATATCCTGCTTGTGCTTCTTGCACATCTACAATAGAGACCACCCCTTTTTCAAATTGAACTTTTGCTTGCTTTTGTTGCATTAAAAAAGAGGCTTGGGCTTTTTGGCTACTGAGTAACGACTCTTGTGCAATAAGCACATTAAAGTAGGCTTCTGATACTTTTAATAAAAGCTGTTGCTCGGTTAAGTCGAGTTGCTGATGGGCAATCTGAAGGATGACATCTGCATTTTTGTACTTATACCACTGGCTTAAGTTGAAAATGGTTTGTGTCGCACTCAACCTAAAACTTTGGCTATTTCGTTGTAGCTGTCTAGGTTGAATCTGTTTTTGTAACTGATACGCACCACTCATGCCAATTTGTGGTAACAATGCGGCTTGAGCAAGGGGTTTTTGCTGTGCTGTCACCATATATTCATAACGGCTTTTCTCTAATACCGCAGCATGGTTTTGTGCAGATAGCATGGCTTCTTTTAGGCTTAAGGCATATGTGAGTGGTGTAGTCCCTAAAAGTAATCCAACCATGAGTGCACGATAAAGAGGAGATCGAATAGTCATGGTTATCGCTCTCTCATACTTTCATCAACTTTGGTTTGCAATGGGCTTAACAGATACGAAATAACACGACGTTTGCCTGTTTTAATTTCTGCAGAAACATTCATCCCTGCATCTAATCGTACCTCTTTTCCATCAATATTTAGCTTGTCTCGATCAAGAGTAATAATGGCACTATAAACTAAGCCTAAATCCTTATTTTCTACAGCATCAAAGCTCACGCTTTTTACTTTTCCTGTTAAATAGCCATAGCGGGTATATGGGAAAGATTCCACTTTAATTACAACCTCTTGTCCTGCACGAACAAAGCCAATATCTTTGTTCGGTACAATGGCTTCGACCTCTAGTCGGTCTTGTGGAACAATGGTCATGAGCGGTTGTGCGGCTGTAACCACGCCACCTAAGGTATGTGTAGCCAATTGTTGTACTGTGCCATCTACAGGTGAATTAATTTGCATAAACTGTTTACGTTGCTGACTTTTAAGTAACTCAGCAGCCAATTGAGGAATTTGTTCATTGGCTTGTCTGATCTGATCAAAAGCCTCTCGTTTTAAGTTTTGGCTATTGAGTATCAGCTCATCTTCAGCTTGCCGAATAGCATGTTGTACTTGCTCAGCATTTTGTCTTTGACTCATCAAATCATTTTTAGCTTGAATGTATTTACTTTGTTGCTCCAATAAGTTGTGTTTTGCTAAAAAGTTTTGTGAAACTAACTCTTGATAATCTGAGGTTCGTTGCTTTTCAATATCTGTCATAGCCACCAATTTTTGAATCTGTGCTTGAGTAGATGCACGCTCAGCTATGTGTTGCTCTTTTACAGAGATAAGCTGTTTATTCTTAGTGAACCATGCTTGGTATTGGTTAGAGACTAAATGTTCTGCTTGAATTTTTTCTTCTGTACTGATTGATGACAGTACTTGCTGAATGATGACGGAATCGTGAGGTTTGGCAACGGTTATGACTTTGTCTAAAGAGATATATTTTTGTTGATCAAGTGACTGTAAAAGCGATTCTGCACGCCATTTAGCAATATAGGCGGCTTTTAACGCATCATAAGCACGCTGATAATCTGTATCAGAACCAACCCCTGCAAGTTGTAGTAACGTCTCGCCTTTTTTAACCACCTGTCCATCGTGGACATTAATCTTTTCCACCACCGCAGTTTCTAAAGACTGTATGGTTTTACTGCGTCCACCTAGACTCGTTTTCCCTTGTGCTGTCGCAACAATATCGAACTTACCAATCAGTGACCATATCAGTGTTAACAGTGCAAATAGTATAATTAAACGTGCAATCCACTTCGGGGCAGCAGACAATGGGGTTTCCGTCAGCTCTAAATGTGCAGGTAAAAACTCTCGCTCATCTTTATCACGCTTGGGTGGGTCAAGTTGGTCTCGAATGGCCCACACTTGTTTCCATATTTTAATATATCTTTGAATAAAATCTTTAAGGGCTTCTTTATACATAGCACATACCTAAGATGACTGTAGATCAAATAGGTATTTGTAATACCCTTGTTTTTGCAGTAACTCTGCGTGTGAGCCTTGCTCAACAATTTGCCCTTTATCCATGGCCACAATTCGATGACAGCCACGTACGGTAGATAATCGATGGGCAATAATAATTACTGTTCGACCTTGGCAAATAGCACGCATATTTTTCATAATGGCATGTTCAGACTCATAATCAAGCGCACTGGTTGCCTCATCTAAAATAAGAATCCGTGGGTTGACCACCAATGCTCTGGCAATCGCAATACGCTGACGTTGTCCGCCTGAAAGACCTGAACCTTGCTCTCCAACCACCGTGTCATAGCCCTCAGAAAGTTCTGAAATAAACTCATGTGCACCTGCAAGCTGTGCCGCTCGAATCACACGTTCAAGTGACATACCAGGGTCACTTAAAGCAATGTTTTCTCGAATACTACAATTCATTAAAATATTTTCTTGCAGAACGACACCAATTTGTCGACGTAGCCATGCAGAGTCGGCTAATGCTAAATCATTGCCATCAATTAAAACTCGCCCATTTTCTGGAACATATAAACGTTGAATGAGACGTGTAATGGTACTTTTTCCTGAGCCTGACCGACCAACAAGGCCTAATACTTCACCGGCACGTATATTTAAAGAAAAGCCTCTTAAAACTTCAGGTGCATCTGGACGATAGCGAAAAGAGATTCGTTCAAATTGAATTTTTCCTTTAATTTCGGGGAGTGCCATACGACTGGTTGGGTTTTCAGTCGGTGTATTTAAAATATCTCCCAAACGTGCAACAGAAATTCCCACTTGTTGAAAGTCTTGCCACAGTTGAGCCAAGCGAATTACAGGTGCGGCAACTTGTCCTGCAAGCATATTAAAAGCAATCAATTGACCGACTGTTAAATCTCCTGAAATGACTAGTTTGGCACCGAACCACAATGTTGCGACCGTGACGAGCTTTTGAATCAGTTGTATCCCTTGTTGTCCAATAGTCGCCAAACGGGTCACCCTAAACCCTGCCGAAACATATGCTGCAAGTTGTTGATCCCATCGACGAGTCATTTGTGGTTCAACCGCCATCGACTTAATGGTACTAATTGTTGTCACTGACTCTACTAAGAAAGACTGACTGTCGGCATTTCTTGCAAACTTTTCATTCAACCGAGTACGTAAAATTGGACTAATACTGGCAGACCACAGTGCATATAAAGGCAAAGAAGCCAATACAATTAATGTCAGCCAACCACTGTAGTACCACATCACCGCTAAAAAGATGAATGAAAAGCAAAAGTCTAAAACTGAAGTGAGTGCTTGACCGGTCAGAAAGTTACGGATTTGTTCTAATTCACGTACACGAGCAACAGTATCGCCTACTCGGCGTGTTTCAAAGTAACTGATGGGTAAACTGAGTAAATGCCTAAATAAACGGGCACCAAGTTCTACATCTATTCGACTGGTGGTATGTGCAAAAATATAGGTTCTTAGCCCACCTAAAGTAATTTCAAAGAGTGTAACCACTAGAAAAGCGATCGCAATTACATCTAATGTAGAAAACCCACGATGGACTAAGACTTTATCCATCACAACCTGAAAGAATAACGGTGTAATCAGTGCAAAGAGCTGTAAAACCACTGAAACTGCAAGAACTTCTAAAAAAATTCGGCGGTACTTAATGACCGCCGGAATGAACCAAGTAAAATCAAATTTAGCTAAATTACCAAGTACAGAAGCACGTGACGTGACTAAAATTAACTGCCCTGAATAACGCTGCTCAAATTCAAGTTTAGATAAAAGTATGGGACGGTTTTGTTGTAAGT
Source organism: Acinetobacter rathckeae (assembly GCF_015627125.1). Classification (GTDB taxonomy): domain Bacteria; phylum Pseudomonadota; class Gammaproteobacteria; order Pseudomonadales; family Moraxellaceae; genus Acinetobacter; species Acinetobacter rathckeae. The sequence goes on along the minus strand of NZ_VTDO01000007.1, from coordinate 99,448 downwards.
CTTGAATGAGAAATTTATCATTATCAATTTTTGCAAGAATAAAATGTTGCCCATCTTCTCTCCAAACTAAAGCCGGAAGATTAGCTAAATGCAATCGTTCTATTTTTTGGGTGGTAGAGCGTGCTTTTAAACCTAGTTCTTTGGCTGCCAATAACCAAGCGGTTTGGTCTAAACCTTTGCCACTGTGTGCAAATCTATGTTCGATATCTGCCATATTGGCTGCAATACCATGGTATTGAGCCAAGACCATCAGGCCAATTAATGCATAATCTGCTGTTTTTTTTTCAGGCATGGCTGATGATACAGCGCCTTTTGTTTCTTCTAAATGAGTCATAAAATTATTAAAAAACCAAAACTAGTTATCATTTAAGATTGAATTAAGATTATTAAATAATAAAATTATTACAATGTAAATACATATTATATAAAATGTAATTTTATGTACTTTTTAAGGTTTTATAAAAATATATCTTTTTTTGTATATAGAGTAGCTAAAAAATCCTTAGACATTGAAAAATATTGTTTTTCAATATAAAAATTTATAAAGATAAGGTCTTCAATGAACTAAATTACTGAATTATTTTGTACTTTGGATGAGTTTTGCAAAAAACTTAACGTAGCGTTAGAAAAAACCCTCATTTCAAATCAAAAAACACAACAACGAAAATTTAATTTAAGAATCCAAAGACATCTTATGTTTAAAAATTAAGCAACGAGAGAAAAAAGTATTACTGGTTGATTTTATAGGTTTAAGTTACATCTAATCATAAATTACTTAGGAGAGAGAATTAACCTAAAACTAATATCAGCGAGGTGTACATGACACAACGCTCATAGAGCAATTGACACGTGAATTAAAAGACATATTACTTGTTGATAAGAATAGTTACCTGAGTAAAGCAAAGACTGAAATTTTAGTATCAAGAGGATTAAAGCTTATTACCCCAAGATGTCGTAAGATAAAACAAAACCAGCCTGTGCCTGATGATACTAAAGCATTACTTTCAAAACGTGAACTGATTAAACCGTCAATGATCCACTTAAAAAATTACATTATATTGAGCATTCAAAACATCGTTCAGGGCTCAAGTTTATGCTGAATATGATAGCTACTGTTGTTTCAGAGGCTTTGGACACATAAAATATGCAAAACAATTAACATAAGGAAGATTAATTGTATACCTATAAAGCTCTTTTACATACCATGTGCTAAACAGACTATCCATCACCCATCGCTAAAATAGCAATATTTTCAACTCCTTGAGTATCATTTAAATATTGTGCCACGCTTAAAGCACGAACACCCTGCCGACATACCAAGACCAATCTTTTACTCGGGTCAGACCAATGCAATACCTTACATTCATCGACACTCATTCGAATGGTTGCGTCTATTGTAGGTGCTGTTTTTAACTCCTGCTCACTACGTAAATCCACCACATAATCATTTGCTTGCATAGATTGCATATCTATAAATGTCATTGCTACATGCGCTGGCTCTTCTGCCAAATGAAACTTCATGGTTTTATTTTGCCACGTGGTAAAGTCAAATTGAAAAAACTGTCCCAAAACCGAAGGTTTAAAATCTAGCAATAGGCTTAAAGCCACTTGTGCTTGCATCGCCCCAACAACAGCAACTGCCGAACCCATCACACCTTGTGTATTACATGACCCTAACTGCGTTGAAATTCGTGGGAAGACCGCACGGTAACTCGGTGCACCTGCGCAAAATGCCCCAACATAACCCTCTCGCATCATCACCGATGCACTCACAAAAGGAATATGACATGCAAAACATGCATCCGATAACAGATATGTCGTCACAAAATTATCTGCAGCATCAATCACTAGATCAATATCTTGTAATGCCTGTTGAGCCTCTGGCACATATAAACGTGTGGCATGGCCTTCAATCACCACATCGGGGTTCAATGCCTGCAATGTCTGAATGGCAGCATGCACCTTCTTCACCCCAATATCGCTCATACGGTACAAGGTTTGACGATGCAAATTACTTTCATCCACCACATCTGCATCGTACAAACGAATAAACCCGACCCCAGCCCCCACCAAAAGGGGTAATACCTGACAGCCTAGCCCGCCTGCACCCACCACAAGCACACGGGCATTGTGCAATTTGTGTTGCCCTTGCTCACCAATTTCAGCCATTTGGGTTTGGCGACAATAACGCATAACACCTCCTAAAACAGTGAAGCTAAGCCATAGGCAGGCGTGGATGCATGTGCCATATTTCGCTTCGGCATCAAACCTGCCTGATATGCCGCATGCCCTGCTTCAATTGCAGATCTAAATGCGCCCGCCATTTGAACGGGTTTCACCGCTTTTGCCACAGCAGTATTTAGCAAAACGGCATCAAAACCCATTTCCATCACCTGTGCCGCTTGGCTCGGTGCACCAATGCCTGCATCTACAATTAACGGCGTATCAGGGAAATAAGCACGCATGGCACGTAAGCCTTCTATATTACGCACCCCTTGCCCTGAACCAATCGGAGATGCCCACGGCATGAGTACCTGACAACCCACTTGCAATAGTTTTTCAGCCAAAACCAAGTCTTCTGTCATATAAGGAAACACTTGAAAACCATCTTCACATAAAATTCGCGCCGCTTCGACCAATGCAAAAGGATTGGGTTGTAAGGTGTCGGCATGACCAATCACCTCTAATTTAATCCAATTGGTTTCAAAGACTTCACGTGCCATATGTGCGGTGGTCACAGCCTCTTTTACCCCAAAACAACTGGCCGTATTGGGCAAAATTTTCTTATTGGTTCTTTTAAGCAACTCACGAAAATGTGCCCCCCCAGATGCACCCTCTCTGCGTAAACTCACCGTAATAATTTCTGTACCAGAGGCATCAATCGCTTGTTCTAATGTCTCAGGAGATGGATAACCTGCTGTGCCAAGCAACAAACGAGATTGTAAAGGAAAGTCATAAAGCATTGTTTTATCCGCCTTGCATGGGTGAGACCACTTCAATGCTCATCCCTTCAGTTAACTCAGTGGTTGCATATAAAGAACGTGGTACAAAATCAGTATTGACAGCCGTTGCAACTGACTGAATATCAATCTCTTTTGATAATAAAAACTCTTTTAAATATACACAGCTGGTCACAACAACTTGACCATTAAATATAATCTTCATCAATTCACCTTTGATGTACTGAGTAACTGAATAAACTGCTCTGCTAAAACAGGTGCAAGTAAAAACCCATGCCGATACATACCATTAATAAAATACCGTCCCTGCTGATACTCAATTTTAGGTAAATTATCAGGAAATGACGGACGCAAGCCTGTGCCTGTTTCCAAAACTTTGGCTTCGGCAAATGCAGGATTCAATACATACAATGAGGTCAGTAACTCTAATAAAGCCCTTACACTAATTTTCCCTGCATCTTGGCTTTCTAACATGGTTGCACCGAGCATAAACTGCCCCTCTGCACGAGGCACTAAATAGCATGGAAACCGAGGGTGTAAAAAGCGAATTGGACGAGAGAATGTTACATCATGACTTTGTAAAATCAGCATTTCCCCACGCACGGCACGTAAGTTTTGCAACTGATCTGTAGCAGCAATACCCCGACAGTCAATGATTTGACCACTCGGTGCTTTGCTGTGAAACACCACGCCGTGTTCAATAAGTTTTTTTTTGAGCTGTGCCAAAGCATGACGAGGGTCTAAATGTGCTTCATCTGCAAAAAATAAGCCTTTTTCAAAACCATCTGCAAGGTCAGGTTCAAGTGCTCGTGGGTCAACCCACTGATGGTTTTGCGTCCTCTGGGAAAAATACTGTAATTCTTGCCGATCTCTTGCAGGAGCAACCACCAATGTGCCCTTTTTATGCACCGTTTGAATGTTCTTTTGCCACCACTCAATGCCTTTCAGACCTTGTTCAGTGACATACGCACTGGCACTTTCTGCCTCACAGTATGGTGCAAGCATACCACCTGCCCAGTGTGAGGCAGCAATATGCGCTGATGTAATCACTTCACAACGTTCACCCGCTTGCATGAGTGCAGTTGCAACACATAAACCTGTCACGCCATCGCCTAAAATAGACCACGTCATGACCATTTACTCATCTTTAAAAAAATATACATCGTAGTCTCTCTGGTTGAGACCCGTGATTATGCAGAAGATCATCATCTTATATGTCTTCCTACACCCGCATCGACTGGGTCAGGTTCAAAGGGTCGCTCTAATAGCCTCTCAGTCTTAAATACAAGACTCCCCCGACAGCCCACATACTATCCTATATTTTACGCTTATGTCACAAGCCAAGAAAAAACCCATCAAAACCGCCCGAATTTCAGGTCATTTGATGGGTTCATTCTCACTTTCATACCAAGGTATAAAATCACACCTTAAAAGTGCAAAGTATTTAAAAAATCAGCTCTACACCTAAACCATATCGCCAGTCTTTTTCAACTGCCTTGCCTTTCTCGCCTTTTTCATAAGCATAGGCCACATCTACAAAAGGGCGAACCCGCTTATTGATTTCATAACGGGTTTTTATCCCTGTTTTAAACTCAGATAAACCTGATTTTGCGGCCTCTTTAGACTGATCACGAAAAACAAATTCGGCATCAACATACGGCTGCGTAATGAGTTTTTGTGTTAACAAAAAGTCACGCTCTAACGCCACACTTGCACCCAAAAAACCATACTGACCTGCATACACATAGGCTTTGGTTTCAAAAAAGTATGGGGCTAAACCTAAAATACCCACCACAGCATCAACGCGTTGGCTGTCTGAATTATTGCGTTCTGCCTGATACTTTACACCTGCCTGAACATCCCAAAAATCTGAAACATTACGGCTATATAATGCAGATACATTATAATTTGGCTGATGGCTTTCTGCTTTATTAAAACTGGCTTCAACAAATAAACGATTTTCATCTGTACCTATCAAGCTTTCCAAACTTGAGCCAAAAGTCCCTTGACCATCTTTATTCATAGACCATTCATTGGATAATTTAGTGACTTGATACACCTGATCACCATGTTCAGCCATATGATGCATTTCAATCGCATGACTTTGGGCAAAACTTAGCTGAGCAAGTCCAAGTAAGCTCATAGACAGAACGGTTTTAAACATGATTTGATTAGTGGTTTGCATGTGGATTTACCCTCTGTTTTTGTGCAGGCACAGGTGTATTTACATTGGTACTAGCATCAACATTGGCAACGACCAGTTTATTCATCATCCCTGCCGCCATGTGGTACATCAGATGACAATGTATTGCCCATTCACCCAATTCATCAGCGGTGAGTAATGCAGTAACGGTCTGACCTGGTGGCACAATTAAGGTATGTTTATTTGGCATATTGCTTGGGTCTTGCCCATTTTCAAGTTGCATAAACATGCCATGTAAATGCATTGGGTGTGCCATCATGCTTTCATTCACAAATTTCAAACGCACACGCTCGCCATATTTCACCGTCAAAGGTTGTGGTGAATCACTATACTTTTGGCCATTCATAGTCCAAATATAACGTTCCATGTTTCCACCCAAACGTACTTCTATTTCACGATCTGGTGCTCTGGTGTCTTTTTGTGGGGTTAACGATTGTAGGTCACTATATTGCAATGCTTTATCACCCTTCGGTGTTGATGCATTCGCCCAACCATACACAGGCTCATTTTTCTGACCATTTGGCATATCTTTCATCGAAGACATATCATGGTTCATACCTTCATGCGATGGCATGTCTTTCATTGCTGACATATCATGATTCATACCTGCATGTGACGGCATATCTTTCATCGAAGACATATCGTGGTTCATACCTGCGTGTGACGGCATGTCTTTCATCGAAGACATATCATGATTCATACCTGCGTGTGACGGCATATCTTTCATTGCTGACATATCATGATTCATACCTGTATGTGACGGCATATCTTTCATTGCTGACATATCATGATTCATACCTGCATGTGACGGCATATCTTTCATCGAAGACATATCATGATTCATACCTGCGTGTGACGGCATATCTTTCATTGCTGACATATCGTGACCTGCATGACCCATGCCCATGTCTTCCATCGTTAATAAAGCACGAGGACGAGATTCGGGCATGACAATCTGTTTTACAGGTGCAGTATTGGCATTGTGCAATGTACCAATAGAGAAACCACTACGGTCAATCGACTCCGCTTCAATCTGATAATTGGCTTGTTTAGGCTCAACCACCACATCATAAGTTTCTGCTGTACCAATACGGAACTCATCTACAGGCACAGGTTTTACAGGTTGTCCGTCTGCGGCAACCACGGTCATTTTTAAATGAGGAATACGCACATCAAAAAAAGACATCGCCGATGCATTAATAAAGCGTAAGCGAATTTTTTCACCTGACTTGAACTCACCTGTCCAATTTTGTTCAGGTGTTTTACCATTCATTAAATAGGTATAACCCGTCACATCAGACATATCAGTTTTCAGCATACGCATCTGATCCCACATCGAACGATCTTTCCATGTTGCCTTTAGACCATCACGCTTCACTTGGTTCAACACATCAAAGACCGTTTCACGCTGATTTTGATAATAATCTGCTTCTTTCTTCAGATTCTTCATGATCTGTCCACTGGTCGATGCATGAAAATCTGACAACAACACCACATAGTCACGATCAGTTTTTTCATAACTTGCTAGCGGTACTTTGCCTTTTGGATAAATCACCAATGGGCCATACAAGCCATCTTGCTCTTGCCCTTTACTGTGCGAGTGATACCAATAGGTACCATTTTGCACTACTTTAAACTTATATTCGTAGGTCTGATGTGGTGCAATACCATTAAACTGATTGAGTCCAGGTACACCATCCATAATCCCAGGTAAAATCAAACCATGCCAATGCAATGAGGTATCTTGATTTTTAAGATGATTATGCACACGTATCACCGCCTCATCTCCCTCTTCAAACTCAAGCAATGGTGCAACAAACTTGCCATTCACCGTGTGTCTTTTAAGGGGTTTCCCTGTCACATTGACCATCTGCTCATCAATATTCAGGTCATAGATTTTCACTGCAGCAATGCTCAACGTTGATGTAAACAACCCTGCCCCTAACAGTAAAATATGAATAAAACGCTTTGACATGTAATCACCTTTAAAATGCAAAAAACTCATAACGCACACTGGTTATGTATATATTACTTTTGCGTGTTTGCTTCGGACATATTCATTTTTGTATGATCCATATGCTCTTTATCTGACATATGATGATGTGGTGCAGATTGTTTCGTTTTCACTTTACACGGCGTTGCACAATCAGACTCACCTGCTGTATGGCCTTCATGTGCCCACAACTGTGTCGTGCCAACCAACACCGCTATACCAAGCATGAACTGAACACTGTGTTTTGCAATTGCTTTCATTTTATATTCCATCCTTTAGTTTCCATTATTACAATAAAAGAGCTGACCCAACATATAGGTGACATGAAAATGACATCTTTGTAATCTATCCCCATGCGACTCATTATCTCGCTATGATAGGGCGTATAGCACAGGCATCTTTAGGAGTGCATGATGAAAATATTATTGGCAGAAGATGAATTTAAAACAGGGGATTACCTTACCCAAGGACTCTCTGAAGCGGGTTATATTACAGACTGGGTGAAAGATGGCATCAGTGCACAACACCAAGCCCTATGTGAAGAATATGATCTGATTATTTTAGATGTTATGCTCCCGAAGCTTGATGGTTGGCAAGTCATTCAAGCCATTCGAAAACATGGTAAAAGCATGCCGATTTTATTTTTAACCGCAAAAGACCAAATAGAAGATCGCGTTAAAGGCTTAGACTTAGGTGCAGACGACTACCTCGTTAAACCCTTTGCTTTTGCAGAACTTTTAGCACGAATTAAAAGCCTATTACGCCGTGGGCAACAACGAGAAGAAAACAATATTTGTATTGCCGACCTTGAGCTTGATCTCATCAAACGCCGTGTTACTCGCTCAGGGCAACGCATAGACCTGACTGCCAAAGAATTTGCACTGATGGAACTGTTTATGCGTCGACGTGGTGAAATACTGCCTCGTGCCTTAATTGCATCACAAATATGGGATATGAATTTTGACAGCGACACCAATGTGGTTGAGGTGGCGATTAAACGCCTGAGGAATAAAGTAGACCAAGATTTTTCACCAAAGCTGATTCAAAATATTCGTGGCATGGGCTACGTGTTAGAGATCGACAATGAAAAATAAGTTTTTTAAGGCCATTGGCTTTCAAATTGCGATTATTTTTTCTATATCGACCATTACCATTTTGATTATTATGGGCATCGTCATACACCACTTGGTCACCCATCATTTTGAAATGCAAGACCGTAGCCAGCTCGAAGGTAAAGTTCAACTGGTACAACATATTTTAAAACAAAATACCATCAATGAGAATAACTTAGACAGCTACCTCACCGATGCATTGGTCGGACATCACGACTTAATTGTTCAAGTCGAACGCCCAATTGGTCATGTCATTTTCAAGTCGATGCCTGAAGAAATCACACTCCATCAGCTCACCACATCTGCACCACAACAATGGCTTAACTGGACAAGCCAACATACCCACTACCGAGGTTTAATCGACCAACATTCCTCTACGCCTGAGTACCCATCTACAAAAATTATTGTCGGCATTGATACCTCACAGCATTCACATTTTTTAAATGACTTTCGCTACCAACTGCTCTACATTGGTCTAGCAGGCACAGCTTGCCTAATGTTTTTGGGTTGGTTTGCTGCATGGCGTGGCTTACGCCCCATTCAAAACATGGCAAAAGTCGCTGAAGGCATTTCGGCACAACATTTGTCAGAACGTTTAGACATTGAAAATACGCCTTTAGAATTACAGTCCTTAGCCATTGCCTGTAACGACATGCTTGATCGCTTAGAAATGGCATTGGCCAAACTCTCTGACTTTTCATCCGATCTTGCCCATGAAATTCGTACACCACTGAATAATTTAATGACACAAACCCAAGTTTGTTTATCTCGCCCAAGAGAAATGAATGACTACAAAGAAGTGTTATTTTCTAATTTAGAAGAATTAGAGCATTTATCTCGTATGATTTCAGACATGCTTTTTTTGGCAAAAACAGAACATGGCCTACAGCTAACCCAACTGCAACCAATTGATTTGGCCAAAGAAACCCAAGCCTTAATTGACTTTTATGATGCCCTCGCCGCCGAAAAAGACATCACTTTTCAGCATACAGGCACGGCAATGGTCAATGCCAATCCGACCATGTTACGCCGTGCGCTGAGTAATTTATTTTCCAATGCAATTAAATATGGACAAGCACAATCCATCATTTACACCGAATGCCATCAAGACCATGAAAAAACCATCTTCCGCATTAAAAACAACGGCGTTGCATTGTCCAATGAACAATGTGCCCGACTCTTTGACCGTTTTTACAGAACCGATGTGTCTAGACAACGCCTAGAAGAAGGTACAGGATTAGGGCTTGCAATCACAAAATCAATTTTAGATTTACATCACGCAAGCATTGAGGTGCAATCAGATCAGGGCTTTATTATTTTTACGATTGTCTTTAAAGGGCTAAAAACAGCACCACATCAGGCTTAATCTATACCCACCACCGTGGTGATATAACCTGTAGTGAGCAATATACTTAGCCCCAATAGCATCTCAAATAAAATGGCATAGCCAAATATTTTCGCCACGTTTACTTGCTGTAATCTGGGCGTAAAATAGTATTTATTGAGGACAGCCAAACTCAAAATGGCCAATACAAAAACCATTTTAATCATAAAGCCATAGCCATACGGCGTATTCAGCAATACATCTATATTTTGTATGAGCATGAGTGCAACACTGATGCCACAAAGCAATAAAATAGCCACAATAAAAGAAGCAATTACACCAAACAAATGAATACACTGCTTCAGTGGTAAGCCAGCAATTCTCTGCGTACTTAACCATAATGGATACAATGCGCCGAGCCAAATAGACATGGTTAAAACATGCACAGATAATAAAATTTGTGCCAAAACTGTACTGTTGACCACATGACCCAACTGCGAAAAACTATAAATTATCGGCAGTATAAATAGTCCAAGAAGTAACTTTTGCCATGTATAAAAATGAATCGGTTTACGCATTACAACCACAGCTAAGAATAAGGCGATCAATCCAAAACTCAGAATCCGAATCACATGCACATGACCAATAGCGGTATTTAAAAGCAGACTGATATACTGATCATTCAGCATGCCACGCAGGCCTGTATTTGAAAAGCTCCCCACCAAAACAGCAAAACCGAACAGACTCGACACCACACCTAAACATGCACCAAGCAGGATGTATTTCAGTAATTTGTCTTTGATATCTATATATGGCTTGAGTAAAAAACCACTCAAGCTTCCCCCGACCACCATAGCAACTGCAAGGTATAACGTGACTTTGGCGATCCAACTTGCACATGCCCAACTTTCAAAAACCATCGTAAATATCCATGCAGTGAAACACCGTTTAAAATATTAATCATCATGATAAAAAAGGCGAATGTATCAAATATTGACACATCAGCCCCTCAATAATTTTTACTTGGTTGGTTCAATGGTAAAGCTATAGTCACCTGTCATATTGTGACCATCGTTACCCATTGCACCCCAAGTTACGGTGTATTTCCCTTTTGCAGACAAAGTCAAAGGCACATCAAATGATTTTTTCATACCATGATTAATTTCATAGTTCAGTGGCACGTTTTGTTGTTGCGCATCGACTACTTTTATACTCATGAGCATTACCTCATCAGCAAAATTTAAAGTAAGTTTGGTTGGCGTAACTGAGGTTGTCGCATTGATTGCAGGACTTGCACTCATTAAATGAATATGTGCAAAGGCACTGTGTGCTGAAAATAAAATGGTTGTTGCCAGTAAAATACGTTTGAAGCTTGAAGATGTGTTGTGAATTTTTTGCATAATCTAAACCCTTATAAAAGATAAATTGCTCTACGCTTTGTGTGTTTATTATTAAAAACAGAGCAAGACTTTTACATGACTTAGGAATTACATTTTTGTTATTTAAACGATATTCAAAGGAAGTTAACTAAGCTTCAATCAAATTTAAACGCTTAGACTCATCTTATACAGTCACTGATTAATGCTTCAATGACAGATGGCCAATTATGAGTCATGCTAAAAAATCATCAGCTGAACAAAAAACCTATCACGTAACACATACTGTCTAAACTTCAAGATCATATTAGAATCTTATTAAAGATCTTGAAGCATATTTTTCAGACAAACTTCTTAAAATAAAATTTAGGGCTATTTATGAAAATTGAGTTTATCATTAGAACAATCTATGCACTTTGTCTAATAGGTGCAGGACTAAATCATCTCATCACAATTATAATTCACGGTATTTTTTGGGATTATTATAATGCTCCGATATTATCAAGACTCTTTTTTACTTCCTTGACAGTCCTAGACCCTATAGCTGCAATACTATTATTCTTAAAAGCGAGAGCAGGTTTAATATTAACTTTTTTAATCATTCTGGTTGATGTTATACATAATAGTGGACTCCTTTTATACGAAGGGCGTACTTTATTGAATGATATGTTTATTTCACAATTTATATTTTTACTATTTGTGATGTCTACAATACACATTCCATGGAATAAAAACAGATAAATTAATGATAGTGTTGCAACATGAATGAAGATTTTAATCTGTATATTTAATAGCCTATACGCTCAAACCCGTAGCATAAATCTTTGTATGTTTATGTATTTTTCTATTGTCTATCTATGAGAGTAATTTAAAATCAGTAATATAAGCACTTTAGATTGCTAACAAAAATATTTAAGGGATCGTCAAATGAAAATTGAAAATGTACCCGAGTTTATTGACCCAAGATTAAACCTAGAAAAAGCCAAAGAAGAGGCACTCGCTTTAATTAAAAAACGTGCTTACATTTCAGCAGGGGCAGCCATTGTACCTATTCCTTTTTTTGATGTCATGATCGACGTGGGTATCCTGACTGCACTCATTCCGCAAATTAACCAAAGTTTTGGATTGTCTAAAAACTACACCACCGTGTTTAACCCAAAAACCAAAGAAATTCACTGGGACGAGCTCAAAAAACGTGGCATTGAATTTTCAGGGCTGATGGTGGCACGTACAGGGGTAAAAAAATCAATTAATGGTTTTGTCAGTCGTATGCTCACCAAACAAGTGACAAAATTTATTCCACTGGGTGGGCAAATTATTGCAGCCAGTCTAGGTTATATTGTGTTTAAAAAAATTGCTGAATCACACATTGAAGACAGCTATAAATTGGCCAAAAGCATTCAAACAAAAAACCAAGACACCACTATTCAAGGTTAAATACAACAGGCCACTACATACTTATTTTGTAGTGGTCATGTGCTCGATGACCGCCTTTAACACTTCAAGACGAGCACGACGTTTATCATTCGTTGCAATCACATACCACGGTGCATGAACATGATCTGTATAAGCCAGCATATCTGAAGCCGCTTGCACATAATCCGCCCACTTTTCACGGTTTCGCCAATCTTCAGCTGTAATTTTAAACTGCTTACTTGGTGTAGATGCCCGAGATTTAAAACGTTTGCCTTGCTCTTTTTCATCTATCGCTAACCAGAACTTGACCACCAGTGTATTGTGGTTCACCAAGTCCTGCTCGAACTGATTAATTTCCTCATACCCCTTTTGCCACATGGCCACTGGAGTGATTTGTTCTACTCGCTCAACCAACACACGCCCATACCAAGAACGATCAAAAATTGTGAGCTTTTTTTGATTTAAATGACGCCAAAAACGCCATAAATACGGTCGCTGTAGCTCGTATGGTTTTGGTGCAGCAATCGAGTGAATACCATATTCCAAAGGGTCTAAATCTGTAATCACGCGTTCAATCGCACCACCTTTCCCTGCTGCATCCACGCCCTCAAACACCAACACCACACGGCGTTTTTCTTGCCGAAGTAAATCAGCAAACTGTTCGGTGTATTCAGCCAACATGTGCTCATACCTTTCACGGCTAAGTGTGGCTTGCTTGGTCACATTTAAACGTGGCGACAACGTAACTTCTTTAATGTCAGACAGCTCATACTTAGGTAAACTGCTGTGTTGGCAGGTATATAAGATATGCTGTGCAAAGCTCAGACTAGGCGTTGGATCATCTGAGGCAATGTGCACCCAATGTTGCGTAAAAGATTGCCGTAATTGCTGTGCTTTTTGATATTGCTTTTTACTCAACCAATCTATGCCATATTTTTGCTGTACCTGCATGGCTAAAGTGGTCTCTGTAGAGGATTTTTGTTTAAGCTCAGACCATGGTAAATCAAACCAAAAATGCATAACCTCAACACGTTGGTCGATTAAATACCTTTCAAACTGTCCAATTTGCTGTAAAACGTGCTGAAAGTCTACCTTCGTCATGGGCTGATGCATAGCAGTTGCCAACAATTGATCATACCAATGCCCAAGCAACACCGTAATCTGCCCCTCTTGCGGTATATTTTCAACAAATGATTGCCAAAATGGCATCTTTACATCTAAACCACAAACCTGATGTGCATGTATAGATAATCCATGTGGGTCTAACAAAGTGCGTAACTGCTTCACTGCTTGCATTTTTGGGGAAAATGCCACCCCAGACACCAAAATTAAAATACTACGAGCCTGAGACGTACCCTGATAACTTTGTAATGCACGCTGTGCTTTAATTAGTTCAAAAGATAATTGTTTTTTATGTATTTTTTCCAAAATTCTCACTCCTTGTGACGTGTTATACCTCTTCAAACACAGATATACATTTTTTACTTTATAGTCATATTCTTTCTAATCACAATCTTTTATCATCAGTACATCTTTTTATCACCAGACCCATGTGTAAATGTCTAAACTCAGCATACTCGATGAACTGGTTGAACGGTACTATCAACTACAATACCACCAAAATCATGCCTTAAAACAACGCTTAACCGATGTACAACAATGGCAAAAACAGCGACTACAACTGAGCCATCAGACACTCTTTAGCCAGCCTAAAAACCAACATATGGCGAGCTACTTCGTCAGTCGTTTATATGGTAGCCCCGACTTCGATGCGTTAGCCACACAAATTGAACGCATGATTCAACATGCCCATAAAGTAGAAAAACTCATTCCCGCAACAGCCATTCATACAGGTACACATGCCATTAGTTTGGCACTTTTAGCCGTAGAGCTTGATGAACAGCTGGCAAAAAACTTACTACACCACTACCCTGCCAAACTTGCCATTTCAGATGATATGATCGCATCATCGCTCAAAGAACTGAATCAACAACACAAAAGACAACAGCAACTCGACATGACCGACCAACTTGGCGAATATTTAGACCAATACTTACGCTCTCGTCTATTACATACAGCATTTAAACTGGCAAAACCTTTGGCGTATAAGCATCGATTTCATACAGCCTATGACTTCATTGCAGAAGGGTTTCAAGCACTCAAGCCCATGACATCAGCCAATGACTTTGTCAAAGAGTTCACCCAGCAAGAACGCCAAGTACTTTTACAGATACAACATGGCAAAGCTCAACCCTTTCAAATTCAACGTGAATAAATATAAGCAAAATACAGCAATATCTTATTTTTGCCGATATTCTGCCTCGACGTGCACATAATGCACTGCAAAAAATGTAAAATGCTGTCATGATGTGACCCTTTAAAATGATTCTTTCTTTGGTGGTTAGGAGAAATTCCATGTCAAATGAAAACCAAGTGCCTAAAACAGCTCAAAATACGGCCCCCCAAGACACAACAAGCCCATTTTTAACCGAACCATTACCTAAAGGCACACCACAAGGGCAAACGCAAACCCTTAAACAAAACCCGACACACGATGACTTACCTACGGGTGCAACACGTACCGAGCATGTGGGCGAAACGACACACTTTGGTTTTCAGACTGTAAATACGGCCGAAAAAGAACAAAAAGTGGCACAAGTTTTTCACTCTGTCGCACAAAAATATGACCTTATGAATGACGTGATGTCATTTGGTATTCACCGCTTATGGAAACGCTTTGCCATACAAATGTCTGGTGTACGCCAAGGTCAGCACGTCCTTGATATTGCAGGCGGTACAGGCGATCTTGCCAAAGTATTTAGTAAAGAAGTCGGTGCAGAAGGCCGCGTGGTTCTATCTGACATCAATGCATCTATGCTCAAAGTTGGACAAAACCGTCTGCAAGCAAAATGTAAAAACATGGAGTTTATCTTGGCCAATGCCGAGTCGCTCGAACCGTTTGCAGACAACAGCTTTGACCTTGTCACCATCAGTTTTGGTTTACGTAACGTCACCGACAAAGATGCAGCCCTTGAAGCCATGTATCGTGTCCTTAAACCAGGTGGGCGTTTACTGATTTTAGAGTTTTCAAAACCTGTATTTGAACCATTTTCAAAACTCTATGACCTTTACTCATTTACCGCATTGCCACTCATGGGTAAAATTATTGCCAATGACTCAGAAAGCTACAAATATTTAGCCGAGTCTATACGCATGCACCCGGACCAACGCACACTTAAACAAATGATGGAAAATGCACAGTTTAAAGACTGTGATTACCACAACCTTACAGGTGGTATTGTTGCGGTACACCGCGGCTTTAAACTCTAAACTTGATCACATGGCACACAAACAGACATGCTAAAACCCTTTAGCATGTCTACTCAAAAGACACGGTAAATACAGGCACTTGGCATTATGATTCCGCATATTTCACGGTTACTCGAACTTTGGCGTATTGCCGCCCACTACCGACTTGACACACTCATTGCTAAAGATGACCTGCCACCCAAAGCCAAACCGCTCATCAAACTCATTACCCTGCACCCTGCGGCATGGTCAAGTAAGCATAATAAAAACCCTGAAAAACTCAAACAAGCCCTTGAAGACATGGGGCCCTTAGCCATTAAGCTTGGCCAACTGTTATCTACACGGCGAGACCTAATTCCACCGCATATCCTCAATCAGCTCATTACTTTACAAGACCGTGTTAAACCCTTCGATGCCCATACTGCAAAAGAGCGTGTGCAAAACTCACTCAAAGCAGACCTAAACACCTTATTTCAACGTTTTGATGAACAGCCCCTTGCAGCAGCATCTATTGCTCAAGTACACACAGGTGCATTGCATGATGGCAAAGAAGTGATTATTAAAGTCACTCGTCCAGACATTAAACAACAAATATTACAAGACTTTGATATTTTGACGTGGCTTGGCAAGCACTTTGAAAACCGCCTAGAGGCGGCACGTGCACTACATTTAAACCAAATTATACAAGACTACCGCCAAACCCTTTTAAATGAGTTAGACCTTACATTAGAGGCAGACAACACTCGTCGTATGCGTGCCTACTTCAAAGGTTCAGACATGATGTATGTCCCTGAAGTCTATATAGAAAGTACAGACGTGATGGTAGCAGAACGCATTACCGGCGTCCCCATTTCAGACACAGATACATTTGACCGCTTAGGCATAGACCGCAAACGCTTGGCTGAAAATGGCCTAAAGATTTTCTTCACCCAAGTATTACGTGATAACTTTTTTCACGCAGACATGCACCCGGGCAACATTTTTGTTGAAACCATGCA
Source organism: Acinetobacter rathckeae (assembly GCF_015627125.1). Lineage (GTDB taxonomy): Bacteria > Pseudomonadota > Gammaproteobacteria > Pseudomonadales > Moraxellaceae > Acinetobacter > Acinetobacter rathckeae. The sequence continues at coordinate 82,757 of NZ_VTDO01000007.1, read as the reverse complement.
CACCCAAAAGCCTCGCTACATCGCACTCGACTGTGCCATTATGGGGGAGTTGTCGAAGCAAGACCAAATGAATGTCGCTCGCATGTTATTGGCAGTCATGAATAGCGACTTTGACCAACTGGTGCATATTATTTACCAAGCTGCATGGGTGCCACCAAGTATCGACCAAGATGCTTTAGCACGTGATATGCGGCGTACCGTTGGGCCAATGACTGCCAAACCCATGAATGAGCTGGACTTTGCAGGTATTTTATTGCAAATCATGGATATCGCACGGCGTTTCCAATTAGAAATACCGCCACAACTGATGTTACTGATTAAAACACTCATACACGTAGAAGGCTTAGGTACAGCCCTTTACCCACAACTCGATATTTGGAAACTGGCACAACCCATTTTAACCAACTGGGTCAAAGCCAACAGTAGCCCGACCAAAAACCTAAAATACTTAAAACAGCATTTGCCTGACTTTATGCTCAGTGCCCAAGAAATTCCGAACCTTATTTTGGAAAGCCTAAACAGCTTAAAAATGCAGGCACAGTGGCAAGAAAAACAAGTACGTGAAATTCAAAACATGCGTATTCAGCTTGAATTACAGCAAAAACGCAGTTGGGTTTTTGGTAGCATCATGGCTATTTTAATCAGTTTGGCCCTCGTCTCACCGTGGTTTATGGCCATTCCACTGATTATCTGTAGTGCAATGATTGCCGCATGGCGTTTGGTCAAATAATTACCCTTGCCACAAAAGCATTTGGAAAAAGCCAAATATACCGTACACTATATGCCAACAAAACCATATTTTATGCAACAGGTAACATCTGATGAACAATACACAATGGCTAGATGAAGTGAAATTTAATGAGCAAGGCTTAATACCTGCCATTGCACAACATCATCAAACTGGCCGTGTATTAATGGTCGCTTGGATGAACCGTGAGTCACTACAGCTCACTGCAGAAAAAAAACAAGCCGTCTATTTTTCTCGCTCACGCCAAAAACTCTGGCACAAAGGCGAAGAATCTGGCCACTTTCAAACTGTATTTGAAATTCGTTTAGACTGCGATGCAGATGTCATTGTGCTACAAATTGAACAACATGGTGGCATTGCCTGCCATACAGGTCGTGAGTCTTGCTTTTACCGCACACTCACCCCGCAAGGTTGGCAAATTGTCGATGCACAAATCAAAGACCCAAATGAGATTTATCAAAACGCATCACACAGCCCCAACGCTCATACCCAAGCCATGAATGCTTCTACAGCCACTGCAGAATCTGTAGAAATACTCGACTACTTGGGGCAAATGATGATTGAACGCAAAAAATCTGACCCTGACCAATCTTACGTGGCCAAACTGTACCAAAAAGGGCTGAATAAAATTTTAGAAAAAGTCGGTGAAGAATCCATTGAAAGCATTATTGCTGCCAAAGATTTTGCTCGTGAAAACAATACAGATAACAAAAATGACCTCATTTACGAAACTGCCGATCTTTGGTTTCACAGCCTTGTCGTGCTAGGTTATTTTGACCTTAACCCACAAGATGTACTTAATGAGTTGGCACGTCGCCAAGGGTTGTCTGGTCTTGTAGAAAAAGCCAACCGTAGCGTTTAATGACACAAAACATACGCCCTACAACCGAACAAACCCACGCCATTGATATGGCAACACAAGGCCAATCGTTTAAAGTGGTGGCATACGCAGGTACGGGAAAAACCACCACTTTACAAATGGTCAGTGCAGCACTGCCCCACAAGCGTGGCATGTATTTGGCATTTAACAAAGCCATTGCCAGCGAAGCACAACAAAAATTTCAAGGCCGAGTGGACAGCCGTACTTTTCACTCGCTCGCCTTTCGTCATGTGCCCCGTGCCATTACAGACAAACTCCGTCTACCCCGTTTAAGTCCAAGTTTTTTAGCCAAATCTTATCGTTTAGAACCACTGACATTACGCAGATTGATGGGGGGAAGATACGAACGCTACACCCTTATGCCAAGCCGTTTAGCCAGTTTAGTCAGCAATGCAGTGGGCTACTTTTGTGCCACCAGTTCACAATACCCTGCACCAAGGCATATTCAAGCCCCGAGTTGGTTACATCAAGACGACATCGAAACCTTACAAAAATATTTATACCCATTTTTTGAACGGCGTTGGCTTGAGTCCATACACCCCCAACATGAAGCAGGCATCGGGCACGACATTTATTTAAAACTGTGGGCACTGTCTGACCCTATTATTCCTGCCGACTATGTTTTGTTTGATGAAGCACAAGATACCGACCCACTCATGTTAGGTATTTTACTCAAACAACAACACAGCCAAGTCATTTATGTGGGTGATGCACACCAACAAATCTATGCATGGCGTGGTGCAGTCAATGCCATGCAAAAAATGCCATTACCCGAATCTCGGCTGACCACCTCATTTCGTTTTGGGCAAGACATTGCAAATGTTGCCAATCTACTACTGCGTGATTTAAATGAAACTGTGCCGTTACAAGGCAACCCACAGGCCACATCTAAAGTCATCAACGCACCACATCACAAAAAACGTGATGCCATTTTATGCCGTACCAATGCCAGAGCAATGGAGCTCCTTTTAGCAGGTTTAGTCAGTGGTGATCGTGTCAGTTTACAGGCAGACCATGCACGGCTTGGGCGTTTTATAGATGCTGCAACCATGCTCAAACAAGGTAAACGTGTCACCGATGTGCCCGAACTCGCATGGTTTAACTCATGGAATGACGTACACGAATACTGTGAAACCAATGAAGGCAGTGACATTAAACCGCTTGTCCGCTTGGTCGATGATCATGGTACATCACCCCTCAAAAAAGCATTACACCAAATTACACCACTTGAGCAAGCAGACTACGTCATTTCCACCGCACATAAAGCCAAAGGCCTTGAGTGGGAAAGAGTACATATTGAAGATGACTACCAATTTAAAATCAATGCACATGACTACAAAATTAGTGACGAAGAGTTACGTTTACTGTATGTGGCCTGTACTCGTGCCAAGCAAAGCTTAAATATCAACAACATTTATGATTTAATTGAGCAATTGAAGAAAAAAGGTAAAAAATAATTTTATAATTAAAAATCAATATTTTAATAAAAAAACAAAAAAACTCTAAATTATGAAAAAATTTAAAAAAGTAATTTAAAACATCAATTTAGTTTTAATGATAAAAAATAGGACTATTTTTTTGGCATACAACACACGATGCCTTAGTATTTTACAAACAATTATCTTATGTTAATGTAAATCGTTATTATTAAAAACAGCTTAAAACACAATGACTACATTTAAAAAAAAATCCCTCTATTTATCTGTCTGTTCTATCTTATTTTTGTCAGTAACACATCTTGAGGCAGCTCAAGGTGCTAAAGATGAAACAGCAACCCTACCTGTACTAGAAATAAAATCTGAATCAGACGCGAACACTTATGCTGCGACAAAAGCAGTATCTGGGCTTAAATCTGATACACCTTTATTTAAGACAGCACAATCCGTTACGGTTGTTACATCAGAACAGCTGAACCAAAAACAGGCCTCTACCCTCGCCGATGCTATTAGTAACATTTCGGGTGTGTCAGTTGGATACCGTAGCCGTCGAGGTCTAGATGATATTATCATCCGTGGACAAAATGCCTCGAACCAAATTTATATTGATGGTCTACGACAAGGTACAGGTACAGATGTTGCTGTGGACCTCTCTGGCGTAGATCAGGTTCAAGTCATTAAAGGTCCAGCATCTGTTAACTTTGGTCAAGTGTTACCCGGTGGTCTTGTAAATTTAGTCACCAAACGCCCAACTGCCAATAGTTTTGCCAATGTAGACTTAACTTATGGAAGCTATGACTTTAAACAAGCACAATTCGACCTAAACTATAGCCCGAATCAAAGTGAAAAAGGTGCATTTCGTTTAGATGGCCGTGTGGCAGACCAACACGACGAGATTGAAAAACTATATTTTAAAAACTTTTACATTTCACCTTCATATACTTTTGACTTAGGTGACAAAGCAGAACTTTCAACCATTGCAAGCTACCAACACCGTGAGTACTTACGCATACAAGGTATTCCTGTTTTAGGTACGCTCAAAACTAACCCTAATGGTCCAATTCAAAGAGATATTTATCTTGGTGAACCGGCTGCAGGGCCGTATAAAGCAGATGTATATCGCTTAGGTTATACATTCAAATATCACTTTGATAATGCATGGCAATTTGAACAAAACTTTGCTGTCAGACAAGCCAATTATGATGGTAATTTTATCACCATGGACCGCTGGGCAGGTGGTAAAACGCCAGACTACAAATCAATTATTCGAGTATCTAACGCACAAGATTCAGACAACCGCATTTACACATTAGATAATCAGCTCAAACGTAATTTTGACTTTCACAATATTAGTCATCATGTACTTATTGGTGTAGATGCTCTACATGACCAACGTAAAATGAACAGTTATGACTGTAGTATCTCGGACTTCAATTTCTACACGCCAGTTTATGGCACAAATGTTGATTGTAGTAATCGAAACTATCGCCCAAGAAGTATCATCAACAAAATAGATACGACACAATTTTTAGGACTATATTTACGAGATCAAATCTTCATTAAAGACAACCTGATTGTCAGTCTAGCAGGTCGTCATGATTGGGCAAAAACCAGTAGCCAAAACTTAGTGACAGCAAAAGAGACTAAACAAAGAAATCATGCTTTTTCTGGCAGTGCGTCGGTTTTATATAATATCAATCATTGGGTTTCGCCATATGCGAGCTATTCAACCTCATTTTTACCCAATGCAGGCACAGATAAAAATGGGAAAATATTCGACCCTCAACAAGGCAAACAACTGGAAGCTGGTTTTAAATTCCAAAATGAAAGCCAGAGTTTGCAGGGAAGTCTCGCTTGGTATGACTTAGCTTTAGATAATGTTTTAGTCAGTGATACTAGCGCAACGGGTTATAATATTGCCGATGGTCAACAAAAAACCAAAGGTATAGAAGCCGAAATTGTAGCAAACTTGTCAGATCAACTACGAATTAATGCCTCATTCAGCCATATGTATGAAGCAAAAATTAGTAAAGATACGCGACCTGCTCGCGTGGGACAACGTTTAGAAAACACACCGACCAATAACTATAGCCTTTCTACTCGCTATTATCCAATCAGTGACAAAGAGGGTTGGTATATTGGTGCAGGCGTACGTGGCGAGAGTGCTAAACCTGTTGTTGGTGATACCAGTATTAAAGTACCTAGCTATGCATTATTTGATGCAGAAGCAGGCTATAATGCCTTACATTGGGGAGCCCAACTTTCCGTACGCAATATGTTCGATAAAGAATATTATGCAGGTACAATTGCCAATGTAGACAACAATAACCGAATTATTACTCTAGGTAGCCCTCGTCAAATTAACTTTACATTGAAGTTTAAGTATTAAAGTGTTCAATATAAAAAAACCGAGCCTATAAGGCTCGGTTTTTTTATATTCATTGACCGGTTAGTTACGATCAACGTTATTTAACTCTGCAAATGCTTGCTCTAAACGAACAACCATAGAAGTTTGTGCTGCACGCAACCAAACACGTGGGTCATAATATTTTTTGTTTGGCTTGTCTGCACCTTCTGGGTTACCCAATTGGCTTTGTAGGTAGCCTTCATTCTTTTTATAGAACTCAAGTACACCTTGCCAATTCGCCCATTGCGTGTCTGTATCAATGTTCATTTTAATCACGCCGTAGCCAATTGACTCTTCAATTTCTTGTGCAGAAGAACCTGAACCACCATGAAATACAAAGTCTAGGCTATTATGTGGCAAGTTATGTTTTTTACTCACGTATTCTTGTGAATCACGTAAAATTGTTGGCGTTAATTTTACATTCCCTGGTTTGTATACACCGTGTACGTTACCAAATGATGCTGCAATGGTGAAGCGTGGGCTAATCGCACTCAGTTTTTGGTAAGCGTAGTCTACATCTTCAGGCTGTGTATACAGTGCTGAAGCGTCCATATGGCTGTTGTCTACGCCATCTTCTTCACCACCTGTGCAACCTAATTCAATTTCTAGTGTCATGTCTAATTTAGACATACGCGCTAAGTACTGTGCACAAATTTCAATGTTTTCTTCTAATGACTCTTCTGACAAATCAATCATGTGTGAAGAAAATAATGGCTTACCTGTTGCTGCAAAGTGTTTTTCACCCGCATCTAGCAGGCCATCAATCCAAGGTAATAGTTTTTTTGCACAGTGGTCAGTATGCAAAATAACAGGTACGCCGTAATGTTCAGCCATCAGGTGTACGTGCTGTGCACCAGAAATTGCGCCTAAAATTGCAGCACCGTGTGGTTTATCTGTTTTTAAACCTTTACCTGCAATGAATGTTGCACCGCCATTTGAAAATTGAATGATAATTGGTGCTTTGACTTTGGCAGCAGCTTCAAGTGTTGCATTAATAGAGTCAGTACCTACGCAATTGACCGCAGGTAAAGCAAAAGCATTTTCTTTCGCAACAGCAAACACTTTTTGAACGTCATCACCTGTGACTACACCAGGTTTTACAAAATCAAAAATCTTAGACATATTCGTTTTCCTATTTCATCCATTTTTAGACGGGCTAATTCACTTACTACCCAGCATGTTGCTTTATTTCAAGCATTATCATCTTCTGCGTAGCTCGCTTTATTCATCATTTGCTAGCATGTTGACCATATCTCTTATGGTATGGATTTTTACATATACCCATAAACGAGTACATGGTTAAGCATCACATTCAACAGTCTATCGGGCATCAGATGTATATTCTTTCCTTGATTCTTGCAATATACATGACCAAATCATTACAGCAGATTATTTTGTACAGCGACGATCTCTCTTAAACTACACGGTTATCCTGTGAATCTGACCATGTAAACTAACATTGATTGCTCTTATTCTCTACAAAAAATATATGCTGTCACTTAAGACTTTGGCATAACACTGCAGATTTCACATCAATACTGCCACTTCATTTATAAGATAGCAGATTTGCACTTTTTTGGGTTAAAGTTTTTTAAAATGCTCACTATTGACTCAATCAATCACGCACTAAAATGAATCATGTTAAAATGTACGCAGTTTTAGCAATCTTGCTGTTTTTTAATGTTAAAAAACTCTGAATTATCCGTATTTATTGATTACAATATCAACAGATAGTGTCTAATTCCTGTAGATTTTTTGTTTTACATTAGACAGTAAAATCAAACGATTGGCTTTTAAAATTTGAATATTGGATTTCTCTTTGCAAACCTCTAAATTTTAAAGGAAAAGATTCATCAGGCACATGCCTACACCAAAATAAGGATACGAGCGTGCTGGCCATTATTATTATTTTACCTTTATTGCTAGGTACTGGACTCAGTGCACTACTCAATAAAGCCCCTCGCCTTGCCAAAATGTTAGTCGCTGTTGGCATTAGTTTAAGTTGTTTTATTCTACTGCTCAGTCAAGCTCAGCCTGTACTACAAGGTCAAACCATTTTACAGCAATGGGACTGGTTGCCTCAGCTTGGTATTAATTTAAGCTTTCGCCTAGATGCCATTGCATGGCTATTTGCATTACTCATTAGTGGTATTGGTACGCTTATTTTCATCTACGCTTACTATTATCTGAGTAAAAACAGCTCTTTAAGTAAGCTGTATGTATTACTCAATCTTTTCATGGCCGCTATGTTGGGTATCTCTCTTTCAGATAACCTGATTATTTTATTGGTCTTTTGGGAGCTCACCAGTATTTCTTCATTTCTATTGGTGTCTTACTGGCACCAATATGATGCAGCACAACGTGGTGCACGTATGGCACTCACCATTACGGGTATGGGTGGATTGGCTTTACTCGGTGGCTTTGTATTGTTGGGGCAAATTGCAGGCACGTATCAAATTCATAATATTCTTGCCATGGGCTCAAGCCTACAACAGCATGCGTTGTTCACTCCCGCCATGTTACTTATTTTACTGGGTGCAATGACCAAAAGTGCACAATTTCCATTTCACTTTTGGCTACCAAATGCCATGGCAGCACCAACGCCTGTGTCGGCATATCTACACTCTGCCACTATGGTGAAAGCGGGTATTTTCCTGATTGCTCGTTTATTGCCTATTTTTGTAGGCTTTGGTTTATTTCATACTTTAGTGACCAGTATTGGCCTCATCACCTTTTTTATTGGGGCATTTTTTGCCATTTTCAAAGAAGACCTTAAAGGCTTATTGGCGTATTCAACCATTAGTCATTTAGGCTTAATTGTCTGCTTACTCGGGATTGGTTCCCCGCTTGCTGTAGCAGCTGCTGTATTTCACATTATGAACCATGCCACATTTAAAGCGGCGCTATTTATGATTGCAGGGGTGATCGACCATGAAATGGGAACACGAAGCCTACGCAAGCTCAAAGGTGTTTGGCAACTGCTTCCATTTACAGGCACGCTCACCTTTATTACCGCATCAGCAATGGCAGGTGTACCACTCACCAACGGCTTTTTATCCAAAGAAATGTTTTTTACCGAAATCGTGGCACAGTTTTCGGGAACAAGTTTAACCATCGCAATTATTATCACCACATTGGCAGGTATTTTTGCAGTGGCTTACTCAACACGCATGATTCACGGCATATTTTTTGATGGGGCTTTAGGACAAGATATTCCAAACAAAGAAGCACATGAGCCCCCTTTTGGTATGCGTGCTCCCATTTTACTGCTCGCAATTTTATGTATTTTAGTCGGCATATTACCTGCATTTTTTGCTGAAAGTATTGTGAACAGTGTTACACAATCTATTTTATTAACCAGCAACCATCATATTGCTCACTTGGCGATTTGGCATGGTGTAAATACACCACTCATCATGAGTATGATTGCCCTAGTCGGTGGTATTAGTCTGTACTTTTTCTTTGCTCGACAAGGCAAAATCAGACATATTGAGCTTGAAAAACATCTAGGCCCACTACAAGGCAAACTCATTTTTGAAAAGCTATTGCATCGTTTAGAAGTGATTGCCCGCCAAATTAAACTAGCGACAGAAACCAGTCGCCTACAAAGCTATTTGTTTTGGGTGATTAGCTTTAGCATTGTGATGATTTGCATTCCATTGCTCCCCTACCAAATTGGTACAGGCACGCGTGTACTTACCCATGCACCTATGTTGGCAATTGTACTGTGGTTACTGTTATTTAGTGCCTGCTGGATGATGCTATGGTTTCACCACGAACGGATTAAAGCGGTGCTGATTAGTGGTGCGGTGGGTCTTGTGGTCTCTATTACCTTTATTACACTCTCCGCCCCTGATCTTGCACTCACACAAATTACAGTTGATGTGGTCACCACAGTGCTACTGTTAATGAGCTTGTCTTTATTACCACAGCTCACCCCCTATGAATCATCTCAAGCCAGACGTTGGCGAGATGCCTTTATTGCGATTGCTGCAGGAGGTGGCATTGGTTGGGTGACTTGGCTGATTTTAACCCGCGACTACAGCTCAATTTCTTGGTTCTTCGTGCAACAGTCTTTACCACTTGGTGGTGGTGCAAATGTCGTCAATGTCATTTTAGTGGACTTCCGTGGTTTCGATACCTTTGGCGAGATCACCGTTTTAGGCATTGCAGGCATAGGTACACTGTGTTTAATGGATGGCATGCGAGCACATGGTACACAAACCACCAAAGGTCTAACCTACCGCTTTAACCCATCGCCACTTTTATTACGTACGACGGCATCTTGGGTCTTACCTATTGCTTTAGTGGTCAGCTTTTATATTTTCATGCGTGGGCATAATTACCCCGGTGGTGGTTTTATTGCGGGCTTAATTACCGCGATTGCACTTATTTTACAATATATTGCCTTAGGTCAAGACCGGGCTGAACGCCTTATTCAAGCAAAGTCTGGGCGTTTATACGAAATTTGGATTGGCTCAGGCTTAACCATTGCAGGACTTTCAGGCATTGCTTCATGGTTTTGGATGCGACCATTTTTAACCAGTGCACATATTTATATTTCACCACCGTTGCTCGGCGAAACACATTTAGCTTCTGCCGTTTTGTTTGATCTAGGTGTGTACTTTGCAGTGGTTGGCTCAACCATGCTCATGATTTCTGTACTAGGGGATTCCCGACATTCTTCAATGTCTGGTCCTATGCCAAAGGGGTAAGCCAAGATGATTAGTATTGAACTGTTAATGGCATCCGCGATTGGATTACTATTTGCAACTGGCATTTATTTAATTTTACGTGCCAGAACATTTCCTGTGGTGCTTGGCTTGGCCATGCTTGGTTATGGGGTAAATTTATTTTTATTTGCCACAGGTCGAGTACATATTAACTCACCAGCCATACTCACAGAAACCACCTCTGTGACTGACCCACTCCCCCAAGCACTGGTACTCACCGCAATTGTAATCGGCTTTGCAACCACTGCTTTTATTGTACAGTTAGCACTACGCAGTCGCTATGAATCTGGTACAGACCATGTCGACTCTAAAGAAATCACCGAATTGGCAGATGACCCAAATGAGGACAAAGCCTCATGAATAGCTTTTTACATTTTTGGCATGCCCAAACTCCAATTATTAGCATACTGATTCCTGCCTTTGCTGGCTTTATTTTATTACTACTAGGCAACCCCCGTGCTGAAGAGCTACTCACAGATAAACTTCAACCATGGCGACGCTTTATCAGCTATACCGCAACCATTGCAGGTTTTATTACGGCACTTAGCTATGTGATTCAAAGTACTCATGGCCAACTTTTTGTATATACACTCAGCCAATGGTCTGCGCCTTTTGGGATTGTTTTAGTATTAGACCGTTTATCTGGTTTTATGCTATTACTCACCTATCTTTTAGCACTACCTATTTTATGGTTTGCTAGCTCAGACTGGGACTTACGTGGTCGTTATTTCCATGCATTACTACAATTTTTACTGATGGGTTTATGTGGTGCATTCCTTACAGGTGATTTGTTCAACCTCTTTGTATTTTTTGAAGTGTTGCTCATGTCATCGTATGTATTACTCATTTACGGTCAAGGTAAAGCACGCTTTCAACTGGGCATACACTATGTTGTGATTAACCTTGTCGCCAGTGCAATTTTTCTTGTGTCATTGGGTTTAATTTATGCCAGTGTCGGCAGTTTAAATATGGCTGATGTGGCCCGTATTATGCCAACACTACATGCAGACCAAAAACAGCTTGCGACCGCAGGTGCATATCTACTCTTCACTGTATTTGCCATTAAAGCCGCAGTCTTACCTTTAGGTTTTTGGTTACCTAAAACCTATGCTGTGGCGAGTACACCTGTTGCTGCTTTATTTACCCTCATGACCAAAGTGGGTATTTATGCCATTTTACGCGTAAATTCCGTACTTTTTATTGAGCAAGAATACACTGCCTTATTTAATATTTTATTGGCACTTGGCTTACTTGGCTCACTCTATGGCGTAATTGGAGCATTAGGTGCAATACGTTTAAGACGTTTTGTTGGTTTTATGATTTTATCGTCACTTGGTACAATCTGCGTGGCTCTAGGTATAGACCGCCCCACTTCATGGACTGCAGGGCTATATTATCTGTTTCATAGCACCATTGTGGGAGCAGCATTTTATTTACTTTGTGGGTGGATTACTGCACAACGAGGTGAGTTTAAAGACCACTTTAAAGTTGCACCACGCATGAAACAAAATACGCTCCTATCTATTTGCTTTTTTCTGATTGCCCTAATGATGGCAGGTTTACCACCATTTAGTGGCTTTTTAGGTAAAGTCTTTATTTTACAGGCCACTGCAGGCTATCCATACCAAGTCGCTATTATTATCACTATATTAGTAGTGAGTTTACTCAGTATCTTGGCTTTTGTGAAAGCAGGGTTCATTTTATTTTGGCAAGCCAGTGAGCCAGAAAACAATCCTGCAAATGAAGCATATGCACAGTACCAAGCACTGCCTGAACGCTCACCAAAACGCTATGACATCACAGTATATTTTTTCTTAATCATGCTGATCGCATATGTTATTTTTGCCAGTCCGATTCAGCAATATTTGGCGGCTGCAAGCACCGATTTATCACAGCAATCGTTTTATCAAAATGCCATACTCAAGCAAGACCCGCGTGGTAATGTGATTAGTACCCAGCCTTTTGATTCAAAATATATTGCAGAAACAAAATATGCAGGTGAAAATTTGGACCCAAATGCACACCTTATTCCTTATATTGTTGCACCAGAAACACTCAATGGTGAGCATGTTTCTCAATATAAAAAAGAGCAAATTGAAAAACAGCAACAAGAATTATTAAGACCAACCACCTTACCCATTAACAACGATGGTGCAAAACTACAGCGAATGGAGCCTTAAATGAAAAGAAAGTCATTGCTTATACGCTGGTTGCCCCACCCTTTTGTTTCTGTGCTGTGTGGCTTAATTTGGCTTATGCTCAATCACAGTATTGCTTTGAGTGAGGTAATCACCGCATGTCTCATTGCAATTATTATTCCAAAACTCTCAGCACCATTTATTGCTCGCACCCCAAATATTCAATGGCAACCGAGCATCTACTTATTTTTTACCGTACTGTGGGACATAGTTGTTTCTAACTTTGTGGTTGCTAAACTTGTACTTGGGCCTAAAAAAAACCTAGAACCTAAATGGTTCCGCATACCACTAGAAACTAAACATGAGCAAGTTAACTCATTACTTGCAATGATTATTACCACAACACCAGGCACAGTCAGTGCAGGCATAGACCAAGCCCGTGGTGATATTTTAGTTCATGCACTCAATGCAAAAGACCCAGATGCTGAGATTAAGCTCATTAAACAACGCTATGAACAGCCTTTGATTCAAATTTTTAGTGCAAAAACAGGAGTTAATCAATGATGATATTGCCTTATGTACTTGGAATTTGTCTCACCATGATCACAATTTCTATGCTGTTGTGCCTTGTTCGCATGGTCACTGGGCCATCTATTGTTGATCGGCTTTTGGCACTTGATACATTATTTTTAAACACATCTGGACTTATTATTGTACTTGGTATTTATTGGGCAACGAACCTTCTCTTTGAAGGCGCGTTGTTTATTTCTATGCTAAGTTTCATTTCAACAGTTGCACTGGCTAGATACTTTACCAGTGGCCATGTGATAGATTAAGGAGTAAATGATGCAACTTATCATGGAAATTTGTGTGTCATTCTTCTTACTGCTAGGTAGCTTTTTTATGCTGACTGGCGGTATTGGCATGATTCGCCTACCCGACTTGTTTACTCGTTTACATGCACCAACCAAATCAAGTACTTTAGGCTTAGGCAGTTTTTTAATTGCTGCAATGATCTATTCGGCCTTTCATCATCATTTTGGATTTGCTGAATTAATTATTACACTATTGGCTTTTATTAGTGCACCTGTATCTGCCAACCTGATGGCACAAGCAGCACTTCACTTAAAACTGCGTTCACTAAGTGGCGATGTACCTGAAACCATTCAACGCCCTTTACCATGGTCTAAAACTAAGTTTTCAACGCGTGATGTGAACAACAAACTCTCGAACCAACCAACCAATAAGCCAAATCAATAAGAAAAGCACATATAAAAAAGCCACTAGAAAGTGGCTTTTTTATTGTATTAATCTTGCTCTTTTTTACGCTCAGGTAGGTCTTTTACCGCTTCTTCGATTAAATCAAACATATAGTTACCATATGCATTGGTTTTATCATAATGAAAACGTAAACGTGGCGTGACTCTTGTCTTAATGCGTCGACTCAACTCTTGACGCAAAAATCCAGACGCTTTATTTAACACATTTAGCGTCTCTTTATTTGCTTCTTCAGTCTGTTCATCGCCAAGCTCACGTCCCATCACTGTGACATAAATTTCAGCATAACCCAAATCTGGGCTTACTTTCACAGCAGAAATGGTCACGTAACCACCTAAGCGAGGGTCTTTTAACTCCTGACGAATCAGTTCAGCGACTTCTCGCTGAACTGAGTCTGCCATACGTTTTAAACGCTGACTACCTGCCATAAATTAAAGGCTCCGCTTAATAATTTGTACATCATATACTTCAATTTTGTCTAAGGCTTTAATATCTTTATAGCCCTTAACAGCTAGACCACATTCCATACCTGCACGTACTTCTTCAACTACATCTTTATAACGACGTAGTGATTCAAGCTCACCTTGGAAAATCACAACATCATCACGCAAGATACGGATCGGTTTATTACGATGAATCACACCTTCCATCACCATACAACCAGCAGCAGCACCAAACTTACTTGAATGGAAGACTTCACGTACTTGCGCCACACCAAGAATCGTTTCACGATGTTCTGGAGCAAGTTTACCACTCATGGCATTTTTCACATCATCAATGAGCTGATAAATCACGCTATAGTAACGAATATCAATTTCATCTTGATCTGCTTTTTGACGTGCTGTTGTATCTGCACGTACGTTAAAGCCAAGTAATACTGCATCTGATGATTCAGCTAAAGTGACATCAGACTCTGTAATTGCACCAACACCAGAACCAATCACACGTACTTTCACTTCATCAGTTGCAAGGTCATACAATGCTGTTTGTAGTGCTTCTAAAGAACCACGAACATCAGTTTTAAGTACGATATTCACCGTTGGAACTTCTTTTTTACCCATAGAAGACATGAGGTTCTCTAGACGCATTGCACTTGCACGCTCTAAACGCTTTTGACGTTCACGGGTCATACGTGCATCTGCAACTTCACGTGCTTTTTTCTCGTCGTTTACAACAAGGACTTCATCACCTGCCATTGGTGCTTCTGGTAGTCCTAAAATTTCTACTGGAATAGAAGGACCTGCAGATTTAATACGAACGCCATTTTCATCAGACATCGCACGTACACGACCATAAGATGAACCAGCAAGTACCAAGTCACCTACATTTAATGTACCGTTTTGTACAAGAATAGAAGTCACTGCACCGCGTCCTTTATCAACACGTGCTTCGATGACTACACCTTGTGCAGCACCTTTTGCTGATGCTTGTAATTCCATGAGTTCAGCTTGAATTGAGATCAAGTCCAATAGCTCATCAATACCTTCACCTGTGTGTGCAGACACTTTCGCAACGGCAACATCACCACCCCATTGCTCTGGCACAATTTCTTTTGCTGTTAATTCATTCAGAACGCGATCTGGGTCAGCAGATTCTTTGTCCATCTTGTTCATAGCAACAATAATTGGTGTACCTGCAGCACGTGCATGGTCAATTGCTTCAGCAGTTTGTGGCATTACACCATCATCAGCGGCAACAACCAATACTACGATATCTGTTGCTTTTGCACCACGTGAACGCATTGATGTAAACGCTGCGTGTCCTGGTGTATCTAAGAAAGTAATAATGCCTTTGTCTGTTTCAACATGATATGCACCAATGTGCTGTGTAATACCACCTGCTTCGCCTGCAGCTACTTTTGCACGACGAATACGGTCAAGCAATGACGTTTTACCATGGTCAACGTGCCCCATAATGGTCACAACTGGTGGACGAACGGTCAATTCACCACGTGCTTGCTCTGCTTGCTCTAACAGGTTGTCTTCTGTTGCAGTATCAGACACAAGAACAGGGTTATGCCCCATTTCTTCAACCACTAAAGATGCTGTTTCTTGGTCAATCGCTTGATTTTCATTGACTAACTCACCCATTTTCATGAGCATTTTAATCACTTCGCGAACCTTAATAGCCATCTTTTGAGCAAGATCGCCAACAATAATGGTTTCGCCAATTTCAACATCATATACTTGTTTTTTAACTGGTTTTTCAAAACCATGCTTATTTGAAGCACTGGTTTTTAAACCACGTTTATGATGGTTTTTGCTAAAGCTTTGCTCTTCTTGCCCATTACGACCTTTCTTTTGACCACGGGTGTCTTTAGTACTACCACCACGCTTAATTTCACGGTCTTCTTTCTTGAAAGATTCTTCATACGCTTGACCAACAAGGCCTGCAGCAATTGGGGCATCATCGACTACACGAATGGTTTTAGTATCATCATTCGTATATTTAGATGCCATTTTACGCATTTGTTCAAGTGTACGTTGCTGTGCTTCTTCAGCTGCTTTACGACGTACAGCTTCTTCAGTTGCACGAAGCTGTGCTTCTTGTTCCTGACGTGCTTTTTTCTCAGCAGCATTGACTGTTGGCTTAGTATTTGGACGAACCACTGCACCATTACGTTTTTTCACAACAACAGCAGCTTTAGAAGAAGTCGTCACTTGCTCTTTCTTTTGTGCTTGTGCTGCACGCATCGCTTCAAGCGTTGCATTGGCTTTGTTTTCAACAACAGGCTTACTTTCTTTAGCATCAGACTTTACAGCTTTTGCCATTTCTTTTAGCTTGTCTGCATCAGTTTTAGCTTTTGCAGCCGCTTCAGCAGCCAATTGCTTTGTATCAGGCTTGGTAAAAGTATGCTTTTTGCGTACTTCTACATTAATAGTTTTAGGCTTACCAGAGGTACTTGCAACTTTTGCTGTACTGGTGGTTTTACGTTTCAAGGTAATTTTTCCTGCATTGCCTTCGTCTTGACCATGTACTTTTTTAAGATGGTTTACGAGGGTATTTTGCTGTTCTATTGTAAGCGTATCATCAGCGTTTTTTTGTGGCAATCCCGCATCACGAACTTGCTCTAGGAGCTTCTCAACAGGACGTCCCACATTTTTCGCCAATTCTTTAATCGACTTGTCCGTCATTTAATACCTCCTAGTTAAACCATGATTCTCTGGCTTTCATAATTAATTGACCTGCTTGTTTGTCATCAAGACCTTCAATATCTGAGATATCGTCAGTGGCCTGATCTGCAAGGTCATCTATTGTTACAATGCCACGGCTTGCAAGTGCATACGCGATTTGCTTCGTTACGCCTTCCATATTCAATAATTCATCGCTTGGCTCTTGAATATTTTCTTGCTCTTTTAACGCATCTGCCAAAGCAACTTCTTTCGCTCGACTCTGTAAAAGTTCAACAGTTTCAGCATCTAAGTCAATTTCATTGAATGTTTCTGCAGGCACATACGCCACTTCATCAAGTGAAGTAAAGCCCATTTCAACCAATGCAACAGCCAAGTTTTCATCAATATCTAAACGCGTTACAAACATGTCTAAATACTGTTGCGCTTCATTTTGTTGACGAGCATGGTAGTCTTCCTCAAGCATCATATCAAGCTTATAGCCTGTCAAGTCTGATGCAAGACGGACATTTTGCCCTTGTGAACCAATCGCACGTGCAAGTTGTTCGCTTGTCGCAAAAATAATATCTGCTGTACGCATGTCTTCATCAATCACAATACCAGAGACATCTGCTGGCTCAAGTGCACTAGCAATATATTGTGCAGGGTCATCTGACCATACAACAACATCAATACGTTCGCCATTGAGTTCTTGTTGTACCGATTGAATACGTGTACCACGCATACCAATACATGCACCTACAGGGTCTATACGGTGATCATTGGTTTTTACTGCAATTTTAGCACGCACACCTGCTTGGCGTGTGGCCGCTTTAATTTCAATAATTTCTTCTGAGATTTCAGGAACTTCTTTCTTAATCAGTGCCTTTAACATCTCTGGTCTAGAACGAGATAGCAATAATTGTGCACCTCGACCTTCGCGGTTTACTTCATACAAAATTGCACTTAAACGCTGTTTTGGACGTAAGTTCTCTTTTGGAATCGTTTCTTCACGCGCCAAATAACCTTCTGCGTTATCACCTAAGTCGATAATGTAGCCATCTTTGGTTTGTTTTTTCACTTCACCATAAATAAGCTCACCGACTTTAGACATATACGCATCAGCAATCAATGCACGCTCAGCTTCACGAATTTTCTGTACAATCACTTGTTTTGCAATTTGTGCAGCAATTCGTCCAAACTCAATCGACTCAACTTCTAACTCACGAATATCACCAATTGAACATTTCGTAGGGTCTAGATCTGAAATTGCATCTTGGCATGCTGGCATTTCATGGTCTTCATCAGCAACAACTTCCCACTGACGAAATGTACGATACTCACCTGTTTTACGATCAATTTCTACACGTAGTTGTGCTTCTTCAGAGTTTGTGCCTTCGTAAAACTTCTTTTTAGTTGCAGCCACTAATGCCTGTTCTAGTGCCTCAAAGATGGCTTCGCGGCTAACACCCTTTTCGTTACTAACCGTTTCTGCAACGGTAAGAATTTCACGACCCATAAGTCACCTATACTTTCAAATTTTCTTAATAATTTAGTCTTGATATACCAAATTGGCCTTGTCGATATTTTGACTATCAATTTCAATAACGTGTTGCTTTTCCACTTCTACTTGAATCGTTTCATTTTCAAGATCAACAGCAACCAGTTTCGCTTGAAATTTACGGCGATTTTCAACAGCAGCAATTAAACGTAAAGCGATTTGTTGGCCAATATATGCTGGCATTTGAGTAAGTTGAAAAAATGGACGATCCCACCCAGGTGAAGATACTTCAAGAGAATATTCACCAGAAATAGGGTCATGTACATCTAAAATTGCGCCGACTTGCTTTGTCACATTTACACAATCTTGAACACCAATGCCACGACCTTTGTCGTCGGTATTTTCATCTTCAGGGGCTTCTATTTGATCGACTTGATCAGGTCGATCTATATAAATACGTAGCATTGAACGCTTACCTTGCGGTAAAAATTCAATACCCCATAGTTCAACATTACATGCTGCTACCGCAGGTGCAATGAGATCTTGTAGCGCTTGATTTTTGTTTGATAATTTCATGTACTCTCATCATTTTATGCAATGCAACAGTTGGCTTTTGTACCAACCTACCTGTATGTAGTGAAGCATGTATTGTTGACGAATTGATGTCTACACAACATAACGACCATTAAAAAAGGGCGTGTATCCGCCCTTTTTGCACAGAAAAAGCAAAGCCCACTGTGCAAAAAGGCCCACCTATTTGTGAGCCTTTTAGCAAGAATCTTGGTAGCGGGAGCTGGATTTGAACCAACGACCTTCGGGTTATGAGCCCGACGAGCTACCAGACTGCTCCATCCCGCAATAGTGTGCAATATTCTAACTTACTTTTAGTTGCTTTACAACTTTGAATAAGCCCAATGATTTTGCAAGCTTCATTGAATTGGTAGCGGGAGCTGGATTTGAACCAACGACCTTCGGGTTATGAGCCCGACGAGCTACCAGACTGCTCCATCCCGCACCGACATTACAATGTTCTGGTAAACATGTAATCTTAAAACCAAGCACTAAATAACTTGATGGAGCGCATTGTATAGAGCTAAACCATGCAACGCAAGCTGTTTTTTTAACTTTGCTCTATTTTGGGGTTAAGTGGTTCTTTTTTGGGCAAAACCAAAACAAAACCATAGCTAATGCTACTTATCGAATAATTGCTCATATGTTAGATTTCGACGATACGTATAATTTAAAATAGCAAGTTGTCTTTTTGCCTCTTGCTCTTGCCCATTCACGGCAAGGACCTGAGCATATTTTATTAAGTCGTAAGGCATAATATACAATTCAGCCATTTTTTTTGCATTCACCCAATCAAATGCTGTCATTTTTTGATGTACATTTAGACCAATCCATTGTGCTCTAGCGTCATATTGGTCAAACAAAAAAAGAGTGTAAGGTAAATCTACTTTTCCTTTATGATCGTTCATTTCCGCTGTTTTTCCAGCCAGAGTATTGTCCCAAACTAAATTATATTGCTGATAAACATGATATCCAGCAAAAAAAGAAAAAGACACGATAATTGGTATAAACCAGCGACTTATTAAAAGCTCAGAACGTGATTGATACCTAAATGAGATGCCAATAAGCAAACCCAAAGGTAATAAGAAATACATATAATACAATGGAAATTCAAGCATTGAATGAATACCTAATGCCGAGACTATGAGAAAGATTATCAGTGTTTCAAGATTAACAATATGGTTAAATAAGTTTTTATATATCCAGAGAATATATAAAACAACTATTGAACCCAAAGGTAATCCACACCAAACAATAATATCTAAAAATAAATTATGTGCACTGGATGCCCATTCATAGCCTTTATAAACATCAATAACCTGTGCTTGTGCAACACTGGTTTGATTCCAACCATAACCCCAAAGAGGCTGTTTCATGACAGCATGAATCATTTGGTTCCAAATATCTAACCTTAAATAGCCTGATGAAATTCTTTCAGATGCCGAGCTAATAGGTGCAATATCAAAATAAGGAGCTAAAAGATGATTTAAACTTGGCAACACTAAAATTGCTAAAATATAAAAGAGTGTTAAAAAAATAAAATCTTTATAATTAGACTTTAAATCCATTTTATTTTGCCAAACCATAACAAAAATAAAGCAAAAAGTAATGATCAACCACCCTGTACGGGATTGTGAAAGTGCCATGGCAAATAGAAATAGGCAACTAGAAATAATAAATATATTTCTTTTTAGAATAGCTCGTTCAAAAAAATACAAGCCTGATAGTAAACCTAAGGATAACAATGTAGATAATTGGTTAAATTGCCCGATATTTGCATATGGACGATTGCCAGTGAAGCCCATTATCCATGCTTGCCCCTTAAACACCCCTAACCACTGAAAAATAGCGAGGCAAGAAGAAAATAAAGATGCAACAAAAAATGCAGTGTATACAGCATTCAAAAGTGAATTTTTAGTATGTTCTTTTATTGTTAAGTTATAACCAACGATAACAGCTAACATGAAAGTAAATAGATACAGTGACGCCGACCAAGCAATAGTAAAAAAGAAAATTTGGGTAAAATAATATTGTAAAAATGGTACAGCTGATAATAATAAAAATGGAAAAATAAAACGAGGGATAGCTATATTTCTTCTTAAAAATAACAATGGAAGTAGAAAAACAATACTAAAAAAAGCTAAAAACTCTGATAGGAAGCTAGACCACGGAAGGTAATGGGCTGGATTGGCATAAGACAACCAAAGCAATACGCTAAAAAGACTTAGAAATATTTTCATAATAAATGCGGAAGTTTAAAACCTCCGCACTGTTTACCACAAATAATTAAGAAGTAGCAATTGTACGACCAGTACAAGATTTTGGTATATAATCTGCTGGTGCATCTGAGTTACACGTCCAAGTTCCAACAGCACCTGTAGTCGTGTTATCTGCAGAACGTGCCCATTGAATTTTCTTACCTGTAATTGAAGTCGTACCTTGCATTGTACAAGTAATCACGGATGTTGTGCTTGAAATACTTACGGCAATTGCTGAACAGTTATTAGTAGATGTCTGTAAGCCAACAGCAGATGCACTAGTAAGCGTTGTAGATACACCAGTTGCAAGTAATGCTTCGGCATTGGTTTTACCTGGGCTAATTTCCGCTAAGCTTGCGGCAATTTGTGATTTAGCAATATAGCCTTGATACGCAGGAATCGCAATCGCAGCCAAAATACCAATAATCGCAACAACGATCATCAATTCAATTAATGTAAAACCTTTTTGAGCGTTCATTCATTTACCCCGATATTGAGTTTGAAAGGAATATAATTCAGTTAAATTAAACATGCTAAACATAACATATTATATACCAATATACATAGCATGATTATATGTGAATAAATCTAGCACAGCCATGTGATAACTAAATTACAGCAACAAGCATGCCAATAAAAATAGATATTAAAAATTTAGACATCTACACATATTACAAGTACTTAATCATACTTACGAGGTGTTTAAAACATTAAATATTTTTGTAACTGGCCACTTAAATCTATAACAATCGGTCTATAAAATCATCGGATCATCAGATAATTCATTATTAGCGTCTAATGGCTCTATACTTGAATAGTGGTGATTGAGTGTTTTCCCAATTTGTTCTACACCATAGGTGATCGCTACTTTATAGGCCTTATTTTTCATTTGTTGTATCACACTTTGGCAAATATTTTGCCAAGTCCTTGGGTCTGTTGTTTTCTTAATACCACGATCAAATACAATATCGACCTGTCGTTCGCATAAATTAACATACAAAAGTACACCACTATTATATTCAGTATCCCAAACACCCAGTTCTGCAAATAGCTGACGCGCTCTCATCGTAGTATTTTGAAAATATGCAGCATTTGAAGGTATATAACTCTCTATGACCACTTGTATTTCACCAACATGCCCCTGTTCAGCAGACTGAATGGCTTGAGCAATATCTATTCTGTCCTGCTTAGAAAAGTAATATTTACTGTTAGACAAATAAAAAAAATGTTTCAACCAACGCTTAAAGCTAACTGTTGTTTTTTTATCTACACCAGTACTACTTAAAATATAGGTTGCTTGTGTTTTATTTACCATGAGCCCGAAGCACCTCCACCACCAAAGTCGCCACCACCGCTATAACCACTACTACCATTACCGCCACTACTGTCGCCACCACTACCACCACCTGATGTAAATACTTGTAGTAGTAACTGTGCTAAAGAAGTGATTAAAAGGAAAAAAACACCAGCACCGAGCAAAAGGCTGACCAGTAGTCCAGCCCCACTGAGTAAACCTGTACTGACCGCAGTCACACCAGCCACAGATGCTGTTAAACGATGACCAAAGAATGAAGATGCAAATATACCTACAATTAAAATAATGGCGGTATAAAGTAGCATCTGATCTCTAGATTCTTGCTCACGAATCGCAATTTCATGCTGTTGTTTTAACTGTTGTGCCGCTTGCTGAGCAATCGCTGGGTCTAAATTAATGATTCTTTGAATTTCATTGATACCCGACATTAAACCCAGTGCAATATTGCCTTCTTTAAATGCAGGGGTAATTTGGTTGCGTATAATCCGACTTACCACAACATCTGGTAATACCCCTTCCAAACCATAACCTGTTAGAATTTGAATCCGACGATCATTGACTGCAACAGCAATCACAATACCATTGTCTTGTTTTTGTGTGCCTAGCTTCCACTGGTTTGCAAGTCGTATTGCAAAATCAAAAATATCTTCTTGCCCTGTACTTGGTACAATCACAACGCCTATCTGTGCTTTTGCAGTTCGATGGATTTGGGTAATTTGGTCAGATAACTGTTTTAACTGTGTTGTATTTAAAAGGTGTGTTTGATCGATAACAGGTTGATTAAGCGTAGGCAAAGTACGTGTACTTTGCCCATCTTGTAGGTCATTTGCCACAGACTGTGGTGTATTCGTACTCTGCTGTGACGGTTTATTGTTGTTTTTTTTAGCTTGTTGCTCCTGCACCACCTGACCCACAATTGCATCATCAGGAGACTGATCACTCAAAGCAGTGGTTGTAAGTAGTTGCTTGTTTTGATCATCACTCCAAGCCAAGACTGAACTGCTTAAAAGTAGCACACTGATAAGCACCTTAAAAAACAATCCTAGCTTATTTGAACACCAAATATGCATTGGCCAGACCTATCTAAACTAATTATCAAATGATACCGTTGGTGCTTTTTCAGCACCTGCTTGTGCACTAAAATTAGGGCGCACTTTCATACCAATAACCTTTGCAGTGAGTGCCTGAGGGAATTGGCGAACATAGGTGTTATAGTCCTGCACAGTTGTAATATAACGATTTCTTGCAACAGCAACTCGGTTTTCAGTACCTTCAAGCTGTGCTTGTAAATCTAAAAATTGCTGATTCGCTTTTAAATCAGGATAGTTTTCAGATACAGCGATCAGACGTGACAAAGAGCTTGTAAGTTGATCTTGTGCCTTTTGGTACTTCTGAAATAACTCTGGGTTTTCAAGTACTTCTTTATCGACTTTAATACCTGCCACATTTGAGCGAGCTTGTGTCACTTCGGTGAGTGTACTTTTTTCATGTTTTGCATAGCCTTTTACAACATTCACCAAGTTTGGTACAAGATCGGCACGGCGCTGGTATTGGTTTTCTACATCTGACCAAGATGCATTCACTGCTTCATCTTTTGCTTGTAATACATTGTAACCACAGCCTGACGTTACCAGTGTTGCACCCAATACGCCAACAAGTGCAAGTTTTTTTAAAGTGTTCATACTTTCCTCATTTTTATAGTCACTGATCTCTATAATAAGCATTTTTTCTAAGTATGGTGTTTCTTTTATTTAATAAAGCCCCCAAAATAATTTGGAGGCTTCATTCTTTACAAAACAATTTAATCAGGATGACACTCATCACAACAATAAACCATAAAAGTCCTTTATTGTAGAAAGTGTCTAAATAATAGATTAAACATCTAGGTACTCTAAAATACCTTCAGCTGCTTGACGACCCTCCCAAATGGCAGTCACAACGAGGTCTGAACCACGTACCATGTCTCCACCGGCAAATATTTTCGGATGAGATGTTTGGAATTTATATTGTTGCTCTTCCTTAGCCACCACGCGACCTGAACCATCGAGCTCAATACTTGCAGTACTAAACCAATCCGCTGGGCTTGGTCTAAAACCAAATGCAAGGAGTACAGCATCTGCAGGTAAAATTTCTTCTGAACCCGGCACAGGCTCTGGACTACGGCGACCACGTACATCTGGTTCACCCAATTGTGTGGTCACGACCTTCACGCCAGTGACTTTGCCATGCTCACCCACAATTTCAATCGGTTGGCGGTTAAATAAAAACTCTACACCTTCTTCTTTAGCATTTTGTACTTCTTTACGAGAACCCGGCATATTTGCTTCATCACGGCGATAAGCACACGTGACTTCCGCCGCACCTTGGCGAATAGAAGTACGGTTACAGTCCATGGCTGTGTCACCACCACCAAGTACAATCACCTTTTTGCCTTCCATGCAAATATATTCAGACGCATCTTTTTCCCAGTTTTGACAACGGTTCACATTGGCAATCAGGAAGTCTAAGGCATCGTACACACCATCTAAATCTTCACCGGCAAAACCGCCTTTCATGTAGGTATATGTACCCATACCCATAAATACGGCGTCATAATCTGCTAAAAGTTGTTCTATAGTAATGTCTGTGCCAATCTCTACATTCAGCTTAAATTCAACACCCATGCCTGTGAAAATTTCACGACGGCGTTTCATGACATCTTTTTCCATTTTAAATTCTGGAATACCAAAAGTCAGCAAGCCACCAATTTCTGGGCGCTTATCAAAGACAGTCGGTTTAACACCACTACGAATTAAAATATCGGCACAGCCTAGACCTGCAGGGCCTGCACCAATAATAGCAACTTTTTTATTGGTCCATTGCACATGTGACATGTCTGGTCGCCAACCAAGTGCAAAGGCAGTATCGTTAATGTATTTCTCTGCATTACCAATGGTCACTGCACCAAAACCGTCATTTAAGGTACACGCCCCTTCACACAAACGGTCTTGTGGACACACACGACCACACACTTCAGGCAGTGTGTTTGTTTGGTGACACAGTTCAGCCGCTTGAAAAATACGCCCTTCAGAAATGAGTTTCAACCAGTTTGGAATGTAGTTGTGTACAGGACACTTCCATTCACAGTAAGGGTTACCACAACCTAAACAGCGGTGTGTCTGGTTTTGTGCTGTATCTGTACCAAATGGTTTATAAATTTCTACAAACTCAGATTTACGTACATCAATTTGTTTTTTTTCAGGGTCTTGGCGTGCGACATCGAGAAACTGGAAGTCGTTACTTAGGCGTTCTGCCATATTGTTCTCCGTGGGTCAGTGCAAAATGATTGGCTAACCATTTTGCACCTGCCTGTTCATATCAAGATTCGAGTTACTGTGGGTCGGCCTGTGTTGCTTTTAACAACGTGAGTAAGTTTGCTGCTTTAGGTTTAACCAACCAAAATTTTCGGCTATAGAAGTCAAACTCATGGCGAATCTTATATGCCCACGCACTTCCTGTTTCTTTGATGTGTTCATCTAAAATGCGTAGCAAGTTAGTTTGGTGTTCTTCCATAGATTCCGTTGAAATACGCGTCAAATCAATTAACTCATGGTTATAACGATCAACAAATTCATTTTCCAAGTCTAGAACGTAAGCAAAACCACCTGTCATACCTGCACCGAAGTTATAGCCCACTTTGCCCAAAATGGTCACCACACCACCAGTCATATATTCACAACAGTGATCACCTGCCCCTTCAATGACCGCAAATGCACCTGAGTTACGCACGGCAAAACGCTCGCCTGCTGTACCTGCCGCGTAGACTTTACCACCCGTTGCACCATATAAACACGTGTTACCAATAATGGCTGTGGTTTGCGTTTGGAATGGTGAACCTTTTGGTGGGAAGATCGCCAGTTTACCACCTGCCATACCCTTACCGACGTAATCGTTTGCATCACCCTCTAAGCGAATGTGTAAACCACCTGCATTCCACACACCGAGTGACTGCCCTGCTGTACCATTTAAGTTCACAACCACTGGGTTACTTTCCATACCCAAGTTACCATGACGGCTCGCGATTTCACCAGAAATTCGAGCACCAATAGAGCGGTCACAGTTACCTACATTAAAGAAGAACTCACCGCCTGTTGCTGCTTCAATGGTTGGCTTCATTTCTTCAACCATTCTTTCAGCCAACAAACCTTGGTCAAATGGTGGATTACCCTGTTGTACGCAGTACTGCGCCTTACCTTCGGCTGCAGGGTGTGACTGTAACAGTGGGCTCAGGTCAATATGACGATGCTTCTGTGTTTCACCCGGTAGCATTTCTAGTAAATCTACGCGACCAATCAGATCTTTCAGTTGGCTCACCCCAAGTGTGGCCAACCACTCACGCGTCTCTTCTGCAATAAATTTGAAGAAGTTAATCAGCATTTCCGGCTCACCAATATAGTGATCTTTACGTAAGTGGTCTTGTTGCGTTGCAACACCTGTTGCACAGTTGTTTAAGTGACAAATACGTAGGTATTTACAGCCTAAAGCGATCATTGGTGTAGAACCAAAACCAAAGCTTTCTGCACCTAAAATGGCGGCTTTCACCACATCTAGACCCGTTTTTAAACCACCATCGGTTTGTACACGTACTTTGCCACGCAGGTCATTAATACGTAATGCTTGATGTGCTTCTGCAAGACCAAGTTCCCACGGTGAACCAGCATGATGAATAGAAGACAACGGCGATGCAGCTGTACCACCGTCATAACCTGACACGGTAATAAAGTCAGCATAGGCTTTTGCCACGCCTGCAGCAATCGTACCCACACCCGGCTCAGACACCAGCTTTACCGACACCATCGCTTTCGGATTAACTTGCTTTAAGTCAAAGATAAGCTGTGATAAATCTTCAATTGAATAAATATCGTGATGCGGTGGTGGTGAAATCAGGGTTACACCCGGCACTGCATAACGTAAACGAGCGATTAATGGGTTTACTTTACCACCAGGTAACTGACCACCCTCACCTGGTTTTGCCCCTTGTGCGACTTTAATTTGTAGTACTTCAGCCGACATAAGGTATTCTGGTGTGACACCAAAACGGCCTGATGCAATTTGTTTAATTTTTGAGTTTCGAATCGTGCCATAACGTGCAGGATCTTCACCACCCTCACCAGAGTTTGAACGTCCACCCATGGTGTTCATGGCTGTCGCAATCGCCTCATGTGCTTCTGGTGACAATGCACCTATCGACATGCCTGCAGAGTCAAAACGAGGTAAGATTTGACTAATATCTTCCACTTCATCAATTGAAATTGGATGATCTGTTTTTACTTTTAGCAAATCGCGAATGGTCGCAACAGGACGATTATTCACCAATTCTGCATACGCTTTGAAGTCTTGGTAATCTCCAGAACGTACAGCACGATGTAATGCATTAATCACATCTGGATTAAAGGCGTGATATTCCTTACCAAATACAAATTTCAGCATACCCCCTTGGTCAATTGGCTTACGGGTTTTCCATGCCAATTCTGCCAAGATTTTTTGGTCATTTTCTAAATCTGTAAAAGTCGCACCTTGTATACGGCTTGGTACACCAGTAAAGCACATATCAACCACTTCACTCGACAAACCAACGGCTTCAAACAACTGCCCACCACGATAAGAGGCAACGGTTGAAATTCCCATTTTAGATAAAACTTTGAGCAAGCCTTTATCTATACCTTTACGGAAGTTGCTTTGTGCTTGTAGTGGATCACCCAACAGCTCACCTTTCGCCACAAGATCATTAATCACGTCATAAGCAAGGTAAGGATAAACTGCTGTCGCACCAAAGCCTAAAATCACTGCAAATTGATGTGGGTCACGTGCAAGTCCAGTTTCTACAATAATGTTAGCATCTGCACGCAAGCCGACTTTAATGAGGTAGTGATGAATTGCACCTGTTACCATTGCAGCATTTGCAGGTAAATAGCCTGCTCGGATTTTTTTATCTGAAATAATCAGTAAAGTTTTACCATCACGAATGGCCTGTGCCGACTCTTCACAAATGCGTTGAATCGCAACTTGCAACCCTTCAGAAGCTTCATAGTTTAAGTCTATTTCAGCCGCTTCATAGCCTGTACGACCAATGGTTCTGAGTTGGTGCATTTTTGAATTAGACAATACAGGGCTTGAAATAATCAAGCGGTCTGCATGTTCTGGCCCTTGCTCAAATACGTTTTGCTCACGGCCTAAACAGGTTTCAAGTGACATCACAATCGACTCACGCAACGGGTCAATTGGTGGATTGGTCACCTGTGCAAATTGCTGTCTGAAATAGTCAGTTACATGACGTACTTGTTTTGACAGCACTGCCATTGGCGTGTCATCGCCCATTGAGCCAACAGCTTCTTGGCCATTTTCAGCAATTGGACGTAACACTTGATCACGTTCTTCAAAAGTGACCATAAACATTTTTTGTGCAACTTTCAGCTGCTCACCACTTAAACCTTTATCAATCAAATGTTCTTCAAGCTGTGGACTGACTTGTAAACGTAAGGCATTTTCACGCAACCATTGGCGATATGGACGCATACGTTTCAGATGGTTACTCACATCTTCTGTTTCAAGAAGTTTTCCTGTAAACGTGTCGACCACTAAAATCTGACCAGGACCTACACGACCTTTAGACACAACATCTTCAGGCTTGTAATCCCACACACCAATTTCTGAGGCAAGGGTAATATAATCATTTTTGGTAATGACCCAACGTGCAGGGCGTAAACCATTACGGTCGAGCATACAAATGGCATGACGACCATCTTGAATCACTAAACCTGCTGGGCCATCCCATGCTTCCATGTGTTTTGAGTTAAACTCATAAAACGCACGTAAGTCTGCATCTAGGTTTTCAACATTTTGCCATGCAGGTGGTACCAGCATGCGTAAAGCACGGAACAAGTCCATACCACCGCCAATCAGAATCTCAAGCATATTGTCTAGGCTTGATGAGTCAGAACCTGTACGGTTGACAATGGGGTCTAGCTCAGACAACCCCGGTAGCAATGGGTTTTCAAATTTTGGAGTACGTGCACTCGCCCAATTACGGTTTGCCGTAATGGTATTAATCTCACCATTATGTGCTAAATAACGAAATGGCTGTGCCAATGGCCAACGTGGCAATGTATTGGTCGAAAAACGTTGGTGAAATACTGCAATATGTGACTTTAAGTCTTCGTTTGCTAAATCTGTATAAAAGTCAGCAATCGCTGCAGGCATCATTAAGCCTTTATAGCTAATGACCGTAGAGCATAATGTGGTGACGTAAAATTCTGTATCTTGACGTAACAGTTGCTCTGCTCTTCGGCGAGCTAAAAAGAGTTTACGGTTAAATTCAGGTTCAGTCACACCCATTGGGCAGTTCACAAAAACTTGCTCAAAACGCGGTAATGATTGTAGGGCAATTTCACCCAGCACATCTAGATTAACAGGCACTTCACGCCAGCCAATCACACGTAAGCCGTCTGATTCAATTTCTTTAGCAAGGATGTGGCGTGCATGTGCTGCAGTTGCTTCATCTAGACTTAAAAACACTGAACCCACAGCAAAAATTTCGCTGAGTGTAATATCACTCACTTTTTTGGCTTCACTACGGAAGAAGTCTTTTGGCATCGCCAAAAGTAAACCACAGCCGTCACCAGTTTTACCATCTGCGGCAATACCACCACGGTGTGTCATACAGCTTAAACTATGTATTGCTGTTTTTACTAAGTCATGACTTTCATTGCCTTTCATATGGGCAATTAAACCAAAACCACAATTATCCTTGAACTCATCAGGTTGATATAAACCTTGAGCGGGGGCTACAGTGTTTAGCGATGGCATATGCATAGCGGACCCTTTTTGTCAATTCGCTCTAAAGAGCAATACACTTAAGAAATTTTTTTGCGACTTTTATCGGCAGCTTGTGGCTTGTGAGAACAAACGTGGGCTAAATTTTAAAGCTCGTTTAAATAGCATATCTTGTTTTGAGCGCCACTCCATACATAAAATTGCAAGAATGTATGTAGTGAATCATGTTAACCGCAAAAAACGATGCTTATTTTTTTGGTTTCAATTTGGACCATACATCACCAAATTGAGGCTTCATGCACCAATATAAGCAAAATATATGCCAAACAATAAGATTTATTATATTCAAAATAAAAAAATAAATATCAAACACTTAAAAAACCATATAAACAGCTCAATTGTTTTAAGTTGGGTCTATTTTGGTGCAAAAATGGTTTTCCATGTTCAATTTATGAACATGTAATATATATGCTTTTTTAGCAGATCATCTGCCTTTAAATTTGCCAAAAGATGCGACTAAAGTTGTAGTGATTATGAGGCTATTTACATGTTTCACTGTATTGTTTTGATTTTAATTTCCACTCAAAGGCGTTATTTTTTGTACACTTGCTTCACTTATACTGCTTGGCAATTGTGTCTCTGGTTCAGGGTCCAATACAGGTAATACCACCTTAGGCAATGGTGCATTGGTCAAACGTATGTCATAAAGTTTGCCAGCATCTGAACCCTCATCTGCCCCCATATCGTTCACATATGCCGCATAATTTGCAATCTTTTCAACATTTGGCTTAATCGACGTAGGAAGGTTTAAATTCAGTCTAGACAACACTGCTTTCGCCTCTTGCTCTCCGTCATAAATACCATATAACAGTACATAACGTTCAGATTGGTTTTCACCACTGAGGCGAATATAAGTAAATTTCTTGCGATCTGCTCTGAGTTGTAGGAAGTTTTTAATAATATCTTCCTTACTCACTTGTGCAATTTGAATACTATAACGGTTACGATATTCATTAATAAATTTTGTGCCCCTAAATTCAGATTCATGAGCACCTGATGTCACCACACGTGTCGTTTGCTGTAATGGGCGTACTTGCTCTGTAAGTACCCCCAAATTGGGCACAGCTGCTACCTGTTCTACCTGAAATGTAGGATAAACCACATCTTCATCATCATGCGAGTGTGCAACAGGTGTAGGGGGGGGTGTTAATGACATAACCAATAAAGCACCCGCTAGACACACGCCACCTACAATGAACAATGACCACGGTTTTAAACGAGATTTTGTAGTCGCGTGATGACTAGACATATATGCGTCTCTATTGTTCTAAATGATTAAGAATAGCCTGTTTCATCATACCCAACTCAAAATCATTGGTAATAAATGCTTGGCCTACACTTTTCAGTAAAATTAAACGGATTGACCCATTAAGCACCTTCTTATCATGTGCCATATAGCTCAAAAAGTCATCTATTGGAATATTTGGGCACTGAATTGGCAGTCGAGCACGCTGAAAAATCACCTTAATACGCTCAACATCTTCTGCTGAAATAAATCCCATTTGATGAGATAGATCGGCAGCCATGACCATACCAACAGCAATCGCTTCACCATGTAGCCATGTACCATAGCCTAAATAAGATTCAATGGCATGACCAAAAGTATGACCTAAGTTTAAAAGCGCTCTTTCACCATGTTCTTTTTCATCATTGGCGACAATACGTGCTTTATGTGCGCAAGAGCGATAGACAGCTTCTGCTAACTTCTGCTCATTACCCATCACCAACTCATCCATATTTTGTTCTAGCCATGCTAAGAACTCAATATCACCCAATAAAGCATACTTAATGACTTCGGCAAGACCTGCAGATAACTCACGTGGAGGCAATGTTTTGAGTTGTGCCATATCTGCAAATACAATATTAGGCTGTTTAAATGCCCCAATCATATTTTTACCAAGCGCATGGTTAATGCCTGTTTTTCCGCCCACACTTGAATCTACTTGAGACAATAATGTGGTTGGCACTTGAATAAAGTCAACACCTCGCTGAAAACTGGCTGCAGCAAAACCAGCCATATCACCAATCACACCACCACCTAATGCAAGTACAGTACAGTCTCTATTAAACCCTTCTCTTAGCAACGCATCAAAAATAAGATTTAAACATTCAATATTTTTATACCGCTCGCCGTCTGGTAAAACACATGTAGCCGCTGTTTTACCCAACTGTGTCAATGCATCCTCATAGGTTTTTGCATATAGTGGTGCAACAGTATCATTGGTTACAATCATCACTTGTTTATTAGGTAAATATGGCGACAGCAACGGCGCAATATCAAGCTGACTACCAATGTATATAGGATAGCGACGTTCACCAAGTTCAACATATAATGTTTGCATCATTTCAACCAATTACTATTCATTATTAAATTCGTGGAGTTTCAAGAATTTTACTCAAGATTTGATAGGCCAAATCTCGAGCTGCTCCATTGTGGGTATCAACAATATGATGAGCAACTTCTTTATACAGAGGGTCTCTTATTTCTAAAAGCGCTTGCAGGCGTTTTTCAGGATAATCCACTTGTAGCAGTGGACGATTTTTGTCTCTATATGTACGTTGCAACTGTATTTCAACAGGTGCAAATAAATAAATCACAATTCCTGTTGATCGTAGCACATGACGATTTTCAGGTTGCGTAATCGCACCACCACCCGTTGCAAGGACTAAATTACCAAGCTGTGTAAGTTCACTTAAAACGTGTTGTTCTCGTTGACGAAAGCCTATTTCACCTTCTTTTTCAAAAATCCATGGAATTGAAGCACCTGTTTTCGCCTCAATTTCATGATCACTATCTACAAAATCCCGACCAAGAATTTCGGCAAGATGACGCCCAACTGTGGTTTTTCCAGCTCCCATAGGCCCTACCAAATAGATATTTGGTAGGGTGTCAATTGCTTGTTTTGGCAAGACGCCACCTATTGTTTTAGATCTATAACACTTATATTAATGATTTCTTTAAAATGTGTCATTAACAATTCGTGGTGTAATGAAAATCAATAGCTCTCGTTTGATATCAGACTTGGTATTGTTTTTAAATAAATGTCCAACGCCTGGCAAGTCACCTAATAAAGGAACTTTATTGGTTTGATTAATAGACGTATTTTCATACAGACCACCAAGTACAACCGTTTCACCATCTGCAACAAGTACATTCGTTTTCAACTCATTGGTATCTATGGCATAACCTGCTGTTGTTAGCACACCCAATGAGTCTTTAGAAATATTCAACTGCATCTGTATTTTTCCATCTGGCGTAATACTTGGCGTCACTTTTAGTTCAAGTACAGCATCTTGGAAAGTAATGGTTGTACCATTATTACCACTGGTGGTTGCATAAGGGACTTTCTGTCCTGAACGGATGGTTGCTTCTTGGTTATCACCAGTCATTACTTTAGGCGTAGATAATATTTCACTTTGACCATCACTTTGAGAGGCTGCGAGTTTCAAATCAAGCATATTACTCCCCAAGCGAAGTAAGCCTAAGGACAATGAACCGTAGTTTGTCGTTGTACCTAAATCTACACCCGCCGAAATAGAACGTGTAATTTTACCGTTATCCCAACCAGAAGTAGAGGTTTGTTGAGACAAACTCCAATTGACACCAAGGTCTTTACTGAAATTTGTTTCAGTACGTACAATACGTGCTTCTACCATCACTTGTTTAACCGCAGTATCTAACTGTTTAAACAATTTTCTGACTTCCTGAATCTTCTCAGGTGTATCTGTTAAAACAATAGTATTGGTTCTCGGGTCGAGAACAGCTGAACCTCTTGGTGTGAGCAAAGGGTTATTTTCTTTACGGTCTTGGCCTTTATTTTTTAAGTCAAAAATATCTTC
The DNA here is from genome assembly GCF_015627125.1 of Acinetobacter rathckeae. GTDB lineage: Bacteria > Pseudomonadota > Gammaproteobacteria > Pseudomonadales > Moraxellaceae > Acinetobacter > Acinetobacter rathckeae. Next base: position 48,671 of record NZ_VTDO01000007.1, on the reverse strand, counting down.
AAGTTGTTTGACTTTAATGTAGTTTAATTGAATAAACTCTGTTTGTAGCGCAACATCTTTACGTTGTTGTGCTTTAAGTTTTGCTTCTTCTTCATCAGCTTTGATCATATCCATCGTTGGCATCACCCAAATCACTTCTCCAATTTGCTTCTTAGATAAGTTCTTGGCTTTTAAAATTAAGTCTAAAGCCTGATCTGATGGCACATCTTTGAGCCGTAAAGTAATATTACCTTGCACACTATCAGCAGCAATAATATTTACACCAGAAAAATCTGATAAAACCTGCAGTACACGACGAACTTCGATGTCTTGGAAATCTAAAGATAGTTTACGACCGGTATACTTTGATTCATTGAGTGATTTATTTTCTGTACTGTCTTTTCGAGCCACATTAATGGTCAGTTTTTTCTCAGTTTGGTAAGCTTTGTAATCGAAGGCACCTACATTTTTAATTTCAATAATGCCGTTTGCACCATCATTAAAACTATCTATGGTACTTACAGGTGTGGCAAAATCATTGACATCCATTCTCTGAATCAAATGTGTTGGAATTTTATTTCCAATCAGCCGAATCACAACATAATTACTGCGTTGTTGAATATCGACAGGTGTATGGCCATCTAATAAGTCAATGACAATTTGACCATCACCTTTTTCACTACGTTGAAAACCAATATTTGCAACACCTTGTGTCAATTGCTTAGCCGATGCTTGTGGCTGTTGTACCGTGTTTGTTGGTTGTTTTTCTACACTTGTGCTTACACTGACATTCGGGCTTTTAGGTGTAACACTTAAAATATACGTTGAACCTTCTATACGAGAAGAGAATTGTGCATTTTCTTTAAGGTCTAGACTTAAACGAGACTGTTGATTCTGTGAAAGCAATGCCACACGTTCTAGTTGGCTTGTATGTATTTTTGCGAGCTGTGCTGCTGTTACCTTCATTTCCGTTTTCGGAAAGTCTAGAATGAGCTTAGGCATTTGCCCAATTTGGTAGGCTTTAGGATCTACTGGTTTACCATCAAATACAATACGAACTTCACTGTTTTGGTTGCCTTGATCATTGGCAGTTACACTTGTAATTGCCAGTGCTTGTGCCAATTGCATCGCAGATAAACTACTGCTAAAAAGAACCGCCCCTAATACAAGTCGGCACACTCTTGAATACGTCATGCGTTTATTCCCCACAATATTTCGTTCTGTCCAATACGTTTACCTAACTTGCTAAGCATTTTGGCCAACTAAAACTAATGTTCTTGGTCGCTCTACATAGCCACCTTGGCCATCAGATACGATCTCAATTAACTGTATACGCTCTGGCGTTAATGCCACAACACGCCCTTGATTTAAGCCCATATAGCTACCCACAGTAATACGATAAACTTGCTTATCTGGTGCTTGTATTAAAGCAGACACCTTACCACCATCTTGTAATACACCACGCATAAGTAAAGACTCGAGTGGATATGCTTCAAGGGGCTGTGCAATATGTGCAAAGTTAGGCGACACTTTTTTACCAGCACGTACCTTAAGTTCGGTATATAACGAATTTTGTAAAAAAGGGCTTCTTAACGCCTGTGCTGCATATTCAAACTGTGGCACTTTTTCAAATACAGGGGCTGCGGGTAATGCCAATGCTGGTTCTTGTTGTATACGGCTCATTTCAGCTTCGACATGACTCACCCGTGAGTCACAACCAGATACCAACAACACAGCCACAGTAGCATAAATTAAGCGATGGTTCATTAGAAGTGGTCTCCCGCTTTCTGATTCGTCACTGGCTGTGTGCCACCTAAATAACGGTATGTCTTTGCTTTAATGACATAATTTAGTTCAGGTACATCCACCTTACCATTTTTATTTCCAACTGCAGTAATTGAAAAATCGCTGATCGTGACAATACGAGATAACACTGCAATATCACTTACAAAACGAGCAAAAGCGTGATAATCACCAATAGCTTCAATGGTAATTGGTTGTTCAACAAAGAAGTTTTGTTTAATTTCGCCCTCTAGACGAATATTTTTAAGTTTGAGCCCAGCCTTTAAGCCTGTGGTATTAATATCTTCAACCAATCCTGCAATTTCAGACTCTTTGGGCAATTGCTGTAATTGCTGTTCAAAGCCTGCTTGCATGGCAGTTAATTGTTTTTTATAACTTTGTGAGTTACGTAACTTAGAGTCTTTTTGTTGGTATTCATTGAGTAAATTCGCCTCTTGTGCCTGTGCAGTCGATGTATCTTCCATCACAGAGACAATCAATACGAAGTAGCCCAATATACAAATAAAGATGACAATAAATGTCCAGCTAGTAACCTTCACTGCTGTTGGCCAAGCACCGTAATTATTCGCATCTAATGACTTAAACTGATCAAGAAAACCTTGTAGAGAGCGTTTTTTCTTGATTTCTTTATCATCAAAGTCCACTAAAAAATCTTGATCAGACATTTTACTTTCCTCCCTTTGATGCATTGGCAGAAGTTGGCTGTGCAATACTTCCAATATTTGCAGTCACAACAAAGCTGCCATATTTTTCTTCAGCCCGAGGTAAAATAGACACTTGCTGGTTTGCCGCCATATCTTTGTCATTCGCAATAAATGAACTCATAAAAACGTTACGAAACCATACTGAGTTATCCATATTGCGAATTAACTCTGCAACAGTATTAGGGCTCTCTGCCTTACCTTCAATCACCAGTGATTCCCCTGTCCGAGAAAAACGGGTCAAATAAACTTGTGTCGGAATCACACGAACCAACTCATCGACTAAACGCACTGCAACAGGACGCTGAGCTTGTAAGTTTTGAATCAGCCCCATACGATCAACAATGGCTTGTCTTTGCTCTTGTAAACCATTCAAGGATTTCAGTTGCTCATCAATTTGTTGATTTTTTGCTAAAATGAGCTGATTAGCCTGCTCTTGATCAACTCTTTGTTGATTTAAAAAGAACCAAGTGACTGCAACAAGACTTAGGCCCACACACACCATCAGTACAGACACTAAAATAAACGCTTTTCTCTTTTGCTCACGAACGTCATCACGCCAAGGTAATAGATTTATCTTTGACATCAATCGAAACTCCGAAGGGCTACGCCTAATGCAAGCATTAATGCAGGTGAATCTTGTTCAAATTGCTGTACGTTCACTTGAGGAGAAAACGCCATATTTAAAAAAGGGTACGCGACAGTGACCCTATAACTTAACTCAGCTTGTAAATATTGTGCTAATCCAGTTAAATTCGCCACGCCACCTGCCAATAGCATATGATCAACTTGATGATAAGACGAACTAGAGAAAAATAACTGTAGTGCACGTGAGGTTTGATCCAAAACAGCTTTTTTAAACGGTGTTAAAATTGCATCTTCATAATCAGCATAACCACTATGGTCTGAAATTAATGCTGTTGCATCTGCATCTGATAGACCACCATAATGGTACTGTGCATCTAAGATAAGTTGTTTTCCACCCAACATTTGTTCTTTGGTATAGATCACACGCCCATGATTTAATACCGTAAAGTTTGTTGTTGTATGCCCGACATCCAGCACAGCAACAAGCTTGGCAGAAACAGGTAAAGTACTTGAAAAAATAGAAAATGCACGTTCTAAAACCAAATTTTCTACGTCAGCAACTTTCGGCGTTAAACCCGCATATATCAATGCATCAGTAATTGCATCTACATGCTCAGTTCTGGTCGCAACTAAGCGAACGTAGACTTGATCGGGTTGTTTTTTATTAGTGCCTAGTATCTCAAAATCTAAACTTACTTCATCTAAAGGAAATGGAATATATTGCTCGGCATCTAAACGAATTTGTACTTCTCTTTCTTCATCCGTTAGATCTTTATCCATTTCCAAAGTTTTATAAATAACTTGTGCATTCGGCAAAGAAAAAGCCACTAAATCAGCCGAAGGATTACCCACATCAACGGCTTCTTGCAAAGCATTTGAAAGTGCTTCAGCATCAAGAATATTATTATCTACAACAACGCCATCGGCTAAAGCAATATTGGCATAGCTTTCTACCTTATAACGCCCACCTTTTTGAGAGAGTTCCAACAATTTTACAGAGGAGCAACCAATATCTACTCCCACTAACCCCTTTTTTCGCTTACCATTCAATTTAAGCACAACACATCCTCATGATTTCTATGAGCGTAATAACTTTTGACGATACACTACTTTCAATATGATTTGCACAATAATCGTATATAATACGCCATAATATAACGACATAGATTATACTTTCACTTCGCCATCCCATTTTTTAACTATAGCTACAGCTAATATGAAAAAAACTTCTTGTTCTGGTCGAATTTACCCATTTTTCCTATTTATCTTGATGATTCTTGTCGCTATTCCGATGGGATTTTATGGCATGTATTTGTACATTGCACCATCACTACCAGACATGAGTACCATTAGAAAAGCACCATTACTAAAACCAATTCAAATTTATACTGCAGATCATAAACTCATTGCAGAATATGGCGGTAAACTTTCAATTCCAGTTGAATACAACCAAATTCCACCTCAATTTATTCATGCATTTTTGGCAGCAGAAGACTCCTCTTTCTTTGAACATAGTGGTATTAGTTTTAAAGGTCTTGGGCGCGCAGTCAGTGAAAGCGTGACCGGTTCAGATGTGCAAACAGGTGGCTCAACCATTACCATGCAAGTGGCAAAAAACTACTATTTAAGCCCCGAAAGAACCCTCAAGCGTAAACTTACAGAAGTATTTTTAGCACGAAAATTAGAAGAAAACCTAAGTAAGCAAGAAATTTTAATGCTGTATGTCAATAAAATTTTCTTAGGTAAAAATGCTTATGGCATTGCTGCCGCTGCAAAAATCTACTACAACAAAGACCGTTTAGATCAGCTCAGCATTGCACAAATGGCAATGATTGCTGGCCTACCCAAAGCACCTTCAAAATATAACCCTGTAGCAAACCCAGACCGAGCACTTGAACGTAGAAACTGGATTTTAGGTCGCATGTTACAATTAGGCTATATTAGTTCACAAGAATACCAAAAATCTGTGACAGAACCATTAAATTTAGATATGCAAGACCGCGGTGTCAATACCCAGTTTCCATATGTCGGTGAAATGGTTCGATCTGAAATTGTAAATAAGTTCGGAGAACAAGCCGTTGACTCTGGTTTTAAAATTTATACAACGATTAATAGTCAACGTCAGAAATATGCTGAAGAAGCTGTACAAGCGGGCCTAGAAGACTATGACCGTCGTCATGGCTGGCGTGGTGCGGAAGCCAATAATAAGCCACTTTCTCAGTTTTTCCCAATTGCAGATGCCTACCCTGCCAAAGTAACAAAAGTATTAAACACCACCTTTGATGCCGAATTGAAAGATGGCACAACGGTCACTGTTCCTTGGTCAAGTATGGCGTGGGCACACCCTTACAGAAATGCCAATAGCGTTGGGCCAATGCCAACGCGCGCAAACCAAATTGTCAAAGTAAATGATATTGTACGTTTAAGACCGAGCAATGCTAAAGACTCTTGGCTTTTGGTACAACTTCCAAAAGTTCAAGGGCAACTTATTGCACTGAACCCTAATAACGGTGCAATTGAAGCTGTCGTGGGTGGCTATAACTACTACCAATCTACATTTAATCGTGCATTACAAGGTTGGAGACAACCTGGTTCTACCATTAAACCATTTATTTATGCATTGGCATTAGAACGTGGCATGACTCCGTATACGATGGTCGATGATGCACCGATCACCATTGGGAAATGGTCACCGAAAAACTCTGATGGACGCTATTTAGGACTCATTCCCCTACGTAGAGCACTTTATTTGTCTCGTAATACAGTCTCTGTACGTTTACTACAAAGTGTTGGTGTAGAACATGCACGACAACTACTCATGGACTTTGGCCTACAAGAAAACCAAATTCCTCGTAATTTCACCATTGCTCTCGGTACACCTCAAGTGTTGCCTATACAAATGGCAACAGGCTATGCAACATTTGCCAATGGCGGTTATCGTATCGAACCTTATTTTATAGACCATATTGAAGATGCTTACGGTAAAACAATTTATCAGGCTAACCCTGAGTATGCCTGTATCTCTTGTATAGAGACACCATCTACTACTCCATCAAAGGTAGAAGGTACAAGCGATGATGCTGCATTCAGACAAAATATAGCCAACATTAATCAACCAGCCCTAAAACGTAGTGATTACCGCCAAGCACAGCGTATTATTAAGTCTGAATCTGCCTTTGATATGGCAAGTATTTTACGTGACGTGATTCAAGTCGGTACAGGTCGTGCCGCCCTTACTATTGGCCGTGATGATATCGGCGGAAAAACAGGGACAACCAACGATGCTAGAGATGCGTGGTTCTCTGGTTTCAATGGTAAATTGGTGGCTGTGGCATGGGTCGGCTTTGACCAACCCACCACATTAGGACGACGTGAATATGGTGGCGTTGCAGCACTACCGATTTGGTCAGGCTTTATGAAAAATGCATTAGCAGGCACACCATATGCATGGATCAACATAGATAGTAATGATCCAGTACCATCTCTCAGTAAAGACAAAAATACTGGTCGTATTGTGCCACCTACTGCAAAACCAATCTACAAGCCTGTAACCATTCAACCGATAGAAAATAACAGTGATTTTAGTGATCTGCCTCAACAAAATGACACAGACCATTCAGACAACATGCCTGCTCAACCAAGCACACAAAATACAGGCAAACGTGCAAACAATGGTGATGATATTGAAAATTTAATTAATCAAGTGCAATAAAATGACAGCAACATCTGCCCTTAATCTTTGCTAGGGCAGATTTCTAAATGAAGTTTACGGCGTTGGAACAAATAAATTTGAAAACTTGCAGTCACTTCAAATTGCTCAACCTGTTCTAATGTACAACGTCTGTCTAACTTCGCTTTGTAAGCATAAGGTGTCATCGCAATCAAATTTTTGAGTGCATCTTGTGTCAGATTAATTGTGTATTCAAGCTGTTGTTGCTTTACCAAATCAAAATAAGGCTCAAATTGTGCCAATATTTTATCAGGCTCATGCAGTGTCACTTGCTCAAAAAGAGCCTCTCGCATGGCATACAAATGATTCTTTGCAGGAGTGACCACCAAACAATATCCATCATCTTGTAACACTCGGCACATCTCATCTATGGGCAATGGGCTAAACAGACTACTACACAAGTCAATACTGCTGTCCATCACAGGTAGTACCGCTCCTGTACCAACAACCCAAGTCACTTCACGATTGGTTTTTGCGGCCCTTTGTACCGCATTTTTTGCAATATCTACCCCTATACACTGCTTTACATTTGGTTGCATTGCACTGGTGTAATAACCTTCACCACAGCCAATATCTAACACTGAATTGATTTTATGTTTTGTTATAATTTCAGTGACCGCTTGCTGTAAAGGTGCATAATGACCCTCTGCCAAAAATGCACGACGGGCCGTTACCGATTCTACAGTATCACCTGGGGTTTTACTGTGTTTATGCTGTACAACGTGTAAATTTACATACCCTTGCTTGGCCACATCAAAACTATGTTTTTGTTCGCACTGCCACGTTTGCTCAGATAAGTGAAGTTGATGCCGACACACAGGACACATCAAAGGTAAAGCTTTGGCTGTTTTCACAAGATTCTCCCATATAAAAAGCTGGCAATCGCCAGCTTTTAAGCAACACACATAATTAACGCAGTTTTAATGTCATGAGACCAATCACCACAAGGAAAATCGTGACAATCCAAAAACGTATCACCACTTGAGTCTCTTTCCAGCCACGTTTTTCATAATGATGATGCAGTGGTGCCATTAAAAACACCCGCTTATTTCGCATACGTAATGAGCCAATTTGTAAGAACACAGACACAGCTTCCATTACAAATACACCACCCATAATCGCAAAGACAATTTCTTGGCGTACCATCACTGCAATTGTACCGAGCATTGCACCAAGTGCTAAAGCCCCCACATCACCCATAAAAATTTGTGCAGGGTGAGCATTAAACCATAAAAAGGCTAAACCTGCGCCCACCATAGCAGAACAAATCACCACCAGCTCTGAGGTATATTTCACATACGGAATATGTAGATAACCCGCAAAACGTACATCACCAGACAAGTAAGCAAACACACCTAAACCTGCTGCAACCAATACCACTGGCATAATGGCCAAACCATCTAAACCATCGGTTAAATTCACGGCATTGGATGCCCCATTAATCACCAAATAGGTAAATGCAATAAATGCCAAGCCAAAAGGCACAGCAGACAACGGAATACTTAAGTGTTTAAAAAATGGAATCAGCAAGTCCAACATGTTATGTGTTGTGGTCATTGAAGGTTGTGCTTGAGCAATGCAATACAATGCAATCCCTGCACCCAACGAGCCCACAGAAGTCCAAAAGAATTTTTTACGTGCAGGAAGACCAGCATTGTCTTTATAACGGATTTTAATCCAGTCATCTGCCCAACCCACTGCACCAAAAATCACCATAACCGCCAAAACAATCCATACATAGGGGTTGGATAAATCGGCCCATAGTAAAGTACTGATTCCAATTGACATTAAAATGAGCACCCCTCCCATAGTGGGTGTACCCATTTTTTGTGCATGGTTTTCTGGGGCAAAGGTACTTACTGCTTGACCATATTTCAAAGCACGGAGTTTTTTAATCATGATTGGCCCTAAGCCCAACCCGATTAACAGTGAAGTGATTACACTCAAGAGTGTACGCAGGGTCAGATAGCGTACCACCAAAAAGCTACTATCAATCCCACCTAATCGTTCAAATAACCATAACAACATTTAAAGCGTCTCCATCAAATCAGCCATCAACGTCTCCATATGGGTAAATCGAGAACCTTTAAATAGGAAACTCATGGTCTGAGGTTGATGTTTTTTTATCATTTCAATTAAATACGGTAGTGCCTGTGCCTGTGTTTCAAAATGTGCGACAGGTACAGGCCCTGTGGCAGCAACACTCACGGCCTGTGCATACTCACCTACAGCCACAATCTGATCTATCGCAAAGTGTGACAACTGTTCACCCAGTTTCTGATGTTCAGAAGTTGCTGTGTCGCCCAACTCACCAATATCCCCCATCACCAAGACTTTTATGCCTTGTTGTTGGCTTAACACATGGCTTGCTGCCAGCATAGATGTGGGGTTGGCATTATACGTATCATCTATGCATAAGTATTGTTTTTTACGAATAAAATTCAAACGCCCTTTGGCTGCAACAGCAGAGGCTAAACCCTGTGCGATCACCTGTAAAGGCACATCAAGCGCTAAAGCAAATGCTGTGGCTGCCAAGGCATTATCCACATTATGAGCCCCTGCAAAAGGCAAATCTATTTGCGTAATACCTTTGGGGGTATGCAGTAAAAATATAGTCGATTCAGATTGTAGCTGTATGTCTGTTGCATAAACATCACCGCCTTCACCAAAACTTAAACACTGAAAAGATTGTGTTTTTTGTTCAATTTTAACAGTAAAGTCATCATTTTTAGGAACAATGGCACAACCACTTGCTTTTAAGTGCTGATAAATTTCCGACTTGGCTTGGCAAATACCTTCTCGGCCACCAAACTCACCTAAATGTGCTGTACCAATATTTAAAATACCTGCCACATCTGGTGCAACTAAGTGAGATGTGTAGTCAATTTCACCCTGATGATTTGCCCCCAACTCCATGACTGCATAACGATGCTGTTCAGTCAGTTCAAGTAACATCATCGGTACACCTAAATCATTATTTAGATTACCTCGTGTCACCAATGTGGGAGCTAATTGGCTAAAAATACTGCCTAACATTTCTTTGGTGGTGGTTTTACCACTGCTACCAGTCAGTGCCACCACTTTTAAGTCGTGGCATGACTTTCGACGAAACGCACCTAAGAGACCTAAAGCCAAACGTGTATCGGCCACCACCAGCTGATAAATCTCTACATCGTCTATTGGTCGCTCTACAATCGCAACCTCACAACCTTGGGTTTGCACTTGGGCGACAAATGTATGTGCATCAAAGCGTTCACCTTTGAGTGCTAAAAAAGCATCACCTGATTCTGCATGACGTGAGTTGGTTAAAATACGTTTAATTTGTGTATTTGGGGTACGTTCTTTATACCAACTGCCTTGCGTGGCTTGTGCCAAATCTTGTGCTGACCAAGGCATGAGTGCGTTGGTACTCGTGGTTGATGTATGCATATTATTATCCCAATGCCACGTATTTTTTTGAAAGAGATTCTTTTTGCTCTAAAGCAGTTTTGATTTCAACGGTATCATCAAAAAAATGTTTTACACCCTGTATATCTTGATAATTTTCATGGCCTTTTCCTGCAATAACAACCACATCTCCCGCCTGTGCATGTTGTGTAATATATGCAATCGCATCACGGCGATTATCAATTTTATAGGCCGTATGCGAGGTAAAGTCTAAGCCTTGAATCATGTCGTTAAAAATTTGCTCTAGACTCTCAGTTCTTGGGTTATCTGATGTGAGTACCACAACATCGGCTTGTGACAATGCAATTTTGGTCATGATCGGGCGTTTTGTACGGTCACGGTCTCCACCACAGCCAAACGCTACCCAAAGCTTGCCTGCCACATGTTTTTTAACACTACTTAATGCTTGCTCTAAAGCATCGGGGGTATGGGCATAATCAACAATAAATACTCTATTGCTGTCTGCAATCATTTGCATACGCCCCGGTGCACCCACCAATTCAGGAAGTCGAGAAATCACCTGATTGATATCAAAACCTAGAGCATATACTGTCGCTAAACTGGCCAATAAGTTATCAATATTAAACTGACCAAGCAATGGACTAGACACAGCCTTAACTCCTTGTGGGCTATGTAAATCAAAATTCACACCATGTAAAACAAATTCAACATTCGTCACGTAAAAATCTGCATCACTACGGTTTTCAGCATATGTAATAATTTTAGGCTGTGCAGGATTATTTTTTGCTGCCGTAAGCATCACATCGGCATAAGCATCATCTAGATTTATGACTGCCGCCTTGAGTGTAGAGAACTCAAAAAGTTTTGCTTTTGCTGCAGCATATTGCTCAAAAGTATGATGATAATCTAAGTGATCATGGCTTAAGTTGCTATAAATAGCCACTTCAATGTCACACCCAACCAAACGCCCTTGCTCTAAACCATGCGAGCTGGCCTCTAAAGAGACATACTCAGCACCTTGTTGTTTATATTGTGCTAGATATTTCTGGAGTTGCAAGGCATCAAGCGTGGTATGTGTCGATGGGGTTAAATTCGGCAAAATACCATGCCCTGTTGTCCCCATGATCGCAACTGTATGGCCCACAAACGTTAAAATTTCGGCCACCAACCGTGAAATCGTAGTTTTACCATTGGTACCTGTGACTGCAACCACTTTCGGGGGGGGCATATTTAAACTGTGTTGTAAATATTGTTGTTGCCACTGCCCTATTTTTTGGCGTACATCTGTAATGACCAAGCTACCCACTTGATCAAGTACAGATTCAGAAATCACACCTAAAGCCCCTTGTTGTCTTGCCTTTTGGGCAAATAAAACCGTTTTTTCTGGCTGTGAATAACTGTTGAGTGCAATAAAAATTTGCCCTTCTTTTAACTCACGACTGTCTAAACAAAAGCCTGTAAATGGCTGTGTGAGCCAAACTTGATCACTCGGTACATCACAGAGATCTTTAAAGCAAATCGACATAAAAGCACCTTATTTTTTAAAATTTGTGGGTTGCAATGGTTTATCTAAAGGTACATTTAACAAGCGTAAAGTTTCTTGCATAATGCGTGTAAATACAGGTGCTGCCACAACCCCCCCATAGTAAGCCCCTTGTGGATTTTCAACCACAACAATCATGGCAACACGAGGGTTACTAATCGGTGCAATCCCTGCAAATAAAGCACGGTATTCTGAGGTAGAGTAACTTTTACGGTCTGGGTTCAGTTTATGTGCTGTCCCTGTTTTCCCACCAACACGATACCCTGGGATTTGAGCTTGTGTTGCTGTACCACCGGGCTGTGTCACTTGCTCTAGCATGCCTACAATTTGGTCTGCAATCTTTGGAGACAACACTTGTTCACCCTCAGGTGGCTTATCTAAGCGATACAATGACAGTGGCATTTCTTTACCATGATTGGCCAACATGGCATAGCCTTGAGCCAACTGTAAAACTGTGGCATTTAAGCCATAACCATATGCCATGGTGCCAATTTCAGACACGTTTAAATATTTTTGTGGCAAAATCAAACCACCACTTTCGCCAGGAAAATGGACTGCCGATTTTGAACCAAAACCAAAGCGTTTAAACGTCGTTGGTAAAGTGGTCGGTGGCAAGGACAATGCAATTTTTGCAGCCCCGACATTGGATGACTTAATAATCACCCCTGCCAGTGTTAAAACACCATGGTCATGGGTGTCTCGAATGGTATGTGAACCAATACGCATTGAACCTGGGTGCGTATCTATAATTGACGCAGGTGTATATTTATTACTTTCTAAAGCTGCAGCAATGGTAAATGGCTTCATGGTTGAACCAGGTTCAAACATATCAATCGCACCACGGTTACGCATTGCATCTTTATTAGTTAAATCATTTTTATCATTTGGATTATAAGAAGGCCAACTGGTCATGGCTAAAATTTCACCTGTTTTGACATCTACCGCAATGGCAGTGGCAGAACGTGCATTATTGGCCACCCCTGCTGCAGTCAGCTCTCTATACATTACATACTGAATGCGTGAGTCGATACTTAAAGTAAAGTTTTTACCATTTGTCACAGGTCGAATAATTTCAGGGTCACGCACCCGATTACCAAATTTATCTCGAATGGTGGTTTGTAAGCCCGATGTACCTGCAAGCTCGGTATTGAGCTTCATTTCTAAGCCCTCTACCCCTTTGCTGTCATTATTGGTTAAACCAATAATCTGTGCATTTGGCTGTGGCTGCGGGTAGTAACGCTTATATGATTTTTCGGTATATACCCCTTGAAAGTTGTGTGCCATAATGACATCAGCTTCAGGTGGTGGTACTTCAGTTTTTAAAACCAAATATCTAGACTTCGGATGTGCCTGCATACGTTGCTTTAGATCTGTGGCATCTATACCTACAGCTTCAGCAAGTTCATCTAAGTTAAAGTCTTTATCTGGCAACTTTTGTTTAGCTTTATGTTTTTTACCATCCGCCGAAGGTGCAGTCATTTTTTCATATAGTTTTTTATTGTCATAATAGTCTGCGGTATCCATGACAATTTTCATAATTGGCGAACTAATGGCAAGTGGTACACCATTGCGATCACTAATCACACCACGCATGGGCTCCACCGTTTGGTCTCGCTGAATCACGGCATTGGCTTTATCTTGTAAAAAATCTTTATTAATGATTTGCACATAAAAAGCACGACCAATCAGTAGTAGAAAACAGGCCACGACAATCAGCCAAATAAAATAAAATCGCCCCTGACTCATGAAAGGGACTTTAGGTGTCACCGAAGGTGTGACTTTATTTTGATGCGTTGTTTTTTTATCAGCCATACCACAACCTTATTTTTTCTGCTCTAACGGCGGTAGAGCAATCACCACTGTTTCTGCTGCTGGTGGTGAGAACATACGTAACTGCGTCACTGCACGTGTGCCGATTTGAGACGTAGAGCCAAAGGTCTGTTGCTCAATCAGCAACCGTGTCCATTCGGCATTTAAATCATCTTGCTCTTTTAAGTAACCGGTCATTTGTCGGTAGTCGTGGCGGTATTCAAACACTTCAAATACCACCATAATTGCACTCACGCAAATCAAAAGTGCTAAAAACCCGTACAGCATGGTTTTTTTATAACCTTGGCTGAGTTGAGTCTCTACATTCACGTCTGCAAGATTTTTCTTCATACTTATTCTTCTATATCGTATTTCAACCCTGCCGCCACGCGTAACCATGCACTGCGTGAACGTGGATTCGCTTTAACTTCTTCTGGGCTTGCACAAATACGAGCGATTTTCTTTAAACGGCGAGTATCTTTAGGTACCACAGGTAGCCCCCAGCCATTATCTTCAGGCAAAGTTGACTCTTTTTGTATAAACTGTTTAATCATGCGATCTTCTAACGAATGAAAGCTGATCACTGCAAGTCTTGCCTCAGGCTTGAGCATATTTACCGCTTGGGGTAAAAATGTTTCCACATCTTCTAATTCTTTATTAATTGCAATACGAATGGCCTGAAAAGTACGGGTGGCCGCATGCTTATTTTTTTCCCACTTCGGATGTGCTCGCTTCACCAGTTCAGCAAGCTCGGCCGTGGTTTCTATATCCCCTGCCATTTTAATCGCTTTCGCAATACGACGACTATAACGCTCCTCGCCATATTTATAAATGGTGTTAGCAAGCGTTTCTTCATCAACCTCAAGTAGCCACTGTCTTGCAGTTTGTCCTTTAGAGTTATCCATACGCATATCTAAAGGCCCATTATTCATAAAGCTAAAGCCACGCTCGGCTTGGTCAAGCTGTGGTGAAGACACACCAAGGTCAGCCATAATACCATCGACTTTATAAATACCTTTACGCTGTAATTCAGCTTCTAAGTCTGCAAAACTGGCATGAATAATATGAAAACGTGCATCTTGTTGTGCCAACTCAGCTGCGGTTTGTAATGCTTGTGGGTCTTTGTCAAATGCATACACTTGGCTATGCTCATCTAACTTAGAGAGCAGTAAACGTGTATGTCCACCCCGACCAAATGTTGCATCCACATATATTCCTGTTTGACGATTCGCCAAAAGTGCATCTATTGTTTCGTTAAGCAGTACAGAAATATGTGACATAAAGTGGCATCAGAAAAAATGAATGATAGATTTTACTATTATCACCATGATCTTTGGCGCTGCCAAACAACTTTTTGTAGGAAAATATTAATTTTTAATATTTATTTCCATTTTTTTCATCTTTTTGTTCAAAAATGGCACATCAATGGCAAAATAGTCCGAAAATAATATAAAAAAACCATCACCTTGAATTAAAAAGTGACTTTAATTCATGATTACAACATACTTAAATCAATAAAATAAGATACAATATCTGTATAAAATCACTACATATAATATCACAAAGCATCTTCGTACATGTTTTTGTCGATTGCTGGAGCATTGAACATGTCTTTTGTACGTCCTGTCATCCTTACTCTTTCTTGTTTTGGCATGTGTGTGAATATTGCACAAGCCACAAACACTGCTGGCCAAGCAGAAGTAGATCATGGACTACAATCCCGTGTTTTGTTCATTCATCAAGACCTACTCAATCGACCACAGTTGAAAATTTCAGAACATGCCTTAGAAAAGCAAAAAGAAAATTTAAACAGCCAAGTATCAGATCATGACGATCTAGTCATGCTCAACACCATTCATGCTGCACCGACGCAAAACTTCTTTGCAGCACAACAGCAACGCTTTTCTCGTTTTTTACAAAACTTACTTGCACTGTGTAATTCATAAGCATATCGCAAGCAAGACAACTCACCCTATCGTCACAGTTATTTTTCGTTATAATGCATGTTAACTAAAAAAGCTTTAGACATGATTATGACCACTGTTCGTACACGTATTGCTCCTTCTCCAACAGGTTTTCCACATGTTGGTACAGCATATATTGCATTATTTAATTTATGTTTTGCCAAACAACATGGCGGTGAATTTATTCTTCGTATAGAAGATACAGACCAACAACGCTCAACCCCTGAATCTGAAAAAATGATTTTAGATTCAATGCGTTGGTTAGGTCTAACATGGAGCGAAGGTCCAGATGTTGGTGGCCCACATGCACCTTACCGTCAGTCTGAACGTATGGATATCTACAAGCAATATGCTTTAGAACTTGTAGAAAAAGGCCATGCATTTTATTGCTTTGCAACAGCAGCAGAGTTAGATGAAATGCGTGCAGCACAGCAAGCACGTGGTGAAACACCAAAATACGACGGTCGTGGTTTAAAGTTAAGCGATGCGGAAGTGCAACAACGTCTTGCCGCAGGTGAACCACACGTTATACGTATGAAAGTGCCTGAAGAAGGCATCTGTAAATTTAACGATTTACTGCGTGGTGAAGTTGAAATCCCTTGGGCACAAGTAGACATGCAAATTTTGCTAAAAACTGATGGCCTACCTACCTACCACTTAGCCAATGTGGTCGATGACCATTTAATGCAAATCACCCACGTATTACGTGGTGAAGAATGGCTACCATCTGCACCAAAGCACCAACTCCTGTACCAATATTTTGGTTGGGAGATGCCAACACTGTGCCACATGCCACTGCTTCGTAACCCAGATAAATCAAAACTCTCTAAACGTAAAAACCCAACGTCAATTAACTACTACAAAGACATTGGTGTACTGCCTGAAGCACTATTAAACTACTTAGGTCGTATGGGTTGGTCTATGCCAGACGAGCGTGAAGTATTTACCCTACAAGAGATGATGGATCATTTTGATGTAAAACGTGTGTCTTTAGGTGGCCCTGTGTTTGATGTAGACAAACTCAATTGGCTCAATGGGCAATGGATCAAGTCTTTAACCCCTGTACAGCTATTAGAACGTTTACTGGCTTGGCAAAATAACCCTGCCAAGTTGCAAGAGATCGCTCAAGCCATTCAACCACGTATTAACTTACTCTCTGAAGCCGTGAACTGGTCTAGTTTATACTTCAACCATATGCCAAGCTTAAATGCAGATATGTTTGTACATAAAAAACTCACACCTGAGCAAGTACGCCAAAGCCTGCAATTTGCAATTTGGCGTTTAGAAAAAACCTTTACATGGAATAATGACACAGTCAGTCAAATTCTCATGGACTTGGCTAACCAAATGGGCATTAAACTACGTGACTTCATGCCAACATTCTTTATTGCCATTGCCGGTTCAACCAGTGCCACGCCAATTATGCAAGCAATGGTCACCATTGGACCTGACTTAACCTATGCTCGCTTACGCAACGCACTAGAAACTGTAGGCTCACCAAGTAAAAAAGAGCTAAAAGTGTGGGAAAAACTCAATGAATCACTACAATTGCCGAAAAATAATGCAATTGATTCATAATGCTATATTTTTCACTTGACGTAACAGCAACTTCACCCTAATATAGCGCTCACACAGCAACTGGGGTCATAGCTCAGTTGGTAGAGCGCTACAATGGCATTGTAGAGGTCAGCAGTTCGATCCTGCTTGACTCCACCAAATCGCTTGTTCGTGTATATATGTCCCTATCGTCTAGAGGCCTAGGACATCGCCCTTTCACGGCGGTAACCGGGGTTCGAATCCCCGTAGGGACGCCAAGTTTACTCTCTCAAATACTCACCGTAGCGATGCACAAATTATAATTAAAAATGGTGCAAGTATACTCAAAATAAACCCACTGAAAATTGCAATTTGCACATCACTCGCAGTACAGTTCTTTTTTACAAATGGTAATGTTGAATCCATTGCAGTTGCACCACACACACCTAAAGCACTTAAAGAAAAACGACGACCAAATAAGTAAATAAAAATAATCGAAAATATTTCTCTAAATAAATCTGTAAGTAATGCAAAGCCCCCCAATTGATTACTTTGAGTCAACTCTGCAACCAATGAACCAGACAAACTAAACCAGCCCAATCCACCACCAAGCATCATAAGTGTTAAAGTGTCTTGCGAATAAAAAAAACTTAAAAACCATGCAACAACAGGCCAAACCAATAAAGCCATAAAAGGTACATAGAGGTGCTGTTTTGTTATTCTTTCAATTTTTACAGTTGAAAGCTCTGCCCCAATCATAAAAATGACTAAATATAACAAGTGCCCCGAAACATTCACTGAACGAATATCGTTGGGCAGTAAAAAATATAAAATTCCACCAATCACAACCATTAAAACAGCCAAACAACAGGCTTTTATTGGTGCAACAATATCTTTAAATGATGCTGTTGAGTCATCAGATGCATGCTTATCAAAAGACTGAAATGGTATAAGCACCACAAATGTAACCACAGATAATAGCCCTGCATATAACATAGCAGAGCCGACAAGACTTAAACCTGTTTTAGGATTAGCTAAAACCTCCCCAAACTGCATACCCACAGAAACCAATAACAACCAAATAAAATAACCAATGCTTTTAGAAAAATATTGATGTATACGTGTATTTATAGTTTTCCCAATCAGCCAACCCAGTAATAATGCACACGTAATCGGCCAAACGGCATTAAGAAGTAAAATCAACATAAATAAAAAGCCACGTTCATAGAAAATATATTTTGTAATCCGACATATAATTATAGCATTGCCAAGATTGAGATATAATTCTTATACAAAATCAATGCTGTAAAACGGTAGCTTTATCGGCTCAAATCTATAAAGTCACATATAATCAAATCACACTCTAGATAATGTCTTTAAGAAAAAATGAAAGTTATTTTTATTCATGGTATTAATCAACAAAACTTAGATGCGCATCGTTTTAAAAAGCATTGGCAAGAGGTGTTTTCACTCGGCCTAGATAAAAATAACCTTAAACTAGATAACGCTCAAATAACCCTCGAATTTCCATTCTACGGTGACATTTTAACCGAGTATAATTTTAAAAATGCGATTAATTTAGACACAATGAAACCACATTGGCATTTCCTAGATAAACTTAGACACTTACAGCCACAGAAGACCAGTACGCCTACACTGCCCATACTCCCGCACTACCAATACAATACCAAAATGACTTTACGAGAAAAATTTTTCCAATTTTCTCAAATTACAAAAGACCGTGCATTAAAGGAAATGGTAATTTTACTCAACCATTTTCCAGATTTACATGAATCACTGGTTGAAAAATTTATTGCTGAAGCGTACTTATATTGGTATCAGGCAACCTTTAAACAGGCAATTCACCAACGAATTAAATCATGCTTTGAACCAGATAAAAAACATATTGTAGTTGCTCACTCTCTTGGTACTGTAGTTGCTTATAACTTACTACATGAACTGTCTGGCGACTATCATATCGAGCGATTCATTACCTTAGCATCGCCCCTGCCTTTTAATGTGGTACAAAAACATATTGAACAACCTATGTCTCGACCTCATGGCTTACAAGGTGACTGGTATAACTTTTATTCTAAAGATGACTACTTAACCACCTTTCCAATGTCTGCTCCTTTATTTGACTTTGAACCAAATATTCATAACAAGCTGATTACAACTTTTGTAGATAAACCCCATGAAATTATTGGTTATCTACAACACCCCAGTGTAATTCGTTGCATTTTTGACCAAAATTTAATATTAGCCACCAGTTGACACATTTTTTAAGCAACCAAACCAAATTAGTACTAAAAAGGTTTGACAGCTTGAGCAAACACCAATAATATATGCCCACCTTCTGATGTGTCCCTATCGTCTAGAGGCCTAGGACATCGCCCTTTCACGGCGGTAACCGGGGTTCGAATCCCCGTAGGGACGCCAAATTATTGAATTTCATCAGACAGATACTCTAAATGTCCCTATCGTCTAGAGGCCTAGGACATCGCCCTTTCACGGCGGTAACCGGGGTTCGAATCCCCGTAGGGACGCCAAATTCTAAAAAGCCACAACAAATAATGTTGTGGCTTTTTTTATGCCTATTTATTATTTTTGGCAATAAAAAAGGCACGGCGAACCGTACCTTCTACATTTAACCGAATAGATTAAAAATCAAATGAGGTTTGAACAAAAATCGTTCTTGGTTGACCCTCAAACTTACCACCGTTTGCATCAGATGAGCGGGTGAAATAGTTTTGATCAAATATATTTTTAACCCCTACAGCCGCTTTTAAGCCTTTCACCTGTTGACTAAAGTCATAAGCAACGCGCATAGACATGGTGTGATACCCTGCAATATTGCCATACATACCTGCAGCATCCTCAATCACCAGATCATTTTTATTTGGTGCAACTTGTTTGGATTGAGCAAAGAAGTCTGTGTTTACCGTCCATTGCTCATATTTATAGCCAAAACCTAAATTTGCCACCCATCTAGAGTAAAATGAAATATCTTTACCCTTTCTAACACCCGCAGCTGCCGTTGCATGCGTATAAGTTAAGTTTCCATGTGCAGACAAACCATCAAGTTGCTCTGAAAGCTGACCAAAGTCATAGCTTGTACCAAACTCAAAACCAACGTGCTTGGTTGCACCTAAGTTTGTCCAACCTTCTGTACCTGCAACATTATAGCGTAGTAACTCTTGATCAAAGTCAATATAAAATGCGGTCAACTCAGCAGTAACACCTTGCCCTAAGTAGTGTGTACCTATTTCATAGTTTTTGGCTTTCTCAGGGCTTAAACCTGCTGTTTGTGATACTGCTTTACCTGCATCATCAATTTTAGCCATTTGACTATACTGCTGTGGCCCAAAAGACACACCATAGTTGGCAAAAATATTCCATTGCTCATTGGCTTTATATGAAATAGACAAGTTCGGTAAAACTTCATTTGAATTGACATGCGTCGCAACTGAATTTTTTACGCTATTATTGGCATTCAGCTTATAGTAATTTTCTCTACTTTTAATCGACTCAAAACGTACACCAGGAGTAATTGACCAATCATTCCACTGTGTTTTGTGGTCTAAATACACCGCATGTGCTGTCGTGTCTCCGTCTGCAGCACTATAACCATCTACAGATAGCGGCGTTGCCCCACTCTTATACCATGCACTACGGCCAATATACTCTTGACTATCTTCATGTAAATAACGGTAACCAACAGATACTTCATTACTGGTATTTCCCCATGCATATGCATGTGAGAAACGAGGCTCAAATGCTGTCACTTTATAACTACGTGGTGCATTTCTAAGCTGTGTTTTGTTTTTATCGGTGTCGTTAATTTTTTCCATTACCGCATTACGGTAAGTGTCTGTGTGATAAGCCAATAACTCAAACTGGTTTACATCATCACTATAGGTATATTTCAATGAACCATCGGTGCGATGACCTGAGAAAAAGTCATAAGGTCGTGTCGACTGATTTGGGTCTAGGCTGTATTGCTGTACAGTTAACCCACCTGGCATACCTGCTTTTGCATCATAACGATGTACGTTAAATTCAATATTATTGTGCGGATTAATACGGTATGCCGTTTTAAGTACCACATCATTAATATTGTTATGGTCATTTCTTTCTCTATAGCCGTCACCCTGCGTACCAGAGTACAACAATGCCAAACCTAAACCATTTTCAAATGTGGTGCCTAAGAACACGTTAGGACTCATTTTTACATGGCCATTTTTGGCAATTTCATTGGTTAATGCCACATTACCTTGAAATTTTTCGGGAATGGCACGGGTATTAAAGTTAATAATCCCACCCACATTTTGTGGCCCAAAACGTACCGAACCTGCACCACGAATCACATCAATCGACTCAATGTTCCCTAAACTTGTGGGTGCAAGTGATAGCTGTGGCTGACCATACGGTGCAAAAGCCAATGGTACACCATCAATTAACACGGTTGAACGTGGTGAAAAACGTGAGCTTAAACCACGCACCCCAAAACTTAATGATAAGTCACTGCCTGCTGTACCCGCATTGTCTTGTACCTGTACCCCAGGTATTTGCTTTAATGTATCTTTAATGGTGGTTGATGCCATATCATCCATGCGTTGGCGATCAATAATCGTTCTCGCCCCTGCATGGTCAAGTACTTTTTTTGCCGTCACATCATCTAACCAGTTACCTTGTGCTTGTACAGCAATGGTATCTAGCGTGACATCATTCGATGTGGCATAGCTAAACGATGACCCCAAGCCTACACAGGCAACCGATAATGCAATTTTTGTTAAACGTGTTGTAGTGAAATACATATTTTTTGTCTTTCTTTACATTAAATTACATAAATAATAACAAATGAATTATATTAAACAATAATTATTCTCAAATAATTATATGACATATTGTTTTTTAGTCGTTTATTTAGAGTACAAAGACATCAAATCATTTATATTTTTTACTTTTCTATACAGACTGCTAAAATAAAGCCACTGTGTTTTTTTCGGAATATATATGCAATACCGTTGCCCTAAATGCCAAAGTGCGAAACTCATGCCTGTTGCTCAAGGTAATGGTGTTCGACCTGATGTACCTAAAAGCCTCATCACTCTCATTTTTTCGATCTTTTTGCTGCTATTATTGGTCATTTCTAGTATTGTGATGTGGATTTTTAGCAATGGCGCAGGCACTAACTTACAAGTTGCCACGGTGATTGTATTTGTAATTACTGTGGGTTCTGGCTTCATGTTTTGGCGTGATTTACCTAAATTTAAAGCATCTATGCAAACCTTCATGCAGTCACAAAAAATGTGGAAGTGCCGTGAATGTCAGCACCAATGGCAAAACTAACCGCCTCATTTCATATAGAGCGTGTTCGATCAACTCGTTGACGCTCTGCCTTTTATATATAAAACAACAATTTTCGCTGAGATAATACTATTCAAACAGCGACTTTTATTTATAATAATGATTCTCAATTCTATTTACAGCACAAATTTACTTCGTCAGGACTCCCCCATGAAAAAATTACTCCTTGTTGCAGCATTGACTGCTTCTGCAACCGTATCTGCACATCAGCCTTATGTTTCAACATTGGTTGGACAAACTGAAAACTCACGTACACCAATTATTGCAGGTTATGCAGAAGAAGCACTGAGTAGCGAAGCAGCACTAAAAAAAGCCGTTTTTTCTGTGGTTGACCCAGAGTCTCAAGTCAGCCAAGTCACTCCTGAAACACAGCTTAAATCAGCCACAGTATTTGACTTAAGCCTACCTAAAGAAGGGACATATAAAGTCAACTCAACCATTTCATACAACCTAAAATACGCATTCCAAGACAAAGCATGGCAGATGTTTTTAGATATGCCTACAGACAAAGCCCCTGCCAAAGCAAGCCGTCATTACTTGATTCCAAGTGACTTCAAAAAAACACCTGAAACGGTTGATGTGACACGTGAATGGACTATTCAAAGTTATATCAGTAAAAAGCATACCTCAGCGATTAAAGACGTTGAGCTCGCACCAATTGATTTAACATTTAGCATTCATCCAAATGAAATTAAAGCCAATCAAGATGTGGTTGTATACGCTCATAATCACAGCAAAAATGAACACTTAGGTGAAATTGAAGTGTCTGTTCGTAAACTGGGTGAGTCGGATGAACAAGCCAAACTATTTAGTGCCAATAAAGAGGGTGAAACGACCATTCGTTTTGCAACAGCAGGACAATACCTTGTGGTCGCAACACCAAAATTTAACCCTCAAGTGAAACCAACCACACAGTACTTCACCATTGTTAGCTTGCATGTAAATCATTAAGTCTTAACACAATAAAAAACCAGCGTTTTACGCTGGTTTTTTATTTATGGAAGAATTAACCACCAATTTTTTTATACTTCGCACGTTTTGGTCGTGCTTCATCACCCAGCTTTTTCTTACGATAAGCTTCGTATTCAGTATAGTTACCATCGAAGAATTCAGGGCCTTCATCTTCAAATGCTAAGATATGCGTTGCAATACGGTCTAAGAACCAACGGTCATGCGAGACCACCATCACCGTACCAGGGAAGACCAAAATTGCATCTTCTAACGCACGTAAGGTTTCTACGTCAAGGTCGTTTGATGGTTCATCGAGTAAGATGACATTAGCACCTTGCTGCAAGATTTTAGCCAGTTGTAAACGGTTACGTTCACCACCAGAGAGTTCACCGACACGTTTTTGTTGATCTGAGCCTTTAAAGTTAAAACGACCAATATATGCACGAGATGCAATTTCATAGTCGCCCACTCTTAAAATATCTAGGCCACCAGATACTTCTTCCCACACTGTTTTATTGTCATCTAAAGTATCACGAATCTGACCGACATAAGCAACTTTCACCGACTCACCGACGGTCACGCTACCTGTCGTTGGCTCTTGCTCGCCTGTCATCATACGAAATAGTGTGGTTTTACCTGCACCATTTGGCCCAACAATACCTACAATAGACACAGGTGGTACAGAAAAGCTTAGGTTTTCATACAGTAAACGATCACCGAATGATTTACTGATGTTTTCCACTTCAACCACTTTATTACCTAAACGTGGGCCAGGTGGAATATAAATTTCAGAGGTTTCATTACGCTCTTGGAATTCTTTTGAGTTCAGCTCTTCAAAGCGTTCCATACGGGCTTTGTTTTTCTTTTGCTGACCTTTTGCATTAGAACGCACCCACTCAAGCTCTTTTTTCAATGCTTTAGCAAATGATTCTTCTTGCTTGTTTTCTTGCTCTAAACGGGCATTTTTCTGCTCTAACCATGTTGTATAGTTTCCTTGGTAAGGAATACCATGCCCACGGTCAAGTTCCAAAATCCACTCAGCCACGTTATCTAAGAAATAACGGTCATGGGTAATGGCAACAATTGTACCTGCAAAGTCTTTTAAGAAACGCTCTAACCAAGATACAGATTCTGCATCTAAATGGTTGGTTGGTTCGTCAAGTAACAGCATGTCTGGTTTAGACAACAACAAACGGCACAGTGCCACACGGCGACGCTCACCACCAGAGAGTTTATTTACATCTGCATCCCATGCAGGTAAACGCAATGCATCTGCTGCTTGTTCCATTTGGTTTGCTAAGTTGTGTGCATCCCATGCATGAATCACAGCTTCGAGTTTTTCTTGCTCTTTTGCAAGGGCATCAAAGTCTGCATCTTCTGCTGCATATTCTGCAAACACTTCATCTAAGCGTGCAAGTGCATCAAGTGGTTCTCTTAAACCATCTTCAACATTACCACGTACATCTTTATTTGGGTCAAGTGGTGGCTCTTGCTCTAGATAACCAATTTTAATGCCAGGCTGTGCACGTGCTTCACCCGAAAAGTCTTTATCTACACCCGCCATAATACGAAGTAGCGTAGATTTACCCGCACCATTTAGACCTAGAACACCAATTTTAGCACCCGGGAAAAATGAAAGTGAGATGTCTTTTAAGATTTCACGCTTTGGTGGAACCATTTTAGACACTCGATTCATTGTATAAATATATTGGGCCACAAAGACTCCTCAATGAAAATAGTGATCATAATATTGCTTTAAATACTGCCCCTATTATACCGCAAAGCCATCAAAATATAAGGGACGATTGTTTCTAATCATGTACATCTCGGTAAGTTTCAAGGCAAAGTGGCTGTTAGCATTCCTCTAAATTGCTTGTTTGTTGGTCTGCCAGTAATACAAGTACTTTTTGTCATTATTTTAATGCAATATTTTGCTATGATTTAACTTCAGTGAAAGACGTTGTTTTCAACTAAACAGAACAGCCTACTACCACTCCTTTTTCAGATAGACAGACTCAAGCTAGGTAACATCTCGTGAAGAAAAAATTAGAGCACCTTTTTCAGAGCCAAGTTCAAGGTAAAGTGGCACTTATTACAGGTGCATCTAGCGGTATAGGTCTCACTATTGCAAAGCGATTGGCTCGTGCAGGGGCTCATGTATTGTTGCTTTCTCGCACCGAAGAAGATTTACTTAAAGTGAAGGCTGAAATTGAACATGATGGTGGACAAGCCTCTGTTTATCCGTGTGACCTTAACGACATGAATGCCATAGATGCCTGCACCACACAGATTTTAGCTGACGTTGAATATATTGATATTTTAATTAACAATGCAGGGCGTTCTATTCGCCGTGCTGTTGAAGAGTCTTTAGACAGATTTCACGACTTTGAACGCACCATGCAACTCAACTACTTTGGTGCAGTGCGTTTGGTGTTGAATTTACTACCACACATGATTAAACGTAAACATGGGCATATTATTAATATCAGCTCAATTGGTGTATTGGCCAATGCCACACGTTTTTCTGCTTATGTGGCTTCAAAAGCCGCCCTTGATGCATTTAGTCGTTGTTTAGCGGCAGAGGTTCATCGGCATAAAATTGCCATTACCTCTGTGTATATGCCTCTTGTTCGCACGCCTATGATTGCACCGACCAAAATCTACAATTACGTGCCAACACTCTCTACCGACCAAGCTGCCGACTTAATTGCCGAAGCGATTGTAAAGCGTCCTAAAAGTGTAGCAACGCACTTAGGGCGTTTGGCTTCCATTAGCTATGCCATTGCACCCAGTGTAAATAACACCCTGATGTCTATTGGATTTCATCTATTTCCAAGCTCAAGTGCATCTCGTGGCGAAAAAGAAATGCTCAATCTGATTCAGCGAGCGTATGCAAAACTTTTTCCGGGCGAGCACTGGTAAAAAGATACAAAAAACCAGCAATATTGCTGGTTTTTTATTGGATTAAAAACAACTCTTACTTGTTGTTTTTAATCCCCGCTTGTAATAACAGTGCACCTAAACCACCAATTTTTTGCTCTTGTGGTTTGTCTTGCTTAGGGCGTTGTTTGTTTTGAGGTGTCGCATTTGCACGTGGTGTACGTTTAGTAGATGCTTTATTTGCAGGCACATCGCTTGGCTTTTCACGGCGTGTGTTTGCACGTTGTTGCTTCGCTTCCGCTTGTGAGCCTTCCGGACGCATACTCAAATTGACACGCTTACGCTCTACATCTACATGAATCACACGTACTTTAACAATTTGTCCCGGCTTGACAATTTTTTGTGGGTCAGCAACAAATTCATTTGCCAACTCAGAAATATGTACTAAGCCATCTTGATGTACACCGACATCAACAAATGCACCAAAGTTCGTCACATTTGTCACGACACCTTCAAGCTCAAGGCCTTCAGTTAAGTGTTTTACTTCAGTAATATCATCACGGAACTTCACAGTACGAAACTCAGGACGTGGATCTCGGCCTGGTTTTTCAAGCTCAGCCAATACATCTTTAACCGTGATTTCACCCACTTGGTCATCAACAAACTGTTCAACATTCACATTGCGAATAATTTCAGTTTTACCCATTAAGTCTTGTACAGATACACTTTGTGCTTGAGCAATACGTTCAACCAATGCATAGCTCTCAGGATGTACCGCTGAAGCATCAAGGGCATGCTCACCTGCATGAATACGTAAAAAGCCTGCTGCTTGCTCAAACGTACGCTCACCCAAACGAGGCACATTTTTCAGCGTTTGACGATTTGCAAACTGACCGTGTGCTTTACGGTATTCTACAATTTGTTGTGCAATGGCTTTATTTAAACCTGCAATATGTGCCAAAATCGCAGGCGATGCCGTATTTACATCAACACCCACAGCATTCACACAGTCTTCAATTACTGCATCTAAGGCAGTCGCAAGACCTGTTTGGTTGACATCATGTTGGTACTGACCCACACCAATTGACTTTGGATCAATTTTAACCAATTCAGCCAATGGGTCTTGTAAGCGGCGTGCAATAGATACCGCACCACGAATAGACACATCTAAATCAGGCAATTCTTGGCTTGCAAGTTCACTGGCAGAATACACAGATGCACCTGCTTCACTGACCGTCACACGCGTTAAATTTAAATCTGTATTTTCAGCCATCATTTCTGCAATGACACTTTCTGTTTCACGGCTTGCTGTTCCATTACCAATCGCAACAAGTTCTACAGCAAACTCACGGCATAAACGTGCCAATTCTTGCTTCGCACCTGCTTTATCTTCTTTTGGTGCAAATGGATACACTGTACTGTGTGCAACCACATCGCCCGATGCATTCACTACAGCCAACTTCACGCCTGTACGTACACCAGGGTCTACCCCTAAAGTGCAACGACTACCTGCAGGTGCAGACAACAATAAGTGGCGTAAGTTTTCAGAGAAGACATCCACCGCTTCAGCTTCTGCAGCCAAACGCTTTTCTGTCAATAAACTGTGTTCAATTTGCGGGCGAATTTTAGCAGCCCAAAACAATTTTGCTGTATCTTGTAAAAAGCTTTGCTTTGCAGCAGGTTGTAGCTGATCTAAAGCATACGCCTGTGAAATGGTTGCTAATGGTGCTTCATTTTCACCATCTACTTTTAAACCCAATACGTTTTCTTGACGACCACGTAACATGGCCAATAAACGGTGCGATGGTACTTTATTTAGCGTTTCTGAAAACTCAAAATAATCTCTAAATTTCTTGCCAACTTCTTTCTTTTCATCTGAAGCCACTGTACTTTTTAACACAGCCGTT
Source organism: Acinetobacter rathckeae (assembly GCF_015627125.1). Classification (GTDB taxonomy): domain Bacteria; phylum Pseudomonadota; class Gammaproteobacteria; order Pseudomonadales; family Moraxellaceae; genus Acinetobacter; species Acinetobacter rathckeae. Next base: position 20,502 of record NZ_VTDO01000007.1, on the reverse strand, counting down.
TTAGCAAAAATTTGTTTTAGCTCAACCGTGAGTGCAATGTTTTGTGCCCACTCATCAATCACAATATGCTGAATGGCATCAAGCTGACTTTCTAGGTCGGCATAATCTGCATGGCTAAAGCCTGCCAAAGCCTCTTTCGGGTCAATTTCTTGGGTTAAAATTTGTGTGGCAATCGGGCCTAAACCAGCCTCTTTTGCTTTAAACGACTTACTGCTACGTTTTGGACGATATGGCGCATAAATTTCTTCTAATGCATTTTTAGTCGCCACTGCATTCACACGTGCCAGTAAATCATCATTCAGTTTGCCTTGCTCAGTCAACGATTGAATGACTTTTTCACGACGCTCGTTTAAATCACGTAAATAGCTCAAACGGGTATCAAGCTGACGCAACTGCACATCATCAAGCCCCTGTGTAACCTCTTTACGGTAACGTGCAATAAATGGCACGCTTGCACCTTCATCAATTAAACGAATTGCAGCTTCTACTTGGTTCGGACGTGCGGCAATCTCACTTGCCAACTGCTGAACGAGGTCAGTCATCGTATGGAATCCTACTTAAGGAACATAAACTAAAGGCCAAGATTATAAAGGCCATGCTTGTAAAATCTACAGTTAGAGCAATAAAATTTGTGTTTTATCGCAATAATTTGAGTTAAACAGGCTTTTGATCGTATCAATAGATGTATTTTACACCACAAAAACCGTGGTTCATCTGGTTTTAAAGCAGAATTAAAGCACTAAACCCCGATCTACATTGTCTATTTTTATACAATTCACTGCATTAATACATAGCCATAGCTAGGGTTATCGCATTATACTCAAAACATCTCACATGAAATAAACATATAAAAAGGGAGCACTGTATGAGTTTAGTGGTACCTGCTGAACACACCGAAAACAGCACACACGAAACGGACCGTGTTGAACGGATTTTAGTTGTTGATGACGATGTACGACTACGCACACTGCTACAACGCTTTTTAGAAGATAAAGGCTTTGTGGTCAAAACAGCACATGATGCAACACAAATGGATCGCCTACTACAACGTGAATTATTCTCACTAATCGTACTCGACTTTATGTTGCCTGTTGAAGATGGTTTAAGTATTTGTCGTCGTTTACGTCAGTCTAATTTAGACACACCGATTATTATGCTCACGGCACGTGGTAGCGATGCAGACCGCATAGCAGGGCTAGATGCAGGAGCAGATGATTACTTACCAAAACCATTTAACCCAAATGAGCTTCTTGCACGTATTCGTGCCATTTTACGCCGTCAAGTCCGTGAAGTCCCTGGTGCACCAAGCCAGCAAATGGAAGTGATTAGTTTTGGTTCTTGGTCACTTGACTTATCTACCCGTACACTGACACGTGAAGGCCAAGTGGTAACACTCACCACAGGTGAATTTGCAGTACTTAAAGCGTTGGTACAGCACCCTCGTGAACCACTGACACGTGACAAACTTATGAACCTCGCTCGTGGCCGTGAATGGGGTGCAATGGAACGCTCAATTGACGTACAAGTCTCTCGTTTACGCCGTTTGATTGAAGATAACCCTGCACGTGCACGTTACATTCAAACTGTATGGGGTATTGGTTATGTATTTGTACCCGATGGTTCTGAATAACACCTCATATGAATAGTCCTGCACCACAACCATCAGACCACCCACAGCAACAGGAGCGTACGTCTTTCGACCGCTTCTTAGACCGTATTAAGCCTAAATCTGCGGCTGTTCGCACCACAGTCTTGGTCACGGTAGTGGTCTGTTTTAGTTTATTTACCTCTATTTTGTTTTTTTGGCGGACACTCTATTTACCTGAAATTCAACAACATGCACGTTATCTTGCCATTCAGTTAGATGTCATTCACAACCCCAATTTTCATATTTCTTATAAAAATCAAAACATTGATACAGATGAGTGGTTAAAGCACCGATTAGGGGTTGAATATATTACCGACCCTACACAATACCCCGATGTACAAAGAAAATGGATTGCAGATATCTTTACCAGTCGCATTGAAAACCGACTGGCCCAAGAGATACAAGTTAAACGTGATGATGTCACGGTGTACTTCAAATTTAAACCATCGCCGACCATTTGGGTACAAACGCCAGACATGCATGGTAACTGGTTAAAAGAACCTCTCAACACCTATGCCAATTACAGTATAGAGCTGATAATTGCTTGGCTTGTCGGTATACCTTTGTTTTCTGCCATGATTATTTTAACCTTGGTCAGACAGCTCAACCGCCCCTTAAAACGGCTACAAAATGCCGCACGTGCCTATAGCCAAACAGGACGCGCGCCCTACTTAGAAATCAATCATGGCCCGCTTGAAATTCGACAAGTGAATCAAGCCTTTAATCATATGGTATTAACCCTAGAACAAGCTGAAAAAGACCGAAAAATCATGCTTGCAGGGATTTCACATGACCTAAGAACACCGCTTACTCGTATTCGACTCACCGCAGAAATGCTACCCGATGAGTTTTTACGAGAAGGTCTAGTCTATGATGTCGATGACATGGATGCCATTTTAAGCCAATTTATTTCATACATGAGAGATGGCTCAGATGAAGATATTTCTGAAACCAATATCAATAGCCTACTACAAGAGCTGATTATACAATTTCAACCCTTAGATATTCGCTTTGAACCACAACACCTACCCAACATTATGGCCAGAAGCCTGTCACTCAAAAGACTGGTCGGGAACCTCATTAACAATGCCAAACGCTATGGTGCAGAGCCCATAGACATTCATGCATCCATTCAAGCAAACCAACTGCATATTTGTGTGTCTGATCATGGCGAAGGTGTACCTGAGGAACAGATCCATGAGTTATTGCAACCCTTTGTTCGTGGTAATGCTGCACGTACCATACAAGGCAGTGGTTTAGGGCTGGCGATTGTGAAACGTATTGTCGATTTACACCAAGGCAAAATTAAGTTAAAAAATAAAACAACAGGTGGCTTTGAAGTCACTATTATTTTACCTGTGACCATGCCAGAGCATGATTAAGCAATCGCCCTATTAGACTTAGCACAAAAGATCGCTTGCATCACGTAGGATAAAATAACCACATGCACCATTATTTATAACAGTACCGAGATCACTTACCATGCCATACCCACGTATTCGATTCGCACAACTTCAAGACAAAGTTATTTCCGCTGAACAAGCAGCCATGTGTGTAAAAGATCAGATGGTGGTCGGCATGAGTGGCTTTACCCGCGCAGGTGAGGCCAAAGCCATTCCATTGGCATTGGTTGCTCGTGCGACAAAAGAACCTTTAAAAATCACACTGGTTACAGGTGCAAGTTTAGGTAACGATCTCGACAAAAAGCTGACTGAAGGTGGCGTATTGGCAAGACGCATGCCCTTTCAAGTCGACAGCACCTTACGTAAAGCCATCAACCAAGGTGAGGTCATGTTTATAGACCAACACCTGTCTGAAACAGTCGAGCAAATGCGAAACCTGACGCTCAAAAAACCAGACATTGCCATTATTGAAGCCGTGGCCATTACAGAAGATGGCCTGATCATACCGACGACATCTGTAGGGAACTCAGCCAGTTTTATTGAATTTGCAGATCAAATCTTAATTGAAATCAATACCAGTGTCAGTACTGCTCTTGAAGGGTTACATGACATTTATACCCCAACACACAGACCCAACCGTGAGCCCATTCCGCTCACGCAAGTCAAAGACCGCATAGGTACACGAGGCATTCCCTTTGATGCCAATAAAGTGATTGGTATTGTATTTAATGATACCCCTGACTCCGCGTCAAACATTACCGACCCTGACCTAGACACTCAAGCGATTGCCGACCACCTCATTCATTTTTTTGAAGATGAAGTGAAACAAGGTCGCCTTCCTGCGAACTTAGGCCCAATTCAAGCAGGTATTGGCTCTATTGCCAATGCAGTCCTTTCAGGCTTTAAAACATCACCCTTTAATGATTTAGTCATGTACTCAGAAGTACTACAAGATTCAGCATTTGAGCTGATTGATGCGGGAAAAATGTCTTTTGCATCGGCATCTTCTGTTACATTATCAAAAGCTTGCGGGCAACGTGTTTTTGAAAATATAGAACACTACAAAGATAAATTTATGCTCCGCCCACAAGAAATCTCTAACCATCCTGAGGTGATTCGTAGACTCGGTATTATTAGTATCAATACTGCATTAGAGTTTGATATTTACGGCAATGTCAATTCAACACACGTAAGTGGCAGTAAAATGATGAATGGCATTGGGGGATCTGGTGACTTTGCTCGAAATGCACACCTTGCCATTTTCGTGACCAAATCGATTGCCAAAAACGGTCTGATTTCATCGGTTGTGCCTATGGTCAGTCACGTAGACCATACTGAACATGACACCGATATTTTAGTCACAGAACAAGGTCTTGCCGACTTACGTGGGCTTGCACCAAGAGAGCGAGCAATACAAGTGATTGAGCACTGTGTTCACCCTGACTATAAAGAGGCTATTTTAGACTACTTTAACCGAGCATGTGCCAAAGGTGGCCACACCCCTCACCTGCTACAAGAAGCCATTGCATGGCATACCAACTTTGAAAGCTATGGCACAATGAAACCTTAATACTGTAATGACAGCGATGGGCCTAATGCATCGCTGTCTCACATATTTCACCATGAGTGATTCACTATGTTTATTATTCGGCCGACTGAAGATAAAGACTTAGACCCTATTTTGGAATTGTGGGAGAGCTGTGGCATTACTCGACCATGGAACCACCCCGAAACAGATTTTTTCAGAAAAATGGCTCAAAAAGACAATCTATTTTTAGTGGCTGAAAAAGACAACACCGTGATTGGTTCAATTATGGGGGGCTACGATGGTCATCGGGGCTGGATTCATTACTTGGCTGTACACCCAAACCATCAACGGATTGGCATTGCCACAGCACTGATGCAAAATATAGAAAGACGTTTAATTGCAGTCGGTTGCCCTAAAGTACAACTCATGGTTCGAGCAGATAATACATCTGTCATCGATTTTTACGAGCAACTCGACTTTGAAAAAATTGAAAGCGTCAGCCTTGGCAAACGCCTAATCAAAGATTAATACTAACTCAAAAACTTCGTTGCAGTTTCTATAATCAGTTGTAGATTCAAAGCCACCAACAAAACAGTGGCCAAGACGCCAGTCATCATGGTGAGTTTTGAGTTTACAAACTCACCCATCCATTTTTTCTGAGATGTCATCCAAATTAAAGGAATCATCGACACAGGAAGAGCAATACTTAAAAAAACCTGAGAATAGATCAGTAGCCCTTCCACCACATCTTCACGATCACCCCAAAAATAAATCGCCACTAAAATAGGTAATGTTGCCAAACCGCGCGTAATAAAACGGCGTAACCATGCAGGTACTTTTAACGCGACAAAGCCTTCCATGACAATTTGACCTGTGAGTGTACCTGTAATGGTCGAGTTTTGCCCTGAAGCTAACAATGCCACTGCAAACAAGGTTGCCAATAAGCCACTGGCAATACTTCCTACAACATGAGGGTTTTCTAAAGCATGATATAACTGAGAAAAACGTCCAAATTGTTCCGGGTCATGACCAAAAAACAAGGCCGCCCCCAACACCAACAATAAGCAATTAATGATAAAAGAAAAGCTCAGTTGTAAATTAGAATCAAAAATTGAAAATCTAATCGCGTCTTTCATGCCTTGGACAGAGCGTTCATATTTTCTAGACTGCACCAACGATGAATGCAAGTATAGATTATGTGGCATAACCGTTGCACCAACAATGCCAAGGGCAATGAGAAGTGCTGAATCTTGGCCTGAAAGGTGTGCCGTAAAAATTTCTTTTTGCGGTACAAAACCACGAACAACATCTCCCCAATGTGGTGATGCCAACATGACTTCATACGCAAAAATAAAAAATACCGTTAAAATGAGGGTAAATACAAACGCTTCTATTTTTCGAATGCCGAGTGACAAGAAAAATAGCAGTAGAAAAACATCTAGCAAGGTAATTAAAACCCCGAGCATGAGTGGCAAACCAAACAATAAGTTCAGCGCAATCGCTGTACCAATCACCTCTGCAATATCAGTCGCCATAATTGCAAGTTCGGCAACAATCCAAAGTACAACAGACCACTTCTTACCCGCCAAAACACGTGTTGCTTGAGCAAGATCCATACCTGTGACAATGCCCAATTTACTACACATGGCCTGCAAGAGCATAGCAATGAGGCTTGACAGTAAAATCACACTTAATAGTAAATAGCCATATAATGCCCCACCTTGAATTGAAGTGATCCAATTACCAGGGTCCATATACCCTACAGCAACCAGTGCTCCAGGGCCTGAAAAAGCAAACAACTTGCGTAAAAAGGACGCATTTTTCGGTATTGGCACCGTATTGTTCACTTCTTGTAGACTAATATCGGTTTTATATTTCATAGATAAGCCAAATGCCTTGCGGATACAATCAAGTATATGAAAATGATTATCATTTAATCAAGCACAAAAGTAAAATTAATCACATGATCACTTTGAATTTAAATTATAAAATAAAATGATTTGATTCCTTGCCACTATAGACGAATGAAAACTTCAGAGTCATGTCATATGTGAGCTATAACAACACACTTTAAGCCAATAATATATGTATATTTTATATTGTTTTTAACAGAAATTTTATGATTTGACCAAATGGCTCTGGGATAAAAAACCAATTTAGAAAGAAATCAGTTTGTTATTGACTAAACTTACAACATCTATATTAAGCCTTTCTATAAAAATAAATTTTATCCGTATAAGACTAATCCCCCCCTTAACAGGAAATTATTTTAAATATATAATTTATAAAATATTTTATGTCTTAGCTATGATCTCAAATACACTTCTTTTAAAACGATTAAACAATTATTTTCTTATTTTTTTCACTTTAATATTTTTGATTGCTCTCGTTGGGTTTATTGACAGCAACATTAGCCAATTTGTACTGCATGATTATAAAACATTTATCATCATTGTCTATATTGCATCGCTATCCATCTTTTTATTTGATTTAATTACAAAGATGACTCATCGCTTAATACAAAATAAATCACTTCATAAAGAAAATACTCAATTCATTCACCAAGTAAAAAACTTAAAAGAACAAGAAAAGCTATTTTTATCACTCTTCATTGACAAAAATGCATTAGAGCTTCCTTTTTCAGATAAAGAACCTGCATTAGGTTTATTAGAGAGTAAAAAGCTACTTATAAGCACATATCAAAAAGACACACATGGAAAAATACTATACCGCATAGATCCTATGATTTTTGATGAGCTAAAAAGAAACCCAAACTTGTTGTTTTAAAAGAACAAGTGAATTACTAAAGAGCATCGAAGGAATCCGTGACCAAATAATAAATTAGAATCTTATTTTGAGAATCACTATACTTTATAGAAACAATATCATCAGCTCAACGAGTTCAAGCATATCGAAAAATAAATAAAGCATATGATGATGTATTAATGGTTCCTAGAGTGAATAACTTTCATTAAGCCATTAATCTATAATATTTGCCACAAAACCCAATTCGTTTATAAATGGCATAAAAAAAGCCCTTACTATATTCAATAGTAAGGGCTTTTGGAATATGGTGGCGAGACCCAGGATCGAACTGGGGACACACGGATTTTCAATCCGTTGCTCTACCGACTGAGCTATCACGCCAATGGGTGTATTAAGCCTGAATTATGCCATTGAGTCAATAAAAAACTTTAACATTTCAAATGATTGAGCAATGTTTAGACAAAAAAAATCTCTGATGAGATCAGAGATATAAAAACACAAATTTATGGTGGCGAGACCCAGGATCGAACTGGGGACACACGGATTTTCAATCCGTTGCTCTACCGACTGAGCTATCACGCCAATGTGGAGCGTATTAAACACGTTTCAAAGCATTTCGTCAAGAGATAAATCTAAATTTATCTCTTCATATGTTATAAAAGACCTGTTTATTCACAAAAACTTCCAATCATCCGTGCATCATACAGATGCAAGATAATTTATAAATACAGCCAACATGGTATAATGCTAATGGGCATTAAACCTGCCAAGCCATCCAAGATGGCAACATGAAACAGCCATAGTTATTTAGAATTAGCCATTTTGAGGAATGTGTTTATGACACAACGTATCAGTGAAGTAGTGAGAAACACCAACGAAACTAAAATTAAAGTGCGTGTCAATCTCGATGGTACAGGTCAAGGCACACTCAATACAGGTGTTCCATTTTTGGATCATATGATTGATCAAATCAAACGTCATGGCTTATTTGATATAGATATTCACTGTGATGGCGACTTAGAAATTGACGATCACCATACTGTTGAAGACTGTGGTATTACCCTAGGGCAAGCATTTGCACAAGCACTGGGTGACAAAAAAGGTATTCGCCGTTATGGGCATTTTTATGCACCACTTGATGAATCTTTATCTCGTGTTGTAGTTGATATTTCAGGTCGCCCGGGTTTGTTTATGGATATTCCTTTTACCCGTGCTCGTATTGGTACATTTGATGTTGACTTATTTTCAGAATTCTTCCAAGGTTTTGTTAATCACTCACTCATGACCTTACATATAGATAATATTAAAGGGAAAAATAGCCATCACCAAATTGAAAGTACCTTTAAAGCCTTCGCTCGTGCATTACGTATGGCATGTGAGCAAGACCCACGTGCTGCAGGCACAATCGCATCAACTAAAGGAAGTTTATAATGACTCGTATTGCGCTACTTGACTATGGCATGGGCAACTTGCATTCAGCAGCAAAAGCACTTGAACATGTTGGTGCAACTGTTGATGTCACCAATGATCCTAAAGTGGTTGCACGTGCAGATAAAATTGTATTTCCTGGCGTAGGTGCAATGCGTGACTGCATTCAAGGCATGCAAGATGCAGGCATTGATGATGTCATTAAGCAAATGGCATTAAATAAACCTGTCTTAGCCATTTGTGTAGGCATGCAAGCACTGATGAACCGTTCAGAGGAAAATGGCGGTAGCGATGCTTTAGGTATTTTTGATGGTGTGGTTAAGCAGTTTCCTGAACAACCCAACCTTAAAGTCCCTCACATGGGTTGGAATCAAGTACAACAAGTTGACCCAAGCCATCCCATGTGGAATAACATTGCTCAAAACAGTCGTTTTTATTTTGTGCATAGTTTTTATGTCGAGCCTACAGAGCAAGCTCTCATTGCTGCTCACTGTGATTATGGCGTTAACTTTTGTGCAGCAATTCATAAAGAAAACTTATTTGCAACGCAATTTCACCCTGAAAAAAGCCACACTGCAGGGTTGCAATTACTCAAAAACTTTGTTGAATGGCAAATATAATATTGCCTATAATAAAAAACCAGCAACATTGCTGGTTTTTTTTTATTAAGCTAATTCACATTTATTCATTTTGAGAACAATAATGACTCAACCTTTTGAACAGCAACAAAACCGTTCACCTTCAATATTTAGTGCCAATGGCCGCTTAGGGCGTCTTTCATATGCAGCTTGGAGTCTTTTCACCCTATTTATCATTGCTGTAGTCGCTGGAGGCGGTTTTAGCATTTTAGAGCCTATGAGACATGGTGACTCATCAAACGCACAACTTACTGTTTTAGTTTTAATTTTAATTGCAATACCCATTTTTTATGTAACAGTTGTATTGGGGATCAAACGCTTACATGACATCAATAAAGTCGGCTGGCTCTTTCTACTGAATTTTGTACCTTTAGTCAGCTTCTTTTTTACATTTTACTTACTGTATGCCAAAGGTACTCAAGGCCCAAACACCTACGGCCCAGTTCCTACAACCAAAACATGGCACAAAGTTCTAGGTTGGCCAACGCTCGCTATGCCTATAGTTATAGGCTTTGCAGCGATTGCAAGTATTATTTACAGTAGTACTATGACTCCAACATCTGTTACAGAAATTTCAAAGGAAACGACTTATATTGAGCAAAAAATTGCATCTGAACCTGTTGCAAGCTTAGTCAAAGGCTCTTAAAACCATTGTTTTCGTCTAAATTATTCTACGATCGGACATAATTTACTTTAGTGATGTTTCAATAATTTGTTACTATCATGCTTCATTTTATGATGTGATGTTAAAGGTGTTTAACTATGCTGATCATTCCAGCGATTGACTTAAAAGATGGCAAATGCGTACGACTCAAACAAGGTCGTATGGAAGACGATACTGTATTTTCAGATGACCCTGTTGCAACAGCAACCCATTGGGTCAATGAAGGTGCTCGCCGTTTGCATTTAGTTGATTTAAATGGTGCATTTGCTGGAACACCCATTCATAAAAATGTCGTTGAAGCGATTGCAAAAGCACACCCTACACTTCCTATTCAAATTGGCGGTGGTATACGCTCACTCGAAACCATTGAACATTATTTAGATGCAGGCGTATCTTATGTCATTATTGGTACCAAAGCCGCTAAAGAGCCTGAATTTGTAGAAGAAGCATGTAAAGCGTTTGCAGGTAAAATTATTGTAGGTATTGATGCTAAAGATGGCTTTGTCGCAACCGATGGTTGGGCCAATGTACTTGACATCAAAGCCACTGATTTAGCGAAACGTTTTGCTGATGCGGGCGTATCAAGTATTGTTTATACAGATATTGCACGCGATGGCATGATGCAAGGTGTAAACGTTGAACAAACTGTGGCTTTAGCACAATACTGTGGCTTACCGATTATTGCATCGGGTGGTGTGACTAATTTAGACGATGTAAAACATTTAAAAGGCCAAACAGGTATTTTAGGTGCGATTACAGGCCGTGCAATTTATGAAGGTACATTACAACTTGCCGAAGCACAGGCTTTGCTTGATGCCTAATCAAGATTAAATACAAAAAGGAGCAAGTCATGCTCCTTTTTTTTATTATAGAATAATATCGTCATTTTAAGGTTATGCTATATTTTATCTAAACCACACCACTTCGATATACACGCTCTGTATTGCAAAAGACTTAACACTGCAAAAAGGTTAACAAGAACATATGAAAGGTACAATTTTAGATTTTTCGATACAGCAAGGGAGCGGTTTAATTGCTGCCGAAGATGATCAACGCTATGAATTTAAAAAGGAAAGCTGGAAAGATCACTCAGCACCACAAAAAGGGATGACTGTAGATTTTTCTGCACAATATGGCCAAGCACAAGATATTTATATTATTTCCACACCAACAACGATCGTTTACCAACAGATTGGTACAAAAAATCGTATTGTGGCCGCTTTACTCGCTTTCTTCTTAGGTGGCTTTGGTGCTCACAAGTTTTATTTAGGTCAAATTGGTTGGGGATTTGTCTATTTACTTTTTTGCTGGACATTCATTCCTGCTTTTGTTGCATTTATTGAATTTATTATTTATCTGTGTACTTCAGATGAAAAATTCGCTGCCAAATATGGCTAATCATCCAGTTCCCCCTAATATCTACACAAGACATTAGGGGTGATCTTATTTATTTGGCAGGTTGACCCCATTTATTATTTTCTTGTTTTGTATCTGAAGCCCAAAAAACAACCAGCGGAATAATACCAATAATGGTAAAAACAAGAAGCTGCCACCAACCTGAACGGCCAGTATCATGTAAGCGACGCGTACCTGCAGCAAGTATAGGAATAAATGTTGCTAAATTCCATAATAGGTTAACAATCCCCATATTTGAATGTATAAGAAGATCTATGATTTGGGCTACTATACCCACAATAATCAAAGCTAAATAAAATAACCAAAACTCTTTTCGACGTGCTCGCCCACTAAAATTTGCATAGTTTTCAAAGCATTTTTTTGTCCAGTCTATAATCGTATATTGCTCTTCTGGATTATCAATCTTTGGTGTAAAAGGTGTTTGTGTTTGTAAGGCCAAGTACACACCTACTGCAGTTCCTGTAGTTGGTTCAATGGCAAAGTCAACATACATTCCTTTTTGTGGTGCTGCTTGTTCCCTCCATTGCTGTCCCGAAAACTCATAACGATTGCCATCTTCTGCAGCAATTACCCCAACCCCTTGCTGTATCGAAAAATCTAAAATATTACCTTTCATTTTTACCTCAAAATATTTATATGTTGTTATCTATCTACGTTCACAATAGACGTATTTTTCATAATATATATTATCTTGATGACATTGGTAATATATTGCTATATATCGAAAACTTTATCTTAAAGTGAGATACACTATTTTAACTACTCAACGCAGTATTCTAACGCTTTTTATTGAGTACCCATATGGATTTAAACCGTCTAAATTGGAATGATCTTAGAATTTTTTTAACTGTGGCCCGCAGTAAAACTTTATCTTCTGCCGCAAAACAGTTAGCAGTTGATGACTCCACTGTGAGCAGAAGAATTACGCATTTAGAATATCATCTCAATAGCGCCTTACTTGAAAGAGATCATCAAGGTATTCACTTAACACCTCAAGGCGAACAACTACTACAACATGTTGAAGAGATGGAGCGAGCAGCCCTTTCTCTGATTGAGAGTGTGAGCAATACAGTATCTGAACCACATGGTCGGGTAAGAGTTGCATCTATGGAAGGTATTGCAACACTCTATCTTGCAGGTCAGTTTTCGACCTTAAAAACACGTCACCCCTCGTTACAGATTGAACTCGTCACATCATCAACCATGATTCATGTTAACAGACGTGAAGCAGATATTTTCTTAAGCTTTTTTCCTTTAGAAGCCAGGGGGCTTGATGCTTTACCTATTGGTGAGTTTGCATTGTATTTATATGCATCTGAATCGTATTTAGCACAGAAGGGTTGCCCAAAATCTAAAGCAGATTTAGTGAACCATGATTTTGTTTCATATATTAATGATCTCATACAACTCGATACTGTACGATGGTTAGACGAAGCCATTAGCCAGCCGAACATTGTCTTTTGTTCGACCAGTATGCTTTCTCAAATGTATGCTGCCGCAGCTGGTATGGGCATTGTGATGCTACCTAACTTTGCACATGCAGAAAGTTTAGGTTTAGTCAGAATCTTAGATGACCAAATAGATGTCTCTAGAACCTTATGGATGTCTGTACACCAAGACCTCAGATATACTCGTAGAATAAAAACCACCATGTCTTTTCTGTATGAAATATTCAAACAGGACTACCCTTGCCCACCAAATATTATTATGAAAGAGCTCTAATATTTGATGGGACATTCAATCACTCAATTAGTCATTCAATAGTGTTGAGTCTAACGGAGCAAAATCAACTTTAGATGTATCATCTATAAACTTCGCAGGCGTATCACGTTGACGAGTGACCGTTAAATCAAACACATCGTAACGATTATAATATCCAACAATATCGTGATATTGCTTCGGCTCTACACATGTATTAAGATCAAATGTTGCATAAGCAATCCCTTCTTCATTTTGTAAAGTATCACCAATAACTTCGCTTGTCGGGGTAATAAATTGCGTTGCAGCTCTTGGCGTATTTAACAATACATCAATTGCATCTTGGTCTGCATTTTTTGATAAGCAATCAATCATGGTTTGATCCATAAACCCGGCACTAATAATGCCAAATACTTTTGCTTCAAAACAATGGCTACTTGCTCGAATACGGTTAGCCTCTAAATTATTAAAATTCTGCACCCCAGGTTTACGTGTCGGCCAAATTGCAGGCCATGCAGAAATATGAATTTGTTCACCTTGAGCCGCTAAACTGTACTTAGCCAGTGGGTTGGTATTCTCACCACAAATAAGTGCACCAATTTTACCAATTTTTGTATCTACTACCTGCAATCCTTTGCCGTCACCTGCAGCCCACACCATTTTTTCATAAAAGGTAGGAACAAGTTTTCGATGATGATTTAATACCTCACCATCATCACCAATAATAATATTACTGTTCCAAATACAACCAACACTAACCTCAGTGGCTTCGCTGAAACCAAGTGAAATGAACACACCATGACGTTTTGCAGCAGCACGAATTGCACATATCTCTGGGCCATTCACTAACAAGCTATTTTCCACCATAATTTTAAACCAGTCATGGTTATAAATAGGTGCCCACAGTGCAGCCCAGACTGGAAAACCGGGTATAAATGATTCTGGAAATACAACCAGTTCTGCACCATTTTTTGCAGCTTCATCAATAATTGAAAGTGCCTTTTGAACAGTTGCAGCTTTGTTCATATAAATAGGGGCGACATGTGCTGCTGCAACTTTTGTAACAGGTAATTTAATCATAAGGAAATACTCAAAATATTGAATTTAATCTGAGTAAAATCAAAAGGCTTTTACTCAGATTGATCATTAATGTTGAACAGGTTTATGTACACCTAAGCCAGACTCTCTACGTACAGAGAATTCTTTCCATGAATTTTGTGAATAACGGCTAGGAAATAATAAAGAGAAAATAATGACCAATAAAAATCCAACAGGAATAGAAATAATGCCAGGATTCTTTAAGCTGATAAGCGGTTTTTCTAAACCAACCAAACTCGTTGCTTGATCTGGTGTACTGGTAATTTTCTCTACTGCTGTAGTACGAGATTTTTTCCACTCAGCAAGTTCACTTTCAGATGCTTTTAATACACCACTTTCAGCTTGGCTAATTTTTGTATCTAAAGTTTTTACAGTGATTACCGCAGCCTCTTTTTGCAATACGGGATAAGTCATATTCGGTGAAATTAAAACTAAACCAATTGAAAGGACTGTTCCACCAATCACACCTACAAGTACGCCTGCGGTACTACATCTTTTCCAATACAAAGTCATGAGTAATGCAGGTAAATTGGCAGAAGCTGCAACGGCGTAACCTAAACCAACCAAGTGAGCAACATTTTGTCCTTTGGCTGAAATTCCCACACCAATCGCAATAAGTACCATAATAATCGTTGCCACTCTGGCAGCATTTCTTTGCTCAAGCTCAGTCGCTTGACCATTCTTAATTGCCCCCACATAAACATCATGTGCCAAAGAAGAGGCTGCAGCCAAAGTTAAGCCAGCAACCACTGCCACAATCGTTGCAAAAGATACCGCTGCAACCAATGCCAATAAGAAGTTACCCATCATGCTATCGGCCCCACCACCCAAATACTGTGCAAGCATAGGTGCAGCAAGGTTGCCACCTTTATCTATTTTAGAAATTGCAAGTGGACCAATATTGAGTGCCGATGAGAAGCCAATGACAATAATAAATAGATGACAAACACCAATTGCTAACATTGCCCATAAAGCAGATGCTCTAGCCGCTTGCGCATTTGCTACTGTAAAAAATCGCATTAAAATATGTGGCATGGCCGCTGTACCTAGCACAAGTGCAAGGCTTAAAGAGAATTGCTCTAAAGGGCTTTTTAAATATAAACCGGGTTCTAAAAAACGTTGTCCTGCTTCAGTCGCAGATAGCGTTGACGAAGAACCTAACAAAGATAAAACATGCTGTTGAATAAAGGGATTACTCACAACTGACTTAAAGAAACCATTAATATTAAAACCGTATGGCACCCAAGTTAAAATCACAAGTAAAAAACAAAATGATATTAAAACCAATGCTTTAAAGAGCTGAATGGCTGTTGTCGCACGCATTCCCCCAAACAATACGTAGCTCAACATTAATCCCCCAACAACAACTACAGATGTTTCGTATGGAATATCAATCAAAGCTTTAATAATGACAGCACCACCTACAATTTGTGGAACCATATAAAACAGCGCAACCAAAATACTAGAGATCGCAACAACAAACTTTGTAGACCTAAAATGATTTCTTAAGGATAAAATATCACCTAAAGTATACTTTCCTAAATTACGGCACGGTTCTGCAACCAAGAGTAATACAGGAATAAAAGAAACAAAGAAGCCAACCAGATAGATACTTCCATCAAGCCCATACAGTGCAATCAAACCAGACACACCTAAAAAGGCAGCAGCAGACAAATAATCTCCTGCAATGGCTATGCCATTAGTACGGCCTGAGATACTGCCACCCCCAGTATAAAAGTCACCGGTAGTGGTATTTTTCTTTGCGGCTAAATAAATCACAGCAAAGGTTAAGACAAACAATAATGCAAAAATAAAAAAGGTAAAATTACGACTACTATCCGATACTAAAGTCGACTGTGCTAAAGTATATTGGCTGACTAAGCTAATGCTCAAGACACCCAATATACGACGTATATTGATGCTTAAATGATTCATAATATAACCGTATAAAAAGGAAATGAGAGGAAACTAGCTATTTTCAGCATGAGTAGAAATGAGTTGTTTTGACATCTCATCTATTTTCTTTAATTCAATGACATAACGCCATGCGATTAATCCACCAACAACATATTGAGCAACCACCAATAATAGTCCGACATTAATCGCACCCATCACTTGAATACGTAAAAAACTTGGAGAGACAACAGAAAAAAACGGGATAGAGAAAAAGAAAATCATGCAAATTAAAAATAATTTGAGTGTGACTTTTCTTCTTTTGACAACAAGTTGATTAAACTGAGGATCTGCATAAATACGATCCCATGCATGTGCCTGATTCATAATTACTCCTAGACGATACACCCCAAATAACGACGACACAGCAATTAACAAAATACAATTAAAACAATCTATTAAGGAAAATAATTCATCACTACAGAACTTAAAGAACCATTGCTGTTAAAACTAGTGTACTGAAGTAAATTTATGCGTAAAAGCTGAGTTTTTTCAAAGGCTCTTGCAAAAATACCTGAACTATAAAAAGACATTCTTTTTTAATATGCACTTATTATGTACAATAAAAAACGGAGTATCTTTCAAAGATACTCCGCTCAAATATGAATAAAAAACCTATCGTTAATTTCCGTATCACTTTGCTCAAAATGGCATACCACTACGCCTTTAAATACTTTTTATTGCCACTTTAGCTTTCAAAAGATGCCTTGTACTGCCTTTAAAATAAAATAACTACCTATACCTAACAGCAAAAAACTAAAACAGATTTTTAGTCGTTGAGGAGATAATTGATGTGCAACTTTCGCACCTATTTTTGCTGTTAAAAAACTCATACTACTAATACCGATAAAGGCATAAATATGTACATAGCCTAGTGTATGAGGTAATTCTACCACCTGACTTTTACCAAACCACATAAAACCTAAAGCACCTGCTAAAGCAATTGGAAAGCCACATGCTGCTGATGTTGCTACGGCTTTTTGCATAACAATACCGCACCGATTTAAATAAGGGACCGTAAGAGAGCCTCCACCAATACCAAATATTGCAGAAGCAATACCAATCACAGCACCTGCCCCTAACTGATTTTTTAGAGAAGGAAGCGTCTTTGTCTTTCTTTCATCTACAATCGTTTTTCTTGCATTAAACATAGTGTATGCAATGGTTAGTGCAAAAATTCCAACTAAAAACTGTAAGACATAACCTGAGAGTATGCCCGCAATCCCTGCTCCAAAAAAAGAGCCAAGACAAAGACCAAAACTTAAATTTTTAACTACTGGCCAAAGTACTGCATTTTTTTTATGGTGCGCTAAGATTGAGCTTATAGACGTCACAAGAATTGTGGCTAAAGATGTACCTAAAGCCAGATGCATAATCACATTTAGAGGATAGCCTTGTTGCTGAAATACCACATATAAAATAGGTACAATAATTAAACCACCACCTACACCAAACAGACCTGCAGTAAACCCTGCAATGCCCCCAATTAAAAAATAAATAAGTATATCCATACTTGATGCTCAGTTTTGCAAAATTTGATCTATGTGCAAAATCG
Source organism: Acinetobacter rathckeae (assembly GCF_015627125.1). GTDB lineage: Bacteria > Pseudomonadota > Gammaproteobacteria > Pseudomonadales > Moraxellaceae > Acinetobacter > Acinetobacter rathckeae. Next base: position 2,707 of record NZ_VTDO01000007.1, on the reverse strand, counting down.
ATACCAAAGCAAATACTACTGACCTACCGATAAAACCATTTTTGTGATAACACTATAATTATAGGCGTAAATATTATTATTTATTTCAGTTTACTACATGGCTCAAATCCACCTATAAATCACACATCGTGACTAGATTTGAACCATGGATTATTATCAATTTATAAATTCCACACAGCTTAAAATGAAATCATTTTTCCAGGTTGTAAAGCAATTTGTGCACTATACATACATTTTGCTAGTGGAATAGCCACGGGTGCAAACATACGGCCTAGCGGAATGTTTTTATGTTCAATTTGGGTCAAAATTTCATAATCTTTGTTATGACCAAAAACATCATCTGCAATCGCTTTACCAATACGTACAGTTTGAGCAACCCCATGACCACTCCAACCATGCACCGCATAAACAGGCACTTTTGCTGTAGTTTTTCGGCTATCTACAGCCCCATTTACCGTCAAATCTGTTGTACCACTCCACACAAAATCAAATGCAGTTTCAACCTGTGGAAATACAGCAGAAATACGCCCAAGTAAATATTCAGAAGTTTTATCTACCTGCCAACATGACCCTGTGCCCTGTCCACCAAATAACAACCTATTTTTAGACACCCCCCGGTAGTAATCAATCTGTAGTTGTGTGTCATATACAGGGTAACTTTTAGGTAAAATGTCTTCAAGATTAATATCTAAAGGCTTTGTTACCCCAACATAGGTAAAAAATGGAATGGTTGTCTCTGCATTTTGTTCTAAAAGCTGAAATGATGCATGATGTACAGCCATGACAACTGCTTTACGTGCTTTAATGACCCCTTGTGCTGTTTCTACAATGGTACAATCTTCTTGTTCTGTAATTGCTGTAACCTCTGTATTTTCATACACTGCACCCTTATTTTTTAAAAAGCCAGATACTAAGCCTCTATTCAAAGCAAGTGGATGAATCTGTCCACCTAAGGCATCAATCAGACCGCCGTGATAACTTTCTGAATTTACATACTCAAGCAATTCATGCTTACCCACAATTTTAGTATTTGACTCTCCTAAAAAAATACGAGCATCTGCCCCTTTTGTAAGTGACAATACATGCCCAGGATGCACAGCAGCGGTAATATGACCATAGCTACGGGCTAGATTTAACTCATATTTAGCACTAATATCATCAATCAATTGCATGGCTTCAGTAGAGGTAAAATGCCACAATTTTTTTGCTTCTTCATGGCTTAGGTGCTGAATCATATCTTCAGCCTCCCAACGTGCTAAGCCTGGTGTGAGCTGCCCGCCATTACGACCAGATGCCGCACTACCAACCCGATCTTTCTCAACCAATACTACCTCAAGCCCCTGCTCTGCCAAATGTAATGCAGATGATGCACCTAACAAACCCGCACCCACCACAACAACATCACAGGTCAAATCTTTTTCCAGTGCATCGAATGTAAGCCAAGGAGCAAGAGAGCTTTCATAGTAGTTGGCAGGTATTTCACCATCTGCATGAGGATAAGAACTCCAGTTCCAGTCTTGGCCATTTAAACGATTTTTACTGGGTTTAAATTCAATATCATCTAAAATAATAGGTTTACTCATGATCATCACTCCAAAATTTTCTTTATACGCCACTAATACGTAAGGTCTGTTTTGTCAGTTTCTTATATACAAAGAAGATCACGCCAACAGCGAACCATAACCCACCAAAAATCATGGCTTCACGATCTAAATTGAACCAAAGACAAACAATCGCTAGTACCGAAATAAGTGGTAAAACCAAGTTTAAAAACATATTTTTTATGCCTGTTCTTTGTGATTCTTTCACATAAAAACGCATAAATACCGAAAAGTTTACCGCAGTAAAAGCAATCAATGCACCAAAGCTTATTAGACTGACCACTTGTGCAAGATCTAAAAACATTGCAGCCAAAGACACAGCACCAACAAAAAGTGTAGAAAATAATGGTGTGCCCCATTTTTCACTCAAATGACCAAAGGTTTTTTGATTAAAGATACCATCTTTACCCATAATAAAAAGCAATCGTGAAGCACTAGCATGACTGGCTAACCCCGATGCGACGGTATTCATAATTTGTCCGACCAAAAATACAGATTGAAATAAAGCCCCTCCAACAATCAGTACAATTTCAGGCAATGCCTCGTCTGGATTTTTAAACAAGCGATTACTTGGAAAATACAGCTGAATAAACCATGATGCAGTAAAAAATATAATACCGCCAATGAGCGTGGTTAAAATAATCGCCTTAGGAATATTCACTTTTGGGTTATTTGTTTCGTGTGCTAAAGTCGTTACCGCATCAAAACCTAAAAATGAAAAACACAAAATAGATGCACCCGCAATTAAAGGTAAAAGTGCCGTGTGTTCACTGAATAAAGGGGTTAAAGTCCATAGCGTCTGATAATCTGGTGATTTACCTACACCCATAATTACTAAATAAACAAAAACCAGCATTAGCACCACAGGGGCAAGCACAAAAATAAGACTGAGATTTGCAAGTAATTTCACTCTAAAGCAATTAATCAAAGTGACAAAACCTGCAGATAACATGACCCAAAACCAATAAGGTAGGCTTGGAAATAAAGCAGACAAGTAAATACCGCATAACAACGCATTAATTAAAGGCAATAACAAATAATCAAGTAACGTACACCAACCAATAAAGAAACCAGCAGATGCACCACAGCTTTCTGCGGTATAGGTG
>NZ_VTDO01000001.1 GCF_015627125.1 Acinetobacter rathckeae | reverse complement strand
TATCCATACTATGCGCGTTATTACGCAACAGGTACAACTACAGCAGGTACTGTAGTAGGCCAAGTTGACTATTCTATTATTTATAAATAATACAATTACAATTGATGATGGGAAGAGATCACGTGAAACAGTATTGCATCGCTTTAATGGCCAGTTTATGTGTACAACATGCCGTATCTGGCGTAACAATTACGGGGACACGCGTTGTCTTTCCATCAGACCAAAAGCAAGTGGTGGTTCAGCTTAATAATCCAGATCAGAGAGCTGCTTTAGTACAGTCATGGTTGGATGATGGTAACCCCAAAGAGATTCCACCTGCAGGCAGAATTCCATTCATTTTAACGCCACCTTTAGTACGTATTGAAGCAAATAAAGGGCAAATGGTTCGGTTACTTGCTAAAAATGCTGATCAATTGCCGAAAGATCGTGAGTCTTTATATTGGTTTAATATTTTAGATGTTGCTCCTACAGATCAGTCTGCAGCCAATAAACTCAATATTTCGGTACGTTCGAGAATTAAACTTTTTTATAGACCAATACAATTGGCAGAAAAACCAGAGCACTTTTTTCAAAAGCTCCATTTTAAATATAACGTTGAAACTCAGAGCATAAAAGTGACTAATCCAAGTCCATATTATATGAGTTTTCAACAAGTCGTTATCAGTAATAAAAAAGGTACAGATCAAGAAACTTATACAAGTCCATTGATGGTGAATCCTTTTAGTGAAGAAACATTTAAAACAAAAGTGGCATCGCCAAACTCAATCACTTATACCCTGATTAATGATTTTGGCGGTACGGTATCTTTTAATACAATAGCCGATTAATTATGAATAAATCTATATTAAACGTAGGGTTTATGATCACAACTGTACCATTGTTGTGTTTTAGCCCTGCGAGTGCTGAGGAATTATTAACTTTTGACTCATCTGCATTATTTGGGTCAAGCAATAAAAATATCGATTTAAGTGCCTTTAATGTAGAAAACACGGTTCCTGTTGGAGTTTATGTGTTAGGTGTTGGCCTAAATGATCAGTATTTAGGCCAGACAAATATACGTTTTTGGCAACCTGATCTGAAAAAACCTGCAGTTTTATGTGTGGATCAGGCTTTACTTGAAAAAATTGGTTTAAAAAACGATGTGCGTTCTAAACTCTCACAAAAGCCTTGTGTGAGTTTAAGTGATATTAGTCCAGATGCTAAATATAGTTATGATGATGCCAATCAGGCATTAAGTTTAACAATTCCTTTGGCATTGCTTGTTGAGCGACCTGTAGGATATATTTCGCCACGTTTGTTTGATCAGGGCGTGACAGCAGGGTACTTAACTTATAACTATAACCATTATAGTAATAATAACCAGTCAATAAACACAGACAGTAATTATTTGGGTTTAACAGGGGGGATAAATATTGCAGGGTTTAATTACCGCCATATGGGTAGTTTTGAATCAAGCAATAACCGTTTAACACATTATGTCTCTTCGCTAAATGTACTTTCTAGAGATATTACTGCACTTAACTCTCGACTTTCATTTGGTGATTTCACTACCAATGCCTATTATATGAGCTCTTACTTGATTAGAGGGGTAGAGTTAAGTAATGACAGTTCTATGCGCCCATGGTCTGTGCAAAGTTATGCACCCACCATTTCAGGGGTGGCAAACTCGAATGCATTGGTGTCTATTTTTCAAAATGGCCAAAAAATTTATGAGCGTACCGTTCCTGTTGGGCCATTTGATATTCGAGATTTAACCACATTAGCCACAAATGGTGACTTAACAGTACAAGTGACTGAGCAAAGTGGTCAAAAGCATAGCTTTATTGTACCTATGCAAGGTATGACAAATTTAGTACGTGTAGGTCAATTTAATTATAACTTCGCTTTAGGGCGTTATAAGCTAGAAAGAAAAGTCTTAGATGAAAACCTTGCTCAGGGAACATTAGAATACGGTATATCCAATAATTTCACGCTACATGGTGGCTCAACGCTAAGTAATCATTATCAAGGCTATTTATTAGGTGGTGGTGTAAATAGTTTATTTGGTGGTATGACGTTTGATGTAGAGCAAGGCAATGCAGATTTAGATGGCACGAAAAAAAATGGGCAAAAATATAAGCTGACGTATCGTTACAGTTTTATGCCTTTAAATTTAAGTTTAAATGTTAGCACGCAACAGTTGACCCAAGGCTATATTTCTTTTGCCAATACAGTGTCTTTATTAAATAGCAACCAACTGACTCAAGATGAGGTCGATAATTTTTATTTAACCTATCGTTTAAAAGCTCAAACCAGTATTACTTTGCGTCAGCAGTTTAAAGCAGGTTGGGGCGCATTGTATCTGACAGGTACACGTTCACAGTATTGGAATGATCAGCAGAGCTATAATCAATATACTTTAGGATATTCAAATCATTATAAAAAGTTGAATTACAGTATTAATGTGGCACAAACGCAAACGGTCAGTAGTGAAGCTAATCGTAGTATCTATGCCAGTTTATCATTCCCACTGTCTTGGAAAGATAAAAATACTAATGTAAACAATACTTTACAGCATAGTAATACAACCGATATGTTTGCTACAGGCTTGAGTGGTACGGCGGGTGAACAAAATCAGATGACGTATACTTTAAATGCAAGTCGAGATGACACGCAACGCCAGTCAACGATCAATGCAAGCATGAATTATTTATTGCCACAAACAAACGTGGGCTTCACTGTAGCGAAAGCGAACTCACAGCGTCAGTATGGCGTGAGCTTACAAGGAGGGGTTGTTGCACACCCATATGGTGTCACATTAACCAATAATTTGTCGGATACGTTTACCATTATACATGCACAAGATGCGGTAGGTGCCGAGGTAGTGAATGCATGGGGTGTGAGATTAGACCGTTTTGGTAACGCAATTTACCCAGTGGTCGACCCATATCATATCAATACTTTAAGTATTAATAGTAAAGATTTACCACTTGATGTCGTGATTGAGAATAACCAGTCTCAAGTGATTCCACGCCGTTATAGCTCGACTTTGCTCACTTTTGATACCAAGAAAACCTCTAACATTTTATTAAATGTACATACCGCAAAACAAGAGCAGATTCCGATGGGTGTTGAGGTGAAAACCAAAGACAATACAACGGTTGCGGTGATGGGGCAATCTAACCAGTTGTTTGTCGAGTCTGAGCAAAGCTTAAAACAACCACTTACTTTACGTTGGGGGGTTGTTAATCAACAAGTATGTGTTATTCCTGCAAGTGATACAAAAGTGAATAAGGCATCAAGTAAAAAACAATTCCAAGTGATTGATGTGGTGTGCCAATGAAGAAATATCATTTAATTTTTATTGTAATTGCATGTTTGTTGTCGAGCATTTCTGCATTTGCAGATGACTGTACAATTACATCAGGTAATTTGCGTGGTGGGAGTATTACACCTACAAACTCAACATCAACTACGCATGTGTATACGGCTTCTATGATTACGCATGGGAGTATTGTGAACTGTCTGACTAAAACCAATAATAGTTATTCTGGTTCAATGACAACAGTATTAAGTTTGACTGGCTCAAATATTGACAGCAGTACCAGTGTAACCAATAGTGGTATTACGTATTATAAAATTGTAAATACAGGCAATGAATTTGTAGATAATTTTGCATATGTCTATTTTACTGCTTCAGATAACAATAGCGCAAATAGCCCATCTACGACCTTGCCAAGTATGGTGAGTAACAGCGGATCATGGACCATGTATACATCTACGACAGGGAGAGCCACACAAGGTCTAAGACTTACACCTACTTTTTATTTCTCTAAAGTGCCAACATCAACTATTAGTCAAAGTATTATTTGGGGAACACTGAGTGTAAAACTCGTATACAACGGTACAACATATAGTAATTCACCCACCTTATATACCACGATTAACTTTACTCCAGTTTCGACTAAAACGTGTTCTGTCGCAGATGCGAGTGTAACACTACCCACCACAAATATTTCAGCACTGAGTACCAGTGGTACAGATGCAGGGCGTACTAAATTTACCATTACAGCAACCTGTAGTTCGGGCTTAGCCAGTACGTCTATGACAGGTGTCATGTTAGATGCTAATAATGTAAGTAACTCAACCTATTTACTGAGTAATACAGGAACAGCAACAGATGTGTCTGTAAAGCTATATGACACATCAAATACCGCTATTCCTTTAGGTGGCAGTGGAAGTAGTTTTACATTTGGTACGACATCATCAGCAACAACGCCAACTGTGAGCAAAAGCTTTTATGCGGTTTATCATAGAAATGGCAGTACAGCTTTGGCTGCAGGTACGGTCAAAGCACAGGCTACTTTAAGTTTGTTTTATAATTAAAAAGATCATACTCAGGTGATACCAAAACGGATCACCTTTTTTATTGGCATTAATCACATGCCTTTACGCTTTGCTACACATCTTTTGTTATTCTCTTATATGATACCTTTAAATGATCCATAGCCAAGCTTGTACCATTTCGCTAGGAAATATCGATCATCACGTACAAAGTACTTAATTACATTAACTTTATTTCATAATTTTAGTAAAATCAGAAATACACAAGTGACTTATAAATATGGAATAACAACATTTATAAGTTAATTTAAAACACAGGGAGAACACCGTGCTAGAAGCTTACCGCCAACACGTTCAAGAACGTGCCGCACTAGGAATACCAGCAAAACCACTTGATGATGCACAAACTGCCGATCTTGTTGAACTATTAAAAAACCCACCGGCAGGTGAAGAAGCATATTTGGTAGACCTTTTAGAAAATAGAATCCCTGCAGGTGTTGACCAAGCTGCTTATGTAAAGGCTGCTTTTTTAGCTGCTGTTGCCAAAGGCACAGCAAGTTCACCATTAGTGACCAAGCAAAGAGCGGTCTACCTACTCGGTACCATGTTGGGTGGTTATAATGTTGCCCCACTGGTTGAATTACTTGATGATGCTGAACTGTCTGACCTTGCAGCAGATGCACTCAAAAAAACATTACTCGTATTTGATGCCTTTCATGATGTTGCTGAAAAAGCCAAAGCAGGCAATACTAAGGCACAAGCAGTCATGCAATCATGGGCAGATGCAGAGTGGTTTACGTCACGTAAAGATGTGCCTGACGAAATTAAAATTACAGTATTTAAGGTGACAGGTGAAACCAATACAGATGATCTTTCACCTGCACAAGATGCATGGAGTCGCCCAGATATTCCTTTACACGCAACAGCGATGCTCAAAAATGAGCGTGATGGAATTGTGCCTGAAAAACAAGGTGAGATTGGACCAATACAGCAAATTAAAGCACTGATTGCGAAAGGTCATCAGGTGGCTTATGTCGGTGATGTTGTTGGTACGGGTTCATCTCGTAAGTCAGCGACCAACTCTGTCCTTTGGTACTTTGGTGAAGACTTACCACATATTCCTAATAAAAAAGATGGCGGTGTCTGTTTAGGTAGCAAGATTGCTCCAATCTTTTTTAACACCATGGAAGATGCAGGGGCATTGCCAGTAGAAATTGATGTGTCTGATATGAATATGGGTGATGAAATTACCCTAAAAATTGATAAAGATGCCGCTGAAGTAACCGCCTATAAAGCAGGTCAGCAAATCGCTCACTCTAAGCTTAAAACGCCTGTATTGCTCGATGAAGTACGTGCTGGTGGTCGTATTAACTTAATTATTGGCCGTGGCTTAACAACAAAAGCAAGAGAAGCATTGGGTCTACCTGCATCTACATTGTTCCGTCAGCCTAAGCAACCTGTTAACTCAGGTAAAGGTTTTACTTTGGCACAAAAAATGGTGGGTCGAGCATGTGGTTTACCTGAAGGTCAGGGTATTCGCCCAGACACTTATTGCGAACCACGTATGACCACTGTGGGTTCACAAGACACTACAGGGCCAATGACACGTGATGAATTGAAAGATCTAGCATGTTTGGGCTTTTCTGCCGACTTGGTCATGCAGTCATTTTGCCACACAGCCGCTTACCCAAAACCTGTAGATGTTCAAACGCAGCATACGCTTCCTGACTTTATTATGAACCGTGGTGGTGTGTCATTACGTCCTGGCGATGGCATTATTCACTCATGGCTCAACCGTATGTTGTTGCCTGACACTGTGGGTACAGGTGGTGATTCGCATACGCGTTTTCCAATTGGTATTTCATTTCCAGCAGGTTCGGGATTGGTTGCATTCGCTGCAGCTACAGGCGTTATGCCTTTAGATATGCCTGAGTCTGTTTTGGTGAAATTTAAAGGCAAAATGCAAGCGGGTATTACGCTCAGAGACCTTGTGCATGCCATTCCGTATTATGCAATTCAGGCAGGCGATTTAACGGTTGAGAAGAAAGGTAAGAAAAACATTTTTTCTGGCCGTATCTTAGAAATTGATTTAACTGAAATGGAAACGGAACTCACTGTTGAGCAAGCATTTGAGCTATCAGATGCATCTGCGGAACGTTCTGCGGCAGGTTGTGCGATTACTTTATCTGAAAACAAAGTCGCAGAATATTTACGTTCGAATATTACCATGCTGAAATGGATGATTTCGCAAGGTTATGGTGATGCAAGAACCATGGCACGCCGTGTGGAGAATATGGAAAAATGGCTTGCTAACCCAGAGCTACTTAAAGCAGATGCCGATGCTGAATATACAAGAGTTTATGAAATAGACTTGGCAGAGATTAAAGAGCCTGTATTATGTTGTCCAAATGACCCTGACGATGCAAAACTGCTGTCAGATGTGCAAGGTGCTAAAATTGATGAGGTATTTATTGGTTCATGTATGACCAATATTGGCCACTTCCGTGCAGCAGGTAAACTGTTAGATAAAGTACCAAGCGGTGCATTAACAACACGCTTATGGCTTGCACCACCAACACGTATGGACGAGCATCAGCTGATGGAAGAGGGTTTTTATAACACCTATGGCCGTGCAGGTGCACGTACAGAAATGCCAGGTTGTTCGCTCTGTATGGGGAACCAAGCACGTGTTGCACCCAATACAACAGTGGTTTCAACTTCTACACGTAACTTTCCAAACCGTTTAGGGCAGGGGGCAAATGTATACTTAGCTTCTGCTGAACTGGCTTCGGTCGCTGCAGTGCTAGGGCAATTGCCAACGCCTGAAGAGTACCAAAAGTATGCTTCACAAATTGATAGCATGTCTTCAGATATTTATAAATATTTGAACTTTGACCAAATGGCACAGTATCAATCTGCTGCTTTAAAAGTAGATACCAAGAAAATATCTGCTGCACAGTTGACTTAAACATGTGTTATACCCCTTACAGCTTAATGCTGTAAGGGTTTTTTAGTCGGTGAGATACCAAGCGAATTGAACCCATCAAAAGAGTTAGGTGTAAGCTAATCTTTATGCCATATTATATCTGACTCAGCGATGCATGATTGAGCAATATGTTGAGATAGCTCGTGTGTTAAGTTTAGTCCTTCCCATTTAATCATTTGCTGAATGATCCATTCAAAATCATAAGCTTGAGGTTTTTGAGGTTCTGAAAAGTTTTTAATAATATCTATAAGCTTATAATACTCTGGAACATGAACTTTATCTGAACAATTAAACTGAATAATATGGTATTTCTCTAACATATCCCAAACTTCAGTCATGGAGCATAAGTTTTTTAGCTCGTGCTGTGCTTTTACAATCGCTTGAGTGATTGCTCTTAATGTATTAGGGTAGTTTTGAGCCCAACTTTGTGTCGTGGCTAATACTTTGTCTGCAACTTGGGGAATAATTTGTTTACTCTCGGCAATAATTTGTGAGTAACCTTGTACTTGCGATTGAATATTCCATGGTTCCCCGACACAAAAACCATCAATGGTTTGTTTTTGAATCGCTTGAATCATGTATGGTGGAGGGCAGGTCATGAGTTGTAGGTTTTTTGCGACGTCGATATCTGCTAAAGACAGCCATTCTTTCAAACAGTAGTGATGAATTGAATGTTTAAAAACATGTGCTAAATGAATACTCTGATTTTTTTTTATAATATTTACAACTTTGTTCGCACTTTCCGATATCGCATCAGATGATGAGATATTGTGTTCAAAACATATCTGTTGATTGAGACTAATAAATGCACGATTAATGCTTAAAACTAAAGGTGTTTGTAGTGGAATACCAATTTGGTCTGCACCTACAGCAGCTGCGGGCAACATAGCAGATAAACAATGTGCGGCATCGAGCACACCAAACGCTAATCGGTCTCTTAAGCTTGCCCAAGACGCTTCTTTTACTAATGTGACATCTAGGCCTAATTCATCAAAGTAACCACGTTGCTTCGCCCAAAGGATGGCAATACAGTCAAGTAGTGGAATATAGCCCAGTTGTATGGATTTTTTTTCTAAAGTGTGCATTATTATTCCTTTAATTCAAACTGTAATAGTTTTTGAGCATCAATTAACCTACGTGCCATATCTCCGATCGTAATTCTTAGGCTCATGGCATTTTTACGTAATAGCTGGAAAGCTTGTTCTTCAGAAACTTTGTGAATTTGCATTAAAAGTACTTTTGCTTTTTCAATGTCTTTTCGGTCTGCGAGTTTGTTTTTAGTATCTTGCAGATCATTTAGAAGTCTTTTGTGTTTTTTATATTGTTCTATTGAAATCTCAAGAATACTTTGTAGTTTTATAGGGTCGATACCATCAACAATATATGCAGTTACACCCGCATCAATCGCATTTTTAATGACATCTTTATTGGTGTTTTTAGTGAATAAAACAGTGGGTAGATCAAATTGACTCACGCAGTTTTCAATAATATCTCGATGAGGGTTAGCCATGTCGAGCAAAATAACATCTGCATGTAATTGTTCTAGCTGTATTGTGCTTAAATGTTCGATGCTCAAACATGCAACAACCTCTAAATCATGCTCAATCAAAGAGCATTTTATGAGTTGGGCACGATCTAGATCATCATCAATGAGTGCAATTTTTAAAGTAGACATAAACTTAAATGAAAGTATGAGAGTATTTCACAAAAGGAAAAGCAATTTTTATACCAGTAGCTACAGCAATATATGAAATATAACTGCACTGCTTTAACGCAACAGTACAATTCTATCTGGTATTTTTTGTGCAAAAAGCTTTTCTAAATATTTATTTATACTTAAATAATTCAGTTTAGATAAAGTTTTTAATGGTTGGCACATTATATGCATTAAATATAATGAGTCAAAGAAGACTCCTAAAATTTATATGACGGTCAATGGCGCCCGTTCTAATCCGTTTTTGTTTTGTGGCATAAGCCCAAAGCAAAGTGATGAATACGTTAAGCTCAGAAGAGTAATGCCATGTCTATAAATTTGAACGCCAAAAAAGCCACCAAGATTAATTTATTTAGTTTTAAAACCGCAGCAATGCGAGCCTTTCACATGAGTTGGCTTGCTTTCTTTGTTTGTTTCTTTGCATGGTTTGCTTGTGCACCTTTAATGCCTGTCATTGCAGGTGAGTTTCACCTGACTAAAAACCAAATTGCCAATATTAATATTGCAGCCGTTGCAATCACGATTTTAGTACGTCTGATTGTAGGGCCATTGTGTGATAAGTATGGGCCTCGTAAAACCTATACAGCTTTACTTTTAATTGGCAGTATTCCTGTATTTGGTGTAGCTGCATCTAATAGTTATGAAACATTTTTATTTTTTAGACTTTTAATTGGTGCAATTGGTGCGAGTTTTGTCATTACCCAATATCATACCAGTATTATGTTTGCACCAAATGTTGTGGGAACGGCAAATGCTGCTTCTGCAGGTTGGGGAAATGCTGGTGGGGGAGCAACGCAAGCGTTGATGCCATTGGTGTTAGCCGCAATTGTTATGTTCGGCGTTGAGCAAGCAGTAGGTTGGCGTTTTGCATTGATCGTGCCTGGTGCCATGATGTTAATTGTGGGTGTGATGTATTGGAAATACACTCAAGATTGCCCACAAGGTGATTTTAAAGCACTGCGTGCCCAAGGCGTACATGTTGGAAGTGATAAAAAAGGTAGTGTCGCAATTTTAATGCATGCAGCCAAAAATTATCGTGTTTGGGTGCTATTTATTGCGTATGCGGCTTGTTTTGGTATAGAAATTTTTATTCATAATGTCGTTGCGATGTATTACGTAGATAATTTTAAATTTGGTCTAAAAGAGGCTGGGCTTACGGCAGGAATTTTTGGACTGTTGGCACTGTTTGCTCGTGCTTTAGGGGGAATTGTTTCTGACCGTATTGCAGTAGAAAAAGGCTTAGATGGCCGAACTAAAGTCTTATTTTTAATGATTCTTCTAGAAGGTTTATTTCTAGTTCTATTTTCTCAAATGCAAACACCTGTACTGGCTATTTTAAGCATGACAATTTTTGCACTATTTACCCACATGGCATGTGGTGCAACGTATGCACTTGTGCCTTTTATTGATCGTGATGCACTCGGTGGTGTTGCTGGAATTATTGGGGCTGGTGGTAATGTGGGGGCTGTTGCTGCAGGCTTTTTACTTAAAGGTATGTTAGATATTCAAACGTGTTTAATGGCATTAGGCTGTTTAGTGACTGTGGCTGCAGTCAGTGTGTTAACTATACGTTTTTCAGTAGAGCATAAAGAAAAAGAGCAACGTTTATTTGACCAAGCTGTATTAGATCGAGATACCGTAGCGTAACTACAAAAGACAAGTTAATTTGTAGGAGAATCAAAATGAAAATACTAATGATTGGTTACGGTATGGTTGGACACAAGTTTGTCGAAACATTACTTGAAAAAGCAGATGATACACTGGAGTTAACAATTCTTGCAGAAGAGCCTTACTTAGCCTATAACCGAGTGCATTTAAGTGAATACTTTGCAGGAAAAACCCTTAAAGACCTCTCTTTGGTACGTGCTGATTTTGCAGATGCTTATGGTATAGATTTACGTTTAGACACCAAAGCCATGGCAATTGACTGTTTGAGTAAAACGGTAACCACAAATCATGATGATGTTATCAATTATGATACATTGGTTTTGGCAACAGGCTCGTACCCATTTGTACCTCCGATTCAGGGGCATGAAAGAGCGAACTGCTTTGTTTATCGAACTATAGATGACCTTGATGCTATTAGAGCAGCAAGCTGTAATGCACAAACAGGTGTAGTTATTGGCGGTGGGCTGCTTGGGCTTGAGGCTGCGAAGGCTTTAATGGATTTAAAGTTAAACACGCATGTGGTTGAATTTGCACCACGTTTAATGGCTGTACAGGTGGATGATTTAGGAGGGAAAGTACTTCGATCCAAAATTGAAGATTTAGGTGTTCAAGTCCATACGCAAAAAGCCACATCTGTCATTGAAGATGGTACAGAGTCAGTACATGTACTGAAATTTGCAGATGGCTCAAGTTTAAATGCAGATATTATTTTATTTTCAGCTGGTATTCGTCCACGTGATGAGTTGGCACGTCAAAGTGGTTTAGCCATTGGAGAGCGAGGCGGTATAGTTATAAATGACTATTGCCAAACCTCTGATCCGAATATTTATGCCATTGGTGAGTGTGCACTGTGGCAAAATAAAATTTATGGTTTGGTCGCACCAGGCTATGACATGGCTCGTTTAATAGCCAAGCATATTTTAAATGAGCAAGCACAGGGCTTTGCTGGTGCAGACATGAGTACCAAGCTGAAGTTGATGGGGGTTGATGTTGCATCGATTGGCGATGCTCATGCAATTACGCCTAATAGCTTAAGTTATTTTTATGCAGATGAAGATGCCAAAATTTATAAAAAAATTGTGGTCAATCAGCAAAAAAATAAACTGCTTGGTGCGGTATTGGTTGGATGTGCTAAAGAGTACAAAGATCTTTTACAAATGATGCTAAATGAGACACCACTGCCTGAAAACCCTGAGCATTTAATTATGCCAGGTTCTCAGCCTGATCAAAGTAAATCTGGTGCAAGTGGTATTGATTTGTTGCCAGATACTGCAGTGATTTGTTCATGTAATAATGTCTCTAAAGCAGACCTTTGTACTGCAATAGGCGAAGGCTCTACCTCACTAGGTGCACTTAAAAAATGTACGAAAGCGGCTACGGCGTGTGGTGGTTGTACCACATTGGTGACTCAAGTATTAAAAGTAGAACTACAACGACAAGGTGTAACGGTAAACAACAATATTTGTGAACATTTTGCTTACTCAAGACAAGAGCTATACCATTTAATTCGTGTAAATGAGATAAAAACATTTGACGATTTGATCACAACACACGGACATGGTTTAGGTTGTGATATTTGTAAGCCAACGGTGGCCAATATATTGGCATCATGTTGGAATGACTTTGTACTCAAACCATCGCATGCAGGCTTGCAAGATAGCAATGATTATTATCTGGGCAATATTCAAAAAGATGGATCTTATTCAATTGTACCGCGTATTGCAGGTGGAGAAATTACCCCAGATGGTTTAATTACCATTGGTCAAATTGCCAAAGAGTATCAGCTGTATACTAAAATTACAGGCGGTCAGCGTATAGATTTATTTGGTGCACAAGTACATCAATTGCCTGAAATTTGGGAAAAACTAATTCATGCAGGGTTTGAGTCCGGTCATGCTTATGGGAAATCATTGCGCACAGTCAAGTCGTGTGTAGGTAGCACATGGTGCCGCTACGGCGTAGATGATTCTGTTGCTTTAGCCATTTTTTTAGAAAACAGATATAAAGGGTTGCGTTCACCACATAAGCTGAAAATGGCTGTTTCAGGTTGCACACGTGAATGTGCTGAGGCACAAGGTAAAGATGTTGGGGTGATTGCAACTGAAAAAGGCTGGAACCTATATGTATGTGGGAATGGTGGAATGAAACCACGCCATGCTGAGTTGTTGGTGTCTGACTTAGATACACACACTTTGATTCGCTATATTGACCGCTTCTTCATGTTTTATATTCAGACCGCAGATCGCTTACAGCGTACAAGTGTCTGGCGTGATAATTTAGAAGGTGGTTTAGCTTATTTAAAATCAGTGATTGTTGATGACTCTCTTGGATTGGCAGCGGAGCTTGAGCATCGTATGCAACATGTTGTGGGGACATATCAAGATGAGTGGCGTACGGCAGTAGAAACCCCAGAAATACGCCAACGTTTTAAAACCTTTATTAATGCACCAGAGCAAAGCGATCCAAACATTCAATTTACCCCTGTGCGTGGGCAGATTCGACCTAAAACGCAAAATGAACGTGATGAAAGTCGTATTCCTGTGGTAGAGGCGTAAGGGGGCTAAAAATGAATGAGCTAAATACAAGTGTAATTACAAACTGGATAGATGTTTGTGCCTTAGATGACATTACACCCAATACAGGTGTAGGCGTACTGGTAGGCCAAGAGCAAGTTGCACTATTTCGTGTAAGCCATGAGCAAAGAGTATATGCCCTAAGTAATAAAGATCCATTTAGTCAATCATTTGTGATGTCACGAGGCATTATTGGTGATATTCAGGGGGAGCGTGTTGTGGCCTCCCCAATTTATAAACAACATTTTAGTTTAGTGACGGGGCGTTGCTTGGAAGATGGTCAACAACGCTTAAAGTCATTTGCCACGAAAATTGAAAAAGGCCGAGTACTGCTTAATACGGTTCCACAAAAAGCCTATGCAACACAATTTGTGTCAGCACAGCACAAATTGAAGCTCGTATTGGTGGGTAACGGTCTAGCAGGTATGCGTTGTCTTGAAGACTTGTTAGATATGGCACCCGATCGCTATGAGATTACCGTAATTGGTGCAGAACCGAGAGGCAACTATAATCGGATTATGCTGTCCCCTGTATTATCTGGTGATAAAACGCTTGATGACATTATGTTGCACCAACCTCATTGGTACAGTGAACATGGTATTCGATTAATTACGGGTGATGCTGTGATGAAAATTGATCGTGCAAAAAAGCAATTACATACCCAAAAAGGGTTAACGGTTGATTATGATCGTATGATTTTAGCGACAGGTTCAACCCCATTTATTCCCAATATAGAAGGCACAGCACTAAATGGAGTCATGAGTTTTCGTGATATTGATGATGTGAATCAAATGTTGCAGTATGCCAAAAAACATAAAAATGCAGTTGTAGTTGGTGCTGGACTTTTAGGCTTAGAGGCGGCCTATGGTCTAAAGCAGCAAGGTATGAATGTCACGGTATTGCATTTAACAGACCGTATTATGAATCGTCAGTTAGATGCTCATGCCAGTGGATTATTACAAAAAAGTATTGAAGCAAAAGGGATTAAAGTCATTACAGGTGCATCCACACAACGTTTAGAGGGTGAGGATGGACAGGTTACTGCAGTACATTTGGCATCTGGCCAAGTGATTCCAACCGATTTGGTGGTTTTTGCAGTTGGTATTCGGCCAAATATTACACTCGCGAAAGAAGCAGGCTTGCATTGTCATCGGGGTGTTGTTGTGAACGATACCATGCAGACCTTTGACCCGAGTATCTATGCTGTTGGTGAGTGTATTGAACATCGTCAGCAAACATTCGGTCTGGTTGAGCCTTTGTGGGGGCAAGCGTTTATTTGTGCAAACCAATTGGCAGAGCGTGGTGGAATCACGTTTAAAGCACCTACGGTACCAACGCAACTGAAAGTCAGTGGCTGTGATGTTTTTTCTGCGGGAAGTATTGATCCATCTGGTGACTTTGAAGATATCATTTTGAATGATGAAAAAAGACAAGTCTACAAGCGGATTATTATTCAAAATGACCGTGTGATAGGTGCTGTGTTATTTGGTGATACCGAAGATGGTGCTTGGTATGCAGAACTGATCTCAGACCAAACAGTCATTAGACAGATTCGTCATAAACTGCTTTTTGGTCGTGACTTTGCAATGAAGCAAGCAAGCTAGTTTTAATTGGCTTGCTGAGGGAGTCTCTATGACATCAATTCCAATCATGAATATACCGCAATCAATAGTGACAACGACCCACACGACGTGTCCATACTGTGGGGTTGGTTGTGGTGTTACGGCTGAGGTTGTAGAAAAAGCATCAGCTATGCACGTGACGGTAAAAGGAGATAAAGGCCACCCATCTAATTTTGGTAAATTGTGTATTAAAGGTAGTCACTTAGCAGATACGGTGGG
Source organism: Acinetobacter rathckeae (assembly GCF_015627125.1). Taxonomy (GTDB): domain Bacteria; phylum Pseudomonadota; class Gammaproteobacteria; order Pseudomonadales; family Moraxellaceae; genus Acinetobacter; species Acinetobacter rathckeae. The sequence continues at coordinate 729,363 of NZ_VTDO01000001.1, read as the reverse complement.
TTTAAGTAGCAGACTCCTTCAGCCACAAATGGGGAGACGCTCTCAACGAAAAACGACCACATGGCAACATGCTATACAACACGTGGCTGAAAAATTTAAAGCCTGTATTAATGAGCATGGGCCAGAAAGTATTGCTTTTTATGTTTCAGGCCAGCTACTAACTGAAGACTATTATGTGGTCAATAAGTTTGTGAAAGGTTATTTAGGTACAGCAAATATTGATACCAATTCAAGGTTATGCATGTCATCTGCTGTTGCAGCACATAAACGTAGTTTTGGTGAAGATATTGTGCCTGCCAGTTATGTTGATTTTGAACATACGGAGATGGTTGTTCTTGTCGGGTCTAATACGGCGTGGTGTCATCCGATTTTATTTCAACGGATTATGCAAGGTCAGGTTTTTGTTGTGGTCATTGACCCACGGTTTACTGCAACTTGTGAAAGTGCAAATTTACATTTACCGATTTTGCCTGGTCAAGATGTTTGCCTTTTTAATGGTCTATTGCAGTACTTATTTCATCATGGCTATAAAGACAGTGCTTTTGTAGACGCATATACAGACAATTTACAACATGCTTTATTGGCCAGTGAAAGTGAGTTAAATGTTGCAGATGTTGCCGCTAAAACAGGCATTTCAATTGAGAGTCTGACGCAATTTTATGAAAAGTTTGCTCAAACTGAGAAAGTCATGACCCTGTTTTCTATGGGGGTAAATCAGTCCTCTCAAGGTGTAAATAAGGCCAATAGTATTATTAACTGTCATTTGTTGAGTGGGAAAATTGGTAAGCTCGGCGCTGCTCCATTTTCAATGACTGGACAGCCCAATGCGATGGGGGGGAGAGAAGTCGGTGGCCTCTCTAATATGTTGGCTGCTCACTTAGATCTAGACAATCCATCACACCAACAATTAGTACAGCAATTTTGGCAAAGTCCAAACATTGCTCAGCGTGCAGGTTTAAAAGCGGTAGATTTATTTCAAGCGATCGAGCGTGGTGATGTTAAAGCCGTTTGGATTATGGCGACTAATCCTGTTGTGAGCTTACCAAATGCGATGCAAGTACAACGTGCACTTGAGGCATGTGATTTTGTTGTGGTGTCAGATATTTCCCAAAATACAGATACAACCGCATATGCAGATGTGTTATTGCCAGCACTTGCTTGGGGTGAAAAAGACGGGACGGTGACCAATTCTGAGCGTAGAATTTCTAGACAACGTGCATTTTTACCCGAGCCACAACAAGCCAAGGCCGATTGGTGGGCCATATGTCAGGTGGCTAAATCGATGGGTTTTGCAGGGTTTGATTTTAAAAATAGCCATGACATATTTTTAGAGCATGCACGGCTCACTGCTTATAAAAATAGTCATCCTTATCACCATAATAGCACCGATCAGTTTAGGTACTTAAATTTAGAGGGCTTAACTGCATTAAGCTTTAAAGATTATCAAGCGTTAAAACCTATACAGTGGCCAGTGTGGAAAAATAATACATCACAAACGTGTGTTGAACAGCTATATGGTAGATCAGGTCGCTTTAGCCATGCCAATGGTCGAGCAAAGTTTATTGCCACGTATGTTGCTGATCCAGCACAGCAAGTGACAGAAAATTATCCTCTTATTTTGAATACGGGGCGTGTCAGAGATCAATGGCACACCATGACCAGAACGGGACTATCTGCAAATTTAACCCATCATTTGAGTGAGCCTTATTGTGAAATACATGCCCAAGATGCATTGAAATATGGAATACGCCATGATGCTTTGGTACAAGTTAAGTCTGCCTGGGGACAGTGTGTTTTACGGGTAAAAGTGAGTGCAAATATACGCCGTGGCCAAGTTTTTGCACCCATTCACTGGAATGATCAGTTTGCCTCAGATGCTTTGATTGGTCAGGTTGTGAATCCTGTTGTGGATGCAATTTCAGGGGAGCCTGAGTTTAAGCATACACCTATTTTAGTGCAAAATTTCCCATGTGAGTGGTATGGCACATTGTATGTAAATCATCACTTTTATTTAAACATCCAGCGGTTTATTCAACAGGTGACTTGGTGGGTGAAGGTGCCTGCTACCCCTGCCATACGTTATGAGTTGGTAGATCGAAGACCATTACCACAGCTTGTGAGTGGTTTAAAAGCATACTTGGACTTTCAAGATGAATCATTTGAGTGGTTAAATTTAGATGATGCATCTGCCCAAATGAACCATACAATTATATTGCATGAAGGAAAGTTGGTTGCTGCATTGTACATTGCCAAGCAAGAACAGTTACCAGATCGAGATTGGCTCAGAGGACTCTTTGAACGTGAACGACTCGGGGCAATGCATCGTAAAGCTTTACTGGCTGGACAAGCCATGTCTATGACTTCATCTGAAGGCCCTTTAGTGTGCAGCTGTTTTAAAGTTGGCAAGCAACGGATTATAGAGACCATCAAAGCCAAAAATATAACGCATGAAAAAGAAGTTACAGCGTGTTTAAAAGCAGGAGGAAACTGTGGTTCTTGTTTGCCTGAAATTAGGGGGCTGATTAAAGCCTGTCAGCAGGAGAGCTTGACATGATGAAACACAGTTTATCTTTCCCCCAAACTGAAGTTGTGATTTTAGCAGGTGGTCAAGCCAAACGTATGTTAGGTGTAAATAAATTACTGCAAACATTTGATGACCAAATTCAACTGGTTAAAATTTATCAACATTTGTCTAAATACGTGGGCAAAGTATGGGTGAATAGCCATCGTGATCTCACCCTATATCGCCGTTTAATTCCAACATTAGGTTTTTTCAATGATGATGTTAATGGTTTTTTAGGGCCCCTCATGGGGATAAAAACCGCATGGTCACATGTGAAATCTGATTATATTTTGTTTGTTCCTTGTGATGTGACTTACATCCCTCCTCATGTGTTGACCTTATTACATCAGAAATTAAGCCAAGCTATCTCTGCACAAGTGGTTTACCTAGAAATCAATGGTGAGCCGTTGTATCCATTTTGTTTAATGAAAAGGTCAAGTGTTGATTTAATTCATCATCAATTAGAGCAAGGGCAATATTCGTTAAAATGGTGTTTTAGCCTGTTGGGTGTAGAAAAAGTGATGTATGAACACGATATGACAATGTTCCATAGCATTAACTCACTTGATGAATTACAGCAATATCGGCAGGCACGTTATTTAGCTTAAGTGTTTTATTGTGTGAACACAAACATGAGTCAATTTTTCCAGAGGGTGTAAATGAGCAGTACAGTAAATAGGGTGCAACATACAGCCTTTATTGACCAATATGGTCGCCAAAAGCGTAAGTTAAGAATATCTGTGACTGATCGCTGTAACTTTAAATGTAGTTACTGTATGCCTGAACACCCTGAGTGGGTGAAAAAACATCACCTTCTGAGTTTTGAGTCGTTATATCGTTTTTGTCAATTTATGGTGCAACGTGGTATTGAACAAATTCGAATTACGGGCGGTGAGCCTTTAATGCGTCAAGGCGTGGTCCATTTTATTGCTCAATTACATCGGCTCAAACAGTTTGGCTTAAAGCGTATTTCTATGACCACCAATGGGCATTATTTAGGTCAATATGCTTTGGCACTGAAGCAAGCGGGTTTAGATGATTTAAACGTCAGTTTAGACAGCCTTGATGAGCAACAATTCAAACAGCTCACCCAAAAAAGTGTCTGTCCTGTATTGGCAGGTATTTATGCGTCACAAAGAGTAGGGCTAACAGTCAAAGTAAATTGTGTGCTGATAAAAAATTGTAATGAAAATCAGATTGTACCGCTTACACTGTGGGCAAAAGCACATCATATTGAGTTGCGGTTTATTGAGTTTATGCCACTCGATGGTGATCAGAAGTGGTCAGTGGCACAAGTTGTCACTGAACAAGACATTTTGGATGAGTTGGCAACCGTATTTCAGCACATTGCGCTTGTAGGTCAAAGTCATAATCCTGCACGGCAATATATTGTTGATGGTGCTGTGGTTGGGATTATTTCAACCATAAGCCACTCGTTTTGTCAGCAATGTGATCGATTACGTTTAACGGCACAAGGTGAGTTTTATACCTGCTTGTTTGCAGAAAAAAGTGTAAATATTAAAACGCTATTAGAACATTTAGATGAACATGAGAATACGACAGCTTTGGATACGACATTGACACAAGCCATATGGTCAAAAGCATCAGGGTTTTTAGAGATCCAAGCTCAAAAAAAAGATAACCCCAGAAAAATCAGTATGCATGTCATGGGAGGATAACATGACAACAATAAATGTAACGATAGAAAGCTATGGCATGATTAAAACCACATTACCATCTGCACTGAATATTGTGTGTGCTCATGGCAGTGATGTGGACAGCATATTACAAAGAATTGCTCGAGATCATGTTGCAAGTGTGCCTTTATTAGAACAATGTGCATGTGCCATTGCGGATGATATGGTTTCAAGACAAACCAAGCTGTATGCAGACAGTACTTTGGTTTTATTGTCTCCTGTTGCAGGGGGGTAATGCTTTGATATTAAAAGTTTTTGAACGTATACATGATGTGCCTCTTGAGCAAAGTGTATTTGATGATATATCACTTTTCCCCGCATGTGGTGGGGTGGGTATATTTATTGGAACAGTGAGAAATCATCATTTAGGGCGTGATGTAGAGGCACTGAAGTATACGGCGTATGTACCCATTGCCGAAAAAATGATTCGGCAGATTGAGCAAGAAGTGAGTCAAAAATATGCGGTTGCTTATGTCAGGGTAGTACATCGAATTGGTTGGCTAGCGATTGGAGAAAAAGCGATCATTGCTGTTGCATATGCTGCACATCGGCGTGAAGCATTTCAAGCCTGTGAAGAAGCGGTCGAACGGGTGAAGCATGAAGTTCCAATTTGGAAAGAAGAGTTTTATTGTGATGGTACGCATCAATATGTTGAAGGATGCTGTATCCGTAAAGATCACTCCATACATCAGCATTGATACCTTTGTAAGATGTGAAAATTAAAATATATAAATTGATTTAAAAGGAATAATGGAATGAAAAATGTTGGCATGAAGGCTGAAAGTTATCGTGTAGCAATTGCCAGTGCAATTTTATATGCCCCGCCACATTGTATTGAGTTATTGCGTATAGGCCAGACAGAAAAAGGAGACGCACTGAAAACGGCTAGAATTGCAGGGATTTTAGCGGCGAAGCGTACCGATGAGCTGATTCCGTTATGTCACCCATTACCTATTTATCAGGCAGATGTTGAGTTTGAACTGTTAGAAGGTGCCGTAAAGATTGTTGCTCAAGTTGAAACGATTGGCCCTACAGGTGTTGAAATGGAAGCACTGACGGCTGCCAGTTTAGCAGGACTTACGCTATACGATATGCTGAAACCACATTGTGACCCAGAAGATTTAACTTTAGATCAATGCAAGTTGGTACAGAAAAAAGGCGGTAAATCTCATTATCGCCGTGTTTTATCAGACTGTATTTCAGCGTCTGTGATCGTGTTGTCAGATACAGTGGCTATGGGCAAAAAGCCAGATACGGCAGGTAAACATGTCTTAGATATATTGGCAGAAGCAAACTTTGATCAAGTGGCTTACCAAGTTATTCCAGACGATCCACAGCAGTTATTAGCACTCATTGAGCAACAAAAAAATAGTTATCCACTGATTCTAACGGTGGGTGGTACTGGGCTTGGCCCTAAAGATTTAACGGTTGAAACCATTCAACCCCTGCTAAAAAGAGAAATACCTGGGCTTATGGAGGCTGCACGAAGTTTTGGTCAAAAAAGAACGCCGTATGCTGCTTTAAGTCGTGGGGTAGCAGGTTACATAGAAAATAGTGTTGTGATCACCTTACCTGGTAGCAGACAAGGTGCTAAGGAATCATTGCTTGCGATTTTACCTGCATTAATACATCTTTTTGATGTGCAAAAAAATATACCTCACCGTGGGGGATATGAATAATGTCTGGTTGTGGTGCAGAGCCTGGGTTAATTGGTGTTGATGACGCATTAGAGTTGTTGCTTGAGCAAACAGTGGTATTAGACTCAAAACGAATTTCTGTTCATCAAGCATTAGGTTGTTATGTTGCAGAAGATATTTATGCACCAAATGATTTACCACTATTTGATCAAAGTGCAGTTGATGGCTATGCCATATGTAGTGCAACTCATCTTAAAAAGGGGCAAGTATTTGAGTGTATTGCTGAAGTAAAAGCAGGCGATCACTTTACCTTAAGTTTACAACAAGGACAGGCCGTTCGTATTTTTACGGGTGCTCAGATTCCAAAGGGTACAGCAACAATCGCAAGACAAGAATATATTCGCTGTTTAGATCATAGGGTACTCACTGTAGAGAGAGATATTGCCTTAGATGTGGATATTAGATATCGAGGAGAAGAGTTAAGTCATGGTCAGCGACTTGCACCGAAAGGACAGCATGTCACTGTTGGCGTGATTGCGGCACTGTGTATGGCAGGTATTCAAGAGATTACAGTATACCAATCACCACGCATTGCTGTTGTGGTGTCTGGTGATGAAATCTCTGATTTAACAACAGATATAACATTAAGCCAAGGTAAGGTTTTTGACGCAAATACTCCACTTATCATGAATTGGTTACACAGTGCGGGACAAAGTGCAGATCATTTTTATGTAAAAGATACATTGCAAGAAGTACAACAACTGATTCAAAAATTGAGTCAAACCTATGATGTGATTTTAACGACGGGCGGTGTGTCTGTGGGGGATTATGATTTTATTCGACCTGCAACATTAAAGTTAGGCTTTCAACAGGTTTTTTGGAAAGTTAAGCAAAAGCCAGGCAAGCCGATGTTTTTTGCAACACTACAAAAAAAGGAGCAACGGCGTTGTTATTTACTGGGTTTACCAGGTAATCCTGCGGCTGTGTATGTGGGGCTGTTTGTTTATGTTCGAACATTAATTGCGGCATTACAGGGAAATTCCCAAGCGTTGTCATGGTATACAGCACAGCTTGGGCAAGATGTTAAGCCTGACCTTCGTGCTCGTTTTTTACGTATGCAGGTCAAATCTGATGAGGCATTTTTGCAAGTGGATAATTTGAAAAATCAACAATCTCACATGTTAAGTAATCTGATGCAAGCCAACAGTTTGGTCTATCTGGAGGCAAACAGGTCTTATCTTTGTGGTGAGACGGTAAAAATTTTATTGGTCTAATACAGGGGTACTTTATGAAAAAATTCTTTTTAGGTGTTATCGCATTTACTGCGTGTATGACTGCCAGTGCAGATACTGTACGAATTTATGCAGCTGCAAGTTTAACCAATGCAATCAATGAAATCTCTGAGTTGTATCAAAAAAAGCACCCTGATACAAAAATTGTGACGGCATATGCCGCATCTTCAACATTAGCAAAGCAAGTTGAGTCAGGTGCACTGAGTGATCTCTTTTTTTCAGCAGATCAAGATTGGATGGATTATTTAGTAAAAAAACAAAAAGTGGATTCTGATCAGGTAAAGACTTTATTGATGAATCAGCTTGTGGTGATTGCACCGAAAAGCTCACAGGCTACATTTAAGGCAACGCCTCAGTTTAATTTTTCACAATCTTTTTATGGTCATTTATGTACAGGCCAAATGGAGTCTGTACCTGCGGGTAAGTATGCCAAACAAAGTTTAATTAAATTCGATTGGTTAACTACATTAAATGGCCGTATTGTGGGTACAGATGATGTGCGTTCTGCTTTAGCATTTGTTGAAAGAGGGGAGTGTGACGTTGGTATTGTCTATAAAACAGATGCTTTGATTAGTACAAAAGTAAAAATATTGGGTGTTTTTCCTGAAAACTCACATGGCCCAATTACTTATCCTGTGGCCTTGACGAAGCAAGGTGAAAGTAATAAAGAAGCACAAGAAGTCACTCAGTTTATAAAAAATGATCATCAAGCACGTGCCATTTTTGAAAAGTATGGTTTTACATTTATGCGATGAGTGAATATATGTTGAGTCCAGAGGCTTTAAGTGCAGTATATCTATCAGCAAAAGTTGCATTTTTTGCCACGTTAATTTGCTTGCCTTTCGCAATTTTAGTGGCTTGGTGGCTTGCTCGATATGAGTTTCGTCTAAAATTTTTAGTAGATGCATTATTGCAATTACCTCTAGTTTTACCACCTGTAGTTTTGGGGTATTTGTTATTGGTTGTATTTGGTACGCAAGGCATTTTGGGGCAATACTTATATGCTTTAGGAATACGTCTAGCGTTTGACTGGAAAGGGGCTGTGTTAGCATCTATGGTTGTTGCTTTTCCATTAATGGTGCAACCGATTAGGCTATCGTTTCAACATATGAATCAACAACTTGAGCAGGTGGCAGCCAGCTTGGGTGCAGCACCTTTAAGAGTGTTTTTTACCATAAGTTTACCTTTGGCATTACCAGGTATGATGGTGGGTAGTATCTTAGGGTTTAGTCGGAGTCTAGGTGAGTTTGGTGCAACGATTACATTTGTAGGTAATATTCCTAACGAAACACGAACTTTACCTATCGCAATTTACTCCTTACTTCAACAGCCTGATGGTGAAATGATGGCGATGAGGCTGGTTGTTTTATCCTTGATTTTGGCATTTCTAGCATTGATCGCTAACTACTTCATTGTGCAGAAGTATCAGCGAAAAATTGGAGCTTAAGTATTATGTTGAAGTGTGATTTTGAGTTTAGTTATCAGCAGTTTCATTTAAAAGCACAATTTGAGATGCATGATCAAGTGCTGGCAATTGTAGGCGCATCTGGAAGTGGTAAAAGCACAGTTTTAAAAAACATTGTCGGTTTACTTCAGCCTCAACACGGTGAAATTTGTTTTAATGATAGGGTGTTATTTGATCATCAAAACCATATAGATATCGCTGTACATCAACGCCGTATAGCACTGGTTTTTCAAAATCCATTGCTGTTTCCTCATTTAAATGTACGACAAAACCTAAAATATGCAGAGCAGTTGGTTGGCAATGTTCAGCGAAAATTTAGCTTTGAAGACGTTGTTGAGTTATTTGAGTTAAGGAATTTACTAAAACGTCGCTCAAATCAACTTTCAGGTGGAGAGGCTCAACGAGTATCTATTGGAAGAGCACTATTATCTTCGCCCGATTTATTGCTACTAGATGAACCATTAACTGGTTTAGATGCACGTTTAAAAAATCAGATTTTACCTTTTTTAAAAATGCTTAAAGATCAGACACACTTACCCATGATTTATGTAACACATCATCTAGATGAAGTAGATTTTTTACAAGCACATACCATGACTATGACCAGTGGTTATTTGCAGGATTTTAATAAAAGGAGTAACAGCCACTGAGCTTGTAGGCTACTTTAGAAAGCATGATCTGAAAAGTCTTGTCTTGTTAATGAATAGATATTTTTCTCGGAAATGCTTAAACTAGCCAAGTAATTAAGCGTCCAAGTTTTTGTTCTCGCGAAACCATCTGCCTCTTCTAAATATTTTTTATAAGGTCTGCTAAGGTTTTATGTTTTACAGTACTAGGATTAAGTATCTTTTCAGGATTTAGTTCTATTTCTGCTTCAGTCTTTTTAATCCACTCATCTGCGAGAGATTTTTTACTGAAAGTTTTAGAAACTTTATAGATCGGATAGTTTTCTTTCTGTATACGGACTTGGGCACGATATCTGATTGTGCCATCTTTTAATTGGCGTTTAGTCACAGTTCCCATATTTTGCACCGCAGATTTTTCAAGGTGCAAACATGGTGCAATAGTAGGGTGTTAAAAGTCCATAAGACGCAGATAAACGAAGTTCAACGAGGTTGTGTAAATTGAGTAAAAACAAAGTAGTTACAGAATTGTTTGATAAATCAATAGATAGGAAGGTTTGGGTTGCTCCGATGGCAGGTGTTACAGATCGGCCATTTAGAACACTTTGTAAGTACTTTGGTGCAGGCCATGCGGTCAGTGAAATGATGACCGCAGATAAAACTTTACGCATGACAAAAAAGAGTTTATATCGTGCGAACTTTGATGGAGAAATTGCTCCAATTTCTGCTCAAATTGCAGGTTCAGACCCGCAAGAGCTCGCCGAGGCTGCTCGTTACCAAGTCGCTAATGGTGCACAAATTGTAGATATTAATATGGGCTGTCCTGCAAAAAAAGTATGTAATAAACTTGCAGGCTCTGCATTATTACAAGATGAAGATCTTGTGGCACGTATTTTAGATACGGTTGTACAGGCGGTTGATGTTCCTGTCACATTAAAAACACGGCTTGGTTTTTTAAATGGGCAAGAAAATATTTTACGTGTGGCATTAAGGGCAGAACAGGCAGGTATAGCAGCATTGGCCTTACATGGTCGTACCCGTGAAGACATGTATTTAAATACAGCACGTTATGATTTAATTAAGGCAGTTAAACAAACAGTGAATATGCCTATCATTGCAAATGGAGATATCGACTCACCAGAAAAAGCCAAACAAGTGCTTGACTATACAGGTGCAGATGCGTTGATGGTTGGTCGTGCTGCACAAGGTAGGCCATGGATTTTTAGGGAAATCGCACATTATTTAAAAACAGGACAACATATTGCATCACCTGAAATTGTTGAAGTGAGAGATGTGCTGTTAGGGCATTTAACCGAGCTATATGACTTTTACGGTGAGTACTCAGGTTGCCGTATTGCAAGAAAGCATATTTCTTGGTATACCAAGGGTTTACGTGGTAGCAATTCGTTTCGACAAAGCATGTATCAAGTTGAAAATACAGCAGATCAAGCCAAAGTGGTGGCACAATATTTCACTCAGTTGCTTGATTTTGGTTTAAGTATGGATGATATACAAACAGAGCCAGCCTAAAATTTCGAAGGAAATGATGTGAAAGTTCGCTATTTTAATCAAATGCCTAAAGCATGTTTAACTTATCCAGCAATACTGGCAGGTGCATTGGCAAAAAACAGCGTACATCAGCTTTCACTTCCTAAAGTACGATATGAAGTTGCACCGTGTTTGGTATCAGCCAAACATTTGGTGGCATATAATAAAGTGTGTGGCTTTGAAAATAATGGCGACATTCCTGCGATATATTTTGCAATGCGAGCACAAATCTTGCATATGTATATGATGACACAAGAAGAATTTCCTTTTTCAGTACTAAGCTTGATACATGAAAAAAATCAAATTACCCAATATAAGCCATTAAGGGCAAATCTAAGTTATAAAATAATCTGTTATTTCGGTGAATTAATTCAGGCAGAACACGGGGTTTCTATTGAGTTTGTGGTCAATATTTATCAAGACGATGATGTTGTGACACAGGTCAAAAGTACTTATCTTAAACCACAGCATAAAAATACCTTACATCAGCCACAATGCTTAGATCTAGATTCCATGCAGACATTAGCACAGTGGCGTGTTACCCCCCAAACTATTCGTCATTATGCTTATATTTCAGGGGATTTTAATCCTGTACATTTACATGGTTTAGGTGCTAAAGCCTTTGGTTTAGAGCATGCCATAGCACATGGTATGTGGACACAAGCCACCATGATGGCACGACTAGATCTGCCTTTGAGCTATGACTTTACGGTGTATTTTGAACGTCCACTATATGTAAGAAAAGATGTCGTACTTTTAGTTAATAATTCTGACCAAGTTAGCTTGGTTCATGCAGAAACAGGGGAGATCTATGTGTCGGGTCAGCTTGAAATACCTGTAAAATAGCCTAAGTGGTTTTTTGGGTGGTCTATAAAGCCAGATAAAAAGCAGGTTTTTCTAAAGTAAATGTCATGACTATTCACTTTAATAGTACTCAGAGCCCCATCAGTTTTATCTTGATATTGCAATATTTATCTATATTTAGCCTAAGTGTTATGCCAATTTAAATAGACTGCTTAAAATTAAGTGAATCAGAACGTTAGTGAGTTCACTATTACATAGAAAAACAGTATGCTTATAGGTGCAGTCAGGGGGCATTCATGTATCAGGTTCTAGCAAGAAAATATCGTCCACGCAACTTTAATGAGTTGGTGGGTCAAAACCATGTGTCTAGGGCACTTACCAGTGCTTTGGAAAGAGGGCGTTTGCACCATGCCTATTTATTTACAGGCACACGTGGTGTTGGTAAAACAACCATTGCTAGAATTTTGGCGAAATGCTTAAACTGTGAAACAGGTGTCACTTCAACGCCGTGCGAGCAGTGTAATACCTGTAAGGCTGTCAATGAAGGGCGTTTTATCGACCTCATTGAAATCGATGCAGCGTCCCGTACTCGAGTAGAAGATACACGAGAGCTATTAGATAATGTTCCTTATGCACCCACACAAGGACGCTTTAAGGTTTATCTTATTGATGAAGTGCATATGCTGTCTACGCACTCATTTAATGCTTTATTAAAAACACTAGAAGAACCACCTGCACACGTTAAATTTTTATTTGCGACAACAGACCCTCAAAAACTACCGGTAACAATTATTTCTCGGTGTTTGCAATTTACATTGCGTCCACTCGATATGACTGAAATTAGTCAGCATCTCGTCACTATTTTAGATAAAGAACAAATTGGCTATGAAGCAGATGCTTTATGGCAACTTGCAGAAGCGGCTCAAGGCTCAGTACGTGACTCATTATCGCTTACAGACCAAGCGATTGCTTATGGGCAGGGTCAAATTCATCACCAAGATGTTAAAGACATGTTGGGCTTAATTGATCGCTCTATTATTTATGATCTTATTTTAGCCATTCATCAAAACCAACAACAAAAGGTTGCACAGTTACTTTTACAGTTCAGACAACAGGCTTTAGATGTTGCGCTGGTATTAGATCAGTTGGTATCGACTTTACATGAGTTGGCACTGATTCAATATTTGCCAGATTTGTCATTGCAATATAGCCAAGATATTAACCAGAAAATTAAGCATCTAGCACAGGTTATTTCCGCACAAGATTTACAGTTGTATTATCAAATTTCGAGTAAAGCACGAGCTGAGCTGTCTTGGGCAGTCACGCAAGAGCAAGGCTTTGAAATGTGTGTTTTAAGGCTACTTGCTTTTAAACCCTTGGCAGTCAATGAATATGTTGCACCAAAAATAAATCACACAACAGCAATTCCATCTGACACACTGACGACCGATACGACCGATACGACCGATACGACCGATACGACCGATACGACCGATACGACCGATACGACCGATAAAGACCAAATCTACTTTGAAGTAGATACTCAGGGGCTTATTGCAGTTGATGTGCCATCACAGCAATACATGTCAGAGCAGTTCCATATTGAACCACAAAAGGAAATTTTTCCATTTTCGTTAGGTGATGATCTTATTACTTATGAGAAAGAAGATCTGAAGACGGAACAACTCAATACAGTTGAACAGCCTCTTTCCCCTGTAGTTTCTTTAGCGCATCAAATAGATTTAACCCCACAGCAAATTCTACAAATACCCCAGCAAGACATGTCGGGTGAGTGGAGTGTTGAAAAATGGGAATATTGGTTCAGATCGAGTGAGCTATCGCCAGCCATACAAAATATTGCCAGTCATGGCACAATGAGTGGTGAAATTGATGGTGTATCCACATTCCACATTCCGAGTGAATATGCCAAAATTTTACAAGAGCATCAGCGTGACTTTGAACAAATGCTACTTAAACAGTGGCCAAACACCCAGTTTAATATTGCATATGGCCATGTGGATGGCATGACTGCATCTATGTTACAAGAGCATAGAAAGCAGCAAGCCTATGATCGTGCCCAAACGCTACTAGAAAATGAACCTGTGATTAGAAGTTTACTCGATACCTTTGATGCACAGCTGGTAGATATTCAATTAAAATAGAGTTTACAAGGGTGAACTATGAAACCATACCGTGTATTGTGTGTGTGTTTAGGCAATATTTGTAGGTCTCCTACGGCTGAAGAAGTCCTGCGTCATATCTTAAAACAACACCATTTAAATATTGTGGTTGACTCAGCAGGCACGAGCAACTATCACCCTAATGCAACACCAGACTCACGCAGTCAAGCCCATGCTAAACGTAGAGGTTATGATTTATCTATGCTCAAAGCCAGACAAATTAAACTCAATGATTGGGTTGATTTTGATCTGATATTAGCCATGGATTTAGACAACTTAAAAGACTTAAAGCGTTTACAACAGCAAGCCGTTTTATCTTTTAAAGATGTACCTTTGGCAAAATTGGCATTGATGACAGAACACGACCTTACACAAATTAAACAGCCCATTGCAGACCCTTATTATGGGGGTGATGACGGCTTTGAACGTGTTTTAAATCAGTGTGAGTCTGCAAGTCATGCATGGGCGACATATTTTAAACAACAACATATTGGCTAGAGAGCAACGTGCTAGAAATTCAAAACCAAGTACAATTACAGGCATTTAATAGCTTAAAACTCAGTGCGATTGCGAGCCATTATTGTAAAATTTATAGTCATAGCGACCTCATAGCCGCCTTAGCATTTGCAGATCAATCTCAATTAAACTGTGTGATTCTTTCGGGTGGTAGTAATGTTCTTTTGCCCGAGCAGTTAAATGCATTGGTACTGCATATGCAGATACAAGGGATTTCAGTGGTTGAAGAAACAGCTGAAAGTGTCATTATTGATGTGGCTGCTGGTGAAAATTGGCATCAATTTGTGATGTATAGTACTGATAAACAGTGGTACGGGCTACAAAACCTTGCGCTTATTCCCGGTTTAGTCGGTGCATCTCCTGTACAAAATATTGGAGCATATGGTGTAGAAGTCGGCGAGTTTATTGCTTCTGTATATGTTTATGACCGTTTTACTCAAACATTTGTTCATTTAATGGCGAATGAGTGTGATTTTTCTTATCGGAATAGTATTTTTAAACAAAACCCAACCCGTTATGTGATTGTGTCTGTTCGGTTTAAATTATATAAAACGCCGTCTTTAAAACTGGCTTATGGTGATTTAAAAACGGCTGTGGGTGAAGAGAAAACTGCAGAGAATCTACAGCAACAAGTCATTAACATTAGACGAAGTAAATTACCTGACCCTGCACAATACCCAAATGCAGGTAGTTTTTTTAAAAACCCGATTATTACGTCAACACAATACCAACAATTAATTGTTCAATTTCCGAACATGCCAAACTATCTGCAAGCAAATGGATATGTTAAGGTCGCAGCAGGTTGGTTAATTGAGCAAGCGGGTTGGAAAGGACGCAAACATGGTGTCGTAGGTATGTTTGAACGCCAAGCCTTAGTCCTCGTGAATTACGACCAAGCAGGTTTACACGATGTTCAACAAACCTACACTTTAGTACAGCAAGCAGTGCAACAGCAGTTTGCAATTTGGCTTGAACCTGAGCCAGTCAGATTTTTAGATAACGGCACAATTGCCTCGTATATAGATAACTCATGATATCAAACACTATTCAGCGATTATTTAAACTCATAAAGTGGATTGTATGGCTTTCCATTTTATGTGCTTGTATTGCTGTATTTGTGTTTACACCGTTTTATTCAAAATCGATTCTATTTTTACTTAACCACATTGTGCCTATAGAGGTAAATGTCGTTGCTGCAAGAAGTCAGCAAATTGCAGCGTTGAGTGAGCATAATGATTTAGAACCAGGATCTGCATTATGGATTGCACGTCAGGCATACCTAAAAGTACTTCAAGATGCTGCTCAAAAAGAAGACATTAATAGCCTGAATATGATTGCTCAGCGTTACCAAATTTTAGAAAAGCAGATTCAAAAAAATATATTAGATACAGGTGGTGATGAGCAGAGCGCATCCGAAGTATTGCATACAACGCCTGTTTCAGGGTCTCATGTTGGCCAAAAACAGCACATGAGTCTTAAGCAGAAAATGCAACAAGACGTAAGGACAATAAGCACAACCTATAGTGATGAAAATACTCAGGCGATGATTGATAAATATGACTACTTTTTAAAACACTACCCAATAGATAAGCCTGTATTACCTATCACAGATCAAACGACGCAAGAGCTAAAGAAACTCTCTACAGTTACTGAAGTCAAAACAGATCCTTCTAAACCATCAGCAATCATTGTGCTTGGTGGCGGTTTGACTTTAGATAAAACCACTAAAAAAATTATGGTGAATAACTATACGAGGTTACGCCTAGAAACAATCTTGCAAATAGAAAAACAAAACCCTTTACCCATACTTTTGAGTGGCGTAGAAGCACCATATATGCAAGCATGGTTAAAAACACGAGGGGTAGATGCCAACTTACTTGAAAATAGAAGCATGAATACCTGTGAAAACTCACGTTTTAGTTCATTGTTGCTACAGAAAAAAGGTGGAGCACCTAACGTGATTTTAATTACAGATGCATACCACATGCCAAGAACACGGCGTTTATTTGCTTTAAATGGCATTGCCACTGTGCCAGTGAGTGCGCCAATGCCAGAGCCACTGACCACTTGGCAACCTGCGTTGCAAAACTATGACCATAGTCGCCGTGCAAACTATGAGCTTTTAGCAACCGTTAGAGACATGTTGTTTGGTACAAGTGACTGCCGTGAGGTTCCCTAAATGAGCGATATTCCATTTTTAACACCCAATATATTACAGCAGTTAAATTTACCTGTACCAAGCCCAGAGCGTACACCACATAAATTGCAAGCACTCAACTTATATCGCCCTTATACGCCCAAAGGTGAATTGTTGGCTTATCAAAAGTTATATGGGTTAGACCAACTTGAATGTGACTATTGGCAAGGGTCGATTGAGTTGGCTCGCTTTAAGTTACATACGCAAGTTTTTGCACCGAAAGACACGCCCAAAGGCACTGTATTTTTATTGCATGGCTATTTAGAACACAGTGCTTTATATCAGCCTTTACTGAAAGAAATTTTATCTCAGGGTTTTAGTGTGGTGACCTTTGATTTGCCTGGTCATGGTCTAAGTACAGGGTCTGCTGCCAATATTGACCATTTTGATCATTATCAAGAAGTACTCGACAAGGTCTATCACTATGTCAATCATGCACCACAGTTGCCACAACCATGGTTTGGTATTGGGCAAAGTACAGGTGGTGCAATTTTAATGCACCATATACTAGATTGTGCTCAACAACGTAAAAACCCTTATGTTGAACGTGTGCTTTTATTATCGCCACTGCTACGTCCTGCAAAGTCGGCATGGTGGCATAACCCTGTTGGCTTGGGGATTATCCGCCGTATTAAAAAACAAGTGCCTCGACATTTTAGACGGAATAACCATAATCCTGCATTTTTACGTTTTGTACGTTTAAAAGACCCTTTACAGCCTCGTATGATGGGTATGGCTTGGATCTTGGCCATGTCTAAATGGATGCTAGAAATGGAGGAACTTCCAGCATGTCGTATTCCTGTTTGGTTGGCTCAAGGAGCTTTAGATCAAACGGTAGACTGGCGTTATAATATTGAGTTTGTTAGAAAGAAATTTAGGTTGCAAACCCTTCTTATTTTAGAAGAAGGGTCGCATCAACTCATTAATGAGCGTGAAGATATTCGTTCGGCACTCACAGGGTTAATTCCTGCTTTTTTGAATGCCAAATCAAGTGGTCGTATTTATCACTAAGTTAGATGAGCGCTTCATCATCTTGTGGCGGAACAAGCATAATCACAGCTTCATTGATGAACTGAATGATTGTATCTAGGCTGTCATGGGCTAATACATTACTGTTCAGTGCCAATGTTTCGCCATCTGCCAATGCTTTTAAGATGTTGGCTGTTTCGGCAGATACAGTGGCTTTCTCTCCATTGCCCCAAAAAATAACCTCATTATCAGTGGTTTGATAAAGCAGTCGTGAAGCAGGGTCTATTTGTAGTTCATAACCTTCTTCAGCAATTTCAAGTAAATCACTGTGTTCAAGTTCATCTGCTTCAGGAATATTGTCTGGGTATTTAGGTTCAGACATCAGTTGCATAATGGCATCATCAAAACAAGTACTTTGAGCCAAAGCTTGCATAAGTTGTGTTTTTAAATGTTCAAACTCAGCTGCAGAGATCTCACCAATCACAGGACTATTTTGTCTCATGATATCTGCTACAGGGTTTTTAAAGGCATCGTTGTCTGCAAATTGGTCACTCACACGGTCAAACATACTGGCAACGCTTGGCATGCGGAAACCAAAAGAATAGGTTAAGCATTCATTTTCAGCCACGCCGTAATGAGATAATCCCGGTGGAACATACAATAAATCACCTGGTTGTAATACTTCATCAAAATGTACTTGCATCTCTGGTAAGAGTTTAAGTGGTTGATTTGGCACTAAAGGTGAGGTTGCATCGCACATTTGACCAAGTTGCCAACGGCGTTCGCCATAGCCTTGCACTAAAAATACATCATAAAAGTCAAAGTGCTTGCCGACAGATCCACCTTGAGGGGCGTATGACACCATAATGTCATCTCTACGCCATTGTGGAATAAATGAAAACTTTTGCCACATTTCTGCAAGCTCTAAGCTGTGTTGATCAACCGCTTGAACAAGTAAAGTCCAATACTTTGGTAATTTTTTAAAGTCTTTGGTTTTTAGTGGAGAGTTTTTGGTCTGCCACTGATCGTGTGCTTTGCCTTGTTGTAAGATGAGTCGTGCGGTTACATGCTCTTCAAGTGCTAATTCCTGAATATCACTGGGTTCAAGGAGTGTAGCAAGCTCAGGCAATGCATTACGAACCAATAGTGGTTTTTTCTGCCAATATTCACGAAGAAAGGTTTCAGCAGTAAGCCCACCGAGAACGTTAAGTGCCTGAGACATAAGAATTCCATCAAATAAAAGCGGTAATCGCCTATTTTAAAGCATAACCATGACCTACAGATAGTGCTTATATGATGCTTTAGACTGCATAATCGAGCAAAATGTCCATGGGTACATAGCTGAGCATGGCTTGATGGCATGCACTGAGTTTAAGTTGTGGTGCAACACCTGCATCATAGGCCTCAATCCAGCGTGTAATACAAATACACCAATAGTCACCGGGTTGTAGTCCGGGAAAGTCAATTTCAGGTACGGGTGTAATCAGGTCATTGCCAATTTTTTGCGAAAAATTTAAAAATTCAGCACTCATTAAAGCACATGCCGTATGCTGCCCAATATCACTTGGTGTAGTATGGCAAAAGCCATTACGGAAATAGCCTGTAATTGGGTCAAAACAACAACTGGCTAAAGGCTCGTTAAATACGTTAGATTTATTTATTTTTGGGTCGGGATGAATAGACATAAAGGCTCGAATCACAAGTTTAGGTTAAAATGAAGATGATAATATTTTTTATCAATCTCTTATACTAAAGATACTAACGTTTTTAAATCTCTTGGTCTAAAATATATTTACATTGAACATCAAATAATACTAGGGAGTAACACAATGACGTTCCAACGCATGACAGATTTAGATTTACAAGGAAAGCGTGTTCTTATTCGTGAAGACCTGAATGTGCCTGTAAAACAAGGGCAAATTACCAGTGATGCACGTTTACGTGCTGCGCTTCCAACAATTAAAACAGCACTACAAAAAGGTGCTGCTGTCATGGTGTGTTCGCACTTAGGTCGTCCTGTTGAAGGGGAACCTAAAGCAGAGCAGTCTTTAGCTCCTGTTGCTGCATATTTATCTGAAGCACTTGGTCAAGCGGTTCGTTTAGAAACAGAATATCTAGATGGTGTTGAGGTTGAGGCAGGTCAAGTTGTATTACTTGAAAATGTACGTTTTAATCATGGCGAAAAGAAAAACAGTGCTGAGCTTGCCCAAAAATATGCCAATTTGTGTGATGTGTTTGTTATGGATGCATTTGGTACAGCACACCGTGCAGAGGCATCAACCGAAGGTGTGGCTCGTTTAGCGCCGTGTGCTGTAGCAGGCCCGTTACTTGCAACAGAGCTTGATGCGTTGGGCCGTGCTTTAAAAACGCCGGCAAAACCAATGGTGGCCATTGTTGCAGGTTCAAAAGTTTCTACAAAGTTAGATGTGCTTAACTCACTGTCTACTGTATGTGATCAACTGATTGTGGGTGGTGGTATTGCCAATACCTTCCTTGCAGCTGCAGGTTATAATGTGGGTAAATCACTGTATGAACCAAGTCTTATAGACACTGCAAAAGAAATTGCAGCCAAAGTTGATGTGCCATTACCTGTAGATGTTGTGGTGGCCGATGCCTCACATATTGGTGATGATTTTATGAGTTTTGTTGCAAATAGCAAAGCAGTGGTCAAAAAAGTCACTGATGTGACTGAAAATGACATGATTTTAGATGTTGGCCCTGAAACAGCGGCAACATTTGCAAACTTACTCAAAGCATCTAAAACCATCTTATGGAATGGCCCTGTGGGTGTATTTGAAGTGGAACAGTTTGGAGAGGGCACAAAAGCTTTATCTTTAGCCATTGCAGAAAGTGAAGCATTTTCAATTGCAGGCGGAGGTGATACATTAGCAGCGATTGATAAATACAATGTTGCATCGAATATTAGCTATATTTCAACTGGTGGTGGTGCGTTCTTAGAGTTTGTGGAAGGCAAAACATTACCAGCGGTAGCAGCATTGTTAGACCGTGGTTAATGTAAAAGGATAGGCGATGAACATTAAAGTACTTATGATGGCAGCATTGGTAACACCACTGATGTTTGGTTGTGCAAAAAAATCGGAAGAAAAAACGGTAACATCTTCAGATACACAAGCAACAGCAACGAGTGCAGATCAGCAGGCAAAAATTGATGCTTTAGATAAACCAGTGCTTGATGCGAAAAATACAGATGTCAGTGCAACATCAGCTGTAACACCTAGCCATTAAGTCTACTTTGATGTTCCAAAAAACCTGTGACTTTTAAGTTGCAGGTTTTTTTCTCACAGGTGTAAAATAGCCTAAGTAATGGATAATGATTATTAAAGGTAAAATATGCTACTTATTTTATGTGCTGCATTATGCAGTGTTTGTGTATCTGTGATACTTAAAAAATACCTTGTCCAAGGTTTAAGTGTCATCTCAATCATTACATGGAACTATGTGATTGCATCAGTTTTATGTTTTTTGTGGTTTAAACCAGATATCGTACATTTAACACCACAAAATGTGCCATGGTGGCTCATTGTTTTATTGGGTGCATTACTGCCGAGCATCTTTTTTGCGTTGTCTAAGTCCTTACAACATGCAGGCATGATTAAAACTGAAATTGCACAGCGTTTATCTGTTGTACTGTCTATTTTGGCAGCGTATTTGGTCTTTAATGAAAGTATGTCTGTGCTTAAAGCCTGTGGTTTTGGTTTAGGTGTGATGGCCATTGTGCTTATGATCTTACAAAAAAATTCAACGTCACAACCTACAATCTCAAATAAAGGGATTTGGGCTTTGGTGGCCGTGTGGGTAGGGTATGCACTGGTTGATATTTTGCTGAAATATAATACGCGTTTAGGCTTGGGTTTTGCTATTAGCCTCAATTTAATTTTTGTTTTTGCATGTGTATTGTCATTACTTACGGCACTCATGAAAGCAAGAGGCCAACTTTTAAAGCCACAAAATATATTGGCGGGTTTAGTGATTGGTACACTGAATTTTTCTAATATTGCTTTTTATGTCAATGCACACAGAGCATTACATGACAGTCCAGCCATTGTGTTTGCCTCTATGAATATTTTAGTGGTGGTGATTGGTGCACTATGCGGTGTAGTGGTCTTTAAAGAAAAGCTCACGCCACGTTTAAGCATCAGTGTTGTGATGGCTGTGGTGGCGGTGCTTTGTTTAATGTTGGCCATGAAGCCAAGTTAAGGTTTTATAGCGAGGTAAAAATATATTTATCTTGAAAACGAGCTTTAGGTGAAGTCGCATTCGTATCTGTATCGCTACGGTAGCCTAAAGTCACCACAACAGAGGGTTTTAGCCCTTGTTTTTCTAATTCAAGCTCATCAGATAGCGTCTTTTCATCAAAGCCACCAATTGGCGTGGCATCGATTCCTTCAGCACCGGCAGCAAGAAGGAGTTGACCCAATGCAATAAAAGTTTGGTTCTCTAGCCATTGATCTAGGTTTTGGCGTTCATTGCGGTATAAATGAATATATCCTGAACGGCCTTTGGCTTGCCCTTGTTTGGCTTCGGCACTTTTAAAACGTCCAGAACGATCTTCTTGTTCTAGTAGTTGCTCTAAGTGGCTGTCTGTCACATCTGTGCGTGTACATAAAACCAGTGTGTGCGATGCATTAAGTACTTTAACGGCGTTACTTTCATACATGCCACCCATAGAAAGTGCAACACGGTGCTTTGCCACAGGTGTTTGAGCAATATATACATGCCATGGCTGAATATTTACGGAAGAGGGTGTTAGTCTTAATACTTCAAGTAATCTTAAGAAGTCTGCTTTAGCAATGACTTTGTTTGGGTCATAGGCTTTGGTGGTGTAACGTGTTTGGGCAACTTCTAAAATATCCATCTGTTATTTTTTCCAATCAAAACAATACTCTGTTATAACAAAAAAACAGGCTTTTTTCTTGTCAATGACCTTTGAAAAAGCGTTAAATTTTGCAACAGACTAAAGCATAAAAATTGATTTAGTTATGTGAAAATCGTTATAACTAGGCTAGGTACGAAGGCCTTAGAAGCGTGATAACATAGTTTATTAACATTTTGCATTAAGCTGAGTATTATTGATGACTGAGGAAAGATTAACTCACCTGAAACAGCTTGAAGCTGAAAGTATTCATATCATTCGAGAAGTGGCAGCAGAGTTTGAAAATCCTGTGATGCTCTATTCGATTGGTAAAGATTCGGCGGTTATGCTGCATTTAGCCATGAAAGCCTTTTATCCTGCAAAATTGCCATTTCCACTCATGCATGTAAATACAGGGTGGAAGTTTAAAGACATGATCACTTTTCGTGATGATATGGTTAAAAAGCATGGCTTAGAACTGATTGAACATAAAAACCTAGAGGGAATGGCCGCCAACATTAACCCTTTTGATCATGGTAGCTCAAAATATACTGACATCATGAAAACGCAAGCCTTAAAGCAAGCACTCGATAAGCATAAGTTTGATGCCGCCTTTGGTGGTGCGCGCCGTGATGAAGAAAAATCTCGTGCTAAAGAGCGTGTATATTCATTTCGTGACAGTAAACACCGTTGGGACCCAAAAAATCAGCGTCCTGAGCTGTGGAATATCTACAATGGCAAAGTCAATAAAGACGAAAGCATTCGAGTTTTTCCACTGTCGAATTGGACAGAGCTCGACATTTGGCAATATATCTACCTAGAGCAGATTCCAATTGTACCACTGTACTATTCAGCAAAACGTCCTGTGGTTGAGCGTGATGGCACACTTATTATGATTGATGATGAGCGTTTCCCATTACGTGAAGGTGAAACACCTACCTTAAAGCCTGTTCGTTTTCGTACCCTTGGCTGTTACCCACTCACAGGTGCAGTTGAATCTAGTGCAGATACATTACCAGATATTATTCAAGAAATGCTTTTAACCACCAGTTCAGAACGCCAAGGCCGTATGATTGACCACGATGAAGCAGGGTCAATGGAAAAGAAAAAGCAAGAAGGTTATTTTTAATTTAGTGGAGTAAACACATGTCGCATCAGTCCGAGCTGATCAGCCAGGATATTTTGGCGTATTTAAAACAGCATGAACAAAAAGACTTACTTCGCTTTTTAACGTGTGGGAATGTCGATGACGGAAAAAGTACCCTCATTGGTCGTTTGTTGCATGATTCAAAAATGATTTACGAAGACCAGCTTGAAGCAGTGAAACGTGACAGTAAAAAGTCAGGGACACAAGGCGAAAAAGTAGACCTTGCATTGTTGGTTGATGGCCTGCAAGCTGAACGAGAGCAAGGTATTACCATTGATGTTGCGTATCGCTACTTCTCAACAGATAAACGCAAATTTATTATTGCAGACACGCCAGGGCATGAGCAATATACACGTAACATGGCAACAGGTGCATCGACCTGTGACCTCGCCGTGATTTTGATTGATGCCCGTTATGGTGTGCAAACACAGACCCGTCGCCATACTTTTATTGCGGCACTTTTGGGTATTCGCCATATTGTGGTGGCCATTAATAAAATGGACTTAGTTGGCTTTGATGAAGCGAAATTTGAGCAAATTCAAGCAGACTATCATGCATTTATTCAGCAACTTGGACAGCGTGCCCCTAAAAATATTCATTTTGTGCCCATTTCAGCACTCGATGGCGATAACGTGGTGAATGCGTCAGAGCATACGCCGTGGTATCAAGGCCAAACCTTGATGAGTATTTTAGAAACCGTACAGATTGCACAAGACACTTCACAGCAAGACTTTCGTTTTCCTGTGCAATATGTGAATCGACCAAACCTAGATTTTCGTGGTTTTGCAGGCACAATTGCATTGGGTTCAGTGAAGGTCAATGACGAGATTGTCGTGCTGCCTTCGGGTCAACGGAGTAAGGTTAAAGAGATTGTCACTTATGATGGTTCATTGCCTCAAGCAGGTGTGGGACAAGCAGTCACCTTAACACTGCATGATGAAATTGATGTCAGTCGTGGTGATGTCATTACTCATGTAGAGGCAAGACCACATATTTCACGTGCAGTACGTGCAACTGTGGTGTGGATGGCTGATCAGCCATTGGTTGAAGGTAAACTTTATAATGTGAAAGTGGGGACACAAAATGTGCCTGCCAAAGTCAGCCAAATTCACCATCGTATTGATGTAAACACCTTAGCACATGGCGATGCACAAGGGTCTGTAGAGCTCAATGGTATTGCTGATATCACGGTGGAATTTGACCGCCCAGTGGTGTTTGATGAATATATCAATAGTCGCTATACAGGCAGTTTTATTTTTATTGATCGTTTAACTAATGTTACCGTTGGGGCGGCAATGATTGAACATACCGCTCAATCATTGCAACATGGCGTTGTTACTGCAACAGAGCGTGCAGCACGTTTAGGGCAAAAACCTGTGGTCATTGCTTTAAATACGGCGTTAATCCAAGACCAGACGCTTGAACGAGCTTTACTGAATGATGGTGTCGTGGCCTTGGTTGTGGAACAACCAGACTCACTCGCTGTCCTTAAACAAACAGGACTTGTCTTGTTGGTTGATGAAGCACATAAAGCACAGGCAGATGTTGTGATTCAAGCACAATCACTTGAAGATGCAGTCACAAAAATTAAAAATACGGTATTGCTCTAATACAGTATTTAGGCTTTAAAACATGCCCTCATCGTTTTTTTGTTGAGGGCATGTTTGTTTTTGTTGGGTATGATGTGCTTTATCAATATAATACGCATTAAGATAGGTGTGTCATATTTGTCTTATACTTGTGGCTTTACTACGCAGAGCGATTTTTAATATGGGTAATTATGCCAATCTCACCTTAGCATATGATAAAGAGGAAAATAGTCGTTTAGATTTTGAAAAACACTATATTTCACCCAAATATATTATCCCATTATTTTGGACTGCTTTTTTTAAAGTAGAGCACATTGTGGAAAAAGATATAGAAGGCGGACCGTATTACTATTTTGAAGCGACTAAAGCAGATGCAATGAGTAATTTTGAAGCGAGAATGCATTTGTTTTTTAAGTGGTATGGGCAAGAAGTATTTGAGTTATCAAAAGAGTTTTTTCAGTCTATTTTTAGCTTTGACTATACATATATCATGCTTGATGTAGATGATATTTTAGGTATGAGTGTTGAATACCCAGCAACAATAGTGAGCTTACAGCAGGTGCAAGAATTGATTGACTGTTTTGATGACTCTATAGATGCAATAGAGCAAAAAATGCTTCCATCATTAGATGATATCAATGAAGACTTAAATAGCTGGCTCGTTGGTTTGGATGACGAATATCCATAAGGCTTCAAGCCATGTGCTGGAAATTTATAATACAAAGAGCAAGTTGTCATATAGTTTTTTGATTTTCTCTATATTTTTATAACTCACTTGCTTATACTGTGCGACAGTTAATATATTTCATTTTACACACATCAAAATGCTACTTTAGTAATTAAGTACATGATTGTGTACACACCACCTGAGTGCTTTATGGCTGTATCTAAAAAGTCTGTTGATATCAAAAACATACGAAATTTTTCTATTATTGCTCACATTGACCATGGTAAATCTACTTTGGCTGACCGTTTTATTCAAATGTGTGGTGCATTGCAAGATCGTGAAATGCAAGCACAGTTTCTAGACTCAATGGATATTGAGCGTGAGCGTGGTATTACCATTAAAGCGGCTTCGGTTACATTGTATTACATTCACTCAAATGGCCAAGAATACCAGCTCAACTTTATTGATACCCCAGGCCATGTCGACTTCTCTTATGAAGTGTCTCGCTCATTGGCAGCCTGTGAAGGTGCATTGTTGGTTGTAGATGCAGCACAAGGTGTAGAAGCACAATCTGTTGCTAACTGTTATACTGCCATAGACCAAGGCCTTGAAGTATTGGCTGTGTTGAATAAAATTGACTTACCACAAGCTGAACCTGAGCGTGTGATTCATGAAATTGAAGAAATTATTGGTATAGAAGCAACAGATGCACCAACATGTTCTGCAAAAACAGGGCTTGGTGTAAAAGATGTTCTAGAGCGTTTGGTCGATGTTATTCCACCACCTGAAGGTGATAAAGAGGCATCATTACAAGCATTAATTGTAGACTCGTGGTTTGACAACTACTTGGGCGTAGTTTCACTGGTGCGGATTAAACAAGGTCGTATCCGTAAAGGTGACAAAATGCTTGTCAAATCTACAGGTCAATCTCATGTGGTAACATCAGTAGGTGTGTTTAGTCCAAAACATACAGAAACAGGTGTGTTAGAAGCAGGCGAAGTTGGCTTTGTCATTGCAGGGATTAAAAATATTTTTGGTGCACCAGTGGGTGATACCATTACTTTAGTGGGTACACCTGAAGTTACGTCACTACCTGGTTTTAAAAAGGTGAAACCACAGGTATACGCGGGCTTATTCCCAATTGATGCCAGTGACTTTGAACCGTTCCGTGAAGCTTTACAAAAACTACAAATTAATGACTCAGCACTGTTCTTTGAACCTGAAAGTTCAGATGCACTAGGTTTTGGCTTCCGTTGTGGCTTCTTGGGTATGTTGCACATGGAAATTGTGCAAGAGCGTTTAGAGCGAGAGTACAACTTAGACCTTATCACCTCTGCACCAACCGTAGTGTATGAAGCACTGACAAAAGGTGGTGATGTTGTTTATATTGACAGCCCATCAAAAATGTTAGATGGCACATTGGTTGAAGATTTACGTGAGCCTATAGCAGAGTGTCATATTTTAGTTCCTAAAGAATATTTGGGTAATGTCATTACTTTAGCCATTGAACGCCGTGGTGTGCAAAAAGACATGAAGTACTTGGGTAATCAGGTGTCTATTACTTTTGATATTCCAATGGCGGAAGTGGTGATGGATTTCTTTGATAAATTAAAATCATGCTCGCGTGGTTTTGCATCATTAGATTACAACTTTACGCATTTCCAAAGCTCAAATTTGGTGAAAGTTGATGTGCTGATTAATGGCGACAAAGTTGATGCCTTGGCAATGATTTGTCACCGTAACGAAGCACGTCAGCGCGGTAATGCATTGGTTGAAAAAATGAAAGACCTGATTCCTCGCCAAATGTTTGATGTTGCGATACAAGCCGCTATTGGCGCACAAATTATTGCTCGTTCTACTGTGAAGGCAATGCGTAAGAACGTGTTAGCAAAATGTTATGGTGGTGACGTTTCACGTAAGAAAAAATTGCTTTCAAAACAAAAAGAAGGTAAAAAACGAATGAAACAAGTGGGCAGTGTAGAAATTCCACAAGAAGCCTTTCTTGCAGCACTGCAAATTGATAAAAAATAAGCCTTAGGATAATAAGCCCATGGATTTTGATTTTAATTTAATCCTCGTTCCCGTTACTTTAATTTTATTTATAGTATGGTTACTTGATAAATTTCTTTTTAAGCAACGTGCAAATAACGGGCGTGGTAATGAAAACTTTATCGTCACATGGGCTTATGATTTTTGGCCTGTTTTAGCGATTGTCTTGTGTTTACGTTCATTTTTCTTTGAACCATTTAATATCCCATCAGACTCTATGGTACCGACCTTAGAAACAGGTGATTTTATCTTGGTGAATAAATTTGACTATGGTGTACGTTTGCCGGTCATCAATAAGAAAATTATTGATGTAGGTGAGCCAAAGCGTGGAGAAGTAATCGTATTTCGCTACCCAGTAAAACCGAGTATTAACTATATTAAGCGTGTTGTAGGTTTGCCTGGTGACCGTATAGATTTTAGATCAGGCACATTATTTATTAATGGCCAAAAAGTAGTATCGGTTAACACTGAATTTAGTCGAGAAAAAGATAAATTATCATCTTTTTCTACCAGTTATCGTTTAGAAACGCTTGGTGAACACCAGCACTTGGTGCGTTATTTAACAGATCGTAATCCATTGATTGAGCAGTTTAATTATGCACAAAGCCAAAATGACCCATCTCTAATTCCATTTGTTGCAAAAGATAACTCAACGTTTGTACGTAGTAATGGCACTGACTGGTCCGTGACAGTACCACAAGGTCAATACTTTGCTATGGGTGATAACCGTGATGAAAGCTCAGATGGAAGATTCTGGGGTTTTATTCCTGAAGAAAACCTGACAGGCCGTGCAGTATATATTTGGATGCATAAGGAGCCAGGTTGGAACATCCCAACATTTAGTCGTAATGGTACGATTAACTAAATAAATATTTAACATTAAGTTATGTTAAAATAGTACAACAGTTTTTGTACTGAAGTTTATGCACCTTTTTATACAAAAAGGTGCATAATTACATTAGACCATCTGTACTTCGACCCAATGGTTGAAAGTTCGGTGTAATATAATATCTAGACCCAAGGATCAATCGCATTTAAGCAGGTGATCCTCCTTGAACTTTCGAGAGAGCAGTTGACCAAAGGAACATTTAAAAAGCTAAATTATCAGCGTTTGGCTTTAAACATCGGCTATGAATTCAAAAGCAGTGATTTATTACAGCTCGCTTTAACGCATCGTTCAGTCAGCCATAAATATAACTATGAACGACTAGAGTTTTTAGGTGACTCACTACTTGGTATGATCGTTGCAGATTATTTGTACCACACTTACCCACATGAAAATGAAGGGCGATTAACCCGTATGCGTGCAACCTTGGTTAGACAAGAAGCACTGGGTAAAATTGCAAATGATTTAAAACTCAGCGAACACTTAATTATGAGTACGGGTGAGCTTAAATCTGGTGGGCATCATCGTGAATCTATTTTAGCAGATACTGTAGAAGCAATCATTGGTGCAATCTATACAGACTGTGGTCAATTAGATGTACTTAAAGCAATTATACTTCATTGGTATAAGCCTTATTTAAGCCATATAGAACCAACAGATCAACTTAAAGACCCAAAATCACGTTTACAAGAATACTTGCAAGCCCGTAAAAAACCATTACCGATTTACGAAGTAACCCATATACAAGGTGATGCACCAAACCAACACTTTCAAGTCTTATGTCAAGTAAGTGACTTTTCAGTTGTGTATGGTGAGGGAAGTAGCCGAAGATTTGCAGAGCAAGCCGCTGCGGCAGAAATTTTGAAATTATTGGAGCAAAAAACTGCATGACGATGCCATCTGACCACAACAACGATGACAACAGCCAAACTTCTGAAAAAAATGATCTGATTGATCAGTTTTTTAAGTCACAAGACATTCAAATTCCAGCTGACTTTAAAAGCGGTTTTGTTTCGATTGTTGGTCGCCCAAATGTTGGTAAATCAACTTTAATGAACCACTTGTTGGGACAAAAGCTTTCGATTACTTCACGTAAGCCACAGACCACTCGCCACAAAATTATTGGTATTGATAGTCGTGAAAAATCACAAGCCGTGTATGTAGATACACCAGGTATGCACAAAAAAGAAGTGCGTGTGATGAATAAAATGATGAACAAGGCAGCATACTCAGCACTGCGTGATGTAAATCTTGTTTTGTTCGTGATCGATGGTAAAAAATGGACACAAAATGATGAGTTGGTACTTGAAAAACTCGCCAATGCAGAAATGCCTGTCATTTTAGTCATTAATAAAATTGATACTTTAGAAGATAAAAAGTCACTACTTCCACTCATTCAAGAGCGTACAAAGCTCATGAATTTTGTAGAAATTGTACCTGTATCTGCACTCAGAGGTGCAAATTTAGAGCACTTAAGAGAAACGATAGAAAAGTACTTGCCATTTGGCCAACCACTATATGCATTTGACCAAGTCACAGACCGCTCAGAGCGTTTCTTGGCCAGTGAAATTATTCGTGAAAAAATTATGCGTCAGCTTGGTGAAGAGCTACCGTATGATTTGACTGTACAAATTGAATCATTTAAAACTGAAGAGCCAACCGTAAATCCTAAAACAGGTAAAGTAAAACCTGCGTGTATGTACATTGATGCCACCATTTTTGTAGACCGTATTGGACAAAAAGCAATTGTGATTGGTGATAAAGGGACTAAACTGAAAAAGATTGGTATGGAAGCTCGTATAGACATGGAAAAAATGTTTGAGCACAAAGTCATGCTTACGCTGTGGGTGAAAGTTAAAGGTGGTTGGTCTGATGATGAGCGAGCACTCAAAAGTTTAGGCTATAGCGATATCTAAGTCATTATTTAACAAAGAGGTGAGGTCATGGTTAAAGTATGTTCTATCTTAGCATGTATACTCCTGTTACAAGGGTGCATTACCAGCGTTGTGACCTTACCTGTTAAAGTGGCCTATAAAACGACAAAGGGTGTTGTCAAAGGGACAGCAGCCGTGGTTGGGGCTGTTATTCCAGATGGTGATGATAAAAAGTCCAAAGACTAAATGCGAAATCAATGTTTACATGGTTACGTGATTCATGCACGTAAATATAGAGAGCGTAGCCATATTATTCATTTTTTTAGTCAAGAATATGGTCGAATTGATGGTGTCATACGCCAAGCATTGCCTCCACTATTTCAACCTATGGTGCTGTACGCATCAGGCAAATCTGAGTTAAAAAACTTTACGCATCTTGAAATAGATCAACACCCTATTTTTTTACGCGGTGAAGCTTACTTCTGCGGTTTTTACTTAAATGAGTTATTGCTTAAGCTATGCCCATTAGAAGATGACTTAATAGAACTATATCAACAATATCATCTTACGATTGAAGCATTGCAATATTTGCATGAAAACAGTCAAGATACGCGATATCTTAGACAATCATTACGTCAATTTGAGTATGTATTATTAAAAGAACTCGGTTATGACATAGATTTTAGTGTTGATGCCTTGGGGAAACCTTTGCTAGAGCAACAATATTACCAATTTTTTATTGATCAAGGATTTGTAGAATCTAAGCTCAATACATCTTTTCAAGGTAAAGATCTTTTGTCTTTATTGTCTTTTCCTACGATACCTTTAACAGATGTGCAACTGGTAATATTAGGCCATTTATATCGTCAAATGATTAGCCATTTATTGGGTGATCGCCCTTTAAAAAGTCGTCAACTGTGGCTACAGTATTATCAAAATCAACGTTAACTAGGAACAATTATGTCTATTTTACTTGGTGTAAACATTGACCATGTAGCAACGCTTAGACAAGCACGTGGCACAACTTATCCAGACCCTGTAAAAGCTGCATTATGTTGTGAGCAAGCAGGTGCAGAAGGAATTACCTTACATTTACGTGAAGACCGTCGTCATATACAAGATGATGATGTTAGACGTATGCGTCCTGTGCTTAAAACACGTATGAATCTAGAAATTGCAGTCACCACAGAAATGGTTGAGTTTGCTAAGGAAATTAAACCACAGCATATTTGTTTTGTACCAGAACGTCGCCAAGAGCTTACGACTGAAGGCGGTCTTGATGTTGTTGGCCAATTAGACAAAGTACGTGCAGCAACACAAGCATTGGTTGCTGTAGGGTGTGATGTTTCATTATTTATTGATGCAGATTTTGCTCAAATTGATGCGGCAATTACTTGTGGTGCGCCAACCATTGAATTACACACAGGTGCATATGCAGATGTACATACTGTAGAAGAACAGCATGCTGAATTACAGCGTATTAGTAAAGCCGTCGCTTATGCGAAAAATAAGGGCTTGGTTGTTAATGCTGGTCACGGCTTAAACTTAGATAATGTTGCTCCAATTGCCAAAATTCAAGGCATCCATGAGTTAAATATTGGCCACTCTATTATTGCAGATAGCGTATTTGTTGGTTTAGAGGTTGCGGTAAAACAGATGAAACAAGCAATTGCAGATGCAGAGGGTATATGTCAAGCGTAGATTATGATCAGCTGATGCAACCCGTCATTGCATTTTTAGGCTGTACAACGCCACAAGCATGGTTAGATGCTGCTAAGAATAATTTAGAAATTTTAATGCAAGACCATGCAAATTGTGAAAAAAAAGCAGCCAGTACGGCTATGAATTTAATGTTTAGATACAGCTTTTTTCCAGACTTACAAATTAAGCTTGCTCAGCTTGTTCGTGAAGAAATGCTTCATTATGAGCAAGTTCTAGGCTTTATGCAAAGACGTGGTCAAGCATGGCAGGCATTAAGTGCAGGGCGTTATGCAGGTGGTTTACGTAAAGAAGTGAGAACTTATGAGCCTGAAGCATTAATTGATATTTTAATTATTGGTGCTTTTGTAGAAGCTCGTTCATGTGAGCGTTTTCATGCTTTAGCCCCAATTGTTGATGATGAGCTAGGCCGTTATTATCGCTACTTGCTAAAGTCTGAATCTAGACATTATGAAGATTATCTAGCACTTGCAACGGAAGTTGCAGAAACTCATGAACTCAAAAATGTTAATGAAACGATTTCTCTACGTATTGATTATTTTAGAGAAGTAGAGAAAAATCTGATTTTAGCACCAGATGATGTATTCCGCTTTCATAGTGGTATACCAAATTAAACACCCGAAGTCCTGACTTTGTAAAATAGAGTCAGGACTTTACTTTAATATATTACCACATTAAATCATCAGGAATCACATACGCTGCATAAGGGTCATCTTCATCGGTGGTTTGGGTGTTTTCTTCAGATTTATTCCATAAAATAAAGCCTTCCATTTTCTGTTCAATACGTTCAGCCAGTGCTGTTGCAAGTAATACGTATGGTGTAGATTTTGCAACGACCAAACTTCCTGCAACTAATGCATTATAAGCTTGTTGATTAATGTATATCTTTTTAATTTTTTGTTCATCAATAAACTGATAGGCAATATCACCTTCAGTTTTTTCAATTTTATGTTGTTGAATCATTTGTTGAATATTTGCTTTTAGGGTTTTCTCTTCGAGTTGTTTTTGTTTTTTTGCATTTAACTCAAGGTCTTTTTGTTGTTTTGATTGTTTAGTTTTTTCAAGATCTGCGGCCAAAGCAGCTTTGTTATCTTGACCTGTACGCTGCTCATGTTGTGCTTGTTTAGTGAGCTTTTTTGCTTTTTTAGAGTCAACTAAACCGGCTTTCAGTAGTTGAGCTTGCAGTGCATTTTTAACCATAATGTATTCCAGTACAAAAAAACAAGATACTGTATTATACGCATAAAAAGTCTGATCGACCTTTACATTTTATCATGGGGATTGAATCTATGGCAGCATAAATCTTTAATTTTCTTCATGTTAAACATATTTTATACACTCATATGTATATGATGTATTTTATGAAAACAATCGATTTATATATTTTATGCTGCGTTATATCATTTTATGAAGAGATTGTTTTATTTAGCTAACAATGAATATGCATGGCTGAATAGGAGAGTGAAACAATCAGCAATATTAGTTTATTGATAAAACTGAGAGACTTTATTTAAAATCGTTTGAAAACGTTGATCTTTGATTGAATAAAAAATTTGTTTTCCCGAACGGCGAGTAGTCACAACCCCATTTTTTCGTAAAATCATCAGTTGTTGTGACAGTGTTGGTTGCATGATATTTGTTTTCTGTTCAATCTCTGAGACATTTAATTCTTCTTGAAGTAAATGGCTTAGTATGATTAATCGGTCTTGATTTGCTAAAGATTTTAACATGCATACAATATCGTTAGATTGGTTTCGGACGACATTCATATTTATTGCATTGTCCATAAAATATTTCCTTGGTCTATAACTTTATTGATCGAAAATATACAGAATATGTATGCATAAAAAATGGATTTGTCATATAAAAAAGTAAATGCTATCTCTTATTTGATTCAAAATTAACCCCTAAAATTTTGTTAGCGTACTAAAGAATCTTTTTGATCTTTATCATCTAGAGTTAGCCATATTTTTAGAATAAATAAGAATTTTATTGATTATTTTTATATGTATTATTTTCATGTTTCCAGTAAAGAATTTAGATTTACAAATACCTAATTTTGATAAATAAAAGTAATAAATTTAAGTGATTTTTAAAATCGTAATGGTTGAAAAATATTGACAGTATAATAGTTGTATTGGTAAATTTATTTACGCAATGATCAATCGTTTGGTGAAGCTTTTGCTAAAAAAATATTTAACTAAAACAATGCTTTTATTAATGCTTCCATTTATTTACATATTAATGAACTATATTTTTTCAAAGTTATCTATTAGATATGATTTAGAAAACAGTATTTACTCATATATTTTTAGAGGAGTATCCGTATTTATACTTGTATTCTTTTCGATACAATTTGTTAAACGGATTAATGAAAAAACATTACCTTGAGATAAATTACTTTAGAAGGCGTGGAAATAGTGTCAGGTGTGACCGCTTTTATATGCGGTTGGAGCTATAGTCGTTATATGACTGCTGGGCAGTCTTTTACGATTTTTGGTTCGACAGAGTGTGTTGAAAGCTGAAGATGATGAAAGTCAAATTAGAAATTTAATTGTATCTGTTGCACAAGATGATGTGTTCTTGGCAAGAACATCGTATAGAAAGTCCTAAATTTTATGTCTAGATGAAGCCACGAGCCATATATTCGAATTATTGAATCAAATGTTTCTTCGAAAATAGCCTATGTGTAATTTTAAAACAAAAGAGTGACTCACGCTTAAAATGAAGCATGGATTGGTTGTAAGGCCTTATATAATTTTTCTAGCACCTTGTATTTACTTTTATATGATAAGCTGTATGTTCAGTTCCTTCGGCTTAATAATTACATTTATAAGAAGCCTTATGGCTCCATCATCTTTTCTGTCATACAATAAACGATTTTGTCAAATGGGGGAGCTAAACCCATCCTCCAGTAATAAAATCTCCTGAATCATATCCAATAGAATATCCAACTTTTCTCTCAGGATAAGCTTTTTTATAATGAGTCATTGATGCTTGGGCGAGCTTAAGTGCATACGCTAAGAATAGAGGGTACTCAGCATAATTATCTAGTTCAGTTTCATCGGCTAAATTTTCGATAGATCGTAAAATTTCAGAGCTAAAAGCTCCTTGTTCTGGATAGTATGTATTGCTTTCAAACATCCAATCTAGGTTATTTTCTTCTGCAATGTATTGATCTGATAATGCAAAATATAGATACCCATTGTCAGAAAGACCAAACCAAAAACCTTGTTCAATAAAGGGGGATGACTCTTTTGCCAAAATATCAATTACATATGTTGCTAAACTTTCAAGTTCTGCTGTGTAATCTAATTGTTTGAATAGATCCCAATTTTTATTTGGCTCCATTTCATGGCAATAATTAATAACTGTTGTCATAAAATGATTAATGTCGGGATCATTTTTATGAAGATCAATTTCTTTAAAGATTTTTACGAAGTCAAATGACATAAACTGCCTATATTTTTCAAAATTTTAGTAAATAAAATAGATACTTTTTA
Organism: Acinetobacter rathckeae; assembly: GCF_015627125.1. Lineage (GTDB taxonomy): Bacteria > Pseudomonadota > Gammaproteobacteria > Pseudomonadales > Moraxellaceae > Acinetobacter > Acinetobacter rathckeae. Next base: position 693,565 of record NZ_VTDO01000001.1, on the reverse strand, counting down.
AGATTTCTTAAAATTAACATAAACCGCTTATTCAAACACGCTAAAATTGAAATTTAACTTATTATTTTTAATTCAACTACATCTATTAATAATATTATTACGTGTTGGTTTTTCATTAGTAAATCACAACAAGCTATGTTTGTACCATATTTGATTTATACGTTTAAATAGATTTTAACAGTCAAGCACTGCTATGGTGCATTGGTATTGAAATATAAAAACTATGTTGCTGAACTCTATTTTTTTTAATTCTTGGAAAGAAGCGATGTTGAAAGTGATCAAATAAGTTGTAACTATCTATGAAGTGTTCTAGCAATTTTATATTAGGTTAGGTAAATTTTTCTTCTAAAATAGCCTCTATAATTAAAAATAAAGGACGATGATTAAGTAAAATTCAGGTTGTTTTAAGCTTTACTTATAAACGACTTTGTAAGCTCAGACGTATTAGAGGTTGTAAATATATTCTATAAATATTGGCATATATGTTGCTCTAGTAAACCAAGGTTTTCATAATTTCTCAATTTAACCTTAGTACTTAATCATCTAATAATACAAGCTCAATAGGAGATACACTATGAGCAAAAATACAAGTGATGCACTTCAAGGTGATCTACTCGGTGGACACAATCAAGACCCTCAAGACGAAGAAAAACTACAACGATCCTTAACCAATAGACATATTCAGCTGATTGCGATTGGTGGTGCAATTGGTACAGGATTATTCATGGGTACGGGAAAAACACTCAGCCTCTCGGGTACATCCATTGTTTTAACGTATTTAATCATTGGTTTTTTCTTTTATTTTGTTATGCGTGCAATGGGGGAGTTACTTCTTTCCAATACCAACTATAAATCATTTGCTGACTTTGCCACGGCGTACTTAGGCCCATGGGCAGGGTTCTTCTTAGGTTGGTCATATTGGATGAGTTGGGTGGTTACAGCCATTGCAGATATTATTGTTATTGGAGGGTATTTCCAGTTTTGGTTCCCTGACTTGTCGGCATGGATACCTGCCTTTATTACCGTAACCACATTAACCATTCTTAACTTACTGACAGTCAAATTATTTGGTGAGACAGAGTTTTGGTTTGCACTCATTAAAATTGTAGCAATTGTGGTATTTTTATTGGTTGGGATTTATTTAGTCTCTACTGGTTTTGTGTCACCAAATGGTGTGAAAGCATCATTATCTCACTTAATTGAACCAGGCTCTATTTTCCCATATGGTCTGAGTGGATTCTTAGCAGGCTTTCAAATTGCAGTATTTGCATTTATTGGTATTGAGCTTGTAGGTACAACAGCCGCTGAAACCAAAGACCCTCACAAAACACTACCTAAAGCGATTAACTCTATTCCTTTACGTATTATTTTATTTTATGTGGGTGCACTCATTTGCATTATCTCTGTCACATCATGGGCAAAAGTATCACCAAGTCAAAGTCCATTTGTGCATATGTTTACTTTAATTGGCTTACCTGCGGCCGCATTTTTAGTGAACTTTGTGGTCACAACATCGGCCATGTCATCTGCAAATAGTGGTATTTTTGCGACCAGCCGTATGATGTATGGTTTAGCAGTTGAGCGTGATGCTCCTCAAAAATTTAAACAGCTTTCTAAGCGAAAAGTACCTATTTATAGCTTAATTTTTTCTATGGCTTGTATTGTCGTTGGTACAAGTATTTTATTTATTATTCCTAATGTGATGACTGCTTTTACCATTTTTTCATCATTAAGTACCATTTTAATGATTTTCTCATATGCGATCATTCTTATTTCTTATCTTGCATATCGTAAAAAAGCACCAGAACTGCATGAATCATCACAGTACAAAATGCCAATGGGTATTTTGATGTCATGGTTAACATTGGGCTTTTTATTGTTTGTTACTGCAATTTTAAGCTTAGATCATGATACACGTGTGGCATTGTATTTTTCACCTATTTGGTTTGGTGGACTCTATGTGGCCTATAAGTATCGTAATAAAAAAGATGAAGAGCGTAATTGGATTTTAAAACATGGTAAACGCGTAGAAAAATAATTATAAATGTATCTTTGAAATGGCCTATTTATATAGGCCATTTTTTATGCTCTGATGAAAATAAATGCCTTAAAATATTAATAAATTCATAAAAAAAGTCTAATCTTATTTAAATGTGAGAAAAAATATAAATTATCTATTTGTATGTAGAAAATTTTTTAAAAATCGGTAAAAATGAGCAAAATGAAGGAAAATAATTCGAAATGACTTACGTTATATTATGAATCAGGGTGTAAGAGGGATCGAGAAAACGGTTTATGGTATTGGGAGATGCCATAAGCTTGACCCAAAAGGTCTGAACTCGGCTTTTAGAGAAAACGAATTACCCATTTGTTGGATAATCTACAGCGTACAATGCGGTAGATGCTAAAAGTAAACAATGTGTTTTCCCTTGACTCCAAAAATAATAATCGTAATCTAGCCATCGAAATATTTTTCACTGACTTAAAGGGAAAAATATGCAATTAGACCGCTTCGATAAACAAATCCTTGAAATACTCACCCACGAAGATTTAAACCTCAATGAATTGTCTGAACGAATTAATTTATCGATTAGTTCGGTACATCGTCGTATTAAAATACTGATTGAATCTGAAATGATGACAGGCTTAAAACGCGAGATTAACTACAATAAATTGGGTTTTAAACTACATATTTTGCTACAAGTGTCACTCAGTAAGCATGATAGTGAAACATTTGACCATTTCTTGGCTGAGCTTGAATCTATTCCTGAAGTCATCAACGCTTTTCTGGTGACAGGGCAAAGTGCTGACTTTATTGTTGAGCTTGTCGCAAAAGACATGGACAATTACAGTGAGATTCTACTTCGACGTGTTGCTAAAATAGAAAATGTGACTGCGTTACACTCTAGTTTTGTGATTAAAAAATATAATGTATTTAATTGCCAGCATATACTGAGTCGAGTTTAGTCATAAAAAAGCAGAGGAATAACCTCTGCTTTTTTATTGGAAATTATAAAATGCTTTTTAAGCGTTGAATGACTTGTTCACATTGTTGTAAGTCTGCCACTAACGCCATACGGACATGGTTTTCACCAGGATTTCCTTCAGATGTATCTCTTGAAAGATAACGCCCTGGTAACACTTTAATATTGGCCTGTTGTATGAGTTGCTGTGCAAATTTCTCATCATTATCGACCTGTAACCAGTAGTAGAATCCTGCATCTGGTTTCACCAATGGTAATAGATGGCCTAACTCGCTTTGAAATAATTGAAACTTTTCTCTATATAATGCACGGTTTTCGGCTACATGCTCTTCATCTGACCACGCTAGTGTAGATGCAATTTGGTGTTGAACAGGCATGGCAGCACCATGATAGGTTCGATACTTTAAGTAAGGTGCTAAAACTTTGGCATCACCTGCAATAAACCCTGAACGCATACCTGGTAAATTTGAACGCTTAGAGAGTGAGTGAAATACGACACAATTTTTATAGTCGTCACGGCCCATTTCAGCACATACTTCGAGCAGGCCAACAGGAGCCTGTTCAAACCATAGTTCAGAGTAGCATTCGTCTGATGCAATAATAAAGTGATATTGGTCAGACAATTGAATAAGCTTTTTGAGCTGTTCACGGGGCATTACCGCACCCGTTGGATTACCCGGTGTGCATATAAATAAAATCGCCGTCTTTTCCCATACTGTGCTTGGTACAGCATCAAAATCGCCTAAATAGTCATTGTCTTTTGTACAGTTAACGAAGTACGGTGTTGCCCCTGCCAGTAAGGTTGCCCCTTCATAGATTTGATAAAATGGGTTTGGCATGACCACATAGGCATCATCATCTTTATTTATAACGGCTTGCACAAAAGAAAATAGAGCCTCTCGTGTACCAGAGACAGGAAGTACCTGCTGTTCTGCACTGATGTTTTTTAAATGAAACCGTTGTGTTAACCAACTTGCAATTGCTTGGCGTAGTTCAGGTAGGCCTTTACTGGCAGGATAGCTAGATAAGTGCTGAAAGTTTTGCGCCAAGCTGTCAATGACAAATTGTGGTGCAGGGTGCTTAGGTTCACCAATAGACAGTGAAATGGCAGACAATTGTGCAGGTGTAATGTCTTTGAAAAGTGCATTGAGCTTTTCAAAAGGGTATGGGTGAAGGCGTTCTAACAGTGTGTTCATAAATCGACTACTAATTTTACGGTGTTGGATTGGTAACTTGGTTTGATGCTTCATCTAAAGCAGATTTAAGCTGAAAAGCAAAATGTTCTGACTCTTCATCGGACAGCATGACGCCATTTTTTTTAGTCACATAAAAGATATCTTCGACTTTTTCCCCGAGGGTGGCAATTTTGGCGGAGTGGATGTCTAAACCTTGCATCATAAATAAACCACCAATTTTAGCCAGTAAGCCTGGGTGATCTAATGTCGAAATTTCTATTTTATGCTGTTTGAGCGACTCATCAAGCCGTATCGTGACTGTATTTTCAATATTAAAGTGTCTGAGTTGTCGGGGAACGCGTCTTTGTAATAGGTTAGGGTACTCATCTACATGATTTAAAGCCTCAGAAAGTGCCTTAATCAGTGTTTCTTGACGTTGAGGTTCATTAAGCAAAGTGCCAAAGCGGTCTAAAACAATATATGTATCTAAACTGAAGTCTGTTTTAGAGGTAATAATACGGGCATCTTGTACATCAAGGTTCATACGGTCAAGTACAGCAACAGTCGTGGCAAATAGATTTGGTTTATCTTGCGTATAGATAAAGATTTGTACCGTATCTTGTGCTGTTTTACGGTGTGCTCTGAGTTTAACAAGCGGTTGATGATTTGTTTCATGTTCTAAGATGGCATGTGTACACCACGCAATATCATCCACAGATTCTTTTAAGAAATACTCATCTCCAAGTTCTTGCCATACTTTTTCAACCCGTTGTAAGGAAAAATCCTGTACTAATTTTTCACTGGCATAGAATTTCGTGTCTTCAATCAGCATTTGGTAGTCTACAGGTCTGTCTATGCCTTTACGAATCACTTCACGGGTTTGCGTATACAGTTGACGCATTAAAGAGGCACGCCATGTATTCCAGAGTTTGGGGTTAGTGGCATTAATGTCTGCCACAGTCAGAGTATATAGATAGTCTAGATGATCCATATCTTTAAGTTTTGAGGCAAACTCTTGAATCACGTCTGGGTCTGAAATATCTTTTTTCTGTGCAGTGAGTGAAATGAGTAAGTGGTTTTCAATGAGCCATGCAATCAGGTTGGTATCTTCAGGGCTGATACCATGAAACTCACAGAACTCACGAGCATCTTGTGCACCTAAAATACAGTGATCACCACCACGACCTTTAGCAATGTCATGAAATAGTGCTGAAATCATAATAATGTCACGCTTTTTAAGACGTTGATACACAGAGCTTACCACAGGGAAATCTTTGGCAAACTCAGGTTCTTTAAATCGTTCTAAATTGCGTATAAGAAAGAGGGTATGTTGGTCTACCGTATAGATATGAAACAGGTCATATTGCATAAGGCCCATAATCTGACCAAACGCAGGCAAATATTTACCTAAAATACCATAGCGACGCATATGGGATAAAGTTTCATATAGCCGTTTTGATGATTGTATGATTTTTAAGAACAGTGCTTTATGTTCAGGTTGTTGTCTAAAGTTTTCATCTATATTTTTAGCGGCTAAAACCAATAGACGTAATGTACGTGCTCGAATGCCTTTAATTTCTGGGTGAATGGCAATCAAATAAAAGATTTCTAAAATGGCACTTGGGTTTTCAGAAAAGACTCTATGGTGCTGTACGGCAATTTTGTGGTCGGTAATGGTAAAGCGTTCATTGAGTACTTGAACTTGCTTGGTGTACTCTTTCACCCTTGGTTCAATCACAGATTGATTGAAGAATGCCAATAATACTTCATTTAGTGTAGCGACTTGCTGTGCTTTACGGTAATACCGACGCATAAACTGCTCAACGGCATAGTTTGCAGATTGTCCCTCAGCATGGCTATAACCAAATTTACTGGCGATTTCTCGTTGATAGTCAAAAAGCAGTCTATTTTCATCTCGCTTGGTAAGACGGTGTAAGTAGTGTCTTATTTCCCAGTAGAACGTTTCTGCTGCCTCTAAAACTTTGAGTTCAAACTCTGAAATAAAGCCCAAATGGACAAGATCATATATACGATTAACACGGAAATGTCGTTTAGCAATCCATGCAATTTGGTTCATGTCTCGAATGCCACCCGGCGCATTTTTAATGTCTGGTTCTAGATTGCTTTCTGTATAGTTGTATTGTGCATAGCGTTTTTTCTGCTCTTGCATTTTGGCATCAAAAAACGCCCGATCTGTCCATGTTTGATTGACAATCTTTCTAGGCCAGCGTGCAAAGCGATCATCACCTACAATTAAACGTGATTCTATGAGTGATGTGGCAATGGTAATGTCTTGACTGGCTTGTTCTACACAAGATGTGGCTGTACGCACACTTACACCCGGTTTAAAGCCTGTATCCCATAAAGAGGCAATAAATGTGGATACAGCTTGTTCTTGTAGGGTGTCGAGCTCATGTTCAGAGAATAGCATGATGTCTACATCTGAATAGGGCAACATTTCTTGTCGCCCATAGCCACCCACAGCAAACAAACAAATCTCTGATTGCTCAAGACCTGCTTGTTGCCAAAGTAGACGTAGGCTTTCATCTATAGCATTTGATCTGGCCAATACAATATGTCGAATACTATTTCCCTGTTCAAAAAATGCATCAAACTCTTGTTCAATGTGTTGGTGCCACTTTTGAATTGAGGCATGGCCTTCATGGCTTGCCATATAGTCGGAAAGAGAAGTAATCTTCATAAATGATTGGCCTTATTGTTGTTTATGCTTTAACAGTAATTTTTTGTGCTGCATCTCTTGCAATACGTCGAGCATCTTCAGTATTTGTGGCACGTGCAGTCACAACACCCATGCGGCGTTTTTTAAAGCCTTCTGGCTTACCAAAAAGTCTAAGGTCTGAGTCTGGGTGACTTAAAGCTTGCTCTAGGTGTTGATAGCTTAGATTACTACTGTCTACACCTGCATATACAACGGCACTGGCTGCCACGCTATGTTGTGTGGTATTGACAGGTAATCCTAAGATTGCACGGGCATGGAGTTCAAATTCACTTTGAAATTGTGAGGCAAGAGTAACTAGCCCTGTGTCGTGTGGACGAGGAGAAACTTCACTAAACCAAACATCATCACCTTTCACAAACAGCTCTACCCCAAAAATACCGCAACCGCCAAGAGCTGTTGTTACTTTTTCAGCAACCTCTTTGGCTTTCGTTAAGGCTTGCTCAGTCATGGCTTGAGGTTGCCAGCTTTCAATATAATCGCCGTCTTGTTGTTGATGCCCAATCGGGGCACAGAAGTGAGTTTCAAGTGCTTGAGTGGTTGGGTTTTTCGCACGTACAGTCAATAGCGTAATTTCAAAGTCAAAATCAATTTTAGATTCAATAATCACTTTACCTTGGTTAATACGAGCAGTTTCCATAGCATATTGCCAAGCTGCGTCGACTTGATCTGCACTTTTGACATAAGATTGGCCTTTACCTGAAGATGACATAACAGGTTTAACAAAGTTAGGATAACCAATTTCATCACATGCTTGTCTAAAGCTTTCTAATGAGTCTGCAAAGCGATAATTTGAAGTTGGAATAGCCAACTCTTCTGCGGCTAAACAACGAATACCCTCGCGGTTCATGGTTAAGCTTACGGCCTTGGCAGATGGAATAATTGTAGCTGTATGATTATTTTCAATATCAATGAGTAAGTCTGTCGCAATCGCTTCAATCTCAGGCACAATAAGTTGTGGATTTACTGTGTCAATGAGTGCTTTTAGTGCTTTAGGGTCTGCCATATTAAGTGTATGACTATAGTGCGCAACTTGCATTGCAGGTGCATGATCGTAGCGGTCTGCCGCATGAACTTCTACACCAAGGCGTTGTAGTGAAATGACAACTTCTTTACCCAACTCACCAGAACCCAGTAGTAAAACCTTAAATGCGGTGGGTTGTAATGGTGTACCAAGTGTAACGCTCATGGACTTTTCCTTTGTTTGTTGTTGTAACACTAAGGGTAAATATACTAACCCAATTCAGATTATTTGAATAATCTATTATGAATGTTGTCTGCTTGACAATCGAACAACTCGTATATAGTTGAGGCAATTTCATTAATCTTATAGCATAGTCAGATACGCCGTGATGATAAGAGATGAGACATATGTGGGTGACAATGCGACAGATAACAATATTGACAGTAGTGGCATGTGCTGTAGCACTTACAGGGTGTAATCAAAAAGATGAACCTAAAGTCGTGATTAAACCTGCACCGAAATTAACTAAAGATGCAACCCAGTACGCTAAAGAAAGTTGGGTCTTAATGACCAAAATAGATGATGCTTTATTAGCAGGGCATTTTAATCAAAATCAGATTGATGATGATGTCCGTAAACCATTACGTGAGCTAGGTAATCGTTGGATGATCAATGTAAAAATGGGTGACTCTGTCGCAGAAGGTAACTTTGCTTTATGTCGTAAAGCAATGGTGAGCTTAGATACAGTAGCACGTACAATACAGGCACAACAAACTGGGCAGACATTAGATGATGCCAAACGCATTTATTTTAGAGATAAAGCATTATGTAAAAATGCTTTAGATCACCCAGAGCTTGGCAATAGCAAAGACCTATAATCATGTAAAAAGGAAGGCCTAGGCCTTCCTTTTAATGGATAGCAGTCATTAAACCTTTGGTTTTTCTACTTTGTCTTTTTTTACTTCAGTTACTTTAGCCGCTTTTTCTTTCGCTGTTTCAGCTTTTTTCTCAGCCTTCTCTTTTACAGCTTCAGTTTTAGCCTTAGTAACATCTGCTTTTTTCTCCTCAGCTTTCTTTGCAGGCGCACCACTTGCTAAAACACATTTACCACCTTTATGGTGTGGGCCTTCACCACCTTGAATGGTTGTACCTTTAGGGCAAGCAAATGCAGTAGCACTGAGGGCAGAAAGACTTAACGCAATGATAGAACATGTAATTTTTTTCATTCTGAGCCTATATTTATCAATAAAGGTAATATTACCTAACCAAAGAATAAAGAAGTTTTGATTGATTGAGCAAGCCTATAAACGTAATAGTTATAGGGCTTGCTGTTGTTTTTTTGCTCAAATTAATGTTGGTTTAATTTTAATATGATTTTGATTTTCTAGCTTTTAAGTCAAAAATTGCCCATATCGCAAATGCTACACAAGACAACAGTGCATATAGAAAATGAGTTATTTCTAAATTGCCTTGAATTGTACCTTGAATTGCTAGGGTTAACATCAGTGCACACGTTGTAAGTACATAAACCGTAAAGTTGGGATATGTTTTTACATTGTTCATTTGTGTTTTGATTGAATTCATCGCATATTCCTCCAGCCAAAAAAAAGTGTCGTGTACTATTATAGTGAGAACAATGCAAAATTTACTACCATTATTTTGTTAAATAAATATGACAATCAGATCAAATAATAATTTACAGGGTGGCTTATACTTTTTTAAGTAAACCACAAAAGGTTTTTTGTCTTACAATAGCTGCTTTAAATCACTTGGTAAAAGGTGTATTAATTGTTGATATTTATTGTTTTTTATCATTAATAATGGTGAATTTTTATAAAAAAAAGGAGGCATAAGCCTCCCTTTACATTAAGATTTTTTTATCTTATTAAGCACAAGGGCAATAACAAAAACAATCACACAAGGAATAAGCCAAGCAAGATTTTGTTCCGAAAGTGGTAATTTCTGTAATATATCCGGTACAACATGTTGAAAACGAGATGCTTTAATACCTTCAATCACTCCAAAAATAAAAGCGACTGTTGTAACAGGAATAAAAATACGTGTAGGGTTGGAGAATATTCCTGTAAAAAAGCTTAAAAGAATAACTACAATTGCAGGTGGGTAAATTGCTGTCAATACAGGAACAGAAAAAGCAATTAATTGATCTAAACCTAGGTTTGAAATCAGAAATGCAAAAACCACTAAAATAATAACTAATGTTTTATAAGAGATTTTAGTAAGTTGGTGGAAATAACTGGCACACGAACATGTTAAACCAATAGCAGTCACCACACAGGCTAAAATAATTAAAGCGGTTAAAAATACTGTACCCGATGAACCAAATGCATGCTGTACGTAAGCATTTAAAATAACAGCACCATTGGTTGCATTAGGCGTAAGCGGGTAGCTCTGAACACCTAAGCGGAATAGGCATAAATACAGTGCAGTTAATCCAACGCCTGCAATCATACTTGCAATGACAGTATATTTAAAAACAAACTTAGATGCTGTTACACCACGAGACTGTACTGCCTGTACAATCACAATACCAAACACTAATGCGCCCAAGGTATCCATGGTTAAATAACCATTGACCAATCCTTCAGACATTGGACGGTCTACATAATGGCCTGTTGGTGTAGCAAAGAAATGCAGTGAAATAAACAAGGTGCTAATACACAATACACTTAAAGCAACCAGTTTTAACGGAGCCAGAACATATCCAATCGTGTCTAGAATCTTATGAGGATATAACGACACAATGGCAACGATTGTAAAATAGATGGCACTATATATGAGTGTAGGGGTAACACCATGGCCAAAATGAGGCTCTATACCAATGGCATATGATACTGTTGCTGTACGTGGTGTCGCAAATAAAGGGCCCACAGCCAAATAACAAGTCACTGTTAAAATTAAACTTGCGATTTTGCCTAGTGGAGAACTTAATGCTTCTATTGATCCACCCACACGTGCTAATGCAATAATCGTAAGCACAGGTAGACCCACTGCAGTAATTAAAAAGCCAAATGCAGCAAGCCAAACATGCTCACCAGCTTGCTGAGCAACAATAGGGGGGAAGATAATATTACCCGCACCAATAAATAAGGCAAAGGTCATAAACCCCAATGCCAAAATATCCTTGAGATTTAACTGCGTCATAAAGTTGCCTGAATTTTAAAAATTGCTTAATTCTAGTGCAAAATACAAGATTAAACATTAAATTGGTATTTTTTTGGTTAATTTTGGTGCAATAAGCGTTTTTATAAAATATATATTTTATAATTTGTTCTGTTTATTTAGTGTTAAAATAACAACTCTAATGCTTTTAGGTTTATTGCCGTAAAATAGCCTAAGTAAATTTATACATTTAAAAGTGGAAAAACATGTTCAACAACAAAGTAAACATTAAAAGTACTGATGATATTGACAAATTAAGAGTGGCTGGCAAGTACGCAGCCGAAGTACTTGAAATGATTGCAGAGCATGTCCAACCAGGCGTATCTACTGCTTATTTAGATGACTTATGTTATGACTTTATTGTGCAGCAACTTAAAGTCATACCTGCCAATATTGGTTATTGTGGTTATAGCAAAACTACATGTATTTCAAAAAATGAAGTTGTATGTCATGGTATTCCATCAGAACAAGAAATATTAAAAGAGGGCGACATTATTAATATTGATGTTGCCATTATTAAAGATGGTTATTATGGTGATACCAGTAGAATGTATTGCGTAGGGCAGGTCAAACCTGAGTATAAAGCACTTATTCTAACGACTTACGAAGCCATGCTTGCAGGTATACAGCAAGTAAAACCTGGTGCAACGCTCGGTGATATTGGATTTGCAATACAAAGCGTTGCTCATAAGAAAAACTATAGTATTGTTCGTGAATATTGCGGACATGGTATAGGAAAAGGCTACCACGAACAGCCAAATATTCTACATTATGGGCAAAAAGGGCAGGGGCTAAAGTTAAAAAAAGGAATGGTATTTACTATAGAACCAATGGTAAATATGGGGAAAGCTGCTGTCAATGAACTCAATGATGGTTGGACCGTAGTGACTAAAGATAGATCTTTATCTGCACAATGGGAACACATGGTCGCAGTCACTGATCATGGCTTTGAAGTATTAACACCTTGGCCAAACGGTACTGGTGATTTTCCAAATATTTAAAAATACACCTATAATAAAAACTCCTTATTGTATTGTTTCAAATGATAAGGAGTTTTTATTAGAAACACCAAAATAGCCTAAGTAAATTAATAATTTTAAGGTAATAATAAGAAAACGAATATAAGTTACAAAACAACACATGAAAAGGAAGTAAGTGTGCTAAAAAATCAATCAAACCAAAAAGTACTTATTATCGGTACTCTCATTGCAGGCTTTATCAGCTCACTAGTAAAATGGGGATCTGAAGTAAATATGCCACCTCGTATGGCAGGTGAAATTTCCCCTCCTGCCGCTCATATCGATGCTTGGCTTGGACCACTAGGAATAAATGCACATAATTTAGATTATATGTATCAGGGACATTTAGTTGGTGGGGCAGTGACACTCTATCACTGGATATTTAGCTTTATTTTTGCATTTGTTTATATCTTTTTATCTGCTTTTTTTCCAAAAATAAGAGCACTATATGGAATAATATACGGCGTAGTCATTACAATTGTTATGCACGGATTCCTTATACCAGCATTAGGATTTAGACACTTAGCATATGATGGTAATGTGGTCGGTTGGCTTTGGAATTTAAATGCCTATGAGTTTCTTAGCGAGATCTTAGGTCATATATATTGGTCATTTTCTATTGAGGTATCATTGGTTTTTGTTTTAGCAATATTACATAGACCAATTCGGGGAAAGTGGGTAAGTTAAAGTCCCATAAAAAAAGAGCTATCAAGATGATAGCTCTTCAAATTTATTAAAATTAAACGTTAAAACGGAAATGCATCACATCACCATCTTTAACAATATAGCTTTTACCTTCCAAACGCCACTTTCCAGCATCTTTTGCACCTGACTCACCATTAAATTGAATAAAGTCATCGTAAGCAATCACTTCTGCACGAATAAAACCTTTTTCAAAGTCTGTATGAATAACACCTGCTGCTTCTGGGCCAGTTGCACCTACTTTAACTGTCCAAGCACGGACTTCTTGAACACCTGCCGTAAAATAAGTTTGTAAACCAAGTAAACCGTAACCTGCACGAATAACCACATTTAAACCTGGCTCTTCCATACCCATTGCTTCTAAAAACTCTGCGCGGTCTTCATCTTCTAATAAAGAGATTTCAGCTTCAATTTGGTTACATAAAGGGACAACAATGGCATTCTCTTTGGCAGCCAGTTCACGTACGGCGTCTAAATATGGATTATTTTCAAAACCATCTTCAGCAACATTGGCAATATACATGGTTGGCTTTAAAGTCAGAAGGCCATAACCACGAAGAAGTTTATAGTCATCTTCAGATAGATCTGCTGCACGAGCAGGTTGACCTTCATTAAGTAATGGTAAAATCTTCTCTAGCACTGTTTTTGTAGCAATCGCATCTTTATCGCCACTTTTTACATTTTTTGCAAGGCGAGTAACCGATTTAGTCACTGTTTCTAAGTCAGAAAGTGCAAGTTCCGTGTTAATTGTTGCAATATCATCAAGCGGATCAATTTTTCCATTAACGTGAATAACATTCTCATCTTCAAAACAACGTACAACATGAGCAATAGCATCTGTTTCACGAATATTTGCTAAAAACTGGTTACCTAGGCCTTCACCTTTAGATGCACCTGCGACCAAACCCGCAATATCAACAAATTCCATTGTTGTTGGTAAAACACGTTGAGGTTTTACAATGGCTGTTAATTTTTCTAATCTTGAGTCTGGTACAGGAACAATACCTGTATTTGGCTCAATGGTGCAAAAAGGGAAGTTTTCAGCAGCAATTGCCGCTTTCGTTAAGGCGTTAAAAAGTGTTGACTTGCCAACGTTTGGTAAACCAACAATACCACAATTAAAACCCATGAAGTGCTCACAAAAATGTTATATCAATTGAGCCTAATTCTACCTCAAAGTCAAAATAAAGTCAGGAATAAGTGTTTTTATGATAATTTTATACGCAATTTTTCTGAATTACTTATAATATGCTAAATAAAACTCGTCAGAGTAATTAGGGTAAATCATATATGCGTATTTTGTATCAATTTCCACTCTCGCATTTTTGTGAAAAAGCACGTTGGGTTTTAGATCATAAAGAATTAGACTACGTTGCCCATAACTTAACACCAGGCGTACATCGTTTTTTTACTCAACGCAAAGCTGGGGTCAATACCTTACCTTTACTCAACGATAATGAACGATGGATTGTAGACTCTACAGAAATTGCAATATACCTAGATGAGTTTTATCCTGAAAATAACCTTATTCATCATAACCCGACACTGAAACGTTATATTCTTCGTACCAATGATCTAGCCAATGAGCTTGGTATTTATATACGGCGTTGGGTTCTTAATTATATGGTATTACCACACAATGAATCGGTAGATATTTTAATTGGTGAAAAAGGTTATCTACAAAAATTTAAAAGATATAGTAAACCCGTACTTTCAGTCGCATTAAAAAAATACTTTCAACTCAATACAAATGATTTAATGGATGTTGAAAAACGTATATTAGAAATCATTTTTATGTTAAATCAACAGCTTTTAGAAACGAATACAGGTTATATAGTGGGTAATAATTTAACGCTTGCTGATATTTCTGTATGTAGTATGGTTGCACCAGTGCTAAATATTGAAGGTACACCTTGGGAAGTTGAACAGTTTGGCCATAACGAAGATGTATTTAGCCTAAAAGAAAAAATACTCGCTCTACCTTTAGGACAATATGTTCAGCGTATCTATGAAACTCAACGTAATGCTAGGGTAGACTGGCGTGGGGTATAGAAAACGCATTATACTTTCTTATACAAAAAGAAAGACTGTAATGTGGTTCAATTTTGATAAGTGTTTAGCTCTCATCTTAAAAATAAGAGTATGTAAGATAGGAATCCCTCCCTAGAATAATTATATCAATCATAAATTATCTGAAATTATAATCAACGGCGTAAAAAAAGCACCATACAAGATGATGCTTTTTCAATAAGTGACGAATTACTTTTTGTAAATCTGATCAAAAACACCGCCATTGGCGAAGTGAATCTTTTGAGCATTAGCCCAGCTACCAAATACAGAGTCTATTGTGAATAACTGTAACTTTGGAAATTTATAAGCATACTTTTGTGCAACTTCTTTATTACGTGGTCTGAAGTTATATTCAGCAGCTAAGTTCTGACCAAGAGGTGAATATAAGAAGTTTAAATAACCTTTTGCGATTAAACGGTTGCCATTTTCATCCACTGTTTTATCTACAATAGCAACAGAAGGTTCTGCCAAAATTGAAATAGATGGGTAAACAATCTCAAACTCACCCTTTGGTAAGTTCTTTTGAGCCAATAATGCCTCATTTTCCCATGTTAAAAGCACATCACCAATATTTCTCTCTGTAAATGTTGTCATAGATGCACGTGCGGCTGAATCTAAAACTTTTACATTTTGATAGATATCGGTAACTAGCTGACGTGCTTTAGTATCGTTTCCACCTGGTTGTTTAAGTGCATACCCCCAAGCGGCAAGATAAATCCATCGTGGTGCTCCACCTGTTTTAGGGTTAGGAGTAATCACTTCCACTCCAGGCTTTGCTAAGTCATTCCAATCTTTAATATGTTTTGGATTACCTTTACGCACTAAATAAACAATCGTAGAAGTGTATGGTGCAGAGTTATTTGGAAATTGTTTCTGCCAATCTTTACGGATGTATCCTGCATTAGCAATTTCATCAATATCATTGGCTAGAGCAAGTGTTACAACATCTGCTTTTAATCCTGTTGCCACAGCACGTGCTTGTTTTCCAGATCCACCATGTGATTGTTTAAAATCAATTCTCTGACCTGTTTTACTATACCAATATTCACCAAATGCTTGATTATAATCTTTATAGAATTCACGTGTTGGATCATATGAAACATTTAAAAAGCTTTTTGTTTCAGCAGCAATCGCTGATGTTGAAGACAAAATAACGCCTAAAACACCAAGTAAAAATAGTTTTTTCATATATAAATCCATGATTTAAGCTAATAACATGCCAATCGTTGAAATCGAAAGATTTAAGGCATTCTGCTGTAATAAATACAATATAAGTTTATAAGAATGTCAAATTATAGAGGATTCTCTAAAATTACCTAACAACAATACAATATAAACTTATATACGTACTTAATATGTTTAATCACAAAATGTGCTTTAGCTTAAACCATCGGAGTATTATATAAATGTCACAATTTGCGTTGTGTCCTGAACATGTTTCAAGTGCTCAAGTAAATCATCGATATTTTTTTCAGTGGTATATTTACCAAAGCTAAAACGAATTGCATTCTTAGCATGGGTTTCTGTACGGTCTATCGCCAGTAAGACATGTGATGCACCAGCTTTACCTGAGTTACATGCTGAACCACTTGAAACAGCAGCAAATGTTTTCACGGCGTTAATGAGTACAAAAGGATTATCTTCTGTAAATGAAACATTTAAATAATTAGCAACGCGTTGTTCTAAATCACCATTCAAAACAATACTCGTCATTGCCTTTAAACCATCAAATAGCTTCTGTTGAAGTAATTTAAGTCGCTCTTGCTCTGTATCTAGGCTTAGCTTCGCAATTTTAAATGCTTCACCCATACCTACAATTTGGTGTGTCGCAAGCGTACCAGAACGACAACCTTGCTCATGGCCACCACCATGTATTTGTGGCTCAATTTCGAATGTTTTTTGATGGTTTACATATAAAGCCCCAATTCCTTTAGGGCCATATACTTTATGTGCAGAAAGGCTTAATAAGTCTATATTTAATGCATGTACATCTATATGTAATTTACCTGCCGCTTGTGCCGCATCTACATGAAAGAAAATATCTTGCTGTTTTGCAGTTTCACCAATAGATTTTATATCTGTAATTGTACCAATTTCATTATTTACCATCATGAGGGAAATAAGCAACGTATCTGGACGAATTGCATCTTTTACAGCATCAGGCGTAATTATTCCTGTTTCTGCATTTGGTTTAAGATAGGTCACTTCAAAACCAAGGCTTTCTAATTTCGCACAGCTGTCTAAAATGGCTTTATGCTCAATTTGACTGGTAATAATATGTTTCCCACGAGAAGCATAACGCTCTGTCACACCTTTCAAGGCCAAATTATTGGATTCTGTTGCACCTGATGTCCAAATAATTTCATCTGCAGTTGCACCAATAAGAGATGCAACATCACTTCTAGCTTGTTCTACCTTTTGTCGTGCCTGTTGCCCAAAAGGGTGTCCATTTGAAGCAGGGTTACCAAAAGTACCTGTAAATGAAAGGCTCTGTGCCATCTTTTCTATTATCTCAGGGTAAACTGGTGTTGTTGCAGCATAATCTAGATAAATTTGCTGTTTCATATCCCTAAACTCTCCAAATGAATTTTTATGATTTAAATATAACAAAAAGTGATAAGCAAGCATAGTCGTTATGCTAAAGAAGCGCAATATATAGTCTCGATATCGCAAATGTTATCTAGTTCTTATTATTTCATATTTTTACTCAATCTATTCAACATCAGAAATAAATAAAAAGTCATATTTAAATATATATAATTGAATTAGATTTTAGGTTATTTTAATAGTCATTACCAATGACATTCTTTTCAATACAAAGCATCACTTCTAATTAAATTATGGAGCTGTATAATAGTGGTTAATATGAAAAACTTAGATGATCTAGAACAACGAATACAAGAAGACTTTATTCATTTAAATATCCCCAAAAAATCATGGGTCATTTCAAACAATTGTTTAGACAATAAAAAAGTTGATGTTGTGATTGTTGGTGCAGGAATGTCAAGTTTGGCTTTAGCTTTGGCATTACGTACAGAAGGGGTTCAAGCTATAATTTTTGATAAATGTAAAGAAGGCGAGGAAGGGCCTTGGAAACAACCAGCTCTCATGCAAACGCTCAGATCACCTAAACAAGCGATTGGCCCTGCATTAAACTTCCCATCTTTAACCTTTCAGGCATGGTTTAAGGTTCAATTTGGACAAAAAGCTTGGGATGATCTTGATAAGATTCCACGGTTACAATGGCATGACTACCTACAATGGTTTAAGAAAGTTACAGAACCTAATATCATTTATGAGCATGAGCTTATTGATCTAAAAGTTGAGAAACAAGGTAGTCAGTTATATTTCCAAAATACTGAGAAGGTCGAAACATACTTTGCATCTCATACAGTACTGGCGATGGGTATTGATAGCTTTAGTTCACCGAGTATTCCAAAATTTATGGAAGGTGTTTCGCAGAATTTATGGGAACATGCATATGACGGCACCGACTATAACCGTTTTAAAGGCTTAAACATTGGAGTCATTGGTTATAGTGCAGGAGCAATGGATAGCTCTGCTACAGCGTTAGAGCATGGTGCAAAAAGTGTTGAAATACTATGCCGTTGCAAAGATCTTCCAAGAGTAAATCGTGGTAAGGTTGCAGTTAACTCGGGTTATTTAAACTCGTACCCATATTGGTCGAATGAACAAAAATGGGACTTTAACTATTATTTGAAACAAGAGAAAACTCCAGCACCTCACGGTAGTACACTCAGGGTATCTCGCCATAAAAATGCATATTTTAATTTTGATGAACACGTGGTTTCTGTTAAAGAAAACAACAGTAAAATTTCTGTATATACACAAAAGCATACATTTGTATTCGATTATTTAATTCTAGCTACAGGTTTTTCCCTAAACTGGTCTAAGTATGCTTGGTTAAACTACATAAAAGAGCATACTCAACAATGGAAAGATGTATATATATCGAGTAAGTTACCAGACGAAGGTCTTGCTCAGTCACCATATCTAACAACAAATTTTGAGTTTATTGCTAAAGAAAATCACCTCAAGTCAGGTTTTTCTAGACTATATTGTTTTAATTACAGTGCAGGTATGAGTCAAGGGCCATTGGTTGGTATGATTTCAGGCATTGAGCAAGGTGCTCCTCATTTAGCAAAAACCATTTCGGCTAAAATATATTTAGACGCTTTTGATCAGCATATTAAGGATATTAAACTCAGTGATGACTTAGAGTTAGATGGTAGTGAATGGGAACCCGCTTTACCTTATGTTACAAGATAATTTTAGGTTTTTTAATCAACACTTGTTGTACCCGCTCACATTTAATGCTTTACTATTGTGCATAGGCCAATTATATTCACTCTAGCAAAATAACTCATATATATAAATAAAGTAGGAGGGGCATACTATGAAATCTATAAAAAGTTACTCTATAGATGAAATATCTAGAATTATTGAAATGGCGTGGGAAGATAGAACACCATTTGAAGCAATTGAGTATCTATTTGGCTTAAATGAATCTGAAACTATAAACTTAATGCGTGCTCATATGCAGCCTGGAAGCTTTCGCTTATGGAGAGAACGTGTAACGGACCTAAAAACAAAACATTTAAAGCTAAGATCTCCAGAAGTAAATAGAGCATACTGCTCAAGACAGCATAGAAGATCGAATGTGGATTAAGTAAATATTGACGCATAGATTAAAAAAAATTATAAATAGTTTAGTCAAAAGCCTATCTGGAAAGTGATGGAAGGGTAGGCATATAAAAAGTCTAAATTAGATCACGACTTAGTTGTTTCTTATCAACATCTAAACAAGTTTTGGAGCATTGTAAATATACACCTAACAATTATTTAATTAAATAGTTTATATATCTAATTTCATAATCTTAATTATTTTTTATTCATATTTTTAATATTGTTGGTCTATTCCCATTTACACACCAGTTTAAACCTGTATTTTTTGCACCTTGAAGATTTATTATCTATATCACCAACAACAATAGTTTGATTTTTATCTAATTTCATGGCACTAATAGCTATTTCAAGGCTGTTCTGGCTAAATTAGACCAAAGAGGCTGATAGGGATGTTTAGTACGCTTGCTTAGAACGTGGAATCCATAGGTCTACAGGAATATGAAAGCCGAATCTGTTACTGAGTTTCTCATGAGCTAATGTAGGGCCAAATCCAAGCAAATGTTCAGAAATTATCGCTATTGAATTTCTGTATTAACTGAGTAATTTGACTGGTAGAAAGATTCAGCATCTATATTTCATATCTAGTTTATGATGGGTTTACCATCATAAACTAGATACTTTTATTGGTGAGAATATAGACACTTTAATTGGGTTCTAATAACTTCATTTC
Organism: Acinetobacter rathckeae; assembly: GCF_015627125.1. GTDB lineage: Bacteria > Pseudomonadota > Gammaproteobacteria > Pseudomonadales > Moraxellaceae > Acinetobacter > Acinetobacter rathckeae. The sequence continues at coordinate 673,357 of NZ_VTDO01000001.1, read as the reverse complement.
GCATAATTGGTATTATGTTAAATAAAGTTATGCAAGTACTAGGTGCCCAACCATCTACCTACATACGATATAAAAGCTTTTCTAACAATACAAACATATTTGTGGCTATAGCGACTTTTTTTTAAATAAAATTTAACTTTTCTTAATTAAAGCGATCAATACTATACATAGAAACATCAACTTCAGATTTTTCATTAAAAATCATCTCTTTAATCAACCGTGCTGTAATCGCACATTGTGTTAAACCTAAATGACCATGACCAAAAGCATAAAATAAACGATCGCTATACTGTGAGCGACTAATAATTGGTAAGCTATCAGGTGTACTTGGACGATGTCCTGCCCAAACACTTCCTTTTATATGCTTTAAGTTTGGAAAATACAATTGGGCTAACTTAACCAAAGCACCTGAACGTTTATAATTTGGCACATTATTTAAACCACCAAATTCTGCTGCACCACCAATACGTAAGCCACAACTTAATGGTGTCATTACAAATTTTCGTTCAGCAAAAACGATCTCGCGTGCTATTGTAATGTCAGGGTTTTGAATCGTGGTATTGTAACCTCTTTCACTTTCAACATAACACTTTTCACCAAGCAGCTTGGTCAATTCGGATGACCAAGCCCCTGTAGCTAAAACAACTTTATCTGCTTCATATCGTGCATTTTTTCCTTGTACATACATACTATTTGATTGTTTTTGAATAGATTTAACTTCATCTTGAATAAACTGGACATCATTTTTAATGAGCCAAGCCCTGAGTTGATCTACAATGTACTTAGGGTCTGTCACATAGCTTGCATTAGAAACAAACATGCCATGTTTCACTCGTTCACCTAAAGCAGGTTCATACTCTCTTGTTTGATCAGCAGATAAATACATTGCATCTACTCCTGCGTTTTGTCTTAACTGCCACATAGCTTGGTCTTGCTCAAAACCTGTATCAGTCTCATAAACTACTAATGCCCCTTTTTGTTTAAGCTCACTTACTACACCAATCTCTGTAAACATCGGAATCATGTCCACATATGCATTTTTATTCAGTGTAGCTAAGGCATGATGTGAACGAAGTGCATGTTTTGGCTTACTAGCAAGATAAAACTGATAAAGCCAAGGCAGTAATTTTAAACTATAGTTTGGACGAACAGATAAAGGACCCAATGGGCTCATAATCCAAGCAGGAACTTTCCAAAAAACACCCGGCACACTTGCGGGATTCACTTCCATCACAGCAATAGAACCTGCATTACCAAAAGAAACTTTATCCCCTGCAGCATCACGATCAATGACCGTAACAGAAACCCCTGCTTTATGCAGTGCATAAGCAATCGAAAGCCCAATAATTCCCGCACCAACAATAGTTATATTTTGCATAAAACACTCTCAACTTTCGGCTTTTAATGCCAGTAATTCTTGGTATAAGCCATCATTAATGTTTAATCCATGCTGTAAATGATGTTGTCTATTTTTATAGCGCCTTTGCGAAGGTAGTCTTAAATTTTGATCTAATATCTGCTGAAAGATGAACTCTGCACGATCGAAATGATCTTGTACTAAACCGCCTAAAAAGCTTTCAGGATCTAAAGCAATAATTAATTCACCATGGTAAGGTAAAGACCCTGTATTTTCATCATAAGCCAAAGACTCATGACTCGTTAAATCTGCAATCAGTGGCCCTGAAATTAACTCAATCATTGTGGCTAAAGTGGCTCCTTTGTGCCCACCAAAAGCCAACATTGCACCATGACTGAGAACCTCTTGAGGGTCTGTACATGGCTTACCCTCTCTATCGACTCCCCACCCTTCAGGAATAGATTTTCCTTCCCTTAAGTGCAGTTGAATTTCACCTCTTGCCACAGCACTGGTTGCAAAATCAAAAATAAATGCCTCTTTATTTTTTCTAGGCCAACCAAAAGCCATGGGATTTGTACCAAATATTCCTTGTCGACCACCTTCTGGAGTAACCCATGCATGGCTTGGTGTAAATGCAAAAGCAACCAAACCTGCATGTGTTAATTGCTCTACTTCAACCCATAATGCAGAAAAGTGAACGCAATGGTTAATTGCCATGGCTGCAATGCCTTGATTTTTCACTTTGTCGATCAAGTACGGTAAACCATGTTTAAAAGCCAAGGGAGAAAATCCACCTTTCGCATCGACCTGAACCAAGCCTGGCTTTATATCTTTTACAATTGGCTCAGCTGTTGCAGACACTTTTTTGTTATGTAACGTCTGAATACAGCCGAGTATTCGCCAAATACCATGTGAATGACAACCATCTATTTCTGCAGATACAACTGTCTGCATGATTTCTTGTGCATGGTCTGAGGTAAATCCCTGATCCTTTAATATGTAATATATAAATGTTTTTAAGTTGGGAATGTCTATATGCATTTAAATCCCCCAAATAAAGACATCGTTATCCTCCAATATTAAGGTCGTTTCGGCACTGATTGATGCAGAACCACGAATAATAGGTTGTATACCAACCTCAAGTGGCTCGTAATAGGCTTCAAATTGACTACCAATAATACTGGCTTGCTGCCATAATTGATTTGGTTCTAACTTCTGGTCTGCCGCCAAACAGGCCAACTTAGCACTTGTACCCGTGCCACAAGGTGATCTGTCATACTCACCACCAGGGCACAATACAAAACTCCGACTATTCGCCTGTGTATCTGCTGTGAACAGTTCTATATGATCTATGACTGCGCCATTTTCTCCAAAAATATTTTGGTTTTTTAATTCTTTTTGAATCATTAAAGCAAATGTCGTTAGCTTTGGAATATTGTCTTTATCTATCTGCAAATGATGTTCATTGACTAAAAAGAACCAATTCCCACCCCAAGCAATATCACCTTTGATTTCACCTAGTTCTTCGCTATAAAATTTCACGTCTTTTTTATATCGCCAAGATGGAACATTCCGTATGCTCACAGAACCATCTTCATGCAAAATTGCAGTAATATCACCAACTGGGGTCTCTATTTTGTGTGTGCCTGTTGTAATTTTACCAAGGTAAGCCAGTGAATGTATTAGGCCTATCGTGCCATGACCACACATGCCTAAATAGCCTGTATTATTAAAGAAAATAACCCCTGCACTTGCCGAAGGGTTTACTGGCTCACAGAGTAACGCCCCTACAAGCACATTATGACCGCGAGGTTCTAATATTGTGGCTTTTCTATAATGATCATACTGTGTAGATAAACACTTGAGTCGATTTTGCATAGATCCTACACCCAAGTCAGGAAAGCCATTTATAATTAAACGCGTTGGCTCACCGCCTGTATGTGAATCAATAATTGATATTTTTTGCATATCGAATACTCTAATTTATTTTCATAGTACTTAGAAGAAATAGCTTTTTTGAGGCTGTCTCTCCTATGATTTATACGTTTTACTCATGCTATTAATCAGTCAATTTTTAAATAAAAATCCATTTCTCTTTAAATTTCTCAGACATAAATAGCATTTGTCATGATCTATTTTGCTTAATTGCGATATCAAGCAATATATTCTCTTAAATATGCATTAATGTATATGGTATACAATATGTAAATATAAAGCATAAACTATGCCAAGCAATATCACTTGGCTATTTCTTTAAAATGAATGATATATATGAAATAACGTGAAAAATTGGCGATTTATTTTCTAATTTTGCACAGACTTAAAGCACAGATGAACTAAAAAGTTACATACGATATAATGTAAGAATTGCAATACAGGTCAGCAAGAGTGCAAATACTTTATGAATAACCTGCTCAGGAATACGATGTTGTAAGAACCGACCAACAAACATACCAATTAACGCCGTAGTCACAAAAATGGGCGTGATATCTAAAGGGTAATGATATCCAGATGAAATCTGTGTCATTAATGTGATGGATCCCACCAAACAAATAATCATTAGGGATGTAGCAGATATACAACATAGAGACAAATTAGATATTTTTTTGAGTGTAGGGACTAAAATAAAACCGCCACCTACCCCCAATAAACCTGTAACCATTCCAAGTAGCATTCCTAGGCCACCTAAATAAAACCTTGTTTTTGTATTCCAAATAAATCGGCCTGTTAATCGATGGGTATGACATAAGTTTAATGAACGAATCGGTTTCTTAGTAAAGTAGCGAAATGCTGAAATCAACATAACAATACAAAATAAAATGGTGATGTAATATATTGGAATAATCTTGCTTAAACTAACACCAATGTATACAGATGGAATAGACAACAAAGCAATCCAAATTGCTGCCCTATAACGTACAGTATGTTGCCATAAGCCTTGTATTGTTCCTGCTCCAGATGCAATGGTTGTTGCGATAAGTGCAATCGGTGCAGCTTGCGAAACACTCCAAGACTGAGACCACATCAGTAAAGGAATAGCCAATACGCCACCACCTGCACCTGTAAGCCCCAATACAATACCAATAAATATCCCTTCACAGGCTAATAAAAACATAGCGATCTCTTAAATTAATCGCAATCGCTTGTTTGTACTCTACCACACAGCTTATTGGCAGGTAGTGCTTGGTCTATTTGAGCAGGATATGCCAGATCTAAATTCGCCATAATGTGAATAAACTCTTCTTGGCTGATATGTAATGCCAGTCTTGGGTTATATTCTTTTTCATGTCCAATACTTGATGAAAAGTTACCTTTGTAATCATGTGCAGGATAAACAATGGTTTCGCTTGGTAAAGTAAATAATTTTCTATGTACGCTTTGATATAGCTTTTCAGCAGAACCGCCTTGAAAATCAGTTCTTCCACAACCATTTATTAGTAAAGTATCCCCTGTAAAGACATAGCCTTTTGCATAATAAGATGTACATGCATTGGTATGCCCTGGTGTCGCAAGGACTTGTAATAATTGTTGCCCAAAACGAAAATCGCAACCATCTGTAATAAAAACATCTGCACACTCTACCCCAGAATTTTTATGCACCACAGACTTAGCAGATGTTAATGTTTTTAATGTATGAGAGGCTGTAATATGGTCTGCATGTATATGCGTTTCAAAGATATATTGTAAATTCGCTTGTTGTTGTTTTATTTCTTCAAGATACTTTTCTATATCGCATTGCACGGGATCGATGATAATCGCTTCTTTGCTTTCTTCACACATTAAAAAATAGCTATATGTAGAACTTTTAGGTTCAAAGAACTGTTTGATATACATGTTAAAGCACTTCTTTTATATGATATTTATATATACTTATAACATATTTAGATATAAATAAACAACCCAGACACAATGACATAAAAAAACGGCTTACATTGAAGCCGTTTTTGAAGTTTCAAATAAACTAACTTATTTTGCTAGAGCTTCTTTATAACGACGTGCAACTTCTGCCCAATTAACTACGTTATAGAATGCTGCAATGTATTCAGGACGACGGTTTTGATATTTAAGGTAATATGCATGCTCCCAAACATCTAAACCTAGAATAGGTGTATTACCGTGCATTAATGGAGAGTCTTGGTTGCCACTGCTTTCTACAACCAATTTATTTTCAGGAGTAACACTTAACCAAGCCCAACCACTACCAAAACGCGTTAAAGCCGCTTTAGTAAATGCTTCTTTAAATGCCTCTAAACCACCAAGCTCTGCATCAATTGCTGTAGCAAGTTCACCTTCAGGTGCTCCACCACCTTGTGGGCTCATGACTGTCCAAAATAAAGAATGGTTTGCATGACCACCACCATTATTTTGCACAACACCTTTCAAGTTTGCAGGAACGTCTGCAATTTTAGCTACAAGTGTTTCAACAGGAAGTTGTTCCCACTCTGTACCTTCGATAGCAACATTAATGTTATTAATGTACGTTTGGTGATGTTTAGTGTGGTGAATTTCCATAGTTGCAGCATCTAGATTTGGCTCTAGTGCATCATATGTATATGGTAAAGATGGTAATGAGTAAGCCATTTTTATGTCCTTATTAAGTATAAATAATTTCATGAATAACAATACGATAAACCGAAGCTTATTTCAATATAAAGCATTACTTCTATTTAAGACTTTAGCGTATACCATTTAAAGATACTATAGTATTTTATTGACAGTATGTAATTCAATAATGCATAACCATTCAAACTTAATTAAAAATTAAAATTAACCACTCAAAACGAAAATTTAACATATATAATTTAACAATCAATAATTAAATATTAAAATTTAAATATCAAACACTTATATTTAAATTTAATACAAAAAAAATATATATCTAAACATCATCCATATTATTTTTTATAAAAATGATTATCATTTGCAGAATAAAAACACCAACCTAACAACTGTTGTAAAAGGAATCTTTACATGCAACATACACAAACGTTCAAAAGCAAACTGCTTGATCAATCTATACGCCGTATATTGTTATCTTTAATCGTATTATCTCCTGTATATAGTTTTGCTGAGACAACCACACTGCCAGAAATAAATGCTCATGCGAAAACACAAGACAATAAAAAAAGTTACACCATAAAGAAAAGTAGCAGTGCAACAAAATTGGATTTATCTTTAAAAGATACACCTCAAAGTGTTACGGTAATCACACAACAACAAATCAGTGATGAAAACTTACGTGATACTTATGACATTTTAACCCAAACACCTGGGGTTCAAGCCGTACGTTATGGTGCAAAAGGGGCTATTGGTAATGGTGGTGAATATGCAATGTACTATGCACGTGGTCAACAAATTATTAACTATCAAGTTGATGGCGTAATGACCGCACCGCCTGTAAACTTTAAATCCGGCTCTTCATTAAGCGGTTTAGACTCATCTATTTTTGAAAATGTAACTGTAATTAAAGGAGCAACTGGATTAACCAATGGTGCGGGACTACCTAGTGCAAGTATTAATTTCAACAGAAAGCATGCAAATAGTACCGAACCTACAGGCTATGCAAAAGTCAGTTACGGCTCGTGGAATAATGTAAGATCAGAATTTGATGCTCAAACCGCTCTAACACAAGATGGAACAACACGCGGCCGAGTTGTAGCTGCATATGAGCAAGGTGATTCTTGGAAAACATGGGGCAATTATAGAAATGCGACACTGTATGGAGTTATAGACCATGACTTTAGCGAGCAAAGCCATCTATCGGTTGGTGCTATGCTCAGCCGAAATCGTAGTGATGGTTTAAGCGTCCATGGTCTAGATATGTATGGCTATGACTACTCTCTTAACCCATACTCACCAAGTTTTAATGCAGCACCTCGCTGGGCATATAGCCAAGTAGATTCAGTCAATGCATTCGCCTCATTTAATCATACCTTTGATAATGACTGGGCATTACACATAAATTATAACTTCTTACAACAACATATCGATGCTATTTTTGGTGTGATTGGTACTTCACCAAAATATAACTCAGATTATGCAAACTTTACTTCTAATAAAACAGATTTAAACCCCACTGAAAACTCGCTTGATGTGTCTGTAAATGGAAAGTACCAACTATTTGGCCAAGAACATGATTTAATGTTTGGCAGTAGCTATCAATATATCCAAAATAATGGTGATACTTATAAAGCGAATTACACAACAACTTCGGTTAAGCCATCTACATGGAATGGTTATGTTACTGCTCCGACATTTACCAAAAATGGTGAACAGAGACTTAGTTACCAACAGGCTGGCTATTATTTAGCAACACGTATCAATGCAACTGATAAATTACACCTGATTTTAGGTACACGTTTATCTGACTATATTTCAAAAAGCTATACTACATCTGCTGGGTCATCAAAGGTGAGTAATTACCACCGTGTTACGCCGTATGCAGGTATAACCTATGACCTAACAAATAACCTCACTGCTTATGCAAGTTATACCAATATTTTCTTACCACAGTCATACCGTAATTATGATTATAAGTTGCTAAATCCACAGCAAGGCAATAATTATGAAGCAGGTTTTAAAGCTGCATTTTATGACAACAAACTCAATGCAAGTATCGCTTACTTTGAATCTAAAATGGACAATGTTGCGCTTACGGCAGGAAAATATACATCTTCTGACAGTGCAGTCAGCCAAGGTTTAGTTACTGCTGGATCTTATTATTATCAAGGTGCAAATGGTGTAAAAACTAAAGGTTTTGAAGCCGAGTTAAGTGGTGAAATTACGCCACGTTGGAATATTCAAACAGGCTATTCACATGCTTTAAGCAAACAGGCTGGTGTGCGTGTCACAACAGAGCTTCCTGTCAATCAATTTAAACTGTCTACCACTTACAGTTTACCAGGCATATTTGACGCCGTGACAGTTGGTGCAACAACACGTTGGCAAAGCAAGTTTTACTATACAGGCAGTAACAGTTTACAAACCGCGGCCTATACTCAAAAAGGTTTTGCCTTACTTGACCTGATGGCTAAATATAAAATTACCTCTGATTTAAGTTTAGGTTTAAACATAGGTAATGTTACCAATGTAAAATATCGATTAAATTACTGGGCTAATACTTATGGTGACCCAACAAGCTATACTGGTTCTTTAACTTATAAATTCTAAGCTAAGCTAATCTGCTTAAGAAAATTCTCTTTTCTTAAGCAGAGTTTTTTACCTATTTAACTTAAATTTTAGATGATAATGTTCTTTTAAAGTTGAAATATAAGAATACTAAATTAAATGATATTCGCTTTTTACTAATTAACCCGAATCCTGTTTACGGAATTTACTGTTTTATATGTTTTTATATAAAATAAATACTTTCCTTTGCAGTCTAGTCTAATGAATAGACTGATTTCCCTTAAAAAAGCTCTGAGTGACTAAAAGTCTATGCTATATAATTCCAATATTTGATCGAAATACCATAAGCAAATGATTTTAAAATAAAAATATCAACCTTAAAGTTTCTATAAAAGGGATCTTTACATGCAACATATACAAACGTTCAAAAATAAAATGCTTGATCAATCTATACGCCGTACTTGTAGTTAAATTGCATTTCCCCTTTGTAGCTCTAATCCTCTCTTTGCATCGATACTCTGATCCATAATTTTGTCTGACTTGGCATATTATTTGCCTTCTTTTAAACGTATCAAGTACATCACTTTGCAGCCAACGATGCCTGCTCGTGTTTATTCGAACTCATAAATTTCTCAAAATTTATGAGTCTCAAATTTTCATTTGCATAGACTGAGCAAGGTAATCATTATGGTTGAATCTATAAAAACTGTTTGTCCATATTGTGGTGTTGGTTGTGGCATGATTTTACATGTTAAAAATGGCAAAATTACTAAACTATCAGGCCATAAAGAACACCCTACCAACTTTGGTCGACTGTGTACTAAAGGGGCTTCAGCACATCAAGCCTTACGTCAATCTGGACGCATGGAAAAAGCATATATTCGCAAATTACGCACAGATGAGCGTATTGCAAATACCAGTGATATCGCAATAACTAAAACAGCTCAACGTCTTCGCGAAATTATTGACCAAGATGGTCCAGATGCCATTTCTTTTTATGTTTCAGGGCAAATGTCAATCGAGGCTCAATATCTTATAAATAAACTTTCTAAAGGATTTATTGGTACAAATAATATTGAGTCAAATTCTCGCCTGTGTATGGCAAGTGCTGGAAGTGGTTATAAACTTTCTTTAGGTGCTGATGGTCCTCCTGGCTCATACCAAGATTTTGATCATGCAGATGTATTTTTTGTTATTGGTGCAAATATGGCTGATTGCCATCCGATTTTATTTTTACGTTTGATGGATAGAGTCAAAGTTGGTGCAAAATTGATTGTTGTTGATCCACGACGTAATAGCACCGCAGATAAAGCTCACCTTTTTATGCAGATCAAGCCAGGTACAGATTTAATCCTACTTAATGGATTATTACACTTACTATGGAAAAACAACCATATTGATCATGACTTTATTCATGAATATACCGAAGGTTGGGAGCAAATGCCTAATTTTTTGGAGGAATATACACCCGACTATGTTTCTAAGAAAACAGCAATTGAAGAAGAAAAAATTCGACAAGCAGCACAATGGATTGGTGAAGCAAAAGAATTTATGAGTTGCTGGACAATGGGCCTTAACCAAAGTACTCATGGCACATGGAACACCAATGCGATTTGCAACTTACATTTGGCAACGGGAAAAATTTGTCGTTTAGGTAGTGGACCATTTTCTTTGACGGGCCAGCCCAATGCAATGGGGGGACGTGAAATGGGATATATGGGGCCAGGTCTTCCTGGTCAACGCTCTATTTTAGTTGAAAAAGATAGAACATTTATCGAAGAACTCTGGCATATCCCTAAAGGGACTTTAAAAACAACTTTAGGCAAAGGTACGGTCGACATGTTCGAGCGTATGCAAACAGGAGAAATTAAAGCATGCTGGATCATCTGTACTAACCCTGTTGCAACCATTGCCAATCGTACCAATGTAATCGAAGGCTTAAAAGCAGCAAAGTTGGTTATTACTCAAGATGCATTTTTAGATACTGAAACCAATCGCTATGCAGACATTATGTTACCTGCTGCTTTATGGGCTGAAGCAGAAGGTGTAATGATTAACTCCGAACGCAACATGACACTTATGCAAAAAGCAATTGAGCCACCAGGTGAAGCCTTACCAGATTGGCAAATTATTAGTCGTATTGCATGTGAAATGGGCTACGATCATGCTTTTAGTTATCATTCAGCATCAGAAATTTTTGATGAGATCTGCCAGTGCAGTAATTTCAAAACAGGTTATGACTTACGTGGAGCAAGCCATACTCGTTTGAAAGAAACACCTCTACAATGGCCTTGCCCGCCCTTGGATGCATCTGATGGAGATGAAAATCGTCATCCTATTCGTTATTTGAATAATGGTGTTAGCCAGCCATTATTAACTATAGAACAACAAAAACCACGTTTAATTTTTCCAACTGAACGAGCCAGAGGTATTTTTTTTGCCCGTCCGCACCTAGATCCAGCAGAAATGCCAGATAAGGACTTTCCATTTGTTTTAAATACAGGTCGCTTACAACATCAATGGCATACCATGACCAAAACAGGGAAAATTCCCATGTTAAACAAACTAAACTCAGGGCCATTTATAGAGATACACCCTGAAGATGCCGAAGACTTAAATATTAAAAACAAACAACCAGTAGAAATTCGATCACGACGAGGTAAAGCGGTTTTACCTGCAGTTGTAACAGATCGGGTACTTGCTGGAAATTGCTTTGCCCCCTTTCATTGGAATGATTTCTTTGGCGAAGATTTGGCAATTAACGCCGTAACCAACGATGCGATTGATCCTATTTCTCAACAGCCTGAATTTAAAGTATGTGCAGTTGCACTGACGCCTGTTGCCGCAACAGAGACATTATTGATTGCCGATGCACTCAAACAACAAAAAACAAATATTCAGCAACCAACCAACTCAATACCGACAATCACACAGAATACAAATATGTCACCCATAAATATTTTTGCCCAAAGTATTGGCCTTGAAACATCAGCAACTCCCTCAATGAGTGATGCCGAGAAAATCTATTTATCAGGTTTTATTTCCGCATTACAAAATCTACCCGTAGCTGCTGAGAGTATACCAACACTTCCTGCTCACGCCCCTATTTCTGATCAAACAAAATTATGGCTCAATGGCCTATTAACAGGGTTATATTCACGGACATCTACATCTACGTCTAGCGCAAGTTCAGATGGTTCTAGCGTATCAGAAAAAACTAAAATTACCCTAATTTGGGCTTCACAAACAGGAAATAGTGAGACTTTAGCAGAAACATTTGCTGAGAAAATCAAGCAATCCGGCTGTCTTGTAAATCTACAAGAAATGAATGACTTCTCAATTACTGAATTAAATAAAATACAAAATTTATTATGTATTAGTAGTACTTTTGGTGATGGAGATGCACCAGATAATGGACAAATTTTTTGGAATAATTTAACCAATCAAAAAGATATCCAATTAAACCATCTTAATTATAGTGTCTTAGCTTTAGGTGATCCTAATTATGACCAGTTTTGTGGGCATGGTAAAAGACTTGATCAAAAACTGGCTGAGCTGGGAGCTTCTCGTATCGTTGATCGGATAGATTGTGATACCGATTTTCAAGAACCAGCTGAACAATGGTTAGATCGTATTCTTACTACATTTAAACATAATGAAAAAACCAACGCTCCGTTATCACCAACACCAGAAACATCCAATTTAAATATTCCAAGTAAAGCCACTCCATTTTCTGCAAAATTGATAAAAAATATACGATTAAATCAGGAGGATTCAAATAAAGATATACGGCTATTTGTCTTTGATATTGAAAATTCAGGCATTATTTACGAGGCTGGTGATGCATTGGGAGTCTGGCCACAAAATTGCCCTGATCTTGTAAATGAGTTATTAAATGTCACTAAACTAGATGGTCAGCACATTTTATCTATCGACTTAAAAGATATCACCTTAAAACAAGCACTCACAGAATCTTTTGAGATTACTAAGCCACAATTCAATGCCTTAAAATTTATTGCAGTAAAGGGAAATTATCAATCTTTACAAGATTTATTAGACTGTCCAGATAAAAACAAGTTAAAACAATGGCTATGGGGAAAGCAATTAGTAGATATTCTAAAAATATACCCTGTTCAATTATCTATCAATGAACTCATTAGTATTTTGCCGAAACTACAACCACGGTTATACTCAATTGCATCAAGCCCTAAAGCATACCCAACACAAATACACTTAACAGTTTCAGTAGTACGATATAAACACCAAGGTATATCTAGAAAAGGGGTATCTTCAACTTTTTTATCAGATCGTGCTGAACAAGGTACTGTTCCGATTTTTGTTCAAAAATCAAAATCATTCCATCCACCTATTGACTCAGAAACACCCTTGATTATGGTTGGACCAGGTACAGGTATTGCCCCCTTTCGAGGTTTTTTACAAGAACGAGATCTCCGTGGCGATACAGGAAAAAACTGGCTATTTTTTGGTGAGCAAAAAATAAATACCGATTTCTACTATGAAAATGAGCTGAGAGACTTTCACAATAGAGGTATTTTGACTCGTCTGGACTTGGCTTTCTCACGTGACCAAGAACAAAAAGTTTATGTACAAGATCGTATGCGTGAGCATGGTGCAGAGTTATGGGAATGGTTAGAGCAAGGTGCTTATTTTTGTATATGCGGTGATGCTAGTCGTATGGCAAAGGATGTTGATGCAACGTTGAAACAGATTATTTGCCAATTTGGTGATAAATCACCTGAGCAGGCTCAAAATTATCTTATTTCTATGAATAAAGATAAACGTTATTTAAAAGATGTTTATTGAGGTAGATAGTGAAAATTTTGAATATTTAATTTCTACTTAAATTACTTAGGCTATTTTTATTGTATCATGTGGTGATTTATTGGTATGTGACAATATTTTTTAATTACGATAGTTTTTGGTATGATTGTATGATTACGTTTATCATTCAATAAACATCAAGCCGAAAAAGGATTTTCTCTATGCCTGATCAAAAAGATATATTAAAAAATCTAAAAACATCTTCTATTGATCGCCGTCTTTCTATCGCTAAAGCATCTTTTTTAGCGGGAACACGTTGGGCAACATCAAATGCGACTTCTTTTTTTGCAAGCGATGAGGAAAAAGAACGTAAACGTAAAAAAGTACTCACAGAACAAGCCAATTACCTCGTGTCAGAAATTGGAAAACTCAAAGGCTCTATTGTAAAAATAGGCCAAATGATGGCGTTGTATGGTGAACACTTTCTGCCAAGAGAAGTCACAGATGCTTTAAATACTTTAAACAATCAAACCATTGCAGTGGATTGGAATGCTATTCTTCCCCACCTTACAGAGCAATTAGGTCATAAAATAAATGATTTAGAGATAGACCCACAGCCTATTGGTACAGCCTCACTGGCTCAGGTACATAAAGCAACGCTAAAATCGACAGGTCAAGTGCTGGTATTAAAAATACAATACCCAGGTGTTGCGAGTGCTATTGATTCGGATATGAATCTATTTAAACAAATGCTTCGACTGACTCACCTTCTCCCTCAAACGAGAGAGTTTGATCAATGGTTTGAAGAAGTACGAGACATGATGCATAGAGAAGTCGACTATACATTAGAAGCAAAAACGACATTACGTTTTGCAGACTACTTAAAAGATGATATTCGCTATGTTGTCCCTCAAATTATTGAAGAATACTGCACAGACCAAGTGTTATGCATGAGTTATGAGTCAGGTTTACCTGTAAATAGCCCTGCTGTTTTGTCCCTATCACAACAAAGACGTAATAAAATTGGTGAAGCATCATTAGAAATTGCCGTAAAAGAGCTCTTTATTTGGGGAGAAATGCAAACTGACCCCAATTTTGGTAACTATTTGGTTAGGCTTGCTGAAGAAACAAATGAAGATATAGATAAAATTGTTCTTTTAGATTTTGGTGCAATCCGTCAGTTTGATCATGAAATGCTTACTTTGGCGCATAGTTTAATTCATGCAGGCTACCTACATGACTTAGATCAAATGGTTAATGCAATGAAGGGTTACCCTTTCTTCGATCAAATTCCATCAGATATAAAACCAGACATGGCTAAAGTGTTTTTACTTGCAACAGAGCCTTTTAGTAGTTTAAGTAATAATCCAGATATTCCTGAAGGTGTTATGAATAGCCAAGACCAATATGACTGGAAAAAGAGCCAGCTACACCAACGTGTCATGCAACGTGCAAGTAAGTCTATGGCTTCTCGTTACTTTAGTGTACCACCTAAAGAGTTTATGTTTATTAGTCGTAAATTTATTGGAACTTATACATTTATGACGGTGATTTCTGCCCAAGCAAATATTCGTAAAAGTTTAAATTTTTAATATTTTTTTAGTCTTAATTGGTAAATTACTTAGGCTATTTACCAATTAAGACTAAAGTATGATGTCACCTTTTGCCCATAGACTTTTTTAAAACAATCATATTGTTTATAGTTTAATAAAAATAAGTTACTGAAAAATATATTTATTTATATAAAATCTTACAACTCAATCAAAATAAACAAAAAGTCAATGTTTTAATCATTTTAATATTTGATAGTTATTATTTCGACTTTGAATATCTTTTTAAAGTAAAATCGATCTAATTTCATCTTTAAATGTAAACTCTTTGGGATTCACCAATGGATACACAAACACATTCTCCCGATAAAAAGCCAAAATTTTATCAAGTCTTATATATACAAGTTATATTTGCAATTACCCTAGGTATTCTTTTAGGACATTTCTACCCTAGCATAGGTGAAAGCCTTAAGCCCCTTGGTGATGCATTTATTAATATTGTAAAAATGATTATTTCACCTGTTATTTTCTTAACTGTGGTTACAGGAATCGCAGGTATGAAAAACATGGGCAGTGTTGGTCGTGTAACAGGTAAAGCAATGCTTTACTTCATTACCTTCTCTACTCTAGCATTATTTGTTGGGATGATTGTTGCCAATGTCATCCAACCAGGTCATGGTTTAAATATTAACCCAGCAACACTACAAGCAGACAAAGTGAGTTCATACGTTGAAAAAGCACATGACTCAACAATTGTTGGCTTTTTAATGGGTATTATTCCAAAAACACTAATCAGTCCATTGGTTGGTGGCGATATTTTACAAGTGCTTGTTGTAGCAGTGCTGTTTGGTCTTGCACTTGCATCAACAAATGATAAATCACAACCGATCATTGACTTTTTAGAGACCCTAACCGTACCTGTATTTAAGCTTGTTGGTATGCTCATGAAGCTTGCTCCAATTGGTGCATTTGGTGCAATGGCATTTACGGTAGGTAAATATGGTGTTGGATCTATTGGTAATTTAGCTTTACTCATTGCCACTTTTTATATTACTTCTGTTTTATTTATTATTATTGTTCTTGGCGCAGTTGCACGTTATAACGGATTTTCAATTATTGCGCTTGTTCGCTACATTAAAGATGAACTGTGGTTAGTCCTTGGTACAAGCTCATCTGAAGCTGCTTTACCAAACCTTATGCGTAAAATGGAAAATGCAGGTTGTGAAAAGTCTGTTGTTGGTCTTGTTGTTCCAACAGGTTATTCATTTAACTTAGATGGCACGAATATATACATGACAATGGCGGCACTCTTTATTGCTCAAGCATGTAATATTGACTTAACCATTGGGCAACAACTTACCCTTTTACTTGTAGCTATGATTAGCTCTAAAGGTGCTGCGGGTGTAACAGGTGCAGGATTTATTACTTTGGCTGCAACGCTTTCAGTTGTACCAGATGTACCTGTTGCAGGGATGGCTCTTATTTTAGGTATCGATCGCTTTATGTCTGAATGCCGTGCTTTAACCAATATTATTGGTAATGCGTGTGCAACAATTGTTGTTGCCCGTTGGGACAACTCTTTAGACAAAGAACAACTTGATACAGCACTTAATTCAAATAAAAATGCTTAAGTCATATATAAAAAAAGCCTAGTAAAAACTAGGCTTTTTTTATATCTAATAGAAACAATACTTAGGCTATTTTATGGTTGCTTTAATAACATCATCAGAGACATAGCCCTGCCATAATTGTCTAAGTGTTGGCAAATAAAATTTCTCACCAATATCAACCAATTCAGCATCTATAGCCGCATGTAATTGGTGTAAAAATAAATAATCTTGTTCTACCGTCGTACGATTTTTATAAGAAGCCACTTGTTGCCTTACTCGTTTCACAATTTGATCTGCAAATTCACGGTTTTTATAACGAGATAAAGCCGCTAGACGTATCTCAACAACACCCCAACCAGAAACCAAAAGCTTAAATATTTCAAAATCACGGCGTGTTGATTCCCACTGCATTTCTTCTAAATTATTATCTGTAGGCAGTACAGGCAGCAACAACTCCATCACACTTGGAAATATTTTCTTAAAGTTAAGTATAAATTTGACCGCTTGAGTACCTGGGTAGTCTTTAAACTGCACCTGTTTTTTGGTATCTGTGAGATAAACATCAAACATAGAAAATCATCATAAAGCAAAAATACTATTGTAAAACATAAGGGACAGAGCGCCACAGTTTTTTTATACGATTTTTCACCGACAATAATGTCATCTAAATTTATACAGATATACCGTATTTTCATCGTGGGGTGAAAACTTTCTACTTTTGGTTATCACTGAATTGTTGAAAATGAACTTTAAACACTAAAGGTTTCTAATGAAATTGAGTTCACCCTATGTGTTGAACGTATAACTGACAATATGCACCTCACTCATAGTAAAGATACTCACAAACCTTTTATTTATAAAGCTTAAATTCATTAAAACAGTAAGCTAAACATGAATAAAGCACCCTTTAGCTTTAAGCCAAAAGATGCTAAATACGGCTATTTCACATTAGCAGATACCATATTTTCAGGTCTCACCACGGCGTCAAACTGTTCTGCTGTAACAAGGTTAAGTTCAACCGCTACTTGCTTGAGTGTTTTACCTTCTTTATAGGCAGTTTTTGCCACCTTGGCTGCATTTTCATAACCAATAATTGGATTAAGCGCAGTCACAAGCATTAATGAATTACGTAAAAAGTGTTCAATTTTATCTTTGTTCGGTTCAATACCTACTGCACAGTGGTCATTAAAGCTATTACACGCATCGCCTAGTAAGCGAACAGACTGTAATATATTAAATGCGATCACAGGCATAAAGACATTTAACTCAAAGTTACCCGATGCACCTGCAATATTAATGGTCGTATCATTACCTAACACTTGTGCCACCACCATAGTCATGGCCTCACTTTGTGTCGGATTCACCTTACCAGGCATAATACTCGAACCAGGTTCATTTTCAGGAATACGAATTTCACCAAATCCACAACGTGGACCACTGGCCAACCAACGCACATCATTGGCAATCTTATTTAAACTCACAGCCAATGTTTTTAAAGCACCTGATGCAAACACCACAGCATCTCTTCCTGCTAATGCCTCAAACTTATTTTCCGCTGTTCTAAATGGCAAGCCTGTAAGTGTTGCTAAATGCTGTGCTGCCTTTACTGCATACTCAGGGTGAGCATTTAAACCCGTACCTACCGCAGTACCGCCCAGTGGAAGCTCATATAACCCACCTAGTGCGTGTTCTAAGCGGAGTAATGCATGATCTAATTGTGAAACATAACCACTAAACTCTTGCCCTAATGTCAACGGCGTTGCATCTTGTAAATGCGTACGGCCAATTTTCACAATCGGTGCAAATGCTTGTGCTTTCGCATCTAAAGTATTACGTAAGCTCGTCACCGCAGGAATAAGTAACTCATGTATATGCAAAGCTGTTGCCACATGTATCGCTGTCGGGAAAGAGTCATTGGTTGACTGTGCACGGTTTACATGATCATTTGGGTGAACAGGGTTTTGTGCCCCTAAAGGTTGCCCCAACTTCTGATTGGCAATATTGGCAATCACCTCATTACAGTTCATGTTACTTTGCGTACCAGAACCCGTTTGCCATACCACCAATGGAAACTGTGCATCCCACTGCCCTAGAATGACTTCATCAGCTGCACCAATCACTGAGTGGGCAATCTCTTGCGGAATTTGTGCTAACTCTGCATTGGTGATTGCGGCTGCTTTTTTTACTAGCCCCATACCACGAATTAAAATACGTGGTAAATGCTCTGAACCAATTTTAAAGTTCTGCAAACTACGCTGTGTTTGTGCCCCCCACATCGCATCACTCGGTACTTCAACATCACCCATGGTGTCATGTTCTATACGCATATCCATTATTTTTGACGCCTCATCGCCACGTTTTTAATCAATGGCACTAGTAATAAAACATTCAACAGATATAAACAAGAATCATTTCGTTGTTTTTAGTGAATTTTTAAACAATGATTCACAGAAAAAATGGTTCAGACAATGACGGATTCTATACAGCGTTTTATACTAACCATATTGAATCATGACACTTCTACTCAATGAGCACACTTATTTTAGTTACCGCACCACCAAGCTCTATCTTTGCATGGCATGCCTTGGGTTTAGCACAAGCCCTTAAACAAAAAGGTGCACCTTTTTCAGTATTTTTTTATCAAGACGGTGTTTATGTGGCGAATGCATTAAATTGGGTGCAAGATGATCAACGTCATTTGACTCATGCATGGCAAGCACTAGAGATTCCTCTACCCGTTTGTGTGAGTGCAGCATTACAACGAGGCATTACCGACCTAGACAATGCAACACGCCATCAGCTGAATATATCAAATCTTGCTACTGAGTTTAAATTAGTGGGTTTGGGTGACCTTACAGATGCACTCGGTCAAGCCGAACGTGTGATTCAATTTTAAGGAGCAACCAGATGAAAAAAATACTTGTTGTACTTAATCAAGCCAACATCACCCAATTACAAACACTAGAGAGCTTATCTGCTACTTTAGTCTTCGCAACCTTTGGCCACGAGGTCAGTGTACTACTACAAGATGCGGCAATTAGCCTACTTGGCCCTAAAGCACAATTCAACACACAACAACATGCCTTTAAATTTGCAAGCAATTTGGTTGAAAGCTTTGAGCTATACGACATTGAGCATATTTATATTGAGCAACAGCAAACAGACCATCCTTTTGCACAAAACACTCAGATAAATGTTCAGCCAATTGTCTTTGACGCAACATTTATTCATTCCTTTGACCAAGTCATTTATTGGTAATCTAACTATGCAAAGTTCAACACTCTTTTTAGTTCAAAGTAGTTATGCAAATACAGAAAAACAATTACAGCGTCTAAATGCACTGCTACAAACTGACGATGCCATTGTTATTATGGGAGAAGCCATCTTACATGCTCATCTCATACCAACAACACACAAAGTTTATGTATTAGACAGTGAAAAACAACTCTTAACCACTGATATACCCCAAGTCATTGACTATGCCACATTTGCAGCCCTCACCTTGCAACACAGCAAAGTCATACGTATTGCATAAACAACCGTTT
Organism: Acinetobacter rathckeae; assembly: GCF_015627125.1. GTDB lineage: Bacteria > Pseudomonadota > Gammaproteobacteria > Pseudomonadales > Moraxellaceae > Acinetobacter > Acinetobacter rathckeae. Next base: position 653,385 of record NZ_VTDO01000001.1, on the reverse strand, counting down.
AAAGATGAGCATCAAATGAATTTACAGCTTGAGTTAGACCAAGACGGTCACTTAATTGACCACAACACATGGAATGCCGAGGTTGCACAACAACTTGCCAATCGCCTAGATATTCAACTCGATGCTTGGCATTTTACTGTGCTTGAACATATACGTGCATTTTACCAACAATATGACCATGCACCCAGTACACGGCCACTGATTAAATTTTTAATGAAACAAGATCCAAGTATTAACAATGCACTTTTACAACAACGCTTTAATACAGGACTTGTCGCACGAGAACTATGTAGAATTGCTGGCCTACCTAAACCTGCCAACTGCTTATAAGCAGATTGGGCTACGGTAGAATACGTCTTAGCCCAACAACACAGCTACGACTTTCATTTGAACCACAAAACTGAATATTATTGGCATCTTGCCAACGGACATAATACTGCAACACTTCATTACTTGCAGGCATCGTTTTACCTGAACAATCGGGCTGTGAGTTATTAGATGTGATTTGTAAAGCCAAACCAGCAACAGGGCCATTGTCTGCAGAAGGTTGATACTCATACAGTCCTGTTGACCATTCTTGGTCACTATTAACCACCACCTTATTATTTTCTTTAAAATTATAGTATTCAACACATTGAGTATTTGGAATGGTCATTCCCCATAGCCCAGAAATAACAGGACGTTGCACAATGGTAATTTCACCATCGGCTTTAACTTTACTTTTAGTGACCGCACTCGGTTCAGCAGCCAATACCGACATTGAACCTAAAAGCAATACGGTTGCCATGAATAATTGCTTCATATAAGCCTTTTATATTAAAAACCAATCTATTACCGAAAAGTTAGCATAAATTGAGATGAAATATTGTTTATTTTTATATACATGATTGATCAACATGGTATTTCGTTTCATAGTACTATGAAACCATAACATTTCGGTGAGACTGGCATGCAAACACAACTCGCAACAAACCCATTACAACAACACTTCAAACAACAACAAGATGCTTATGCCAAACAGCCATATCCGAGTAGCAATCAACGTAAAGCGTGGTTAAAACAACTGCTCGTACAATTACAACAGCACGAAAGTGAGTTTTGTCAGACCATCAGCCAAGACTTTTCCCACCGCAGTATAGATGAAACACGTATTGCAGAAATTATACCGAGTATGTCTGCCATTAAATATTGTATTAAACATCTAGAACAATGGATGCAACCGAGCAGTAAACGTGTTGGCTTACTGTTTCAACCTGCAAAAGCCTATGTTCTGCCACAGCCCTTAGGTGTGGTTGGTATTATTGTCCCTTGGAACTATCCTATTTATTTGGCCATAGGAACACTCTGCCAAGCTTTAGCCGCAGGTAACCGCGTCATGATTAAAATGAGCGAATTTACCCCACAGTTTTCACAATGCTTTCAAGCAATGATTACAAATTGCTTTCCAAGTGATTTAGTCCATGTTGTTACAGGTGATACAGACATCGCACAAGCATTTTCACAACTGCCATTTAACCACCTCCTATTTACAGGCTCTACCGCCGTTGGCAAACACGTTATGCGAGCCGCCTCTGAACATCTTACGCCTGTCACCTTAGAGTTAGGCGGTAAATCACCCGCACTGATTGCACAAGATGCAGACTTTGATGAAGCCATACAACGTATTGCCTTTGGTAAAACCATGAATGCAGGGCAAACCTGTGTTGCACCAGACTATGTATTGGTACATGTCTCGCAAGAACAACAGTTTATTGAAAAGTACCTTTTGGCATTACAACAATTTTATCCAGAAATAGAAAAAAACCCAGACTACACCGCCATCATTAACCAAAAACAACTTGATCGACTAGAACACTATCTTGAAGATGCCAAACAACATGGTGCAATCATACACACCATGGCAGGCAAAACATCAGGTCGTAAATTAGCTCATTGTGTCATTCAATCCCCCAATGCAAACATGACCGTCATGCAAGAAGAAATTTTTGGGCCAATACTGCCTGTTATTGGTTACAGCCATATTGATGAAGCGATTGCATACATTAACCAAGGCACTCGCCCTCTAGCACTCTATTATTTTGGCTTTAACAGCACACAACAACAATACGTTTTACAGCACACACACAGCGGTGGTGTATGCTTTAATGAAACGCTGATGCATGTGGCACAAGAAGACTTACCTTTTGGAGGCGTTGGTGCATCTGGTATGGGGAGTTATCACGGCGTAGAAGGCTTTAAAACATTTAGTCATGAAAAATCTGTCTTTGTCAGACCGAAACTGAGTTTTATGAAAATGATTTATCCACCGTACGGACAATGGCTACAAAAGAAACTCTTTAAGCTGTACTTTAAAAAACCTTAAAGCTTGAATCAAAAATTGGCACTTTTTAACATTGCCTATTACTGCAAAAATTAGCAAGATATGCGCAATATTTTATATATCACCCAATATCTGATGCCATAAAAAAGCAGAAAACAAGACAGATATTGGATTGAATCAACAAACATTGCAAAGAACTTGCAAAAAATGGCGATCTGCTAATCAGGACACATAACATGCATTCTCATATTCTTGTGATACATGGACCAAACCTTAATCTGTTGGGTCAAAGAGAGCCTGAAGTCTATGGTCACCTCACCCTAAATGACATTAATCAAACATTGGTACAACGTGCCAAAGAACAATCTTGTCAGCTGAGCCATTTTCAAAGCAATGCAGAGTTTGAAATTATTAATCAAATTCATCAAGCAGCTCAACAAAATATCCAATTTATTATTATTAATCCGGCAGCCTTTACCCATACATCAGTGGCTATCAGAGATGCGTTATTGGGCGTGAACATTCCATTTATTGAAGTTCATCTTTCAAATGTACATGCCAGAGAACCATTTAGACACCACTCTTATTTGAGTGATAAAGCCAAAGGTGTGATTTGTGGCCTTGGGGCTTATGGTTATACCGCTGCTTTAGATTATGCAATTTCAACCCTTTAATTTTCCACTTATTTAAACCAGGAATATTCATATCATGGACATTCGCAAAATCAAAAAACTGATCGATCTTATGATCGAATCTGACCTACAGGCTATTGAAGTTAAAGAAGGCGATCAATCTATTGCTTTAACACGCCGTAGCCCTGAACCTATTTATACCAATGCAGTAGCAACACCAGTTAGTGCACCTGCACAAACAACAGCAGCACCTGCTGCAAAAGTTTCACGTGGTAGCGTTGAAACAGCACCTATGGTTGGCGTATTTTATGCAGCATCTAACCCAGGCGAAAGCCCATTTGTACAAGTGGGTCAAACTGTTTCTGCAGGTGAAACACTGGGTATTATTGAAGCCATGAAAATTATGAACCCTATTGAAGCCACTCAAAGCGGTGTTATCGAAGAAATTTTGGTTAAAAATGGCGAAGTGATTGAGTTCGGTCAACCATTATTCCGTTACCGCGCATAATTACGGAGTGTGACTATGTTGCAAAAAGTACTTATTGCAAACCGAGGTGAAATCGCCCTGCGTATCACTCGCGCTTGTAAAACACTCGGTATTAAAACTGTTGGCATTTACTCAGACGCAGACAAAGACCTCATGCATTTACGTTTTGTAGATGAAGCCGTCTGTATTGGCCCTGGTGCAACCAGTGAAAGTTACCTCAACATTCCTGCACTGCTTACCGCAGCAGAAGTGACAGGTGCAGATGCCATTCACCCAGGCTATGGCTTTTTATCTGAAAATGCAGAATTTGCAGAAATGGTTGAAAGCTCAGGTTATATTTTTATTGGCCCAAGACCTGAACATATTCGCCTGATGGGAAATAAAGTCTCTGCCATTACTGCTATGCGTAAAGCAGGTGTACCTACGGTACCCGGCTCACAGCATGCGGTAACACCAAGCAATGCAAAAGAAGAAGCCGCAAAAATTGGCTTCCCCCTCATTGTAAAAGCTGCCTCTGGTGGTGGTGGTCGTGGTATGCGTATTGTAGAACGCATTGACACCCTACTTGAGTCTGTACAAGCAGCACAGCGTGATGCGGAAATGTGGTTTGGTGATGATACGGTCTATATGGAACGCTTCTTACAAACACCTCGCCACGTTGAAGTACAAGTATTAGCAGATGGTAATGGCCATGCGGTGCATTTATATGACCGTGACTGTTCATTACAACGCCGTCATCAAAAAGTATTAGAAGAAGCACCTGCACCAGGACTCCCTGAGCAAGCACGTGCAGACATCTTACAAGCCTGTGTTACTGCATGTGAACTTATGCAATACCGCGGTGCAGGTACGTTTGAGTTTCTATTTGAAAACGATGAGTTCTTCTTTATTGAAATGAACACACGTGTGCAAGTGGAACACCCTGTCACAGAAATGGTCACAGGGGTGGATATTATTGAGCAGCAATTACGTGTTGCAGCAGGCTTAGGCTTAAGCATTCAACAAGATGACATTCAAGTACAAGGTCATGCCATTGAATGTCGTATTAATGCCGAAGATCCAACCACGTTTATGCCATCGCCGGGTAAAATTGAAACATTTTATGCACCAGGTGGTGCAGGTATTCGCTTAGACTCGCATATCTACCCTGGCTATAAAATTCCGCCTTACTACGACTCAATGATTGCGAAGCTGATTGCACACGGTAAAGACCGTAAAACGTCTTTAGCGCGTATGCGTCAAGCACTCGATGAAATGATTCTTACAGGGGTGAAAACCAATATTCCATTGCATAAAGACCTCATCTTGCAAGATGAAGCATTTTGTGAAAATGCGATGGATATTCACTATCTAGAAAAGCACTTATTACAACAGTTAGTTACCCCAACTGACGCAAAAAAATAAGTGCATAAAAAAAGGAAGTGTTTACACTTCCTTTTTTTATTTCATCATACTGAAATAACTTTAATGACAATGGTCTGTGACTCTACCGCATCAGTATCATCATATATTTTTTTTCGGGTCAGCTCTTTAGACAATACCTTAAACGATCTGTTTTGATATTCAATGTGCGTTGCAATCTCATCAAAGTAGTGACTCGGTGCATCAATTTCATCTTCATACAATACATGGCCTAACTGATATTCTTTACTTTTTAACAAAATATATTTGACCACGGTTTTCATGTGTCACTTCCTTTCTTTATCTAACATGCTTTTCTCTTAGTTGTAACAGCTTTTATTATAATGTCAAAGCTTATCCATAAGATTTCAATAAGATGTTGCAAATTTAGCCATACATTCAAAGACATAAAAAAGCGTCACATGCTTGTGACGCCTTTAGATAACACAAAATAGGCTTAAATAGGTTCAAATGGTGCAATAACATCAGCATTTTGAGCACGGTGGCGTAAAAAGTGATCCATCAACACAATCGCCATCATGGCTTCTGCAATTGGTGTAGCACGCACACCCACGCATGGGTCATGACGACCTTTTGTCAACACTTCAATATCTTCGCGTTGTAAATTAATGGTTTTACCGTTAGTGGTAATACTCGCTGTTGGTTTTAGTGCAATGGCGGCACGAATGGTTTGTCCTGAAGAAATACCTCCAAGTACGCCACCTGCATGATTCGCTAAAAAACCCTCACTTGACAACTCATCACGTGTTTCATGACCAAATTGGCCTGCAACAGCAAAGCCATCACCAATTTCAACGCCTTTTACCGCATTAATACTCATTAAAGCATGGGCAAGGTCTGCATCTAAGCGGTCAAATACAGGTTCACCCCAACCCACAGGCACATTTTCAGCCAAAATTTCTAATTTAGCACCACAGCTTGTACCTTGTTCACGTAGTGATGTGACAAGCTTTTCAAAACGTGGAACGGCGTCAATATCACCACAAAAAAATGGGTTTTGTGACACTTGTGACCAATCTAAAGTATGTGCCACTTCGTTACCAATTTGCGTCACATGACCGCGAATCAGTACATTAAACTTTTCAGCCAAATACTTCTTTGCAATCGCTCCTGCCGCCACACGCATGGCCGTTTCTCTAGCACTTGAGCGTCCACCACCACGGTAGTCACGAAAACCATACTTGTGGGTATAGGTATAATCAGCATGACCCGGTCTAAAGGTTTGAGCAATATTGCCATAGTCTTTAGACTTTTGGTCTGTATTTTCAATTAAAAGACCAATTGATGTCCCTGTGGTTTTTCCTTCAAATACCCCAGATATAATTTTGACTTGGTCAGGCTCTTTACGCTGTGTAGCAAACTTTGAAGTCCCCGGTTTACGGCGATCTAGATCTTTTTGTAAATCTTCTTCAGACAAACTAAGCCCAGGTGGCACACCATCTACAATGGCCATTAAACCTAAACCATGTGACTCGCCACACGTGGTTACACGAAATAGCTGACCGATTGAATTTCCTGCCATCATCACACTCCTTTGTTTATACTGCAATAGATGCTTGAAAGGTTTCTTTGTATTGACGACATTGTGCTGCTGTTAATGCAAAAATACCTGAGCCACCTTTTTGAAATTTCAACCAATGAAAATCAACATGGTTAAAGTTTTGACGCATCGCCCACTCTGAGTTACCCACTTCAATCACAATGAGCCCATCTTCAGTTAAATAGTCTGCAGCTTGTGCAAGCATTTTACGGACTAAATCTAAACCATCTTGTCCTGCGGCCAAAGCCATTTCAGGCTCATGTAAAAACTCATCAGGCAAATCTGCCATGTCTTCGGCATCTACATAAGGTGGATTACTGACAATTAAGTCGTATTGGTTTTCAGCAGGGATCTTAGCAAACAAGTCTGACTCAAGCAGTGCCACTTGATATTGCTTACTATGGTGTTCCACATTGAGTGCTGCCACTTCTAAAGCATCACGAGATAAATCTGTAGCATCTACTTCAGACTCTGGGAATGCATCTGCAAGTGCAATAGCAATACAACCTGAACCCGTACACATATCTAAAATACGTTGTGGTGTTTTCAGTGCTTTGCTTTGTTCTGGCAATGCATTTAAAGCCTCACGCAGTGTGCCATATTCATCTAAGAAATACGGTGCAAAACGCTGATCTATCAATTCTGCAATCGGTGAGCGTGGAATTAATACACGTTCATCTACATAAAATGGTTTCTTGCAGAAATAAGCAAGATTTAATAAGTATGAAGTTGGAATACGCTCATTTACACGGCGTTCAAACAATGCCAACACTTCTGTTTTTTCACTTGGAAGGAGTTTTGCATCTAAAATTTCTGCGTTGGCTTCCCAGTCGAGTGCCAATGTTTGTAAAACCAATGCTGCACTTTCTGCAAAGAAGTCTTCTGTGCCCTGACCAAGATGTGCATCATACTGACGCAATACCGTTACCCCAAAGCGAATAAAGTCTCGTATTGTTGTTAGGTGTTCAGCGGCTTCTGCTAGGCTTTCTGAGCTAATGGTCAAACGTTGATCCACGCACTACTCCATCAATATAGATAAAAATATGCGCTATTCTAACGTGTTTTATCTATATTGATAATGCTTAAAGCCATACATGACCAAATAAAGCCAACATAATGTAGGACTAGACTGTAAACCCAACATAACGTTTATAGTCCGCCACACCTAAACTCATCTTATAAATGGTTAAGCAAGCTAAAGATGACCCTTGTATGTGTTGCCATACATTGAGCTCCTGAGCATGTATATCATCCACACTCACCGCTAAGGTTTGCTCAAAGTCATCTGCAACATATTCAAAGCCTAAATCTAGTGCAATAAATGCCGTATGCTCACACGGCTGTATATACTGTGTTTTAGACCAATCAAGCACACAGTGCTGACAACTTGGGCATAGAAGATCAGGCTGTGTTTGCTGCTCTAAATCTATAATGGTATATGACACGGGTGATTTCCTCATATTTTTTAATCACGTTCTACTACCCTTCAAGCTATGGCTAGCGTAGTACTGGCAATGGGTCTTGCCCATACATACAAGGCTGTGTGGCAATAGATAACATTGCAGCATCTTCAAGGGTATTCCCATACGCATAAATGCGTGAATAGGTGCTGAGATCATAACGTTGTTGTATACGGCGTTTTTTTTCTAAGCCACTGCAATCTGCTGTTTTATAAAACCCAGTCAGTTTGCCATGTTCGCTTTCAACTTCAGAGCTAATTAAATCTACCCCTAAATGCTCACATAGTGGTTTTAAGTAAATATCTAAAGACGCAGACACCACAACCACATCATGCCCTAATGCTTGGTGCTGTTTAAGCTGTGCCAAGAGTTGTGGGTTTAAATGTTGCTGTAATACCCGTGTATAGCTGATGGCATCATGTTGAACATGGTCTACAGGCTTAGCATGAAACATATTGTAATAGAGTTTTTTACGCATTTTATCTGCAGGATATAAGCCCAAATAATAATGGTTGATCCACGGTAAAATCGATAACCCTGTTTTGAGTACATAGCGTGCTTTAAACGTATAAAAAATGAACCCTGTAAAGCTATCTTTTAAATACAGTGTGCCATCAAAATCAAACAGTGCTAAAGCCTTCACTAACGATTAGACCTCACACGTTGCATACACGACAGGTAACGGCTGTTGACCTTTGAGGCATACCAATTGGTATTATAATCTTGACTGAGTTTTGGCCCAGAAATCACTACCTCAGGCATAATCGCATATGCCAAAGCACGACCAAACTGTTGTTGGTACAGTGCTCTTACCTCGTTATAGGTCTGTGTTTTTTCAAAATCGAGTTGCTTTTCTTGTTTTAAATCACTTCGCACCTGTTTGGCTGAAATTTTTACAGCATGGTCTGCAAACAAGCGATTAATGGCAAGTTCGGACTGACTTCGTTCAGACTGTATATTTTCATTTTTATCGTACAGCAATAAATCACCGTCCAATGAAAGCTTAATTTTGGTGAGTTTACTCAAAGCCTGTTGAAATGATGCATTACGGCTTGAATACATTCCCGAGTTATAATCAGCAAAACGGTAAATCGGTTTAGCATAGCCTGCCTTATACAGCATTAAACGATGTATTCCATAGTATAAACCGCCATATTGAGTATATAAGTCATCTCTTAGCTCATAGATATTGGCATGATTACGCTGATGGTCTTGTGCATAGTTAATCAGTACCTGCATAGACCCCAATGTGGTAATTGGGTTCATACGCTCACCAATGTCTTGACCTATGAGTTTTGCTGCACCCGTAATGGCACTCACATGATAATGTTTGGTCATATAATCAAAAATCTGACGATACAATAGATCTAGATCTTGTTCAGTTTTGACTTTTTTCATTTGGGCCAAATAGCTATTGTCTGCACTTGGCTGTGTTTTGAGTACATTTAAGAAATACTTAGCAACAGGCTCACCAAAACGCTCGCCCAATTTGTCAGAAAATTTTTCTTCCAAACGACTATTGACCTCTTTCACCGCTTTATCACCCAAATGAGGGACTTGTGGATTGGCAACAAAGTTCGACTCTTGGTCTACAATCGCAATCACACTACATACATTGGTTTTGGTTTTTTCAATCGTGAGCGTATCCATAATACTGTAAATATCTTTAGCCCAAGAGGCACGATCATGCACACGCGATGGGATCAGGTTTTTTATGTTTTTTTCAGTTAAAATTGGCGTATCCTCATCTGAAGTCACATTATTTTTACCACACGACACAACACCAGTACACAACATAATGACCGTACATATACGAAAAAATTTAGAAGAATGTTGCATAGTAAAACCTGACAAAGACCTAAAAAAAAACCATTGAGCAATGGCTTCGAATTGTAAGGCCTTTTCATATGAAAGTATATTTTTTAACACGTAATTCTAATGATTTCTTAGTTCTTAAAAAGCATTTTTCATACAACAAAATCAGCAGTAATTTTTTAAAAAATAATGTGTTATTGCTCACTTTACCCCACAGTAGAATTCAGTTATATTTTAAAAGGAATTGATCTTATTTAATACTGTATAAACAGATTCAAATAAAATATATGAATCACCCTCAATTCAAAAAATCGTAGACTATATATTGTCGTTCCTTCCATACAAAAACTTAATGTTAGCCACCATGAAACTGCACTTTTGCCCTGAAAGACAAAAAATTTTTATTCAATATGAGCATGACAATACCCTACATGAAAAAGATGTCACTTATGACAACCTCCTACTGACAGGTGCATTTATTTCAATGTGTCATGAAGGTGCTGTGACCGTACACGGGCAAGATGGTGAACCAATTTTTGATATAGAAGTAAACTATCATCCTAAAAAGAAAAACGCCGTATAAAACGGCGTTTGTTCTCCAACAGTCATATTAGTAAATGACCATCTGATCTCGATGTATCATTTCTAAAGAACGCAATACATCTGCACCCAATACCTGCTGCACTTTGTCTGTGGCCAAACCCTTTATGGTTTCTGCATGCTTAGCACTGAAATTCACACGCCCTACAGCAACCCGTTGCCCTTGTAAGTCAACGCACTCCACCACATCACCACGCTCAAAATGCCCTTGCACGCCTTGTACACCTACGGGCAATAAACTGCGATGTTGTGCTTTAATGGCTTTCACTGCACCATCATCAAGTAATAAACGCCCTGCAGTTTGTAAATGAGCGGCCAACCATTGCTTACGGGCAGCAATTGGGTCACCATCTACGACAAACAAAGTACCAAGCTCTTCGCCTTGCATTAAACGCACCAAGACTTGCTCACTGTCGCCACTGGCAACAATAGTGTCACACCCTGAACGGGCAGCAAGTCGTGCGGCACGTACTTTAGTCACCATACCACCACGACCTAATGCACCACCATCCCCTGCCATACTAAACAGTTCGTCATCCAGTGCTGGTACAGTTGATAGCAGTTTTGCATCTGGGTTATGACGTGGATCTGCATTAAACATACCTTGCTGATCCGTCAAAATCACCAATAGATCTGCATTGACTTGACACGCCACCATAGCAGCTAGCGTGTCGTTGTCACCAAACTTAATTTCATAGGTCGATACTGTGTCATTTTCATTGATCACAGGTATCGCACGCCAATCAATCAGATGTTGCAAAGCATCACAGGCATTTAAATAACGTCTACGATCACTTAAGTCGTCGTGTGTAAGTAAAACTTGCGCTGTTTTAATGTCGTGTTGTTCAAGCACACTTGACCATGTTTGCACCAATCCCATTTGGCCAAGTGCTGCACAGGCTTGTAAGCTTGGAAGATCTGTGGGTCGCTCGGCAAGTTTCATACGCACCACACCTTCTGCCACCGCACCCGAAGAGACCAAAATAATTTGGTGTCCTGCTTGGTGTAATTGTGCAATTTGGTGTGCCCAATGAGAAATTGCTTGTATGTCTAAACCTCGCCCATTTGCTGTGAGCAAAGACGAGCCTATTTTAACGACTATACGGCGACAACGTTCTAATTGACGTTGTCCATCTACGACCTTAATCATGATCTCCTCAATCGTACTTAACGTACGTAATACACTTCCATTTCGCCATCATCTTCATCGTCGTCTTCGTCATCATAGTCATCACCTAAATCAGCCATACGCTGTGCTTTACGCATTTCACGATATGCCTCTTTAGCTGCCAATGTTTGCTCACGTGTTTCAACTTCTAATTGATCACGGAATGCTTTCATTGAAGCTGCATATTCAGGGTCTTCTGACTCACGCTCTTGTTGTTGTTCAATTTGATCCATCAAATAATAAACAACATCTTTTGTACCTTCAGACATTAAACCTGATGTTTTAAATACAGGCCCTTCCCATGCAAGCTCAGACAGAATATGTTCACACCATTCATCTTTTGCACTGTCTTCAAGCTGATCAAGCTTATTAAGCACCAATACCACAGGTAATTGTGACAACGTCGGTGAGAATTTTTCGAGTTCTTTTAAAATTGCTTTAGCATTGTGTACAGGGTCTGAGCCATCTATCGGCTGTACATCGACAATGTGTAATAAAATACGTGTACGTGCCAAGTGTTTTAAGAAGCGAATACCCAGACCCGCACCTTCAGCAGCACCTTCAATAAGACCAGGAATATCCGCCATGACAAATGAGCGATGACGGTCTGCATCGACCACACCTAAATTAGGTACCATGGTTGTAAATGGGTAGTCTGCGACTTTCGGTTTTGCAGCAGATACTGCACGTATAAAGGTAGATTTACCCGCATTTGGCATGCCGAGTAGGCCAACATCTGCCAACACTTTAAGCTCAAGGCGAATTTCACGAAATTCACCTTTTACACCTGTCGTAAATTTACGTGGGGCACGGTTAGTTGATGATTTAAAGTGCGTATTACCTAAACCACCATCACCACCTTTTGCAACCAAATAGCGCTGGCCACTTTCAACCAAGTCACCAATAATATCGCCTGAGTCTGTGTCTACAATGGTCGTCCCTACAGGTACGCTCAGCACGATGTCTGGAGCTCCACGGCCTGCACAGTTCGCACCAGAACCATTTTTACCACGCTCTGCACGAAAACGGCGTGTATAACGGTAGTCAACCAATGTACTGGTGTTATCATCAGCTTGAATATAGACATTTCCACCACGACCACCGTCACCACCATCTGGGCCACCAAAAGGTACAAATTTTTCACGGCGAAAACTGGCGACGCCATTGCCTCCGTCGCCAGCCTCTACGGTAATGACTGCTTCATCAACAAAACGCATGCGCCAATCCTCTAAATATATAAAACAACTGTGTATTGTCGCATATTGTACCTGATTTCACACAAAGGTATATGTACTATTCTTTCGGTATACGCATACTATTTACACGAATCTATGTTTTTTCAGCAGATTTTTCAATTTTATTGAGCCATAATTTATGTTGCTGATGCTTTTTGTAAAGATGTAGTACACCCTCAATAATTAAAATCACGACAGCAAGCCAAATGGGTGCATAACCCCAAATTTGAGCTGTCGTTAGTCGCTCACCTATTGCCAATGAAGCCAGTGCAAGCAATACAGGCTCTAAATAGCTAAGCAGACCAAATAGCACCATAGACAAGTAACGACTGGCTAAAATATAAGAACCTAACCCAAGTGCACTGAGTATACCTAAACCTGCAATGACCAAAAACAATTGAGGTTGATCTATAAATGTATGCCAAGGCTGTGCCCAAGTAGATACAAAGTAAAATGCCACAGGTAATACCAGTACGTTGTCAAACCAAAAACCGCCCAAATGGTCAGTCTGTATGGCTTTTCTCACAAAAAAGTAAGCAGAGTACCCCACAGCAACTAAAATGGTTTCCCATGCAATACTGCCCACTTGCCAAATTTGGATTACAACCCCAACCAAAGCAAACAGGGCAGCAGTTTTTTGTAAACACGAGACTTTTTCTTGATAAGCTATTGAGCCGACCAAAACCAAAACTAAAGGCAACAAGAAATAGCCCAACGATACTTGCATACCACGGCCATGCATGGGAGCCCATAGAAATAGCCAAAGTTGTAGACCACCTAAAGCAGCTGTCAGCATTAAACCAAGTATCAACTTAGGGTCACGGCGTACACGCAAAGCCACTTCTTTAATACGCTGTATGTCTTTAGTAAAACACATAAATAGCGTTAAAAATGGTAGCAATGAAATCATACGCCAACCAAAAGCCTGTGAACCATCAAATAAATTCAAAAGTTGCGTGTAAAAATACAATACACCAAACATACTTGAGGCAAGTACAGAAAACACAATCCCTTTAACCACACACCACCCCATTGCTCAGATAAGAATTTATATTGAAATCATTTTGATTGCTTTTAAGTGCCCAAACTAATGTTCAGTTTGTAGCGTTGGTTTAAAATCTGAAACATCATAACCAATTTGTTTTGCATATTCTAAATAAGTTTGCCACACGTTATTAGGAATATGTGGAGTTCTCGCCAGCAACCATAAATACTTACGCGCAGGGTCTCCGACCAGTGCAGTCTGATACTGCTCATCTCGCTTTAATATCCAATAGTCACCACGCCCTACAGGTAACCAACGAATGGCTTTGGGTAAAAAGCTGACCTCTAATTGGCTATTATAGGGGGCATTTAAAATATAAGCTTCGCCCTCGGCAACACTTCTTTGCTTGTCTTGAGTGGTACAGCTATTTTCTACACTCAGCGTACCTTGTGGTGTTAGGCGATAATGTGCCTGTACATCTTGCACACAACTACGTTGAAAAAACATCGGCTTACGGGCAATCTCATACCATGTACCAAGGTATTGACTCACATTCACCGAATCCACCGCACGTATAGGTGGTATCGTATTTTCCGCCATCACAGCATGACACTGTAATGACAATAACATTGCAAAGAAAGCATATTTAAGGGTCATCAACATCACCTCATAATCAATACATAGATATGATACTACTGCAATGCATGCGATTTTAAACGTGAAATTTCATCTCGTAACCGCGCCGCATTTTCAAACTGTAGTTCTTTAGACGCTTTCAGCATGTCTTTTTCAAGTTTGGCCAAATGCTTGGCCAAAACTTTGGGATTGGCCAGCATATATTGTTCATCTGCACTTAAAATATCACTTTCCGTTACAACATCAGTGCCATCATCTGTAATATCTTCCCCTGCATCTAGCTCTTTCACCACCTGTCTAATGGTGCTTCGTGGTGTAATGCCATGCTCAAAGTTAAATGCCATTTGTTTTTCTCTACGGCGTTCGGTTTCATCTATGGCTTTTTGCATTGAATCTGTAATACGGTCTGCATATAAAATGGCTTTACCTTTGACATTACGTGCTGCACGACCAATGGTTTGTATGAGTGAGCGTTCCGAACGTAAAAAGCCTTCTTTGTCTGCATCGAGTATGGCAACCAACGACACTTCGGGCATGTCTAAACCTTCTCGAAGCAAATTAATCCCAACCAATACATCATAAATACCACTACGTAGATCATGAATGATTTTCACACGCTCTACCGTATCTATATCTGAATGTAAATAAGCCACCTTGATGGAGTATTCTTTTAAATACGACGTGAGATCTTCAGCCATACGCTTGGTTAATGTCGTAATGAGTACTCGCTCATTATTTTCACGGCGTATATTAATTTCAGATAAAACATCATCGACTTGAGTCAGTACAGGACGAATTTCAATTTCAGGGTCAACCAAGCCTGTTGGACGTACCACCTGCTCTGCAATTTGCTCTGCTTTTTCCAACTCATACTTAGCAGGCGTTGCACTGACAAATAAGGTCGTAGGAACAATTCTTTCCCACTCTTCAAATTTCATAGGGCGGTTATCTAAAGCACTCGGTAAACGAAAACCATAATTGACCAAGTTTTCTTTACGAGAGCGGTCACCTTTATACATTGCACCAATTTGCGGGACACTTACATGTGACTCATCAATAATCAGTAAGGCATCTTCTGGAATATAATCAAACAGTGTTGGTGGTGCTTCACCTGCTCTACGACCAGACAAATGCCGAGAATAGTTTTCAATGCCATTAGAATAGCCAAGCTGTTGTAACATTTCTAAGTCATAGCGTGTACGTTGCTCTATACGCTGTGCTTCTAGCAGTTTATTTTCGGCAGTAAAGTGTGCAATTTGTTCACGCAGTTCTTCTTTTATGGTTTCAATGGCACGATGTAAATTGTCTTTCGGGGTAACGTAATGGCTTTTAGGGTAAATGGTCACACGTGACACTTTACGTACCATTTTGCCATTTATTGGGTCAAACCAACGGATTGAATCAACCTCACCATCAAACAATTCTATACGTACAGCATGTTGGTCTGATTCTGCGGGGAAAATATCAATAATTTCACCACGTATGCGGTATGTACCACGTAAGAACTCTAACTCATTACGCATATACTGCATTTCAACCAAACGGCGAATAATTTCATCTCGGTTCACTCTATCGCCTTCCACCACATGCAATAGCATTTGCATATATGCTTCAGGGTCACCCAAACCATAAATTGCAGAAACAGATGCCACAATAATGGCATCTTTTCGCTCTAGTAATGCACGGGTTGCAGACAAACGCATTTGGTCTATATGGTCATTTATGGCGGAGTCTTTTTCAATAAAGGTATCTGATGACGGTACATATGCCTCAGGCTGATAATAGTCATAGTAACTGACAAAATACTCTACAGCATTATGTGGAAAAAAAGATTTAAACTCACCATACAACTGCGCAGCAAGGGTTTTATTATGTGCCATGATAATGGTCGGACGTTGCGTTTGAGCAATCACATTGGCCATGGTATAGGTTTTACCTGAACCTGTAACACCCAGAAGTAACTGATTTTTTAGACCACGCTCAATACCCGAGACAATTTTTTTAATCGCTTCTGGTTGGTCACCTGCAGGTTGATAGTCTGTTACAAGATCAAACGGTTGCTCGCTCAAAATATTCTCTCAAGTTATTGTGTTAGCTATGGTGGGTGTATATTGGGCTTATACCTCTACGAATCAAGCATAAAGTGCCTATTTGTTTATTACAAGACAACACCCGAAATGACACAAAAAAAGCCCTCGCATTTAAATATATGCGAAGGCTTTTATTTTAAGAACAGTAACGAACAAGCTTACTCAACCAAGAAGCCACCTGTTTGTTTTTTCCACAAATTGGCATATACGCCGTTGTGTTCAAGAAGTTCGGCATGTGACCCTTGTTCAATAATATCACCATGGTCTAACACAATAATTCGATCCATTTGTGCAATGGTAGAAAGTCTGTGTGCTATGGCAATCACGGTTTTATCTTGCATAAGCTCAGTTAGGTTTTGTTGAATGATGCTTTCTGCATCTGAGTCTAAAGCACTGGTTGCTTCATCTAAAATTAAAATCGGAGCATTTTTTAGTAAAACACGTGCAATCGCAATACGTTGACGTTGACCACCAGACAGCTTCACACCTCGCTCACCTACTTCAGCCTCCAAACCAACTCGACCTTTACTATCAATTAAAAATGGTAAGAAATCCTCAATATGTGCTTGTTTTAGCACCTTTTGAATATCTTGCTCAGAGGCATCTAAGCGACCGTATTTAATGTTGTCTTGAATAGAACGGTGCAACAATGAGGTATCTTGAGTAACTAAGGCAATATAGTGTCGAAGGCTTTCTTGTTGAACTTTAGAAATATCTTGACCATCAATTTTAATTGCACCACTTTTTACATCGTAAAAACGCAATAGTAACTGAATAAGTGTCGATTTACCCGCACCTGAACGGCCAACCACACCAATTTTCTCACCCGCTTTAATGGTAAAACTCAAGCCGTTAAACACTTCTTTTTTATGATATGCAAAGACCACATCATCAAATTTAATCTCACCACGTTTGAGTTCAAGTGGCTTGGCATCATCAACGTCTGTAATCATCACAGGTTTACTTAAGGTCTTTTTACCATCTTGGATTGTACCTACATTTTCAAACAGCCCTGCCAATTGCCACATAATAAACTCACTTAAACTACTGAGTTTTAAAATCATGGCTGTTGCAGCTGCAATCACACCCACACCAATTTGGCCGTGTTGCCATAAATAGATGGCTGTACCAAGTACACCAATAAAGAGCACTGCACTCATAAGTTTTAAACATGTTTCAAACCCTGTGGTGAGTCGAAACACTCTTAAAATTGCATTCAGAAAACTGTTCATCGATGCTTTACTATAATCAAGCTCTTGCTGTGTATGTGCAAAGAGTTTGACTGTTTGAATATTTGTATAGGTATCGGTGATCTGACCTGTAATGAGTGAGCGTGAATTTGCACTATTATTTGCGGCTTTACTCAGTTTAGGTACAAAGTAAAAAATCGCAACAATAAAAATAGCAAGCCAAATAAATAACGGTACGAGTAACTGTGGTGATGTTGCCGCGAGTAAAATACTAATCGACAAGAAGTACACTGAGATATTAATAATCACATCAATGATAATAAGGAAAAAATCTCTGACTGCCTGTGCAGTTTGTAATACTTTTGAAGTCAGCTTTCCTGAAAATTCACTGCTAAAAAAATCCAAACTTTGTTGTAAAAATATATTATAAAAGCGCCAGCGTAATCGCATCGGAAACAGTGGCATTACAATTTGATGTTTCACCATAGACAATACAGAAACAACAGCAACATTGAGCAATAACAACATGACCAATTGAATCAGCTGCACTTTATAATCTTTTAAAAAATGAGCAGGTGTACTGGCATTAATCCAATTAATAATATCGCCCATGGCATTAAATAAATACGCCTCTAACGCTGAGGTGATTGCAGTTAATACTACAGCTATCAGCAGGTATTTTCTGACTCCATCAGTACACTCCCATAAAAATGCAAAAAACTTTTCAGGCAATGGTGTGTCTTTATATTGGTCGGGGTACGGGTTAACCCGTGATTCCAACCAGTCTAGCAACTTACTTTTCATTATTTTTCCTAGTTTTATCAAAATTTTATATTATAAAAAGTACTATACAAACGTAGCATCACTGTATGAAAAAAAGCCCCTATGACAGGGGCTTTAAAATATGATCATTGGTTCATGATTTACTCACCATTCATAATACCCATATTTTTCACACCTAGTCGCTGTGCAGCAGCCATAACCAATGCTACATCTTTGTAAGAAGCTTGTGCTTCTGGCTTAATATGCACTTGGTCTTGTTCAGTCTGTTTAGAAACAGCAGTCAATCTTGCTTCTAATGCAGTTTTGTCCGCAACACGCTCACCATTCCATAAGATATCACCATTTGGCTTAATGTTAATTGTAACAACCTCTGGTGGTTTCTCATTCGTTGGTGGCGATGGTGCAGGCATATTAATGTTAATTGCATTATTTGGAATTGGAATCGTGATAATGAACATAATGATCAAAACCAACATGACATCAATTAATGGTGTCATGTTAACTTCTAACATTACATCACCATCATCATCTGAGCTACTTGGGCTCGGCGTCATTCCCATAACATTCTCCTTTCAATTCACCCTAACCACGTGCAGGTGGTTGAGTAACAAATGATATTTTTATGATGCCAGCTTGTTGCACAGTTTCAATAACTTTGCCAATTGACTCAAAGTGTGTCTGTTGATCACCACGAATGTGTACTTCTGGTTGTGGTCGTTTTACCGAATTTTCTTTCAGCTTACTCAACAGTGTTTCTTGATTTGGTACGTACTGTTCATTCCAAAAAACCTGACCTTCTTTATTTACTGCAAGCGTAATATTATCCGCTTTTGCTGCATACTTCTGGTCAACCTCTTCTGGCAATTTCACAGGAATTGTATGCGTCACTACTGGTACTGTGATTAAGAAAATAATGAGCAGTACTAGCATGACGTCGACCAATGGCGTGGTGTTGATGACGCCAATTACGTCATCATCATCACCCTCAGAACCAACGTTCATTCCCATAGTTTTACTCCACAGTTTTCGCTTTTGCCTGCGCTGGCTCATCACCAGACACCATGTTGCCACTCAGTGCAACAGCATGCACATCTGCACCAAATGAACGAACTTCTTCTAAAATTGCTTTATTACGGCGAATTAACCAGTTATAGCCAAGTACCGCAGGTACAGCAACTGCAAGACCAATCGCTGTCATGATCAAAGCTTCACCCACAGGGCCCGCAACTTTGTCAATAGACGCTTGACCAGACACGCCAATCGCTGTTAATGCATGGTAAATACCCCATACCGTACCAAACAAACCAATAAATGGAGAGGTTGAACCCACTGTTGCTAAAAATGCCAAACCACCTGCTAAACGACTTTGTACTTTCTCTACAGCGCGCTGAATCGTCATGGTTACCCAAGTATTGAAGTCAATTCTGTCTAGCATATGGCTACCATGACTTTGTGTAGATGAGTGTGCTTTTTCAGCAATAAAACGATATGCACTTTTTTGATCTAGTGTTTTAGCACCTTGCTCAATTGTACTGGCATTCCAAAACTTTTGACGAGCAACTTGACCTTGCTTTTTCACTTGTTGTTGTTCAAGGAACTTGGTCACAATGATGTACCATGTACCTGCAGACATGAGCAACATAATAATTAAAGTACCACGAGCTACAAAGTCACCTTCACGCCATACTGCACCCAAACCATATGGGTTGTCTACTTTCTCTGAAGTTACAACAGGTGCAGGTGGCGTTGGTTGTGCTGAAGATGCTGTCGCAGGTGCTTTTTGCTCTGTCACCACTTGTGATGCAACTGGCTTTTCTTCAGCCATGCTATACGTAGAAACAAAACTTGCGCTACACAATGCAACCATTGCAGAAGCTTTTGCGACTTTTTTCAATAAAGATGCTTTTTCCATGTTCGTCTTCCAAATCTATTTATCTGTAATGTATAAACTTAATCAAGTTTAAAGGTATATTCCAAGCTAATTGATCCAGCAACAGCAGCACCATCTTTCATTGCAGGTGCAAACACACATTTCTTATATGCACTTACAGTTGCTTTGTCTAAGTTTCTAGACCCCGATGATTTTGCAACTTTTGCATTCGCAACGTGTCCATCTGCTCCAACATCAAGCTCTAACTTCACAGTGCCTTGCTCTTCATTTGCAAGTGCTTCTTGAGGGTACTGCGGTGTTGGACAACTTGCCGAAGCACTTCCTGACACACCTTTTGTTTCACCTTTTGGTTTTTCAGGTGCTGGTGGTGCAGGCGTTGCTGTCACCTCTTTCACAGGTGGACTCGGTGGTGCTTTTTCTTCACTTTGTGTAGTGACCTTCGGTGCATCTGCCTGTACTGGCGGCGCAACTTGTGGTTTTGGCACAAATGGTGCTGGCTTTGGTGGTACAGGTTTAGGGGTTGGTTTCGGGTCAGGCTTCGGAACAACTTTTTCCTTAACAGGTTTCGGTTCTTCTTTCGGCTGTATAATCGGTTTAGGCGGTGGTGGTGGCTTTACGGGTTGAATAATTTGCATTTCAACGGGCGGCTCTACTGGTTTAGTAATTGGCTTGTCAAGACCTGTGACCAATGCATAAATCAGTACGCCGTGAAGTAAAACAACTATTCCTATTCCTATGAATCGCTTTGTAGAACGCGCTTTACCGTCCTGTGAAAAATTCATAATAGTTGCACCTATATTGCAAGCAGCCAAATATAAAATATATTGGCTGCCAAGTTCACAATTAATCG
This sequence comes from Acinetobacter rathckeae, assembly GCF_015627125.1. Lineage (GTDB taxonomy): Bacteria > Pseudomonadota > Gammaproteobacteria > Pseudomonadales > Moraxellaceae > Acinetobacter > Acinetobacter rathckeae. Next base: position 632,281 of record NZ_VTDO01000001.1, on the reverse strand, counting down.
TTGGATAAACTTGAGAGTTTTACCAATTAAAATTTATACGTTACACGACCAAAGTACGTACGGCCCATCACGTCACTATAACGTGCGTCATAGCCCATTTGGAAGTTATCAACAACATTAGACTTCGGTGGCTGTGCATTTAGCACGTTTTTAATACCTAAAGTAATACCTACGTTTTTAAAGCCAGTATATGAACCAGAAAGGTTATACAATGTGTAATTAGATACTTTATGGTTTTGATTACTCACATTCTGATCTAAGTAACCTTTAAAGAAGGTCTGTTGTAGATTTAAACTCCAAGCGTCGTAGTTCCAGTTTAGGTTGACATTATGCTTCCAACGCGTGATGACTGATCCAAAGTTTGAATTATATTGACCAACTGCACTATACCACTCGCCATTCTTTTCAGTTTGGAATTTATAGCTATTAATGTACGTACCATCAACACCTACAGTTAAACGACCATACTGGCTCATTGGGCTACGCCATTGAACACCTAAGTCGATACCTGAGGTTTTCGTCCCACCCATATTTTGTAGACGCTCATCAATATAATCTAAAGAACCATCTGCTTTACGCACATAGTTTGCCGCATATTTCACAGGATCTCCAAAGATTGCACTTTCTGTAGGTGATCCAATTTGGTTTTTAACTTCAATATTAAAGTAATCTGCAGATAACACTACATTTTTAATTGGTTCATATACAAAACCAACCGTAAATGTTTTAGACTTTTCTGCCTCTAGACTTGCATTACCACCTGTTTTTGTATAAAACTGTGTATTACAGTCACGTACTGCATTGCCATTAACAGTTGGTGTACCACCTGGGCATAACACAGGGTCACTCCAAGATGCTTGGGTATATGTTTTATAGTTTGCACTGTGCATTTCATTCAAACTTGGCGCACGGAAACCAGTAGAAAAACTACCACGCATCATAAACTGTTTAACAGGTTCCCAACGTAAAGCCACTTTCGGGTTAAATGTACCACCAAAATCACTGTAGTCATCGTAACGTGCAGCCAATTGTGCACTTAAACTTTTAAAGATAGGTACTTGAAACTCAGTAAATAAAGCCTTCAAATTACGTGTACCTGTACTTGGTGCTTGTGTTGAATCAACACCTGTACTAGCAACCAAACTGTTTACAGCAGCATTTTGCGTTTGTGACCATTCGTCACGGCGTAAACCACCACCAACTGCAAAACCAACATCACCAGCTGGTAAAGTAAAGATGGCACGACTTGCAGTAAAGTCAAAATTCGTGGTTTCAAGCTGTGCACTTTGTGACAAACCACTGATGCTCATGCTGTTCCAGATATTGGCATTTGCACTGGCACCAAATGGGTTTAATGTACCATTCGCTAGGTTATCACGTACTTTTTGGTTATCTATATAACCACTGTACAACGAGTCTTCACCTTGACTTTTTGCATAGCTAATTCCGGTGTTAATATCCCAGTCTGAAATACTACCATCTAGGCCCAATAAAACACGGTCAGCTTTTTGTGTGGTTTCACTTACACGATTGCCCGCTTGTGAACGAATATTAAGTGACAAAGCTTGACCATTTACTCCAGCAATTGCAGGGGTAATACCATTACCTGGGTAATATGGACTTGTGCTTGGAATATAGTAATCACTACCACCACCCGCTAAAACATCTGGTGCAACCGTTGTGGTCATTCTGTTTTCAGAATGCACATATTCAGCAATCGCATTTAAATTATCTGTTAGTTTAAGTGTACCTTTACCCAAGAAAGAAAAGCTTTCTTCTTCTGGTACAATGCCAATATCTGCTTGACTGTTATAACGACAATTTTTACCAGATACTGTATTCTTCGTAGTATCACCACAGCCTGAACTTGCGTAAGGGTTACCAATGCCTGGAATATTGGCAGGGAATGTACTACCGCTGGTACGGTTCAGACCAAGCTCTGGTAAAATACCACCACGGCGTGAGGCCTCACGTTCACTCGCCATTACGCTATCTTTTTTCGCATAACTGGCTGCGCCATATACGTTAAAGCCTTGGTCTTCTAATGAACCATAGCCACCAAAGAAACTATAGTTTTGGCTATCTCCACCACTTTTTTGTGGTGCTGCACCCTCAACAGTTACACCTGCACCTTGGTATTGCTTCTTAGTAATAAAGTTAATTACCCCACCAATGGCATCTGTACCATAAATTGCCGAAGCACCATCTTTAAGTACTTCAATACGGTCAATCAGTGCCAATGGTATAGTATTTAAATCTACTGTAGATGTATCAAATGGGGTGTTGGCTAAACGGCGACCATTCAGCAGTACCAATGTCTTATTCGGTCCTAAACCACGTAAATCAGCCACAGAACCTGCTGTACCACTACGTCCAACATTACTTGCAGATACAAAAGAAGATTGGTTGGCTGACACTGTCGCTAAAGCTTCTTCTGCTGTAGTAACCCCTTGCTTGGCTAAATCTTCTGTTCTCACAATAGAAATTGGTGATGCACTTTGTGAAGCAACACCTTTAATTGAAGAACCAGTCACGGTGATTCTTTCAACTTTAGCAGTTGGTGGTGTATCAGCCGCATGGCTCATCACACTTGTTAACGTAAAACCAATTCCAACCGTACCGGTTAAAACTGATCGAATAGAACGGGTAAGTCGATTCTGCTTCATGGTCGCCCTCTTTTTAAATCAGGTATAAAATATGGAGTATTCGTTAACAATTTCGATACTTTGTAATATAACTGCAATGAGCATGCCACTTCTTGAAAAAAAATATAAATATTTTGATTTAATAAATTTATATTTTTTTATTATTTAATACCAAGGACTAATAACAACACCATAAGATGCTAATAAACATATAAAAATTAATTATATTTCATTTTAATGAAAATTTGGCACAATGTTCGCATATAACTATCCACTAGATGATTCACAGTGTATCTCGCGAAATTAATGCCGATAACCATTTAGATCAATTATCCATCTAATTCACATTATCTACATATTTTATTCGCATTTAGCACATATTGTGAGATTTAAACGACATTTAATATCAATTTCAGTATGTTTTATTTTAGTGCAACCATCAAAAAAGTTGCACTAAAATAAAGCTAACATACTTAAAGCGATACAGTAATGGCAACCCCCTAATTTACGAGCGTGTTTTTAATGAAACCTAAATTGAATTTAACTCTTAACTGGCTAAACCCCAAAAAGCAGAACGCATTCACTCGTACAAAAAAACATGGGTTAGCCTATATGTTGGTTGCTTGTTTAAATGCCATCCCACTACACAGTTATGCAGCAGACCCTAATAAGGTCATTCATACTTATTTTTCAGGTGCTGAAACTGGTTTTGATCCTGTAGCCACCAATGATACCTACTCTAGTTATGTCGATGCTTCAATTTTTGAAACCCTCTATACATATGATTATTTAGCAAGACCATTAAAGCTCATTCCACTCACTGCGGTAGATTTACCACAAATTAGTGCAGATGGCCTCACCTATACCATTAAAATAAAACCCGGTATTTACTTTAGTAATGACCCTGTATTTAATGGTAAAAAAAGAGAGCTCACCTCATATGACTATGCTTATAGTTTAAAGCGTTTGCTTGACCCTCAACTGCATTCTCCAAATAGCTGGCTTGTTGAAGGCAAACTTGTGGGTAGTGAAACATTAGTGAACCAAGCTAAAAAAACAGGTCATTTTGATTACAACAGCAACTTTCCTGGCATTGAAACACCAGATCGCTATACCCTTATTTTACGTTTAAAAGAAAAAGACTATAACTTACCTATGATCTTGGCACACGGCCCAACAGCAGCTGTAGCTAAAGAAGCCATTGAAAAATATAAAAATGATATTGGTTATGCAATGGCAAACCCTGTAGGTACAGGCCCTTACCTACTGAGTAAATGGGTACGCGGTTCTCGTATTATTTTAAAAGCCAACCCAGACTATAGAGGCTACACTTGGAACTTTAAGTCTAAAGACTTTAATGACCGAAAAATCATTGCCGAAATGACGGGTAAAAAAATGCCTCAAGTCGGTGTAGTAGATATCCAAATTATTGGTGAAGCACAGTCACAATGGCTTGCATTTAAACAAAAACAACTCGATTGGATTAGCCTACCCGCCAACATGGTCGGTGATGTGATTGAACATGGTGAGCTTAAACCTGAATACAAACAAGCAGGTATGACCTTGTCAAGCATGCCAGACCTTATTGCTTCTTACGCATTTTGGAATATGAAAGACCCTGTTGTCGGTGGTCTCACTAAAGATAAAATTGCCTTGCGTAAAGCGATTATGATGTCATTTTCTAAAGAGAAATACCTTAATGTACTTAATAACGGTGTAGGCATTCCTCTAAGTTCACCTATTCCACCGAATATTGTTGGTTATGACCCAAATTATCAATCTGCCACACCCTATTCAGTACGAGCAGCCAATTTATTGCTCGACAAATACAACTATAAAGTCGGTGCAGATGGCTACCGAACACTTCCTAATGGCAAACCATTAACAATCACTTATACGACTGCTACGAGTGGTAATTCAGCCGTCAGTGACTTTTGGCAACGTAGCTTAAAAGCCATTCACATACGCTTTGTCAATAAAGCCATGCAATTCCCCGACTACTTAAAAGCACAAAAACAATGTGCCTTACAAATGGGCATACAAGGTTGGGTTGCCGACTACCCTGATGGCGACAACTTCTTGCAACTTTTCTATGGGCCAAATACCTATGCATCTAACTTTGGATGTACTTCTATTCCAGAGTTAGACAAATTATATGCTCAGTCTAAAGCCATGCCTGCAGGGCCAGAACGCCAAGAATTGTATTTAAAAATGGCACGTATACTTGATGTTAATGCTGCTATCATGCCAATTAGCACACCATACGAAAACACAGTCATTCAACCTTATATTCAAGGTTATAAAAGCCACCCTATGCTAAGTACACCATGGATGTACGTAGACATTACAAAATCAAAAAATTAGCAGGCGAGATAAATCACAGATGAAAAAAATACCATCTCTACCACAGCATTTAACACTTGCAGTGAGCATTGCCCTTACTGCAACAGCCATACATGCAAAACCGAGTACCCACTACCCAACTATTCCTTTGCTCACTGTGCAAGACGTGACAACAGGTTGTAAACAGCGTATAGAACTTTACCAAAACGATGTGAAACAGCTAGAGCAAGGCAAAAGTAATGCCTCATGGTTTGCCATGTGGGACAAATTCAATGCCCAACAGCAAGACTTTATGGGTCCTGTAGAGATACTCAGTCAAGTTTCACCAGATGCAACACTGCGCCAACATGCTGAAGACTGTATTGTCGAATATACAAAATTTACCACTGACTTGTATCAAAATGAAATTATTTATCAGAAGTTTAAACAAAGCACGCCACGCGATGCGATTGATGCAAAGTTCAAACAAGATAATTTAGAAAGCTTTGAAGACACTGGTGTTGGCTTAAGTGCTGAAAAAAAAGTGCAACTTAAAAGCATACTCGAACAACTCACGCAACTAAGCCAAGACTTCGATCGTAACGTCAGAGAAAATAAAACCAAACTTGAATTTACAGCAGATCAGCTTAAAGGGTTACCTGCAAGCTATATTGCTAATTTACAAAAAAATGCCACAGGGCATTACCTACTCGGTTTTGAATACCCTGAATACTATCCGTTTATGCAATTGGCAGATGATGACCAAGCAAGACAACAATACTATTATGAATTTACCCGCCGTGGTACAGAAAAAAATCTAAAAATATTAAAAAATATTATGGATTTACGCTACCAAATGGCACAAATTTTTGGTTACCCAAGCTATGCAGATTGGGCGACTAAAAACCGTATGGCTAAAGACGCAAAAACAGTCAATCAATTTTTAGCTGATGTCAAAAACTTTGTTACACCACTTCAACAACAAACGCTTGATCAACTTCAAGCATTTAAAGCAAAAACACTTAACATTCCACTGAGCGATGCAAAAATGCAACCGTGGAGTACCAGTTATTGGGGTGAAAAATACCGCAAAGCCAATTATCAAGTAGACCAAGAACAACTTCGCCAATATTTCCCAACCGAGGCATCACAGGCATGGCTACTTGCAATCACTTCACACCTTTATGGTATACGTTTTGAACAAGCTCAAGTGCCTGTATGGCAAAAAGAAGTCCGTTATTTCAACGTATTCGATGCAAAAACCAACCAGTTTTTAGGTGGGCTGTATATAGACCCATTCCCACGTGACGGCAAATATGGCCATGCTGCAGTATGGCCAATTTATGGCTCAAGCACACTCGCCAAACGTACCCCTATTGCTGTTTTAGTGACGAACTTTAACCGTAAAGGGCTCAATGCAGATGAACTTGAAACCTTCGTACACGAGTTTGGGCATGCCATGCATAACATTTTGTCTAAAACACGTTATGTTGGTCAATCAGGTACAAGTGTTGAGCGTGACTTTGTTGAGGCACCCTCACAAATGTATGAAGAGTGGGCTCAAAACTTACAACCACTCAGCCAACTTTCTCACTACTGCTCACCTGCTTGCCCAACTGTAGATCAAGCATTAGTGACGCGATTAACTGCTGCCAAAAACTATGGCTTAAGCATACAATATGCTCGTCAGACGCTGTATGCACAATATGACATGAGCATACATGCAGCCGATGCACTACAAAAAGACCCGATGACGGTCTGGAAAAATATGGAAGCACAAACACCATTAGGTTATATGGAAGGCACAGAGTTCCCTGGGCAATTTGGTCATTTAGTCAGTGGCTATGGTGCAGGCTATTATGGCTATATGTGGTCACAAGTGATTGCGCTAGATATGCTCTCTGCATATAAAGGCAACCTAATGGACAGCAAAGTCGGTCAACGCTACCGCCAGACGATTCTTTCTCAGGGTAGTCAAAAACCTGCAACTGCACTCATTCAAGACTTTTTAAAACGCCCAACCAACAACACTGCTTTTTATCAAGAGATTGGCGGACAACGCTTAAAGTAACTTATGTACTACACAGGAGATTGAAATATGTTGGCGTACATTATTCGACGGCTTTGGCAAATGGTTCCGACCATGTTAGGCGTGATCGTACTTGTTTTTTTCTTATTTAGTTGGGTCGGTGGTGACCCTGCATATATTCTTGCAGGGAAAATGGCAAATGCCGACCAAATTGAAAATATTCGCACACAACTTGGCGTAAACCAGCCCTATTATGTGCAATTATGGATATTTATCAAACAAGTCATTACTTTCGATTACGGCCTGAGTTGGAGTACTGGCGAAACTGTCAGCCAAGTGATTACATCTCGTATGGGGCCAAGTTTGACTTTACTTATTCCATTGCTCATTTTCCAAACCGTTATATCTATCATTTTAGCGCTAGGTATTTCTTTGGTACGTGGCACATGGATTGACCGCTCATTCATGGCTGCATGTACTGTAGCAATGTCTATTAGTATTTTAGTGTATATCATTCTATTTCAATACTTTTTAGCCTATAAACTGAACCTATTTCCCGTACAAGGTTGGGGCAATAACTTTTGGAGTAACCTGCTACATTACTCACCATTGCCTATTTTAATTATGCTTGCTGTGAGTATTGCACCCACGCTCAGACTATACCGTAGCTTTATACTTGACGAAGTAGGTCAAGACTATATTCGTACTGCTCGTGCAAAAGGTGTCAGCGAACCCCGAATTTTATTTGTACATGTATTGCGTAATGCATCTATTCCCATTGTGACAGATGTCATGGCAGGACTACCTGCTTTGCTGATTGGGGCATTTTTAATTGAACGTTTCTTTGGTATTCCAGGCATTGGACGTGAAGTGATTTTAGCCGTCGAACGTAGTGACTTTCCTGTGATTAAAGCCATTACCATTTACGTGGCTGCACTTACCATGCTTTTTAACCTATTGGCAGATGTTATCTACAAAGCCATTGATCCTCGCTTGAAACTAAAATAGGTCGGTGAATTAATTATGTCTACATCAAATCCTTCCCTAAAAGATACAAGCACGGCTCAAGCATCTTCACCATCGAATAGCTTATGGGCTTTGGCTTGGAAACGACTTAAAAAAGACAAAACAGCCATGATTTCTTTTGCGGTTGTATTGGCTTATTTCGTCATGCTTATTTTATCTATGACAGGAATTATTGCTAAAAACTGGGACAAGGAAGTGGCTGTAAGCTATGCACCACCTACTTTTGTCAGCTACTTTGTAAAAACCCCAGAGACAAGCAATGCACTACCTGTTCAAGATACCCTACTCAGTAAAGCCAATGTACCTAGCTATGGCATAGAAGATCCGCTTGCTCAAGACATGCAAGAGATTCGCAAAACCGTACAAGCTCACCCCATTGATGATAAAACCCAACTTGCATCTACACTCGCATTTGGTGCAGACCGTTGGGGGGTTGATATTATTAGTAAAACTATTAAAGGCTCAGAAACCTCAATTTTGGTTGGTATTATTGCAGCTTTATTTTCAGTGATTTTAGGTACAATTCTTGGTGCAGTATCTGGTTATTTTGGTGGCTGGATTGATGATATCATGAACTGGTTTTACAACGTCTTTACGTCTATTCCATACATGCTACTCATTTTAGCGATTGCCGCCGTGTTACAAAAACAAGGCTTAATGTCGATTATTATCATTTTAGCACTGACAGGTTGGACAGGCACATACCGTTTAATCCGTGCTGAATATATGAAACATACCCATCGTGAATATGTTTTGGCAGCCAAAGCCATTGGTGTAAGTCACTTCCGCCGTATGTTTGTACATATTTTCCCTAATGTGAGCCATATTGCATTGGTTCAAATGTCTATTTTAGTGGTTGGATTTATTAAGTCAGAAGTTATTTTAAGCTTCTTAGGTTTTGGCGTCCCTGTTGGAACAGCCTCTTGGGGTAGTATGCTCAGTGAAGCACAAAGTGAGTTTTTACTTGGCAAATGGTGGCAATTGGTTGCAGCAACAACAGCAATGGCCATTTTAGTCACTGCATTTTCACTCTTTACCGATGCTCTACGTGATGCATTAGATCCAAAGTTAAAATAAGGGCACCTCGAAAATGACTAGACCATTGCTATCTATTGAAAACCTACACGTTTATTTTAAATCTGATGATGGCTATACCGAGGCCATCAAAGGCATTTCTTTTGACATTCAGCCTAACCAAACTGTTGCGTTAGTGGGTGAATCTGGAAGTGGTAAGTCTGTGACCTCTTTGGCAACCATGGGATTATTACCACCTCAGCAAACTAAAATTGATACGCACAGCAAAATTGTTTTTGAAGGTAAAAATCTTTTAGAATACTCACCTAAAGCACTCAGAAAATTATGTGGTAAAGATATTGCCATGATTTTCCAAGAGCCTATGTCTTCGCTAAACCCTGTATTTAGTGTTGGCTCTCAAGTGGCTGAGATTTTGAAAATACACACCACACTTTCAAAAAGTGAGATAAAAAACAAAGTTATTGATTTATTTACAGAAGTGGGCTTACCTTCACCTGAAAGTAAATATAATGCCTATCCAAGTGAACTCTCTGGTGGTCAACAACAACGTGTCATGATTGCTATGGCGATTGCATGTGAACCTAAATTACTTATTGCAGATGAACCGACCACGGCTTTAGATGTTACCATACAAAAGCAAATTATTGAGTTACTTGAAAGCATTCGTCAGCGTAGACAAATGTCTATGCTATTTATCACCCATGATTTGTCATTGGTTGGTGAAATTGCAGATAAAGTTGTGGTCATGCGTTATGGTGTGATTCGAGAACAAGGTGAAGCTAAGCAAGTTTTAGAGCAACCAAAAGATATTTACACCCAAGCACTACTCAACTGTCGCCCACAATTAGATACTCGCCCCTATTTTCTGCCTATCACCTCTGACTACATGAACCAAGACGGCGAAAAAATTACATCTACTGCTGAACATTTAGCTCAAACTGTCAAACAAAGACAACGTGGCATACAAGGCAATGAAGATATTGTACTTGAAGCAAAATCTTTAAGAAAAGTATTTACTTCACGTAAAGGGCTGTTTAAAAAAGAAGAGTTCGTTGCTGTTAAAGATGCTTCTTTTAAACTCGCCAAAGGTAAAACTTTAGGTTTAGTGGGTGAATCAGGCTCTGGTAAAACCACAATTGGTTTATTACTGATGCGTTTGCATGAAGCCAGTGGTGGCGAGATTTTAATTGATGGTAAAGACATTTTAGCGATGTCTGACCATGAGTTTGAAGCATACCAAAGAAAAATACAGATCATCTTTCAGAACCCATATGCATCTCTCAACCCACGCTTTACCATTGGGCAAATCTTAATTGAGCCGATGCAGGTACATGGCATTGGCAAAGATGACGCAGAGCGAAAACAAGTTGCACTTGAGTTACTCAAACGCGTTAGCTTACCTGAAAGTGCATATAATAGATATCCACATGAGTTTTCTGGTGGTCAGCGTCAACGTATTGCTATTGCACGTTGTTTAACACTAAAACCTGAAATTATTATTTGTGATGAATCTGTTTCTGCACTTGATGTGTCAGTACAAGCCCAAGTACTGAATTTACTACAAGAGCTACAAGATGAGTTTCAGCTCAGTTATATCTTTATTTCACACGACTTAGCTGTTGTAAAATACATTTCAGACCAAGTGATGGTCATGAACCACGGCGATATTGTAGAAATTGCCAATTCAGATGACCTTTATCGCAACCCTCAGCACGAATATACCAAAAAGCTACTCAGTGCCATTCCTAAAGGCATTTAAGGCACATAAAAAAGGTGGGCTAGCCCACCTTTTTTATTAAAATCCAATCACTTTAAGCATCAAGTTGCTCTAAAATATGATCTGGGATCTCTACATTGGTATAGACGTTTTGCACATCATCTAGATCTTCAAACATATCAATCATTTTTAAGATCATTTTTGCCTGATCGACATCAGTAATTTCAGCTTTTGTTGATGGGCTCATGACCACTTCAGCATTGTCTGATTTCAACCCTGCTGCCGCAAGAGCATCTTGTACATCACCAAAACTTTCTGGTGTTGTAATCACTAAAATACCATCTTCAGCGACTTCAATGTCTTCAGCACCCGCTTCTAGCACTGCTTCCATAATTTGATCTTCTAAAGATACATCTTCAAAAGAAATTTCACCACGTTTGGTAAATAAATAGGCCACCGAACCCGATGTACCTAAATTACCATTGGTCTTAGTAAAGCAATGACGTACATCAGGTACAGTACGGTTTAAGTTATCCGTCATGGTTTCAACCAATACAGCCACACCACCAACACCGTAACCTTCGTAAGTCACTTCTTTTAAATCATCGTTTTCTTCACCACCAGCACCACGAGCAATCGCACGGTTAATGGTGTCACGTGTCATGTTTACAGACAATGCTTTTTCAACCACGGCACGTAAACGCGGGTTCGCTTGTGGATCAGGCCCACCAAGCTTTGATGCTGTGACTAATTCACGAATATATTTGGTAAAAACTTTACCACGACTTGCATCTTGTTTTGCTTTACGATGCTTAATATTGGCCCACTTAGAATGACCTGCCATGCAAAATGCTCCTAAAAGATTGGACGTATGCCATATCAAAAGACGGGCAATTCTAACATAAGGCACAATTTTAAAAAAATGGCCTTTACAACTTTTATATCGTAAAGACCATTTTTAATACCAATATATCGCTTAAATCAAAAATAAAACCCTGAGCTAAAAGACATTTTAGCATAAAAATATGCAGGTTTAATAAAGCCATGGAAGTAACGTCCTATATTTATTCAATATGGTTTTTATTTCATGGCTTTAATATAAACTTCTGATAAGCAATAGATTACTTAGGCTATTTTGATTGATTTAACCAACGATACACTACAGGCAGTACAATCAGTGTAAGCAATGTAGAAGAAATAATCCCACCAATCACAACCGTGGCTAAGGGTTGCTGTACCTCTGCTCCTGTACCTGTTGCAATCGCCATTGGAATAAAACCAAACGAAGCCACACACGCCGTCATCAGTACTGGGCGTAAGCGTAAAATTGCCCCTTGCCATGTGGCATAGACAATATCGTGTGTTTGGCGTAGTTCTTTAATAAAGCTCAGCATCACCAAGCCATTGAGTACTGCAACACCCGACAATGCAATAAACCCTACCCCTGCCGACATAGACAACGGAATCTCTCTAAGCCATAACGCAATTACACCACCAGATAGGGCAAAAGGCACACCCATAAACACCAATATACTTTCTTGTATACGCCCAAATACTGCCATTAACAGTGCAAAAATGAGAACCAAAGCAATAGGTACAACGATTTGCATACGCTGTGTGGCAGATTGTAAATTTTCAAATTGCCCACCATAGCCCAACCAATATCCCGCAGGTAGTTTAACTGTAGCCAGCTTTGTTTGTACCTCTTCCACAAACGAGCCTAAATCACGATCACGTACATTGGCTGTGACCACAATACGGCGTTTACCTTGTTCACGGCTAATTTGACTGGCCGCCAGTACCTCTTTTACAACAGCTACATCTTTTAAAGCAATCATTCCCCCATTTGGCAATGAGATCGGCAGGTTCTGCAGTTGTTCTGGGCTTTGCATGCTTGGGTTTAAACGTACAACAAAGTCAAAGCGGCGGTCACCTTGTAGAATTTGCCCGACAGACTGCCCACCCACACTTAAAGCCACAAGGTCTTGAATGTGTTTCACTGACACGCCATATTGTGCAGCACGTTGCTGATCTACTTCAACATTGAGCATCGGTAAGCCTTGAGTTTGCTCCACTTTGACTTCACTTGCACCAGCGATACTTTTCAGTTGCTTTTCAATTTTTTGTGCTTCTTGTGCCAATACCTCTAAGTCATCACCAAAAATCTTCACCCCAATATCACTACGAATGCCTGAAATCAGCTCATTAAAGCGAAGTTCAATCGGTTGTGAAAACTCGTTGGCATTGCCTGCAATTTGATTAACATTGGCCATCATACGTTCACGCAATTCAGCAATGCTTTCTTGAGGGTTGGGCCATGCTTTGCGTGGTTTAAGTAGCACAATGCTGTCTGAAATATTTGGTGGCATGACATCTGTGGCTACTTCTGCCGTACCTGTACGGGCAAAAATGGCTTGAATTTCAGGAAAGTCTTTAAGTAAGTGTTGCTCTACTTTCTCTTGCATGAGTAAAGACTGTTCAATACCTGTACTAGGCGAACGCATAAACTGTATCGCAAAGTCCCCCTCGCTCAGCTTCGGAGTAAACTCACTGCCCATTTTTGCAAATAGCATGCCCGTAATACATAAAATGGCAATCACGCTGGCCAATACCACGCGTTTATAGCCATAACAGACATCTAAACAACGTGCATATTTGTTTTTTACACCTTGCATCCAACGGCTTTCTTTTTCTTGCACACGCCCTGTCACACACAGTGCAACCATAGCAGGAACAAAAGTCACCGATAAAATCATGGCGGCAACCAACGCCAATACCACAGTCATCGCCATTGGGTGAAAGAGTTTTGCTTCTACACCCGTAAGTGCAAAAATTGGAATATACACCACCATAATAATGAGCTGACCAAAGATCAGTGGTCTACGGGCTTGTTGGGCCGCTAAAAATACTTCGGTAAAGCGTTCTGACTTGGTGAGCAAACGACCTTTTTGATGCTGTGCTGTGGCTAAACGGCGTATACAGTTCTCAACAATCACCACCGCACCATCCACAATAATGCCAAAATCTAACGCACCTAAGCTCATTAAATTGGCACTGATTTTTTGCTCTGCCATACCTGTTAAGGTAAATAACATAGACAGTGGAATCACACAAGCTGTAATGAGTGCAGCACGTAAATTTCCTAAAAAAATGAATAAAATAGCAATGACTAAAATTGCACCTTCAATCAGATTTTTCGCCACCGTTTTAATGGCTTTATCGACTAAACTGGTTCGATCATAGACCGTATCAATCACTATCCCTTCAGGTAAGGTATTTTGAATCTCTTGAACTTTTTGATGTACTTTTTGGGCAACCGTGCGGCTGTTTTCCCCCATCATCATCATTGCAATACCCAGTACGGTTTCTTGGCCGTTATAGGTTGCCCCCCCTGTACGTAAATCATGGCCTATAGCAACACTTGCCACATCTGCAACACGAATGGCTGTACCTTGTTTTTGTTCCACCAAAATCTGCTCAATATCAGATAAACGGTTTAAAGTGTTTGGCACACGTACTGTCAGTTGTTGCCCATTTTGTTCAATAAAACCCGCACCACGGTTTTCATTACTCACTTCAAGCGCTTGCAACAACGTATCTAAAGAGATATTGAGTTGCTGTAAACGCTGTAGATTTGGTGAAACAATATAGGTTTTATTATAGCCACCAATACTGTTCACCTCTGCCACGCCTGCAACACGTTGCAACTGTGGACGTACAATCCAATCTTGAATTTCTCTTAGGTCAAGTGGTGTATAGGCTTGGCCATCTGCTTTTTTTGCATTAGGCTCAGCACGTATTACCCACTGATAAATCTCACCTAACCCTGTAGAAATTGGCGACATTTCTGGCTCAACCGCTTTGGGCATTTCGGCACGGACTTGCTGTAGTCGCTCGTTAATTAATTGCCTTGCCCAATAAATATCTGTGCCATCTTTAAAAACCACCGTCACTTGCGACAAACCATAGCGTGACACCGAACGTGTTTGTTGCAAATTTGGCAAGCCCGACATGGCTGTTTCTATCGGATAAGTAATGCGTTGCTCTGTTTCGAGTGCGGTAAAGCCTTTGGCTGCACTATTAATTTGTACCTGCACATTGGTTATGTCTGGTACAGCATCAATAGACAGCTTTTGGTAACTAAAAATTCCAACGACTATCCAAAGAAAAGTAAATAACACCACCCATAATGCATTTTTAATAGCAGCTTGAATGATACGGTCAAACCACCCTTGAAGCTGTGGTAAATCATGATCTATTTTAGTGTGCATGGTCAGCCTCTGATTTTTCCAATTCAGATTTCAACACAAAGCTACCTTGTGTCACATAACGTTGGTTTGGTGTTAAACCAGACTTCACCTCTACCCACTTTTCATCGCTCGAGCGAAGCCCCAACTCGACCACTTGCGGTTTAAATGCCAATTCGCCTGCTTGTTCTTGTACCACAAATACAACTGTTTCACCTTCTACTTGCTGTACAGCAGATTGTGCAATGCGAGGAACAACCACGGTTTCAGTCTGACTTGCCAACCATACATTGGCCATAACATTCGGCTTTAATGTCACAGATTGATCTAAAATTTCTGCCTGTACTTTTAACTGACCTGTGGTTGCATCTGCTTCAGGCAATATATTTTTAATCACTGCTTGATAGGTTTGATCTGACTGTAACAACTGAAAATTAATCTTTTGCTGTGTACGTACAGCCACTTGACTAGGTAAAACAAACTCAAGCCACAAGCGGCCTGTTTGATCAATGGTGAGTAACTGATCTGACATTTGCACATACTCACCCACCACAAGGTCTTTTTTAGACACCACACCCTCTATCGGTGAAGTAATGGCGTAACGCCCTTGCGCATGTGCACGTAAACCCAATGCCTTAAACTTACTTTGTAACGCTTGTACTTCAATTTCAGCGCGTTTAAATGCATTATTTGCCCGTAAATAGTCTTGCCTTGCAGATATTCCCTGATCAAATAAGGTTTTCTCACGTAAATAGTCTTGTTTTGCTAAAGCCAAATTTTGTACTGCAATATCTAAATTGGCTTGTTGCTCAATTAACTCTGGTGCATAAATGGTGGCAAGAATTTGACCTTTTTTCACACGCTGGCCTAAAGCCACATCCACCTGTTCTACACGACCTGCATAACCTGAAGACAAATGCGCTTGTTGATCTAAATTACTCACCACTTTGGCAGGATAACGCTGTGCTGCATTGATTTGACCTTGCTCAAGCGGTACAAATTGAACACCTTGGGCTGTGGCTTGTGCCAATGTCATATGAATACTTTCTTCAGCCTCTTCCGCATGCTCAGCCTCGCCTTCTTTATGGTCATGCTCTTCATCGGCTGTTTTACTGTCTTTTTCAGCATGCGCATGACCTTTTTCTTCATCATCATGAGCATGGGTGTCTGACTTAAAAAATAGTCCAATTGCAATACAGATCGTCACGATCACAACAATTAAAACCCACAACCATTCCATACGTTTTTTTTGTGTATTCATATTCACTCTCCACCCACCACAGGCAAATTACTGCGATTACGCCAAACCATTTGATTTAAATCAGTCACTGCATTTAAATTAGATATCTGCTCAAAAGAAATGCCGAGTAATACTGCTTTTTGTTGCAAGTACTTACCCCACAACTGCTTCTTGAGTTGTAATGCATGTAACTGACACTGCTTTAATGCAGAGGTGGCAAGTTGTACATCTGTGACACTATATTTACCCGCCATAAAGCCAAGTAACGTTTTTTCTTTAATGGAGGTAACCAGTGGCATTTGTTGCTGCATGATTTGCTCATACTGCGTATAAATCATGTCATATTCGGCATCAATCGCACTGCGGTTTAAATCCCTCGTTTGCACATCACGTGACTGTGCTTGAGCCACGCCCTGCATTTTTATGTTTTCAATCTGTTGGCGATATTGTTGCCGTTGAAAAATTGCCAGTGGCAATTCCAAACCAACACGTAACTGTTGCTCTTTGAGCTTAGATTCCGCATCTTGCCGATACACCACGCCCACATTTACAGTTGGCATCGGCTTGGCTTGTGCTTTTAAATACGCACGTTGTGCTTCATATTGACGACTTTGTAATTGCATTAAACTGACATTAACATTACTTTTTTCATCATATGACTGATTTTCATATAATGATGTCTTGGTTAATGGTTTTAAAGCAGACAACTCATACGCTGTCGTGTTCTCTCCCCACGTATGTGAAAGCTGACGTTTCATGACTTGTAATGCTTGCACTTGCTGTGCATATGTGGCTTGTAAGTCGAGATGTTGCACATCTACACGCTCCACTTCAAGCTGAGCAATTGAGCCTGCCTTAAAACGCTGTTTGGTTGCATCTAAGTTGGCTTGACTCATGTTTAATTGTTGCTTTAACAATTCAACTTCTTGGCTTAACAGCTGTAATTGCACCCAAAAATACTCTAAAGCCAAAGCCTGCTGCTGTTGCGTACTTTTTTCTAACAGTGCCAATTGTTCTGTTTGTAAATTCACAAGGTCCGCTGCTTTACGGCGTACCGAAAACACATCAATCGGCTGGGAGATGGCCACTTCTAGCTCTTGGTCTTGGCTGTTTTTTAGACCTGTTTGTTGCACGCTTAGGGTTGGATTTTGCCAACTCAGTTGATGCTGCCGTTCTAACTTTAAGATGTCATGTTGCTGTTGCCATACTTTTTGTGTTTGCTGATATGCGGTTACTTTTTCATTGATCTCATCTAAGCTTAAGTTGGCCTGTGAGACTGTTGATACCGAAATAAATACACAAGCAAGACTCACCCGTATACACACTGGCAAAACGGCACGGCAATGCTGTTTACATATAGAATTGAACATAAAATGCCCCGTATAAAATAAAATTTATGACGGTGGGCGATTTTTTGGCTACCCCACCTTATAGCGGGGCAAGTATTGGAGGAGGTGAATTAAAGGCTAAATCAGGCGATTGATACAGATTTTTCCAATCTGTTTTTTGCACAGTCACAATAGACTTGTATGGTGTTCTTGCAAGGTCATGCTGTA
Source organism: Acinetobacter rathckeae (assembly GCF_015627125.1). Lineage (GTDB taxonomy): Bacteria > Pseudomonadota > Gammaproteobacteria > Pseudomonadales > Moraxellaceae > Acinetobacter > Acinetobacter rathckeae. Next base: position 614,464 of record NZ_VTDO01000001.1, on the reverse strand, counting down.
GCTGTGACAGCATGATTGGATTTAACGACGGTAAATGATCACTGTGGTCATGTTTTTCAGAAGCCACAACTTGCTCTAATTGCGTATGTAAACTGTTATGTCGCTCTGTGACCACATGATGCCCAAAGTGCGTACGTTCAACTGTAACCGTTTGCGTATTTTCATGTACGCACCAAGCTGCGGCCACATTCCAAACACTTTGGAGTAGCAATACACAACTAAGCAACGTAAAAAATACCGCTTTCGCTTTCACAGCAGTAACCATCTAAAATAATATTCAGATCAAAGCATATTATGTCTAAAAGATCAATCGGTAAATTAGATAACTTTCGATAAAAAGCTTTGCGTTCGCTGTTGCTGTGGGTGATTCAATACAGCATCTGCACTGCCATGTTCAACCACAACACCTTTATCCATAAACACCACATAGTCCGCTACTTCTTTAGCAAAACCAATTTCATGTGTCACCACAACCATGGTTTTACCAAGCTGTGCCAGTTGTTTAATCACTGCCAACACTTCCCCAACCAGCTCGGGGTCGAGTGCAGATGTCGGCTCATCAAACAAAATGACTTTCGGCTCTAATGCCAAAGCTCTAGCAATGGCCACACGTTGTTGTTGACCGCCTGAAAGTTGCTGTGGCCATGCATCTGCTTTTTCTGCCAAGCCCACACTGGCTAAAAGTTGCTGTGCTTTACTGATGGCTTGTACCTTCGTCATTTTTTTATGTGCAAGTGGTGCTTCAATAATATTTTGTAGTACAGTTAAATGTGGAAAAAGATTAAAGTTTTGAAATACATAACCCACATGTATACGTTGCTTTAAAATCTCTTTTTCCTTTAACTCATACAAAGTATTATTTTTTAAGCGATACCCCATAAAGTCATCGTCAATTTTTATCACACCTTCATCTGCTTTTTCCAAATGATTCATGGTACGAAGTAAAGTGGTCTTCCCAGAACCTGATGGTCCTAAAATCACGGTGACTGAACCCGCAGGAATCTCTAAGCTCACATCTTTAAGTGCGTAATCTGCCCCAAATTTCTTAGAAACATGCTGAATTGAAATGTGCCCAATCGATTGTTTTTCAGATTGTGTCATTTTATTTCCCCCACTTCCATGTCAACAACTGTCTTAAGCCAGTTAATCCTGTACTACGTTTTTGTGTTCTAGATAATTTAGACTCAATCGCATACTGAATAACAGAAAATACACTAGTAATAATGGTATACCAAACCGCTGCCACCATAAGTAATGGAATAATTTGTTGGTTACGGTTATATACCATCTGTACGGTATAAAACAGCTCAGGCATGGCAAGAACATACACAATCGCTGTGCCTTTAGATAAGCTAATACACTCATTGACCAATGCAGGTAAAATACTGCGAATGGCTTGTGGAAAAATAATACGATACGTTCTATGCCACCAAGACAAACCAAGTGCAGAAGATGCTTCAAACTGCCCTTTATCTACTGCCAAAATACCACCACGAATAATTTCAGCCGTATATGCGCTTTGCACAATCGCAAGGCCGATTAATGCAGTTGTAAATTGGTCGAGAGCATTAATGGTTTTATAACTCACAAAAACCACTTCTGTAAATGGTATAGCAATTGCAATTCGTTCATACAAATATGAAAAGTTATATAAAACAATTAATACTACCAGTAACGGTACGGAACGAAACAACCAAATATAAAACCAGGCTACACTTTGTACAAGCCATGAAGATGACAGTCGCATCATGGCTAAAATACCACCTAAGAAAAAGCTTAACAGCATGGCAGCAAAAGTCAGCTTTAAAGTTAAATACAAACCGCTTAATACCGCAGGGTCAAAAAACCACAAACGAAAAACAGACCATTCCCATTTTGAGTTAAAGAACACCGACTCAAGTAAAATCAAAATCAGTAAAATTGCAACCGCACTACCAATATAACGCATGGGGTGGCGGGCTTTGACGATGTTGTACGGTAACTGTGATTTTTGATCCATAATAATAACCTACTCCCCAAAACCCGATGGATTAATTTCTGAGTGTTGTAATATTTCATTTGCAAGCCCCCAACGTGCTAAAACGGCATGCATTTTTCCATTTTGAATATTGGCATTAACAGCAACTTGTATCGCAGGATCAAGCCCTGCACCCTTTTTAAGTGTCACAGCAATATCTGCTGTTTTGGGCCAACCACCATTTAAGTAGCCAACACGTTTAATATTTGCCCCATTTTCCATACGCCATGTACCAGACGGATTGGGCACAAAGTAAACATCAGCACGACCGGACTCAATGGCCAAAATTGCCATGGCTTTGTCTTCAAAATATACAGGTGTGGTGGGTGCTAAGCCATTTTTTTGGTTTTCATCAATCCAACGCAGTAAAATTTTTTCCTGATTCGTTCCTGCACCAACAATCACACGTTGCCCTGCAACATCTTTTGCTTCAGAAATATGCTGAATCGGACTATCTTTTGCTACAAACAAACCTAGACTGTCTTTTCGATAAGTCACAAAATCAAAACGTTCTTTACGGGGTTTACTCACTGAAATATTAATTAAAGCCGCATCATACTTGCCTGAATTAATTCCCAAAGGCCAATCTTCCCAAGAAGTTGGCACAAGCTTAAGCTGAAGCCCTAAAGTGTCGGCAATTAACCGAGCAACATCGACTTCTATACCAATCGGGGTTTTATTATCTAAAGCCAACGTGGTAATCGGTGGTGAGTTCCCTGCAATCACAGCCACAGTAAAGTAACCTGAGTTTACAAAGTGATAATTTGCAGGAATTTTGGTTACAGCGGCCTGATCGACCATACCATGAATGGGTATGGTATTACGTGCTAATAACTCTCGCATTGGCTTTGGCATGGTGAGTATGGTCGCATTTGATACAGATGAATCACCATCTTTATGCGGTTCACAGCCAACAAGCCCTAGGTTCATGCAAAAGATAAAAGGTATTAAAAATCGAGTCATACAGGACATCTTTTTTATATTCTATAAATGTAAAAAACATGCATGCACCCATGGAGGCACATGCATGTTTAATCAGTAAAACTTACCAGTGATAATTTACACGAGTGTAATAAAACGCACCGTTAGCACCAAATGGTGAGAACAAGCTGTATTGAATACTGCCACCTGTCGAGCTTGCAGTGGTACGGTCTTTGTCTGGGTAAACATTAGTAATGTTGTCACCACCCACTTCAAACTTCCAGTTACCTGTCTTATAAGACAACGCCAAATCAAGCAACCATTTCGCACCATACTTTTGATCTAGACTTGGACTGGTATTGCTATATGACACAAAACTACCGTAACGGGTTACGTTGGTACTAATACCCCAGTTCCCTAGGCTATAGTCATTGGTAATAGTCAATTTATGTTTTGGTGTACTGCCTGCCAAAATACCATACTGTTCACGGCGATCAATACGATTTAAGTTCACACCCAATGCATTTAAAATGGCAGGATTCGCACGAATCTTAGTCACTTTATTTTCATTGTAGTTATAGGCAACCGATGTATTTAACTGACCATATGGCAAGTTATTCCATGCATAATTGGCCACTAAATCTAAGCCTTTTGTGCGTGTGTCTGCAGCATTATTAAAGAAACGTACTGTATCAAAGTTAATATTACTAATGCCATTGGCTGCTAAATAAGATTTAACAGTGGCACTACTTGCACTAATATTTGATGACAAGCTAATACGGTTTTTAATATCAATTAAGTAAGCATCGAAAGTTAGATAGAAGTTGTCTGCAGGTGTGAGCACAAAACCTAAGCTATAGTCACGTGATGTTTCAGGCTTTAAGTCTTCTGCACCCAATAGACGTGCCACTTGAGAGGTCGTTGAGAACGTCCCTGCTTCTACAATACTTTGGTTCACAAGCTGTGACGAGGTCTGTGTATAATTCGATTGCGCTAAACTTGGTACACGGAAGCCTGAAGAGAAATTACCACGAAACGCAATTGCAGGATTCACCGCATAACGTAATGACAATGCGCCATTATCTGCATGGCCAAAGTCATTATAATACTCATGGCGATATGCCAAAGAACCAGAGAGTTTATCTGTGATACTTGCATCTAAATCTAAATAAGCTGCAATATTATCTCGTGACCATTTTCCTGCGTCTACATCTCTAAAGCCTGCTAGACCCGATGAACCTGTTTTATAATACGAGTTCGGATCACCTGCTTTAATTTGATAGTTTTGGTTTAAGTACTGCACACCTGTAGAGAATGTCAGTGGCCCACTTAGACCTTTAATATCAAAATCACGAGACAAATCTAAGTTAATCACAGTTTGATCGTTAATTAATGCGCCATTATAAAAACGTGTTGGTGTATAGCCAAAGTCTTTATACGTACTCACGTTAATGGTATCTGTACGCACTTGATATTCATTACGACCAAAGTCTGCCGACAAATCATAACGCCAATCAGCAAGATCACCTTTCACACCAACGACAGCAGCAAGATCTTCAGACTGGCCAAAAATTAGCGGTAAATAGCCATTTGGATACAATGCTAAGATATTACTACTTGATGTACTTAAACGATAAAATGCAGCAGACTCAGCATCTTTACGGCTATACGTTGCAAAACCATATAAAGTTGCATTGTCTGATAAATCATATTCACTGTTTAAAGCAATTTTCACGCTTTCTTGTTTTGGATCACCATAACGGAAAGTACGTTGGCCGTAAGTGGTTGCTTTAGGATCACGGCTATCTGTACCTGCACGGTTAGTGCTGTCATCACCTTCTAGCTCACCTGCAAAAGTCACAAAGCCTTTACCTTGTAAACTTGTGCCACCAGAAACATAGGTTTGCTTCTGCTCACCATCGCCTGCACTATACTTACCGTAACGCACACCCACATCACCATGTTTGGTGTCTGTTTTTAAAATAATATTAATAACACCTGCGATTGCATCTGAACCATAACGCGCCGATGCACCATCTTTAAGGACTTCAATACGACTAACTGCAGACATTGGAATGGCGTTTAAGTCTGTTGGAGATGAACCACGACCAATTGTACCACCCATATTAATAAAAGCACTGGTGTGACGGCGTTTACCATTGACTAAAACCAAGACTTGGTCTGGAGATAAGCCCTTTAACTGCGCAGGACGCACAAATTCAGTGCCGTCTGCAACTGAAGGTCTTGGGAAGTTAATTGAAGGAATGAGCTTAGAAAGTGCAGTACCTAACTCACTAGTACCTGTACGTTTTTGTAACTCCTCTGTGGTCACCACATCAATCGGTTGTGATGACTGCGTTGCTGAGCGGTTTACTTTACGTGTACCCGTGACAATAATCGCACTCAAAGCTTGTACTTTGTTTTCAGTACTGGCTGTCGCACTTTTATTTTCTTCTGCATGAGCTACAGGATACAAACTGCTTGCAACAAGGAGTGTCAAGAGTTTGACTTGAAACTTATTATTCATGTTGAACAAATCCCTAATTTAATGTGTGATTATGTTACAAAGACTATTCTTTATGTAAATCAAGTTTTACAACTATGTTTATTTAAAAAATAGATATTGTTTTAGTTTCAGTTTTTAAAATTGTACGTTATAAATTACGCTTAACATACTTTCCGTTTTTTCGCCCTACCAAAAAATAATCTAAGTTATTATTTTAAATAAACTTAATATCCAACTATATACAATATTTATGCCAGTATTCAAAAATATATATTTTATTTTTTAATAAATAGCATTCATCTTTATCACAAATAGTTTAGAAAAAAGCATGTCTTATTCTTTGTTATCATATACTCAAATGCTTTTTTTATATACATATTTAAATCATTTATTCACCACATCTACACATAAAAAACCCATGTTTTAGGTATTTTCATATAAATAACGTGCCATATATTGTGCAGTAAGTGAAATATCTGGCTGCGCTAATAAGTCCTGTATCGTCCCTGTAAACATTACTTCTCCGCCATGTTCACCTGCATCTGGGCCAATATCAATAATCCAATCCGCTTGAGCAATAATATCTAGATTATGCTCAATCACAATCACTGTGTTGCCCTCATCTACAATGTAATTTAAAAGCTGTAATAACTTTGCTGTGTCTGACGGATGTAACCCCGTACTCGGTTCATCTAATACCAAGATATGATCCCGTTGCCCCAGCTCTTTACTCAGTTTTAAACGCTGACGTTCGCCGCCTGAAAAGGTATTTAAGCGCTGACCTAATGCCAAATAATCTAAGCCTAAACGCATTAAACGCTGTAGTTTTTGTTGGATTTTCTCTTGTGTAAAAAATTGCAGTGCTTCGGCCACAGTCATTGCCAACACTTCAGTAATATTTTTACCCTGATAACAATAATCCAAGACCTCTTTTTTATATCCTGTGCCGTGGCAAACCTCACAAGTCAGCTCAATATTATCTAAAAATGCCAGTTCAATTTTTTCAATTCCCAACCCATTACAGTGTGGGCAAGCACCTTTACTATTGTAGCTAAACCACTTCATACTCACCTGATTATATTCGGCAAATAATTTACGTACATCGTCAGACAAGTCTAAAAAAGTCAACAAATTAGAACGCACACTCGCCATAATTGCAGACTGATCAATCACTTTGGTTTGTGGGTACTGTTGTGGTAAAACCTGTGTCATCAGTGTACTTTTGCCTGACCCTGCAACGCCAGTGACCACAGTTAAACAATACAAAGGAATATCCAACGTTACGTTTTTTAAGTTAAAAACATGGGCTTCTTTAACAGTCATCACCTGCTGAAATGCTCTAGGCTGTTGTTTGATTGTTCTTGGCTGGGAAAAATACGCTGCGGTTAAGCCATGCGCAGATGCCAAGCCTGAAAAGTCGCCTTGATAAACCAGTTCTCCACCATTCACACCTGACTTGGGCCCAATATCAATCACTTGATCTGCAATTTTAATCAGGTCTGGATCATGCTCAACCAATAATACCGAATTTCCTTTATCTCTAATTTTTTTAATCATTTGGGCAATATTTTCAACATCTCTTGGGTGTAGTCCCACACTTGGTTCATCAAAAATATAAAGTAAGTCAACCAAACTATTGCCAAGATGCTTGACCATCTTAATGCGTTGCCCTTCACCACCAGATAAAGTATCACTGGTTCTGTTTAAGCTTAAATAACTTAATCCGACCAATGTAAGCATGTCTAACTTATGCAAAATTTCATCAAGTAAAATTTGATACTTAGGTGCATCAATCGCATTGATAAAGTCATATAAACGCTTCACTGACAACGCTGTACACTGTGCAATATTTAACCCTTGAATGGTGCAACTTAAAGATTTAGCATTTAGACGTTGTCCATGACACTCAGAACATGGCTTAATTTCAATAATGTCATCGAGTCGGGCTTTATAGCGGTTTTTTTCTTGCGCTTGCCCTGTCATAAAATTACGTTTAAAGCGAGTAATTAAACCCTCGTAGAGTGCTGTCTTTTTCCACTGGACTGTGGGGTGCTTGGGCTTATGTTGCTCTGCATTAAGCAAAAGTTCCCATTCTTTGGGGCTATAGTCTTTTAGTTTTTTATCTAAGTCAAAATAACCTGAGTCTGCATAACGTAGCCAACGCCATGCGTGTGGTTGATAGGTTGGAAATAAAATAGCACCTTCATTCAAAGATTTATCTTGATCTAAAATTTTATAAATATTCAGTGTTTGCTCAAAACCTGTTCCCTCACAACGAGGACACATACCACTTGGGTGATTAAAAGAAAATACTTGTGAGTAACCCACAAACGGCGTACCGACCCGAGAAAACAACAACCTTAAACTGGCATAAATATCGGTGGCTGTCGCAACGGCGGAACGAATACTCCCAGAAAGTGGTTTCTGGTCGATAATCACAGGGACATTTAAGTTTTCTATACGGTCTACTTCGGCTTGTGGTGCACTTTGCAATCGATTTCGAGTAAAGGTATCGTAAGTTTCATTGATTTGTCGTTGTGCTTCCGCACCAATGGTTTCAAACACCAAAGAAGATTTACCTGAGCCTGATACGCCTGTAAAAACCACAATTTTATTTTTAGGAATCTGCAGTGATAAGTTTTTTAAATTGTTTTGTCTTGCACCGTAAATATTGATTGTTTTTGTCATGGCTTACTCACTTTCACATAAAGCACACTGTGTAATAAATATACAAAAAAGAGTAAATATAAACACTTTTATTTACATAACATCAACATCTAACAACCGATAAAAAACTACCATAAAGCATCTAATCAAGCTTTGAAGTGACATGCTATGCCAGTACATACTGTATTAAAATTATCTGTATTGACAGCGGTGACTTTCCTTTCTGCATGCTCAACGCTTGGCCCCCATGGTGGCTCAGTTCAACAAAGATCAGCCAAACTTTCAACAGCATTACAGCGTGCGTACCATGTGCCATATGACAAAGCCAATGCCGTGTCGCCTTTAATTATTCAATCTGCCGACCAATACAATGTGCCTGCTGAGCTGATTGCGGCAACCATTCGCCAAGAATCCAACTACCGTAGTCAGTTAAGGTCCTCTGGAGGCGCTGTAGGTCTTGCTCAGATTATCCCAAGTTATTGGTCAACGTCATGCCCTGGTAACTTATACGATGACACTATCAATATTTATTGTAATGCCTACATCTTAGCGCAATATAAAGCTCTTGCAGGCTCGTGGTTTAAAGCTTCTGCATATTATAACGTTGGTCCTACAGGCTATGGCGCTAGCTTTTTCACTCGGCATAAAGCAAAAAAATATGCACGTTCTGTGCGACACTATAAAAAAGAACTCAAGCAAGCCCTGCCTTAATTCCATATTGAGCACATGACACCAAAATATCATTAAATCGTCACAGCACTGTCATATCTTTTTACCATGATACTTACCAATGAGATCGTTCTCATTTGAGTAAATTATTATGAGTAGCATAGTCCAAGTATCTAAAATTGTTGGTGTTTCTAGAGCAACAGTCGCACGGGCATTTGCATCGCCTGAGCAAGTCAAGCCAGAGACACGTGAGAAAATATATCAAGCGGCCAAAACACTTGGTTTTCGCCCAAACTATGCAGCTCGCCAACTCAGAACACAAAGCAGTAAAATGCTAGGTGTCATGTTACCCACACTCAACAATCCCATTTTTAGTGGCCAATTAGAAGCCATGGAAAAAATGGCAAGAGAAAATGGCTACTCTTTATTGGTCGCAACCACCGAATATGACCCACAAGCAGAGCTTGAAATTTTAGAAAATATGCTTAGACAGCGTGTTGATGGTCTGATTTTAACTGTGGCCAATGCACAACAAAGTGATTGTTTAAACAAAATCAAAGAAGAAGCCATACCAACTGTGCTTACCCACAACCCCATTCAAAACACAGATTTTATAAGTATAAACATAGACAACTATGCTGCTATGTATGATGCAACACAACGTTTAATTGAATATGGCCACTGCCATATTGCCATGCTCACAGGGCCATTTTTTCAGTCAGACCGATCTGCTTTACGCTACCAAGGCTATGCAGATGCCATGACAGCAGCAGGTCTCATTGCCATGCCTGTGGTTGAAATGCACAGTCATACACAAGTACATATAGACACCTTACTACCACTTTTAAAACAAAATGTAACTGCTTTGTTATGTTCAAACGATCTTTTAGCACTGAGCAGTATTGGCAACCTACAACGCTTAGGCTATTTAGTACCAGAACAGATTTCTGTTGTGGGTTTTGATGGCATTTCGCTTGGAAAAACCCTGTATCCCGCTTTGTCATCTGTAGCACAACCACGAGAGCTTTTGGGGTGGCTTTCAGTTAAAACGTTGCTACAGATGATTTCAGGTCAGCCCGTTACTTCACAAACCCTATGTACTCAATTCAACCTTGAGGAAAGCATGTCTAATGCCCCTCAACATACATCTATTGACAAGGATCTCTCATGAAAAAACAGCTGTTAAGCAGTTTACTGTGTGCTGCGTCTGTATTACCAAGCATGGCTTTTGCACAAGACAATACTGCGATTTGTTATAACTGCCCACCTGAATGGGCAAACTGGGGCGTACAAATTCAAGCCATTGCCAAAGATACTGGCGTTGTCGTACCACCTGATAACAAAAACTCAGGTCAAGCTTTAGCACAGTTGGTGGCTGAAAAAGCCAGTCCTGTGGCTGACTTTACTTACCTAGGTATTACTTTTGGGATGCAAGCTGACCAAGCAGATGTATTGGCATCTTATAAACCAAAAGGTTGGGACAAAATTCCTAAAGACTTAAAAGACCCAAATGGGAAATGGGTTGCAGTTCACTCTGGCACCATTGGTTTTATGGTTAATGTTGACGCTTTAAACGGTGCACCGATTCCAAAAAGCTGGGACGATTTATTAAAACCTGAATATCAAGGCATGGTTGGTTATTTAGACCCATCAAGTGCATTTGTTGGTTATGCAGCGGCCACTGCTGTGAATATGGCCAAAGGGGGTACATTGCATAACTTTACCCCTGCTATTAACTATTTCAAAAAACTCAGCGCCAATAAGCCAATTGTACCAAAACAAACGGCGTACCCACGTGTATTGTCAGGTGAAATTCCTGTACTGATTGACTACGACTTTAATGCATACCGTGCTAAATACAAAGACAAAGCCAATGTTGTTTTTGTGATTCCAAAAGAAGGCACCATTAAAGTACCATATGTGATGGGGCTTGTTAAAAATGCACCACATAGTGAAAATGGTAAAAAAGTACTTGATTATGTCCTTTCAGATCGTGGACAAAAAATCTGGGCAGACAGTTGGTTAAGACCTGTAGATGAAAAAGCCATTTCACCTGCTGCCAAAGCACAATTCTTACCAGATAGCGAGTACAAACGCGCCCACACGCTAAACTACAAAGAAATGGCAGACATTCAAAAAGACTTTTCACAGCAGTACTTGCGTGAGGTCAAATAATGAAATTGAGGTCTAAGCAAACAATTTGGCCAAAAACAGTATGGTTACTTATACCCACCATGATTGCGTTTTGTGCATTTTGGCTTATTCCTTTTGGGTACCTTGTGGTTTTAGGTACCCTTCCCGACCAATCTAACCACAAAATGGCGTATTGGTCTGTAATTAGCCAACCACATTATTTATCTAGTTTTATCACCACATTTGTGATTTCTGCCTTAGTTGCAATGATTGCTGTCCTTATTTCAACCACTATTGCCTATTTTGTAGCAAGACAGCATTTTATGGGTAAAAAACTATTACTCACCTTACTCACTTTTCCAATTGCTTTTCCCGGTGCAGTGGTCGGTTTTTTTATCATTATGCTTGGTGGTCGTCAGGGGGTATTTGCACAACTTGGCCAAAGCTTAGGCATGGGTAAAATTATTTTTGCTTATAGTCTTATTGGACTATTTTTGGGTTACCTCTACTTTTCTATTCCACGTGTGATTATGACCTTAGTGGCTGCCTGTGAAAAAATAGATATTCAACTCGAAGAAGCCGCACGCTCACTTGGTGCAAGTCGTTGGCGTGTGATTAAAGACGTGATTATTCCAAGCCTTTCTCCTGCTATTGTCTCAAGCATGGCCATTTGTTTTGCAACCAGTATTGGTGCATTTGGTACTGCTTTTACTTTAGGAACAGATCTCAATGTATTACCACTGACCATTTATGGTGAGTTTACCAACTATGCCAACTTTACTGTTTCAGCAGCGTTGTCTGTACTGATGGGACTCATTTGCTGGCTAACGCTCATTCTGACACGAAAACTCACAGGCAACTCAACTGGGAGCCTAACATGAATCGACATTTTATCTTTGCATTACAGCTTAGCCTAACCCTTTGCGTCTGCCTCTTTTTACTTGTACCCATTGCCATGTCTATTCTGGCAAGTTTCACAGAAAACTATTTTATTGGTATCAAAAGTGGTTTTACCTTACGTTGGATTCAAGAAGTTTGGGCCATGTATGCCAACACCTTTTGGCTGTCACTGTTTATTGCTTTGTGTTGTTTATGTATAACGGTTGCTTTAGGTCTACCCACGGCATGGGCACTTCTTAAAAGCCCATCAAAAACTGCTACATATATTGAAGAGTGCCTCATGCTCCCTGTGGCTATTCCGGGCATGGCAACCGCACTTGGCTTGCTCTTAGTTTATGGAAGTTTCAGAGAGTTTCGCGAAAGTTGGGCATTTATTTTAGTTGGCCATGTACTTTTTACACTGCCATTTATGGTGCGTTCAATTTTAGTAGTCATGAAATCTTCCCACCTGCACACGCTCGATGAAGCGGCCGCAAGTTTAGGAGCAACACCTCTACAACGCTTTTTTAATGTGATTATTCCAAATTGCGTTACGGGCATACTTGCAGGGGCATTTACTGTCATCACGCTATCTATTGGTGAATTCAATATTACCTGGATGCTACACACTCCCATGACAAAAACCCTACCTGTAGGCCTCGCAGACAGCTATGCATCTATGCGTTTAGAGGTCGGCTCTGCATATACCACACTCTTTTTTGTCATGATTATTCCGCTGTTACTGACTTTACACTTTATTCGTCACTTGGTTAGCCCTTCAAGCGAGAAAAAAATATGAATCAAACTACCCATATTCATTTACAGCAGTGTGCTAGAACTTTCCACCCCAACAACCAAGTGCTTAAACCACTCGACTTAGAGATTTATCAGGGGGAAACACTGGTACTACTTGGGCCATCGGGCTGTGGTAAAACCACAACACTACGCCTTATTAGTGGTTTAGAGCAACCTGACCACGGCGGAAAAATCTTTTTCAACGACCAAGATGTCACACATCTTCCGATTGAAAAACGTCATGTAGGCATGGTTTTTCAACACTATGCACTTTTTCCAAACTTCACTGTTGGTCAAAATGTAGCGTACGCACTTAAAATACAAAAACTGCCTGCCGATGAGATCAAAGCACGTGTAGAAGAAATGCTCGCGATGGTCGATTTAGCAGGCTACCATGACCGTAACATTAATACACTCTCAGGTGGTCAAAAACAGCGTGTATCTTTAGCACGTGCTTTAGCTGCCCGACCAAAAATATTACTTTTTGATGAGCCTTTGGCTGCACTGGATGTCAAACTCAAAGACAAACTACGTGAAGACATCAAAAAACTACTCAAAGGTTTAGGGATTACTGCCATTTATGTCACCCATGACCAACAAGAAGCGATGGCCCTAGGCGACCGTATTGCGGTCATGCAACATGGTGAAATTGAGCAAATTGGCACAGCCAAAGACATTTACCAACACCCTGAAACGGCATTTGTTGCACACTTTGTCGGTAGCACAAACCATATCAGAATCAATGATAAAACACTCTTTTGCCGACCAGAAGATATTTTACTCAATCAACAAACGTCTGCTTTTAGTCATGGTCAAGTCAGCCAAATTACCTTTTTAGGGCAAACACAAAAACTGATTGTGACAGATCAAAATAACCAAACATTAACCGTCACTTGCTCACCGCATGAGCAATGGCATGTAGGGCAACACGTCAGTTTACACATCTCCCCTGAACGACTATTTCACGCAACTTAGGAACGTATATTTTGAAAGACCAATTTGTTATCGCACAAATTAGCGATTTACATATCAAAGCACACGGTAAGCTTTCGTATAAAAAAGTAGATACGTTGCAGGCCTTTAAAAACTGTATTGCTTATTTAAATCAGCTGTCACCTCAACCCGACTTGGTCGCAATTACAGGTGACTTAACTGACTTTGGCCGTAGCGATGAATACCAAACTTTTTCAGAAGCCATTGCATCACTCAAACTACCGTGGGTCGCGATTGCAGGTAACCATGACGATCGTCACAACCTTCGTACTGCATGTCAAAACCAGCCTTGGCTTCCTGCTGAAAGTGAGTTTTTTCATTGGTCTCTCAATGACTCCCCCCTACACATCATTGGCTTAGATTCAACTGCCCCTGAAAAACCGTGGGGTGAGTTTTGTGAAAAAAGACAACAGTGGTTGGATCACGCTTTATCTCAACACCCACAAAAACCTACGGTTGTCATGTTGCACCATCACCCATTTATCAGTGGAATTGGTCATATGGATGCACAAAACTTACGTGGCATCGAACGTCTAGAAAGCACACTCAAAAAACACCCGCAAGTACAACGTGTTTTGTGTGGGCATTTACACCGTTTCATTACCACAACACTTGCAGGCATCACTGTGTGTAGTGCCCCTGGTACATCACACCAAGTCGCAGCAGACTTTAATGTCAATGCCCCTGCACATTTTAGTTTAGAACCTGCAGGGATGTTATTACACCGTTGGCATGCCGAACAAGGGTTTACCACCCACTACCTAAATATAGGCAATTATGGGCCAACCCATCCATTTTATGATGCCAATGGTTTAATTGACTAAATCAGCTCAACCATTACAGAATCTTGTTTAATATTCTTTTAATCCCTTGACTAGACAATCGAAGCCGTATAAAAGAATCTCACTTCTAGTCTAGGGAAATGTTACAAATGATGAAATACCTGCCAGACCGCTTTAGTTGCATGATTGTCGGCATGCTCATTCTTGCAACCATACTCCCCATACATGGTCAAGCAGCAACTATATTTAACACCCTCACTAACTGTGCGATTGCATTGTTATTTTTTTTACACGGCGCAAAGCTTTCTCGTGAAGCCATCTATGCAGGCATCACCCATTGGCGACTACACCTCACCATTTTCGCCGCCACTTTTATTTTATTTCCAATCATCGGGCTGGCTTTAAAACCCGTGCTTGAGCCCCTATTAGGTCATCAGCTGTATTTGGGCATACTCTATTTATGTCTACTGCCATCTACAGTGCAGTCTTCAATTGCATTTACTTCTATTGCACGTGGCAATGTGCCTGCCGCGTTATGTAGTGCATCAGCATCAAATATTTTAGGTATGTTTATTACGCCGTGTTTGGTTGGATTATTTTTAGTGACGGGCTCTTCAACTCATTCCTCTTTTTCTCTCAGTGCTGTGCTTAATATTATTGGTCTATTGTTTGTTCCTTTTGTATTAGGTCAAATCTTGAGTAAAAAAATACGCCCAATGTTACAACGGCAACCTGCAAGAATTAAAATGGTTGATCAAGGCTCAATATTAATGGTGGTATATGCTGCTTTTAGTGAAGCGGTCATTGAAGGCGTTTGGCATCAAGTTTCTGCAGAGCAACTGATTTTATTGGTTGTTGTGTGTATTGCACTGCTATTCATTGCAATGCTTTTAATCCACTTTTCAAGCAAAAAACTTGGCTTTAATCGTGCAGATCAAATCACTATATTATTTTGTGGCTCTAAAAAAACACTCGCCAGTGGTGTACCTATGGCCAAGATTTTATTTGCAGGCCATGCCTTTGGTCTCATTATCTTACCACTCATGTTATTTCACCAAATCCAACTGATTACTTGCGGTATTTTGGCCAGTCGATTTGCAGAACAACCTGAGCAAAATACCGATCAACAACACTCTTGAAATCAATTATTCATTTAATTCATATAAACATGATTTTTTATTATTTTTTATGCTGATTAATTATGAGTATTCTTGTTTTTCACCTCGCCAGACTTAGCTACAGGGAAATAAGATTATGTCATTTCAGAAGATTAAAATTGCTGTTGTTGCAACTTTAGTAAGTGCTTCAACATATAGCATGGCCGCAAAAGACTTCTTGAATGTGTCTTATGACCCTACCCGTGAGCTATATACAGAAGTCAATCAAGCGTACGGGCAGTATTGGAAACAACGTACTGGCGAAGAGATTAACTTCAAGCAATCACATGGTGGCTCAGGTAAACAAGCCCGTGCAGTCATTGATGGCTTAAATGCAGATGTAGTGACTTTAGCTTTGGCTGCAGATATTGATGCCATTGCAGAAAAAACGGGTAAACTGCCACTCAACTGGCAGTCTCGTCTACCACAAAACTCATCACCATATACATCAACCATCGTATTTTTAGTGCGTAAAGGAAATCCTAAACACATTAAAGATTGGAATGACTTAGTGCGTCCAGACGTTGCTATTATTACGCCCAATCCAAAAACATCTGGTGGTGCACGTTGGAATTACTTAGCTGCATGGGCTTGGGCGAAGCATCAACCTAAAGGCAACGACCAAACAGCACAAGCCTTTGTCAGTAAAATCTATAAAAATACAAAAGTTTTAGACTCTGGTGCTCGTGGTGCAACCACAACATTTGCAGAACGTGGCATTGGTGACGTACTCATTGCATGGGAAAACGAAGCATACCTTGCCACACGTGAGCAACCGGGCAAGTTTGAAATTATCACCCCATCTTTATCTATTTTGGCTGAACCACCTGTAGCCGTAGTCGATGCAAATGTCAAAAAAGATGGCAATGCTTTAGTGGCCCAAGGTTATGTTAACTTTTTATATTCACCATGGGCACAAGATATTATTGCGAAAAACTTTTATCGCCCTCGTAACCCAACAGTGTTAAAACAATATAGTAATGTATTTAAACCACTTAAACTGGTAACCATTGACCAAGAATTTGGTGGCTGGCAGAAAGTACAAAAAACGCACTTTGAAAATGATGGTATTTTTGACCAAATCATCAAAGCCAATGCACAAAGCAAATAAATACAGTATTTCTATACCAAACAGGAGTAATGATATGACACAACTATGCAATATTATTGTTCCTGGTGTGGGTGGTAGTGGTGAAGAGCACTGGCAGACATGGCTAGAGCAACGCCTTCCTAATACTCAACGTGTCATGCAACAGTGGCATGAGCCAATCTTAGAACAGTGGGTTCAGCAATGGCTCAAAACCATTGCTACAACCAAAGGGCAAAAACTACAAATTATTGCCCATAGTTTTGGCTGTTTAACCAGTATTGCAGCCTTGGCTAAACACCCACATTTACAAGCCCGTATTGAAAAACTCATTTTAGTTGCCCCAGCAAACCCAATACGCTTTTCACAACAAGGCTTTGCAACACAAGGACATGATCATTTTCTCGAATACTTTAAATCACTACACATTAATGTACCTACAGTGATGTTCATTAGCGAAAATGATCCTTGGCTGAACTTTGAAGATGCAAAATATTTTGCTAAACAATGGCAAGTCCCTTATGTTAATTTAGGAAAAGTTGGACACATTAATATCGAATCAGGGTTTGGGGCTTTTCCTCAATTACTACCACATCTCGTTGCAATGCAAAAACAAAACATACGAGATTATGCACACTATGCATTGGTAGGAAGCCATAAGAATCATGTTTTAGTGCAGTCTATATGAAAACAATAGACTGCTATTTGAGAGATCATCATGCGTAACAACAAAGCTGTTTTACCAGGTTTTGGTTTATCTTTAGGTTATACAATCTTATATTTATCCATTATTGTATTTTTACCTTTGTCAGCAGTATTCATTAAATCATTCGGCATTGGCTGGAGCGGATTGCTAGACATTATTCAAGACACACGCATACTAAAAGCTTTACAGCTGAGTTTTACAACGGCTTTTGTTGCGGCTTTGATTAATGTTTTTTTAGGCTTACTGTTAGCATGGTGCTTAGTCAGATATACCTTTCCTGGCAAGCGTATTATTGATGCGCTGATTGACTTACCTTTTGCACTACCAACAGCAGTCGCAGGGATTGCACTTACATCACTATATGCTTCTACAGGTTGGGTTGGTCAATACCTAGAACCTTTGGGTATTAAAGTGGCTTATACCTCTACAGGTATTACCTTAGCACTTATTTTTATTGGCATTCCTTTTGTGGTACGTACAGTTCAACCTGTGCTGAGTGACTTAGAAACTGAACTAGAAGAAGCTGCCTCGGCACTCGGTGCAACACGTTGGCAAACCTTTAGGCGTGTGATTTTTCCAACTATTTTACCACCACTCATTACGGGGTTCGCCCTCGCTTTTGCACGTGGTGTAGGTGAATATGGCTCTGTTATTTTTATTGCAGGTAACCAACCTTATAAAACTGAAATTGCACCGCTGATGATTGTTTCACGGCTTGAAGAATATGACTATGCAGGGGCAACAACCATTGCAGTCATTATGCTCATTTTGTCTTTTAGCATTTTGTTGCTGATTAATATTTTCCAATCTTGGGCAACACGCCGTACAGGGAGAAATGTCTAATGAGTGGCTCTAACCAAAATCTTGCCAAACAACTACAAAGCAAAGATGCCACACGTGAGCCAGCATGGGTACGTAATATCTTACTCAGCATGAGTTTAATCGTTTTTCTTGGTTTGCTTATTTTGCCATTGGTTTTAGTCTTTGTTGAAGCATTTAGACAAGGCATTGAGGTTTACTTCAATGCTCTAGTTGAACCAGATACACTTTCTGCGGTTAAACTCACACTACTGACTGCAGCCATTGCCGTTCCTTTAAATGTTATTTTTGGTGTAGCTGCAGCATGGGCTGTAGCCAAGTTCAACTTCAAAGGCAAAACATTACTGACGACGCTAATAGATACACCTTTTTCAGTCTCTCCTGTGATTGCAGGACTCATGTTAGTACTCATGTTTGGTACTCAAGGTTGGTTAGGTAGTTGGCTACAAACCTATAATATTCAAGTGCTGTACTCTGTTCCTGCAATTGTCTTAGCCACCATTTTTATTACTGTGCCTTTTGTAGCACGTGAGCTCATTCCGCTCATGCAAGCTCAAGGCAATGAGGAAGAAGAAGCCGCAATTTTACTTGGTGCATCGGGTTGGACAACTTTCTGGAAAATCACACTACCCAATATTAAATGGGGCTTGCTCTACGGCGTCATTTTATGTAATGCCCGTGCAATGGGTGAGTTCGGTGCCGTGTCTGTGGTTTCGGGTCATATCCGTGGCGAAACCAACACCCTACCGTTACACGTAGAAATTTTATACAACGACTACAGCTACAGTGCCGCTTTCGCTGTGGCATCACTACTCGCATTCTTAGCCATACTTACCCTTATTATTAAAACATGGGTCGAAGTTAGCCAAGAAAAAAACAATTCAAGCAACACATAGGGAGCATGTAAAATGAGTATTCAAGTTAAAAATATCGAAAAGAATTTTGGTAGTTTTCACGCTCTCAACAATATTAGCTTAGATTTCCCAGAAGGCCAACTCGTGGCACTACTCGGCCCATCAGGCTGTGGTAAAACCACTTTACTACGAATTATTGCAGGGCTAGAACAAGCCGATTCAGGACAAATTATTCTTGAAGGCTCAGATGCCACCAAAACGCATGTCCGAGAACGTCAAGTTGGCTTTGTATTCCAACACTATGCACTTTTCAGACACATGACAGTCTTTGAAAACGTTGCTTTTGGCCTGCGTGTACGCCCAAAATCGACACGCCCATCAGATGCAGAAATTAAACAACGTGTTCACCAACTGCTAGAACTCGTTCAACTCGACTTTTTATCTGATCGCTACCCTTCACAGCTCTCAGGTGGACAACGTCAGCGTATTGCACTTGCTCGTGCGTTAGCGGTAGAGCCACGTGTTCTATTACTAGATGAACCTTTTGGGGCACTTGATGCCAAAGTACGTAAGGAACTGAGACGTTGGTTACGCCATTTACATGACGAGCTACATATCACCTCTATTTTTGTGACCCATGACCAAGAAGAAGCATTAGAAGTCGCAGACAAAATTGTGGTCATGAATAAAGGCAATATTGAACAAATTGGTTCACCACGTGAAGTCTATCAACAACCGCAAACCCCGTTTGTATTTGACTTCCTTGGCCAGGCCAATCGCTTTGAAGGTACTGCACAAAATAATGTGTTGCACATCGGAAATGATAGCTTACAATTAACATCAAGCCATGAAAATAGCACGGTCACTGCATTTGCTCGACCACATGAACTGCTTATTCATACCATTGCTTTAGATCATGCCATTGAAGCAACTTTTTTACGTTATGTTTGGGTGGCAGGAAAAATTGTGGCTGAACTAGAAGATCGCAATAACAACCACATTGAAATTTTTGTATCGGCAGAAGAAGCCAATGCTCAAGCACTCAGTGCAGGCCAAACGGTTTGGATTACTGCAAAGCATTTACATCTGTTTGAAACCAAGTCATCATCTGTGACCTAACAATAAGAGTACAACACCATGAATTTTCAACAGTTACGTATTATTCGTGAAACGGTCAGACAAAATTTTAATTTGACCGAGGCATCTGCAGCGCTATTTACCTCGCAGTCTGGCGTAAGTAAACACATTAAAGACTTAGAAGATGAGCTTGGTGTACAGCTATTTATTCGTAAAGGTAAAAGAATACTTGGGCTTACAGAGCCAGGACAAGCTCTACTTTCTGTCGTTGAGCGTATGCTGATTGATGCAGACAACATTAAACGACTTGCCGATGAATTCAATAAAATTGATGAAGGCACACTCACGATTGCAACGACACACACGCAAGCACGCTATATTTTGCCACCTATTGTCAACTTATTTAAAAAGCAGTTTCCTAAAGTACACTTGGTTTTACAACAAGCCAGTCCTGCTGAAATTGTAGAAATGTTGCTACAAGGCCAAGCAGATATTGGTATTGCGACCGAGTCACTCACAACTGAAGACAACCTTGCGGGTATTCCATATTACACATGGCAACACAGTATTATTACCCCTAAAGATCACCCTTTAACAAAGCTTGATCACATTACACTCGAAGATTTAGCACAATACCCGATTGTCACCTACCATGAAGGTTTTACGGGTCGAGCTAAAATCAACCAAGCATTTGTCGATGCACACTTAGATGCAGATATTGTGATGTCAGCCCTCGACACTGATGTGATTAAAACCTATGTTGAACTCGGCATGGGCATTGGTATTATTAATAGTATTGCTTATGATGAAGAGCGTGACATACACCTATCGCAAGTAAAAACAGCACTCTTTGATATCAACACCACGTGGATTGCTGTGCGTAAAGGGCACTTACTTCGTGGCTATGGATACGACTTTATTTCTTTGTGTTCACCTGATGCCAACATTAAAGCACTTAAAAAAGTCGCTTATCCAGATGAATAATGAACGCTTATTGATAAAAACCTGCTGATCACCATTAGCAGGTTTTTTCACTTCAAGATACAATAAAACTTCAGATAAAATAGGACACTGTTATGAACCACCCAGCAGATCGAAAATATGCCACAACACATGAGTGGGCTAAAGTCGAAGGTGATTTAGTTATTACAGGCATATCAGACCATGCACAAGATGCACTAGGTGATTTAGTTTATGTTGAACTGCCTGAAGTGGGTCAACATATTGAAGCAACCACCCAAACAGGTGTTGTAGAATCTGTAAAAACAGCCTCAGACATTCACATGCCTATTTCAGGCACCGTGGTTGAAGTCAATGAAACCCTTGATGATGACCCAGATTTTATTAATGATGACCCATACGGCAAAGGTTGGATCTATAAAATAAAACCAGACAATATCAATGATATAGATAACCTACTATCGAGTACAGACTACGAAGCAGGACTATAAAAATACAGGCCAATCGGCCTGTATTTTTTACACTTCACTTAAGCAGATAAATCTGAATAGACTTGTAACACCAACTGCTCGGTTTTCTCCCACCCCAAACAGCCATCCGTTACAGATTGACCATAAGTCATATTGGTTGAAATTTTCTGAGCACCATCCAGCAAATGACTTTCAACCATGACCCCCCTAACTTGCGTTAAAGCTCTTTCTGCAACGATCTGCTTTAATATAGCAGGTTGTTTTAATGGGTCTTTTCCACTATTTCCATGGCTACAGTCAATCACTAAAGCAGGCATTTTTTCACCTACTTTTTCTTTAATGACTTGCACAGATTGTGCATCATAGTTTGTACCCGTATTTGCACCACGTAAAATTAAGTGTGGAAATGGGTTACCTAAACTACTTTTGAGTACTGGCCCACCGTGTTGCCCAAGGGCAAAGAAATCATGCTTTGCCGCAGCAGATTGTATTGCATCTAATGCAATTTGTACGGAACCATCTGTACCATTTTTAAAGCCTACTGCAAACGGCAAGCTACTTGATATTTCACGATGAATTTGTGACTCAGATGTTCTTGCCCCTATCGCTCCCCAAGCAATTAAATCATCAAAATAGCCTGTGGCCATTGGGTTTAAAATTTCACTCGCAATGGGAATACCAGCCGCAACCAATTCAAGATACAACGCACGAGACTTTTCAATCCCTTGTTTTAAATTTGCACTACCATCTAACATTGGGTCATATAAAAAGCCTTTCCAGCCCACTGTTGTTCTTGGCTTTTCAATATAAGCACGCATCACAATAAAAATACGATCTTTCACTTCTAATTGTAGCTTTTGTAATTTTTTCGCATATTCTACAACCGCAACAGGGTCGTGAATCGAACAGGGTCCCATAATGAGCAATAAACGGTCATCTTGACCCGCTAAAATGGCATCTACAGTACGTCTATGCTGTGTAATTTGTGCTTTAAGTGTGCTAGAAAGTGGCAAATCTTTTTTAAGTTGCTGTGGTGTAGGAAGCGTTTGTTCTTGAACAGGAGTAACAACAGTATTCATTTTATATCCTTAGGGGGTCGAAACCCTTACTTTATTTCTGGGAAGATCGTATTTGATGTTGAGTATCTTGTGCTAGGCAAAATTGGCTATAGATAAAGTAAAAGTTAAATTGGTCAGCCATGTGAAATCTCCAAAAAATGACATAAAAAAACCTGATTGGCTGTTGCCAATCAGGTTATAAATATGATGGGCAACCTATCTTTTGCCCATACGCATAGGGGCAACTATCTAAAGTGCCAAAAGTATACGTATGAAAAAACAGATTGCATCAATAAGGTCATGTATTGTCTTCAAAATAAATATGATCTCATTTTAAAATACGCTATTTTTTCTATGCTGACAAGTGCTAATCAAAAAAATTAAGGTCACTGTATAGACGTGCCATAGCAGTGACCCTAACTTGCATCAATTACTTAATTTTTGCGACTGACTTTAAGTAATCAATATAATCTGCCAATTCCTGCTCACCATGAAGTTGCTGATAGGCTTTTGTTGCTTGCTGAACTTGCTCTGGTGTGAGCTTAGTAAATGCATCTCGATCAACCTTAGATACAGCCACAATTACGAGTTCATCAGATAAATCTGCTGTACCTACAGACCACATACCTGCTTTAGGTATAGGCTGCGTAAAGGCAACATCAGCAATATCTTTTTTCAGATTTTGACGACTAAATAATGCAGGTTTCTCAAACTTAATCGCACTTTTAGCAAGTACTTCAGCTGCAGGCTGTGTTTTAAAGGCCTCTAGCGTAGCTGCAATTTTTGCGGTTGCAATCGCTGCTGCTTTTTTATTTAACAATGTTGCTTTAATGGCATCTGTTGCCTGCTCTAAAGTCTGTAAACCTTCTGGATAGTAGCGACGTATTTTCAACCACAACGTTTCACCATTGGCAAGAGCAATGCTCGTTGAAATATTATGATCACCATTTTTTACATCATCATTAAACAATTTTGCTTTAACAAGAGGCTGACTTAAATAAGTATTGCTTGTCCATAAAGTCACATTTTTAGCACTTTGAATTGAAGCTGTTTTTACTTGCTGTGTAATTACATCTAAAGCATCTGCATTCACTGCAGCATCATTCAAGCTATTCACAGTATCTGTATACACATTTGCAAGCTTACTTTTTTCCAGACTGGCTTGAAGTGCTGCTTTTTCTTGCTCAAATGGCACGACTTTTACAGCATCAGTCTTCACATCAATAATATGGTAACCAAAGTTTGTTTTTACAGGTGCAGAAATTGTATTGTCTTTTAATGCTTTTACAGCATCATCAAACTCAGTTGAACCCAATGTTCCTGCTTGGTAATCTTGGATTAAACCACCTTGCAATTTAGATGTTGGATCCTCTGAAAATTGTTTAGCCGCATCTGCAAAGGATAAACCTGCTTTAATTTTAGCTTCAACGTCATTTGCCAACTTGAGTGCATCTGCGTCACTGCGGGTATCTTTAGTAATCAGAATATGACGAACTTTTTTCAATGCATTATTTTTTTGTGCATCTACATATTGCGTATATGCTTGCTGTAACTCAGCATCTGTTATTGGCGCTGTTTGCGTAAACATGCTTGGCTTCACCACCACATAGTCTACATCTACAGACGCACTACGTCTAAACTCAGCTTTATGCTTTTCATAGTAATCCGCAACATCTTGGTTTGATATTGTGATTCCTTTTTTGTACTCATCTAATTTAATGCTTGATAAATACAGCTCTCGTTGTTCAGATTGTAGGTTAACAAAGTTTTCAACACCTTGTTTGCTGGTTAAAGCATAACTTGATGCTGTAGCAGTGAGCATTTTCAAAGCATGATCTTGCTGTAAATTTGCCAACAATGCCTCTTTAGTAATACCACGGCTACGTAAGTAATTTCCAAATACTTCATTACTGAACTTACCATTGACTTGAAAGTCAGGGAGCTGAGATAACATTTGTACAAATTGAGTATCACTCATTTGAATACCGAGTTTACCAGCTTGCTGTAAAAGTAATGTTCTAGCAATTAAAGTATTAAGCGCTGACTCTCTAATAACACCTGTGTTCAAAAGAGATTCATCTCCTTGAACATACTGTAAGTACTGTTGTTGGTAAGATTTCACCAACTCATCAAGTTCTTTATTTGAAATGGCTTGACCATTGACTTTTTTAGCAACATCTCCCTTGTTTGATCCACTAAAATAGCCTTCAATACCCACAAGTGCCAAAGGAATTAGGAATAAAACAAGTAATACAATACCTAACCAACCTTTAATCAGTTTACGAAACGATTCCATCTGTATTCCAATATCTTATTTGTCTGCAATTCTAACTGAAATAACACCATCAATGCATGTATTACGCCAGATTTATTTATGAGTGTGAATAAAAAAACGCGCCTTCAGGCGCGCTTTTATGCAAGTTGTAATTAAGCAACCGCATCTTTTAGGCTTTTACCTGCTTTAAAGCTTGGCACTTTGCTCGCTTTAATTTGTAACTCTTCACCAGTTTTAGGGTTACGGCCTGTACGTGCTGCACGTTCTTTTACCGCAAACGTACCAAAGCCAACCAACGTTACCGCATCGCCTTCTTGTAATGCTTTTGTAATTGAAGCAATCGTTGCGTCAAGTGCTTTACCAGCATCAACCTTTGACAATCCCCCATTTTGTGCAATGTTATCAATTAACTCTGATTTATTCATGAAGATTATGTCCTCTAGTATGGTCTATTTAAGATCTAGTCATGTTCTATCTCTTGCCTCAGTGCCTTTATATCAATGCTTTGGGGCAAAAGGCAAGACTCAGCTATGGCTTTTCATACTTTTTAATTTTAAAAAAACAAAAAAAGCACGAAAACACATATTTTTTGTCAAAACATCTGCTTTTCATCAGTTTACTTTGCCCAAAGTGGCACCAGATACCAACAAAAGCAAACATCTATAGAGACATGCTTACACCTCAAGAACATGCATAAGAAGTATGCAACAATTCAGCAATAGATGGCATGTCCTTGCTAGATTTTGACTTTTGATCTATTTTAGATAGCCAATATAAATCAGCTTTTAAGTGGCTAAAGTAAATCTTGACGAATATGAAGTCATAAGACAAACATAAATACACTTTCATTGTATATAACGCCACTTTATTGAGGACTCCCAATCATGAAAACACCAACAGAAGAAAAAAAATTACTTTCTTTCTTACTTGAAACACTCATGATTGGCTTAGAAACGTTCTACAGCTTTGTTTTCAAACATGACAATATGGTACAGCAACAAGCTCAACCATTTGTAAGTAACAATATTGTGCTCAAAGTAAATTGCTATATTCCCTACTTCAATTTTTATGTCAGCTTCACAAACAAAGGCTTACTCTTTAACCTAAATACACCAGAGCAAAAAACAACGCTAGAAATCAGCAGTACAATTTTTGGCTATGTTCAGGCATTGGCCTTGGGCAATAAAAGAAGCATTTATGGCATAAAAATTTATACTGAAGATGCAACGACTAAAGATCAACTCAGAGATTTCCTTATTTCTTTATCGCTTCCTCACCTTGGTAGCGATTGGAAAAAATGGATTTTCACACCTAGCCATAAAAAAGACACTACAAGCTCACCACTGCGCACATCTGCTTTATTAGAGAAAATCGACCAACAACGTGCTAAAATCAATCACTTATATGTAGAAAACAAACAGCTAAAAAATCGTGTTCGACACATTCAATCATCGCAAAAAAGAATTAATATTATCTTTTTTATCATTACATTAAGCTTAATTATTGCGTTAATATATAGCCATGTTCATTAAAAATTTTGGCCTATAAATACCGTCATCATTTTTATATGAGTTAAAACTTGACTATTTTAGTCAGGATTCTTAAAATTGTACTATCTAGTCTTAAATATGTGTATCGAGTCATGCGCCTAACAACTCGCGGTCGCTACGCAGTGACTGCCCTTTTAGATCTTGCGTTACAACCAGCAGATAAAACCATTACACTGACTGAAATAGCAACCCGTCAGACTATCTCAGTGGCTTACTTGGAACAACTGTTTGCTAAACTCAAACGCAACGGCCTCGTATCTAGTGTACGTGGTGCAAACGGTGGCTATCACCTTGCGAAAAGTGCAGATGAAATCACAGTATTAGAAGTGATCGAAGCTGTAAATGAGACCGTCGATACAACACGTTGTGACCATCAAGGCAATTGTCAAAATGGTGCAATGTGCCTTACACACGACCTTTGGCATGATTTGTCAAACCATATTGAAAATTATTTAGCAAAGATATCGCTCGCTGACCTTACATCTGCAAAGAATGTACAAACTGTAGCTATCCGCCAAAAATCAGCACATCTTGATTCAGCCACCTTACAGGCGACAGGTATTTAACATGAAACGTCCAATCTATCTTGATTATGCAGCAACAACACCAGTAGACCCTATCGTGGCGGAACGCATGATGGAATGTCTTACCTTTGATGGTACTTTTGGTAACCCTGCTTCACGCTCACATGCCCATGGTTGGCAAGCTGAGGAAAAAGCAGAGTACGCAAGAGAGCAAGTTGCCAACCTTGTGAAAGCTGACCCTCGTGAGATTGTCTGGACTTCTGGTGCAACTGAAGCAGATAACCTTGCACTTAAAGGTATTGCACAATTTTACTCACAAAAAGGTAAGCATATTGTTACCAGTAAAATTGAACACAAAGCAATTTTAGATACCTGTCGTGAGCTTGAGTCAGAAGGTTTTGAAATTACGTATATTGAACCTGAACCAAAAACGGGTTTAATTACTCCAGATATGGTTGCTAAAGTATTACGCCCAGATACAGTTTTAGTGTCACTGATGATGGTAAATAACGAACTTGGTACGATCACTGATGTCGCTGCTATTGGCGAACTGACCCGTGCCAACAAAACATTTTTCCATGTTGATGCAGCACAAGCGGCAGGTAAAGTAGACATTGATTTAAGTACACTTAAAGTCGACTTAATGAGCTTTTCTGCACACAAAATATATGGCCCTAAAGGCATTGGTGCACTCTATGTACGCCGTAAACCACGTGTGCGTTTAAAAGCACAAATGCATGGTGGTGGACACGAACGTGGTATGCGTTCAGGCACACTTGCAACTCACCAAATTGTAGGTATGGGTGAAGCATTTGAGCTTGCAGGTAAAAATCTGGTGGCTGAACAAGAAAGACTACGTGTTTTACGTGACCGTCTTTGGAATGGTTTACAAGACCTAGAGCAAGTATTTTTAAACGGCCATCCTGTTTATAATGTTGCAAACTATCTAAACGTGAGCTTTAACTTTGTTGAAGGCGAATCACTCATGATGGCACTTAAAGATATTTCTGTATCAAGTGGTTCAGCATGTACGTCTGCAACACTAGAGCCATCTTATGTACTTCGAGCACTTGGTTTATCTGATGAACTCGCACATAGCTCAATTCGTTTTAGTTTTGGTAAATATACCACTGAAGCAGAGATTGACCATGTGATTGCCATCACAAAATCAGCTGTTGAGAAGTTACGTGATTTATCTCCGCTTTGGGATATGTACAAAGACGGGATTGACCTTTCATCGGTTGAGTGGGCTGAGCACTAATCTCACCCATCTTTCAATTTCATAACATATATTGCAAAACTTAGGTAACACCCAGGTTAGGAGAAATATCATGGCGTATAGCGACAAAGTAATTGACCATTACGAAAACCCAAGAAACGTGGGTGTATTAGATAAAAATGCAGCAAACGTAGGTACAGGTATGGTGGGTGCACCTGCATGTGGTGACGTCATGCGTTTACAAATTCAAGTAAGTGATGATGGCATTATTGAACAAGCACGTTTTAAAACGTATGGCTGTGGTTCAGCAATCGCTTCAAGCTCTTTAGTGACAGAATGGCTAAAAGGCAAAACACTCGATGAAGCTCAAGCCATTAAAAATATTGACATTGCAACAGAACTTGCCCTTCCTCCTGTAAAAGTACACTGTTCAGTACTTGCAGAAGATGCAATTAAAGCTGCAATTGAAGATTTTCGTACCAAGAAATCTAGCGTTTAACACCTTACCCACTGGCGGAGTTTTCATGATCTACTTAACCGAAAGTGCTGCAACACACATTCGCAATTACATTACAAATCGTGGTAAAGGCGAAGGCATTCGTGTTGGGGTGAAAACTTCTGGGTGTTCAGGGCTTGCTTATGTTCTCGAGTTTGTCGATGACATAGATCAACACGACCAAATATTCGAGCACTTTGGGGTAAAAGTTTTTATCGACCCTAAAAGCCTTGTTTATTTGAGTGGTCTAGAAATGGACTACGTGAAAAATGGTTTAAATGAAGGTTTTGAGTTTAACAACCCCAATAAAAAAGGGGAATGTGGCTGTGGTGAATCATTCACAGTTTAAGCCTGAAATAAACGCTCACTCTTTTGCAATGTTCTTTAAACGGTGTTTCACCGTTTTTAGCTTTTTATGGCGATGACGTATGAACTATTTTCAACAGTTTGATCTTCCTGAACAATTAGAGCTTAATTTAACTACACTCAAAGCTAATTTTCTGAAGTTACAACAGCAATATCACCCAGATCAGGCAAAAGATAAAAACCTTGCACTCATTCAATCGAGTGAAATTAACCAAGCGTATAAAACCCTTTTTTATGTCGACTCACGTGCAGGCTACCTCTTAAAGTTGCAACAACAAGACCAGAATCTTGATCAATCTATTCACGACTTAGATTTTTTACAGTCTGCATTAGAGTTAAGAGAAATGCTTGATGAGGCAGCCTCGGTAGAACAACTGAATCAACTAAAAAAAGAAGTTGGCTCACACGTTGACAGCCTAACCAATGCATTTAACACGCAGTTTTCCCAACAACAGTGGTTAGATGCTCAAGACAGCGTTAGAAAGTTACAGTTTTTCCAAAAAGTTTTAAACGATATAGATAAAGCAGAAGAAGATATCCTCGATCATCAAATCAATTTAGATGACGACTTCTAACTCACTTTACACTTATCAAGGATTTTTAACACATGGCCCTTTTGCAAATTGCAGAGCCCGGACAATCAAGCGACCCACATCAACACCGTATCGCAATCGGTATTGACTTAGGAACAACCCACTCTTTAGTGGCAACCATGAGGTCAGGCAAAGCACACGTACTACCCGACCAAAATGGCCATGTATTGCTTCCATCTGTCGTGCACTATAGCACTGAAAGTGTTTCGTATGGTTACGCTGCACAAGCATTTTTAGTCAATGATCCAAGCAACACCATTACCTCGGTAAAACGCTTTATGGGGCGCTCTCAAGCCGATATTAAGTTTCAGCACCCATATCAATTGGTGGGTACAGCACAAGACATGCCAACATTTCAAACAGCCGTTGGTCAAAAGACACCTGTTGAAATTTCAGCTGATCTACTTAAACAGCTGAAAGCGAGAGCAGAAGAAAGCGTCGCTCAAGACATTCAAGGCGTTGTAATCACAGTACCTGCCTATTTTGATGAAGCACAAAGACAAGCCACTCGTGATGCCGCACAATTAGCAGGCCTCAATGTACTACGCTTACTCAATGAACCTACAGCAGCAGCTGTAGCTTACGGTTTAGATCAAAACACTAAGCTAGAACTTGATCAAAACTATGTCATTTATGATTTAGGTGGTGGTACATTTGACGTCTCTATTTTACGCTTTTCACAAGGCGTATTTGAGGTTCTAGCCACGGGTGGGCATACAGCTTTAGGTGGTGATGATCTTGATAGACTCATTGTTAAATGGCTCAAACAACAGCTAAATATTGAAAGCATAGACAATTCAACCAATGCAAACTTCATAACAGCTGCAAAAAAAGCAAAAGAAGCACTCTCGAATCAACCAGAAGTCACTATTAACATCGCTGACCAGATTGTTACATTAGATAGAGCAACATTTGAAACAATTATACAGCCAGCTTTAGACCGTACCTTACATGTATGTAAGCGTGTACTCAGAGATGCCAAGCTTGAGCTTTCAGATATTAAACATGTGGTATTAGTAGGTGGCTCTACCCGCTCATATGCTGTACAAGATGCTGTAGAACAGCTATTTGATCAAACACCACTGTGCAGTATCAACCCAGATGAAGTTGTCGCAATTGGGGCAGCAATGACTGCCGACCAACTGATTGGCAACAGTAAAGATCAAGCCTTATTGCTCGATGTGACACCACTTTCTCTAGGTTTAGAAACCATGGGGGGACTGGTTGAGCGTATTATTCCTCGTAATACAGCCATTCCAATTGCACGTAAGCAAGAGTTTACCACCTATAAAGATGGTCAAACGGCCATGCTCATACATGTACTACAAGGTGAACGCGACTTAGTAGAACATTGTAGATCGCTTGGTCAATTTGTTCTGCATGGCATTCCGCCTATGACAGCCGGTCAAGCACGTATTGAAGTGACCTTCCAAGTCGATGCAGACGGCTTACTCTCTGTATCAGCACAAGAAACAACATCGGGTACGCAAGCAAAGATTGACATTAAGCCTTCTTATGGTCTATCTGATGCAGATATGGAACGCCTACTACTCGATGGCTATAAATATGCAGAAGAAGACAAGCACCTTCGCCACTTGCATGAAACCAAAATGGAAGCAGAGCGTGAGCTTGAAGCACTCACTCAAGCACTGACTGTAGATGCTCGATTGCTCAATGAAACACAGTTGTTAAAGCTACAGCAGGTTCAACAAGAACTAAGCACGGCGTTACAAGGTGATGATATTGATCACATCGAAAGGTCTGTGAAACAGTTAAAGCAACATAGTGATCAATTTGCTGCTTTACGTATGAACCGCCATATTGACCACGCCCTCAAAGGCACTAAACTTGATGACTGGTCCACCCCAAGTACTAAATAGGTAACCGATATGCCACGTATTAAAGTCCTTCCTCATGCACAGTTTTGCCCAGAAGGTGCAGAGTTTGAAGTTGAACAAAACAGCAACTTGTGTGCTAGCTTACATGAACATGGCATAAAAATTGAACATGCTTGTGATATGTCATGTGCATGTACAACCTGCCACGTTGTAATTCGTAAAGGGTTTGATGGCCTAGATGAAATGAATGATGTAGAAGCAGATCTACTTGACCGTGCATGGGGTCTTGAACCAGATTCTCGCTTATCTTGTCAGGTTAAAGTTATAGATGAAGATTTAGAAGTAGAAATTCCGAAATACACCATCAATCACGCATCAGAAGGTCATTAAGACTCTGAGTAAATGCTTAGAGTGACTAAGCATTTACTCTTTATCTAAGATTTCAACCACTTCATCACTTAAAGTCAATTTAGCAACACCTTGATTAGTTGTCATACGCTTTTGGGTTTTAAGCGTTGCTGTCATTTTTTCTAAAATATCAATCAGCTTTACATGTTCATAATGCTGTATTTCTTCTAAATTTAATAATAAATGAAAGCCTTTGTAATTATAGTCAAACCATTGTTGCATATCGGCAGTGTTACCTGTGTATTTCTCTAAAATCTGCCATGTATTCATTGAGTTTTGCATTCCTTTCAACTGCATAGGCTGTTTTGGAATACAAATAAATTGGTCTTTTACTAAGTTGTATGTACTATCTGCCACCAGAATTTCATCAATATCTGCAACAGCCTGCAAGCGAGATGCTAGATTTACATTATGACCAATTACGGTATAAGACATGCGATAATCTGAACCATAATTTCCAACGTGACAATACCCTGTACTTACTCCCATACGAATATGTAACTCAGGAAATCCCATTTTAAACCATCGTTCACGCAATACATGCATTTGCTGACGCATCATCAGTGCCATTTCAATACACTTTTTAGCGTCTTGTTCTAAACCATTACTGTGAGGGTCACCAAAGAAAATTAAGATTCCATCGCCAACAAACTTATCTAATGTTGCTTCATATTTTTTGGCAATTTCAGTCATATGCCCTAAATAATCATTCAATAAAAATGCCAACTCTTCAGGCGGTAAGTTTTCTGCAAGCTCAGTAAAACCTTGAATATCTGAAAAGAAAATGGTCATTTTTTTTCGTTTATATTCAATTTTAGCTTGGGTTTCACCGCTCATAATCGACTGCCACAATTGTTTAGGCGCGTAGCGACTTAGCTGCGTAGAAAACTGGACATAACGGTCCATTTGTTCTTGGTAATAATGTTTAGTTTTTTTAACATGCTCTAAGTAGTTTTTATAAAAATAAAATGCGGAACCTAAAAACAACAAGAAACAGGAAAAGCTATAGAGCACCAGTCGGATATCATTTAAATTAAAATAATTTTGAAACCCAAAGATAAAAATACTAGCTAAGTAGCTTGTGATAATCCCTATGGCACACACAACTACAGTGGTTATAAATGATGATTTAAAACTATTACCAATAAAAATCAGGCTAATAATTAACAGTAAACTAAAAACCAATGAAAAATGTACAGATGCAATCGCCAATGCAGCCACGACAACATCTAATACAAAAATACATTGTCGTGCAGATGCTTCATTAATTTTATATTTTAAATAGTAAAATGCTTTAATGGATATGGATAATAAGATCACACTGGCAATGGGTACGGTCCAATACATCAAACGCATAGGCTCATCTGTATAATAGATGAGTACACCCACAGAAAGTATCGTATATGCAATTGCACGATAAACGCATTCTATAGCAAACCTATTCATTGAAATACGATCAAACAGCATCTATAACACGCCTATGCAACCAGTGTATTGATTCTATCTTATACCAATTAGTCCATACGCCAATCAAACGGCATGTCACCTTGCCCACGTAAAGCAAGCATCAGTGTTTGACGCATATGCGATAACACTTCACTGCTATACGGTACAGCATTTAAACCCCAAACAGGTTTTGGCCATGCAGTGTCATTTTGATAGCGAACAACATGATGAAAATGTAATTGCGGTACAACATTACCAAGCGCCGCCACATTCATTTTATCTGCACGAAATACTTTTGATAATTGGCTAGACAACCAACTAGACTCTCTTAAAAATTGTTCTTGGTCTGCTTGGCTTAACTCATATAATTCAGTAATGCCTGGTACTCTTGGCACAAGAATCAACCAAGGAAACTGCATATCATTGACTAATCGGCATGTTGATAACGGAAAGTCACCAACAAAAAAGGTATCTTGGGCTAACTGTGGATGTAAACTAAACATATCTTTATAGATCATGACAGTAGAAGTTGCTTCATATTAACATATAGATGCTATTGTGAATATCTAAGCACCCTATTTATGACAATATTTGCCCAATAGAGTGCTGTCTTTAGCAACAATTTAATTAGCTCGTTAGACTCTGTTGTAGCTTTTGTAGCAAATCTTTAATAAAAGCAATACGCTGTGCGTAATCAGTCAGATTAACAGATATTTTCAAGCGTTGCCCACCTTCCATTCTAAAATGGGTTGGTTGCTTTTGCATAAGCTGAATAATAGTAATCGCTTGTACAGGTGTTGTAGGTGAAAACTCCAAATACCCACCTTGTGCTGCAATATCAATCTTACTAATTTCTAATTGTTCAGCAGCCAAGCGAATCTCATGTACTGCAAACAACTGCTTTACAGCATCAGGCAATAGACCAAAACGATCAATTAACTCCATACGGATATGGTTTAGCTTATCTAGCGTACTGGTATTACTAATACGCTTGTAAAAAAGTAACCGCTGATGCGCATCACCCAAATAACTGTCTGGAATCAAAGCAGGAAGATGTAAATTAATCTCTGCGGTTAAATTCAGTGGTGCATCAAAATTGGCTGTTTTACCTTTTTGTACCGCTTTGGTCGCTTTTTCAAGCATTTCCATATACAAACTATAGCCAATGGTTTGCATTGAACCACTTTGTTTTTCACCGAGTAACTCACCTGCACCTCGAATTTCCAAGTCTTCAGTGGCCAACATAAAGCCGGCACCCAAGTGCGTAGCTCGTTGTATGGCATCTAAACGCTTTTCAGCATCGCCCTTTAACCCCTTAATCGATGGCACTAAAAGATAAGCATACGCTTGATGATGCGAACGCCCAACACGACCACGTAACTGATGTAACTGTGCGAGACCCAATTTATCGGCACGTTCAATAATAATGGTATTGGCATTGGGAACATCAATCCCTGTTTCTACAATGGTCGAACAAACTAAAACATTATGTTCTTTGTGATAGAACTGTTGCATCACTTGCTCAAGCTCAAGTTCACGCATTTGCCCATGTGCCACAGCAACACGGGCTTCTGGGACTAAGTTACGAATATTTTCTGCAGTACGTTCAATGCTATCCACTTCATTATGCAAGAAGTAAACTTGTCCACCACGTAGCAACTCACGCAAAATTGCTTCTGTAACAGTGGCATTGGTCTGCTCTTGTACAAATGTTTTAACTGCTAAACGGCGTGCAGGTGGCGTAGCAATAATAGATAAATCACGCATACCACTAAATGACATATTTAAAGTTCGTGGAATGGGTGTTGCTGTGAGCGTGAGCATATCTACATCGGCACGCAATGCTTTTATACGCTCTTTATCACGCACACCAAAACGATGCTCTTCATCGACCACCATCAAACCTAAGTTTTTAAATACAATATGATCTTGTAAAATTTTATGTGTGCCAATCACAATATCGACTTGACCATCAGCCAAATCTTGAATGGTTTTTTGATGCGTTTTGTTTGAGCCAAAACGAGAAAGTACCTCTATACGTACAGGCCAGTCGGCAAAACGATCTTTAAAGGATTCATAATGTTGCTGTGCCAACAACGTTGTCGGTACCAGTACTGCCACCTGCTTACCATTTTCAACCGCAACAAATGCAGCTCGCATAGCTACTTCTGTTTTACCAAAACCAACATCACCACATACCAAACGATCCATTGGTTTTGGTTGTTGCATATCATGCAAGGTCATTTCAATGGCATTGGCTTGATCTAAGGTCTCTTCATATAAAAATGAGTTAGCAAATAAATGGTATGCCGTATCATCTACTTTAAACGCAAAGCTTGGTTTCGCCTGACGGCGGGCTTGCACATGTAATAACTCAACAGCCACATCGTGTATTTGCTCTAATGCTTTGCGCTTTGCTTTACTCCAAGCATCTGTACCTAACTTATGCAATGGTGCTAAATCTGGGTCGCCACCGCTGTATCTACTAATTAAATGTAGGTTTGATACTGGTACATATACTTTTGCCTCGCCTGCATAGTTTAGCTGTAAGAATTCATGTTCTTGACCATCAATTTCTAAAAATACAAGCCCTGCATAGCGTCCAACACCATGATCTATATGCACAATTGGCGAACCAATACTCAGCTCCGTTAAACTTTTAATTAAAAACTCTTCAGAAACCTCTTGTTGCCTTTTCTTACGGCGTTGCATGACTCGATGTTCGTATAGTTGGTTTTCAGAAATCACCACCAAACGCTCAGGCACATCCAAACCACGATCTAACGGTGCATGAGTAATCGCAAGTTTTGTTTTGTTTTTTATAAAATCGTGATATGACTGTGTTTGTTTTATTTCCCCCAAGTGTGGGCGTAAAGCATCTTTCAGTGACTCTCTACGACCTGCTGTTTCTGCCACAACCAATACCTTGGCTATTTGTGACACAATAAATTGACTCAGCTCAGCAAAAGGTTGTTGTTTTTTAATGTCTACTGCCAGTTTTTTTGGTGGTTGTGCCGTTAAATTCACAACCCCAGACTTATCAGCAACTAAAGACTCAGACATTTCAATTCGACGAAAGGTATTCATATGCTCAAGCACCTGATTTGGCTGTAAAAACAGCTGTTCAGGGGCAAGAATTGGCTGATCTAGGTTATGTCTACGGTCTTCATAACGTCTATAGGTATCTTGCCAAAAATGTAATAAGTCAGCATCTAGTCCATCATGTGTAATGACAACTGCATGACTTGGAAGATACGATGAGACATAACCATCTGCTAGCATGGCTTCTTCAGTAAAAAAGAGCGGAAAGTAAAACTCAATCCCTGGCGATGAAATACCTTCGAGAATATCTTGATAAAATGGATTTTTCTTACTGTTTGAGCGTGGAAAGCTTTGGGCATAACGCTCACGAAAATTCGCTCGCCCCTCTTTAAGCGGAAATTCTTTGGCAGGCAACACACGAAACTCAGTTAGGTTTTCTGTGGTACGCTGTGTTTCTGGATCAAAAAACTTAAGTGTTTCAATTTCATCATCAAATAAGTCTATACGTATTGGTTGTGTTTGACCTGATGCATAGATGTCCATGATGCTACCACGTACTGCAAATTCGCCGTGGTCATATACAGAATCAACCAAGTGGTACCCTGCTTGAATCAAACGCTTTTTTTGCGTTTCTAAATCAAAATGATCACCAAGCTGAATATCAAAATGCTCACCCAATAACCAAGAGGTTGGTGCAACACGTTGCGAAAATGTTGAAGCTGTGAGCAATAATACACCGCTATTTGGCATATTTGACAAGATTGCCAAACGCTCAGAAACAATGTCTTGATGCGGTGATAAACGGTCGTAAGGCAAGATTTCCCAATCTGGAAATACAAAAGCTTGTACACCATAAAATGCCAGTTCGCTCTCTAACTGTACAAGGTGTTGCGTATTTTTGGCGACTACGACAAAAAGCTGCTTCTTGTGTGTTGCTAAAATTTCCGTCAGTAATAAACTGGCTGCTGAACCAGATACACCACCTACCCAACGTTTTTGTTTGTGTTTTAACTGATCTAAACCTAGGGTTGCAATTTCTTTTTCAAAAATAAACATAGACTCAAGACATCATCTGCATTTTCATAAAGTGAGATATTAACATGTATTATCTCGCTTGTTATGTTCTTAAATTGAGAGCATAAATTTGCTTAGGCTAAATACAAATTTAACACTGCACCGTTTCTAAAAGCGTACGCCCTATCAAATGCATAAAAAAAAGACAAGACAGATAAATTCATCACCTTTCTAGGTATATTTGCACATTTTGAAGTAAACACAGGCGATCACTGACCGAATAAGGGTTGACTTAATCGCTATGATTCATCACAATATCGCACTTGTTTACGGGCTGGTTTAAGGGGAACTGTGTAGTTTCGGTTTTGTTTCAGCCCGCCCAGACCAATCTAATTCAAGGAGTGCAAGAGTGGCAAACTCTGCTCAGGCAAAAAAACGTGCACGTCAAAACGTGAAAGCACGTAAACACAACGCAAGCTTGCGTTCAATGGTTCGTACTTACTTAAAACGTACGTTAAGTGCGATTGCTTCTGGTGACTACGCTGTTGCTACAGATGCTTACAAAAAAGCAGTTCCTGTAATCGACCGCATGGCTGACAAAGGCATTATCCACAAAAACAAAGCTGCTCGTCATAAGAGCCGCTTAAATGCACAAGTTAAAGCACTTGCTTCTAACTAATTTGCATTAAGTAAAAAAGCCTCCTATAAAGGAGGCTTTTTTATGTCTATATGTTCTATTTGGCTTTAAATAGGCCAGAAACACTTACACAATGCTTTTGGCCTCGCCACACCCAAACTAAATCACTGTCTAAAAATGTTGTACCTTCAAACCAAATAAACATGCCCTCCATCATCTGTGGCCAATCACTTTGCTCTAACACTTTTATTTGTTTTAAATATGCATAAGCAACCGCCATAATGGTGTCATGAGTGACTACTAAATGCATACCAGAACGGTGTTGGCTTAACTGATATAAATCTGCCAAAATATCGAACACGCCTTGACGTACAGACTTCATGCCTTCAACTTGATTGTTTAGAAAAGCGTTCACAAAGCCTAAAGCACCATATTTTTTAAATGAGGGCGATGCTTTTTTTAAATCAACGACAAAACTTCCAGGCTCAACCAACAATGGGTTACACACCTGTTTTAAATCAGCAGATACATTTTTTCCTGCACCAGTGAGCATATGCCGACTTGTGTCTACACAACGTTGTATTGGACTAGTATTTGCACTCACAATAGTCACCTCTGTAGCTAGATATGCACCCCACGCTTGTGCTAAAGCCACGCCCTCTTCGGTCAATTGTAAATCATAGCCTGCTAAGCCCTGTCCCTCGACCACTTCTCGAATCGAGTGTCTGGTCAGCAATACCACAGGTATATCTTTAGGTAGCAAAGCAATCGCATCAAGCATGTTTGCAGGGAGTTTTGCTAAAGTCATCCTTTGCTCCTCAGTTAGAATCAATACAGGCTATAAATTTACACACACTGAAATGCATTGTGTGCATATTGCATCTGCGTAAAGGCAATAAAGTTTCCATTCAGTAAACTTTGCCTTTGATTATAAGTAAATGGCACTTGTGTATGAGACCACAATCCACCACCCACACTTTCTAAAAGGCATTGCCCCGCACTGGTGTCCCACTCACATGTTGGATGAAATCTGGGATAAATATCAATTTTACCTTCTAACATCAAACAAAACTTATAAGCACTTCCAGCACGGATGACTTGCAGTGGCTTAATCTTTTCTAGTCGTTGTAAAAAGTCTTGCATTTGCTTAGAGTCACTATGATGACTCACACCAACACGTAAAGGTTGATCAGCTAAATCTATATTTGATTTTTCATATCGCCACCACGTATAGTTTGAAAAGTCATATTTAAAAGGCAGTTGTCCAACATAACCAATATAAAGACAATTTTCTTCGGGAACAGAAATAATGCCTAGCTCTGTTTTTCCATGTTTAACCAAACTTAAGTTAATGGTAAATTCAGGTCGCTTTGCCAAGAACTCCTTTGTGCCATCTAATGGGTCTAATAACCAAAAGGCATCCCATGCCTGCCGTTCATTATGTATTCCCTCTTCTGACAACACAGGATACTTCTCGCTCAAGCTTTGCAATGCCTTTGATAAATATGCATGTACACTAAAATCTGCCTGTGTCACGGCGGACTGGTCTGCTTTTTGTTGTATATTAAAGGTATCGCTATGATTTAAAAACAGTTGAAATTGCTGTCTTAATATTTGGTTTGCTTCACCCATAAGCAAGATAATTTCTGCAAACAGTTCATCTTTTGGAGCAATACTCTGTTTAAACATCATGATAAAATTCTAATAAATAAAGCTAATCTACAATACATCTTGCTTAAAAATACAGTCATCACTGCTAGAAAAACCCAAAGCGTGGCTTTCTTAACATAAAACATGCCATAATTTAGTCTATTTTTTGAAATATGAGCATGATGTTAAAACAAATTTATATGTTTGATATGGACGGCACATTGCTTGACCTCGCTTATGATGACTTCGTTTGGAACGTTAAAGTCCCTGAATACTACGTCTCAACACATTCATGTAGTGACAACGACATTCATCACCTGATGCACCAATATCATCAACAATACAAACATACACTGTCTTGGTATTCGACCCAATTCTGGTCAAAAAAATTACAACTCGATGTTGTAGAGATACACAGACAGCATGCCAAACATATCGCTACTCGACCGTACTGTACTGAACTACTCACCGAACTGACACAACAGGGCCATGAGTGCTGGCTTGTGACCAATGCAGATATAAAAACCTTAAATCTTAAGCTTGAAAAAACCCAGATTGGGCATTATTTTAAACATATTATTAGCAGTGAAGACATTGGCTATGCCAAAGAAGATGCTCAGTTTTGGCATACATTACATACACACCTGCCGTTTTGCATCAAAAGTAGCGTCTTTATAGATGACACAGCAGCCGTACTACAGCAGGCTGAGCAATTTGGCCTGAAGCACTTATGGAGCATTACACAACCTTCGAGTACACGAACAATAACAGCAACACATCATTACCCTATGCTAGACCAACTCACCGATCTCCTCAAATTCCTGCCAAAACCATTAAAGGAACACGATGAAAAAAGTCACTGAATCTACACATCATATAGAACGTATGCGTATTGATAAATGGCTATGGGCTGCACGATTTTTTAAAACACGTAGCCTAGCTAAAACAGCCATTGAAGGCGGTAAAGTACATCACCTATTTGAGCGAGTTAAAGTATCTAAAGAAGTCCA
This sequence comes from Acinetobacter rathckeae, assembly GCF_015627125.1. Classification (GTDB taxonomy): domain Bacteria; phylum Pseudomonadota; class Gammaproteobacteria; order Pseudomonadales; family Moraxellaceae; genus Acinetobacter; species Acinetobacter rathckeae. The sequence goes on along the minus strand of NZ_VTDO01000001.1, from coordinate 573,846 downwards.
CGTTGGCTTAGAACTCACCATACAACAAGGTTCAGATAAAAAAACTGTTGTGGTTCAAGGGTTATCCAACCAACGTGGCCCTGCCCCCACAGCACAATTATTATATGAAGAAACTGCGGTGAGTATTGCACGTCGGGAGCTTCTTGCATCTCAGCGAAAACTAGACAACTTAGCTAAACCAGATCATCGACCAAATAAAAAAGACCGTCGCCAAATTCATAAGTTTAAACAAAGTCATGATGAACAATGGACCTATCAATGAAAATAGTACGACATAAACTGTCGCACCAAATAAAAACTTACTAGTAGAAATTTAACAAACCTGTCAATATAGCCTTCGTGGAATCAAGATGTACTCAAACGTCCACCTGGGTTATCAATCATATTTATTATTTTGAGGTCTTCACATGGACGAAAATAAAGGCAAAGCCTTAACTGCAGCACTGGCACAAATTGAAAAGCAATTTGGTAAAAATTCAGTCATGCGATTAGGCAGTAACACTGTGCAAGCGGTTGAAGCAATTTCAACAGGTTCATTAATGCTAGATATTGCGCTTGGCATAGGTGGTCTACCTAAAGGACGTATTGTTGAAATTTATGGCCCTGAGTCATCTGGTAAAACCACTATGACCCTACAAGCCATTGCTGAGTGCCAAAAAGCAGGTGGTACATGTGCGTTTATTGATGCTGAGCATGCCCTAGACCCACAATATGCACGTAAACTTGGTGTAGATATTGACAACCTATTGGTTTCGCAACCAGACCATGGTGAGCAAGCATTAGAAATTGCAGATATGTTGGTACGCTCTGGTGCAGTCGATATGATTGTTGTCGACTCAGTCGCTGCCCTTACCCCACGTGCAGAAATTGAAGGTGAAATGGGTGACTCTCATATGGGCTTACAAGCACGCCTTATGAGCCAAGCACTACGTAAAATTACAGGGAATGCAAAACGCTCAAACTGTATGGTGATTTTCATTAACCAAATCCGTATGAAAATTGGTGTTATGTTTGGTAGCCCTGAAACCACAACAGGTGGTAATGCACTCAAATTCTACGCTTCTGTACGTTTAGATATTCGCCGTGCTGGCCAAGTAAAAGAAGGCGATGAAATTATTGGTTCAGAAACCAAGATTAAAGTGGTAAAAAATAAAATGGCACCTCCATTTAGAGAGGCTTTATTCCAAATTTTATATGGTAAAGGTGTCAACCACCTCGGTGAAATTGTTGACCTTGGGGTACAACAAAACATTGTGAAAAAAGCAGGTGCTTGGTACTCATACCAAGATGGAAAAATTGGTCAAGGTAAAAATAACGTCATACGTTATCTTGAAGAAAACCCAAGTATTGCTGCCGAAATTGAAGCAAAAATTCGTGCTGAGCTACTTACAAAAGTCACTGTGACCGAAGAAACAGAAGATGAAATAGCCCCTTTAGATGAGTAGATCATCTAAACCGAAACCGAGCATCTATTGCTCGGTTTTTTCATATCCAACTGCTTTGACTGTAAAATCATGTATAAAAATCGCCAATTTCAAACCAAAAACCCAAATACCGAGCTACCAAAACTAAAAGGTGCAAAATTACGTGCCTACGCCTATAGATTACTTGGCCGCAAAGAGTATTCTAAAGCAGAGCTTACAGAAAAATTACAGCAATATGCAGAAGATATAAATGAAGTACAGGCCATTGTTGAACAAATGATTGAGTATAATTACCAAAATGATGAACGATATGCGCAACAAATGTTTAGAAGTCAGCTAAGCAAAGGACAAGGTCCTCAACGTATTAAACAAAAAATACAACAAAAATCTGTAGACCTACAATTTATTGAAGATCAGTTAGAGTCGACCAATTGGCTTGCTGAAGCATACGCACTAAAAGTCAGAAAGTTTGGGCAAGAGATTGCAACTGACCCTAAAATTAAAGCCAAGCAAGTGAGATTTTTACAGTATAGAGGATATAGCTTAGATATTATTTTTAAAGTCATTGAAATGCGAACGGAGGATTTTGAAGACTTATAAATAAATGGAGGCAACCCTACTAGCAAAAACTCGGCACATCGCACATCTGCTACCGTTGCTACCTTCCGGTCCTGGCGGGGTTCACAGGGTACAATTGCGAGATAACCAGTAGGATCACCATCACAACGACAAGTATAGAGGTTTTTTTAATCCACACAAGTCAAAAATATGTTTTTTCATACAAATCGAGTGTGTTTGATTACTAATAAATCACTTAAAATCATATACCCCAAGAAAAAAAATGCTTAAACTATAAAACATCTTCTTAATACATATGACCCTCAAATCTAACAATCACCTTGTTATATATGGGTAAATTTTAAATTGAGTCTATTTTATGCAATTATCAAAATACAATTATGCTTTTATCGCACTGCTCAGTTGTTCTATGTCGTATGCAGCCATACCTATTGAAAATGTCTCTTTGAGCCAAAACACCACAGCATCTTTACCAACAACTGCGACCAACAATACAGCGTCTACCACAGACAACAATGCAGCACCGGTAAATATTAACTGGCAACTCATGCAAAAAAGTGAGAAGTTAGAGGAAGAAGTCCGTCGTTTACGCGGTACGATTGAAGAGCATGAAAATACCATACAACAGCTGAAAAAAGATTTAGAAAATCACTATGCAGATTTAGATCAACGTTTACAGCTACTGCAACAAAAAGTCGATGAGCAACAACAAACACAACAACCAACCACACCACCTGTGGCAACACCGCCGACAACAAATACTGCCAATACCCCCCCAACGCCTACAACCAGTAAAACTAACAGTACAAACCAAGTAGCACCCAATAATACCGCAGAGAACACAACTGAAACAAAGAAAACCGAGTTAACCGAAAAAGAAGCTTACACCCTTGCCCTAGAGGCATATAAACAAGGTGGTGCAAAGAAAGCGATTGCACCGATGCAAGACTTTATTAAACACTACCCTAAAAGTATCTACACTGGAAATGCCCACTTTTGGCTAGCAGAGTTTAACCTTGCAGTAACGCCTTCAAATTATACCGCCGCGAAAAAGAATTATGAGATTGTTGCCAAACAATATCCAGAATCAGATAAAGCCTCTCGTGCGTTGTATCAGCTCTATAGTATTGCAAAAGAGGTTGACCATAACTCTACCCTAGCAACAACATACAAACAGCTGATTTTAACTAAATATCCAAAATCCAAAGAAGCTGGTTATTTTAAAACTAACTAAAACACAAAAAAAGACGAGTCATATGACTCGTCTTTTTTTGTGTTAAAAGCTTTAAACTTAACGCACAATACCACGTTTAGATTGCTCTAAAGAATCAATGAGAAGTTGGACTTCTGCAACCGTTGGTAGAAGCTCTGTACGAATACGTTCAATGGCCTGTACAGTTGTCAGGTTTTCTTTGTAAATCAACTTAAAAGCTTCTCTCAAGCCATTAATGGTTTCTCTTGACCAACCTCTACGCTTCATACCTTCAATATTTAAACCAAATGCATGTGCAGGGTTACCTGAAGCCATAACATATGAAGGAACATCTTTGGTAATTAAAGAAGCAGCACCGATCATACTGTACGAATCAATTTTACAAAATTGATGCACACCAGAGTTACCGCCGACAATCACATTGTTACCAATCTGAACATGCCCTGCGATACCTACATTATTGGCAAAAATATTATGGTTACCAATTTGACAATCATGAGCAATATGCGTGTTCACCATGAGTAAGTTATGGCTACCCACTTTGGTTAAAGCATGGTCTTGTACCGTACCACGATGTAAACTTGAATGCTCACGAATGGTATTATGGTCACCAATTTCAAGCCATGTTTCTTCGCCGTTATATTTCAGGTCTTGGCATACCTCACCAATACTCGCAAATTGAAAAATTTGGTTGTTTTGGCCAATACGCGTATAACCTGCAACAACAACATGTGAGTGTAATTTTGTTCCAGATGCAATACTGACCTCTGGCCCAATTATACAATACGGACCAATCGAAACATCTGATGCAATAATTGCAGATGGATCGATAATCGCAGTGGAGTGGATATTTGCCGTATTTCTCATGCCTACTCTATAATTTTTGATGGGAGATAATAATTTCTGCTGTTGCTGCAACAATTCCGTCAACAGACGCAGTACATTGGTATTTATAAATACCACGCTTTTGCATCAGTAACTCAGATTTTAAAACAAGTTGATCACCTGCAACAACTTGTTTTTTGAAGCGAATTTTTTCAGCACCCGCAAATAAAAACAATGAGCCTGGTGCTGGCTTAACATCATTCATCACAAAACCTAAAATACCAGATACTTGTGCTAGTGCTTCAATGATGAGTACACCTGGCATAATCGGATATTCAGGAAAGTGACCTTGTAAAAACTCTTCATTAATTGAAACGTTTTTATAACCCTCAATCGCGTTATCTGTAATCTCTACAACACGGTCAACCAATAAAAATGGATAACGATGTGGCAGATACTCACGAATTTGCTGAGTGTTCATTGGCAATTCGGGTTTATTTTGATTTGTTTTTGCTGACTCTGTGACCATATTACTTACGCATCTTTAAAGTGGATTCAATTGACTCTATTTGAGTCTGTATATGATCTAGCCGTTTGACAAGTTTGGTCAATGGCACATCTGCTAATTGTCTTAGCCCAACAACCATTTTTCGCCACTGCTTACTTTCAAAAGATCCTGTGCCTGAAGAATGGGTTCCAGGTTCTAAAATATTTTTTGTGACCATTGACATTCCTGTCAACGTCACATTATCGGCAATTTTCAAGTGCCCGCCTACACCACATGCCCCTGCAAGTATACAGTTTTTGCCAATCACGGTACTCCCTGCAACACCTGTATTGGCAGCGATTGCAGTATTTTCACCAATATTGACATTATGAGCAATTTGCACAAGGTTATCAATAATCACACCATCAGCCAAGATGGTATCATCTAATGCACCACGGTCAATACTACAGTTTGAACCAATTCGTACATGATTACCAATTTTAACCGAGCCTAATTGTGCAATTCGGTGCCATTTACCTTGGTAAGGTGCAAAGCCAAAGCCTTCACTACCTATGACTGTATTTGCATGTACTCTGACATGGTTTCCAAGCTGTGCATAGCCTGTAATTGTCACATGCGAGTCAATAAAGCAGTGCTGTCCAATTTCAACACCACGATCTATTTTAACGTGTGCTTGAATATGTGTACCATCACCTACCACACAGTTTTCTTCAATCACTGCATAATGCCCAATATAAGCAGTATCTGAAATGATTGCAGATGGATGTATTTGTGCTGTGTTTTCAATACCTAGACGAGTGTCTTTCACTTCAAAAGCATGTGTGAGTTTTGCAAATGCAAGGTATGGATTATCAACAATAATAAATTGCTGAGTTTGTGGTAATTCTTGTTGTAAATCAGGCGTTATAATGAGCACGCCCGATTTAGATAAACTGGCCTGTGGCAGATATTTTTTACCATTTACAAAAGAAATCTGGTTTGCATTGGCTTGTTCAAGACTTGCTAAGCCTTGAACAATAAAATCTGCTTCACCAACAAACTCACCTTGTACAAGATGAGCTACGTCTGAGAGCTTATAGTGTTTTTGGTTCATAGATTATTTAGCTGTATTTACTCTTTGGAGCATTTTATCAGTTAAATCACTATTATTGTCATATGCAAGGGCAGCATTTTTATTCAAAATCACATCTAAGTTATTTTCTTTACGTAATTGTTCTGCCGCTTGTTGTACACGTGCAGTGAAAATTTGACTTGTTGTTTGTGATGCTGCTTGAACACGTTGCTGAATACTTTGCTCAAGACCGTTAATTTCTTTCACTTTTGCTTCATATTGTGTTTTAAGTTGCTGTACTTCAGCAGGCTTAGCCGTTGCTGCTTTTTCTTGTAGCGCTTGAATTTCTTGGTTTAGTTGCTCAGCCCGTGTCGCACTTGGCTTTACAGACTGTTGTAGTGCATCATTTTGTTGTTTTAGGTATGTGCTATTTTCTACAATACGTTGCATATCTACAACGCCATAACCTGCAGCATGAGAGACTGTTGCTATAGTAGAACCTAAAATTAATGCAACTGTTGCTAGTTTTTTCATGAGATAACCTTTTAATATTTCATTTGTAGCCGTACTTAGAAAGTACGACCGATTTGGAATTGAACAGACTGTGTTTCATCGCCGTCTTTTTTATTCAATGGATATGCATAACTGATTGAAAGTGGTCCAATCATGGTGTTCCATGTTAAGCCAACACCTGCACTGTAGCGTAAGTTCGCCAAGTCAAAACCGTAATTATCTTTACAATATTGCTTACCACTTACTTTAGTCGTGCCGTCATAAAAATCCGAGACATTTTTACATTCTGTATCAAATGTTTGCCCGCCTTCAACAAACAAGGTAGGTCTTACATTTCTTGCCCAATCACCTTTAGATGGTACAGGTAAGATAATTTCACCACCAAACTGCACCAACGCATTACCACCAATTGGGTCTTTATTTGAGTCAGTCGTCTGTGTACCACTGTAGTATTCACCAGGGTATCTTGGACCTAGTGTATTATCTTCATAACCACGGACTGAACCCCAACCACCTGCATAGAAGTTTTTCCAAAACGGTAAGTCATGACCATAACCTACTTTGCCATAACCACGTAAGCCAAAGCCTTTACCAATTGGGAAGAAGACTTGACCACTATATGTCAGCTTTTCATAAGCCGAATCACTACCTGGCAAAGCAACTTCTAAGTTAACTGAGTGCAACTGACCAGATGTTGGGAACATAGGGCGGTCTAATGTATTAAATGACCAACCAAGACTTGCTAAGTAGTTTAAATAACTACCTTGGTACTCATTGTACGTGCCAGAAGTTGTCGTTGTACTATTTTTAACTTTACCATCATGGTTCATTAAATAGCCACCATAGGCCACTGAGCCATAAATATCGGTAGTAATTTTAGTGTTTTCAACACCTAAAGTCCCACTAATACTTTGGTTTTCATCAATCGGATATGACAAACTTGCACTTGCACCCAGTGATTTTGAGTAGTAATCACTGACATGGTAGTCTTCATACGGCTTGGTTTCACGATAATACACGTTATAACCCGCACTAATACCATCAATGGTAAAGTAAGGATCAGTCACCGATAAATTATAGTTGGTTGAGTACGATGAACGAGTAAAATCAAAAGCAACACTATTTCCTGTACCCAAGAAATTGGTTTGACTAATACCTGCTTGGTAGGTTACACCACCACTTTGTGAGTAACCAATCGCCAATGTACTTGTACCAGAGTGCTGCTCTTCTACATTTACATCTAGGTCAACTTGATCTGGCACGTTAGGAATACGTGTCACTTTCATATCGACTGTTTTGAAGTATCCTGTACGTTGTAAACGAATTTTTGACAAATCAATTTTTTCGTTACTCGCTAAAGCACCTTCCATTTGACGCATTTCACGACGTAAAACAGTATCTGCTGTTTTTGTATTACCCATAAAGTTAATACGACGAATCGTGACTTGTTGTCCTGGATTAATAAAGTAAACCACATTAACAATTTTTTTGTCGTTATCAATCTGAGGTACAGCATTCACCTGTGCAAAGTAGTAACCTGCATTTCCATATTTTCTGAGTAAGAGGTTCTTCACTGCATCAATTTTTTCTTGTGAATACACCTCCCCATCTTTATAAATTTGTAGGGTTTTTAGTTCTTCAGGTTTATATAGCGTATCACCTAAGAACTTTGTCGTACCCACTTTAAATTGCTGGCCTTCACTTACTGAAAGATTAATAAAGATTTTGTTTTTATCTTCACTAATATTTAAATCAGATGAGTTAACTTCAAAGTTCACATAACCATTATTTAGATAAAGTGCGCGCATTGCATCTAGGCTTGTCGCCATTTTTTCTTTCGCAAATGCATCATTACGTGTAAGTATCGAATACCAACGTGCTTCTTTCAGTGCAAAGGCTTGCTTAATATCTTCATCACTAAAGACTTTATTACCAACCACATTGACTTCAATCACTTTTGCAGATTTACCCTCTACAAAGTTTACTGTGACATCTACGCGGTTATTTGGTCTAGGTGTCGTTTCAACTTTAACTGTTGCATTATAACGACCTTGCTGAATGTATTGCTGCTCAAGCTCAGTTTCAACAGTTTGCAATAAGGCAGGCTTTAACACCTCTCCTTCAGCAATACCCATTTTTTTAAGACCATCTTGCAACGCTTCTTTAGGAATCAGCTTATTGCCTTTGAATTCTACTTTTGCAATTACGGGACGTTCAGACACTTTAAAAAGTAATGTGCCATCAGGCTGTTGAGACGCCTTAATGTCATCAAACATCCCTGTATCATATAAGGTATGAATTGCACTATTGAGTATGGCATCATTAACACGATCACCACTTTTAATAGGCAACATACTCGATACATTTGCTGGTGTTAAACGAACTAAGCCATCAAATTTTATATTTTGTGCAATAAAGTCATCAGCCGCATAAGCTTGTTGTACTGCTGCCATTGCACTAACGAGCGCAAGAGGCATAAAAAGATGTGTGTGACGCATGCCTATTTTTTCCACTAAGTTAAATATTGTGTGTAAGCCTTGTTTTTTATAAACGCATAAAATCATTAAATAAAGCAAGGATCATCATGCTACCAAGCAGTACCATACCGACTTTTAAGCCAAATAGCTGTATTTGTTCTGAAACAGGCTTACCACGAATTGCTTCAATAAAGTAGTACAGTAAATGTCCACCATCAAGCATAGGAATAGGTAATAAGTTTAAAACACCTAAACTTACGCTCATTAAAGCCATAAACGAGACAAATGTTTGCCAACCCATTTCAGCACTTTGCCCTGCTACTTTAGCAATTGTAATTGGCCCTGACAAATTATCTAAACCAATTAAACCCCGAACCATTTTAACCATTGAGTTTAACATCATGCCAGAAATATCATATGTTTTATCAATGGCTTTACCAAATGCTTCTATAGGAGAATACTGTATTGTTTGCTTGTAGTCATCTGGAATAACAATTTTACTGCTGTTACTTTGTACACCAAGCACACCTGTAACATTACCCATATCATCACGGTGGCCCTGTGGCATCACTTTTAGGTCAATCTTTTGATCTTTTCGAAGTACAGTAATCTCTAGCATTTTCTCAGGTGATTTTTTAACAATATCAACCACATCAAACCAATCTGGCGTAGTTACGCCATCAATTGAAATAATCCGATCACCCACAAGCATGCCCTGACGAATAGCAGCACCATCCTCACTTAGTTTTTGTACAATGGGCTCAATTTTAGGGCGGTAAGGTAGAAAACCTAAGCTATCAAATACAGATTTTTTTTGATCATTTAAAAAGTGTGTTACAGGGAGGTCGAATAATTTTTGTTGGCCCTGATGCTCAGCTTGGATTTGTATATGACCTGTTTCACCAACACGGCGTACCAATGCAAAATTAACAGCTTCCCATGTAGACACTGCTTGACCATCTACAGCAGTAATTTTATCGCCCACCTGTAAACCAGATTGAGCCGCTGGTGTATCTAAAATCACTTTCCCTACACGGGTATTCAGTTGCTCTTGTTTTGGTAAAAATAATACCCAAAAAAGTAAAACAGCTAAAACCAAGTTAATGATTGGCCCTGCTGCAACAATCGCAATACGCTTCCAAACAGACTGCCGATTAAACGCATAAGGTAAATCTTCAGCTTTCACATTTCCTTCACGTTCATCTAACATTTTTACATAACCACCGAGTGGCAGTGCAGACAACTGATATTGAATACCCGTTTTTTTAGAAGTCCATTTAAATAGCGTCGGTCCAAAGCCAATGGAATACACAAGTACCTTCACACCAAGTTTACGTGCAGTGTAATAATGCCCAAACTCATGAATTGCAACCAATGGGCCAAGTAGCAAGGCAGCAGCAACAATCATAAAAAGTATATTCATTTTATTTACTGCCCCTTGCGTTGAATATATGTATTTGCAGTATGACGAGCCAATTCATCATGGCCTAAAATTGTGTCTAAACTATTTGCAGCAACATTGTTGACCGTGTTGAGTACATAATCTATCACTTTAGGGATATCTGTAAACTTTATTTTCTCACTTAAGAATGCATCAACAGCAATTTCATTAGATGCATTCAGTACTGTTGGCATCACACCACCTTCCTGTATTGCCTCTCTTGCAAGCTGTAATGCAGGAAAGCGTTGATGATCAGGTGGCTGAAAATCTAAATGATGATTTACAAATAAATCAAGTGCAGGCACTGGTGTTTGTATACGCTTAGGCCACGCTAAAGCATGGGCAATGGGTGTACACATATCAGGGTTACCCATTTGAGCAAGCGTTGAACCATCAACATATTGCACCATAGAATGAATAATACTTTGTGGGTGTACCACTACAGTCACTTTAGACTCACAAATATTAAATAAGTGGCAAGCTTCTATCAGCTCTAAGCCTTTATTCATGAGTGTTGCAGAGTCTACAGAAATCTTTCGCCCCATAGACCAGTTTGGATGCTTACATGCTTGTGCGGGGGTAACATGTTCTAAATCTAAGGCAGAACTGTGTAAAAATGGACCGCCAGATGCAGTCAATAGAATTTGTGAAACCCCCTGTTTTAAAGGAGTATTGGTATGTGTTGTATTATAATCATGAGGTAAACATTGAAAAATGGCATTGTGTTCTGAGTCTACAGGCAATAATAGCGCATTATTTTTTTGTGCTTCTTGCATCATAATGTCACCTGACATCACCAATGCTTCTTTATTCGCCAATAATACACGTTTTCCTGCACGGACCGCAGCGAGTGTAGGCAACAAGCCTGCCGCCCCTACGATCGCAGCCATCACAACATCAACTTCTGGATGCGATGCAATATGAACTAAACCATCTTCATCGGTCAGTATTTCGATCTCAGTTAGGTGATGTTGCTGTAGTTTCTGCCATATTTCTTGTTGTTGCTGTTTGGGAACAACAACAACTCTTGGTCGGTGTATTAAACAGATTTCAATCAGTTTATCTATACGATGATAGCCCGTTACAGCAAATACAGCATACTGCTCTGTATGCTGTGCCAAAACTTTAAGTGTACTGTCACCAATAGAACCTGTTGCACCCAAAATACATACATTTTGTCGCATTATAGTTCAACACCAATCATTTTTAGTAAGTAAATACCTGCTGCAAATACAGGAGCAGCAGTGAGTAGAGAGTCTATACGATCTAATATGCCACCATGGCCAGGTAACAATGTGCCTGAATCTTTCACACCCGCACGGCGTTTGAGCATAGATTCGATTAAGTCACCTAAAACCGAAGCCAATACGGTCAACAACGACAGCAGTAAAAATGCACTATGTTGTCGTAAGTTTAGATGGTCAAGATAAATACTTTGTACTACAACAATGATGATTAAAGACGTTAGTAAACCACCACACAGCCCTTCTATAGTCTTTTTAGGACTCACATGAGGTACCATTGGCCTTTTACCGAGCTTACGTCCGACAAAATATGCGCCACTGTCTGCTGTCCATACCAATAAAAATAAGTACATTAGCCACCAAGCAGAAATCAGCCATACTGAAAATATGGCAGTTACTGTTGCAGTAATCAGTACTGTGCCAACAATTGTCAGGCCCTTGTTATACCAAGCATCATATTGGGGATAATTTTTAATGCAATATATACTGAATACTGCAACAAAAATCGCACCGCACCACAGTAGCAATGCTAAATCTCTAAAATACAAAGTCACTACAGATGTGATTAAAATAATGGCCGCATACACTTTTGATGCTACAGCTGAAACGTCTGTACCATCCGTTTTTGGCATAAGTTTATACCACTCATCACCTGCCAGTGTTGCAACAATCACCATGAGTATCAGCATTGGGTAATGAGACGGCGTGGCAAACATACAACTTAAAACAACGACCACTAAAACCAATGCGGTTTTTATCCGCTCAAACATGTATTAATTCTCAATTTTATCTTGTTGGATTTGCTCAGAGGTTTTACCAAAACGGCGTTCACGCTCTGCAAATACCTTAAACGCATTTTGAAGCTCTTGTATAGAAAACTCTGGCCATAACACTTTACTAAAATAGAGCTCAGCGTATGCCATTTGCCATAACAAGAAGTTAGATATGCGATAGTCGCCACCTGTTCGAATTAACAAGTCTACAGGTGGTAAATCCCCTAAGCAGACATAATTGCTAAATAAGTCAGCATTAATATCTGTAACCGAAATTTTACCATCTATTGCATCTTGAGCAATTTGACGTGCGCTGTTTGCAATATCCCATTGTCCACCATAACCCACCGCAATGGTCAGTGTCATTTTATTAAAATGTGCTGTTTTTTGCTCTGTATCGGCAATGAGTGTCTTTAGGTGTGCTGGCAACCGTGTTTGATCACCAATAAAGCGTAAGGCAATTTCAGATTCAATCATGCGTGGAATTTGCTCTAAAATGGCCTGTTCTAAAAGCCACATGAGCAAATCAACTTCAGCTTGAGGACGATTCCAATTTTCACTAGAAAAAGCGAATACCGTAAGTGCTCTCACACCTACTTTTCGGCAATATTCAACCACAGGATCTAAAACCAACTTGCCCTGCCGATGCCCTTCACCTTTAGGTAAATCTCTTTTTTTAGCAAAACGATTGTTGCCATCCATAATGATGGCAACATGTTGAGGAGGAGAAATATCTTCAACGATCGTCATAGTCTATTAAACCTTCAGTAGTTCAGCTTCTTTTGCGGCAAGACGCTTATCTACCTCGGCAACGTACTTATCAGTAATTTTTTGAATATCATCACCTGCACGACGATCATCATCTTCTGAAATTTCTTTGTCTTTTAGAAGCGACTTAATATCACCCAATACATCACGGCGAATATTACGAATCGCGATTTTTGCATTTTCTGCTTCGCTACGTGCAACTTTTTGCATATCACGACGTGTTTCTTCAGTCAGTGCAGGTAACGGTACACGAATACTGTCTGCTGAAATTGGGTTTAAACCTAAATCACTTTCACGAATCGCTTTATCAATTACAGTCACCATTTGACGCTCAAATGGTTGTACCAATAATGTTCTTGAGTCTTCAACACCCACGTTTGCCACTTGGTTTAATGGTACATCTGAACCATAGTAAGGCACCATCACACCATTTAAAATAGATGGGTGTGCACGACCTGTACGAACCTTCGCAAAACCTTGCTCTAAAGATTCGATTGACTTTTGCATGCGCTGTTCGCTGTCTTTTTTGAGATCGTTAATCATATGATCTTCCTAAATAATTAAAAGAGTTGAAACCAAAATTGGGCTTAGTATAAAGAGCTTTCGCACTCACGTACATCACTTCGTGACGTGAGTTCCTTCTTTTTCACCCATAACAACAGATAAAAGCGCACCTGATTTATTCATATCAAATACATGTAGCTTGGCATCGTGGTCACGACACAAGCAAATAGCGGTTAAATCCATGACACCTAACTTACCATCTAACACTTGATCAAAGGTCAAGTGGTCATATTTTACGGCATCATCATATTTACTTGGGTCTTTATTATATACGCCATCAACTTTAGTGGCTTTAATAATCATATCCGCTTCAATTTCAATACCACGTAAACATGCTGCTGTATCTGTGGTAAAGAATGGGTTTCCTGTACCTGCAACAAACACACATACTTCACCACCATTTAAATGGCGAATGGCATCACGGCTTGAGTAAGGCTCAACAACTGTACCAATAGACAGTGCAGACATTAAGCGTGTTTTGATATTACGGCGGACCAAGGCATCACGTAATGCTAAGCCATTCATAACTGTCGCTAACATACCCATTTGGTCACCCGTCACACGGCCAACCAAACCATCTTTTTGCAACTGGCTACCGCGGTATAAATTACCACCACCAACAACAATACCGACTTGAACACCCAAACCAACTAAATGTGCAATAGACAATGACATTTGGTCAAGTACTTGTGCATCAATACCCATATCACGATTACCAGATAATGCTTCACCTGATAACTTAAGTAGAATTCTTGAATAACGAGGGCTATTTGGATCTGCCATAATTTTTCTCTCAATCAATATGTTGTCGGTTTAAGCTTTTTTTACATCAATCAGTTTGGCAAATAAGTCATACTCATCTGCATCTGTAATTTCAACGACCAGAACATCGCCTGCCTGAATCGCTGATTTATCTATATCTTCAACAAAAACATTGCCATCAATTTCTGGGGCATCTGCGTAAGAGCGTGCCACAGCCACAGGAAATTCGTCTTCTAAGCTGTCTACAAGCACAGTCATGGTTTGACCAATACGTTTTTGTAATTTAGCTGCTGAGATTCTTTGCTGTACTTCCATAAAACGCTCATAACGTGCTTGTTTGATATCTTCAGGCACATGATCTGGCAAGTCGTTTGCAGTTGCACCCTCAACAGGTGAATAGGTAAAGCATCCTACACGGTCAAGCTGTGCTTCTTCCAACCAGTCAAGTAACTGCTGAAAGTCTTGCTCTGTTTCACCCGGAAAGCCCACCACAAAAGTTGAACGAATCACTAAATCTGGGCATTTTTCACGCCATACTTTTAAACGCTCTAGTGTATTTTCACTATGTGCAGGGCGCTTCATCAGTTTTAAAATGCGTGGACTTGCATGCTGAAAAGGAATATCTAAATACGGTAAAATCTTCCCTTGAGCCATAAGGTCAATCACAGCATCTACATGTGGGTATGGGTAAACATAATGTAAACGCACCCAAATACCTAACTGACCCAATGCTTCACACATATCGTAAAACTTAGTTTTGACAGGTTGACCATTCCAAAACTCAAGTTTGTATTTGGTATCTAAACCATAAGCAGAGGTATCTTGAGAAATCACCAAGACTTCTTTCACACCTGCACGTTTTAATGCAGCAGCTTCATCAAGTACCGAGCTGACCGGACGAGAAACTAAATCACCACGCATGCTTGGAATAATACAAAATGTGCAGCGATGGTTACATCCTTCAGAAATTTTTAAATACGCATAGTGTTTCGGTGTTAAACGCACACCTTGCTCTGGCACAAGATCAATAAATGGATCATGCTTTTTAGGGGGTGCAGGCACATATTGATGTACTGCTTCCATCACGTCTTGGTAAGCTGCTGCACCTGTGACTTTTAGAACATTAGGGTGCATTTGACGAATTTTATCTTCATCTTTACCCAAACATCCTGTCACAATCACACGACCATTTTCATTAATTGCTTCACCAATGGCATCTAAAGACTCTTGCATAGCAGACTCAATAAAACCACAGGTATTCACAACAACTAAATCAGCACCATTATAATCTGGCGCAACTTGATAACCTTCGATACGTAATTGGGTTAAAATACGCTCAGAATCAACCAATGCCTTAGGACAACCTAAAGAAACAAAACCGACTTTGGGGGACTTCATGGAACTCAGCACTCTACTAGAATGCTGGTATTGTATGACTTTTCAATGCATAAGCATAGATTTAAAACACGCAGATTGTAAATTGCACTAAAACAAAACCACAGATTTATCACAAAAAATAATGCACCATGACTGTGCAAAATCACAAACTTACCCTATATTAAAAATAACAGATCACCACATAAACAACCCAAACTAGATCTATAAACTCAAAAAATGCACCATAAAGCAAAAGAAGTTGGCTTGCATTTTGCTTTATTTAAAATAAATCATGATGTAAACACGTGCTATAACAGGGAAAAACTACCATGAATACTGTATTTACGCCCTATTTCAATACAGGAACTGCTACAAAATGACCAGGCAACTTGCGATCGACTATCAACTTTTAGTAGATAGCTTGTCCACAGCTGTATTACTTGTAGATGAAAAGCTAGATGTGTTCTATCTCAACCCTGCCTGCGAGGCACTGTTTGACATCAGCTCATTACGTGCCTGTAATCACTCAGTATTACAACTGCTTGAAATTCCAGATGACGAGTTCGACACAAAAAAAGCATTACTCAATACATTAGATAAAGGGCAAGCATATACACGTAGAGAAGCAATTATTCGGGTGAATTTTCAAAACATTCATGTCGACTACTCTGTATCTTGTGTTCATATAGATAAAAACACTGCACCATTTTTGCTCATAGAGCTCAACCCAATTGAAAGAATGTTGCGAATTTCTAAAGAAGAGCATTTACTTCAACAACACCAAGTTACACGCCAACTGATTCGTGGTGTAGCCCATGAAATTAAAAATCCATTAGGTGGAATACGTGGTGCAACACAACTGCTTGCACGTAGTCTCAACGACACAAAATATAATGAGTTCACAGAAATTATTATTAGTGAGGTTGACCGCCTACGTACTTTAGCAGACACCATGCTCGGTTCTAGACAATTGCCAAGTTATATTGATGTCAATGTCCATGAACCTTTAGAGCGAGTACATTCTTTAGTTAGTAATCAAACTAAAAAGAAAATTAAACTGGTGCGTGACTATGACTTATCACTACCAGACATACAAGCCGACCGTGACCAGCTCATACAAGTCATGCTCAATATTAGTGTTAATGCTGTACAGGCCATGCTTGAAAATAAAGCGTTTTATCATGACCGTGAGCAACCGCCACAACTGACCTTCAGAACACGCATTCAACGCCTTGTCACCATTAATAATATCTTACATCGTTCAGCAATTCGTATAGATATTGAAGACAATGGGCCTGGTATTCTTGCTGACATACTCGAAGCCGTATTTTACCCTTTAGTCACAGGCCGAGCCAATGGCACAGGGCTTGGCTTGAGTATTGCACAAAATATTATACACCAACATAACGGCGTCATTGTATGCCAATCCGTTTCTGGAAAAACCACATTTAGTTTATATTTACCTTGGGAGTCGAAACATGTCACGAAATAAAATTTGGGTAATTGATGATGATCGTGCCATGCGTTGGGTACTTGAAAAAACCTTTAAAGAAGAAGGATTTAATGTCACAAGTTTTGAAGATGCGCAAAGTGCATTAGACCAACTCCATAGTGACACCCCTGATGTCATACTCACAGACATTCGTATGCCAGGCATAGATGGCTTAACCTTCTTAGGTCGTGTAAAAAACAACCATCCAGACCTACCTGTCATTATTATGACCGCACATTCCGACCTTGAATCTGCCGTGTCAAGTTACCAGACAGGTGCCTTTGAATATTTACCAAAACCTTTTGATATTGATGAAGCGCTTGCACTTGTTAATCGTGCCATTTTACATTTAGAAAAGTTACAAAACCAAGAAGCAACACAGAACTATCAACCCCTGCAAACCACTGAAATTATTGGTGAATCCCCTGCCATGCAAGAGGTTTTTCGTGCCATTGGGCGATTATCTCAATCACATATTACTGTACTGATTAATGGTGAATCTGGTACAGGTAAAGAATTAGTGGCACATGCACTCCACCGCCATTCGCCACGAAAAGCCAAACCATTTATTGCACTCAACATGGCAGCCATTCCAAAAGACCTGATTGAAACTGAGCTTTTCGGTCACGAAAAAGGTGCTTTTACAGGGGCCAATACACAAAGACAAGGTCGTTTTGAGCAAGCCAATGGCGGTACTTTATTTCTAGATGAAATTGGTGATATGCCATTTGAAACCCAAACTAGACTACTTCGTGTTTTAGCAGATGGTGAATTCTACCGTGTAGGTGGACACATTCCAGTTAAAGTTGATGTACGCATTGTGGCTGCCACACACCAAGATTTAGAAAAACTGGTTGAAGATGGTCGCTTCCGAGAAGATTTGTATCACCGTTTAAATGTCATACGCATACATATTCCAAAACTTGCTCACCGTAGCGAAGACATTCCAATGTTGGCACAACACTTTTTGGAACAAGCAGGTAAAGAGCTCAATGTGAGCTCTAAAATCTTACGCCAAGAAACCATCAGCTATATGCAACAGTTGGCTTGGCCTGGTAATGTGCGACAACTCGAAAACATTTGTCGCTGGCTCACTGTTATGATTACAGGCCGTGAAGTTTATCCAAATGACTTACCTGCCGAACTCAGACAAAATACAGCGGTTAAATCACAGGAAACACCTGCTAAAGCAACACGTGTTATTTCACAAGAGTGGGATGAATTATTGGGTGAGTGGGCAATCAACAAGCTCAAAAATGGCGATATGAAGATTTTAGATATCGCCACGCCAATTTTTGAACGGACTTTGATTAACGCAGCACTTGAACAGACACGTGGTCGGAAACGACATGCCGCCGAAGTCCTTGGTTGGGGACGTAACACTCTCACAAGAAAACTCAAAGAGCTTGGCATGGATGACTCATCTGATGATGATGATGAGCGTACCGATTAAATTAGGCCAAAGTATCACTTCTCTAGGTGCATATACTTATATGTGCACCTAGCAACACCCAAAAAAACGTGCTATAAAAGATAATAATTATCATTTATATTAAGGCATGTCAGTATGGGTGCATTTCGAGACTTTAAAAATACAATACGTGATTTAGACAAAAACCTTCAGTCTCTGTTTGAGCAAGCCAATACTGCCATCTCTGAACAACAATTTGATCACGCCAAAATTTTACTTGAACACATTAAGCATCAACGACCTAAAGATGCTCGTTGGATGCATGGTTTAGGCAACCTACACCATTATCGGGGTGAAAGCACTCTTGCCTATCACTACTACATGCAAGCAGCTCAACTTAAATTTGCATTGGCTTTCGATCATTTAGGGCAAATAGAATCTGAACGCCACAATCACTTACTTGCAGAACACTACTTCCTCTCTGCAATACAACATGGTCATAGCAAGTCTCTTGTCGCGCTGGGTAAAATTTTACTTAACCAGTACCGAATTGAAGATGCACTAGGATGTTTTTATCAGGCACTTGAACATGAATACAATGAGGTATTTATTCCACTTGCTCAGTGCTATTTACTACAAAAACAATACGACCTTGCTAAAGATGCACTCACCAAAGCACTCGATTTGGACTTACCTCATGCATCGCACTATATTGCTCAAATGTACCAACAACAACGCCGTTTTGATGATGCTAAAAGTTGGTATCTGCATGCTTTTCAAACTGAGAAAAACATTGCATCTTTAGAACAGTTTGGTCAAATTTTATGCGCTCAAGGACAACTTATACAAGGTGAAAAAATCATTCAGCTCGCACAAAAAATTGAATTTACAGATGAGCTTAGCCAAAACGACCAGCAACTCATGCAAACCATCTTAGGTAATAATTCATCTTTTCACATCACATAAAAACTAAAGCAAGTGAAAAACCCATAAAGTTTGTTATAATTGACACACTTCATTCTTTTCACTTGTTACTTATCGTTTATGTCAGAATCAAAAGATAAATATATTCATGAGCTCCCACAAACAAAACGGGGCATGGAAAGATGTATTGCTTTTTTAAATATTGCGACTGGCCTTTTCTTAGAAAAAGGCTACGATGCAGTATCCCTAAACGATATTATTCAACACGCAGGTGGCTCAAAAGCATCTATCTATAAATTTTTTGGCAATAAAGAAGGCTTATTTAAAGCCATTTGTGATTATAGACGTGATATCTGCCTACAAGCTCTGTATCTAAATACTGAAAATTACGAGTCTGATTTAAGAAAGTTCTTTCTCACCATCTTACACAACTTCCACAACCATCTAACTTCACCAACCAACGTTCAATTTTTACGGCTTATTTTAGAACGAGCGAAACATGACGCCGAGCTTGCCAACTATCTACACGATAAAGGCATACAGCAAATTATTGAAAATATTAAAGACTACCTCATTAAAGCAACCGAACAAGGCATTATTGTCTGCCACAACCCAACCTATTCAGCCAAAATTCTCCTTGGGTCAGTTTGGCACTTTGAATGGCAAATGTTAATGGGTGTTTCTGAGCCTCAATCTGCCGAAGACATACAGAAATATATTACCTATTACGTAGACAACTTCTTAAAAGCACACGAATACAAACAATCTTTTTGAATTTGTAACAGACTGTAGTATATTTGACGATTCTTTTTTATTCACAATCAATAAGTAATTGCACAAGCAATTACGTGGAGTAAGTATGGCTCTACGTCATTTTTTAACATTGCGTGATTTATCATCTGCAGAACTAGAACGCATCATTAGCCGTGCACAAGAGTTAAAAAAACTACAACATCAAAACCAAGTCTACCAACCATTTGTTGGTAAAGTACTCGGCATGATTTTTGAGAAATCAAGCACCCGTACACGTGTTTCATTTGAATCGGGTATGAGTCAATTTGGTGGTAGTGCCATTTTTTTATCATCTAGAGACACGCAACTTGGTCGTGGTGAACCAATTGAAGATTCTGCACGTGTGATTTCAAGCATGTTAGATATTGTCATGATTCGTACTTTCGGACATGACATTGTTGAGCGTTTTGCCTCTTACTCTAAAGTACCTGTCATTAATGCACTGACAGATGACCACCACCCTTGCCAACTCCTTGCAGACATACAAACTTTTGTTGAACACCGTGGCTCAATTAAAGGCAAAACCGTTGCTTGGATTGGTGATGGTAATAATATGTGTAACTCATATATTGAAGCAGCACACATGTGGGGCTTCAAACTCAAAATTGCTGCACCAAAAGGATATGAGCCACAAGAAAAATTCTTAACTGAATATGCACACTGTGCTGAAGTGGTTGCGTCTGCCGAAGATGCTGCTGTCAACGCAGACTTGATTGTGACTGATGTTTGGGCATCTATGGGACAAGAAGAAGAGCAAAAGATTCGCGAGAAAGCATTTGCCAACTACCAAGTAAATGAGCAACTCATGCAACTTGCACACCCAGATTGCTTATTTATGCACTGTCTGCCTGCGCATCGTGGTGAAGAAATTTCTGAACATATGCTTGAACATAAAAACTCAGTGGTATGGGATGAAGCTGAAAACCGTCTACATGCACAAAAGGCATTAATGGAATTTTTACTAAACGAGCAATTAAATGCTTAAAATGTACTAAAAATACACATCAAAGCCTTATTAATTTAAATTAATAGGGCTTTTTTTAAACTTCGAATTAATTTATAGTTTAGAGCGATATTAATCTTAATTATAATTTTACAAAAGATAACACTAAGCCACAAATCTAGATACATAAAAAAACATTTAAGAAACATTAAGCATATAAAGTAACCACGGTACATCTTCTGAAATCGCTTATAATATTTAAGTCATTGAATTTTTTCATGTTTAAACGTTACAAGAAAAAATACATGCTCAATGTTATATTTTTGCACCTATTTTCTCTTGTCATGTCGAAAATTTTCTTCCTTTAAATGATTGCTTTTTATATAAAAATTTAACTTAGTTTTATGTATATACAGTAATCCCTCAAGATTAGGAATATTACATGCGTGGATTTAGAAAAAAAGCCAAGCCTGTCGATATTGCAGATGTAAGCATTGTCGATCAAAGTAAATCAAAACAAGCTATTCGTGCAGCAGCACTGGGTAATGCCATTGAATGGTTCGACTTCGGTGTATATGGCTATGTAGCCTATGTACTGGGTAAAATATTTTTTCCAAATGCAAGCCCAAGTGTACAACTTGTCGCTGCTCTTGCAACATTCTCTGTACCATTTTTATTTAGACCTCTTGGTGGTATTTTATTTGGTCGTTTAGGTGATAAATACGGACGTCAAAAGGTACTCGCAACTACAATTATACTAATGACCGTCAGTACCTGTGCCATTGGTCTACTCCCCTCCTACGACACCATTGGTATTTGGGCACCTATTTTGCTTCTTGTCATTAAAATCTTACAAGGTGTTTCTGTAGGTGGTGAATATACAGGTGCGATTGTATTTGTCGCAGAGTACTCACCTGACCGTAAGCGTGGCTTTATGGAAAGCTGGTTAGACTTTGGATCTATTGCAGGCTTCTTACTCGGAGCTGGTTTAGTTTCATTTCTCAGCTACTTAATTGGTCAAGAAGGTTTCCAAGAGTGGGGCTGGCGTATTCCATTTATTCTATCTCTACCTTTGGGTATTGTTGGTCTCTACTTACGTCATTCTCTTGAAGAAACACCTGCCTTTAAGCAATACAGTGAATCTGAACAAAAAAATACTAAGCTTTCGTTTAAAGAAGTCTTTGCAAAATATAAGCGTAGTATGTTCTTATCTGTAGGTATTGTGCTATGTACTAACGTTGCTTACTACATGCTACTGACTTACTTACCAAGCTACTTTACCCATAACTTAAAATATGACGAAGCACACGGTACTGTACTTATTATTGCAGTCATGATTGGTATGTTATTTGTGCAACCACTCATTGGTTGGTTAAGTGATAAATGGGGTCGCCGTCCATTTATTTTTGCAGGTAGCTTCTCATTACTTTTCTTATCTTACCCTGCAGTGAAGTTATTAGATTCAGGCAGTACTGTACTGATTGTTCTTGGGCTTACAATTTTAGCACTCAGCTTGAACATGCTCTTGGGGGTTATGGCATCAACATTACCGGCGTTGTTCCCAACCGCGATTCGTTATAGTGCTTTGGCTGTTTCTTTCAATATTTCAATTATTGTGGCTGGTTTAACTCCAACCATTTCAGCTGCTTTGGTTGAATATACAAAAGACTTAATGATTCCTGCATACTACCTCATGGTATTTGGTGTGATTGGTATTATCACCGCATGGAACCTTAAAGAAACTGCCAACAAGCCATTATTTGGTGGTACGCCAATGGCAACCAACAAAGAAGAAGCGCAAGAGTTACTTGAAGAGTTTCACGGTACAATCGAAGAACGTATTGAAAAAATTGATGAGCAAATTATTGCACTACAGAAAAAACGTCAAAGTTTGGCAGACAAACACCCAGAAATTGAGTAATCTTTAATTCAATAAAAATAGGGAGCGATTAACGCTCCCTATTTTTTTATTTTAAAAAGTGAATCACCACTAAAACTATCACACTTGTAATTAAAAACCAGCCAAATAACGACAGCAATATTATTGCTGTTTATTCCATGCCTGCTGTAAGCGTTTAGGTGAAACTGCAATTTTAGTTTTCATGGGCTGCGAAAATAACGAAATCCTAAACTCTTCGACCATCTTGTAAAACTCATGACTATGGGTCTGCTTTTTATCAAACAACTTTTCCATCCATGGGTCAATTTCATCAATCGCAGTATTATCTTTACTCAAGTTATTTGGTAAACGCTCTAAACGCATAAGCAATGCTTTTAAATAACGAGGGAACTCTTGCCACAATGTTATAGGTTGTGTGTAAGCAAATTGATCTAACTGCATTAAAGATAGTTGATCTTCGATATCATCTATACTGCCACCAAAAATACGTTCATCTAGACCTGCAAGTTGTGTTCTCGCACTTTGCCAATCTGTGTAAATCTGATGAAATTGCTGTAATACCACTTGCCCACTGCTTAAAAACTGTTGTTTCACCTGTTTCTGTAATGCCTGAAATGCCTCAAGATTTTTGGGCAGTTCATTTTTACACATGACATCATCTAAAGTGGCATAAACCAACATATTTTCTAACTGAGTTTTGTCACCTAACGGTGAATAAGCCAGTGCAAGTGGTCGACTAATTTGCTTTTTAAGTTGCCTCACCATGTCACCAAGCTGTGCATACAGCAAACAAATCACCCCTTCTTTATGCAGACGTAAAGCCTCTGACTCATCATGCAACGCCTGTACAGTCACTTTTGCATCATCTTTTGATTTTAATTCAGCAAATGGTTTTTGTGGTACAAGTGCTTGGTATTGTTTCACCACAACACCTGTCACTTTTTTTGCAGATTCAAAAGTAAACTGATCTGGAAAGTCTGCCAACACACCACTGGCCTGTACAATAGGTTTTTGTGTTTCAACACGACAACGAGCTTTTAGTTCATCTAAATCTCGCCCTTTTTCAATCACACGGCCTTTTTCATCAATGACCTTAATCAAAGGTAAAAGGTAGCTCGGTACACGCTCAAATGAAAAATCCTGTATCGTGATTTGCTCACCACGCAATGCAAAAGCTAAATATTTAAAAATATGTTGCTGTAGGTGCATTGCATCAATTGCACGGACTAAACGCTGTGCCGTATCTGGAATGGGTACAATATGACGGCGTTTGTCTTTAGGTAAAGTTTTGAGTAAAGCCTCTACTAAAGCTAAACGCCAACCAGGAATTCCCCAAGACCATAGATCTTCATTGACTTGTGATAATGCTTGTAACGGTATTTTAACGGTTGCACCATCCTCATCATGACTGGGGTCAAAATGGTAACTGGTTGATAACCGCAAACTACCATTATGTAAATAGTCTGGGAACTGCTGTGTGGTCGGTCGATCATCTTGCCATAATGCATCTTCATCTATGTATAAATAGCGTGCATCTTTACTCTCTACCGTGGCTCGCCAATCTTCAAAGCTTTTTCGACTGGCGATGTCTGTAGGAACTTTACTGGCATAAAACTGAAAAATAGTTTCTTCATCTACAACCAAGTCACGGCGTCGTAGCTTATCTTCTACACGCTCAACTTCTTCTAGCTTGAGTAAATTATGCTTTAAAAATGGTGGCGTAATACCCAACTGCCCTGTGGTCAATCCATCTCGTAAAAAGATTTCATGTGCTGCAGGTTGATCTACTTTTTCAAAGTTGGTCAGTCGTTTCGGTTCAATAATTAAACCAAACAGTGTCATCTGTACATAAGAATGTACAATGCCTGTTTTTTTCGACCAATGTGGCTCAAAGTAATGGTATTTTAATAGGTCTCGTGCCGCCAATAAAATCCATTCTGGCTCAATCTTTGCCAAACCACGCAAGTAAACCTGCGAAGTTTCTACCATTTCAAAGGCCATTACCCATGATGCACCTGCTTTATGCAACGTACTGGCAGGGAAAATCCGCGCTTTTTGTTGTCTCACGGCCATATAAACATTTTTTTCATCGGTTTTATTGGCAACAAAAGACAATAGTCCCGTCAACAAAGCACGATGCAAGTTTTCATAACTGGCTGGCTTTTCGTTCATCGAAAGCTTTAAACTTTCAGCCAACGAAAGCAGTTGCACATAGGTCTGCTTCCATTCACGCAGACGCAACCAACTCAAAAAGTGTTGGCGAGCAAATTGCCGACGTTTATTTTCACTCATCTCTGATTTATTGGCGTCAAGCACTTCCCACAGTTTCAAATAAAACAGAAAATCTGAATCTGCTTGTTTAAACAAGGCATGTTTTTGATCTGCTTGGGTTTGTTTGTCCGCAGGGCGCTCTCTAGGGTCTTGTACAGCCAATGCACTCACAATAATTAGCGTTTCTTGTAGTACACCAAAATGTGCGCCACCCACAATCATACGAGCAAGTCTTGGGTCAATTGGCATTTTCGCCATCATTTGACCAACTTTGGTGAGCGTTGTCTTTTTCTCATTCAAAGCGCCAAGCTCTATCAGTAGCTTACGCCCATCATTCACCAAACGATGATCAGGTGGCTCGATAAAATCAAACTGCTCTAGCTCACCCAAACCTAAACTTTGCATCTGTAAAATCACAGATGCAAGATTTGTACGTTTAATTTCAGGTTCGGTAAACTCAGGACGACTTAAAAAGTCTTCTTCACTATATAAGCGAATACATACACCTGGAGCAATACGGCCACAGCGCCCTTTACGCTGATTAGCTGCTGCTTGCGAAATCGCTTCAATGGGTAACCGTTGTACCCGTGAGCGATAGCTATAGCGAGAAATACGTGCAAAACCGCTATCAATCACATAGCGAATATTAGGCACAGTTAAGGCTGTTTCTGCCACGTTGGTGGCAATAATAATACGGCGACCTCGCCCACTTGGATTAAATATTTTTTGTTGTTCAGATAAAGCCAGCCGTGCATATAGTGGCAAAACCTCGGTATGGCGTGGGCCATGCTTTTGCAAGGTGTCTTGTAATTCTCTAATTTCTTGCTCTGTACTGGCAAAAATGAGAATATCTGCATGTTCAGGGTGTCCTGATTGGTCAGCATCTAAAAAACATTCTTCTACGGCATTTACAACAGCGCGAGGCAATAGCTCTTCAAAATCATCAAATTCATCGTCATCACTGCTCGCAATGCTCATTTCTGAAATTGGACGATAGCGAAGCTCTACAGGGTAACTACGTCCTTCAACCTCAAACACTGGTGCATTATTAAAATATTGACTAAAGCGGTTTACATCTAAAGTCGCTGAAGTAATGATGACTTTTAAATCAGGGCGTTTTTTAAGAAGCTGTTTTAAATACCCCATAATAAAGTCAATATTGAGTGAACGCTCATGGGCTTCATCAATAATAATGGTGTCATATTTGAGCAAGTAACGGTCATGCACCAACTCTGCCAACAGAATACCATCTGTCATGACACGCACTAAAGCATCATTTGAGCCTTGCTCATTAAAACGGACTTTAAAGCCAATTGATTGACCCAGCTTTTCACCCACTTCTTCTGAAATACGCTGTGACACGCTTCGTGCTGCCAAACGTCTAGGCTGAGTATGACCAATCATACCTGTAAGCCCACGCCCTGCGAGCATGGCAATTTGTGGTAACTGCGTGGTTTTACCAGACCCCGTTTCACCCGCCACAATAATCACTTGGTTTTTTTGAATGGCATCGATCAATTGATCTGCATAACGTGTAACAGGAAGGTCTTGATTTAAACGAATACGTGGCAGGGTTTCAACACGAGATTTTACTTTATGGTTTGAGCGTTCAAATGCGTGAATATACTGTTCGGACTGTTTACCTTTTTGTTTAGCCATCAGATTTAAATGATGTCGGTCACGCGCCATAACTAAATGATCTACATCTAATAAATCGTGCTGCACTGAACTTTTCTCTACATAAATTTCACAAGAGTGCTATTTTACGCCACTCTAGTGGTGAGATAAAGACACTATATTTAAAGTTTTTTTCGCCCCAAGGCTTGAAAAACACAAAAAACACCCCATGTCATTCATCAGGATGTCACGGTATTCACGCAGTATTTTATTGGCATCGGTTTTATATATGAAATGATTTATTTTTCCGATAGTCTTTATTTAAAAATACCATTTCCTCGTACAAGATATTTTTTTTACCATTTAACCAATTATTAAAACCCAACCATAATCAATCGGAGCATATTATGAGCTTGATTAATACTGAAGTTAAACCATTTAACGCAACTGCGTATAAAAATGGTCAGTTCGTCGAAGTTTCAGAAGCGGATCTTAAAGGTAAGTGGTCTGTATTTTTCTTCTATCCAGCAGACTTTACATTCGTATGCCCAACTGAGCTTGGTGACTTAGCTGATAACTATGCTGAATTCCAAAAGCTTGGCGTAGAAATCTATGGCGTATCTACAGATACTCATTTCACGCACAAAGCATGGCATGACACTTCAGAAGAAATCAAAAAAATTGAGTATCCTTTAGTCGGCGATCCAACTTGGACGCTTTCTAAAAACTTCGAAGTGTTAATTGAAAGCGAAGGCCTTGCTGATCGTGGTACTTTCGTTGTTGACCCTGAAGGTATCATCCAAATCGTTGAAGTGAACGCTGGTGGTATTGGCCGTGATGCACAAGAATTGCTACGTAAAGTAAAAGCAGCTCAATATGTACACGCTCACCCAGGTGAAGTATGCCCTGCTAAATGGAAAGAAGGTGATGCAACGCTTGCACCATCAATTGACCTTGTAGGTAAAATCTAATTTTGTAACTTACAAACTAGATTAAAAAAAGACCGTTCATTTGAAAGACCGTTCATTTGAACGGTCTTTTTTATGCTTGTTGTTTTAAAATCATTTTTTGCTCAATAAAGTCATAGCACCATTGAAACACAAATGTATAAACTAAAATACACAATGTGAGTGTGATATCTAGTGCCAATGCCTCAAACAGTGTGACTTGTAATGCATAAGCAATCATTGGTGTTGTGGCTAAAACTAGCCCACCCTCAAAGCCAATCGCATGTAAAATACGTATAAAAACTGTTCTTTTTAACTTGTATTTATGTTCAGCCTTTTCAAACATATAGTTAAATAGCATATTCCAAACCACAGAAGTCAGTGCCATCACTATACCTAACGTACCTGTGACCTCAAGGGGCATGTTTAAAAAGATACTCAGTGCAACAGCGATAATGATGAGTAAAATAATTTCATAACTGAGTGCATGAATTAATCTACGTTTTGAAATAAACATTCTAAAAAACCTATTAAAATTTATAATATGACTTATTTTATTTCTATAATAATGATATATCTAGTTAGAACCTTTCAGAATTATTGATAGATGAATATTAACCAAGAACAACTTCTTATTTTTAAAGCCGTCATGCAATCTGGTTCTTTTTCAGCAGCGGCAAGACAACTTGGCAAAGTTCCATCGGCTGTCAGCATGTCTATTGCAAATTTAGAAATTGACTTAAATATGCAATTATTTACCCGACAAGGCCGTGAACCGATTGCTACGCCTGCAGCACATAGCTTGTATCAAAAAACACTCTATTTACTCAGCGAAATGAATCAGTGGAAGCAACATGCACATGCACTAAGTGAGGGTTTAGAAAGTCATTTTAATATTGTGATTGCTTCAGAGCTGATTTACACCCCGTGGATTGAATACATTTTATTATTAGAGCAGACCTTTCCTAGCCTAGAAATTAATGTATTTACAGCACCGCAAGAAGAAGCCATGCAAATGCTTCTGCAAGGTCAGGTACAATTTTCACTCTTATTTGAACGTGAAGTTTTAGATTATAGAGAGAATTTTGTAGAGCTTTTTCATGAAAGTATTGTTCCTGTGGTCAGTCGAAATCATCCTCTCTCCTCGCTTAAATCAGTTTCTTTAGAAGACCTAGATCAATATAGACAGATTGTAGTGACGAGTCGCCAACTTAAGATTCAGCCTGAATTATTATTTTCTAAAACATATTGGCGTACCAATCAACATCACTTGGCAGTTTCTATGATTCAAGAGGGTTTAGGCTGGGGTTTTCTACCACTGCGATCACTGCAACACATAGACCAACGCAAAGATAAAATTCAAACCTTAAATGTGATTAATTTTACTGAAAAACTAAATTACTTTGTAGATTTAGTTTGGCATAAAGAACATGCTCATGGTGTAGCAAGCCAATTCCTCATAAATTATGTGAAGAAACAAAGAGCTGACCAAAATAGCCACTGAATTGTCATCAAAAAATTGCTCAAATATGGTATAAATAGCCCCAACATATGACTCTATGATGAAATACAGTATGACTGAATCTGCTTTGTCTCAACTCAATCAAATGACAACTGTTGTCGTAGACAGTGGTGACTTACTTGCAATTGAGCAATTTAGACCACTTGATGCAACAACGAATCCATCATTAATTACTGCTGCGGCAAATCAACCTCAAAATCTTCAACTGATTGAAGATGCATATGCACAAGCCAAAACTGAAGGTTATGCATCTGATGCACTCATTGAGCGTACAATTGATATTTTGACCGTGAAACTTGGCGTAGAAATCTTAAAACTCATTAAAGGCCGTGTATCTACTGAAGTAGATGCAAGCTTGTCTTATGACACACAAGCAACTGTGGCAAAAGCCAAAGAATTACTTTCACTGTATGCAAGCTATGGCGTATCATCTGATCGTATTTTAATTAAAATTGCTTCAACTTGGGAAGGTATTCAAGCCGCTAAAATTTTACAAAGTGAAGGTATTGACTGTAATTTGACACTATTGTTTGGTTTACACCAAGCTAAAGCATGTGCCGATGCCAATGTAAAATTAATTTCACCATTTGTTGGCCGTATTTTAGATTGGTATAAAAAAGCTGAGAATGTATCTGCATATCCAATTGAAAAAGACCCTGGTGTGCTATCTGTGAAAGAAATCTTCACATACTATAAAACACATGGTATTCCGACCGAAGTGATGGGGGCAAGCTTCCGTAGTACAGCGCAAGTACTTGGTCTTGCTGGGTGTGATCTTCTAACCATTTCACCAGGCATTTTAGCAGATCTTGAAAAAGAAACGACTGTTGTAGCAAAACAACTCACTACACCTATGGCAACTGCACCACAAGCAACAACAGCCATCAGTGAGGAAACCTTTAGACATGAACTAGAACATGATCTTATGGCATTTCAATTACTACAATCTGGTATTGATGGCTTTATTAAAGCAAGAGAACAACTCAGTGAACTACTTCATCAATCATTAGGTGTAAGTGCTGAAATTAAAAAATAAATCATTTAATATAAGCAATACATAAGCCGATACTTTTACAGTATCGGTTTTTCATTTCAATAAAAAAAGAGGTCGCCCGTGCTAGGTATCATTAACCTATCTACATTTATTATTGGTACAGTCATGATTATTATTTTGCCTGGCCCAAACTCTTTTTATATTTTGTCTATTGCTTCAAAATATGGCATTAAAGCAGGCTATAAAGCTGCTTTAGGAGTAATCTCTGGCGATTTCATTTTAATTTTAGCCACTATTTTTGGTGCAGCATCGTTATTGCATAGCTTTCCTATTTTATTTTTAATATTAAAAAGTGGTGGAGCTATTTATTTATCTTACCTTGGCATTAAACTGATTAAGCATGGCTTAACCACTTGGAAAAACCGAAACCGTCCTGTTGCACGTGAAACGATTGCCTTTGATGTCAGCGATAAAAAAGAAACACCCTATAAAACAGCACTCACCATTAGTCTACTTAATCCAAAAGCGATTTTATTCTTTTTGTCTTTCTTCATTCAATTTGTAGACCCTAAAAATGACTCACCGCTACTGAGCTTTTTGGTCCTATCTCTTATTTTAGAAGCCATTAGTATCACCTACTTAACCCTCTTAATATTTTCTGGGGTCAAACTTTCAGGGTACTTTGCCAAGAACTTGCGTTTAACCAGTATTTCCATTTTAACAGTAGGTTGTCTATTTATTGGTTTTGGTATAAAACTCGCACTCAGTAGCATTTAGTAAAATTTTACTATAGTGCATTGGCTTATATGCTTTAAATACGACACTGTGGCGTAGTCCTTGCTCAAACTTTTCTTTATTGTAAAAGCGAATTTAATTCCTGAAGCCCCTGATAGGCTTTGGGTTGTTTAATGAACAATATTTCAATTCATAAACTTGAAAGAGATTTTCACCTTATAACAACGATAATAAAGCGTTTATTTTGCTCTGGCATTATTTCACGAAAAGGAAAACTACTATTTTATAAATATTTCATAGAGTATTGAGAGGTTTATACAATTAAGATTCATTTGACATTACCTATCCATCTCATTTATATAATTTATGCTTTTAAATCGCAGAAATAAAAGCCCTTTAAAGCTATATTAGATTTTAAAAATATAACCAGAGCTTTAAATTATATACGCTGTGGACACCACACAGTTGCTTCACTTTGTTCATCATAATAATAACCATTTGGGAATCGTCTGTAATTCAATCAACATATGCCAAGGGGTTAACGTATAAATACTGGCATTATTAGGAGTATCTTCATGTTTTGAGTTTTCATGAAGTTCATCAATCGCAACACCACCTGCTGCTTTGATACGTGCCAAACATGCCTCAATATCATCACAATACAAAGATAAATGATTAATTCCAAAGTCATTGAGTTTTAATGGGGGTCTTTGTGTGGGTGCTTTAATTTCAAAAACTTCTAGATTTGGGCCATTGCCAAGTCTAAACACACGTTGCTTAATAATTTTAGCCCCTTGAGGTAAATTCAGCTGCTTTTCTACAATGATTCCTTGTCGTGGCTCATCATCTGAGGTCAAACCATCATATGCCCATTTTGCCCCCAAAGCCTGTTGAAAGAAAACTGTTGCAAGCTCTAGATCGGGTACCGTCACACCAATATGATTAATACCTCTAGGTAACTCACCAAAATCGTCACATGAGCTAGCCACTGATAAATGCCGATTTGCCATAAAATTTCTCTTATTAAGCCTTTTAAATCTACTGTATAAGAAATTTGAGTGATTTTATGTTGTTTTATTAAGTAGCTGCTGTTACATCAGCGAAATTTTTTAATCATAAACGTTTATTTTTTTCTTGCTAAAATCACTAGAGAAAGAATATATAACCTGAAACCTATTTCTTCTTTTGTTTTAAAATAAAAAATTTAGGTCTATTTAAGCAATATACAGCTCTGCTAAGGCACCTACTTTAAGTCATTTAATCTTGAATGATTAGCTTGGATCATCTTGTATACGATGTAATAGAGTAAATAAAAATCATGCCCTTAAATAAAAAACATATAAAACAGCATCTGATAATAACCACTTAAACAGGGTTCGGGTTATATATCCTTCTTTGTTTATCGCTTTAAATTAAGTCAGGCCTTCTACATAAAACTGAGCTGGTTAACTAGATACACATATATTGCATATCGTGAGGGCTCATGTTCAGACAAACAGCTAAAATTAACACCTCATAGATGCCGTCATATCATGGCTATTTTTATGTCTTAACGTATAAAGAAGACCACATCATTGTGGTCTTCTTTATACATATTACCATTCGTATATTTTTGTTTTAACTGCTCGCCAAATTAAGAATAATGCAATAACAGATAACGCAATATTTAACCCAACAACTGCAGGCCACCCGCCATGTTGCCAAAATACACCACCAAAAGAGCCGACAACACTTGAACCTAAATAATAAAATAGCAGATATAAAGATGATGCATGGCCTTTATTGGTTTTAGCTGTTGAGCTGACGTTACTACTTGCCATTGCATGTGCGATAAAGAAGCCCGTTGCAACAAAAGCAACACCAATAATAATGGCAAATAAATGCCCACTTAAAGTAATTAATGCACCCACTAGCATAGATAAAAAGCCCAAACACATAATCGGTGTACGACCTAATTTATCTGCCATATAGCCTGCAAGTGTCGAAGATACAATACCGAAACTATATGATAGAAAAATCATGCTAATCTGGGTTTGAGTTAATGTATACGGTGCAGTAGATAATCTAAAAGTCACATAGTTAAATAGTGTGACAAAAATACTCATGACTAAAAAGCCAATCACATAGTTCATGAGTAATGCTTTATTTTTTAAATGTGTTGCCCATGCTTGAGAGTGAAAGCTGAAATTAATGCCTTTTTTCGCCACAAAATTACGTGATGCAGGTAATAAGAAAAAGAAACCAACACAGCACATAAAGCAAATTACACCCAAAATACCCATAGCAACTCGCCATGAAAAGTATTCTGTCATTAAGCCCATGCCTACGCGACCCATCATGCCACCAAAGGCTGTTCCTGCAATATATAAGCCCATTGTACGTGCTAAATGTTTTGGATTAATTTCTTCTGCAATCCATGCCATAGCAACCGCAGGCACACCACCCAAAATAAACCCTTCAACCGCTCGAGCCACTAGCATTAAATCCCAACTTGGTGAGATTGCACATAAGATATTGAGTAATGCAGCCAGCCCCATAGAGCAAAACATCAGCCCTTTACGGCCTAAAGCCTGTGAAAATGCACTCGATAACACAATAGAAAATGCCAAAAACCCTGTGGTTAAAGACAGTGCCAATGAACTTGTACTTGCTGTTACGCCAAAAGCATGCGTAAATTCAGGAAGTAGTGGTTGTACGCAATAAATTAAGGAAAAACTAGCAAAGCCCAATAAGAAAATAGAAATTCCAGCTTTTTGGTAGTCTGTTGTACCACAGCTAATACCTTCATAAGGGCGGTTGTTTTGAATGGGTGTTGATGTACTTTGCTCCAGAGAATCTGTCGCTGACTGAGTTTTCATGATGTGCCTAAATGTCACAAAATATATATTAGATAGGAAATATGGTAACAATTTGAAATATATATGTATAATATATTAGACATCATAGAACTATACTTTTAAAATATGGAAATACGTCACATAAAATACTTTATGGCTGTGGCAAAAACACATAACTTCTCAAAAGCAGCACAACTTTTAGGAATTAGTCAGCCCCCATTAAGTATCCAAATCAAACACTTAGAAGAAGAAATTGGCAGCGAGTTATTTTATCGCACATCGCAAGGCGCAACTTTAACACCTGCTGGCGAAGTCTTTTTAAAGTCTGTTACTCAAATCGAAGAACAATTAAATAATGCAGTGGAACAAACCCAACGTGTTGCAAATGGTGATATGGGTGAATTGCGTTTGGGCTTCACGGGCACAGCCATTTTAAATCCGCTCGTCCCAAAAGCGATACAAACCTTTCAAAAGAAATACCCCAACGTAAATTTAATTTTAAAAGAAGCCAATTCACTCTTACTGATTGATGATGTCGCTAATAATGAATTAGATATTGCTGTGATTCGAACACCACACAATTACCCTTCAGATATTTGTATTCAACATCTTGTTTATGAAAACCTAGTCGCTGTGCTACATGAAGATACACCATGCACAGGCGAACCATATATTTTACTTAGCTCACTCAAAGACCAAAAATTTATTGTTTCACCTTATGAGGTGAGTGCAGGGTTGCATGATGCAACCATTAACGCCTGTAAACAAAGTGGTTTTGAACCGATATTTGGCCCAAGTGCGCCACAAATTGTTTCGATTTTATCGCTTGTCGCTGCAAATTTAGGGGTATCTTTAGTACCAGAAACCACACAACAAGTGAATATTAAAGGGATTCAATACAAACCATTACACCCCGACACCACTAAAGTGAGTTTAGGTCTGGCTCATCAACATGACTATCACTGTCAGCCTGCCATTAACTTTTCGAGTATTTTACATACCTTACTTAATCAGCAAATTTAATACATCATAAACGATGCTCGCCCATAATCAGTGATGATAAGTCATAACCTTGTTCAATGGCTGTATCTAAAAAAGATTGGCACGTTTCATCAGCAATATTTGGTGTACGTGCCAATAACCATAAATACTTGTGTTGACCATCACCAATCAGTGCAGTTTGATAGTCTTCGTCTAAACGTAAAATCCAATAGTCACCTTTTGTATAGGGCAACCACTGTAAACATTTTGGTAAAAAGCTGACTTTAAGTTGACTATTACCCTTATTTTGAACAAAGGCTGTACCTTTAGCTATTTTGTGACGGCCTTTTTTATCTATACAACGATTGGTTACAGCAATGGTTTGATCTGGGTTGAGCACATAGTTTGCTGAGGTATTATAGCTTTTTGAATTTTGAAAATAGTTAGGTAGCCGAGCAATTTCATACCACTGCCCTAGATATTTTGAAAGGTCGACATAATCAATCGCCTGAGGGCTATTTGTAACGGCTTTATTTTTCTTTTTTTGGTACAGCACTACCCCTACGCCTAGAACTACTGTTGCAAATAATAAACTACTTTTTTTCATTTGATTTGCTCCATATCATATCTCAGTTGGACTCAGATGATTACATCTCAAATGCAGATATAAATCTGTTTAAAAAATACTTATGCTTTGTATCCAAATTTGATGACCCAAGCCATTAAATATCTTCAGTGCATATTATTTTTGAAAAGTCTGCTTCAAGTAAAGACATTGTGATGTTATGAATAGTCTTTGCATCGCCACCATCACCTGCTAAATCAAAACTGATCGTTGCATCTTGAACCACACACATATTAAAACCCAAATCAGCACCGTGTCGAACGGTTGAATTTACACAGAAGCCTGTCACCCCACCAATGACAATAATTTCATTGGCATGTATTTGCTTTAAGTAATCAGCAAGATCTGTCGACACAAATGCAGACGACGTATTTTTAATAAAAATAGGCTCTCTTCCTTGGCTTCGGAGCTTATAAATTATTGGGTAAGATGTTGCCTCTTTATGTAAGAGACTTCCCTCTTCGAGAGTCTCATGCATGATATGTATAATATGTTCATTATTTTCTCTAAATTTATTCAGTATATGCACCATATTATCTATAGCATTTGATGGGAAAAAACCAAGCCCCGCTTGTATTCTTTCTTCAATAAAAATTTGCATATCTATAATCAGTAATACTCTACTCACACATACCTCCGAAAAATAAATATCACTTAAGATTAATTGATTACTCTATATTTATTAATACCAATACCCCATCATCTCTAACACACTATTTTCAACCCATTCCTTGTCACCCAACGGTTTATACATCAAACAATCTTCAATATGTTCTTCTTTCATACCGTAATTAATATGCTCTTCTGTGACGAGCCATTTCACATATTGATTGGTTAATCTAAAACCAAACTTTTCATAAAAATCAGGCTTTTGTGTCACTAAAAACAAAAAATCAATGTTGTGGCTAAACACTGACATTTGATCTATTAAAGATTGCATTAAGAATGTACCTAAACCTTGGTTGTGTAACTTTGGCATAATTGCAAAATCAATGACCCCCAACACATTCATCGGCTGTTTATTCAGTGTCATCACTCGAAAATCTAGACCCAGTTGACCAATTAATTGATTATGGTCCTTCAATAATAATCGACTATGTGGAAGTTGTTTAAAATAGTGCCGACCATGAAAGTCTTCTTCTGGAAATGCAACTTGTAACAAGGTTGCTATTTGCTTTTTTGTCTCTTGGCTCAGTTGAAACTCAGTGATTAATTCTAAAGAAAGATCAGCATAATTTATCATTGTAAATCAATTCCTTGTTATTCATTACCTTAAATTTATAAGTACCTATTAAAAAATAAAAGTCCCCAAAACATCCTCTCCAATTAAAGCCTTATACAATCGATCTTCATAAAAGCCATTTCCAACCCAAACCTTACCACCTCGTTTTAAAATAAAGTCTGGTACACACCGATCTACAGAAGTATGGCCTAATTTGAGTAAGTCTTGTGCTGAGATATTTTTAATAGGTGTCGCTTTTGAAAAGTCTGTATTTATAGGAGATATGCCATCAACATTGGTTAAAATCATCGTGATTGGTGCCTGAACAACCCATACAAACCAAACTGCTATACCATCAGATGTAATGTCCCAAGTTTTTTCAAAAGGGTCCATGGCAAAAATAATTTGTGATGGCAGTAGTACTGGAATAAATCCTTCCTCTGAGATATGCCGAGCATCGGACAGAGTTGTACATGGCCGTAACCATTGGCTAAAAACTTTATCACAAATTAACAACCCTGTTTGATCTTGAGTTCTTGCGCAGGCTGCATGATGCGTTTCAGGAGACAATGGAAATTTTGTATTAATACTTTCAATGGTTTTATCTGTTGGCCCTCCACCAGGTATCACCAATAGTTTTTTACCGTGCTGTCTGCACAGTTCTAAAGATTGAATAGCACTGTGCATTTTATTACTTTCTAGTAATAAACTTCCTCCAAATTTAACAATGCAGTCAAAATGATAATCTGTATAACCTAGAATAGATTTTTTATTCATTTATTATTCCTTTTTGTATTGAATAGATCATATACCTCGCCTAATGTCGCATACATTAGTCCATAGTGCTTTTTAAATTCAGCTAACCTGTATAAATCAATACATTGAATCCCATGAAAAATATCGGCATGCTTAAATAATTCATTGGTGCTTAGTGAGAAACTTTCAGTATTTACATCAAGGTAAATTTTAGCCACGTGATTATATAATTTAGGCTTGCCATTTGGACGTATCTTATAAATCCAAGCAGGATCATTTTTTAATTTTTCAAATCGTTTTGGCGTTACCACAATATCTATATCAAAAATCTCTCTCATATTTCTGACAGCTAGAGCACCACCGCCAACAATAATATATTCATATTCTGAAAGTTGTAATTCATCATCACTTATTTTTAGTTTAATTAAAAAAAACCGCATCACTTTGTGATACGGTTTTTAAAGCTTCGCTTATGCGTTCAATATGCTACTGAGTGTTTCCGACACATTTTTTGAGCGGATACTTGGTTGCACATCTTTTAACGCCTGCAATACTTCAGATCTTTTCGGCTCTGTCAATGTATACCAACGTGACAATGCTTGTAATAGTCGAGAACCGATAATTGGGTTTTTCTCATCTAAATACTTTGCCAACTCAATTGCGTGTTGTACACCAAAACTCCAAGCATTTACAGGACGGCTATTTAGCCCACCAATCACCGCACGAATACGGTTCGGTGTACCCAAATCATAATCTGGATGTGTCGCCAAAGCTTTTAATTGTGTTTCTGTTAAGTTTGGATGAGCCGCTTGAATCATAAACCACTGATCAAGTGCTAAAGGTTCACCTTTAAAACGTGTATAGAACGTTGCTAAAGCATCTGTCGCTTGCGGTGCATCATGCCAAACTAAGACTTTTAAAGCACCCAATTTCTCAGTAATGTTTTTACTGTCACTAAATTGTGCAAATGCCAAGTCAAAAACATCTTTGTCTTTTTGGGTTGCCATATAGCCCAACATAATATTTTTTAAAGCACGCTCACCCATGGCTTGCGAAAACTCAGATTGCTTTGCAGGATCTAGTGACTGGTAAGTCTCTTTCCAAAAGGCGCCCATTTCATCAGCAACTGTTTGAGTTAATTGACTTCGAACGGTTTTCACCAGTTCTGGTGAATAGTTACTGTCTATACGACTCGCCAAGTAACTTTCAGATGGCACATCAAGCAAACGAGATGCTAATAACGGATCTTTTTTCACCAATGCAGGTAACGTATGTTTTAAGGCATCAATATAACTGTGTGCAGCATGCCCATTAAGTAAAATACGCTCGAGTAAAGTTTGAGTTGCTTGCCATTGGTTAAAACCATTGGTTTCGTGCTGAATTAGAAATGCCAAATCATCATCAGAATAATCAAATACTAAGTTCACAGGTGCAGAGAAATTACGCAGGAGAGATACTACAGGTGCTTGCTCTACCTCTGTAAAAATAATACTTGCTTCATCTTGGTCAAATAAATACATACCATCTTGTACATGGTTTTCAAATAAGTCATTTGAATGCAATGTATATTGTTCACCAGTATTTGGATTAAACAATGCGACTGCAACAGGAATTGGAACAGCTTTTAAGTCAGGGTATTTTGCGTTTGCTTTTAAACTTTGTTTAAAGCTGAGTTGATATGTTTTCGCCGTGGCATCATAGTCAGCTTTGACTTGTAATGTCGGCGTACCCGGTTGATTATACCAACGTAAAAATGCAGATAAATCAACACCAGAACCTGCCGATAATGAAGTAATCCAATCCTCTACTGTGACTGCTTGACCATCGTGACGGCGGAAGTATTCATCAGTCCCTGCACGATATTTAGCTTTACCCAGTAAAGTAGCCATCATACGGTTAATTTCAGCACCTTTTTCATACACAGTTGCAGTATAAAAGTTATTAATTTCCACAAAGTGATCTGGGCGTGGTGGATGTGATAATGGGCCTGCATCTTCAGGAAATTGATGTGATTTTAATACAGATACATCATCAATACGTTGTACAGCCGCCGATTGTAAATCTTCCGAGAAAGATTGATCACGGAAAACTGTTAGGCCTTCTTTTAAGCACAACTGAAACCAATCTCTACATGTAATACGGTTCCCTGTCCAGTTATGGAAATATTCGTGTGCAATCACCGACTGTACACGCATAATCGCACCGTCTGTGGTGTATTCTTCATCAGCCAATACACACGATGTATTAAAGATATTTAAACCTTTATTTTCCATTGCACCCATATTGAACTGGCTTACAGCAACAATCATATAGTTGTCTAGATCATATGGGAGTCCGTAATGCTCTTCGTCCCAACGCATAGAGTGCTTCAAGGCTTCCATCGCAATGTGACACTTAGGAATATCTTTTTCAATCGCATAAATCTCTAAAGCCACATCACGGCCTTCAGACGTCACATAGTGATCTTTTAGTACAGCTAAATCACCGACCACACAAGCAAATAAATACGCAGGTTTTTTGGTTGGATCTTCCCAAATCGCATAATGGCGTGTGGCACTCACTTCACCTTTTTCTAATAAGTTACCATTGGCAAGTAGGATTGGGTATTTTTTATCAGCTTCTACACGTGTGGTAAATACAGACAGTACATCCGGACGGTCTGGATAAAAGGTAATTTTACGAAAACCTTCAGGTTCATTTTGTGTCACAAATAAATCACCTGCTTTATATAACCCTTCGAGCATGGTGTTTGTTTCTGGATGAATATGTACTGATGTTTCAAGCTTTAGTTTCTCTGGTGTATTTAAGATCACCAGTTGCTCTGTATCTAGCTGATACTGTGTTTCATTTAGCACATCATCGTTTATTTTTACATATTTCAGCTCAAGCTCACGACCAAGCAATACTAATGGTCCTTCAGCTTGGCGTTGCATGTGTAGTGTACTGTTTACAATGGTATGATCGTCAAAGACTTGTATGTCTAAATGAACTGACTCAACCAAATATGTTGGTTTTTGATAGTCTTTTAGGTAAATCGTTTCATCTGCCTGTACTACAGGATTTGCCGCTATGTTCATATTCGATCCTACTGGTTGCACCAACTTAACCATCTTTTGTTAAGTATTGTCGTTATATACTGTCATTAATGAGGCAATAACATCAAAAATTCAATAGATCACTGATCAAGTGTCTTCGATTTGTGCATTTATACAAAAATCATGCCATATAGTTTCAAATTAATGAATATGTTTTTTGGCACTCATTTTTATTATATTGCCTACTAGTACATGAATTATTTATAGAATACCCCCAATCCTGTTCAAGCCGAATCACTCACTTTTTGAATGATCAATTTGTTGCTATGGAAGAGCTGATACATTGGTAACAGAATAATGCCTTAAAGTATGGCCTTTGATGATTTTTAATACAAAGAAAAAGGCTTTAAATTAGGAGCCCTTATAATAGATTGCGATAGATATGATTTTAGACAAGCTAAGCTTTGTATGGTCGTATTCGCTTGAAGCGTGTATTTTGTTTTAGAAAATTCCAATAGATAGACTCAAATTTTATAAAAAATCATCTAGCATACAAATTAAAGCGGTAATATCATGCATGGTGGCTAGAGCTTATTTAAGGTGGTGTCGTAACTTTCTTAAATGGCTCTAGCCACCGATTTTTTCAACGATATTCTTATCTGTGATAAGGGTTAAACTCGTTGAATTGTTTTTCTATTTAATAGCATGAATAAAATTTATTGAACAAATTCATTTCAAAATAAGCATGGCTGGATATATTTAACATCCCCCCCAATCTAAAAAATAGGAGAATGTTAAACATAAATAGAAACATTTATTTATCTAAAGTATAAGCAATTAAATAATCACCCATTTTCGTTCCAAAAGATCCATGCCCACCAGCCATAATGACGATATATTGTTTACCATTAATCGCATATGTCATTGGTGTTGCTTGCCCACCAGCTGGCAGTCGAGCTTGCCATAATTGCTCCCCTGTCGTGACATTAAAAGCCCTAATATAATTATCCTGTGTTGCACCTAGAATCATAATATTTCCAGCTGTAGATATCGCTCCACCTAAACCTGGAACACCTATTTTTAAAGGAGGGAGTTGAAACATTTTAGGTAAACTATCTCTAATTGTACCAACACGCTTTTTCCAAATTACTTGATTTGTTTTTAAATCAACACTTGAAATATATCCCCAGCCCGGTTGTTTACATGGTAATCCTAATGGAGATAAAAATGGGCCTATAGATGCTGCATAAGGTATGCCATACATAGGTCTTATACCATGCTCACTGCTTGACCCTACTTTTTCCTCTTTTCTATTCGGGTCTTTTGGAATCAATTTACTTACAAATGGAAGTGCTAATGTATTCATCGTTGCAATTTGACGATCTACATTTATTGATATACCTCCCCACTCTAAGACTCCTAAATTACCAGGAAATACTAAAGTCCCATTTTCTGATGGAGGTGTATAGTTACCCTCATAATTTAATGTTTTGAAATAAATACGACAATATAGCTGATCAAACAGGGTTGCTCCCCACATGTCTTTGTCTGTTAACTTTTCTTTTGGTGCTAAATTTAGATCCGAGTACGGTTGAGTCTTTGAATACCACTCACCTTTTGTCTGTGGCCCTTTTTTGACAGATTGAGGAACTGGGCGCTCATGAATCGGTGTAATAGGCTGACCAGTATATCGATTCAGCACAAAAATATTTCCAGTCTTAGTTGGAATATATACTGTTGGTATAATATTTCCTGTTTTATCTTTTATGTCAGCTAATGTTGGTTGTGCTGGTACATCCATGTCCCATAAATCATGATGAGTTGTTTGGAAAGCCCAAAGAAGCTTGCCGGTAGATGCATTAAGTGCAAGGATAGAATTCGCATAACGCTCTTTTAATGAAGTACGATCTCCACCCCATACGTCTGGCGTCCCAGATCCCGTAGGAATATATACGATATCTGCTTTTTCATCATAAGATAACGGTGCCCAAGCATTTGGTGAATTATTAACAAATGTCTGTCCAGATGCTGGTATTGCATTTGGATCTTTAGCACCCGTATCAAATACCCAAAGTAGTTTACCTGTATTTACATCATATCCACGAATTACCCCTGATGGTTCTTTAGTAGAGTAATTATCAGTTACTGATCCTGCGATAATAATTGTAGTACCCGTTACAATTGGAGGGGATGTTGGGTTATATCCACCAGGATATGGATAAGGCATATCTTTTTGTAGATCAACTTCACCATTTTTTCCAAAATCTGTACAAGGCTGTCCAGTCTCTGCGTTTACAGCAATAAGGCGACCATCATTGACAGGTAAAATAACTTTTTTCGGACATTGAATAGAGGAAGAGTGATTGTTTTTAAGGCTTGTTTCAAATTCAGATGTATTATCCTGATCAAAATAAGACACCCCCCTACACATAACATGCTGGAAGCTTATATCTGACTTCAGTTTAGGATCAAATTGCCATTTTTCTTGCCCAGTTTCGGGGTTAATAGCTATTAGTTTTTGATGCGCCGTACATATATACATGTTATTACCAATTTTGATTGGTGTAACTTCATTAGTGATTTCAACTGGATCAGCTGCAGTTTTTAAATCTTTTGTACGTAACACCCATGCTTCTTTTAAATTTTTTATATTTTTATCATTAATTTGATCAAGCGGAGAAAATCGTTGACCTGCTTGTGTTCTACCATAAGCTGGCCAATCTTCATCAGCTACCCCAGAATGACTACTCATAGATTTTGGTTGCGTATTCTCTACTTTACCAGATACCTCTTGTGGATCATTAAAGATTGAATAAATTAAAGTAAGTATTGTAAATATTAGCGTAGATGCTAAGCAAAA
The DNA here is from genome assembly GCF_015627125.1 of Acinetobacter rathckeae. GTDB lineage: Bacteria > Pseudomonadota > Gammaproteobacteria > Pseudomonadales > Moraxellaceae > Acinetobacter > Acinetobacter rathckeae. Next base: position 530,463 of record NZ_VTDO01000001.1, on the reverse strand, counting down.
GTAGTATTTTTTCTTTTGACCTCTACTTACTCTAGATATACTCGGTAAAAATAAGATTAAACCCAAAACGCCGATAACATCAACTCTAGGAACCAATGCCCAAAAGTCAGAACCTACTTCCCATAAACCCCATAATGTCGTAGCAAACATAAGTAGTGCATGACTCAAAAAAGCCAAACTAGATTGACGACTTAACATGAATCCAGTTACTAAGAACATTAAGCCTGCTATTAAATAGTAATAGGAGCCACCTAAAACTATTAAATATATACCACTGGCTAAAACGACAATACCAATGAAAATAAAAATAAAGGCAATAACTTTATTAAGTAATATATCCCTTGATGACAACTCCATTGTCTTCCTCTAGTACAATTGTTTAAATAAAGTTGACCAATTTAAGGTAGTATTGACCTAGTTAGTAGGGACAAGAATTAAAGAATGAGATATGACATAAAGCTAGACTTAAGTCACTTCAATATAAACAATAAGCATGAAATGCCGCTTTATAGACAGCTCTATTATCGTTTCCAAGAGGCTATTGCGACAGAAAATCTTAAACCAGGAGATCGAGTGCCTTCTGTTCGCAGCTTGGCCAATGAATTAAATATTGCAAAAGGTACGATAGAACAGGCCTATGAAATGCTCGTTAGTGAGGGCTATTTTACGACGCATGGAGCTGCTGGAACGATTGTTTCAAAACAAGTGAGCTTGATTCCAAAAATCAGTAAACAGACAATTATAAAATCTCATGAAAAAAATAATTTTTTTTCACAAGGGAGAGAGATTGAAATTTCACCATTCCAAATTGGTATTCCAGCATTTGACTTATTCCCCAATAAAACATGGAATAGATTGCTAAAAAATAATTTGCATAAGCTAGAAACTACCATAATGGCAAAAACTGATCCAAATGGATATGAACCTTTAAGGCAAGAAATTGCAAATTACTTGGGCATATCACGTGGAATTTCTTGTACTGCAGAACAAGTCTTTATTACAACTGGCTATTCTGCAACACTACAGCTGATCTGTCATACATTATTGAAGCATGGAGACCTAGGATGGTATGAGGACCCTGGCTATCCTTTTGCAAGGAAGCTTTTAGAACATTCAGGAATGAGGTTATTGCCAGTTCATGTTGAAAGTGATGGTCTTGATATATCACTAGGGAAAAAAATTGGCTTAAATGCTCGCTTTGCTGTTGTCACTCCGACACATCAAAGCCCATCAGGAGTTACATTATCATTGGCTAAGCGTTTGGAGTTATTAGAATGGGCAACCCAACAAAACTCATGGATTATAGAAGATGACTACGATAGTGAATTTAAATACCACGGTCGTCCATTACCAGCTTTAAAGAGCTTAGATATAAATGATCGTGTGCTCTACGCTGGTACATTCAGTAAAGTGATATTCCCTGGGTTACGGCTAGCATATCTAGTCGTACCTAAATCACAAGTTAGTCAGTTTCAATACTCGGCATCATATTGTAGAGTACTAGGTTCTACGCTGTACGAAGCTACCACGGCAGACTTTATGAATCAGGGATATTTTTTGCGTCATCTACAAAAAATGCGTTCATCATATGCATTGCGATATGACTATGTAAAAAAGGCGCTAATAGAATTAGAAGACGACCTTCAGATCAAGCCACAAATTGGCGGTATTCAAATTTTAGCCCATTTAAAGCACAATATGAATGACATTAAGATTGCCATGAAAGCAAAAAGCCATGGATTGAGTATAGAACCATTAAGTAATTGGTATATAAAGAATAGTTCAAGTAAACCAGGGCTTATTTTAGGATTTAATAATTTTTCAACAATAAAAGAGACTGAAAATGCTGTAGCTCGTTTAGCATTATCAATAAGATCTTAAATTGAGAGGTTACCTGTATATAGCACATAATCCTTTCACATGATGCAATCGAAAAGGAGGACTTCATCTGAAAACAATAGGATCTAAGGATAACCTTTTCTCTTACAAATTAAAGAGTACTTAAATACACAAATGTCTCTGAAAGTAATCTATTAGGTGGAGTATGTCAGAAAAACAAATACATCATTTTGATATTTCAAAAAAGAGACTTAGGCTCAAATAAAACATGAGGTTTCTAGACATAAACATATGACTTAAAATCAAATGACCATGGCTCATTGATCAGTCCAACCTATACATTTTACAAATAACGAGCTATCTATATGCGTATTAGAAAATCAGCAAGAATCTTGTTAATCAATCAAAATCTAGAAATACTACTCTTTAAGTTTTCTCATAAAGCTGACGCTTTAGCAGGACAAAGTTATTGGGCAACGATTGGTGGTGGCGTAGAAACAGGGGAAACTTTTCAGCAAGCAGCCTGTAGAGAGCTATTAGAGGAAACAGGGCTGAATATCAATGATGTTGGACCATGCATCACCACACGCAGTTTTGAAATGCAACTCCCAAGCTCTGAGACTGTGATCGCGGATGAACAATTTTTTGTGGTTTTTATAAAAGATCATCAAATAAAAGAAGAGCGCTGGACTGAGCATGAAAAACAAGTGATAAAACAACAAAGATGGTGGTGTTTAAGACAACTTAAAAATACGCAAGAAACCGTTTTTCCAGATAATATTCCACAAATACTCAGTCATCACTTTCCAGATATCTTTAAGGTTTAATCTCTATTGATGGATGATAAAACATCACAATTTCACATAAAAGTAGTAAATCAAACTGACTTATGTTCGTTTGGCTTGTATACTTAAATCCTATTCAAGTAAGAGTCGTTTTTTGTGTTTATTCAGGTCATCAAAAAACAATTAGATAGCAGTACCTTATGCCCACTCTGCCAAGCGGCAATGTATTGGGTCGATGCTGAACAACTTGAACAAGAGTTTAACTTTCACGAATGTAGCCATTGCCAACACCGTGTTTTTCAAAGTGACCGTTTCACTTGCCACTGTGAACGCTGCACCAAACAGCGTAAAAATATTTTAAAAGAAACCAAATCTCAAGAATACAAAAAAAAGAAACTCAAAGACCGCAACACTCCCCGCTTAGAGCAACTCTCTTTTTTACATAAACTGTTTTTATTGGCAATCCTTGACGACAACATACGTGAAGACTCCGAGCACAAAGAATTTATCGACTGGAGTCAGTTAAAGTATGCACCTATTTCACCGAATATTGCTTTTCAAAATAGCTTAATTAAACAACTAGAAAAAGAAGATATTCTTTGTCTGATCGAACAGCAAGATGATTGTCACACCTACTATATTAATGTACGTTTAGATGGATATACTGAACCTAGTTTGTTTAGTATCACTCATCAGCTAAGAGCATGGTTTTATGAAAATTTAAGTCAAGGCGTACCTTTTGAGCATAGCAACGAAGTCAAAGATGTGCTTTATTTAATGCTCTACCAAGAGATTGTCCAATTTTGTATGTTTATCTGTAAACCGTGGAATATACAAATTGCAGGCCATGCATCGTTTAGACAATTATGTTATCAACTCTTAGATCAACTGGCTGTTGAACAAATTTTTCACTTAGTCTATACCGCACTCTCTTACCTACGTGAAAAAAATGTGCTAGAAACTCGTAATGATGGGTTTATTAATACTCACCGGCTCAAAAAAACCGTTATACAGTACCGTGAACGTGCAATATCACAGCATTGGGAAACACCTAACCTCCCCCGCCCTGAGCAATTGCCTTTTCATAAAATGGGAGAAATTCTTTACTTTAAGTTTTTAAATTACGACCAAAAGATTCTAAGCCAGCCCATATGGCACTTATGGCGAAAAATCTCCCCACGTTTAGGGTTTTATTCAGATAAACGTTGTATGCATTGTGGCTCAAATGAACTAGATATTGAATACGATGCTCAAAGTTATGTCTCTATGATTTGTCGTCAGTGCAAACATAGAGATCATTATTTTACCCAATAAATGATTTAAGGTACTCCCATGACAACAATCAATGATTTAAAAAAACAGGTCATACACGCTTGGAGCGAGCTACAGCAACAAACACCTTTAGTCCAGTGCATTACCAACACTGTAGCAGCGAATTATGTAGCCAACACACTGCTTGCTTGTGGTGCTTCGCCTGCAATGGTAGATAATCCCTACGAAGCAGAAAGTTTCACTCGAGTCAGCAGTGCATTAAGCATTAATTTAGGTACGCCTACATCTGAACAAATGCAATCCATTAAAATTTCAGCAGCAACAGCTCATCAGCAAAGTGTGCCTTGGGTATTAGATCCAGTTGGCTACAGTAGTATTCTCAAATGGCGTAGTGAAATGACCCAGTCGTTGCTGAACTTCACACCTTCCGTCATTCGTGGTAATGCTTCTGAAATTGCTTGTTTAACAGGTGATGAAACCACAGCAAAAGGCGTAGACAGTACACAAAACAGTGCTGATACCTACCATAGCGCAACAGCATTGCTTAAATTTACTTCATGTGTAGCCATCTCAGGTGAAGTAGATTTTATTGTCTCAAATGACTTACCACACATTGTTAAAGTCAGTGGTGGCAGTGCATTACAGCCTAAAGTAACGGCAACAGGGTGTGCACTCGGTGCTTTAATCGCAGCCTACTGTGCTGTCGCACCTGTTGCAATAGCGACTATAGCTGCACATGTACACTTTGCAATTGCAGGGCAACTTGCAGCACAAAAATCACAAAGTATTGGTAGCTTTAATGTGGCTTTCTTAGATGAATTACATACATTAAATACCACAAAGCTTGAACAATATATGCAGATTGATTTTGTATAAAAAAATACCCCCATTGACCAATAATGGCAATGGGGGTATTTAAACCACAATCAAGTGCTTAGAAGTGTAGTGTCACAGACAACTGCGTTGTTCTAGGATTACCTAAGAACATATAGTCATCCCCCATAAACCCACCTACATCTCGCCAATATTGCTTATTAAATACATTATTTACATTTAAGCGAATATCGGTATCGTACCCAAAAGGTTTAGCGGTATAAACAGCTCCTACATTAAATACGCTATAGCCTGCCACTTTCACTGTGCCCGCTCTATTGGCATATTTAGCTGAGCTACTTTGCATACCTGCAAGCAAACGCATACGATCATCTAACACAGGTAATTTATAAGACAGATATGTAGCAAAACGCCATGTAGGCACATTTTGTATTTGATGGTTTTGATAACTGACATCACTCACATTCTGCAAACGTGCTTTGGTATAACTTACACTCGTGCTCATATCCAAACGATCAAAGACTTGACCGCTTATAGATGCCTCTACGCCACGATTATGTTGTTTACCTTCTTGCACAAAGTCCAAGGACCCATCTGTATTAGCTCTACTATATTGATTATCTTGTTTTAAATCAAAAATAGACAAAGTAAATAATGCCTGATCCAATTGTTGTTTAAGCCCCAACTCATACTGTGTAGCGTGGCGAGGTGCTAAAGTCACACCATCATTATTGGTATACCACGGCGCAGTACCGCCATCAGACAACCCTTTAGCATAACTTGCATATAATGTCGTTGTTGTTGAAGGCTTATAAATGATCGCCCCTTGCGGTAGAAACTGATCAAGTTTAGTTGAACGAACTAAACCTTTGGTTTTATACGCTTGCTCATCTAAATGAATCCAACGGCCACTCAATAGCACAGACCACTGGCTGTTTAAGTCAATCAAATCTGAAGCCAATAAACTGAGTTGTTTACTGTCTAACGACTTATAACGTGCACCTAAATTGTTTTTTGCAGAAGGTTCAAAGTCAGTGTTATTTTGATAAATATTGGCTGTACCCACATACTCATTAATACCCTTATAACGAGTACGAGATTTCTCTAATTCAGACAATGCAAATACAGTATGATGATTGAAGGTACCTGTATTAAATTTACCTTCAAGCTGTGCTTTGACCTGATTCGTCACATAGGTATCTTTAGGGCTTCGGTAGTCATAGACATCATAGTCGCCATTGGCATAAAAACCATATGGAAACGCTGAGTAGTCATCAATCACGACTTTACTACGTGATGCCGTTAAACTCGCGTTCCAATGCTTAGACCATTGATAACTATAGGTTAAATCTGTATTTAAACTTTTATTGGTAACTGGCTGACTCCAGCTTTGGTAGCCAAGCAATTTTGACCAATCAATATTTTGTGGCACAGTCTGACCATTTAATAACTGATATCCAGGAACAGAGCGTTGTTGTTGGCGTTGTGACTCAATGTTAAACGCAATACTCGACCGATGACTCATCTTCCAATCTAAAGCCAAACTACCAAAGTAACGCTCACCTTTACTATGCTCTACATAAGGGTGTAAACGCTCTTGAGCTAAGTTTAAACGATATCCAAACTGATCTTGTGTACCAGCAAAGCCACCTAAATCTGTAGATACTGTACGATCACCATATTGGTCTAAGTCAAAAGTTACCGTTTTAACTTCTTTAGGACGTTTGGTGACATAATTGACCACACCCGCAGGTGTAGACATACCACTTTGTATTGCAGAAATACCTTTGAGTATCTCAACTCGCTCTTTATTTTCTAAAGCAATATTTTGCTCACCACGTACTACATTATTATTGATCAAGTAGCTTGATGCTGTGTCTAAAGAGAAACCTCTGACCATAAAGTTTGGGTAATACCCAATGGCTGCATAACCATCTCCAACAGATGCATCATTTTTAACCACATCTGTTAAAAGTTTGGCATGCTGATCGGCAATCATCGAGGCAGTAATACTCGTTAATGATGCAGGTATTTGCTGTAGTGCAAGCCCATCAAACCCTGTAAGTTGGGTCTCTATAGTGGCATAATCTGACGTATTTGAAGTATCACTACTGACAGCAATAGATGGTAATTGCTGTACTTCTTGTGCCGCATGAGTCGAAATAATTGGGCATAAAAGAAGTATTGATGAATATCCCCACATTTTCCAATGCATAGATTGCATTAAACTGTTCATTGTTATGGCCTAAATTCAGCTTGGGTGAGACGTGTGTTTTTGTACTAAAAGTATATACGCAAACGTGACGTAAAGAGGACGATTTACAATATAGGTAAACCTAAATGAATTTTAATCAACTATTTTTTATTATCTATGACTTTTTTCATCAAAATACAATTTATATTTAAATAATATTTTCTTCACATAAGATTTGGAAGGAATAAAACCATGGGTTCTAAATCATTAATACAGGCTTAATCATAAAAAATTTAGATATCTAAAGAAAAGTCATATAGAAAAATAGGCTGTTTCAGCTAAAATCAATTAAAATTTCAAATAAATAATGGCTACAATATTGCGTTAATATACGACAACTTTATTTTAGAGATATAAAAAGTCTTTACAGTATAAATGCATTGAAAAACCTCTTTTTTAAAACATTTTATGATTTTCAACACCTCAGGTAAATTCATGCTTTCATTAAATAAAATCCTATCTTCCATGTTTATTTATTTAACAGGTATCGGTGCACAAGCCGTTGCGGCCGAATCAACAACGCCCCCTTCAATTGAAGGCTCTTGGGTACTGGTAAGCTATAAAGTCGAAGATCAAGCCACAAACACTTTCATTCCAGCAATGGGAGAACACCCAACAGGGCGAGTCATTTTCACCGCAGATCATCGCATTAATTTTGTCCTCACAGGCGACAACCGTAATACCAATGCTAAAACAGATGCAGAGAAAGCCGCGCTCTTAGATTCAGTCATTGCCTATACAGGAAAGTGGTCAGTGACAGGAAATAAATGGTGTACAGATGTTGAAGCGGCTTGGAACCCTAAGTGGGTTGGCACACAGCAATGTCGAGAGTTTGAGATTAATGGAGATACATTAAATGTATTAACACCATGGCGTCAAATGCCGAACTGGCCAGGTATAACACGCTCGATCATCACCTTTAAAAGAGATAAATAATGGTGTGTACCACATCATAAATACAGGCGATAAAACCATTCATGCCTTGTATATTTACATAAAAAACCACCTCAAAATTGAGGTGGTTTTTTAACGATTTAATCAGCACGTCGCCATGTTGTACCCTGTCGAGTATCTTCAAGTACAATGCCTTGAGCCAGTAAATCTGCTCGAATCGCATCAGACAATGCAAAGTCTTTGGCTTTTTTTGCATCAACACGTGCTTGTATTTTGTCTTCAATCTCTGCATCAGACAAGCCATTGGCTTCTTGACCAATGGTCGATTGTAAAAACTCATCAATCGGGTGTTGAACCAAACACAATACATCCGCAAGATGTCTAAGCGTTGCACAGTAACGGTGGGCATCTGCCTCAACTTGTTCTTTGACTGCACGGTTCAGCTCACGAGAGACTTCAAACAAAATCGCAAACGCTTCAGGTGTATTAAAGTCATCATTCATCGCTGCATTAAAACGGGCCACATAGTCTGCATCTGCCTGATGCGTTGGTGCTAATGCACCGTAAACTTGTTCATAGCCTTTCAATGCATGATAAAAACGGCTGAGTGCAGTTTTTGACTCTTTCAGTGCCGTATCAGAAAAGTTAATTGGGCTACGGTAATGTGACGCCGTAATAAAGTAACGTACCACTTCTGGGTGAAATTTCTCTAGCACTTCTCGAATGGTAAAAAAGTTATCTAATGACTTAGACATTTTCTCACCATTAATATTTACAAAACCAACATGCATCCAATAATTGACATATTGCTCACCTGTTGAGGCTTCACTTTGTGCAATTTCATTTTCATGATGTGGAAAAGGTAAATCTCCCCCACCGCCATGAATATCAAAGTGATTCCCTAAACAGCATGTAGACATTGCAGAACATTCGATATGCCAACCCGGGCGACCATTGCCCCACGGCGATGGCCAAAATGGCTCATTTGGTTTTGCACGTTTCCACAATACAAAATCAAATGGATGTTTCTTTTCTACTTCTACATCAACACGCTCGCTTGCACCCGCTTGCATATCTTCTAGCTTTCGCCCAGACAAACGACCGTATTTCTTAAACTTATCGACTTCAAAATATACGTCGCCATTATTCGCCGCATACGCCGTACCATTATTCACCAACGTACCAATCATATTTTGCATTTCACCAATATAATTGGTCGCACGAGGTGACTCATCAGGTGCAACACAGCCAAGAGCAGTAAAGTCTTCGTCCATGGCATCAATAAAACGGTCTGTGAGTGCTTGAATACTTTCATTACGTTCATTGGCACGCTGAATAATCTTGTCGTCAATATCGGTAATATTACGAATATACTTTACAGACCAACCCTGACTACGTAAAAAACGGACAATGTAGTCAAATGCAACCACTGTGCGAGCATGACCAATATGACAATAGTCATACACCGTCATACCACAAACATAAATATCGATATGTCCTGATTGACGTGGTACAAATTCAACTTTTTTTCGTTGCTCGGAGTTATATAAAACAAATGGTTGCATAAAATCTTAAATTGCTTCAACACAAAGATAGTTCATCATAACTGATCCATAATTTTTCACAAACAATTCTGCACAAAAAAAGTAAAGTTCCGCAAACACAATACATTTTCAAACATTGCTTGGGCAGTTTTATGCTAGTATGTATGGCGTTTTTGTTGCATATTCTGCATAGCAATTTAGATGATGACCAAAGGTAATATGTTTTGAAGGCTTCCCTTGCACCCCACACCATCGACTTTAAAAAGGTCGCGTTAGAAACCTTGCACATCGAACAGCAAGCATTGGCGGTTTTAGCCACACAAATAGATGCTCGCTTTGTGCAAGCCTGCGAAATTATTTTACAGTGCAAAGGGCGCTTAGTCGTGACTGGTATGGGAAAATCTGGCCATATTGGACGAAAAATGGCGGCTACTTTTGCCTCTACAGGTACACCCTCATTTTTTATGCACCCGGGTGAAGCCAGTCATGGTGACTTAGGCATGTTGGTTCAAGGCGATGTTGTTATTGCTATTTCCAACTCAGGCAAAAGCGATGAAATTATGATGCTTATGCCTCTCATCAAACACCTAAACATTCCTTTAATTACCATCAGTGGCACAGACCAAGGGCCTATGCCACAAAATGCAGATGTTGCACTGACGCTTGGTGAACTACAAGAAGCCTGCCCTCTTGGCCTCGCACCAACCTCAAGCACTACAGCCACCCTTGCCTTAGGTGATGCCCTCGCTGTGGCACTACTTGATGCCCGTGGTTTTACCTCAGATGACTTTGCCCGTTCACACCCTGCAGGTGCATTAGGTAAACGTTTACTACTTCATGTTAAACACCTCATGCACACACAAAACGAGTTACCTAAAGTACGACCAGAAACCCCTATGGGAAAAGTCTTATTTGAAATTACAGAGAAGCGCTTAGGTCTAACAACTGTGGTTGATGAACAAGACACCTTACTAGGCGTGTTTACCGATGGTGACTTAAGACGTCTCATTGACAAACAACAAGGCTTTGATGTGAACCTCCCTGTCAGTGAAGTAATGACCAAAAGCCCTAGCACCATTGACCAAGAAGTACGTGCTGTCGATGCTTTAGAACAACTCAAAGAGAAAAAAATTAACCAATTTGTTGTGGTCAACACACATAACCAAGTCATTGGCGTACTCAGTATGCATGACCTGATTCAAGCAGGAGTTGCATAACATGGCATCTTATATTTTACTCGAACAAGCACGAGACATGCAGGCTCTCGTGCTTGATGTCGATGGCATACTCAGCGATGGTTTTGTGACCCTCACCAACTCAGGTGATGAGCTTAAATCTTTTGATATTCGTGATGGTTTAGGCATGAAGCTTGTGCAACAAGCAGGTCTAAAAGTCATTATTATTACAGGAAGACAAAGTAATATTGTCAACCAACGCATGTCTAGTCTAGGCGTAGACCTTGTCTATCAAGGCCGTGAAGACAAAGGTACTGCACTGCTTGAAGCTTGTAAAACACTCAATCTTTCACCGCAAGAGTGCTTATATATGGGCGATGATTGGCCTGACCTTTCTGCATTTGCCATTGCAGGCATGAAAGTCACTGTACCTAATGGCCATACCGAAGTACGTAAACGTGCCGACTTAGTGACCCAAGCCATGGGGGGACGCGGTGCTGTACGTGAAGTGTGTGATATGCTGTTACATGCCAAAGGTGTTTACCAAGAGCTACTTGAAAAGTATCTTACCCAAGCCCATTAATACAATAACTTGCTTAAAACAGTGCTTATGGAAACCAGAAACATATATATCATTGCTTTAGTCATTGCTTCTGTGAGCAGTGGCTACTATTACTTTAGTGGTAAAGGCAAAAAACTGGACAGCGATAGCACATCTCAAATGAGCTTTTCTGCGAATGATGTAAAGCTGACACAAAGCGATGTCAAAGGCATGGTTTCGGTACGTGCCTCTGTAGCACAAGCCCAGCAAGACCCAAATACAGACATCACTCAACTGTATGATTTAAAGGCTACGACCTATATCGCAGGTAAAGAAGACACAATCTATACAGCGCCAAAGGCAACGGGTTACAATGACAACGAAAAATTTGTCTTACAAGACAATGTCGTTGCGCAAAAGACAACCCCTCAAGGTGATATGATTTTTCATACCACTGAACTGACGGGCTACCCAGACACAAAAACCATACAGACGGATCGCACCATTCAAGTTGACTCGCCACAAGGACGCTTTACTAGCCAAGGGCTAAAAGCCGACCTCAATTCGGGACAATATGAGTTTTTTAATATTCGAGGCAAATATGCACCTTAATACACCGTTATTTCAGCGTAAAATAAGTTTAAACATCGCTTTACTTAGTGCATTATTGGTGCAACCACTCACCGCTTTTGCCTTACCGAGTGACCGTAGCCAACCCATTTCATTGGTTGCAGACAAAGCCACTTATAATGACAAAACAGGCATAACCACCTATACAGGCAATGTGGTCATTGAGCAAGGCAGTATGAAACTGCAAGCCAATGCTGTGACCGCACAGCTCAATAAGGCGCGCCAAATTAGCACTGTATCTGCTCTAGGTTCACCTGCTCGCTTCCAACAACAAACCGATGCCAACAAACTGGCTAAAGGTCAGGCACAAAAGATTGTTTATAGTGCAGATACAGGCATTATTACCCTTACAGGCAATGCATTGGTTGACCAAGATGGTGCAAGCATTCGTGGAGCAACCTTACGTTACAGTATGAATAAAGGTGATATTGAAGCAGTTGGTGATCGTACTGGCGGGGCAGCAGTCACAACAACCAATGCCTCACAAAACCAAGGCCGTGTACAAATTACAATTCCTGCAAACAGCTCTAAAGCAATGCCTGGAGCAGTAAGCCAATGAGTGAAAATCAAAACGTACAAACATTAAAAATTAAACACCTTGCGAAAAACTATAGCAAACGCTGGGTGGTCAAAGATGTGTCTTTTGAAATGCAAAGTGGTCAAATTGTTGGCTTACTTGGGCCAAATGGTGCAGGAAAAACCACAAGTTTTTACATGGTTGTTGGCCTTGTTCGCATGGACAAAGGTGAAATTTACCTAGATGACCAAGACCTTTCCCACTTTGCTATGCATGAACGTGCTCGTAAAGGCTTAGGCTATTTACCACAAGAAGCCTCTATTTTTCGCAAGCTGACCATTGGCGAAAATATTATGGCCATCTTAGAAACCAAGAAAGAGTTAAATAAAGCTCAACGTGAGCAACGCCTTAAAACACTGCTTGAAGACTTTAAAATTACTCACATTAAAGATTCATTGGGTATGAGTGTCTCTGGTGGTGAGCGTAGACGTGCGGAAATTGCACGTGCTTTAGCTGCTGAACCCAAATTTATGTTACTTGATGAGCCATTTGCAGGGGTTGACCCAATTTCGGTGGGTGACATCAAAGATATTATTCAAACTTTAAAAGACCGTGGAATTGGTGTTCTAATTACCGATCATAACGTGCGTGAAACGCTAGCCATTTGTGAAAAAGCATATATTGTGAGCGAAGGTGCGGTGATCGCTGAAGGTACAGCCGAAGAAGTACTTGCCAACACCACAGTGCGTGAAGTGTATTTAGGTGATGACTTTACCGTGTAATTAAACCCTTTTGAAAAAGACCAAAGCTTATGCCTTGGTCTTTTTTTTACCCAAAACAACACATGCATATATCAACAAGGCCAAAACATGCATCGCAATAATACTCATCGTCCATACTGGAATGAGCCAATACGACAGCACAATCAGCACAATAACACTTGCAAGTTGCAACCAGCTGCCCGAGCGATACCAATATGCAATATGCTGATGAAAACCTGTAAAAATAGCTTTAAATCCAAGTCGGCTAAGCCAAGATGCATATGCCCAAGCAATTGCCACTAAAATCAGTAAACCACTTAACACCAATACCAATTGATTTACCCAACCAAACAATACCCCCACGTGCAAGTCTATCCCCCAGCGTGTCAATTTGGCAGACAAAGGATAATCAGCAAAGCGTGTTTGATCTATCACTTGTGCATGTCGCATATCTACAGCCAGCGAATCAACTTTTGTAGGCCAAGCATGTTGTAATTCTTGTACGCTCCAAGCACGTACATTCACATTTTCACTTGGAATAATTCGCAGTGCAGAAGCCGTTAAACCATTTGAACGGGCGACTTGAACAATTTGGTCAAAGTATTGAAGCTCCTCGCCACTAAATTGAGCCATACGGTGGTTACTTGCTTGCTCATGCTCTGCATGTTGTTGTGATGCAGAAACAGCTGTGTTGGTACCATCTAGGCGTAAATTTAAACTAGGGGTGTCGCCATTAAATAGGTGACGAATCTTGGCAATATTTGTACCTGCCCAATTTGACCATGTCAGTCCTGTCACCGAGAAAAATAACATCATCGGCAACACACATAGCCCAATCCAAATATGCCAACGGATTTTTTTAAGCTTTGGATCTGTAGTTTTGAGTTGTGATTTTCTTTGATACCACTGCCAAAAACCTGTGATTGCAAAAAGTCCCAACCAACTGGCTACCAACTCGCTATAAATACGCCCATACTGCCCCAATAATAAATCACGGTGCATGTGGTCTAAAAAAGTTCTCACAGGAAAAACACCGCTTTTACCGTAGACTTGTGTTCTCCCTTGCAATGCAAGCGTATATGGATTAATAAAAATCGCCGTCATTTCGTCAGGAGACTCTTGATCCATATACAATACACGTGTGGTGGTATGGTCTGTACTTGCAGGGCGAACTTCCATAATATGTGCCCCCGCAGGTAAAGCCTTTTGTGCCCGACCGATTTGCTCACTTAAAAGATGTGCTGTGCCTGTTGTAGACGTCACTTGTGTATGACGCTGATAAAGATAGTTTTCGAACTGTGGCGTTAAGCCATATAAAACCCCTGTTAAAGCAGCAATAAAAATAAATGGTGCAATAAAAAAACCCATATAGCTATGAACAAGTTTTAGGCTTATATCAATAAAACTTTTTTTGGCAGATGGCTGTGTCATACATAAATTTAATCTAAAGCAACTGCTATAGTGTAGCAATCGCACTCTAAACTGAACAGTAAAAAAGCCACTTGTACACCGCCAACAGTAGATCTAGGCTCTTATAAACGCCTTGTGTATAAAAAACAAACACACAAAATTATTTTTTCTCGTATAATGCATGGCTATTTCCAGCCAATTGTTTTGTTAGTTTTATGCAAAGAGCCAAGTTAGAATTGCCAAATAAGGCAGATAAATTATTGCTACACTCGTGCTGTGCACCTTGCTCAGGCGAAGTTATGGAAGCAATTATCGCATCTGGTATTGATTTCTCAATCTTTTTTTATAATCCAAACATTCACCCTGTAAAAGAATATTTGATTCGTAAAGAAGAAAACATTCGCTTTGCAGAAAAACACAATATTCCATTTATTGACTGTGATTATGACACAGACAATTGGTTTGAACGTGCTAAAGGCATGGAAGATGAACCCGAACGAGGCATTCGTTGCACCATGTGTTTTGACATGCGTTTTGAGCGGACTGCCCTCTATGCACATGAGCATGGCTTTTCAGTAATTTCAAGTTCGCTAGGGATTTCTCGCTGGAAAGACATGAAACAAATTAACGGCTGTGGCGAACGTGCAGCATCTCACTACCCTAACATGACTTATTGGGACTACAACTGGCGTAAAGGTGGTGGTTCTAGTCGTATGATTGAGATTAGTAAGCGTGAAGAGTTTTATCAGCAAGAATACTGTGGCTGTGTGTATTCATTACGCGATACCAACCGCTTTCGTAAAAGCCAAGGTCGTGAACGCATTAAACTTGGTGTGAAATTTTACTCTGCCATGAGTGATGACCAATAAGCCGATCCTAAAAAAAGCCCATTATGGGCTTTTTTTATACGTCATGATTTCCAAATACGATTGAACACGGCATGCCAATTTTTATAACAGATATTTTCAATGCGTGTATCTCTATAGCCATAATCAGACAAGGCATCAATCAATCGTGGGAAATAATCTATAGATGGCCAATGAGCAGACATAAAACCACCATCGTAATCTGAGCCAAAAGCAACACCTTGCTCACCCACATACTCAAGCAAGTAGTCTAAGTGTGCAAACATGACTTCATACGGCGTATCTTTGTTACGCTTGCCATCTGATCGTAAAAAGGCCGTATCAAAATTCACACCAACTACACCACCGCTGGCTTTAACTGCAATTAATTGTGTGTCGAGCAAATTTCGAGCTTGTGGGCAAATGGCATGTACATTAGAGTGTGTGGCAACGATTGGCTGTGTTAAACATTGCTGTGTCTGCCAAAACGCCTGCTCGTTCATATGCGATACATCAACAAGCATTGACCGTTCTTCACATGCTAATACCCATGTTTGACCAAGCTCAGTTAAGCCTAACCCTGTATTGGGTGAATGTGGAAACTTGGCCTGTAAGCCGTGCCCAAACTGCGAAGGCTGATTCCAAACCAAGCCAACACTCCGTAAGCCCAACGCATGCCATGCATCGAGTTGGCTCAATTCAGTGAGTGCTTCAGCACCTTCTAAATGCAATACCATTGCTAAACACTGCTGTTGCATACATGCATTAATATCTGCTACGCTCCGACAAATTTTCACTTGCCCCTGAGACCTATACTCTATTTGCTGGGCATATTCAAACTGAGCCATACAAATATCATAACGTTGCATGGTGGTATAATCGGTTTGATGGTCTGCATAATGTACAATTTTATGCGGTGCATTGGCTTTTACATAGTCAAATGGCGGTACAAATATGGCAAATAAACCGCCAAACACACGCCCCTGCTGGCAACGGTGTAAATCTATTTGTCCATCTAAAGTCTCATGTAAAAACGCACCCACAGGGTCTTTATGCGATGATAGCCACAAGCGTGCCAATAAATCATTATGACCATCAAAAACCATACGCCACCACTACCTAACCCTTAGACACTAAAATCATCTTAGAGTTCTTTTTGTTTCTAAAGGTCAACTCAGATAAAGCCAACTGTTTTTCACTGTCTTTACGCGCTTGAACAATCATATGATGATGCTCTGACTTAGAACAAACAGGGTCTGTATTGGCAGCATCACCTGTCAGCATAAAGGCTTGGCAACGACACCCACCAAAGTCTTTTTTCTTATCAGGACAACTTCTACACGGCTCTGGCATCCATGAGTCGCCCCTAAAGTGGTTAAATCCTGTCGATTTATACCAAATATCAGACAATGGCTGGTCTTTCACATTTGGAAAGTGCATTGGAAGCTGTCTAGCAGCATGACATGGTAATGCCGTACCATCAGGTGTAATGGTTAAGAAAATACTTCCCCAACCATTCATACACGCTTTCGGTCGCTCTTCATAATAGTCAGGTACCACAAAGATGAGCTTACACGGGTTATTGGCAGCTTTAAGCTTAGCACGGTACTCGTTGGTTATCCGTTCTGCTCGTTCAAGCTGTGCTTTAGTTGGTAGCAAACCTTGACGGTTTAAATAGGCCCAACCATAAAACTGACAAATTGCAAGCTCAACGGTATCTGCTTCAAGTTCAATACACAGCTGAATAATTTCTTCAATCTGGTCAATATTATGCCGATGAATCACAAAATTGAGTACCATTGGGTATTCATATTTTTTGACTAACTTAGCAATTTGCTTTTTCTTTTCAAACGCTTTTTTAGAACCAGCTAACATGTCGTTAATAACAGGATCGCTGGCCTGAAAGCTCACTTGAATATGATCAAGTCCTGCTTGCTGAAATTGTGCAATTTTCTCTTCATTGAGCCCCAACCCAGAGGTAATGAGATTGGTGTAGAAACCCAAATCATGTGCATATTTAATCAGTTGTGGAAGATCTTGGCGAACCAAAGGCTCACCACCCGAAAAGCCAAGCTGTACTGCACCCATTTGCCGTGCATCTTTAAACACATCAAACCACTGCGCTGTGGTGAGCTCATTTTGCATCGATGCAAACTCTAACGGATTAGAGCAATAAGGGCATTGTAATGGGCAACGATAGGTCAGCTCGGCAAGTAACCATAAAGGTAAACCGACTTCAGCCATGAGAGAGTTTAATCCAGTTTTCTTTTTCTGCCACCAACATATAATCTGTCACATCTTTATCAATTTCAGAGATGTCGCCAAACTGCTGTTTTAATTGCAAAATAATCTCAGCCACTGAGCGCTTGCCATCGATATGTTGTGCAATTGCAGAGGCTGTTTCATTGAGTTTGATCATCCCCTCAGGATATAAAATAATATATGCCTGTTGCGATGGCTCGTACTGGAAACGATAGCCTCGTTGCCATACGGGCACAATAGTGGTGTCGAATTGGCTCATTTAAATAATCCTTTATGCCATACAGCTTGATCCGTCACGCTGTGATATGGAGGTTGTTGATGCACATAAGCAAGTGTCAATGCATCAAGTATAGACCATAGTATGTCAAGTTTAAACTGTAGAATCTCTAGCATGCGTTGTTGAGACTCATAAGTCGTGAATGAGTCTAAAGTAATGGTTAGACCATGCTCTACATCACGGCGTGCTTGACTGAGCCGAGAACGGAAATAATCATAACCTTGCTCGCTAATCCACGGATAATGTTTTGGCCATGAATCTAAACGTGACTGATGAATTTGCGGTGCAAATAATTCTGTAAGTGAACTACTTGCAGCCTCTCTCCACGTGGTTCTACGTGCAAAGTTAACATATGCATCGACTGCAAAACGTACCGCAGGCAATACTAACTCTTCAGAAATGACTTGTTCACGAGTCAGCCCAACAGCTTCAGCCAAACGTAACCATGCTTCACGCCCACCCCCATCTGGATATTCACCATCTTGGTCAATCATACGTTGAATCCAAGATTGACGCACACGTTGATCAGGACAGTTTGCCATAATGGCAGCGTCTTTGAGTGGAATATTAATTTGGTAATAATAACGGTTCGCTACCCATGCTTGTAGCTGTTGTTGCGTGGCCTTTCCTTCATACATCATCACATGAAATGGGTGATAAATATGATAATACTGCCCTTTTGCCATAATGGCGGCTTTAAAATCTTCTAGGCTTAAGGCCTTGTTCGAATCACTCATGCGATATATATCCTTATATTACAGCTCAATTTGCATGCCATCAAAAGCCACTTCAACGTCATGGTTTTTTAAGGTTGCAAACTGGCTAGAGTCTTCGTCTAAGATCGGATTGGTATTGTTAATATGTATGTATATTTTACGTGGTTTTTGCAGTTGGTCTAAATAAGACAACGACCCACCGTCACCATGTATATACAGATGCCCCATGTCTTTGCCTGTTTTTGTTCCCACGCCACGACTTTGCATTTCATCGTCACTCCACAGCGTGCCATCTATCATCACACAATCAGACTCAGCCATAATTTGCATAATTTGGTCATCAATTTTGCCAAGACCCGGTGCATAAAACAGCTGTTTTTGTGTACGACGATCTTTTACAATCATGGCAATATTATCACCATCATGTGGGTCGTTTCTGTGTGGTGAATATGGTGGTGCAGCACTGCGTATGATCAGCGGTGTAAATTCAAGATCTGCAATATTTGGAATCGTGAATGAGGCTGTAGGGTCAATTTTTTGATGCTGTAAACCACCATTCCAATGCGTTAGCATATTAAATAGCGGAAAACCTGTACTTAAATCTTGATGTACCATTTCTGTACACCATACATCGATTGGGCAACCTTCTCGTAAGGTTAATAGTCCTGTGGTATGGTCCACTTGACTGTCCATCAACACCACACTGTGTATGCCCGTATCTCTTAATGCACGTGCAGGCTGGGCAGCTTTAAAGTCAAAAAGTTGCTGACGAATATCTGGCGATGCATTAAACAATACCCAATCTATGCCATCTACAGACACGGCAATAGACGATTGAGTACGTGTTTTGGCATTAAGCGTACCATTACGCACACCTGCACAGTTTTCACAGTTACAATTCCATTGTGGAAATCCGCCACCTGCGGCAGAACCTAAAACATAAATATACATAATTCACCACTGTTTTAAATGAATAAGCCCCAGAAAATCTAGGGCTTATATGTACTACATTGAAAATTAACGGTGTTCAAAATACATCGTTACTTCAAAGCCAATACGTAAATCAGTGTATGCAGGTTTAGTCCATTGCATGTTAAATACTCCATTTGAATCCGTGCATGTATTGGCACGTATATTTACATTGAGCTTTAATTATAACGAAAAAATCAAAAAACGGTAGCCCAAATACCCAAAATCATGTCTTTTCTAAATGACTAAAATCATCTTCATGTTGTATTTTAAATACAGTGGTTTCAAAATATAAAGGATGATTCTTATAAAACAATCTACTTCTATATATTTAACAAGTAACGACAACAACACCCTTATTTCTATAAATACGTGAACCAAGTCTATGAAAACACCGCTGATTCAGTCAAAAAAACTAAGTGACTTAAATTGCTGTAACGTTTGGCTAAAAATGGAATCTTCAAATGTTACAGGATCTTTTAAAGAAAGAAGTATTGGCCATGCTTGTGCACAATATGCACAGCAAGGGGCAAAAAAATTTATTAGCTCATCTGGTGGCAACGCAGGAGTTTCTGTTGCATATATGGGGAATCAACTACAAATTCCTGTCATTATTATTGTTCCTAAAACAACTTCTCAAACAGCCATTGATTTAATGCGAAAAGAAAATGCTGAAGTGATTGTACATGGCGACTCATGGCTTGAAGCAAATGACTTGGCATTATCTTATGTCAGTTCAGACAATATTTATATTCACCCCTTTGATCACCCATACTTATGGGATGGCGTATCACAAATGATTAAAGAAGTGCTTGATGCAGGTGTTACACCAGATGCAGTTGTTTTATCTGTGGGTGGTGGAAGCCTACTTTCAGGGGTACAACAAGGTTTAACAACTCATGGGCTAAAGATTCCAATTTATGCAGTTGAAACTGAAGGAACAGCATCTTTAAACACAGCAATACAGAAAAAACAACATATTAAATTAGATGAAGTCACAGGCATTGCCACAACGCTTGCAGCCAAACAGGTCTGTAAAAATGCCTTTGATATTTCACAGCAAGAAAATATTGTTGGATTAACCGTGTCTGACAAAGAGGCTTTACAGGCTTGCTTTGAGTTTTTAAATGACCATAGAACCTTAGTTGAGCCTGCATGTGGTGCAACACTGTCTGTTTTATACGATAAGAAACTAAGCTTTTCTGCCACATCAAATGTATTAGTAATTGTCTGTGGCGGTGCTTCTGTCACGTTAAACCAGTTACTCAACTACGCCAAAGACTTATCTTTAAATCAGTAGTCGATTTAGATAACACCTCATTAGACTTCTTAAGCAATCACATCTTTGCATAAGAAGTCTAAAATAAACAACATTATTTATGGCATGTTGCCTGTTGTAAGCCAGTATTTTTTGATTTCATTTTGAGTGAGCTCATCATAATTCCAAGTAAAATAAAGATTGCTCCCATAATAATATTTATGGTTAACATCTCATGCCATACCATGGCACCAAAGAACAAACTTAAAATGGGTATACACATGATTGAAATCGATGCAATAAAAGTATCTACTTGGCTCACAATCCAATTCCATAGTGCAAATGCAAAACCTGTTCCCACAATTGCAACATACAGTAAAACAGATTCATTTAATGGATACAGCCATACACCGAGTTGTACTGACTCAAATTTCAATGCACAGATAAACATGACAATACCACCCATGAGAAACTGCCATATTGTGAGTTTAATTTTGTCATACGTTGCAAAGTACTTTTTAATATAAATGGTTGATATGGCCCAAAATAAACCAGATACAATTAAAAGTGCTTGCCCAAGAAGCGATACATTCAGTTTAAGATGATGTAGTTGAGGCCAAAGGATTGCTATCAGCCCTAATGCACCCAAAATTAATCCAAATACTTTTTGACGGCTCAAGTGTTCATTTAAAAAGTAATGTGCTAAAACCGCAATAAAAATGGGCATCGTAAAGACCAAAACAGCAGACAGACCAGAGTCAACAAATTGCATTGCAAATGTTTGCGTCGCATAAAAACCAAAACAGACTAAAACACTCAGTACAATTAAACGTGGCCATTCATGGTATTTAGGTAAAATCGATTTTTTTAAAACACATTGAACGAGCATTAATGTAAAACCCGCTAAAATCAAACGGACTGAAATAAATAAAAATGGCGGAAATACATGTAGGCTATGCTTAACAAGCCCCCATAGAGAGCCCCAGATTAAGCATAAAAGTGTAATTGCACTAATGACCCGCATATTCATAACACTTCACTCAACAATTATAAATTGATTTGATTTTAAAAAATAAATAACATCATGAATAATGCTATGTTTTAATGTATACATCATTTTTTTTAATACCAACTTAAAAATCAGAGCACATAAGGGCAATACAATGAATATTGACATCAGTGATATTAAGTCTTTTATTACCGTTGCTGAGTTAAAAAGTATTACTGCAGCCGCACACAAATTAAATTATTTACAATCAAATATGACTGCAAAAATAAAAAAGATTGAAAACCACTATAAAAAACAGCTTTTTATTAGAAAACCCAAAGGCGTTGATCTGACAGAATCAGGTGTAGACTTATATAAACAGTACAAAAAAATGATGTTTACCTGGGAGGAAACTGAAAACAAAATTTATCAGCAAGAGCACAGCTTACGTTTTGGTACAAATACTAGTCTAGGAAGCATGCGTTTTTATCAGCCATTTCAACAACTCTATACGGCGTATTCTGACCTTTCTGTCAGCATTAAAACAGGCTCAACTAGCTATATTGAAGATGAAATTTTGGCAGGTCATTTAGATATTGGTTATGTACTTGGCTATCCATCACAAAAAAACCTTCAGTATATTCACAAAGCAAATGACCAATTGGTGGTCATTGGAAAAAACTTAATGAACCATCAGCGCCTAGAGGATGGATTACATCAGCAAAATATTTTATTGGCTTCAGAAGCCTGTTGCTATGCCACAACGTTAAATCATATTTATACAGATCATCAAATTTCTAAAGGGGAATTAACGCATATTTATGATCATGAAGCTTTAATACAATTTACCCAATTGGGTATGGGGGTTTCTATGATTGCCAAGTCCTTGGTCAAAAAATTTAATATTCAATATTATAGAGAAACGCCCGAAAAGTACCGAGATATTGGTTTATATTTAATCGCTCGAGCTGAACACCAATTTACTCCAATTGAAAGACAATTTATTGGTTTAAGCGATGCCCTTGAAAAAATCTAAGTCTTTTTATAAACAAGGAAAACGCGTATTAGACAACCCACTACTTTATTTACACAGCATTGCAATAAATAAAGCAGTGGTACATCACTAAAGACCGCTTATATTAGGCATGACGGCTTAAACGTTCAGTCAATAGCTCAAAGAAACCATCGCGGTCAATATGATTTAAAAAGTATGCATTAGAATCTCGGCTTGTTACACCCCACCAATCTGCAACTGTTGCACCTGCTGTCAATGGACTATCTGCTTCAATTTCAACATTAATTTTGCGACCTGAGAACAAATCTGGACGCAACAAGTAACCAATCACACAAGGGTCATGTAATGGTGCACCCTCTGAACCATATTTTTCTTTATCATAACGTTCAAAAAAGTCAGTCCAAGCGGCAACAGCCTCACCCACATTTGTATTCATCGCACGTAGGTCTTTAATCCACTGTGCATTGGTCATGGCTTTATGAGTCACATCGAGTGGGATTACGGTTAAATCAATACCCGCACCAAACACCACTTTAGCTGCATCTGGGTCTACAAACATATTAAACTCAGCAGATGGCGTAATATTACCCCCTTCAAAGAAACCACCGCCCATCAATACAATATTTTTAATGCGTGAAGCAATATCAGGGGCTTTCATGAGTGCATGTGCAATATTGGTCATTGGCCCAAGCGTACATAATGTAATACTTTTTTCAGGCTCTGAACGGAAAGTTTCAATTAAAAAGTCAACTGCATGCTGTTCTTGTAGTGGCATCGTTGGTTCAGGCAACTCTATACCATCTAGACCTGTTTTACCGTGTACATTTTCCGCAGTCACAAGTGGTTTTTTCAGTGGCTTATCACTGCCTGCAAAGACTTTAATATCTGTACGTTTGGCTAACTCACAAATCATACGTGCATTACGTTGTGTTAATGCTAAAGGCACATTACCCGCAACGGTAGTAAGCGCCAAAATATCAAGTTCTGGACTTGCCAGTGCCAATAAAATGGCTACGCCGTCATCTTGGCCTGGGTCTGTATCAATAATGATTTTTTGTGGATGAAGTGACATAAAATACCTTTTATACAATCCTAAAATTTACAAATAACATGGCGTTTCTTAGACAAGAACTTTACCGTCTTGAATCACCTTTAACTCTTGCATACGTTCTGTATGATATTGACCCGCAGTATATCTTTTTGACAATACCACATCAGGGCGAGGCTGTAGAAAAAATGGCATTGAAATCCGCTCAAGCTCTACATCATTTTTATGCTTAATCACCCGATGTGTCGTTGATGGGTAATAGCCTTGTGAAGCCTCTTGCAACATATCACCAATATTAATAATCAAAGAGTTTGGCTCTACAGGAATATCAAGCCACTCCCCTGCTTTATTTTTAACTTGTAAGCCTTTGGCAGTAGCAGCAGGTAAAATGGTAATTAAATTAATATCTTCGTGTGCAGCTGCACGTACGTAGTCTTGGGTTGAAGCAATAGGGGTATAACGTAAAATACGTAATAAACTTTCTGAGCCTTCAATCATATTGGGGAGCGGTTCACTATAAAGCTGCTGAACATCTACAGGAGATTGTTGCTGAATCCAACCAAGTAATTGTTTGGCTAAATCATGTGCCTGATCGTAATAGCACAATGCATTGTTGGATACCTCTAATGGGTAAACACCTGTTTTAAAAATATGAAAAAACTCTTTCGGGTCTTTTTTTGTTTCACCTTTGGCCGTTTCAGACAATGCTGTAGAAAATAAGCCCCCTTTTTTATGGGAAGAAACAAGGTAGTTTTTTTTATGTTCTGAGCGAAAAAAAACAAGCCACTCGTCATATATGGCTTGGATTTGTGACCAGTCTAGTGGGTGATTAATTAACACTGCAAAACCACTGTCTTTCAGCGATTGTGTAAATTTTATCTTCGCATCTGGGCTTTGGTAGTCTACGGTTGCAATATACATGTACTACTCCTGTTATAAGGTAGGTGACCAAAATCATGATACACCTACCATAACAATATCAGACCAATTTATAGTGCAAAAGAAAGGCAAAGACCTGCAATAGTTGCACTCATAAGGTTAGACAGTGTTGCTGCCAACAATGCACGAAAAGCAAGTTTAGATAAAACAGGGCTTAAACTTGGTTCAACCACACTAAATGCACCAACAACAATACCAATAGAGCTAAAGTTAGCAAAACCACATAGACCAAAAGAAATAATCGCAGCGGCATGTGGTGAAATTGTATGATCTGCTAAATGTGGTGCTAAACCAAGGTAAGCAACAAACTCATTGATTGCAAGTTTTTGCCCCAAGAGTGACCCTGCAAGTGATGCATCATTCCACTCAACGCCCATTAGATATGCCAATGGTGACAAGATATAGCCAAAAATAGAGTTAATTGATAAACCAGAAAAGCCAAATACGCCACCTAGTCCGCCAACTAAACCATTGAGTAATGCCAATAAGCCAACAAAGACCATCACGACAGTACCAACCCCTGCCGCAATTTTTAGACCCAACATTGAACCGCTCGCCGCTGCTTCAATAATATTGGCAGGTTTTTGATGACCAAAAGTCAGCTCTTTTACTTCAACTTGTGTTTCTTCAGTTGCAGGACTCAGTAAACGTGCAAATAAAATACCCCCTGGAATTGCCATAATAGATGCTGCCAGTAAGTACTCTAACGGTACACCCATACCTGCATAGCCAACCAATACCGAACCTGAAACTGCAGCCATACCACTACACATTACAGTAAACAACTCATTTTTATTCATTTTTAATAAAAATGGACGCAGTGCAGCAGGCAGTTCATTTTGACCAATAAAAATAGTAGTTACCGCAGCAAAAGATTCAACTTTACTAATATTTAATATTTTTTGAAATGCACCACCTAAAATACGAATGAGAAAACCCATAATTTTGAGATAGTACAAAATTGAAATCAGTGCAGTTACAAATACAATGGTTGGTAACACTTTAAAAGCAAAAATAAAGCCTGCACCATTAAATACAGTGTTCATTTGTGGGCCAACTAACGCACCAAATAAAAAGCTACTCCCCGCATCTGCATAACCAATGACTTTATTGAAACCAATCGCCAATTGTTCAAATAAATATTTGCCCATAGGTACATATAAAATTAAAATACCCAATGCAAACTGCAACCCCAATGCGGGTAAAATGGTACGCAATTTAATCATACGTTTATTATTTGAAAAGATATAGCCAATAAGTAGTAAAACTAATATTCCAATTAAGCCACGGTATTCAGACATATTTTTCTCTCCGTAACATAGCCCCCTGTACTGGCTTATTCTTTAAGCCCAAAGAAACAGTTATGCTACAATATTTAAATTAAACAATAATAAGTGGTGTAAAAATTAAACATCTTTTTTCTGAGTAAAAACCAGATGTTTAATTTAAGCAATAATTAAGCCAAAATATAAGCACAACACCCATAAAAAAGAAGTAATTAAAATTAAGTCCTATAAAAACAGTGACTTAATTTTAATTACTTCTTAAGGAAAAACAATTTAGCAAATTTAGGTAAAAATATCGACTATTTTTAACAAATCTCACTTTACTCGTTCAGCTTTTACACATATTTAGCGTCAT
This sequence comes from Acinetobacter rathckeae, assembly GCF_015627125.1. Lineage (GTDB taxonomy): Bacteria > Pseudomonadota > Gammaproteobacteria > Pseudomonadales > Moraxellaceae > Acinetobacter > Acinetobacter rathckeae. The sequence continues at coordinate 504,049 of NZ_VTDO01000001.1, read as the reverse complement.
ACTTTGGGCACTGCTCAGTTGTTCAACAATTTCAAAGAAAAATAAAATCAGATGCATTTCAAACAGTGAACAAGCGATTGAAAAAAGGTATCATTCCCATCAAATGAACTCAGATTAAGTAATTCATGAACACTTACCTAAGAAAAAAGCTCGTTGTCCTTGGCAGTATTAATGCAGATCATATACTCAGATTAGAGCATTTTCCACACCCAGGGCAAACACTACATGGTAATGCTTACCAAGTTGCATTTGGTGGGAAAGGTGCAAATCAAGCTGTCGCTGCAGGTCGCAGTGGTGCAGATACACACTTTATTGCCTGCGTAGGTGAGGATGAGATTGGTACTTCCATCAAAGCCCAGCTCGAAAAAGATCAGGTCAATACACAAGCTGTTTCTGCAGTAAATGGGGAGACGACAGGTGTGGCCCTTATTTTTGTCAATGCTTTAGCCGAAAACTGTATTGGTATTTGCTCAGGTGCCAATGCCAAATTGTCTCCAAAGTACGTTCAAGACCATCAAGCCCTGATTACCTCTGCAGATGCTTTATTGGTTCAACTTGAAACACCAATAGATAGCATTATAGAAGCCTGTAAAATCGCACAACAAGAAAATGTAAAAGTCATTCTAAACCCTGCACCTGCCCGTGAGCTACCTGAAGAGTTACTGCGACTAGTTGATATTATCACTCCAAATGAAACCGAAGCGCTGAGTTTAACCGGTAAAATTATTCACAACGAAAGTGATGCTGCAGAAGCTGCCCATATTTTACATAGCAAAGGCATAAAAACTGTTGTTATTACCATGGGGTCACGTGGTGTTTGGCTCAGCGAAGAAAACCAAGGGCAACTCATCTCGGGCTTTAAGGTCAATGCGATTGATACCATTGCAGCAGGCGATACATTTAATGGTGCATTTATGACAGCACTATTAGAAAATAAAACACCTGCCGAAGCAGCTCAATTCGCCAATGCTGCAGCAGCCATTGCCGTCACTCGAAAAGGAGCTCAACCCTCTGTACCTTGGCGCACAGAAATTGATGCTTTTTTGGCACAAAATAAATAAAAAAAAAGGGTGTGTTGTAAAACGCACCCTTTTTTTTATGATTTATTCAGTAAAGTCAGCAAAACTAAGGAATAAACTTAATGTCTGTTGGCTGCCCAATTTGTAGTGCAATACGCGTTGACTTTAATGCACCTGTAGTTTTGTTTCGTTTAAATTCACTCACCGTATGAGAGTTTACATTTGAGACAATTAAGTAGTTACCCGATGGATCAATAGAAAAAGCTCTAGGTTCTAATCCACTACTTGAATAACGTCCTACAAGTGCCAATTGCCCAGTGCTTTGATCCACTTTATAAGCAACAATTTCGTTGATTTCTTTACGGTTACCTACATATAAAAACTGTTGATCTGGAGAAAAAGCCAAACCTGATGCACTTTTATGTGACTCATGACCTGTTTCAGAAAGTGCAACGCGCTGAACTTCAACCAGCTTATTATTTTTATCTGCAAATACAGTCACTTCAGCAGACATTTCGCTCGTTACATATGCAAATTTGCCATTATCTGAAAACACCAAATGTCTTGGGCCACTGCCTTTAGGAAAAACTAAGTCTTTGGCTTTATTGGCTTTCAATGGTTCTTTTTTAGTCGGTTGATAATCATATGCTTTTACGACATCTGCACCTAAATCTGCTGCATATACTGTTTTACCATCTGGAGAGAACGTCACCGAGTGTGCATGACCAGACTTTTGACGGCCTGCAACCACATTACTTCCCTCTAAATATGGAATATTTTGTACAGCTTCGCCCAACTCACCGTTGGCCAAAATAGGAAGTACCACCACACCAGAATTCTTCGGCTCAACAGAGTAATTCGCCACTAATAAGTATTTTCCATCTGGGGACAGTGTTGAATGGGTTGGATGATCGCCTAAACTACTTACATCATTTAATTTTTTTAGCTCACCATTGGCATCAACGGCAAGGGCTGTCACACGCCCTTTTTCCATTTCATTGGTCACATATGCAAAGCGATGATCTTTTGAAAATGTAATCCAAGATGGGTGTGGTACTTTCAGCTCACTAATTGGCAGTAAACTTCCATCTTGATTCAGTTGTACTGTATACAGCCCCTCACTTGCAATGTGTGATGAAACTTTAGAGCCCTCTGGTAGACCAGTCCATGTGCCTACTAAGAATTTTTGCCCTTGTTGAACCATACTGTTGTTCTCCGCAAACGATGTTGTGCCTGTTAACAATGGCACAGATAAACTTAATGCAATAAATAACTTACTTAATGGCTTCATACACTACCTGACAATTATAAAAGACGATATTTTGGTTTTTTAAATACGTGAGCTACTTATGGCGTAGACTTAAAGTATTCTTAAAATCATAGTTTTTTATCGACCATCACACAAGTAGATATATACATAAGAATGTAACTCTTTTGTGACAAATGCGTGTTATTTATTGTCATAAAAAAACCATCAAAATTGATGGTTTTTTAAGTACTTATGGTGTCTGAGCTAAACATTGCTCATTACGACCTTTGGAGAAATCATCCATGGCTTGCTCTTTTTTCTGCATTTGCTCATAAATGGGTATGTTATATGCTTCATCAATGAGGCTAATTAAATACTTTTGCGCATGAGGCTGCTGAACTTTTTTAACATGTTCTAAAGCCGCATCTTTAGTAATGTCCTGTTGACGGTCAGTCATGATATTAAAAGCCGCACCTTTAGCAGATTTACAAAAACCTTCCCATGCTTCTTTATCACTCAGAACTTTTTTCTGACCACAACCAATAAGGCTTAAAGCAACCAAGCCAAGTAAAAATACTTTTTTCATTACTACTCCAAAATTTACCGCTTTGTCGCCCAATCAAAAACGCCAGTTGTAGAAGATATCTACAGCACGTTCAACAGATTCACTGGCTTCTAAATATAAGCGTTTGTTTATTTGATATCTTAAGGTTAATTTATTTACTGCTGTAAATACACCCACACCATATCTTAAATATAAGTCTGGGGTAATATACCCTGTGACGCTCACTTGTGTGTCATCACCTGTGCCTTGTGCGTCTAAAGCTAAACCACTTAAACCAAAAGCGTGGCCTATTTGATTAGTGAAAGCACGTGTTCCACCTAAACCTAAACTAATACCCGCTGCAGCAAGTGTATTATTCACATCCGACTTAAAGCCTTCTGTTTGACTTAAACTACTACTCCCTTGGTTAATTCGTCCTGTAAGTAATGCGTTAAGTGCTTCTTGTTCAGACAACCCACCATCGTTATAAATCTGAATATTTGGGGTTGTTGCAGTACCTGTAATACGCACACCAAGTGTGGTATTCGATATTTTTTTCGTAGTGTCTATATCTAAAGTTGGATTCGCAAGTGGCCCATTAAATCGAGCAATCGCACGGTTTAAGTCTAAGGTTTGCCCGTAAGACTCAATTTTAACTTTTTGGCTGACGCCAATCGCACCATTTGCACTCATGGCTGTTTCTAAACCACGTTGTGATAAGTACAGTCGACCTGTAAGTGGAATACGACTATTAAAGCCTTGGAAAATCACTCGATCACCCAAAGAAAAGTCAATATCTGCTTGCACATTCCACGGCTTAGCCGCTTTAAGTACGGCAATCAAGTCTTCACCACCACGTACAACACGGGCATCTGATGACACATTAATCACATCTGGGCTTGTTTCAGGCATATTAATAATCGCACGTGGCACTTCAATATTACCTTTCACCGTCACACTACGTTGGTTTGGATATAAATCCACATTCATGACTGTGTTGACCAGTGCCGTGATTAATGGTGCTTGTTTCACCAATAAATTTTCACCCTGTACTTTCAGCTGTATATGCGGGTCATTACGCCAAGACACTAGACCATCTATTTTACCTACGCCAGGCCCACTATTAAATATGCCCATAATGGTAGCCTGATCTTGACGTATCGCAGAATACATTTGAATATTATTTAAGTTCACAGGCGTGGAGATCATGCTAATCAGACCATCTTTTAAGCGAAGATCACCTGTGACCAATGGCTTAGACACTGTACCATTAATTTTCGCAGCAAAATCTAACGTCCCACCAATACGGCGTGCATCGGGTATAAACGGCTTTAAGAACTGTAAATCTACTTGTGAAAATGCGGCTTCGCCCTGCATAGGCAATTGGTCTTTATAAGGGTCTATGGTCACACTGGCATAACCATTACCAATATTTTGTGTTTTAACATCAAATCTGACCTGCAAACCTTCTGCAACACTTCGTGCAAAAACACTGAGTTGTTGATAGCTCGTAGTGGTTGCCGCATCGTCTGGGTCATCTGAGGTTATACCTATACGGCCATTTTGTGCAGTAATTTTTGCATCTAAATGTGGGGCTTTACCTTGTTCCCAATTGGCTTTTGCATAACCATTCAACTCGCCTGTCATAGCCAAACCATCTGGCATAAAAGCGGCAAAGTCGCTAAGATTTAAACGGTTTGCAATGAATGAAATATCACCTTGTTTTGGACTTGCCTGTATTGGTTTATCAAAACACAATTGGCTTTGGTTGCTCGCCCAACAGTGCTCACTAATATATAAATGTTGCGTGGCTGCTCTGTAGACTACATTGGCATTTTGTTGCTGTTTTAATGATGCTCTCAGTGAATCAAAATTCCCTTTTTGAATTTGCCCTAGCCAGTCATGATCTTGATTAAACCCACCACTGAGTTGCACATACAATTTAGAGTACTTATTCCAACCTTGTACGCTCACCAAATGTGCTTTAGGTGTACCTGAAATAGTCACGGCACCATATTGAATTTGCCGTTCGCCATAGTTTAGGCCATCAATTTCAGCTTGTAATTTGGTTGGTGTGGTTTCTGATGTAGGCAACTCTCCACGCAAGCGGATTTTTTCAACATTAAGCTGATCGCCAAAACCAAAACCATCTACATTTAAATTGGCAATGGCTTGAATGTTCGGTTGCGTTTGCACATTCACCACACCATAGGCACGCCCTCTTAATCCGTTATACACTCGGTTTAAATAAGGAGCATTTAATTTGACTTGTAGCTTTTGTGCATTCCCCGTAATCTGTGCTTGGTTACCCGCATAGGCTAAAAAGAAATCATTGGCTTCAAACTGTTGCGGAATCAGTGTATTGTCTTTGTTATTCATAACAAGGCTAAGCTTACCTTTGCCTCGTAATATTTGATTATTAATTGTCCCTGCTAAATTCAAATCATTAATACGAATATGTTGTGCATGATCTGCCCATACCCCTGTGGAGTTGACCACACCCGACACCTCACCACGAACATTGGATACAAAGTATTGTGGTTTGAATCGAATCAGCGATGTATTAATATCCCACGCCACGCCTTTTGTGAAATTCACTTTACCATTGGCTAATATTTTTCCTGCCACGCCATCATGCTGAAAACGATTAATCTCCACACTACTTGGCGTACCTGAAACTTTAAAACTCAACACACCATCAGCACCTTGATATTGGCTTGATGTCAATTTACCATCGTACACAACCCCATAGCCTTTTAACCCACCGCCATGTTTTTCATCATTCATTAAAACGGCTGTGGTACTTTTGCCTGTTAAGTGTACTATTTCTTTTTGCTGTGCCAATTGCCCAGTTAAGTCTATGCGATTTAACTCAATAAATTGGTCATTATTTTTTGCATAACCATTGGCATGTATTTCACCATTTAATACATCTAAAGGAGCACTAGCAGATACAGTTTGTGGATTAAAGTTTTTTACAAACAGTTGGGCTGTCCACTTTAATTGCTGTTTTTTTGTCGGTAAATCGACTTGGGCTTGACCAGTTAAACCGCCTTGTGGCGTGACGAGTTTGAGCTCACTCACATCTACATGGTCACCTTTTAACATGGCTTTCGTCTGATACAGCCCTTCAGGTAATACAGATTGTGCATGTTGAACAATTTTTGCAGATGCTGAAAGCTCAGTATTTTGATCGCTTAGGCGTATTGTTGCCTCGCCTTGCGGGCTATTCAGCCACCCCACCGATGGAAAACTGCGGTTCATATTCTGCCAGTTCACCAATACATTTAACGGCGGTGCTTTTTTAGGGTCTTGTTGTACTGCTTGATTAAGCTTAAGCTGAATTTTCTCATACTTATCAAAGTCAACGAATGCATTTAAATGCATACCTTGATCGAGTGACCCTGTTGCACCGAGTTTTCCATTCATGTTTGGTGGCAAATAGGCTTGTAGTTGTTGCGGAATAGATTTTTCAGTGGCCTTTAAGCCTTGAAGCGTACCTTTAATATCCCATGCGAGCGCTTTATCCCAATTTAAAACACCATTTAAATCAAGCGTTCCACCCATGAGTTGGCCTGTAAACTGCTTAATATTTAATTGATGCACATAGTCTACATTCAGCTCACTTTGATACTGCCCTTTAGGTACATCTACGCCTTGTAGATCTGTACTTAAATGGATATTCATTTCAGATGCAGTACCCTGTAGGCGGGCAATACCGGCTTCTGTAAATAGCTTTTGATCTGTGGCAATCGGCCAATGATATTGATTAAAATTTATCTGACCCTGCATGGGTACGTTATCTCGTACAGGGTGTATCAGCATACGCCCTGTGAGCAAATCAGGCGTATTTACTGCAAAACCTGTCGCCAAAGCATCTAACGTGCCTCGAACATCAACAAAAATATCTTTAATATTCATGGCATGAAGTGATGGCAAATCGACCTGAGCAGTCGCTTGTAATGGATATTTATGTTGAAAGTCCATCTGACCATTGGCCTGTTTTACAAGAACTTGGTCAAGTATGTTTAATGAGGTATTTTTAAAACTCAGCTTCGTCCCTTTCCATAGGGTATTGTTTAACTGAATATTTTTAATCTCTGTACTTGATGTCGTGGTTTTTAACTCAAGTTTATCTACATTTGCATGGTCTAAACGCAACGTCACTGGCATGTCTATGACTGCGAAATCAAATGGCGTATTTTTCGGTGGCTTTTTATTAATAATTTGCAATTCTTGGATATTGGCTTTGTAAAAATGGACTTCTTTATTGAAAATCGCACGCCAACCAATCACCACATTGGCATGCTTCATTTTAACGTCTAAATCCGTTAAATGAATATCTAAATTTTTTAGCATTAACCCCGACAAAAAGCTACCACTTTCATATTGATAACTCATCATACTTTGATTTTTCAACACCCGATCAAGTAAGAACTGACTGCCACGGTCTGTAGAAAACATAATCGCTAACGCAACAAACAGAACAATTAATGTGCCGAGAACTGACCAAAGAATACGCTTTAACCAACTACGTTGTGGTTGTTGTTGTGTGTTGTCTTCAAGCATTGTCATTGAGTACGTTACCCCAAAATCAAAGTTGTGAACCAATAAAGAAGTGTAGTCGAATTGGGTGACCTGGGTCTGAAATACCCGAAGCAACATCTAAACGAATCGGACCAATCGGGGAACGCCAGCGGATACCTACACCAACACTGTAAGCAATTGGATTGCTAAAGTCTTTGTTATAGGCATTACCAAAGTCGGTAAATAATGCTGCTCGCCAACCTTCTTTAAATTGATAGTTATATTCGAGTGACCCAACAGCCAAAGCCTGACCACCAATTTTATAGCCATTTTCTTCAGGCGATAGACTCTTATAGTCAAAGCCTCTTAAACTTTGATCTCCACCTGCAAAAAATCTCAGGTTATATGGCACATTATCAAAGTCATCGGTAAAGATGTAAGCCAACTGTGCACTTGCGATAAATTGGTGATCATAATTACTCCCCAAAGAGTAAATACCTGCCCAGTCAGCACTTAAAATGGCCATATTGGCATCTGAAACAACTGACTTTGAGCCAAGCTGTATTTTGTAGCTTTGTTTAAAGCCTTTCACAGGGTTAAGAGGGTCATTACTGTCGGTACGTGAGATTTGATAACCAAGCAATAATGCCTGCTGTTGTGGGTTTGAACCAGGACGTAAAAATGCACTTGGTACGTCAGCTTCATTCACTTCGCCAATTTGGTGAATTTTATCTAAACGATAACGAAAGCCAAACGTTTGTTGCCAACCACCAAATGGATTACGTATGACACGCTCGGCACCTGCAATGGCTGTTTCTGTGGTTAAGCTCATGCCTGGACCGACGCCTGTAAACTCCTCACGTTCATAACCACTCACTAAGTTAAAGTAGTCATTAATAGGATGTTTGTATGGAATGGTATAATGCGTGTCTACAGCTTGGCGAATCTGTGACACCTCCATGTTGGCATCAAAAGAATGCCCATAACTGTTTACAATGGCACGGCGGTATTGTGTACGTAGGCGAAACCCCGTGTCTGTCCCGTACCCTACACCCACTTCGGCACTGTTGAGCTTATCTGCGTTTAAAGTCACAATCACAGGCACTTTTTTACTGTTTCTTACTTCCGCTTTTTCTTGGTCGCTGTCATTAATTTGTTGCGCCTCTGTTTGTTCATTAGTCGTTGAACGCTCTTGTGCACCTGCAAACTGCTTTTCATCTGCAACGGTTTGTTTTTTAGCAGGCTCATTTGTATTTGTTATTTTATTTTTTGATGCTTGATTAGCATGAACACTTTCATCTTGTAAGCTGGTTTGAGCTTGGGTTTGTGTGATCTTTTTTTCATCGACCAAAGCTTGTATATCTGGTGGTAAGTCTTGAGGCTTTGAAATAGGGTCAGGTTTCACCGTTTCAACTAAACTCCAGTTGAAGTAACGACTGTTGGTTAAGTTGTTCGCAAGCGTGTTTACACGCCAAAAAGCATAATCATCACCACTTTGCCACGGCACCATGCTCTTTAAAACACTCATTTTTAATGGAAATGGCTTTTTTGAGTCACTCATACGAAATTCAACATCACCGAGCTTATAACGCTGTCCGGTGTCATAACGTAAGTTAATGTCTGCTTTATTTTCAGGTAACTGTATTTTTAGGTCATGCAGTTGCCAGTACGCATCAAAAAAACCATTATCTGAAGCAACATCATTAATACGCGTTTTGGTCTGCTCATATTTCCCCTGATTGAGAATATCGCCAACCTCTAAATCTGGTAATAAACGAATCACCTGAAACTGTGCAAGATTTTTACCTGCACCAAAAAATTCAATATTTTGAGATGCAACGGTTACAGGTTGATTTGGCTCTACAATGACTTTAACTTTTTTATTGCTTAGGCGTTCAAATTTGAATTTTGCATTGTAATAGCCAACTGCTTGAGCAGCTTGCTGGACTTGCGTTCTCAGTTGTGGCACCGCTGAACTTTCATCGTCAAAAGCTTCTTGAGTAAATGTAGACAGTTTATTTTTAATATTGGTTTCTAAAAGTGGTGGAGCACCTTGCACTTCAGCTGTAATTTTGGGAATAACAAAACTGTCTGTATCTTGGCTTGGTTTTAAACGATTAAACCAACGTTTAAAAATATTCTTTTCAGGGGCATGCTGTGGTTCAATCTCGAAGGTTGTATCATTAAAAATTGCACCTTTTTTTGCTTGAGGATTCGCATCATTAGCACGTGCTTGAGCAAGGTCTTGCTCATGTGCCGTTTGAATATCAGTAATAATCTGATTCACTTGCACAGATGGTATACTTGTGTCTGTTAGACTTTGCATGGTTTGTGCAGAAATTTGGCTATTCACTGCAACACCTTGCTGTCTATTTATCTCTGCTTGTTGTTTTGCTTGTGCTGCTTCATTTAAAATTTGCTGTGCCATACTTGGATCAACAGCAACCGCAGGAAGTTGCTCTAAGTCACCAAGGTGAACAGGCTTAAAATCTGTTAAAGCAGGGTTTTGTTGCTGCTGTTGTAATAACTGCATACTGTCTGTTGTATTAGATGTAATTGTACTGACTTGCTGAGGCGTTGCTGTAGTTGCGTTTTGTGTATTAGGCTGTGAACTATTTGACGATGTATCTTGTGCAAAAGACTGCGTCATCGCACAGCTGGCCAACAAGGCAATACATATTAAGTAAGGTTTGTCATCTATTTTTAATATGGACTGAACATGCTGAACAAGTCGCAATTTTTTAAAATGTGTTTTTAAAAGCATGGCGTACAACAACCCATTTTTATTGTCAAAATAATATCTGTCTTTGCACAACAAAGTTTTCAACAGATCAATGTTTTTTATATCATACATGATTTTGTTCATGAGATAATCTGTTATCAATCATTATGTGATTTTTTTGAGCAGCCATAATTATGCAAGAAAAACAATCTTTAATTACTTCAAAACGATTTTTACCCATGTTTTTAACCCAATTTTTTGGGGCACTCAATGATAATGTCTACAAACAGTCATTATTGTTGGTCATCACTTATGGGCTTATACAGCACAGCGGTAACAACATTAGTTTCTTAAACAACCTCGCCGCATTATTGTTTATTTTGCCTTATTTCATTTTTTCTGCCACCGCAGGGCAAATTGCAGATAAGTTTGAACGTGCCAAACTCATTCGCTCAATTAAAATCCTTGAAATCATTATTATGTTGATTGGCTCATGTGGTTTTTTACTAGGGCACATTAGCCTCTTATTATTTGCCCTATTTTTAATGGGCGTACATTCCACCTTTTTCGGCCCCATCAAATATGCAATTTTACCTGAAATATTAAAACCCAATGAACTTATGGCAGGTAATGCACTCTTTCAAACAGGAACATCTTTAGCCATTTTATTGGGGATGATTTTAGGCGGCACCATCATTTCACTGTCTCATGGGCAATTAATTTGGGTCTGTATTGAAGTCCTGACTATTGCTTGCTTAGGCTATTTAGCCAGTCGATTTATTGCAACACAACCTGTTAATGACGCCAATATTCAAATAGACTGGCATGTATTACGTACCAGTTTACAAACCATTCGTTATGCCAAAAGTATTCCAATCATTTACCTCATTTTATTGGGTAATTCTTGGTATTGGTTTTATGGTTCATCGTATTTGACACAAATCCCTGAACTTACTCATCAATATTTAAATGCCTCTGAAAATGTTGTGAGCCTATTACTCACACTCTTTTCCGTAGGTATTGGCGTTGGCTCTTTATTATGTAAAAAAATTGCAGGCTCTGAGGTTAATTTTAAAATGGTTCCTATTGGAGCCATTGGTCTAACTCTTTTTGCTTTTTATCTCTCTACTGCCCTGCACTTTGTACCAAAATCTTCAACTGTACTGGGCTTTGCTGATGTATTTACACAGGGTCAAATGTATTACCATGTTATGTTAGCAATTATTCTATTGGGGGTCAGCGGTGGTTTTTATATTGTGCCACTATATGCACTGATGCAAGCGTACTCACCTCGTTCACACCGTGCTCGTGTTGTTGCTGCAAATAATATTTTTAATGCCATTTTCATGGTGGCTTCAGCATTATTTTCAATTGTCATTTTGAGTGTATTCAAAATAGACATGACGATTTTATTTTGTATTACTGCTATTTTTAGTGCATGCTTTTGTTTTTGGCTCATTCGAAAAATACAGCCATTACTTACTCAAAAATCTACGACTGTAGAGGATTAATTTATGCGTCATTATTCAACCATTGACCGTTGTATTCAATCACTAGATCAAGCCCTGCGTAGTTTAGTCCCTGGGGCAACTGCTGCTCATCGCACCAATCCTGCCGAAGACTCTGAGTCTGCACTCTCTATTAGTGAAGCACGTCATGTTGCAGGGCTTATGCGAGTTAACCATAGTGGTGAAGTTTGTGCACAGGCACTTTATCATGGGCAAGCACTGACCGCGAAACTACCAAATGTACGCCGTGAAATGGAACATGCAGCCATTGAAGAGCAAGACCATTTAGCATGGTGCGAAGACCGTTTAAAAGAGCTCGACAGTTTACCAAGTCTACTTAACCCAATTTGGTATGGGCTTTCTTTTGCAATGGGTGCAATTGCAGGTGCAGCAGGTGACAAATACAGTCTAGGCTTTGTTGCAGAAACAGAACGCCAAGTCAGTTTACATTTAGTAGACCACATTGAACAATTACCAGAACAAGATGAACGCTCTCGTAAAATCTTAGTGCAAATGAATGAAGATGAATTAAAGCACCGTGATACTGCACTTGATGCAGGTGGTGTAGACCTACCTAAGTCTGTACAAATCACCATGGGTGCTATTTCAAAACTAATGACTAAAACCAGTTATTATATTTAAAATAAATGATTTAGCGTATCGACTTGATACGCTAAATAGCGCTATGCATAACCAGAATTGTACTTTAACTGTTTGTAATGCGGTATAGGGCTGACATGAAATGTCTGTATGGGCAAAACATCATATAATGGTACTTTCACATCTAGTGCGAAAGGCATTTTCTTAGCATTCAATTGCCAAGATTGTGTGTGTTGGTCTTGCCAAGCAATCACATCTATATCAAGAGTAATCTGATGCGATGGGCGAATGCGTCCTGTCATAGACTCTAGGTTCTTGATAAACACATGTATTGTGGCAAAGTCTAGCTCTGCTGACTCAAACAGACAAGCTGCATTTAAATAATCTGCCCCGACCCCATCTCTACATGGCATTTCATAAGCACAAGACACTGCAATTAGCTTACCCTGATGTTCAAGTTGCTGTAATGCCCAATTTAAATGCTTAGATGCATTTAAATTACTGGCCAGTGCGAGTGCAAAAATCATGGCGTTGTCGCTCAAGACGAATTCCAACTGCTTGGGCTTCGGGAATAATTGCAGGTTTACGAATTGTAATTTCTATTTTCTCTATGCCTTCAAAATGCTCAAAAAGCTTTTTCATCACTAAATAAGCCGCATGCTCTATCAGTTTCGGCTGTGCTTGTTGAATAACCTCTCGGCTTAAATCACAAATTTCTGCATAGCTAATGGTATCTTCTAATTGATCTGATTGACTCGCAGCCGACAAATCATAACTTACCATCAAATCTAATGATAATGGTTGTTCAATTTCTCGTTCCCACGCAAAACAGCCAATCACTGTTTTTATATGTAGGTCTTCTATTAAAATAATATCCACAAATACTCTCTACTTTAAGTGTTCACACAAAACTATGACTGACCTAGCATATTTAGGCGTTGGTCGGCATAGATATCTGTATAAGGTGCAAGTGTTTTCATAAAGCGATCAAAATAAAGAATTTGTTTAAACAGTAGTGCAAAATCTCTTGGGAAACGAATACCATGCCGCTCACCGACAGCCACAATATCTAACATCATATGGTTTAAATCTGATGGGCTGGTCGATAAAATTTCTTGCGGGTCTGCAAGCATAACACCTGTAAATAAGCGTTCAATGTCTTGTGCAAGCAAGTGAGTATCAATTTTTTGCTTAGTCATTCCCATCTGCAACATATTTTCGGCCATTGCCATATAATTGGTATGTTGCAATGCATCCATAAATGCAAGCGACGCAGACCACACCTTGGCTGGAAGTTGTCCAACAATACCAAAGTCGATAAAAGCAATTCTTCCATCTTCAAGCAACATGACATTACCCGCATGCAAATCTGCATGAAAACTCTTACATGCTGTTAAGCTACCAAACCATGTATTCATGGTAGTAATTAAAACTTGTGATGGGTCTTTACTGTATTTTTTCACCATATTAAAGTCAGTCAGTGATACACCATACAACCTTTGCATAGTAAGCACTCTGCGTGTCGAGTGTTGTAAATAGACTTTTGGCGCAATTACATCTTGAATATGACTGTCTTGCAAATATGCAATAAAATCATTGAGATTATTGGCTTCTTCAATAAAGTCGACTTCTCTGACCATACGAGTCTTAATTTCTTCGACAATGTCTGCAATTGAAGCAAACTTAACTTTAGGTACAAATTTTTCTAATAGTTTTGCAGACCAATGTAATACGTTTAAGTCGGTATATAGCGTATTTTCAACATGGGGTCTTTGTACTTTAATGACGACATCTTCACCTGTCACCAAACGCGCAGCATGTACTTGTGCAATTGATGCTGATGCTAATGGTACTTCTTCAATATATGAAAAAATATCTTCGATTGGAGTGTTAGGAAATTCTTGTTTTAATACATCTTGAATATAACTAAATGGGAGTTTAGGTGTCTGATCTAAGCAACCTTGAAACTCTTCAACAAACTCTCGAGGAAATAATGAAGGTGTACTCGCAATAAACTGACCTAGTTTGATGTAAGTTGCACCAAGGTCTTCAAATGTTTCTCTGATAATTTTTGCAGGTGTTGGCTTTTTTAAACCATATTTGACGCCTGCTCGTGCTGCGATAAGTGCTGTTTCACTCACACGAACAATTGAACGCACACCATTAAAAAATATATCTTTTTTCATCATTAAGAAATGCTAAAACCATTATGTTTTGAGTGTAGCAAAAATTTATGTCTTACAGCGTATTTGATAAAAATTTATTACGCAAACAGCAGATTATGCTTTAAGACTCAAAATGCACTATGAACCATACAAAATAGCCCATGATTGCAGTCATTTGTTTTTGCACCTATTAAGTAGCAAGAAAACTAGCATTGTATGAGATTCAGTCAATAAAATATGAGTGCATTATCGTATTGCTATTTTGTCTTAGAAACAGGCAACATATCAGTTAAAAGTAGATAAAGTCTTTTAAAAAGCTCTAGAATAAAATCAAAAAACAATAAATAAAAAAGGCTTTATAAGTCTTTGAAAAACCTATAAAACCTTTTTTGGAATTTGGTAGGCATATCCAGATTTGAACTGGAGACCTCTACGATGTCAACGTAGCGCTCTAACCAACTGAGCTATACGCCTATAATGAATCGCATAATATCTAGAGTTAAAAATAAATACAAGTCTAATTTCTTGCCAGAACAATCAATTGATTAATATTAAGTCGAAAAATTACTTCTTACAATGCTAAAAGTATGACAACAAATAGCTTAAATCTAACGACCAATTAAATTTAAGGCTTTATTTGAGTATATTGGAAATCATCAATTTAAGTTTCTATACTGCATATGCTCAAGATATGAAAAAAACAGATATAAATTTCATCAGTACTCGATTTTTTTACTTCATTCATTATACAATTAAATGTACTGTATAATAGAAGGATGGCCGATACTTGACGAAAAATAATAAAAATATTCTTATTGTTTATGGTGTTTATATAAATCCAAACGTAAATTGGAAGCAACTTGTTAAACAACAACTTCAAGACATTCAAAAAAGTGGCATACTTAAAAACGCCGAACTCCACATTATTATTAGTAATCCAAATAATGTAGAGAATTTAAATGCTTTTTTCTCAACCCTTTCACTCCCAATTAGCCATATTCAAATATATTTTGAAAATAAGTTTGAGTATTGGGCAATTAACCATCTTTGGCATACCGTAAAAACCTCAGAAAACTTTCAATATGTAATTTACCTTCATACTAAAGGCATGAGTTATTATAAAAACTCTCGCAATCGTGATGAGAAAATTCTCACTTATTTTCTATTTCATCATTGGAAAAACACGGTATCAATCTTAGAAAACAATGCTCAGATTAATAAAGTAGGATTATTTCCATCAATTGACCCACTCAAGTCAGATTGGGGTGGTTGGATCTGGTTTAACTTTTGGTGGGCAAAAGCAGAATATATTAAAAAAGTTGAAACTCCCATTGAATCAACTGACCGGTATTACTATGAACATTGGCTGTCATTAAGCCAAAAAAATCGTGTTTTGAGTGATTGTTTTAGCCTAGTGTCCTTTAACAATACATTATTTACTACCCACGAGTTACCCAAATACTTTAAGATGCTAAGAAAGAAATATAGACTACTTTTCTGGACGAGATTAAAGCATTTTATTTTATCTTAGCTTTATTTACATAATCGTAAGCCAAATATAATCATACCCCCATAAAATATTTAATATTAAAAAACTACTTGGTCTTTATTAAAGGTGGTGGCATAAGATATTTTTATTATAAATATATGCTCCACCTTGCAAACACAGAAAATATATAGCTTCTCTTACTATAATATAGATTGGACTCTGCTTAAATATTAGGTCAGTTAAGGCTAAGACAACCACAAGAATGAGATGAACATAAAACGCGTAGTGATATAGCCCTTCAGAATTATCACGAGATGCATTCATGTAACCAATAATAATTAATCCAAGAATTCCAAAGATAATTCCTAAAGTAAAACCTAATGGTTCATTGTAATTAGCTAAGTAAGTACAAAATAATTTAAGTGCTACTGCCCCAACAATGACAAGACCAATAAAACTTACAACTAACCCCTTAATTAAATGTAATATTTTATCCATATTCTTTCTAAGTATTATTAAAATATAAATTAATTTAACATATAAAAATTCAAAAATCTAAAAATGATTGGTTAAACAGCTACGTTACCAGTTGCATCACTGGAAGCACAGAAACAGAAAAGGCCGCTAGTTAGCGACCTTTTTTTTACTACAAAAACATTTGTGAATAACTATTCAACAATCATTAAATTAAGTATTTTAATTCAATGATTTAAATAGAAACCGAGTGGCTTACATCATTCTGAACACTATAATAATCTTAACTAATCTTCTATAATCTGAGCAAAGCCATTTTTTATCTTATATGACATTATTCTAATTACATCTAATCTTTTATAATGTGACATAAGAGAATTTTGTGAGTAAGATTGTGAGTAATCTAAACTAAAATAATCCTTACTCACACATCATGCTAAATGATTTAAAAATCAAACGCCTAAAGCCTACTGACAAAATGTATCGAGTTGCTGACCACTCAGGACTCTGTCTTGAAATACGCACAACTGGTAGTAAGATTTGGCGTTATCGCTATCGTCACTTAAATACTGCAAAAATGGTGACAATTGGAAAGTATCCAGAAATTAGCTTAGCTTATGCTAGGGCTAAAACACTAGAATATCGTGAACAACTAGAAAAAGGAATAGATCCTTCAGAATATAAAAAGAATGAAAAAGTATTGGCCATACAAACTAAACAAGAGACCTTTCAGTTTGTTGCTGAAGAATATCTAGAATTCAAGAAGTCAGTTAAATCTGCAGAATGGCTATCATTAAGAAATCGTTATCTGCCTAAAGATATCTACCCTGTTCTTGCAAAACTACCTGTTAAAACTATTACATCCCTTCATATTAGAACTGTTTTAGATAATGCAATTCAACGTATTCAAAAATCAGGCCGTGGTACTGGAGCAACTAAGGGTAATTTGATCCGTCAAATTATGTGTGAAGTCATGCAATATGCAATTATGACCAGTCGAATTGAGACAGATCCAACCTATGCACTTCGTGGGTATTTGAGTAGACCAGATGTTCAACATGCTCAACCAGTCGATAAAGAAGATATAGCAAAACTTTTAAGCGCTATACCTAATTCAAAAAGTTCGCAAAGTGTTAAAAATGCATTAAAGTCTACAATATATACGATGTTGAGAACTATCGAGATTAGAAGATCTAAAAAAGAGTTTATTGACTTTGAGAATAGAACTTGGACTATTCCACTTGTATCTAAAGCAGATTTAGATGCAGGTCATCGAAATATGAAAAAGAATAGAACTCATGTTATTCCCCTGTCAGATCAAATGATGATGATTCTAAAAGAGCAATTTGCACTTTACCCTGAAAGTTCTTATATCTTCCCTGGTGCAGATCGTTACTCAATGATTGGTAAAACCACTTTAAATAATACGATTAAAAGCATGGGATTACCGCACGTCACTATGCATGACTTTAGGGCTACGGCATCAACTCAATTACATGAAGCTAATTTTAATAGCGATTGGATTGAATTGCAGTTGGCTCATGTTAAAGGAGATCGTACACGTGCATCATACGATCATGCTAAATGGCTAGATGGTAGAAGAGAAATGATGCAGGTTTGGGCTGATATGGTTGATGGGTGGAAATAGTTACTAAATTTTTATGCAGTAAAACATGGAAAAACATACGTCATACACAATTTTTTAGTGCTGTTTTGACAATTATTGCTAAATCACACATTTGTCAACCAAGATTTATTGCTGATATGAGGTTTTGTCAACTAAATCGTATTTTAGTTAAAAATAATCTCCATATATCTACAAGCCCTCTTGACATTGTGACTAGTCACGATTAATATGTGTACATAGACAGGAGAACCACGCAATGATCGGCTATCACAATACATGCACACAAGAATTAAAAGAAATCATCAAAGGACATGGTGATTACGCAGGGATTTTCGTAACTTTAAATGCTTCACACATGCAATCAAGTGATTATGGCGATCATTGCTACCGTGTTACTTTTGACTCTATTTGTGAGTTATCTGATATTGAGGCTTACTTAGAAACTAATACAGATTTTTTGATTAAACACCCTAAATTTCTAGCTGACTGCGAAGAAGAAGCTCAAGATGACAATTCTTATTTTGAGAACCAAAAGCTACGTGCATTAATTGCAATCGAATTAGGATTTGATGCAATAGAAGAAAATGATGGCATTTTAGTTGTTAATGGCACAGTAGAGTACATTGGCACAAAAGATAGTGAAGCTGTAGAAATTGAAATTGAGGAGAATTATTAATGGCAGGAATGACAACGTCAGAGAGAAAAGCTAAACAAAGAAGGGAATTGAGGGAAAAAGGTTTTTTGGCTAAGGAGGTTTGGCTACATAAAGATGTTATCGCCTCTCTAGAGAGATTAAAAACACATAAGAATCTTAAATCCATTGATGAAACTATCGCCTACCTTGCCAAAGAAAAGCTATAACTTAATTACCTCCTCCCCGCATCAGCTTCGTGTCCGTCAGCTCTTTCTGCCATTTTTGTATATTCTGTGACGCACTGATCGAATACGTTTGAGAGCGTTTTGGTGTATTGGTCACTGGCTTCTCTGGTAGCTGTGGACAGACGTTTGTTTGCAATGGCAAGTTGCTTTGACAAGCTGTTAGCATGAGACTCAGCAATACGAGCATCATGTGAGATTTGTTTAATTTTTTCACTATAATTCCTCTCCGCTGTGAGTGCTTTTTTTGCATAGTCTTGTTCAATCTTTCGAGCATTGGCTTGTGCTTGTACATTGGCTTCAGTCAGCTTTTGCACATAACTTGCATGATCAAGTTGCTGCTGTTGTATCTCGATGTCTTTTTGATTGAGTAAAAACAGACAGACAATGAATAAAAAAGCGAGTAATGCAATAATGCACTCTCGCCAAAACTTTAAAACAACTGCTAAATAGATCATGTGTTCACTCCCATACATCGATTGATGCGCCACTCTTGCCGATTCCAAACACCGCGACATTTTGAGTTGAGGCGACAATCCACTTTCACTCCATTTACTCTACTAAATCGCCAATTCTCAAGAGAGCGACACGCTTGCACGTACTTCCCCTTTTTTAAGTGTTTCAGCATCTGTGATTGCGTCCAAGCGTTAATGCCGTACTGATAGACGAAATCGGCATACAGATCATATTCTGCTTGTGACAAAGCCACGTTTTTGAGTGATACATTGAACGCCTGTTTGTGTCGGCTCATGTGTGCATGTAAATAATGCAAAGCTTCTTTTTCTGAAATCGGCTTGTCAGTCATTTTGATTTTTGTACCATCGGGTTTTAATGTTGAGCCATTGCCTTGGGTAATCACCCCACCTGAATCACGATAGGGTTTGGCTCGATAGCCCTCTTGTTTTGCTGTAGCCTGTATGCCTGCTTGACTGACATCAGCAATGTAGTAGCCTGCTGGTATGCCTGTTAATGCTGTTACAAGCGAGCCAATAATAAAGAATTTATTCTTGTCCATGCCATTTGCCCTCACGCATTAACTGCATTTTTAAATCATGTACTTGCTGTGCCCGCTGGTTATCTCGAAGCTTGTAGTACCAATTCATCAAAAAGCTAAATGCTGTAATCAGTAAACTACACAGTGCAATGCATAAAAAAAGCTGTGCAACAAAGTCTATCTTTGCTAGTGCTGATATCACGCCTGCACCTGTTGTTGTAATCCCCCCAACTTGTGTTGTCTTATTTGTAAATACTGCACTTGCTGTCTCTACAAGTTGATCTGTCATGTCGCCCTCTTTTATTGAATTTTTGGCATTAAAAAACCCTAGTGCTATTAGGCACTAGGGTTGGTATGTGTTTGTTGGGTGATTATTCAAAAAGCATATCTGTTGAGTTAGTCTCATCAATAACTTTTGCACTCGCAACATCAACAAGAATACGAATATCAGCATGATTTTCTGTTGCTAAAAAACGTGTGTAGTATTGCTCACCATCTTCAGTTGTGACTAACATTGCGTAGCCTTTTTCATCTGTTGTGATTTTATTTACACTATCTTCTGTTAGTAAATTAATAATCATATTTTAACTCCCCATGTACATTTTCATAGTGTAGACATAACCATTTCCACTTGCCGTTCTGGTGGCTGGATCAATATACATGCGACCAACTTCAGATCCATTCGCTTGTGTCATGTTCGGAAGTACGTTGTAAGCAGGAATTGTTTTTGATGCAAAATGGTTGAACTGTACCGTGCCATAATTGTTAAAGCTCATACCGGCTTGAGCCACACCAAATGATTGATTAATTACAGTAGTCAATCTGTATGCTGTACTACTTGTGATTAAGTTATCAAATTCAGCAAATGCAGTGGAATCAACAACGTAAGGCACTGTGCATGAGCGTAAGTCTAGTGCGAACGTCATACAGGTTTTTGCTGTATTGGTACCACGAACAAACAGCCCATAAGTACAACCACTCGATGACCCTGTGACACGGCCAGTCATACGACCGTTAAACACTCGACTGAATAATGTACCTGTGTCTTTATAGGAGATATGATTGATCTTTGCAGAATCAATGATTGCATTATTTGATGCGTTGCTTACAGATAAACCGCAGTAGCTTGATCTTGAGGTATATATATCTAAGTTAATATCTGTAAAATCAACAACACATGCTGATTTCATTTCAAGTAAGACACCACACCAAGCAACAGTATCACCCCTGATTTTCCCTGTGATACCTGAGCAATAGTCATCTGCTGCACCTGTACCGGCATCATTGATATACACGCCTGTACCACCAACAACATTATCGTAACGCCAGTCCAACCCAATATTTTTACTCGCTTGAATGACTAAGCTGTTACTGTAGTCATATTCTGAACGACCTGAGAAAACACAGTTTTTATTAAATTTCTCACATTCTATCGTGGCATTTGCATTGCGTGTACCGTAGATGCCATGTAATTCAACACCATCGCTAAACCAAACTTTTGCACCTGCACCAAAATTCAAATCGTTTGGGGCTGAGTTTTTTATAGGTGACTGAATCGCACCTATTAGAGTAACACCCCACCCCTTAACATCTTTGCAGCCATCAATGAACATATTGAAGTAAGCTTTGTTTGAGGTCACGTTATACATACGGACTTTAGTGCATGATTGTAAATGAAGCCCATAAGTACCTGTATTTGCAACGTAGTAGAGATTTTTTGTTGTGGCTATCTCACTACCATCTGTATTTACAAATGTGCCTAGCGTTGCATTTGCATCTAAGTGCATATCATATAGGTAATACTCAGCATTCTTTAAACGTAGCAAGGCTGTATCTTGGTCCGTATACTTTGTGTTGCTTGTGTCATTTTCATCACCAATCGGCTTTGCACGAGTGATTTTACAATTATTAAATTTGAATGTTGCTGTCGAACTTCTAGTCCATACATTTCTTTTTAGTGGTTCAATATACGTACCATCATTAGCAAATGCATTGTAGTAAGTTTTAGACCCATCGAATTCAAACGTACATCCAGCAGCACCCGCATTTAACATATTTTGGATAGGCGTATAATCATCGAATGACTCACCAATACCTTTTGCACCGAACATCTCAGGTGTTAGGTAGTTATATGTGGCTTTTTGGCGTACCCACCCATTAATACAAATACCGCCATCGTTATTACCCTTTAGAGCACCAACATATCTAAATGACCCTCCACCCTCAGTGATTGGCAGTACTGGTGATGAATAGTCAGGCTTATTGTATGATGTAACATTAACTGTACGCCCTTCCCATACTGCTAAACCCGCTAGATCTGCAACACTTTCAACTGTAGTCACACCTTTTTGGTTGAATAATTCTTGGGTGGCTGCATCTGTGATGTTAGTTGCAACAATATCTGTTAACCATCCATTTGCACCAGCCCCTGCTGCCTTTGCTACCTCCAAAGTTTCTTTTAATGTATTTAAGGCATCAACTTGTTTTGAGTCAAAATTATCAGTTGCTACCTTTACTTGAGCATCAATATTTCCAAGAATCCCGTCAATATCCAACTCTGAAAATTTATCAGTCTGACCTAATATTTTTCGCAAAATTGCTAATACATCATTGAGATTTTTTGTATTACTTAAAATAGTATTCCAATTCGTAGCCATGTTAAAAAATCCCCACAATTATAGCTTTTGCTGTTACTGCCTCATCGGTGTTGCCGGTCCATCGCTGAAAACGAGCACATAGCTGTGTTTGTGCATTTGTACTTCGATAACCGTCATACATCACATTAACCAACCACTCCGCTGCCTCTAGGTTGTAAGCAGTTACCGTTCCCTCTTCACTAATTTGAATCGATGCAGACATTCGCTTCTTTAGTGTAATGGGTAATGTGAAAGAGCCAACCCGACTATCTGATCGATTGTTATCTGCTGCTGTTTGGTTAATAACACTATCATTAGTCCATAGCGGCATTTCAATAATTGCAATGCGTCGTGCATCATCATAGGTGATAGTGTAATCACTTCCTGTCACAACCCTTAATGGATCGGTATTAGCTGATAGTTGAATATCTGCATCACCTGTGCCATCAAAACTCGCTGAACCTGAAGCAACCCCAGAAAGAGTTATATTTCTCTGATTTTGTAGCTTTGTCGCTGACACAGCATTTGCATCTGCATCTAACTTCTTATCAATAATTTCATTTATCTTTGAGAAAGTGACATTGAATAAGTAATTGAACCATTGTCTTGCTGGACGTATGCGGGATGGAAACCCTTGTGATAATGTTAGGTTATCAGTGCCTTTTGATGCTGTGCTATCTGAAGCAAAGCCAGGCAGTTTATCAATACTCATTTTCACCCTCGAATCTTAGTTTTACGCCCGAAGGCAATGGGAACATCATTCGCACTAGTTCTCTCTCCCACACCTCATAGGTGTCAAGAAAAGTAAATGTGATTGACATATCCAAGTTGTCTACAAATTTGAATTTTTTAGTTAAAATTAACGACAAGATATCGATTGCTGATTGTTCGGAGCAATCTGATTGATTAAGAAAAATTTTGGCATAAATCACTTTGCGAAATAGATCCGTATCCATTGCTTTGGCTGTAGAGTCATTCATCCCAGATTCACGCCAATAACCACCAACAGTGGAATCATCTAACTCACCAAAAGGTAGTGACCCATCTTGATCATCGAAGCCAAAAAATGGGATAGGAATTGCATTGGGTATCGCATTTGGTGCGCCAACCCAATCTGCAATAATTTGTAGTTGATCGCCTGTTGCAGTTGCTAGGTCAAAATGCCCGTTCATGGATTGCAAACAGTTAATGACATCAATAATAGGTTCAATAGAGACCCTAACTGCCGCATTAAATTTTGGTTGTGATCTATGTTGGCTTGTAATGAGAGATAAGAAACTTGATGAGTCCATTTACCCCCCCGCAATACTGATATCTATGTTCTTTGTTTCACAATATGCTACTTCATTAAAACCCAGTAAGAAGTCACCAGAAACCTGTTGTCCATCAGCCGTAATAGCGATTGACTCGATATCGTAGGTCATTGAATCCAAGCCACCATACAGGCCTGCAGGAACATAGATTTTATTCAAGGCAATTTTGTCACCAATATCTAGCTGATTCACATAATTGGCTATTGCTTGTTTGATTGAATCTCCAATATCACTTGTGTAGTCCACAGTGCTTTGAGCACTTATAGCAAAACCAATACTTCTGATATTTGGTCGATAAAACTGCACAACAACTGCCTCGCCAAAATTATCATTTACAGAAACACTGGTATTGCCATACCAACCACAACCTAGTGACTTTTTAGAACGCATAGTTTGGGCTATTTCATTTGCATCACCACCTGAAATCACAACACAGAGCGTATTTGGGGGTAAGCCAAGACTATTAGTCTGCTTTGTATCATTCTCATAGGTTTTACAACGTGACACGCCTGCAAGACTAAATAACGCCCCCTTGATACTATCTGTTTTAGACTGAGATGGGATTGCAACAGATAGGGCTTGTCGCTGCTTTAAGTGGGCATCTTGCTCTACTGCTGTTCCAAGCGTGGATGATGCAACATTTATTACGCCCTGCCACCCTCTTGTTGGCTTCCCGATTGTTGTTACTGAACCAGCCATAGCCAATATTGCACCTGCTTGAGATGCTGTTGCAGTTACTACAATTGAACCACTAGGTGGAATGGTTACTGTTGCTGGTAGTGTCCATTGGTTGTTATTTTTATCAATTGCATATCCATTAGTAATCACTGTACCCACTGTGCCCGTAATAGTCAGATCAACAGTTGAATATGTGGGTAATGCACGTTTAATGCCGTTAATCGCGACATTTCTTGAGAGTGCATCACCTGTGGCGGTTTTTGGTGAAAATGTTGAATAGACATCTACACATGCGGCACCACAATCCGAAACTACACGAGCAATTACACCAAGCCACTGACCATCTTGACTATCATTCTCTAGATAAGCATCGCTACCGTAAATCGCTTTGTACTGGTCTTTTAGATAATCTAAGGCTTCAAAGTAAGTGGGTGCAGATACACCTGAATCTGTGACTTGAGGAGCTATCGTTGTTAACGTCATCTGTTAATTTCCTCATCCAATGAATATGTGCCATAAATTGTGTTTATCATCATAGTGACAGTGAGCTTTCTTATTTGTGGATCAATCTGGCTTTCAAAGTCTTCAATACTCAAAACGCCTTGAGTCTCCAAAACTCGCTGTCTAAGTGTTAGTTCGTATAGGCTCCCTGACTTCTTTCCAAGTATACTTTGATTCCACCCAGTACCATCCGAGGTATCTGCAAACCACTCACCAATCCAAAAGTTAAGTCGTGTCTTAACTGATTGTGCAATTGCTTCAGCAGAATCAACATAGAAGTCGTTTGCACTAGAACCAAATACGTGGTCCCCGTCTTGATCTTGCTTTCTATAGCGCATAAAAAAAGACGCTTTCGCGCCCCTCTATTTGGATTAAAATTATTGTGGACCGCTACTGGTTGATCCGCCATTCTGAACCCCGCCATGCTTATGACTAAACAGACTTATTGTTTTTGCAAGCACATCAGCAAGTGATTTAATAATGCCTGTTACAGTCAAGGTTTGAGTCATCTCTACAGGGCAGTTAAATGTTGCTTTTTGACCAAAGAAATTAATCTCACCACTAGGAGTCATCTGTATCTTGCAACTACCATCATCAGTTCTAATTTCTAAACTATCTGTCGATATATTGGATATTTTATTGAGCTGAGATTGTGGCCTGAAGAATGCAAAACCATCTGATAGGTCATGCTTTCTCATGTCAAACGGATCTTGTATACCACCTGATTGCCACCACAAATCAATGTTTCTATCGCCAAAATTCACCAAGCACTCATCACCCTCTCTAATTGGGTGTGTAATGGTAAAACCACCCGCACAAGTGAACATCACGGGTACATCGAGTAGCAATGGTAAATTAACAGTTTGAATACTGCCATCTTGCTGTCTAACAGGAATCTTAATTAATGGTTGAACGTCGACCGTGACATTACTGGCGTTATATGACATGACTTCACAAGGTAGGCATGTCCAAAGGTGTGATATTTCATCACGAATTGATTCTTTAATAATATTGAGCTGTGTTGGGGCGTGTTCTTCGTAGCTAAGAGCCATCAGCCATTTACTCCTGATATTAACAACCCTGATTTAGGTACTACAGCATCAACACCAACACAAATGAGTGTGCTATACCATTCATCACCACGTATATCACCATAGTGCTCCACAGATACAATAATGAATGTGCCCTGAGGGTTTGTTGCTGAGTTTTGATTTTTAAATGGCTGATCAACACCCTGTTTCCCATACTGAATATCGTAACTTTCAGTTTGAAGATTAGATAAGTCGATCTGTACTCGCCCGTTACGCTTGAATTTGGGGTTAATTAGCGATGTTACTCTCAATCCCTCACTTGTCAGCTGAGGCATTCCAATCATGCCGGTGTCTTTATTTAGTATCTGCATTGGAAGCATGCTATACCCACCAAATGGAACAGCATTAAATATGTCGTCATCAAGTGAGAAGCTAATATTATTATCTCTACAAAACTGACTGGTATGGCGGTCCAAAGAGCCAAAAAACACTCGACCTCTTGGATATCTTTGCCCAGTTAATGTGGGTACTTCACCTGTATCAATTCCATTACTGCTATATTCTTTAACAATAAAATCCTGCATATCACTTACCGATGTTCCTGCCGGAAGCGAATTATTTACAATAGCAAAACTTTTTACGGTATCAGCACTTTGGGCTAAGATACATAACCAAGTATCTACCTGATTATCCCGACCTTTTCTAAATTGGAAGGATGTTCCTTTGAAAAGGATTTCTAGTGGCCCTGATTTATAGCCAACTTCAAGAATAACTTGAGTATCCTTATTTTGACTATTCTCACCTGCAAGCATATTCATTGTTTTATGAGATATGTTGTAAATATATATCTCAGCAGATTTTGGTTGTTCAGTTGTTGGTTGTGCAACGTGGAATACGATTCTAAAATCCGATAGATCAAGTGCTTGCGGTTGGTCTTTATTGATTTGAACAGTAAGTTTGCATTGTCTAATCCATTGCTCCATTAGCTGTCACTCCAATACAAAGTGATTTTATCTCCCAAATCACTAAAATTTTGAGCCTCATCATCATTCATATTAACTACATATAAAGAGCCTTGCAGAACATGTTGATGCTGAACAAGCAGGTCATCACCCATGACCATAGGAATAGCTAAAATTACTGGGTTTTCTGCTGTATCTAGCACGTCTAAAAACCACTTTTGTGATCTAAATATTAGGCGAAGCTTGTAAGTTGTACCACCCAAAGCCACATTTATTTTTTGATTATTACCAGTCAATGGGATATTAAAGTAAGCCATAATTAATTCCCAAATGGATTGAGTAGAGTATATGCGCCACCTTTAGCCCCGCCCATCATTTGTGACAACCAGGACTCGCTTGTTTCTTGCTTTTGAACCGTACCATTATCCTGAACTTGGGCTGTTTTTTCAGGTTCTGCTTGTTGCTCTAGAAGCACGGTGGTTTCAGTGGTTTTAACGATATTCACTTTTTTAAATGTGATATCAATCATCAAAACATTTTCAGTCTCAGGGTCTGTTGTACATTCGAGCGATTTAATCAGCATGTTGGTGTATAGGCGTTTGCCCGTAGATACGATTAGTCGCACTGCCTTATCTTGTAGTGTCTGTAAAATTTCATATACCGCCACAAGACCAATGTCGCCCGATAACAATGAGTCGCCCACTAAACCATTTAAGCGACCTGCACTTTCTGACCAGCCCACCTTAATTGAAAGTTCAGGCGGGATTTTATAAGCATGGTCAGAAATTGGAGAACCCGTTTCAACTGGGTGTTCGGTAATCTGCATTTCATCTTTGTGTTTTTCTTCAATCGTTACATCCGCAAACAATCCCATGATTGTTCTGCCTTTACCTGCAAGTAGTAAAGATGCTGCTTTTTCTGTATAAGGTGAGCTTGAAGCAGTGCTGTAAGCTGAACTTAGTAAAGACTCTATTCCCATATTTCACCTATAAAACACCATTCAGATGCTAATTTTTACTTCACAACTTCTATTAATTTAGCAATTGCATTAATAATATTTGGTGCTTGCCATAGGAGAATTGCAAATAAGCAAACTCCTGTTACTTTCCAAAATCCATGTTTTTCCATAATCACCTCTACTTTATGTAGAATTACTGCTATACTTTTATACATAGGTATTTATTGTTTCCCTTATTATTAAGGTGGATACAAAAAACCCCTGATGTTGGTCGCATCAGGGGTTTTACTTTTTTGGAGAGATAAAAAAACCACCCGAAGGTGGCTTAATTAATTTTGATTACTTATTTTGTAACTTATTGCTTATACATTTATATAGCATTTTCAGCACAGCCTTACCCTTGACAAAATATGCTTTACTATATTGATTAGTCACTTTCCTGTTAACATCTTGTAGCACCTTAAATATATTAAGAAAGAGCAATAAAATGCAAACCTATAGACCCAAAGTAAATTGCCCATATTGTGGAAGCATTCAAGTAAAAAGAATGCCCGCTCAGCCCAACAAATACCCACGACCTATAGACCCATCACTTCTATCTGATTGGCAAAATGGTTACGACTGTAAAAAGTGTGGCAGCGAGTTTGTTATAGCTGAAGTAATGCCCAGAAAAAATGGTGGCTGCCTAAAGACCATACTCAGCACAGTTATTTTCATGTTAGCAATATACGGTGCATATCACTTTTTGTTTAGTGAAAAGACAACTCAAAACACAAAACAAGAAGAATCCGAGCCAGCAGAAACCAATCAAGCAAATATTGCATCACAACCTTTAGCACCATTGTCGCCAGACACTGTACCTCAAAATCCCCCTGTCATCGCAGATCAGCAGTTTTCCTCAGAAGCTGAGCAATCAGCTCATGTATACACACCAACTGCTGAAGATTACAAACGAGTTGAACAACAGAAACAACAAAGCATTGCAAATAGCTCTGATCCAAGCGAAACTCTACACATATCAACAACAATTAGGCATAAAAACTAATGAAAAAACTACTTACAGCCTCTCTGTTGGCAACTTTGAGCTTTGGTGCTTTTGCTGAGCAACAGGACTGTGAATCTAAATACAAAGAACCCGCCGATATTGCTATTTGCTATGAAAAGTCTTCGCTTGATGAAGTGGAAGTTAGATTTAAGAAACTCAAAACGCTTGGAAAAGATCAGATTAGCTATGATAAGGGCATCTTAGCTCGACTTGATGGTTCTCAGCGTTCATGGATTAAGTATCGAGATGATTACTGTAGTGTATATAGTAGCTTTCACAGTGAAATAAATAATAATGCTAATTGCATCATACAATTAAACAATGATCGAGCTAAACAGCTTCAGAATGACATTGATACAAACTAAGCCATAATTCCCTGGGCATTCCGTCTAGCGATAACTAATGAGTTCTCTTGCTGTCGCTTCACGGCATTAGCAGATTCTTGAGGGTTCTTAGCTCCATTAATTGTCATATCAGTTTTGAATGACTGGTGAATCGTGACATTTGACTGTGAGCTATTAGCTGAGTTATTAACCTGTGATTTATTTGGGTTGCCCGATGGTGGGGCAATATTTCTAATCTGTGGAACACCACCAATATTTGCACTATCTGCCCCCTTGTTTGCAAAGTTATACTGCTTGTTAAACCTCTCTTGCTGATACCTAACAAATTCAACAGGAGTTTGCCCTTTTACTGGTGTATTTACACTAATTGCCTTTAATGTTCCTTGGCTCACATTATTTGAGCCCTTTAATGCAGGAATAATACCAGCACCGATATTATGCAATAAGTATAAATTCTCACCCGTTACAGGAAGTCCATTTTTTCGCAGAATATCCGCATTATTTTTTGCCAATAAAGCTGTAGCTAAAGTGTTTACTCGCTTGTCATACCTTGGATCGCTAGCTGTCCTAAATCTATCGCCAATGGTTGTCATTCCAATTGCTTTTCCATCCTTAGTTTTTGCCAGACCGTCCCAAGTACTTTTAATGAATTGACCTGTACCAATTGCACCAGTAGGTGACATTTTTCCAGTCCAACCATCCTCCATTTTAACAAAGCCACGAAGTACTTTTTCATCTAACGAATACTTTTCAGATGCCTCCTTGATATACCCATCAACATCGTGACCAAAACTAAATTGACTCCCCCCCACAGCCCCCTTCACTCCGTCTACCGCAGCATGTGCGATTCCTGTGGTAATTTCTGCTGTTTTCTTGGCAACTACTGGGGCAACCTCAGCAACCGTGTGAGCAACGTCCTTAATAACTTTAGGTGCTTCTTTTGCAAGCTCTGTTAATTTTTTAGCACCATCTTTTACAAGATCCTTAATTGTACCCTCAGGGTCGTTAATTAATTTCTGCACAAACTCAATAGTCTTGCCTGCAACGTTGGAAATTAAGTCAATAAAGTCCTTAATTTTTTGAGTCACCCAATCAATTTCTTTTGACCATTGAGACCAGTCAATAAAAGACTTCCCACCATCTTTCCATGTTTTGTAATCATCATATAAGGCAAGGATAGCCGCACCCAATGCAGCAATAATCCCAAGTGGCGTGGCAAGAAAAGCAACTCTCAACAGCCCAAGTAAGCGAATAAACATTTTCAATGGAGCAACCAATCTAAAAATCAGACCAAATGCTCTCGCTACACTGCTAAATATTGTGGCAAGTAATGCAAAACGGCCACCAGCCACCAACACCTCTTTGATCTTAGGGTTCATCTGACTAAAGGCATGCACACCCATAAGGATTAGTTGATTTAATCCTTTCATGATTGGAATGAGTGCTTTGCCAACCTGCATGACAATGACTTGAAAGCCTGTCTTGGTAATCATAGATAGATCACGGTACTGCGTCATAAAGTCATTTCCTGACTTCACTAGGCTGTTATCCATACCCAATTCTTTTTGAATCTTTTGGTACTTCTCCATGTTTCCGATGAACTTGTCATCTCGCATGGCTAGAAGTGTTTTTTGATCTATCCCTAAAGAGTTTGCATAGGCATTGGCTTGGTATGACGGCATTTTAGCAAGTGTGGTGCTGAGGTCTTTCATGACTTCTACACGGTCACGTAATGCACCGTTTGAGTCTTTGGTTTTTACACCCAGACTGTTAATCATTCCCTCGTAACCAGGGGAGTTACGCATTTTTTCAGCAAGGCTTTCAAGTGTGCCTATCGCCTGTTCTGCACTACCGCCCATCTGTGAGATAGCGTTGCCGTATGCATTAATATTGTCAGCACTCGCACCAATACGCTGTGATGAAAAATAGAGTTTATCTAACTCACTTGCTGTTTGGCGTACCGCAAGTACAGCACCTACAGCTAAAGCACTTAACGCCATGTTTAGAGATTTAGCTTTTAGCTCCACACCTTGTAAAGCACCCTGCATCTTGGCAAGACCTGCATTGTCAGTCTTAAATCCAAGTGCAACGAGGAAGTCTTTAATTGTAGCTGCTTGTGCCATATCTATTGCCCATAAAAAAACCACCCGAAGGTGGTCATCAAACTACTTGTTTGCTGCTTCTCTCTCCCTTGCTTTTTCAACAAGGTATTCATTGTCAGCAACAACATCTAAAGCATCATTCATTAATGAAATATCATGTAAATCGATAGTTCCATCTTTTAATGACTCAAACCTACACATGCCTTTCATGACCGGTCTTAATAACCAATCTTCACCGTCAGGCAAGCTTTTATAATTTACGTGGACTGCTCCTGCAAAGCTCTCGCCTTGGTAAACAGCCCTTGAATAAAATTTCCCATGCTGTCACGAATCACCGCAACAACAAGAGCAAGCATTTGGCTTAGCTCCAAGTCATCAAACATAATTGCATTGTTTCGACAGACCTTAGCCCCATTTCTACTACACGCTGAAAGACACTTATAAATGACGTAATCCACGTCCTCTTGAGGCAATTCAGCATAGGCCTTTGTTAATGGAGATAATGCCGTGGATAGGCCATCTAGCAGCTTAAAATCCACGTTATTTATGAGGTCATCAATGTTTTTAACATCGATCTGACTCACATCAATATCGCTATCAATTTTCTGTAAGGCTTTAACAAGACCACCATGCATTACTTCTGAAATCACAGGAATAATATGTGGTGTAAGTGGTGCAATTTTTCGAGAAACGTGCAACTGGTCAAAAGCATTTAATTTGCTAATGGTGTACTTATGGCCACCAATATTTAAGACTTCCATATTTAATTACTCGTATGTACCCAATTTCATATCAATTTTGATTGCATCAAACACCCAATCAACTGTTGCTCCATCTTCCGCTGCGTTGTAGTCAGGTGCTTTTTGAAAAGCAAGCTTAGTACCTGTGACGTTATCGCCTGAAGCATCATTGTTGAGTGTGAACGTATTTTTACCCCACTTTTTAGAACTTGATGACTGTGTGTTATACAGATTCATTAGTTTGGCGTTGGTGGGTGATGTTTTTAAAAGGCGTACTGTAATTGTCCCAGACTTGCTACAGTGTAGAGAGTGCATCCCCTCGCCATCTGCACCTGTTGTCATTGTGTTTTTGTTTTCCGACATGGAAACGGTGATGCCTTCTTTTGCAATAGCAGCGCCATACCCCAAGTCAATTGAGCCATCATCACTTACTAGCGTGGCATGTGTGTCCATAAAAGACCAGGTTGACATTGTTTTTCTCCTATCGGTTTACTGACACAATCACGTCAGCAAAGTGTATTGCACCTGCAAGTTTTGAGGCCATTTGAAATACTGGGGCTTTACGTGATTCACGCTCAGATTGCAACTGATCATCTAAGCTATTGGCAAATACGTAGTAGCCTTTTGTAAGATAGTCACCTGATTTCAGTGTTCCAAATTCATCGCCATTCCATACACCACCTGCAAGCAACCCATTAGTCACACCTTGCTCAGCGACTTTTTCAAGCACTGCACATTGGCGATTCATACCTGCTGGGGTCTGAGGGATCTTAGTGGTTGTGGTGTAGTAAAGATTCCAAAGGGCTGTTTCTAATGCATTTTGATACCAATCCAAACCATGAACTTCATCAAAGAATGAACCATCAGACATCGCGCCTTCTTGTAGTATTGCAGTGTCATTGTTGTACGATGCATACACATTGCCATTATTGGCTGTGATGTTTGCAGCTTGAGAAACTTTCAAGTCTTCAGCAGTAATACCAGGTAGTTGCTTAAACTTCAGCGTAATGGTGGTGTTTGTACCCTCAAAATTCACAGTAAAAGCACGACCAAATACTGAGACATCAGCATATTTAGAAGAACTTGAGTAAATCCAGAATGTGCGTTTGTATTTTGCTTTCGCCAATTTAACACCAATGTTGTCTGTACTCGTTTTATCAAGCACATTTACATCTTGTGTCGTGTGCCCATATAGACGACTTGGGCTTGCCGCTTCAATCAGTGACGCAACCGATAAAACATCGCTGTCAGCAAGATCGTCGGCAATAACAAGGCCATACCACTTCAATGAGTCTAAGCAAGCAGATACGGCATCTGTAACCTTTTCAGGTGTTGCAGATGTTTTATCCCAATGCCCGATATACAACGTGCGTGGCTTTGGTGACTGAGAGAAATAAACAACCGCAGCCTTGTATTCATTGGAATCCACACCAAAGTCAGAAGAAATTGATGCAATATCTGAATACAAGCGAATACGTTCAGTCGTGCTAATCACACCTGATGTTGTACCCAAAATAAGTAGAGAGCCAAATGATCGTGGCCCTGCCGCTAAAGCAGCAATAGAAACGCTGACATTGACGACATTAGAAACAGGAAGTGTCATTGATGACTCCTAGCTATTTTTTAAATTAATTTGAAAGCTCTTAAATGTGAGCATCGGAATGTTTCGTTGTGTTTTTCGTCTAAATATGGCGGTCATGTCATGACGCTGTACCCACTGCTGGTTTAGAAGATCAGGTACAGCAATGATTTGATCGACAGAAACGAATTTGATTTGAAACTGATTGAGTTGAGCGATATTTTGCGGAATTGCTAAGCCGTCTTTGAGTAGGTTGATATTGCTTTCAGATGATGGACCATAAAATGAAATCAACACTTCAATAGACTCATGTCGAGTAGATATGGCTGAATCATCTTGCTGTTCAAAATATGGGGAGTCATTTGGCTCTGTGACCTTCACCCCAAAAGCACACCAATCTGTATTGATGTCGGGTGTAGGTAGTGGAACTTGTTGCCATCGTGGGCGAACCAAAGTGCCATCCATTGCAACGACTGCACGAATGAAAGCTTGGAATATATCTCTTAACTCTTGATCGTAAGCAACCCCACCCGTCGGCACAATGTAGCCACCTGTAGCGGAATCTGCCATGGTTTATCCTGAAAGTGGTTTTAACTCACAGATTGCTTTCACAAAACCTTGCCCAAAGTGAGCATTTGAAAGCACTTGTGAAACAATATAAGTTTTACCTCGCCACTGAACTTCATCGGCTTGAGTTGAACTGTCACCTGAAATCAAATGGAACTGCGTATGAATATTGATTGCACCCTTAACCAATGTTCCATCTTCTTTACGATCCATTTTAAGGCCACTATTGGTCGTCACAACGCCCGCAAATGGAATGCTCTGCAAAGACGTATCAGCAGTACCATTTTGTTTCACAGTTACTTGGGTGCGATTACAAAGCAATTCAGTAGTCATAAAATCAGGGTCGAGCAATACATCAGAAACATCAAGATTGGGCACGATTAACCTCCTTATCTCCATTCATCACAATATACGTTTGTGAATTTCGGTACTGACCTGTGTCTACAAGCGGTTTTGTTGAAGTCCTGCCACGAGATAATCGATTGCGAATCGTTGCAGGTGCAAGTGGAACAAAGTCACCTGCATTGATGATATTTTTCACACTACTCATGGCCTTCATACCCGCAGTATTCAAATAGAAATACATTTTCTTTTGGTTACCCTCTAGTGAGGCTTCTACGGCTTTTGTGAGTTGCTTTGAGATAGAGTCTTGTACCTCTTCAACACCTCTCACTAAATGCGGTCTAGGTGGTAAGTTGGTTGCTGGCGATCCATTCTCTAGCAAGTAACCAATTTGAGCATTGGTTAATTCACTATCTATTCTTTCAGCACCACTATCAGGAACACCTACAAGTACATCTGTTTTTGAGAGTTGTGAGACTGCTTCTAAAATATCAATCAGCCCCACACCTGTTGATGTGACACCACTCATAATTGAACACCACCTGCACCCACCATTCTAGCAAGTTGCAGAAACTGAATGCCCCATGTTGTTTGATTCCATTGCCCTGCATCATCAAGTGTTACACCTGATACATCCATTGACTTAGAAACACTATCAACAGACTTGGAAGTTTCATTGCCCACAACCTTTCCTGCATCAGCACCAATCTGTGAGGCACTGATTGCACGTTTATATAGTGTTAGGTAGTGAGCAATAAAAAAGGTTAACCCCTCATCTAACAGATCATCCCAACGATTCTCAGGCAACAATTTCACACCATAATTTAGGTAAAAATTAAACTGTGATAATGGATAAGCTTTTACATCTGCAAACATCGGCATTGATTCACGAAAAGATGATTCTGTTAACATGATTACTTCGCTTTAGTGTCTTCGATTTGTTTTTGCAGATCGGCAATCGTTTTTTGTGCAGCAGCAAGTGCGGAATTTGATGTGTTTAGCTCAGCTTGTAAGGATTCAACCTCTTTTTTATGAGCATCATCCTTAACCGCATCTGACGTGACTGGCTGGGAGTGTGCTTTAACATACCAATGATCGGCAATTTCTTGCTCGACCTCTTGTAGCCCTGACTTTAATTCAACTGACTCTTCAGCAGAAAGATGGATCAGCAAATCTTTGGATAAGAGAATCTGTACTTTTGACATGTCTTACTCCTTAGATACCATCTGCATAGAATGCTGTTTCAGGATATACCCATTCGACAACACCTAAACGACCATAGTAAGTTACAAGCTGGCGTAAATCGCGATATTCAAGTGGCGTACGTTGCAATGGCACCAATGGGAAGCGGACACGATTTTGATCCTGTGTGTAAGCAACCATACGATCTGTACCGCCAACCCCGCGACCTGACAACCATTTCAACGGCTGGATATCTAAAGGACGGCCATTGGCACTGTTTGATAAGCTATTTGTTTTCAAGAACTCAAGAATTGAAATATTGCCCGCTTCTGATACTTTACGAGTGACCAGTAAGCTAAATTGTGTCGGTGAAATTAAAAGCTTATCAGGAACAACTGCAAAACCTGTTGCAACCCATGATTGGTTTAAGATCAAGTTGACATCTGCAAGAATTTCATCAGCGGTTTTATTTTTCCAATCCGCCTTACCAGATGCACCAACTGGCACATTGGTTGCACCAACTTTTGAGCTAGTGACAAGACCTTCAACACCCAAAATACCATCACCAATGTAGACTTGCTCATCTACATCCATATTGTATTTCAGCATCATGCCGTTATATTTCTGCGTATCAATTGGGCGGCCCACTTGTTGTGCGGATGCAAGCTCTGGAAGCGTCCAACCTAACTGCATACCCCATAAACTTAAAGGATTTGCTGTTTTCCCAATATCTAAAGCCAAACCCTGAATGGCATCGGTTTCTTTGCCGATCCACGACTTACCATTTGGTGATGCACCGCCGGCAGCTGCAAAAGTTGAGTTTGTAAAAGATGAGAGTTCATCAGCAATAGAAACATCTGAACGCAAATCAATATCACGGGACCATGTCACTGTTGCTAATGGCTCATGCATGGTTTGATCTAAACGTTCAAGTTCGCCAACAACAAAAGCACCTGCACTATCTATAGTCTGCGCATCAAATGTTTGCAATCCATCACGTGTTTGAGCACGAGTTTTAGGTAAAATTAAAGAACCCATATTTATTTATCTCCGCACATAAAAAAGCACCTTTCGGTGCTGTGCATATTTGATGTTTTTAAATGTTGTAAGCGATTTCTACGTTGCCACTTGCATCGGCATCACACATAAAGTGAGCATCGACAGCAATGGTTTCTTTGTCTGTAGCAACGGCTTCAATACCACCCAATGGCTTAGTATCTGTTGCATTCGCTACACGAACATAGACTTGGCCACCTTTTTTGGCAGTGCCCACATTGTTCATTACTGTCATGTAGCCACGAACAAGCACATCATTAATAGTATTCGCTGACGGGGCAGAAGATCCTAGTGCAACTGATTGCCCTTGGAATGGGTAGGCACGAACCAATATACCGTATGGCTTGGTTGTGTCTGCTGTTGGGGGAACGAAGCTTCCGTTTGCATCTACAATGCCAAATAGGCCACATGAGGCAAATTGTGCACCAATACGATGTGCTTCAATGGTTGATTGTGATTTACGAGAAACATCACCTGGAATGCCTGAAGGCATACGATATAAAAATGAATTGCCCATATTATAAGTCCTTATTTATTCCAAAATTCGCGGTTTTTTGCATTGATATCGGCAATGCTCATCGGCTGACGACCAAAGTCTTTGGTTGAAATGCCTGAGCGAATACCTTTTTCATTATTTTTTAATTTAATGAGTTCTGATGCACCGATAAAAGCAGCATCAATGGTGTGACTTGGTAATTTGTCAAAATCAGTACTACCGCCTGTAAATGGTGTGATTGCACTTAATGCATCTTGTGTTTTAACTGCCTGTTTTAGTACTTGACGCTTTGTATTTAATACAGCCTTGCCATTGTTTGCACTGTCAAATGTTGGGGTACGAAAGCCCGGTGAAAGGATTTCTGCACGAGACAATACTTCTGTAAGAGAGTCACCTGTGTATGTACGAACACCTTCATCAGAAAGCTCTTTACCTACGCCTGGTTCCGTTAGATCTTCACCATCTTTAGTTTTTTTTGGGTCATCATCTTCATCAGAAGTTTTTTCAGGTTCTTCATCTTTGGTTTTGCCCTGCTCTAATGAACGCATACGAGAATCCATTGTTTTCATGAATTGACGCATTTCTTTTTGAAAAGCTGCATCACCTGTTTTGGTTTTGCCTTCTTCCTCTTCATCAGAAGTTTTTTCAGGTTCTTCATCTGAAGTTTGTCGATCCTGTTCTGGATCTCGGTTTTCTTCATCTTCAACTTGTTTAGCGATTTTTTCTGCTTCATCAGCATCACGTGTAAAAACAAGGCTACGAATTCGATCACCAATACTTACTCGTTTTTTATTAGGCTTTGTCGCCATAAAACTATCTCCTATGCGGCATCGTGAACCACAACGCCCTTTATCAACTAATGCAACGTGATTACCTAAAATGTTGCTTTGAACCCCTTTACCTACACTAACTTCTTGATAGTCAGCATCGTAGCCAAGAGAAATTTCAACTTTCCCATCCATAACTTTATCGATGGTTTCTTTATCTGTAATAAGTAGATCGGCAAGCAAAAACTCATCATCAGGGCCTTCACCACGATGAACATTTTGTGTTGTACCCACTGTGAGTTCTTTCCAATTTTCAGGACTTACCCATTCATCAGGATGGTCGTCTGTAACTGACTTTCCTTCAAAACTTGAAATCGTTTTTGGATCGAATAACTCATCCTCACCACGCTCAATCAGGATCAAACCTGTATTGTCAGCAGTAACAGGAACTTCACCCTTGCCATACTGAAGAACGCCAATTCGTGCGACAGCAACATCACGGCAAAGCAAATAACCCTCAGGCGTGGTTTCGCGTGTACGTCCAATCTTGCCAGTGGTATAAAGGTTTGATCGATCTAACGTTCGACTGTCTTTCGTTTTCTTTTTAAACATGTATTTCACCTAAATTTAGGCAATAAAAAAGAGCCTTTCGGCTCTAGTAATCTTCGGGAATAACAGGCTCGGCATAGCACCGACAATTGGGTAAGCACCCTGCATGACCCGTCATGTTGTCTAACGTTGGTGGACTATCCCATCGCACAAATTTTCCATCCATTTCCTGGTGACTGTGACGAACATCAGAATCTTTACTTGTACGCCAAATATAGCCTTCTGAACCTAAATGTTCGGCACGTGCTTGTGTAAAACTTGTTTGTGCCCTACTTATCTCAGTTCGTGCAATAGTATTTGCTCTAGACTTTGCAACATGACCCGTCTCCATGATCATGTTCACAATTTCTTTGGTTCGCCCACCACCAATAACAGCTTTGGTTGCGAGATTTTGAACACGCTGAGCTGATTCTAAAGGCAAGGACTTAATAAGATTAACTTGTTCATCAAGTAGCTGTTGATACGTTGCCCCAATCGGTGTGTTCCGTATTTCATACTGAACACCTTTTGAAATATCCTTTGCATAAATTAGCCATGTTTTCTCATCACGCAAAGCAACATCCATCATGATGCGACCTGCGGTATTCACAGCCCACTCATGCAGTGTTGAAGCATACTGATTTAATGCATTGGCAATAATTGGGTAGTTATTGGGGTTGTTTAAGTCAAACCCCTTAACAATTGTATCAATGTAAAACGCTATCTTTCGAAGCTGTTGGCTGTACCGTATCTCCACCTTCCTCGCTCGATGGGGATTGATCCGCGTCAGTTGGTTTTTCATTTGTCATCTCACTTGGAGGCGGTGGATCATCATCGGCTTGATCAATTTCTTCATCTGTGATGTGGGAGAAGATACCGGTTATTTCTGATGACTGACGTAACTCTTTCAATGCGGTTTTGCGAGAGATTAAGCCATCCTCTACCGTCCGAGCCACAGCAGTAGATACTTTATCTGCCACACTTGCTTTTGTTTCATCATCAATCTGCCAAAGTGAGGCAAAATCAAACTTAAATGAACTTGGTAGAGGCTTACCAAGCGTAGACATAGAAATCACCTGTAACAGCGTATTAAGCGGTGTTCTAAGTCGACCCTCTTGTGACTGATTAATCCCATCATAGTAGTTCGACAGGTCACTCTCGCCAGTTGAGTTAAGCCCAGCAGGTGCTTGTCCAAACAACTTCACCAACGGAATGCCTAAAGCGCCCGAAAGCTGTTGTCCAAACTGCATCAAAATATTATCTAAGCCAGCAAAGCTATATTGATGTGTTGCAAACTCATCCTTGGAATCCATGAGGGTTAAGCCCTCATTAGACTGCCACATACGGATTTGTTGAATCTGCTTAACTAGACCCTCAAAAGCTCGACCACCTGTTGCAATAATGCTTCTAAGGCCTTCAACCTTGTATGTGCGTAAATGCGCTTTATAGACAAGTTGACCTGCACCGAGTGTCGCACTATCAAAAATCGTTAAACGATCCTCTAGACGCTCAATAACAGACTGTCCCCATAGATTCTCAGCAATTGACTGCCAGTATGGGAGTTTCACACCATCAATACGAATCACACGTGAGTAATGAACCCGCTCGTTGCACAAACCAACTGAGTCAGAAAACACATCGTAGTACTTTGGCTTCCCATAATGTGGCCCATGCTCAGTAACTAAATCTTGTAGTGTGGGTTGTGCCATCCACCGATCAAGAACAAGAAGTCCTTTAAATTGATCTTTTCCGACGGTCTTAGGATTTAAAGGTGTTGAAGCATCTTGACCATCAATCAACATGACAGCTAGTGCACCACCGTATAAACGACCCCATTTAATGGTTTCATTTAAACGGTCCCAAATCTCAAGCTGGTCCATCGTGTCATTAATAATTTCAACTTCACCTGGATCATCTAAACCACGAATATTGATACCTTCGCGCGTCATATCGTCAGCAACAACATCAATTGCTTGGCCAACTACCCAGCTAGACCGATACATAGCCTCAAGTTTTAGGCGGTTACGACTTAGAAAATTAAAGCCATAGGTTGATTCATCATGTTGATTTCCTGCGCCCAAACCAACTCGAGCCGCAAAGTTCTGAAAACTATCAGCAGTACGTTTTAAGATATTCATATAAGACTCGAATTAAAGCTTACTCCAAACATCAATGTTTGAGAGTTGCAGGTTATAGCAGATCATTACAGCATCAGCTCGGTTAGGTGATTTCGAGCCATCAGGCTGTTTATCTACAAGTATTTTTCCCACACCATTTTTACTGTATGTCGGTTGTGATAATTCCATGATGAGCTGTGTTATCTCATTCTTATCAAGATCATCACTAGAAATTGAAATAAGATTGTCTGCATCATAGTCACGACCATTTAAAGCACGATGTGTATTTTGGAAGCGTAGTCGTAAAGACCACCAAGACTGTGCTTTAAGGTTTGCAAAGAAGTCTTTATTTAGGCGTTTCTCAACCATTTCACCATCAGGATCATGTACTGAAGCAGAACCACGAAATGACTCAACTGTAATTTCTGGTCTTCCAATCTCTCGGTTTTTCTCATTAATCACGCGAGCATCACCACGGCACCCCGCACCTAGACCATCAGCATCGTAGAACAATGTTGAGTAGGCATCATCGATACAAATATCCATGGCTTTTTGTGTGGTACCAAAAATATCATCACCCTTACCTGACCATGTATCCAAGCGTTTAAGTAAGATGCCATGACGACCAGCAAATGAGTTTTTATCCTTACCTTCATCTGCAACATCAAGCCCGCCAATCTTGTCGCCAGTCGGTTCGATATTTAGCGTCTTATGTGCATCTATCGCAGAACGAACCCACTCAGCAGGAATTAATACACCTTCAACAGAGGCTGCATAGTTAATATCTACTTCTTGAGCTAAGACAACATCGTCCAATGTGGCCAATTGTTTTTCATACCATGGATGAATCTTTTTACCTTTGTATTCAATCGACCAATTCTTATCAGGATTATCACGCCAAGGCATTGTAAAAATGGGATAACGACCACTAAAACGATCTTGATAAAATCGATCACCAATACCATTTGGCGTCGAACCTTTGATGTGTACGTTTGTATTTTGAGATATTGCAGCATCTACAGCATTTTGACGCTCTGTAAATGCCCATTCATCAAGTAAGTACATTGAGGTACGGCCACCACGGCCAATATTATCACCTGCCTCACCTGTAATAGTTGCCCCATTATCAGGGTTCACAATACGCAAATAATTGTC
Organism: Acinetobacter rathckeae; assembly: GCF_015627125.1. GTDB lineage: Bacteria > Pseudomonadota > Gammaproteobacteria > Pseudomonadales > Moraxellaceae > Acinetobacter > Acinetobacter rathckeae. The sequence goes on along the minus strand of NZ_VTDO01000001.1, from coordinate 462,096 downwards.
GTGGTCACGCTCACTAAATCCTTTAGGCTTCATCCATGAGGGCATCTTAGAGAACATATCTCTAAACTTGTGCAATAGTGTTTTTGGGTCACCTTTCTTATCAACCAGGTCTTCTTTACGACTCCCAACGCCCGCAGCAAAACCATCAACAAAAAGCCAGTGGTGTAAAAAGAAACCCAAAACAACATAAGACATGCCTTCATCTCGTGATTTTTCAATTAAACCACTAGTTTGTGTGTTTTCTCGATCAAGTAACCATTCAACCAATTCAACTTGCTTGGGTCTAAGTACAAAAGGTAGATTAGCTGGCAACCCATAAGCCATACCACGAGGATCATAAGTCCATATCCAATGGTTAAACCAATGAACAGGATCTTTTCTGCATTTCTCGATTTCTGCTTTCTTGGATTCTTCTGATTGCTCAGTGACTGCTTTGTAGTAGTACCGTCTAGTCATTTCAGCAACAACTTCAGGAAGTCTTGTATTGACTGTCCAGTCTTTTAAGAGAGGTGTAATTTCTTCAAGTGTATACATTAAATCCCCCCATTAATTGCTAATCGAGATAACTCTTGTGCTGTAAGTTTTGAGAGTTCTTCAGGTGTAAGTTTTGGTTTAGCTTCTACAGAGTGCTCTATAGGCCCACCATCTTTACCAGTGTGCTCAAGACGCTCTTTAAACGCCCCAACAGAAACATGCTTACCAAGCAACTCAAGGTTTTTAACTTTATCGGGCCATTTGATTTTCTTGACAGCACCATCACCATCAGATAACTCAAGGCTTTCAAAGTTTGAAATATACTGTCGCCATATCTTTGGCCATTCGCTCAAAGGTAATAAATTACCAACATCATCCATGATATCTAATGCATCCATCTGGTCTATTTCAACCAAACGTCTAAGCACATAATCAGCGTCCACTTGAACTCGATCTAACCGATGACCATTTAAATATTGGATACGTTCCTGAACTTCTTCGCGGTTATAAACATCGAAACCATGTTGCTTGGCTGAACGCTCACTAAACCCTGCACGAACGGCAGCTTGTGAAATATTTAGGTCTTTTAAATACTCTTGGCAGAACAACTCATGACGCTCATTTTTAAGTTGTTCAGCGCCTTGTGTTGCGTCTGTCATTTTTATTCCTTAATTTATTACCCACTTCAAATCATCAGGACACGTTAAATATAGCCCTAAAGTAATCGATGCAAAGTCGTGAATTTTGTCGCAAAACTCTGACAACTGCTTAGTTGTTGCCTTGTGCGTCTTTAAATGATCTTTAACAAACATTTTTACAAGATTGTTGTATTGCACCCAGTAGTGGTTCTGCTCTTTCTCACTCATTTGCTCAATCACTTTTTTAAACTGAATGACTGAATCGTATTGCTCTTTTGATTCTTCATTATCTCGAACTATGATTGACGCAAAGAATTTCTTTTTCATTAAGAACTTCATTTGCTCTGGCGTATCACCTGTATGTTTAGCTATCTCACCAAACCACATATGGATTAGCCGATTTTGAGCTTTTGTGCGTGTTTCTTCTTTCTGATCCACCTTCACAACCAACGGCTTATTATCACCTACTGCATCGCTGTGATGTTGACCCAAGAATGAATGCACTCGCATTACATCGGCAAAGGATTTAATGACGAATGTTTGTTTTAAATCCATCGTCATTTCCCCACGTTTAGTTACCCATAAAACTACAAATTTCGGACTAGAATATCTCCGTCTGATCCATTGCTAACATCCGATTCGTCTTAACCAGCATCTGTTCAAACCACAACTTCGACTCATCGCGTTTCATACTTGAGTACGTGTCAAACTCGTAATGGCACTTATGGCAAAGTGGTATTGTGTATTCATCACTGGCCTTAATACCTCGACCTTTCCCATGCTCGGTAAAATTGCTATGTGCTGCTTGAGAGTAAGGACTACCACACTTCACACAAGGCAATGATCTAACCGCGTTTAAACGTTTGTTACTTCGCATCAAGCTGTTCTCTAATGTTCGCTATACACTTCTTGAAATAAGTAATCTTCTTGTCTGTATGAATTAAATCGTCATAGCTCATTAATTCACGAGATAAGCTTTGGTATTTGTTGAGTTCTGCTTGGTATTTTTTTAAGTGCTTACGTGCTTCTATGATGTTCATAAGCACTCCTTGGCTGTTGCAGTATTTGAACTACAGATTCATTTGTTTTAAATGTCGCTGAGCAATTTGTATTTCGACACTGGTAATACGCTTCTTTTGTCATTTTTGTGATATACCGACTTGTTCTTATATGTGAGGCACTTCCACAGATCGGGCATTTCATCATGTTGCTTTGCTCAATAAAAAACCGCACAACATTTCTGTGTGCGGTATAGTTCTTAAAACTTAGTTAAATTTTAAATGTAATGTCCAATACGTCTGATCAATTTAAAGAATTTCTATATCCAATCTTAAGAGGTTTGGCAAAATTAATTTACATACCTCTTTATGTTATATGGCAAATTTTGCGCTTTATTCTAATAGCAATATTAATCATCTTCACCTTAGACACTGGAGCGACAATCCCATCTATGAGTGACTTTAGTCGCATGGATAAAGAAGCTGTTTTAAGAGTTTTATCAATATTGTTAACTATAGTTGGAACGATTTCTGCTGTATTTTTATATTACAAATATATAGAACACTCTATCTAAAAATTTGGTGGCCTTAGATTTCGACATATTAGCTCGGCCAAATGCTAATACACCGCTACTCACAATCACATCCGCCCTACATGCATGGCTAACTTTACTTGCTTTCGTTCCTTTTATAGTCGGGCATACCAATAGCCCTAGTTTTGGTTTTTTTTACTCGATGGCATGTTCTGTAGGTGGTCAATCTACAGGCAATAAAAAAGCCCAACAATTAAATGTTAGGCTTATTAATCGAGTGGATTACTTATAACTTCGTCCACTGTAACACGAATATAGCAGTTGCTTTGCGCAAGGTCAACTGCCGAATGGGATAAATGGATAACGAACATGTAAAGCGGCCAAACCACACTTAACATCTTGTCTAGCATCATTTACAGTTTTATCCACTGCGATTTCCGCCCATGAATTGCCATAGAAATACCGATCAATCACTGCATCAAGCCATTCATCAAGTACTTCTGATCTACCCATCATGTCTAAGATAAGACGCTGTACTGCTCTAGCTTCATCATCTGTGATTTGACATGTATATTTAGTTGCCCTTGCTTTGGGCTCTCCAGCGTCACTCGTTAAATAATCAGCAATCACTTGTCTTTGCTTGTTGAAATCAAGTTTAAACTTCTTACGCTTCACTACTGCCTGATCCATCGCCACAGCAATTGGATTGATGCTTTTACCACAAGTGCCTGAACTCGAATATTGCCATGCTCCAAATTGATATAACCACTCTTCAAGACTGTACTTAGTCCAATCCATCACTTGCATAATATGTCGTTCAGTCACTGCACTCATCTTTAACCCCTACTTCAAATCTATATACTTAAAAAAATAAGTTGTGCCATCTTCTTGTTCTAGATAAATACTTTCACCCTGATCTAGTTGATCAATTTGTTCTGTATTTAGTAGTTTGCCAGCACCTAATAAAAACTGTTCTTTGCTGTCATATTTTGCTTTGCTATAGATGTTTCCTTTATCTATTTGCCAATGTTCAAACAAGTAATAAGTACCTTTTGAATAAAACATCCAGTCATGATCTTCCACAACTACCCCTTAAATTTCGTTAATCTCTATGCCGTGTACTGTCATCATCAAGTGTTTTTTAATTCTGTAAGCTGGCAATGAGCGTGTATGACTTGACTTCACATCTTCAACAACTAGCTTCCCGTCATGCTTGTATGTGAAATCTGAAACATAGCGTAATGCAGGCTTCTTACGTGCTTCACATTGAAACTTTACGCCCTCTGCAAGTACAAATGGCACTTGGCATTCAAGCTCACTGATTATTCCGTACTCTTGCATGTCACGTAATGTTTTATAACGTAGTGCCTCTTTCTTGCTGTCGAACTTCAAACCATCAACATTAGTTTTTTTGCTTTTAAATTTAGTTGCTCTGGGGCGTTTTAGGTCATGTTTAATCATGGCAACCGTCTCCCTGCTTTGATTTCTTCTGGGGTGGCGTGTCTTACATCGCTCAAATCTAGTAAATATCCATGTACTCTTATAGAGGGAACAAATACTTTTTTAAGCTGTATGTCTTCAAGTTTCACGATTACACCCCTATGCTTATTGATATCATTAAAAACTAAGTAATCACCCACCTTAAATTCACTCATTGACAGCTCTCCACATCAGCGATGGCTTGCTTAACCTGACTAATTTCATAGACATAACCACCTAATGAAAATGACGTACAATCATCAATTTCACAGATATAAATACGATCTCTCGCACCATCAATACCGTCTATTTCATCGAGTAAATCATGCGATTCAACAAGCCTTTCAATTTCCCTAACATCTACTCCCGACTTAAGCATCATTAATTGATCAATTGAGTAGCTAGGCACTTCCAAAAACTTGCGTGCTTCATCTATCCCATACTTTTTTATGTATTCATTCGCTTTCATACCAACACCTCAAGTTCAAGATCAACTTTGCCCATGACTTTCTCCCAAGACTCACCCCAACCATTTTCAAAATAGAACCACTGACCATTTTCTTGTTTGTAGTACACGTTGTGCCTTGGATCAAAGTGTGTAGCACCTTCAGGTCTGTCTTTATCTTTACGCATTGCGTACATACTTCGTTGGTGTCTGCATCTTCTGTTTGATCGCATTTTTGTTTTTAGCTTCATGCCACTTTCCCCATTTCACGCATTTCCGACATCGCCTTAAACATTGCTACTGGGTATGACAGCCCTGTATCAACCAACTCCTTAGTTTTAGCCTTGAGCCATTTCTCTTGTTCTGGTGTATGTTGATCTAGTTTTGATTCAGGCTTGCCAGGTAATCTCACTGGTGGCTCAATCACATCAGGTTTCTTCCAAATCTCTTGTGTAAGCCCTTGTTCTACAAATTCCTTAACTACGTCCATGTAATTCTCTTTAAATGCCTCATAAGCGTAATAAGCCGATCTCTCGTAATTGTTTGCAGTATTTAAGACTTGAAACAACTCAATTGATCTCACATACGCTTCACGCTCTGCTGTGGTGATTTTTGTATTTTCATTGCCACGCCATTTCACAATGTTTGCAAGTGCAGCATTGCGACCCTTGAATGAATCAATCGCTCTTTGTTGTTCAGTACCAAAGCCAACAACTCCCAAACACCATTTGCGAAACATTGCTAAGTCTGGACAAAAACCGTTATCACGTACTTGAGCTAGACCTAGATTGATTTGATCTCGTGTTAGACCATCAATGCAGATTTTCATTGCAGTGTTAATCGCTTCTGTTGGCATACCATCAAATGTTTTTTCAAATGAGCGAGGTACGATAGATTTGAAGACAGCAACCAGTTGAGCTGATTTCACTGGTTGTATTTCAGCTTGAGTATTCGTGAGATTAGAAACCATAGTGTTCATCGCCCTGCTCCTCTTTTTGAACTAACTCTTGGATTTCAGACCAACGTGTTGATGGCTGTGGTTGTTTTGAAGTGTTGTTCTGCTTTGGCTTCACTGAATCCCAGTTTGAGTTAAAACTTTTCCATGAGTTCACAATGCAAAGCTCTAGGACTGCATCGAGTGATTGATCTGATTTTTGTTGTTCGGAGATAAAACGATTTAATGCGGTTTGTGAATCGACTGCATGTTTCGCTTTTCGTACTTGCATGAACTCAGATACGAATTGTTTGTTTGCTCCGAGTTTCAAAAGTGATTTTTCAAATGAGAATTTTGAAGGTTTGGTTTTGCGTGTGTGCCCTACGCTCTTAATATCTGTAGTACTCTCTGTAGTACTCTCTGTAGTACTCTCTGTATTAGTTTGGCGGATTCCGCCATCACAGTTTGGCGCTTTCGTGCAAACTAGCTTGTCGGTTTCGTGCAAACTAGTTTGGCTGTTTTGTGCAGACTTGTTTGTACGTTTCGCACATGGTTTTTCTTGTGCCAAATTGATTAATGCTTGGTATAAAACTTCGTATTCAACCTTGAAAAACACCTTACATGGAACACCGTGTTTATGCTCTGTGATGAAGCCTAATTCCTTAAGTTTATTACGTGCCGTTTCCTGCTCACGACGAGATAAGCCTGTTTCTTCGGTCCACTCTACACCTGTCTTGTAAATCCAGCCATTGGCGTTATTTGTCTTCTTTGTCCAGTACACCAGTTGAGACAACATCAATGCCCCTGTGATGCCACAGCCAAGGTCTACATAGTGTTTATTGAATGCGATAGGACGTTCATTGAGTGTGTCAACAAGGGCCATCAGTTGAATGTTCATTGAACTCATTATTTGCCCACCTGTAAAATTAAGCCTATACGCTCAGCTTCTCTGCCTAGTGAATCCATCATGTCGTCAAGACCAAAGATATTTGCACGCTCTACCAGATGGCGAATTGTGTTTGCGTCAAATTCAACTAAAGGGGCAATATCGCAAATGTCACGCTTGTTAATAGCTTCTTGCAATTCATTGATTTCCTCTTTTTCAGCAAGGCTAATGAATTTACACACATCAGAAACTTCTATCTCAACATCGACATCGGCGTAAGTGCTAACTTCAACTTCTTTTGTAATAGAGATACTCATTAGATAAGCCCCTCATTCGTTAATTGCTCAAATACCCATTGCTCACCTTTTGTTGTGAACATTGCTTGTGAGTAGCCCAAATCTGTCTCTTTCAGCTCTCCTAAGTCTTGGTCTATAAACCATTGCTTAAATACACGACCACGCTTCACGGCATGGCTGTATACATTTAGGCTATCTAAAATCTTGTTAAGCTTTTGGGCTGACATACCAATCTTTTGACCGACCTGTGTGGCATTCATCAAAGTGGTACGATCTGCCAGTTGGTCATAGAAATTAACTTTAGGTGCTTGCAGTTCAAGTTGCTTCGCTTGGTCTGCTGCAAGTTGAAGTGCTTCAGCAAATGACTGTGGGAGTTGTTGCTGGTTTTCTAGTTCATACCAACGTTTTACAAGTGCTGCTGTAAATTCAGGGCAAAGCTGTGCGACAACGGTGATGCTGTCTAACTTTCCTTGTTCACCTGTGAATACAAATGAGTTGGTTTTTTGATTTCTACCAATTGAGTCTAAAAAAGACGTTTCCTCAATTTGAGGAAGCGCTATAACACTTTGTTCTGCTAACTTTTCAATAAGACGTTTCACATTGTCGTGGCGCTTGCTAACAAGTTCAGCAATTTCCAAACTCGTCATGCTGTTTTCTTTTTGGTTAAACTGTGCAATCATATTCATTGTTCATTTTCCTTTAATTAGTGAACATAAAAGCCTGATGTCGACGATCAGGCTTTTTCTTTGTAACCAAGGTCGAAACCCATTCCAAAATCTTCAATATCATCTTGAAAAAAGTCATCTACTGACTGCTTGCTCTCCATCCAAGCCTTAGCCATAACAAAAAGTGCATTCAGTTTTTCTTCACGAATCATTCGATATTTTTTGTTTACGGTTTTATATCCAAGAATGTCCAATAGGACTAAACAGTTTTCAATTTCCGTCAAACCATTGGTTTTCTTATCATTTTTCATGCGAGATAAAGTACTGGGATCAAGTCCTAACTGCTCTGCAATCTGCCCTTGATTACATGACGCAAGAGCTTGCAATACTCTTGCAACTTCATTTCTCGCTCTTGCAGATAATTCAGTGGATAATTTATTCATGGGTTTAAGCTACTTGTTGTTTCAGATCGGCTTTTAATGCGCCATTGGTTTGGATTTGTAGAATTGCTTGTGCACCGTTTGGGATTCCAAATTTATCCCAATCACAAATAGTCGTTCTGCCTCGACCAATCTTTCGGGCTAATTGAGAGTTATTTTTCACTCTGTAAAACGCCCTTAATTCACTTACGTTCATATTCTATTAACCGAACAATTATATTCGGTTTATTGAAACACATGTTCGTGTAATCGTCAATTAAATTGTTCATAATTCCGAACATAAATACATATTTATACATTGAGGCTTTCATGGAAGTTGCTGACAGAATTAACCAAAAAATGCAAGAACTCGGATTGTCACAGGCAGACCTATTGAGAGGCACTGGTGCAGGCAGGGCTACTATTTCAGGGTGGGTAAATGGCACAAATAAACCGAGTGCAAAGCATATTGGTGCTCTAGCTCAAACCCTGAAAGTAACAGAGGGTTGGATTCTTTATGGGGTAAAGGGCAATCCTACTTTGGAAAACATTCGTGTTTGGGATGAGCACACGCCATTAGATAGTGATGAGGTTGAAGTTCCTTACTTTAAGGACTTTAGATTTGCTTGTGGGCATGGTTCGGTTGGTGAGGCTATGGCTAACCAATCAAGCAAACTAAGATTGACAAAACTAGTCTTACGCAATTTAGGGATACAGCACAGCGAAACCTTTGCTGCAGATGCATCAGGTGAGTCTATGTCTCCAACTATTAAAAATGGAGATACTGTGTATGTCGATATGGGTAAAAAAATTATAAAAGATGGAAAGGTTTTTGCAATCTGTCATGGCGGTTTATTTATGATTAAGCGTCTATACAACCTTCCCCTAGGAGGTGTAAGGATTGTCTCGGATAATGCTGTCGAATTTCCTGAAGTTAGATTGAGCGCACAACAGATAAAAGAAGAAGAATTTGAAATCGTAGGATGGGTTTGGCAAGTCTCATCTTTAGATACTTGGTAATAAGAAACAGAGGGTTTATGAAAAATTTAGCTTTAGGGGTTGCTGTACTGGTTTTAGCTGGATGTAGTAGCAATGATGGTGATGACTATAATAACCAATACTATCAATGCGTTGATAAAGGTATTCAATACTATAAAGATATTGGCTCTTATCCAAGATTAAGTAGTGAAAATATTTCAGCAGAAGATAAAGCTAGGCAAATGTGTAGAAACAGTTTAGTTGCTTTCGGTGAATAAATAAGCCCCAAACACGAATGCTTGAGGCTTAAGGTATTCGAGACCATCAATCTCGAATTGCGGATTGATACTCCGCTAAAGGTGAACTATTAAAAACACTGCTCTGGGAGTAGGACGGATGTCAGTTTTTAATAGGAAGCTGCCGCCCCGACAGTGTGCGCACACTTTAAGGGCAAGCGGTTGGCAAATCGCTATATAAATTCACCGACTTTAATTGGTGAGCGCTCGCCAGTGAATTACAAGGTAAATGCCATGTTTTCATTGACGTTACAAACTAAGACAGGTTTTAAATTAAAAGTAAAAATAAACCTTTACGCACTAATTGCAATCTGCTCTTGGTTTGTATAAATCCGAGGGGTGATGGTCGTCATCACCCCTCACTCTATTTTAAAAATACACAACCATTACAACAAAATCAAACTGTGCACCCGACACAGTCCATACAACAGATCGGGCGGAGAAAATAATGAATGATGCAACGATAGAAGCAATAGCTTTAGAAATAACCAAAGCCAAGTTTGCTAACAACTCTAAACTAAACCCAACCTCAAGCTATGATTGGGTTAAGACTTACAATGATTCACTCAAAGAGGTAAAGAGTGAAATCAAGCGTAAAAGCAAGCCTGTGGGTAATGTTGATTTTAGGACTTCATATTAGAAGATTACACTGCTTGTCTTTTAATATTGACTGCGCCCAAACCATTATCTAAAGAGTATTCTTGAACAAGGCTAAAAATGTTTAAGTGATGCTCTTTAGGACAGCTGATAGTTATTTCTGCATCTTTGTCAAAATGGATACCACCATCTGATTTATCTTCCGATCCTACCCATGCCGAACCCTTTGCTGATACTTTCTCGTGATTTAAGTCCAATCCATCAATAAAATTCTGTACATCATTAAGGTTAGTCACGCCCTGAGAAATTAGAGCTAATGCTAAGTTGTATTTTTGCTCTTGTGTCATAAGAACCTCCATTCAGCCCTGCACTATGCGGGGCTTTCTTTTGGGTATTATAAACTTCTTATTCCAAAAACCGAACAATAATTACAAATAAAACCGAACAAAGTCTTGACTTATTTGTTCGATTATCCGAATATATGTTTTAACAAGACAACAAAAAGCCCGTGCAGACGTCGAAATCAACCACGGGCTTTCCATCGGAACGAGGTAATTATGCAACAAGATCAAGAAATGACGCAAGATGAAATGCAGAAATACTGCATTCATAACCTGCTCAAGCTTCAAAAAGAACGCCTTAAAAAAGATGCTCGCAAGAAGTTAAAGGACGACATCAAAGCCGTTGCTTTATGTGCCTTTCTCTGCCTAGTCACTGTATCAATCGTTTGGGGGATTAACTCATGAATGCAAAGTTTGAACCTAAAAAACTGTACGAAGTTGAAGTTGCCCGACTTGAGAAAAAGGCTTTATCAATGGCCATAGGGCTTGTGAAGAAAGCTATTTCAATTGATGGCTTGCGTGTAGAAATCAGCAAAGAGTCTTGTTTAGTAACGATCTGGGATAACAACAAGCTCATATTGAACCAACGCTTTTTCTTAAATGCCGATAATCAAGCAGATTGTTTGCAAATCATGCACATGGAACAACAGATCGAAAAGGCTGAAAACATTTTGTTGTATCTCAATATTGGGAGTAAAGCAGCATGAATACATTGGCTAAAACATTTCCAACCACTGAGTCATATTGGGATTTTATGGCTAAGTTTGGCAAGTATCCAGGCAAGCAAAATGAGGCAACCCACTACAAGACGCTTGGCAACAGTACTGTGTTCTTGAAAGTTGAGAATGGTCAAACCTATTTTTGGGTTGAATCAGAAAGTTGCTGGGTTAAAAACAGTCACTACAAAGATGACAACATGACCCCTATTGGTCAAAAAGAGCCAGTGATTTATGGCCCACCTAAGCCTGAACGTATTTTTGTTGTTCCTGCTCCTGCAAAGCCGTATGAGATCTACTCAGACAGAAGATATAAGGGGGATTAAATACCCCATTCACAACAAAACACACTGAATACTGAGGAATGACAAATGAGTATAGCAACACTAATTTTAGGGCAAAGTGGTACAGGTAAATCCACAAGCCTGCGTAATATGAATCCTGACGATATTTTATTAATTCAGGCAGTTAGAAAGCCATTGCCTTTTCGTTCAGCAAAATGGAAACCTCTCACTAAAGATGATGGTTGTGTGACTAAGCAAACAAAAGCTGAAAATATCATAAATCTTCTTACCAAGACTCCAAAAAACATCATCATTATTGATGACTTTCAATACATCATGGCCTCTGAATTTATGAATCGAGCAATGGAAAAAGGCTTCGATAAGTTTACAGAGATGGCTAAAAATGCATACGACATTTTGATGACCGCAATGAATCTTCCAGACCATAAACGAGTTTACGTACTCTCTCATACAGAAGAAAACGACAATGGAAAAACAAAAATGAAAACCATTGGAAAACTTCTTGATGAAAAAATCACACTCGAAGGCTTGGTTACTGTTGTTCTTCAAACTGCTGTTACTAATGGTCAATATATTTTCACAACACAAAACAATGGTCAAAACACCGTTAAGTCACCGATGGGCTTATTTGAAACTGAACATATTGAAAATGATTTAAAAGTGGTAGATGACGCTATCTGTGAATACTGGGGCATTAATACCAACACGCAAAACCAACTGACTGAAAACGCTTAACAGAGGATTTTATCATGAGCAACTATCAACAATTTAACTTTAATCAAGATGCTGCAAAAAAAGCCGATGGTGGTGGTCGTATAGACCAAACAGGAAAATATGCAGGGAAAATCTCACACGTTGAATTTGTGACATCAAACAGTGGAAAAAAAACACAAGGTTTAGAATTCCACTTCATCGCAGACAACGATGCAACAACGTCCTTTACGATCTGGACGCATCAAGCTGATGGTACGCCTATCTTTGGTTTTGACAAGGTTAATGCTTTACTGGCATGTGCTCAAATTCAAACCCTAACACCAACAAATCGCACATTAGAAAAGTATAGCTATGATGCAGGTGGAAAAGTTAAACAACCTTGTACTGTCGCACCCGAGCTTGATAATAAGCCTATAGGCCTACTCTTACAGCGTGAAAACTACCAAAACCAAAACGGTGAGTGGCGATATCAAATGAATTTCTATGCTGCTTTTCAATATGGTACAGATTTCATGGCTGCTGAAATTCTTGATCGTGCCATCAAGCCTTTAGCATTAGAAAAAGTATTAAATCGACTTATCAATGTTGGTGATGCGACTCGTAAATCAAATAACAATAATAGACCACAGCATCAACAGCAAAATCAGGGTTACAACCAACCTCAACAATCACAAGGGTATGGCAATCAGCCACAACCCCATGATGACGATAATTTGCCATTTTAGGAGGGTTTGGAATGACTGATTTAAAGAAAGAATATGGAGTTTTTGCTGAACACTTTGGATTACCTAAACCTAATGAAGACAATCCAATTTTACAATGTAGTTGGCTAGCTTGGCAAAAACGTGCAGAACTAGCCCAAGCCGAAATCAACGAGCTAAAACAAAAGCTCGAAAAACTGGAAAGTGGTGAGTTTGTTTTGGTGCCGAGAGAATTACCTGGGCATATAGCTGAGTCAATAATCAATAAGGGAGAGTTTCTAGAGAGCGATCCAATCTGGTTTGGCATAATGGATACAGAATATTATAAGGAAAGACTAAAAGATAAAATATATGAATTGTCGCTAAAACACAAATCACTGATCGAAGCAGTGGAGAAAGACCATGAGTAAGATGATAACTCATTTTCTCCCTCATGAACTTATTATCGATAACTTTGCAGGTGGTGGTGGAACAAGTACAGGTATTGAACAAGCCTTTAATCGCCCGGTTGATGTTGCTATCAATCATGACCCTAAAGCATTAGCTATGCACAGAATCAATCACCCTGGTACAAAGCACTATTGTGAAAGTGTATGGGATATTGATCCTATTGAAGTAACAAGCAATCAACCTGTGGGTCTTGTTTGGCTCTCACCAGATTGCAAACATTTCTCTAAAGCAAAAGGTGGCAAACCTGTTGAAAAGAAAATACGAGGCCTTGCTTGGGTTGCACTACGTTGGGCATCAAAAACTCGTCCTCGAGTCATCATGCTTGAAAATGTGGAAGAGTTTAAAACTTGGGGCACTTTAGGTAAAGATGGTAAACCATGCCCAAATAGTAAGGGTAAAACCTTTAACAGCTTTGTAAATGCATTAAAAGCTCAAGGCTATAAAGTTGATTATCGTGAGTTACGTGCTTGTGATTATGGATCACCGACCATTCGTAAACGCTTTTTCTTAATCGCAAGACGCGATGGACTGCCAATCAAATGGCCTGAAGCAACACATGGTAATCCAAATAGCTTGGCAGTAAAAAAAGGTAAATTAAAACCATGGCGTACTGCAGCTGAATGCATAGATTGGTCTATTGAATGCCCAAGTATTTTTACACGTTCACGTCCACTGGCTAATGCAACATTAGAGCGTATTGCAGGTGGGTTGAAAAAGTTTGTTTTCAACAATCCTGATCCATTTGTTGTGAATAATATTGCACCTGTTTTAACAGAATGTGCCAATGCATCAAATAAACGTTGTATGCCAATTAATGAGCCATTGCGAACGATATGTGCTCAAACAAAAGGCGGTCATCATGCTCTGATTGCTCCTAGCTTAGTTGTTAATACTTCAGGACATCCTGGTAACACGTTGGCCAATCCTTTACACACCATAGCAACAGGTGGCCATCATGGATTGGTCTCGGCTTTCTTAGCTAAAAACTACACTGGTGTAGTTGGTAGTTCTATTAAAGACCCAGTACACACGATTACAGCTAAAGACCACAACTCACTTGTTATTAGTCATTTATCAAAAATGAAGAATAACTGCATTGGACAGGACTTAAACGAGCCATTACATACGATGACTACTGTTAACCAGTTTGCAGAGGTTCGTGCGTTCTTAACCGCATTTTACGGTAATGAAAAAGATGGAAATTCCGTAAATGAACCTTTAAGAACTATTCCCACACGTGATCGATTTGGGTTAGTCAAAGTAAATGAAATTGAATATCAAATTGTAGATATTGGATTTCGCATGCTTCAACCGGTTGAACTTTTCAAAGCTCAAGGATTCCCAGACTCATATGTATTTGAGAAAGGACTAGATGAACATGGCAATGAAATCAAATTAACTAAAACAGAGCAAACGAGAATGGTGGGTAATTCAGTATGCCCTCAACTATCGCAAGCATTAGTTGAGGCCAACTTTGGTCATGAAAAACAATATAGAGGTGTGGCATGACTAAATACATCCAAACCGAACTCGGCACAGAAAAGCAATGTATTCACTGCGGTGAGTACTTCCCTGCTACGAAAGAGTTTTTCTACGGCACTGGTCGTATCAAAAAAGATGGTACCTATAGCTTAGAAGCGAATTGCAAAGACTGTTACAAGCAACGCTTTAAGCCTTGGGTGAAAAGAACTTATGAAATTAGTTATCGGTATGCGTGAGGTGAAATGATGGGATTTATGATTGATTTATCAAATACAGAGCGACGTGTATCTACAGCTGAATTTGCTATGCGAATGAATATTAGTGAAAATGAGTTATATCTTCGAATAAAGGATAAACGAATTGCTCAACCACTAAAAGATGGCCGTAAGAACTATTGGCTTAATAGTTATGTATTAACTTGTATCACAATCACAGAAGCAGGCTTAGCAAGTTAATGAGCAAAGACCAAAAAAAAGACCACATAACGTGGTCTTTTTTTTGTTGATTTATTGATTTGTGAGTAACAAAGTGAGTAAGTTTTAAATAATACTCAATAATAATTAAACACTATCAATAACTTAGATCAACTATAAGTGGCTTACATCATTCCACCCATTCCACCCATTCCACCCATATCTGGTGAAGCAGGTGCTTTCTCTTCAGGAATATCTGTGATCATTGCTTCTGTTGTAAGCATTAGACCAGCAACAGATGCCGCATGTTCAAGCGCTGAACGAGTTACTTTTGCAGGGTCAAGAATACCCATTTCAAGCATATCGCCATATTCAGCAGTTGCTGCGTTATAACCAAAGTTACCTTCACCTTGTTTTACTGCATTAATCACAACAGAAGGCTCACCACCGGCATTAGAAACAATTTGACGGAAAGGTGCTTCAATCGCACGGCGTAAAATATTTACACCTACCGTTTGGTCATCATTATCACCTTTCAACTCAGCTAAGCGAGCCACGGCACGTACAAGTGCAACACCACCACCTGCAACAACACCTTCTTCTACCGCCGCACGTGTTGCATGTAATGCATCATCTACACGGTCTTTCTTCTCTTTCATTTCAACTTCAGTGGCTGCACCAATTTTAATAACAGCAACACCGCCTGCAAGTTTAGCAACACGCTCTTGTAGCTTTTCACGATCATATTCAGAAGTTGATTCTTCAATTTGTGCACGAATTTGTTGTACACGATCGCTAATCATTTCAGCGTTGCCTGCACCATCAACGATCACTGTGTTTTCTTTAGATACTGTCACTTTATGTGCTGTACCTAAATCTTCAAGTGATGCTTTTTCTAAAGACATACCGACTTCTTCAGAAATAACGTTTGCACCTGTAAGTACAGCAATATCTTGTAGCATTGCTTTACGGCGATCACCAAAACCTGGTGCTTTTACTGCACAGACTTTAATGATGCCACGCATGTTATTCACAACCAATGTTGCAAGTGCTTCGCCTTCAACATCTTCTGCAATAATAAGTAGTGGTTTACCTGTTTTTGCAACAGCTTCTAGCGTACCAATCAGTTCACGAATATTGGCAATTTTTTTATCAACCAATAAAATAAACGGATTTTCAAGTTCCGCTGTTAGCGTATCTTGTTTGTTTGCAAAGTATGGGCTTAAGTAACCACGGTCAAACTGCATACCCTCTACAACATCTAGAGCATCTTCAAAGCCTGAACCTTCTTCAACGGTAATCACGCCTTCTTTGCCTACTTTTTCCATCGCTTGAGCAATTAACTTACCAACCGTATGGTCTGAGTTTGCAGAAATTGAACCCACTTGCTCAATCGCTTTAAAGTCATTCGCAGGCGTTGCTGTTTCACGAATATTTTCCACTACAGCTTTTACTGCAAGGTCAATACCACGTTTTAAATCCATTGGGTTCATACCTGCTGTTACAGATTTAATCCCTTCATTCAAAATCGCTTGAGCAAGTACAGTCGCTGTTGTTGTACCATCACCAGCAACATCATTTGTTTTTGATGATACTTCACGTACCAACTGTGCACCCATGTTTTCAAATTTATCTTGTAATGTAATTTCTTTCGCAACCGTTACACCATCTTTTGTAATGTGTGGTGAACCAAATGAACGATCGATAACAACATTACGACCTTTAGGGCCTAAAGTCACTTTTACTGCATCAGCAAGTACATTCACACCAGCAATCATTTTTGAGCGTGCTGAATCACCAAATTTAATATCTTTAGCAGACATTGTTTAGACTCCAAATTTTGTTTACTTCAAAGAGATGAATTTTTAATAAAAAAATAGTATGTTAGTTTGTAAGTACAGCTAAAATATCAGATTCTTTCATAATCAATAATTCTTCAGCATCTACTTTCACTGTTGTACCTGCATAAGTACCAAACAGTACTTTATCACCCACTTTAACATCTAAAGCACGTACACCATTTTCAGTAATTTGGCCATTACCTACAGCAATCACTTCCCCTTGTGATGGTTTTTCAGCAGCAGAACCTGGTAGCAAAATACCGCCTGCTGTTTTTGCTTCTTCTTCAACACGGCGAATGACAACACGGTCATGTAAAGGACGAATAGTGCTCATTTTAAAACTCCAACTCAGTTTACTGTTTTAAATGGCTTATCATGGCTATATCAGTATGTGTTATACCACGACTTACCAAAGGTTCATGTCAAATTGGTGGGGGTAAAAATAATAGCTTCAAGGGCTACAAAGAAAAATTTTTGCTTAATTGATTTTTTTTTATGCACATGCCAAAAATTACCATTTTAGGTCACATAAACTCGGTTGATTCTACCCACTCAAACCAGTCATGCTTGTTCTATGCCATAAATACTTTGATGAACCACTAAAAATATTAGCTAAAAGCACTGTCGCTAGAAATAAAGTATCTTCACTTAAATCTTAAGTAAAAACTTCTTTCACCAATAATAAGTAAAATCAATATAGTATTCTTTTCTAAAAATTATTTTCACTTGAACAAATAGCTAAAAATCAACCATGATTAAAATAAATTTTTAATAAACTACAAAATGACTTAAGCGAGAATATATGAACACACGTTCTTAAACAGAAATAAAAACATACCACAGTCGCTTACACAGTATTAAACTACGTGTACTCAAGAAAAAATCTAAGTTTCACTTACTTAAGCTCAGCCTTATTAGGTCATTTCAAATCTAAAGATCAACTTACACACCCAAGTCAATTAAAGCATTATATTTTCAAAGGATCACTCACACTGGCTTTAAACTCATATTTCTATAAGCCTGTTTCTAAATACACCCCTTTTAACTCGTGGAAGCTGTAGTGTTTTACCTCACCCGTTGCACTAATGGTATTAAAGCTGTTGGGCTGATTTTTTCGTAACCGCCATGAAGTTGCTGTACCCGCATGAATATCCCATATCGGCTGTGTCACATTTAAATCAAATAATTGAGTCAAGTTATATACACCAGTATGATGCAAATGTCCGTGCAATAGACCAAACAATCCTAAGCCCCCCCAACGCTCCAACGCCAGTTTTGCTTGTTTTGGGCAGTCTTTCCAACCATGTGATTTACGTGGAGTATAAAACGGTTGATGCACGACAACCAATTTAAGCTTATTTGCAGGTGCTTTTTTTAGTTTATGATTCATCTGCTCTATTTGTGCAAATGAAATATCACCTTTGGTATGATGCCGACGGCGTATGCTATTTAAACCCATTAAATAAAAATTTTTCGTCTCTAACACTTGCTCAGCAGGGCCAAAAAAACCTTCATAAAATGTAAATGGATAAAACACACGCTTCCACACATGATAAAGCGGTATGTCATGATTGCCAGGCACTACCAAATATGGCAAATGAAGGCTCTTTAAAAATTGCTTACATGCAAGAAATTCAGCAAATTTTGCTCTTTGGGTTAAATCGCCACTCACCACCACGGCCTCAAGCTCAGATGACTGCTTGCAAAACAGGCGAATGGCATCAAGGCATGATTTCTTTTCAGTACCAAAGTGTAAATCAGATAGATGAAGTAGCATAAGGCACCATAATATTTAAGGCATGTTTATGTACAGAAATGTGTAAAGGTGAACACTCCTCTATTAACTCACCATCAATCGCTAAATACAACGGTTGATCTTGCACAGACTTTATTTCTATATGTTCCGCAGTAAATAAACAAATACCATCTGCATGCTCTACATTGCCTTTAAACAGTTTGACCAGCAATTTAATCAGCGATATACGATCACTTTTAGACACCACAACGCCTGCCACTTTACCCTCTTTTGCAGCATCGGCAATGGTCAAGTTAAGCTCTTTGAGTTGTAATTGATTATTTCCTAAAAATACCAAAGACGTGGTGACGGGGTGCTTTACACCATCAATGGTCAATTCTAATTTTAATGCCTTGTATTTTCTTAATAAAACATCTAAAGCAGATGTATAAGCATGTAATGGGAAACGCCCCAAATACTTATTATAACGCTCTCTTTGTTCGATAAATAAAGGATACAACCCCAAACTGGCATTATTTAAATAGACATGCTCATTTAAACGTGCAACATGTACTGCACGAGGTGCACCCTTGACAATCACTTCAGCAGCTTTAATAAGATCAAGTGGAATATCTAAAGCACGTGCCACATAATTAAACGTACCTAAAGGTAAAATACCCAGTGGAATATCTGTACCTATTAAATGTGAAGCAATCGAGTTCAGCGTACCATCTCCGCCTGCACCAATCACCACGCCTTTATGCTTAGTTTTTTGATGCCGTGCAATAATTTTTTTCATGAGCAGTGAAATAGGACTACGCTCACTCAATTCAAACACTTGAATTTCAAAACCGTAGAAAGAAAACAACGTCATCATTTGCTCATAGACTTCATCGTTATGACTGGCATGAAACCCTGATTTATGGTTATACACTAAAGATAATGGTTTTAAATTTAACATCACAACCACAAAAATATTATTACTACGAATTCATAGCATACCACTCATCATGTGCTATTTTGTATAAAACCTGCGTTTTTTACGCACAACCAATCAACAAAACAAGATATTGTTTTTAATAATTATTTATTTAAAAAATAAAAATACTTTTAATATTTTAAATAGAAATACCAACCACACAAACACAACAAGACACTGATATTTATATTTATTTAAAAAACAAATATAAATTATAAACTATACTGATATATGATTTTAAGCTTAAACTAAAGTCGTAGTTATGATCTAATAAACACCGAAAAACATCAAAAAATCTGTTTTTTTTGACTGTACTACCCTATTTTAAACAGCAAGGCATTCGCATGATTTCACTCAATGTACCCGCATTTGTTCAACACACAAAATTGATCGAATGGGTCGCAGACATTGCAAAACTTACTCAACCAAAAAACATTCAATGGTGCGACGGTAGTGAAACAGAATACCAAGAACTGATTCAACTCATGATTGCCAATGGTAGCATGCAGGCTTTAGACCCTGAAACACACCCAAACTCTTACAGTGTGTTATCTGATCCAACAGATGTTGCCCGTGTAGAAGACCGTACTTTTATATGTAGCGAAAAAGAAGAAGATGCTGGCACTACAAATAATTGGCAAGCACCAGAAATCATGCGTAAAACTTTAAATGGACTCTTTGAAGGGTGCATGCAAGGTCGTACTATGTATGTGGTTCCATTTTCAATGGGCCCAATGGGTAGCCATATTGCACATATTGGTATTGAAATTACCGACTCGCCTTATGTTGCAATCAGCATGCGTAAAATGACCCGTATGGGTAAAGCGGTATACGATGTTTTAAAAACAGATGAGACTTTTATTCCATGTGTACACAGTGTAGGCATGCCTTTAACCGAAGGCATGACCGATGTGGCATGGCCATGTAATGCTGAAAAATATATTGTGCACTACCCTAAAAGCCGTGAAATCTGGTCGTTTGGCTCAGGTTATGGCGGCAATGCATTATTAGGTAAAAAATGCTTTGCACTACGTATTGCTTCTGTAATGGGGCGTGAACAAGGTTGGCTTGCTGAGCACATGCTTATTTTGGGCATTACTAACCCACAAGGTAAGAAGCACTACGTGGCAGCTGCATTCCCTTCTGCATGTGGTAAAACCAATTTTGCCATGCTCATTCCACCAAAAACATATCAAGGTTGGAAAGTTGAAACAGTTGGTGACGACATTGCTTGGATTAAACCGGGTCAAGATGGGCGTTTATATGCCATTAACCCAGAAGCAGGCTTCTTTGGCGTTGCACCAGGTACCAATGTAAAAACCAATCCAAACTGTATGGCAACATTACAAAAAGATGTCATTTATACCAATGTTGCGGTGACAAAAACAGGGCAAGTATGGTGGGAAGGTTTAACAAAAACTGCGCCTCAAGACCTTATTAACTGGAAAGGCCAACCACACCAAGGTACAGAAAAAGCAGCCCACCCTAACTCACGTTTTACAGTCGCTGCAGATCAATGCCCATCTATTGACCCAGATTGGGATAATCCACAAGGTGTACCAATTTCAGCATTTATTTTTGGCGGTCGTAGAGCAGACACTGTACCACTCGTATCTGAAGCATTTGACTGGGTTGATGGTGTTTATAAAGCCGCAACCATGGGGTCAGAAACCACCGCCGCTGCTGCAGGCCAACAAGGCGTTGTACGTAGAGACCCGTTTGCGATGTTGCCATTTATTGGCTACAACATGGCAGATTATTTTGACCATTGGTTAACACTTGGACAAACCACAAAAATTCAAGCAGATGCAAACAACCAACAATTGCCAAAAATATTTAATGTGAACTGGTTCCGCCGTGATGAAGATGGTTCATTTATTTGGCCAGGTTTTGGTGAAAACATGCGTGTGCTTGAGTGGATTATTGCACGCTGCGAAGGCACAGCAAACGCCACTGATACAGCAATTGGTCGTGTGCCTTGCTATCAAGATATCAACTGGAAAGGCAGTGACTTTAGTCAAGTTTCATTTGAAAAAGTGACTACACAAAACCCAACACAATGGCAAAAGGAACTTGAAAGCCACGGCGTATTGTTTGAAAAACTTGGTGATCGCATGCCAAAAGTCTTAAAACAACACCAACAAAAACTGCTAAAACAATTTAGCCAAACTGAAACCATATAACGATTAAAAAAAGAGCCAAAATATTGGCTCTTTTTCTTTTTATACACAGCACAAAAACAACAAAACAGTGAATGAACTATGGCATACTCAAATCGAAAAATACTGTGGACTCTACAAAAATGAAAAAATTATACGCAACCCTCGCAACATCAAGTGTAGTATTACTGCTAAGTGCCTGCCAAACTTCACCACAGGCTTATAATGGCCACACAGGCTACCAAGTTGAACAACGTACTTCACAAGATGCCATTATTAACTACACACTTGCAGCAAAAGCAAACGCGAATAGCAATACAGCCAAGCTACAAAATGCATGTAAAAAGGTACTTGGCTCACAGCAAGATTATAAAATAGAGATTTTAAGTAATAGCGAAATTATTAACCCTGCAAACACTCCAAGCTCATACGGCATTGGAATTGGGCAAAGCAAAACCAGCTTTGAATTGGCACAAATTAATAATACAACTGACCAGTCAACTGCAGCACGTACGGCACTAAATACACACCCACAAACACTGAATGTCATTCGCTATCGTTGCACAGCATAAATTGCTTTTTTTTTGCATAAAAACATGAGGGCAAACATGCAAAACTTGGCACAACACACCATTTTAATCACAGGTGGTACAGGGCTTATTGGTACAGCACTGATTCAATACTTTTTAGCACAACAGTGCCACATTATTGTACTTACTCGCTCCCCCGAACAAGTGTCAGCGAAATATCAAAACAAAGCTGTCACTCTAGTGCCTCACTTCAATGACATAAGCCCCAATACCACCATAGACTATGTGATTAATCTGGCTGGTGAAAACATTAGTAGTCAACGTTGGAATGAGCAACGTAAACAAGTACTGATTCAAAGCCGTGTAAATACCACCAAACAACTGACCAATTGGCTAGACACCCAAAACATCAAACCCAAATGTATTATTTCAGGCTCTGCTGTCGGTTATTACGGCATAGATCAAACTAAAACATGGCAACATGTTTGCAATGAAAATAGTCCACCACAAAATATTTTTATATCGGAAATTTGCCAAAAATGGGAAAAAGCAATTCTACCGTGGGCAATCGAACAACAGCAAAATCTAAAAATTATTCGTTTAGGTGTCGTCTTCTCACAACACGCACCTGCATTTAAACAAATGCTGCTCCCCATTAAACTCAATGCAGTGGGCAATATTGGCTCAGGTCAACAACCATTAACATGGATACATATTGAGGACGTAATAAACGCAATTGTCTTTCTCATGACATCAAGAGGAAAACACCAGATCTATAATCTATCTGCACCACAACAAACATCACAGCAGCAATTTGTTATGGCCTGTAAAAGCATACTACACAAACATACACCTTTTTCTGTACCAGAAAGCTTGCTCAAGTTAGTTTTAAAAGAGCAAGCTGAATTGATTACCAACGGACAATATGTATCTCCAACGCATTTGTCTGACGATGGTTATCAATTTTTGTATCCAACCCTAGACCAAGCTTTAGGTCATTTACTTGCATAAAAAAAGCACTTAACCTGTAAGTGCTTTTTTCAACGCTAGCCCTTTTATTTAAGCAAGGGCTTTTTCAGCAGCTTCCACCGTTTGGCGAATTAAAGTAGTAATGGTCATTGGCCCAACACCACCCGGCACAGGTGTATAAGCAGAAGCAACGTCTTCAATGCCATCTAGCTCAATATCACCGACACCACCATTTTCTCTTGGGTGGAATCCTGCATCTACTACTACAGCACCCGCTTTAATCCAATCTTTTTGAATTAATTCTGCTTTACCTACAGCACCCACAATAATATCAGCCTGTTTTACAAACGCAGCTAAATTCTGCGTGCGTGAATGACAAATCGTCACCGTTGCATTGGCTTGCAACAACATCATTGCCATTGGCTTACCTAAAATTGCAGAGCGTCCAACCACTACCGCATGCTTACCTGCAATTTCAATGTTATTTTCTTCTAAAATCGTCATAATGCCAGCAGGCGTTGCGGAACTATAAGCCGCCTCATCCATTGCCATACGACCAAAACCAAGACAAGTTACACCATCAACATCTTTATTCAGTAAAATAGTGTCAAAGCAGGCACGCTCATCAATCTGCGCAGGTACAGGATGCTGTAATAAAATACCATGTACATCTGGATTTTGATTTAATTTTTCAATTTCTGCTAACAATTGTTCTGTTGTAGTGTGTTGTGGCAACTCTACCTTTAAAGAGTCCATGCCCACTCTACGACATGCATTACCTTTCATACGTACATATGTTGCAGATGCGCCATCATCACCGACTAAAATAGTCGCTAAAATAGGTGTACGCCCTGTTTTTTCTTTTAAAGCACTAACTCGCTCAAATAAATTTGCTTCAATTTTTTTAGCTAAAGCTTTTCCATCTAAAACCAATGCCACGGTGCATCTCCAACAGGATTTAAATTAATTTATGAATAATACATGATAATTTGAGCAATTTTCTTTTACATGTTGTTTTTATGAACATATATCTACAACAACCTATTGTCTTTTTTTAAAAGCTTGCTAATATGTGCATCACCAAGAGATGGCGGGGTGGCAGAGTGGTCATGCAGCGGACTGCAACTCCGTGTACGCCGGTTCGATTCCGACCTCCGCCTCCAATCTTGTGTAACGCCCGGGTGGTGAAATAGGTAGACACAGGGGATTTAAAATCCCCCGCCCTCAAAGCGTGCCGGTTCGAGTCCGGCCCCGGGCACCATTTTTAATTAAAATGGTGTAAATAAAAAACCAGCTTAAAGCTGGTTTTTTTGTGTCTATCGTTTAGTCACTTACTTTTTATGTTGTGCTAAAGTCCATGCCACAGATGCATCAAAGAGTTTTAAACCATCTTCTGATAAATTATCAAATGTATCATTCGCCAAGAAAAACATTAAACGGCGTGCAGGTGCAAGAGTTTCATAATCCATAGTACTGTCTTTTTCATACCCCCAAATCGCCACTTTCTCTGGTTGTCCATAAATTGTTGCAATAATCGTCGCACCTAGGCCTGGTTTCCCCCAATTCATCGCCGCTTGCTTTTTATAAACATTCACCGTACCCGCAGGCAATTGAGCAGACAATTCATGTGGCTGATTCACCAACCACAAATAACGCTCTTTTTCTAACTCACCAAAATCTGTGCCACTTCTTTTTCCTGTCATGGCCAAATCATCAAGATAATCATTTTCCCAAGTCATGAGTGGGTAAGAAATACCCCTCCAACCCGACTTTAAGCTTTTAGATGCCACGGTAGAAGATAAAATCACTAAATCTACATTTTTAATTGTACGTGGATCAATCGCCTGATCTACAATTTCGACTTGATGCCCTTTTTGTAGCAAATAATGCTGAATGCTTTGATCTGATGCAGCCTCTTTACCTTGAGTTTGTGAAACCAACATAATTTTTGCAGCATGGCTGAGCTGTGTCATACCTAAAATAAGTACAAACATACTTGCAATACTACGAATACTTAACCACTTCATTGATAAAACCCTTTGCTGGGTAGAAAAAGGAAAAATAACCCTTTTTCTACGCCATGCTTTAAATTAAAACTTCATTGTTGCTTTTAAAACAAACTCTCTTGCATCACCACGAGAAACATTTAAGTATGCTGTACTGTCTGTTGCAGTCGTAGATGTCAAATAATCTTTATCAAATAGGTTATTTACATTTAATTTAAGATTTAAATCTTGACCACTAAGCTTGGTGTCATAACTCACAAATGCATTCATTAATGCATAATCTGGCAGTTTAAAGTTATTCGATTGATCACCTGCTCTGTTTCCAACATAATTTCCACTCGCACCAAACCGCAACTGACCATTAGCAAATTGGCCGTAATCATAAGACAACGACAGCGATGCCGTATTTTTTGCAACATTGGCTAAATATTTTCCAATCGCTGTCGTGTTTGTCGAGTCGGTAACTTTGGCGTAGGTGTAAGCATAGGTTGCAATCGCATCTAACTTATCTGTAATACTCCCTGTCATATCAATTTCAAGACCTTTTGAGCGTGCATCTTGTGCTGTAGAAATGCTTGTAACTGTATCATTATCAATAATATTGGTTTTCTTTATGTCGTATAAAGCTATGTTTGTCGTAAAACGCTGCCCAAGCTCATACTTCAAACCAATTTCATACGACTTTCCTTCTTCAGGGGGTACAGAGCTATCTAGCTGTGATTTATATCCTGCAATTGTCCAACTTGGTTTAAGTGACTCGGTATAACTTGCATAAATTGAGGTTTGATCATTTACTTTATAAACAAGTCCAAAACGTGGTAGCCATTTGCCAGCGTCAGTATTGGTATTTAACACAAATGGACGACCTTTACCTGCTGTTTGTTGCCAGTGCGTATACCGCCCACCCAATACAGCAATCCACTGATCTGTTAAATAGATCGAATCTTGTAAATACATACCATAAGTATGCAATTTATTGGTTTGATCACTGGCTGATGCATCAATTGAAGACACCATACTCGCATCTGTTCCGGCAAGTGTTTCGTAATTGATTGTCTTTTGATTTGCAGTGGTGGTACGCCATAAATCTTTACGGTAGTACTTCACGTAAGCACTTTCTACACCCAACTGTATGTTGTGACGCAATCCGAAAACTGACGTGTCTCCATTCAAATACGCCTGACCAAAACTTGAAATACTATTTGCACCTGTTGTTGCATCACTGCTTCTTTTTAAAGTATGTGTTGTTGTATTTAAACTTCCGGGTACAACACGCATCTGATTTGCATCATAGGTTTCTTTGTTATAACTATAGCCTGCATGTAATTGCCATTGTTCACTCAATTGATGATCCATTGTCAATTGAGCCAAATGGTCTTCACCAGACATTTGATTACTGGCCTGATCTAAACGTGTATATTTAGAAATCGGTAACACCTTGCCTGTTCCAAAACGATCAACAATTGTAGAGCGGTCAAAAGGCACATCAAACTTATGATATTGATAGCTTAAATTAAATGTCGTCGTGTCATTAGTCCACTGTATAGAAGGTGCAATCAGTTGTTGATTGTTATAGCCAAAATTACGCCAATAATCTTTATGTGATTGATCTGCAATGAGTCTATATGAAAAATGACTGCTTCCAATTTGCCCTGTTGTATCAATCGTTGCACCTGCACCATTTTTACCACGTGCATAACTTGAACCATATACAGAAAGTACTGTACTTTGTTTTTGTTGTGGCTTTTTAGTGACTGCGTTCACCACGCCACCAGGGTCCATAATTCCATAGAGTAAAGACGCAGGCCCTTTAAGGACTTCCACTTTTTCTACGCTGGCATTCATGACACGACCTTGTACCACAGGCATGCCATTCACCATGATTGACCCATCACGGTTGTCACCAAAACCACGCTTCATGATTGTGTCTTGTGTACCTGCAAGTGTATTGCCTTGCGTGATACCACTCACTTGGCTCAGTGCTTCATCTAAATTACTAGGGTCGTAATCAGCAAGATATTTAGATGACACTACATTCACAGTCTGAGGGATGTCTAAGTTTTTTTGCTTGGTTCTTAACGTTGAATCATCTTTAACAGCGGTATAATTTTTGGAGGGATCATTTTGAGCTGAAGTTGCAATGGTTGGAAGTATTGTCTGTGTTTCTGCATAAATAGATGATGTAGAAAGTAATGCAATCGCAAGTGTAGTGAGTTTAAATCGAGAGAATATTGGCATATCAACAAAAGGTTATCTAAAATTTACCAAAACGATACAGTTAATCATTCTCATTATCAATGAATCATATTGTTTAATAAGAATTAAAAATAAAACTCTAGCCATGATGATTTTTATCACTAAACAATTACCCTAAAAACTAAGAATTTCTTCATTTTCATCATAATCAAACCTTAAATGCATCAACAAAAGCTAAAATGAGTTATTTTATGAACAGTCTCTCCATTAATATGTCCTAATCTATTGCCATTTATCATTTTTTTCACTATTATTGCGCACATGCCCGGGTGGTGAAATAGGTAGACACAGGGGATTTAAAATCCCCCGCCCTCAAAGCGTGCCGGTTCGAGTCCGGCCCCGGGCACCATTTTAATTAAAAATGGTGCCAATAAAAAACCAGCTTTAAGCTGGTTTTTTTGTGCCTTTTTTTCTATTTAAATAATCAATAAAAAATCCATTTTATTTCTAAAAGTTACTTTATGTATTCTTTATGTAATGTTATAAGCATGTTTAAAATGCAACCATGCTATAGAGCCATACAATGTCTATTGATTTAAGTGCGAAAAAAGCGACTCGAATACACCTATTCAACTTTAAAACAGCAGCGATGCGAGCTTTCCATATGAGTTGGCTCGCTTTTTTTGTCTGTTTTTTTGCATGGTTTGCCTGTGCACCACTTATGCCAGTGATTGCAGATGAATTTCATTTAAGTAAAAACCAAATTGCCAACATTAATATTGCCGCTGTTGCAATTACGATCTTAGTTCGTCTGATTGTTGGGCCACTATGTGATAAATATGGCCCACGTAAAACACATACTGGTCTTCTTCTCATTGGAAGTATTCCTGTATTTGGACTAGCGGCTGCCAATAGTTATGAAATGTTTTTATTTTTTAGACTACTTATTGGTTCTATTGGAGCAAGCTTTGTAGTGACGCAATACCATACCAGTATTATGTTTGCCCCCAACGTTGTAGGTACGGCAAATGCAACTACAGCAGGTTGGGGAAATTCTGGTGGTGGTGCAACACAAGCTCTCATGCCCTTTTTACTGTCTGCTTTGGTCATGTTTGGTGTTGAGCAAACCTTAGGTTGGCGTTTTGCCCTCGTTGTGCCTGGGGTCATGATGATTATTGTTGGCATCATGTATTGGAAATTCACACAAGATTGCCCTCAAGGTAATTTCAAGGAATTACACGCTCAAGGCATATACGTGAGTAGTGGCAAAAAAGGTGGCCTCGCCATTTTACTACATGCCGCCAAAAACTACCGAGTATGGGTCTTATTTACAGCTTATGGCGCGTGTTTTGGTATTGAGATTTTCATACACAACGTTGTTGCTATGTACTATGTAGACCAATTTAAATTTGGCCTTAAAGAGGCTGGTCTTACCGCAGGTATTTTTGGCTTATTAGCACTTTTTGCACGCGCATTAGGCGGTATCGTATCTGACCGCATTGCCATCACCAAAGGTTTAGATGGACGTACCAAAGTCTTATTTTGCATGATTGCGTTAGAAGGTATTTTCTTAGTCCTTTTCTCACAAATGCAAACCCCTTTATTGGCTATCTTAAGCATGACTATTTTTGCCATTTTCACGCATATGGCTTGTGGGGCAACTTATGCACTCGTACCATTTATAGATAGAGATGCATTAGGTGGTGTTGCAGGTATTATTGGTGCAGGTGGTAATGTTGGTGCTGTAGCAGCAGGTTTTTTACTGAAAGGTATGTTAGACATTCAAACCTGTCTGATGATTTTAGGCATATTAGTGAGCATTGCTGGCGTATGTGTATTAACGATTCGCTTTTCAACAGCGCACAAAGAAAAAGAGCAAAAACTCTTTGAAGATGCTTTACGTGAGCGAGCAAATTCAGCCTAATCGATTTAAATATCAACTGTACTTAAAATACAGCTGATATTTTTTG
Organism: Acinetobacter rathckeae; assembly: GCF_015627125.1. Taxonomy (GTDB): domain Bacteria; phylum Pseudomonadota; class Gammaproteobacteria; order Pseudomonadales; family Moraxellaceae; genus Acinetobacter; species Acinetobacter rathckeae. The sequence goes on along the minus strand of NZ_VTDO01000001.1, from coordinate 432,951 downwards.
TATTTAAACAAAAATTTAAATACCATTTTCAGGTTACATTCTTTAGTTTTTCTCAGTTTAAGGCCATGCGCAAAACTGTGATCTTTACTTGGTCTGTTATGATAACGAGCATGATTGACAACAAACATTTGTCAAAACCAAACAGAAGACATTAAATCTGCCCTCTTAACTTACTTGATATAGTATTAGTAAAACAAGAGGTCACAGAACCAGAGACTTTTGCAAAAAAGTTTAACCATGACCTAAGTAGCGTAAATATTAAAAGTAGCGAAGCAAATCGATTATGCAAGCCAATCAGATTGCACTTGAGTTGGCTAAGGCAGAGGAACAATCCAACCTAATGTAAAAAAATAGATCAACTGACCCAACAAGCAAAACAAGCTCAAATAAATATTGAAAATTCAATGCATTCTCTGCACACTCAAATACAAACCAAACCATCAAACACATAGCCAAATCAATAATGCAAAAGATTCAACGTAGCCTACTTAGAAAAAAGCGTAGATCCCTTTCTCATAGAGTGCAACAACGTACCGAACAACGTATTTGTGCACGTGTTATACACTCTGCTCTATTTAAAAAAGCACAACGTATTGGGCTTTATTTGCATGCCTTTGGCGAAGTACGCACTCACCTACTCATCATGCAATGTTTTAAACATAAAAAATCCGTATATTTGCCTCAAGTATCTCAGCTAAATAAACAGTTAAAGTGGGTGAAAGTAACACAGCAACAGTATCTACAAAAAAGATTTAGTCGACATCATTTAGGCATGTATGAACCTAAACAACGCGGGCATTCTGTTCATATTTTAGATCTTTTGATTATGCCACTACTCGCCTGTGATGCTTTAGGTACACGTATTGGTATGGGCGGTGGTTTTTATGATCGAACACTCGCCACAGCCCCTTACAAACCGTATAGATTAGGTATTTCCCATAACTTTCAGTACATTCCCACAGCTGTGATTAGAGAGGTTTGGGATCAACCCATTCACGCACTATTTACTACAGATCAAGCCTATTATTTTTAAACAAACAACAGCAACAATGCTTTATTTTTAGGCACTTCTGTGTTTTTTTAGCGTTTTTCTCTGAAACACCCTTGTAATTTTTCAAAAGCACTTCACTATAAAATGATACTTAGCAACATTGTTGTTACTCATTAGGAGTGCCCATGGCTGAACAAATTTTAAATCACGATGATTTCAAAGAAGCAACCCCAATACAAAATGTATTGCCTTTATTGGCGCTTCGTGATGTGGTCGTTTACCCACATATGCAAATCGCACTGTTTGTTGGTCGTGAAAAATCAATCAAAGCAGTCGATGTTGCTCGAGCCAATGACAACTTGGTTTTTGTAGTTGCACAAAAAGATTCTCTCACTGAAGATATCGACCAGAATAACTTATACCAATATGGTACTGTTGCAAAAATTATACAGGTCGTTAATCATGAAAATGATGAAAACTGCATTAAAGTCTTAATTGAAGGCTTACACCGTTCTGAGCTAAAAGCGATCATCAATGAGCATGACGACTACTTATGTGCTGAACATGAAATTAGCCCTATTGCGGTTGACTTAGATCAAGATGCTCAAAACACGGCGATACAAGATTTACAAGGGCTCTTTGCACAATATGCAGAAGCAAAACTACGTAATTCCCGTGAACTAATTACCGCAGCAAATAAAATTGAAGACTTACAACAATTACTATTTTTTGTTGCCACCCGTGCACCGCTCACCATTGAAGCGAAGCAAAAGTTCTTAGAATATAATGACTTCAATAGCCATTACAAAGAGCTTACAACTTACCTCGTTCAACAATCTGAAGAACAACAGATTGAACAAGGCCTACATGACAACGTAAAACGTCAGATGGAAAAAAACCAGCGTGAATACTTTCTCAATGAAAAGATGAAAGTGATTCAACGTGAACTCTCTGATATTAATGGTGGTGCAGAAGATGAAATTGCTGAGCTAGAAAAACGCCTTGCAGAAGCAGACTTACCTGAGCACGTACGTAAAAAAGCTGAGTCTGAATTCCGCAAACTCAAAGCAATGCAACCTGCATCAAGTGAAGCTGCGGTTGTCCGTAACTATTTAGAAGCAATTTTAGATACGCCGTGGAACAAAGCCAGCAAAGTTAGTATTAATCTTAACAAAGCACAAGACATCTTAGACAAAGACCACTATGGGCTAGATGAAGTTAAAGAACGTATTGTAGAGTACTTGGCTGTTCAATCTCGTGTGAAAAAACTTCGTGGTCCAATTTTATGCCTTGTAGGCCCACCAGGGGTTGGTAAAACCTCTTTAGGTGAATCTGTTGCTAAAGCTACAGGTCGTGAGTTTGTACGCATGGCTTTAGGTGGTGTACGAGACGAAGCAGAGATACGTGGTCATAGACGTACTTATATTGGTGCTATGCCGGGTAAAATTGTGCAGTCACTCACAAAGGTTGGGGTGAAAAATCCGCTCTTTTTACTCGATGAAATCGATAAAATGGCTCAGGACTACCGTGGCGATCCATCATCTGCACTGCTTGAGGTGCTCGACCCATCACAAAACAATAAGTTTAATGACCATTATTTGGACTTAGACTTAGACCTTTCAGAAGTTATGTTTATTTGTACAGCAAATAGCATGAACATTCCTGAAGCATTGCTTGACCGTATGGAGGTCATTCGTCTACCGGGTTATACCGAAGATGAAAAAGTGAATATTGCATCACGATACCTTGTACCTAAAGCGATTAAAGACAACGGCTTACGTGGCAAAGAACTGACCGTACACGAAGAAGCGATTCGAGATATTGTACGTCGCTACACCCGTGAAGCAGGTGTTCGTAGCCTACAACGAGAAATTTCTAAAGTTGCTCGTAAAGTAGTCAAAGAAGCTGTCAGTAAAAAAGCCAAGAACCTAGAAACGGAAGTGGGTATAACAAACCTTCCAGATTACTTAGGTGCACATAAGTTTGACTATGGTATTGCCGAAGAACAGGCAGAAGTTGGCCGTGTCAATGGTCTTGCTTGGACATCTGTTGGTGGTGAACTCTTAACCATTGAAGTGGCTGCAGTGAAAGGTAAAGGTAAATTCATTACCACAGGTTCACTTGGCGATGTCATGAAAGAATCAATTACCGCTGCTATGACGGTACTACGTACACGTGCTGATGAACTCGGTATTGAAGCCAGTCGCTTCGATGAAACCGATGTACACGTACATTTACCTGAAGGTGCAACACCTAAAGATGGCCCATCTGCAGGCTTGGCACTCACTACCGCATTGGTTTCTGCTTTTACAGGCATACCTATTCGTGCAGATATTGCCATGACAGGTGAAACCTCATTACGTGGTCATGCATTACGCATTGGTGGTTTAAAAGAAAAGCTACTTGCTGCTCACCGTGGTGGTATTCAGCTTGTCTTTATCCCTCAAGATAACGTCAGAGATTTGGCCGAGATCCCAGACAATGTCAAAGAAGGCTTAGAAATTAAAGCAGTAAAAAACATTGATGATGTGTTGCCATTGGCACTCACTGAAATGCCAAAACCACTACCCACCCCAATAAGTAAACCTGTGGCCACCCCAAAAGCCACTAGACATTAAGCTCAATAAAGCCACTTCATGAAGTGGCTTTATTTTTTCTAGCATATCGAGATTCCACTTAATTGGTTGTTCTATTTTCGCTATACTGCGTTTTAATTTATAGACTACGCAACAAAGCATTATGAAGATTAGAATACTCAGTATTGGACAAAAGATGCCTGCATGGGTACTTACTGGTGTGGAAGACTACTTAAAACGCATTCAACCATTTGTACAAACTCAGTTTGTAGAGTTACCCATGGCAAAACGAGGTAAAAATGACTCTGATGCAGATATTTTAAAATACTGTCAAATTGAAGGTGAAAGTATTTTATCTGCACTCAAAGCCAATGAAATACTCATTGCATTAGAAGTCAATGGTCGGGAGTTCAGTACCGAAAAGCTTGCAAGCACTATGCAAGAGTGGATGTTATCAGGTCAAGATATTGCTTTAGCGATTGGTGGCCCAGATGGTTTAAGTCAAGCAGTCAAGCAAAAAGCCGTTTGGCACTGGTCTTTATCTAAACTAACACTACCACACCCTTTAGTACGTGTAATGCTGATTGAACAACTCTACAGAGGTATGACCATTAACCACAACCACCCCTATCACCGTGCATAAATGATTAAGAGAGGAATAATGCCTTTACATACGTTGCCAGGTTTATTTATTTCACATGGCTCGCCAATGCTCGCACTCAACCCAGAACAAGTTGGGCCTGCATTACACCGCCTAAGTACAAACTTACCTAAACCGCAAGCAATTATTGTGATGTCTGCACATTGGGAAAGTGATGTACTGGAAGTAAGTACAGCAACTCGCCCCAACACATGGCATGACTTTCGTGGTTTCCCTGAACTTTTGTATCAAATCAAGTACCCTGCACCTGGCTCTCTTGAAATTTCAGAACGATTACTGAGTTTATTTGCTGAACATCAAATTTCAGCGCATGCCAACAGCAGTCGACCAAGAGATCACGGCGTTTGGATGCCTCTTTTACATATGTACCCAGATGCAGATATTCCTGTCATTACATTGTCACTCCCTACAAAATACACAGCAGCACAAATTCACCGTATTGGTGAAATCGTCTCTGTGCTACGTAAAGAGCAAATACTGGTCATAGGCTCTGGTAGTATTACTCACAATCTTCGCGAACTCACATGGCATGAAACAGATGCACCTACGCCAATATGGGCATCTCTCTTTAGAAACTATGTCGTGCAACAGTTACAACAAGGTCATCAAGATGGCGTACTTGATTGGCAAAACTTACCTTATATTGCACAGAACCACCCTACATTAGAACACCTTGCACCGCTATTTTTTGCAATGGGGACAGGAAAAACATTTAGTATTGTGCATAGTAGTTTTTCTATGGGCTCATTAGGTATGGATATTTATCGCTTTGACTAAAAGTACATACAGAGTAAAGAGCATTTGTATGGCTTAGTAATAGGCCTAAGCGTCTTTTATAAATCACAAACTCAAAGCATACCCCCTAGTGAACTCTTGTTTATTCATAGAATACTTTCAGATAAAGATTTAAAGTATTTTTTAAATGAAGATAAAAAGTGATTAAAATGATATAGCTTATGTTCTGATGGGCTCGATTTTGAAGGTTATAGGCTTGAAATGCTTATCTTACTCTAATAAGTAGTTCACATTTTATAATGATCTGCTGTACAAAATAAAGCTGTAATATAATTGTATGGGCGTTAAATTTTCAGATTTTAACATTCCTACCTTACTCTAATCACCTTCTTTTAAACTGCTAAGTTTATCCATCATTTGAGTTAATTATAAAATAAATATCACAGTCGATAGATTTTCCATCTTTGATGATTCTATTTTTCTCATTAGCCTTTTTGGAAAACCCACACTTTTGTAACACCCTTATAGATTGTGTATTCCAAGGAAGTGCAGATGTTTCAAGTCTTTCAAATTTTAATTTATGGAAGGCAATATCTATAACCATTTTAGTTGCTTCAGTGGCAATCCCTTTCCCCCAGAATTTTTCACCTATCCAATAAAAAACAACTCCAGAGAAAGGAGCTACTTAGATATGACCATACGGCTAGAAAAATGACCTCTGATAGCTCTAAAAATGCTTGGCGGGAACGCTATATCCCCCTGATTCCTTGAGTACCTCAAAATAAACAGGCTTAAACTGGATACAAAAGTTATCGATTAAGCAAAATAGTTCCGTATAATCTTACATAGATGATTGTCTCGCCGTTGGATACTAAATAAACTTACTGTAAAAGAATAATTTGTATGGTGTTTTCTCCTGATCTTAAAACGAAAAAAAAGGGCTTTCATTACATATTGATTGCTACTCTAGCCTTAGTTCACACGCAAGCATTTGCATTACAAAATGCTGCTGAAATGTGTACATCAAATGCCTCAGATGGTCATGCCTTAGCTGTGAGTACACCACTATCAATGCAAATGTTTGGAGAGCCTGAAAAAATAAAACAGGAAGCACCTTTTCAACTGTTAGAAACCAATGATTTTTATCAAATTAATACAGGAGCAGGGCTTGTTGTTGAGGTTCAAAAGCATAATCGATTTGGTACACATATAGGTACAGGTGATATTTCTTCAATGCTTTACCATGGTGTTGAATATCAAGATTCATTAAAAGGCAGTCAAATTAATTCAGGTTTTAATCAGCTCTATACAAGTCAGAACCCTGCAACAGTAACAGCAAGTTATGTAGATAAAAATCATATTAAAGTGGTTGTAAACGCAGGAAAATTGAAACACTACTATCTATTTAGACAAGGTATCCCTGCTATTTTTATGGCAGATACATTTAGTGAAGAGCCTATTCCTAACTTAGTTCGATTTGTAGTACGTGTACCACATAACACACTGCCAAATGGTGCACAATGTTCAGAGATTATTAATAATATAAAAACAGTTGAAGCACACGATATTTTTGAGATGTCAGATGGAGAAATTCATTCAAAACACTATTCGAATAGTCGTTTAAAAGATTGGGTTTACTTTGGTGCAACGGGAAAAAATGTCGGTATTTGGATGATCAGAGACAACAATGAGGGTGGCTCAGGTGGCCCTTTTTATAGAAGCTTAAAAATGCAAGGTGCATCTGATCAGGAGCTCACATATATTGTTAATTATGGTGAGGCACAAACTGAGCCATTTAGAATCAATACATTAAATCAATATACACTCTATTTTACGAATGGTGCACCACCTTCAGGGTTAGATGTATCTTGGTTAAGAAGAATGGACTTAGACCATTATATTGCTAAAGATCAGCGTGGAGCACTTGCCTTCAATACGGCAGATCACACCAAAGACTCTAGACCTATGACTTTGGTGTTGAATAATGCGACCGCACAGTATTGGGGAGATATAGACTTGCAAGGTCATACAGTAATTAAGGATATTATTGCGGGGAATTATACAGCAACTTTATATAAAGGAGAGCTTGCAGTCGCTACACAAGCTGTCGAGATTTTACCTGAAAAAGTAACAACACTTTTACCTTTTAAAAATGAAAATGATCCTGAAAAAGATAGCGTTCTATGGCGAATAGGATATTGGGATGGTAAACCAACGGAGTTTTTAAATGGTGGTCAGCTTACTTGGATGCATCCTAGTGATTTCAGAATGCAAAACTGGCATGTTACAGATTTTAGGATTGGGAAACAGTCAGATAGAGAATTTCCTGCTTATTTGTGGAAAAGTGTTAATACTCCTATAGCACTACATTTTAATTTAAAGCAAGTTCCTAAAAATGCTAAATTACGTATAGGTATTACTAATGCTTGGTTTGGAGGGCGTCCCGCTATTGTATTAAATAGATGGAAAGGTCAACTACAACCTATGAGTGAGCAACCGAAAACAAGAACCGCAACGGTTGGTACATATAGAGGGCGAAATACAATGTTTATATTTAATATCCCTCAAGATGTTTTAAAGCTTGGAGAAAATCAATTACAACTTAGCGTTATTAGTGGTCAACAAGGTCAAAATTTTTTAAGCCCAGGTTTTTCAGTCGATGCAATAGATATTATATATAACCCGAATCCTGTGTAAGCCGAAGCATACACCATCTGAATGGTCGGCTTATTCACATGACAAATATGATACGCACATAAATAGGCATAAATTCCAGATAAATACCCTTGAATACTTCTCACTTTACTTGTAACTAAATAATGTTCGATCTTATTTCTTTGTTTTAAATGATGCCGATCTATCTTAGATAACTGAATAACCTGCATATTTTTGCGATGGTAAGTCACCAAATCAACGCCTTGTAACTTTAGTTTCTCTTTGAAATCGTGGCTAATATAACCATGATCTGCATAAACTGGCGCTTTAAAACCATTGACTAAATCTTCCACCATTTTAATATCTGCAACATGTCCATTTGATAAAGCTGTTCCTTTACTTTTTCAACCACCAACCTTATCCATGATTCGGGTTATCTAAATTTATTTTAATTATTCGGCATCAATAACGTCAAAATGCCCAATAAAAAATCAGCTAACAAGCCTTTCAAAATAGTAAAAATAAAAAAGCCAAAGACGAAGCTTTGGCTTTTTTAAATACGCACTTATTGGCCTGAGCGAATAATATAATCAAATGCTGACAGCGATGCTTTTGCACCCTCGCCTGTTGCAATAATAATTTGCTTGTACGGTACCGTTGTACAGTCACCTGCAGCAAAAACACCTTTTACATTGGTTTCATTACGGCTATCAATCACAACTTCACCACGAGGTGACAACTCAACATCACTTGCTTTTAAGAAGTCTGTGTTTGGCAACAAACCAATTTGTACAAAAATACCCGCCAAGTTCACCACATGTTCTTCATCAGTCGTACGGTCTTTGTATTTAAGACCTGTTACTTGACTACCATCACCAATCACTTCTGTAGTGAGCGCACTTTTAATCACCGTACTATTTGGTAAGCTGTGCAGTTTATCTTGTAACACTTGGTCTGCAAGAAGCTTGTCACTAAACTCAATTAATGTCACGTGCTCTACAATACCTGCAAGATCAATGGCTGCTTCAACACCTGAGTTACCACCACCAATCACAGCAACATGTTTGCCTTTAAATAATGGGCCATCACAGTGTGGGCAATACGCTACACCACGAGTACGGTATTCTACTTCACCAGGTACGTTTAGCTCTCTCCAGCGTGCCCCTGTAGAAAGAATCACTGTTTTAGACTCAAGTACAGCACCATTTTCTAATTCAAGTGACACTAGACCATTTGCAGTTTTATCAGCACCAGTAAGCGTTTTTACACGTTGTAGATTCATAATATCTACATTGTACTCTCGTACATGTGCTTCCATATCACTGGTAAATTTAGGCCCAACGGTACGTTGTACTGTGGTGAAGTTTTCAATGTCCATGGTGTCCATGACTTGACCACCAAAACGCTCTGCAACAATCCCTGTTTTAATGCCTTTACGTGCCGCATAAATGGCTGCCGTACCACCTGCAGGACCACCACCTACAACTAAAACATCAAATGCTTCTTTTGCATTTAATTTTTCTGCTTCTTTTTCCGCAGAATTGGTATCTAATTTCGCAATAATTTCTTCTAGCGTCATACGACCTTGGCCAATGTGTTCATTGTCTTGAAACACCATCGGTACAGCCATAATTTTACGTTGCTCAACTTCGTCTTGGAAGAATGAACCATCAATCATAGTTGCTGTCGTATTTGGATTATTCACAGCAATTAAGTTTAACGCTTGTACAACGTCTGGGCAGTTATGACATGTCAGTGATACAAACACGTCAAAGTTTGCTTTAAGACTTAAAGCTTTAATTTGAGCCAGTACTTCATCAGATACTTTTGGTGGATAACCAGAGACTTGTAGTAATGCCAAAATTAACGATGTAAACTCATGGCCCATAGGCAAGCCAGCAAAATAAACTCGAGGCTCTTCGCCTGCTTTTGCAATACCAAAACTTGGACGGCGTGTATTTTGACCATCTAAACGTGCTGTCACTTTATCAGATAGTGCTGCTACTTCTGTGACTAATTCTTTAATTTTAATTGCTTTATCTGATTCATCTAAAGAAGCAACCAATTCAATTGGGCTTTCTAGACGTTCTAAATAGCCTTTTAACTGTGCTTTAATATTTTGGTCTAACATTATTTGCGTCTCCAAGGGAGTTTTTCTGTGCTTGAAAACATACTACCCAAATTTAACATATAGTCAAAACAGTATATTTTTATAGATATAATCGGTTTTTCAAATAACCATAAAAGACTTACTTTATCTACAAATAAATGCTAAAAAATCAGTATTATGAAATAATAAATTGTATAGACCTCTGATCACTATAACAGGAATCACTCAACCCAAGAGCCATCTTAAGTAAAACGACTACAGATCATATTTGTCTAGATAGTCAAATAATTGTTTTAAGGCTAAAACCATAGATTACGTTTGGAGTTATCACAACTTAGTCAGCAAGTCACTCAAACTTAATACATAAATATACGACATTTCACTTTGCGTTATAGTATAACAAATGAAAGGGTAATTTTACTGAATAACTATGCAAAAAACATATACATATACCATCATAAGTTTAATCTGCATTGGCTCATTGAGTGCATGTGTATCTCAGCCACAAGTGACTACACAAAAAGTCATCATTCCAACAGTAGTCAATACTTTAACACCTGCACCTACACAACAAATACCGACACCACCGCCCACCTTAAAAATAATTACAACGCTACAACCTGTTACCTATACTAACTGGTTATTTCAAACACAAAATCAACAACAACTGAGCCAATACAAAGCCTATTTAAAGCAAAGACAGGCCGACTTTATTGTACCTGACTATCAAATGCTACGTTCAGCAAGAGAATGGCAAAACTGCAATGCAAGTGAATACAACGTTCCGCCTATGGAAGTATGGGAGTACGCTGTACCCACATTAAAATTATTCAAAACACTCAAAGATCAAGGCATTATTTCTGCAAATAATATTGAAGTCACCTCAAGTTACAGATCGCCTAATTTAAACAGCTGTGCGGGTGGTGCAAAAAGCTCAAGCCATGTTAAAAATGCGGCCATCGATTTTAGAATTGGCCCTGAAAATCCAACCCCTGAAGATAGCTATCAAATTCAACAAACTAAAATTGCACTATGTCGTTTTTGGCAAACTCAAGGAAAGTATTACAACATGGGCATTGGCATTTATGAATCAGGGCAAATTCACATAGATACTTTAGGCTTTAGAACATGGGGCTATAATCACAGCTGGCGTACTTCACTGTGTGGTGAAATTATTCCCTAACACTCTTAACCTCAAATAATATGACTGCTAAAGCATTGCGAAAGAACAACACCCATGAGCTTTCGCAATTAAAGATATTCAACTCTCTTATATTTTGATGTTTTTAATCTAAAAATACTTATAGAAAAATCACTAAACCTTACCAAATTGAGTGAAATTTAGCTTTAATTCACTTCTTAGCATATTTAATGTTATATTATAACATAACTTATTTTAGATTCTAACCTCATGCAACTCCCAGATGTATCAACACAACAATTGCCACAGTATTTTAGCCCAATCAATTGGGTTGGTATGGAGAACATTGCCTTACCACTGCAACTCAACAACAAAACCATTTTGAGCACTGCAGATATTCACATCAATGTACCCAAAGAAAACACTAAAGGCATTCACATGTCTAGAGTATTTTTACAGTTGCAAAAGCTCACAGACATTAATGCCAACACAATCGAAACCCAACTTCGTCAAATCATTGCCACACACCAAGCAGACAATACCAATCAAGCCCGTTTAACACTCCATTTCAAATTACCAATACAGCAATATGCACTTAAAACACCTCAAATTAGTGGCTGGAAATATTACCCTATTACCATACAAGCACAGTTAAACGCTGAGGAATTAATACTTTGTTACACCGTTGACATAGAGTACTCATCCACTTGCCCATGCTCAGCAGCATTATCTCGCCAAATCATTAAAGATCAACTCATTCATGACTTTACAAACGCTGATCAGATAAATAAATCAGAAATTGCTGACTGGATTACACAACATGCTAGCCTCGCAACACCACATAGTCAGCGAAGCACCGCTCAAGTTAGTATTACAAGTAAAGTAGACATTGATGTATACCAGCTGATTCAAACTATTGAAAACACATTACAAACAGCCACTCAAACTGCAGTTAAGCGTGCAGATGAACAAGCTTTTGCACAGCGTAATGGACAAAACCTAATGTTTGTTGAAGATGCTGCCCGACGCATTGGCCATGTATTAAAAAATAAGTACTCTCTTTGGCACACGAAAGTGACGCACTATGAAAGCCTACATTCACACAATGCTGTTGCTTACCTAGACCAAACTCTTACCTAAAAATAAGGCGTTTAAGGCACTCCTTAAACGCCAATATCATGACACTCATGCTGAGCTAATAAACTATTCATTCAAACTCATAATCTATATAAATTACATGAACTAAAAACACGTAAATAAGGCCAAATATGAGATTTAAAATTTTTAAAAATAGGCTTAACTAATACGGCGTTTTAAGCCCGTAATTTGTAAAACACGGGTCGAGATTTCCTCAATTGACATTTCAGACACATTTAAAAATGGAATGCCTTCAGAAATATAAATTCCCTCTATCGCTCTCAGTTCCATTTGACATTGGCTATAACTGGCATAACGACTACCCGCTTTACGCTCGGTACGAATCGCTACTAAACGATCTGCATCTATCATTAAACCAAACAGTTTGGCCTTATGCTCACGCAAAACCTTCGGCAAACGGTTGTCATCAAGGTCTTCTTCTGTAAGTGGATAATTTGCCACTCGAATACCAAACTGTAATGACAAATAAATTGCGGTTGGGGTTTTTCCTGAGCGAGAAACACCAATTAAAATAATATCTGCTTTATCATAATGTCGAGTTCGCGCCCCATCATCATTATCTAAAGCAAAATGTACAGCATCAATACGTGCTTTATAATATTCTGAGTCAATCACCGCATGTGTTTGCCCAACCAAACTGGTTGGTGATGTTTTCAGCTCTTGCTCAAGCTTACTAATCATGCCTTCAAAAACATCTAAATTCACTGCATTGGCTGTATTAATAATTTCTCGCACATGTGGATTCACCAACGTATCAAATACCAGCGGTAACTCCCCCTCCACCTGCTGACATGCATTGATTTCCTGTACCACTTTTAAAGCGTCTTCTTCAGAAGAAATATATGGAATAATATGTACATTGAATTTTACATTTGGAAACTGCGCCAATAACGAATGGCCTAAAGTTTCAGCAGTAATTGCCGTCCCATCAGAAATAAAAAACACACTTCGTTCAATTTGTTGATTTTCGGGCATGAAAAACTCCTCAAATATTTGTCATAGTCGGCTATATTCTTTATAGTAAGCCCCATCGGAGATAAGTATGTATGGCTTGAAGTTAAAAAGCCAAAAAACTTTACTCCATTAAGATACTAGCGAACAAATAACATACTGAAAAAGTGGAGAAGCTACTTTGGAATCGCACGTAATTGGTCTAGAAAAACTAGGAAAGCATGATGTTGAACTCGTAGGTGGGAAGAACTCATCTTTGGGGGAAATGATCAGTCATCTTTCTACTGCAGGTGTATCTGTACCGGGTGGCTTTGCAACTACGGCAGCAGCATATCGTGAATTTCTTGAGCAAAGTGGTCTTAACTCAAAAATTCAAGCAGCTCTAGACACACTAGACGTTGACGATATTCAAGCACTGACTAAAACTGGTGCACAAATCCGCCAATGGATCATTGAAACGCCGCTTACACCGGCACTTGAAAAAAGTGTGCGAGATGCATTTAATACACTTGCAAGCGGTAATGCAGATATTGCAGTCGCTGTACGTTCATCTGCAACTGCAGAAGACTTACCAGATGCCTCTTTTGCAGGACAGCAAGAAACTTTCCTAAATATTCGTGGCATAGACAACGTCCTCATTGCCATTAAAGAAGTGTTTGCATCACTATTCAATGACCGTGCTATTTCATACCGCGTTCATCAGGGCTTTGACCACAAACTTGTGGCATTATCTGCGGGTATTCAACGCATGGTTCGCTCTGAAACAGGTGCGGCAGGCGTCATGTTTACCCTAGACACAGAATCAGGCTTCCGTGATGTGGTATTTATCACATCATCTTACGGCCTCGGTGAAATGGTGGTACAAGGTGCAGTTAACCCTGACGAGTTTTACCTTTCTAAACCACTACTTAAAGCAGAAAAACATGCCGTTGTTCGTCGTAACTTAGGTTCAAAACACCAAAAAATGGTGTATAGCGACGAAGCATCTGCAGGTAAATCTGTATCTATTGTTGAAGTTGAAAAAACTGAACGTCAACGATTCTCTCTTACAGATGCCGAATTACATGAGCTCGCTAAGCAAGCCATGATTATTGAACAACACTACGGTGCGCCAATGGACATCGAGTGGGCAAAAGATGGCGATGATGGCCGTTTATATATTGTTCAAGCACGCCCTGAAACAGTAAAAAGCCGTCAAAACGTCAGCACGATGGAACGCTACCTACTCAAAGAAAAAGGTACGGTACTTGCTGAAGGTCGCTCAATTGGTCAACGTATTGGTTCAGGTAAGGTCCGTATTGTTACTTCTATTGATGAAATGGATAAAGTACAAAATGGCGACGTACTCGTTTCAGATATGACTGACCCAGACTGGGAACCTGTCATGAAACGTGCTTCTGCCATTATTACCAACCGTGGTGGTCGTACTTGTCACGCAGCAATTATTGCTCGTGAGCTTGGTGTACCTGCAATTGTCGGTTGTGGCAATGCAACAGAACTTCTTAGCGAAGACCAAGACGTAACCGTTTCATGTGCTGAAGGCGACACTGGCTTTATTTATGAAGGCCAACTAAACTTCGAAATTCAACGTAATACCATCGACTCAATGCCACCATTACCATTTAAAGTCATGATGAATGTGGGTAACCCAGATCGTGCCTTTGACTTTGCTCAAATTCCAAATGCAGGTATTGGTCTAGCTCGTTTAGAGTTCATCATTAACCGTATGATTGGTGTGCATCCAAAAGCTCTGCTTAACCTAGAAAGCTTACCAAGAGAGCTCAAATCAACCATCTCTACACGTATTGCAGGTTATGACTCAGCAGTAGACTTTTATGTAGAAAAACTGGTTGAAGGGATTGCAACATTAGCATCAGCTTTTCATGATAAACCAGTTATTGTGCGTATGTCTGACTTCAAATCAAATGAGTATGCCAACCTTATTGGTGGTAAGCTCTATGAGCCTGAAGAAGAAAACCCAATGCTTGGTTTCCGTGGTGCAAGCCGTTACGTCTCTGAAAATTTCCGTGATTGCTTTGAGCTCGAATGTCGTGCGCTCAAGAAAGTACGTGACGAAATGGGTTTAACCAACGTACAAATCATGATTCCATTTGTCCGTACAGTCAATGAAGCAAAACGAGTGATCGAGCTATTGGCTGAAAATGGGTTACGCCGTGGTAAAAATGGCCTTAAAGTCATTATGATGTGTGAATTGCCAACAAATGCTTTACTTGCAGATCAATTCCTAGAACACTTTGATGGCTTCTCAATCGGTTCAAATGACTTAACACAGCTGACTTTAGGTCTAGACCGTGATTCAGGGATTGTATCTCAACTCTTTGATGAGCGTGATGCAGCCGTTAAAGTATTGCTTTCTATGGCCATTCAAGCATGTAAAAAAGCAGGTAAATATGTAGGTATCTGTGGTCAAGGACCTTCAGACCACCCTGACCTTGCTTATTGGCTCATGGAACAAGGTATTGAATCTGTATCACTCAATCCAGACTCAGTATTAGACACTTGGTTCTTCTTAGCAAAGCAAGACAGTAAACCACTTTAAGTTATCTTAAAAACATGTTAAAAAAGACCCTTTCAAGGGTCTTTTTTACTGAGATTATAGTTTTATGCAAATTTATTTGGCTCGAAATGGTCAGCAAGCTGGGCCATACTCCCTAGAGCAAATCAATCAAATGCTCCAAGATCAACAAATTTTACTCACAGATTTAGCATGGCATCAGGGCATGACTGAATGGAAAGCTTTAGGTGAACTCACCCGTGGGCAATTACAATACTACCCTGAAGGCTACACACACAACACTCCTCAGCCAAATGAGGCCCACCCACAAAAAGTAACGCCAGTTGAGCTTGCAAGCATTCAGTCTCGTATACTTGCTAAAATGATCGATATGCTCCTTTGGTTTATTGCACTTATTATTTTTTCCCTTTCTCTTAATACAGAACATGTTAAACAATTAGAAGCTTTCAAGAACAGCGTTAACCAGCCAACTCTAAGTGAATTCATACACCTTATGCCAAACCAAGCATGGTTTGCCATGTTAGCTTATATTCTTGTTATGCTCATCATCCAAGCTTTTTTGCTCAACAAACGGGGCCAAAGTATTGGTAAGATTGTGACTAAGATCAAAATTGTTGATCAAATCAATGAAAGTAAAGTCCCACTCACTCGTATCTTTCTTATTCGCAGTGTATTTTTTATTATATTCAACATGGTATCTAGTCCATTAATGAGCATTATTGACTATGCTTTCGGGTTTGGTAAAAATAGACAAACCTTACACGACCGTTTATCTAAAACAAAAGTGATAAAAGAGAGTAAAAAATAACCCAAAAAAAAGGGCTTATAAAAAAACCAAAAAAAACATTAAGTCACTATTATATATACATATATACACACCTTTCATTTAAATCCAACTGAAACTGTTGGATTTAAAACTGCCAATTTAAAAGCCTCTAAATGTAGCGTAGTTGCTTAATATGAGGCATAATGCCCTATAAAGTAGCGGTGTAATAAACTTTAAATACTCAATGATAAAGTTACCGTCACTATAATCGCTATCCCATAGTTATAATCCATATACATGGGCTCTCTTCACCGAGGTTGTAAAATGAGACAAACAATATTAGCTGTATTGTCTTTATCTGTGATTTCTGCACTTCTCAGTGGGTGTGGTGGTGATTTAGTACTTCTAAACTCAAAAGGTCCAGTTGCAGCAGGCCAAAGTGGCTTAATGATGACTGCAATTTACCTTATGCTATTGGTGGTTATTCCATCAATTATTATGGCTCTTTGGTTTGGTTGGAAATATCGCGCGTCAAATAAAGAGGCAGACTATAAACCAACATGGGCACACTCAACTGCGATTGAAATCGTTGTATGGGGCGTTCCTATTATTATTATCGCTATATTGGCTTGGATGGCATGGTGGGGTTCTCACCAATACGATCCATACAAACCACTTGATGCAGAATCTGATAAAAAACCATTAGATGTTCAAGTGATTGCAGAACCGTTTAAATGGGTATTTGTTTATCCAGAGCAAAAAATTGCTACGGTGAACGAACTTCGTATTCCTGAGCAAACACCAGTACACTTCCATATTACCTCTGACTTTACAATGACGTCTTTCTTCATTCCACAGTTAGCAGGTCAAATCTATGCAATGGCAGGTATGCAGACCCACCTACACGTTCTTGCAAATGAAGTAGGTATCTTCCGCGGTTTTGCATCTAACTATAACGGTTATGGTTTCTCACAAATGCATTTTAAAGCACACAGTGTAACTGATGCTGACTTTAAAAAATGGATTAGTGACGTACAAGCTGGTAAAGGTAATAACAACGACACTTCAGCTATTCAAAAAGGCACTTTAGATTTTGCAACATTACAATCGCTACGCGATGGTGAACGTTCTCACCACCAAATCGAAGCTATGTTAATGGATGCAAGAACACCTAAACAAAAAGAAATTGCCGAAGAAGCTGAGCGTATGGGCCCTTACCCTACAAAACCATATCCTGTGACATACTATTCTTCAGTTGAACCAGATTTATTTAAGCAAGTGATTAATAAATATATGAGTAACTATCATGGTGCTCAAGGTTCTTCTCAAGCAAATATGCAACATGCAGCCTCTGCAGGAGAATAAAACATGGAGATGCTACTAGGTAAAATTGGATGGGGTGCCATTCCAAAAGAACCCATTGTAATTGTTACCGCAATCATTATGGCAATCGGTGCGATTGCTGTATTTGCAGGAATTACCTACTTCAAAAAATGGGGATACCTGTGGAGAGAGTGGGCTACTTCAGTAGACCATAAAAAAATTGGTATTATGTACATTATTGTATCTGTCGTCATGCTATTACGTGGCTTTGCAGATGCATTTATGATGCGTTTACAACTATTCCTTGCAGGTAGTGGCGGTACAGGCTACTTACACCCAGACCACTATGATCAGATCTTCACCGCACACGGTGTCATCATGATTTTCTTCGTGGCAATGGGTCTTGTTGTTGGTCTAATGAATATCGTTGTACCACTACAAATTGGTGCACGTGACGTTGCTTTCCCTATTCTCAACCAATTTAGTTTCTGGCTTTTTGCAGGTGCTGCAGGCCTGATTATGGCTTCACTTGTTTTAGGTGAATTCGGCGCAACAGGTTGGATGGCTTACCCACCACTTTCAGGTATTCAATACTCACCAGGCGTTGGTGTCGACTATTGGATTTGGTCAATCCAAGTTTCTGGTTTAGGTACGCTACTTACAGGGGTGAACTTCCTTGTAACGATTATAAAAATGCGCGCACCTGGCATGAAGCTCATGGATATGCCAATTTTCACATGGACTGCACTATGTACATGTGTACTGATTGTTGCAACATTCCCTGTACTGACTGCAACTGTCGCAATGCTTACGCTAGATCGTTACTTTGACTTCCACTTCTTTACAAATGAGCTTGGTGGTAGTCCAATGCTTTATGTAAACTTGATTTGGACATGGGGTCACCCAGAAGTATATATCCTAGTATTGCCTGCTTTTGGCGTATACTCTGAAGTTGTACCTACTTTTGCACGCAAAGCATTGTTTGGCTATAAAACGATGGTCTATGCAACACTTGCTATTGCTGTACTGTCTTTAATTGTGTGGTTACATCACTTCTTTACGATGGGTGCTGGTGCAAACGTAAATGCATTCTTTGGTATCATGACCATGGTGATTGCAATCCCAACAGGGGTTAAAATCTTCTCATGGCTATTTACCATGTACAAAGGTCGCATTACATTCACATCACCAATGCTATGGACACTAGGTTTCTTAATCACTTTTGGTATCGGTGGTTTAACAGGTGTCTTAATGGCATTACCGCCAGCAGACTTCTTAGTACACAACTCGCTATTCCTCATCGCTCACTTCCATAATGTCATTATCGGTGGTGTGGTATTTGCACTATTTGCTGGTATTACATTCTGGTGGCCAAAAATGTTTGGTTGGAAACTCAACGAAGCATGGGGTAAAGCATCGTTCTGGTTTTGGTTCATTGGTTTCTACTTTGCATTTATGCCATTATACATTCTTGGCTTTATGGGTATGACACGTCGTCTAAGTACCTATGACAACCCTGAATGGACGCCATATCTACAAATTGCAATGGTTGGTGCAGTACTTGTTGCACTCGGTATTTTTTGCTTTGTTATGCAGGTTATTGTTGGTTACTTACAACGTAAAGATAACATGGACTATACAGGCGATGCATGGGGTGACGGTCGTACATTTGAATGGTCAACCTCATCACCAGCACCTTTTTATAACTTTGCATACCTACCACAAGGCGAACACATTGATCGCTTCTGGTTAGACAAAGAAAATGGGGTCGCTTATAACAAACCTGAAAAATATGAAGATATTCATATGCCTACAAACCGCTCTGCCGGCTTTATTATGGCGATATTGATCACTATTTTAGGTTTTGCTCTGATTTGGCATATTTGGTGGCTTGTAATTGTTTCTTTCGTAGCAACGATTATTACTTTAATTAATAGTAGTAACACTAAGAAAGTTGACTATTACGTTCCTGCTGCTGAAGTTGAGCGTATCGAAAATGAACGCTTTGCCGTTTTAGAAAAACACTTGAAGAAGGACTAAGACATGGCTGAAGTACTTCATCACGGAAACAACGCTCATGATGAACACCATCATGACGATACAGACATTACTGTGTTTGGTTTCTGGACTTACTTGATGAGCGACCTTGTACTTTTTGGTACGCTCTTCATCGCTTACGTGGTTTTACAATCACATATTCCAGCTGGAACACCATCACCACATGAGCTATTCAGTGAATCTTTAGGCTTTGTGTTAATTGAAACATTTGCCTTATTGATTTCATCAGTTACATTTGGATTTGCCGTGCTTGCACGTTACAAAAACAATGTAAAAGGTGTTTTAACTTGGCTCATGATCACATGTCTATTTGGTATGACATTCATTGGGATGGAGCTTTACGAGTTTCATCACCTTGTAGAAGCTGGACATGGACCAACACATAGTGCTTTCTTATCTGCATTCTTTACACTTGTCGGTACTCACGGTATCCACGTGACATCTGGTATTGTCTGGATGATCATTCTAATGTTGCAGATCAAGAAAAATGGTTTAACTTTACCAAATACACGTCGTTTAGCATGTTTGAGCCTGTTTTGGCATTTCCTAGACATCGTTTGGATTTGTGTATTTAGTGTTGTTTACTTAATGGGAGCTATCTCATGAGTCATGATAATCACGCATCAGGTGCATCTCACGGTAGTATGAAGCAATATACTGTTGGCTTCATTCTATCAATCATCTTAACGATCTTACCTTTTGGTATGGTCATGTCAGGTGGTTTTAGTAGAACACTTCTTCTTTCAGTCGTTGGTATTACTGCAATTATTCAAATTCTTGTTCAGTTAATCTTCTTCTTACATATGAACTCGTCTGAAGAACAACGTTGGAATGTTATTGCATTTATCTATACCATTTTAACCATTGCAATTTTGTTAATTGGTTCTGTATGGGTAATGAACTACCTTCACTACAACATGATGATCTAAACTGGTTGTCATGCTGAAAAAATATATAATCCTGACCAAACCAGGGATTATCTTTGGTAACTTCGTTACTACCTTGGGTGGCTTTTTCTTAGCCGCCCAAGGCAATATAGATATTCTCCTCCTCTTAATCACCCTCATTGGCACAAGTTTAGTTGTGGCATCGGGTTGTGTTATCAATAACTTTATCGACCAAGATATTGATCATAAAATGCAACGCACACAAAACCGTGCACTTGTCACAAAAAGCATTTCACCAACAGCTGCACTCATTTATGCATTTGTTTTAGGCATATCTGGTCTCACCTTATTGTGGGTGTTTACAAATATGTATGCTTTTGGGGCGGCCGTACTTGGTTTTGTTGTTTATGTATTTTTCTATAGCCTTTGGTCAAAACGTACATCAATTCATCAAACCATTATTGGTAGTATTTCAGGTGCTTGCCCACCTGTAGTTGGTTATACTGCTGTATCACATTCCTTTGATATTGCAGCACTGCTTGTTTTTCTGGCTTATGGTTTATGGCAAATGCCCCACTCTTGGGGAATTGCAATTTACCGCTTTGATGACTACAAAAGTGCCAACATTCCGATACTCCCTGTTGCACGTTCAATAAAACGTACCAAAATAGAAAGCTTTATTTATGTACTTTTATTTACTGCTGTACTGAATGGATTATATTGCTTTAACTATACAAATATATTTTTCTTAATTACATTCAATACACTCTGTGCTTATTGGATCTACTTATCAATTATTGGCTTTAAAGCAGTAGATGACCAGCTTTGGGCAAAACGCTATTTTCTATACTCTGTGATTTTAATCACAGCGTTAAGTATTAGTTTAAGTTTTAGTTATCAATCTCCTGCCCCATACTTGCCATTATTTTAAAGCAATTAAAAATAGAGTGGATTAACACTCTATTTTTATATCTTTTCTAGCACAATTACTTGAAAAACAATCTAAACTCCTTTACTATTTCGCTTCGCTTAAGCGACATACTAAATAGTATGCCTCCTTGCTTCTAAAATATAAATTAGAAGCTGTATAATCCGTAAGGAGCTGACAATGCGTCACTACGAAATCGTACTTCTGGTACATCCAGACCAAAGCGATCAAGTGGTAGGTATGGTAGAACGCTATATCTCTCACATTAAAGAAGCTGAAGGTCAAATCCAGCGCTTAGAAGATTGGGGCCGTCGCCAATTGGCATACCCTATCAACAAAATTCACAAAGCACACTACATTTTAATGAATGTTGAATGTGGTCAAACTACGCTTGACGAATTAAACGAATTATTCCGTTACAACGACGCAATTATTCGTAATGTTGTTATTCGCCGTGATACTGCAATTACAGAAGAATCTTTACTTGCAAAGAGTGCTGAAGAAAAGCGTGCGCGTAAAGCACAACGTGAAGAAGCACAACACTCAACTCAAGACTCTGCTGAAGCATAAGGAGAACACACATGGCACGTTTTTACCGTCGTCGCAAGTTCTGTCGCTTCACAGCAGAGAAAGTTGCATACATCGACTATAAAGATATCGATACTTTAAAACAGTATATCACTGAAAACGGCAAGATTGTTCCTAGCCGTATCACTGGTACAAAAGCACGTTATCAACGCCAACTTGCACTTGCTATTAAACAAGCTCGTTTCTTGGCTTTGATTCCGTACACTGACAACCATAAGTGAGGTGAGCTGTGGACGTTATCTTATTACAACGCATTAAAAACCTTGGTAAACTAGGTGATAAAGTTTCAGTTAAAGCTGGTTATGGCCGTAACTACTTAATCCCTCAAGGTCAAGCAGTTGCTGCTACTGAAGCAAACACTGCTGCTTTTGAAGCACGTCGTGCTGAACTTGAGAAGCAAGAAGCTGAAGTACTTGCAGCTGCTCAAGCACGTGCTGATCAATTAGACGAAGTAAATATCGTTATCACTGCGAAAGCTGGTGATGAAGGTAAACTCTTCGGTTCAATCGGTACACGTGATATTGCTGATGCATTAACAAGTGCTGGCTTGAATGTTGATCGTGCGGAAGTACGTTTACCAAATGGCGCACTTCGTCATACTGGTGAATTCAACATCGCGATTCAATTGCACCATGATGTAACTGCAGACGTACTTGTAACGATTGTTGCTGAGTAATTTATCTGCATAAAAAAGAGCATGCATCTGCATGCTCTTTTTTTTAATCTTCGAAAAACCAATCCAAATGCTAGTTTTTAATGTTATAAAAATCTATACTTTTAATCCGCATTTTCATTTGCCTTTTATTTTAACGATCTGTCAGCACAAGGTTTCTTTATGTCTCAGGCGAATACCCCAAATTCAGTACAAACGACTAATAATAGCTCAGAAAAAACAACAAGTAACGAGATTAAAGAGTTTCGTACACCGCCACATAATTTATCTATAGAACAAGCTGTACTTACAGCACTCATGACCGTTGCAGAATCATTTGAACAGGTCAGCGATATTTTAGAAGAAAATGACTTCTATGCCACGCGCCATAAATATATTTTTAGAGCCATTGAAAAATTGGCACAGCTTAGCTCCCCTTACGATGCTGTACTTGTCCATGACTGGCTCACCAACCAAAAACTCATTGAAGCCGTTGGTGGTGAAAGTTACTTAATGCAACTGATGTCTGACTCTCCATCAAGTTTCTACAACCTAGAAACATATGCACAAAAAATTAAAGAGTTTGCAACATTACGCCACATGATTAAGGCAGGTAATGAAATTTTAATTAATGCCTATGATACTAAAGGTCGCAGTGTCAGCGACATTTTAGATATTGCTGAAAGTAATATTTTTTCAATTACAGAACAGCATAATAATAATAAAAAATCAGAAGGCCCAAAGCCCATTACTGCAGTCGTATCTAGTGTATTTAATAAGCTTGATGAGCTCTCTCAACTTGATGGTAGTATTACAGGATTGTCTACAGGTTTCATTGAATTAGACAATAAAACCTCTGGTATGCAAGCAGGTGATTTAATTATTGTTGCAGCCCGACCATCTATGGG
The DNA here is from genome assembly GCF_015627125.1 of Acinetobacter rathckeae. Classification (GTDB taxonomy): domain Bacteria; phylum Pseudomonadota; class Gammaproteobacteria; order Pseudomonadales; family Moraxellaceae; genus Acinetobacter; species Acinetobacter rathckeae. The sequence goes on along the minus strand of NZ_VTDO01000001.1, from coordinate 409,327 downwards.
TAAAACAACTTTTGCCATGAATCTTGTAGAAAGTGTTTTATTTAACAGTAACTTACCTGCACTGGTTTTTTCTATGGAAATGCCAGCAGACTCGATTGCAATGCGTATGATTTCATCGATTGGAAAGATACACCAAGGGCATTTACGCTCAGGAAAGCTAGATGATGATGAATGGTCAAAGGTAACCGCAAGTATCTTACAGCTACAAGAAAAACTACTTTATATTGATGATTCATCAGCACTCCCACCAACAGAACTCAGATCACGTGCTCGACGTATTGCTAAACAACATGACGGTAAAATTGGCTGTATTATGGTCGATTATCTACAGCTGATGAAAGTACCCGGCATGGGTGATAACCGTGTTGGCGAGATTTCAGAAATTTCACGAAGCTTAAAAGCACTTGCCAAGGAAATGAACTGCCCTGTTATTGCATTGTCACAGCTTAACCGAAGCCTAGAAAATAGACCAAATAAACGTCCTGTTATGTCAGATTTGCGTGAATCTGGAGCAATTGAGCAAGATGCCGACTTAATCATGTTTATTTATCGTGATGAAGTCTATAACAAAGAGTCTAAAGAAGCAGGCACAGCAGAAATTGTCATTGGTAAACAGCGTAACGGTCCTATTGGCACGGTTCGACTGTCTTTTGAAGGCCAATATACCCGCTTTGGTAACCTCTCTCCAGAGTACTACAATCAATTTGATGATGATGAATAATCACTAAGAAAATTTATCTTTCATATAGCCCTATACGCTTAAATTGAGGTATGATCATGTGAAAATAACAGCATGGTCATATCTATTTATCTCGTATGTCTACACAAGAAAAAGAAACATCCAACAGTCTATACCGCCAATGGCAGATACTATCTCATCTTAATGTAGGTAAATGGACAGGCACAAGGCAACTACAAATAATACTCGAAAGAGATGGTGTAGAAGTCAGTATGCGAACAATACAACGTGACTTAAATCAACTTTCAGAACGCTTTCCCATAGAAAAAAATAAAGAAGTTCCGCAAGGTTGGCGATGGAGAGATGATGCACCGCTTCAAAGCTTGCCACATATGACCAGCTCACAAGCCGTCACATTTATGATGGTAGAGGATCACTTAAAACACTTACTTCCACCAAGCCTGATTGAAGAGATGAACCCTTGGTTCGATTTAGCACGGCGTAGCTTATCTGAGCAAAATAACGCACGGCAGTGGATTAACCGTGTCAGAATTGTGCCTGCAACCCAACCACTTATTCCACCGATTGTAGAAAAAAAAGCCCAACAAGGCATTTATGAAGGGTTATTGCAAGATAAACAAATTGAATGTATTTACCGTAGTCGAACCAATCCAGCACAAGATAAAACCTATACACTCAACCCATTAGCTCTTGTACAAAAAGGTGCTGTTATTTACCTCATTTGTACTCGGCATGATCGTTCAGATATACAAACTTTCGCACTCCATCGTTTTTCATCAACCAAAGTACTAGAAGCACGTGCACTCCACCCTGCTAACTTTAATATCGATGAATATATCGAGTCTGGTGCACTTGGCTTTAGAGTCGATTTTAGTGTGCCAACACAAAATGTACAGCTACAACTACAGATGGATCACAGCATTGCTCAAATGTTCTATGAAAGCCCTCTCAGTAAAGATCAACATATTGACATTATTGATGAGCAAATGACTCAAGTCACAGCCACTGTGCCATTTACCTCACAGCTAGTTTGGTGGTTGCGAAGCTTCGGTAAACGCATCTCTCATATTTCCCCCGAAAGCGTTGCAAAACAAGTTTATGAGCAATAAAAAAAACTGCTCATAAAGAGCAGTTTTTTTTATTTCACTAAAGGCATTAAGCACTTTTTTGCTTAAAATGATTTTTACGTACAGTAATCATAATAAGCTGAACAGCAGCTGGGGTAACACCAGGTATACGGTTAGCTTGTGCCAATGTTTCAGGACGTACTGTTTTTAACTTCTGCGTAATTTCACGAGACAACCCAGATACTACATCATAATCAAAGTCTTCAGGAATTTTTGTTTCCTCTAAACGTTTTAACTGAGCAACATCTTCTTGTTGACGGTCAATATACCCTGCATATTTCACTGCAATTTCAATTTGCTCACCGACTTGGGCTGTCACCGTCGACTCTGTTAATTCTGCAATATGAGAGAAATCAATTTTAGGACGCTTTAATAAGTCAATCGCACTACACTCTTTACTTAAATCTGCACCTGTCATTTCAACAAACTTTTTACCCATTGGGTTATTTGGTGCCGCCCATAAATGCTTTAATCGTGCCATTTCAGACTCGACTGCGTCCATTTTTTCACAATATGCTGCCCAACGTACATCATCTACCAAACCAAGCTCACGGCCAATTTTAGTTAAACGCTGATCTGCATTATCTTCACGTAACATCAAACGATATTCAGCACGAGAGGTAAACATACGATACGGTTCTTTCGTACCCAAAGTAATCAAATCATCAACCAACACACCCATATAAGCCTGATCACGCTGTGGTGACCACTGGTCTTGATCCCATGCACGGCGAGCCGCATTTAAACCGGCTAATAAGCCTTGTGCACCTGCCTCTTCATAGCCTGTCGTACCATTAATTTGACCTGCAAAGTATAGGTTTTGAATGGCTTTGGTTTCTAAAGTCATTTTTAATGCTTGCGGGTTAAAGTAATCATACTCAATGGCATAACCTGGGCGTAAAATATGTGCGTTTTCCATCCCACGAATAGAACGAACTAACTGAAACTGAACATCAAATGGTAGCGATGTAGAAATCCCATTTGGATATAATTCATGCGTGGTCAAACCTTCAGGCTCAATAAATACTTGGTGAGAGTCTTTATCTGAAAAACGATGAATTTTGTCTTCAATTGATGGGCAATAACGTGGGCCAACACCCTCAATCACACCTGTATACATCGGCGAGCGATCTAAACCTTGACGAATAATCTCATGCGTTTTTTCATTGGTATGGGTAATGTAGCAATTCACTTGCTCTGGGTGCATAGATGCATGCCCCATAAATGACATGGTTGGTGATGGGAAATCACCGGGCTGTGCCGTCATCACAGAAAAGTCAACTGAACGCGCATCAATACGTGGTGGTGTACCTGTTTTTAAACGCCCAACAGGTAAGTTTAACTCTCTTAAACGATCAGCCAACGCAATAGAAGGTGGATCACCTGCACGCCCACCACTCGACTTCTCTAAGCCAATATGAATGACGCCACCTAAGAATGTCCCTGTCGTTAATACCACAGTTTTCGTATCAAAACGAACACCCATTTGGGTCACAACGCCTTTTACCGTATCGCCTTCTACAATAATGTCATCAGCCGCTTGCTGAAAAATATCTAAATTTGCTTGGTTTTCTAGTTTTTCACGAATGGCGGCTTTATATAAAATGCGGTCTGCTTGAGCACGTGTTGCACGAACTGCAGCGCCTTTTCTTGAATTTAAAATACGAAATTGAATACCACCTTGGTCAGCAGCCAAAGCCATTGCGCCACCAAGTGCGTCAATCTCTCTAACCAAATGCGATTTACCAATACCGCCAATGGCAGGGTTACAACTCATCTGCCCCAAAGTTTCAATATTATGGGTTAGAAGTAAGGTCTGGCGTCCCATACGTGCAGCAGCAAGTGCCGCTTCGGTACCCGCATGACCACCACCAATCACGATAACATCGTAAACTTTTGGATAATGCATAATATAAACATCGGCAATGAAAAGACCGCACATTATATCAGAGTATTTTACTAGAAATAAATATATTCACCACCTAGATAAACTCAAATGGCCTCACAACAAAGTTTAATAAAAATGAATTTACTGCTCAAAAAAGAACAAATAGCCTTTGATTTAACATAAAAAATTGACAATACAGCCTGACTAAAATATGGCATAATATAAATATATGTTATGGCGTTAATTTAGGTATTTATTTGATGAATCTTGAACGTGTTGATTTAAATTTACTTATCTACCTTGATGTATTGCTTAGAGAAAAAAATGTGACTCGTGCAGCTGAACAACTTGGTGTCACTCAACCTGCTATGAGTAATATTTTAAGACGACTCAGAACACTATTTAACGACCCCTTACTTATACGCTCATCTGAAGGCATGACACCTACTGAACGTGCTATTGAATTACAACCAAGAATACGCAGTGCTTTGGCTGACTTATCAAGTATTTTAGAACCACGCACCGAATTTAAACCGTACAGTAGTCATCGTGTCTTTCGAATTATGACCTCTGACTATGCCGAAGCGACATTAGTTCCTAAACTCATTAAAGCATTACGTGCTGAAGCACCACATGTCGTTTTAGACTTTCTCACACCAAGTGACGTTTCTTATAGAGATATGGAACAAGGTAAAGTTGATCTTGCGATTAACCGCTTTAATGAAATTCCGCAAAGCTTTCACCAAGTTTTGGTTTGGCGAGACCGCTTTTCATGTTTAATGAATGCTAAACACCCTTATGTCAATAATCTTAATTTAAAAAACTATTTAGATGCAGACCATATTTGGGTCTCTAAAACAGGCATGGGCATTGGTTTTGGGGTAAACCCAGAAAAACAATCGGGCTTAGGTTGGATTGATCAATCTCTTGAACGCATTGGACAAAAACGAAAAATTTCGATTTTTACTCGCCATTATCAAATGCCTGCACTGTTGGCACGAAATGTTGACCTGATTGCAACTTTACCTACACGAATTGCCAACCTACAAAACAACAATAGCGAACTTGTGATTCAAGACCCACCATTTTATATTCCAGAAATAGAGCTTAAAATGGCATGGTGTCCACTGCTTCACCATCATCCTGCTCACCGTTGGTTACGTCAGCTGATTTTATATGTTGCAAGACAAATGGTTGAAGAAGAAAATAGAGCGTTTCTGACAAAACATAATACTGCAATACATTCTTCATCATGATGATGAATTAGAATCAAAGATATGCAGTAACCCTTTTTTATGTTAAAAAACATAAATAATGCAAAATTTATAAACATAGGTGCATTGTGACTTTTTTTCAAAGTATGATTATTATGGGCATACTCATGATTGGTGGTGGCTTTCTCGCCCTTGCCGAAATTGCTTTAGCAGGTGCCCGTAAAGTAAAATTAAAAATATTAGCTGAGTCAGGCGATGAACGTGCGCAGAAAGTACTCGACGTACAAGCACAGTCGGCAGATTTTTTTGCAGCATCACAAATTGGGTTAAATGCAGCTGCTATTTTAGGCGGTATTGTTGCTGAACCTGCTTTTCGCTCCTTTTTTGCAGATTTTCTTGCGCAGTTTTTTGTCGGTGCATGGATTGAAAAAGCCGCTTTTGGTTTATCTTTTTTAGTCGTCACTATGGCATTTATTTTATTTGCTGACTTTATGCCAAAACGTCTAGCAATGATTGCTCCTGAGAAAATTGCTTTAGCGGTGATTAATCCAACGCTGGTCTATGTCAAAATCTGTACCCCATTGGCATGGGTAATCAATGCGATCAGTAATCTTTTATTCCGCTTATTTAAAGTCAATACCACACGAGAAGACAATGTCACTTTTGATGATATTGCAGCGGTCATGGAAGCAGGTGCTCAAGCAGGTGTATTACTCAAACAAGAGCATCACTTTATTGAAAATGTGTTTGAGCTTGAAGAGCGTACCGTTCCTTCAAGCATGACTACTCGTGAAAATATTGTATTTTTTACACCTAACGAGTCAGAAGAAAGCATTCGTCAAAAACTTGCGACTTACCCTTTTTCTAAATTTTTGGTCTGCAATGAAACCATTGACCAAACCATTGGCTATGTAGATGCAAAAGACCTGTTGGTTCGTATATTAAACAACCAAAAACTCAATCAACTCAATGAAACGACCATTCGAAGCATACTGACCATACCAGATACACTCACATTGTCTGAACTTTTAGACCGCTTTAGAGCCACTAAAGAAACGATTGCTGTGGTCATTAATGAATACGCATGGGTGGTTGGAGTAATTAGCCTCAATGACATTATGAGTACTGTTATGGGCGATTGGGTCACCCCTATGGACGAAGTACAGCAAATTATTAAGCGTGATAACCACTCATGGCTCATTGAGGGTAGCACCCCAATTGAAGATATGAAACATGCTTTAGATTTAGATGAATTACCTGACGAAGAAAACTATGAAACCGTCGCTGGGTTTATGATGTATAAACTTAGAAAAGTGCCTCGTCCCGCAGATTTTGTCGAGTTTGACAGATTTAAGTTTGAAGTGGTTGATGTAGACCACTATAAAATTGACCAACTACTTGTGACTCGCCTATCTGTCATTAATGAAAGTATTATTATTCAAAATCAAGCCAACGAAACAAAATAAAGCTAAAAAAAACCCTCAATATTGAGGGTTTTTTTTAGCTATTGATTAAACATCTTTACGACGCATATGTGGGAATAGCAATACATCTCGAATACTTGCAGCATTTGCAAACAACATAACCAAACGGTCAATACCAATACCTTGACCTGCTGTTGGTGGTAAACCATACTCTAGTGCTTCTACAAAGTCTGCATCGTAGTGCATTGCTTCATCATCACCTGCATCTTTTTCAGCAACCTGCGCTTGAAAACGCTCTGCTTGATCAATTGGGTCATTTAACTCGCTAAAGCCATTTGCCAACTCACGACCACCAATAAAGAACTCAAAACGGTCTGTAATATGTGGATTATGATCATTACGGCGAGCCAGTGGCGATGTTTCTGCTGGGTATTCAGTAATAAATGTTGGTTGGCGTAACTGTGCTTCTACTGTTTCTTCAAACACAATCGTTTGTAACTTACCTAAACCAAAACCAGGCTTCACCTGTTCTTTAAGTTCAGTTTGAATAAACGCTGCAAGGAACTCACGATCTGCTACATTTTCTGCAGTAAAGCTTGGGTTATGCTCTAAAATTGCATCAAACATAGAAATCTTTTTGTATGGGCCTTTAAAGCTATATACTTCTTCACCATACGGCACATCTGTAGAACCTAAAATATCTACAGCCAGTTTCTCAAGCATATTTTCAGTTAATGTCATTAAATCTTTATAATCTGCATATGCCTGATAAAACTCGATCATGGTAAATTCAGGGTTATGACGCGTAGATACACCCTCGTTTCTGAAGTTACGGTTAATTTCAAACACACGTTCAAAACCACCAACCACCAGACGCTTTAAATACAGTTCGGGTGCAATACGCAAAAACAAATCCATATCTAATGCATTGTGATGCGTCACAAATGGTCTTGCCGATGCACCACCTGGAATAATATGCATCATTGGTGTTTCAACTTCCATAAAACGCTGATCAACCAAGTATTGACGTACACCTGCCACAACTTTGGCACGGATCTCAAACGTTTTACGTGTTTCTTCATTCACGATCAAATCTAAGTAACGCTTACGATACTTTGCTTCTGTGTCACTTAAACCATGAAACTTGTCTGGTAGTGGACGCAGTGATTTCGTTAACAACTCAAAAGCTTGTAAATGCACATATAAATCGCCTTTACCAGAACGACCGATGTAGCCACTAGCAGCCACAATATCACCTAAATCTAATGATTTAATTGACTCAAGCTGGTCACTTGGTAGCCCTTTACGGTCAACATACAGCTGAATACGACCTGTCATGTCTTGTAATACAATAAAAGAGCCACGATTGAGCATGACACGACCTGCAATTTTCACATATACGTGTTCAGCCGCTTCAATTTCTGCTTTTTCAACGCCATCAAACTGTGCTTGCAGGTCACCTGCATAGTGTTCACGTTTAAATGTATTTGGCCAAGGGCTTGTACCATTTTCTTTTGCTTGCGTCTGAATCTGTTTTAACTTGGCATGACGCTGTGCAATTAAATCGTTTTCGGAAATAGTGGGTTCAGAACTCGACTGAGCGTGTTGTTGCGCCATCTCTGCCTCTATAAAATATCAAAATAAATAAAGGCGATAGCATAGCAGAATTTAAGCTTAACTTTCACCTCTTCTTGAGACTAGATTTAAAAGATTCATCAGCTGTATTAGACTATTTGCTAGCTTTACAGCACTTTAAGGCACTGTAAGATAAATACAGCAAGTACGCATGATTGGTAAAAAGAAAGATAATAATGAATATACAGTCTACGCAAAACGTAAAAATTTTATTTTTGCACGGTTTAGATTCATCTAGAACATCAAAAAAGTTTGATGCAATCACATACGAGCAAAAATATTGTATAGATGTCGACTATCGGCAACTCAGCTTTAACACGGTACTTGACCTATATCTCAATACCATTGATAAAATCAAACCCAACTTATTGATTGGTCACGGTGTTGGTGGCTATTGGGCACTCAAGCTGTCTTATTTTTTTAAATTGCCTGCCATTATTGCCAATCCTAATCTAAAGCCATGTTTTAGATCTGATTATGTAGACATTCAAGACAGTGACCTTGAACATGACATACCTCAACTGGCTTATATTGAATTGGGTGATGAGGTATTAAACATGCATGAAACAAAAGCCATGTTAGAACAATTCATGTTTATAAAAACCTATGCTGGTGGCTATCACCGCTTAGAACACCCAGAAAATATAAACCCTTTGATTGAGTTTTTTGCAGACCATCATTTTATGAACAATACCCAGTTGGTATAAAAAAACACCCTTTATTGGGTGTTTTTTATTTAAATCATATTATTTATCTGCATCAAACAATGCAGCTACAAATGATTTGGCAGAAAATGGGCGTAAGTCATCTATTTTTTCACCTACACCAATAAAGCGAATTGGTACTTGGGTACGGCTCGCAATATTAAACAACACACCACCTTTGGCCGTACCATCAAGTTTAGTAATGGTAATGCCCGTTAGCCCAACAACCTGATCAAACTCTTTGACCTGATTAATGGCATTTTGCCCTGTTCCTGCATCTACAACCAACATAATTTCATGTGGTGCAGTGGCATCTGCTTTTTGCATCACTCGTTTCACTTTTCGTAACTCTTCCATTAAGTTACTTTTGTTGTGTAAACGACCTGCTGTATCGGCAATTAAAACATCTATGCCTTTGGCTTTTGCACTCTCAAAGGCATCAAAAATAACTGAGGCACTGTCAGAACCATGACCTTGTGCAATCACAGGAATTCCATTACGCTCACCCCAAATTTGCAATTGCTCTGTCGCAGCGGCACGGAAGGTATCGCCTGCTGCAAGCATCACTTTTTTACCCTCACCTTGCAACTTCTTCGCAAGCTTACCAATCGTTGTGGTTTTACCTACCCCATTTACACCAACGACTAAAATGACATATGGATTTTTAGAACCATCTATGTGCAAGGGCTTAACACATGGCTCAAGTAAGCTCACCAGCTCTTCTTGTAACGCTTTATATAGTGAGTGCGAGTAAATCAGATCACCACGTGCTGTACGTTCTGTTAAGTTCGTAATAATACGTTTGGTTGCATCCACACCAATATCTGCAACCAAAAGTTGTTCTTCAACTTCTTCTAACAGCTCATCATCAATTTCTTTACCACCAATTAAAATACTGACCATACCATCGGTAAAGTTTTTGCGGGTTTTGGTGAGCCCTTCTTTCATACGACCAAAAAAACCACCTTTTGGTTTTTCTTCTTCTGAGTTGTCCAAACGCTGTTCTACAGGTTGCTCTATAATTGGGACATTGGCCACAGGTAAGCTTGGTAATGTAACATCATCATCACCGATGTCTGCATCAATTAAAAACTTGTTAGACACATTGTTTTGCTCTTGCATGCTGGTCCCTTAAAAACAGTGCATTATAAAAATTGCAATATTAACATATATCCATATGGTGTACCGATGCTTTCATAAGTACGGTCGCCCCATTTAAGGGGTTTTAACATATACCGCAGGATAACTTTTTACATTTTTTTGTTCTGTATGATATGCGTGTAATAAGCGGAAATAGTCTCGTGTTGTCACCTGCTGTTGCTGTAATAACAATTTGGCCATTGCTTCTGCATGTGGATACTTCATTTGGATCGCAATGTGCTGCACTTGTGTATATTGACGCTCATTAACTGGATTTTTTAGTAAGAAATATCCAAAAACAAATACAACCAGCATTAAAAACACAGGCATAAAACGATAAAAATATACTGAAGCCACTTTTAATGACTCATTTTTTACGACTAAGCGAACAAAATCAAACATGATAAACCTCTTATTGCTCAGTCTAATGTGAATAGAGTTGGACTACAAGCATATAAAAGTACTGATCAAGTCATGTTTTAATCCTCTTATATATCTATGTTTTTTAATTACATATATTCTATTACACAAAAAATGGAAACATTTGCTTAAATTTTTCTTAATAATTTTCAATAAAAGTCTTTTTGTTTACTTATTATTCATGTAGTATCAATTTTCTACTTAGCAACCCTAGTATTGGGTTGACACAATCGTGTGAATGTAATATTAGTTTAACAAAATAAGTTTAAATTAATATCATTAGGACTTGTGAGAAGTCCTTAAAATCATAATTACAACACTTAGGAGCTTTAATATGATTCAACAACTCTCTCAACATGATTTAGATCATGCATACGCTACAGCAGTACATACTATTCAATCACAAATGAATTTTAAAGATGCTGTAATCGATTTAGAAAACGTTGCACGTGCTGGTCACGGTAAGTCTGCATTATTCTTGGCTGAACTATACATCCAAGGTTTTCGTGTAGAACGTGACAGCCATAAAGCACAATATTGGCAAAAGATGGCCACAATGGTCGCATAATAAAACGTCACCTCGGTGGCGTTTTATTTTATCTACCTTTCGTAAAACATAAACCCTGCTCAACAAGATCTAAGTTTCATGAAGAAAAGCAGTGAACAGCACAAAACCAACAAACCTTTAGAACAGTCTTGGCCATGTAAAATAAATAGTTTTGCCTTTTCTTTCAGATCAATACTGCTTTTTTAAAAACAGTATTTTAAAGATGCTTTCTTTTTTCTAAGTGGTATTAATACAAAAAAGATTAAAACGTTAGATAATCTAAGACGCACGTGCTCTTAGAAACTTCATAATACAAAAACCACTCAACAACCCCAGTCCTATCACAAAAACAATAGCTGCTGCATTAAACCAAATTAAGCTGTGATCTTTGGTAACCACACCAAATAACAAACCAAATATTGCAGGTGAAAGGCCTGCATTATTTCCCTCAGATACTGTTGGTGTCACAAGTAAAGCAAACAGAACCAAAGTAGATACTGCACAAAATTTAGAATATGGTTTTGTAATAAAGTACCAACTGAGAAGCACAATAAAGGCTCCTCCACAATAAACAGAAATTGCAATCGCCCCTTCGGGAAACTGATCTAGTACCGAAAGCAACTGATGCAAAACCCCTGTTTCTGTATTAAGCACCTCTTAGGCCCTCTGGTTCTACTGCATTTGGATTAATCAAACCTTCTGGAGGCATTTGTATAAAAAAACCTCTGGTTTGTAATGAGTCTAACACATGTAAAGTATTTGCTCTCGCAAGTTTACGCTCTTGAGTTAGCTCTAAATTCATCACAAAAGTTGCTCTACCAAAAGCCTGACGCATTGCTTCAGGCAACACCTCTAAAAGGTCTACTCCTTCAACAACTTCATGCGTTTTTTTATCTGTTGCAATGTAAACGTACATTTCATCTTTTTTACTTGAACGATAAATGTTGCAGTGCATAAACCAACCACCTAAATTAAAATAACCTATAAATCAGTTAAAAATAAATACTTGTTAAAACGGTCTTTTGACGCAAATTTGCTGTACTAAATTCGCCTTATCTTGCTCTAACAACAATAATAATGGTTGTATGAGTACATTATAACGCCAGCCACGTAAATAAGGCGACAATGTCTCTTTATCTACAGAACCAGATACAACATGTACATACAGTTCGTTAAACCATTTTTTTCGCATCAGTACCATTTTTGGAATCTGTAGCTCATCCGCTACTTGATTCACCAACTGCTCTATTTTAACAGCAACATCTTCAGAAATATACTTTACTGGACGCGGGAGATTATTTGGCCAAAGCTCTTTTTCTGGTAAAAATCGCAGTAAATCTAAGATTGTTTTACCATGCTCTCTAATCACTGAAGCACGGATACTTTTGATCTCAGACAACTGAAAAATACTTTTAGGATTCTTTTCAACCAAATCAATCATGGCATTATTTTTGAGTACAAAACTACGTGGAATATTCACTGCTTTTACCAACTGCTCTCGCCATACCATAAGTTGTTGTAATTGCATTAACTGATACGATGAATGACGATAGTTTCCTACATCTTGGTATAGCTTAGACGTTACAGTTTTATGAGCAATCTCATAGGCCAAGCTCACACAATCTTCAACAACGTACTCAAGTAATTTTTTTTCTTTAAGCTGTACTTTTAATACATCTGCAAGTTTTGGCAAAAAAATCACATCATTGGCTGCATAACATAACTGCTCTGAGCTTAAAGGACGTGCTGTCCAGTCTGAACGTGTTTGGTCTTTTTCAATCTCTACACCTAAATGCTCTTTGAGTGCATTTTGGTAACTCACTTGTAGCCCATGACCTAAAAATGACAATGCAACCTGCGTATCAAAAACATTGCTCAGTGGTGATGTTTTAGAGTAAAAATAAATTAAATCGAGGTCTTCTCCACATGCATGAAAGATATTTTCTTTCGCCTGTGTGAGCAAAGCCCAAAACGGTGTTAAGTCTAAAGTTGTACCATCAAGTAAATATATTTGCTCTTGAATATTTATTTGAAATAGCCCAAGTTTAGGCCATAACGTATCTACCTTTAAAAACTCTGTGTCTGCCGCATATTTTTTATGCTGTACCATATGATCTAACACTTGGGTAAGCTGGCTTTGCGTTTGAATAAATTGATACATACCCATGTTTAGATCCAAACAATAATTTATAGATACTACTTAAATTGTAATCGGTGGTGCATCGCTTGCCCTAAAGTGTGGCTATCCACATACTCTAGCTCACCGCCTTGTGGCACACCTTGTGCAATACGTGTGAGTTTTACTGGCAAATGTTTACAGGCTTCCGACAAGTAGTGTGCAGTTGCTTGGCCTTCCACAGTCGCATTGGTTGCCAAAATAACTTCTTGAACAATACCTTGCTGTAACCGCGCCATTAAAGCTGGAATACCAATATCATCAGGGCCTACACCATCTAACGGCGACAAATGCCCACCAAGCACATAATATTTTCCACGAAAACTACCTGTTTGCTCAATGGCCATTACATCTGCTGGCGACTCGACCACACAGATTAAACCATCATCACGTTCAGCGGATGAACAGATGCTACACACTTCAGTTTCTGTGAGTGAGTGACAAATTTGACATGTGGTAATGCTATTTACTGCATGATGTAAAGCATTGGCTAATACTTCAGCCTGATGCTTATTTTTCATGACTAGGTTGAGTGCCATACGCTGAGCCGACTTTGGCCCAACGCTGGGTAGTGTACGTAACGCCTGTACTAGCTCATCAAATTTTGGGCTAAACATGCATATTAACCTTTACTTAAAATAAACCTGCAAGACCTGGTGGTAAGCCTGTACCTGCACTGGCAGCTTTCATTTTTTGCTCAGAAACTGCTTCTGCTTGACGTGATGCATCGTTGATTGCAGCAGCAATTAAGTCTTCAACCATATCTGCTTCATCTTGTAGCAATTCAGGGTTAATTTCTATGCGTTTTACCACATGACGGCAAGTCATGGTTACTTTCACCAAACCACCGCCCGCTTCTGCATGAACTTCTGTTTGTGCAAGCTCTTCTTTGGCTTTTTTCGCATTGGCTTCTACATCTTTTTGCATGCGTTGTGCTTGCTGCATTAACATATTAATATTCATAAGAAACGCTCCAACGTTATATCAAATCTAAACCACGAGATAAGTCACGTATAATATCATGAATGTCTTCTAATCCGACAGAAAGTCGAATTAAACTGTCATGAATACCCGCATCTTTTTGTGCTTGCGGTGAAAGTTTACCATGTGTGGTGGTTGCTGGGTGCGTAATGGTTGATTTAACATCACCCAAATTCCCTGTAATAGAAATAAAGGTTGTACTATCAATCACCTTCCATGCTTCGTCTTTTCCACCTTTAACCTCAAAAGACACAATACCACCAAAACCTGACTGCTGTTTTTTCGCCAACTCATGTCTAGGATGTGTTTCTAAGCCTGCATAATACACTTTACTGACTTTTTTATGTTGGTTTAACCACTGTGCAATCTGCAAAGCACCGTCACAATGTGCCTTCATGCGTAAACGTAACGTTTCTAAACCTTTTAAAAACACCCATGCATTAAATGGACTCATAGATGGCCCAAGCGTACGTACCACAGAAAACACATCTTCGAGCAAATCATGTTTACCCACCACTGCACCGCCAAGGGCACGGCCCTGACCATCAATATATTTGGTTGCTGAATACACCACTAAATCTGCACCAAATTTAATCGGTTGCTGTAAAGCAGGCGTACAAAACGTATTATCCACAACCAATAAAGCATTATGTTGATGTGCAATATCGGCAATGGCTTGAATATCTCCAATCACAGCCAATGGGTTAGAAGGTGATTCCATAAAAAACATTTTAGTGTTTGGCTTTGCAAGACTTTGCCACTGTGCTAAATCTGTTAAATCTACAAAGTCAACTTCCACACCAAACTTTCGAATATAACGCTCAAATAAACCAACAATAGAGCCAAATACATCACGCGAACAAATCACATGGTCACCAGCTTTAAGGTACGCCATCATAATGGCTAAAATCGCCCCCATGCCAGAACCTGTCGCTACAGCACGTTCACCACCACATAAAGTGGCAAGTCTTTTTTCAAATACAGCAACCGTAGGATTCGTAAAACGTGAGTAAACATTACCCGATTCTTTACCCTGAAATTTATTGGCTGCTTCTTGTGCATTTTTATATACAAAAGATGATGTTAAAAAAATCGGTTCGCCATGCTCACCTTCGTGAGTACGCTCATGCCCTGTTCTAATCGCTAAAGTATCTGGTCCAAGTAAGTCGTCATCTTTGTGCATGTTGTTTACTCTAAGCTCATTTTTGCTTTCAATTTGCCTTTCATTTTGAATAGCAACCCCTGTATGGGTCAAGTAGAAAGTGATAAAGAACAGATATAGATAAAAAAATTCAGCAAATAAATTAAAAGCATGAATTTTTTTTAAAATTTATGCTTCAAAAATCTTAAAAATTAGCCAATTTATGACTAGACGGATGGCTTTTAGCCACTTAGGATAAACAATCAACTCAACAAAAATAGATGTGAGACAACAATGACACAGAGCGTTTCTTTTATTGGACTCGGTGCGATGGGATACCGCATGGCATCACATTTACCTAAAGCATTTGGTGATGTTCGTGTATGGAATAGAAGTACAGAAAAAGCACAAAAACATGCACAAGAGTTTGGTACTCAAGCCGTTTCATTAGAAGATGCCGTACAAGCAGATATTATTTTTTCATGCCTACCCACAAGCCAAGATGTTGAAAAACTGATTGCAAGTGTAAACATTAAATCAGGTGCTGTATGGGTGGACTGTACAAGTGGTGTGCCTGAAAGTGCTCGTCAGTTAGCACCACTGCTTTTAGAAAAAGGCGTGCAATATTTAGATGCACCAGTCAGTGGTCAAACCATTGGTGCTGAAAATGCGACCCTCACCTTCATGGTGGGTGGACAAAAAACAGCGTTCGATCAAGCGTTACCTGCCATGCAAACCATGGGTAAACTCATTAAACATGTGGGTGACTCTGGTGCGGGCTTTGCGGTAAAAGCAGTGAATAATATGCTACTTGCGATTCACTTATGTGCAGCTTGTGAGGGTGCGTCTACACTCAAATCTCACGGCGTTAACCTACAAGAAGCATTTGACTGCATTAATGCTTCAAGTGGGCAAAGTGGCGTGACATCCACTGTACTACCAAACCGTGTATTTAATCGTAGCTTTCCATCTACATTTGCACTGTCTTTATTGGCAAAAGATACTGGCATTGCACTTGATCTGGTACGTGAGAGCAAACTCTCTGCACCAATTATTGCAGCATCTCAAAGCCTCGTGCAGGCAGCAAGCAACATCTCTGAAGAAGGCAGTGACTTCTCTACTTTGGCGAAAATGTATGAGTCAATCAACAAATTGACCATTGAGTAAACCTTGAAATTGGCGTATATGTCCCTATATCTATGGTATAGGGATGGCCTTTTTGTCATACCGCCCATTGCAACAAAGGAAGTATTTATGAAAAAGTTTTCTGTTCTTATGTGTGCAAGTGTACTTAGCACCTATGCTTTGGCATCAGCACCAACCTGCCAAAAATTACAAGATGACTATAACCTCATTTATGCTTCTAAAGGTTTTTGCTTTAAAGACCCTGAAGCGATTGCAAAATATGGCAATGACAACTGCTACACCAATAAACCCAAATTTTCTGAACGTGAACAACAACGCTTAGATCAAATTAAAGAAGATCAAAAAACATTAAACTGCAAGTAATCTATAAATATACCGTCAAATGATTTTTAGGCATTTGACGGTTTTTATGAATACATGTATTTTCGGACAAATATCATGGCTTACGATCAAAACAACATCTTTGCAAAAATTTTACGTGAAGAAATTCCTTGCATTAAAGTCTACGAAGACGAACACACACTCGCTTTTATGGATATCATGCCTCAAGCAGATGGTCACACCTTGGTTATTCCAAAGTACCAAGCAGTGACTTTATTAGACCTGCCTGCAACTGAGCTCACACAGACCATGCAAACTGTACAAAAAGTTGCTTTGGCCATTGAAAAAGCACTCGATGCCAAAGGCATTGTACTCATGCAACTCTCTGGTGAAGCAGCAGGACAGACCGTACCACATGTACACTTCCACCTTATTCCAAGTTCCATACATACACTTAAAAACCATGCCTCTGAAATGGCAGATCAAGCAAAACTCAAAGCATTTGCAGAAAAAATTAAAGCTTCACTATAAAGTGCCACATATAAAAAAAGCCCAACAAAAATACATTTGTTGGGCTTTTTTTATATATTTTTACTTTAAGAAACCAGATACCATACCCAAAACTTTTTGAATATCGTTATTGGCTTCTTGTGAACTGGTTTGCTCACCTTGAGGTGTCAGTGAGTTAATAATTTGTGGTAACACCGTGCTGATTGCACTGTATACATCTTGCTTATCTGTTTGTGTTTGTGCTGCCACTTGCTCAATGTCTTTATCATCAAATAAACCTTCTACATGACTCTGTGCAACATCATCGCTACTTGCAGATGGGCTCACCCAACTTTGCACTTGATTGGCTAAACCTGCACCACGTAGCTTGTCTAAAGCAGCTTGCAAACCACCTTGTTGTTGAATCCATGACAAGATTAACGGTACAACAGCCACCAATAAAGACTGTGCATTTAAACCACCCGTAGCCGAGGTATTATTTTCAGTACTTTGCTGACTTGAGCCACCTGTAAGCGAACCCAACACCGAGCCTAAAATACCCCCCATACCCGAGTTACTGCTTTGATTATTATTACCTAAAGAGCCCAATACCGAACCCAATACACCACCTAAACCAGATGAGTTTTGGTTATTTTGGCCACCCAAAGCTTGTTTTGCTAAAGTTTCAACAATACTTGTCAGATCAGTCATTTATACAACCTCTATTATTACACTGATAAAATGATGATTTAAGACTACCCCATTTTAAAGAAGCTGTCTGTTAATTTTTCATACAACTTAACGTAAGTTTAGAACTACCATCTAAATTTATCCCAATTCTCAGGGTTCGCCCAAAAACGCGAATTAAACCAATCTGGAACATGCTTATAGGTCATAATATTAAACTGCCATAACATCATCTTTTGCCCAAGCTCAGTATATTGCCCGAGCATTTGCGTAAACCCTAGCGAACGTAATAATTGTTGATCATTAACCTCACAAATCACAATCAATTTTTTCACCAAAAGATCTCTTAACTTTACCAGTAACTGTGACTTTTGCTCTGGGGTACACTGTGCCATGCTTTCGACGCTCAGCACCACAAAACCTAAATCATAACGCTGTGTAAATGGCAGACTTAATAGATCAGATACGTTAAAATACTGCCAATGAATTGGTTGTGTCGTTTTAAAACGTGCAATATTTTGCCCAACACACAACGCTGTTTTTATGGGTTGCTCTTGAGCCAAATCGTCTAGCAAAGACGTGATGACATTTTGCTCTGCCATAACCTGCACCTTTTAAAAATTTAGAGAGATTTTATATGGAATTTCAAGGCATTTGCCAGAAAATGCATGCCGATTTAGCCAATATCAGTATGAAAGATGAACATACTGAGCAAGCCAATGTTCAATATAGCTTTGTTCTCAACAAAACCCGCATTGATACACCTTTAAGCTTAGGTCAGCATGTTGAAATTTCATGGACTGGCAATATTTACTGTACTTCTTGCGGTAAAAAAACACCAAAATCTTATTCACAAGGCCACTGCTTCAAATGCTTTAAAACACAAGCAGAATGTGACATGTGTATTATGAAACCTGAAACTTGCCATTTTCACTTAGGTACTTGCCGTGATGAAAGCTTTGCTCATCGGGTGTGTTTTCAACCCCACATTGTTTACCTTGCCAATTCGAGTGCATTAAAAGTAGGGATTACCCGTATTAGTCAAATGCCGACTCGATGGCTAGACCAAGGTGCAAGTCAAGCTTTACCTATTATGAAAGTGGGGTCAAGACGACTTTCAGGTTATTTAGAAACCATGTTTGGCGAACAAGTGGCAGACAAAACCGACTGGCGAAAACTATTAAAAGCAGATGCCGACCCCATTGACCTGCTGTCTATACGTGATGAGTTGTGCCTAGCGTTTGAAGAACAGATCGAAGCGATTGCAGATGAGTTTTCTTTAAATATGGAATTTGACGAACATGTTGAATACTTTGAAGATCAACCTGTAAGAGAGTTCATTTACCCGATTAACCAATACCCAAGTAAAATAAAATCTCATAACCTAGACAAAACTCCTCATATTTCAGGGGTATTGCAAGGTATTAAAGGGCAATATTTAATCATGGATACAGGGGTCATTAACCTGAGAAAATACACAGGTTATGAGCTTTTGATTAAGCTTTCTAACGCATAGCACTTAGGGCTGAGTCAGTGCCAAAATTGCATGAATCGGATCTTCTGTTTCACCCGAAATCAATCGCTTATGCATAGTTAAATGTTGCATTCTTTGAATCGGTGCTTGCTCAGCCTCCATTAAATGCTTTATTTCTTTGGCCAAGTTTTCAGGTGTCGCTTGTTGTTGTACAAGCTCGGCAATGACCTTTTTACCTGCAATAATATTCGGCAAAGACACATACGGAATTTTAATCATTTTTTTGACCAACCAATAGGTCAAAGCATTAAGCTTATAAAACGTCACCATTGGGCGATGCAACAACATTGCCTCTAAAGTGGCAGTACCCGAAGCCAAAGCCACAACATCACTGGCCGCCATAACTTGGCGACCAATTTTAGCATCTGAATGGGTATTGTCTAAAATATGAACCTTTTGCTGTAAGGTGGTTGAAAACTCGGTAAGCATCTGTTGAATTTGGGCTTTACGCTTATCATTAATGGCAGGCACTAAGAACTCACCTGCATAGCCTTGTTTTTGTAAAATGTCAGCTGCACCAAAGACCAGTGGTGCTAAACGCTGTACTTCAGAACCACGACTCCCGGGTAATAATGCAATATATTGTTGATCTTGACTCAACCCAAGGTCTTGGCGTGCAGCAACAACATCATCAACCAATGGCAATTTTTTTGCCAAAGGATGCCCCACAAAAATGGCAGGTACATGGTGAGATTGATAGAATGCTTTTTCAAACGGAAATAAGCACATCACTAAATCAATATTCTTTTGAATACCAACAACACGTTTTTGTCGCCATGCCCAGACTGATGGACTCACGTACTGCACCGTTTTAATAGGTAACTGCTTTTGTTTAATTTTTTGTGACACTCTTAAATTAAAATCAGGGGCATCTATGCCAATAAATACATCTACAGCTTGCTGTTGCCAACGCTCAATTAGACCATCTCGTACCGCAAAAAGTGTTTTTATGTCTTTTAAAACTTCAACAATACCCATCACAGAGAGCGTATCCATAGCATACAAGCTATGAAAACCCTCAGCGATCATCTGTGGCCCGCCAATACCTTCAAAATCGGCATCTATTCCTTGTGCTTTAAACTGTCGAATCAACTCAGCACCGAGCGTATCGCCAGATACCTCACCAACCACAATACCGATTCTAAGTTTACGTGTTTGCACAGATCTCTACCTTATTTTTCATTACAAACTATTATAAATAGATTATGAGCATACTGCACTGTAAAACATAACAGCACCATCACACTTATCACTCAATACCATTAAATAAGGTTTTTTAATGATCAAAATAGACATGATCTCTCAATGCATTTCTAGTTAAAATTTTACGATATAGATACAAAGTCTTTTCCCCCATAGCCAGTTAAAGCAATAAAAATGATTTTTTCATGTATAAATCAACACAAAAAATAAATACTCAAAACAAATCACAAAAATTTAATAAAAAGCAAAATAAAACACCTAAAAATTACAATTTAATTGTAAAAACCAACTAAAACAATCAAAGGAAACTTGCAAATTAATACAAAAATCGCAATGATACTGCAAATTATTTTCATTTAGATTTAAGGGATCTTTACATGAAATACAAACTCTCCCCCCTTACTGTTGCTGTTGTTGCAACAATGGGCATGTCTTGTGTATATGCTGCCGACACATCAGCTACTGCAGTATTGCCTACCATTAATTCTAAATCTGAGAAAGCATCAGTTCAGCCTTCTGAACAAACCAATGCCTACACTGTTAAAAATAATGACAGTGCAACAGGCTTAAATTTATCAGTAAAAGAAACGCCTCAAACTGTTAATGTCGTCACTCGCCAACAAATGAATGACTTCAACTTGACCAGTACTCGTGACATTCTAAGCAATACCCCAGGCGTGACTGTAACAGGCTTAGAAACAAACCGTACCACCTATACCGCACGTGGCTTCGACATTTCTAATATTTTGTATGACGGCGCAGGCATCCCACAAGTAGATAGCTACAACTACAATGGCTCAGATGATGACAGCTACTTTTATGACCGTGTAGAAGTGATTAAAGGTGCAGATGCACTCACTAATGCACTTGGTGACCCTGGTGCAACCATTAACTATGTGAGAAAACGTCCAACACAAGCATTTCAAGCAAGTGGAGGCTTTAGCTACGGTTCGTGGAATACTAAACGCTACGAGGCAGACATTTCAGGCCCATTAACACAAAGTGGCAATGTACGTGGTCGCTTGACTGCTTATGAAAAAACCGGTGACTCATATTTAGATAAATACTCTGAAGAAAAAAATGGCGTTCAAGCCATTATTGATGCTGACCTGTCTGACAGTACCACTGCATCTGTTGGTTTTTCTCGTACCAACCAACTGACTAATGGTTCACAATGGGGTGCTTTGCCTTTAACCAACAGTGCAGGTCAACAACTTAGCTATGCCCGCAGTTATAACTATGCCCCAGATTGGACGTATTATGACTGGACTATTAATAACTACTTTGCAAGCATTGAGCAAAAGCTAGCTGGCGATTGGGTTGCCAAACTCAATTACGATGGTAAAAACGCAACATTACAAGACAAAATGCTTTACCTATGGGGTAATCCAAGCGCAACAAACAATACCTCTGGTATTTACTTGTATCCAGACATTTATAACCAAAAGTTTAGAAAACAGACTTTCAATGCCAGTGTTTCAGGTACATTCCCACTCTTTGGTCAACGCCATGAAGCAAACTTTGGCTATAGATGGTCAAAAAGCATCACTAACAATGAGTCCGCGGGTGCTTATATTGGCTTAACAACAGACCAAGCAAGCTGGTCACCAAGCGAGCCAACTTGGGCTACCATGACTGACTCAGGTACACAACAATATATTATTCGCTCACTTTATGGCGCAACACGTGTACATCTAAATGATGATTTAAAGCTTATTTTGGGGGCAAACTTCTCTGAAATTAACTTTAAAGACACCTATGTAAAAAATAGAACACTCCCTTATGCAGGTTTAACCTATAACTTTACCCCACAATACACAGGGTATATGAGTTATACCTCTATTTTTAGACCACAAACTGTCATTGATACAGCAACCAATCAAATTGCAGTACCTGTTGATGGTAAGAGCTATGAAACAGGTGTTAAAGGTACATGGTTAAATGAGCGCTTAACGGGTTCTATTGCGATTTTTAGTACAGAACAAAATCATTTTGCTTTAAACCCAACATTTTCAGGTTCGGCATACCGCTCTAACTTAGGCACAGTACGTTCACAAGGTGTAGAACTTGGCTTAGCAGGTAAAGTCACCGATGATCTTGAAATTACTGCGGGCTACACAAAGTTTAGTTTAAAAGATACTGAAACAGGTATAAACCCTCGTCAGTACAACCCAACTCAAACCTTTAACCTTTTGGCAAATTACACCATTCCTCAACTTCCACAAGTGAAAGTGGGTGCAAGTGTAAAATGGCAAGACAGTATTCGTGAACCTGCTTCTAGCTCACACAATGGGACTATTGTACAAGGTGCATATGCATTATTTGACTTAATGGCAAGCTATAAAGTCAATGACCACATGAATCTACAACTCAATGCCAAAAACATTGGCAACGAGAAATATCTTACAGGTTTAAGTGGTGGTCAAGGCTACTATGGTGCGCCTGCAAACTACACTGTATCTGTAAAATTTAACTACTAATACATGAAAAACACGATACAAAATCATAAATACGCTCACCAGTTCAACGTGCTTTATCGCACGTTGACTGCGTGCGTGGTCGGTTATTTTTGTGTCGTGTATTTTAGTCTGTGCTTGGCCAGTGTTTTTCTATACCTTATGCCACGTGCAGAAGCTGTTTTTTTAGCAATATTTTGTGCCATTGTATTTGCACTGATTTTTTTTATTGCTTGCTTTTCAATTCAATCCATTCCACGTCTAAGCCTACTCAGTTTTGGGATTACACTGCTATTTTATGGGCTATCTCACATCATAGGTTAACTGATGTATAAATCACTTCGCCAGTCTATGGCTTGGTTACATTCTTGGACAGGCCTCCTGCTTGGCTGGTTATTATTTGCAATTTTCCTAACAGGATCATTGTCTTACTACAGACATGACATCACTGCATGGGCACAGCCTGCGTTTCATAACATGCAAACGACTCAGCCACAGGCCATATTCTCAAGCCTAGACTATTTACAACAACATGCAACCGATGCACAGTCTTGGAACATACAAGTCGCCTCAACAGATAACCCCATCAATACCATTTATTGGCAAAAAAATGATGGTAGCTATGTATTTAAACAACTTGACCCTCGTACACAACAAGAAATAAATTTACTGCCAACGCAAGGCGGAGACTTTTTTTATAATTTTCACTTTCAACTGTTTGGTGTACCTATCGTATTTGGACGCCTACTGGTCAGCTTTGCCGCATTTATTATGCTCATTGCGCTCATTTCTGGCGTGATTACCCATAAAAAGATTTTTACCGACTTCTTCACCCTACGCACATTTAAGTCACAACGCTCATGGCTTGATTTTCATAATATTGTTTCTGTGATTGCACTGCCCTTTTTTTTCATGATTACACTTACAGGGTTAATCATGTTTTTTTACTTATACTTGCCATCAGCCATTCAAAAATATTACCCACAAAATAACTATGACATTTTTGCTGAATTACGCAGTCAAACCAACACCGCTCAAAAATCTGTACAACCTGTGCAGATGTTAACAGCTACACAAATCAGTCAAAGATTAAAGCAACATTGGCCTGATGAACCCCTCATAGATAGTATTGAGGTCAACAAACCGTTCACAACGGCCACTGAAATTATGATTAAACAAAAACAAGATCGTTCAATTACTCAAGATGTGGCACAAGTGACATTCAATGCCCAAGGTCAAGTCATTGCAGATACGCACAACAGACACCCCGTTGCCACTTTGTATAATGGTGTATATGGCCTACACCTTGCACCTTTTGCTGAACCAATCATTCGTGTGGGATTATTTTTTTCAGGCATACTCGGTTGTTTTATGGTGGCATCAGGTCTTTTACTGTGGAGCTTAAAACGTCAAATCCAAAATAAAAAAAATACCTTTCATTTCGGCCACTATCTTGTAGATCGACTCAATGTTTCGACTTTTGTGGGCTTGCCCATGGCAGTTCTTTGCTACTTTTATGCCAACCGCATCATTACACTGCCTCAGCTTAGTAGCACTAACCAAGAAATTTTCGTGTTTTTTAGCGTATGGGGGCTGAGTTTCATCTTAGCTTTACTATGTAAAAAACAGTATTTATGGCGTATACAGTTGGCTGTATTTATTATATTAGCCATGCTTCTACCCTTGTTAAATATTGCAATCTTGTGGCAATACAGCCAAATCAAACACCTTATTGACTATTACAATTATGTTGGGGTGGATACATTTTTTTGGTTATTTGCCATACTTGCAGGGTTTATTGCTAAAAACATTCAACCCATTCAGCAACAAGCAGCAAAAAAAATTCGTCAGAAAATTGTGCAAAAGGACAATCAAACATGATTATACTGCTTGCATGCCTCATTAGTTATTTTGCCTTTTACTTACTGTATTTGAGCAGTGATAAACAAAAAAAAGTAATCGTTCAATCAAGGTGGGCTTTTATTGCTAAAAAACCTCCTGCATATAAAACCCTTGCAGTGACTTTGTGTATAACTGCCTTTATATTATTAGCACAAGACTATGGTTATAGCGTGGCGTTTATCACTTGGTGGGTTTTTGCTACACCGCTCATATTTTTACTTATTTTGAGAAATAATCCGCTAAAATCTAAAAAATAGGCCATGATCATACTAAAGCCCATTTTAAAAACTTATTTGTTCACGGTATGATAATATTTGTTTTTTACAGCCATGACCTATATAGTTCTTTCATCTTACTTACTTTATTTCGCAATTAGTGAAGGCAATGAATAATCCAGACTCTCATTCTATTACCTCAAACAATATTGATGACGTCAATATTAGTAATGTTCAAACCCTTATCACACCTGCTGAGCTTAAAAAAGTTTTACCTTTGTCAGAAAAAGCCTCTCAAACGGTTGTTTCAGGACGTGATAGCGTTCGTAAAATTTTAGATGGCGAAGATAAACGTATTTTTGTTGTGATTGGCCCGTGCTCTATTCACGACCCAAAAGCTGCACACGAATATGCAGATCGTCTTAAGGCATTAAGCGAAAAAGTAAAAGATACCTTATTTATTGTGATGCGTGTATATTTTGAAAAACCACGTACCACGGTTGGCTGGAAAGGTCTAATTAATGACCCAAATATGGATGACTCTTTCGACATTGAAAAAGGCTTACATATTGGCCGCAAACTATTACTTGAGCTCAATGAGAAAGGACTACCATGTGCAACTGAAGCACTTGACCCTAACTCGCCACAATATTTACAAGATCTAATTTCATGGTCTGCTATTGGTGCTCGTACGACCGAAAGCCAAACACACCGTGAAATGTCATCAGGTTTGTCTTCACCTGTTGGTTTTAAAAATGGTACAGATGGTGGCCTTACCGTTGCAATTAATGCCATGCAAGCCGTTGAACATGGTCATAACTTCTTAGGCCTAAATAATGACGGTCAAGTTGCAATTATTAGCACCAGTGGTAATAAATATGGTCACGTTGTACTCCGTGGTGGTAATGGCAAGCCAAACTATGACGCTACATCAGTGGCAAATGCAGAAAATGCCTTGATTAAAGCAAAAGTTAGCAAAAACATTATGATTGATGCCAGTCACGCCAACTCAAATAAAGACCCATACTTACAGCCATTGGTACTTAAAAATGTGACTGAACAAATCTTGGATGGCAATACCTCTATTGTTGGTTTAATGGTAGAAAGTCATTTAAAAGGTGGACGTCAGGACATACCTGCTCAGTTATGTGACTTAGAGTACGGCAAATCTGTCACCGACGGTTGCTTAGACTGGGAGTCTACTGAAAGTGTGCTATTAGAAATGCACAATGCATTAAAAGATGTTTTACCACATCGCTAAGCTCAACTTACGCCATCATTGATGGCGTTTTTTTATGAAAAAAATTATGAAAAATCATCTCGAAAAACAACTGAGTCAAATCCCAAGTTTTCAATATGTACATGAGCATTTATTTACGTCGGGGCAACCAAGTGCTGAGCAACTTCAACATATTAAGGAATATGGTATTTCCACCGTCATTAACTTAGCGTTAGGCGATTCACCTGATCACCTGACCAATGAAGACCATATTTGTTTAGATTTAGGCTTAAACTATATTCAACTGCCAATATCTTGGGAAACCCCTGCGCCTGAACAAGCACTCTTTGCCTTAGATACCATTGATTTTTTAGTACAAACCCAAAGTGTGTGGGTACATTGTGCGAAAAACTTACGTGTGAGTGCACTCGTTTATTTGTATAGACAATACTATATGGGTATGGATATGGTTGAAGCTCAGCAACTGCTTGAACAAGTGTGGGAACTGAATGAAACATGGACTGGGCTTGTACATAATGTGGCTTTACAACTTCAAGGTCGTAAAGCCACCCAAGAGTTACAAAACTTATGCTGTCAACACAACTAGTCAGCAAAAAGTAATACCGTTGCGGTCGATAAAATGCCCTCTTGGCGACCTGTAAAGCCAAGTTGTTCGGTTGTTGTGGCTTTCATACTAATTTGTGAAACATCAACCTCTAATACGTCAGCAATGCTCTGACGCATAGCTAAGTTATGTTTAGCAAGTTTTGGACGTTCACAAGCAACCGTCATATCAGCATTGCCTAAATGATAACCATGCTCACGGATGAGCTGATACACTTTTTTAAGTAAAATACGGCTATCTGCCCCTTTAAATGCCTCATCTGTATCTGGAAAATGTTGTCCAATATCACCAAGTGCCAATGCACCTAACAAAGCATCACTGAGTGCATGTAGCACCACATCACCATCTGAATGAGCCTTTAAGCCTTGCGTATGTGGTATTTGTAACCCTGCCAAAGTCACAAAATCACCTTCCTCAAATGCATGAACATCTAGACCCTGACCAATCCTTATTTTTGCAACCACAATAAATATCCTTGAAAGAAAAATGAATTCTTGTATTCATTAGTACGATTTCGCTATATTAGCATGAGCATTAAATTATTGAAGTATTTGTACACATGCATTTGGTTTTTAACGATGTCAAAAAAATAGGCTCAATATTGCTGATATATGGGCTGTCTACTCAGGTATATGCAGACCACTTGTGTTCCACAAAACGTTTGTGTGATGCGATAAATCTAGAAAAACAACAAATACTCACCCTGTCGAAACACACTCAATTTGTCAGTAATGCACCACTATCTATTTTAGACATGACACACATCTTATGGCAAAAGCGTATGTTGTCATGTAAAACCAAACCATGCTTATCAGAACAATTGGCTCAACGTACTCAAGAGCTCAATGAATTTGCCACGCTTAATCAAACGCTCACGCAACACTTTATTCAATATCAACATGGCAAAGTAGCCACTCGACATGCTTACTTACAAATACATCAGCTAGAACAAAATAAACTAAAAATAGATGGTTATGCCTACACCCACCAATATCAAATGAAACAGCATTTCTTGGCCTATAGCCAAAGTGCAGACCTAGATAACATCACCAATAATGAAGATGGTTGTCGCTATAACATCAAATTAAGCAAGGCATTATTAAATATACAGAGTGAACAAAAAAAATGTCAGCTTTTTGCGGGTAACTACCGCAGATATGACTAGGTTATGATACCGTTGTCATTTTTTTCGCATCTAAAACTAAACGAGCAAACTGTAAATCTTCGGGATATGTAATTTTTATATTGTCTGAACGCCCCATTACCACACGAACAGCTGTTCCGCTTGCTTCTAACGCACTGGCTTCATCGGTAATCGTCACTTGGTTCGCTAGACCCTGTTCCAATGCCTCAATTAAAGCACCTAGCTCGGCCATTTGTGGTGTTTGAGCTTGCCATAAGCCGTCACGAGGCACGGTATGTTCAATGTTTTGGGCTGATACTTTCTTTAATGTATCACGCACAGGTGTCGCCAAAATAACACTGTGCCCATATCTTTGAGCATCTTCTACTAAAGCAAATAAACTCTCTTTATGCACACATGGTCTTGCGGCATCATGCACTAATACCCAATCATTAGGTGAAGCAATATTCGACAAATAATACAGTGCGTTTAATACAGAGTGAACACGCTCTGTACCACCTGTACAAAAGTGTATTTTATCTTTATGGCTAAACTGAATCTGATGAATATGTTGATCATTTGAATCTACGGCCAATACACAACCAACTAAAGGCAATTGGAACATGGCATCTACACTGTGCTCTAGCACAGTTTTATTTTGAATGGTTTGGTATTGTTTTAATTCAGTTTTAGAAAATCTGCTTCCTGAACCTGCTGCAGGAATCACTGCCCATATTTTAGTGGAGATCGGGGCTGTCTTCGTCTTCATTGGTTGGGTCTTTACTATTAGCAGGAGGTGGAATGTATTGTTGTTGCAACTGTGGAGCACTTAAAGTACTCATTTGAATAAATGTTTCATTGGGCTTAATTAAGCCTAAATCTAAGCGAGCATGTTCTTCAACCGCTTCAGCACCATTTTTGAGATCATAAACTTCTGCACCTAAAACACGGTTACGCTCACGCAACGTATTATTCGTATCTGCCTGTTGCTGAATTTGTTGCATTAAGTGCTGATGGTCATAATAACCACCCTCTCCAAACCAGTACATATACTGAAAGCTTGCGACCAAAATGATCGCAAGCCCCAGAATAAATGCACTTGAAAAAGAGTTTAATGTCTCTTTAAAAAAAGTGATCATATTAAATTAGTTCAAACCTTTGAACTCGGCACGTCCACGGTAAACCGCTTTGGTGATTTCTTCAATACGGAGTAGCTGGTTATATTTTGCAACACGGTCAGAACGAGACAATGAACCTGTCTTAATTTGACCTGCTGCAGTACCTACAGCTAAATCAGCAATCGTAGAGTCTTCTGTTTCACCAGAACGATGTGAAATCACTGTGGTATAACCATTTTGTTTTGCAAGGTAAATGGCATCTAAAGTTTCTGTCAACGTACCAATTTGGTTGTATTTAATCAAAATTGAGTTACCAACTTTTTCATTAATACCACGTTGTAAGATTTTTGGATTCGTTACGAATAAATCATCGCCAACCAATTGAATTTTATCACCTAAAATAGAAGTCAAGTAAGACCAACCATCCCAATCAGACTCATCAAGACCATCTTCAATTGAAATAATTGGGTATTGGTTTGCAAGACCTGCTAAGTAATCAGCGAATTGATGGCTTGAAAATGCTTTATTGCCTTCACCCGCCAGCACGTATTGGCCATTTGAGTAAAACTCAGAGGCTGCACAGTCAAGTGCTAACATAATGTCAGAACCTGCTTTGTAACCCGTTTGCTCAATCGCTTCTAAAATAACAGTGATGGCTTCTTCATTTGAACGTAGGTTTGGTGCAAAACCACCTTCATCACCTACAGCTGTATTTAAGCCTTTTTTCTTCAGTACAGATTTAAGCGCATGGAATGTTTCTGCACCTGCACGCAAGCTTTCTGCAAATGATGTAAAGCCTACTGGCTCAATCATAAATTCTTGAATATCTACTGTGTTATCTGCATGTGCACCACCGTTGATGATATTCATCATTGGTACAGGCATAGACAATGTTGTTTGACCACGTAAGTCAGCAATATATTGGTACAGTGGAATTTTCTTTTCTTCTGCTGCAGCACGAGCGACTGCAAGTGATACTGCAAGCGTTGCATTAGCACCGAGTTTTTCTTTATTTTCAGTACCATCTAAAGCAATCATGGCCTCATCAATTGCTTTTTGCTCAAATACATTTTGACCAACAAGTAATTTTTTAATCTCAGTATTTACATTATTAACTGCTTGTAAAACACCTTTCCCTAGGTAACGAGACTTGTCGCCATCACGTAATTCTAATGCTTCACGTGAACCCGTTGAAGCGCCTGATGGTGCACACGCACGGCCCACAACACCAGATGCTAGTATTACATCTGCTTCAATAGTTGGGTTACCGCGTGAATCTAAAATTTCACGTGCACGAATATCAACGATCTGGCTCATAAAAACTCCTATATTATATACTAATGCATTCAGTGCATTATTTTGTATCAAGTTTACTAAATCCTTTTACAAGCGTATCTAATTCTTTAGTCTGTGCTAAAAACGGCTCAAGTTGTGATAATCTCAGTGCACACGGCCCATCACATTTTGCAACATCTGGGTTTGGATGTGCCTCTAAGAATAAACCAGCAAGACCTGTTGCCATGCCTGCACGTGCTAAAGTGGCAATCTGCTCACGGCGTCCACCTGCCGAATCAGCTCGCCCACCTGGTTTTTGTAATGCATGTGTCACATCAAAAATGACGGGTACATCCATTGCCTTCATGATATCTAAGCCCAGCATATCAACAACTAGATTATTGTAACCAAACGAAGAACCACGCTCACAAAGAATGACCTTATCATTACCTACTTCCAAGCATTTTTGCAAGATATGACTCATTTCTTGTGGTGCTAAAAACTGTGCTTTTTTGACATTAATCACAGCATCTGTTTTTGCAATCGCTTCAACAAGATCTGTTTGACGGCTTAAAAATGCAGGAAGCTGCACAACATCTGCAACCTCTGCCACAATTGCAGCTTGGTGTGGTTCATGCACATCCGTAATAATAGGTATATTTAATTGTTTTTTGAGTTCGCCAAGCCATTCAACGCCTTTTTCCAAACCTGGCCCACGGTACGAATGTAAGCTTGAGCGATTGGCTTTATCAAAGCTGGCTTTAAATACGTAAGGGATTTCAAGACGCTTACAAATTTCAATGTAAGACTCAGCAATTTCAAATGCTAAATCTTTTGACTCAAGTACATTCATGCCGCCGAATAATACAAATGGCAAATGATTTGCCACCTGTATATCGCCTAAACGTACAATTTGTTGTGGTTTTAATTGTGACATTTAAACTTCCTAAATTGAGTTTTCTTATTGCCCTTTTTGATATTGCTTTTTAGCAGCATCAATAAAGCTTGCAAATAAAGGGTGTCCATCGCGTGGCGAACTTGTAAATTCAGGATGGAACTGTACTGCCACAAACCAAGGATGTGCTGGAATTTCTACCGTTTCAACCAAGTGCTGTACAGATGAGTAACCTGATATTTTTAACCCTGCTTCTTCAAGCGGTGCAATAAAACGATCATTCATTTCATAACGATGACGATGACGTTCGGTAATTTCAGCTTTACCATAAATTTCACGTGTTTTTGTGCCAGCAACAAGTTCAGATTTTTGTGCACCTAAACGCATTGTGCCACCCAAATCAGACTCTAAGTTACGTTGTTGCAACTCGCCACGCTCATCTAACCATTCGGTAATTAAACCAATGAGTGGATATTTCGTTGAACGATTAAATTCAGTTGAACTCGCTTCAGGCATATTTGCAACATGACGTGCATATTCAATCACCGCCAACTGCATACCCAAACAAATACCTAAAAATGGAATACCTTGCTCACGTGCGTAACGAATGGCAGCCATTTTACCTTCTGTACCACGCTCACCAAAGCCACCTGGTACTAAGATTGCATTTGCAGTTGATAAAATAGAAAGGTCTTGTGACTCTAGGCTTTCAGCATCTACATAATCAATTTGTACTTTGACACGATTTTGAATACCTGCGTGCAATAACGCTTCATTCACAGACTTGTATGCATCTGGCAATTCAACATATTTACCCACCATGGCAACACGTACCGTGTACTCTGGGTTAAATAGTGCTTCACACACTTGATCCCAATCAGACAAATCTGCTTTAGGCAAGTTGTCAAAACCAAAACGCTCGCAAATGAGGTCATCAACCTGTTGCTCAGAAAAGTTACGTGGAATCTGATAAATCGTTTTTGCATCTTTACACACAATCACCGCACGTGCTTGTACATTGGTAAACAATGCAATTTTACGTGTCGTATCAGCATCGACATCATGCTCTGTACGGCAAATCAAGATGTCTGGTTGAATACCAATAGACAATAACTCTTTCACCGAGTGTTGTGTTGGTTTCGTCTTAAGTTCAGCGGCAGAGCTCACATAAGGCAACAGTGTTAAGTGCATTAACATACTGTGTTTATGACCTAACTCAACCATGAGCTGACGTACAGACTCCATAAATGGCAGTGATTCAATATCACCCACCGTACCACCAATTTCTACGATGGCAACGTCATAGCCTTCGCCTGCACGAAGTACACGTTCTTTAATGTTGTCTGTAATATGTGGAATGACCTGTACTGTACCACCAAGGTAGTCACCACGGCGTTCTTTATTTAACACATCTTGGTAAACACGACCGCTGGTAAAGTTGTTCAGCTTTGTCATTTTGGCACGGCGTAAGAAACGCTCGTAGTAACCTAAGTCGAGGTCTGTTTCAGCACCGTCTTCAGTCACAAAGACTTCACCATGCTGAAATGGGCTCATGGTCCCTGGATCAACGTTAATGTAGGGATCCATTTTAACCATGGTCACTTGTAAGCCACGGGCTTCTAATAGTGCAGCGACAGAAGCTGCTGAAATACCTTTACCTAATGATGATACAACACCACCAGTAACGAAAATAAAATGGGTCATTCGAGTTCTCGTACAATCAGCCTAAATTGGCATGCAATGTTGGATAATTTTACTTTACTCTGCCCTTTTAAGCAAAGTCATTCAGCATCTATTCACACAACTATTTGCAGTCGTCCATATTATCTACAATAAAATGACATGAAATATAAACCTGCATCATGCTCTTATCTGTTTTTTTGTTATAATGAGCAAGTCAATACTTAATTAGAATCGCAAAAATGATGAAGAAAACAATTTTTATTGGTACTGCTATCGCCGCTTGTCTTATTCTCGTGGCTTGCTCTAAAAAAGAACAACACGACACACAAGCGACAGAAAACCAAACAACAAATGAAACCCCAGTCGCAAAAAACCCTGCATCTGAACCATTACAACCACTCACAAAAGCGACTGCCGAGCCAACTCAAGGCCTTACAAAAGATGAAGCCTCTAGCATTATGGCTGAACCTGCAGAAAAGCCGAAAGAAAAACCACGTCACAAACACCATGACAGCGAAAGCATACCAGAGAAAACAGCCACTGTTGAACGTACTGAAACAGAATACACAACCACAGAAGTTCGC
Organism: Acinetobacter rathckeae; assembly: GCF_015627125.1. GTDB lineage: Bacteria > Pseudomonadota > Gammaproteobacteria > Pseudomonadales > Moraxellaceae > Acinetobacter > Acinetobacter rathckeae. Next base: position 375,755 of record NZ_VTDO01000001.1, on the reverse strand, counting down.
CGTGCTGTAAAAGATGACACACCCAAAACACCTGAAGTCACTACTGAGAAAGTGGCAACAACAGAACCTGTGAAACACAAAAAATCAACCACTCATTTATCTGAAGATGACGCTGTTGCAGCCGCAATTGCAGCAGCACAACCTGCACTCAAAAATTAATTTAAGTCAAATCAATAGCCAATACAAATATTGGCTATTTTACTTTAAATAAAAATAATTTATCGTTTAGCCTTATCTGTTTTAGATAAGATTTTAATTTGTTGCCCCTCTTTCACCATTTGCATCACAGGATAACTACGGGTTTCTTTTACTCCTGGTAGCTTCCAAATGACATTACCAGCAATACGGCGAAAATCATCCATATTTTTACTACGCACTTTAACTAAAAAGTCAAAACCACCACTAATCATGTGGCACTCTATAACTTCAGGATAATTACGTGCTGCCTCCACAAACTCATCTAAAACATTCGGCGTCGTTTTATCAAGTAATATTTCTACAAACACTAAAAAGCCCGCATTGAGCTTTTCTGGGTTTAAATGTGCGTAGTATCCCAAAATATAACTATCTGCAACCAAACGTTGCACTCTTGCAAGCACTGCGGTTGGGGAAAGATTGACTGCTTCAGCCAATTTCGTATTTGATATACGCCCATCTTTTTGCAATAAATCAAGAATTTTAAGATCAATACGATCTAGTGATGCATCTCCATCAGCCATAAAATATTTACCTAAAAAAAATTAAAAATATAGTGAGTTATTCGGCATATTTTTTGCAATGATTTATTTTATAAACCAAAAACCACTATTTACTGTTACATATGCTAGGACGTCATCTCATGAACACACCAGATCACACTACATCACCTTGCCCTACAATCTTCCAAGATATTACAAACCTTCCAGAACACACAATACTACAAAAGAACATTAATACACACTGGCGCACAGATGAAAGTGAGAGCGTGACTGAATTACTTGAATTTACACAGATTCCTACTGAATTAAATCAAAAAATATATGATCTAGCATACAAGTTATCAGAACATTTACGTGAAAAAAGCAAAGCTTCAGGTAAAGCAGGCATTGTGCAAGGCTTATTGCAAGAGTTCTCCCTCTCATCACAAGAAGGCATTGCACTCATGTGTTTGGCTGAAGCTTTGTTACGCATTCCAGATGCCGCAACACGTGACCGCCTCATTAAAGACAAAATTAATCAAGGTAATTGGAAAGAACACGTTGGCCAAAGTAGCCTCGTTTTTGTCAATGCAGCCGCTTGGGGGCTCATGCTCACAGGCAAACTTATGGCAACACCCACACGTAAAAGTATGAGTAGTACACTCACCACTATTTTAGCCCGCAGTGGCCAAGGCATTATTCGTAAAGCAGTTGATGTTGCTATGCGTATGATGGGTGAACAGTTTGTGACTGGTGAAACCATTCAAGAAGCCCTAGAAAAATCTAAGGTGATGCAACAAGCAGGCTTTTTATACTCGTATGACATGCTTGGTGAAGCCGCACTCACCGAGCACGATGCGCAGCGTTACATGAAAGACTATGAACAAGCCATTCATGCGATTGGAAAATCTGCAAATAACAAAGGCGTATATGCCAGTGCAGGCATTTCTATTAAACTTTCTGCACTCCACCCTCGCTACCAACGTGCACAAACCGACCGAGTACATGACGAACTATACCCACGTATTGTTGAACTCGCACTGCTTGCAAAACAGTATAACATTGGCTTAAACATTGATGCAGAAGAAAGTGAACGCCTTGAGCTCTCTTTAGAATTGCTTGAGCGTTTATGTTTTGAACCTGAACTTGCAGGTTGGAATGGTATTGGATTTGTGATTCAAGCATACCAAAAACGCTGTTTCTTTTTAATTGATTACATCATAGACCTTGCTAAACGTAGCGAAAAACGCTTAATGATTCGCCTTGTTAAAGGTGCATATTGGGACAGCGAAATTAAAAAAGCACAAGTAGAAGGCATGTCAGACTACCCTGTATTTACCCGTAAAGTACATACAGACCTGTCATATTTAGCCTGTGCAAAAAAGCTGTTGGCAGCGCCCGAAGCCATTTACCCACAGTTTGCAACACATAATGCACAAACATTAGCAACCATTTACCATCTTGCTGAACCAGAAAAGTATTATCCAACCCAATACGAGTTCCAATGCTTACATGGCATGGGCGAGCCACTTTACAAACAAGTGGTGTTTGCACTGGGTGTACCTTGTCGTATTTATGCACCTGTGGGCAACCATGAAACACTGCTTGCTTATTTGGTGCGTAGATTGCTTGAAAATGGTGCAAATACATCTTTCGTGAACCGTATTTCAGACAAATCGGTCAAAATCGAAGAATTGATTCAATCACCAATCCAAGACATTGAAGCAGCAGCCAGCAAAGAACACGTCATTGGTGCAAAACATCCCTCAATTTGCTTACCAAAAGACCTCTATAGTTTGGGACGCATCAACTCAGCAGGTTTTGATTTAGCAAATGACAGCTGCTTAACCCAGCTTAACCACGTTGCAAAACAACTACAGCAGCATCAATGGCAAGCAACTCCTCTTATTGCAAACAAAACTGCAACTGAATACAACACGGCAGCAAAAGAGGTCCTCAACCCATCACAGCACCAAGATATTGTTGGTCATGTGATTGAAGCAGATATCCAAGATGTCAACACAGCCTTAGAGCAAGCACAAAACACTCAACACGCTTGGGCAAACACCACACCAGCACAGCGTGCGATGTATTTAGAAACAGCCGCAAACACGATGCAAGATCAACTGCTAGAGCTGATGGTATTGTTATGTCGTGAAAGTGGTAAAACCTATGCCAATGCCATTGCAGAAGTTAGAGAGGCCATCGACTTCTTGCGTTACTACGCCAAACAAGCGCATACATTTGATACAAACATTAAACCACTAGGTAATGTACTGTGTATTAGCCCGTGGAACTTCCCATTGGCGATTTTTACAGGACAAGTTGCAGCGGCACTGGTTACAGGTAACTGCGTATTAGCAAAACCTGCTGAACAAACCCCACTTGTGGCATATCAAGCCGTCAAAATGCTACATCAAGCGGGTGTACCTGAAGCTACTTTACAATTTTTACCAGGTGATGGTGCAAGCGTCGGCGCAGCGCTCAGTGCCGATGAACGTATTCATGGCATTATGTTTACAGGTTCAACTGAAGTCGCCAAAATTTTGCAAAAAACCACAGCAAAACGCCTCACACCTGAAGGTAACCCTGTCACACTTATTGCAGAAACAGGGGGTCAAAATGCCATGATAGTTGACTCATCGGCACTCACAGAACAAGTCGTGCTTGATGTGGTCAGCTCTGCATTTGACAGTGCAGGTCAACGCTGTTCTGCTCTGCGTATTTTATGCTTACAAAAAGACTGTGCAGCATCTATTCAAACCATGCTCAAAGGTGCAATGCAACAGCTACGTTTAGGCAACCCTCATTTTTTACAAACCGACATTGGGCCTGTGATTGATGCTGAAGCACAGCAAACCATTCAACGTCATATTGAAAAAATGAAGACCAAAGGTTATGCAGTACATCAGTACACTTTTGATGATGCATCCAGTCAAAATGCATCAACTCAAGGCACATTCATACCACCAACCGTGATTGAACTACCAAACTTAGATGATTTAGAACGAGAAGTCTTTGGCCCTGTACTTCACATCATTACCTATCAGCAAAATGAACTACCACAACTGATTGAACGCATTAATGAAAAAGGTTATGGCTTAACCATGGGCGTACATACCCGTATTGATGACACCATTCAACAAGTCATTAACCACTCAAATGTAGGCAACCTTTATGTAAACCGTAATATTGTTGGTGCTGTGGTTGGGGTACAACCATTTGGTGGTGAAGGTTTATCTGGTACTGGACCAAAAGCAGGTGGCCCATTGTATTTACACCGTCTCACACAACCACATGACTTTAATAGCACCGTACCATTTGCGGTAAAACAAGCCCTGCATGAACGTGCAAAACCAAGTTTTGAAGCACTCAACAGCTTTAAAGCGTGGGCAAAAAACACTTTCCCAACGCTTAATGTTACAGACACTCAAGCATTTATGGTTGGAACAACGTACGAACTACAAGGCCCAACAGGCGAAAGTAACCAATACACCATGCAACCACGTAAGCGCATTGCCAGCATTGCACATAACGAGCAAGACTACATTACCCAACTACTGGCGATTTTTGCAGTTAATGCTCAAGCGGTCATTACAAAAGATGCAATTATCATCCAACACTTGGCCGACTTACCAACTGTGGTTAAAGCACAAATACACGTGGTTACAGACTTACCTACAGCAGAGTTTGATGCTGTATTACATCACGGTGAATCTGAAGCATTGTCTGCATTACAACAGCAGATTGCCAACCGAGATGGGGCAATTATTTCCATTCATCATCAAGAACCCCATAGCCCACAAGTTGCCATAGAACGCCTTGTGATTGAACATGCGGTGAGCATTAACACCACAGCCGCAGGTGGTAATGCCAGCCTAATGACCATGTCTTAAACAACACTATACACTACGCCATTTCAGCACTAGGCTAAAATGGCGTAGTTTGTTAACATTGCCGCTCCTATTTTTCAGCGTGTGGCCAACAAACATATGACCTCTGCATACCAACAACAGTTGCAAGCAAAAGTTGAGCGTATTTCTGCCCAATTTCAAACCGTTCAACCACCACAGCTTGAAGTGTTTGAGTCGCCTGAAAGCAATTTTCGTATGCGTGCAGAATTTCGCATCTGGCACACAGATGACGACATGTTCTATGCCATGTTTGAAGCCGATGAAACAGGAAAAAAGAAAAAAGCGGTTCGTGTTGATCAATTCCCAATTGCATCATTACAAATTAATCAACTCATGCCTGTATTGCTTGAAGAAATTAAGCAACAAAAACCACTACACCACCGCTTATTTGAAATCGACTTTTTAGGGAGTTTGAGTGGCGAAATGCTTGTTACACTCATTTACCATCATAAGCTCGATGAAGAGTGGCAACAACTTGCACAGGCACTTGCAGAAAAACTGAAGATTAAAATTATTGGACGTAGCCGTGGCCAAAAGCTCGTCTTGAGTGATGACTTTGTCGTAGAACAATTTAAAGTTGACCAAAAAACCTATCAGTACAAACAAATTGAAAATGGCTTCACCCAACCCAATGCGGTCATTTGCCAAAAAATGTTGCAATGGGCATCTGACGTAGCCACCACATGTTCAGGTGACTTACTAGAACTGTACTGCGGTAACGGAAATTTCACTTTACCACTTGCACAAAAGTTCCCTAAAGTGCTGGCCACAGAACTTGCCAAATCATCGGTGTATGCCGCTGAGTGGAACATACAAACCAATCACATCGACAACATTGCGATTGCTCGTTTAGCGGCTGAAGAATTCACCCAAGCATACACAGGTGAGCGTACATTTAGACGCTTACAAGAAGCAAATATTGATATGTCAGACTACGACTTCGGTACAATTTTTGTCGACCCACCTCGTGCAGGTATTGATGATGACACCCTTAAACTCATGCAGGGTTTTAAGCACATCATTTATATTTCATGTAACCCAGACACGCTTGCAGACAACTTAAAAATACTTTGTAAAACACACCGTATTGTGCGCTTTGCCATGTTCGACCAATTCCCATATACCCACCATGTAGAAAGTGGGCTGTTGCTCGAAAAAATATAATTGACTGCTGTGGCAGTCTAAAAAGCTGCCACACTTAATCTATTTAACCAATAATAAACCAAGAACTAAATCAGAAAAACTTTTAATAAAATGATGCATTTACATAAATAAAAACACAAAATGTTTCAAAATATTAAATAAGCGAGCACAATAAATATATAAAGAATTCAATATCTTTTAAAAATAGAACAACCGACCAACGAAAAAAATAAAATTTATATACATCTGTCCTTCAATTTACGCTGCTTGAATTTTTTATTTTTTGATTTATATTTCGCATTATCTTTGTTAATCATCATGACTCCTTATGAGTATTTGGCAAAAACTATTTCTCCCGAAAAACATCTTCAACAGTGGTAAAAACAGCATTGCATGTGTTGAAAATGACTGTGCATGTAAAAGCAATGAACAACTTCTAGAAGCACTACAAAACACCAATGACGACGGTACTGCCACAGGCATTAAACGTGTGCTCATGTCACGTGGGTTTAGTAAAAGAGAACTCAACACTCTACAACATACCATTCACTGATGTACATCAAGTGATTCACCCGTACACGACGCCATAAACTAAAGTTTCTAAGCTGGCAGATTTTCGCTACAATAGCGTATTACTTTTAGCAAAATTAGGTTATGTCTGTGAAGTGGTTACAAATTCATATTACCGTTGATCAAGCTCAAGTCGAAATCACAGAGTCATTACTACTGTCACTGGGTGCAGTCAGTGTGACGCTAGACGATGCTGAAGATCAAGCACTCCTTGAACCACTTCCGGGTGAAACACCACTGTGGAATAAAGTGATTGTCACAGGTATATACCAGCAAGATGATGCAGATCCAATCGATGTCAATGCACTTATCGCATTTTTAACAGCTCAATTACCAGCACACACAACAATCCGCCACGACATACTTGAAGACCAAGTGTGGGAGCGCACATGGATGGATTATTATGAACCCATTCAAATTGCAGACCATTTTTGGATTGTTCCAGAATGGCTTACCCCACCAGACCCTACTGCAGTAAATCTAAAATTAGACCCAGGTTTAGCGTTTGGTACAGGTAATCACGCCAGTACATTCCTATGCCTACAATGGTTAGGAAAAACTGATCTTAAAGGCAAAACGGTGATTGACTACGGTTGTGGTTCAGGCATTTTAGGTGTAGCTGCGCTATTACTCGGTGCAGACAAAGTCTATGCCACTGACATAGACCCACAAGCAGTGTTAGCCACCCAACAAAATGCTGAGCTTAATAATGTATCCGAAGGTTTCTTTGTTGATTTACCAGAAGCCTTCAATCAGCAGTTCGTCACACAACAAGCCGATGTATTAGTCGCCAATATTTTAGCAGGGCCACTGATGGCTTTAGCACCAGAATTTAGCCGACTCACTAAACCAAATGCAGCCTTTGCATTGGCTGGTGTGATAGAAGAACAATTGCAAGATGTTTGCGATGCTTATGCACCACTATTCGAAGTGACTGAAGTTGAAAAAAGAGAACAGCATTGGTGCCGCATCTCAGGCAACCGTTTAGGCTAAATTTTAGCATATGCAAAGTATTACCAGCACTTGCCCTACCTGTAAAACGAAATACCAAATATCTGTTTTACAGCTACGCATTGCTGAAGGAAAGGTATGCTGCTTTAAGTGCTCAAACACTTTTAACGCATACCTTTCCATGCTAGATACATACAAACCAAAACATCTGCCTCATTTGCATCAGCCCAACATTCATCGTATTCGACACAGTAAATCTTTTACTCACCCCATACTTGATATTTTTGAGAGCAAAAGTAATTCATCGAATATAGACTTACAAACTTATCTAAATAACACACATTACATTCCCTCACAGCATGTCACACCCAAGTTACAACACACACTGCGACTACACCCTTTAAAAGGACAGTATCAGCCCAAAAAAACCTCACTCCCAATGCTTATTATTGCTATTTTATGCATTATTGTCCTTGGTTTATCTATTGTGGTGGGTTTAGCTTATACCCTTATTGGCATTGGCTAATTTCCTAAAAAGCACCAAAAAGATCCATAATCAGACACATAAAATATTCATCTTGTAAATAAAAGCACCTTTATTATTTTTTTAAGCAATTAAAAATACAATTCAATTCAAAAAAACGATCAAAAAACACAAAAAAACTGCCTCAAATTTACTCACTTTATTTTGCACAATGTTATTATGTGCGCCAAGAAAGCTTAGCCAAACAAACGCCTCGTCTTACCTTATTAAGAAAAAAAATTAAGCTCATGTGCACTATCTAATACTGCGCATACAGCTCTTTTTTTGTTTCTGATTAATGGCTGTAACAATTCTTAAATATTTGTTACGGTTATTTTTCAACCAAAGCGAGAAAAATGTGGCAAGCTATACTCGTTTTCTAGATATCTCATTATACCAATGAGCTTATATCTACCTTTAAATATAAAACCACTGTCTTATCTGGCACGGTTTAGATTGATTTCGGATTAAAACGCATGAATAGCAAATCTCCTATTTTTACTGCACAGTCTGATGTTGCGCTTCGTATCCATGTGGATCGCGCAGTTCGTCACTATTTTGCATCTTTGCAAGGTGAGCAACCATCGCAAGTTTACGACATGGTGCTAGCAGAAATGGAGAAACCTCTTTTGTCTGTAGTACTTGAATACACCCGTGGCAACCAAACACGTGCAGCTGAAATTCTAGGCTTAAACCGTGGTACGCTACGTAAAAAGTTGAAAGCTCACGGATTAATGAGTGAATAAATGATAAAATGCTCACGTCTTCGTGGGCATTTTTTTTGCCTTTTGTTTTCCAACTTCAAAGACTAAACACATCATGACTATTAAACGTGCTTTAATTTCTGTTTCTGACAAAACTGGTATTGTTGATTTTGCGCAGAATCTTTCTGACCTTGGGATAGAAATTTTATCTACTGGTGGGACCTATAAACTTCTTAAAGAAAACAACATTTCAGTCATTGAAGTATCAGAGCATACTGGCTTCCCTGAAATGATGGATGGCCGTGTTAAAACCCTTCATCCTAAAATTCATGGTGGTATTCTTGCCCGCCGTGGTATTGATGAAGATGTGATGCAAGCACATGATATTGCAGCAATCGACCTTGTTGTTGTAAACCTCTACCCTTTTGCAGCAACTGTTGCAAAACCAAATTGTAGCTTAGCTGATGCCATTGAAAATATTGATATCGGTGGCCCAACCATGGTGCGTGCAGCTGCTAAAAACCATGCCTCTGTAGGTATTGTGGTAAATGCATCAGACTACGCCACTGTAATTGCCGAATTAAAAATGCAAAATACGCTTTCTCAAGCCACACGTTTTGACTTGGCTGTAAAAGCATTTGAACACACTGCTCAGTATGATGGCATGATCGCCTCTTATTTAGGTGCACGTGTTGGTCATACAGATGGCTCGGCAGATACTTTTGCACGTACATTCAACACCCAGTTACAAAAAGCACAAGACTTGCGTTATGGTGAAAACCCTCACCAATCTGCTGCTTTTTATGTCGAAGAAAGTGCAACTGAAGCTTCTGTATCTACCGCAAAACAATTACAAGGTAAGGCTTTATCTTATAACAATATTGCAGATACAGATGCAGCACTTGAGTGTGTAAAATCATTTGAAAAACCAGCATGTGTCATTGTAAAACATGCCAACCCATGTGGTGTTGCAGTGTCTTTAGATGGCATACAAGCAGCTTATGATCTTGCTTATGCAACCGATACAGAATCTGCTTTTGGTGGCATTATTGCATTCAACCGTGAGTTAGATGTTGCAACGGCTCAAGCCATTGTTTCACGCCAATTTGTTGAAGTGATTATTGCACCAAGCATTGCAGACGGTGTATTAGAAGTAACTTCAGCTAAGAAAAATGTACGTGTACTCACTTGCGGTGAATTACCAAGCATAGATAACCGAGCGACACAACTTGACTACAAACGCGTTAACGGTGGTTTACTGGTTCAAGACCAAGATTTAGGCATGATTAAAGCCAGCGATCTTAAAGTCGTAACCAAGCGTGCACCAACAGAAGATGAAATTAACGACCTTATTTTTGCATGGAAAGTGGCAAAATACGTGAAATCAAATGCCATTGTGTATGCAAAAAATCGCCAAACGATTGGTGTGGGTGCAGGTCAAATGAGTCGCGTGAACTCAGCACGTATTGCAGGCATTAAAGCAGAACATGCAGGGCTTGTTGTTGAAGGTGCTGTGATGGCATCAGATGCATTTTTCCCATTTCGTGATGGCATAGACAATGCAGCAAAAGCAGGCATTAAATGCATTATCCAACCAGGCGGTTCAATGCGTGATGAAGAAGTGATTGCTGCTGCAGATGAAGCTGGCATTGCAATGGTCTTCACTGGCATGCGTCATTTCCGCCACTAAAACTCCTTACAAATCTGCTTGGCATGTTAAAACCAAACATTAACATGCCACATTCATAGAGAGAATCTTCATGAATATTTTAGTTTTAGGTAATGGTGGTCGTGAACATGCACTTGCATGGAAAATTGCACAAGATGACCAAGTTAAAAAAGTCTTTGTTGCTCCAGGAAATGCAGGTACAGCCACTGAAAATAAATGCGTCAATGTTGCACTCAATATTTTAGACAATGCTGCCATCATTGAGTTCGCTCAAAGTAATCAGATTGATCTTATTGTTGTTGGCCCAGAGGCACCATTAGTGAATGGTGTTATTGATGCTGCACGTGCAGCAAGTTTACGTATTTGGGGCCCTACCCAATACGCAGCTCAACTCGAAGGATCAAAAGCCTTTGCAAAAGACTTCCTTAAACGCCACAACATTCCAACCGCGTTTTATGATGTCTTTACCGACATTGAGCCTGCAAAAGCATATATCAAACAACATGGTGCGCCAATCGTCATTAAAGCAGATGGTCTAGCAGCAGGTAAAGGCGTTATTGTTGCCATGACCAATGATGAAGCTTTCGCTGCCATTGATGACATGCTCTCTGGCAACAAATTTGGTGAAGCAGGCAGTCGCGTCGTCATTGAGCAATTTTTAGCAGGCGAAGAAGCCAGCTTTATTTGCATGATTGACGGCGAAAATATTTTACCAATGGCCACATCTCAAGACCATAAGCGTATTTTTGAAGGTGACCAAGGGCCTAACACCGGTGGCATGGGTGCTTACTCTCCCGCTCCTGTGGTGACCAATGAAGTCTTTGAACGTGTGATGCAAGAAGTAATGCGCCCAACAGTAGAAGGCATGAAAAAAGATGGTCACGTCTATACCGGCTTTTTATATGCAGGTCTAATGATTGATGAGCAAGGGCAACCACGTGTTATCGAATTTAACTGCCGCTTTGGTGACCCTGAAACGCAACCGATTATGATGCGTTTACAATCATCACTCGTTGAGCTCATTCAAGCAGGCATAGACGGAACACTTCCTGCCAAAGCACACTGGGACTCACGTAAGTCTATTGGTATTGTACTTGCCTCTGAAGGCTACCCAGAAACGGCTCGCCAAGGTGATGTCATTTCTGGTTTAGGGCAATCGCCAGAAGGGACAAAAATCTTCCATGCGGGTACAAAGCTCAGTGAAGATGGTCACATTATCACTGCTGGCGGTCGTGTACTATGCGTGACAGCACTCGGAAACACTGTACTCGAAGCACAAGTCAATGCACTTGAAGTGTGTGGTCAAGTTACATTTACGGGCATGCAATATCGTACCGATATTGGTTACCGCGCCATCGCACGTGAACAACAGTAATTCTTCTAAAGAATGCATCCAATGATGGGTGCATTCTTACCTTCATCACGAAAGCAATTATTTAAATGAATAAAATTCATATAGATTGTGAATTTTATTGTTTTGACTTATAAAAAATAGACTTTATACTTCGCTCAATCCAGTCAGTCTACAGCAAAAGCCACTATTTATAGCAATATTGGCTTGGTATTACACAGCTTATGGCAATACCATACAGACTGCTTCATCTTATTTTTCGTTTTAGCACATGTTAATCTCATACCTAAATACTGTATCAGCAAAACATCTGTGAAAACGATTACCGCTCAATATAGACAACCTATATTATCTGCATAGGACAATTCATTACATGAAAAAACTACTGAGTGTTTTTTTAGGTGCAAGCCTTTTAGTTGCTGCAGGTTGTAGCAAAACCCCATCTGATCAAACAAGCACACAAGAAGATAAAAAACTCACTAACATTGTATTGGCATCAGATGGTTCAGATACCGATGTTTGGCGTTATATCGCGACACTTCCTGCAACAAAAGATGCAGGCATTAAACTTGATGTTAAAAACATGACTGACTATGTTGCCATGAACAAAGCAACTGCAGCAGGCGAAATTGATGTTAATGCATTCCAAACCTATAACTATCTTTCTGCATATAACAGCGAAAATAAAGATAAGTTAGTGCCGATTGCAACCACATATATTGAGCCAATGGGTATTTACTCAACCAAATACAAAAAGATTGATGACATTAAAAACAATGCAGAAATTGCCATTCCAAATGACACATCAAACCAAGCACGTGCTTTATCTTTACTTCAAAGTGCAGGTCTAATTGAGCTTAAGAAAGACTTTGACCCAATTCATGGTCAGCTAAAAGACATCACTTCTAATCCAAAACACTTGCAGTTAAAGCTTATTCCTATGGCAACTGCTGTACGTGTAATGAGCGATGTAGATGGTATTGTTTTAGGTAATACCCTTGCAATGGAAGGTGGTTTAAACGTACTGAAAGATGCGTTATTCTATGAGCCAATTAACCAGTCAACCAAGTTAAACATTAACTTACTTGTAACGTCAGAAGCGAAGAAAGATGACCCAGCACTACAAAAACTGATTCCACTTTACCACAGCGAAGAAGTGAAAAAGTTTATTGCTGACCGTTTCGGTGGGACTAAAATTGATGTAAACAAACCCATTAGCTACCTCACTGAAAAATAAAACACTGCATAGTTTTATGCTTTCTCCCTTCGAACAGGTAAAGTAGTGCTACTTTACCTGTTATTTTTCATGCCGAGCATTGTTTTGACCTATGATTGAATTTAAGAATATCTCTAAGCACTATATGCTTAAAGGGCAACGTGTAAATGCCTTAAATCAAATTAACCTACGCATTCCTGAAGGCAGCATTTTTGGAATTATTGGTTATAGTGGTGCAGGTAAAAGCACACTTATTCGCTTGATTAATTTACTTGAGCGCCCAAGTGCAGGACAAGTCATGATTAACCAAAAAGACTTTACTGCACTCGATGCCAAAGCACTACGCCAAGAGCGTACCCATATTGGTATGATTTTTCAGCACTTCAATCTTATGCAAACCAAAACAGTCAGTCAAAATATTGCTATGCCAATGCGACTACTCGGCTATAGTGCATCTGAGCGACAAAAACGTGTTGATGAACTACTTGAGTTTATTGACCTCAAACATAAAAAAGATGCTTACCCAGATGAACTCTCTGGTGGACAAAAACAACGTGTGGGTATTGCCCGTGCATTAGTGAATCACCCTAAAATTTTACTGTGTGATGAAGCCACCTCTGCACTTGACCCACAAACCACACAATCTGTACTCGACTTACTTAAAAAAATTAACAAAGAACAAAACATTACCATTGTCATGGTTACACATGAAATGGATGTGATTGAGAAAGTCTGTGACTATATTGCTGTTATGGAGTCTGGCCAAGTTATTGAACACGGCACAACCATAGACATTTTTAGTCACCCACAGCACCCAACCACGCAAAACTTTATTCAAACAGTATTACAGCAACATCTACCTCACGGTATTTTAAATCAGCTTGAACACCAACATCAACAAAGCATCTACAGATTGCAGTTTTTGGGGCAATCTGCACAGCAACCTGTGATTGAATCTATGATTAGACAATTTGATGTCAGTCTCAATATTTTATTTGCAAATATGACTGAAATTAATGGCACAGTCATTGGACAAATGTTTGTGCAATTATTAGGAAAAGATGTGAATGACGCCATTCAACATTTAGAACAAGCAGGTGTATCTGTACAACGTGCAGGAGTAGACGAATGAGAGACGCATTTATTGCATGGCTGACCCAAATCACCCAGCCTGTTTGGACTAGCCTCGTTTCTGTAGAAGATTTTATTCAAGCACTTGAGCAAACCATTTATATGGTTGTAGTGGCTTTTTTCTTTGGTGCAGTTTGGGGCTTTTTACAAGCCATTACTTTAGTACTCACACGAGATGAAGGGATTTTACCCAACAAACCCATTTATCAAATTTTAAATCCCATTGTGAATGCACTGCGTTCTCTACCCTTTGTGATTTTAATGATTGCCATGATTCCAATCACTAAATTTATTACAGGGAAAACCATTGGTACTGCAGCAGCCATTGTGCCATTGGTTGTGTACATTGGGCCATACATGGGTCGACTGATTGAAACATCATTATTAGAAGTCAATGAAGGCATTATTGAATCTGCCCAAGCGATGGGTGCAACACCGCTACAAATTATCTTTAAGTTTATTTTACCTGAGGCACGCAGCTCACTTATTTTAAACCTAACCACCGCAAACATCAGTTTAATTGGTGCAACAGCCATGGCAGGTGTTGTTGGTGGTGGTGGTATTGGTGATTTAGCTTACGCCTACGGTTACCAGCGTTTTGATACTTTTATTATGATTTTGACCATTATTGTATTACTCATCTTAGTACAAATTGCTCAAACATTTGGGCAATGGCTCTCTAAACTCAGATGGTAACCCATATATTAAACACGAACCCAACTTAACTTTTTGGGTTCGTATCTCTCTTAAAAATGGTAGACCACACCCAACTGTGCGGTAGGAAACCACTGATCTTTTTCTGCTAATTTTAATTGCGATGTTGTGCTATTTAAATGCATACTTGGCTGTTGCATATAGTACACACCCACTTCAGCCAGCCAGCCCCAATGTAAACCTAACATTGGACGAACCCCTAAGCCCACATACTGTGATATCTGGTTGTGCTCCATTTTTCCATATACATTATTTTCACGGCCACTCAGTGTATAACTTTGCTGTAAGTAAGCCATACCAAATGCCACATAACTTGACTTAGCAAACAATGATGATTGCTCTACCCAAGGTCGCCATTCTGCTTGTACAGCCGTACTATGACTTTGTGTAGATTGTCTTTTAAATGCCCCCAATGAGGTGTCTATATTTTTGTTATACCCAAGCTGATGATTCTTATAGCCTAAAGTCACGCCTAAATTTGGTGTAGTATCCCACATCAGTGCAACGCCGTAACCGAGTGAACCGACATTCAAGCTTACAGCCACAGGCACATATTGCTGTGCAGTCGACTCTCCCCCTATAATCACTTTTTCATCTGCCCTCGCCTGCGTCATTAGTCCACACGTTACCAATACACATAACAGATATTTTTGCTGCATCATCTACCACAACTCACTTCAAGCAATACGTACAGCACATGCTGACACATTCAATATATAGAACCAACATCTCAGCCTCATTATGTCGTATGTTTTATTATGTAAATATTTAAATGACATAGACGGGCAATTTCTTGTACTGCTCACAAAAAATTCAGCCCGCAAACATATTTTTTAGTGTAGAATTAACGCCATTTTATAAACTAGATTTGGAATGAGTGATTATGTCTGAACTGTCAACGATTATTGAACAAGCCTTTGAAAACCGTGCAAACTTTACTGCAGCTGATTGTTCAGCAGAAATTCGTGATGCTGTTGAGCAAGCATTACAAGGTTTAGACAACGGTTCACTCCGTGTTGCAGAAAAAATTGATGGTGAGTGGGTTGTTCATCAATGGCTTAAAAAAGCAGTACTTTTGTCATTCAAACTTAACGACAACAAACCTGTTGAAGCTGGCGATCTTGCATTTTTTGACAAAGTAGACACAAAATTTGCAGGTTGGACTGAAGCACAATTTAAAGAAGCAGGTGTACGAGTTGTACCACCAGCTGTTGCACGTCGTGGTAGCTTCCAAGCTAAAAATGTTGTATTGATGCCTTCTTACGTAAACATTGGTGCATACGTTGATGAAAACACCATGGTAGATACATGGGCAACTGTAGGTTCATGTGCACAAATTGGTAAAAATGTACATTTATCTGGTGGTGTAGGTATTGGTGGTGTACTTGAACCATTACAAGCAAACCCAACCATTATTGAAGACAACTGCTTTATCGGTGCACGTTCAGAAATTGTTGAAGGTGTGATTGTTGAAGAAGGTGCTGTGATTTCTATGGGTGTTTATATTGGTCAATCGACTCGTATTTATGACCGTACTACAGGTGAAATTCACTACGGTCGTGTACCTGCTGGTTCTGTTGTTGTACCTGGTAGCCTTCCATCTAAAGATGGCAAATACAGCCTATATGCAGCAATTATTGTGAAAAAAGTAGATGCTCAAACACGTGCTAAAACGAGCCTAAACGACCTTTTACGTGAAGACTAATTCTTAGTGTTTACCAAGTCTCTACGGCCAGATTGGTCGTAGAGATTTTTTTCTTTTAAAATACGGTTATTATTTTGTATGAATGCGTTACGCCGCTCTAAGTCTATTCCTGTGACAGACCCAAATGCAGGGCTAAAAATCACAGAAATTTTTTACTCACTGCAAGGTGAAGCAGATGCCGCAGGACTACCTACCGTATTTATACGCTTAACAGGTTGTCCGCTTAGATGTACCTATTGTGACACCACCTACTCTTTCGAAGGTGGTCAACGACAGTCTCTCGAATCCATTATAGAGACTGCAAAAAGTTATAATACACCTTATATTTGTGTCACAGGTGGCGAGCCTTTAGCTCAGCCCAACTGTATTGCACTGTTAAAACGATTATGTGATTTAGGCTTTGAAGTCTCTTTAGAAACCAGTGGTGCTTTAGATGTGTCTAAAGTAGACCCAAGAGTCTCCAAAGTACTCGACTTAAAAACACCAACATCTGGTGAAGATCATCGTAATTTAATCAGTAATTTTGAGTACCTTACACCTAAAGATCAAATCAAATTTGTGATTTGCAATCAAGGCGATTATGAGTGGTCAAAAAAACAAGTTTTGTTTTACCAACTCAACAAAAAAGTAAACACCGTATGGTTCTCCCCTGCTTTTGCTGTTGAAAAAGGCAATGCAAAACTGCCACAGTTCGCTCGTGACTTAGCACAATGGCTACTAGACGACCAACTTCCCGTACGTTTTCAGCTTCAGCTACATAAACTACTGTGGCAAGATGAAACAGGTCGCTAACACTGTATAAATATTATCTGTATTGGTATTTTCACCAATACAGATAAAAATACCTTTGTTACATTTATGCAAAACGAATATGATATAAATCGACATAAAACATCGTGTAGACTAGAAAAATAGTACTTCACAGTTCAGACTGTCATAGCGTACTGGCATAGCATTTTTATTGAATGCTACACTCACCACCGTACGATGATATTGACAATACAAGGTATATTTATGAAATTTTTACAATCAAAATTAGTTTTATCTACAATTCTTGCATCTATGAGCTTCGTAGCAACTGCAACACATGCAGCACAAGACCCATCAAAAAGCACCAACGTTCGTGGCACACTCATTAGCAACTGTAAAGAAAGTGCAAGTAAAGGCAATAAACTAACTTCAGCTGAAGCTGATAAGTTTTGTACTTGCCAAGTAGATGCAGAAGGTAAAATCACGAAAGCTCAAGAGTGGCAAATTATTAGTACTGTGAACCAAAAGAAAAGCCCAAGCACACTTCCATTTATCCAACAACAAAATGCAGCAATTCAAAACTGCTTTGGCCCTCAGTTGACTTCAAAACTTAAAACGCTTACCGAAGAAGCAATGAAGCAACAAGCAGCTCAGCCACAAACTCAACCTGCTGCCCAGTAATATCAAACGATTGTAAAACTAGCCACATCTGTGGCTAGTTTGCTTTATGGAGCACCTTAAAATGTCAGAAGAAAATATTGTTTTACCTGCACAGCCATTTAATACCGCAACGGGACAAATTGATTTAACCACATTAGAGTCAGCATGGTTAGTTTTATATTTTTACCCGAAAGACTCTACCTCAGGCTGTACGACACAAGCGGTTGGTTTTTCATGCATTCTAGATCAGTTTAAACAACTAGATGCCGAAGTGATTGGTGTTTCTCGTGATTCAGTAAAAACACATCAAAACTTTATTGCAAAACAAGGACTAACCATTGACCTGATTAGTGATAAAGATGAAACGTTATGCCAACATTTCGATGTAATTAAAGAAAAGAATATGTATGGCAAGAAAGTGATGGGAATTGAGCGCTCTACCTTTATTTTTCATCAAGGTAAACTCGTCAAAAGCTACCGTAAAGTCAAAGCTGCAGGCCATGCTGAGCAAATACTAGATGATTTAAAAGCATTACAACATACTCAATCTTAAATCTCATGAGCTTATTTTAGAGTAAGCTCACCATCTACAAAAATATTGACATGCTCTGTCAGTGAACCAAATTTTGACTTCATTGCAAAATTATGGCTTTCAATTTGAGTATTGGCCTTAAAGGTAAAATGATTATTGTTTGCTGTAGGTATAATGTCTGTTTCAAAGATAACAGGCTTTGTTTTACCTTTAATGGTTAAATTTCCCAAAACGTTGTAATGATACTCACCTACTGGTTGAATCTCGGTACTTTCAAAAATAATCTCTTTATATTGCTGAACATTAAATACATCTGGCCCTAAAACCATGTCATGTAATGCATCATTACTCAGCTTTAAACTTTCAACTTTCATTACAAACGAAATATGACTTTGTGCTAAATGTGTTGCATCAAAATCTATACGTGAGTCTACTTGCTGAAACTCTGCTTGTAATACTTTTATGGCAAACTTCTTAATATAAAAACCCACGTGACCATTTTTAGCAAACTGATAACTTGGCATTTGGGCATGGACTTCAACTGTGCTGAATAACATCAACAAACACAAAAAATATTTATACATTTAAACAACCTTTATAATGAAGTGTGCTGATGTGATGCACTCCATGCATGTTTCAGTTCTTGGTAATCTACTGTGCCCATAAATTTTTTGAGCATATTCATTGTGCCTAAAGGTACGCTGTCTGCTTGGATTTTTCCATTAAAATATAAGTTTCTAATATCTGTGGCAGATAAAAAGTTCTCTAAATTATCTAATTCAAAAAGTTTCCACGCTGAAAATAACTTTAAGTAATAAGATGAATCATCTTTAAAGTGCCCAATTAAACCCAGTTTTTGTGATGGCTGAGTATGGTCAGCCACCTTATCTTTAACTTGTTGTACCCATTTTTCATCATCATTTACATCAATCAAGTGAATAAAATGGATTCTTTTTTGTTGTTCTAAAGAAAAACTATTTAAAATCATTTGCTCCCTTTCATGAGCAAAAAATGGATTTTTAATTGAACGATCATTCTGTACAGAGCCCAAAGCAACAATGACCTCATGACTGTGTTGTAATGCAATATTAATGGTTTTTAAATGTGCATTATGAAAAGGCTGAAAACGCCCAATAAAGACTAAAACATCAAAATCGTACATATACTGTCATAACTTTTAACGTAAACTGGCCATAGCATAACATTAAGCATCAAATTATATATGTCATAGTCATAAAAAAAACTGGCTTATTAAAAGCCAGTTTTTTATAGGTGTGGTCGGTAAAATTAACCGAAACGACCTGTAATATACGCTTCTGTCAACTCATGATCTGGCTGAGTGAATACTTTTTCAGTCGAGTTCACTTCAATTAAATCACCCAAATGGAAGTACGCTGTACGATGTGATACACGTGCTGCTTGTTGCATTGAGTGTGTCACAATAGCAATTGTATATTGGTCTGACAATTCAGAGATTAACTCTTCTACTTTTGCTGTAGCAATTGGGTCAAGTGCTGAACAAGGTTCATCCATTAAAATAACTTCTGGGCTTACCGCAATAGTACGTGCAATACATAAACGTTGTTGCTGACCACCAGATAAGCCAGTACCTGGTTGGTTTAAACGCTCTTTCACTTCTTCCCATAAACCAGCTTTACGTAAACTGTTTTCAACGATTTCTTCAAGATCATATTTATTACATGCTAAACCATGTAATTTTGGTCCGTAAGCAACGTTATCAAAAATAGACTTTGGAAATGGGTTTGGCTTTTGGAAAACCATACCTACTTGAGCACGTAACAACACCACGTCTAGATTTGGATCATAAATATCTTGTTGATCTAATAATACCTTACCTGTCACACGACATGTATCAATGGTGTCATTCATACGGTTAAGTGTACGTAAAAATGTTGATTTACCACAGCCTGATGGCCCAATAAAAGCAATGACTTCATTTTGATAAACATCAATATCAATGCCTTTAATCGCTTCTGCTTCACCATAGTAAACATGTACATCTTGGGCACTAATTTTCACTTCTTTGGTTTGATCTGCCAACTTTTCAGAAGTTTTTGGTTGATCAAAACTACCTATACTAATTTTAGGCTGTTCTTTTGGCATAGACTGATTCTGATTTGTATCTGACTGTAATGGCACCTGACTTTCCTTCTCTATCGTACGAGTTGGCTCTAACGTATTCTTCATTGTCATACTAAAACTCCCCAATTACCAGCGTACTTCAAATTTCTTTCGTAACCAAATTGCTAAGCTATTTAGTCCAATCATCATGGCAAGCAATACAATAATTGCTGCAGCAGTACGTCCTTCAAAGAAGTTACGTAATTCATTACCCTGCCATAAAAATACTTGTACTGGTAATGCTGTAGACTGATCGAGTGGTGTTGTTGGAACACTTGCCACGAACGCACTCATACCAATCAATAGCAATGGTGCAGTTTCCCCCAAAGCTTGTGCTACACCAATAATAGCACCTGTTAAAATACCCGGTAAAGCCAGTGGTAATACATGGTGAAAAACGGTTTGTACATTAGATGCACCCAAACCTTGTGCCGCTTGGCGAATAGATGGCGGTACTGCTTTAAGCGATGCACGTGTGGTAATAATCACCGTTGGCAAAGTCATTAAACTCAGTACTAACCCACCTACTAAAGGTGCGGAAAGAGGTAAATGCATCCAACCGATAAAAATAGAAGCACCCAATAAACCAAAGACAATAGATGGCACTGCTGCCAAGTTATTAATGTTGACTTCGATAATATCTGTAATCAAATTTTTCTTTGCAAATTCTTCAAGATAAATCGCACTGGCCACACCAATTGGAATCGAAATAAAGATCACGATCAACATCATAAATAGAGAACCCATAAATGCGCCTGCTAAACCACTACTTGCAGGAGAACTTCTAGAGTCTGTATTTGTGAAAATTTTAAAGTTAAAGGTATTTTCTAAAAGGCCTTGTGCTTTCATTTGATCAGCTAATTGACGAATTTCAGGGCTTAGCTGTTGTTGCTCTGCTGGTAAACTGCGATCAATTTTCCCTGACAGCCACACATCAACATTTGCATCTGCTAAGAATTTCAAATCAACTGTTTTACCAACTAAACTCGGATCTGCAAACACCATATCACGCAAGCGATAGGTTTCTGAGCTAGTATAAATACTAGATAGATCACTTTCTTTGCCTGCAAGGGCTTTATCTTTGGCAATCATTGCATGTGTAATCAGTGCGTCCCAATCCACCATGCTCATTTTAGTTTGCCAATCAATATAACGCTCTTGGAAAATAGCAGGAGATTCATCTGGTTGTTTAACAGGTGGGGCTCCTGCATCAATCAGTTTAGGGTCAAAGTAAACTGGTACAGTCATACTCGTTTGCCAAAATGCTGGCAAACCTTTGTATAAAATACTACCAAATAAAAGTGCGACAAATAAAAGACCCGTAATCACCGACAGTAAGCCCAGCAGTTTAAAACGTTTTTCTTTACTATGACGCTTTGACAAAGAATCAATAATAATTTGCTTTCTTTCTTGCTTTTTATCAACCGATGACTGACTAGCCAATGCTGCATCTACAGAACTATTATTCATACTCATTCATATTGCTCACGGTATTTACGCACAATATACAGTGCAATAATATTTAGACCCAAAGTAATCACAAACAGTGTTAACCCCAGTGCAAATGCCACCAATGCTTGTGGGCTTGCAAAATCGGTATCACCCGTTAACTGGTTTACAATAGTCACTGTTACTGTAGAAACGGCTTCTAAAGGATTAATCTGTAACAGTGGACTATTACCAGCTGCAAGAACAACAATCATCGTCTCACCAATTGCACGTGATGCTGCTAACAAAAATGCACCAACAATACCTGGTAATGCTGCAGGTAAAACCACTTGACGAATGGTTTCTGATCTAGTTGAACCTAAACCCAAAGAACCATCTCGCAATGAACGAGGTACTTGGGTAATAATATCGTCTGATAGTGATGATACAAATGGAATAATCATGATTCCCATCACAAATCCTGCTGTTAATGCACTCGTTGCGTTGATGTGGATACCCACCATATCACCAACTGACTTAAAAAATGGGCCAATAACCATGAGTGCAAAAACACCATAAACAATGGTCGGAATACCTGCCAAGATTTCAATCACGGGCTTTGCCCATGCACGCAAACGAGGCGATGCATATTCAGCTAAGTAAATGGCAATAAACAGCCCTACAGGAATAGCAACTAATAGTGCAATTGCACTGACCAGTAAAGTACCCCAAAGCAAAGGCAATAGGCCATAAGTACCATCTGATGTACCACTTGTGGTAAACCCTGGATCCCATTGCGTGCCCAAAAAGAACTCTGTAGGGCTAACAAAATGGAAAAATCTCAATGCTTCACTAAACATTGACATTACAATACCAACAGTTGTCAAAATGGCAACACCTGAACATAGTGCCAATGCAATACGCACAAATTTTTCTACATAATTTCTTGCACGATATTGTTGTGTTACTTTTTTATGTGCAAAAACCAGACCGACCAATGCAATACAAATGACTACAGCAAACTGTGCATAGTCACCTATTTTCATAGCTTGTGCGTATTGCGTTGCAGCGGCTATTTCATAAGGCTGTGCCTGATCTGTTACACCAAAACCAGAAGCAATAGCTTTAACACGGTCGAGTAATACTGACTGACTAGAAGGATCTAGATGTGAGAGAACATCTGCTGGAACTTGAGAAAAGACCATTTGACGTAATAATATCGGCTCAATAAAGTTCCAAAGACCAAAAATTAATAATGCTGGCACACCACACCACAGAGCAACAAGCGCACCATAATAACCTGGTCGTGAATGTAACGTTGCGGAATTATTGCCCTGACCTGCAATGCGGCGACTTTTTTTCAGACCAAACTGATAGCCGATCGCAATAACAGCAAGTAACACACCCAAAAGAAGCAGATTCATATCATCTCCGCTATGTATTATCTAAAAACCAAAAAAGGTGGGGACAAGTCACCTCATCCTCACCTTAAAATATATTGCATTACTTCACATATTTACCGGCTTTAAAGTCAGCAAGTACTTGTGCACGTTCAGCATCAGACATAGAGATCAAACCTGCTTTGTCGAGTTTTGAACCTTTTCCTGAAACTTTTTTACTTAAGAAAAATTCTACGTATTGTGGTAAACCTTTAATCACTTTAGTATGTTCACCTTTTACATAGAAGAATAAAGGACGTGATACAGCATACGTTCCATTCAGTACAGTGTGCTCACTCGGCTCTACACCATTTACAGTTGCAACACGTAGACGATCTTTGTTTTGATCATAGAATCCTAAACCAAATACGCCTACTGCATTCGGTGAAGTTTTCAAACGTGCCAGTGTTTCAGTGTAGTCACCAGAAATTTCAACGACACGGCCGTCTTTACGGAAAGTAGAACATGCTTTAGCACGATCATCTTTTGGTAGATTTTTGTAATATTCATAGGTTTCACAACCAGCTTCAACCATTTTCTCTTGGAACACTTCACGTGTACCATGGTTAGACGCTGGAATAACAAGTGTAATTGGCTCATTTGGAAGAGATGAGTCAATTTGATTCCAGTTTGTATATGGGTTTGGAACCAGTTTACCATTAGATGGCAATTGTGCTGCAAGGGCAGTAAATACATGGTAAGGCTTTAACTTAAAGGCTGGCTTTGAAGCATTTGATGCAAAAACAATACCATCATAACCAATTTTAATTTCTTGGATTTGACGAACACCTGCTTTATTACAACCTTCAACCTCAGTCTCTTTAATTTTACGTGAAGCATTTGCAATATCGATAGTATTGTCACCAACACCTTGACAGAACTGCTTCAAACCACCACCCGTACCACCTGAACCAACAACTGGTGTTTTGAATTGCGGAAAGGTGCTACCAAACTCTTCAGCAACGATACTTGCGTATGGCAATACTGTTGAAGAACCAGAAATTTGAATTGTGTCACGTGCAGCATTTGCATTTACAGCAAAAGCTACGCCTGAAATCGCTAGAGCAAGTGTTGCATATTTTTTACTTAACTTCATTGTCATCTCTTAATGCCTCAAACTTACATTACTTGTCGTAAAGTGATGTGATACCGTGCTTACTTGATTACATTCTGATTTGTTTATATGACAATTAAGTTACAAATAGATGACGATTTAATTATGTTTTATGACAATAAAAAAGGCTACCGAGGTAGCCTTTTAAAATTAAGAGATAGGTGGTGTATAACTACCATCAACAATAGAGGTTTTAATACGGTCAGACTCCGTTAAAATCTGCTGAAGTAAAGATTTTACATTGTCTAAAGTCGCTACAGGGCTTAGTAAAGTCATTTTTAACGACTGTACTTCACCTACTTTCGTCACGCCTACATTGGCTTCACCACGTGCAAAAAGTTCATCTGCAATATTTTGGTTAAGACTATCTAGATGTTCTACAGGATACCCTTTTGGCACGACTCTAAATAAAACAGAAGCGAACTGTGGCTGTAACAACAACTCTAATTGTTCAGTATTTTCAATATACTGAGCAACTTCTTTTGACAACTTAATACCATGATCAATCATTGAACCATAAAGCTCTTCGCCTAATGCTTCAATCGTCATCCATAGTTTCAATGCATCGAAACGGCGTGTGGTTTGTAATGATTTTGACACCAAGTTTGGCACACCATGCTCTTCATCATATGCCGAGTTTAAATACTCTGCTTCATAATGCATAAAGCGATAGTTTGCTTCATCTTTAAGTAAAAATGCACCACAGCTAATGGTTTGGAAATAATGCTTATGGAAGTCTAGTGTCACAGAATCTGCTTTTTCTAGACCATCTAACCAATGACGATAATCATTCGATAGGATTAAAGCACCACCCCATGCTGCATCGACATGCATCCATGTATCATACTTTTCAGTAATTGCACGAATCTCTTGCAGAGGGTCAATTGCACCAGCATCAGTCGTACCTGCTGTAGCAACCACACAAGCAACGATTTTACCTTCCGCTTGTAATGTCGCCATGGTTTTTTCTAAAGCCACAACGTCCATTTGTGCACGGTCATTCACAGGAACAGTCACCACTGACTGAAAGCCCATACCCATTAATGCCATGTTCTTTTGCACAGAAAAATGTGCATTTTCAGAACAAATGACTTTAACTTTTTGCATCGCTTCGCTTGGAATACCCTCACGCTGTACAGAATGGCCTTGCCAATGTGTTGCAATGCATTTATCACGTGCTAACAGTACACCCATAAGGTTTGACTGTGTACCACCCGATGTAAACACGCCTGCTTGACCTGCACCATAGCCTACTTTTTGACGTAACCAGTCAATCAGTTGTACTTCCATGAGTGAACCCGCTGGGCTTTGATCCCACGAATCCATCGATTGATTGGTTGCATTAATGAGCACTTCAGCAATTTGGCTCACAACCATGGTTGGGCAATGTAAATGTGCTAAAGAATGCGGATGATGTACTTTTAAGCTTTTGTTTAAAAACAATTCAACCATACGCTGTAATGCAGCAGATACGCCTAAACCTTCTTTATTGGCATTAAACGCAATCTCTGAGCGGAGCTCTTTGATGCTACCGCCCGTATACATTTTGTCATTTTGCAACCATGCACTCACCGCTTTCACTGCGTGATCCATTGCCGACTCATAGTCCGCAATGGATTGTGCATCATTACATAACAACGCTTGGCGATGTTGTGTAATATCTGTCATGACTTAAGCACCTCGAACCGTAGCTAATGCATCTGCAAGCGATTTTTCAAAGCGTTTGAGTAACTCTTCAGTTTCTTCTTGCGTAATAATAAGCGGACAAAGTAGACGAATTACAGTGCCGTAACGACCGCCTTTTTCAAGCAATAGTTGGTTGTTAAAACATGCTGTTTGAATCGCAGCTGCCAACTGTGCATCTGCAGGGTATGAGCCCATATGGTCTGCAGCTTGACGCTCATCTACAATTTCAATACCAAGCATTAAGCCACGGCCACGCACATTACCAATACATGGGAATTTTTCTGCAAGTTTTTTCATTGCAGTTTTAATAAATTCACCACGATCATGGGCATTTTGTGCAAGGTTTTGTGATTTCATCACCTCTAAAGAGGCTAAACCTGCACCCATCGCAAGTTGGTTACCACGGAATGTACCTGTGTGTGCACCTGGTTGCCAAGCATCAAACTTACGCTTAATACCAAGCACAGCCAATGGTAAACCTGCACCTACGGCTTTAGACATCACAATAACATCTGGCTCAATCCCTGCATGTTCAAATGCAAACATTTTACCTGAGCGTGAAAAACCTGCTTGAACTTCATCTAAAATGAGGACAATGCCATGCTTTTCAGTCACTTCACGAATTTTTTTCAGCCATTTCGTTGGTGCAACAACCACACCACCTTCACCTTGAATCGCTTCTAAAATCACAGCAGCAGGCTTAGTCACACCACTTTCAACATCTTCAATAAATTGTTCAAAGTAATACGTTAAAGCATCTACACCAGCATCACCACCAATACCTAGTGGGCAACGATACTCATGCGGGTATGGTAAAAATTGTACGCCCGGCATCAAGTTATTAACTGCATTTTTTGCACTCAAATTACCTGTCACAGACAACGAACCATGTGTCATACCGTGATAACCACCAGAAAAACTAATGATTGAGCTACGTCCAGTATATGTTTTTGCAAGCTTCATTGCCGCTTCAGTGGCATCTGCACCAGATGGGCCACAAAACTGTAAACAATACGCTTCTTTACCACCTGGCAATTCAGCCAATAAAGTTTCAGTAAACTGATCTTTTAACGGCGTTGTTAAGTCAAGTGTGTGTAATGGAATACCACTGGTCAATGTATCTTGAATACTTTGAATGACAGCAGGGTGGTTATGACCTAGAGCAAGCGTACCTGCCCCAGCTAAACAATCAAGGTACTCTCTACCTTCAACATCAGTAACCCAACAACCTTGTGCTTTCGCTATCGCTAACGGCAATTTACGTGGATAACTACGCACATTTGATTCCATCTGACTTTGGCGAGTCAGGTAATATTCATTTGTGGAATGGTTGGCGGAATTTACAGAATTAACGCTCATATCGGATTACCATCTCTGATAAGGGTTGAAAGAAATAAGTCTGATGACGTAAGGTCTTTTGACTCGGTGCTTTTAGGAGTTTCTAGCTAGCTGTATGATTTACAATAAATAACTAGGAGGGCGATGATACGCTTTTTTATATAAAAATAAAGACCCAATGGCATTTTATTTCTATTTTTATCACGGCGTACTCCGACATCACTTTATTTAGTGTAGTCCTGATTAGGCCAAAAAACAAAAATGTGGCTTACACAGCAGTGACACTCAGATGACACATTCATGAAACATAAAAACAAGTTACCAAAAAATAAACCCTAAGCCATTGTTATATAATATTTAAATAACAAAACCACTGAATAAAATTGATATAATTTTTTACAAAGTTTCCACAAAAAGGCATCCGTATTTACTGCTTAAATTTGCATACACTACTTCATTATCTTTAGGATCAAACATATGCGTAAAATTACACTAGCCACACTGTCTTTGCTGTTAGCAACCCCTGTATTTGCCACAGAAAATACCAGCATCAACTACAACATGGTGAACATACAAGCAGAAGCTTCTAAAGATGTTCATAATGACCAAATGTATGCGGTCTTATATATCGAAAAAAGTAGCCCGCAAGCCACGGCTTTGGCAACTCAAATCACTCAAGCCATGAATCAAGCCACTGCGCTTGGGCAAAAATACCCTGAAGTAAAAATGGAAACAGGCCAACAAAGTACTTACCCAATTTATGACAATGACAGTCAAAAACTCAAAGAATGGCGTGGTCGTGCCGAAGTGCGCCTCACAAGTACCGACTTTAAAGCCGTTAGTCAGCTCATGAGTGCACTACAAAATACTTTTCAAACCGAATCTATTCAATTTAATGTCTCAGATCAGCAAAGACAGTTGGTTGAAAACGAATTGATGGTGATGGCAAGCCAAAACTTTCAAAAACGCGCTCAACTGATTGCTCAAACATGGCAAAAGAACAAGTACCATTTAGTCAATTTAGATCTACGTGGCAATGAGCAATCATTTATACAGCCACGTATGCTCATGGCATCAAGTAAAATGATGGCTGCAAGCGCCCCTGCTCAAAACTTTAATGCAGGTGACAGTAAAGTGTCTGTCACTGCAAGCGGTACCATCCAACTTGACTAAAATATGACAAATTAAAAACACGACATCTTTTTGTCATAAAGCAAAAATTAAATCGTCATATAACAGCAATAAAAAAACCAGCGTCTATACGCTGGTTTTTTAAAACACATGACAAATTAGTCTATGGTATCAATCATCAAACCTGCTTCATTGGCAAGTTGAGTAAATGTTGGGAAACTTGTTGCAACGGTTTCTGTACCATGAATGGTTACTTTTTCAGAAGCACGAATGCCTGCAATACTAAAACTCATCGCAATACGGTGGTCATGATGTGACTGCACTTCAGCACCTTTGAAAATTGGTGACCAATCGCCTGACTTCCCTTTACCTTCAATAATAATCCCATCTGCTGTAGGCGTACAATCAATACCCATCGCTTGCAGACCATCAACCATGACTTGAATGCGATCAGACTCTTTTACACGCAATTCCGCCGCACCTGTTAATACCGTACGACCTTCAGCACATGATGCCGCCACAAACAGTGCTGGGAACTCATCAATTGCTAAAGGCACTTGATCTTCTGGAATATGAATTCCTTTTAAAGTACGTGTACCACGAATACGAATATCTGCAATTGGCTCACCACCTGCAATACGTGGGTTATTTACAGAAATATCTGCACCCATTTGCTTTAAGATTTCAATGACACCTGTACGTGTTGGGTTAATACCCACCGCTTCCAAAGTCACATCTGAATCTTCACAAATAGCGGCACCCACCATGAAAAATGCTGCCGATGAAATATCTGAAGGTACTTGAATATCTGTACCAACTAGCTTACCACCCCCACTGAGCGTAATGGTATTGCCTTCAGTTTTCACATCATAACCAAAGGCACGTAACATACGCTCGGTATGGTCACGTGTTGGCTCAGGCTCAACCACAGAAGTTTCACCTGCCGCCCAAAGACCTGCCAACAAAATACCAGATTTGACTTGAGCAGAAGCCATTGGTAATTCGTAATGAATCCCTTTTAAAGCTTGCTGGCCTGTAATACTCACAGGAGGTGTGCCTTTCTCACCCGTGGTTTGAATATTTGCACCCATTGCACGTAGTGGTTTTGCAATACGTTCCATTGGGCGTTTAGACAGTGATGCATCACCTGTCATCACCGTGTCGAACTGTTGTGCAGCAAGCATGCCTGACAACAAACGCATACTTGTCCCTGAGTTACCCATATATAGCGCTTTTGTCGGTGCTTTTAAGCCAGACATACCCACGCCATGAATGGTCACTTTACCATCTTTTGGCCCTTCAATTTGAACACCCATGTCTTTAAAGGCTTGTAGTGTTGCAAGTGCATCTTCACCTTCTAAAAAACCTGTGACATTTGTGGTGCCGTCAGCAATTGAACCAAACATAATTGAACGGTGAGAAACTGACTTATCACCAGGAATGGTAAAAGTCCCTTTAAAATGGTGCTTTTTAGGTAAAATTGAAAATTGTTGAGTCACTGGTTGTTTCTCCAAAACAGTATTCTTTTTCAGCATATGGTTAAAGTGTTGTCGTGCAGATTGTGCTTCTTTCAACACCTGCATTAATTGGTCTGAGTCATCTTGTTCAATCAGTCTACGAATTTGGCTTAACTGAGATTCAAAGCCATCGACTGCTTTTAAAATGGCATCTTTATTCGATAGAAAAATGTCATGCCACATCTGTGGGTCTGAGGCCGCAATACGAGAAAAGTCTCTAAAACCACCTGCAGCATAACGAAAAATATCTAAGTTATCTTGTCTACTGGTAAACTGTGCCACCAAATTGAACGCCATTAAATGGGGTAAATGACTGGTATGAGCAAGCACTTCATCATGCTTTTCTACCGACATACACACCACTTCTGCACCTGTTGCCTGCCATAACTGGCTCAGACCTTGCACAGCCCACGGTGCAGAACTTGCCAGAGGCGTTAAAATAATTTTATGTCCTACAAATAAATCTGCTTTACCTGCATGAACACCCGTATGTTCACTGCCTGCAATAGGATGAGCTGGTACAAAACCTACAGGTAACTGTCCAAATACGTTCTTAGCTGCTGCAACAACATTACCTTTGGTACTACCAACATCGGTTAAAATGGTTTTTTCACCAATATACGGTGCAATACGCTGTAAGACAGCCTCAGTCGCCTTAACAGGTAAAGCCAAGATTACAAGGTCAGCCCCTTGTACCGCCACAATAGGGTCTGTATATCCTGCTGTAATCAAGCCAAGTGCTTTGGCATCTTGCCATGTTTGTTCTGAACGTGTTGATGCAACCACTTGTTCAGCAAGATTTTGTTGCTGTATGACTCTTGCTAAACTTGACCCAATCAGACCAAAGCCAATAAAAGCGACTTTTTTAAACAATGCTTGTGTCATATCAATTGTTTTACCTTTTTCATGTCACTTTATTTACAGTACCGCTACAGGGTAAGAGCCCAAAACACGTAACTCTTTAGCCATTGGACGAATTTCATCGAGTGCCGCTCGAACATTGTCTTGCTCAATATGGCCTTCTAAGTCAATAAAAAACACATACGTCCATTTTTCACGCAGTGCAGGACGCGTTTCAATACTGGTCAGACTAATACCATGTTTTGAAAATGGCTCAAGTATTTTCATGAGTGCCCCTGCTTGGTTATCCGCAGAAATCAGCAACGATGTTTTATCACGACCACTTTGTGGAATTTTCTCGCGACCAACCACTAAAAATCGTGTAATGTTTTCAGGGTTATCTTCAATATTTTGATGCAATATTTCCAAGTCATACGTGGTTGCAGCAATATCAGATGCAATGGCTGCCGAATGCCACTCATTACAAATACGGCGTGCTGCTTCAGCATTTGAACTTAATGCCACACGTTCAACATCTGGGTAATGCGTATCTAACCATTGACGGCATTGTGCCAAAGCCTGCTGATGAGCATAAATCTGTTTAATGCTGTCTTTGCGGGTATTTTTTGACACCATAAATTGATGGTGTATACGTAACTCAACCTCACCAATCACATTTAAGTGCGATGATTTAAAACAATCTAAGGTGTGGTTCACTACACCTTCAGATGAGTTTTCAACGGGAACAACCCCATAATGAGCACTGCCCGCTTCAACTTCTCTAAAAATCTCATCAATGGTCGTCACAGGACGCACAACTGCATCTTGTCCAAAATGTTTCAATGCTGCAACTTGAGTAAATGTACCTTCAGGGCCTAAAAAAGCAATACTTTGCGGTGCTTCAAGTGCCAAGCAAGCAGACATAATTTCACGAAACAAACGTGCAACCGTTGCATCAGACAATGGCCCTTCATTACGTTGCATAATATTACGTAATACCTGAGCTTCTCTTTCTGGTCTATAAAATAAAGGCTTTTCTTCTTGAGCAAATTTGGCATGTGCCACAGTTTCCGCCAAACGTGCACGGCGGTTAATCAAATCATGAATCTGTAAATCGACTGCATCAATCTGAGTACGAATTTCACCTAAGTTAAGTGCAGGACTTTGGTCATTTTGAGACATATACAGCGTTGCCCTATTTACTAAAATGCATTGAGCCTAAGTATAACCACATTCAAAACAGAAGTGTTATTTGGATTTTTACAAAAATGGCGTAAAGTAAAGCATGATCACCCGAAAAAGATCATTTAAAACTAAAACTCTATCTCATTCTTGGGTTAAAACTGCATATGCGATCTTTTTTTTCTTATCTTACCTTTGCTGTACTGTGCTTGTTTTCACCATTCGGTCATAGCGAAAGCACAACCAGTGACGTATTTAATCTGACCTCTGAATACACACATAGAACCTACCAAATACAGGTCTATTTACCCAATGTGCCTGCCCCAAAAGACGGTTTCCGCACACTATATGTACTCGACGGCAATAGTATTTTTGACACGGCAAAAAATATATCCAACCTCATTACAACACCACTACGCCCATCGGCTACCCTCCAACCTGTCGCCATTGTTGCCATTGGTTATCCTCATATTGGGCAAGCCTTTAATACCCAAGCCCGTGCGCTTGACTACACTCCGCCACTCACCCAAGCAACAGCTCAACAATCTGCCAGCCGTTTTGGTGAATCTGCACAATTTATCAACTTTCTCAGCCATGAACTACAACCCACTATTTTAAAAAAATATCCAATTAACCCAAATGCACAATCTATTTATGGTCATTCTTTAGGTGGCTTATTGGTGCTTGAATTATTTTTTAAACAGCCCTCGCTATTCAATCGCTATATCGCAGCCAGTCCATCTATTTGGTTTAATCAATTCGAAATACTACAACAGCAACAAAAATGGCTTGCTGAAAAAACCCGCCCTATGCTCATGATCAGTTTTGGGAGTAATGAAGATGCTGGCCCATCTCAGCTCAAAGCAGAAGACGCCAAACAACAACGCAGCTTATTTCTACAACAGTTTAACCATCAAGATCATGTATGGTCATTTATTCAACCTGCCGAGCAACACATGAGCAATCTATTTGCCACCTTGCCTAAAGCAGTCATGTTTGCAGGTTGTGTAGATGCTTCTGCCTGCAATACACTAATGACACCCACACCTTAACTTTTATACGTATACACATTCAGGTCACAACACACATGACAATGAGTACAAAGCGCAATATTTATCAAGACTTAGAACACCCTTTTGCCCAATATATTCGGATTATTGGTAAAGGAAAAACGGGAGCTCGCTCTTTAAGTTTTGATGAGGCCTATCATGCATTTAGCCTGATTCTAAAAAAAGAAGTGTTTGATGTGCAAATTGGCGCTTTTTTAATGCTATTACGTGTTAAAGAAGAATCGATTGATGAACTTGCAGGTTTCGTACAAGCAACCAAAGACCAACTGAATTTCACCCCAGTGCAAGTCGACTTAGATTGGCCATCTTACGCAGGTAAACGTAAGCACTACCCTTGGTTTTTACTTGCAGCGTTAACACTCGCTAAACATGGCTTTAATATTGTGATGCATGGTGCAGCAGGCCATACCCTCAACCGTGTCTACACCGAGCAGGTTTTAGCCTACCTAGACATGCCAATGTGCAACAACCAACATGAGGTTGAGCAACAACTCAAAACGCATCATTTTGCGTATATGCCATTGGCAACAATTTCACCGGTACTCGATGAAATGATTAACCTACGTAACCTAATGGGTTTACGTTCACCTATACATACATTGGCACGTTTGATTAATCCATTTGAAGCCAAAGCCACATTACAATCT
Organism: Acinetobacter rathckeae; assembly: GCF_015627125.1. Classification (GTDB taxonomy): domain Bacteria; phylum Pseudomonadota; class Gammaproteobacteria; order Pseudomonadales; family Moraxellaceae; genus Acinetobacter; species Acinetobacter rathckeae. The sequence continues at coordinate 342,011 of NZ_VTDO01000001.1, read as the reverse complement.
ATTTTTCACCCAGCCTATCGAACATCTCACCAACATGCCGCCTTAAAACTTGGTTATAAAAATAGTGCCGTCATTAAAGGTGAAGGTGGTGAGTTTGAACGCAACCCCGATGCGAAAACCTTAATTTGTGGTATCAAAGATGGCGAGCTCTATGAACATGAGTTAGCAAAGCTTACCGTTACACGCAGTCCAAGCGAAGAAGCATTAGATCTAGAAGTGTATAAATCGGTTTGGTTAGGTAGCTTAGATCATGAATACGGCGAAACAGCCATCACTGAAACCATGGCGATTGCCCTCTACACCATGCAACAGGCCTCTAGTTTTGAAGAAGCCTTAGCAAAAGCACAGCAACTATGGCGTACTCGTCATCATGCAACGACAGACTAAAATGGATTAAACAAAACGAATTGGTAGATCGTCATCGGTATGACCATGCGTTGCCGACTTTGGTTTTTCGATATAGCCTGTTCGTTGTTCAGCAGATAGATGTGTATGCTCCCACGCCATCACGGCTTGCATACATATTTGTCGTTGTTCTGTGGTTAACGCAATACCATTTGGCCATTTACCAATTTCTACTGCTGTTTTTAGACGCTCAACAATATTTTCATCAAGCATCTCTAGCATGGCATTTAAATTCATGCGGTTTCATCTCCATTTAAACCTTCAAAATCTTGGTTCCACCCTAACTTTGTCCGACAAGACATATAAAAATCATAGCCAGGTGGGTGTAATAAATTCAGCTTATGTGGGTATTTGCGTATGCAGAGTAAATCATCATCAGACAATGAAATGCTTTCTTGCCCATCTGCACTGACCATTGGTTGCCAACGGGTTTCTTGTGCGGTAATCACAATTTCACTTTGATCCCCCACAATAATTGGCCGAGAAGACAATGTATGTGGGTGCATTGGCACGAGTGCAATCGCATCTAAACTTGGATGAATAATTGGCCCACCGCCAGATAATGCGTACGCTGTAGAACCTGTAGGGGTGGCAACAATCAAACCATCACTGTGTTGTCTATAAACAAACTTGCCGTCTATCTCCAGTTTAAAGTCGACCATATGCACAGACTTCCCTGAGTGCAATACAATGTCATTTAAAGCAATGGCTTTATAATACGCAGGGCCATTGTGTTTACGGATTTCAAGCTCCAACAAAAAACGGCGATCAAGTAAAAAATCGCCTTGCAACACCAAATCAAGTTTTGCAATCACTTCAGTCGGGTTAATATCGGTTAAAAACCCCAGTCGACCACGGTTAACCCCTAAAACAGGGGTATTATATTTCACCAATGAACGTGCAGCATGAAGCAATGTTCCATCACCACCGACCACAATCACCAAATCGACATGTTCACCCACCTGGTCTTTGTGTAGGCTATGTTGAGGTGTAAACGGCATAAGTGCCGCTGTTTCTTGATCAAAAATAGGATTTAGACCAAGCGTTAACAGATGGTCGTAAATCAAACATAGGGTTGTGACTACAGACGTTTTATCAGGGCGACCAATCAAACCAATATGATGAAATGATTTAGAAAATTTTTCCACCATCGCAGGTTCTCCGTTGCATGAGGTGTCAACAATAACACTGAGATTTTAGAGAAAAACGCAGTGTTTTTGTATCGTTATGACAATAATTATTGCAAAATTAAGAAAAGGTTCGCATGATTGTCTAGTTTATTTTCAGATAGCTTATCATCTTTTATGAAGTCGCAACGTGGTTTAGGTATTTTTCTATTGATCTTTACGATCTGTTTTGTGGTCGGGTTTATTGCCCTGAGTATCTATCTAGTTCGTTTAGATGATGTGATACGTTCAAAATTTGAAGGACAGCGTTGGGATATTCCTGCCAAAGTCTATGCACGACCTTTAGAAATTTACAATCAAGCACCTGTCAGTGAAAGTAATTTTTTACAAGAGCTTGACATGCTTGGCTATAAAAAAGCCGACAACAGAAACACCCCAGGTACCTTTGTGGTCAATGGCAACCATGTGGCAGTACATACCCGTGGTTTTAACTTTGGCGACAGTGAAGAGGTTGAGCAAATCTTAGATTTAACCTTTGCACAAGACCAAATTATTAATGTACAAACCACGCACCCATCAGACACAGGGCTAACCCGTTTAGAGCCATTACTTATTGGTGGTATCTATCCGCAACATAACGAAGACCGTGTACTCATTAAACTTGCCAATGTACCAACACCACTCATTGACGCACTGATTGCCACTGAAGACCGTGACTTTTATAGCCACCATGGCGTATCTGTTCGCGGTACAGCACGTGCAATTTTTAGTAACATTACAGGGGGTCGCAGACAAGGTGGCTCTACTCTGACACAACAACTGATTAAAAACTTCTTTTTATCCCCAGAACAAACCTATAAACGTAAAATTAATGAAGCATTTATGGCAATTTTGCTAGAGATGCACTACAGCAAAAATGAAATTTTAGAAACCTATTTAAATGAAGTACATTTAGGCCAAAATGGTAATTACTCCATTAATGGCTATGGCCTCGCATCACAATTTTATTTTGGCTTACCGCTCAATGAGTTAAATATTGCTCAGCAAGCCTTTTTAGTTGGTTTAGTCCAAGGCCCTTCTTTATACAATCCTTGGCGTAACCCTGAGCGTGCCAAAGAACGTCGTAATTTGGTACTCAATAATATGCTTACCACAGGTAAACTGACTCAAGCTCAATACGAACAAGAAATTGCTCGACCATTAGGTGTTGTCGACAAACCTTCTATTGGGCCAACTCGTTTCCCTGATTTTATGGACATTGTAAGACGTCAACTGCGTGCAGAATACCAAGATACTGACCTTACCAATCAAGGCTTACGTATTTTCACAACCCTTGACCCTGTTGCTCAAACCAAAGTAGAAACACAGTTTAAACAAAGTGTTGAGGCCCTAGTCAAGCGAAACCCAAGAGTTTTGAATGACTTACAAGGTGCGGTACTCATTCAACGCCCTGAAAATGGTGAATTGATTGCAGTTGTTGGTTCTTCAGAAGACTTCACTGGCTTTAACCGCGCTTTAGATGCAAAAAGACAAGTTGGCTCATTGCTTAAACCTGCAATTTATATCAATGCCATTGAATCTGGCGAATATAATTGGGCTACACAAATTCCAGATAAACTGATTAGCGTAACCAGTGGTGGTAAAACATGGACACCTAAAAACTACAGTGGCGGTGAACACGGCATGGTGCCAATGGTGCAAGCACTAGAGCATTCATATAACTTAGCCGCAGTAAATATGGGGCAAACGTTTGGCGTAGCCGCATTTATTAATAATTTACGTAAATTTGGGGTGACCAGTAACATTCAACCTTACCCATCTGCATTTTTAGGTGCGGTCAATATGTCACCAATGGAAGTGCTTAGTATTTATAGTAACTTTGCAACAGGTGGCTTTAAATACCCAACCAAGTCTATTCGTGCTGTCGTTGACCAACATGGTAAAGTGCTTGAAAGATATGGTTTAGACGTACAGCAAACCATTGACCCAGATGCAGCTTATATTTTGAATTATGGTTTACAAGAAGTCATGCGCTCAGGTACAGGACAAGCGGCTTACCGAAGCTTACCAAGCTCACTGAATTTAGCAGGTAAATCAGGTACAACCAATGACACCCGTGACTCATGGTTTGCAGGCTACTCTGGCAACTATGTGACTGTGGTGTGGTTAGGTTTAGACAACAATAAAATTACAGGCCTTACAGGTTCTTCTGGTGCACTCCCTGTATGGACAAGTGTGATGAAACAGCTTCCGCAACAGCCTGTAAACTTAAAACAACCTGACGATGTACAATGGCAATGGATTGATAGTGCAACAGGCTATTTATCTGCACAAGGTTGCCCTGGTGCAATGTATATTCCATTATTGGCACAAAAAGTACCAACACAGGCCATCTCTTGTGCTGTACCAAACTATCAAGTTGCACCAGACAGTCCAAGTGCATCAGAGCCAGCGAGTTCAACTGATCCGTTAGAGCATTTAATTGATATTACGCCAAACTAAAACGTGGTCAGGTATAGCAAAAGCTCTGCCTGACCTTAAAATTATTGGAGAATAATAAAATATGAAACGTACACTTCTGCTGAGTCAACTGCTTTTACTTACCATGGCAGGTTGTAGCCAACTTCCAAAACAAACCACCCAACCTATATCTGCACCTGCTGTACCAAGCACTCCACCGATTGAAAAAAACAACCCACCTACAACAGAAAATGGTGTAGTGGTGACACCATACCCAACAACTGAAATCAAAAAAGAAGTGCTTCCACCACCACAAGTAACAACCGTGGTTGTACCTACAAAGCAGCCGCCTGCTAGACCTGTTCAAGTGAAAAGTACCGCCTCACAGCCTCACAGCAACCAACCCCCTGCTGTGCAAAACCTAATGAACCAAGCACAGCAAGCATTTAAACAACAACAAATAGACCGTGCAGAACACTTAGCGCTGCAAGCGCAACGCATTTCCCCGCAAAGTAGTGACAGTTATGCCCTATTGGCACAAGTTGCATTACGCAAAAACAATATTGCTCAAGCACAAGCTCTTGCACAACGTGCAGCCAGCCTAACCTCAGATCTCAGTGCAAAAAAACAGTTATGGACATTGGTACTCCAAACAGCTCAACAACAAAATAATACTACTTTGGTGAGCAAAGCACAGAGTGTTTTGAGTAGCTTGCCTTAAAACCATCTTACAACAATACACTTGCAGTATAAGTCAAACCCTATTTCATAGTTTAAACAATCACTTACTAGCATTTAAAAATACTGGGTCACTAAAATAACTGTGACCCAAGCATTTAATGATGCCACCCACCGCCAAGCGCCACAATTAATGCCACACTATTTTGTAATTGCGTAGATTGTGTTTGTAAAATGCTTTGCTGACTGCTTAAACGTGTCGCCTCTGTCGTTGCCACATTGGCATAATCAATCATACCCTCATCATACTGATTACGATAAATACGGGCAGACTCTGTCGCAGCTTGTAGCGCCTTTTGCTGTGCTTGTAACTGAAGCTGTAAACTACCCGATTTTACAAGGCTGTCTTCAACTGTTTGCATGGCATCTAACACCGTTTGTCTATAACTTGCGACGGTTTCATCATACGCTGCACGAGATGATGCCACTTTGGCTTTGTTTGCACCAAAATCTAATAACGTTTGTGATGCAGATGCACCCAAAGACCAAATCGCTGTACTGGCAGAAAAGAGCTGTGAAAAATGGCTACTACTTGACCCTAAACTGCCAGACAGGCTCAGACTTGGAAAATATCCTGCAATGGCAATACCAATCGCTTCATTGGCCGCTGCCACGCGACGCTCTGCAGCGGCAATATCTGGGCGACGCTCTAATAACTCACTTGGTAACGTATTAGGCACATTGGGTACATACAGTTTTAAACTCACCTGCTTAGCCAAATCAAATTCAGCAGGGGCTTTACCAACAAAGACTGCTATTGCATGCTCATACTGTGCACGTTGCCAAGTTAAGTCTTCTTTCGATGCTTGTGCACTATACAACGACTGCTGTGCTTGGGTCAGATCAGATTTAGCGATCATGCCTTCTTTATATTTTGCTTCTAATACACGGCAATATTTTTCGTAAATCGTAATGGTATGTGCATATAAATCTATACGCTGATCTAAAATACGCAAAGCAAAATAACTTTGAGCCAAACTCGACTGTATGCTTAACGTGGCATTGGCAAGGTCTGCTTCACTTGCCACAGCACTGGCTTTATTCTCATCGACCTGACGGCGTAACTTGCCCCATAAATCAAGCTCCCATGATGCCCCTACACTGGCAGCATAACTATTACTCACACGGTCACTCGAGCTACTTGAGGTTTTTTGTGCACGTGTCGCTGTAGGCGTTGCCGTTACACTGGGGAGCAAACTACTTTTTGATGATGACACCAATGCCATCGCCTGCTGATACTTTGCCACATATTGTGCAACATTTTGGTTAGATAGCTGCACCTGTTGTTCTAGTTGGTTCAAAATAGGGTCTTGATACACTTCCCACCATGCCCCACGTGCCACTGTATCTTTTGGCTCAGCCACTTTCCAACCTGCCAAAGATTTATACTGTACAGGCATACTCACCTGTGGGGCCTGATACGTTGGCCCAACCATACACCCTGTGAGTGCATATACAGGCAGTAATACGCATAATGACTGAACAATTTTATTTTTTAACATATCAATGCCCTTGAGAATGATCTTTAGCCGATGGTTGATACCATGCCACCCAACGACTTTTAACCCACGTTGCAAAACGATCTAAATATACGTAAATCACAGGGGTTGTATACAATGTCAAAATTTGACTCACCACTAAACCACCACAAATGGCATACCCAAGTGGTCGATGAATTTCCGCATTACCGCCTGTTTCTAAAATTAAAGGCAATGCCCCACAAAAAGCAGCCAGCGTGGTCATTAAAATCGGTCTAAAACGCTTAGCACATGCCTCTACAATGGACTGTTCGGGGGACTGATGTTGTTTACGCTCGGCCTCTAAAGCAAAGTCGACCATTAAAATGGCATTCTTTTTCACAATACCAATCAACAGTAAAACACCAATCATGGCAATGACCGTAAACTGAGTCTTGGTAAGCAATAATAAAATCAATGCCCCCACACCCGCAGAAGGTAAGGTCGATAAAATCGTTAAAGGATGAATCCAACTTTCATATAACACACCCAATAAAATATAAATGGTGAGTAGTGCACATAGAATTAACCACGGTATATCTTGTGCCAAGGCAGCATACAACTTAGCAGTGCCTTGTAAACTGCCATGAATACTGCTTGGTAAACCAATCCGTGTCATGGTTTCATCAATTGCCTGCTGTGCTTGTTGCAAAGACACGCCATCAGCCAAATTAAAAGCAATGGTTGTGGTGGCCATTTGATCTTGGTGTGCAACTGAAAGTGCCGTATTAGCATACTCTAAGTGTGCAAAAGCAGACACAGGAATGGGTTCATTACTACTATTTAACACATGCAGTTGATTTAAAATTTGCGGATCTTTAGTGTACTGCTCCGCTAAACCAATAATGGTGTAATATTGGTTAAGCATTTTATATTGTGTGGCAATTTGTCTTTGGCTAAAGGCATTATTTAAAAATGTGTCTATATCTTCGACATTTAAGCCATAACGCGTTGCCGCCTCACGGTCAATCACCACGCGAACTTCTTGGCCACCCGTTTGAGAATCACTGTCTACACTGGTAAGTTGTGGCAAGCCTTTCAGTGCAGCATATACCGTTGGACTCCATGTTCTAAGCTCAGTTAAGTCATCTGACTGCAAACTATATTGATACGTTGCATTCGCACTACGCCCACCCAAACGCAAGTCTTGTGCAGGCATCAAAAACAGTGATACCCCTGCCATATTCTGCGTCGTCATACTTAAACGATTGGCAATTTGCATGGCAGATTCTTTACGTTCGCTCAAATCCTTTAAACGAATAAAAAATGTGCCTGTATTTCGTGCACCAAACCCACTGCCTCCTGTCGATGACATCACATATTGAATATTTGGATCTTTCATCAACTGATCTGCAATGGTTTTTAACTTTGGCTCAAATGCTTGATAACTAATGTTTTGATCGGCACGAACCATGCCCATTAAAATACCTGTGTCCTGATCTGGGAAAAAACCCTTTTCAACAGCAGTATACAAATAGACATTACCAATGACCGTGAGTAACAGGCTGAACATGGTGAGTTTTTTATGCCGCATTATCACAGCCAAACTACGCATATATGCTTGATGTAGCCCTGTTAAACCACGTTCAATCGCACCATAAAACCACCCTTTTGTTTCGCTATGTGGTGCAGATTTAAGTAATTTGGCACACAACATTGGGGTAAGTGTGAGTGAGACAAATAAAGAAAATAACAACGACACCGACAGCGTAACCGCAAACTCTCGAAACAAACGCCCTAAAATACCGCCCATTAACAACAATGGAATAAATACAGCAATTAATGATGCGGTCATAGACACGACAGTAAAACCAATTTCTCGGCTACCATCTAAAGCGGCTTGTAACGGCGTTTTTCCTTCTTCCAAATGTCGGCTAATATTTTCTAGTACCACAATCGCATCATCAACCACAAAACCTGTCGCAATAATCAAAGCCAACATCGACAGTGAATCTAAGGTATAACCCAATAGATACATGGCAGAAAATGTACTGACAATCGAGATTGGCAAAGCAATGGCAGGAATAATCAGTGCACGGCGATTACGTAAAAATAAAAACACCACTGCTATCACCAATAAAATGGCGATTACGAGTGTTATTTCGGTGTCATGTAGCGCACTACGCGTCAGTGGTGATCGGTCAATGGTAAATGTTAATGTAGTATCACTTGGCAACATACTATTCAGTACAGGCATTTCTGCTTTTAAAGCATCGATGGTCTGTAGCATATTGGCATTGGCTTGGCGTGTGACTGAAATCATCACCGCAGGCTGATTATTTAAATAGCCTGCCGCATAAATATCTTGTGTAGCGTCCACAACAGAGGCAACATCTTTTAAATACACCGCTGCCCCATTGCGGTATGCCACTACTACATTTTGATAATCTGCAGCTTTGGTTAACTGACCATTGGCATCAATCCAGAAGGTTTGATGATCATTCGTTAATAACCCTCTTGGGCTATTTGTGGTCGCATTATTAATTGCCGTGCGTACTGTATCTAAAGAAATACCGTAGCTTTCTAACTTTTTAGGCTCTAAGCCAACTCGCACCGCAGGTAATGCACTGCCTCGAATAGAGACCTGACCCACACCCTGAATTTGGGCTATTTTTTGTTGTAGCTTACTTGAAGCAAAGTCATACAATTGCCCTCGGCTTAAGTGCGTTGAGGTGAGTGACAAAATGACAATCGGAGCATCTGATGGATTGGCTTTTTTATACGTTGGCAACGTTTTCATGCTGCTTGGCAGTAAACTTCGTGCAGCGTTAATCGCTGCTTGAACTTCTCTTGCCGCACTATTAATGTCTTTGCTCAAGTCAAACTGAATCACGACATTGGTTGAACCTTGCCCACTACTTGAAGTCAGCTCAGTCACCCCTGCAATTTGCCCCATGGCACGTTCTAACGGCGTGGCAACTGTCGCAGCCATTGTTTCAGGGCTTGCACCTGCCAAACTCGCCTGAACCATAATGGTTGGAATTTCCACTTTCGGCATCGGTGCAACAGGCATCAAATAAAAAGCCAACGCACCAAGTAAGGTAATCGCAAGACTTAAAAGCCACGTTGCAATCGGGCGTAAAATAAAAACCTTAGAAAAGTTCATATTAACGCTCCACGGGTAAATCTTTTTTGTGAGGCGTTACCAAACGCTCAAAAGCCAAATAAATCACGGGCGTCGTAAATAAGGTCAGCAGTTGGCTAAAAATAAGTCCGCCCACAATCACTAAACCTAAAGGTTGACGTAACTCAGCTCCCGAGCCTGCTGCAAACATCAGAGGAACAGCACCAAGTAAGGCCGCACAGGTGGTCATTAAAATGGGTCTAAAACGTAAAATACAGGCTTGGTAAATGGCATCACTGGCTGACTTGCCTTGCGCCTTTTCCTCTATTGCAAAGTCAATCAGCATAATGGCATTCTTTTTCACAATACCAATCAGCAAAATAACACCAATCAATGCAATTAAAGAAAATTCTGTACCGCTCAAACGCAGTGCGAGCAATGCACCAATGGCTGCCGAAGGTAAAGTCGACAATACCGTAATTGGGTGAATCCAACTCTCATATAAAATACCCAATACAATATACATGGTCACTACAGCCGCTAAAATCAGCCATAAAGTATTTGCCCCTGTAGATGTATAGGCAAGTAAAGCCCCTTGCGCCTTAAAATTCACGGTATGGGGAAGTTGTATCTCTGACTGAATGTTTGTCAAAGCGACATTCGCATCATCTAAGGTATAACCCGATGCCAAATTGAATGAAAAAGTCACCGCAGGCGTTTGGTCGATACGTGTATAGTTTAAATACCCTGTACGCTCAGAAATACTCACCAGATTACTTAAAGGCACCATTGAAGGGTTTGTTGTAGTACTGGTGGTCGATGTTGTTGTGGTACTCGTGGTTGAACTATTGGCATTGGCCAAGTAGATATTTGAAAATGCAGACATGTCTTTTTTGTACTGCTCATTCACTTCTAAAACCACACGGTACTGATTGGCTTGTGTGTAAATAGTTGAAATTAAGCGCTGTCCAAAGGCATTGTATAGTGCATTATCGATGTCTGTCGCCGTTAAGCCATAACGACTCGCCTCTACCCGATTAATATTTACATAGGCCACTTTGGCTTGATTTTGCAAGTTTTCCGTCACATCACGAAAAATTGGACTTTCTTGCATGGCATGCAACATTTTGGGTGTCCAAACTTCTAAATCCTTTTGATCTGGAGTATCTAAACTAAACTGATATTGGCTTGGCGTGACTTGGTCATCAACACTCAAATCTTGGCTCTTAATCGCATATAACGAGATGCCTGCCACTTGTTCAGCATCTTGCTTCAAACGGGCAATCACTGTGTCTGCGCCATCTCGCTCAGAAAAATCTTTCAGACTAATCTGTAAACGACCTGCATTTAAAGTGCTGTTATTGGCTGCATCTACCCCTACCACAGAAGAAATCGCATCTACTGCAGGGTCTTTACGTAATACATTCACCAATGCTTGTTGCCTTTGTGACATTTCAGCAAAAGAAATATCTTGCGGTGCAATCGTAGTTGCTTGAATTAGGCCCGTGTCTTGTGTAGGGAAAAATCCTTTTGGAATAAATACATATAAAGCAACTGTTACAAACAAAGTGGCTACTGCAACCAATAAGGTAAAGCCCTGATGTGCCAATACCCATTTCAAGCACTGCTCATAGCCACGCAATAACTTTTCAAAACCTCGACCAAAAGCTTGTGCAACACGATTATGCTCATTTTCGGGAATATGTTTGAGTAAATACGCACTTAACATCGGGGTCAGGGTCAATGAAACAATCATCGACACTACAATAGACACCGCAAGCGTGATGGAAAACTCTCTAAATAAACGCCCAATCACATCGCCCATAAATAGCAAAGGAATCAGCACGGCAATTAAAGAAATGGTCAGTGAAATAATGGTAAAACCAATTTCTTTAGACCCTTTTAGTGCCGCCTGCATCGGCGAATCACCACGTTCGATATGGCGTTGTATATTTTCCACCACCACAATGGCATCATCAATCACAAAACCTGTGGCAATGGTTAATGCCATGAGCGTGAGATTATTGAGGGAAAAACCTGCCAAATACATAACACCAAATGTACCAATAATTGACAATGGCACGGTAATACTTGGAATAAATGTGGCAGCAAACGTTCTTAAAAATAAGAAAGACACCATCACTACCAAACACATGGCAAGTACTAACTCAAACTGTACGTCATGAATAGAAGCACGAATGGTTTGGGTACGGTCAGATAATACGGTGAGCTTTACAGAGTCAGGTAAACTCGCTTGTAATGCAGGTAATTGTTTACGAATACTGTCTACAATCGCCACCACATTGGTGCCAGGTTGTCTTTGCACATTGACAATAATTGCAGGTTGACCATTGGCAGATGCACTTTGATACAAGTCTTGCGGTGCTTGCTCAACATCAGCCACATCTTTTAAATAAATGGCACTGCCATTGTTGTACTTTAATACTAAATTTTTATATTCATCGGCACTGCGTAATTGGTCATTGGTTTCAATGGTAATAGACTGACTCACGCCATCAAAGCCCCCCTTTGAACCATTGACATTAGCCGCATTCACAACCGTTAAAATATTACTTAATGCCAGACCGTGCTGTGCCAATAAAGTTGGATTGGCTTTAATCCGTACTGCGGTTTGTTGCCCACCTGCAAGGGTGACTAAGCCTACCCCAGAAATTTGTGACAACTTGAGTGCAACACGATTATTTAACAAGTCTTGTACTTGCGTTAATGGCAATGTTTCAGATGTAGCCGCTAGAGTTAAAATTGCTGTGTCTGCAGGGTTTACTTTTTTATAGCTTGGCTTGTTGGGTAACCCGCTCGGTAGTAAAGAGTCCGCCACATTAATGGCCGCCTGTACTTCTTGTTCTGCAACATCTAAAGAGGTGCTTAAACCAAACTTTAATGTAATAACTGAAGCACCGCCAGATGTGGTTGAGTACATTTGATTTAAGCCAGCCATTTGGCCAAGCTGACGTTCTAACGGTGCAGTCACACCACTGGTCATGACCTCAGGCCCTGCCCCTGGAAATAGGGTTGTGACTTGTATGACAGGGTAATCAACTTCTGGTAGTGCAGAAATAGAGAGGTTTTTATAGCCCAATATCCCTGTGAGCACCACTGCAATCATGAGCAGTAGTGTGGCAACGGGTCGCTCAATAAAAATACGAGATGGATTCATAAGACATTACTCATCAACGTGGGCGTTTGTTATGTTCATGCTGTTTTGCAGCATCTAAGACACTCACATCGACTTTTTCAGGGGTAACAATCTTCACCTTACTGCCATTCCCCAATGAGCTACTGCCACTGGTTACTACATTTTGCCCTGCCTTTAAGCCTGTTAATACAACAACTTGGTTATTGCCCGTTTCTGGGCCTGTTGTCACTGTGACTTTATGGGCTGTAGATTGCTCATCAATCACAAATACATATTTTCCACTCGTGCCTACCTGTACTGCTGCACTTGGTACCACTAAAGCATCTTTTAAGGTATTCACCTTTAATTTAATATTGACGAACTGATTTGGAAATAATGCATTATTTTTATTGTCAAACATGGCTTTTAGCATCACCGTGCCTGTCGTACTGTCAATCTCATTACTAATGACTTTTACTTGCCCTTGTGCAATCTGTTGTGTACCAGATTGGTCAAAGGCATCTACTGGCAATGCACCGCCATCTCGTAATGGCTGAATAATATTAGAAATATTGGCTTGTGGAATATTAAAAGTGACCGCCATCGGTTGCATTTGCGTGATTACAGCAATACTTGTACTGTCTGCACTCACTGCATTGCCCACATCTATTTTTCTTAAACCAATATAGCCTGAAATTGGAGCGGTAATACGCCCATACTGAATATTCAACGCAGCCGTTTTAATTTGACCTTCAGCAGACTTTACTGCACCTTGGTACTGAGTAGTCGTTGCCATTTGTGTGTCTAAGTCTTGTTTAGCAATCGAATCTTTTTCATATAAACGCTGATAACGTGCAAGGGTGAGTTGCGCATTTTTGAGCTGTGCTTGGCTTTCTGATAATGTACCCTGATATTGCTCTAAAGTAGCTTGATAAGGTTTAACATCAATTTGAGCCAATAACTGCCCTTGTTTTACATACTGCCCTTCTTGGAAATACACTTGTTGTAAGTGCCCTGTAATTCGGCTGGTCACTGTCACCGTTTTATCTGCAACCACCGTACCCAAAGCACTTAACTGTACAGCAACATCTTGAGACGACACCGAGCCGACTTGCACCGGTGTATCTCTATTCATTTTCATATTTGCTTTATCATCTTTAGCTGGTTGTGCTTTAAAATATAAATAAGCACCCACACAAACCACCACGGCCACAACAAACCATATAATGGCTTTTATTTTTCCAGACATAGCACAACCTTAATTTTTTTAGCATATTGCGTTTATCAGTATAAATAAAACTATTTATCACTTTTAAGCACATAGTATTCACCATATTCATGAATGAATCATGTCTTTCATGTAAAAAATAATAATATATCTTATGTACATACTTACATAACCACAGCAAAGCTATATTAAAAAAATGAGGGAAGGCTTAAGTTGTATAAAAAACTTACAAAAGATCATTTTTAAAGCAAATAACCGCATTTATTACAGTTTTTTTGCAATCATGCTTGACTCAATAGTGCCTAGTCTCTAAAATCCGTTTCAGATTCTCCAATAGCTCAGTCGGTAGAGCGACGGACTGTTAATCCGCAGGTCCCTGGTTCGAGCCCAGGTTGGAGAGCCAAATTCTAAAACCCACTCACATATTGAGTGGGTTTTTTTATGACTGTTCGGTAATGACATGCCCATGCAACAATACATTATTTTTATTACGATATTTTTAGTTGCCATTTACATCATATGGCAAATCTTCTTCAAACAGCGTCAGCACTATTTTTCACGCCCCATTATCACCAAGTTTGAAACGCGGATGTTTGTGCGTTTAACTCAAGCTTTTCCTCACCACCACGTACTCACGCAAGTCGCCTTTAGCGCACTTATTACCACTCAAGACTATAAGTTTCGTAATCAATTTAATCGAAAAGTCACCGACTTTGTTATTACGACAAAAAGTATGAATGTTGTTGCCATTATTGAGCTTGACGACCCGAGCCACAACAACAAACAAGAAGAAGATCGCATGAGAGATTACATGCTTAATCAGGCAGGCTACCGTGTCTTTCGCTACACCTCTATTCCATCCACTACACAACTTAGGCAAGATTTGTTGTCTTAAATAAAAAAACCGCCAGTCTGGCGGTATAAATCTATATTTAAGGTTTTTTAGGTGAAGTACTCGCTTCTGGGTCTGAAGCGATCAGCTGTTCACTTTCAGTTTTCTTATAGTTTTCAGCATAAGATGCTCGCTCTGCTTCGTACTGCTTTTTCATCTTTGCATCTTGAGAAGCCGCAACAAATAATAAAAGTACCAATAAAATAGGAATTAATAACGCAACACCAAAAATAACCCATCTTTTCTTATTAATCTGACGCTGATCTGGACTCATTTTACACATATCTCCACAGGACTTACCTTCTGACTATAATAAACTAAAAAATATCCCTATAAAAATGATCATGCCAACCCAGCGGTTATGCAAAAACATTTGGAAACATTGCTTAGGATTTCTTTGCCGTATATTTAGCCACTGATAAAAAAAATCGACTAAGACCACGCTTAAAGCAATCGTACCATATGGGTGCAGTATATCATCTCTATACATTGCCCAAGCAACCAATAACACACTCAAACACTGTAAAGCAACAATCATTAAAATATCCAAACGACCAAATAAAATGGCAGTCGACTTTACACCTATTTTTAAATCATCTTCTCGATCTGTAATGGCATACTGAGTATCATAAGCTACTGTCCACGCCAAATTACCCATATACAACAGCACACATGTAAAATCTATAGGACGACCAACTGCCGTAAATGCCATTGGAATTGCCCATGAAAATGCCGCACCCAGAACCACTTGGGGTAAATGAGTATAACGCTTCATAAATGGATAAATACAGGCAAGGAACAATGCACCAAAAGCACAATAGAAGGTTGCCATCGGTAGAAAAAATAATAAACTGGCACTTGCTATAATGAGTATAAAAAATAGTGCCAATGCTTCTTTTGAAGAAATTTCACCCGCAGTGAGTGGCCTATGCTTGGTTCGCTCAACATGTAAATCGACTTTACGGTCTGCAAAATCATTAATCACACACCCTGCCGCTCGCATAAAGATCGCACCTAAAACCATCACGACCAGCGTTTTTAAGTCTGGCATACCACCTGATGCGATCCATAAAGCCCATAGCGTTGGCCATAAAACAAGCTCTGTGCCAATCGGTTTATCAAAACGACATAAGCGATAATATGCAGACAGTTTTTGCTTCCAATGCTGTTGTGATATTGTCATTACAGACCTTTTTGTTGCTTTTGATATAAGTATTGTTCAAATGAAGCAAGAAACGTTTCTTGCACGATAAATTGACAGCCATGCCATGTATAACAGCTTTGCCGTGTCCAACCATCATCAAGTTTGAGTATACGGCGTTTACATGTTGGTTGCGTTCTTTGAAATAAAAACCAACCAATTGGCTTACAGCCCAATGATTTAAAAATACGCGCTTGCTTTTGTACACTCATCACTGGGAAAATACTGGTGGCTTTAACCCACGGTGTTTTTTCTGCCCCATACAACAGTGCTTCACGCACCCATGCAGTATGATGTAGCGGTGTATTTAACCATTGATTATATTGTCTTTGCGGGCGCTCAAATTTCTCTTTAATGGGCAGAACATGAAACTGACCATTGGATAACTGCTTTAGCTGTGCAGTCAATGAGCCTCTGGCGTACAACCATGCATGTAAAACATCTGGAATTTGATGAGGGTCAGATGCCAAAATGACTTGAGCACTTTTAAACATACATCGCTACTACATTGATAAGAATCACTTAGGCGACCATATTACCTTATTTTTTTCTACCTGATAATGCCATTTAAAACAAAGCACCTGAATCACAACACTTTTATCAAATGACCATAAAAAATGCCCACACAATGTGAGCATTTTAATCAATCATTTTTAAGAGTTAAGTCGTTACATTTAATGTAACGTCGATATTGCCACGTGTTGCATTTGAGTATGGACATACAATATGGGCTGCTTGAACAAGTTTAGTTGCTTCTTCTTCATTCATGCCTGGCAGTGAAATATTGAGTGTCACTTGAATAGCAAAACCTGTTGGAATCGGACCGATACCCACTTCACCAGATACAGAAACATTTTTAGAAATATCAAATTTATCACGCCCAGCGACAAACTTCATTGCACCTAGAAAACATGCTGAATAGCCTGCTGCAAATAATTGTTCAGGGTTCGTTACATCGTTACCGCCTGCACCACCCATCTCTTTAGGCACACCAAGCTTTACATCTAAAGCGCCATTATCTGATGTTGCACGTCCATCACGTCCACCTGTAGCTACAGCTTTTGCAGTATAAACAACTTTTTCTAATGACATATTATATGCTCCACAGTTTTATCTATCTCACAACTATATCGTACACGATGTATATTGCTTGTCAATAAATCATCTACAATAAATCTAACCTGACTGATTCAGCCTATCACGTAAATCATCTACAATAAATCTAACCTGACTGATTCAGCCTATCACGTAAATCATTCAACTGATGTTTAATATCTAATATTGTTTGTAATGTATATTCACTTTCGCACTGAATTTTTTCTGGTATTGTTTCGGCAAGCACTCTTAAATCTTTACCTTGCTCCGTCAAAGTAATAATGACTTGGCGTTCATCTTGCACAGAACGTTTCCGCTCAATCAGCCCAAGCCCCTCTAAACGCTTTAACATGGGCGTGAGCGTAGATGACTCTAAAAATAATCTTTTACCAATATCTGAAACCATTGCATGCTTTTTTTCCCATAAAACCAACATGACCAAATACTGTGAATAGGTTAAACCGAGCGGTTTTAAAAGCTTACGATACTTTTGATTAAATGATAAATTGGCAGAATACACAGCAAAACAAAGTTGGTTTTCTAATTTTAGAAGTTCATCTTTTTCTAGCATGTATCTCTCACAATTCTATTCATTTATTTGAACAGTATAACATTTTACACAAAATATTCAGGCATCCAACAACCAACTGAATACACTTGAATAAAAAAAAGCCCACCGAAGTGAGCTTTCTTTATCACATCAAATTAAACGCTGTAGTACATATCAAACTCAACTGGATGAGTCGTTGTATTTAAACGACGTACATCTTCAGTTTTCAATTCAATATAAGCATCTAGCATGTCTTTAGTGAACACACCACCTTTTAACAAGAAGTCATGATCTGCTTTCAGTGCATCAAGTGCCATATCTAAGCTATGAGCCACTGTTGGGATTTTTGCTTCTTCTTCAGGAGGAAGGTCATATAAGTTTTTGTCTGCTGGCTCACCTGGGTGAATTTTGTTTTGAATACCATCAAGACCAGCCATAAGCAATGCAGCAAATGCTAAGTACGGGTTAGCCGCTGGATCTGGGAAACGTGCTTCAATACGCTTGCCTTTCGGGCTAGATACGTGAGGAATACGAATAGATGCAGAACGGTTACGCGCAGAATAAGCCAACATAATTGGTGCTTCATAATGCGGTACTAAACGCTTGTATGAGTTAGTTGATGGGTTAGTCAAAGCATTTAACGCACGTGCATGCTTAATCACACCACCAATGAAGTATAGTGCAGTTTCTGATAAACCTGCATATTCATCACCAGCAAATAAGTTTTTGCCGTCTTTAGAAATAGACATATGTACGTGCATACCAGAACCGTTATCGCCAACCATTGGTTTAGGCATAAAGGTTGCTGTTTTTGCATATTGGTGTGCAACATTATGCACAGCATATTTGAATTGCTGTACTTCATCTGCTTTGCTTACCATCGTGTTGAAACTTACACCAATTTCTAATTGGCAAGATGCAACTTCGTGGTGATGTACTTCTACACGACCAGGCCCCATGATTTCTTCAATTTTTGCACACATTTCTGCACGCATATCATGATGAGAATCTACTGGTGGTACAGGGAAATAACCACCTTTCACACGTGGACGGTGACCTGAGTTGCCCGCATCAAAGTCTTTACCTGTAGACCATGCAGCTTCTTCAGCATAAAGTGTGTGGCGTGCGCCAGACATATCAATGTCCCACTTCACTTCGTCAAATACGAAAAATTCTGGCTCTGGACCAAAAAATGCAGTATCACCAATTCCTGTAGACTTTAAATATTCTTCTGCACGGCGTGCGATTGAACGAGGGTCACGTTCATAACCTTGTCCAGTCACTGGCTCAATTACGTCACAAGTCACAACAACCGTTGTTTCAGCAAAGAATGGATCAATAAAAGCAGTATTTGCGTCTGGGCGTAAAATCATGTCCGATGCTTCAATGCCTTTCCAGCCAGCAATTGAAGAACCATCAAACATTTTACCATCTTCGAAGTTATCTTCATCGATTGAATCAGATGGATACGTAATATGTTGTTCTTTACCTTTAGTATCAGTAAAGCGAAAATCAACCCATTTAGCACCGCTTTCTTTGATTAATTCAAGAACCTTATTTGACATGCTCTTTGCTCCATTTAACATATTTTATTGCACTTGCGAAGTGCATGTTGGTTGTTACCCCCTAGAAAAGCAACTCTCATGCCAACTTCAGCAATTGAGGCTAAGGTGCTGATAACAAGAAAATACATTATCACTTTTTTATCTTTTTATATACAAAATTACAAATGATTACCTTTGAATTGCACCAAAAACAAACATGGAAATTTAATTTCATCACTTAAATACAATTAAACCAACAAAACGCACAAATTAAGTGCACCAACACCAATCTAACTCATACAAAATACAACTTTAGTCTCTACTCACAGCCGTACCAGCTTAAAACAGTCATTTATAGTCGTTTAACCGATATAATTCACTATAAAACCAACCAAAGCGCTTTCCATATTGCACCAAAAGAACACATAAAATTAAATAGGTCTTAGCGTAAAACGCCAGTATCATTAAACTTCTATGAACAATGAATCATCCGAAGCAATAGTTAGAATTAGCTCAAGAATTGAAAAGGCATAAAGCACTTTAAAAAAATACCTACACTCCCCCCCACTACACATGTATGGCTTGCAACATCTTATTTTCTAAAATTTAAACCAGAAAAAATACTTCCTTTTAAAAACACAATATCTTAAACAAAACTAGGAGTAATTTGTATTTATCCTACATGAAGCAAAAAGTAGAAGAACATAAAAAATCTGATATAGTAAGTACTTAATTGGTGTTTTTTATTGATGCATAGAAAAAGACAGACTTTTCTGTGTGTGAGTAAGATATTGAGTATCAAATATCACACCACCAAATAAATCATCATTTTTCAAAAGGTTGGCTATAAAATGCTTTTAATGATAGATAATTACGACAGTTTTACCTATAACATCGTGCAATATTTTGGCGAGTTAAATCAAGAGGTTAAAGTTGTACGCAATGACCAAGTATCATTAGAGGACATTGAATCATGGCAACCTAAATACCTCGTGATTGGCCCAGGCCCTTGCTCACCGACACAAGCAGGCATTTCATTGGCAGCCATTCAACATTTCGCAGGTAAAATTCCAATTTTAGGCGTTTGCCTCGGACACCAAAGTATTGGGCAAGTATTTGGTGGCAACGTTGTGCGTGCAAAAACAGTCATGCATGGGCGTTTATCTGATATGTACCACAGTAACGTGGGCATTTTCAGTCACCTTCCCTCACCTTTTACTGCAACACGCTACCACTCTTTAGTGATTGACCAAGCCACTTTACCTGAGTGTTTAGAAGTCACCTGTTGGACCAATAATCCAGATGGCTCAATGGAGGAAATTATGGGCGTTCGTCATAAAACCCTTCCAATAGAAGGCGTGCAATTCCATCCAGAGTCAATCTTAAGCCAACACGGTCATGACATTTTTAAGAATTTTTTAGAGATTTATAAATAATTACACTATGAATATTCAACAAGCACTGAAGCATATTACCAAGCAGATTCACCTCACAGATACACAAATGACGGCGGTCATGTCTAGTATTATGCAAGGCGAAGCAACCGATGCACAAATTGGTGCTTTACTCATGGGGCTCCGCTTAAAAGGCGAAACCATTGAAGAAATTACCGCGGCGGCTCGCGTGATGCGTGAACTTGCAGTTCCTGTAAATACTACAGGTGTAGAACACTTGGTTGATATTGTCGGTACAGGCGGTGACGGTCAAAACTTATTTAATGTTTCCACTGCATCAAGTTTTGTCATTGCAGCTGCTGGTGCTCATGTGGCAAAACATGGCAACCGTGGAGTATCGAGCTCGTCAGGTTCATCTGACCTGCTTGAACAAGCAGGTATACAGCTTGACTTAAATGTTGCCCAAACTGAACGCTGTATTCGTGAGATGGGCATTGGCTTTTTATTTGCACCAAACCACCACCAAGCAATGAAACATGCCATTAAAGCACGTAGAGATTTAGGCATACGCACTATATTTAACCTACTTGGCCCACTCACTAACCCTGCAGGTGTAAAACGCTTGGTGGTTGGTGTTTTTTCTAAAGAACTCTGCTTGCCACTGGCTGAGGTGTTAAAGCAACTTGGGGCTGAACACGTCATGGTTGTTCACTCACAAGACGGTCTTGATGAAATTAGTCTAGCAACACAAACTCATGTGGCTGAGCTTTATCAAGGTCAAATCACTGAATGGTCACTTCGTCCTGAAGATGTCAACATCACATCACAAACACTGACAGGATTAAGCATTGAAAATTCAGCACAAAGTCTCAAGCTGATTCAAAATGCACTTGGCCGTAAAAAATCTGAGTTAGGCGACAAAGCAGCACAAATGATTGCACTCAATGCGGGTGCGGGTATTTATGTTTCGGGCCTTGCAAACAGCTACGCTCAGGGTGTTGCCTTTGCACAAGATATTATTGATGGTGGACAAGCACTCGAAAAAATGAGTGTTTTTGCCGAGTTTACCCAAAATATAAAACTGGTTTAGACATTCAGTAGAGTACAAATATGACCGATATAAAGAACACCATTTTGGGTACAATTATTGACCGAAAAATTGAAGAGCTTGCCATACGGCGTAAGCAATACACCTTATATGACCTAGAGCAAATGGCACAACACGCAAGCCCAACTCGAGGCTTTGCCAATGCTTTACTTCACAAAGCACCTGGCGTGATTGCTGAAATTAAAAAGGCATCTCCCTCTAAAGGTGTCATTCGTGAGCAGTTTGATCCTGCCGAAATTGCCCAACAGTATGAAAAAGCAGGGGCTGCTTGTTTATCTGTACTTACAGATGTTGACTTTTTTCAGGGTGCAGATGAAAACGTACATATTGCACGTCAAAACTGCAACTTACCCGCACTTAGAAAAGACTTTCTGATTGACCCATATAATGTTGTAGAGTCTCGAGCAATTCATGCAGACTGTATTTTACTGATTGTTGCATGCCTCTCTAACCAACAACTTGAAGAAATGTCTAAAACAGCTTTTGAGTACGGTTTAGATGTACTCGTTGAAGTACATAATGAAGCTGAACTTGAGCGTGCATTGCTTTTAGATGAGCGTTGTTTACTGGGTGTAAATAACCGTGACCTAAAAACATTTAAAGTAGATTTAGCTCATTCTGTTCAACTAAAAAAAATGTTGCCCAAAGATCGCCTACTCATTACAGAAAGTGGCATTGCTACCCCTCAAGATGTCGCCTTTATGCAACAACATCAGATCAACCACTTTTTAGTGGGTGAAAGCTTTATGAAACAACCTGCACCAGATCAGGCATTTTTTGAGTTATTTGGTACCCCCAAAACACTTTAATACCGCATTAAAGCATTCCTTATAAGTAAAGATGGTTGTGAAGTACAGCCATCTTTTTTGATGTCGTACATCATCAAATCGTGCTTTTTATTTTTATGATGGATTGACCTATGAGCAAAAAAGACAACTTTTTATCTAAAGAGCAAGAAAAGCTACTCAAGGCATTTCGTAAACAAATTACCCCTGTACAAGATACCAGTGCCCCACAACCTGCTTCACAGACTGTGAGTGATAAAGCAACAGCTTCAAATGATGAAGAGCTGTTTCAAAAAGCCATGCAAGGCGTGAAAAAGTTTGCAAACCCATCCCCTACTGCACCGCTTAAAGGTGTAAAAAAGAAAGTAGATGCACAAACGCTTGCCAAACGTGCAGCCGCTGAAGGAGCACTCGATCACGACCATGCGTCCTTGTCAGATACACAAGCCATATTAAACCCTGTCGGAAGTCAACAAAGTCTCAGTTACCGGACCACCACGCTCCAACACAAAGTCTTTGATGAGCTTAAAACAGGTAAGCTACGTTGGTTTGAAGCCGTAGATTTGCATGGTTGCACTGTA
This sequence comes from Acinetobacter rathckeae, assembly GCF_015627125.1. GTDB lineage: Bacteria > Pseudomonadota > Gammaproteobacteria > Pseudomonadales > Moraxellaceae > Acinetobacter > Acinetobacter rathckeae. The sequence goes on along the minus strand of NZ_VTDO01000001.1, from coordinate 319,186 downwards.
GAGCAAGCACGAACCGCTGTATTAGAGATTATTCAAATTGCCAAAGCTGAAAACCAAACCGTGATTAAAATTGTGCATGGTAAAGGGCCTGAAGCCATTTTAAAAACCTATGTCAATGGTTGGCTCAGACAACACCAAGATGTTTTAGCCTTTGTAAGTGCACCAGAAAAACAAGGCGGTACAGGCGCAGTATTGGTTTTACTCAAACGCAGTATGCCACTTAAAAAAGACAACTAAAGCTTTTTTTAGATTGAAGCATGCGTTTATACAATTTTCTGTTACAATGTCGCCCTTGCTTAATCTGTGTAAGTGAACACCTGTTATGTCTATGCAGCAATCCTACCAACATATACTTAAAACCATTGGCGAAGACTTAGAACGCCCGGGGCTAAAAGACACGCCTATACGTGCGGCAAGAGCATTCTCTTATCTCACTTCAGGCTATGAAAAAAGCCTTGAAGAAGTGACCAATAATGCGGTTTTCCCATCAGACAACCGTGAAATGGTGTTGGTGAAAAACATTGAGTTTTACTCATTATGTGAGCACCATTTATTGCCATTTTATGGGCGTGTGCATATTGCATATCTTCCTGAAGGCAACGTACTTGGTTTGTCTAAGTTTGCACGTATTACAGAAATGTTTGCTAGACGTTTACAAATTCAAGAAAACCTAACACAACAAATTGCTGAAGCAGTTGAGAGTGTGACAGGCGCACGTGGTGTCGCTGTCGTGATTGACTCAGCGCATATGTGCATGATGATGCGTGGCGTGGGTAAGCAAAACTCAACCACACGCACAGTATCTTTTGTAGGCGACTTTAAAAACAACACTGAAGCACGTCGTGAGTTTTTAAGTGCTGTGCCTGAAAGTTACTAATTTTTAGAAAAATAAAAAAGATAAGCCATATGCTTATCTTTTTTTATGCCCAATAAAATGTTCTCGCATACGCCAACTGCCATTTTTCTGGCGATGCCCCAACAACACCAAAACAGATACAAAACTCAGTAATAGCAACAAATACCATGAACCAATTTTACCCAACCATACCAAACGCCAACCATCGGCTTGGTTTGGATACACCCAAATGTCATAAAACGTACTAATATTTTCTGCAATCCAAATTAAAAATGCAAAAAATACCAAAATAACCAACATGGGTAATTGCATCGTTTTTTGCTGTACTTTAAAAACGGCTTTAGTACGCCAAAAGACCAAGATACTCCATACAAATAAAACGCTACGAATATCTATAATAAAAAACTTACTCATAAAGTTAACAAATGCCAAAATGGCCAAGGCACTCATATGATACAAATGAGGTAAGCGTATAAAATTCACCTCAAAAACCCGAATCACCCTCACAAAAAAACTTCCCACTGCAGAGTACATAAACCCTGCAAACAAAGGCACAGTCTGTAACTTTAATATGGCAGGTTCGGGGTACTGCCATGAACCAATATGAGGTGCGGTTAAAACCAGCTCCATACACATGGCCATGACATGAAATAAAGCAATCACTTTGGCTTCATTTAAAGATTCAAGCTTTAAATACAGCATACATATTTGAATAATGACCGCACAAAAAAACAAATAGTCGTAGCGGTAAAAACCTAAATAGGCTCGATCACCCATATTTGAGGTTACAGCAAATATTAGTAACAATAAAATACCAAAAAACGCAGCCGACATCAGACGCTGCGTTATGCTATAAAAAAGGAAAAAAGCTTGCTTCATTTAGCCTAAATACTTCGCACTATACTCATGTACGGTATCTACAAAGATCTTAGGCATATCAGGGTTCACCCACTGCGTGATACCATGACCTAAGTTTGCTACATAGCCTGTTTTCTCACCACCACGGTAAGCATCATCTAACATGGCTTTCACTGCTTTTTCAATACTTTGGCTCGAACCATATAAAGTCGCTGGGTCAAGGTTGCCTTGCATTGCAGCACGGCCTGCAATCTGTATACGTGCTTGATCTAGCTTCGTTGTCCAATCTAAACCATAAGCATCTGCACCAGACTCTAGCATAACATCTAGCCACTGCCCGCCACCTTTGGTAAATAAAATGATTGGAATACGGCGACCATCTTTTTCTCGCTTTAAACCAGACACAATTTTAGTCATGTAGTTTAAAGAAAAGTCGATGTACTCACGATGTGCCAATGCCCCACCCCAGCTATCAAAAATTTGAATCGCTTGAGCACCTGCATCAATTTGTGCATTTAAATAATCAATCACTGCATCGGCTAAATGATCGAGTAATGCATGCAATAACTCAGGTGTTTTATATAGCATTTCTTTGGTGTAGCGATAATCTTTACTCGAACCACCTTCAATCATATAGGTTGCGAGTGTCCAAGGACTACCTGAAAAACCAATTAAAGGTACAGCACCAGATAACGCAGAACGAATGGCTGATACAGCATTCATCACGTAGTCTAAATCACGCTTAGCATCTAATTTTGGTAAGTTTTTAATGTCTTGTTCGGTACGAATCACCCGATTAAATTTAGGCCCTTCCCCTGGTTCAAAGTACAAACCTAAGCCCAAAGCATCTGGAATAGTTAAAATATCTGAAAATAAAATGGCAGCATCTAGATCATAACGGCGCAATGGCTGTAATGTCACCTCACAGGCAAACGCTGTATTTTTACACAAAGACAAAAAATCACCTGCTTTGGCACGCGTTTCACGATACTCTGGCAAATAACGCCCTGCTTGACGCATCATCCAAATCGGAGTGGTATCTACAGGCTCGCGTAATAATGCACGCAAAAAACGATCATTTTTTAATTCACTCATGCCCTTTCCAACGGCTTATTCATATGTCATCTATGATAGCAAAAACGACTTTAATTAGATAACAGAGGCTTACGATACTCAGCATTGATATTATATATGCACAAAATAATTAATGCATGATATTTTAAACTCTGTAATACTAACTGTGATTTATCACACTATAATTCTAAGGTTTAATTCATGCTCGTTCGTTCATTACTCGCTGTGAGCCTAAGCTATATTATGTGCCAAACAGCATTTGCCATATCTGAAGAAACGCCAGTTGCAACAACAGATGCGCTAGCCGTTGCATCTGCTCCTGTTTCTGATCCAATAGACCCTTTAGTGCTTGACAGCAAAGGGGCCTCGCAGATTATGGCAGACCAAGAATCTAATGTTGTGGCATCTGAAGTACACATGAGTACCGAAGAGCAAAAACACCTAGATAACGTTTCACATACAGCTCAAACCATAGATGCTGGTGCTGAAAAACAAAATACTACAAAGTCTGTGAGCAAAGCTGAAAAAGGTAACTGGACTGTAGATGGTATAAATAACAGCGAATGGATACCAAGCCTTGGACGAGGTCAATTCCCTGCTTATGCACGTGCTCAAGTCATGCTCAACAATGCCCATGCATCTCCAGGTGCTATTGATGGTTCAAGTGGCAAAAACATGCTCAAAGCAATTGCCTCTTTTCAGCAAATGCAAGGCCTAAAAACGACAGGTGCTTTAGATCAAGACACTTGGAATGCATTAGTTGCATTACAAGATAAGCCTGCTTTCCAAGAGTACACCATTAGTGAAAGCGACTTAAAAGGCCCTTATGCCAAAGAAATTCCACATGACTATGCACTACAAGCAAAAATGAAAGGCTTGTATTACACCCGTGTCACAGAAATGCTGGGTGAAAAGTTCCATATGGACGAGGGCTTTTTAAAGCAAATTAACCCCAAAGCCGACTTTAACAAGCTCGGGCAAAAAATCATTGTGACCAATGTACGTAATAATTTACCTGAAGACATTCATTTAATTGTGGCACACAAAGGTGCAAAACAGCTGTACTTATTTAACTCACAAAACCAAATGGTCGGCTCATTCCCTGCAACGATTGGTAGCTCAGATACACCTTCACCAACAGGCACATACAAAGTGACAGGGGCAACACCAAACCCATGGTATAGCTATTCGCCAAGTAACTTTGTACAAGGTAACAACTTAAAACCACTCATGTTACCACCTGGCCCTAACGCACCTGTGGGCAATATTTGGATTGGTCTAAGTAAGCGTTCATTTGGTATTCATGGTACCCCCAACCCATCAGCTATTTCTAAAACAGCATCCCATGGTTGTATTCGTTTAACCAACTGGGATGCCAATGACCTAGGACGTAAAGTCAAAGTAGGCACCATTGTTAAGTTTTTAGATTAGACATTTACCCGTAGCGTCCATCTTTATGGACGCTTTTTTTTCACCCCATACAAATATTGCTTTAGATATCTTATGAAAAAAAATAACTTTTACACCTTATTTACCGCATTGTTGTTTAGCGTTGCTTTACCGACAAGCGTATCGGCTAAAAATCAACCTGACTGTAGCATTCAGCAATACCAAATGGCTCTCAAATATCAGCAAGGGTCACCTGAGATTCAAGCCCTCCAACAACAAAGTTATGCTCTTGCAACTTTACGTATTCAGCAGTATTTAGCACAACACCCTCACCCTGAAAAACCACTTGCGGTGGTTACAGACCTCGATGAAACCGTCCTTGATAATAGTGCTTTATTGGCAAGAGATACTTTGGCTTGCCATGATTGGTCAAGTTGGGATACTTGGTCAGCATGGGAAAAAGGTGGTACACCCACACTGATTGCAGGCAGTTTAGATTTTTTTAATTTTTTAAATGATCAGGGCATTAAGATCTTTTATATTTCTGACCGAAGCGATGAAAATAAAAATGCAACACTTGCAACATTAAAACAACTTAAACTGCCACAGGTGAATGCAGATCAAGTCTTATTGCTTGGCCCTAAAAAACCACAACGCCGTGACAGTGTTACTGCTCAGGGCTATCAAACCATTATGCTACTTGGCGATAGTTTGCCTGACTTTTCAAGTGACTTTAATAGCAAACAAACCAAAGCCGAAGGCCTAGCCGCTGTAGAAAAAAATAAAGCACACTTTGGAACAGATTGGATTGTTTTACCCAATGCAAGCTACGGTAGCTGGCATAAAAATACTCTCAAGACTTGGCAAACGCCTTAAATAAAAAAACGCAGTTCAAATATGAACTGCGTTTTTTTATTGGCTGTATTAAAACTTGGAATGATGATGTTTAATCAATCCATCAACCAGTTTATTGAGCACGGCAGGCACAAGCTCATCTGCCACTTGCACGGCTTGTAAACCTAACTTTTCGCCAAGCGTTGGTTTACTACGCGTGCTTACTAAATAAACATCATGCTCACTCATGAGATTTAACAATACGGTATCTGAAGTTTGTAATTGATCCACCAAATTAAGTGCTAACGCTTGCTCACCATACCAATGTTCGCCAGTAGCCACATGTTCAACATTCAGTTGCGGGCGATACTTTTCCACGAAAAGCTTAAATAGCTCATGCGTCTCTTGTAACTCTTGTTTAAATTTAGCTTTTCCTTCATCGGTGTTTTCACCAAACATCGTGACTGTACGCTTATACTCACCTGCAGTGTACTGCTCAAAATCGACATTTTTTTCTTTGAGTAAACGATTAAAGTTTGGAATTTGTGCCACAACGCCAATTGAACCAATGATAGAAAATGGAGATGCTACAACCTCATTGGCCACACATGCCATCATATAACCGCCACTGGCTGCCACTTTATCTACACATACTGTGACATGAAAGCCCGCATCTCTTAAACGCGCAATTTGAGCAGCAGCTAAACCATAGCCATGCACAACGCCACCTGGACTTTCCAAGCGAATAAGAACACGGTCTTTTCCAGCCGTTGCTGTTGCAATAATCAGCGTGATTTCTTCTCTAAAGCTCGCAACAGCAGAGGCTTGTACATCTCCTTTAAAATCTAAAACAAAGATTCGCTCTTTACTTTTTTTACCTGCTGACTTTTTAGCTTTAATTAAACCCAATACTGAAAATTTTTGTTCAGGTTTAACTACTTTAATTTTCTTCTTTTGAGTCTCTAAACGCTCATTTAAATGAGTCACATGAATCTCTGCAGGCAGTTTTGGCAACTGAAATAACATATATCCGCCTAATTCTTAAATAGTGTTGATCATGTCTTTAATATGGACTCTTTTCTTGAAAAATCAAGCATTCAGCAGAGTTTACATACTGAAATGATACATTTTAAACATAAAAAACCCCACGCAGAGCATGGGGTAAAAATAAAAATATTTATTAAAAGATATGTAAGAACAACCAGTATAAACCACCAGATAAACAAATGGTTACAGGTAACGTTAACACCCAAGCAGATAAAATATTGCGAATAGTCGACCATTGTAAGCCAGACTTATTTGCCACCATTGTACCTGCTACTGCACTGTTTAAAACGTGTGTAGTTGATACTGGCATACCTAGACCATCTGCAGCAGCAATCGTGGTCATTGCAACAAGCTCTGCAGACATACCTTGACCATACGTCATATGATTTTTACCAATACGCTCACCCACTGTCACTACAATACGTTTCCAGCCCACCATCGTACCTAAGCCAAGAGCTAAAGCTACAGCCACTTTGACCCATGTTGGAATATATTGTAAAAAGCCATCCAAACCTTTTTGATAAGCTTTGACCGTTTTTTGCTGTTCAGCAGTCCACTCTGGCAGTGCTTTTTGCTTATTTAATGCTTTTAAAGTGGCTGTATTTAAATACATCTCATTACGTAGATCTGCAACCGTGTTTTCAGGAACATCTTTTAATGACTGATACGGTGCAAGCGTTTGCCCTACATATGCTGTCATTTTTGCTAAAGCAGGCATTACCTCAGGAGTGACTTTCTTATCTTGAATATAGTGTGTTAATACATTTCGTGCTGTATTTACATCTTGTACAGGTTGCTGATTCACCGACATAACCAATGCCGTTTCATTCGACAACGTCTTAAACTGCTGTAATTGATTGCTGTCTAAGTTCTTATTTAATGAATATGCAAGTGGGACTAAACCAATCAAAATAAGCATAATTAAGCCCATGCCCTTTTGACCATCGTTAGAGCCATGTGCAAAACTCACACCTGTACAGGTAAAAATAAGCAAAGCACGAATAACTGGTGGTGGTGGCTCTGTCCCTTTAGGCGGTTGAAAAAGTGCCAACTGTTTCTTTAGAAAGAATTTCACCAACAAAAATACAATGGCAGCAAATACAAACCCGACCAAAGGAGAAATCAACAAAGCCTTACCAACTTTAATGACCTGTTCCATATCAATACCACTGCTTTGTACATTTGCAGCTGCATTAATAAGGTAGTTCATGATCCCAACACCCAAGATCGAACCAATCATAGTATGTGAGCTTGATGCAGGTATACCAAAAAACCATGTCCCTAAATTCCAGAGTATAGCTGCAATTAATAATGCAAAAACCATGGCAAAACCAGCACCTGTCCCCACATTCATAATCATTTCAACAGGCAATAAAGCAATAATGCCATAAGCTACTGCACCGCTGGCCAACAACACACCAAGGAAGTTACAAAAACCAGCCCACATCACTGCAACAGGTGCAGGCAATGCATTGGTATAAATGACTGTTGCAACAGCATTGGCCGTATCATGAAAACCATTTACAAACTCAAAACCAAGCGCAATAAATAAAGCTGTAGAGAGTAAAATAACTGAATACAAACTGAGTGGTGGCACACTTGAAAGGTCGCTGTGTAACTGAAAACCAATATAAATCAGGGTTGCAATCACGATCGTTAAAAATACAGGCTTAAAAAACTTTGGCGTTGGGACATTTACATTTTTTGGCAAATCTGATGCCAATGGGGTCGTGCTGTCTTGAGATGTTTTTTGCTGATTCATACGGCCAAAATAATAGACTCTATAAGATGGGCATATTGTTCACCCTAATTATGACAGTTATATGACAAAAATGAACAGGTACAAAAAGGTCTTGCCTATTTGCTTTTAAAAAAAGCAATAAGCGACATAGAAAGGTTAAGACGAATCATCTTAATAGATGTATTTCTAATAAAAAACTTCGCTAAGTTAAGTATCCTCATTTGTTTTCAACTTTCTCAAGCTATACAAAAAATATTTCAATATGATTAACTTATGTAAATTATTCAAAATAAACCCGATAAATTTGATTGTTTTTTTTGACAAAATTTTTAAAAAAAACAAGAATTAAAAACCTCAAACAGAAAAAACAATTAAATATAAATATTTGTTTTTAAATATATAAAATATGATTCTATCAAAACAGAATAACCCTATTTATTTTTAAAATAGACCAAACGATTTAAATATGTAACCAAGCTATGTATTATAAGTATTAAAAATATGCTATTTAGGTTATTCCGATAAAGGACCTAAAAATGAGCCCACAAGAAAAGCTGTCTAACCGCTGATCGCCATTTTAGGTGCTCTCATTGTGATTATTGGTGGTGGTAAAAAATAAAGTAGGACTGACCTTTATAGGTACAACGCTGGCTGTTACTGGCACAATTTTAACCATAGGCTTTGCATTATTCCCATTGCTTATGCCATCAAGCATTAATCCAACAGTCAGTTTAACCATGTGGGATGCGGTATCAAGTAAAAAACATTAACTGTCATGACAGTAAAAGCATGTATTTTTGTACCCATTATTTTGTCTTATACCACATGGTGTTACTACAAAATGTGGGGTGTAATTACCAATAAACACATCCAAGATAATACTCACAGTTTGTACTAAATAAAGAAGATATCAGGAGAAGGAATTTGTAGCATTTCGCTTGGATTCTTGGCTTTTTTATTTCACATTTCGAATGAATGAAATACCATAAAAACACTTAAATCAGATGCAAGCTAAAACTCAAAATAGATCTCTTATTCTCATCAACATTCTAACTCACGTATATATTGAGTCATTGCAGGCTTGTAAGCGAAGATTTCTTTCGTTGGAGGATGATCTATTATCAGATTAAACAAGAGTTGTAATGCTTCATCTTTTTTATGCAGTGCATTTAAACATAATGCATAAAACGGAATGACCTCTGTAGCCAACGGATAGCTTTTATGCAACTCAATAAAAATTAATTCTGCTTGATTATATTCACCAAGGCTACTGTAAGTACATGCCAAACCAAAAGTTGCTTCGAATGTATCATTTAGCGAGAGTTTTTCTTGGAGTGCTTTTTTATAATACTCAAGTGCCTCTTGTTCTAGACCTTCATTATCATACGCCCATGCTATATTTAAATATATCGCACCACTCAATTCACCTGAGTTGATTAAATCAAACAAAACTTGTCTGCTTTTTGCAAAATCCTTATTTTTTCTGAGTAAAATTGGATGATTCAAAATATCTATGTGCATAGCATTTTCTCTTTAACCCATAAAATAGATTAAAAAATATGGCCAAATACCTAGCAACGATATTTAGCCATATTTTCACAAAGTTTTTGTTGTCAAACTACACAAAAATTTCTGCCACCATATAAAGCTTTGCATACCCTGAAACTTGCATACGTTGTGCAGACAACTGTTTACAGTAAAGTACTCCACCACGTGTAGATGCTTGATATGCCACTAACTCAGGTTTATTAAAACGTTGCGACCAAAATGGTGCAAGGGCTGTATGAATAGAACCTGTTACAGGGTCTTCATGTACCCCTATGGCAGGTGCAAAATAACGACTAATAAAGTTATATTCTGCTTGATCACTTGGTGCAGTAATCACCACATCTTTCGTGTTTCCATCCTTCACTTTGGCATTTAAACATACTGTCTTCAACTGAAGAAAATCAGGTTGTAGCTCTAAAACTTGCTCAGCATGCTCATACTCCACCACATAGGCTTGGTCATTTACATACAATGCTTTAAACGGCGTACCTAAAGCCTCGACCAAACCCTGTGGAATTTCCTCAAGTACTGTTGGCATACGTATAGGAAACTCCATCTCAATCAAACCATCAGACTGTTGCTGAATATAAAAATCACCGACTTGATTGGTGGTAAAATGTAGTTGCTTTAAATGAATATTCTCTTTAAATAAAATAAATGCACTGGCTAATGTCGCATGACCACAAAATGCCACTTCATCCGTTGGAGTGAACCAACGAATATGGTAGCTCTCATCTGCATTTGCTTTTAAAAAAGCAGTTTCAGACAAGTTATTTTCTAATGCAATATTTTGCATGAGTGACTCATCAAGCCACTCATCTAAAATAATTACAGCAGCAGAGTTACCTTTAAATAAATCTTGGGTAAACGCATCGACTTGGTACATTTTTAACATTATTTTTCTCAAGATTGATGATGAATCGGCTGTTCATCTTGGTTTTGTTTTAAGCGTTCTACATCTGTCTGCCCCATGAGCTGACTTGTGACCGTTCCTGCTGTCATTGAACCACTCACATTCAGTGCAGTACGCCCCATATCAATTAAAGGTTCAATTGAAATTAACAGTGCAGCTAGGGTTACAGGAAAACCAAGGGTTGGTAATACAATAAGTGCTGCAAAAGTTGCTCCACCACCTACACCAGCCACACCAATAGAACTTAATGTCACCACACCCACAAGTGTTAGAATCCACATTGGGTCAAGCGGATTCACCCCCATTGTCGGTGCAATCATCACAGCAAGCATGGCAGGATATAAACCTGCACAACCATTTTGTCCAATCGTTGTACCAAATGAAGCAGAAAAACTTGCAATTGACTCTGGAACACCTAAACGACGTGTTTGTGCTTCTATATTTAAAGGAATGGTTGCAGCACTAGAGCGACTAGTAAACGCGAAAGTCAGTACAGGCCACACTTTTTTAAAGAACAGTTTAGGACTAACGCCCACCCCTGCCAAAATTAAACCATGTACTAAAAACATAATAGCAATGCCCACATAAGAAGCAACTAAAAAACCACCTAGTTTTAAAATATCGCTTAAGTTCGCACCTGCAACCACTTTTACCATCAGTGCTAAAACACCATACGGCGTGAGCTTCATAACTAAACGAACCAGTCGCATTACCCAAAGCTGTAGCGTATCTACGGCATCTAACACTGAACGCCCTTTTTCAGAATTATCTTTAGCCAGTTGCAATGCCGCCAAACCAAGTAGCACAGCAAAAATAACCACACTAATAATAGATGTTGGTTTTGCACCTGTTAATTCAGCAAAGGGATTGGTCGGTATAAACGATAAAATAAACTGAGGTACATTTAAGCCAGTCACCTTACCTGCATAATCGGTTTGTATGGCGGTTAAACGGGCTGTTTCAGCTGCACCTTGCACCAAACCATTGGCAGTTAGGCCGAAAAGTTGCGTTACGCCCACCGCAACCAATGCAGCAATCGCAGTGGTCACCAATAGCGTACCAATACTGAGAAAACTCATTTTCCCCAAAGCCGATGTGGCTGTATGTAGTTTTGCCACTGCACTTAAAATAGAGATAAAGACCAAAGGCATAACAATCATTTGTAATAGTTTCACATAACCATTACCCACAATATTAAACCAAGTAATAGACTCCGCTAGTACAGGGTTTGATGCCCCATAGACCCACTGTAAACCTAACCCAAAACCCACACCAAGGCCTAAACCCATCAATACTTTTTTAGATAAACTCCATGACTGTTTACTTAGCCTTGCCAAGAGCAATAATAAAGCGACAAAAATCACAATATTAATCATTAAAGGTAGATTCATATATTCATCTCCAATGCCTTAAGGCAATTTAAGTTTTTCTATTGGCGGGGATTATAAATAACTTAAAGTGATTTTTTAAAAATGAGATACAATTTCACTTAGAATATTTTTTTATTTCTACATCATACATTTATATATAAAAAAGCCCTACATAAAGTAAGGCTTTTAAAACATCGCAGATTAATTCATGTGTTTAATAATGGCTTTACCAAAATCAGAACAGCTCAGCAGTGTTGCACCGTCCATTAAACGCTCAAAGTCATAGGTCACGGTTTTAGCCGTAATTGCACCAGAGACCCCTTGTATAATCAGGTCTGCTGCTTCTGTCCAACCCATATCACGTAACATCATTTCAGCAGAAAGAATAATTGAACCTGGGTTCACTTTATCTTGGCCTGCATATTTTGGTGCAGTACCATGCGTTGCTTCGTACACAGAAACCGCATCACCAATATTTGCACCCGGTGCAATACCAATACCCCCCACTTGAGCAGCTAAGGCATCAGATACGTAGTCACCATTTAAGTTTAGGGTCGCAATCACTGAATATTCTGCAGGGCGCATTAAGATTTGCTGTAAAAATGCATCTGCAATCACATCCTTAATGACAATATCACCACCCGTTTTTGGGTTTTTAATGCTTACCCATGGGCCACCATCAATCAGCTCACCACCAAATTCGTTGACAGCCAGCTCATACCCCCATGCTTTAAATGCACCTTCGGTATACTTCATAATGTTGCCTTTGTGAACTAAAGTCACTGATGGCTTGTCATTATCAATGGCAAACTGAATGGCTTTGCGAACTAAACGCTCTGTTCCTTGCTTAGATACAGGCTTAACCCCAATACCACAGCCTTCAGGAAAACGAATTTTTTTAACACCCATTTCTTCTTGCAAAAACTTAATCACTTTTTTCGCTTCGTCAGAATCTGCAGCCCATTCAATACCTGCATAAATATCTTCTGAGTTTTCTCTAAAAATAACCATATCTGTTTGTTCAGGGTGCTTCACAGGTGATGGTACACCTTCAAACCAACGCACAGGGCGTGAACATACATATAAATCAAGCTCTTGGCGTAATGCGACATTCAGTGAACGCATACCACCACCTACAGGTGTGGTCAGTGGGCCTTTAATTGCCACCACATATTCACGAATTGCTTTAAATGTTTCTTCAGGCATATATGTACCATAGGTAGCATTTGCCTTTTCGCCACAGTATAATTCTAACCATTCGATAGCACGTTCACCACCATAGGCTTTTTCTACTGCTGCATTTACAACATCTTTCATCGCTGGCGTAATATCTATACCAATTCCATCTCCTTCAATGAAAGGAATAATGGGGTGGTTTGGCACATTCCATGATAGATCTGTATTAACGGTAATCTTTTCACCTTGTGTTGGTGCAACAATCTTGTCGTAACCCATTTTACAGGCTCCCTTTTATCTTTAGCGAACTTACATGATTGTCTTTATGACAATTTTTCATTTTTTTAAATGCGACTTCATTCTAAAGTAAATCGATGCAATGCGTCATTTCTGTTGGAAATAATCTACATTTAAAAAATCAATATACACGAGACACGTAAAAGCAGATACTTTCATGAAAATTACCATACTCAACAAACCTTTTAATGTGCTTTCTCAATTTAGAGAAGAAGCACAACACACCACTTTAGCTGAGTATATTCATGATACTGAGTTACGTGTTTCAGGTCGTTTAGATCGTGATTCTGAAGGCTTACTGATCTTAACTGATCATGGTGGACTAAACCAATACCTTACTAGCCCTAAAAAAAAGCAATATAAAACCTATTTAGCCCAAGTTGATGGTGCAGTAGATGCTGCTGCCGTAAAGCAACTGTGCAACGGTGTAGAACTGAACGATGGTATGACTTTACCTGCGTTGGTGAAAATTGTAGACGAACCAAAATGGTTATGGGAAAGAACACCACCCATTCGCTACCGTGCAAATATTCCAACCACATGGTTAGAAATTAAGATTATGGAAGGTCGAAATAGACAAGTTCGCCGTATGACCTCGGCTGTCGGCTACCCAACCCTTCGTTTAATTCGCACACAGGTCGGGCCAATTAACTTAATTGAGCTAGGCCTTAAAGTGGGTGAAACGCGCGCTATTGAACCGTTACTCATTCCTGAATTTAAAAAAATCTTGGAACATGTAGAAACGCCAAAGAAATTTTTTGCCTCAAAACCAAAAACAGGTCATGTAGACAAAAAAACTAAGAAGCAAGATAAAAAACGTGACAAGGTATTGGTGGAAATTTTTAAAACAGATGCAGTACGCCCTCGCCGTATTACCAATGGTACAACTCGCCCAAATTTGAAAAAAGGCCGTGGTCGACGTACTCGCTAGTATTAAAAAATGATCTAAAAAAGGAGGGCAATAAATTGCCCTCCTTTTTTATTTTGTATTTTATAGGTACTAACCTAACCACGCTTCGGCTTTTTCTGCATTTTGGACAGTCAATTTCACTGTATCGAGTTTTAGATCTGCACTATTCACCTGTAATGTCAGTAACTCATCACGGCGGAAAACATGTAAAGTCACCGCTTTTTGCTGCTCGCTATAGTATGCCAACAACTTTTCAGTCGCTTTTAAATGATCAATTGCAATCACGACATCATGTGCAGACACACCTGCTTGAGCCGCCACACTGTCACGGCGAACCTGTTGCACCAATACACCCTCTGGCTTCTCTTGCACTTTCATGCCCAAAGGTAATGATTGTTTCTGCTCTAATTCAAAATCTACACCAAACTGTGTTAATAACTCAGCCAGTGGTAACTCTTGAGTTGAATTGACCCATGTGTCTAAACGTTGTTTCCAATCTGTTTTGGTTAAAGCTTCACAGCATTGTAAAATGGTCTGTTCATGCACTTGTTGCCCCTGCTGTGCATTCTGATACAGTTGTCGCATCACTTCATCTAAGCTAGACCCTTCAAGCTTTAAGCTCAAATCAATACATAAAGCGACTAAAGCCCCTTTGTTATAATAACTTGTGCCTGCATTATTAGTATTTTCATCAGGGCGATAAAACTTAATCCATGTATCAAAACTTGACTCAGCAACAGATTGCACCTGACGCCCTGCATTTTGCAAATAGCGGTCAATTTGTGCTTTCAGCAACGTTAAATAACTCTCTTGAGAAACCACACCACTACGCAACAAAATTAAGTCATCGTAATACGAGGTAAAACCTTCAAAAATCCAAAGTAGCGATGTATAACTTTCTTGATGCAAATTGTAGTTTGCCAATACTTCAGGTCGAATACATTTCACTAACCATGAGTGAAAATACTCATGACTACATAAACCTAAATAACGCTGATAGTTCGCGGATGGTTCATCTTTTTCATCAGCCACTGGAAAATCAGTTCTTGGTGCAATTAAACTGGTCGAATTAGGATGCTCAAGCCCACCATAATGATTGGCTGTAGCCATGGTCATAAACACATAGTCATTAAACGGTGCATGCCCAAACATTTGTATTTCAGTTTCACAAATTTTTATAAGATCTGTTTTTAAACGCTGTAAGTTCGCTTGATGTTTGCCTGAAATGGTAAATGTATGTGCAATCCCTTCTGCATCAAAAGTAAATCTATCTTGCACAGCACACTCAAAAGGACTATCAATCAATTGCATGTAATTATCTGCATGCAATGTGTAATGCCCTGTTTGATCGCTGGTATGTTTTAGCCCTGTGGCAATGGTAAAGTGCGTTAAAGCTTGAGGCAATTTAATATCTACTTGGCACGCCTGTTGCTCTTCACCCAACACCCCCAAACACACACATGAAGGGTTTACATACAATAAACTTTGGTCGACATATGCACCACGTACAGATAAATCATAAGCATACACCTGATACGACACCGTAATTTCTTGTGCCTGTGCTAAATGTACTCGCCACTTATTTTTTTCAAACTTTTCAAGCGGTACAGCCTGCCCTGCAACGGTCTGAGCACGAACTGACTCAACATGCTTGGCAAACTCACGAATCAGATAACTCCCTGGAATCCATGTTGGCAACCACAGCACTTGCTCAGGTTGTGCTAAAAAAGTAAACGACACCTGAATAAGATGCTGTTTATAATCGTCAAATGCTATTTGATAGTGCAACATAAGTCAGAATTTCAATCCAATTTTATTGAGGTGAGGTTTTAGCTTAGCACTTTTTTTAAATGATTTTATGCCACAATAGTAAGTGTGCATTTTTTGTGACACTTTTTTATTTATTTTAAGTTTTATCACGTAACGTTCTGCGTTCTGATTTGTTTCAAGGCGATCCTTTTGATTTTTTCTACACGACCTCTATTGGCATTTTTCCTCTTTTTTATTTTTGTGACTTCTAGCAATGCGGCCATACTTAACATTGCCCCCGAGTCTGTAGAAGCAGAATCTTGGATGATCTTCGACCCACAAACAGAACAAGTGATTGCCGCACATAATGCAGATGCACAACGTGCGCCCGCTTCTTTAACCAAAATGATGGTGGCGTATCTGACGTTAGAGGCCATTCATGCAGGACAACTCAAAACCACAGACACCATTACGGCAACAAGTGTGGTTAATTATGTTAAATCTGATGAATCTAAAATGGGTTTAAAAGTTGGTGAACATATTACTGTCGACCAACTGCTCAGTGGATTAATTGTCATGTCTGCCAATGATGCAGCAGTGACACTAGCAGAAAAGATTTCAGGCAACTTGCCACAGTTTATTGAAAAGATGAATGCAACAGCACAACAACTCGGCATGTCAAATACTCATTTTACCAACCCAGCTGGCATTACCATGGTAGACCACTACTCATCTGCTTCAGATTTAGTTAAACTTTCTGATCAACTGATAAAAAAACATCCAGAATATTTAAACTACTCCAAACAACAAAGCTATGCATGGGATGACCTTACTCATAAAGCCACAAATCTATTACTCAAAAAAGACGATACCATCGATGGTCTAAAAACAGGTTATACCGCAGCAGCAGGGTTTAATTTTGCACTCACAGCAAAACGTATGACAGCAGATTCAACACTCCCTGAACGTAGACTGATTGTGGTGGTTTTAGGCACAAAAAGTAAATTTAAACGTGCTCAAGTGGCGAACCAACTCATGAATTTGGCATTTGCTTATACGCAAGATGTGGTTGCCCTCAAAGCCAATCAACCGTTATTCCAATTGCCCGTAGTGAATGGTGAGCAAAAAAGTTTTACCTTTGCCTACAAAAACAACAAAATATTAACAACATCGTTATACCCTAAAGACACCCCAATTCAACTACAAAATTTTGATATAAACACAGGTGTCGTGGTTGAAAATAAACAAAGTGTTTTACCCTTAAATCAACAGCAAATTAAGCTCAATATTACACTTGATCAAAAACAGCTCATTGCACCACTAAATAGAGAAATGCTGCTTGCAAATGTAACCATTTTGCAAAATAATCAACCTATTGATACATTAAAAATTTCTGCACCTATTGTATTAGAACGTGCCAATTTATTTGAACGATTGATACACTGGCTTAGACAAATACTACCATTTATGTCTAATCAAACTGCAGAAGCAATCATTTATCAATAAAGTCGTTTTTAGTCATTTCACATGGATGTAAAAGGTGGGATATTAAATGGAACAAAACCGTCTAGAACGTCAAATACATATAACATATAAAGGCAAACCAAATCATGAATAACCAATTACATCGAATAGTTATTGTTGGTGGTGGCGCTGGTGGTTTAGAGTTGGCAACTCAACTTGGCAATACGCTAGGCAAACATAAAAAAGCTCAAATCACCCTCATTGACCGCTCACTATCGCACATTTGGAAGCCTCTTTTACATGAAATTGCAGCAGGTACACTGAACCCACATTCAGAAGAAACCAACTACTTTGCTCATGCAAAAAAACATCATTACCAATTTATTTTGGGTCAGTTCGAAGGCTTAGACAAAAGCACAAAAAACATTAAAATCAGTACACCTCAACTGTCAGAGAAATACCACCACGAAGGTTTTACAGACATTCACTACGACACACTGGTTTTAGCGATCGGCTCTCGCTGTAATGACTTTAATACCAAAGGTGTACGTGATAACTGCTATTTCTTAGATAACCGAGAACAAGCAGATGTTTTCCAACAAGATCTGTTTCATCTGTATTTAAATGCACAAAACTCACCTGAAACACGTATGCTCAATATTGCCATTATTGGTGCAGGTGCAACAGGCGTAGAGCTTGCAGCAGAACTGATTGATGCCAAAGAAAACTTTAATCAATATGGCCTTGACCATATTGACCCGAAATCAGTCAAGATCACGCTTATTGAAGCAACTAATCGTATTTTACCGGTGTTGTCTGAATCTATTTCAGCACAAACACAAAAAACACTCGAAAAAATGGGCATTGATGTACTCACACAACACAAAGTGAGCGAAGTGACCAAAGACTCCATTCAATTTGCAGATGGAAAAACCATTCCTGCAGACATGATCGTATGGGCTGCAGGCGTAAAAGCACCGCCTGTACTTGAGTTACTTGAAGGCTTTGAAAAAGACCGTATTAATCGTTTGAAGGTCTATTCAACACTGCAAACTTTAAGCGAACCAAGCATTTTTGCCCTTGGTGACTGTGCTCACTGCCAACCCGATGCACACGAACCACCACTTGCACCACGTGCACAAGTCGCAAGTCAACAAGCCAGTTTCTTAGCAGAAGCGATTCCTGTTTACTTACGTGGTGGTAACATGCCAATGTTCAGCTTTACAGACAAAGGCTCACTGGTTTCTTTAAGTCGTAACAAAGCGATTGGTGAAATTTTAGGTCAGGTTAAAGTACATGGTGCATTGGCTCGTTCAATGTATGCATCACTGTACCGTATTCATCAAACCCATATTCACGGCTATACACAAGCAGGTTTAATGATGACCAAAGACTTTGTAACACGCAGAGTTGGACCAAAAATTAAACTGTACTAAGTTTTATATGGCTTCGTTTGAGTTGTGTTTGCACGAAAAAATATGCAATGGTTGTTTTTTAAGCAACCATTCATTGATTTTTCAAAAATGATCCTCATACTATAATTTAATGCAACGATGCCTTTATATTTTAATATGCAGTCATGCATATTAAAGTTTTGGCACATAAAAATGGATATCAAATATGAGCGCTATTGCGAATAACCAAGTTGTTTCATTCAACTACACACTCACTAATGCAGAAGGTGAAACACTCGACAAATCACAAGGCGAGCCACTCGTTTATTTGCATGGTGCAGGAAACATCATCCCAGGCCTAGAAAAAGCACTTGAAGGCAAAACAGTTGGTGACAAATTTGTTATCACTATTCCTGCTGCTGAAGCATACGGCGAATACAACCCTGAGCTTGTACAAGAAGTTCCTGCTCAAATGTTCCAAGGTGTTGAAAACATCGAAGCGGGCATGCAATTCCAAGCACAAACAGATGACGGCGTACAAATTGTGACTGTAAAATCTGTTGAAGGCGAAACTGTTGTTGTAGATGCGAACTTCCCACTTGCAGGTCAAGACCTTACATTTGACGTTGAAGTGACTGACGTACGTGAAGCAAGCCAAGAAGAATTAGATCACGGCCATGTACATGGTGCAGGCGGTCATCATCACTAAGTGATGGCGAACAAAAAAGCAAAGCTTCAGCTTTGCTTTTTTTTGGTCTCTGATTAGACTATAGCAAATGTGTTTAGAAAAATAAGCGCTATGCCTACTCACCTCATTTGGTTTCGTCAAGACCTTCGTATACAAGACAACAGTGCCCTGTGGCATGCAACACAGCAAGGAAATCCTTGTATTGCAGTAGTGATTTTATCGCCCGAACAATGGAAACTACACCACGATGCAACGTGTAAAATTAACTTTTATTTACGACAACTCAAAACCTTACAACAACAACTTTTAGAAAAAAATATTCCGCTTATTGTTGCGCAAATTGAGCAGTGGAAAGATATTGCCAATTATATGCTCACGCTTACAGAACAACTGAGTATTACAGATGTATATGCCAATGCTGAATATGCGGTATATGAAAAAAAACGTGATGATGCAACGCTAAAAATACTTTCTCAGCACGCTAAAACACTACATCTTTTTCAAGACCATACCTTATTTCCTAAAGGCACTATACGCACCCAAAATAATCAACCATATAAGGTCTTTACGCCATTTAAAAAGGCCTGCTTTGAACGACTACAACACAGCATGCCTCAGTGTTACCCAGACATTGAGCAACAAGAAAACATCACATTGCCAAAAGACATTCAGCAAGTCTGTTTAGATGACATGCTGACACACTACCCTGTTTCAGAACAGATATTACAACTTTGGCCTGTGGGTGAACCTGTTGCTCACGAAAAGCTCAATGACTTTCTACAGCATAATGTCAAACAATACCAAGACACACGAGACTTCCCTGCCATACAGGGTACGAGCCGTATCTCTGCATATTTAAATATAGGTATGATTTCAGCCAGACAATGCTTACAGGCACTCTTCCAGCCCTACCATGGTGAGTTTGTGTTAAGTCATAAAGGAGATGAGACATGGCTGACTGAAATACTTTGGCGTGAGTTCTATCAACACATTATGGTTGATTTTCCTAAAGTGTCGAAAGCAAAACCCTTTAAAGATGAAACCAATCGCTTAGTATGGCGTGATGCCCCAAGTGATTTTGAAAAATGGACTCAAGGACAAACGGGCATACCCATTGTAGATGCAGGTATGCGAGAGCTAAAACAGACTGGTTGGATGCATAACCGTGTACGTATGATCTGTGCTATGTTTCTCACCAAGAATTTACTGATTGATTGGCGAGAAGGTGAACGTTGGTTTATGCAACATTTAATTGATGGCGAATTGGCAGCCAATAATGGTGGTTGGCAATGGTCTGCATCGACAGGCACAGATGCTGCACCTTACTTTCGTATTTTCAACCCTGTCACTCAATCTGAACGCTTTGACCCTGAAGGTAAATACATCAAACAGTGGGTGCCTGAATTGGCATCATTACAAGCCAAACAAATTCATGCACCATTTGCGCATAAGATTGGTTATCTTGACTACCCCAAACCCATCGTAGATCTCAAATCTAGCCGAGTACGTGCCATTGAAGCCTTTAAGAATCTCTAAATAAAACCATTAAAGGTATGATGCACTTGAGCATCATACCTTTTTTAGATTTAAGCTTCTTTTGCATCTCGCTTAAACACAAGCTCACTTGCACTTGAGTTGACCGCATCGAAATAATAACCATCAACAGAAAACGACTTTAAGTCTTCAACACGGGTAATTTGATGCTCAATCACAAAACGAGCCATTAAACCCCGTGCTTTTTTGGCATAGAAGCTAATAATTTTATATTGATCATTTTTCTGATCTAAAAATACAGGACGAATAATCTCAGCTTTAACCTGAGTTGGCTTGACTGCCTTATAGTATTCATCAGAAGCTAAGTTCAATAAAATTTGACTATTTGCCTCTTCTAAATCTTGATTAATTTGCTGTGTAATACGCTCACCCCAAAATGTATATAAATTTGCACCACGTTCATTGTGCAATTTCGTGCCCATCTCTAAACGATACGGCATCATTAAATCTAAAGGACGTAACACACCATATAAACCTGACAGCATACGCAAATGTTGCTGTGCAAAATCGAGCTGTTTCTGACTCAAACAATAAGCGTCTAAACCTGTGTAGACATCACCTTTAAATGCAAAAATAGCTTGGCGAGCATTACCAAAATCAAAAGACGGCGACCAATCTTGAAAACGAGCCACATTCAGCTGGGCAATTTTTTCACTCACACCCATTAAACCAGCAACCTCAGTTGCAGAAAGTTTACGGCAGACCTCTATGAGTTGTGCCGACTGATCAAGCAAACGAGGTTGGGTAAATTGGTCTGTGGGTAGTGCCGTTTCGTAATCCAATGTTTTGGCTGGGGAAATAAGGCTTAGCATTGTCTTACCTATCATCTGTTATATTCTTGTCTGTTACTATAACAGTCATGAATTTCTAAAGCTAATTTGTGTTTTTAATCATAATTATCGGTATCATAGGTACTCCTTCTTACCCAAGAAATATCAACGATATGACTGATACAATCTTTTTAAATGGCCCAGTCGGTAAAATTGAAGTATTTGTTGATTATCCACAAATCACTGCAAAAGGATTTGCCGTAATATGTCACCCTCACCCACTACAAGGAGGTACACCACAACATAAAGTGCCCGCACTTTTAGCTAAAATTTTAGTTGAACGCGGTTGCGTGGTCTATAGACCGAGCTTCCGTGGTTCTGGTAACAGCGAAGGCACACATAACGAAGGTTTTGGCGAAACAGATGATATTTTATCTGTGATTGACTATGCCAAACAGCAACATGCAGGCCTACCATTTTATGCAGGTGGTTTTAGCTTTGGCGCACATGTGATTGCAAAGGCCTATGACCAACTAGAACAACTTGAGCGACCAACACAATTGGTTTTATGTGGCTTACCTACAGCAACTGTGCAAGGTTTAAGGCACTATAAAACCCCTGAGCTTAAAGGCGATTTACTACTTATACATGGTGAAGGCGATGACATTACTTTACTGTCAGATGCGATCATTTGGGCGAAACCACAAAAACACCCGATTACCATTTTCCCAGGTGCAAATCACTTTTTCACAGGCTACTTAAAACAGCTCAACGAAACTATTCAGCGTTATATTAACTTATAGATAAAAAACACCGCATGACTTCATGCATGCGGTGGCATCAAATTTTGATTTAGGGTCATTAATATGAAAAACACCTCCACAGCACCAAACGCAATGTCTACCGTTGATGCTCATACAAAAATTGAAGACATGCTTGCTATGCTCATTGGCACATTTATTTTATCTTTTGCCCTAAATCTATTACAGTTTTCAGGCATTATGACAGGAGGAACAGCAGGTCTATCATTGCTCATTCACTACATTACTGGCTTAAAGTTTGGTACAGTATTTTTTCTGATTAACATTCCTTTTTATTATTTTGCTTATAAAAAAATGGGCATTGCATTAGTCATTAAGACTTTCATTGCAGTACTTTTGCTTTCTGCATTTGCAGAAATAATGCCTCAATTTATTAAAATTCAATCAATTAATCCATTTTATGCCACTATTGTTGCTAATTTAATTATGGGTATTAGTTTCTTAATTTTATTTAGACATCGCTCAAGTTTAGGTGGTGTCAACCTATTGGCACTTTATTTACAGAGTAAATTTAATATTTCCGCAGGTAAATTCCAAATGGGTGTTGACCTAAGCATACTCATTGCATCAGCTTTTTTTGTCGAGTGGCACTTATTAGCAATCTCAATTTTAGGTGCAATTGTACTGAACTTTGTCATTGCCATGAACCATAAAAGCTCACGTTATATTGCTTAGTCGATTCTAGACCCAAGCTTAAAACCTTGGGTTTAACAGATCAGTTATATCACTGACATCTATTGTTCATATGTTGTTTCTAGACTTTAGACTTCACAACAACAGTGTATAACCTCAAATGAATAAGAAATTATGTGTCAGTTTTTTAGCCTCAATGCTTATTGCTACAGGCTGTCAGATGCAACCCAAACCAACTTCGACTGCAAAAGCCCCTAAATTAGTTGCTTTTGCAAGCTTACCCGCCAATACTTTTGCTGAAGGGCCAAGTAGTGGCCATAAAATTGAAGGTAAAAACGGGTTTTCTGTCCCGTTTGCAAGTCAGCCTGTGCAAGGTTTTTCTGCCGCAATAAAAAATAAAGACGGTACATATACTGCAATGCCTGACAACGGGTTTGGTACACAAGACAATTCGAGTGATTTTTTACTGCGTATGTATACGCTGAAAATTGATTTTGCCACGAAAAAACACTCTGCACAAAACATCAGTATTCTTAAAACCATTCAACTTAAAGATCCAAACCGTCTTGTTCCATTTGAAATTGTTCATCAAAACACGGCTGATCGCTTACTCACAGGTGCAGATTTTGACATCGAATCAATGCAACAACTGAGTGATGGTAGCTATTGGATCGGTGATGAATTCGGCCCATATTTACTACACTTTTCTGCAGATGGCGTATTGCTTGACCCGCCAGTTACTCTGCCAAACCCACTTCACCCCAACACAGCGTTAAGATCACCACAAAATCAGTTTAATCGTAATAAATCACAATATATTGAACCATTGGTGCAAAGGAGTGGTGGTTTTGAAGGAATGGCTCTTTCTCCTGACCAGAAGTTTTTATATCCTATACTTGAAAAACCATTACTCAACTCAAAAGAAAAACAGCTACTCATTTTTCAATTTGATATACAGAAAAAACAATACACTCCAAACTACTACTACTTTGTACTAGATGCTAAAGCCACCAATATTGGCGACTTTCAAATGTTTAATGATAAGGATGGGCTGATTATTGAACGAGATGCCAGTCAAAATGACCCAAATGGCTACAAAAAAATTATTCAAGTCCATTTGAATGAAGCAAAACAAGCCGTCACACGTAAAGATTTGGTCAATTTAATGGCGATTAACAACCCTCATGATCTCTATAAAACCACTCGCTATGTAGGTGATTTAGGGACAGGCACGCAGTTTATGATGCCATTTGAAACCATTGAAGATATTATTATTGAAAGCCCAAATACCATTACCGTATTTAATGACAATAACTTTCCATTTTCATCTGGACGAAATGCCAATACAGCAGATAACAACGAAGTGGTAAAAATCAAACTCCCAAAAGCACTTTGGTAAGCTGATTTAATATTTATGATATATCAGTGAATCGCTTAATTGTACTCTTTAGCCCATTGATACTTACTAAGCAAGTGAATCAATGGGTTGAAAAGATACACAAAAACGATCACTAAGACGCTCAGTCATTCCCTTTATTTTTACTTTAATATCGACAAAACCGTTTCATCACAAATAAAAAAATTATTTATTTAAGTCATTAGAGCTGTTGAGAAATAAAACAATCTATTTGACTAAAATTCACCTGTGCAATAACCCCATTAACCAATGATACTTGTGGTGGTACATGGCCTATATCTACATCATAAATTATAGGAATATTAAGATGGCCAAGTGCCAATTTTAATGCATCTACATAACTCAGTTGATCTGTAGAACCTTTTTCTTGTTCTTTAGTTGAACTTCGCCCCACTAAAATACCTGATAAATCATTAAACCAATATTGCATTTTTAAGCTGAGCAAAGCTCTTGCAAGTGCACAAGGTCTCAGCTCCGAACTTTCAAAATAAAGAATAGTTCCAGTAGTGGCATGTTGTTTTACGAACTGAGGAATATCTCCAAACTCAGTACCTGCAAGGCGAGAGATTGTTTCTAGACACCCTCCAATTAAACGGCCTTGAAAAGAGATTGGCGAAGATTCCCCATCTAAGCGTTTCCATTGTGTCGGCACTGTTAAACTAAAACCACCAGAAGGATTCAATGCCCAATTATTTGGTTTAGTTTGATAGTGTAAAGACGATGACTGATGCACAATCGCCCCTCTATTTGCCTGTAAAATATTCCATATTTTTTCTGTAGTATCATCTGGGGCTGTAATAGAGAACTCCATTAAATTTGGACTATGCAACGTTGCCCAACCTGCAAGAGTGGTAAGTGGCATATGTAATGTACTTAAATCAGAATATCCACAAAACCATTTCGGTTCGCATTTAGAAAGCTGTTTAAAGTCAATTAATTCCAAAATATCCATTGCAAGCTCTCCTCCCCACGGCGGCATAATGGCTTTAACCTCTGAATGTAGTAAAAATCCGTTTAGCTCTTTTGCTCTTGTAAGCCTATTATTGCTAACATTCTTATGTACCGCGCGTAAACATTGCCCTTCCGTTACTCTAAACCCCTTTGCCTTTAAATGTTTGATGACATAATCAAGCCGAGCATGAAAATTATTAGGAACCCCCATAGATGGTGCAGTAATTGCGATCAAATCACCATCAACTAAAGCGGAAGGAAAACGTATATTTATAAATAATAAAGCTCTATCATGTTTTTCTTATTGAATACTTATAACTCAAAATAAATCAACCTTGTGATTAAAGGCATACCGTTCATTTAAACATATCGCTCATGACTTAAAGTTATAATCATTTCACGAGTAAAGACTGTTATACGAAAAGAAAAAGCCCCCTATATACATAGGAGGCTCATGGTTTATGACAAATCTATCTGATTTATTTACCCACCAAAGACAACGCTGTTTTGAGTAACACCCAGCACTTCGCTACTGTTTCAACATTCACTCTCTCGCCGGGTGCATGTGCCCCACGAATATCTGGGCCGAATGAAACCATGTGTAAATTTGGATAATGCTCAGCAATAATCCCGCATTCTAAACCTGCATGAATCACTTTAAGCTTGGCATCTATACCAAATGCCGTTTGATATGCCTGCTGTAAACACTTTAAAGCCGCCGACTCAGGGTTTGGTGTCCAACCAGAAACCAACGGCGTAAGCCCTGCTTGTGTACCATAGCCAATAAAGTGATTTTTAATGGTTTCAGCGAGCTGTGCCGCCTGTGTATTCACCATCGAACGCACCATAATTTTAGCAGATGCTTCTGTTGCAGTGATTGAGACCATACCAATATTATTAGATGTTTCAACCACATCATCTAATACTGCACTCATACTATAAATACCATAAGGGCACGTTGCTAACGCTGTAATCCATGCCTGTGCAACGCTCGGTGAGCAAATTTCTTTAGGTGCTGAACATGGAGTCAAGTGAATTTCTAGGCCATCATCAATCCCTTTTAATGTTTCAAGGCAATGTTGTTGATACTCAAATACCTGTTTATGAAAAGCTTCATACTGCTGTTCAGTTAAACCAATCACCGCGGATGCTTCTCTAGGAATGGCATTTCGTGCAGTACCACCCACCAATGAGGCCACATAAGCATCACCTAAATATTGATGTAAACATTGCACTAAAATCACATTGGCATTGCCTCGACCTAAGTGAATATCTACGCCTGAATGTCCGCCTTTAAGTCCTTGAACACTCAATTGAAACCAACGCTGATTTTGCGGTGGCTCTTGTGCTGTGACAGCTTGCGTGAGCTCTACATCTTGGCTTCCTGCACAGCCTAAATACAGCTCACCCCACTCTTCTGTGTCCATATTAAACAGCCATTTGCCTTTAAGCACATTGGCATCAAGCCCTCTTGCACCACTCATACCTGCTTCTTCATCAACCGTGAGGAGTACTTCAATTGGGCCATGTTCAATATCATCACTATCTAATACGGCCAGTGCTAAGGCAACACCTATACCGTTATCTGCCCCTAAAGTAGTATTTTTAGCAATCAGCCAACCATCTTCTAACACAGGCTGTATGGGGTCTTTATTAAAATCATGTACTGTTTTTCGATTGGCTTGTGTCACCATATCTATATGAGCTTGCAAAATTACAGGTGTGGCATGTTCTTTACCCATAGTCGCAGGCTTAGTAATGATGAGATTACCTGCACCATCAACAACACTTGGTAAGTTTTTTTCCGTAGCCCATGCTTGTAAAGCATCTCGTAGTTGTTGTTCTTGTTTAGATATTCGAGGAATACGGCACAATGTGTCAAAGTGTTTCCAAACCATCTGAGGTTGTAGTTGGGAGAAATCGAACATGCTCATAAACATCACTCAAAAATATAATGTCTTTAGCTTACTTGCTCATACAGCCAACGACAATAAATATTGTTGCCCTAAAAATAATTTTTTATCAGACAAAAAAATGCCCTGAGCTTCATTTAAGTCAGGGCAAGTCACATCTATGATGTATGTGTTTATTTTTTAAATGGCAATGCATATTTAAAAATACGGCCTAAAACTTGGCTATATTGTTTAAACAAACTTGCATTGTTATAGTTTAAACCATATTTTTTACATACAGCTTCTACCTTTGGCCCCATTTCTCTATAACGGCGACCGGGTACTTCTGGGAACAAATGATGCTCAATCTGATGGCTCAAATGTCCTGTTAAAATATGAAATGCTTCTGAACCCGTTAAGTTTGATGAGCCACGGATTTGACGCATATACCAATGTCCTTTACTTTCATTTTGTAAAACTGACTTTGGAAATACTTCAACATCTTTGGTAAAGTGACCACAGAAAATAATACTAAATGTCCAAACATTTCGCATACCATTGGCAGCCATATTACCAAAAAACACAGGAATAGCATTTGGCCCTGCAATCAATGGGAAAAATACATAATCTTTAAACAGCAGTTTTGCCACTTTATTTTGAATGGGCTTCCACTCTTCCCACAACTGTTTCTTGGTTTTACGACCAATAAATAACTTACCCACTTCTAAACTTTGTATGGCAACGCCCCACTGAAATAAAAAGCAAAATGGAATACTATACAAGGGTTGCAATAAATGAGCTTTTTTCCAACGCTGCTCAGGGAACAAACGTAACAGTCCATAACCAATATCATCATCCATACCTTTTACATTGGTATATGTATGGTGAGTAAAGTTATGAGACTGTCTCCAGTTATCGGCTGTACCTACAATATCCCACTCATAAGTTTGTCCCATTAATCTTGGATCATTCATCCAATCATATTGGCCATGCATAACATTGTGGCCAACTTCCATGTTTTCTAAAATTTTAGATAAACCAAGTAAGCCAGTACCTAGAATCCATGCTGGTGGAAACCATCCTGCAAACAATAACGCACGACCTGCAATACTGCTGTAGCGTACCGTTGAATACACACGACGCATATATTTAGCGTCTTTTTCACCTAAGTCATCAAGCACATCTTGCTTAATCGCATCAAGCTCAGCTGCTAAAGACGCTAACTCGGCTTCACTTAACTCGCGATTCTTTGGGTTTTTAAAGTACTGGGGTTTTACATGCATATTCATGATACAACTCACTTTTACAGATCTAAGACGAGATCAGATTTTGCCGAATTAATACAAATACGTAATGAACTACCTGGCTCTGCATTTTGGTTTTGATTCAAAATATTTTGTGTTACGCCACTCACTTTATGACATGAACACTTGTTACAAATACCCATACGACAACCTGAAACAGGCTTTTCATTGGCACGCTCTAAAGCATCTAGCAGCGATATACCACGAGGTACTTCCAACATTTTTTGCGATTTAGTCAAAGTAATGGTTACTGTGCCAGTGTCAGACACTTCCAAAGGTGACAGCGTAAATGCTTCACTTTTAAATAAACGGGCTACATGAAACAGATCACATGCTGAATTTACAAACCCAGATGGGCCACAAGCAAATACTGCTGTCTCATGCAAATCACCACAGTCATTCACATGGCTTTCACTTAAACGAGACGCGGCTTCACCCTCTTGGGTGCAAAAAGTTTCATAGCTAAACTGTGGGTACTGTTGTGCAGTTTTTTGAAAAAATTGGTGAAAGGCTAAATCTTCACTGCGCTTCACCCAATACATGAGTTTTAAGCGATAATCTACCAATCGACCTGTTTTAGCTAAGTCATACACCATGCTATACATCGGTGTAATACCACTACCAGCCGCCAGTAAGATCACCTCTTTTTCAGGGTGTGTTACACATAACATTTCACCGTATGGCTGACCAAATTCAACAATATCGCCAATCTCAGCAACATGACACAACCAGGTGCTCACCGCACCTTGAGGGACTTTTTTTAATGTCAGCTCAACGTGCTGTTCATCGATACGATTTAAACTATAGGTTCGTTCTAAGCGGCGAGCAGCAATTTCTACAATAACAGGATGATGCTGACCGGGTAAGCCAAAATTCATGCGCTTATTACAACGTATGGTCAATGTAACCATGTCTTTGGCTGTATTTTGTTTTTTTACAATACGGCCTAACATTTCATGAGTAGACCAAGTTGGATTAAATTTTTGTACCCAAAAATTTACGACTTTTTGGTCAAGCACGCTCTCGGTGAAAAAACTGAGTGCATGATTTTTTTTTGGTAATACGTTCATATTTAGGCCATCTCGGTTATGACTTTTTATTATTATACACATGTATATATACTTGTATAGTATCAAAACAACGAATTGTTATATTTCTAATTCACTAAAGATAAGGCTATAATCAAGAAAATATCTTCAATGACACATATGGCCCCTTTATCTACAATGACATCGCATGAAATACTTGAGCCACCATTAGAGCCGCTCAAGACCACTGCACGCACTGTCGGCAGAAAAGCAACAATTACAAAAGAAGAGCTATTCCAAGCCACACTGAATTTAATTGGCCCACAAAAAAGTATTGCTTCATTAAGTTTAAGAGAAATTGCCCGTGAAGCAGGGATTGCCCCCAATAGCTTTTATCGTCACTTTAAAGATATTGATGAGTTGGCTATTGAACTCATTAACCGTGCAGGCTTAGTTTTACGGCAAATTATTCGTGAGGCACGCCTTCAAGCCATAAAACAAGATGGCATTATTCGAACGTCTGTAGAAATATTTTTACAACAGTTAGATACAGATGAAGGCTATTTAAGTCTTTTATTAAGAGAAGGATACACAGGCTCAGTCTCTTATAAGCAAGCCGTTGAACAACAGCTCAACTTTTTTCAACAAGAATTGCAAGAAGATTTGGTACGCTTAGAAGCACTCAATAAAAGCAAAATGGCTCACCCAGAAATTGTTGCGATTGGTATTACCCAACTGGTGTTTAATATGGGTGCCAAAGTCATTGATTTAGATGCCAAGCAAAGGCGACATACTGCCGAACAAACCATGCTCATGATTAGAATGATTTTAGAAGGGGCTCGTCGCTTCGAATCTAAAGAACAACATAAAACCAAAATTTAATGACACTGGCCCAATCGGGTCACTGTCATCTGACAATACCACCATGATTATAATAAGCTGATTAAATATGAGTCTATTTACCGACCGCCAAGCTCAAATTGCAAGTTATATCTTTATAGTAATTGCACTTGCAGCAATGATTCCTCTGCATTTACTGGCCAGTTTTTTTGCAGGTTTTTTAATTTATGAGATTATTCATTCACTCAATAAAATGATTGAACCCTATACAAAAAGCAGTAAAACCAAACTCATTGTAAGTATTGTACTCAGCATTACCATTATTACTTTATTGGTGCTTGCGATTACCAGTTTAGTCAACTTCACCCTATCTGATTTACAAGGCCACCACGGACTAGATGGTTTCAATGCTCAAATTGATAAAACCCTCATGAGTGTACAACAAGAAATTGTCAAGTTTTTACCTAGCTATATTCCAAATAATATTAGTGACTTAAAAAGTAATTTTATGGAGATTATTAAGAACAATCTTCAAGCCTTACGAAGTGTAGGTACAGACTTCTTACATAATATTGCCACCACATTTATTGGCTTAATTATTGGTATTTTAGTGTCTGTTCAAACCACTAAAACAAAAAACACTGCACCACAGCCTGCGTTTAAAACAGCACTCACAGAGCGAATTACCCATTTAGGGGACGCTTTTAGAAATGTGGTATTTGCTCAAATTAAAATTTCTTTTATTAACACCGTCTTATTTATTATTTTCTCATTGGTCATATTGCCATTATTTCATGTGCATTTACCCTTTGAAAAAACGCTATGCCTCCTCACGTTTGTATTTGGTTTAATTCCAATTGCAGGAAACTTACTCTCTAACGCTTTAATTGTACTGGCAGGATTAACCATTTCCTTACCCGTTGCATCGGTATGTTTGGTGTATTTAATTCTGATACATAAGTTAGAATATTTTATTAATGCCCAAATTATTGGTACAAAAATTAAGGCCAAAGCATGGGAGGTTTTACTGGCTATGCTTATTTTTGAGGCAATTTTTGGTATTGGTGGTTTAATTGTTGCTCCTATTTTTTATGCCTACATTAAACAAGAACTAACCATACTCAAAATGATTTAATTTAGCAAAAGACCATTAAAAATGCCCGAATCACTTCGGGCATTTTTGATACTAGATATTAAGGTTTTACTGCCACCAATACTTGTATGGCTTCAGGAACAACAGACAAACGGCCTAGGCTTTGTAAGCCTTCTTGCTGTAGCTTTTTCAAACGCTCAATTTCATCTTCACGAATACTCGGGTTAAATTGCTTTAAATACACTAAACGATCAATTTCATACTGCCATTGCTTGCTGTAGTTGTCTTGACCTTGTGTTTGTAACTCAGGTAAATAACCTTTTGCTAACTCTAATGCTTGGTTATAGCGCTCTTCAATCACATTTCTACGTGCTTTGACAATTTGACGACTACTATTACCATCTAAATGATGCAGATGTGGTCTGAGTATGGTCGGGTCAATTTTCTTCGAGAGATCTTGACCATTTTCGCTCAACAACACTCGAATAAGCTGTGTCGGTAAACTCGCAAGTACATTCAAGGCTTTTGGTGCAATTGCCTCAACTTTAAACCACACTTCAACCAAAACAGTACCCGGTTTAATGGCATTTGATTTCAGCATCGCCACATTGGTACTACCAAATGATTGCGTGCGAATCATTTCCATCACACTTTCAATAAACGGATGCTCTAAAGTCAAATACTGAGCGTCTTCACGAATTTGTGCTTGATCACGATAATACGTTGCCGTCATGCCCTCTTCGTCAAGGCTTAGACCACTCACTTGCATTTGATCACTTGGCTTAATGATCACTGTACCATTACTTTGCTCATCAAAATCAATATTTGTTGAAGACATAAAACGCTTCATAAACATTGGCAATGTGGTGTTGTCATCATAGTCATCTAAAGCTTTCACAATATTTTGTGCAACCAACGGACGACATGAGTTGTATTCAAGCAAACGGTCACGGCCTTCTTGTAATTCACGCTCCAATGCTTGACGTTGCAAGGTCACTTCTTGCAGTAAGTCATCAAAATCTGAGCCTAAGTCAGTGAGCAAGTGTGACTTTAAGTCGGCAATAAAGTTTTCTTGTAAAGTTTGTGCTGTTGGTGATATTTGGTTAAAAATATTCAATGCTTCATTATACCAACGGAACATACGCTCTTGTGCAGTACCCATTAAATACGGCACATGAATTTGAATGCGATTTTCTTGCCCAATACGGTCAAGACGACCAATACGCTGTTCAAGCACATCTGGGTTAGATGGCAAGTCAAATAAAATCAGGTCACTGGCAAACTGGAAATTACGCCCTTCTGAACCAATTTCCGAACACAGTAAAATTTGAGCCCCGTTCACTTCTTCAGCAAAGTACGCCGCCGCCTGATCTCGCTCAAGCAAAGTCATGGCTTCATGGAACATCGCTGTGCGAATACCTGCATGCAGGCGTAAAACATTTTCTAACGCTTCAACGACAGGCCCGCTACGAGCAATCAACAATACTTTATTATGTTTCAGGTCTTTGCGTAAGATCTCCATTAACCACATCACACGTGGGTCAGTTTGCATCCAAGCCCCATCAATCTGTGCTTCTTCAGGCCACATTTGCTCACGCAATTTACCTGTCATAGACCATGTTTGTGGTGCAGGCAACGCAGCAGGGCGACAGTCACGACCAGGGAAACCTTGAATCGCTTCACGGGTGTTACGGAATAAAATACGCCCTGTACCATGACGGTCTAACAGCTCATGAATGGCTTGATAACGTTGTTCAGGTTGGTCTTCAATACTATGACCTAACAGCTTTTCTAGGGCATCACGGTGGGCTTGTGTCAAAGGCTCATCTGACATGAGGACTTCAGCAATTTTCGCCGTGTGATGATACTTTTCTTCTTCATCTAAAAAGCGATCTAAAGCACTAAAACGCTGTGGGTCTAGCAGGCGTAAGCGAGCAAAATGACTTTCTACGCCCAATTGCTCTGGTGTTGCTGTCAGTAAAAGCACACCCGCAATTTTTTCTGCTAACTCTTCAACGAGATCGTAACGGTCATTACCGCCTTCTTCATCATTCCACATTAAATGATGTGCTTCATCGACCACTAATAAATCAAAGCCTGCTTCGAGTGCTTGCTCGCGTAAGTCTTCATGGTCAACCATTAAGTCAACGCTCGCAATAATGCATTGCTCTGTACTAAATGGATTCAGCTCTGGGTCATGCTCACGAATCGCTGCAGTACGTGTGAGATCAAAAATTGCAAAATTCAAATTGAAACGGCGACGCATTTCAATCATCCACTGATACTGCAATGAATCAGGCACTAAAATTAAAATACGCTCGGCACGAGCAGTTTTAAGCTGCTGATGAATAATCAAGCCTGCTTCAATGGTTTTACCCAAGCCCACTTCATCGGCCAATAAAACACGCGGTGCAAAACGCTTACCCACTTCATGAGCAATATATAATTGGTGTGGAATTAAACCCACACGAGCACCAAGCACACCTTTTAGCGGATTGTTATTCATGTTAGCTTGCATTTGTAATGCTTCTACACGCAAGTCATACCATGCTTTAATGTCGACTTGACTGGCAAGTAAACGATCTAGTGGTTTAGACAGCTGAATTTGTGCCCCAATACGGGTTTCATTCAGTGTTTTTTGTTCTTTTTCACCATTACTTAAAGTGCGTACAACATGGTATTTGAGCACACCAAAACGCTCTTCAAATGACTCTACTGTCCAAGCAACACCTTCTTGGTCATGTAGTTCATCTTTCACGTTAAATACAATACGTGACAAAGGTGCATTGCTTTTGGCATAGACCCGTGTTTCATCGCTTTTAGGGAACAAAATGCTGACAGAACGCTCGTCTACATCAATGACTACCCCTAGACCAAGTTCCGTTTCTGTATCGGATAACCAACGTTGACCAATAGCAAACTGTTGCAATTTTTTCACCTTTCATTCATTTAAGTCTAGACTAAATCAATCTATGAAATAGACCATTTAGTTTAAGTTCAGTTTTAATATTCTCGCATAAAGCCCACATGAAGTGAGCAAAAAATATGCTTCAATATGTCAATCTATTGCATGTCTGTTAACAATTTTAATATGTTTAGACAATACAATTTTTTAAATAGCTTAGGCCTGCCACAATATTTGTCATGACACGAACAAAGTATTCTTTTAAATTAAAATGGTACAGGACATTCAAAATGTTCTGTTTGTGCTGTTTTGGGGTTAGTAAAAGAGATTTTGTATGCATGTAGGCATAAACGGTTTTTGAGCTGTTGCTGTGCAAGGCTTGCGTATAATGTGTCACCAACAATAGGATGACCCAAGTGCTGTAAATGCACCCGTAATTGGTGTGCACGCCCTGTAATAGGTACAAGTTCAACACGTGTTACTGCCTGACCATCGATTTCAAAATGCTCTAAAGCAGTCCAATGGGTAATGGCTGGTTTGTGGTGATTGGCATCTACAATATGTAATGGCGGACGACTTGGATCATAAATGACGGGGATATCAATACACCCATGCCCTTCTAAATGACCTGCAACAAGTGCTTGATAGACTTTATGCGTTTGGCGTTCTTGAAACTGTCTAGAAATGCTATTTTGACCAAGACGTGTCAAAGCAAAGATTAATAAACCTGAAGTATCTCGATCTAAACGATGAATGAGTAGAGTTTTCGGCTCTTCTTGTACCAAGCGAGTGAGTACACTATCATGCAGTGCTTCACCTTTTCCCGGCACACTAAGTAGACCTGCTGGCTTATGAATGACCATAAAATCTTCATCTTTATGAATGAGATGATTGGTTAAAAAATCAGGCAAAGCAATCTTCCATCTGTGTGATACAAATCAGGCGTGCCATAATAAAAACCTTATGCACGAAATACAATACATGAAAGATGGCAAAACAGCTTTATTTCTTATATTTTGCCATCTTTATCACAAAAATTAGCTTAGTGTTGCTGTGCTTTCATGTAGCGAAATACTGTTTTTGCCGCTTGTACAGTTTGTTCAATGTCTTCATCTGTATGAGCTGCTGAAATAAAACCTGCCTCAAACGCAGAGGGTGCTAAATTAACACCTTGCTCCAACATACCATGAAAGAATGCTTTAAACGCTTCTACATCACATTTCAAAATATCATCAAAACTTTCAATAGACGTTTGCGTAGTAAAATACAAACCAAACATCGCACCTGCTTGCTCAGTATGTAAAGCAATCCCCTCTTCACCAGCAACAGCTTTTAAACCTGCCAATAAAGTACTGAGTTTTTCAGTTAAGTTCTGATAAAAATTTGGGGCACGTAAATATTTAAACATGGTAATCCCTGCACGCATAGCCAGTGGATTCCCTGACAATGTACCTGCCTGATATACCCCACCAAGCGGTGCAATGCATGACATAATTTCTCGTTTACCACCAAACGCACCAACAGGTAAGCCCGCACCGATAATTTTACCCAATGTTGTAAGGTCAGGTATAACATTATAATGTGCTTGAGCTCCACCTAAAGCAACACGAAAACCTGTCATCACTTCATCAATAATAAATACAGATTTGTATTGGTCACATACTTCACGAATACGCTCTAAGAAACCTGCAATCGGTTTCACCAAATTCATGTTACCTGCCACAGGTTCAACAATTACCCCTGCAATCTCATGGCCGTACTTTTCAAAACAAGCATCTAGAGCAGCAATATCATTATATGGAATGGTTAACGTATGTTTAGCAAAATCGGCAGGTACCCCTTTAGAGGTTGGCTCACCAAGTGTTAACAGCCCCGACCCTGCTTTAACCAACAATGAATCTGAATGACCATGATAACACCCTTCGAATTTTAAAATTTTGTCACGCCCTGTATAACCACGTGCCAAACGAATCGCCGACATGGTCGCTTCAGTGCCTGAATTGGTCATACGTACCATTTCTATAGATGGCATGATTTCACAAATGAGATCTGCAAGTGTAGTTTCGTGTACTGTGGGTGCACCAAAGCTTAAACCATCTTGTGCTGCCTCTTGTACTGACTTTACAATATCTGGGTGTGCATGACCTAAAATCATCGGTCCCCATGAACCAATGTAGTCAATATAACGTTTTCCATCAACGTCCCACAAGTAAGCACCTTGTGCTTTTTCGATAAAAACAGGCGTACCACCCACACTATTAAATGCACGCACTGGCGAATTTACACCACCTGGAATATGTTTGTTTGCTTGTTCAAAAAGCTGTACTTGTTTTGCTGAAAGAGCCATGTGAAATCCTATTTTATTGCTGTCTTAAACTGGTCTGCCCACGCATTTACTCGTGTTGCAATCTGTTTTGTATCTAGTGCCAAAATATCAGTAATGACGGCACATAAGTCCGCACCTGCATCTATTACATCTTGACTATTTTCTACACTCAAGCCACCAATGGCACAAATAGGTAAGGTAAAACGTTGGCGCGCTTGTTTTAAAACATCTACACCAATACACCCTGCTTCAGGCTTAGTTAGCGTGGAGTAAATTGCACCAAATGCCACATAGCTTGCACCATCTTGTACTGCTTTCTCAGCAAAATCGAGTGAACTTGAACAGGTTTTGCCAATAATCACACCTTGTGGTAACAAAGCTTTCGCATCTTTAATTTCGCCATCACTTTGACCAAGGTGTACACCTAAACCAAACTGGGCTGCCAACTGAATATTGTCATTAATTACAAAGGGAACGACGTAGCGGTCGCATAATTCTTTGATACGGGCAACTTCTTGGGGTTGCTCAGTCAGTGGAGTGTGCTTTCTGCGATATTGTAAGATTTGAATATGACCTGTTGCCAATGCTGCATCGAGTTTCAAAAGTAATTCTTCGATCGGATCATTATTAGTAATAAGATATAATCCTCGCATGCCTAGCCTCAGTGTTTAATCAGTAGTTCATTGATTTTACGCTGTTCAAACAATAATGAATAGTCATTTAATGGCTGTAGGTTGATTGGTTTATCGCATATCAATCAGTGAAAATATAAATAAAAATGGCTTGTATCATCATACAAGCCATTTTTGCAACATCAAAGTCGTTTAGAAGCGGTAACCAAAACCAAGGTAAGTCACAATTGGGTCAACTTGAATACGTGTTGAACCTTTCACCACAGTTGCACCTGTTGCTTTGTTATTAATGTCTAAACTCGCACGTGTATTTAAGTGTACATAACTTACAGATGCTGTTAAGAACAAATCTTTAGTCAAATTGTAATCTGCACCAATAAATGCAACAGGTGCTACAGCATCTTTTACTTTAACATTGGTAATTGCCATGCCTTTTTTAGTTACATCATTTGAAACAGCACCATCAAGCTGGAAATCAGAAAAATGGGCATACATAACGCCTGCACCTGCATATGGACGGAACACATTACTTACCGAACCAAAGTGGTATTTACCTATCAGTACAGGGCTATACGCTTTAATCGTGCCTACTTTACTAAAGTTATCTAGATTTAGAGCACCTGCAAGTAACTTGCCTTCACCTTTAATATCAAACTTTGGTGGCACACCAACAACTAAACCAAGACTTACGTTGTCATTGACTAAATAATCTACTTTAAATTCAGCAGTATCTGTTTTTTCAAGATCAAATCCAGACGCAGCATTAAAGTTATTACGTTGATATTGCGTGTAAAACTCATTAACACCTTGTTTTTCACCTTGTGGCATGATGTGTGCCCAACCAGCGGATACTGCAATGGTTTTACCATCTGTTGTTTCTGCATGGGCAGCCATTGCACACAACGTAGTTAAAGCAACTGCTGGAACGAAATTTTGAACAAATTTTTTCATTTGCATACCTAAAAGAGATAATGAGGCGAAGTAAGCCATAAATTTTCATGAATTATTAGAATATTTACTTTAATTTTCAATATCTATTTTCTACTTTTTTTATACAAAAAACTATAAACAAGTAAAATAATATGCTTTATTAGTGCTTTAGCTCTAAAAAATATTTTCATCAAAAACGACCAAAAGGTTAAAAAACACACAAAGTTTTTATTTTATTTTGGCTGGGTCATTAAAACCTCTCCAATTCGGCATAAAATAAACCATCATCAAATATCATTTTATTGAGTAGTAGCTATGAGTGAAATTGAATTAAAACTACAAATTCCAAAGCAAAAAAAGTCGCAACTCGTGAAAGCCGTTCAAGCTTTAGAGCCTGAACTTATGCCACTACATGCACAATATTTTGATACAAACACGTTTGAACTGGCACAAAAACATACTGCGATTCGGCTGAGAAAAGAAGGAAAAAACTGGATACAAACGCTCAAGGGTTCAAGTGGCGATGCAATACAACGCTATGAACTTGAAATAAACCGTGGTGACACCGAAAAAGCACCTAAACTACTCCTCAAGCCCTATAAAAAAGACAAGCAAGCAAACGTTTTACTTGATGGTGTCATTGAAGACCCCGACCGCCTGTTGATGCAATTTGAAACTGTGGTTGAACGTCAATTTAAGGTCGTTACATATAATGCATCTGAAATTGAAATTTGTCTTGACCTTGGTCGTGTAGGCCAAAATGAACAATTTGAGGACATCTGTGAAATTGAGTTTGAGCTCAAATCGGGCCATATCGCAGACTTAATTATGTTTACCCAGCAATGGGTAGAGCAATATGGCATTTGGCTTGATGTACGCAGTAAGGCGGAACGAGGCAATTTAATTGCTCGCTCAGAAAAAGTAAGCCCTGCTCCTCGAGTGGGTCATCTACACCTGACTAAAAAAATGCTAAAGAAACCAATCTTAGCAAAAATGATTACACATTACACACAACCTCTTTTACCTTGTGTTGCTGCCATTGCCGACCAAGTTGCAGAGGTATCACACTATCAATGTGCAGAAGCCTCTTTAAGCCATTTAATACAAATGATTGGTTTACTTCAACCAACAACTGCATTACATGCGAAGCTTGAACAACTCATAGCCTTAAGACAACAATTAACAGATTACCTTGTATTATTCGAGCTAGAAGAAAATATACAACCATATACTCTAGATACATTTAAAGGGCTTTCACAGTCACTTTCACGAGCACGTGCAACACTCGCCCACAGCATGACGTCTAAAGAAACCACACTTGTATTACTTGATTTACTGAACATAGCACAACAAGAGCGCGAAATTTCAGACATCACGGCAACAGCATTTTTAGATCAACTACAGCAAAAATATAAAGCTACCGTTGAAACAAATGACGCTATGCTGACAGACAAAAAACAAATGCAACACCATGACTTTGAGTTTTACATCCATTATTTAGAAATAAAAAAAGATGCTATGAGTAAATATATTGATGCATGTATCGCTCTACAGCAAACCCAGCATGCACAGTCGTTAATCAGCACGCTAAAAATGTTAAAAACAGAACAGTCTTTTTTTATGGGTTGGCTCGCAAAACAACATACGTTACAACAACAGCGTTACCAAAAATGTATCGCTAAAATAAAATAACCCTCATGCTCTGAATTGTCATCTTGTCGTCGTGCAAGATGACATGCTTTATCTGTATTTACCAAAAACTTTCCAAGTACCATTGTCTGCCAAAGGATCTTGGTAACTGTCACTCCGTTGTTTTCTTGGCTTATCTCTTGCATCAACAAGTTTAAAATCTGGCTCTACCCCAAGTACAATACCATTCACATAAAAACGGGTACGGGTATATTCGCTTTGACCATGCTGAAAAATATAGGTTCTTAAATCAATAAACTCTCGATGAGCCACCAAAGCCGCAGTATCATCATGATCAATCCATGCTTTCATGGCATAAAATTCAGAATCATCAAACTGTCCACACTTATCAAGTAAAGTGATTGTATTACGAAAAGTCTTTGACTCTTTGGCACGTGTCTTATTAATGCGTATGCGATCTACTGAAAAGAAAAATAATGGTAAATTTAGATGACTCGGTAAGTGAATTGCATCAAGTACTTCATCTTGTAAAAATGGTTGGCACAAGGCTTGAGCTCGCTCAATAATCGGTCGCCATTGTTGGTAATATGCGTCAACCTCTGTTTGTTCAGCATAGTAAATGGGTAATCCTTCTACAGCAGCAAGTGTTTTCGGTGGCCAAGCTTCTTGTCTGAGTAGTTGAATTTCTTGTTTTAAGTTTTGTATTTGAATAGCGTCGGCGGTCATATTATTTTACCTTAAATTTACTTAGGCTATTTAATGTAAAAGTACCTACTCTGTCAACTTCATTTAATAGACCTTTATGTTGTATGGCTATGAGTCTTCTGCCTCAGACAAGTGTAGTCCAATCGTTTTTGTACTTTGATCATGACAAGTCACATATAGTTTTTCGCCATAATATTCAGCAAGAAATATATTTTTAAGCTCGACTTTATGGCTACCAAGCAGCTGTTCTAATTGCTCTTTATTTAAATTATAGTCTTCAATGACACGATCTA
The DNA here is from genome assembly GCF_015627125.1 of Acinetobacter rathckeae. Classification (GTDB taxonomy): domain Bacteria; phylum Pseudomonadota; class Gammaproteobacteria; order Pseudomonadales; family Moraxellaceae; genus Acinetobacter; species Acinetobacter rathckeae. The sequence continues at coordinate 278,134 of NZ_VTDO01000001.1, read as the reverse complement.
AAATAACCCCCCGATGAATAAAAATTTCTGAGGGTGCTGTAGCAGCATCTTTAATTGCAGCAATCAAACCATCTGTTTGAATTTCTGCATAATAGACATCTTTAAAAGAATGAAAACCCATGCAGTGCAACTGGGATAGAACACGAAAAATGTCTATTTTTCTTTTTTTTCGCTCTATTTCATTAAGCAAAAATCGGCCATTTCTAATAATAACGATAGGATCACCTACAGTCACTTTTCTAAAAAGAATAAAACGTCGTGATAAATAATTTAAAAACCACATAAACAAGACGCTGAGCAGCAACAATAAAACAAATTGGGTCAATGGCAACGTCATATTATAAATTGAACCACCAACCACAGCACCGAATACAAAGTTACCAATAAAATCTATCGCATTAAATTGTGTGATCTGTGTTTTACCAATAAAACTCATATAAGAAATGAGTATAGAAAAAGAGATGACCAACTTAATTAAAACAATGAGATATAAATCACTGAACATAGCCACCTCTAAATTTAGAATTGTATTTTTCTACATTATATTAACAAGCCATGGTCTTTTATCTGTTGTTGTCTTGTTTTGGCCTGTTGCCACATATACCAACCATATACTGCCATAGCAACAAAAGCACCGTACAAACCTGCGGTGAGAAATAGACCTTTATAAATAAACACTGCCACATAAATGGTATCAACTACAACCCATAATGGCCATGTTGCAATATGTTTTTTACTGGTCCAATACGTTGCCAACAAGCTAAAAGAAGCCAACTGAGCATCTAAAATAGGCAGTGCCGCATTGGTAAACTGATGCAATACCCAGCCAAAAACAATACCAAAAATTGCAGCAAAAATAAGCTGTAATAGTAGTCGCTTTAAAGGCAGTGGCTCAACTGTAATATCATGGTCATGTTGTTTTGTTTTCCACCAAACCCTTAAGCCATATACACTCATGAGTACAAAAATAACCTGCAACAGCACTTCACCGTATAAACGATACTCAAAGAACAAATCGCCATATAGTAAACTGGCCGCAATATTAAAGTACCAACACCACGTACTACGCAAAATGGTGAGTGCTACAGCAATAAGACTCACGATGACTGCAATTATTTCTAAATTAGACATATGATTAACCAGTGATTTTTAATCAGATCGCTCCTTTTTCATGAGCCAACCTGCAAGAGTATTACTACATTTTACCGCAAAGTCATCTACATAATGGCTATAAATATGAGCAACCCCGAGTAGGACCATTAGGCAAATCAGACTTGAAATTGCAACTGATGCATCATAAATCCAACCTAAATGCATTAATAGGTTAAATAAAGGAATGCATACCAAGTAGATCAGTACCATATGTAGTAAATAAATAGAAAAAGACAGTTTACCTAAAGCCACGAGTATTGGTCGGTCTAATACATCACTAATTTTAGTGGTCAGCAAAACACTATATACAATTAAAATACCCGCAATAAAATTGCCGTACTCATACGTACGCCAACCTAAAATTTTATATAGCCAATGATAAGCATGACTACTATTATGAGCTCCTGCAAGATACAAACCCAATACCAGCATGCCTACACCCACCACTGTCGGTAGTTGTTTGGCATATAAGTAAATATAACACCCAATCACAAAACTAAGCATGCCTAAAAAGAAGTTTTCTTCAGCAAAATATAAAAATGGCAAGAGTAACAGGACAGATGCCAATACAAACATTGGCGGTTTATAATGATAAATAAATAATAAAGCAAATAAAAACAATGAGCCTAAAAACTCAATTTGCATGGTCCATAGCACCCAATTGGTTGCACTTTGTGCAAATAAAAATGCACCAATGCTTCCCTCATAAATGGCTTGGGTAAACCCGATATCTTCTTGAGCATAAGCTTGCAGCCAACCACTAACAAGATGACTGTCGACATTTGTAAATAAGAATGCAAGCCATACAATCACGCAAGACAAAAAGGCTGGAATAGCCAATCTTGGATAACGCTTTAACGCCATTTCTATAATTTTTTTCGGCCGATTCGGATTCTTAAGCACCACATAACTTAAGATATAGCCACTTAACACAAAAAATACAAACACCGCAGCCGTACCCGAATACAAAAAGGCAAACGGTGAATGATGTAAAGTATAATTCCAAGTACCATGCATGCGTTCTTTCGATGCAAAATGGTGTAAATAAGGATAAAAACTTAAACTAAGGTGCGAAAGTACGACCGCCAAGCAGGCTAAGCCACGAATACTTTCTGCGGCATTGAGTTTTGCCATAACAGTATTTCATCAGGTCTAAAACGCTTGCAAGCATCTATCTGAGTCTGTGTGCTTGCAAGCAAAACCACAATTCAGCACAATTTAAATCAAGAAACTAATCAAGGCGAATAATTTGACCTTGTTCATTGTGGTGAACGGTTGTAATTTTTTGGCCACGGCATGTAACAATTTCTTGCTCAGGCAATGCAAAATGGCGTGCATAGTCTGTGGTTGTTTTACGCTTCAATTGTTTCACAGTGTGTGATGGAATCAGTTTGCACCATAGGCACAATACCGCTGCACATAGCAGTAGCAAGATCATGTCGATTTGCAAACCAAACCAAAAAGCATTCCAAAACTTATGTACGCCATAAGGTTTGCTATATAAAACAACCGTTAAAAGCAATACAATTGGACGCCACAACAAAAACCAAACACCCCACAGTAAAGCAGTCGTGGTCGTTGACGCATAACGTCTGTGCCAAGGTAATTGTTGATGCAAGTCAATAATTAGTGATTGTGTACTCATACGAAAAACCTTTAATCTTGTGATTTTGAGCGTATACCACGGTCTGGGCTTACCCACCGTGCTCGCTTACCACCTCGTCTTGCCAGTACTTTCGGAAAAGCTATAATACTTGCAGTGACGGTAATGAGCCAAAATATAAATGGATACCAAATCATCCAGTAGTAGTTCTTAAACAGCCTCGGCTCGTAACGGCTATCCATCCACTTACTAATGACAAACTGGAATAGGCATGTTGCACCAATTAAAATACCAATTCCGTCAGGGAAAAATGGAGATCCCATTGCTGGCAATACATGATTTGGCATAAATAGGTTAAATAGCCAAATCATAGACATAATAAGCAGTAAATATGACCAAATGAGTGTCAAACACAACTCAATCATTAAAGGCCATAAAAAATTTAAACTTGGCCTGAACATCACGTCAAAGTTTTTGATTAAGACCTGTGCTCCACCCATGGCCCAGCGTAGTCGCTGTTTGTATAAACCTTTGAGCGTTTCAGGCATTAAAATCCAAACTAATGCATTCGGTTCAAACTGCACATCCCAACCTGCTCTTTGCAATTTCCACGTAATATCAATATCTTCTGTGAGCATGTCTGGCGACCAATAACCTACCTCATGCACAGCACTTTTACGAAATGCTGTAATGACACCAGAAACTGTAAATAAACGACCAAATACTCGCTGTGCTCGCTTAATCATGCCAACAATTGATGAAAATTCACCAACCTGTATTCGACCTAACAGAGTAGATCGCGTACGAATTCTAGGATTACCCGTCACAGCGGCAACGGTTGGATCTGCGAGAAAGTGACGCATCATCCATGTTGCTGCATGTGGATCAAGTAGTGCATCACCATCTATACCTAGCAAAAACTCTGCATCGGTTACTAAACTACCTGCTTGTAGGGCCATGGCCTTACCTTGGTTTTGTGCAAGGTGTACAACTCTTAGTTTAGCGTATTTCAACGCCAGTGCATCTAATACTTCAGCAGTATTGTCTGAACTGCCATCGTTAATTGCAATCACCTCAAAGTCTGGATATTGCAAGCCAAGTGCGTGACTAATGGTTTCTTCAGCATTGTCACTTTCGTTAAAACACGGTACGAGTACCGCAACTTTAGGGTACTCAGCTAATGGTTTGGGCTGTGTATATGGTGGATCTTTTCGCTCTTTCAAGTAAAAAATGATCGCACCAATCATCCACAGGTAAGACATAAATAATGGATAGTAAAAAACAAACTGCAACGCAGACTGCCAAAAATGCTGTAATGCTGACATATATTGTCTACGCCTCCTAAGGCTCTCGGCTCACTTTAGTATCAAATGCTTTACGCATTAAAGTGGTGTCTGGAAGCCCTTTAATCGGATCATCTGGATAGTATCCCACATGCATGACACCTTGTTTGTACAAAGACTTTATCGTATTTGCTAATTCTTGTGATGGAATTGGCTTACTATTTTTTCTCCAGTCTACAGCTTGTAACTCAATCACTGTTTTATTCAAACCATTTGGATATTGTTTTACACGATTCACAATATCTGCATAAAATTTGTCCTTATCTTTGGCTTGTTCCATGTATGGCATGGCCATAATAGCAGTAAAATCATAACGGTTTAATGACTGCTCTAAAGATTGCGAGTACCAAGTTTCTGCATTTGGGTTCAGCACCACCTGTGCATACATATTACGTGCTGTATGTAATGCAGGTTGATACTGTCTTGCTTCTGCTGCTAATTGTAATGCAAAGTTGTCTATATATTTAGTTTTAAAGGCAGTCCACTTTTGTAAACTTTGCTCATTGTTTCTTACTGCTTCTAAGTCTGTTGAAAGTCCAGCTTTCGCATAGGCTTGCAACGCTTGTGGGCTTGCATCTTCATAATCCGACAACGTGGCATCATCATGGAATAAAATACCATCAAAGGTCGCTGACTTACCTAAATCTTGATAAATGCCTTCAATAACTTTACGTGCAGGTGCCGAAAACGGCGTTAAACGAATGTAACCCATATTTAAATGGTCACTTTTTTTAGGCTGTTGAGTTACCACTAAATCCTTAGATACTGGGTTACTTTTTGGCAATTCCCATGCCAATAGTGGCATCCATGCGTACACTCGCTGTACTTGTGTACGTGATGCGATTTGCCATGCAACACGGTTAAATAAATCTTGGCGTACAGGAATATAGCGGTTTGGGAAATACACCACATCTGCTGAACCATTCGCATCTGGATCAGAAAAAGCCTGTAAGTAAACCGTATTCACATTCATTTTTTGAATACGATCTAACAGATTACCCAAGTTACGCTCTTCTTGTGCTTCATCTTTGTCGTAGATATAGTCTAGGTCTACATGCATAATTTTTTGTGGATATGCATTATCTCCTAGATTTTTTTCTCGGTTTTCAATTTCTCGACCCAAGTCATCTAAACTCATGTCGTGTTCCACTAAAATACGATTTAAAGCACCCAAAGACTTTTTCAAATAGGCAGGGCCATCATCTAAAGTGATGGTAATTGGCATACCTAACTGTTTTGCAATACGCACAGTCTCTAAATTATAACGCCCATATGGCCAAACCATAACACGTGGCGAAGGTATACCATTGGCTTTAATCAGGTCGTTATTTTTTTTCAGGTCATCATAAATACGTTTATTGTATGCCCCATCACCTTCATACTTTTTGGTTTTTGGATCATATAGACGCGTGGTTGCTGCAGGCTCTGAGTTACCTTGCGGATTACCCAAAATACCATGGTGCAAATTAAAACTGTGGTTTGCAATTTCAACGTAGCCACTGTCACTCATTTCTTTGATTTGTGACCAAGTTAAAATTTTATTACGGGCAATTTTATCATCACCAAATTGTACTTCTTTAGTCGGTGGTACATTAACCCAAGACCCAACGATTGCCAGTACAATTGGAATTTTATTTTCTTTTACAAATGGATAGATATTGGTATAAAAAGACTCATAACCATCGTCTACCGTCAACAATACAGGTTTTTCAGGCAGAACTTCTTTGCCGTCATGCGCTCTTAAAAGCTGCGTAACAGAAATAAAATGAAAGCCGTTTTTTTGTAACCATTTGACTTGAGATTCAAAATTTTGTGTTGTCACTGCATAAAATGGAATCAGTGCATCGTTTGCTTGGTTAGTGACTTCATGGTACCCAATCACAGTTAAAGTTGTGGGTTTAATATGAGGCTTTCCTGCCGCATACACAGACGAGGTCATAGCAATACTTGTAAGACTCAGACAGCTTACAAGTACTGAACCTAGAAAACGATTAAACATATTTTTTCCGCTTATAAATTTTACATGATTGGCTGACAACACTCACAACTGACTTTTCACTGCTGATATAATCACTTGTATCGGTGTGATGCTTGACTCACTTTTGATAAATATATTCTCAAAAGTTAAACTGAATTTCAGCTTAAAAGATGCCTTAACCAGCCAAGCCATCATCTGATCAGTTGTAGGTTTAAGGTTAATTTTTGGTAAAAGTCACTTTAAATGTAAAATTAAAGCCTAATCAACCATTTAATTAAAATATAAATATATTATAAAAAGATTAACACCACCTTTCAGCATAGCGATATTTTCTCATAGTATTCTATAATATCAAAGACAACATTTGTATAAAATAAAGTGAACAATTAATCACGAATTCCTGCCGTTTTAGGCAAGTGATAGTGGCTTAAATGACTATTGTTTTTCTTTATATACACGACATGATAGCTTTTCGTGTTGTTGTAAACGGAACTTTTTTCTTTGCTCTGCCGCTTCAAAATGGCAACGTTTCCACTCGGTATCTAAGGTCAACTTTGGTACAGCTTGGGGTTTACCCTGCTCATCTACTGCGACCATAGTAAAATAACAACTATTGGTATGACGTTGTGTACGCTTACGAATGTCTTGTGCTTCTACCCTTACACCCACTTCCATTGAAGTACGCCCAACATGGTTAATTGATGCATAAAATGTCACCAGCTCACCCACATGTATAGGTTCTTTAAAGGTGACCTGATCAACTGACAACGTCACAACATAGCTACCCGAATAACGGCTTGCACATGCATATGCGACTTGGTCTAAAAGCTTTAAAATTGTACCGCCATGTACATTGCCTGAAAAATTAGCCATATCTGGGGTCATTAACACTGTCATCGTTAATTCAGACTGTTCGTCTGACGGTTTTACAGCAAGTTGATCTGAAGCAAGCATAGTAAAATCCAACACAAAACATTATTTACTACGAAATTATATACGATTTTACGCACAGAATTGATACTGCATTTGTAGATAATTGCTAATGCTGAATTATTATTGGGCAAATCCTGTAGGTATATTCTCTAGTATTAAATGTGACGGTGATAAAGGCTGATGCATTTTAGTCTCAATAACATGTTCAATAGTCGCCATTTGTGTTTGCGTAGCAATAAAACCCGCTTGTAACGTTGCCTCTCGTTCTTTGACATCAAAAATATGGGCTTTTTCTCTAATATCTGGCCGAATAACAACATCTGCAGATTTTAACTCTACTTGCGATAATCGCTGTTGCATAATATTAATATTTTGATTGAACAACCCCCACATATTGGTCGTTTGTGTATATTGTGGGGGCTGTAATATATCTACAGCAATGACAACATCTGCACCCAATTGTCGTGCGACATCTACAGGTACGGGGCTGACTAACCCACCATCCACATACTCATGGCCTGCTATTTTTACAGGGATAAACATACTTGGAATAGCCGTCGATGCCTGAATAGCCTGCCCTGTATTGCCATAATTAAAGACTTTCTTCTGTCCTGTTTGCAACTCTGTTGCCACCACAAAAAGTGGGATTTTCATGTCTTGCAATGTTCTGTTTTCAATATTTTTATTAACAAAATCTGCAACTTTCTCACCATCTAAAAACCCTTTACGCGTTAAGGTAATTTCACGTACATCATTCACTTTCATATTTAAAGCAATTTGAGTAATTTGCGTGGCTGTTTTACCGCTTGCATATAAAGCACCAACAACACTCCCTGCACTGGTACCCACAATGAGATCTGGTTTTAAACCTTGCTGTTCTAAAGCTTTCAAAACACCTATATGGGCATAGCCCCGAGCACCACCACTACCCAATACCAAAGCAACAATTGGCCGTTTCAGTTGTTGTTTTAATTGTTGGAACTGATTTAAATTTAATTTTTCTTGTGCATTTGCAACAACAAGTGGAACTTCTTGTGCCTGTACCTGTGAAAAATATGCGCACATAATTGGTATTAAAATTAAAAATAGTGTTTTCATAAACAGTAGCAAGTGCGTTGGTTACAATGTGCGTCATAGTGTACGTCTTTGTAAAATATTTTTACTGTTTTATTTCATAAAATATTCAGCAACATGATGATAAAAATACAACCAATCCATTAAAAAAACACTACACTATTAACAAAAATGTATTTCTTATGTGTACTTTTACACTTCTAAAGATAACAGCGTTATATCTTATGTGTGCTATGTAACATTATTAGATTTTCACAATCATAAGAGAGCACACCATGCATAAAATAATCACACTAGGCCTGCTAACCGCAATTACAGGAAGCACTTTTGCTGCTGACTTAGGCCCAACTCGAACAAGCTTAGGATCAATTAAAGTTGATGAAAATAAACCCTTTCGTTTAGAAGGTGATGTAGGCTATTTACTGAATAACACAAAATCTACAGATGGTACAAAATCAAAAAAATCTAACCTGACTGGCCGTATCTTATTTCAACGTCAATCAGGCATTTGGGGACAAGAAGTTTTAGCAACGGCTTTAAGCACCAATGATAATAACTCATCAAATAATATTGAGCGCTACCTTTTATCTGGAAAAGTATCTCATAGCAGTTCAAGCACGGTTTATCAGTTTGGTAAATTGACTGCTGAAAAAGACTTAAGCAGTGCTTTTGATTACCAACTCAGTGCAACTGGTGGTGTGGGTATTAATATTTTAAAAGATGAAAGACAATCTTTATCTGCTGAGGCAGGTTTAGGCTACCGCTTTAGTAAAGAGAAAGTCGCACCAAAGGATAGTACCAATGAACTGATTGGTACATTGGCTGCTTTTTATGAATACAAAATCACACCAACCGTACGTTTTAACCAAGACTTAGGTTATGACTATGGCCAAGACTCTAAAACATTCCGCTCTAGAACAGCCCTCACGACTGACCTAACGACCCATTTTTCGGCTTTTGCAAGCTACAACATTAAAGACATTCAAGCAGACCTCGGCAACAGCCGTGATTCACTTTTGTCTTTAGGTGTAACTTACAAATACTAAAAAAGATATAAAAAAAGCGGTGTAATTCATTTACACCGCTTTTTTGTTTTAGACGCTTGTACGCTCCAAGCTATTTGCACGTTGACGATGTGTCAACAAGAAATAAATATAGCCCAGTACCAAAAAGCCAATAAACACTGCCCCAATGGTCGGATTAAAATAAAACATAGAGACAAAACAAATCACCGCAATCGCTAAAGCAATCGCAGGTACAACAGGATACCCTGGTGCCATAAAAGAACGCTCTAAATCTGGTGCACTACGGCGTAATTTAAACAGGCTAAGCATGCTCATAATATACATCAGCAATGCACCAAAACACGCCATCGTCACAATAGCAGCCGTCAAACTCATGCCCTGAATTTCAATCACACTGTCACTAAAAATGGCAAGTATACCTACAACACCACCAGCAATAATAGCACGGTGTGGCGTTTGAAAGCGAGAGAGTTTAGCCAAACTTGCAGGTAAGAAACCCGCACGACCTAAAGCAAAGATTTGACGTGAGTAGCCTAAAATAATGCCATGAAAACTTGCAACCAAACCAAACAACCCAATCCAAACAAGCATGTGCATCCATGCTGAATTATGTCCAACGACTGTTTTCATCGCTTGTGGTAATGGGTCATTAATATTAGACAGTTTCGTCCAATCACCTACACCACCTGCAAACAACATCACTAAAAAGGCTAAAACCACCAAGGTTAAAATACCGCCAATATAAGCCCTTGGAATGGTTTTTTTCGGGTCTTTGGCTTCTTCTGCCGCCATTGCAGCTCCCTCAATGGCCAAGAAAAACCAAATTGCAAATGGTATAGCAGCAAAAATACCAGAAAATGCAGGTAAGCCGAAATGATCTGACCCAGCCCAGCCATTGAGTGCAAAGTTAGAAAAGCTAAAGCTTGGTTGTACTACACCAACAAATACTAACAGCTCTATGACTGCCAAAATTGTGACAACCAGCTCAAAAGTTGCTGCAATTTTTACCCCAACAATATTCAGTCCCATAAATATGATATATGCACCAACTGCTGCATACTTAGGGTTAAGGTCTGGAAACTGAACATTTAAATATGCACCAATGGCCATTGCAATAGCAGGCGGGGCAAAAACAAACTCAATGAGTGTTGCAATGCCTGCAATAAAACCACCTGTATCACCAAAGGCTTTACGACTATAAGAAAATGGCCCGCCTGCATGTGGTATGGCCGTGGTCAATTCAGTAAAACTAAAAATAAAACAGGTATACATGGTGGCAATAATTAAGGTCGTGATTAAAAAACCTAACGTACCTGCCACACCCCAACCATAACTCCAACCAAAATACTCACCCGAGATTACAAGACCAACCGCAATCCCCCATAAATGAAATACACCCAATGTAGGTTTTAATTTTTCTGTCATTGCACGCTCCTTTATTTAGCGGAAATACATGATTTTTTTAACATCAGATACTGTATAAAATTTATCATGCACTGCGTGCTGTAGAAAAACTTGACTTTAAAACGCAACATAAAGTGAGCTAGTGTCAAGTCAAGCAAATTTCATTTGGTATAGGCTTTATTTAAAGATTAATCTCATGCAGTCGAGAATACCAACATGTCACACGTCGAACAAAATGAATACCTCAGCATAGATGAACTGCAACGCATTGCCTTAGATGCATCAAAACACTATTCACAAACAAAAAATGCACAGGTAAAACTTTTATGCCAATCTGAAAATGCAACATTTATGGTCTCTACAGCGCAAGAAAAGTTTGCTCTGCGCATCCATCGCCCAAACTATCATAGTAAACAAGATATCCTTAGCGAGTTACATTGGCTACAAGCACTACAAGAAGATGGCATGTCTGTGCCTGAAGCTGTACGTAGTACCAACCATGAATATGTACTGACCCTACCAAGTACAGACGGGAGTGTACGCTATGCCGTATTGTTCAAATGGATTAATGGGGACATGCCAACCACAAGTGTTGACCCTATTGCCTTTAAGCAACTCGGAGAAATCACTGCAACCTTACATAAACACAGTAAAAAATGGCAAAAACCTGCAAATTTTCAAAGAATTATTTGGAATCATGACACGATGGTCTGTGCCAACAGCCATTGGGGAGATTGGCGTGATGCGCCTTATTTAAAAGACAGTGATCATCTCATTATTGATGAAGCCATGAGCCAAGTAAAACATTCAATGCAACAATTAGGGCAAAGTAAAGAATATTACGGCCTCATTCACGCAGACCTACGCTTAACCAATCTACTTTTGCAAGAGGGTAAAATTGGTGTGATTGATTTTGATGATTGCGGCATGGGGTGGTTCATGCATGATCTTGCAGCTGCCATTAGCTTTAATGAACACCACCAACCTGCCGAGCAATGGGTAGAACAATGGGTCAATGGCTACGAAAAAAATGCGCATATTAGCAATGAAGAGTATACCCTTATTCCAGCATTTATTATGCAACGGCGTATACAAATGCTCGCTTGGATTGGTTCACACGCCACCACAGAGATGGCTCAAAGCTTAGGAACAGATTGGACACACCACACAGTTAAACTGTGTAAAAAATATCTCAACAACCAACTCCCTGTAGGCATTTAAGTACAGATATTGCATTCAAATTGGTACACATCTTGCTTCATTTATAAAAAACAGATGAAGCATTGATGATGATGGATACACCACACCTTCGCCAAACCGCTCAGCTATTTCAACCTACGGGCAACCAAGGTGTTCTGTCTGCGGCAGCCACAGGTTTGAGTGACTTTATTTTGGAAAAAGGTGCAGATGTTGCACATGTATTTCACGTGAGTGGCATCAATACCCAACTCCTTGAAAGCCCCACATTAAGCTTACAACTCCCAAACTACTGCCAAGTTTTAGAACAAGCCGCAACACTATCTGGTTGTGATAACTTTGGGCTGTATTATGGGCAACAATTTAAGCCCAAAGCACTCGGCTTAATTGGCTATATTGCACTGTGCTCGCCAACACTTGAACATGCACTAAAAAACATGACCAGTCATTTTCACTTGCACCAAAAAGACACCCTGACTCGGTTAGTCAAACAACCTGATCACTGGCGTTTAGACTACCAAGTACAGCACGGTGCAATTTTGTCACGTCGCCAAGACGCCGAACTCACCATGGGTATGTTTATTAATGTGATTCGCAGTGTTTTAGGTCAACACTATGCCCCTAGAGCCATTCATTTTGAACATACTCGCCCCGCAGACTGCCAAGAGCACAGTAGATTATTCAATGCACCCGTGTATTTTGATCAACCTTACAATTCTATTTTAATCAGTAAAACAGATACACATATATGCATGCCGGAAAGTGATCCTATTTTACTCACGGTCATACAAGACACGCTTCGCCTGCTCAATAGCCAACCATCACAGCAGCATCTCACAGATCAAGTTCGCTCATTCATTCACCTATCCTTAAGCCAAGGCGAACCACAACTAGAGCGCACTGCACATGAGCTAAATATGTCAAGCACTTGCCTTACACGTAAACTTAAGAGCTATGGCACCACTTTTTCTGCATTGGTTGACCATGTTCGCTCTGAAGTGGCTGAACACTATATGAAACAAAACCACATGTCTATTTCTGAAATGGCATTTTTACTGGGCTACTCTGAAGTCAGTGCGTTTTCTAGAGCATTTAAGCGCTGGTTTGGTATTACACCTCGCCAATGGCGACATTAAGTTTTAAATAAACCAAAACAGTATAAATAAAATGCTTACCTTTAGCGTGAGTGATTTATAACGTCAAAAGCTTCACGCATCATGTAAACCATACACTCAAAATAAACCGTTAAAAAAAGGTATATACTAGTTCAAAACGAATGCTTTTTAATCCAGTCAAGCATATGTTGTACTGTTTGCGGTAAGTACCTTCCCATAGCATAACTGTGGTCTGCGCCTTGCATTAAAATATAACTTGAGTTCTTATAACGGTTAGCCGTTGCCTTTGCAATATTAGACACCACCACTTTATCTTCTGTACCACTGACCACCAAAACAGGGGCATCAAAATTTTGAGTATACACTTTAGATGTACGCCGAGGGTCTAAAAACCAAAAGACCATTTCTGCATATGCTCGCCCAGAATCTGCGACTAAACTTGCATAAACCTCATTTTGAATCTCTGTACTTTGTTCATTCATACAGTATTTTTTTAATACATTCTTATTGGGTAATACCGGTTTTTTCCAAAAACCCCATTGTAAAAAGTGTTTATAAAATGACAAAAACATGCTTGGGTATAATGAAAAAATCCCAGCCATAGGTGCAGGACCTAAAAGAATCAGACCTTTACAATAGCTCGGGTTTTGCGTTGCCACCAGCTGTGCAATTAAACCACCCAATGAGTGCCCCACAAGCCATACTGGTTGCTTAATTTCTACAAGTAACTGTTTAATATCTGCAACATAGTCTGCCAAACTTAAACGAGCAACAGCATTTAGCCCCTCTTGAAGGGGTAAATCATGATAACGTAAGTTTGGACAGTACACCTCAAAACCAGCATCTTTAAGTAAAGGTACACACGCCGACCAACTTTGGCTAGAAGCCCATGTACCATGAACCAATACAATGATGTCTTTATTTTCTATCATGCCCACCACCTAGTATCATTTTTTATTATTTTAAAACAAAAAACCATAAACACTAGATTTATGGTTTTAGAAACGCTTAGATTGATGTGATTGCAGAATAGCTCAGTGGTAATGAAAAGCTCATTAATACAATAGATGCCGTACGCTGTAAATTACACTGGTTTAACCAAGATACACGGTTAGACACGAGTACAGAACCAATAGAAATCCAAAAACATGCAATTGGTACAATTAAAGACAGAAATACCGAAATATGTAATGCATATGCAGATAAGCTACTCCACGCTTCATGTGGGAAAATTGCAGAAGCAAAAAGTAAACCTTTCGGGTTTAACAAGGTTGCAGCAAAAAGTGCTTTGGCTGTAATTGCAGGCTGATTTAAGTCAGTTGCAACATTTGATGTTCTCCATAGCTTAACAGCTAGGTAAAAAATATAGCTTGCACTCATGAGTTTTAATATTGCAGGTAACCAAGGTACACTGCTTGATACTGACTCAATGATCATGCCCCAAATAGAAATAGATAAAAAATAGCCAATCGCTTCAGCAGGAACAAGCTGTACCGATTTTCTAAAACCGCTATGAATACCTGCAGATGCCAACAGTGTATTGGTTGGGCCAGGTGTTAATAAAATGGTGATTACTAAACCAATAAATAACCATGTCATCATCATCACCTACTATATTAAGAATAGGCTTATTAATCACCGAGAGCCCAATGTTTGTCGAGTAAACAAATGTAAGCAAATATATATACAAACTCACACAAACCAGCAAATCAAAAAAAATATGATTTAAAAACAACATTTTAAACAAAACAAAATACAACGTTAAAAATCTTTAAAAATATTACTTCACACCTAAAACAAAGTACAAAAAACACACTAAAAATCAAACATTGCAGTGAAAATAAGTTCAAATAGAGAAACTTTGCAAGTATCTAAACAACGCCAAGACCATCACTTTAACTTTGTTAATGTTTGATCCAATGCACCAACCAACCAGTCTATATCTTGGTACTGAAATGCCAATGGTGGACGCAGTTTTAATACATTGCCATGAGGCCCTGCTACCGACGTTAAAACACGGTGTGTATTTCTCAACTCTTCAATCACATCGAGGGCAAGTGCTTGGTTTGGTGCTTTGCTCTCTCGGTCTTTGACCAACTCAAAGCCAATAAATAACCCTGCACCACGCACATCACCAATACATTCATGTTTGTGCATCAATTGAGTTAGTTCATGTTTTAGTGCAGCTCCAACTTTTTGGCTATGTAACTGTAACTCTTCTTCTTGAATCACTTTTAATACCGCTTGTGCTGCCGCCATAGATACAGGGTTACCACCAAAAGTATTAAAGTAAGGAATTTGGTCACTAAAAGCTGCTAATACATCATGCTTTGCCAACAAGCCCGATACAGGAATACCATTTCCCATCGGTTTACCTGTAGTCACAATATCAGGCACAACACCATGGCGAGCAAAGCCCCAAAATGCATCACCAGTTCGTGCAAAACCAGGCTGCACTTCATCTGCAATAAAAATACCACCATTTTTATGTACAACATCAACTGCTTTTTTCAAAAAGCCCACAGGGTTTGGCATCACACCATCAGATGAAAAAATAGAATCTGCTAAAAATCCGGCAAACTGAATACCATTGGCTTGCATATCATCAATTTGCTGTTGTATTTGAGTAGCAAACCAATCACCGACATCTTCACCACCTAAACGATAAGCGTCTGGTGCAGGCACAAGTCGAGTCGTGCTTGCCAACGGTTGGCCTGAACCTAAAGCAGGTGAACAACCTGAGGTCAGCTCACTTGTGCCATGGTATGCCTCTTGCGACACAATAATACCTGTTCCACCAGTGTACTCACGGGCAACACGTATGGCTAAATCATTCGCTTCAGAGCCTGTACACATGTACATGGCACGATTAACTTCAGAAGGCAGTGTTTTTAATAGCTCGTCGGTATAATTTAAAATATTTTCATGCAAGTAGCGGGTGTGTGTATTTAAACTTTGCATTTGCTCATGCACAGCTGCCACCACAGCAGGGTGGCAATGCCCAATACTCGCGACATTATTGTAAACATCTAAATACTTTTGCCCTGAAGCATCCCATAAGTACTGCCCTTGCCCTTTGACTAAATGCACAGGGTTTCGGTAAAACAAACGGTATGACTCACCCAAGACTTCACTACGCTTGTCAGTTAAACGACGTGTGTCTTGATCTAGTTGTGCAGCATGTTCTGCTCTAAAGCTGTTGGTGTCCATGATTGTAGATTTTGTCACCATAATATTCCCCTCAACACATGCGTTTTATGTTCATTTGATTAAAGCACAAATACAATAAAATACACAAATACTTTTTTATACACAAATCACTCGATAAAATGCGCAAACCAAACTATGCTTATGCATAGAGATTGAGGGATATTTAGAATGCTGCAACAAGAACGCTTACACCGCATACACACACTACTATTACAAGTACAACAGCTCAGCACTGAACGTATTATGCAAGAGCTTGCTATTTCTAGAGAAACTGCTCGACGCGACATGATTACGCTAGAACATACAGGTCATGCCAAACGTGTGCACGGTGGTATTATCTGTACTCAAGCTGTTGCGGAAGCACCGCTCAATGTACGTCACGGTCAAATGATTAAAGAAAAAAGAGCAATTGCCAAAGTTGCAGTACAACAACTCAGTGCAGGTCAAACTATTTTTATAGATGCTGGCAGTACCACCGCAATTTTAGCCGAAGAGTTACGAACACTTTCAGGCCTGACCATTATTACCAACGGACTACAAGTGGCCTTAAACTTAAATGCAGGCGAAGGCTCAAAGCACGAGTTAATTCTACTTGGTGGTGAAATAACAACCCAGCCACAAACACAAGGCGAACAAACCATCAGTGAAATTCAACGCTACCATGCAGATATTGCACTACTCTCACCTGCAGGTATTGACCCACATGCTGGAGCAACAAGCTACCAACCTGCTGAGGCAAATATTGCTAAGGCCATGATTCAAAATAGTCGACAGACCTTTATTTTGGCAGATGAACGAAAACTCAACCAAGTCAGCCGTATTCAGTATGCCAAAACATCTGATATAGACTTGCTTATTAGCAATCAAAATAAAGAATTTCAACTCACTGCAGAAATAGAACGCCAATTCAAACATGTGATTTGGGCTTAAAGCCAAATTTTAGACAAAAAAAGACCATGCAAAGGGTGCATGGTCTATAAAATGGTGGCTATGACGGGACTCGAACCTGTGACCCCAGCATTATGAGTGCTGTGCTCTAACCAACTGAGCTACATAGCCGAAAACGGTTTGCGCATATTATGCAATAAACCATAATCTGTCAATATTTTTTTTGAATCATTTGAAGTGAGCCTGTAAGCCGGGTTCTGTAAAAAACGATCATTCCTCTAGGCATACAATCACTCATATGCTCAAGCGACCTACCCGAGTCCAGTATGGGTCATACCTATGTGGACTCCTATTTGGTCTTGCTTCAGGTGGGGTTTACCTTGCCATGAACTGTTACCAGCCATGCGGTGCGCTCTTACCGCACCCTTTCACCCTTACCACTTTGCAGTGGCGGTCTTCTCTCTGCTGCACTTGCCGTCGGCTCACGCCGCCCAGGCGTTACCTGGCACCTTACCCGATGAAGCCCGGACTTTCCTCCCCTATTTCAGTCACGAAGACCTCCATAGCAGCGACCGTCCAGCTCACTTCGGCGCATATCCTAACAAATCTTATGCTGAATTGCTCGTGTTTTTTTCAGCAATTATTTTTTCGTACTTCGCATGCAGTTGATCATGCGTTTCTTCATGGTTTGGGTCTTTAGGAATGCAATCAACAGGACAAAATAGCTGGCATTGAGGCTGATCATAATGTCCGATACACTCTGTGCATAAATCGGGATCAATTTCATAGATCAACTCGCCCAAATAAATTGCTTCATTCGGACATACTGGCTCACACACATCGCAGTTAATACATTCATCTGTAATATAAAGTGACACGTTACCAACCCTGTTGATGTTTACGTTGAAAAGCATCGACAACCGCTTGCGGTACAAACTTAGAGACATCTCCATGTAAACGGGCAATCTCTCGTACCATAGTAGATGAAATAAATGAATATTGCTCTGACGGCGTTAAAAATACTGTTTCAAAATGTGGGTCAAGCGTTCTGTTCATATTGGCCAACTGAAACTCATACTCAAAGTCTGAAATTGCACGTAGTCCACGTAATACTGCTGTTGCATGTTGCTCTTTCACAAAATTGACCAACAGGCCATCGAATGTTACAAACTCAACCTGTGGTAAATGCGGTAAACATTGTTTTGCCAATTCAACACGCTCATCTAACGAAAAAATTGGCTTTTTATGATGCCCAGCAGCAATAGCGATCACCACCTCATCAAACATTTTAGATGCTCTGACCACTAAATCAATATGCCCATTGGTCATCGGATCAAATGTGCCTGGGTAAATAAGACGTGTTTTGGACATATTTGCCTGCTCATTGTCATTTTGTATTGGCTTATTCTAGCAAAAACTTGTTTTTTATAAAATCGGCACCATTTTTACCACATCGCACACGCAAAGACTTCACCTCACCTAAACTTTACGGCACAATAGGTGCAGATTTGGAATGAATAAATTATGGCGAAAGTAAACGTAGTTAAAAAAAATAATGGCGGCACGATTGCACAGAACAAACGTGCCCGTCATGATTATTTTATTGAAGAAAAATTTGAAGCAGGTCTTGCTTTACAGGGTTGGGAAGTCAAATCCTTACGTGCAGGTCGTATGAGCTTGGTTGAAAGCTACATCATCTTTAGAAATAATGAAGCGTTTTTATTTGGTGCTCAAATTCAGCAACTGCTTTCAGCATCTACCCATGTTGTGCCAGAAACGACTCGTACTCGCAAGCTATTACTTTCTCGCCGTCAAATTGAATTATTGATGGGTGCAGTCAATCAAAAAGGCTACTCTTGTGTACCACTTGCCTGCTACTGGAAGGGTCATTTAGTCAAACTTGAAATTGCCCTCGTAAAAGGTAAGCAATTACACGATAAGCGTAACAGCGAAAAAGACCGAGATTGGCAACGAGACAAAGCACGTTTGTTTCATAAGTAAGATTAAAAAGGGCTGATATATCAGTCCTTTTTAATATAAAGCCAATATTTACTTTAACTATTTATAAGGTATTTAAGCCCAGTTAGCGTAGTATCACAGTCTAGTAAAAGCATGCCTTTTTCTAAATCAAAAGGAATCACCCATACTTTAGGACATACCATCTTGCTAAAAGATTCATGCATATTATAGTGAAATGGTTTGAGAGCTTTATTGAAATTTAAATGTTTTGGGTAAATCAAAACAATATCTGACTGATGCCCTTGATACATATGATTATATGCAAACATCTGATAAAAATCACTCTGCGCTAAATCAAAACTCCCACCTTTCTCTTCATCAATCAGTTTCCACTTCGCATCTAGAATAAGACAATGCTGCGTAGCTTGACTATCAAAAGAATACGTCAAGGCAAGATCAGGTTTTAACTTAAAAATTTGATGTTTCACATCATTATGTGTGTAATGCGCTAAAGAGTATGTTTTAAGCTGTGAGCTAAGTATCGCTGTAGGCTCTTTATGCTGATAAATTTGTATTTCCACATATTTTTCAAACAACTTTTCCATAGGAAATAATAAACTTTTTCCGTATTGACCACCTTTTACAGCAAACGGAACTTGCTCACCTAAAATCAGCTGACACCAGTATTTTATTTTTTTGTAATGCGATGCAAGTCGATCCTCTCTCCAGTGTTTAAAATCTTGTATAACATTGGCTGAAGGTGGAATCTCTTTAAATAGTAAATGAAATCTATGAGCATCTTGCCAAACATGAGGCTGTTGAGCTTGTTTACAAATTAAATCAATGCAACGTCGAATCAATCGGTTTTCGGAACGATTTAAAGAAAAAATATCATGCCGAATACTAAACTCATGCTGTTTAGAAAGTGGCTTTCTCATTTGCACTACAGTATTAAGTTGACCTTTTAAAAAATACTGTTCCTCTTCAATACGTAGGTAATCTGAGCGTAGACCAATCCGATACAATTGATTTATTTCAAATAAGAATTGCTCAAAGATCCAGTCACTCAAAGAGACTTTAAATGTACTAATAGACGCTGTACCCACATCTCTTTGTGGTAATTTAAGTACCTGCGTCAGCATACGAATTAAAATTTTTCGAGCATCTTCTGCACGAGTAACACAATTTTCGTGTTTAGGTAAAATTTCAATTTCTGTACCACACTGTGTTTGAATAACACCTACAAAATTCTGAATACAAAGCTCTGTCGGTGTTTTTCCCAGCTGTAAAAATGACTGGCCCTGCATAGACAGTGAATTATTTAATTGGTACAAATATTCAAAAACATCTTTTGATATTTCTGCTTTATCTATCGTGTTATTAGATGCTGTTGGCTGATCAACAGCAATCAAGCGAGCATACTCGCGAACGGTAATACTTTTCATACTATAAATACTGCTTTAGCACATCAAATAGAAAATGAAAGTAGAAAAGACTGATTACTTTCGCAAAATCTTTATCAAATTTTTACAAACATTACATATCTTGGTATATCTCAATATATTGGTTTGCTTGCCCCAAGGCATCTTTATTAATTTGCCATACCTCACGTGCGACATCTATATCACGATGACGGAATAATTTTGAGACTTGATCAGCATCATATTTTTTTTCTACCATTTGATTATGATTTAAAACGACTACAATTTTTTGCCAATCATCAAAGAAATACTCCTGCAATAGAGGAAGAATTTTTTGTAGGAATATTTCTCCTAATACAGACATATATGGTTTTTCTTCCAACGGCATAAAATATGCCTGACCAATACAGTGCTGTAAATCGAGTAAAATTTCTATGCGCTGATTTAATCGCTCTAACAACGTTTTAATATTTATACCCTCAACATAGACACCCTCCAAAGGGGTCAAGTCAGGTTTCATTTCTATAAAGTTAAAGCGACGGCGTAATGCTAAATCTAAGCCTGTTAATGAATGATCTGAGCTATTCATTGTACCTAAAATATATAAGTTATTTGGCACACTCAAAGGCTCTTTTGAATAAGGTAAAATTGTACTGAGTGCTTCTGTATTATCTTGTCCTGAACGTTTTGATTCATCAATTAAAGTAATTAACTCACCAAAAATTCGAGAGATATTTCCACGGTTAATCTCATCAATGATCATGACATAGCGTGATGGTAGTACAATCTTTTTCTCTGGCTGTTGTATGTGAATGCCATATACATCTGGGCGTAAAAACTGTGCTATTGCCCACTGATAGCTTGTTCCATCATTAATTGTTTCAATATTTAATGATTTTAAATAATCTTTGATATATTTCTTTGATAAAGGTACAGATGTTTCCCTTGATGTCAATGCCTCTAAGTTGCCTTTTAAATTAGCACGTACACCAAATGATTTACCTGTCTTCGTCTTAAGCTCAATCTCTTGTTCTTGTGCTTTTTTGACAAAAGCATCAATCACCCGATCTATTTTTTTATCCAAATCAGACTCATCACTCAATGAAACTGCATGACCATCATCAATTGCATCACGTATATATTTTGCAATCGTCCATGTATACGTATCTTGATAAGTCATATGATCAGATGGATTATTGACATAGTTTTTTATGGCATTTTTTGTAATAATTTTTGTATTACCCTGTGAATTTCTCACTTCTAATTGATCATTTCCATCACCATTAATAAAAATAGCCACTCCAGTTTTGCTGTTCAGCTTAACCTCTTCAATCTGTGATTTTTCAATCAACTCATCAATCGCTTGATCTATTTTTTCATCCCTTGAAATAGACGAGCCTAAAGAGGATAAATGTTCAACTGCTCTACAATCATGATTTTCACTTGCTGTTTGACAAAGCCGTTTAAATACGCCTGACTCGACTTCATAGTGAATTTGACCATCTTTTGTTGATGCACGAATTCCTTCAATAAAGTCCTCATAACTAAAACTTTGGTGAAATGTAACAAATTTGATCTGACCATTGTCTACATAGCCATCAAATGCTTGCTTTAATGCAACACGATTATCTTGGTTTAACCTGTAAAATTCAGGGTCAACAATCTCTACAGCATGATTGACTGTATGATAGGTTTTTCCTGTTCCTGCAGGGCCAAATAAAATTTGATTTAATGGTGTTGTATTTGTCATGTATGTTTCTAAACCTGCAATATCGTCATAAGCCTGTAAAGGAGAGTCCAAATAATCTATTGGATATCTACCACTGCCCTCTAAATTCATTTCATACTGCAAGGCATATTGTTTTAATTTAGATAGCCAATCAGTAACTTCCTGTCCCGTAACAACACTCGGTATAAGCGTCAGAGAAAAATTGGCATCATAATGACCAATATATTCAGCTAGAGCAGAGATCACTCCTAATTTAAACGTTAACTTATTATTTTCATGATTTCCTAAATGACTAACCAATAAAAAATCTTGCACTCTACTCGTTATTGTTTTTTTTCGACCAAAGCCTAAATAACCATATTTACCACTACCTGCATGATAAATATCAATTTTAGGGAATACCGTACGTATACTTTGTATAACCTGATAAAAAGACTCTACTTGAGCATAATCTAAGTGTTTTAGAAAAAGTTGAATACGATCTATATTAAACTGGTTCTTTAAATCACTGTCTAGTTCTAATAAATGAGCCATATACTCATTAGTTAGGTGACCCTCTGTATTTAGATCAATACTAGCCTTGATGCAATCGGCTTCAATAATAGGCTTTAAGTAACCTAAACATACATCTATATTTTTTTCATCCAGAAATACATCGCCATCACCATTAAATGTAAATAAATGGTCAATATCGACTGTATCTTGGCTCAGGTAACCTAAAAGACGTTGTTTAGAAATATTTACTTTAATAAAATTTTCATCAGTATCATTATAAGTATCGAAAAAAAACTGCGTGGCTTGTTGATCTGTGAGCTTTTTTATACCTACTCGAATATACCTAATACTGCTTTGGCTATCTTTAGAAAAAAGCGATGTATAAATATCTAGATATGGAAAAGCTTTTTTTATTTTAAAAAGCATATTCCAATTACTTTCAGCATCACGCTCTAAACGTGTATATTTCCCATCAAAACTTGCTTTAAACCTTTCAAAATCTTGCGTATTTATCATAAGTATTATTCATCTGTTAATGGCTTGATATAAATATTATCGACGTTATAAATAAGATATCATAGTTAAAATGCAACTTCGATCTGATCTATTCCAATTATTTCAAATACTTACATATGTATGTCTTTATTTTTAGCCCAAAAAAGCAAACGTTGCCATACGCCCTGTCTTGGCATCACGGCGGTAAGAAAAGTAATCTTTAGACTGACTATAAGTACATGCATCACCACCCGAAACATGCAGCACACCATATTGTGCCAAAATAAATCGAGCAATCGCATATAAATCGGCCAAATACTTACCTGCTTTATCAGACGCTTGAAATGCAAACTCTACAGCATAGCGTTCACAAAAAGTGGCTTTAACTTCTGCCCCTACTTCAAAACACGGTTGGCTAATACATGCACCCAACCAAGCCCAACTTGGCTTGGTATGCATACTCGTAATGGTTTGCTCAATCATACCACTGGCTAGACCACGCCAACCTGCATGTAAAGTGGCCACTTCAGAGCCAAGCTCATCGCCCAATACAATCGGCAAACAATCGGCCGTCATCATCATCAGTGCATGGCCTTTTTGCTGAGTAACTAAACCATCACCATTCAAAGGTGAAAAATACACTTCATTTTCAATACGATGACAAATTGTACTATGCGTTTGCGCCAACCAACTGAGTTTATATACACCATAGTGTTTTAACTCATTGAGCAATGTCATACGGTGCGTATGTACACGCTGTGGATCATCGCCCACATGTAATGCTAGATTAAAACCATTTAAACTTGGTTGATCTGTTGCTAGAGTTGCCGAATGCATAACATTCGTCTGTCCAACATATACCCCTTTCGGTAATCCTGTGACAAAATGCATTCGGCAATCCTCTATATTATTCAACAACAACCATTAATAGGCTTTATTTTCTTCGCGTAAAACATCAACAAGTGTTTTAAAGTCATCCGCCCACGGTGCTTCAAACAACATTTCTTCTCGTGTTCTTGGGTGAATTAGACCCAATTTAGCCGCATGCAGTGCTTGACGGCGAAAACCTCGCAAAGTCTCTGCTAAACGCTCAGATGCACCTGCTGGCACACGCACACGATTCATATACACAGGGTCACCGAGCAGTCCAAAACCAATGTAGCTAAAGTGAACACGAATTTGGTGCGTACGTCCCGTTTCTAACTGTGCTTGTACACGTGTAAAATGTTGAAAACGCTCTTTCACATTATAATGCGTCACTGCATCACGCCCACCGGGCAACACAGTCATTTTAATACGGTCTACAGGGTGGCGTTTAATGGGTTCATCAATCGTACCACCTGCAATGACATTGCCATACACGATCAGATCATAGACACGATACACTGTCTTTTTAGCCAGCTGTTGTGACAATGAAAATTGTGCTTCAAGCGTTTTTGCAACCACCAACAGACCTGAAGTATCTTTATCAATACGGTGTACAAGCCCTGCACGAGATAACTCCACAGACTTAGGCACATGATGCAAAATTGCATTAACCAACGTGCCTGTTGGATTACCTGCACCTGGGTGAACCACCATACCTACAGGCTTATCAATCACTAAAATATCATCATCTTCATAAATAATATTTAAAGGAATATTTTCAGGCTGACAATAGGTTTGTGGCTCTAAATCAACCTCTAAGGTTAATTTTTCTGTACCTTCACAGCGGGTTTTAGGCTTTACTTTGTTGCCATTCAGTAACAGATAACCATCATTCATCCATTGTTTCAGCTTCTCTCGTGAGAAGTCTGCCCAAATGGTTGCTGCAACTTGGTCTACACGTAGACCTGCATACTGTTCGTCCAACTGAACCTGCAACGATAAATGTGTTGCAGTGGTCGCAGAAGTATGATTATCTGCTGCGTCAGTCTCTTCAAGTAAGTTAAAATCTGTTTCTGTCAGATTAGAATGAGAATATTTTGTCAAAGTCATTTGGCTCATTAGAACAATTAATGGTTTAATAGTGCCATTGTAGCTCATTGCCCGTATTAACTGAGGAATTTTTATGTCGCTACCACGTTATAAAGTTACGATGCTTGCGCTTTCTTTAGGCGTTGCTTGTACATTTGTGGGCTGTAGCAGTAATCCATCAAAAAAAGAAACTGCCGATCTTGGACCAAAAGCAACCGAAGAAACCTACTTCAGTGCTGCTCAAACTGCTTTAGATAAAGGTCAATACAACGAGGCGGCAAAAAATCTGCAATCGATTGATACTTACTATCCTACAGGCCAACGCATTGCACAAACTCAGCTTGAACTGATTTATGTCAAGTTTCAACAAAAAGATTTTCCTGCCGTCATTACTGCAGCAGATCGTTTTATTCGTTCAAACCCTGAAAGCCCTAACCTAGACTATGCATACTATGCAAAAGGTGTGGCTAACATGGAAGAGAACTACGACGGTATTATTCGCTATACCTCGTTAAAACAATCTCACCGTGATGTCGGTTACTTAAAAGTGGCTTACCAAAACTTCGTAGAGTTCATTCAACGCTACCCTTCAAGCCAATATGCAGTTGATGCAGCTGAGCGTATGAAGTTTATTGGGCAAGAAATTGCTGAACACGAAATGGAAGCTGCCCGCTTTAATATTAAACGTCAAGCATGGGTTGCAGCGATTGAACGTGGTCAGTGGGTCGTAGAACACTTCCCTGAAACACCACAAGTACCAGAAGCATTAGCCACAATTGCTTACGGCTATACAGCACTTGGCGATAAAGCGACTGCTCAACAATATATTGATGTGCTCAAGCTTAACTATCCAAACCTTGTACAAGCCAATGGTACTGTAAACTTAAAAGCAGCACGCCATGAAGGCAGTTTCTTCAACCGTGCCACACTTGGTATTTTTGGTCGTGGTGAGCAAAATACGCAAACCAAGTCACAGCAAAATACTGAATCACGTAGCTTAACCAATAAACTCAGCTTTGGTTTATTAGACCGTCCGCATGTTGAAGCACCAACGGTACAACCTCAACCAAAAGTACAAGATAAACCAGCAGAATCACGCAGTTGGTTAAACCGCTTGTCATTTGGTATGCTCGACAAAGACCACTCATAAAATTGTAAGATAAAATGAAGGCGGGCAATGCTCGCCTTTTTTTATTCTATTTACTTTTGCTACACTGTAACCACACATCCACCTTTTGAGTACATGATTCATGGCCATTCCACAACAGACCATCGACCATATTTTAGACAGAGTCGACCTTGTCGAGTTGATTGGCCAACGTGTGAAACTCAAAAAAACAGGGCGAACGTATTCAGGGTGTTGCCCTTTTCACCAAGAAAAAAGCCCCTCTTTTCACGTTTATCAAGACAAACAGTACTATCACTGCTTTGGTTGCCAAGCCAATGGTAATGCGATTCGTTTTTTAATGGACATCGACAGTCGTAACTTTATTGATGTCATGAAAGACTTATCCAACCAAACAGGCATAGAACTCCCCAAAGACAATACAGACCAGAAAAAACTCAGCTATAAGAAAACCAATACACCAGCACAGGTCGTACCAGACAGTACCAAACCCACAGAAGAACATGTTACTTTTCAGCCAGAGCATGACCCGTTTGCCATGTTCTCAGAACAATACGACTTTGACCACTCAGAGCCATTTATAGCACCAGATATTGTCGAAGAAGGTAACTTATACGACCTACTCGAAAATGTGGCACAGTTTTATCAACAACAACTCAAACACAGCACGACAGCACAGCAATACTTTAAGCAACGTGGTTTAAGCCAAAGTACGATAGATGATTGGCGTTTGGGCTATGCACCTGAAGACTGGCAACACCTAGACAAAGCCTTTGCAGCAGACATTGAAGGCTTAAAAAAAGTTGGGCTGATTCGTACCAGTGACAATGGTCGAGATTTCAACCTACTGCGTGAACGTGTCATTTTTCCTATTCGAGATGTCAAAGGCCGTATTGTCGGTTTTGGTGGTCGAGCACTCAACAATGACATCAAGCCTAAATATATCAACTCGCCAGACTCAGAGATTTTTCATAAGAACCAACTACTGTATGGCCTATACGAAGGCTCAAAAAACAAAGCCAAAGACTGGCTTATGGTCGAAGGCTATATGGATGTTATTTCACTGAGTCAAGCAGGCATTCATGGTGGCGTAGCAACACTCGGTACAGCAAGTAACACAGAACATTTAAATATTTTATTTAAGCGTAACCCTCGATTAACCATTGCCTTTGATGGTGACCAAGCAGGGCAAAAAGCCGCCCGTAGAACACTAGAAATTGCTTTACCACTTTTAGAAGATGGTAGAGAGTTAAAATTCTTTATTCTACCCAATGACCATGACCCAGACTCACTCATACAACGAGAAGGTGTAGAGCATTTTAAGTCGCTGTGGCAAACTGCCCCATTACTGTCAGATTTCTTATTTGTACTACTTACACAGGGTGAAAATATTACCCACCCAGAGGGGAAAAGCCATGTCATGGGAGAGCTTAAAAACCTCACCAACATGCTACCTCCCAAGGGCTCGTATCGTTACCTACTCGCTCAAGCTTTTCGAGAAAAGTTAGGCTTAGGACGACGCTTTACCCCAAATAACAATAACGATGCGTCTCTGTCTTTTAATATTCAGACCAAAGATAAAGACTTTGCCATTGCACTACTGATTAGTCAGCCATTTTTATATAAAGAGTTTGAGCAACTACGCGCCTATATACCGCAAGAAGACCTGCTCGGTTATATACTCAACACACTAGACAAGGTGTTTGACCACTTACCTGAAGATCCAGATGCCGCTGTATACTACTTACTCGGAGCAACCACAGCGGTATCACATGAAGTTACGACAATCTTAAAAACAACCAATATCTTTAATTTAATTGAATCACCTGAAAAGGCTTTAAACTTGGCTAAAGAATATTCGCTTAGCCTACAAGAAGACTACTTAAAGCAGAAAATGAAACGACCGAACTCACTTGCAGAGTCACAGCACTTACGCTTAAAGCTCAATGAGCTGACCAAACAAATTAGCCTCAAACTCATTCAATAAAAATGGGCAGCCTAAGCTGCCCATCACATACATCATTAAAACTTAGTGAAAGAAACGGTTACATTGACTACGTACAAACTGCTGTACGTGTACACGTTTCTCATGCAAAGACTCTTTTTGTTTTTGTTGTAACTCTTCGAACTCACCATCAAACACACCAATAGATGGAAGGTGAATCTTCATATTTTCAGGAAAATTTTGCTTAAATGTCCCCGCTTTTTCATTGAGCTTAATCAAAGCCAAACGCTGATAAGCACGGCCATGACGAACCCACGGTGCATGAGACACTTGTTGTAATAGCTGACTTAACTCTTTATTTTTCATTGTCATCACCTCAACTCAATCGCAACTTTAGTAGCCCTAAGCAGTTTCATTTACACCCATATGTAACCTGCTTATTGGCGAGTAATTCATCTACAAAGATATTACAACCAAATGTTGTTTTTCGCCAAGAGGATTAAG
Source organism: Acinetobacter rathckeae (assembly GCF_015627125.1). GTDB lineage: Bacteria > Pseudomonadota > Gammaproteobacteria > Pseudomonadales > Moraxellaceae > Acinetobacter > Acinetobacter rathckeae. The sequence goes on along the minus strand of NZ_VTDO01000001.1, from coordinate 249,582 downwards.
TCTAAAAAATTCTAAAAATAAACAACAAAACAATAAATATCAAAAACTTATATTCAAAACAATAAATGACCAATGAGTTCAAAATAAAATATTGACTTCTAAGAATGTTATATTTTGCCTAAAAGCTAATTTGAGTGCTTATTTGAACGACCATCACGCAATATTTGTTGCAAGTGTGTTTTTAACCACTCAAAGTATTCAGGCTCATCTTCTTTAACCGCTTCACGCAACAAAATAGACGTAGGGTGCATCAACTTATTGGTTAATCGATGTGCAAAGTTTTGCATTACCTCTGTCACATCCTCACCAGATTCAATCTGTTGTAATGCCAGTGCCAATTCTTTTTGTTGAATATGATGCCCCGCATCACGATATGCACCAATAACACCACCTGCATGTCTCAATTTTTGATGCGATACCAATTGCATCGCCAACTGATTGACCATGACTTCGGCTTCCACAGCAGCCTGACGACGCTGTGCTAAATTTTCATCAATGACTGTTTGTAAGTCATCAACACCATATAAATAAACACCATCTAACACATCGACTTTAGGGTCAATATCTCGTGGCACGGCCAAATCAACCAACAACATTTGCTGGTAACGGCGTCGTTTTAAAGCAGCTTTTACTGCATTAAACTCAATCACTTGATGCAAACTTCCTGTACAGCTTGAAATCACATCTGCACGGTGTAAATTTTTTTCTAAATCTGAAAACGGAATAATCTCTACATCTACTGATGACTCTAACTCTGCGGCTAACAGTTGTGCACGCTCAACACCTCGGTTACAAATCAAAATTTTTGCAACCCCCATATCTGCCATATGCTTTGCAACTAAGCTGTTCATTTCACCCGCAGCCATCATTAACACCACTAGCTTTTCAGGGTGACTAAATACTTGGTGTGCAAGCTGTGCCACAGCATAGCCCATAGACACTGCATGACTACCCACGGCTGTTTCAGAACGAACACGCTTGGCTGCATAAAACGCATAGTCAAAAATGCGATTTAAACTTGAAGACACTGTTCCTTGAGTTTTAGCCAACGATAACGCACTTTTTACTTGGCCTAAAATTTGTGGCTCACCCAACATTAAAGAATCCAAGCCACTGGCCACTCGCATTAAATGCGACACAGCCTGAATATCTTCATGACAATACACATGGTTAGACAGCTCAGACACCGCCACACCATTGGTATTTGCTAACCATTCAAGCAAAACCTGTGCTGAATCTGCATTGGCATACACTTCTGTACGATTACAGGTAGACACCACAACCAAGTCGCTTAATACATCTTGTTTTGATTGTACAAGCAATAGCTCAGACAAACGAGTTGCATTAAAAGCAATTCGCTCACGTAATTCAACAGTTGCTGTATGATGGTTGACACCAAGGGCAAAAAACGTCATCTAGTCACATCATCATTTAACAAAAATTATGCATGTGTTATTGTGCATCATATGTATGGTCATCAGAAAAATTGGATAACAACTTGCAATACCTCTCTCGCAAGCATTCAGGAATACTGATTCGGCGCTATTCTAACACAATCTTATTCGTAAGTAGCATGGCCTTGTTTACGTCAGGGAGAATATCTGCACAGAATCATACAACGACACATTACAACACACTCCCCCTCAAACAAAGCATGATTGCCGAATTTGCCTTACAGTACGGTGACACCAAACTTGCACTACAAAACTATACCAATTTAGCAATACACAGCGACTCAACCATTGCCAAACAACGGGCATTAGACATCGCACTTGATGAAAACGACTTAAACGCCGCACTGACAATTGCCATGCATTGGGTAAAACAAGACCCATCAGATGTGCCGGCACTGTTTTATCTCACGCACATCTCGCTTAAAGCACACAAATATGAGCTCACAGCCAATACACTCGATAAAATTTTAAGCATCGATTCAGATGCAGACCTCGCAGAAATACTCGCAGGGATCTCACCAGACAATGCATCTGACCGTAATGCTCTCTTAGAAACCTTACGAAAAAGTCGTGCAAGACACAACCCATCAATTATTGTACTGATTGCCAGCCTAGAAGCACAAAATAATGAGTTTGCTCAAGCCATTAAAGACGTCGAACATGCACTGCAAAAACGGCCACATATCACCAGCTTTATTTTGCTCAAAGCAAGCTTACTTGAACTCAATGACAATCAGCAAGCCACAGAAGCATGGTACCAGCATTCAAGCATGTACCATCGCCACAATTACGAAGTCAGACTTGCAGAAGTCAAATACCTCACGAGAATTGGTAAACCCAACACTGCACTGAAAAAGTTACAATCTATCATTCAAATGTGGCCTCAAGCAGATGAAGCACTTTTCATTGCAGGACTAACCAGCATTGACTTAAAGCAATATGACCTTGCAGAGCATTATTTACTTCAACTTGGCCACTCTAACCGCTATCAAAATGAAGCCAACTACTATCTTGCAATTAATGCAGAACGTAAACAGCATTACGAAACAGCGATTGTCTATTATAGACGTGTTGATGGAAGCTTATATACCGTTTCTCGCAGAGCTTTAATGAATATTTTTGATAAAACAGATCGGTTATCAGAAGGATTACGCTTTTTAACCCAAGAACGTGTCAACTATCCACAACACGCCAGTTTCTTGTACCAGCTACAAGCCAATATTCTAAAAAAACAAAATAATAAACAAGCAGCGATTGAACTACTTAATGAGGCCGTACAAAACTTACCAGATGACCCTGACCTCATTTACGCACAAGTTTTACTGCTTGACCCTTTTCAAGACCGAGCACTTTTAGAGCAAGACTTAAACCGCTTACTCACATTAGAACCCAATAGCCCAACATATCTCAATGCATACGCTTATACCCTTGCTGTACAAAACCGCAGATTAAACGATGCACGCACATATGTTGAAAAAGCCCTTGATCAAGCACCAGACCAAGCCTCTATTTTAGATACCTATGGCTATATCGCATTTTTACAAAATGATTTTAAAACAGCCATTCCAGTACTTGAAAAAGCTTATCTCGCCAACCACAATCCCAAAACAGGTGCTCGCCTTGCAACAGCACTTTATTTAACTGGTGATAGTAAACAATTTACTACGCTCACCAAACAACTACAGCAAGACTTCCCTAAACATGCTGAAGTCATGCAACTTAATACGCTATTACGTTCGCAACCATCGCTATAGAGTACAGCCGTATGTCACTTCAAACCAATACTTCCCAGACATTACTACTTAGTGTCGTCATTTTTCTGACAGGCTGTCAGCAGTATCAACGTACCGAAGTCACGCCAAAACCTATAATTACTGCTCCGACTGAAAACACAGTTCAGCCAAGCAACCAATTTTCTATTCAAGGAAAAATTGGTATAAAAACACCTGCTCAATCAGGTAGTGCATTTTTTACATGGCAACAAGACCAAGATACGTTCAACATTGAACTTGCAGGCGCTCTTGGCATTGGAAAAACCAATATTCAAGGCAATTCACATCACGCGACACTCATGAATGCTAAAACTGGCACCATAGAATCTGAATCACCAGAGCAATTACTCAAGCAAGCCACAGGTTGGAATGCACCGATTGGTCATTTAGTGGCATGGATACAAGGTCAAGCAGCAACACCTCAAGCACAAATACAACGTGACCCACAAAACCGTATTAGTAAGCTTGATGAAGACCAATGGCAAGTCGATTTTAGCTACAACACCACGCAGCCACTACCTTATAAAATTATTTTAAAACAGCCACTTGAAAACAATCAAGAAAATCGAATTACACTTGTTATAGAAAACAGATAACCATGCAAATCAAAGCACCAGCACCCGCCAAACTCAATCTATTTCTACACATTACAGGTCGTAGAGAAAATGGCTACCACGAGCTACAAACCATCTTTCAACTGATAGACCTCTATGACTGGCTCACGTTCACACCAATAGACACACCAGAAATCCAAATTGATGGTGTCTCAGACATACAGCCCACGGACAACTTAATCTATAAAGCAGCGCTTTGCCTAAAAGAAAGTGCCAAAAACACCTGCGGTATACACATCCAACTTGAAAAAAATATCCCTATAGGTGCAGGTTTAGGTGGGGGCTCTTCCGACGCCGCAACCACACTCATCGCCTTGAATAAATTATGGAATTGTGGAAAAAGCAACCAAGAGCTTGCAGATATGGCAAGCACACTTGGTGCTGACATTCCGCTATTTATACATGGCCAAAATGCATGGGCGGAAGGCATTGGAGACTTGATTACACCTATCCAATTGCCTAAAAAGCAATTTATTGTGCTAAAACCTGACTGTTTTATAAGCACTCAACTACTTTTTTCACAAAAAACATTGACAAGAGACGCTAAGCCCTCTAAATTTTGCGCCTATCAACAACGACCATCTATTTTTGGAAACTGTTTTGAGCCATTGGCAAAGAAACTTTACCCAAAAGTAAATGAAGCCTTGCTTTATTTAAGCCAATTTGGTGAAGCAAAGCTGACAGGAACAGGTGCTTGTGTTTTTGTTGAAGTGAACAATAACATGTCTACGCATGACATTTTAAACGGTTCACCATGTAAATCTTACTTGGTTAATAGTTTAGAGCAGTCACCCGTACATGCTATTTTTCAGGATTAGGGGTATCGCCAAGTGGTAAGGCAGCGGGTTTTGATCTCGCCATCCGTTGGTTCGAATCCAGCTACCCCTGCCATTAAAACATCTGAAAAACATATATTAGGGGTATCGCCAAGTGGTAAGGCAGCGGGTTTTGATCTCGCCATCCGTTGGTTCGAATCCAGCTACCCCTGCCATATATGTGTCAAACTTTTGTAGGGGTATCGCCAAGTGGTAAGGCAGCGGGTTTTGATCTCGCCATCCGTTGGTTCGAATCCAGCTACCCCTGCCATTTGACAAACCAAATACAGCATGTTTTTTTATCAAAAAATTGTCTTTTATTGACAATAGACACAAAAAACATTAAAGTGCTGTGCAAATACTAGGGGTATAGCCAAGTGGTAAGGCAGCGGGTTTTGATCTCGCCATCCGTTGGTTCGAATCCAGCTACCCCTGCCAAATTCTTATCATCCTGCCAACCGCCAAGGCTGCTTCATGCCCAATCTTGTCGTTTTTAGTGGAAATGCACATCCACAATTCGCTCAAAAAGTTGTAAGCCATTTACATGTTCCTCTAGGCTCAGCTTCCGTTACCCAATTTTCAGATGGTGAAATCGCTGTCGAAATCACTGAAAATGTTCGTGGTAAAGATGTATTCATTGTTCAGCCAACATGCGCACCGACCAATGATAATCTTATGGAAATCTTGGTGATGGCAGATGCCCTACGCCGAGCAAGTGCAGGACGTATTACTGCAGTTATTCCATACTTCGGATATGCTCGCCAAGATCGTCGTCCTCGCTCAGCACGTGTGCCTATTACTGCAAAAGTTGTTGCAGATATGCTCACCACTGTAGGAATTGACCGTGTAGTCATGATTGACTTACATGCGGACCAGATTCAAGGCTTCTTCGATATTCCTGTAGACAACATCTACGGTACCCCTGCACTACTTGCAGACTTGCGTCAACAACAACATGACAACCTCATGGTTGTATCACCAGATGTTGGTGGTGTTGTTCGTGCACGTGCTGTCGCGAAGTTGCTTGGTGACATTGATCTTGCAATCATTGATAAACGTCGTCAAAAAGCCAATGTATCTCAAGTCATGCATTTGATTGGTGATGTAAAAGATCGTGATTGTGTGATTGTCGATGATATGGTCGATACCGCAGGTACGCTATGTAAAGCAGCAGATGCTCTTAAGCAGTTTGGTGCACGCCATGTTGTTGCTTATGCAACACACCCTGTTTTATCTGGCAAAGCCATTGAAAATTTACGTAATTCTGTGATTGATGAGTTGGTTGTTACAGACACCATTCCATTATCACAAGAAGCACTAGAGCTTGGTAAAATTCGCCAAGTTTCTGTTTCAAGCATGGTTGCTGAAACGATTCGTCGTATTAATAACGAAGAATCTATCAGTGCTATGTTCGATAGCTACTTATAAGTATTTATCAAAAATAAAGACCTTAATGTATATTAGGGTCTTTTTTATCGCTAGATTGGTCGCAAATCTAGCACTCAACTCACTCAATGAGGACATCTCATGTCAAACTTTGTATTAAATGCTCAAGAACGCACAAATGACCAACAAGGGAAAGGTTCGAGCCGCCGCCTTCGTCATGCTGCACAAGTTCCAGCAATCATCTACGGTGGCGATGCTGCTCCTGTAACTGTTACTTTAGAACTTCGTCAATTAGTACGTTTTCTTCAAGAAGATGCGTTCTTTACTGAAGTCATCGAAATTCAAATTGGTGACAAAACTGAAAGCGTTAAAATCCAAGCTTTACAGCGTCACCCATCAAAAGAAACACCTATGCACGCTGACTTTAAACGTGCTTAAGCAAAGATAAGTATTCACTTGTGAATCATATTTCGCTTATTGTCGGTTTGGGCAACCCTGGTAGCCAGTATGCCCAAACTAGACATAATGCAGGCTTTTGGTTTGTTGAGCGCCTTGCTGAACAATACAACATTAGCTTAAAAAATGATGCAAAATTCTTTGCATTATCTGGTCGTGGGCAAATTGAAGGCCACGATGTCAGATTACTGCTACCAACAACATTTATGAACAAATCTGGTCAAAGTGTTGTGCCTTTCAGTAAGTTTTATCAAATCCCTCCTGAATCTATACTTATTGCACATGATGAACTAGACATGAACCCCGGTATCATTCGCCTAAAAACAGGTGGTGGGCATGGTGGTCATAACGGTTTAAGAGACATTGTGCCGCATATTGGTGCTAATTTTCATCGCCTACGCATCGGTATTGGACATCCTGGGAGTAAAGAGCGTGTTGCAGGTCATGTGCTGACTAAAGCACCACGTAGCGAACAAGATTTAATGGATGATGCCATTCATCATGCCTTATCATATACTCGCCCACTCATACAAGGTGACATTCAAAAAGCCATGAATGGCATTAATGCATATAAGCCTTAGTTTATTCCTCAACCATTTCTATTAAGTTTTTACCAAAGCTATTTGCTCTAACCCACGCAAACTCATAGCTCGCTTCAGCAAGTTGTAATACCCTCGCCTCAAAAGTATCCCATGTTTCACGTACAACCAATGATTTAAGGCCTAAGCCACTTTCATCAGCCAATCTATTATTTTTTTCACATAGCTTTAAAGCATGGTACAGCTTACGTCCCCAAGTCGCATTTGGCAGTAATCGTACTTTTTTTCGATCTAAAAACTGTTCAACTTGTAATACATTGGCGTGTACTAGCATGGGTACTAAAATACGATCAAGTTGCTCGTCTAAACGCTTCCATACAGCCAACTGTTGCTCAGGCGTATAATTATTCCAACGTATCACTTCATGGTTAAAACGCCTACAACCACGACAAACCTGATCACCAAATACTGTTGAGCAACGCCCCGCACATGGGGTTAATGCTTTTAACTGATGATCTTTACTCAAAACTTTCTCCAGACCGTTTATAAAAACCATAATTTTTTTATGGTTTTCTCGCTTATTTACTTATTTCACGCTAAAATACGCACTCAATTTTTTCAAGATTTTCACAATTGGAGTCTCCATGAACGCTACTGTAGAACAGCTTGCACCTGTAGAACAGCAAGCGAGCACAAGTTGGATTGTTGCCGCACTATATCAATTTAAAGAAGTAAACAATGCTGCTGATTTACAGCAACGTCTTCTAGATTTGGTGAAAACAATGAACTTGTGTGGAACTCTCATTGTTGCCGACGAGGGCATTAATGGTACTGTAGCAGGTGACCAAAATGCAATTGATCGCTTACAGCAATTCCTGCTGAGCGAGGGCTTTAATGACATGGAGTATAAAGAATCTTTCAGTCAAGACAAGCCTTTTAGAAAGATGAAAATTAAACTTAAAAAAGAAATCGTGACTTTAGGTGTAGAGGTTAAACCGCGTAACCTTGTTGGGCATTATCTTAATCCAAAAGAGTGGAATGAACTGATTGCACAAGATGATGTCATTTTGATTGATACGCGTAATGATTATGAATATAAAGCGGGTACATTTAAAAATGCCGTTGACCCACAAACGGAAAGTTTCCGTGAGTTCCCCGAATATGTAAAAACCCAATTGGCTGAACACAAAAACAAAAAAATTGCGATGTTCTGTACTGGTGGTATTCGCTGTGAAAAATCAACCTCTTTGCTCTTACAAGAAGGTTTTGAAGAAGTATATCACCTCAAAGGTGGCGTACTAAAATACCTAGAAGAAACACCTGCCGAAGAGAGTCTTTGGGAAGGTGAATGTTTTGTGTTTGATGGCCGCACTACGGTGAAACACGGCATGGAAGAAGGTTCTAACATTAAATGTCATGCATGTGGCTGGCCACTCAATGAAACCGAAGCAACTCTACCAAGTTATGAACATGGTGTTTCATGTGTATATTGTATTGACAAAACTTCTGAAAAACAAAAAGAAGGTTTTCGTATGCGTCAGTCACAAATTGTCGCAGCAAAACGTAAACGTCTATAAGATAGTGATTTAAAACAAAGGCAGGCACTTAAATGCCTGCCTTTGTTATTTGAGTTAAAATATCTCTTAAACCTTGCAATAAGCTTTAATACTCAAAATATGCACCTGTATAGCATAAGCTTACCAACATGATTTCACCCAAATTTTTAAATAATGTGCTTTGTTAATCGCATAAAAAAACACCTTAAAAAGGTGTTTTTAAAATACTTATGGCGTGTGATACATTAAATAAAGTTCATTTAAATTATCTGGAATTTCCTCCGCCAGCTCATCCATTAACTGCCCATTACGACGGAATGACTCCATTTGTGGATCTTCATCATCAATACCACTAAACACCATAATTGGTAAAGTGAGATCGACCAACTGCTCTTCAAACTCAGGAGCAAACCATGCCTCTTCATTCAAAAACATAGCATCTACAAAACCAACAGCCCAATCACCTAGACTTGACTCAGTATCAGCCTCTTCCACTTCAAATGGGAAACTTATGCCATCTTCATTGGCTAAATCTTGGCGAATATCATCTAACCACAATTTTACTTGGGTAACGACTTCTTTAGGCACTGTATTTTGTTTACCATCAAATAATTCAGCCAACCAACGGTCAAAACTTGGACCAACAGCAATCGCACTCAAAAAGCCATGTGTTGCTGCGAAATCTAGCCCGTGTTCATTGGTCTCACCATCTAAATATTCGGCAAGCAAGTCTAAATCTAAGCTCATTGTATTTCCTCTATGATAATGCTTAACAAGTTATTTAATATAGAACGACCATACAACTGTTATTCATCATCAAAATCATCGTCGTCAAAATCATAATCGAACTCTTTAAGCTCACGCTCTAAACGGCGTTGTGCCAATAGCTCATCAATTAAACGACGTTTTTCTAATGACTCTTTTGCAGTCACTTTACTCGATGAATCATCAAAACTTGAATCATCATCATAATTATCATCTAATTCAAAATCTGTAGAAGACACTCAACTACACCTCAATAAAAATTGATCTCTTTAGGCGGTGTATATCTTTATTAAAATATTTTGTCAAGGCTTATGTTTTTGGATTTGTTTTTCCAATCATAAAACCCAAGTTTACGACTCACTTGGATACACAATAAACAATATCAATACCATTTCAAGCATATAGCAAGACCTTGGATCAATATTATTGTATTGCAATATTAAAGCTTAGATATGAAGCTATTTTTACTTGAAAATAAAATACATGCCCCCATGATTATAAAAGTGACAATACACGAGCATGCGATATCAGTTGAACGCCTAGATGCAGTAAATAGGAAAATCTTCAAAACAATATGACAAAGCATGATATTATATATGGTTTTACTGCCACTGATCTAACTAAAGGGTAAGCATAAGATGAGCAATATCAATTCTCCTACTTCTCAAGTAGCGGCTCTGATTAGCCGAGGAAAAGAACAAGGCTATTTAACTTACGCTGAAGTTAATGATCACCTACCAGATTCAATTACTGAAAGCGAACAAATTGAAGACATTATTCAGATGCTGAATGATGTTGGTATCCCTGTACACGAACGTGCACCAGAAAATGACGACACCGTATTTGGTGAGTCAAATGACTCAGGCGATGAAGTTGCTGAAGAAGAAGCTGCAGCTGTACTTGCCTCTGTAGAAAGTGAACCTGGTCGTACGACTGACCCTGTACGTATGTATATGCGTGAGATGGGTACGGTTGAGCTATTAACACGTGAAGGCGAAATTAGCATTGCAAAACGTATTGAAGAAGGTATTCGTGACGTTTTACATTCTATCGCATACTGGCCCAATGCTGTTGAAGTTGTATTGAAAGAATATGAAGAATACAACCAAGGCGAACGCCGTTTAGCCGATATTCTATCAGGTTACCTAGACCCTGAAACAGATGAAGACATTCCTGAAGTGATTGAAGATGATTCATCTTTAGATGACGAAGAAACCAGTAGCTCAAAATCAAGTGATAAGAAAACAAAAGACGTTAAACTTGATGACGATGACGAAGATGAAGATGAATCAAGCGATGCTGATGACTCTGAAGGTGAATCAGGACCTGATCCTGAAATTGCCAAAGTACGTTTTGATGAGCTATCTCAAGCATGGGAAGTGACTAAAGCAACCATTAAGAAACATGGTCGTAATTCAAGTGAGATAGATGCTGCACTGCAACATCTTGCCACTGTATTTATGATGTTTAAGTTTACGCCTCGACTGTTTGATCTGATTTCAAATATGATCCGTGGTACACATGAGCAAATTCGTCAATCTGAACGTGAAATTATGCGTTATGCCCTACGCCGTGGCCGTATGGATCGTAACTTGTTTAGAACGACGTTCCCAGGTCAAGAATCTAACCCAGCATGGATAGATCAACAGCTTGAGAAAACGCCCGCAGAAACCAAGGGACACCTTGAAAAAGTACGCCCTGACGTTTTAGCATTCCAACAAAAAATTGCAGACATTGAAACTGAGCTTGGCTTACGTGTAGTAGAAATTAAAGATATTTCTAAGCGTATGGCCGTGGGCGAAGCAAAAGCCCGTCGTGCGAAAAAGGAAATGGTAGAAGCCAACTTACGTTTGGTGATTTCTATTGCGAAAAAATATACCAACCGTGGTTTGCAATTCCTTGACCTCATTCAAGAAGGTAACATTGGCCTGATGAAAGCGGTAGACAAGTTTGAATACCGCCGTGGTTATAAATTCTCGACCTATGCAACATGGTGGATCCGTCAGGCCATTACTCGTTCAATTGCCGACCAAGCACGTACTATTCGTATTCCGGTACATATGATTGAAACGATTAACAAAATTAATCGTGTATCACGTCAGTTACTGCAAGAAATGGGCCGTGAGCCAACACCTGAAGAACTCGGTGAACGCTTAGAAATGGATGAAGTGAAGGTTCGTAAGGTACTTAAAATTGCCAAAGAGCCAATTTCAATGGAAACACCAATTGGTGATGATGAAGATTCTCACCTAGGTGATTTCATTGAGGACTCAAACATTACTTCGCCTGTAGATGCAGCAACTTCTGAAGGACTAAAAGAAGCAACACGCGATGTACTAGAGAACCTTACAGAACGTGAAGCAAAAGTACTGAAAATGCGCTTTGGTATTGATATGCCAACTGACCATACATTAGAAGAAGTGGGCAAACAATTTGATGTCACACGTGAACGTATTCGTCAGATTGAAGCCAAAGCGTTACGTAAGTTACGCCACCCTTCTCGCTCAGAGCATTTACGTTCGTTCTTAGAAAACGACTAATCTACACACCAAGTCTCCCATAATCTACATTTAAAACGCCTGCTTCTTGCAGGCGTTCATTACTAAAAGAGGTCAATATGTTAGATCGCACGCCTTCAAGAGAATTACGTGAAGACCTTTGGGTCTTTCCGATGGACTACCCCATTAAACTGATTGGTGAAGCAGGCCAGCCACTCAAAACCGCAGTGGTTGATATTCTTGTCAAACACTTTCCTGAATTTGATGAGCAAACATTAGCCATTCAGCCTTCACGCACAGGGAAATACCACTCGATTACAGCACAGCTTCGTTTTGATGAACTAGAGCAAGTCCATGCACTCTATGCAGATCTAGCCGCTTGCCCTTTAATTAAAACAGCACTATAAGCACGTACTCTTTTCGTCAACTTCTCTACACTACGGCCTGAGATGATGTCTAGCTCTGAACATAAACCCACCTTAATTATTCGTTGCTTTCAAACATTACAAGATTATCGTGTGATGTTTGAAGCCATGAAGAAATTCACCCATGAGCGTGATGACACCATGGCCGATGAGATTTGGTTACTCCAACATCATGCTGTGCTTACACAAGGGCAAGCAGGAAAGCCTGAGCATATTTTAATAGATCGTGGCATACCCGTTGTACAAAGTGATCGTGGTGGTCAAGTGACTTGGCATGGGCCAGGTCAGTTGGTGGGTTATTTACTTTTTGACTTAAATCGCTTAGCTTGGAATGTCAGAACATTGGTCAGTTTTACAGAACAACTGATGATTGATCTACTCAAACCACATCAAATTACTGCGTACGCAAAGCCAGATGCACCTGGTGTTTATGTTGAACAGCAAAAAATTGGCTCTTTAGGCTTCAAAATTAGACGTGGGCGTAGTTATCACGGCTTTGCCTTAAATATTGATTGTGATTTTGATGGCTTTGAAAGCATAAACCCTTGTGGATATGCCAATTTACACATGACCAAGATGAATCAACTCAGTACAACACCAACAAACATTCAAACTGTGCAACATGAGCTTGTACAGTACATGCACAATGCACAGCTTTATAGACATATTGATGTTGTGTTTCAATAACGAAGGTGAAATATTGCGATGCCTCTACATCATCTAAAACCCACTATGCAAACTGCATATGTCAAAACAATGATGCAAATCGTTGGGCGTGGTTTAGTCACTGCAAATGAAGTGGATACAGAAATTCGAAGTGAATTTTCGACTTTACCTATTGGTTTTATATTCACAATGAATGTGTTTTCACAAGGCCCTTCGTTTACCATTCAAATTCAAGACAACCATCGCCTTAAACTCCTCTCTAAAGTTGAACAAAAGCCTGACTTAACCATTACTTTCAAACATTTAAGCTATGCTTATATGGTACTGTCGTTTCAAGAAAGTACAGCTCAAGCATTTGCCAATGACCGTATGATTGCAGATGGTGACCTTTCATATGCGGTACGTTTAGTCAGATGCTTAAATAAAATGGAAGCCATTATTTTGCCTAAAGCTGTGGCAAGTTTGGCAGTAAAGGAATATCCAACTCATTTGGTATTAAAAGAAAAAGTAAATCATGCCAGTAAAATCTACCTCAAAATTGCTCAGTCCTTTTTAAAGCGGAGTTAGTTAAATGAACGCCTACTACGAGTTTTTCTGCCCTGTAAAAATTATTGCAGGCCATGCCGCACTTGAAAATATTCCGTTTGAGCTCAGCGTACTTGGCGTAAAACGCCCAATGGTGATTACAGATCAAGGCGTACGTCACAACAAACTACTACAACCCATCGAAAGTGTGTTTAGTGTTGCCAACACCGAAATTACAGCTATTTTTGACAATGTACCGCCTGACTCTAGCCTAGATACGGTCAAACAAGCCGCTCAACTGTATCGCAACAACCAATGTGATGCCATTTTAGCTGTTGGTGGAGGCTCAGTCATAGACACCGCCAAAGCGGTGAATATTTTAGTCAGTGAAGGTGGTGATGATTTATTACAATATGCAGGTGCACACCATCTCAAAAAACCACTCAAACCCTTATTTGTGATTCCAACCACTTCAGGTACTGGCTCAGAAGCGACGATGGTCGCAGTGATTTCAGACCATAAAAGCCAAACAAAAGTGGCTTTTGCATCGCATTATCTACTGCCAAATGCAGCAGTTTTAGACCCTCGCATGACCTTTACTTTACCAACCAATATTACTGCTATGACCGCCATGGATGCACTGACACATGCCATTGAAGCCTATACAGGTTTGGGAGCAAATCCAATCAGTGATGCCTATGCCACGGCGGCCATGCAAAAAATCACCCAAAATTTAATTGGTGTTTTAGAGTCGCCATTAGACCCACAAAAAAGATTGGAAATTGCCCAAGCGTCTACCATGGCTGGCATTGCTTTTTCTAACTCTATGGTTGGATTGGTACACTCACTTGGTCATGCTCTTGGTGCAGTTGCAAAATTACCGCATGGTATTTGCATGAACCTCTTTTTACCTTATGTTTTAGAATACAACCTGTCAGTCAACCATAACAAAGTGGCAGAGTTACTCTTGCATATTGCAGGTGCTGAAACCTATGCACTCACCCCTCCTGAACAACGTGCAGAAAAAACCATTCGTACTCTGTTAGATTTACGAGATCAGCTGTTTGAACTGACCCACTTGCCACGTACACTCAGAGAAACACGCCAAGTGTCAGAGTCACAATTCGATGAAATTGTAGAAAAAGCCATTAATGATGGTTCTATTATTTACAACCCGAAAGAATCAAGCCGACAAGATCTAAAAAATATTTTAGAAAAAGCGTGGTAAAGATTTTAAAATGACTAAAGCCTGATATATTAATGATCGGGCTTTTTTATGCGCTATGGCATCACGCAGATTCATAAAATTGTTAACAACAGGCGTTTTTCCTTACATAAGTAAACAAGTTGCTATAAAATTGCCCGCTTAAATTAAAAGGGGGGATCGTTCGTCCTACACGATCCTTAAAATATTGAACTGGTCTGTTATTTGATCACACTATGAGGATACCGCCGTTGACTAATACATCTGGGACTCAACCGGCAGCGTCACTGCAAAAAACTCTTCTGCTTGGGCATATTATTATTATTGGGTTAGCATACATCCAACCCATGACCTTGTTTGACACCTTTGGTATGGTGTCTGAAGCAAGTTTTCAGCATGTGCCTACATCTTACTTCTTTGCACTTTTGGCAGTACTCTTTACCGCTTTAAGTTATGGCAACATGATTAGACGCTATCCGTCATCAGGTTCTGCATATACTTACGTGCAACGCTCAATCCACCCCAATGCTGGCTTTATGGTCGGTTGGTCATCATTGCTAGACTATATTTTAAGCCCTATGGTCAATATTTTATTGGCTGTCATCTACCTAACCGATATGTTCCCAAGTGTGAACCATTGGGTTTGGGTGATTGGTCTCACAGGCTTTATGACTTGGGTGAACCTAAAAGGCATTAAATTTGTTGCAAACTTTAATGGGTTAATTGTATTTTTCCAACTGATTGTTATTACCGTATTTACGATTTTAATTATCAAACACTTATCTATTGGTGATACAGCACTTAACGCGTTAGGCATGAGCCAAACTCACGATGCAACGTTGTGGTCAACCAAGCCATTGTTTAGTGATGAAGTCAAAGTTGGAGCACTCATTACTGGTGCAACCATTTTATGTTTCTCATTTACAGGTTTTGATGCACTCAGCTCTTTGGCAGAAGAAACCAAAGACACAGACAAAGTATTACCACGTGCAATCTTTTTAACAGCACTAATTTCTGGGATCATCTTTATTGTTGCCACTTACTTCATGCAACTCTATTTCCCTGGAAACCCAAGCAAGTATTTTTCTGATGTGAATGCAACACAACCAGATATCTTAAAAATTGTCGGTGGTGAGCTGTTTAAATCTATTGTGCTCGGCTTTGCAATTATTACAGTGATGGCCTCTGGTATTTCTGCACATGCAGGGGTATCTCGCCTAATGTACGTGATGGGTCGTGACGGCGTATTTAATAAAAAATACTTTGGCCATATTAGTGAAAAAAATGCTGTACCTAGGTTTAATATTATCTTAGTCGGTATTATTGCACTTTCAGCAGGTTTCACTGACTTAGATCATGTAGTATCACTCATTAGCTTTGGTGCACTCACAGCCTTTAGTTTTGTCAACCTATCTGTGATTTCACAATATGCATTACGTGAAGGCCGTACAAAAACACCAAAAGATGTTTTCAATTTTGTTGTGATTCCTATGCTTGGCTTTATTGCCGTAGGTGCATTGTGGTTGCAAATCGACCATGTTGCCTTAAAATGGGGAATCGTATGGGCTAGTGCTGGTGTTCTATTCTTAGGTTATAAAACCAAAGGCTTCAAAATTCCACCACCGCAATACAAAAACGACTAAACAAAAAAAAACCAGCGATTTATCGCTGGTTTTTTTACTGATTTACTCTTTATCCAACGATCTTCTGAGTAATCTCTTTTACTCTTTTAGCAAATACTTTCGTCGTATCTAGGTCTCCTTGCGGGATCTCACTAGTATTTGCATCTGATGGCGTTTGTACAAGTAACCCAATAGAACCACCTAGATTATTAATATCTTCACGTGTTGAATTTTTTGTATTTGCAGGTGGTAATCCTAAACTCACCCAGATTCCACCGTGCTGTGATGCTAGTGTTTGAAACTGAAGGAGGGTATTTTGTTTGTCACCATTTAAACTTGCACTATTGGTAAAGCCAGCAAAAACTTTATCTTGCCATCCACGTACAAACCAAACTTTAGACGATGCATCTGCAAATTTTTTGAACTGCCAAGGCGCCGCACCCATATATGTTGGTGCACCAAAAACGATAGCATTGGCTTGGTCTAGAACACTCCAGTGCTCTTGACTAATTTCTCCCTCTTGATTAATTTCAACCAATACCGCATCTGATGATTGAGCAAATGTTTCTGCTATAACTTTTGTATGCCCATATCCTGAAAAATATACAACAGCAATTTTAGTCATCACTTAATCTCTATATTTTATGTCATACTAATAATATACTTTAGATACTAGCTGTCAATAAGTTACCTAGATGTAACTAGAGGAGAAAAATGGATTCATTAAAACGTTATAATGTTCACAGCTTAGAGTGTCCTGCCCGATTATTTTTTGAAACCTTAGCAGATAAATGGGTTTTGCTCATTATTACAACGCTTGAAAAGCATACTCAACATTTTAATTTATTAAAGAAAAATATAGAGGGAATCTCACCTAAAGTACTCTCTCAAAAGCTAAAACATCTCGAAAGAGACGGTTTTATAAAACGAACCGTTTTAGATACATCTCCTGTACGAGTCGAGTATGCACTAACAGCATTTGGAAAGGAATTTGCACATACAGCCTATCAAATGAAGCACTGGGCAGAAAACAATATCCACAAAGTGATCACTGCACAACAAGAATATGATACAAACCTATTAAATTAAAGCTTTAAACCCTTGTTGTCGCCATGCTTCATACACAATCACCGCAGTTGCATTAGATAAGTTTAAACTGCGAGAGTTTTCTGCCATAGGCAGTTTGATCCACTGCTCGGCTGGAAACATCAAGCGTACCTGCTCAGGTAAACCTCTCGTTTCAGGTCCCATCAATAATGCTACAGGTCGATTTAAATCAACCGTATGTGGCGTTGCACTGCCTTTGGTTGTGAGTGGAAAGACATGCTCAACACCCTGTTGTTTTAAAAATGTCAAACACTCATCAATATGATCCCACAACTTCATACGTGCATATTCATGATAGTCTAGGCCTGCTCGTTTGAGCTTTTTATCATCTAATTCAAACCCTAATGGTCGAATTAAATGGAGTTGTGCACCTGTATTGGCACACAAACGAATAATATTTCCTGTATTACTTGGAATTTCAGGCTCAAATAAAACAACATGTATCACGTAAAATTCCTTCGCTGATTTTTAATCATATTATTGCCACTGAAGTTGCTCTCTTAATTGAACAACATCACCAATAATGGTTAAAGTCGGTGCTTGAATGTCGTGTTCTTGTACCTTAGATACAATACTACTGAGCGTACCAACCACCACTTTTTGCTCTGGCGTTGTGCCTTTAGACACCAGTGCAACAGGCATATCTTCACGCTGACCGTGAGACATGAGTTTATTACAAATGGTTTCAAGCCCAACCAGCCCCATATAAATGACAAGCGTCTGCTTTTCATAGACCAACTCTTGCCAAGGTAGCTCAGGCGAGCCTTCTTTTAAATGACCCGTTAAAAAACGTACGCTTTGTGCATAATCTCTATGAGTTAATGGAATACCCGCGTAAGCTGCACAACCTGAAGCTGCCGTAATACCTGGTACCACTTGGAACGAAATATTTTCTCTAAACAGCTCTTGAATTTCTTCACCACCACGACCAAAAATAAACGGATCGCCACCTTTTAAACGGCATACACGCTTACCTTCTTTAGCATACTGTACCAAAAGATCATTAATGCCATGTTGTGGTACGCTATGGTTTGAACGTGACTTGCCCACATAAATTTTATCGGCATCACGGCGACACAACTCTAAAATCGGCTCAGACACTAAACGGTCGTAAATGACTACATCAGATTGCTGCATCAAACGCAGGGCTTTTAGGGTCAGTAATTCAGGGTCACCGGGCCCTGCCCCCACCAAATACACTTCCCCTTTTGGCGTCTGCCACGTATCTAAAGCATCATGCATAATGGCTTGTGCTTTTTCTAGCTGATCGTTAAACACATGCTCTTTGAGTGAACCTGCGTATAGGTTTTCCCAAAAGATACGACGTTCTTCAGGGCTGGAAATTTTGGCTTTCACACGGGCACGCCAGTCGCCAGAAAATTCAGCCAACTTGCCCATACCATGTGGAATCATGGTTTCAAGTTGTGTTCTAATTTGTCTGGATAACACAGGCGATGTACCGTTTGATGCAATTGAAATCACTAACGGTGAGCGGTCTACAATTGCAGGCACCATAAAGCGACAGTGTGGAATATCATCTACACTGTTCACCAATAAATTACGGGCTTCGCAATACTCAAATACAGATTGGTTCACCGCAGCATTGTCGGTTGCTGCAATGACCAGTTTATAAGGAAAATCGAGATCTGTTTCAGCAAAGTAACGCTTAAAAATTTGCCCTTTGCCGTCTAGCACCATTGCCTCTAAGTCTGCGGATATTTCAGGTGCAACAATATGTATAATCGCACCTGCTTTATTCAATAAAAATGCTTTTCGGTAAGCAATACTACCACCGCCAACAATCAAACAAATTTGTTGTTTCAGCTTTAATGAAATGGGAAAAATATCCACATCAACCTCTTAGATCTGGCAACTGGCTAGACAATAACACACGACAAATTAGTCAATGAAAGACGTACCGCCCATATACGGACGCAATACTTCAGGCACTTCAATTGAGCCATCTGCACGTTGATAATTTTCCATAATTGCCAATAACGTACGACCGACTGCAAGCCCTGAGCCATTGAGCGTATGTACAAACTCAGTTTTTTTCTGTTCGGTACGGTATCGTGCTTTCATACGACGTGCTTGGAAATCACCGGTATTTGAACAGCTTGAAATTTCACGATACGTATTTTGGCTTGGTACCCATACTTCTAGGTCATAGGTTTTCAGTGCGCTAAAGCCAATATCACCACCACAAAGTAAGACCTTACGGTATGGTAAACCTAGGGCTTGTAAAATACCTTCTGCATGTGAAGTTAAATCTTCTAAAGCTTGCATAGAATCTTCAGCTTTTACAATCTGAATCATTTCTACTTTGTCAAACTGATGCTGACGAATAAGACCACGGGTATCACGACCATAAGACCCTGCTTCACTACGGAAACACGGCGTATGTGCTGCATATTTTAACGGTAAACGCTGTGCATCTATAATTTCATCACGCACAAAGTTAGTAATTGGTACTTCTGCGGTAGGAATCAAATAATATTCTTTATCGCCTTGTAGTTTAAATAAGTCTTCTTCAAACTTAGGCAATTGACCTGTACCACGCAAACTGTCTGCATTGACCATATATGGTACATACGCTTCAGTGTAACCATTTTTTAAGGTATGCGTGTCTAACATGAACTGTGTAAGCGCACGTTGTAATCTTGCCAATGGTCCTTTAAGCACACTAAAACGTGAACCTGTCAGTTTGGTTGCAGTTTCAAACTCCAAACCACCCATCATCTCACCAAGGTCAGTATGGTCTTTTACTTCAAAGTCAAAATGACGTGGTGTACCCCAACGAGCAATCTCTAAATTATCCGCTTCATCTTTACCTTCAGGCACAGATGCATCTGGTAAATTTGGAATTGCCAACAGCTTCTGCTCTAAAGTGGTCTGTAACTCAGACAACTGAACTTCAGCGGCCTTAATTTCATCAGCAATGGCTTGCATACGAGTCATAATTTCAGACGCATCGCCACCAGACTTTTTAATTTGCCCAACTTGTTTGGCACCACTATTACGCTCAGCTTGTAGACTTTCAGTCTTTGACTGCAATTCTTTGCGCTGAGACTCTAGCTCCGCCCACTCGTCTACATTCAGTTGAATACCACGTTTTGCGAGTGCTAAATTTACAGCCTCAATATTATTTCTAAGTTGCTTTGGGTCAATCATAATTAGTCTGATTACATGAAAAAAACTTCTTATAGTGTAAGCGTTTCCCTGCCAAAAATACAATCAGATTATACAACTTCATAAATCAGTCACTGTATTTCGCTTAATCATCACCCCAAAGCAAAAAAATTACGGTAAATATTGAGAATGTAGCAACGTTTTAGCATCTGTATATGGCAAGGTCAGCTCGGTCATCCCTTCTGCATAAGAAGCCAGCTCGTATAACGGATAAACAAACACAATACCATTTTGGCCATAATAGAAGTTATCAGTTGGCTCTAACTTTCCTGCTTCAATACCATGCTCTTTTAACCAAGGCTCATTGGCCTGATACAACGCTGCATACACTTTACTTTGTTGCTCAGGCGCATATAAATCCGCCATAGTGACACGCTTTTTGGTGTTAAGATCAAACACTACATATTCTCTATGATACATACCATGTGCTGCACCTGCCGCATAGCTGTCGCTTTCAAGCACAAACGTGAGCAAATGATAGTTTTGAGATAAAAAACTTACACTATAATTGCTCTTACTTACATCACGTTCATCTAAGTCTTTTGCTGCCACATGTGGAGATTGAGCAAATGCTAGTGGCGCATCTTTTTTAAGACGCTGCAAGAAATACTCATCTATCCACGGCTGATTGGTTTGTACAGTCTGTATGGTATATGCAGTGCATTCATCAGATTCGCAATATATTTTTTGTGGTAACTGAACATCCACAGTTTTTGCAGATACTGCTGGCAATACTGTAGTAGCCACCGATGCTGTTTTACTGCTCTCTTGTTCTGAATTTTGTTTTTGACAACCTGACATGAATACAAGGCCACACACTAAGCCTGCGACCACACTACGTTTATAGTTAGAAAGTTGCATATAAAATCACCTAAATACATTTCTAAATACTATACAAAGGGATGCTCCCATCTGCACATAGTAAAAATGTATCTTGGTGACATATTTAAGCGCACTTATTGGTCGATAATATCTGTACCTTTTGGAGGCACAAAATTAAAGGTAGATGCCGTTATTTTTGCATTTTTCACTACACGGCTAAAATTAATCGTCGTTGTTTGACCAAGTGAATCATTCAATACCATCATGTTCGGTGTACCATCTTTTGCAAAGCCGATACTTAAATCTTGAAAGCTACCTTCGCTATTTTTAGGAACCAAGGTGTAATAGTTTTTACTTAAATCAGGCTGAGATACCGTGTAAGACTGCATGATTTGTGCAGTATTACCCGACAGTAACAATGCTGGTGTATTTGCCACCTGATCACTCACTGCCTGACGTACCACTTGTTGCAAATCTGGGTCATAAATCCAAATGGTTTTACCACTGGTTACAATCACCTGCTTAGACGGAGCAGTTGTTTCCCAATAAAATTTCCCTGGACGCTCAACCTTCATTACCCCATTAAATTTTTGGTTCAAATGCTGTGCAACCACTGTTTTTTTCGGGGCATTGTTTTTAATATTGGCTTTCGTAGTCTGTTCAAAGTCAGCAGTGAAACTGCGTAAGCCTGTTAACTGACGGACCAACGATTGTGTTGCTTGCTGACTATTTACACTCGGTGTCGCTGCCATAAGTAGTGGGCTGGCCACTGTAGATAATGCAACTGCTACACTCATTACAATTGTTTTAACGCTCATCATGACATCTCATTTTTGTATAAAGCTATTGTAAGGATAATCTATACAATCCTGTAGTTTAAAATGTATTGAAAATACAATATTTTGTGTTGTTATATATTTAAATTGTGCTTTTTAGCACATTTATGAATATTGCATGAAAAGAAAAATTTATACATAAAAAAAGCACGCATAAGCGTGCTTTTTCGTGTCAGAGAAGCAATTAAGCAACTTCAACTTTCACATAACGGCGTCCGAACTGACCTTTCACTTCAAACTTCACTACACCATCAGTTGTAGCAAATAAAGTGTGATCACGGCCCATGCCTACGTTTGCACCAGCGTGGAATTCTGTACCACGTTGACGAACGATAATTGTACCTGCAGTGATTGTTTGACCACCGTAAGCTTTAACACCTAACATTTTTGGGTTTGAATCACGACCATTTCGTGTCGAACCACCAGCTTTTTTATGAGCCATGTCTATTACTCCTCGTAATTAGCCTGAAATAGCAGTAATTTTCAACTCAGTGAACCATTGACGGTGACCTTGTTGTTTACGATAGTGCTTACGACGACGCATTTTTACAATACGGATTTTGTCGTGACGACCATGGCCAACCACTTCTGCAGTTACTTTAGCGCCAGCTACAACTGGAGCACCAATTTGAATGTTGTCGCCATTTACAAGCATTAACACATCGTCAAATGCAATTGTAGAACCAGTTTCAACTTTTAAAAGCTCAACTTTAAGTGTTTCGCCTTCAACCACACGGTGCTGTTTACCACCGCTTTGGATTACTGCGTACATAGTGTACTCCAACTTGCCCGTGTCGTCGTGCCGATAAAGGAATATATCGAACTTAAAACGCCCGCCACTGGGGATACATAAAGGTTGGCTATTGTATGAAAAATTCCCCAAAACAACAAGAGCCGATGTCTCTTTTTTCAGCTATTTTAACTGCAATACTGATGATATATTACAAAAGCACAATCTCACGTGATTTATACAGAGATGACTGCACATCATTAAAATCTTTCTGCGGTATTGCATTCTTTTGCCAAGTAGATCTCACAATATAGCTTTTGCTGTTGCTTACATTTAGGTAAAATTATTTTGGTAGTTACCTTAATGCAAGTATTCGCATATCGGTGACACATTTTTATGGTATAACATGCCTAAAATGACACATCACCGAATATGTTTGGGTTTTCATTGGGTACTTTGTCCAATAGAACATCCATCATCGTCATCAACACACAAAGGTTTTTTATTAGTATGACCATCGACTTCCAGCAAGATATTCTCTCGCCAGTTGCCACAGATTTTGCTGCAATGGATCAGTTTATTAATGAGGGAATCAGCTCAAAAGTAGCCCTCGTGATGTCCGTCAGCAAGCATGTTGTCGAAGCCGGTGGTAAACGCATGCGTCCAATCATGTGTTTACTGGCTGCTCAAGCATGTGGTCAAACCGATTTAAGCCAGACACAAAAACTCGCAGCCGTCATTGAAATGCTACATACAGCAACACTGGTACATGATGATGTGGTTGATGAATCTAACTTACGCCGTGGAAGACCTACAGCCAATGCGACATGGAACAATCAAACTGCGGTTTTAGTCGGTGACTTTCTGATTGCACGCTCATTTGATTTATTGGTTGATTTAAATGACATGCAACTTTTGAAAGAGTTTTCAACAGGCACATGTGAAATTGCAGAAGGTGAAGTTTTACAATTACAAGCACAGCATCAGCCTGAAACAACAGAAGAGATTTATTTAGATATTATTTACGGAAAAACCTCACGTTTATTTCAATTGGCAACAGAAGGCGCTGCCATGTTGGCAGGTAAACCTGAATACCGTCATGCCCTAAAACAATATGCAGGCCACTTTGGCAATGCTTTTCAAATTATTGATGATATTTTGGACTACACCTCAGACAAAGAAACGCTAGGTAAAAATATTGGTGATGACCTCATGGAAGGAAAACCAACCCTTCCACTCATTACTGCCTTAAAGAATACGCAAGGCACAGCACATGAGATGATCTATAAAAGTATTGCTACAGGTGGTTTAGATGACCTAGAACAAGTCATTCAAGTCGTACAAGATAGCGGTGCTTTAGATTATTGTCGTAAGCGTGCCCATGAAGAAACACAAGCAGCAATTGATGCATTAAATATCTTACCAGACACCCCAGCACGCCAAGCACTGTTTAACTTAGCTCATCTTGCTTTAAACCGTATTCAATAAGAAATGTGCCTATGAAAAAGATTAAAAAGTCATTAAACCAAGTTTTTAGTAGCATAAGACTACAACTTGAGCAACCCAACACACTGAATGAACAAGCACTCATTCAGCTCATTGATATTGTTCGTCCTAAAGCACCTAAAAACACTCAAGAAGTGAAAAAAAATATTCTAGGTTTAATTCACTTTTTATCTACAGATGCGCAGCGTCCTCTTCTTTTTCGTAGCTATTTACTGAAACTGATCTCTAAATATAAGCAAACCAATTTATATGCAGACAGTGGCATTTTGTCTTTAGATGGCTTTTGGGATCAGCTTGGGCAACGCATGATGTCACATGTATTGCCCCCTGTGTCTGACCCAAGCGAGCTCAAATATTTAATTGGTCAGGTTTTTTATCTTAAAACAGATGTCTATTGGCTTGAACTCATCGAACTCAGTGATTGGCAAACGCTCTTGCACATGCTGGATGCACACGAAGAGCCAACGACAACGACCAGCACACACATTGAAGAAAGCATTTTAAAAGCCATGAATGTTCTGAGTTACCGTGTGAGTGGCATTGGCTTATTCCCTGAACTGATTTATGCCGACCCAAAACTCAATGAACATGAGTCGCCTTTTTTAGCACAAAATCGAGAAATTATTGATTTTATTGAACAATTTAGATGTTGCATTGAGCATAGGGATCACGTAGGTGTTTGCACACCGCTTGACTCTGCACAAGTATTTGTCATGCTTGAACAGTGCCAAGGGGTTGTCAGTAATATTCGTCGTGCCACCAAGCGTATTGGTGTCAGTCTAAATCTGACTTACCTATTGACCGTTCTTGAGCAAAGTTTAGAACGTATTGAGTATCTCATTCGTATTCTAGATGAAAAAGCAAATGTTCGGCATATTGCTATTCGTGATTTACTGTATGATTTGGTCAAAGCCAACCATAACGAAAAACGTGTCGGCGCATTACTTTCAGCAAATAGCGAACTACTTGCTCTACAGGTCACTGAAAATGCCAGTAAAACAGGTGAAAACTATGTAAGTACAGACAAAAAAGGCTTTTTTTCGATGTACCGTGCGGCGGCAGGTGCAGGTTCGATTATTGCAATCATGTCTGTGATTAAAATTTTAACCGCAAGACTCACCCTTGCCCCTTTATTTCATGCCATTTCGTATAGCTTAAATTATAGCTTGGGTTTTGTACTGATTCATGTACTCCATTTTACCGTTGCAACCAAACAACCTGCCATGACAGCAGCGGCACTGGCCTCTACTGTACAACAAAGAAAACGTTCTAAAACCGCACAGTTGGCTGAGCTTGCGAACCTGATTGTAAATATTATTCGTACGCAGTTTATTGCTATTTTAGGCAATATTTCGATTGCTATGCCTGTGGCGGGCTTAATTACTTACCTTTGGCCAATGATATTTGATGAAAAACTATTAAGTAATACCAAAGCCACTTACCTATTACATGCATTAGATCCATTTACCTCTTTGGCTGTACCTCATGCTGCCATTGCAGGTGTTTGTTTGTTTCTATCTGGGTTAATTGCGGGTTACTTTGACAACATGGCCATTTATAGACGAATTGGGCCACGTTTAAAACATCACAAAGGACTCAATAAGCTTTTAGGTCAAGACCGCCAAGACCGTTTTGCCAATTATATTGAGCGTAATTTAGGAGCAATTTCAGGTAACTTTATTTTTGGTTTTATGCTCGGCAGCATGGGGACCATTGGCTTTATTTTAGGACTTCCTTTAGATATTCGCCATATTGCTTTTGCTTCAGCAAACCTCATTCAAGGGCTCATGAGTATTGATGGTACACCTGATATTGGTTTAATTTTGGTATCGATTTTAGGCGTGATCCTGATTGGTATGACCAACTTATTTGTCAGTTTCACACTCACAATTATTGTTGCACTGAGATCTAGACGTGTACGCTTTGAACAATGGAAACCACTGGCCAAATTAGTCATTACCCACTTTATTAACCGACCGAGTGATTTTTTCTGGCCACCCAAAGATCAAAATATGGCTAAAAATGACGTAAATCAAACACAAAACAAAGAACATTGATTTTATTTTGGGTTATATTTTAACAGGTAAGACTTTTAACAATAAATGCAACAATCTTACAACTTGAAAAAAAGTGTACTCACGAGTACACTTTAAAACAATCATATTACAAACAACAGATAATAGGTGTAATACATGGTGTATTACGTATTACTTTTAGGGTGCTTATGTTTATTTTGTGGCATATATATGCTCCACAATATAAACCTACATGCCCTAGATAATCATATACTTATCCTTGTATCACAATATCGCTCCCTATCATTAGATCATTTCAGTATTTTATTATCTAAGCTCGGTGGCATGCCCGCCTTTATTGTTGTATTGTTCATCTATTGTATTTTTTTTGCACGTCAGAAGAAAAATACCGAAACCATATTTTTACTCCTCAGCAGTCTTGGTTCTATCGGTATTGGGTGGTCACTAAAGTACATTGTAGATCGTGATCGGCCTCAAGTTGTAGAACATCTTGTTCAAAGCTACGGTGCATCTTTTCCAAGTGCACACAGTTTATATGCTGCTGTCCTTGCAAGCTTTACAGCATTATTTGTCTGTCAGAACTTATCGTATAAATACAGAAATGTATTGTTTTGTTTCATTTTCTCTTGGCCACTGGCTATGGGAATTTCACGCGTTTACTTAGGGGTACATTATTTATCAGATGTACTTGCAGGTTTGGGTATCGGTTTTATTTGGGTAGGTTTGCTTTACTTATGTTATCAAAAAAAGTTTATGCCCTATTGTCACGAAAAATCAAAGTTAAAAATAGAGGTGAAATCATGAGGTCAGCTAAAGTTTTAGCACCAACACTCAGCATGTGTGCTTTAGCACTCAGCCTAACACTTGTGGGTTGTAGTAAAAATGAATCTGCTCAAGGGACAGCTACAGGTGGTGGTGAGCAACATGCACCAACACCTGAAGTTGGTGTAATTACAGCACAAGCTCAAGGTGTTGCACAATCTATTGAGCTTTCAGGCCGTACAACAGCATATCAAGTTGCTGATATTATACCGCAGACCAGTGGTATCATTTTACGTCGCTTGTTTACCGAAGGTAGTTTTGTCCGCCAAGGCCAAGCCATGTATGAGCTTGACTCACGTAGTAACCGTGCCACAGTAGAAAGTGCCAAAGCCTCTTTACTACAACAAAAAGCCAATTTGAGTGCTTTAGAAACAAAATTACGTCGTTACCAACAACTTCTTGCAAGCAATGCTGTTGCAAAACAAGATTTTGACGACCTTACAGGTCAGGTCAATGTTGCCAAAGCACAAGTAGCCGCTTCTCAAGCTCAAGTCAGCAATAGTGAAATTGCTTTAGGCTATTCAACCATTCGCGCCCCAATCTCTGGTCAATCTAGTCAGTCAAATGTCACTGTTGGTGCTTTAGTTGTCGCCAATCAGTCCACCGCATTGACCACCATTCGTCAACTTGACCCCATTTATGTAGACATTAACCAGTCAAGTACTGATCTATTACGTTTACGTCAAAACTTAAGTCAAGGCACAATTGATCGTAGCAACAATACCAAAGTTCGCCTAAAACTTGAAGATGGTACCTATTACCAAACGGAAGGCAATCTTGCCTTTTCAGATGCTAGCGTAAATGAACAAACAGGTACTGTCACTTTACGTGCAGTTTTCCCAAACCCTAAACATCTATTACTGCCGGGCATGTACGCTCAAGCAGAAATTGTGCAGGGTGTTGTACCAAACGCTTTCCTTATTCCTCAAATCGCTGTCTCTCGCCTACCTTCAGGTCAAGCAGCCGCTTTAGTGGTCAATCAAAAAGGCGTGGTTGAATCACGTATTGTACAAACGAGTGGTACACAAGGGCAAAACTGGATTATCACTAAAGGTTTAAATAATGGTGATCGAGTTATTGTCGATGGTGTTGCGAAAGTTAAAGAGGGCATGCAAGTCAATACCAAGCCGTATCAAAGTAATGCTCAAGCACCTACAACAACGGCTAAACCAGATACTGCAGCAAAAACCAGTACAGCGAGCGAGCCAAGTACTCAACAAAAACATTCAACAGTTTAAAGGATAGGATACAATGGCTCGATTCTTTATTCATCGCCCCATTTTTGCATGGGTGATTGCACTAGTCATTATGCTTGCAGGGATTATTTCTTTGCTCAAAATGCCTATCTCGCAATATCCAACCATTGCACCACCAAAGATTTCCATTAGTGCAGTCTATCCTGGTGCATCTGCAGAAACCATTGAAAATACGGTCACCCAAGTCATTGAGCAACAAATGAATGGCTTAGATGGTCTACGCTATATTAGCTCAACCAGTTCTGCCACAGGTGCTGTGAGCATTGAAGTGAACTTTAAACAAGGTATTGACCCAGATATTGCCCAAGTTCAAGTACAGAACAAACTGCAAACGGCAACATCTTCACTACCTGATGTGGTACAAAGACAAGGCATTACCGTTAAAAAATCTGGTGCTAGCTTTTTACAAGTCCTATCTTTTTACTCTCCAGACAACTCACTTGATGGACCATTTATTAAAGACTATGTCAACAGTCATATCTTTGATACTCTAAGCCGTGTGAGTGGTGTGGGTGAAGTACAAGTCTTCGGTGGCTCTTATGCCATGCGTATTTGGTTAGACCCTGCAAAACTCAACAGTTATCAACTGACACCAAGTGATGTATCTGCTGCGATTCAAGCACAAAACTCACAAGTGGGTGTTGGTCAAATTGGTGGTGCACCTTCTGTTCCTGGCCAAGTCATTAATGCAACAGTGAACTCACAAAGCTTATTACAAACCCCGGAGCAATTTAGAAATATTATTTTAAAAAATAATGCAGGTGCCATTGTTCATTTAAGTGATGTGGCTAAAGTTGAGTTAGGCTCATCTGATTACGCATTTGATTCGAAGTTTAATGGCAAGCCTGCAGCAGGTATAGCGATTCGCTTATCTACAGGTGCGAATGCGTTAGATACTTCAAAAAATATTGAAAAAGCACTCGAACAATTACGCCCGAACTACCCTGCTGGGCTAAAAGACGATATTGCTTTTGACAGTACACCATTTATTAAAATCTCGATTGAAAACGTGGCACACACACTCATTGAAGCTGTTGTTTTAGTGTTTATTGTCATGTTTTTATTCTTACAAAACTGGCGTGCAACCATCATTCCAACACTTGCTGTACCCGTCGTTGTACTCGGTACATTTGCGGTGATTGGTGCATTCGGCTTCTCAATTAACACCCTGACCATGTTTGCAATGGTACTCGCGATTGGTCTATTGGTCGATGATGCGATTGTGGTAGTAGAGAACGTAGAACGGATTATGGCTGAAGAGCATGTTGATCCTGTCACTGCAACCGAAAACTCTATGGGCCAAATTTCAGGGGCATTGGTCGGTATTACCACCGTGTTAACTGCTGTATTTGTACCGATGGCATTTTTTACAGGCACAACAGGGGTTATTTACCGCCAGTTTTCCATTACGCTTGTGACTGCCATGATTTTATCATTAACAGTTGCACTCACATTTACCCCTGCTTTATGTGCCACCATTTTAAAGCAGCATGAAAAAGATAAACCTGAAAGCCAATCTATTGTTGCGAAGTTTTTCAGATGGTTTAATCATAGCTTTGAACGTGTTGCAGGAAAATACCAAAACGGTGTAAACCGCATGACACACAACCGTGTGATCTCAGGTATCTTCTATATTGCGATTATTGTTGTTTTAGGTCTACTCATCAAAATGTTGCCAAGCTCATTCTTACCCGATGAAGATCAAGGCGTAATTATGACATTGGTGCAACTACCACCAAATGCCAGCTTAGAACGTACAGATAAAGCCTTAGACCAAATTGAAAAGTACTTTACACAACAGGAAAAAGCTGCTGTTCAATCTGTATTTACAGTATCTGGCTTTTCATTTACAGGGCAAGGTCAAAACCAAGGTTTAGCTTTTGTAAAATTAAAAGACTGGAAAGACCGTACCACACCACAAACTCAAATTGGTGCGATTACAGGTCGTGCAATGGCTTTAAATGGTATGGTGAAAGATGCATCTTTAATTTTCCCATTACAACTGCCTGCAATGCCTGAACTGGGTACAAGTGCTGGTTTTGACTTTATGCTTAAAGATGTTGGTGGTAATGGTCATGCCAAACTACTTGCAGCTCGTAATACCATTTTGGGTCTTGCATCACAAGACAAACGTATTGCTAATGTTCGACCAAATGGCATGGAAGACACCGCACAGTATCAAGTCAATATTGATCAAGCCAAAGCAGGAAGCCTAGGTGTAAGCATTGCAGACATTAACAGTGCCATGAGCGTTGCTTGGGGTGGTAGTTATGTAAATGACTTCCTAGACCAAGGGCGTATCAAAAAAGTTTATTTACAAGGTGAAGCATCTTCTCGTATGCAACCTGAAGATTTAAACAAGTGGTATGTACGTAATAGTGCAGGTAACATGGTACCCTTCTCTGCCTTTACTACAGGTTATTGGACATATGGTTCACCAAGTTTAATTCGCTATAACAGCTCACCTGCAATGGGTCTACAAGGTGCTCCTGCACCAGGTGTCAGCTCTGGTGAAGCAATGCAAGCGATGCAAGAAATCATGCAAAAACTGCCATCTATGGGCATGACAGGTTTTTCTTATGAGTGGACAGGTCTATCTTTAGAAGAAAAAGATTCAAGTGGTCAGGGCGTTTATGTCTATGCTTTATCACTGCTCATCATCTTCTTATGCTTAGCTGCACTGTACGAAAGCTGGTCTATTCCATTTTCTGTATTACTGGTGATTCCAATTGGTATTATTGGTGCAGTCTCTTTAACCTTCTTTGGATTCTATGTATTAAAGAACCCGAACTTAGTAAATAACATTTACTTCCAAGTCGGTATTATTTCGGTGATTGGTCTATCTGCCAAAAATGCCATCTTAATTGTAGAATTTGCCAAAGAACTACAAGAGAAAGGTGAAGAACTATTTGATGCAACACTACATGCTGCTAAAATGCGTTTACGTCCGATTATTATGACTACCTTAGCATTTGGTTTCGGTATTTTACCTTTAGCCATCTCTAACGGTGCAGGTGCAGGAAGTCAACATTCTGTTGGTTACGGCGTACTTGGTGGTGTGATTAGTTCATGCTTACTTGGTATTTTCTTTATTCCTGTATTCTTTGTCTGGATTCGCAGTATTTTTAAATATAAACCAAAAACAATATCTAATCAGGAGCATAATTCGTAATGCAAAATATATGGTCTATCACAGGTCGTAGTCTTGCAGTATCTACGCTCGCAATTGCTTTGGCAGCCTGCCAAAGCATGCGTGGGCCAGAGCCTGCTGTAAAAGCGGACATTCCTGTAAACTATGCTTCTACACAGCCAACACAAGGTAAATCTATTGCAGAACAAGGCTATAAAGACTTCTTTTCAGATGCTCGTCTTGTTCAAGTCATTGACCTTGCACTCAACAATAACCGTGACTTGCGTACAGCTGTGCTCAATATTGAAAAAGCTCAAGCGCAATATAAAATCACAGAAAACAACCGTCTCCCTAGCCTAGATGGTAGTACAAGCTTCAACCGCTTAAAAAGCTCAGATACAGGCTACAAAGCTATCAGTGTTTACTCTGTAGGTTTGGCTGTAACCTCTTACGAGTTAGATTTTTGGGGCCGTCTCAAAAACCTGAAAGATGCTGCTTTAGACAACTACTTAGCACTGCAAAGTACCAAAGATGCCACGCAAATTAGTTTAATTAGTAGTGTATCTGAAGCATGGTTAAGCTATGGCTATGCCAATGCTAATTTAAAGCTGGCAGAAGACACCCTCAAAACCCAGCTTGAAGCATATCAGCTGAATAAAAAACGTTTTGATGTGGGTATTGATAGCGAAGTACCTTTACGCCAAGCAGAAATTTCGGTAGAAACTGCACGTGCAGATGTGGGTAGTTACAAAACTCAAGTAATGCAAGCCCAAAATGCACTCAACCTATTGATTGGTCAAAGCGTACCTGAACAGCTGTTACCAACAATGAATATTAAGCAAGTGACTAAAGAAGGAGTTTTTGCGACGGGTTTAAGCAGTGACTTACTGACAAACCGCCCAGACATTCAACAAGCCGCTTACAATTTAAGTGCAATGGGTGCAAACATTGGGGCAGCTAAAGCACAGCTTTATCCGACAATTAGTTTAACCAGTACAGCAGGGCTTGCTTCAACCGACCTATCAAATTTATTTAAATCTGGCTCATTTATTTGGTCAGTTGCTCCATCACTCAACATTCCAATTTTTGATTGGGGTACACGCAAAGCCAATGTCAAAGTTGCTCAGGTCAACCAAGAGATTGCTCTAGCAAGCTATGAAAAAAGCATTCAAACTGCTTTTAGAGAAGTGAGTGATGCATTAGCAACCAAACAAAATATTGGTGAACGCTTACAAGCACAAACCAATTTAGTCAATGCAACCGATCGTACTTATGCCCTCTCTAATGCACGTTATCGTGCTGGTATTGATGGCTACTTAACTGTGCTTAGTGCCCAAAAAGATGCTTATAGTGCGCAAAAAGCACTGTTAGCATTACAGCAAGCTGCACTAAATAATCAGATTGAGCTGTATAAAACACTCGGCGGTGGTGTAAAGGTCTACAATACCGACCAAGTTACGCATACGCCATCAAGTGCAGATGCTCAAAAAACCCAATAACACTCATCAAACCGCATTAAAAAACGCCCAATTTATTTGGGCGTTTTTACACTTTTTACTTCTATTTGGCCTTTTAGAACCTAACAAATGACGACTTTTCCAATGCACAGTAAATATCTTTAAATATGATTTTGAATGTTTTTCTGAATTTGCAACAAAATTCGTCGTCTAATCCAACCACTCACAGGACGTATTAAATACCAATAAGGCCTAAATTTAAGCAAAGCCTTTTTATCTATACAGAGGATACGAGTTTCAGTGGTAAGACATGTATATACTTCATCTATTTTTTGAATAGAAAAATATAAAGTGAGCTTAGCGTGATTTTCGTGCTGAAATTCTAAAAATGACGCACCATCTGGAATATTCACCAACCCATAATCAGCTTTCCAAAACTGTCCCACTAAACCCCAA
The DNA here is from genome assembly GCF_015627125.1 of Acinetobacter rathckeae. GTDB lineage: Bacteria > Pseudomonadota > Gammaproteobacteria > Pseudomonadales > Moraxellaceae > Acinetobacter > Acinetobacter rathckeae. The sequence goes on along the minus strand of NZ_VTDO01000001.1, from coordinate 215,938 downwards.
ACAACCTGTTGATGATTAAGTTGCTCTAATAAGGTAAAATGATCAAGACCAAAAGGTTCTTCAGATCTCTTTTCTTTGTAAAATAACTTTTTAGGAAACTCTCTTAGAGCAATAGCATATCTAAAAAGAGAGTCATCATGGGTGCTGTAATTAAGCACTGCTTTCATGATCTGCTCGGGAGATGCCTTTATATTTAAGTGATGCTCTTCTTTATACGTATATACAGGTAAATATTTTATATTTAATGACATACGACAACCCTCGTGACCAATTAAAAGTAAAACTAGATCACTTTGAATGTAAAAAACTTAAAAAATGATCTATATAATATGGTGCAGATGCCAGTTCAACTTCTTGGCCCAAAGAAGCCAAGCGTTTATAAGCCATTGTTGTTGCCACTTGAATCACACCATTTAAAGTTTTATCTACCACAAAATTAAACTTAAGTAATGTTTTCGGCTCACGAATTAACTGCGTTACGCCCGCATCAATAATCTCATTTAAACAGATAAATGCTTGCGCAATAGCAGGCCTATGCCCTTCTTTAATCTCTGCAATTTTTTGCAATGTTTTTTCAACTAATGCTTTATCTACTTCATAGCGTACATACACCTGTTGCCCTTCATGCTTAATCATTTGGGTAAAATAATTAACCAATGGCAACAACCGCTCATTACTTAACAGTGCTATAGACCACGGCAAATATTTTCGTAGTGCCGTTAACACATGCTCAATCACTTTTTCAGAATCTTGTGCTACAGCATGACCTTCTGGTTTAGTTAAACGCTTTTTTTGTTGCTCTAACAAATCAATAAAGACCTGTTGCATAATCTGAATAGACACCTCAGCCAATACATCACCCAAATCATGGGCAAGCTTTCGTTTTTCACCTTCATTCAGTTGTTGCTGAAGCGTAATAAAACGCTGGTAAGTTTCTATTTCTACCTTCAAATATACCGCATACGACATAAATTAAAAAACCAACAAATCTTTTAGATACACTAGCATGTTATTTCATGTGTTGTTACTGATATTGTCAATACACATCATCTGCCAAGCATTATTTTTTTTGCTACAATAGACACAAATTTACTTTTGATCTGTTAACCCTATGACCGATACACAAGCTACTTCAGCTCAAAATATTGCAACAACCTATGACCCCACCGAAATTGAAAAAAAATGGTACCAAACGTGGGAAGAACGAGGCTACTTTAAACCATCGGGTCAAGGTGATTCTTTTTGTATTATGATCCCGCCACCCAATGTTACAGGTAGCTTGCACATGGGGCATGGTTTCAACAATGCCATTATGGATGCCCTCACCCGCTACAACCGTATGATGGGCAAAAACACCCTATGGCAACCAGGTACAGACCATGCAGGGATCGCCACGCAAATGGTGGTTGAGCGTCAATTGGCTGCACAAAACATTAGCCGTCATGACCTTGGTCGTGAGCAATTTATTGAAAAAATTTGGGATTGGAAAGAACAATCTGGTGGCAATATTACCCGCCAAATTCGCCGTTTGGGTTCATCTGTAGACTGGTCACGTGAACGCTTCACCATGGACGAAGGTCTTTCAAATGCAGTCAAAGAAGTCTTTGTTCAACTGCATGAACAAGGGCTGATTTACCGTGGTAAACGTTTGGTTAACTGGGATCCAAAACTACAAACAGCCCTATCTGACTTAGAAGTAGAAAACCACGAAGAAAAAGGGTCTTTATGGCACTTTAAATACTTCTTCGCAGACAAAAACTTAAACACAACCGAAGGCAAAGACCACCTTGTGGTTGCGACAACGCGTCCGGAAACACTGTTTGGTGATACAGCCGTTGCAGTCCACCCAGAAGACGAACGCTACAAACACCTTGTTGGCCAACATATTGTACTGCCAATTACAGGACGTTTAGTACCAATTGTTGCAGATGAATATGTTGAAAAAGACTTTGGTACAGGCTGTGTGAAAATTACGCCTGCACATGACTTTAATGACTATGACGTGGGTAAACGTTGTGGTCTTGCAATTATCAATATCTTAAACAAAAATGCTGAAATTTTGGCTGAGTTTGAGTATATTGCCAAAGCAGGCGAAGCGATTTCAAAAACAATTCCTGCACCAAGCGATTATGTTGGCTTAGAACGTTTTGAAGCACGTAAAAAATTAGTTGCCCAAGCTGAAGCTGAAGAGTGGCTTGAAAAAATTGAACCTTACGACCTTAAAGCACCTCGCGGTGACCGTTCAGGCGTAATTGTTGAACCACTACTCACAGACCAGTGGTATGTAAAAATTGCACCACTTGCAGCGCCTGCAGTTGAAGCAGTCCAAGATGGTCGTATTAAATTTGTGCCTGAGCAATACACTAATATGTATATGGCATGGATGAATAACATTCAAGACTGGTGTATTTCACGTCAGCTTTGGTGGGGACACCGCATTCCTGCATGGTACGATGCCAATGGTGGTATTTACGTAGGTCGTACTGAAGCTGAAGTACGTGAAAAACATAACCTAGATAACAGCGTACAGTTGAATCAAGATGAAGATGTTTTAGACACTTGGTTCTCATCTGCCCTATGGACATTCTCTACACTCGGCTGGACAGGCGATGCTGCCAAAGATGCTCAAAATGACTTCTTAAACACCTTCCACCCAACCAATGTATTGGTGACTGGCTTTGACATTATTTTCTTCTGGGTTGCTCGGATGATTATGATGACAATGCATTTCATGAAAAATGAAGATGGTTCTGCACAAATACCATTTAAAACAGTTTATGTACATGGTCTTGTACGTGATGGCGAAGGACAAAAAATGTCTAAGTCTAAAGGCAATGTGCTCGACCCACTTGACCTCATTGATGGGATTGACCTAGAAACCCTCGTACAAAAACGTACTTCAGGGCTCATGAACCCGAAACAAGCAGGGAAAATTGAAAAAGCAACTCGTAAAGAGTTTCCAGAAGGCATCAATGCCTATGGTACAGATGCCGTACGCTTCACGTTCTGTGCACTTGCTAATACAGGGCGTGACATTAAATTCGATTTAAAACGTGTTGAAGGCTACCGTAATTTTTGTAATAAAATTTGGAATGCGACCCGCTTTGTACTCATGAATGTTGAAGGGCAAGAGATTGCTCAACATGCACAACCTGAGCTTTGGGAACTTCCTGAACAATGGATTGTGAGCCGTTTACAAAAAGCTGAAGCCAACGTTCACCAAGCATTCAGCTCATACCGTTTAGATATTGCTGCTCAAACCATTTATGACTTTATTTGGAATGAATATTGCGACTGGTATGTAGAGCTAACAAAGCCTGTTTTAAACGATGAAAATGTCTCTACTGCACGTAAAGCAGAAGTACGCCGTGTACTGTTAAGTGTTATGGAAGTGGCACTACGTCTTGCTCACCCACTCATGCCGTATCTAACCGAAGAAATTTGGCAAACCCTTGCACCAATGATTGGTCAACAAGGCGATACCATCATGACTGCGACATATCCTACGCCAGATCAAAGTAAAATGAATGATCAGGCAGAAACAGACATGCAGTGGTTACAAGGCTTAATTGGTGCTGTACGTAATATTCGTGGTGAAATGGGCTTAGGTAATGCACGCTTACTGCCTGTACTACTCAAAAATATCTCAGATATTGAGCGTACTCGCATCGAACGTATTGAACCCCTGTTTAAAGCACTCGCCAAAGTGGAAAGCATTGAATACCTAACTGCTGACCAAGAGCCACCACTGTCATCTTCAAGTGTTGTTGGTCACGCGTCTGTATTTGTACCAATGAAAGGCTTAATTGATCCAAAAGCTGAACTTGCTCGCTTGCAAAAAGACTTGGATAAAATTCAAAAACAGCATGACCAAATTGCCAACAAATTAGGGAATGAAGGCTTTGTGAAAAAAGCACCGCCTGCAGTAGTGGAAGGTGAAAAAGCAAAGCTTGCTGAATTTGTAGAGCAAATTGAGAAAGTAAAACACAATATGCAACAAATTGCTGATTTATAACATGGCATAAAAAATGGGCTAAATCATTTAGCCCATTTTTTCACCGCATTCGATTAGATCTCTGTCATGTTTTTAATTTCTGAATGATGTAATAGCAATGGCATCGTCACAAGTACTTTTAATCCACCTAGCTCTTCACTGCGTGTGAACTCAAACTCACCGCCCACTCGCTGAATGGCTTTTTGTACAATAGACAACCCCAAACCACTACCCACTTCTAAATGATGGTGCACTCTATAAAAACGCTTGAGTACTTCTTCATATTGCTCTTTTGGAATACCTGGACCACTGTCTTCAATACACACCGTACAGCGGTTTTTATAGATTGGATATACCGAGATATTAATGACCCCAGATGCTGGCGTATACTTAATCGCATTATCAATTAGATTATAAATAATCGAATGTACTGTAGGCTCAAAGCTTTGTATTCTGACTTCTTCATTACGAACAAAACCCAAGTCAATGTCTTTTTCCATAGCCAAATTCATTAACTGCTCAACACAGCTCAAAGCAACGTCATTTAATATAAAGCGTTTTGGCTGCTCTAAAGCGTGTAAAGACGTATCTTGTTTCGCTAAAGACAATAATTGGCTGACCAAATGCTGAATACGAGCCAAACCTTTACTTAAATTAATTAAAGCGACATTGTTTGGAAAATCTCTTAACAAAATTTTAGTCTGCAAATTCAATGCTGTAATTGGGGTTCGTAACTCATGGGCGGCATCGGCAACAAATTGCTTTTGCTCCTGTTGCGTTTTAGAAATACGATCAAACAAGTCATTGATTTCATGAATTGCAGGCAACAACTCTACAGGATACTGCTCATCCGTCACATGGCTAAGTTCATTTGAATCTCGTTGAGCAAGCTCAATTTTTAATACATCAAAAGGCTTTAAACTACGCTTAATAATATAAACTATCACTAACATGACCAATGGCATAATCAGCAAAAATGGGAGTACCATACTGCCTGCAAGCTCTAATGCCAGTACCTCTCGTACACTTTGATGTTGGCTAATTTGGACTTGATGGTCTTGTGAAGGCAAAACATAGGTATACCATGTGCCTGTATCGGTATCATGCTGATAAAAACCAGCAGTTTTCACTTTCGGGACGAGTAGCTGGTTTTTATTTAAAGCCTCTGTATCATCATATGCCCAAATATCAATAAACAACTCTTCTTGATCTTGATCTGGGCTTAAATTGAGCTGGCTATGAGTATCTTTTAGCTTAAGCGTTGTTGCCCGACTGGCAAGAAATTGCATTTGTGCATCTAAAATATGCGTAAGCTCTTTTAATGCAATTTGATACGTTGAAAACATCAGTACACATGCCATGACCACGCTTAACAACGAGGTCATTACAATCAGCCGTGTATTGAGTGAGCTACGGCCTTTTTTCATATCATACTCAAATTATGGTTGCTGTTGACTATGGCCTAAACGATAGCCTAAACCACGTATGGTACGAATAAAGTCTTTCCCTAGCTTTGTTCTGAGATGATGTATATATACTTCAATCGTGTTGCTCGACACTTCACTATCAAAGTCATATAGCTTATCTTCTAAGTTAGATTTAGAAAATATTTTATTCGGATGTGTCATTAGAGGAGTTAAGATTGCCCACTCTCGATTAGACAACTCAATCGTTTGCCCTTTATATTTGGCAATATGTTGCTCTACATCTAAAATCAGCTCATTATTACTTAAGATTTTTTCAGTTGCAGACTGTGCTTCTAAACCTGCTCTACGTAATAATGCGTGTATACGTGCAAGTAACTCTTCAAACTCATACGGTTTGACTAAATAGTCATCTGCACCCTGATTTAAACCATCTACACGGTTCTCTAATTGATCTCGTGCAGAAATAATAAGTACTGGTGTTTGTGTTTTTTGACGAATTTGCTTTAGAACTTGCATACCGTCCATCATCGGAAGACCAAGATCTAATAAAATAATATCAAATGATTCTTTATTTAGTGAAGCTAGACCATCTAAACCATTATTAAACCAATCGACATCAAAGCCGTGGTATTTTAATAGTGTAATTGTCGACTCAGCAATCATGAAGTCGTCTTCAATGATTAGTATTTTTGTCATGGGGTCTATATGCTCACGAAAATGTTTAACTTTAGATACGATATTTTAAATATGATTCATTCAATTCAAGGTATTAATCCATCATAGAACAAGGCATATCTCGCATTCAATAGTTTTTGTGATAAAAAATATCTACTTACTTGCAAAGTCGATTATATTTATACCTTACTGTATATTTTAAAGACCACTTCAATCACATCATATCTATTGTGAAAATGATTTCATGTGTCTTACAACAAATATAATCTATCAATATAATGAATATATGATTGATTTCTGATAATGCTTATACAATGTAGTTTTGACAACTTAAACAGGGCTTAAATTTTTATTTTTATAAAAAATACCCTGTAAAAAATTACAGGGTATTTTTATGTTTAACTTAATGTTTTTACAACAAATTAGAAGCTGTATTTAGCCATTAAGTTCAAACGAGAGTAATCACCTTTTTGTGAAAGGAATGTTTCACGTTGACCGTAAGTGTATTCAACACCCAAATCTACACTTTTCACAGGTGTATAAATTGCATTCACAATCACGTTATAAACGCTTTTGTTTAAACTAGTAGATTTAGACGCAACAGCTGCTTTCGCATATGCATTATCATCGTTATACAACATACCACCTAAGATAAGGTTAGAACGCCATTCGTTATTCCATTTACGGCCATAACCAATGTTTACTGCATCTAACTCAGATGGCAAAATGTTAAACGACGTGCCATTAGCTATAGCAGTATACGAAGCATTGGTATACAACATGTTGCCTTGACCAGCACCTTTTACGTGCGTGTAGTTTGCAAAAATGCTGTCATTTGAAGTCAGGCGGTATGTTGCACCAACACCTGCACCCCAACCAATGCTTTCTTTGTCATTGCTATCGTTAGTTGAAACACGGTTTTCACGTACTAAACCATGTACCTGCACAAGACCTTTCTTGTCTGCAGTTGCAATATCGTAACGTGCAGTTAACTGTGGTAAACGACTACCACCACGTGTTTGTGCTGTACCAGTGAATGCATCTACGTCACCGCCTTCTAAAGCAACTAACACTTTTTGTGTTTTGCTAATTGGCTGTGTGTAACGTACTTGTACTGCACGTGCAGAACCTTGACCAATTGGACCATTACCATCTACAGTTTCAGGCGTTGTGTCGTTGTTTGCAAATGGTGAAGTTGTTTGACCAACAGTCCACTTACCTAGCTCAACAAATGCATGACGTACACGGAAGCCACCATTACCATTGGTATAGGTGCTACTCATGAAGTCAGCTTCAATTTTCGCTTTTAAGTCACCGTAGCTTGTTGGACGTAATAAATCGACACCTAAACGAGAGTTTGCCGCACTCACATTTAATGCATTTTTAGTTGCATTCGCTGAGTTTAAAGGTACTTTGTTCGTTGGGTTGTATACATCAGCAGTAGACGCTGTAGACCCTTCAAAGTCATACATTGCATCCACACGCACATTACCAGAAATTTTGAGCTGTGTTTGACCATCTGCAAGCGTCATCCAACCTGGCTTGCTGCTAGATTCTTTTGGCGCAAGATTTGGTTTTTCAAGTGCAAGAATTGCAGTTTGCTGTAGCTGTACAGATTGCTCTTGTTGCTGTTGAGCAATTTGTTGCTGTTGAGCCACTTGCTGCTGCTGTTGAGCAGAAAGTTGTAGTACTAATTGTTGTAATTGAGCCACTTGTGACTCTAATTCAACCACTTTTTTCTGTGTATGTGTTGTCGTCGTTGCAGCTTGAGTTGAACCCACAGCCCCCATTACCAAAGCCGCACCAATTGAAAGTGCTAATTTATTCACTTTAACCACAGATTTTTCCACCCTTAAACAAAAAAAGTTAGTTACCGTCTTAACTTTTTATACTATTACAAAGAAAAGTAACAAAATTATGACAGTAGATATGCATGTTTTTATAAATGCTTATTTATTTCACGTATTATCAAATTAAACGCCCAATTCAATAATACATTTAATATATAAATCAAACATTTATTAAAATCAACTCTCAAGACAATTTAAAAAAACAATTAAAATCAAAATAATGTCGAAAAAAGAGATGATCAAGTGACTTAAATTTATTTCAAAATTGCAACCAAATAAAGATAAATATTTGAAAATAATCAAATTTTTAGTTGAAATACAACTTTAAAATGTAAAGCCTATATTACTACAGTACTCGATTACACAAAGAATATAATTAAAAACTTTGTTTATCAGTAACAGCACCACACTACATAAAGCAACAATTATACCAACAAACAAAAAATCATATTAAAACAAACAAATAATACAAATCACTATAAATAAGCAACGAAACTCAGCACAAATAAGCACCATTAAAGTGCAAAAAAAAGTTCATTACCAATAAAGTGGTTCAAGCACACCAAATTTGTGCAAAAAGTTAATCCTTCTATGCCTGTAGTCTATGTAAAATAGTACTATGGACTACAACTCATATTTATAGTTTTTAAATATAAGTTAATCTATATTGATACTGTACATCCAAAAACATGATGAAAAACCACTCTTTCACTTACAGTATGGTCAATAATTTTTTGTAAGCAATATAGTAAATTTAAGCTAAATCTGATCATATATGTCACCTTTTTCTAGCACGCATATCTGCTCTCATGCCTATTCGCCGCCACGTTATTGTCGTTTTTTTATTAAGTCTGTTTTTATTTGGCTGTAGTACTACTCAGCATAATACCAATACTGCAACATCAACGCTTAAACCAAGAGAACCTGTGATTGCTCTAGCACTCGGTGGTGGTGGTGCGAAAGGTTTTGCACATATTGGAGTGATTAAAGTCCTTGAAGCTCATGGCATTAAGCCACAGATTGTCACTGGAACAAGTGCTGGTAGCTTTGTGGGTAGTATTTATGCCAGTGGCAAAACAGCTGCACAAATGCAAGCCTTAGCCTATCAACTGAAAGAGTCAGACATTAGAGATTTAACAATTAGTCGACAGGGTTTTCTTGTTGGTCAAAAATTACAGGACTATGTAAACAGTCATGTTGGCAATAAGCCCATTGAGCAATTTCCAATACGTTTTGCTGCTGTTGCCACACAGCTAAATAATGGACAAAAAACTGAGTTTATTCGTGGTAATGCAGGACAAGCTGTGCGAGCATCATGTAGTATTCCAAATGTTTTTATTCCTGCCACGATTAATAAAGTACAGTATGTCGATGGTGGGTTAGTCAGCCCTATTCCTGTAAAAACAGCAAAAAGTATGGGGGCAGATATTGTTATTGCTGTTGATATTTCAGCACGCCCAGACACCAATAGTAAAAGTACCAGTAGCTTGTGGGGACTCCTCGACCAAACCATTAATATTATGGGACAGCAAAGCATTCAAGAAGAATTAAAGTATGCTAATGTTGTCATTGCACCTAAAGTTAATGAGTTAGGTGTAATGGACTTGGGCTCTGCACGTACTGCAATTAATGCAGGTGAAAAAGCCACACAACAACAAATTGAAATGATAGAAACAGCCATTCAACAGTTTAAAAAGTCACCTGCAACATTTTCTCCAGCCCCTAAAGCAAAGTTTTAATAATATATAATTTAGTCATATCTCATGCCCATATGATCAGTTATGATGTATGATATATGACTAAAAATAAGGCGATTTAGCATGAGTATGATTGAACCATGGCACTGGTTTGTTTTTGGTATTATTCTGATCTTGCTTGAACTGGTAATAACAACCTTTGCACTCCTTTGGTTTGGTATCGCTGCATTAACTGTAAGCCTATTTTATTGGTTATTACCTAATTTAAGTACTGCAACGCAAGTATTTATGTGGGCTATTTTAGCCAGTCTGTGTACGTTCTTATGGTTTAAATATATTAAACCCAAACCTAAACAACAGCTTGTCCATACTAAAGCACAGCAAATTATGATTGGGCAAGTTGGTATGGTGACCCAAAACCAAGTTAACACCCAACTCAACATACGTTTTCCAATGCCTATTTTAGGTTCAGATGAATGGCCTGCGGTCTGTACCGATGAAGTCTTAATTGGTGACAGAGTTCAGGTAGTAGAGATTACAGACCAAATATTAGTGGTAAAAAAACACATTACACACAGTTATTCTTAATTTTATAGGACCATACTATGTCTATTACAACAATTATTAGCATCGCATTTTTGGTTTTTGTTGCTGTAACCATTTTAAAAGGAGTGCGTATTGTACCGCAAGGCTATAAATGGATTGTGCAACGCCTCGGAAAATATCACACCACATTAAACCCAGGTTTAAGCATTATTATTCCGTATATTGATGAAGTCGCATATAAAATCACTACCAAAGATATTGTGCTTGATATTCCATCACAAGAAGTAATTACCAAAGACAATGCTGTACTTTTGATGAATGCAGTGGCTTATATCAATTTATCTGTACCTGAAAAAGCAGTGTACGGTATTGAAAACTTTAACTGGGCCATTCAGAACTTAGTACAAACAACGCTACGCTCTATTGTAGGTGAAATGGACTTAGATGATGCACTTTCATCAAGAGACCACATTAAAGCTAAACTTAAAGCAGCCGTTGCAGATGATATTTCTGATTGGGGTATTACCCTAAAAACTGTAGAAATTCAAGATATTCAACCCTCACCAACCATGCAAGCTGCCATGGAAGCCCAAGCGGCAGCTGAACGCCAAAGACGTGCAACCGTGACAAAAGCAGATGGTGAAAAGCAAGCTGCTATTTTAGAAGCAGATGGTCGTTTAGAAGCATCTAGACGAGATGCAGAAGCACAAATTGTACTTGCTGAATCCTCTCAAAAAGCCATTAGTTTGGTAACGAGTGCCGTGGGAGATAAAGAAATTCCTGTTGCCTACTTATTGGGTGAGCAATATGTAAAAGCCATGCAAGACATGGCTAAATCAAATAATGCCAAAACTGTGGTCTTACCTGCCGATGTACTCAGCACCATTCGTGGCATTATGGGGCGTAAACTGTAAATTAGTTTTGGCGTTGCCATAAAAACTGGGTAATAGCGTGCAAGTCTTGTACGCTGTTACCAAAAATTTCAAGTGCACTCAACGCCTGCTCATGTAACTGGGTTGCATACTGTTGTGCTGGCTCTAAACCCATCAATGCAGGATAAGTCGACTTATCAACCTGTACATCTTTACCTGCAGTTTTACCCAATACCGCCGTTTCTGCAGTAATGTCTAAAATATCATCTTGGACTTGGAATGCTAGGCCAATCGCTTGAGCAAATGTTTTTAAAGCCTGCATTTGTTGACTTGATGATTCAAGCTGAGTCACAGCACTCATTTCTACAGCAGCTTGTATTAATGCCCCTGTTTTATTTTTATGTATTTTTTCTAACATCTGTTGATCTATACACATACCCTCTGCTTGTAAATCAAGTACCTGACCTGACACCATTGCAGAACTGGCCTGCGCCAATAGACGTACTTGTTTTAAAGCAATTGTTTCACTTAAAGCACTTGCATCTTCATCAAAAATTTGACTGGTCAATACCTCATAGGCCATAGACTGTAATACATCACCTGCAAGTAAGGCAGTATCTTCACCAAAAGCAATGTGGCATGTGGGTTGCCCACGTCTTAACGCATCATTGTCCATGCAAGGTAAATCATCATGTACCAATGAGTAGCAATGGATCAACTCTACAGCGACTGCAGCACGTCGCACCGCAGACCAATGCATATTAGGCGTGGTTATTTTTGCAACTGCATAACACAAGGCAGGACGAATACGTTTACCACCGAGCATCACACTATGGTGTACCGCACGTTGTAGCGGTTCAGGGAGCTCAAATATTTGCAGTACTTCGGCTAAGTCATTTTGAATTTGTTTTTGTGTCGTATGTAAGACATCGAAAACACTTGGCATGGGTATTGACACAATCGCCTCGAATAATTGAGATTAAGCTTTTTTAACAAACTCTGATTTGAGCTTCATTGCTCCAATCGTTGGAATTTTACAGTCAATATTATGTCCATCTGATGAACCATGTACTAAGCGAACTTTGACTTTTGTACCGACTTTGACTACAGAAGATGACCCTTTAATTTTAAGGTCTTTAATCACTGTTACAAAGTCACCATCTTCTAATACTTGCCCATTACTATCAACAATCACTTCAGCTTGTTCATCAGATGCTTCCTTTTGCTCGCCCTCTTTCCACTCAAACGCACACTCAGGGCATACAATTAAATCGCCATCATTGTAGGTATATTCAGATTTACATTGGATACATGCAGGTAAGGTCATGGTGTGATAGCTCTATCATAAAATTGCATTATCACGCTTATTGTTATTTTTTTCAAAAAAATATGACGTATTGTGTCTAAAACCCTCTAAATTTGTTATAAGGTGCATATTTTATAGACTTAAAACAATTCATTTATAGCTAAAACAATATAGCACTATATTTGGTCTATGATTTTGTATCGCTTACAATGGCTTTCTTTATCGCAAGTAAGTTGTATTCTCGTGAGTCATAATAGTAACAGTAAACTACAACGTGGTTTAAAAAACAGGCACATTCAGCTCATTGCAATGGGCGGTGCAATTGGTACAGGGCTTTTTCTAGGCTCGGCGTCAGTCATTCAATCTGCAGGGCCTTCTATTATTTTAGGCTATGCTATTGGTGGTTTTATTGCCTTTTTAATTTTACGCCACTTAGGGGAAATGATTACCCATGAGCCTGTTGCTGGCTCTTTTAGTCACTTTGCATACCAATATTGGGGACGTTTTGCAGGCTTTCTCACCGGTTGGAATTATTGGATTCTATATGTCTTAGTAGCCATGAGTGAGCTCACCGCGATTGCAACCTATGTGAACTATTGGTGGCCTCACATACCTGCCTGGGGCTCAGCACTGTTTTTCTTTATTATTGTCACCATCATCAACACATTTAATGTGAAGTTTTATGGTGAAGCTGAGTTTTGGCTGTCTTTAATTAAAGTGATCGCTGTCATTTCTATGATTGGATTTGGTACCTATTTGCTCATTACCGCACCATCAAACTCAATCTCTCAGTTTTCCAATCTATGGACTCACGGTGGATTTTTCCCAAATGGTTTTGATGGCTTATTTTATATGCTTGCCATCATTATGTTCGCTTTTGGTGGTATAGAACTGGTGGGTATGGCTGCAGCTGAAACAGACCACCCCGAAAAAACCATTCCAAAAGCAATTAACCAAGTCGTTCTTCGCATTCTCATTTTTTATGTTGGTGCATTGGTAGTTTTACTGTCGTTAATGCCATGGAATCAGTTGAAATTTGGTAGTTTAGAACAAAGTCCTTTTGTCATGATTTTTAGTCAGTTAGGTATTGGTTGGGCTGCCCACTTATTAAACTTTATTATTTTAACGGCTGCACTGTCTGTGTATAACAGTGGCATGTATGCCAATAGCCGTATGCTATTTAGCCTCGCAAAACAAGGCAATGCACCCAAAATATTTGCAAAAGTAAATACGCAAGGTGTACCCATTGCTGCAACATTATTTTCAGCCATACTTATTTTTGGTTGTGTAATTTTGAATTACGTTATGCCAGAAGGTGCACTAAGTCATTTAATTTATATTGTAGTCGGTGCATTGGTACTCAATTGGGCGATGATTAGTTTAACCCATTTAAAGTTTAGACAGCATTTGAAGAAGCAGGGCATTAAAACCAGCTATCCTGCCTGCTTTTACCCACTGAGCAATTATATCGTATTAGCATTTATTGCCATTATTCTATTTATTATGTGGTCAAAAGGTTTTAAAGAATCTGTACTTATTTTACCTATGTGGATTGCTATGATGTTTATTGTTTATAAGCTGTTGGCACGAAAAAAATAATTAAAAAAGCGACTCTCTTTTAGAGTCGCTTTTTTATGACAGGTTAGTGAAGTGTCACCATAAAATCTCTACGGCGTACCATCAATATTGCTAATATCAGACCAAAAACCCCCAATACGCCACCCACTATACCAACGTACTCAATTCCCATATTTAGCCCAACAATACTCCCCAACAATGCACCTCCACCAATGCCTACGTTATATAAACCTGAATATACAGACATAGCCACATCGGTTGCATCAGATGCCAGTTGTAGCACTTTAGATTGCATCACTAAACCAAAAATCATAATTGCAATGCCCCAAAAAACAGACATTGCCATAATTCCCCATACACTAAAAGCCAGTGGTAAGAGTATGAACATACTTACAGTAATGCCCAAAATTGCAATAATTGGGAATGCTCTTGGCAATTTACGGCTTAAGCGACTAAATAAAATTGAACCCAAAATCCCTGAGCCACCATACACCAACAATAATGTTGTGGTTTGATCAGAAGTAAAGTGAGCAATCTCTGTTGTGAATGGTTCGATATAACTGTATGCGGTAAATTGTGCAACAACAATCACAATGGTGGTCACAAATAGTAATACCAATGCAGGGCGTTTAAATAACACAGGCAAGCTCTCTATAGAACCTGTATTTTGGCTTGGTAACTCAGGCAGTGTTTTCCATAAAACAATCGCTGTTGCAACCGCAATTCCCCCGACCAAACCAAAAGTAATACGCCAACCAAATAGCTCACCGACAATACGGCCAAAAGGAATACCCAGTACCAAGGCCAATACCGTACCCGTAGACAACATACCCAGTGCTTGAATTTCTTTCCCAACTGGAGCAACACGTATAGCAAGAGATGCCGTAATGGACCAAAAAATTGCATGTGCAAAGGCAATACCTACACGGCTAATCAGCAAAATAATAAAATTAGATGCAATACTCGACACCAAATGGCTAAATACAAACAGCACAAATAATGACAAAAGTAGGCGTTTACGTTCCATATGCCGTGTTACCAACATCATAGGTAGCGAAGCCAATGCCACCACCCAAGCATAAATGGTAATCATAATACCCACATGTGCGGCTTGCATATCAAAAGTTTTTGCAATATCTGTAAGCAATGCAACCGGTACAAACTCAGTGGTATTAAAAATAAAGGCTGCAAGTGCTAAAGCAATTACACTCACCCAACTACCGTCAGAGTCTGTTCTAGGTGCAATCGTTTGAGGGGATATATTCATAATTTTGGCTTTATTGATTAAAGTATAGAGAGTGGATAAATGTAAAACAGCGTATTTTTCTACGGCTTATACTGTCGCAATCAAAACAACATGAAAAACAAATCGTATAACACAGGCCTCTGACCCATTTCACATTATGTTATTTTTCAATTCACTTATTAGCTATAATTTTACAGACATCATATATATTGGCAAGATTTACTCACACATTTTGCAACATGATCACGCTATAATCACAACATAAAAGCCACTAAATCAAGTTTAAGTATAAGTATCTATTTTAAAATGCTAATTTGCATCAAGAAATTACTTTAATATAGCAATGCTTGTAATTACTGTCTTTTACATCGCTCCAAGCCGACAGCCAGGAACAACGCATGACCACCACGATTCCCTCAATTGACTTAATTGATGCACTTTCACAAGAATATACAGACAAATACCCAAGTGAAATTATTGAACTTGCTTTAAACCAAGCAGGTGAAATTGCAATTTCATTTTCAGGTGCTGAAGATGTTGTACTCATTGACATGGCATATCGCTTACGTAAGCCATTTCGTGTATTTAGTTTAGATACAGGACGCTTACACCCTGAAACCTATCAATTTTTAGATACCGTACGCAAATTTTATAACATAGATATTGAAGTCTGCTTCCCCGAAGCAAGCGATGTACATGAGTTAGTCACAAAAAAAGGCTTCTTTAGTTTTTTTGAAGACGGGCACAAAGAATGCTGTGGCATACGTAAAGTATCACCGCTTCGAAAAAAGTTGGCAACATTAGATGGTTGGATTACAGGACAACGAAAAGATCAAAGCCCAGGTACACGTACCGAAATTCCAGTGATACAAGTAGATGAAGGATTCTCAGGGCCCAATAAATCGCTGATCAAATATAATCCTCTTGCCAATTGGAGTAGCCAAGAGGTGTGGAGTTATATTCGTATGATGGAGATTCCATATAACCCATTACATGAAAAAGGCTTTATTTCCATTGGCTGTGAACCCTGTACCCGTGCCGTGCTACCAAACCAACATGAGCGAGAAGGACGTTGGTGGTGGGAAGAAGCGACTCAAAAAGAATGTGGTTTGCACATCGGCAATGTAAAAAAATAAAGCAATTCATCATGCTTTACACATCTATCATACGTTGAACACTTGGACAATTTGTCATTTGGCTTTACTATCAGCACTGAAATGATATAGAGATTGACCATATGCGTTTACTCCACCCCATTGATCTGATTTTTCTATCTTTAGAAAAAAGACAACAGCCCATGCATGTGGGTGGATTACTGCTATTTAAAATTCCAGATAACGCACCCAATGATTTTGTACAGTCTTTGGTTGAAGACATTAAACAGTCTAAATGTCAGCCTGTTGCACCATTTAATCAAGTGCTCAGTGGTGTGTCATGGCGTAGCGATGAAGATTTTGACCTAGACCATCATTTTAGACATATTTCTCTACCGCACCCAGCACGCATAAAAGAACTCTTGGTATATATATCACAAGAACACAGTGCACTACTTGACCGAGCCAAACCATTATGGACATGCACGCTCATTGAAGGCATTGAAGACAACCGCTTTGCTCTATACTTTAAAATGCATCACGCTATTGCTGATGGTGTAGCAGGTATGCGTCTGATGGAAAAGGCCTTTGCCAAAGATCAATATACCCATAGTATCATTCCACCATGGTGTCTTGAACACAAAAAAGAAAAAGAAAAAACATCTAAAATCAAAAAACTATGGCATACGGTAACAGACCTAAAACAGCAGGTTGAAACGTCACCACAAGTGATTTATCAAGAGCTCAAACAAACTTTACATGACCGTAAAGTAGACCCACACTATGTCACAAGCTTTCAAGCCCCAAAATCGCTCTTCAATCAAAAAGTATCAGCCTCTAGACGTTTTGTGGCCCAATCTTTTGAACTATCTCGTATTCGAAGCATTTCTCAAGGCTTAGGAGTCACAGTCAACGATGTGATTTTATCTATTTGCTCAGGGGCATTACGTCGTTATTTAATTGAGTTTAATCAATTACCTAAAAAGCCACTGATTGCGATGGTACCCGCTTCTGTACGTGGCGACAGTACCGACAGTAGCAACCGTATCACCATGATCTTGGCCAATTTAGCAACAGATTGTAGCGACCGTAAACAACGTACAGGGATTATTTCTAATAGTGTAAATACTGCCAAAACTCGCTTTAAACGGATGACACAAAACCAAATTTTAGGTTACAGTGCTTTTGTATATGCAGCAGCGGGATTAAATGTGATTTCAGGTTTAAGACCAAAGAAACAACCGTTTAATATTGTCATTTCTAATGTAGCAGGGCCAAGAGAAGCTTTGTATTGGAATGGTGCAAAACTTGAAGAAATATACCCTGCATCTGTTATTTTTGATGGCCAAGCTTTAAATATTACACTGACCAGTTATTTAGACCAACTTGAGGTTGGCCTAGTGGCCTGTAGAAATACTGTGCCTAAAATGCAAAGTCTACTACTATACTTAGAAGAAGAAATTCAACAGTATGAGCAACTAATGTTATCTTAAAGGTGATAATTAAAGCATAAACGGTACTTTTGCTATGTATTCTAAAAATAGAACCCACTTACCTATTTTAGTGATTGGTGCAGGTATAGCAGGGCTTTCATGTGCAAAAACACTTCAAGAAGCTGGAAAAACAGTAATTGTACTTGAGGCACAAAGCCGTTTAGGTGGACGTATTTTTTCAAAATACATTAATAAAGATGATTGTTTTGACTTAGGTGCATCATGGATACATGGTATTCACCATAATCCTATTTGGGAGATTGTAGAGAAACACAGTATAAATACACATGTTTTAAACTATGATCTATCCAACTATATTCATGACAATAGGCGACCTTTTTCAGATATAGAACAAAAAGAGTTTCTATATTATGTGCAAAAAGTCCAAAATTGTATTACTCAAATGCCACAGGGTTCAGCGCTTGATGCTGTACAGACTTGTCTTGCTAAACTTGATTATAAAGGTAATCTATTTACACAAAGTAAGCTAAAAGCTTTATTACTTTCATTATTTGAATACACAGCTAATGATCCCTTTGCTACTGAACTTGAGTCATTGGCTTCTAACTACAGTTCACATGAAGGCTATTTCGAGGGAGATGAAGTTATTTTTCCAGAAGGATATCATCAAATTATTGATATTCTGTCTCAGTCATTAAATATTAAAACTGCATGTCACATTAAAAAAATCACACTAAACACCGACTGTGTTGAAGTTACCGACACACAAAATATAACCTATACTGGCTCGCAGGTCATAGTGACTGTTCCTTTAGGTGTATTAAAGAAAAGACCTTATTTATTTCAGCCACCGTTACCTAAAAGCTATTTAAATGCGATTACACAGATTGGTTTTGGATCATTTAATAAGGTGTTTTTTGAACTAGAATACCCTCTTCCTTTTCTTTCACATAGCTCCACCAAATCCATTAGTACTTTTTATTGGTTTGAAAAAAAGTTATTTAATATTCTAGACTTGTCATCTGTATATAATAAACCTATTTATCTTATGTTATTCGGTGGTAAGTGTGCCGAGTTTATAGACAATGCAACAGATGATGATGTGTGGACATTTATTTCAAAAAGCTTACCTCATGGTGAAGATCTACAACCACACAAAAAATTAATCACACGCTGGGGCATAGATCCTTTTAGCTATGGTTCTTTTAGTTTCCCCACATTCAATCACAAGGCCAAATATATCAAGATACTAAATACCCCTATACAAGATAGACTCTTCTTTGCAGGGGAACATTGCAGTATGAACTATGCAGGAACAGTACACGGGAGTTATTTGAGTGGCAAGAAAACTGCACAGAATGTATTACAAAGTCTAAGCTCTATAAAAAAATAGATATAAATCATTAAAGTATATTAGAACTATTTTTAACAACTTACATTACCAACTTATTTTTCTTCTAGTTTTTACAATAAATTTATTAGAAACTAAGCAAAATGATTCATACAAGTTTTTACTCAAGAACACAGCCTATTTTTATCAAATAAAAAAGACTTTTTAGTATGAAAATGCATTACATTGGAATATGAAATACGAGTCGTTATAAAGAATAAGTAATATTTCAAAATAGCTTTGCTTTATTATTGTCTTAAGCGAACTACACTAAATTCAGAGATTAGTGTAGGTCATTTAAGAACATTTACAGAGCGACTTTTCTTCTATCACTTCACTCAACAGCATTTAAGCCATCTTACATCAAAGACTGAATATAGTTTTGCAGACCAATCAATTCAATTAAGCGAATTTGTTTTTCTAACCAGTAGGTGTGGTCTTCTTCTGTGTCTGCAAGTTGCTGTCTAAGCATATCACGTGAAATATAGTCACCTTTTTCTTCACACAGTTTAATGCCTTGTGCAAGCTTTTCACGTACATGGTACTCAAGTGCCAAGTCAGCTTTTAAACAAGACACCACATCATGGCCAATATCTAAACCATCACGTGCCATATTTGGCGTACCACCTAAAAATAAAACACGGCGAATAATAGCGTCAGCATGGGTCGCTTCTTCTTCCATTTCATGGTTAATACGCTCGTAAATTGTATTTAGACCCCAATCTTCATACATACGTGAATGTATAAGATACTGGTCACGTGCCGCTAGCTCACCGCCAATCAGCATATTCAGATAATCTATAACTTCTGGGTTACCACGCATGCTAAATTCTCCTCATTTAATAATGAGCATTATGGAGGCATTTACACTAGATTGCAAAAGCAAAAATCCACTAAATCACTGATTTATATAAAATTAAAATGAGAAGCATACGCATTTACAAAGATAAAAAATAATTTTGTATTAAAAAATAACTGCTTAAACAAAACACAACACTTATTTAAGCAGTGAAAGTATAAAAATATGCGATATATTTTTTTGTAACTAAAAAGAATGGCTATTATTTCGCATTATAAACTTGGTGATTGGCCATAACTTTGCATTAACGCTAAGAACTGTTGCTCCGTTAAAACATCCAAACCTAGCTTTTGTGCTTTCTCGAGTTTTGAACCTGCTTTCTCACCTGCAACCAAACACTTGGTTTTACTCGATACACTGCCACTCACACGTGCACCAAGTGCCTGTAGCATCTGTGTTGCTTGCTCACGAGTTAATTCTGACAATGTACCTGTAAGTACCCAACTTTGACCATTGAGTGGCTGTGTAGTCGATGCTGTAGGTACATCCCAAACTAAGCCCACAGCCATCAGTCGCTCAATCACTTCAATATTATGTTGTGCTTGAAAAAAGTCGATGACCCACTGTGCAGTAATTTCACCAACATCAGGCACTTTTTGTAGTTCATCTAAGGTGGCATTACGTATTGCTTCTAAACTTTGAAAGTGGCTTGCTAACATACGTGCAGTCGTTTCACCCACACCACGAATACCTAGTGCATAAATAAACCGTGCAAGTGTGGTTTTTTTACTTTTATCAATCGCATCAATCAGGTTTTGCACTGATTTTTCGCCCATTTTTTCAATACTGAGTAGCTGTTCACGGTGTAAATGCAACTGATAAATATCGGAAACATCTTTAAGTAGCTCTAAATGCAGTAAAGATTCAACCCAACGATCGCCTAGACCTTCAATATCCATGGCTTTGCGAGAAACAAAATGCCGTATGGCTTCAATACGCTGAGCAGCACAAAATAGACCACCTGAACAACGTGCCAAGGCTTCACCCTCAGGCATCACCACAGGTGAATCACACACGGGGCATTGCTCTGGTAAATGCACAATCTCTAAACTGTCAACACGTAGGTCATGCCATACACGCTCTACTTTAGGAATCACATCACCTGCACGGTATACACTCACCGTATCGCCTACACGAACATCTAGTTTTTGAATTTCACCAATATTGTGTAAGGTCACATTAGATACATCTACACCACCCACGTTCACAGGTTGCAAACGGGCAACTGGTGTAAGTGCTCCTGTACGCCCCACTTGCCAATCAATTTGCTCTACTTTCGTGAGTGCAGCAACCGCAGGAAACTTATATGCGGTTGCCCAACGTGGCTCTCGACTTAAAAAGCCCAGTTGCTTTTGTTGTTTTAGGCTATCTACTTTAATGACCATACCATCAATTTCAACAGAAAGCTGGTCACGTTCTTGCTGAATTTGTTCATATTTTTCTTGTACTTCAGCAATAGAGTCACACAAGAATTGTCGTTCTGCAATTTCAAAACCAAATGTAGTCAGCCAATGTAAACTCTCATGCATACTATCTAGCTCATGCATAGGTTCACATTGTGCAATGCCATACGCATAAAATGCCAATGGTCTAGAGGCTGCAATATTCGGGTCTAACTGCCTTAAACTACCAGCCGCCGCATTTCGAGGATTAGCAAAGGTTTTTTCGCCCATACTTTCGTTGTAAGCATTTAACTTTTCAAAACCTGATTTTGGCATGAGTACTTCGCCACGCACTTCTAACAGCTCAGGTACAGCTGTTTTTGCAGAGAGAATTTTAGGTAAATTACGAATCGTCTTCACATTTTGGGTAATATCTTCGCCTGTTTCACCATCACCACGCGCTACACCTTTCACCAATACACCGTGCTCATACCATAAAGAAATGGCTAAACCATCAAGTTTAAGCTCTACATCGTATTGAATTTTTTGCTGTGGTAAGCGTTCCTCTACACGGCGAGCAAAAGCAAATAAATCTTCTTGTTTAAAGACATTACCCAAAGAAAGCATGGGCACAGCATGTTGCACTGTAACAAATTTACTCAGTGCCTTACCACCCACTTTTTGTGTCGGTGTATCTGCTTGCACATACGCAGGGTATTGCTGTTCTAAATCTTTAAGTTGATGAAAAAGCTGGTCGTATTCATGGTCAGAAATGCTGGGTTGATCCATCACATAGTAAGCATGATTATGCTGTGCAAGTAGCTGTATGAGTTGACGCATACGTGCAATTAACTTATTTTTTTCATGATCCAACATAAATTACTCACCATGTAAAAAGGTGGAATATCTTCCACCTTAAACAATAAAACTCAACACTTCATCAAATAAAACTTATTTAAAGTCAATTACTTGATGGCGTAAATACTCTTTCATCTGTGGCGACAGTTCAACATTATTTTCATCAAACACTTTACCACCAACATCACGAGCAATCAGCCCTGCAATACTGACCATCATATCAAAACCTTGCTGTGCATGGGGGTGTGGCAAGGCCAAAAAGAATGCTAAACCATGTATTTGTTCAGTAGATAGGCTTTCTAAGTCAAAACCAACAGGGCCTTCTTCGGTAATACGCAGCACCGAAAACATGAGCGAGCTTGGTGTATCTGTTTCTTCATGACGATGAAAACATGATAGTTCACCAAAACGGAGTCCATATTTGAGTAATGCTTTTAATGCTTTTTCACCTGACAGTACATGCTGATACGTTGGATACACATTTAAAGCAATAATTTCTTTAGCAGTGGCTAAGGCACTTTCATCATCAACACGTTGTTGCTCATGTAAATGCTGATCTAAAATGGCACTGTCATCTTCAAATGACTGAATTTGGGCTTTTTCCATGTGTGGATTCAGCTTATATTCAACATCTTGCGTTTGCTTAGATGCTTTATCGTCCAACACAGGTTCTTTGGTTTCAGATGTAACCTCAGTTTCAGCTTCTTTTGTGTTTTCAGTGTGCTCTTGTACAAGCGGTGCTTCTTTTTCAGCTTGTACTGGATCTAAAACTTTTTCATCTGTATCTGTTTTTTGTTCACTTGGTTCAGCATCTAACTTTTGACGAACAAATCTAGGCAATACAGGTTGGTTACTTTCAGCATTAATTTGTAGCTCACCATCAAGTGATGGTTCATCTGCCTTTGGTTTTCTTAAAATCAAATATAAGGCAAAAATAATAATTAAAACGGCAATCACAATGCCAATCAGTGTATTTTGTTCCATGTTTTTAGGACTCCGCAACCAAACCGTGTTCTTTTGCTTGCTCTAAATTGACCGTAACAAGTGCTGATGTCCCTGGTTCTGGCATAGTTACACCAAGTAAATCGGTTGCCATGGTCATGGCTAGTTTATTATGTGTAATGTAAACGAATTGCACCTGTTCGGAAAGCTCTTTTACCAGATTACAAAAACGTTGCACATTTGCGTCATCTAATGGTGCATCAACTTCATCTAAAACGCAAAACGGCGCAGGGTTTAATCTGAAAATTGCAAAAACCAAGGCCAAAGCGGTCAGTGCCTTTTCACCACCTGACAATAATGCCAGTGAGCTGTTTCGTTTACCTGGCGGTCGTGCCATCAGTTTAACCCCAGACTGCCAGTCTTCTTCAAGGCTTAAACTGGCTTCACCACCATGAAATACTTTTGGAAACAGTTGTTTTAATTCAGCATTGACTTGGTCAAACGTGCTCATAAAGCGTTTTTTGGTCTCTTGATCTATGCTTTTCATGGCTTGTTTTAACTGCTCACCACTTTGCTCTAGGTCATCTATTTGGTGCTTTAAAACCTCATAACGCTCTTGGACTTCAAGATACTCTTCTGAAGCTGCCAAATTGACAGGCCCTAATTTCTCAAAACGCTGTTGTAACTGTTTTAAGTTGGCCTGATGCTGTGCTAAATCAATATTCGCTTCGGGTAATGCTGTTGGATCAAGTGTACTGAGTTGTTCCGAAAAATGCTCATAGTCGGACTTGGCCTGATGCCATGCCAAACGCTGTGCTTCTAGCTTTTCTCGGAGCTGTTGTTCTTGTTGCTCTTGCACATGGCGTTGCTCGGTCAGTGCATTTTGCTCAGACTGTGCTGTATTGAGTTCAAGTTGCCAAGCGTCCCATTTCTTTTGTAAGGTCTGCACGTATTGGTGTTGTGCGTCATAGTCCTCTTGCTGTTGTGGTAGCTGTTGCTCACATACATTAAGCTGTGGCTGTATGCTATCGATTTGGCTTTTTAATTGCACCTGTTGCATTTTGGCAAAAGCTAAATCTTTTTCTAAGAGTTCAACCTGACGCTGATGATCTGTCATTTGCTGATGCAACTGTAAATACTGTTGTTGAGTCACCCGTTGTTGCTCACGAGATTGCTCTTGCTGTTGCTCTAAGTCGTTATATTGCTGTTGTAAAGTTTGATACTGCGGTGCTAAACGCTCAATTTTCAGCCCCAATGCATGACAATCTATTTCTAGATCATCTTTTTGCATACGATCTTCTTCAATTTGTACATTCAACTGTGCAACCTGCTCTGCAAGTTGTTGTTTCTGCTGTTTCTGTGCCTGCTCTGTGCTTTGTGCTTTTGCTACAGAAATACCCAATGTCTGTGCCTGAGCTTGTTGCTGTTTTAACTGCAACTGCTGTGCCTGGATAACTTGCTTGTGTTGCTGCAATGTTTCTTGTTTGCCTTTGAGTACATCAGCATGTTGTTGTACTTGCTGTTTTAAGCCAATTATCTGTTCTTCAATCTGCTCGAAACGTACTCGATCACTCAAAATACCTGCATGCTGTGCTTGATTATCATAAGATAACGCAATCAACCAATCTACCCCCACATGATAACCATCTAGCGTGAGTATACTTTGACCTGTTTGTAGTTGTGCCTGTTGAGTCAGTGCTGTATTTAAGTCATCGGCAAGCCATATATTGTCTAACCATGACCACTGCGGTTCTTGAACCCATGTTGCCAGTGTTTTTTGCGTATTTGGCATGGTCTGTATGGTTTGATGTACTTTGATTTGTCTTGCAATATTAGATTGATAGGCCTGCTCTGTCGTTAAAACATCTGCGCCCAACCAATTTGCCAGACATTGCTCAATCAAATTGGCATACGGTTTCGCCTGTGGCTGTAACTGTAAAGCTTGCAATAAAGTGTGCTCAGATGACGCACCTGCACGTTTTTGCATGCGTTTACTTAAATGGCTTTGTTCAACCGTAAGTGCTTTGAGTTGTATATTTAACTCATCATGCTGGTGTTTAGCATCATCTGTTTGCTTTTGAATCTGCTCTAACTTACTTGCGTCATCTTGTAAAATTTTCTCTGTCAGAGCCACGTGCGACAACGCATCTTGATGTTGCTGCTGTAAAGACTGACAGCTTTCTTGCTCTGAGCACTGCATACGCTGTGTTTGTGACAACATGGTTTCTTGCTGATGTTGCATTCTGAGCAGGTTTTTATCTAACTGCTCAAGCTGGTTTTGCAACTGTTGTTGCTGTTGCTGATACTGCACATATTGCTGTTTGATGTTTTGATAGTCTTCTGCCACTTGTTTATAGTCTTGCTCTGTGGTTTTTCCATCTTGCTCTAATTGTTGCTGTTGTTGTTTCAACTGTTGGCACTGTTGCTGTAATGGCTCTTGGTTGGCATATGCATCATCTAGCTGAATATCTAAGTGCTTAATCTGTTGTTTTACATCTGCATATTGTTGTTGTAAGGCCGTTAACTGTGTGGTGTATTGTTGCCATTCTTTTTGCTGTTGTTCGAGTTGCAATGACATGTGTAAACGCTTTTGGTCTGCTGTCTGCCACTGTTGCTGTAAAGGGGACGACTGCTCAAGCAACTTTTGAAATAACTGACTACGTTGTGATAATTGCTCTTCTGTCTCTTTGAGGTTTATACGTGCTTGTTTAAACTGTGCACTTAAAATATCCATTTCAGCAATATGCTGTTGTTGCTGTTGTTGGCTTTGCTGACATTGAAAAGACAGTATATCTACTTTGTGCTGATGAATCGCTTGGCTCAGCTCACTGTGTTTTAGGGCTGACTCTGACTGTCTTTTCAGTGTTTTTAGCTGATGATTTAACTCTGATGCAATATCTTCTAAACGGGCTAGGTTTTGCGAGGTATGCTCTAAATGCTGTAAGGTTTCTTTTCGTCTGGCTTGGTATTTAGAAATACCTGCGGCTTCTTCAATAAACACCCGCATGTCATCGGGCTTGGCATCAACCAATCGGTTAATCATGCCTTGTTCAATAATGGCATACGAACGAGGGCCAAGCCCTGTGCCTAAAAAAATATCGGTAATATCACGGCGTCTACAACGTGTGCCATTTAAAAAGTACTCAGACTTACCTTCTCGTGTAACTTGTCTACGCACCGCCAGTTCAGTGTATGCTCCGTACTGACCACCCAGTTTGCCTTCGGTATTATCAAACTTTAACTCAACACTGGCCATACCCACAGGTTTACGCTTTGCTGTGCCTGTAAAAATCACATCTTGCATGTTGCCACCACGCAACTGGCGTGCACTTGACTCACCCATCACCCAACGTATTGCATCAATCACATTTGACTTACCACAGCCATTTGGGCCAACAATCGCACTACGATTGGCTTTAAAGTGCAATGTGGTTTTATCAGCAAATGATTTAAAGCCTGAAATTTTTAAACTGCTTAAACGCATGGGTTCTCGGTGTTCGCATAAATTTTGCGGTATTTTAAGCCATATCTATAGGTCTGTGTCAGTACCTCGTGCTAGAGTAATCAAAGATTTATACAATAAAGCATAACTCAAACCACTTTTCGATTAAAAATACAGCAAAGATAATATGAATCACACTCTCTATTTTTTACCTGGTGCATTGGGGAATACTACTTTTTGGCAACCTGTAATTAAGCATTTACCCATGCATGATTGCCAAGTGGTGGCTTATCCTGCGTTTCACAATACACCGCCCTTACCGCATATTCAAAATTTTGAACAGTTGAGTGACCATGTCATTCAACACATGCCTAAAAAAGGCATTGTTGTTGCACAATCTATGGGTGGACTATTTGCCATTCGTCATGCCCTTGAAAACCCACAATTGGTACAGGCATTGGTCTTGGTCGCTACATCTGGTGGGATCAACCTTCATGGTCTAGACATCACAGACTGGCGGGCACACTACAAAAAAGACAACCCGACCATACCGCACTGGTTCACTGAAAACACAACAAATTATCAAACACTGCTAAAGCACATTCAACAGCCCGTTTTACTTATTTGGGCCAATCAAGACCCCATTAGCCCACTCACTGTTGCCACACGCTTAAAACAGTATTTACCACAGGCCAAACTGCATATTATAGAAGCATCAGACCATCATTTTGCTGCCCAGCATGCCATTGAGGTCGCAACAACAATTGCCACTTTTATCGCATCTGCTGTAATGCCTGAACAATAAAGTAACAGCCCACCACACACAACATGGCAGCAAAACAACACTGTAAGCCACGGGGTGATAAACGGTGTGCGAGTTTTGCACCTAGCTTTGCAGTGATAAAACTCATACAACTAATACCAATAAAAGCATATACATGCACATAGCCAATGGCATGTGGCAAATTCACACTACCATGATGACCAAACCACATAAAACCGATTGCACCAGCCACAGCAATTGGAAAACCACAAGCGGCTGATGTCGCAACGGCTTGTTGCATAACCACACCATGCCGATTTAAATATGGCACAGTCAAAGAACCACCGCCAATACCAAAAATCGCTGAAGCAATACCAATACCGACCCCTGCACCACCTTGCCACAAAGCCGAAGGTAGCGTGCGTGATTGGTCAACCTCTGCCTTTTTATTAAAATACATTTTTGATGCCAGACTCATGGCAAATAAACCTATCACGGCCTGCAATATATAATTCGGCAGTAAATCGGCAACGCCTGCCCCTAAAAATGAGCCTAAACACAATCCTATCGCAAGATTTTTCACCACAGGCCATAGCACCGCTTTTTTCTTATGATGTGCCATAATTGAGCTAATGGACGTGACCATAATCGTGGCTAAAGATGTCCCTAAGGCCAAATGCATCAGTACATCACTCGGATACCCCTGATGACGAAACACAATATATAAAATGGGTACAATAATTAAACCACCGCCCACACCAAATAGCCCCGCGGTGAATCCTGCAATTGCACCAATAGCCAAATATATGATTAACTCCACAACTATCCCCTGCAATGTATTGTTTAAATGATCTCAGATACCGCCACCTTAAAAGCCCATCTTGAGTCGAGTGCCTATGCACCTGATGTTGTTTTATTAAAGCAAAGCACAACATCAACCAACGATGATGTGAAAATGTTTGCTAAACAAGGGTTTCAGCGTATTTTAGTCTGTAGTGAATCTCAAACACAAGGACGAGGCCAACACCAACGTGATTGGGTCTCTCCTAAGGGTAATATTTATTTAAGCACTCTACTCTCAACCACACGCCCTTTAGATGGACGACTCGCACTTGAAGTGGCTTTAAATGTGCTACACATGCCTTGTTTAGACGGGTTTGATCTTTCTGTGAAATGGCCAAACGACCTATACAGCGCACAAGGTAAATGGGGGGGAATTTTAGTTGAACCCATTTCAACCACACAGGCGATTGTCGGCATTGGCATAAATCTTTTTTCACACCCAACGCTTCAAAATCTTGATCAAAAAACCACAGCCCTCACTCAAATTGGACACTTGGCCTATAGCCGACTAGAAGTGATTGCAGATCTATATTTAGCCATACAACATGCAGGACAATGGTTTAACCACAATAGTCAAAACCTTGCCCACCGCTTTAACCAGTCTGCACACTTTAAAGATCAAAAAGTCGACTTTGAACACCAACACGGCGTACAAAATGGTATTTTTTTAGGCATACAACAAGATGGGGCTGTACGCATTCAAACACCAGATCAAATACATTGTTTTTACCAAGGCCGTTTACGCCCAAGCAAAACAACACCATAAGATAGGCACAGTTTATGAAAAGTCTTTGGCTAGATATTGGCAACACACGGCTTAAATATTGGATTACAGAGCATGACCAGATCATAGATCATTTGGCTGAATTACATTTACAATCACCTGCCGATCTACTGTTAGGTTTATTACGTTATTTTAAAAAACAACAGATCGACCACATTGGCATCTCTTCAGTTCTAGACACCCGTAATAACAACCAGATTGCCAAAACATTACAACAACTCAATTGTCCAATCATCTTTGCTCAAGTAGACAAAACCTGTGCAGGCCTACGTTGTGGTTATCATGTACCCACACAACTTGGCATTGACCGTTGGCTACAAATGCTTGCTATTGCTAAACCACAACAGAACTATTGCGTGGTTGGTTGTGGCACCGCCCTCACCATTGATTTAATAGAAGATATGCAACACTTGGGAGGCTATATTTTACCGAATTTGTATTTAC
Organism: Acinetobacter rathckeae; assembly: GCF_015627125.1. Lineage (GTDB taxonomy): Bacteria > Pseudomonadota > Gammaproteobacteria > Pseudomonadales > Moraxellaceae > Acinetobacter > Acinetobacter rathckeae. The sequence goes on along the minus strand of NZ_VTDO01000001.1, from coordinate 186,492 downwards.
AGCGAGATGCCCTCATTCAAAATACCAAAGGCATTAAAATTCCAGATTCAGCCTTTCAAATACTTACCCCTGGGGAAAACACCATTGACTGTGTTCATCATGGCATTTTATTAGGGCTGGTGAGTAGTATTGAAAAAGTCATGCAACATAGGCCTAATCAAACACTCATTTTAACGGGGGGAGATGCACCATTATTTGCACAACATCTAGCAGCTTTTAACCCACTGGTCATACCAGACTTATTATTACAAGGCTTACAGTGTTATGTAAAACAGCAACATCAAACAAGGCCAACCACTTGATTTCGGCCACTTTGTTTAGCAACTGCAAGTTTTGAGTCCACATCTTTATAGGCATCTTGGAAAGATGAACTAGCATCATATTCACCAATGCCTATACTGACTGTAATTGTTAAATCATCAGCAAGATGTAAAAAGTCATATTTTTCAATATATTCACGTAGATTCTCAGCAATTTCAACCAGTTGAGGCACCACTATGGTAGGTAAGATAATGAGAAACTCCTCCCCACCCAGTCGTATCGTTTGATGCTCAACATTCGACAAATGCTTGTTGATCAATAGCACTACTTCTTTAATCACAGCATCGCCAATCGGATGACCATAACGTGTATTAACTGCCTTAAAAAAATCAATATCTAGCATAATTAAACTGAATGATTGCAGTTTGGGTAATTTGAATTCTATAAAATAATGCAGGCCTAAACGATTATAGGCTCCTGTTAAACCATCTAAGCGACTTTTACGATTAATATCAAAAACCAAGCGCTTAATCGCAACCAGTAAAGTTAGAATGCTAAACAGTAAAATAAGACCATAAAACACGTGCTGTAATTCTATGAAATCCCCATAAAAAGTATTGCTATTCCCTAAAAAAAGAATTTTCAACATATCTGGAGAGTAGGAAAAGTAAGCTAAACGTATAAGAGTAGATAAAAACCAAACACTTATTACTAAAAGCCAAATCTTTTCTAAAATATTGCCAAAAAATAAATGTCTCACCTTCCACAGCGCCAAACCAATAAAAATAATCAATGGAATATAAACACTTAAGATCATCACTGAATAACAAAATTCAACCTGATCTGCATCACGAGCAGAAAAAAACCTCAGTGCTAAAGCCAAGATAAGAATGCTACAACTCAACCAAACATTTAGTTTTTTATGGTCAAGGGACACTATACCTCTTGCAAAAAAATAACTAAAAATTAAAAAACAAACACCACTCAAACCCATGTTTAATGACAAAACAGATGGATAATGTAGCTGTTGAATCGCTATCCCCAAACTCATCATCGCAAAAGCGACACTTAACTCTATTAAATAAACTGCTTTACCCACAAAAAAATAGGTTAAAAAAAGCAAAATAGACATTGAGAAAATGGACAGTGGGTAACTCAGTAATAAAGATCGTGTGATATCCATGTAAACACTCAACTATGTATTATTCAAACGCAAACTGAAAACCTTTTCTTAATAGTTATCTTTTTATCTTTGAGTAAGAATGACCTAACTCCCCTATTAGGCTATATATCCCCATAACAATATAGCACAAAAAACAAACAATTAATTTATATTAATTAGAACAATTAAATAAACAATATAAAAAAGGCCTCAATCACTCGCATGATCAGGCCTCCTTAAGCTATTTACCTATTTTTTACTTTTATCACTAAATAATGGCCCTGCACCACCGCCACCACCAAACTGTTTTTGCATACCACTTAATGAACGCATCATTTTGCTAATACCACTTGGGTTAGCAAATTTTTTCATCATTTTAGCCATTTGTGTATGTTGCTTAATCAGTTTATTCACTTCAGCAACATCTGTACCACAACCTGCCGCAATACGCTTTTTACGACTTGGGTTCATTAAATCAGGGTTACGGCGCTCTTTCACCGTCATTGACTGAATAATCGCCTGCATCTTTTTCACTTGCTTTTCTGGGTTTGCTTGCTCAAGTGCTTGCTGCATACCTGCATTACTCATGCCTGGCAATTTGTCTAAGAAGCCCATCATGCCGCCCATTTTATTCATCTGCTCAAACTGCATGAGCATATCTTCAAAGTTGAAGCTCCCCCCCTTTTGCAGTTTTTTCGCCATTTTTTCGGCTTTGTCTTTGTCGATTTTACGTTCAACTTCTTCGACCAAAGACAGTACATCACCCATACCTAAAATACGTTGAGCAATACGTTCTGGATGAAATGGCTCTAATGCATCAAGCTTTTCACCAATCCCCAAGAATTTAATCGGCTTACCCGTAATGGCACGTACAGACAATGCAGCACCACCTCGTGCATCACCATCTGTTTTAGTAAGAATCACGCCCGTTAACGGCAAAGCATCATTAAAAGCTTTGGCTGTATTGGCCGCATCTTGCCCCGTCATGGCATCAACCACAAACAATGTTTCTGTCGGGTTCACGGCTTGATGTAATGACTTAATTTCGTCCATCATGTCATCATCAACGTGTAAACGACCTGCCGTATCAACAATCAGTACATCGGCAAATTGAATCTTCGCCTGCTCAATGGCGCGGTTTACAATATCAATCGGTTTTTCTGACGGATCTGATGGAATAAAGGTTGCACCTACTTCATTCGATACCATTTCTAACTGTTTAATCGCCGCAGGGCGGTAAACATCGGCAGATACCGTCATGACTTTTTTCTTTTGACGCTCTTTTAAGTAGCGTGACAATTTAGCAGCAGTCGTGGTTTTACCCGCACCTTGTAAGCCTGCAAGTAGCACGACCACAGGTGGCTTGGCTGCAAGGTCTAGACTTTTATTTTCTTCACCCATCATCTGGGTTAACTCATCGTGTACAATTTTGACAAACGCTTGACCCGGTGACAGTTGCGTCATAACCTCTTGGCCGAGTGCTTGCTCTTTGACTTTTGCAATAAACTCACGAGTCACAGGCAAAGCGACGTCTGCTTCTAAAAGTGCCATACGTACTTCACGTAAGGTATCTTTAATGTTGTCTTCAGTCAGTTGGCCAGAACCAGTGACATTTTTTAGACTCTGCGTGAGTCGTTCTGTTAAGGTATCAAACATTGCAAATTCCGCTTTAAATGGTCTGTTGCAAAAAAATCTTTTTCAAAATAGAAAATTTATGCATTAATTGCTATAGGATACTTGAGTTCTCTCAAAATTTATATCGTATAGCATGAATATTCATCATTGTAACAAAGGTTTGACATGATCAGTCTTCCATTGGTGTACACAATACTCGCTCTTGTGGCTTATACCACAGGATTTTGGTATGCCTTTATGCATCTTGTGGCAAAACGCAAAGCCAATACATTGTTCATGGCAATTATTTTGCTGATTGGACTGGTGTTGCATGCGTATGTGTTGCGTAACGACATGGTCACGGCAAATGGCATTAACTATGATGTGTTTAATTTATTGTCATTTACCTCTGGACTCATGCTTGTATTGAGTGTGTTGTATAGTAGTTACCGACCTGTTTCTGCCCTTAATTTACTCGGCATTCCTGTTGCTGCCAGTGGCTTAATTGCAGGCTTTGTGTTTAGTCAGCCTAATCAATATGCCAGTGAACATGCCTTTGGTTTAGATTTACACATTATATTGTCGCTTTCTTCATATGCCGTATTACTCATGGCCACCATTCAAGCCATCATGATGTGGTTGCAAAACCAAGAACTAAAAAAGAAACAAAAACGGCTTTGGGTCAATCTACTCCCCCCTTTACAAGTCATGGAGTCACTGCTTTTTGACATGCTCATTACAGGGTTTATTACCCTCACGGCAGCTTTATTGTTTGGCTTTTTCATGGTCGACAACTTCATACAACAACACCTTGCCCACAAAACGATTTTTAGTATTATTTCTTGGTTTGTCTACGCCACATTGCTGATTGGACATTTTAAGTTTGGCTGGCGTGGTCAAAAAGCCATTCGCTTTACCATTAGTGGTTTTTTATTACTCGCTCTGGGCTTTATTGGCAGTAAATTTATTCTAGAAGTTATTTTAGGGCGTTAATAAGACGACTTTTTAGTTACTCACACGATATAATTGATTTTTGCTTTTTGTGTATTTATGGAGTCACTTTGAAACTCATTTTAGCCCCAATGGAGGGACTAACAGACCCAGTCATGCGAGATGTACTGACACGGGTTGGACATTTTGATTGGTGTGTGACCGAGTTTATTCGAGTGACCAATAGTATTTTACCAGACCATGTGTATTACAACTATTGCCCTGAACTCAAAAACGATGGCAAGACCGCAGCAGGTACGCCTGTACATGTACAGTTTTTAGGAAACGATGCAACCATGTTAGCTACTAATGCGCAACGTGCTGTGGCACTCGGTGCACCTGCCATTGACCTCAACTTTGGTTGCCCAGCCAAAACCGTCAATAAACACAAAGGCGGTGCAGTTCTGCTTGATGAGCCCGAGGTGATACACACTCTGGTTAAAGCTGTACGAGATGCTGTACCCACACATATTCCTGTATCTGCAAAAATGCGTTTAGGTTATTTAGATGAAAATCATACCCTAGAAAATGCCCATGCCATTGAAGATGCAGGAGCAGATTGGCTCACTGTACACGCACGTACTAAAGCTGATGGCTACACGCCACCTGCATATTGGGAGAAAATACACCCCATTCAAGAGGCATTAAAAATTAATGTCATTGCCAATGGTGAAATTTGGAATTACCAACATGCTGTTGCCTGCCATGAACAGTCAGGTTGTGCTGACCTCATGCTCGGTCGTGGTGCTGTAACCACGCCAGACTTAACCCAATGCATTCGACAGCAATCACATGTAAGGTTACTCACATGGTCTGAACTGATTGAACTGCAAGTCCAATTTTTAACAGGGCCAAGTAAAACTGAACTTGCTATGGTCGGACGCTACAAACAATGGCTTGGCATGATGAGTAAGGCCTACCCTGAAGCCCAAGATTTATGGCAAGTGGTGAAACGAATTAAATCAGTTGATGAGATGATCAGTCACTTACAGCAACAGATCTAAATCATGCAAAGCTATACACCGACCATGCCGTAATGTGCTGCAGGCATATTATAATGATGTGCCCAAAGCTGATTACCATAGTCAAAATGCCACCACTCTGAAGGCAAATTACTAAATCCTGCTTGGATCATGCTCCAATACAACATACGCCGATGCTGTTGTACTTGTATACACTGGCTACCCTCAAAAGCATGGCTATAACTCTGGGCAGAGATTTCATCAAATGCTGTACCTAAATCAAGTGCATTTCCCATAGCATCACATAACGTAACATCAACCGAGCCACCCGTTAAATGTGGGCTCGGTTGAGTTACATCTGTACTTGGCTGTGCAACAAACTGATTGAGCATATGCTGTTGATCTTGGGTACTTAAGTCTGAATATTGTTGCTGGATATGCGTGGCAAACGATTGCCGTAATGCCATTTGAACCGCATACGGTCGCCAACCATCTAACACCAATAAATGCACACCTTCAGGTAAACAAGATGCCGCATGTTGTAAGCGATGTATTAAACCCTCACGGACATAACAAACATCTAAAGCACCTTTTATGCCTTGCAAATAATATTCCGCTGAAGTAAAAACACCGTGTTCAGTTAACACACTGGTGTTTTCTAATGGTTCATTTGAGGCAACTATAGGCACAGTGTAAACTTCTGACCAATCTACATCATGTGCTATTGGAATCGGCTGATCGCATAGCATATTATGATTTCACTGTTGGATACGCATAATCACCCCATTTACTGGTTTTTATCCCCAGACCGACCAAGGCTTCTGCGAGCTTCACAGCAGCACCCACTCCATCAATCACAGGTATACCAATCTCTTGACTCAGTTGGTCAACCATTTTAGACATACCACCACAGCCCAAAACAATCGCACCAATATCATCATCTGCTTTTGCAAGTAAACAGCTTTCTTTTAAACGTTGATAAGTTGCATTCGAATCTTGCTCTAATGCCAAGACAGGTAAATCAATACAACGAATCTTGGCACACTTATGAGCAAAACCATATTCATGCAATAAATGCTCTGCAATAATTTTGGTTCTACTAAGTGTTGTTACAATGCTAAATTTAGTGGCAACAAGCGAAGCTACATGAAAAGCAGCCTCGGCAATACCAATCACAGGGGCATCAGCAATTTCACGAGCAGCATGCAAAGCAGGGTCACCAAAACACGCAATAATATGCCCATCTACACCATCAGAACAACCTTGTTGCACCAAATCAAGCACACCTATGGCTGAAATCGCCTCATCATAGTGTCCTTCTATAGACTCAACACCTTGTTCTGGGCATACCGTCACAATTTCTGTCAAAACTGATGCAATGCTCTTGGCACTTGCATCAATAGAGTGCGTCATTTCTTTAGATGTATTCGGGTTAATCACTTGTATTTTCATCAGGTTTATTATTTCAATGCATAATCTTTTCTATTTATATACTCAATTTTGGCATAAATATCGTAAAGAATTGTTTATTTAAGCTATTTAGACTTAAGTCGTAGTTTTATATTTATATAAATACTAGTTTTGGTCTGATTCCTGCTTAGCTTAATCACAATGATGAATAAGTTTTAGGAATTATAATATGACGGACCCACAGTATAGTGCCAACCTCACCAATGAGGATTTAAAGCCTGCCAAACAAAATTGGTCTTGGTACAATATTTTTTCTTTTTGGATGTCAGATGTACACAGTATCGGTGGTTACGTTGTAGCTGCGAGTTTATTTACTTTAGGACTGGCAAGTTGGCAAGTTTTTGTCGCACTCCTGCTAGGCATTGTGATTGTTCAACTGTGTGCAAATTTAGTGGCTAAACCAAGCCAAGTGAGTGGCGTACCTTATGCTGTGATTAGTCGTCAGGCATTTGGCGTGTACGGTGCTAATATTCCGGCCCTTATTCGAGGCGTTATTGCTGTGTCTTGGTATGGTATTCAAACATGGTTAGCATCTAATGCACTTATGCTTGTGTTACTCAAATTTTTCCCAAGCTTAGCTGCTCTTACAAGCAGTAGTTTTGTTGGACTTACCACACTTGGTTGGATCTGTTTTGGCTTTATGTGGGTACTACAAGTATTTGTGTTTTGGAAAGGCATGAATGCAATTAAAGTATTTATTGATTGGGCAGGCCCAATGGTTTATGTAGTCATGCTTGCACTTGTGGCATGGTTAATCAGCAAAGTCGGTTGGTCAAATATTTCACTCAATCTTACCGATAAAGTACTGTCTACTTCTGAACAGTGGATGCAGTTTACAGTCGCAGTGGCATTGGTAGTGTCTTATTTTTCTGGCCCTTTACTTAACTTTGGTGACTTTTCTCGTTATGGCAAAGACATGGGCAGCATTAAAAAAGGCAACTTCTGGGGTTTACCATTTAACTTTTTATTCTTCTCATTCATTACCGTCGTGACCGTCTCAGCAACATATAGCATGACAGGTAAAATGATTACCGACCCACTTGAAACAGTAGCATTGGTCGACAGTACATTTGCCGTTGTACTTGGTTTGGTGACAGTGCTTACTGCAACCATTGGTATTAACATTGTGGCAAACTTTGTATCAGCAGGCTTTGACTTCTCTAACGTTTTTCCAAAGAAAATTAACTTTAGAACAGGTGGTATGATTGCTGCTGTCGGTTCAGTACTCATTACACCTTGGAACTTATTTCACTCGCCAGAGCTCATTCACTACACCCTAGATACATTGGCAGCCTTTATTGGGCCGTTGTTTGGTATTTTGATTGCAGACTTCTACTTTGTAAATAAACAAAAAGTGTCTACAGATGAGCTATTTACCGAGAGCAAAACAGGCCGTTATTGGTATAGCAACGGTTTTAACCCAAAAGCAATCTTAACGCTCGTGCCGTCTGTATTGGTCGGTCTATTTATTACCTTTGTACCAACATTTCATCCATTTGCACCATTTAACTGGTTTATTGGCGCATTCTTAGGTCTGACTGTATATAGCTTTTTGTGTAAAGATAAAATCTCAGCACCCGCTGCAGATTTCACACCATCAAAAGATTAAACCTCTAAAGTACCACTACTAAAATGCAACCCAATAAAAAACCTCGCTTTATAAAGCGAGGTTTTTTTATCGCAATCTCATCTGTCAATTACTCTGCAACCGTTAGGTCTTTAATTTTCTCAGTTGGGCCATTTTTCTTTACGGACTCAATGCCATGATCACGAGATGCCACAGTTGCATACATTTGACTTGTACCAATAATCTGGTGATTGGCTGCTTTTAGGTTAAAGTATGCCTTACCATTTTTTGCTTCTAGACGATCATATTTTGTATCATCACCTGAGTTTTTTTGGATTGAACTAATGCCCGTATGTGCCGAAGCTTTCGCTTTATATAGCTCACTCGTTAAAATGACTTCCCCATTACCCGCTTTGAGTACAAAACGGAATTGACCATCTTTTGCTTTTGAAATCTCATAACAACCTGACATATGCCCACCTCATTATTTAATTTAATTCAATTCTTTATATGATCTGCTTACACAACTTGTTGTGCTAGTTTTTAATATAAAGCCTGATGCAACTTTTTAAAAGTGATTATATTGTAACCATTTTATTTTTAATTTTTATTTCAGCTACATTAAAGGATCATCATTCACAATAAACGGCTGATTTTTTTTGTAGAATCCGACAAAATAAGGCAAATAACGCATGAATAGAGATTTAAAATGAGCACACTTTCATTTACTCAATACAGTTTCATTGGTGCAGATGCCACCAAATTTTTACAAGGACAAGTCACCATACATGTAGAGCGTTTAGAAGAAAGTTTTACACAATATACTGTGATTTGTGACCTTAAAGGACGTATTCAATTTGGTCTTTGGCTCAAAAAAATATCTTCAGAACATTTTGAAATAACAGTAAGTTCAGATCAAGCTACTGACTTTGAACAACACATTCGAAAATATGGTGCATTCGCCAAAATTACCCTCAGTGCAGTTGGCGAAGTTTTTCCAACACTAAAACAACACAGCACTGTATTTTCAGCAGAAAAAACTGATATTGTGGCATGGCAACATGAAGCCATTACAGATGGCCAAGCATGGATTACCCAAGCCACTGCACATGCTTTTCAGCCTCAAGAGCTTCGTTTACATCAACGACACGGCATTCAATACGATAAAGGCTGTTATTTAGGGCAAGAAGTCATTGCACGCTTATGGTTTAAAGCACAACCGAAACAATGGCTACACCTAATTGAAGGCGTAGGTACAGCACCTGAACCATTAACAAAATTGGCTACGGGCATTCAAGTGGTGAACAGTCTTGCAGTTGATGAAAATACATACCAAGCGTTAGTCATTGCCAGACCTCAAAGTTTAGAAGAAGAGCAAACATTATCTGTACTTGAGTTACCAACACATTTACAAGGTGATGTTGCAAGACCTAAATAACAACATATTTAGATACGGTCATTTATAAATAAGTAAATGGCTTATTACACACAAGAGAATAACCATGAAAACAAATCAACACCAACCTATAGAAAAGCAATATCGTGCAATTTTATGGTTGGTTGCGATTGGATTTTTCATGCAACAACTCGACAGTACAATTATTAATACTGCCCTACCACAAATTGCCCTCAATTTGCATGAAGACCCGCTCAACATGCATGCCATTGTGGTGGCTTATGTTTTAGCCATGGCCGTGACCATTCCAATCAGTGGCTGGGTAACAGACAAATATGGCTTAAAAAAAACATATTTTGTGGCCATTATTCTATTTAGCACCGCATCGATTGCCTGTGCTTTATCGCATAATTTAACCCAACTGATCATTGCACGTGTCTTTCAAGGCATTGGTGGTGCATTATTGCAACCTGTAGGGCGTTTAACTCTGCTTAAAGTCATGCCCAAAACACAACTGCTGGCAGCATTAAGTTTTGTCACCATTCCAGGACTTATTGGGCCTTTAATTGGGCCGAGTTTAGGTGGACTATTGGTTGAATGGACAAGTTGGCATTGGATATTTTTAATGAATGTTCCTATAGGACTTGTTGGAGCACTTTTCACCCTCAAAATCTTTCCAGATCTGGTTGAGACTCAACTGAAGCCTTTTGACTATATTGGCTTTGTTTTAATCGCAACCACCATGCTTAGTCTGTCTTTCTTACTCGAGCATTTGACTGAGTCTCATGCCAATATGAACAGTATTTTTATATTACTTGGTCTGGCTATTGTTTCTGCTGTGATTTATCGCTTTCATGCCATGAAGAACTCAAATGCTATTTTTGCTGCAGATATTTTTAATGTACGTAGTTTTCGAGTGGGTATTCTAGGTAATTTTTTTGCTCGTTTAGGCAATGGTGCAATTCCATTTTTATTACCACTCATGCTTCAAATCGTACTCAATTTAAATCCGACCATTGCGGGTTTAATGATGATTCCTTTAGCACTGGGTTCAATGCTGATTAAAAAGTACATCACCCGCTTAGTTGGCCGTTTTGGTTATCGTAATATCCTCACAGTCAACACCCTATTGGTTGGGTTAGGCATGATGAGTTTTGCCCTCCTTTCTGCCAACACCCCAATATGGTGGCAAGTGATTCACTTTTTTCTATTTGGCATTGTAAATTCAATACAATTTACCACCATGAATACAGTCACCATTAAAGACCTCTCGCATGAAAAAGCAGGTCAAGGCAACAGCATACTGTCTGTGATACAACAACTCTCTATGAGCATGGGCATTGCTTTGGCCAGTGTTGCACTCAACACCTTTACCCAGATGTACGGAAAAATGCATATCTTACAGTCTTTTCAATATACTTTCGTGTGTTTAGGATTTATGACCTGCATTGCAAGTTTTATCTTTTTTAGATTAAAACAAAAATCACAGCCAATCATTTAAATCATCAACTTGGTACAAAAAAGCAGTAATATCTGTCATAAGAATGAGAAAGATGAGTCATTTATAGTTCCTCAACTTATGGTGCTAATCCTTTGTTTTTAAATAATACAATTATCCACGATCAGGGTTATCTAATATTTTTTAAGCTCACTTACTAAAATGTTACAGGTGTATTTACCCATAATATTTTCGCAATTGTTATACCTATATTTTTATAACCATGTGGTATATTACTTGGAAAATAGAATGAGTCGCCTATCGTAAGTGCATAGGTTTGATCCGCAAGATAAATTTCAATCTCTCCCGCTAATACATACCCCATTTCTTCACCTTGATGTTCAATTTGTCCATCGCTAGCAACGCCAGGCTCAATAATATGTATATTTCCTTGTAATAAACTACTTTTATGATGCGGTGTTAAGTTTTCAAGTTCTATACCACCTTTTTTATTTCTGTGTACAAACCGTTTACGCAAACGCTGGTCTGCTTTCATCACTGGAGAGTCAACAATCCAGTTTTCTGCCATTAAATCTGAAATATTGGTATTTAGTGCTGTAGCGAGGCGGTGTAGCATGGCTAGAGAGGGGGTTGCTACTTCATTTTCGATTTTTGAGAGTAAACTTTCCGAACAACCTACATTTTGTGCTAATTTTTTTAATGTCATTTCTTGCGTTAAGCGTGCATGACGAATTCTTAGACCTAGATTTGACAGTTCCATTCCACTAACGTTTCCTTTTTTATATGCTGTACCTAAACAGCAATGTGTCCAAAAATCACGATTGGACACATTAAGCTTAAAGCGAATTATTCATTCATAACCTGAAAATGTACCGGTTGTGGTGTACAGTTGTTGATTGGAATAATATCTTGTGGACAAGCAGACATCACTACAACACAATTGAGCTCAGCCCTAATTTCAATATAATCTCCAGCTTTACTCACTGTCGGCAACCACGAAATCGTGTTATCTGGATTCACAGGAATATTCATCCACAAGTTTAATGGTTGTGGGACTTCTTTTGCACGTAAACCAATGGCTTTTAGTGCTAATCGCATATTATCTGCACAGCTGTCATGATACCCTGAAACCCCTAAATTGGTATAACGATGTAGATCACAGGCGGCAATTAAAGTGTCGTGAATGCCTGGTGATGTATCTGTGAGCAAAGTACCAATAGGACGGCGTTGATTAGTGACTAAAGCATCTCCCTCTTTAGGTATAATTTTATCAATATATGCACGGGTATGCTCCATTGATGAAAACTCACTAAGATCATCACTATTAAACAACCAAGTATCACAGACCTGTGTTCCAAAGGTATTGACTATACGAATAATTTGCCCTTTTTTCAAACGCACTGCACAACCACAACGGGCAGGAACAGTATATACATGCTCAAGGGTTGGGTTGCCATCATTAGAAATCGCTGAAGATAAACTTTGGTTAAGACCTAATGCATCACCATTATCTTTACTACAACACATAGGATAGGTTGTTGGGATATTCACAATATAACTCCTTAATCTTGATTGGCTAACTCAGCTAGACAATAAGCCAAAGCTTGAGCACCCAAATGTAGGTGGTCGGGGTGGGTATATTCAGCAGGGTTGTGGCTAATACCACGATGACTCGGAACAAAAAACATGCTGGTTGGGCAATGTTCTGCCAAATGCATCGCATCATGGAAAGCACCAGACATCAGGCTCAGGTGATCAATATGCAGTGCTTTGGCAGTTGCGCATTGCCTTGATAAAAGTGCTGTATCAAAAGCCACAGGCTCATGGTCAAATATGGCTTTGATTTGAATGTTATCGCCCATGCATTGCTGTATTATCAAATCAAATTCAGCCAATACATCGGGGTTGGCATGGCGAAAATCCAATGTGAATGTCACACGAGATGCAATGGTATTAATTGCATTTGGTTTGATGTCCCAACGACCAAAAGTAAGACGCAACTCATCTACCGGTAGATGGGACACAGATTGCTCAATTTGATCTACCGTGAAACGTGCCAACGTCATGGCATCTTGGCGAATGGGCATTGGTGTTGTACCTGCATGGGCAGACTCACCTAAACAGGTGACTTCGTACCAACGTACACCTTGAATCCCATTCACGACAGCAAGTGGTCGGTTCTCAGTTTCTAAAACAGGTCCTTGCTCTATATGTAACTCAATAAAAGAAAAAAATGGCACACGACTTCGCCGAGGTAGATCTGAAAAATGCTGATGACATTGTTGAAGTGCTTGCTTCAGTGTGATGTTATTTATATCTTTATGCGTTAAATAGCTTTGTAAAAGTTCAGGCTTCACATAGCAACTCGACCCCATAGCACCTGGTGAAAAGCGACTCCCTTCTTCATTTGTCCAGACCACCACTTCAATAGGCCTACAGGTAGTGATTTTCATTTCATTCAAAATAGCAAGACATTCCATACCAGCAATCACGCCATAACAGCCATCTAGATTACCACCACAAGGCTGAGTATCAATATGACTGCCAGTAACCACAGGAGGTAAGTCCTGCTGTCCTTCACGACGAATAAATAAATTGGCACACTCATCTGTAAAAACCTTACAGCCCAAGCTATAAGCCCAGTCAATTAACCAACGTCGTGCCTGTATTTCTATTTTAGAAAGTGCTTGACGATCAACACCACCGTTATCTAAAGCACCAAAGAATGCCAATTGTTTTAATTGATCTAACAAACGTTGTTTGCTCACCTTCGATGCAATGTGTACAGGCGTATTTTCAGACATCACTGACTCCCTGTTCAGCAAATATGCGCGAGCGTTTAAACCAAGGTGCGAGAAAGTTTTTCAGACGCTCAGTTTTAGGCTGATGAAAAAGCATATGAGGCGAACCACTTTCAATGATGCCGCCATCGGCCATAAAAACAATCCGCGATGAAATTTTTGCAGCAAATGACATCTCATGCGTGACCATCACCATGGTCATACCTTCATTCGCAAGAGATTGTATAACCTCTTCAACTTCCTCTACCCGCTCAGGATCTAATGCCGATGTTGGCTCATCTAAGAGCATTAACTCAGGCTCTAAAGCCAGTGCACGGGCAATACCCACTCTTTGTTGCTGGCCACCTGACAGTTGGGCTGGACGAGATAATGCTTTTTTCTCCATACCCACCTGAGCCAAAGCCTTGGATGCTTTTTCTCTGGCAAGCTCTTTAGGCATTTTTTGACCAAGAATCAATGCCGCACAGACATTTTCTAATACCGTCATGTGTGGCCATAAATTAAACTGCTGAAATACCATAGCCAAAGGTTGACGCACCTTTGCAATCAATGCCGCACTATCACGGTCTTTCAAGCCACGTGCAGGACTGCTATAGCCCAGCATCTGGCCTTTTATGTACACTTCACCCTCGTCATAAGCTTCTAGAAAATTCATGCAACGTAATGCGGTGGTCTTACCAGAGCCTGAAGGCCCAATCAATGTGACAATCTCACCCTGATTGACCGTTAAATTAATATCTGTTAACACTTTATGATCTAAAAATGATTTTCCGACATGGCGTAGTTCAAGAATCGGTTGACTATGCATGATTATCCTTTTAAAACCGTACGACGAAGCAATTGAATACATACACTCACACCTTGTGCAAGCAGCCAGTAACTCATAATTAACAAGGTATACGGTATAATATAAGTATAAGTATTCGCGACTATTTGCCCTGTAATCATGGTAAGTTCGGGTACAGTAATCACAGAGGCAACGGCACTCTCTTTAATGGTTAAGATGATCTGATTGCCCAGTAAAGGAAGGCTAAAATGGAGTGCTTGCGGCGTTTTAACATGCCAAAAAATTTTCCAAGCAGAAATATGATGTACTTGTGCAGCTTCTATTTGCCCCACAGATACACTCTTCCATGCCACACGAAATATTTCCCCAAAATAAGCTGCACTATATATTGCCAATGAAATAACAGTGGCTTCAACCGCACTGAGCATAATGCCTACTGAAGGCAGACCAAAATAAATTATGGCAAGCTGTGCTAAATAAGGCGTGCCACGAATTAACCAAATATAAGTACGCCATAAGCCATATAGTAATGGGTGTAAATGAGAAATGGCCTGAAAAGTAAAGCCAATAATCGCTCCAAGCAATGCTGCACATAAACTGATACTGAGTGTCACACCAATTGCACGTGCAAAATCGGGCAAATAAAGTAAAAAATCACTCATGGCCCTTCCTCTTGATACCAACGCTGTTCAATAAAATGACCAAGTAATGAGAGTAAACTGGTGAGGACTAAATAAGATAAAGCAATAGCAATATAGACTTCTAATGGCTTATAGCTAGAAGAGGCTAACTGTTGCCCAACCCTCATCAAGTCTGTAATGGCTATCACAGAGACCACAGCAGAGGCTTTAATTACATCAATCAACTCTGAAATGAGTGAAGGTAATGTTAAACGTAGCACTTGTGGGACTTGCACATGCCATAAAATTTGACGTGCGGTCATACCACAGGTGAAAGCAGCTTCTATTTGGCCTTGTGGTATGGCATTAAACCCACTACGCAAAATTTGTGACTGATATGCAGCGGTATTTAATGTCAGTGCAACCATGGCGGCAACATAACCTGGCAATGATAAATCCAATAGACCTGGCAAGTAATAACAAAGCAGTACTTGTGCTAATACAGGCGTACCACGAAAAATACTGATATACACAGAGGAAAACCCTCGGGTGTATACCGATTTATCAACTTGCATTAGATAAACCAAGATTGCGACAAAGAAACCCGCAACCATGGCGACACTACATAATAAAGCAGTTGTGATTGCACCATCTAATAGCATGGGTAGCCAGTCAATCAGCAAGCGTAAAAAATCAACCATAATGATAAGCTCTTAAAGCTCAGGTACAGGCATTTTTTCTGCAGGTACATCCATTACAAACCCAAACCATTTTTGTTGTAATGCTTTCATCGTGCCATCTTTATTGGCTTCGGTCACACCATCACTAAAGAGTTTGACCAAGGATGCACTGTCTTTATCTTGACGCCCAACCCATCCAAAATAAGTGGTTGGACCAAGCATGGGTTTAAGGGTGCTAAAAACACCTGGGCGAAACTTAATCAATGGACCTAAATTTGAAAGTGATTGAGCAACACCATCTAAACGTTTATTGGCTAGATCTGCATAAGCTTCATCAAAAGACACATATTGTTTAATTTCTTTAATACCAGGCTTACCACGAGCTTTTAATTGCTCATTAAAAATCTGAAGCACCTGAAGTTGCCCTGAACCTGCTTGTGAGCCCACAACTTTGCCACTCAAGTCATCTAACGTGGTGATCGTACTGTCTGCATTACGCTTAAGTAAAGCCACTGTAGATTCAGCAATTGGAGCAGTAAATGCAAAGTGAGCGATACGCTGTTTATTTACAGTTACCGCAGTTACCACAAAGTCAAATTTTTTCGCATCAAGACCAGGTAAAATACCTTGAAATGGTACATCTAACTGTTTCACTTTCACATTTGGTAATTTCTTTTGAAGAATATGATTCATTAAATCGACATCATAGCCAACGATTTTCCCATTTTCTATTGACTCAAAAGGTGCGTAACGTGCTTCTGTGGCAATGGTAATGGTTTTCTCTGCTTTAATACGCTCTAACAAATCTGCACTATGTGCTGTAACAGAAAGTCCGCCAGCCAACCCTAACATTACCCCCAAAAGAGAAATTTTTTTTATACTGAATGTCATATTTTCCTCCAAATAAAGTACCTAACAATAAAATTCAAGTAACTTGAATAATGTTAAATATGCATGAATTATGCCATTTTTAAATTCATTCAAAATATAATTTTTAATAGACTGTAATTTAAATAGAAATTAAATTTGACTTAAAAAGCATTAAGTTCAGATACCCAACTTTTGATCCCCAAAAAGCGTTTTTATTTTTAATAATGGTGCAAGAATTATTCTTTTTGTAAGCAAAAATCTAAAATGATCAATATATGTTTTAAAGTCTGATATGTTTATTAAACCCTACAATAAATTTTTATGCCCCCAAAATTAAGAAAAAACTGTTTTTGGAGATTCACAAAGATTTTCTTTTTGAACTTTCGATTAAAAAATAGAAAATATCATCGAACACCGAGTTCCTTATACAACTGTGAAAAACACTTGAAGTAAAATATCAATAGACACTTTGAACCATGCTTTACCTTTTTTTCACCCAAGGCCACATTTTTAATAGCATTCTGACATAAAAAAATAGAGCCATTGAGGCTCTATTTAAAGTGTAGATCTATTTAATGTGTGATCTGACCCGTCTGATAATTTGCATTTGGCACAGCCGTTGAAATCTGATACGGCTTGGTAAAATCATTCAGCCCAGACTTGGCTTCATCTATACTCTTGCCTTCTTTCAACACAAAGCTGTCAAAGCCCGAACGTTTCAAATAGTTTAATACATCTTTAAAAATATCACCCACCGCTCTTAACTCACCTTTAAACCCCTGACGGCGTAAAAGTGCAGCAAAAGAATAGCCTCGACCATCATTAAAGCCAGCAAATTCAATGAAAATACTGTCTAAATCAGTCAGAGGAAACACATGATCTTCAGGTGTATCATCTACCGTAATTAACAGTGCTTTTTTACCACTGATTTGTGCAAGTAATTCGAGCTGTGCTGTGGTTAATACAACATCACCTTGTGGTAAAACACCCTCTTCATCAACAATCTGATAAGTGTTTTTAGTTACTAAACCATCTTTTTGTAGCACAGGAAAGTCAAGATTAAGCATATGCTCGCTCCTTAAATGGTTTAATACCTACACGGCGATACGTATCAATAAACTTTTCATCGTTTTCACGCACGTCTAAATAAGTATTTAAAATTTCTTCAATCACATCAGGTACGGCATCTGCGGCAAATGCTGGCCCTAAAATATTACCAATAGAAGCATCATGGTCGGCATGACCACCTAAAGTAATTTGGTAGAACTCGGCACCTTTTTTATCAACACCTAAAATACCAATATTTCCCACATGGTGATGACCACAGGCATTCATACAACCTGAAATATTTAAGTCTATTTCTCTTAAGTTATACAGCATGTCTAAATCGTCAAAACGACGAGTAATCGCTTCAGAAATTGGAATAGATTTGGCATTGGCAAGCGAACAATAGTCACCGCCTGGGCAACAAATAATATCTGTTAAGAAGCCAATATGTGCTCTTGCCATATTTGCTGCTTCTAACTTTTGCCATAATTCAAACAAACGTTGTTGCTCTACATCAACCAAAGAAATGTTTTGTTCATGCGTGGTTCTTAGCTCGCCAAACGTATATTCATCGGCTAAGTCTGCAATAAAGTTCATTTCTTCTGTGGTCATATCACCAGGGGCAACACCTGCACGTTTTAAGTTAATGTTAACAATACGATAGCCTGATACTTTATGTGCATGCGTATTGACGTTAAACCACTGCTTAAATTTAGGATGTGCTTGAAATAATGAGTCAAAATTTTCATCTGCTTTGTCTTGGTATGCAAATGGCTTAAACACCTCGTCCATTTTTTGTAGCAAACTTGGCTCTACCGTTAACTGCTCACGCGTATGTACAAACTCAGCCTCTACTTTTTCTGCAAAGACTTCAGGTGTCATGGCTTTGACCAAGATTTTAATACGTGCTTTATATTTGTTGTCTCTACGACCATGCAAATTATATACACGTAAAATTGCATCAAGATAAGCAATTAAATCTTGGCGAGGGAGAAACTCACGAATCACGCTACCAATTACAGGGGTTCGGCCTAAACCACCACCTGCTTTAATTTTATAGCCAATCTCACCCGCTTCATTTTTCACAATATAAACACCAATATCATGAAAAGAGGCTGCTGCACGATCTTTTTCTGCTACAGCAGACACTGCTATTTTAAATTTACGCGGTAAAAATGCAAACTCTGGATGGAATGTACTCCACTGACGAATTAGCTCACAGGTTGGACGAGGGTCAGCCACTTCGCCTGCAACAACACCTGCATATTGATCAGTAGTCGTATTACGAATACAGTTACCACTGGTTTGAATGGCATGCATTTGCACTGTTGCTAACTCTTCCAAAATATCTGGCACATCTTCTAACGCAGGCCAATTCAATTGAATATTTTGACGGGTTGAAATATGAGCATAGCCACGGTCATACTGTGTCGAAATATCAGCAATCTTTCTCAGTTGTGTAGAGTTCATTAACCCATACGGTACCGCAATACGTAGCATTGGGGCATAACGTTGCACGTACAAACCATTTTGTAAACGCAATGGGCGATATTCATCTTCAGACAACGTTCCTGCTAAGTAACGTTGTGTCTGATCTCTAAATTGGGCAACTCGTTCATTCACAAGTTGTTGGTCATCATCAGTATATAAATACATGGCGTCTAGCTAGTAAAATTAATTTTATGTTCATAGCATACGAGTATTTGATCTATCAGCGAAATGCTTTTTTTGCATATTTAATAGCGGTTTTGCTTATAAAGGAATAACAAACATAAAAAAAGCCCAGTCTAAACTGGGCCTTTTTTACAACTGATTTAAATTATTTTGTATCAGGTAAAGCATAAGCAACGAGGTAGTCACCCATTTTTGTACCAAATGAACCATGACCACCAGCCATAATTACAAGGTACTGCTTACCATCAATTTCATACGTCATTGGTGTTGCTTGACCACCTGCAGGTAAGCGAGCTTCCCACAGTTTTTCACCATTGGTAATGCTGTACGCACGGATATAGTTATCTTGTGTGCCTGCAACAAACATCACATTACCCGCTGTAGAAATAGCACCACCAAGGCCTGGCACACCAATTTTCATTGGTGGTAATTGGAACAATTTCGGTAAACTGTCACGCACTGTACCAATACGTTTTTTCCATGCCACTTGGTTTGTATTTAAGTCTACTGCTGCAACATAACCCCAACCTGGTTGTTTACATGGTAAACCAAGTGGTGATAAGAACGCAGAGATTTCAACACCATAAGGTACGCCGTACATTGGTTGAATACCATGTTCTGTACCTGCACCTTTTTCCGTCACTTTACGATTAGGATCTTGTGGAATCAGACGAGAAACGAATGGTAAAGCCAATGGATTCGTCACAGCAACTTGACGGTCAGGGTTAACTGAAATACCGCCCCATTCAAACACACCTAAGTTACCAGGGAATACTAACGTACCATTTTCAGAAGGTGGCGTATAAATACCTTGGTAGTTTAACTTTTTAAAGTAAATACGGCAGTACAACTGATCGAACATTGTTGCACCCCACATTTCTTTATCTGTTAACTTATCTTTTGGTGCAAGATTCAGCTCAGAGAAAGGTTGTGTCGGAGAATAACGCTCGCCTTTAGTTTCAGGGCCAATGAGTGTCTTTTGTGGAACAGGACGCTCAGTAATTGGTACGATTGCTTTACCGTCACGACGGTCAAATACAAATACGTTACCAGTTTTCGTTGGCACATAAACCGCTGGCACAACTTGACCTGACTTATCTTTTACATCAGCCAATGTCGGTTGTGACGGAACATCCATATCCCAAAGGTCATGATGCGTGGTTTGGAAGTGCCATACCAACTTACCTGTTGTTGCATTTAATGCCAATACAGAGTTTGCATAACGCTCTTTCAGCTCAGTACGGTCACCACCCCAAATATCAGGCGTACCTACACCTGTTGGAATATAAACCATATCTAACTTTTCATCATACGCAAGCGGTGCCCACGCATTTGGAGAGTTATTTACATACGTTTGGTTAGGACCAGGAATTAAGTTCGGATCTAACGCACCTGTATCGAATACCCAAAGTAACTTACCAGTATTGACATCATAACCACGAATCACACCAGATGGCTCTTTAGTAGAGAAGTTATCTGTTGTTGCACCACCAATAATAATAGTTGTACCTGTTACAACAGGCGGTGATGTTGGGTTATAACCACCTGGATACGCATACGGCATATCTTTTTGTAGATCAACTTGGCCATCTTTACCAAAGTCAGTACATGCCTTACCTGTGTCTGCATTCACAGCCACTAAACGACCATCATTGACAGGTAAAATCACTTTACGAGGACATTGCGTTGATTCAGACTTTTTGAACTTCAAGCTTGTTGCAAATTCTTGAGTATTGTTGGCATCATAATAAGACACACCACGGCATGTTAAATGCTGGAATGTAATATCAGATTTCAACTTAGGATCAAAACGCCATTTTTCTTGACCTGTTTTAGGGTCAATCGCTATCAATTGCTGATGTGCAGTACAAATAAACATGTTACTACCAATTTTAATTGGCGTAACTTGGTTTGTAATTTCACCAGGATCATTTGCAGTTTTAAAGTCACCTGTACGGAATACCCAAGCCTCTTTTAACTCTTTGACATTTTTGTCGTCAATTTGAGTCAGTGGCGAGTAACGTTGGCCATCTTGTGTACGACCATATGCAGGCCAGTCACCATCAGCTACGCCAGGCATTGTTGATGCTTTTGCAGGCTGTGCAGTAGTGATTTCGCCATTAATTTCTTGCGGGTCATTAAATATAGAATAAATCATGACCAAAATTGCGATCGCTAACGATCCTGCAAGTACTAAACGGCTAGGTGCAGTTGGTTGTTTAAGCCCACGAGTAATCGCAGGCAGTAACATCCAAACACCGAGTACACCTAAAATACCCAAACGTGGTACCAATGCCCAAAAATCTGAACCGACTTCCCAAAGTCCCCAGATTATTGTACCAAGTACAACAATTGCGTAAATCAGATAAGATACGATTGATGCGCGAAACAACAATACGCCAGATACAATAAGCAATAACCCAGTAATCACATAATACGTTGTGCCACCGAGTACTGCTAGATAACCACCGAAAGGAAATAAAATAAGGCCCAATACCACTAGGATAAAAGCAGTAAAATTCCTCATTCCTGAGCTCTTTGAGGGTTGATCCATAATCACCTCTAGTTTATGGCTAAAGCCAAGTAAAGACATACATCTTACTTTTGCTTTGCCAGTCTTTTATATCAATGGGGATAGACCAATGCTTATATTATGTTTTTAGTTCACACTTCAAACAACCAAGCACAGATCTATGATGAAAAAATATATTACTTTTTACAAAAATCGTAGCCAGTATTTTAGAATGCTGTGGTCAATTTCACACCACCAACCCAAGCATTATTGCCATCTTTTAAGGCACCAACATGGTATACATATTGAATATTTGGGCGGACTGTAAGCCAGTTCGTGACATTCATACCATAGTAAAGTTCAGCATTATATTCGCTATTATAGCCTGATACATTTTTATGTATACGACTAAAGCCTAATGCAACCTCATCTTTCGCTCTTGCATCAAATAAACCCACATAGCTTAGGCCAATGTTTTGCATATTCGATACTTGGCCATCATCACTATTACTTGGGTCATGATCAAAGAATGAAGCACTTGCAAAACCAGTTAAGCCACGCGTCGTATCACCCGCTTGAGCAGTAAGTTGTTGTTTTGCAGAAACCCAAGCACCTTGTTTATGGTCAATCCTTTGACCGCTGGTGTTTTGATCTACCGTACTGTAATAATAACCTACACGATATTCACCAGGTAAATGCTGTGCTGTCAGTTTCGGTTGCCATACCATCTCTACAGGAATTAAAGCACCATTTGAACCATCTGTGTTTAAATTGAAACCTTTACCACGGTCTAAGTTTTCAGCATTGTGCTCAAATGCACCCACTTGTACAAAAAGATCTGGTTGTAAATTGTATTTTACGCGAACCGCCCATTGGCTGACTGGCCAGTTGTACCATTGATCACCTGCCCAGTTACCCATTTGACCGCCACATAGGGCCAAATTTTGAAAGTTACAGTCTGCACTATTAAATTCGCTGGGTTCGCCAAAACGACCCACTTTAATATCTAATTTTTGATCAAAAAATTGTTTTTTAATCCATAGATTGGTTAAACGCCACGTTTGACCACGACCATAAACCTCTTGAACTTGGCTAACTTGGTGTTGTAAGGCATCAGCACTACTGGTGAGGTTTTGACCATTACGATAAGTCAGGGTAATGCCTGCTTGTGTGTCTTGCCAGCCTAAAATTTTACTCAGGTCTAAATCTGCGCCTAAACTAAACTGGTCTGCATATTTTGTAGGGTGACTAGAGGTATTCTTTGAGTCTAAAACTGTTGCTAGCTCCCCCGTATAACCCATTGAAAAGTCATAACCTTGAGCTTTAAGTGCTTCTCTTTGTCCATTCCAATCGCCCAACATATATGGGCTATTGCGATCAAAAGCAGTCGACGCTTGAGCTTGAGTAAGTCCTGCACATATTGCGACACATACGCAACATGCTAATGTTAATTTTGTTGTTTTCAACGTTACACATCCTATGTTAATTGTTGACTTGTGTAGCATACTATTTATTTTGTTACACTTGTAATTTATTTTGTTAACCTGTTGAATATTAAAAACTTATAGTTAGAACAACAATATCCAAAGTACATAAAGTGCTTTAATCGTACTAAAAAATAAAGCTAGGACTCTGTTTTTAATAAAATTATTATTCAAACATAGCGAATCCGCACAATAAATAAAGTATTTACTCTATTTATATGAAATATGCTACCATCTTGCCAAGTTTATCGGTCTAGCAATCATTTAACCTTGTGCCAAATACCTCGAATGAGCTGTGTGTAACAACTTCAACCCGTATGAAGGCCAAGAAAATATGCGACCCCAATATGATTACATGACAAACATTTAGGTTAAATTGCTGTGATAATGAGAGCACTTGAAGAATTGAGCGTAAGCCGTGATACGATTAGTATTTATTTTGTGAATGCTGCTTTAAAAGGCGTAAAAAAATTAGGCATGGATGCTGAAACCCTGCTGTCACATGTGGGAATTGAAGCTGAATTACTCAAGCAACCCAAAGCACGTATTTCACCAGAGCAATATACTCGCTTTGTTAAAATGTTATGGATGGTCACACAAGACGAACATGCAGGATTTTCTTCACAACCTCGCAAGTTAGGTACGTTTGCCATTATGTGCCAATTGATCATTCACTCAAAAACCTTAGGTGAAGCACTCGAATTATCTAGCCAATTTTATAGACTGTTTGCGGATGATTGGTTTATTTCAGTAGAAAAAGACAAACATGAAGCACGCTTTGTACCTATGATTCCACAAGCCGATGACCCAGACCATTACATGACTGAAAGCATGCTCATGATTTGGCATGGCTTAGCATGTTGGCTCATTGATCGCCGTATTCCACTCGAGCGTGTTCATTTCAACTACCCTCGACCAGAGCAAGCAGATGAGTACGACGCTTTATTTTTTGCACCTGTGATTCAATTTGGTATGGCACGTACAGAAATTACCTTTGCTGCCGACTATTTAGACCTACCAATTCGACAAAATGTAGATACTTTAGAAGAGTTTCTAAAAGCTGGGCCAACCCAACTGTTGGTTAAATTTAAAAATACCAATTCTTTAACTTCTCGTATTCGAGATGTACTCAAAAGCCACATTGGCGAAGAAATGCCAACACTGAATGATGTCGCATCTATGTTATATCTTTCTCCACAAACATTGCGTCGCCGTCTTGCGGCCGAAGGTCGCAGTTATCAGGGTGTCAAAGATGCTTTACGCCGCGATGCAGCCATTCATTTACTATTACAACCTAAACTAACATTGGAAGATGTTGCTCAACAGGTTGGATTTAGTGAAACCAGTACATTCCACCGTGCATTTAAAAAATGGACTGGTGTAACCCCTGGCTTATACCGCCAACTACACGGTTCTCTTTAAATAAAAAGCCCAGTCAAATACTGGGCTTTTTATTGATATGCTTAACAACGGCAACCATGCTTATCTTCATCCACTAACTCATTAGCAAGCAACCGCTCTAAGCTTTGAGTTTGTATACCATACATTGCTTTTAGGTCTTGAATCTGTTGCATTATTTTTGCATCAGGCTTGTCTAAGTGTTTTTTCTTTACCGCTAAAATCATTTTATTTTTATTGGTATGACTGAGTGCTACAAATTCGAATACTTTGGTTTCATAGCCATATGCATTTAACAATAGAGCTCTGATCGTATCAGTAAGCATTTCGGCTTGTTGCCCTGCATGCACACCATATTGCAACATTGGTTGTACTACATTTGGGCTAGTCAGTTGTGGTCTAAGCTCTTTATGGCAACAAGGGGCACATAAAATCAGTGATGCATTTAAACGTATACCACAGTGTATGGCAAAGTCAGTTGCAATATCACAGGCATGTAAAGCCACCATCACATCTAGACGTTCAGGCTGATAATTCCGTACATCTCCTTCAAAAAAGTCTAATGCCTGAAAATTGTTTTTTACTGCCACATCCTGACAGAACTGAACTAAATTCTCTCTCAGCTCTACACCAGTGATTTTTGGCTTCCATTTATTTTTCTGCAAATAGTCATACATTGCAAAAGTTAAGTAACCTTTACCTGAGCCAAAATCAACAACATTTACATCATCTTTAAGCTGTTTTTGCTCAGAGAGTGCTTGGGAAAAAATCTCAATAAATTTATTAATTTGTTTCCACTTTTTTGCCATACTTGGAACTAAAACGCCCGCATGATCTGTAATACCAAGTTCCTGTAAATAAGGTGCTGTTTGCTCTATAAGACGTTGTTTTTCACGGTCATGTTTTACTGTGAGTGTTTTTTGTTTTGCCAACGGCTGTATGGTCATTAAGTCTCTTTTTTTACCTCTTTTAAATTGTACTTGTTGTTCTAGCTCCCACAAGTTTGCTTGTTTTACTTGAGAAAATAATGCTTCAAATACTGCTATGCCCTGCTCAAGGTTATAATTCTTAGTCACATCTTGAGTTTTGTAACGATACAGCACAGACAGCTTTTGTTGTTGCTGTACTTCTACCAATCGAAAAGTTATTTTTTCTAGATCAGCTTCTTCACCTACATACTGACTTAAAATTAAGCGATCAAACTGTCCACGGTCTAAGCACTGACGCAATAGAGCCACAAATGAGATGGCTTGCGGGGAAGGTAAAATGGCTTTAGACATGGTTGGATCCTTTAAAACAGTTACAATTTCACCATAAATAGGTTTACTTTACAGCGAAATTTCAATTAATATACAAGTGTATTTTTAAACAATGTGTTGATGATGAACCATATTACCGCTTTAGATTATGATTCCACAGAAGAAAGATTGAACGTGCTTACTCACGGTATTGGTGCGGTGGTTGCCATTATTGCAAGTGCAGTATTGCTCTATCAGCAACGTGAGCTTGCCACAGGTGCATGGCTTAGCTTATGTGTCTATTGCTTTGGTTTAATCTTTGTGCTCAGTAGCTCAACACTCTACCATTGGTCAAAAACACTAGAACAACGGCGTATCTATAAAAAACTCGACCATACAGCAATCTACTACCTGATTGCAGGAACATATACACCACTACTGTATATCAACATTCCCACCACCAAAGCACATTATATCTTGATTACCTTATGGGTGATTACTGCAATTGGGACTATTTTTAAGATTTTTCTCGCACATCGTTTTGAGAAAATGTCCTTATTTGCTTATATTGCGATGGGATGGCTTGCGGTTTTAATGTTCAATGACATGCGAGTGTATCTCAAACCTGAATGCCTTCAGCTTATTGTGGTTGGTGGCATTGCCTATACTGTGGGTGCTATTTTCTATGCCATTGAACGTATTCGCTTCAACCATGCAATTTGGCATGTGTTTGTACTACTTGGTGCCGGTGCTCACTTCTTAGCAATTGCAAAATATAGTGTATAAAAAATAAGGGCATATCATATGCCCTTAAATATTAAAATGTAGCAAGAAGTACAATAGAAATTTGTTTCATAATCATTTCAATAAGTTGCAATGCAAAAAAAGCAATAATTGGAGATAAGTCAATCATGCCCATATTTGGTAAAATTTTACGTAGTGGGGCTAACAATGGCTCTGCCAATTCTTGAATCACTTCAATATACGGTGAACGAGACTGTGTAAACATCACTACCCAGCTTAAAATAATGCTGGCAAAAATTAAATAACGACAAAACAAAATCACACTTTCAGTGACTGCCATAAATGTACCGAGTAATAACCCAACAACACTACTGGCTAAATTGACATATTTCACGTCAAAAATTTCTATCCCATTACCAAAAGTGCTATAACCCCACACTTTAAATAAGAATAAAATGAGTAATAGAACAACGGCCGCAAGATTAATACGGCCTTTGGCTAAAGTTGGGAAAATTCGGCTAAATATATCTACAAAGCGTGTTGACTTTAAAGTCGCTAACACCACAGGGTTGTATGGGCTGACCATTGCCAACTGCGTTAAAAACCGAAAAAACACCAATAAAATTGCGGCATTTACAATCACACTAAAAATTAGCGCACTACCTGCACCCATATAAATACCTCTAATTCGATGATTTAATATGATCACTGAGTTGTTGCACTTGTACTTCGCTACTTTTTTGTGCCGCAGCCAAAGCGATCTGAATACTCTGTGATACTGACAACTGGTCAAAGACCTCTAAAGCTGCTCGGGTTTCACCTTGAGCAGAGATTAAATTTTTCCGTAAATCTGTTGGCGAAAGACCACTACTAATCGCCATTTGTGCAGCGCCTAAAGCTGTTTGTAGGGTAAGTGCTGTTGCTGTTTTTTCATCTAATCCTAAATTACGGCCTGCACGGATCATACTTTCCATCATATAAAAAAAGTAAGCAGAACCAGAACCAGAGACTGCAGACACTATATTTAGATCAGACTCTGATGCAACCCAAACCACCAAACCTGTACTGGCAATCACTTGTGTCGCTAAAGCTTTATCTGCTTCAGAGATGCATGGTTTAGCATACATACCATGCGCACCTGTTTGAATAAATGCAGGTAAATTACTCACTGCACGAACAACTCGGTTTGTTGCTAATAAATGCACTAAGGTATCTATTTCTACACAACGTTGTAAAGATAAAATAAGCTTATCTTTCAAGTAAGGTGCTATGCTTGGTAAGATCTGGCACAGTGCATCTAACTCTAATGCAATAACGACAACATCAACATCTTGCAATGCATCAAGATAATCTGTACTGACATATATATGCTTTTCTTGAAGCACATCATATACATGAGGCTCTGTATCAGCCACTTTAATCTGTTCTGAGCTTAAACCACGTGACAACAGGCCACCAATTAAGGCTTGTGCCATGCCACCACCACCCAAGAACCCCACATTGCAACTTAAAGCAATACTCATATTTTTCGCCTGACACTGAAATTTACTGTTGCACCAATACTGGCAACCAACCACAGGGCTCACAAAATTTAGAGTCTGCAAGCCAAAACCCATGTGGGGTAAAGACCCCTAGAATAACACCATCTGATTGCAAAATTTGTACTCTATGGCGTAACCACGGAAAAATTTCCGCCTGTTGAATGGCTTTTTTCAGTGGCCAATGCCCCACCCTGCCATACAAGTGTACCTTTTCACCACCAACACGTTGAGTTAAATCAAGTTTTTTACCTAAAAGTTGCCACGACAGTCCCATATTTTGCGTCGCTTGCACATCAAATGAGCCACTCAACAACTGACATCGCATAGACTGTTGTAATTGCACAGTCATCTTGGGGTCTATTTGGTCATACTGTTTCGCTAAATATTGCGTTGGCATAAGCTGATAAACAAAATGACCAAACCTGACATACCAAAAAGGCTTACAAAATAAAGCGGCTTGTGCATCGGCTCTGGCATATATGACTTCTTGTTGCAATCGCTCGACCAATGCGTAACTTGGCCGATAAACCTCTTGGGCTTTGAGCCATACAGACAACATTTGCCGTTGCCGTGCAAGTGAAAGACTTTGGTACTGTTTCAAGTCTAATCGATTCGCTGTCACACACTGCTTCAAATCCATTGACACAATATCATTTAAGATATCTTCTGCATCTTGCATCAGTAATGCAGTGCGTGAAACTGCTGCCTGCATATGTGGAAAACGACTGGATAATACAGGCCACAACATAGACCTTGCCCATGCTCGATCATAATGTGTGTCTAAGTTAGTCGGATCATTGACATAAGGTAGGTTTAACGCATGTGTCCATTGGCTTATTTTTTCACGAGATAAACGTAAAAATGGCCGCCATATCCGTAAATCATCACGGCAGTCTATGGGTTTCATAGCAGATAAACCAGATACACCAGCACCAGAAAATAAATTTAATAACACTGTTTCTGCTTGGTCTTGCTCATGATGTGCTAACACCAAGACTTCATTTTCTTGAATATGTGCGTTAAATGCAGCGTAACGTGCATTTCTGGCTTCAGCTTCTAAGTTACCTGATTTGACTTGAACAGGCACACATGCACAACTCACACCAAGCTGTGTGCAATAGTCACTGACTTGCTCACCCCACTGTGTACTAATGCTTTGCAACTGATGGTCTACATAAATTGCACGCACACGGTTGGGAAAAAGACAATAAAATAGGTGTAGCAACAGCATGGAATCCATGCCACCACTACACCCAATTAGAAAGTCTTTTTCAGCAAAAACACTTTCCGCTACAGCTAAGAAACCAATCCTGGATTCTCGCTGCCAAACTTCATTAAACGTTGATAACGTGCTTCGCATCGTTCATCTGCATCCATGCTTTGTAATTCAGCCAAGTTTTCTTTGATGACACCACGTAAACGCTCCATTACTAGATCTGCATTTAAGTGTGCACCCTCGCCCTCGTCAACAATATGCTCAACAATACCCATTTTTTTGAGTTTGTCTGCGGTCAATGCAAGTGCATCACTGGCTTGTTCCGCCTTATCTGCTGTTTTCCATAAAATAGACGCACAGCCTTCAGGTGAAATCACTGAATAAATACTATGTGACAACATAATCACACGGTCAGCCACACCAATACCTAATGCACCGCCAGAACCACCTTCACCAAGCACTGTTGCAATTACAGGTACTTTCAAACGAGACAACTGCGCCAAACTTGTTGCAATTGCTTCTGCTTGACCACGCTCTTCTGCACCCACGCCTGGGTATGCACCCATGGTGTCAATAAAAGTAAGTACTGGTAAGTTAAAACGTTCTGCCAAATCTAACAAACGCTGTGACTTACGGTAACCTTCTGGGTTACACATACCAAAATTATATTTTAAACGTTCACGTGTAGAACGCCCACGATGCTGACCTACCACCATCACAGGTTGGCCTTCAAAACGTGCTAGCCCACCCACCATTGCACCATCATCACCAAACAAACGGTCGCCATGCAAGACATCAAAGTCCTCAAAAAGCACATTGGCATAATCTAAAAACTGTGGACGTTCAGGATGACGAGCAGTTTGCACCGTCTTCCATGCTTTTACTTGGGCTGATTTATTTTTCATAGGTCGAATATTATCCTTAAATTAACTTATTGCGTTAATCAATAAATTTTTCCGACTGAATGATCAAATCAATGTTCCAGTGCTTAAATTGCGTTTGCTCATCGTGCAAATCGGCAACCAGTAATGGCCATTGTTTCGCATCACCAGAAACAGTTAAGCACCATTGTTGCTCATTCACAACGGTTAATTCAATGGCAGGAAGCATCTGATCACTACGGCTGTGGTTTAATAAAACAGCTAAACGAAGCAGTAGACATAGATAAACCAGTGCAGGTGTACCTACTTTTAACACTTCATTTTTAAGATCAGATTTCATTTTTCTACGGTGGTGTGCCACTAAATGAGCCAAGCAGTTTTGGTCAATTCTAGAAAAACCAGGAATATCTGAATGCTCAAGTACATATGCCCCATGACGATGATACCCACCATGACTAATCGCTAAACCGATCTCATGTAAATAGGCTGCTCTACGCAGTAAATCACTGTCTTCATTAGTTAATTTTAGTGGCTCAGCAACATCATCAAATAATTTTTGTGCAGTCGCAACCACGCGTTCAGCTTGTTTTAGATCGATGCTATAACGACCCACCAACGCTTGCACACTACGATCACGAATATCTTCATGCTTAAAACGACCCAGTAAGTCATACATCACACCTTCACGGAGTGCACCATCTGAGTACATCATGCGGTCAATGTCCATGACATTAAAAATGGCATAAAGGATGGCAAAACCTGCTGGCAAAACTGCTCGTCTATCTTCTTTTAAACCATCAAAATCAAGCTCAGAAACATGCTTGTACTTCAATAGCTTTTCTTTGAGCTTTTCAATCCCTGTACGCGTAATGGCTTGCTTCTCATCACTCCAACCCATGTTAATGATAATTTGGCGACACGCTTTAATCGTACCACTTGAACCAACGACTGTTTCCCAGCCCTCTTCTTTATAGGCATTGGCAATCGCTAAAATCTCTTTGGTGGCAGCAGATACTGCTTTATTAAAGTTTTTTGTATTAATTTCACCATCGGCAAAAAACTTATTGGTAAATGCCACACAGCCCATTTGTAGAGATTCTGTATAAATCGGTTCGAACTGTTCACCAATAATAAACTCTGTTGAACCACCACCAATATCAACCACCAAACGACGACCACCATTCGCCATGGTATGAGACACACCTAAATAAATTAGGCGAGCTTCTTCTCTACCTGCAATAATTTCAATGGGTTTTGGTAAAATTTCTGCGGCTTTATCGATAAACTCTTGGCCATTTTTAGCTTGGCGTAACGCATTGGTTGCCACTATACGTAAGCGATTGGCTTGTACCGAACTTAAACGCCCAACAAAACGAGATAAGCATGCAAGTCCTCGTTGTTGTGCAACTTCTGTTAAATTATTATCGTCATCTAGGCCTGCGGCAAGCTGTACTTTTTCTGACATAGATACGACTTTTTTGACTTCGCCATGATCTAAACGAGCGATGGCCAAATGAAAGCTATTAGAGCCCATGTCAATTGCGGCAAGTAATTCTTCATCAATTAAAAAGTCAGACATTGTGCAAAATGCTCAAAAGTAAATTTTCCTTAGAGTAATTCACATACTTTGAATTGAAAAGTGCTTTAGTTACAATGAAGCAAAGTTTTTTGATTTTTTCCTTATTGTTCAAGACAATTGTACATATCGTAAACCTCTATTAGACAAATCCCATATAGACAATTAAATTGATTTAAATTTACTATATTCCTAAATCATTTGCCGTGTAGTCTAAAGTTTCGCTAGACTAGTGTAAAAGATAACATACTCATTTGGAGCAAACGCATGTCAAACATTGTTAATACAACTGATTCTCAATTTCAATCAGATGTACTTGAGTCACAAACCCCAGTGCTTGTAGACTTTTGGGCAGCTTGGTGTGGCCCATGTAAAGCGATTGCACCTGTTTTAGAAGATTTGTCTCGTGAATACGAAGGCAAAGTGAAAATTGTTAAAGTTGATGTAACTTCGTGTGAAGAAACTGCTGTGAACTACAACATTCGTAACATTCCTGCATTGTTACTGTTCAAAAATGGTGAAGTTGTAGCACAACAAGTAGGTGCATCACCTCGTTCAAAACTCGTTTCATTTATTGATGACAACATCTAATCACTCATATTTTCTGCTTAATCGTAAAATACGCTATAAATTAGCGTATTTTACCGACAATAAAATTGACAATTCCCAATACGTCACTTATATTTCAAGTCTAAGAAAGGCCAAGCACCTTCGCTCGCTTTTTTTTAAAAGATACAACATACAAATCGCCGTTCGGCACAGCAATTGAAATGTTTATTTCCTTTTTTTTAATAAGCATATATCTGAGTTTATATTGTACAACTGACAGACAGCTCATGAATGCTTGCTGTATTCGACCGATTTTATACTTTTTCCTCTTTCTCTGACCTTCAATGTTCTCATCTATACTGAACCACCTATGAATCTAACTGAACTCAAGAAAAAACCGATTGGCGAACTCATTAAAATTGCTGAGTTTATGGGCCTTGAGGGCATGGCACGTAACCGTAAACAAGATATTATTTTTGCGATCTTAAAACGCCACGCCCTCAATGGCGAAGAAATCTTTGGTGATGGCGTATTAGAAATCCTTTCCGATGGCTTTGGCTTTTTACGCTCAGCAGCAGGTTCATACCTTGCAGGCCCAGACGATATTTATGTCAGCCCATCTCAAATTCGTCGCTTCAACCTCCGCACAGGCGACAATATTGAAGGGACGATTCGCCCACCTAAAGAAGGTGAACGTTATTTTGCATTACTTAAAGTCAATCAAATTAACTACGACACACCTGAAAACTCCCGCAACAAAATCCTATTTGAAAACCTCACCCCATTATTTCCAACTGAACAATTAGTTATGGAACTCGGTAATGGTAGCCGTGAAGATTTAACTTCTCGTGTGGTTGATCTGATTGCACCTATTGGTAAAGGTCAGCGTTCAATTATTGTTGCGCCGCCTAAAGCGGGTAAAACAATGTTACTGCAAAATATTGCACAGTCTATTGTTCGTAACAACCCAGAAGTATTTTTGATTGTACTACTGATTGATGAACGTCCAGAAGAAGTGACTGAAATGCAACGTAGTGTGCGAGGTGAAGTCATTGCTTCAACGTTTGATGAATCTCCTGCTCGTCATGTTCAAGTCGCAGAAATGGTGATTGAAAAAGCCAAACGTTTGGTTGAACACAAAAAAGATGTCGTGATCTTACTCGACTCAATCACACGTTTAGCACGTGCATATAATACCGTTATCCCATCTTCAGGTAAGGTCCTTACAGGTGGTGTAGACGCCCATGCACTCGAAAGACCAAAACGTTTCTTTGGTGCTGCACGTAATATCGAAGAAGGTGGCTCTTTATCTATTATCTCTACTGCCCTGATTGAAACAGGCAGTAAAATGGATGAAGTCATTTACGAAGAGTTTAAAGGTACAGGGAACCAAGAAATTACCCTAGACCGCCGTATTTCAGAAAAACGTGTCTTCCCTGCCATGAACTTGAAAAAGTCTGGTACACGCCGTGAAGAGCGCCTAATGACTGAAGAGAACCTACGTAAAGTATGGATCTTACGTAAACTCCTTCATCCTATGGACGAGCTTGCTGCAATGGAGTTCTTACTTGACCGCATGAAAGAAACCAAAACCAATGATGATTTCTTTGAGCAAATGAAACGTAAGCAATAGCCCCTTTTTTACCGAAGTCTTTATATATCAAAGGCTTCGGTTTTTTCATTTTACATAAAATAACAAAGCTATATTTATAAATCGTCCCCTCTTTTACTCGCTTTGTTTCACACATAAAAAACTGCCTTAATTTAAGACACTTAATGAGCAATTAAACCAATATACTACGCAAGATTGATTGTTATTTTCTGTTAAAAATAGGCTTAAAAAGCTCTCTTTTTTTGTTTTTTTTTCATCTGCCTAGTAGTAATTCAATATACTCAGTGATAGCATACACGCATACCAGTTAACCTGCTCCATGCGTTGTTACCTATCGAAAACGTATAGTGATAATAAAAGCTTAAACAGGTTGGCGTTGGTTTTTTTTCTCAATTATATTATGAGAGTGATGCCATGTTATTCAAAAAATTCGCTATCGTAGCTGCTGTTGCTACAACTCTAGCTTTCGTTGGTTGTGCTAAGAAAGAAAGCGCTCCTGCTGCTGCATCTGAAGCAACTGCTGCTGCTTCTCAAGCTGTAGCTGCTGCTTCTGAGGCGACTGCTGTAGCTTCTCAAGCAACTGCTGCTGCTTCTGACGCTGCTCCTGCTGCTTCTCAAGCTGCTAAGTAATTCGATTTTTCGACTTACTAGAAAAAAAGAGCCTTACGGCTCTTTTTTTTATGGGTATATCTAATGAACCTTGCATTATTTGACTTTGATAACACACTCACCAACACCGACAGCTTTCAGGCATTTTTGTCTTATAGCTTGTCTAAAACAGCATACTACAAAGGTGGTTTTAAACTCTTACATTATCTACTCGCCTATCAGTGCAAGCTCATCACAGACCAAAAGCTACGGCAGAAAATTTGTCAAACTGCTTTCTCTCAGTACAATAAAAAGCAATTACTAAACATCGGACAAGCCTTTGCAGATACTCACCTCGACCAAATGATATCTCCACATGCCAAACAACGCCTGAATTGGCATCAATCACAAGGCGATCAGATTGTTGTGGTTTCTTCATCTTTAGATGTTTATTTAAAGCCTTGGTGTGAGAAACAAAGCATTGATGTGATTTGCAATCAAATAATCGATGATGGCACACATTACACAGGAGTATTTCTTAACGGTGATTGTGGCTATGAAGAAAAGGCACGCAGAGTACAACAACGCTACAACTTAACTGACTATGAGCAGATTTTTGCCTATGGCGACTCAAATAACGACATAGCAATGCTCGCTTTAGCAGATCAAAAATTTTACCGTTGGCAGAAACAATAAAACCCCTAGCGTATCAATACACTAAGGGTTTTGTGATGTTATACAGACAATAAGAAAGTAACGACTACTCTTGTTCTGTACCTACACGTTGTCTAAATTTCTGACCTGCTCTAAAGGTCACAACACGGCGTGCAGAAATTGGAATTTCTTCGCCTGTTTTAGGGTTACGGCCTGGGCGTTGACGCTTATCACGCAACTCGAAGTTACCAAAGCCTGATAGTTTCACATGCTCGCCTTCAATGAGCACTCGACTAATTTCATCAAAAAATAATTCAACCATTTGCTTCGCTTCACGGCGGTTTAATGCGGTAAGCTCACTCAAATGATCTGCCATTTCTGCTTTCGTTAATGCTGTCATGACGCCCTCAATGTTGCCTGATATGTGCTTTCGAGCACGTTAATTATTTGATCCATACCTAGTTTAATTTCAGCATCTTCTAAAGTACGTGATGGATGTTGCCATAGTAATGCAAATGCCAACGAACGTTTACCTTCTTCAACACCTTGACCAGTATATACATCAAACAACCATGTTGAATCGAGTAACTCACCACCCGTGTTTTTAATTAACTGCTGAATTTCTTTTACACTTATCTTATCATCAATTAAAAGCGCAATGTCACGTCTAATTGAAGGAAAACGTGATAATTCTGTAAAATTAGATACATAAGACTGTAAAACAGCACGTTGATCAAGCTCTGCAACCCACGTTACGCCTAAATCTAGATTTGACTCTAAAGATGGGTGTAAACGCCCCAAATAACCAATCGATTGGCCGTTAAGTAATATTTCTGCTGATTGACCAGGGTGTAACCAAGCACGTTGCGAACGCTCATAAGAGACATTTACACGACCTGCTGCAAGTATTTCCTCAACTTCACCTTTAAAGTCAAAGAAATCCATACTTTGTGGTTTCGCATGCCACTGTTCAGGTGTACGTGAACCCACAGCAATCAGTGCAAGTGTTGGAATTTGCTTTAACTCATCTAAATGACTGGCATTTTGATAATCAAAGCGTAGCCCCAGTTCAAAAAAGCGTACTCTATTTTGCTGACGATTCAAATTATATTGTACACAAGGAATCAAACTAGACAATAGCGTACTACGCATGGCTGCCAACTCACTTGAAATTGGGTTTGCCAACATCAGAGGTTGTACATCTGGGTTCAGTTGTTTTTCAAGTTTTGCATCGGCAAAGCTGAAGCTAATCGCTTCTTGATAGCTCAAAGTAACAACCGTTTGACGCAACTGTACCAGTTCAAATTGGTCTTGATAGCTAGGCAGTGCTACATCCATTTGTGGCAACGCCACTTCAATATGGTCATAACCATGAATACGTACAATTTCTTCAATTAAGTCTTGGTAAATCACCAAGTCATAACGATATGACGGCGGTGTCACTGCCCACGTTTCATTTTGAGCAACAACATCACAACCTAAACGCGTGAGTGCATCTGTAATGAAATCTTGCGCAATATCATAACCAAGTAGTGCTTTAACTTGAGCATACTCTAAATAAATTTGGTCACGTTTAGGCAGATTTTCTGTTTTTTCTACTACCGTAATTGGGCCAAACTCACCACCTGCAATCTCTTGAATAAGCTGAGAAGCTCTATGCATGGCCTGTAGTGGCAATTCAAAATCTACACCACGCTCGTAACGTTGTGATGAATCTGTATGTAGACCAAAGCGGCGAGCACGACCTGCTATCGCTAATGGATCAAAAAAGGCACTTTCTAAAAAGATTGCTTTTGTATCTTCGGTCACACGTGACTCAAAACCACCCATAATCCCTGCTAAAGCAAGTGCTTTTTCATCATCAGCAATCACCATCATATCTGATGACAATTTAACTGCTTGCTCATTTAGTAGCACCAAAGACTCGTCTTGTTTTGCTTGACGAACAGTGACTTTGCCCGCAATTTTATCCAAGTCAAACGCATGCATGGGTTGGCCAAGTTCAATCAATACATAGTTGGTAATATCAACCAATAAGCTATGTGTACGAATGCCTGAGCGTTGTAATACCTGTACCATCCAATCTGGTGTGACTGCATTAAAATCAATATTGCGAACAATTCGACCTAAATAACGTGCTGTACCATCTGTTGCAAATTCAACGGTTTTTTCTTCACTGAGTGTTGAGGTAACATCTTTAATTTCTGGTGTTGTTACCGCAAGCTGGTTAATTACGCCAACTTCACGAGCAATACCACGTAAACTAAAGCAATCACCACGGTTGGGGGTAATTGAAATATCAAGGATTTGGTCATCTAAGCTTAAATAATCACGAATATTTACACCTATTGGTGCATCTACTGGTAGCTCAAGCAACCCATCAATTTTATCTTCTAAATCAATCTCAGATGCACCACATAACATGCCATGTGATGCCACACCACGGAGCTTACCTTTTTTAATTTTAAAGTCACCTGGTA
The DNA here is from genome assembly GCF_015627125.1 of Acinetobacter rathckeae. GTDB lineage: Bacteria > Pseudomonadota > Gammaproteobacteria > Pseudomonadales > Moraxellaceae > Acinetobacter > Acinetobacter rathckeae. The sequence continues at coordinate 148,659 of NZ_VTDO01000001.1, read as the reverse complement.
ATACTGCACCTACTAAAGCCACAGGCACACGCAATCCTACACGTACATTAGGCGCACCGCATACAATTTGTAGTGCTTCTTCTTGCCCAATATTCACAGTAGTTACACGTAAACGGTCTGCATCTGGGTGTTGCTCTACTGTGAGAACCTCACCAATCACCACACCTGAAAATGGTTTGGCTACAGAAGAAACATCATCAATTTCTAGACCTAACATGGTGAGTTGGTCGGCTAAAGTGTCGCTATTTACAGGTGGATTAACCCACGTACGCAACCAATTTTCGCTAATTTTCATTGAATATAACCTTAAAAATTTTATTTACTTGCTCAATAAATACATCTGCATCAATGCATTGTTTTATTTAAAATAAATTAAGCAAACTGACGTAAGAAACGTACGTCGTTTTGGTAAAACATACGTAAATCATTAATGCCATAACGTAGCATTGCAAAACGCTCTACTCCTAGACCAAAAGCAAAGCCTTTGTATTTCTCAGGGTCAATACCCGCAGCTTGTAATACATTTGGGTGTACCATGCCACAACCTAACACCTCAAGCCACTTACCACGCTCATCCATAATATCTACTTCAGCACTTGGCTCTGTAAACGGGAAATAAGATGGGCGAAAACGCACTTTCAACTCTTTTTCAAAAAACTCATTGAGTAAGTTAATAAGCAAACCTTTCAATTCAGCGAAGCTTGTATTTTCAGCTACATATAACCCTTCAATTTGATGAAACATTGGAGAGTGTGTCTGGTCTGAGTCACAACGGTAGACACGACCTGGGCATACAATACGAATCGGTGGTTGTGAGGTTTCCATAGTACGTATTTGCACACCAGAGGTATGGGTACGAAGTAAGTGAGTTGCATCAAAATAAAAGGTGTCATGCATTGCACGTGCAGGGTGATGCCCCGGAATATTGAGTGCTTCAAAGTTGTGATAATCATCTTCAACTTCAGGCCCCGTTGCCACTGTAAACCCAGCTTTGGTAAAAAATTGACAGATGCGTTCTTGTACTTGAGTCACAGGGTGAATGCTCCCCACCTGTTGGCCACGCCCAGGTAAAGTAATATCAATGGTTTCACTGGCAAGCTTTTGCTCTAATGCCTGTTGTACTAACACCTGTTGACGTTCAGTCAATGCCTGCTGAATGGCTTCACGCACCGCATGAATTTTTGCACCTTCAACTTTACGCTGCTCAGGGTCCATTTTACCTAACGATTTTGACTGCTCTGCAAGTTGGCTTTTCTTACCTGTAAATTGCACACGTGCTTGGTCAAGTGCATTTAAGTCTTGTGTTGCAGCGATCGCTGTTAGTGCTTCCGTGGTCAAGTTTTCCAATGACATAGTTACTCTCAAAGCATCTTTGTAATAAACGTAAAATTCTTTTTATTCTAACAGCTTTTACTTGATTTAATGCATTTTTAAGCCATGCTTATGCACTAAGCCATGCGGTTTTTTAGGGATTTTTTATATTTATTGAAAACATTTTTTGAAAGAAGTCGAACAAATTAAAATTATGAGCAAAAAAAAGACCGCTAAATAGCGGCCCTTTTTTGAATCTCTACACTTATGCAGCAAGCGCAGTTTTAGCTTTTTCAGCTAAAGCAGCAAATGCAACTGCATCATGCATAGCGATGTCAGCAAGTACACGGCGATCTACGATCACTTGTGCTTTTTTCAAGCCAGCAATCATACGGCTGTAAGACAGACCGTTTAGACGAGCACCAGCATTGATACGTGCAATCCACAATGCGCGGAATTGACGTTTCTTTTGACGACGGTCACGGTAAGCATATTGACCCGCTTTAATTACTGCTTGGAACGCAACACGATAAACACGTGAACGAGCACCATAGTAACCTTTTGCACGAGCAAGAATTTTTTTATGACGACGATGCGCCACTACACCACGTTTTACACGAGCCATTTATAATCTCCTTAGATGTACGGGCACATACGACGAACTGAAGCAACGTCACTCACGTGAACCATTACACAGCCGCGTAACTGACGGATACGCTTAGCAGATTTTTTGGTCAAAATGTGGCGTTTAAACGCTTGTTTACGCTTGAAACCGTTTGCAGTCGCTTTGAAACGTTTAGCTGCACCACGGCGTGTTTTTAGCTTAGCCATAGTAATCTCTTTTGAGCACCTGTTCGGTATGTTTGCACCATTGCAATCACCCTGCAGGTAAGGAAGCGCATATTTTATAGGAAAACCATATAAAGTCAAAGAGAAATATATCTTGTTTATAAAACAACCGCCTCCTCGTTTTCAAGCATGCTACTCATATATATTTGCTTGCAATCTTTTAAAATAACTTTCAATAAAAACATAGTGTCTGGTCGTAAAAACCTGTAAAACAAAAGGTCGTTTTAAAACCCAAAATTTTCGGAGCGTGACCCGCCAATTTCATTGAGCACACCAATGCGAGGGACTTTATGTTAGATCTGTCTAGCCCACTTATGATCATCACCGACCTAGATGGTTCGTTATTAGACCACCATAGCTATGATTGGAAACCTGCACAGCCTTGGTTAGATCGACTGCACACACACCATATTCCTGTGGTTTTTTGTACCAGTAAAACCGTAAGCGAAGTACAGATGTTGCAACAGCGTATGCAATTAACACAGTGGCCTTTTATTTGTGAAAATGGTGCGACGGTTTATATCAACCAAAAACCACATATTATGGCAGCACAGCAAGACCATGCCCTCAACTACACACAAATCTGTGAAGAAATTTGTCATATTCAACAGCAAGGCCATTATAAATGTGTTGGCTTTAGCAATATGTCTGCACAAGAAGTGAGCCAACATACAGGGCTGTCTTTACAACAGGCTCAACAGGCCAAAATGAGATCAGGTTCTGAACCATTGCTTTGGCAAGACAGTGAACAACGGCGTATCACTTTCACAGATGCATTGCATACGGTTGGTTTAGATATGATTAAGGGCGGCCGCTTTTGGCATGTCATTAACCAAGGGGCAAATAAAGCCACTGCTTTAGACTACCTACTCAAACATTATGCACCCAAAAAATTCAACACCATTGGTTTAGGTGATGGCCCCAATGACCTTCAACTGCTTGAATATACAGATTACGCAGTGGTGATTAAAAATCATCAAGGGCAACATATTCAATTGCAAAAACAGCAGCATGTTAAATATACCGCAGGCAATGGCCCAACAGGTTGGGCAGAGGGTTTAAGTTACTTTATTCAGCACTAGCACGTTTACACGGAGATGTATTACTCATGTCAGATTTTTACCAAAATGGAATTGTCACCAACTTTCACAATTTAAGTCAGCGATCTGTCACCTCTTTAGAAACTGAACTCTGTACCTTTGCTGAAAAACGTAAAATGGGGCTGATTCTACCCTCTTTATTTTCAGAGCTTGAAGGGCCTGCACTCAATCATATTATTGATGAAATTGCACAAATCCCTTACCTCGATGAAATTGTGATTGGACTTGATCGTGCCAATAAAGAGCAATTTTTATATGCCAAATCATTTTTTTCCAGACTCCCTCAAAGACACCGTATTTTATGGAATGACGGCCCACGCCTCCAAGCCATTGACCAAAAACTCCGAGCACTGGGTTTATCTCCAAATGAAGCAGGCAAAGGGCGAAACGTCTGGTTTTGTATGGGTTACACGTTGGCCTCAGACCGTACCGACTGCGTGGCACTGCACGACTGCGACATTGTGACATACGAGCGTGGCATGTTGGCACGTTTACTCTACCCTGTGGCTAATCCTCATTTTCAATATACTTTCTGCAAAGGTTTTTATGCCCGCGTAGCCAACAATAAACTGAACGGACGAGTCTGCCGTTTATTGGTTGGGCCTTTATTACGCTCAATGCAAATGGTGTACGGCCACTCCGAGTATTTAGACTACTTAGCCAGCTTTCGCTACGCCCTTTCAGGCGAATTTGCCATGCGTACCCGTGTGCTCAACGACTTAAAAATTCCGAGTGATTGGGGGCTTGAAATGGGCATGCTGTCTGAAATTTATCGCAACTACAGCACCCGAAGAAGTTGCCAAGTTGATATCTCAGACAACTATGAGCACAAGCATCAACCTTTAAGTAATGAAGATGGTACAGGTGGGCTTGCTCGTATGAGTACCGACATTATTGAATCTGTACTGCGTAAATTGGCTACACTTGGAGTCAATATTACCAATGATTCTTTTCGTGTACTCAAAGCCACGTACTACCGAAATGCTTTAGATATGATTGAAATTTATAGTCACGATGCAAAAATGAATGGCTTTTCTTTCGACCAACACATGGAAGAAGTGGCGGTGGAGTTATTTGCACAAACCATCTTAGATGCAGGGCAAGAATTTATTGCCAAACCTAACGAACAACCCTTTGTTCCGAGTTGGAATCGTGTTGTGTCGGCATTTCCAGACATTTACCAAGAAATTTACCATGCTGTAGAGCAAGACAATTTAGGACACGTGTAGTCATACACTTGAAATATAAACTTATCAGTAGCAACCGCCCTCTTTTTCATCATGAGGGCGTATTTAAATCAATAAACATTTATAAAACAAAAGAAGATCTCCATCACAGCGTTTACGCCATTATGTAAATCAGGCCATTCATGCAATCGGTACATTCAAGATAAGCCCATATTTTGATAATAATTATCATTTATAATTTTTTAAAAAATTAGGTTACCTTAAATAAATCTTTTAAAAATCACTTTTTCACACATTACCACCAAAGAAGCATTCATTCAGCAAAAAAGGATAAACACCATGAATACTTGTGTTAACCCAACAGAAATACCAAGCTTATCTTCGCGCTTAAAAGAAGAAACCAATGCAGAACATGAAAGAATGCATCAACTGATGAAAGAAGCAGATGTCTTTTCTAATCTGCAACAATATACCAAGTTCACACATGCACAATATGTGTTTCAACAACAAATAGAACATTTATATACAGATGAAAAAGTACAACAACACGTACCAGATTTAGACATTCGTGGTCGAGCCGATGCCACTTATCAAGACCTTGTCGACCTCAATGCAACACCTCAGCAAACCCTACCGCTCCAAGAGATGTCATATTTACAAGCATTGGGCTGGATTTATGTATCTGAAGGCTCAACGCTAGGGGCTGCTTTTTTATTTAAACAAGCACAAAAGAAATTAAACTTGTCTGAAACGTTCGGAGCAAGGAACCTTGCGGCTTACCCTGAAGGGCGTATGGTGGTCTGGAGAAGATTCCAAGCTGCTCTCAATGATGCTCAGTTTAGCCAAGTACAGCAAAACGAAGTGATTCAAGGTGCATTAAATGGCTTTGATTATTTTGGTAACTTACTGATAGCTACACACTAAAATCTCATACGCTTGACTAAATGATCAATACATCAAGCGTCATTTTTAAACAGATTTGCCACAAGTTGTCTTTCATGTCAGATAAAATGTCACAAAAGTCATTAATCGTCTAAAATGGCCCTATAATATGGCAATCATTGCTCCCTTCATATCATTCGATATGCGATAGCCTTCAATTTTATCTCCAATTCTTAGCACATTATCGTACTGATGGATTAAGAACAATTAGGTGCCCACATGGAAATCAAAGTCAATTTTCTTGACAACCTTCGACTCGAGGCAAAGTTCGATGACTTTACAGTCATTGCCGACCAACCCATTCGCTATAAAGGCGATGGCTCTGCACCAGGCCCATTTGATTATTTTTTAGCATCTTCTGCACTCTGTGCCGCATATTTTGTCAAACTGTACTGCTCAACACGCGATATTCCGACAGAAAACATCCGTTTGTCACAAAATAATATTGTTGACCCTGAAAACCGCTATAAACAAATCTTTAAAATTCAGGTGGAATTACCACATGATATTTCAGACAAAGACCGTCAAGGTATTTTGCGTTCGATTGAACGTTGCACGGTCAAGCGTGTAGTACAAACAGGCCCTGAATTTATTATTGAAGAAGTCGACAATTTAGATGCAGATGCTCAAGCATTACTAATTGCAGATGCAAATCCTACCTCACAAACCTACATTACAGGTAAAGACTTACCCCTTGAGCAAACCATTGCCAATATGTCTGCAATTTTAGCCGACCTTGGTATGAAAATTGAAATTGCATCATGGCGAAATATTGTACCAAATATATGGTCACTCCATATTCGAGATGCACAGTCGCCAATGTGCTTTACCAATGGTAAAGGTGCAACCAAAGAAAGTGCTTTGGCGTCTGCATTAGGTGAGTTTATTGAACGCCTCAATTGTAATTTCTTTTATAATGATCAATTTTGGGGTCAAGAAATTGCACACGCCGATTTTGTTCACTACCCAAATGAACGTTGGTTCAAGCCTGGCCCAAATGATGAGCTCCCAAGTGACTTACTTGATGAATATTGCTTAGACATTTACAACCCAGACCAAGAACTGTGTGGCTCACATTTATTTGACACCAACTCAGGCAATACTGAACGTGGTATTTGTGCCCTGCCTTATACGCGTCAATCTGACGGCGAAACCGTGTATTTCCCATCAAACTTGATTGAAAACTTATTTTTAAGTAATGGTATGAGTGCGGGTAATACCTTAGCTGAAGCACAAGTACAGTGTTTATCTGAAATTTTTGAACGTGCAGTGAAGCGTGAAATTTTAGAAAAAGAAATCACGTTACCCGACGTGCCTCAAGAGGTATTGGCAAAGTACCCAAGCATTTTAGCAGGCATTCAAGCGCTTGAAGAACAAGGCTTTCCTGTATTAGTGAAAGATGCCTCTATGGGTGGTCAATTCCCTGTGATGTGCGTGACGCTCATGAACCCACGTACAGGCGGTGTGTTTGCCTCATTTGGTGCACACCCTAAACTTGAAGTGGCACTTGAACGCAGTTTAACTGAGCTATTACAAGGGCGTAGTTTTGAAGGGTTAAATGACCTACCTCAACCTACCTTTAGTAGCCATGCCGTGACTGAACCAAACAACTTTGTCGAGCATTTTATTGACTCAACAGGAGTGGTATCTTGGCACTTCTTCAGTGCAAAATCTGACTTTGAATTTGTAGAGTGGGACTTTTCTGCACAAGGTGAACAAGCGTCAGCACAAGAAGCAGACACGCTATTTGCTATTTTGAAAGACATGGGCAAAGAAGTGTATATGGCTGTGTATGACCAGCTTGGGGCAACCGCTTGCCGTATTTTAGTACCCGACTACTCAGAAGTCTATTTGGTTGAAGACCTCATTTGGGACAACACCAATAAAGCACTTCAATTCCGTGAAGACATTTTAAACTTACACCGACTTGATGATGATGCTTTAGAAGCTTTGGTTGAGCGTTTAGAAGAAGCTGAGCTTGATGATTACACCGAGATTAAAACCCTAATTGGTATCGAATTTGATGACAATACAGTATGGGGTCAGCTGACGCTTTTAGAGCTTAAATTACTCATTTATGTGGCACTACAACAGTTTGAAGAAGCCAAAGACTTAGTCGAAGCCTTTTTACAATACAACACCAACACGGTAGAGCGTGGCTTATTTTATCAAGCCATGAATGTAGTGTTAGAAGTCATGCTTGATGATGAGCTTGAGCTAGAAGACTACTTATTTAACTTCCGCCGTATGTTTGGTCATGAACGTATAGATGCTGTACTGGGTTCGGTACAAGGCACGGTTAAATTCTTTGGCCTCACCCCAACCAATATGCAACTTGAAGGGCTAGACCGTCATTTACGCTTAATCGACAGCTATAAAAAATTACATGCTGCTCGTGCACGTGCATATCAGGCAAGCCTTTAACAGATCAGCCACTCGGTGGTTTAGTCAACTTACCGAGTGGTCGCTTCCATTAAGTGGCCAATACAGCATTTAGTACCTCTTGTTCAAGCTGTGTAAATGCTGTATTTTTTTGTCTCGGTCTTGGCAAATTCACTGCAAACTGCGCTTCAATTTCTCCACGATTGAGTAAAATAATACGGTCTGCAAGCTGTACTGCTTCGCTGACATCATGCGTGACCAAGATTGCAGTAAAGCCCTGATCTAACCATAAATTTTCAATCAATTGCTGCATGTCTAAACGTGTCAGTGCATCTAATGCTCCCAATGGTTCATCAAGCAATAAAACTTTAGGTCGATGTAACAATGCTCGTGCAAGTGCCGCCCGTTGACGCTGACCACCTGAAAGCTGTGTGGGCCATAATTGGCTTTTTTCTTTTAAACCCACTTTTTCCAATAGCGTAAACGCTTGATATTTTTCTGTTTTTGAACGACCTAAATTGACGTTATCCACCACGCTTCGCCACGGCAGTAATCTTGGGTCTTGAAACATGACCCGTACATCAGGTGTATGGCCTTTACTTTGACCATTGAGTTGAATATCACCAGAACTGCTTTGCTCTAAATCTGCAATCAGACGCAATAATGTACTTTTACCACACCCACTACGTCCGACAATCGCTAAAAACTCACCTGCTTTTATATCGAGATCGAGATTTTCTAAAACGCTCACTTGCCCATAGTATTTATGTAGCTGTTTAATTTGAATTTCAATGCCTTTGGCATCTGGTGTATGAGCTACAGGACTTGAACGTGTTAAAACCTGTTGCTCTAAATGGGTCACACTTAAATTTGACATGATTCACTGCTCCTATTTACCCTGATACCCTGCATGCCAACGTAGTAAATAACGCTCCAAATAATGAGCAAACACATCGGCCAATTTACCCAACAAGGCGTACAATAAAATACCCACCAACACCACATCTGTTTGCAAAAACTCACGGGCATTCATGGTCATATAACCAATGCCTGACTGTGCAGATATGGTTTCTGCAACGATTAATAACACCCATACCAAGCCCAATGAAAAACGCAAACCAACCAAAATTGATGGCATTGCCCCTGGCAAAATAATGTCTTTATACAGCTGCCAACGTGTTAAGCCATAACTTTGCCCCATTTCAATTAAATCTGGGTCAACTGAACGAATACCGTGATAGGTATTGAGATAAATTGGGAAAAACACACCAACGGCTACAAGAAATAATTTTGCAGACTCATCTATACCAAACCATAAAATTACCAATGGAATGAGTGCTAAGGCAGGAATATTACGCACCATTTGTATACTGGTATCAAAAAGTGTCGATGCAATTTTTGATGAACCATTCAACAAACCCAGTACAAAACCTAAACCACCACCCACTAAGAGCCCAAGTAATGCTCGTCCTGCACTCACCTTCACGTTTTGCCAAAGCTCTCCGCTGAGTAACAAATGCCAAAATGCCAATACCACAGCACTAGGTGCAGGTAATATCTGTGCACTCAATGCACCGAGTGATGAAGCAATCTGCCAAACGCTAATCAGTACAATAGGAACAAGCCACGGTAAAAGATATTTCAAAGGCTTGAGCAACCGTCTTGTTTTTTGCTGACTCATGTGGCCACCTGCTGTGCTTTATTTTTTGCACTTGGGGTATAGTTATGAGCAATAATTTCACCAAATGGCCCTGTTAAACTTGGCTGTGAGAGTTTTTGTTGCACTTTTAATGGCAATAAAGGAAATACAAGCTCTGCAAAACGTATAGATTCTTCTAAATGCGGATAACCTGAAAAAATAAAGGTATCTATGCCTAAATCTGCATACTCTTGAATACGATCAGCCACCGTCTGTGCATCTCCAACCAGTGCTGTACCTGCACCACCACGTACCAAACCAATGCCTGCCCATAAGTTTGGTGAAATTTCTAAACGATCTTTATTACCGCCATGTAATGCAGCCATACGTTGCTGACCCACTGAATCCATTTGAGCAAATTTCTTTTGAGCGGCTTGTATGGTTTCATCATCTAAGTAGCTAATCAGATCATTGGCCGCCGCCCATGCTTCTGCATTGGTTTCACGTACAATGACGTGTAAACGAATGCCATAATTAAGGGTACGACCACGTGCTTTGGCTTTTTCACGAACCACAGCTAATTTCTCTTTCACTGCCACAGGTGGCTCACCCCATGTTAAATAGGTATCTACCTGATCTGCCGCCAGATCAGTGGCCACCTCGGATGAGCCACCAAACCATAAGGGTGGATACGGCTTTTGAATAGGCGGATACAATAATTTGGCATCATCAACACTCAAACGCTGACCATGAAAAGTAAGCCCTTCACCTATATGTGAGCGGGTCAAAATTTCACGCCAAATATGCACATACTCTTTGGCTGTTTCATAGCGTGTCGCATGGTCTTCGTATAAACCATCGCCTTTCAACTCTTGCTCATCACCTCCTGTGACCAAGTTTAATAACACTCGACCACCAGACAAACGATCAAAGGTTGCCGCCATACGTGCCGCCAATGCAGGTGTCGTCACACCAGGACGTAATGCCACTAAAAACTTCAGACGTGTTGTTGCATCAATTAAACTGGCTGCCACAATCCAAGGGTCTTCACAAGAGCGACCTGTCGGAATGAGCACGCCCTCATAACCTAACCGATCAGCAGACACCGCAATTTGCTTCATGTATGCATGGTCCACTTGGCGAGCACCTTTGCTTGTACCTAGGTAACGACTATCACCATGTGTTGGAATAAACCAAAAAATTTTCATACCGTCCCCATTCATTTACTGTGCTGTGTTTTGCCAAACAGCTTGTTGAACAGCTATTTTTTGTGGAATCAATTGCTCTGTATAAAAACGGTCGGCAATATGCTGTTGTGCTTGAGTGACCGTTTCATTCATGTTGTGAATTAACGATGGTTTATCACGCTTATCTAACACGCGTTGGGCAATATTTTCATTCAAGCCAATGGTCTGCGAATATAACTTAAGCGTTTCTTGTGGATGATCAACAATCCAACGAGCCGCATCATTAGACACCGCAATAAACTTTTTCACTTCTTCAGGATGTGCTTTTACAAAGTCAGGACGACTAATCAAAAAGTTATACGTGGTTTCAAAACTTGAGCCATCAATCACCGAACGTGCTTTACCTTCAACCTCAGCTGCACTTAAAAATGGTTCCCAAATGACCCATGCATCAACTGATTTTTTATCAAATGCTGCACGTGCATCGGCAGGGGCTAACCATATTGGCTGAATGTCCGACCACTTAAGGTTGGCCTTTTGCAATACACGACCCAATAAGTCATGTGCACTCGACCCTTTTTGCACGGCAATTCTTTTTCCTTTGAGCTGCTCAATACTGGTAATTGAGCTGTCTTGTGGTACTAAAACGGATTGCCACTTTGGATGGATATTTTCATAACCGACATAAGTAATATTTTTATTGGCTGCCTGAGCAAATACAGGAGGAGTATTCCCCACTGAGCCAAAATCAATTGCACCAACAGACAGTGCTTCAAGCATTTGGGGGCCCGCAGGAAACTCACGCCACTGTAATTGTGTGTTTGGAAATTGCTTTTTAAACAGCTCTTGCTCAGATTTTAAAACAATTGAGCTGAGTGATGATTTTTGAAAACCAATGGTTAAAGTATCTACATCTTTTACTGTGGTGGGTTCTGCTTTTTTTTCAGCACATGCGGTCAGCCCAACACTAATAGCGGTTAAAGCAAATGCGAAAGATTTTAAATATGCCATGTGTGACCTCAAAATATTTTGTTATCAATAAGTGTTTTGCGTTTTTGTTGATCACATGCACATATAAAAAGATGATGTAAAACCAAAGGCCAATGCGGTATTTTTTTGTTGCTCTTTCATGTCTTCGCTCATTCAATCAAAAGGGTTGCTGTTTGATTTTTATACCCTAGCGTCCGTAAGCCATCTGTAAAAGCATATTTTTTTGCATTGGTTATGTTTTTAAAATATAAAATAAATTTTGCTAAAGTTATCTTATTAAATGCTAATTTCTTATTTTTACAAAAAACATAAAGTACTGATAAAAAACAATTAATACAAAACAATATCATCAAAAATAGACTAATTATTATTTTTACTGATATACCTTATCTTCATTGAATATTTCATTTTCTATTTATTGTATTTACAACTGTAGATTGCCACCTTATACACCCCCAATTTTATTTGGGTCATTACAATCATTTGTGCTGATTTTGTCCCGAGCCACTGAAAATAGACTAATACCAAAAATGAATACACATGCTAAGCAAGCATAAAGAAGAAATATTACTTAAAATAAATGCATTATTGGTTCTTTTTTCAATGCCATAAATTTGTCCCAAAGTCATAAACAATGTCGGCATGGGTAACATTGCAATCATCACGGCAATATGAACCATGGCATCATCTACCTTTGGTATCATTAGAAATAAAGCAAAAACTAAAGCAGGTAGACAAAGTGTTTTCAACACCATTAAAAGTATCGCTTGTTTTTCAATATGGCGTAACCGCAGTTTACTGAGTGTGCCACCGATCACAAACAACGCCAATGGTGCAGAGACTTTTCCAAGCCATGCTAGAGGCTCCATGAGCAGTGAAGGCGGTTGATATTCAAAAAGTAAGCATGTCAAACCGATTAAAATGGCTAAAACCAATGGGTTTCTAAAAATATGTTGTAGTGTTTTTTTAGATAACACAGAAAACTGTGCCGTGGTAGATGTACTCGACTCTGCCAAAAACAACATCAAACTGGTTAAAATAAAGCTTTCAAATAAAATCGTGAGTGCTAAATAGTACATCACATCTTTCCCAATCAGCATGGGTAAAATAGCAGCGCCCACTAAGCCTGTATTTGATGTCGCAGCACCTAAAGACAGTACCAATGCAGACGCAGGACGTTGTAAAAACCAACGTTTAAAACAATAATATGCTGCAAAAAAAAGCGCGAGTGATGCCACACCATAGACCATTAAATAAGATGGTATCCACAAATCATCGAGTTGATTGTCTTGTGACAAGGTATAAAGCATAAATGCAGGCAAAGATACTTTCATCACAAAAGTACCTAAGGCCTTGGTCTGTTCTAATTGAATTAGCCCCATGCCAACACTGGCATACCCCATCAGGATTAATATAAAAATGGGTAACATAACGCTCAGTAGCACGTGGCACTCTCTAAATCAGGCTAACTTGTTCTAAAGGGTTGAAATACATCTTTCACCCCATGGGGTTGGCATCGTAAATATTGCGGGGCGATTCGTATTTCTTCACCCAAACTTGCGGCTGCATGCCACGGCCAGCGTGGGTTATATTGCATAACTCGCCCCAAAGCAATAGCATCTGCTTGGTGTTTTTGTAAAATGTCTTCAGCTTGCTGAGGCTGAGTAATTAAGCCCACTGCAATCACAGGTACATTCACAGTCTTTTTTACACTTTGAGCAAAAGGCACCTGATAGTTTTCTTTAACATCAATGACTTGATACTCATGTAAACCACCGCTCGACACATGAATATACGCTGCCCCAAGTTGCTCAAGTACCTGAGATAGTTTAACTGTCGACTCAACATCCCAACACTCAACTTGCATCCAATCTGTGGCAGATACACGTACACCCACAGGGAAATAATCAGGCACTGCATTTTTTATGGCCTGAAAGGTTTCTAAGACCATACGCATACGGTTTTCTAATGAGCCACCATATTCATCTATACGATGGTTAGACAACGGCGATAAAAACTGATGCAGTAAATAACCATGCGCCGCATGTAATTCAATTAAAGCAAAACCTGCCTCAACTGCACGTTTGGCTGCATCTGCAAAATCTTGCTGAATGGCTTTAATTTCTTTAATGCTTAATTCATGCGGTAAGGCATCATCTGAAGAAAATGGAATAGGACTCGGTGCAACGGTTTGCCAACCCAAGACATCATCTGCTGGTATTTGCTTACGTCCCTGCCAAGGACGCTCAGTCGAAGCTTTACGCCCTGCGTGTGCCAACTGAATTGCAAATGGCATGGGTGAAAAGGTACGTATTTTATGTAATACGCTTTTTATGGCTTCGCCTTGTTCATCATTCCACAACCCTAAATCTGCGTAACTAATACGCCCTTCAGGATTTACTGCAGTAGCTTCTACAATACACATGCCCGCACCAGAAAGTGCATAGCTTGACCATTGTTGCTCGTGCCAAGCACTCCCCCCCCCTCTTGGCTTGCTGAGTATTGACACATGGGTGCAATAATAATTTTGTTTTCTAACGTTAATGAATCGAACGCAATAGATTGAAATAACTCGCTCATATACAACCTCTCTTCATACTAAAAACAGATTAAAATGGTTTGCTCACACTGAGCCCTGCACTCCAGTTACGACCATCAGCAGGTTCAAAAGCACGTGGGGTAGGTTTTCCATCTACCATAGTTGAATCATTCACAACAACTGAACCAATATAATGACGGTTAAATGCATTGTCTAAACGTGCATAGGTATTGAATGACCAATCTTTAATTTTATAACGATACCCTATATTCAGTGAAGTCACGGTATAACGTGGTGCTGCATCTGAGTTTTGATCATTTATGTAGATTTTATCCATATAACGAAGATCGGCACCTGCATACAAACCAACCTCAGGTTGCCATGCAAGACCTGCATAGGCTTGATTTTTAGCAACGCCAGGAATATATGTGCCTTTGCTAATTTTATTTAACGTACCTTTTGCAGGAATATCGGCATTAAATGTGGCATCTAAGTAGCTATAACTCGCCCGTGCAGTCAAGTCTTTCCATAGTTTTTTATTCCAACTCAGCTCAAGACCTTCACGCAAGGTTTGATCTGCATTACGAAATGTTGAACGACCATCTAAAGTGCCTGCTGAAACAATGTCATTTTTGGTGCGTGCTTGAAAAGCGGCAAGGGTGAAAAAGCCAAGGGTATTGTCTGTTTTTAAACCTACTTCATAGTTATCACTACTTGATGCCAACAAATCAAAATTAAACCCAGATTTACCATCGATTCGATACGCCATTTCGGTAAATGTTGGTGTTTCAAAGCCTTTGGCATAACTCGCATACGCTGTCAGCTCAGGCAAAATCTGCCAACTTAATGCAGCCGATGGCAGTACTTTATTATACTTGGTCTTACCACTGTCATTTGGATTAGTCGCAGTCACATAATGGTCTTTAGACTGATAATGCACATTACTATAACGCACTCCCGTGTCTAAACGCCATGCAGGTAAAAACTGCCATGAGGCTTGCATGTACGGGTCCACATTCCACAACGTATTGTTTTCATCACGGCGTAAATTACCCATCACACCAAGCTGATTACCAATAAAGTTCTCGTATCCTTTACGGCTTTCATTCATGGCATCAATCGCTACGCCAAGATTGAGCGTAGTCTTCGGCAGTAAATCACGGCCTGTCCAACGTAAATCTGTCCCATAATAATTACGGCTAAAGTCAATCACACCACCTGCATGTTTAGGATTGGCTTGAGTCGCCTTTGGAATAGACTGATACTGCGTCACTTGCCGTTGCCCAACATACCCCATCACTGAAATAGATTGGTGATCTGTCAGTGGTTTATCCCACGTTGCCCCTGTTTGTAATTGCTCAACGGCTTTACGTGTATTAAAAGTATATGCTGAAGTCACCGCTTGCTTGGCATTTTTCAACCAATCTTGACGAGTCAACCCCATTGGGTCAGCCGCATTAATTTTAGTATAATTAGTCACCCAATTAATTTTACTGCCATCATCTAAATGCCATGTGAGCTTGGCATTGTTTTGTACTTTATCTGCTGCACTATGGTCACGAAAACCGTTAGTATTAAAATAAGAGGAACTAATCACATATGAAGGTTGCGATGCTGTTTTTGAACCGCCTTGTAAAATAATATTCGACTGATTACTCGCATGACTACCTCCACCATAATTCACAGTTACACTGTCTGGGCCCTTACCCTCTTTGGTGGTTGTTAACACTGTACCGCCCGATGAATTACCATACAGCGATGAAAATGCGCCCGTAAGCACTTCAACATGATCTAAACTATTTAGATCAATATTCGATGTTTGACCCTGCCCATCTGGCATGGTAGATGGAATCCCATCAACATAAATACGAATCCCTCTCACCCCAAAGGTCGAACGTGCACCAAATCCACGCATAGAGAGTTGCAAATCTTGTGCATAATTTTGTCGATTATTCAGTTGTAGGCTGGGTATGCCTTGCACAACTTCTGTTAGGTTTACCCCAAGGCTGTTTTTATTTTCTGGTGCATCTACTCTATACACCGATGCAGGCGTGGTTAAATAGTTGGTCTCTGTACGAGTCGCTTCTACGATAATGGTCGCTAAATTTTCAACATGAGGTGTAGGTGTCTGTGCATAAAGCGACTGAGCAATACAAGATGTCAGTAAAGCCAAGCTAATGTTGTATGTTTTATGAGATGGAAATGACATTATTTTTTCCTAATCATTGTGCGTCATGATTTAAATTGTCAGAGAGTATAGCAGGCATTACTCAGATAAATCAGTACCGATTCCCTCTATAAATCGAAGCATGCTAAAATAAGTCATCCTATTTAAGCATCATCTCACCACATGCCTGAGCTTCCAGAAGTCGAAACCACCAAAAATAGCTTATTGCCATTGCTTCAACACAAGGTCACAGCTGTGACGGTCTACCAACACAAACTACGTTGGCCGATCCCATCTGACTTAGAGCAACTTGTGGGTCAACAACTCACCAACCTGTCACGGCGTTCTAAATATATTTTTGCTGCGTTTGAAAGTAAAAGTATGCTATGGCATTTAGGTATGTCTGGTAGTTTTAGATTATGTGAGTTAAACGAACCACTACGCAAGCATGACCATTTGGTGATTCGCTTTGAAGATTTAGAGCTCAGATACCATGACCCTAGACGGTTCGGCTGTATTTTATGGCTCAATGATGACACACATACAAAACTTATTCAGCCACTTGGCCCTGAACCACTCAGTACTGCCTTTAATGCAGAGTACCTTAAAACAGCCTTACAGCGTAAAAAAACTGCCATTAAAGTCGCCATTATGGATAACCATATTGTGGTAGGTGTTGGAAATATTTATGCCACAGAAAGCCTGTTCAACATTGGTGTTCACCCGGCACAACCAGCAAACACACTGACAGCTCAACAAATTGAAGAACTGACCGTAGAAATTAAACGCATTTTGGCACAAGCCATACAACTGGGTGGCTCGACTTTACGAGATTACACCAATGCCATGGGTGAAAATGGCTATTTTCAGCAAACCCTACTCGCTTACGGACGTGCCGGTGAAATGTGCGTAAACTGCGAAACTACCTTAGAAAATCTTAAACTTGGGCAACGTGCAAGCGTATTTTGTCCGCAATGCCAACCCCTTAAAGCATAGGTGACTTATGAGTACTGCCATTGTTCGTCATATTTTGGTAAAAGACTTAACTCTTGCTCAACAGCTCAAACAAAAGCTTGCCGATGGTGCCGATTTTGCCAAGTTAGCCAAACAACATTCAACCTGTAACTCGGCTAAACGTGGCGGTGAATTAGGCGAAGTCAAAAAAGGGCAACTGGTGACAGTGATTGATAGATTGGTTTTTTCCGCACCTGAAAAAACCATTCAAGGCCCTGTAAAAAGCAAGTTTGGCTATCATTTAGTTGAAGTCAAATTTCGTATGTCACATTTTTAAATAAAAAAAGCCACCTAAAAAGGTGGCTTTTTAACATTTTTAATTATGCATCTTTGCGTTTCAACTCATCACGAATTTCACGTAACAATTGAATATCTTCTGGTGTTGGTGCAGGTGCTGCAGGTGCGGCCTCTTCTTTACGACGTACTTTATTAATTAAACGAACCATCATAAATACAACAAAGGCCAAAATAATAAAGTTAATAAAGATGGTAATAAAATTACCATAGGTTAATACATTCACACCTGCTTTTTGTAGTTCAGCCAGTGATTGTAGATTATTTGGGTTACTTCCAAGCACAATAAATTTTTGCGTGAAATCAACACCCCCACCAGTAATTAAACTGATAATTGGCATAAAAATATCTTTTACTAAAGAGTCAACAATTTTACTAAAAGCACCACCAATGATTACACCAATTGCGAGGTCAATCATATTGCCTTTAATTGCAAACTCACGAAACTCTTTCATAATACTCATAAAGTTCTCCAATGTTATTATCAAGTGTGTAGGCTACAACCTACTACTCTTTTTCAGTGTTGTTAAAATTTGTGAACTGATTCTGATTTAAGCACATTTACATGACAAAGAAATAAAGAAATACATGAAATATACAAATATCGGCATAAAAAAAGCCATCATAAAGATGGCTTTTTTCATCAAGCAAATAATTTAAATATTACTTACCACGATTACGCTTACGTTCGTTTTCAGTTAAGTATTTTTTACGCACACGGATCGATTTTGGCGTTACTTCAACCAATTCGTCATCTTCAATGAACTCAAGTGCTTGCTCAAGTGTCATACGAATCGCTGGCGTTAACGTTAATGCTTCATCTGTACCAGACGCACGCATGTTCGTTAATTGTTTTGCTTTCGTTGGATTCACAGTCATGTCATCAGAACGTGAGTTAATACCCACGATCATGCCTTCATATACTTCTAACTGTGGTTCAGCAAATAGACGACCACGGTCTTGCAATGTGAACAATGCAAACGCCAAGCATGTGCCATTAACCATAGAGATTAACACACCATTTTGACGCTTCGCTACAGTACCTTGCTTCGCAGGACCATAGTGAGAGAAGCTCGATGTCATAATCCCAGAACCAGAGGTAATGGTTAAGAACTCTGAGCGGAAACCAATCAAACCACGAGAAGGTACAGTCGCTTCAATACGAATACGGCCTTTACCATCAAGCTCCATGTTAGTCATTTCGCCTTTACGGTTACCCATTTGTTCCATAATCGAACCCTGATGCTGTTCTTCAACATCAAATGTTACATTTTCATATGGTTCTTGGATTTGACCGTCAATTTCTTTCATGATTACTTCAGGACGAGACACACCCATCTCAAAGCCTTCACGGCGCATGTTTTCAATTAAAACAGATAAATGAAGTTCGCCACGACCAGATACTTTAAAACGGTCTGGACTGTCTGTGTCTTCTACACGCAATGCAACGTTGTGAATTAATTCACGATCTAAACGCTCACGAATATTACGTGATGTTACAAACTTACCTTCACGACCAGCAAACGGTGAGTTGTTAACTTGGAATGTCATAGATACTGTTGGTTCATCTACAGACAATGGTGGTAATGCTTCAACATTTTTCGGATCACAAATCGTGTCAGAAATGTTCAGTGCATCAATACCTGTAATACATACGATATCACCAGCGCCTGCAGACTCTACATCTACACGGTCAAGACCATGATAACCCATGATTTTTAAGATACGACCGTTACGTGTTTTACCTTCTTTATCAATCACAGTCACTTGCGTGTTCAGTTTTACAGAACCACGTTGGATACGACCAATACCAATAACACCCACGAAGTTGTTATAGTCAAGTGATGAAATTTGCATTTGGAATGGACCATCTGCATCTACTTTTGGTGGTTCTACAATATCAACAATTGTTTCAAACAATGGCGTCATATCTGGTGCAAGGTTATCTACTTCGCGACCAGCAATACCATTTAGACCTGATGCATACACCACTGGGAAATCAAGCTGCTCATCGCTTGCACCTAAGTTATCAAACAAATCAAATACTTGATCCATTACCCAGTCAGGACGTGCGCCCGGACGGTCAACTTTGTTTAATACAACGATTGGCTTCAAGCCACGAGCAAATGCTTTAGATGTCACAAAACGTGTTTGTGGCATTGGACCATCTTGTGAATCTACAAGAAGTAGTACACAGTCAACCATAGACATTACACGTTCAACCTCACCACCGAAGTCGGCGTGTCCTGGGGTATCTACGATGTTAATGCGGTAAGTCGTGTCTGTACGCTTGTCTAACCAAGTAATTGCAGTGTTTTTTGCAAGAATGGTAATACCACGTTCACTTTCAAGCGCATTCGAGTCCATGACACGCTCAATCTCGCCTGCACGATCACCTAAAGCACCTGATTGTTGAAGAAGTTTATCAACCAAAGTTGTTTTACCATGGTCGACGTGCGCAATAATTGCAATATTACGGAGATTTTTAATATCTGATGACATGAATTTCGGTACGCCTAAAATTTGAGGGCAAATTATACAAAAAAACACTACCATTGAGTAGTGACATTTTATTGACAATCACACTTTTTTAAGTTCAATCACATGTTTTATTTTGTAAAGACATGTAAGTCGATTAGAATAACGACTCGTAAACTATACCACACTTTTCTATGTCTGACCCATTATCACCACATAAAGACGACTCATCTGAGTTAATTATTCATCTTAATGAGCGTCCGAAAGTCTCTGTGACCTTACTTGCAGCCTTACAACACTTATTTGCGATTATTGTTCCTATTTTAACCCCAGGTCTTTTAATCTGTGGCGCACTTAAAGTTCCTGCACATGAAACCACCATGATTTTATCGATGTCACTGGTGATTTCAGGGATTGCGACTTTTTTACAATGTAAGAAAGTTGGGCCCTTAGGTGCAGGGTTACTTATTGTACAAGGCACAAGCTTTAACTTTATTGGCCCAATTATGGCCATAGGTAGCTTAATGATTGCCAATGGCACACCGTATCAACAGGTGATGGCCGCCATTTTTGGTGTCGTCATCGCAGGTGCATTTATTGAAATGGGTGTATCTCGTATTTTACCCTGGATCAAAACCCTCATTACTCCTTTAGTTACAGGTGTTGTGGTACTTCTTATTGGTCTAACTCTTGTCAAAGAAGGATTGATTAGTATGGGCGGTGGTTATGGTGCCATGGCTGATGGTACTTTTGCCAACAGCGATAATCTAATGATGTCATGCTTTGTGTTGGCATTGATTATTATTCTTAACCGTACCCGTATTATTTGGCTCAAAAGTGCATCTTTATTTATTGCACTGATTGCAGGCTATATGCTAGCAGGCTTACTTGGCCATTTAGATTTTTCGACATTCTATAATGCTCCTACCTTCCAACTACCATCACCGCTACACTTTGGTATTTCTTTTGATTGGTCGCTCTTTATTCCTTTAGCTTTTATTTACCTAGTGACCTCTTTAGAGGCGATTGGTGACATTACTGCTACCAGTAAAGTTTCTCAACAGCCTGTCAGTGGCCCAATTTGGATGCAACGCATTAAAGGCGGTGTATTAGTAAATGGTGTTAACTCATTTATTGCAGGCATATTTAATACATTCCCAAGCTCTGTATTTGCACAAAATAATGGTGTCATTCAAATTACCGGTGTCGCCAGTCGCTATGTAGGCATTTTTATTGCTGCAATGCTGGTTATTTTGGGCTTATTTCCTAAAATTGCAGGTATCATTCAAGCTGTGCCTCAAGCTGTTTTAGGTGGTGCAGTGATTGTCATGTTTGGTGCCGTGGCTGCTTCTGGCATTAATATTTTAGCCAGTACGAAGCTTGACCGTAGAGCCTTACTCATTATTGCTGTCGCACTGGCGTTAGGTTTAGGTATTTCTCAAGTTCCTGACTTTTTAAAACACATGCCTGAGTTAATGCGTAATATTTTCAGTTCTGGTGTAGCTACAGGTGGCATTGCTGCACTTATTTTAAATATTGTCTTGCCTGAAAATAACGAATAAAGTACCCTGCCCTGCCCAATATCAACGCATTGGGCAGTCCGTTGTTATATACATATGAGAGTCAATTATGGATCCACGTAGTGAGGTCATCTTACGCCAAGAAGCGTACTTAAAAGGAAAAGTTCTTTTTATTAATGCACCTAGTGACCAATTACTCTCACAACTCGATCATCGTATTGATGCCAGTATTTGGACATGGAATTTTTCGGATTATGAACAATACCACCCAGATTACAATACCCATTTTGGCATAACCCTACCTGCAGCAACATACGATCAAGCTGTTATTTTTGTGCCAAAATCTAAAGAATTATTAAGCTACGTACTACACCAAGTCGCGAGTCATTTGGCAAAAGATTGCCAAATATTATTGGTTGGCGAAAAGAAAATAGGCGTTGAACGTGCAGCCAAACAACTTAAAATGTATGGCAACACCTTAAAACTAGACAGTGCTCGCCACTGCCAACTCTGGCATACACAACTTGAGCAACCTGTCGCTAAAAAACCCATTCAAGATTGGGTAAAAACCTACCAGATTGATACAGAACACAATACCCTTAAAATTTGTGCTCTACCAGGTGTCTTTAGCCAAGATCACTTAGACATAGGTACAGCCGTCCTACTTCCACAACTCAAGTCAATGAAAACAGGACGTATTGCAGACTTTGGTTGCGGTGCAGGGGTGATTGCATGTTACTTAGCACAACAAAATAAAAAAAATACCATTTATGCTTTAGATGTTGATGCCTTTGCACTCGAATCGACAAAAATGACCTTTGAGGCAAACAATATATCAGAGCAACTTGAATGCTGTGCTGTGCAAGGCATTGCCGATATGCCTTCACAATTAGATGCCATTGTGAGCAACCCTCCGTTTCATCAAGGAGTAAAAACCCATTATGCGGTTAGTGAAGATCTTTGCCGTGAAGCCAAACAACACCTCAGAACCAACGGCGAATTATGGATTGTAGCCAACCGATTCCTAAACTACTCGCCGATTATTGAAAAATCTTTTGGGACATGCACCATAAAAACCGACCAAAATGGTTTTAAAGTCTTATATGCCCACGCTTAAACGCAACAAATAAGGAATTTAGATGAGCGAAAATCAACCTACGCATTTAAAACGCCAATTGGGTGCAAGACACCTCAACATGATTGCGATTGGTGGGTCTATTGGTACAGGACTCTTTCTTGCATCTGGCTCAACCATTGCTAGTGCAGGGCCTGGCGGTGCTTTACTTGCTTATGTGCTGATTGGCATCATGATTTACTTTTTAATGACCAGTTTAGGTGAGCTTGCTACACACAACCCAACATCGGGTGCATTTTTCACCTATGGTAATAAATATGTAGATAAAGGCTTTGGTTTCGCATTGGGTTGGAACTATTGGTACAACTGGGCCATTACCGTTGCATTTGAACTGGTTGCTGTACAGTTTATTATGAAGTTCTGGTTTCCCGAGATTGCAGGATTTTGGTGGAGTCTCATTTTTATTGGTATTATTTTCTCCATTAATGCCATGACCGTCAAAGGCTTTGGTGAAAGTGAATTTGTCTTCTCACTCATTAAAGTCATTGCAATTATTGCCTTTATTATTCTTGGCATATTTATGATTGCTAAAATTATGCTGAGTGAGCCAAGTGCTGTATTTGCAAACTGGCATTACAAAGATGCACCGTTTGTTGGTGGTCTTCAAGCCATGATTGGTGTGGCTATGATTGCTGGATTTTCATTTCAAGGCACTGAAATGGTTGGTGTTGCTGCAGGTGAGTCTAAATCTCCTGAAAAAACCATTCCATTGGCGATTAAACAAATCTTTTGGCGTATTTTATTATTTTACGTTTTATGTATTTTCATTATTGCCACATTGGTTCATTACGATGACCCTTTACTATTACAAGCGGCTAATGACAATAATATTGCACTGTCACCATTCACACTCCTCTATGAAAAAGCAGGGCTTGCCTTTGCTGCAGGCCTAATGAATGCAGTCATTTTAACAGCTGTACTTTCAGCAGGAAATTCAGGGCTATATTCATCGACCCGTATGTTATGGAACATGGCAAAATCTGGCAGTGCACCTAAAATATTTGCTCGACTTGATGCACGTGGCGTACCAATGAATGCATTGTACGCAACCACTGTAGTAGCTGCTTTATGCTTACTCACCTACTTTGTAAGTGAAAAGGAAGTGTACTTTTGGCTACTTAACATGTCAGGCATGTGTGGATTTATCGTTTGGCTTGGTATAGCTATTTGCCATTATCGCTTTCGTAAAGGCTATATGACCCAAGGCTACAAACTTTCAGATTTGTCATACAAAGCAAAGCTGTTTCCTTTAGGACCTTTATTCGCTTTTGCAGTGTGTTTAATTATTACGCTTGGGCAAAACTACCAAGCGTTTATTGGACATGAAATTGATTGGAAAGGCATTATTGCAACATATATTACCATTCCAGTATTTTTAGCCATTTGGATTGGTTATAAAATCAAATATAAGACCAAAATGGTTTCTTATGAAGATATGGATGTCAAACCAATGCCTAAAGATGCTACAGATTAGAACTTGACCAAAACATAATCTGTTGTAATATACACTCGCAACAAATAGAGACTAAACCATGATTAAATCATTGTTTATGTCTACAAAAAGCCTAGCTCAAGCTAGGCTTTTTTATCCAAGCAAAGGACTTTTATCATGAAACTAAAAGCACATGCTAAAATACGAAACCATGTTGCACGCTCACCTTTATTACAAAAAGGTGGTGTACATCATACGGAAGAGTTTCAAGCTCTTCATCGTAAGCAGCGTAAACAGGCCAAGCTCGCCATTAAACGTATGAACTGGTCTTAACCACTTTAGGAGACATTTAATGTACACACATTTATACAGCATGATGATGGTAAAAAGCCTGATTTTAAATCAGGCTTTTTTTATATCTTTTTAAAATATTACTTATTCTGGAATACGTAAAACCTGACCAGGATAAATTGAGTTTGCATCTTTTAGTAATGGTTTATTTGCTTCAAAAATCGTGTTGTATTTATTCGCATCACCATAAAACTGCTTAGAAATTTTTGAAAGTGTATCACCCGACTGTACAGTATAGAATTGACTAGGGCTTTGCTCTTCTGCTGTTTCAGCCACTGTCATTTGGTCATCAACTTGTGCAACATGGGCAACGTTACCTGCAGCTAAAATCACTTTTTCTTTATCTGCTTGACTTTGTGCCTCACCATGAATCACGGCTGTATCTGTATCACTATTATAATTTACAGATAAACCACCAATTGCTAACCCTAGGCTTTGAATATGTGACAACAACTGGTTTGCAATTTCTTGTGCAGTTGGTTCTGTTGCCACTGGTGTAGATGACTCTGTTTTACCTTGTAGCTTATCACCAATGCCTTTTACAAAATCAAAAATACCCATTTATATTTACTCCGTTATTGAAACGATATTGTTTTTGAACCAATTTTACTATAACAAATTTTTTTGATTTTTTATTTATATTACTCAACAATACGTAAAATTATGTAATTAAAAAGCCCCACCGAAGTGGGGCTTTTTAAAACTATTGATTAAAAATCAGTAGTTCATTATTTTGGTTGAGCAAGAACTGTACGGCTACCAGTAATGGTTGCAAATACACGACGGTTCATTGCACGACCTTCTTTAGTGCTGTTGCTTGCAATTGGTTGATCCCACGCAAAACCTTGAGTCGTTAAGCGAGCTGGATCAATACCGTATTGGTTAACAAGTGCAGATTTAACAGAGTTTGCACGAGCTAGAGATAAACGTTCGTTTAACTTACGTGGACCTGTGTTATCTGTGTGACCATCAATACGTGCTGTAGCATTTGGATATTGACCAAGTGCGTCTGCAACTTTTGCAATTTCTGGACGGTATTGTGGTTTGATATCAGATTTGTTTGTATCAAAGAACACACGTAGTTCCATGTTTAGATCTTCAGTCAACTCTTGTGGTTGAGGTGGCTGAACAACAACTGGTGCTGGAGCAGGTGCTGGAGCAGGTTGTACTGGTTGAACTTCAACTACAGGTGCTGCAGGCTTCAAGTGACCACCGATCACAACGTTTAAGCCAGCAAGTGCTGTGTAGTTCCAGAAATCTGCATTGATGTTATACGTTGCACGAGCTTCTGTACGAAGTGTTAATGCATCGTTTAACTGCCAAAGTACACCAGCACCTGTATTTACTAAACCGCCTTCACGGTTTTGGTAAGACGTACGTGGAACACCGTCAAAATCATATTTGTAGTAACCACCACCTAAAAGTACGTATGGCTTAATTTTGCTATCGTAGTTTTTAGTCAGTAAGTCAGATTTGATTAAGAAGTTACCGTTGATTTGTCTTTGCTTGTATTGAGCGCCTTGTTGAGCACCTTTAACGTCGCCTTTTACTTGTAAGTATTCAGCTTCGAAGTCAGCCCAAGGAGTTAGCTCAAGACCTAATGCTGCACCCACTGCAAGATCATCTTTCAGTTCTGGGCCAGTTGTTAAGTGTTGTTCGCTATCGTTAAGATTTTTAGTACCGTTGTTACTTGTAGAATCTTGGAAAGTATAACCAAGCAACAATGGTGTTACTGTTACGCCTGCATTAGCCACTACAAATGGGGAAGCTGCAAGCACTGTAGCAAGAGCAATACGACTCAATTTCATGGATATCCTCCAGAGATATAACATTTGTTTTTTTTAAGCTCAGCCTAAAATTTTTTGTTTAATACACTGAGATAGTTTCCTTACCCCAGTTAGTTTTATAACTAATGAACATATATAATACTAGAGCTTCTGCAAAAATTAAACTTTTAATAACAATAATATAAAATGTTAACAAAAATTAGCTTTAAGCAACAAAAAACTATAAATATTTGATTTAATTAGCAAATAAATACAATCCCAAAAACAGAATATATTTACCTGTAATATTAGAAATATTTTTAGTCATTGATTTTAAATACTATTTAATTTCCAAGGGGCTAAATAAATATATTTCATAAGCTCTGTAAAATCTTGTTACAAGCATCTATTTAATCAATCTAAACCACTGTCATCGGGTGGAACTTCTGTAATTTTACCGCCTTTAGCAAAAAACGCAGCCAACTCTTCCTCTAAAGTTTCTCGTTTTTTTTGCTTTGCTGTGACAGTTAAACTTTCAGCTTCAGCAATATCGGCATCATTTTGTGGATTATCATTGGCATTTTGTGCACCTTTTTCGGCAGCATCTGCTTCTGCATCATCAACAATATCATCATCTTTTGCATCATCATAATCATTCATATCAACCATGATATTTTCCACCATTTCAAAACAATTCAATTTAGTGCAAAGCACTTGATCTTAGAAAAATGCAATGTAGCAAGTAAGTTAAATATCTAAAAGGCTATTTTTACTTTTTTGCGTAATTACCGTGCTAATAAACCCTTTTTAAAGCCGATAACGTGTTTTTGCAAGTGCAGAAACACCACTGGCTTGTCGCATAAAATATGCTTTGAGTGGTAAAAAGTGATATACTGTCTTTAAACCAACTGCTCTTGCCCATACCATAGCAGTGTAGTCACTGCGTTGTAACCAGTTCATAAAAGACATACTATGCATGGTCATTTCATTTTCAAGTTTACGCTGTCTTTGGTACTTTTTAAGGCTAGACATAGTTGCCCATTGCCCTGTGCTTTTCCAGTCTTGAATTAATATATCTGCTAACAAGGCCGCATCTAGGCAGCCAATATTCACGCCCTGACCAGCTAAAGGGTGAATGACATGTGCTGCATCGCCCACTAACGCTAAACCAGCTTGTACATATTGTTTCGCTGCACGAGCTTTTAATGGAAAGCTAGCACGTTTTCCAACTTCAAGGACACCATCTTGTAGGTATAAACTAGATTGTGTCAGCTGTTTTACAAAAGCATGATCATCAAGTTGCATATATTGTTGGCATAATGCGTTTGGAAGTGTCCAAACAATAGACTGCCACTGGCCTTGCTCTTCGGTATCATTTACCGCAAGAGGTAAATATGCCAATGGCCCTGTTGGTAAAAAAATCTGGCGAGCAACGTGGTCATGTGGGTGTTTTGTTTTAATCGCACAGCCAATGGCCGCTTGCTTGTAGTCGAATACATTTATACCTATACCCGACTGCCTACGTACCAATGAGTTTGCACCATCTGCACCAATTAAAAGGTGTGTATAAATTTTTTCATCATTGGCCAGTGTAATACACCACCCTTGGTCATCTTGCTCAACATGCTTTACAGAAACAGAGGTTCTGTAATCTGTTAAAACTTCCAACATGCGTTGCTGTATTGCCAAATTAATAATACTTGGCTCAACCATTGAGCCTAGCCAATCTTTTTCCAAAGGTTGCTGTATGCTTGGCTGACCAAAAGAAATTTCCCCATAACCATTTTTATTCCATACATGCATGCCTGTATACGGTGCATGACGCTGTATATTTTGCCAAACATTAACCGTTTTTAGCAGATGAATGGTTGCGGTATTGAGTGCTAAAACCCGAGTATCTACTTGCTCAAGTACTTTTACAGCATCTAGCTTTGGAGATTGATCTAATACTACAGGTTGTATGCCTTCTTGTTGTAATAGCAGTGCAGTTAAACCACCGACCAAGCCACCACCAACAATAACAGCATCGTGTCTAATCTGTGTCATGCTTTCAACCCCATTGCATAATTAGCAACCAATGGTTTAATACCAGGTATACGATCAAATGCTAACAAACCGACATTACGTGCCAATTTAAGTATTGGGTGATGGTTACTAAAGCCTTTCACAACACTGTCACAAAAACGAATCACTCGCTGTTGGTCTTTTAACCTAGATTTTTCATAAGCAAGTAGTACGCTTGGTGTCCCAATATCTTCATGCTGCTGCAAATGTGAGGTCAAGTAACGAACGAGTACATCTGCATCTCGTAAACACAGGTTAAAGCCTTGTCCTGCAACGGGGTGCAGTGTATGTGCCGCATTACCCATCAGCACCACTCGCCCTACAGCTTGCTTGTCTGCCAACACCTGACTCAGTGGATAGCAAAAACGGGGGGCTGTTTTTTCAAAACGCCCTGCTCGATCACCATAAGCATGTTGCAGTGCTGCTAAAAAGTGATCGTCGTTCTCTTCACCTAGCCATTGCTCAGCTTCCCCTTTTTTAACAGGCCAAACCACCGAACGGCGATAATCACCTGGTAAAGGTAACAATGCCAATGGGCCAATCGGGCTAAAACGCTCAAAACCAATATGTTGATGTGGTTTACTGGTTTGTACCGTCGTGACTAATGCCACTTGCTCATAATCATGATGACTCGCACCCACACCAAGTAGCTGTCGGCATTTTGAATCACGCCCATCGGCAGCAATCACTAAAGGTGCATCAAAGGTCATGCTTTGATCTGCTTGTATTGCTGTCACCTGCACACGAGATTGATCTTGAGTCAAAGTGATGACTTCTATAGCGTCAAGTAATTCAATATATTCAGAACGTCTCACTTCTTGTAACAGGACTCTGCCAAGCCATGCATTTTCAATCACTTGCCCAAAGCTTTCTACATGTTCTTCTTGTGCACGCAATGTAGCATGCCCAAATGAGCCCTGCTCTGTAATTTGTACTTCTAAAATAGGCGTAGCATGCTGTTGTAATAATGACCAAAGGCCAAGTTGTTGATAAATACCAATACTACGACGTGATAAAGCACTATTTCTAGCATCAAAACTCGAATGGTATTCAAGCAATGTTTGGTTTGTCTCTGCAGGATATTTAATCGCTTCTAAAAGCTTTACCTTTATTTTCGCTTTGGCCAACATGAGTGATAGGCTTAGCCCCACCATGCCACCACCAACAATGATTACTTCTGGCATACCTATATCCTTCAAGTATTTTTATTTTTACCTTGCATTAACGCTTCAATTTGCTCAACTTCTTTAACAATAGATGCTGTTAGTACTTCTGGTCCCTGATCTGTCACCAAAACATTATCTTCAATTCGAATACCAATCCCTCGCCATTTCTCAGCAACACTTTGCTCATCTTTTGCAATGTAAAGGCCGGGTTCAATGGTTAACACCATACCTGATTCAAAATTGCGGTATTCTTCATTTATTTTATATTGCCCAACATCATGCACATCTAGTCCTAACCAATGACTTGTACCATGCATATAAAACTTGTTATAGGCCTGCGTTTCTAATAACTCAGTAAGCTCACCTTGTAACAGACCAAGATCAAGCAAGCCTTGCGTTAATATTTTCACAGCCACGTTATGTGGTTCAATAAATGAAGACCCTACTTTCACAGCATCAATTGCGGCAATCTCAGCATCAAGCACCAACTGGTATAATGCGCGCTGTTCAGCAGAAAATATCCCACTCACAGGAAAGGTTCGTGTCACATCTGAGGCATAATATTGGTATTCACAACCTGCATCTATCAGCACCAACTGACCATTTTCAATGGGTTGATTATTTTCAACATAATGTAATACACAGGCATTTTCACCCCCTGCCACAATGGTTCCATAAGCAGGTTCACAACCATGTTTATTAAATTGGTAATGCAATTCTGCCGCAAGTTCATACTCCATCACCCCACCATAAGCAGCTTGCATGGCATTGGTATGGGCTTTGGCTGTAATATCAGTTGCCTTTTTTATACGTTCAATTTCAAATGTAGATTTAAACAAACGCATTTCATCTAAGATAGGATTTAAAGGCAACGGCGTAATAGCTGTTTCGCTGTCCATCTCTTCTAAAATATCTAAAATACGTTGCTCAAAAATATCGTCATGTCCCAAGCAAATATAGACATGCGATTTATCTAATAGACGTTCTGAACACAGCGCATCAAAACTGTCTATTGGCTCAGCTTGATCTGCAAGATATTGTTGTACAGCTCCTTGCAGACCTGTACGGTAACCATTCCAAATTTCCTCATCGTGATTTCTTTCACGACAAAACAAGGTGTAATGATCTGGTTGATTCGCTTCAAACGTTTCAATCAACACAATTGCTTCAGGCTCATTAAAGCCTGTTAAATAATGAAAATAACTATCGGCACGATATGGATACTCAACATCTGAGTTTCGATAACTCACAGCATTGGTAGATACAAGTGCAATGCTATTGGGTTTAAGTTTCTGAACCAGCGTATCTCTACGTGCCATAAACTCTGATGCTACAACATGATTTACCATATAATTTTTCCATACCGTTCAAAGGCCAATCGTGTTTTAGCTCGGTCTATTCGGTGAAAATACGTTTACAATATTTGCATCTGTGTCATTTTCGACTTCACTGATACGCTCATGAATATTCTTGAGCAATGAGCTGTCTAACACAGGCTTACGCTTACGCCCTACCGCCAAACTCACAGGGATTAAACGTACAAATTCGTATAGCTCCTGATAACTTTCTTCACCTTCTTCATCATCATCTGTATCTTCAAATTCAACAGCAGCAACATCTTGTAAGTGACCGATTAATTCTCGCTCGTCGCTACGGATATGCCCAGATGCCAAGCCAAAGCCTAAAACCACACCTGCACACCAATCAGCCAATGCATATACACGGTCTTGTAGTGTATTTTTATCATCTGGCAACATCGGTAGATAATCTAAATCATCTTCAGACAGCGCATGTGCGGTATCTTCGGCTTCTTCTGTGAGTAACTGCAATGCTTCATTGTCTAATGTAGGCACATTCAGTGTTGATAGAATCAGTGACCATTGTTCTTGTGTCGGGGCTTCAGTCACACAAACAATCCCTGTAAGTAATCCATGCAGTTCACTTGGGCTAGAAAGCTCTACAATTTCAGAAAATTGTTTGTTCCACTGTGACCAACCTGTAATATCGTCTTGCATTCGTCTATCCAATCTCTATACTGCTTATATATTACCTTTGTTTGCAACTCTGTGCGACCACCTATGTTAGAAGAATTACAGCGACTTCAAACGCATTTTACCCATTTAAAAAATCGTTTAAGCAATCTTGAAACCGAACACGCCCAATTAAAGCAGGAAAAACAGGCTTTACAGCAAAGTAGTGCCAGTGAAATTGCGACACATAAGGCTACAATTGCCCAAAAAACGCAAGAAATTGATGCATTGAGTGTACATTCAGCAGATTTAGAGTCAAAACATGAAACGCTCAAAAATGATGCAAAAACACTGATTGAGCGATACAACCGCCTTGAAAAAGGCTGTAATGATCTAAAAAATCGCTTTCAAGAAATTTTAGCAGAGCGCAATGAGCTACGAATTACGAAAGAAAAGTTGCAACACGACTTACATAGTGCACAACAAAAAATAGAACTTTTGAATGATGAGCAAGGAAAACTTGTTCAAAAAAATGAACATGCCAAATTAAAAGTCGAAGAAATTATTGAACGCTTACGAATACTTGGCACAGCTGAAGACAAAAACACTCAAGCCCTCGAACAAATTACTTTATCAAATACGTTAGATGAGGATAAATCATGAGTGATGAAACCGTTGTTGTTGAATTACGTGTTATTGACCAACTTTTCAGACTTTCAACCAGTAAAGACAAACAATCTGAACTTGAAAGTGTTGTAAATATGCTTAATCAAAAGTTTCAAGATGCTAGATATGCTTCCCCTCGTACGGAACACAATAAACTGGTGATTTCTGTTGCACTCGCACTCATGCAAGAAATTGTTACGCTAAATAAGTCATTACAACATTACGAGCAATGCCATCACGTATTGCGTAATATTTTGGAAGAAGTCGAGTCATCTACATAACATCACGCCATATAGTTACATCATGTTTAAATTATGGGCATGTGTTGCATACATTAACACAATGCAACCTTAAGCTATATTCACAGTGCTAGGTTTTGTTTATAATGAGTCTATCTGAGGTGTTCGCCAGCGAGTCTGATTCCCCTGAGCCGATATCAACACTTTAGGATTGCGTTCTGCATATTTAGAGTGTATGCCCACCTTGAGTGGGAAACCCAGCAAGTATGCGTCGTGGTCCACCTTGAACTTTAGGGTTCAAGGGTAAAGACATGCAGCGGCATCTCGGAGCCTTATTTTTATTAAATATAAAAACAATAACTTAACTTTCTCAACATCAATCAACAGACATCAAAATTCTCAACAAAATCTAAATGTACACCCTGTGTATATACAGTAAACTAGTCAATTAATTTACACCCAATCTCCCCAACCCTATCAACAAATAAATTTATTATTTTAATACTTATGACATCTTTTTCCTGCAAAAATAAACATTTGGGGGAAATACGTACATGAAATTTAATACCAGTTTTGATGTTGCTATAGTTATTTCAATAGTTACCGTCTTTTTATTTGCTAACGGCCAAGCTTACTTAAGTGCATACCTGAATGTATTTGGTATAGATGTTACAAGCCTAAATTTATCAGTCCAAGATAAAGTATATTATGGTTATTTAAATGGGCTTCACTACTTACTTTATTCTCTTTATGTTTTAGTAGCTTATATAATGCTAATATATTGCATTAAATGCACCCAATGTTTTACTAATCTTAATCAGTATTTTCTAAAAAAAGCAGGCAAATATAAAAAAACAACTCTACGTATTCACAATTCCAAGTTTTATGATAGGTTAGACAAAGATTATAACAACAATAGCGCTTTGATTATTCTAATTATCGTTATGTTATTCGCTACATTCTATTCACTGTTAAATACTGAAAACAAAGCAAAAGAAATGGCACAGAAAGATTTAGACTCTACAGACTTTAGAACGGTAGAACTCAAAAAAGAGAGTAAATCATCCAATATATTTTTAATTAAATGTGGTACTAATGTCTGTGCACTTATGGATAAGAATAAAAAGACCTATCTAGAAGATACAAAAAATATCGTATTTTCTGTCAAACAAACAGGTACTAAAAAGTAATATAAAAGATGAGTAACTTAAGTTGCTCATCTTTTATAAATTCTTAGTGTAACTACACTAAAGCATTCCACATTGCCAATGCTTGTGATGTCTCTTTAACATCATGCACTCTGACAATACTTGCACCTTGTTGTACAGATAACAAATGCCCTGTCACACTACCCATCACACGTTGTGTTGCATCAGTGCATGCTGTCATTTCACCCACAAAACGTTTACGTGATAAACCCGATAATATTGGAAAGCCTAACTCATGCAAACGCCAAAGTTCATTCAGTAAAGTAATATTGTGCTGTGTATTTTTAGCAAAGCCAAACCCTGGATCAATAATAATATTTTCTGGGCGTATGCCTGATTTTTGTGCGAGTATTATTTTTTCTTTTAGCTCAGTCAATACTTCAGTAACAACATCATCATAACAAGCCAACTGGTTCATGGTGGTTGGCTCACCACGCATATGCATCAAAATGACAGGAACATCTAAATCTACGGCCATTTCAAGTGCACCAGGTCGCGTTAAAGCACGTACATCATTCCAAATATGTGCGCCTGCATCCACTGCAGCTTTAATCACATCAGGGTGACTGGTATCTATAGATAAGATCACATCTAACTCAGATAACACCTGTACAACAGGAATAACTCGACTTAACTCATCTTCTACACTTACAGCTAAAGCACCCGGTCTTGTTGACTCACCACCAATATCTATAATTGAAACACCTTGTGCAATCATTTGTTTAGCACGCTCTACAGCTGGCATGACCTGAGCATAATCACCACCATCACTAAATGAATCTGGGGTCACATTTAAAATACCCATCACCTGTGGTTTCGATAAGTCGAGTATTTGACCTTTACAATTTAGCTGTATGTTTGGTAACTGAACAAGTTGCATAATTTTCCCAGATACTTTGATATTTAGAATAAAAAAAGAGCCACAGTCAGTGGCTCTTTTTCTTAGTGTGCCGTAGGTAACGGCGGTGGTGTAGATGAACTGCTATTTTGCACAACGTCTACAATAGGATTTTCTGCCACATAGACTTTAGGTGGTCTTGGTTCATGACCTGCCATAATGTCTAAGACTTGATCACGATCAATTGTTTCCCACTCCATAAGAGCTTTCACCATCACGTGCGCTTTATCTTTATTCTGTTCCAAAATATCCCAAGCAACTTTGTATTGCTCATCTAAAATACGGCGTACCTCAGCATCGACTTGCTGCTGTGTCGCTTCAGAAATCGTACGACTTCCTACACTGCCTAAGAATGATTGTTGGTTGTCATCTTCATATACCATGACACCCATCTTCTCAGACATACCATATTTGGTCACCATTGAGCGTGCCATTTTGGTTGCACGCTCAAAGTCATTTGACGCACCCGTTGACTGCTGATTAATAAAGATTTCTTCAGCAATACGACCACCAAACAAGATTGCGAGTTCATTTAACATTTTATGTTTGTAATGACTTACATTATCTTGCTCTGGCAACTGCCAAGTCACGCCAAGTGCCCAACCACGTGGCATAATAGTTACTTTATGCACAGGGTCTGTGCCTGGTAAAACTTCTGCAACAATCGCATGACCCGCTTCATGATAAGCCGTCGCTCTACGCTCTTCTTCACGTAAAACCATTGATTTACGCTCAGGCCCCATATAAATCTTGTCTTTTGCATCTTCAAAATCATGCATATCAACAGTATTTTTATTGCGGCGAGCAGCAAACAATGCAGCTTCATTCACCAAGTTAGCAAGCTGTGCACCAGAAAAACCAGGTGTACCACGTGCCAATACTTTTAAGTCAACACCAGTTGCAGATGGCAATTTCTTCAAATGAACTGCTAAAATTTGCTCACGTCCATTAATGTCTGGCAAACCAACCATCACTTGACGGTCGAAACGGCCAGGGCGAAGTAATGCTTTATCAAGTACATCTGCACGGTTTGTGGCAGCAATCACAATAATGCCTTCATTGCCTTCAAAACCATCCATTTCAACCAACATTTGGTTTAATGTTTGCTCACGCTCATCATGACCACCGCCTGTACCTGAACCACGATGACGACCGACAGCATCAATCTCATCAATAAAAATGATACATGGTGCATGGCGTTTTGCTTGTTCGAACATATCACGTACACGTGATGCACCCACACCAACAAACATTTCAACAAAGTCAGAACCAGAAATACTAAAGAATGGGACTTTGGCTTCACCTGCAATTGCTTTTGCCAGCAACGTTTTACCTGTTCCTGGCGGGCCAACCATCAACACGCCTCTAGGTATAGAAGCACCCAAACGTTTAAATTTCGTTGGATCTTTCAAGAAGTCTACAATTTCAACAACTTCTTGCTTTGCTTCATCGCAACCAGCAACGTCTTGAAAGTTAATTTTAATCTGATCTTCTGCAAGCATTTTGGCTTTGGATTTACCAAAACTCATTGGGCCGTTCTTACCGCCTGCACCGCCACCCATGTTACGCATAAAGAACATAAACAACAAAATAATGAGTAACACAGGAAAGCTCGCAATCAGTAATTGCATGAGCACACCTTGACGTTGAGGTGCTGTACCCTCAACAACAACATTATTTTTTATTAGACCCGGCATCAGTTCAGGGTCTTGTACCGCAGGGCGGATTGTTTCAAAACCTGAACCATTCTTTTTTTCGCCAGTGATTTTTTCGCCATCAATTGTGACTTGCTTAATTTGGCCTGCATTAACCGCAGAAACAAACTCAGAATAGTTCATTTGCGATGGTTTATTGTGATCACTGATGTTGCTGAATATTAAAATCAGCACGCCGAGTATCACCAGCCACAACACGGCGTTTTTAAAGAGATCGCTCAAAGCTTCATTCCCATATCATCAATCTAGTTTGATTCTAAGCCCAAATAGCTTAAAACCTTTCACGAAAGTAAGTGATTGCACGTTACGCCATAAATTGCAACCATGCACAATTTTTGCAAGCTTGGCAAGTCACCATTAGCCACTTTTTCTACGTTGTCCAATCAAAAAAACTTCTTTTGACCTTGCACGAGATGCTTCTGGCTTAATTGTCTTTAACACTTGAAAAGTGTCAACGACTTGTTTACGAAACTCATCGAACCCTGAACCTTGGAACACTTTAACGACAAACTGTCCATTTGGCCCGAGTACCTTTTGTGCAAAATCTAGGGCAAGTTCACACAAATAAATTTGACGAGGTTGATCTACAGCCCTGTTACCTGATGTATTGGGGGCCATATCTGAAATTACAACGTCTACTTGCCGACCATTTAAAATATTTAACAATTTTTCAAAGACCTCTTCCTCACGAAAGTCGCCTTGTAAAAAAGTTACGTCTGGTAAAGCATCCATTTCTAAAATATCAGATGCAATCACCAAACCTTTCGAACCTACAAGTTTACCTGCAATTTGCGACCAACTCCCTGGTGCCGCACCTAAGTCGACAACGGTCATACCTGGCTTAATCAGTTTGTACTTTTCTTGGATTTCCAGCAACTTATATGCCGCTCGAGCACGATAACCTTCTTTTTGTGCTTTTTTCACAAAATGATCATCTAAATGCTCTCTCATCCACGCACGACTGCTTTTTGACAGCTTTTGGTTGGTAATGCGTGTTGCCATAATCATCTAAATTCAAAAAATAATTACTTTATTGTACGCAAAAAACCACCGATTTGCAGTAAAGAACTGTCAAGTCAGCATAAGTTTTTTAAATCATGCCTATCGTTTATATACACAATTTGCCATATCTACACCATTTAAGGTGTTTAACATTTAAAATTTAGAAATGACAACTTCAAACATATATTGCCATATTTTCAAAACTTTAAATCAACCACTCCACTGACTTTAAGCAATCTAGCACACTTTAATCTACAAAATAAATGCCATAGAACATAAATGCAGTATAATAAGGGCGCTTTATTTATTACAAAAGCAAGCAAATTTGCTATACTTCAAAGCTTATTTACAATAGGTTAAACCATGGCTTCTTTATCTATCCAAGAGATCAAACGTCTACGTCAAATCGGACACTCACTCAACCCAGTTGTTATGATTGGCGGTCAAGGCTTAACAGAAAATGTAATAGAAGAAACTTTACGTGCACTCAATGACCATGAACTGATTAAAGTTAAAGTGGTGGGTGAGGATCGTGAAATTCGTAGCCAAGTGATTGAAGCTTTAGCAGAGCAAACTCAGTCTCATGCTGTGCAAAAAATTGGTAAAATTGTTTTGTTATATAAAAAAGCTGCGCAACAAAACCAAAAACTTTCTAACCTTGTTCGCTACGCACACTTGTCTAATTAAATTATTATGGCAAGTTACGAACTCATTCCGTTTCAACGCTTTGATGATGTGAATATTATTACAGCCATTGAACAGCAATCCTCTTTGCTCAATGTCGGCTTTTGGGTTAAAGACCCGAATGGCTTAATTGAATGGCCTGCCGTACAAAAAACGCCGAGTAAAGCTGATTTTTTGTGGCAAGACACCTGCTTTGAGCTATTTATTGGCATACGTGATCAGGATGAGTATCTAGAAATTAACTTATCTCCTGCACAGCTTTGGCAGTGTTATGGCTTTGAAGAGTATAGATACCCCGAATGCATACCACCACAGAAAAGTCAGGGCGCTGAACTTATTGAGCTCAAGCGAACACATTACGGCATGAGTGCAACCCTTGATATCGCACAATTTTTAGCAACCAATAAAGTCAGCATACAGCAAGTATTTGTTGGCATATCTGCTGTACTAAAAACGACTCGTGGTGAGCAATTTTACGCCTTACAGCACAGTAGCCCACACGCAGACTTCCACAATAAAAGAGATTGGTTACACCAAATCTAATCCTAACGACATATCATGAGAATAAGACCATATGATTTGGTCTTTCTCGTGCCCTATCAGAACCTCTTCCCTCACCCCACCATTTTTGAATGGTACATCACCATTGCTTGCAAATTATTGTTCGTATTTAAAGTGCTAAAGATATGACAAAACACCCTAAAGCTTTGAGTAAATACAAAACGACTAATAACACTTAAAAACCACAAACAAAAATTAATAATATATATCAATAATTTAAATTAAAAACCCATATAAAACCGTCTTTATCGAATTCAACAAACCGTGCCATATAATAAAATTCGGCATAAGCAATGTTTTTATTATTATTTGGGAAAAAAACATTCTTTTTATAGTCTCAAATAAAGCCATAACAATGACAGTTTATAAGTTTTATGAAAAAAACACCCCAAATAGCTCATGACAGCTTACCTATTTTAGACCTTAGAGCATTCTATAATTTAGAAACAAGACCATCTTTTCTAAATGAATTGCAATATATCGCGCGCCACGTTGGTTTTTTCTATTTGATAGGCCATGGACTAGACACAACAAGAATCCAAGAAATCTTATCTTATACACATCAATTTTTTGCACTAGAGCAATAGGAAAAAGACCGTTTGGCGATAATAAACTCCCCTCATTTCCGAGGCTATACAAAGGTAAATGGAG
This sequence comes from Acinetobacter rathckeae, assembly GCF_015627125.1. GTDB lineage: Bacteria > Pseudomonadota > Gammaproteobacteria > Pseudomonadales > Moraxellaceae > Acinetobacter > Acinetobacter rathckeae. The sequence goes on along the minus strand of NZ_VTDO01000001.1, from coordinate 109,552 downwards.
AAATTACGCAAAATAAACCTGACATTCGAGAGCAAATAGATATTGGAGCTGAACAAAAGGAAATTCCTTTCACTGAAAACACACCAATCTGGACACGCCGACAAGGGCCAAACCAATGGCCACATCAATGGCCCGATTTTAGGCAGGCCATTGAGGCGTGGTTGTCAGACAATCAAAGAATTTCTATCGATTTATTACATGCTTTTTTGTTGGCACTTGGCGTAGATGAAAAGAGTTTAGATCCCTTTGTATTAAAAGACCCCAATGTATCTCTAAAGCTCATTCACTACCCAAAAGTTTCCACTCAAACAGAACCTCAAGGTGTGGGAGCTCACAAAGACACAAATATTCTAACCTTGCTATTACAGGACAATACTGGAGGACTACAAGTACAACTAGATGATCATTGGGTAGATATTCCATATGTTGAAAATGCATTTATTATTAACATTGGCGAAACACTTGAGTTAGCAACAAATGGGTACTTGGTTGCCAATAAACATCGTGTCATCTCACCTAAAAATAAAGATCGTTATTCAGTGGCCTATTTTATTTCACCGAATATTTTTGCAGGGAGTCTTCCCATTCTTGACTTACCACAGCATTTAAAAGATTTAGCAAAAGGCCCAACCAGCGACCCCAATAACCCTCTTCTTATAGATGTAGCAGAAAACAATATGAAGAGTCGTTTACGCTCACATATGATGTCACAAAAAAGTTTTATCCAAACCTCTATGAAACATTAAATCACATTCAAGGTGGTATATATGCAAAACAATAAATGGATATTTTTAGCGATTCTTTCAGCTTTATTTATTATCAGCTGCTCAGGTTATTTAAAAGACTCTCCTACACAAAATCAAAGTACGCAAACTATCAACCTTGGGTCGAACGGCTCGGATGCCCAGATTTGGAGATATATTGCACAATCTGAACAAGCAAAAGCTGTAGGATTAAAAATTAATGTGAAAGAAATTAATGATGGTGTGGCATTAAATAGAGCAACTTTAGACAAAGAGATTGATGTCAATGCTTTTCAATCTTGGGGTTACTTCAATACATTTAACCAAGTGAATCACAATCAACTTGCTGCAATTTCCACAACTTATTTAGAGCCTATGGGGTTATATTCAAAAAAATACCACCTATTAAGTCAACTCCCCAATTCAGCAACAGTTGCAATTCCTAATGATGCAGCAAACACTGCTCGTGCATTAAGACTTTTAGAACAAGCTAAGCTCATTAAACTGTCCAATTCTTTTAATGCTATTTCTGGAAACACACATGACATTATAGAAAACCCAAAACATCTTGTCTTTAAGCTGATTGATGGCTCAACCATTCCAAGAGCATTAGGTGATGTAGATTTAGCTGCAATTGGGAATACCGTTGCTCTAGACAGTGGACTCAATGTTTTAACAGATGCACTTGAGCATGAACGTATTAACCAAACCACCACACAAAACATTAACATCCTTGTTACACGTCAAGAACGTGTCAATGATAAAGCACTGAAAACGCTCGCCACCTTATATCATCAACCATTTGTCGCTCAATACATCAACAAAAATTTTGCTGGCACTAAAATTGATGTCAATCGTCCTATAAATAGGCTTGCTGATTAAAAAAACCAATCGACACCTCACATATACCTCAAGTTCAGTAACCTCTGTGACACTTAAAAACCCAAATCATCTGCGCACAGAGGCGTATTTTCGCAAGGGCCATATTATCTAGAAAGAACATAGACTTTTTTTAGTAATATGCGTACAATGCTTTTTTAAGTTACAAACGTGCCAAACCTTTAAACAAGGTCCATGATCTTCGGTTTAATCGTTTTTTTACAGCTTAAAAATCAGGAGCTTCAACTTGAGCACCCCCGCCATTTTAGCCCTTGCCGACGGTACCGTATTTCACGGCCAATCTATCGGTGCACAGGGATCAACGACTGGTGAAGTCGTATTTAACACTGCCATGACAGGCTATCAAGAAATACTGACTGACCCTAGCTATGCACAACAAATTGTAACCCTGACTTATCCTCACATTGGCAATACTGGTTGTAATGCTGAAGATGTTGAGTCTGGTTCAATTCAAAAAGTATGGGCAAACGGCTTAATTATTCGAGATTTACCATTACTGCATAGTAATTTTCGTGCCACTATTTCTTTGTCTGACTACTTAGTACAGCAAAACATCGTTGCGATTGCAGACATTGATACACGTAAGCTCACTCGTATTTTACGTGAAAAAGGTGCACAAAATGGTTGTATCTTGGCGGGTGACAATATTACTGCTGAAGATGCAATTGCAAAAGCACGTGCATTTGGTGGCTTAAGTGGTTTAGACCTTGCAAAAGAATGTTGCGATCCAAAAGGCTTTGAATGGACTGAAGGCTTATGGGCACTGGGTCAAGGCTTCACTCAACCAGAAATGAAGTTTCATGTGGTCGCGTATGACTACGGCGTAAAAACCAATATTTTACGCATGCTTGCAGATCGTGGTTGTAAACTCACTGTTGTACCTGCACAAACACCTGCAAAAGATGTATTGGCACTCAATCCAGATGGTATTTTCCTATCTAATGGCCCAGGCGACCCTGCAGCGTGTGACTACGCGATTGAAGCAATTCAACAACTATTAGAACAAAGTAACATCCCAATGTTTGGTATTTGCTTAGGTCACCAACTGTTGGCTTTAGCATCTGGTGCACAAACGGTGAAAATGAATCATGGTCACCATGGTGCAAACCACCCTGTAAAAAACACCCAAGATGGTACTGTGATGATTACATCACAAAACCACGGCTTTGCTGTTGATGAAAAAACGCTTCCTGAGAACCTCACAACAACACACATTTCGTTGTTTGATGGCACGTTACAAGGTATTCATCGTACCGATAAACCTGCATTTAGTTTCCAAGGTCACCCTGAAGCCAGCCCTGGCCCACATGACTGTGCACCACTATTTGACCACTTTATCGAATTGATCGAAGCATCTAAAAGCCATTAAGGAGCGAAATAATGCCTAAACGTACGGATATTAAAAGCATCTTAATTATTGGTGCTGGCCCAATTGTGATTGGTCAAGCCTGTGAGTTTGACTACTCAGGTGCACAAGCATGTAAAGCACTTCGTGAAGAAGGCTTCCGTGTTATTTTGGTCAACTCAAACCCTGCGACCATTATGACTGACCCATCTATGGCAGATGCAACATACATCGAGCCAATCACATGGCAGACTGTTGAACGTATCATTGAAAAAGAACGTCCAGATGCAGTATTGCCAACGATGGGTGGACAAACCGCTTTAAACTGTGCCCTAGATTTAGACAAACATGGTGTTTTAAGCAAATACAATGTTGAACTGATTGGTGCAAGTAAAGACGCGATTGAAAAAGCTGAAGACCGTAAACTATTTGACCAAGCCATGAAAAAAATTGGTCTTGAATGCCCACGTGCAGCTGTTGCAGAAAGCATGCAAGAAGCTCTCGACATTCAAGCTGGTTTTGGCTTCCCTGTCATTATCCGCCCGTCATTTACTATGGGTGGTTCAGGTGGTGGTATCGCATACAACCGTGAAGAGTTTCTTGAAATTTGTGAACGTGGTTTTGAACTTTCACCAACGCATCAACTACTCATTGATGAGTCTTTGATTGGTTGGAAAGAGTACGAAATGGAAGTTGTTCGTGACAAAAATGACAACTGTATTATTGTCTGCTCAATTGAAAACTTTGACCCAATGGGTGTGCATACGGGTGACTCTATTACTGTTGCACCTGCACAAACACTGACAGACAAAGAATATCAACTGATGCGTAATGCATCTGTGGCGGTATTACGTGAAATTGGCGTAGAAACAGGTGGTTCAAACGTTCAATTTGGTATTAATCCAAAAGATGGCCGTATGGTTATCATTGAAATGAACCCGCGTGTTTCTCGTTCATCTGCCCTTGCATCTAAAGCAACAGGTTTCCCAATTGCTAAAATTGCAGCAAAACTGGCTGTAGGCTACACCTTAGATGAATTAAGTAACGACATTACAGGTGGTGCTACCCCTGCATCGTTTGAGCCATCAATCGACTATGTTGTGACAAAAATTCCTCGCTTTAACTTTGAAAAGTTCCCGCAAGCAGAACCTGTACTCACCACACAAATGAAATCTGTGGGTGAAGTCATGGCAATCGGCCGTAACTTCCAAGAGTCACTCCACAAAGCATTACGCGGCCTTGAAGTCGGTTGCTGTGGTTTCGATGAAAAATTAGACCCAAGCCTAACCAATCCAAAAGATAAAATTTTGGTTGAGTTAAAAGTTCCTGGCCCTGACCGTATTTGGTATGTGGCAGATGCATTCCGTCATGGCTTTAGCTTAGATGATGTATTTGAAGCCACAAAAATTGATCGTTGGTTCCTTATCCAAATCGAAGATATTATTAAAACTGAAGATCACATTAAATCACTTGGTTTTGGTGATTTAACTGCTGAAAATATCCGTTCATTCAAACGTAAAGGTTTATCTGACTTACGTATTGCAAACTTAATGGGTATTTCACAAAAGCAATTCCGTAAGCAACGCTGGAATTTAGGTATCTACCCTGTTTATAAGCGTGTAGATACATGTGCTGCAGAGTTTGAATCAAGTACGGCGTATATGTACTCAACCTATGACGAAGAGTGCGAAGCAAATCCGTCTGATCGCCAAAAAATAATGGTGATTGGCGGTGGACCAAACCGTATTGGCCAAGGGATTGAGTTTGACTACTGCTGTGTACATGCGGCACTTGCCATGCGTGAAGATGGTTACGAAACCATTATGGTCAACTGTAACCCAGAAACAGTTTCAACAGATTACGACACCTCTGACCGCTTGTACTTTGAACCAATTACCCTTGAAGATGTACTAGAAATTATCCGTACAGAAAAACCAAAAGGCGTGATTGTACAGTACGGTGGACAAACACCACTGAAATTGGCACGTGCACTTGAAGAAGCAGGCACGCCAATTATTGGTACGTCACCAGATGCAATTGACCGTGCCGAAGACCGTGAACGTTTCCAACAGATGATTCAACGTCTTCAACTGCGTCAGCCAAATAACAGCATTGTTAAATCTGCTGAAGAAGGTATCTCTGAAGCATCAAAAGTGGGCTATCCTCTTGTTGTACGTCCATCTTATGTACTGGGTGGTCGTGCCATGGAGATTGTATATAACGAAGATGAGCTTAAACGCTACCTTCGTGAGGCTGTACAAGCATCTAACGACTCGCCTGTACTACTCGACCACTTCTTAAACTCAGCAATTGAAGTCGATGTGGACTGTGTATCTGACGGTAAAAATGTCGTGATTGGCGGGATTATGCAGCATATTGAAGAAGCAGGTATTCACTCAGGTGACTCTGCATGTTCAATCCCACCATATTCTTTATCTAAAGAAATTCAAGACGAAATGCGTCGTCAAACCATTGCCATGGCAAAAGAGCTTAGCGTGATTGGTTTAATGAATGTACAGTTTGCAGTCAAAGGCAACGATGTCTACGTACTTGAAGTTAACCCACGTGCATCTCGTACCGTACCGTTTGTGTCTAAATGTATTGGCGAGTCATTGGCGAAAGTTGCAGCACGTTGTATGGCTGGTATTTCACTACAAGATCAGAACTTTACTCAAGAAATTATTCCTCAGCATTTTTCTGTGAAAGAAGCAGTCTTCCCATTTGCTAAATTCCAAGGTGTTGACCCAATGCTTGGCCCTGAGATGAAATCTACAGGTGAAGTCATGGGTGTCGGTCAAACGTTTGGCGAAGCATTCTATAAAGCTGTACTTGGTTCAAATGAAAGACTGCCTGGTTTGCCAACTGAAGGCGAAACCAAGTATGCATTTTTATCCGTACGTGAGTCAGATAAGAAAGATGTTGTTGCGATTGCAAAACAATTGGCTGACTTTGGCTTTAAATTGATTGCGACAACAGGGACTCAAAAAGTCATTACCGATGCTGGTTTAAGCTGTGAACGTGTAAACAAAGTGACCGAAGGTCGTCCTCATATTGTAGACCGCTTGAAAAATGCGGAAATACACCTTATTGTAAACACAACCGAAGGAAAACAAGCACAGTTTGACTCTGCTGCAATCCGTCGTGCTGCTTTACAAGGTAAAGTGTACTACACCACAACCATTAGCGGTGCTGAAGCAGTATGCCAAGCATTTGCAGTTAAGTTACCAATGGACGTATATCGTTTACAAGATTTAGTAACAATCAGTTAATCCGTTTTACCGAAGGTCCCGCTACCTATTCGGTGGCGGGATTTTTTTATTTTTAAACATCTATTTTTTATTTTTGGAGGGACGACATGCAACGTTACCCAATGACTCCTGAAGGCAAAAATGCTCTTGAAAAAGAGCTACAACACCTTAAAACATCTGAAAGACCACGTATCATTCAAGCGATTGCTGAAGCACGTGAACATGGTGATTTAAAAGAAAATGCTGAATACCACGCCGCACGTGAGCAACAAGGTTTTTGTGAAGGGCGTATTCAAGATATTGAAGCTAAGTTAGGTGCAGCTCAAGTGATTGATGTAAAAGAACTTGAGCAAAACGGCCGTGTCGTTTTCGGTGTTACTGTGACAATTGAAAACCTAGATACCGAAGAGCAAAAGACCTATAAAATTGTAGGTGATGATGAAGCTGATTTTAAAATTAATAAAATCTCAGTCAACTCTCCAATTGCACGTGGTCTTTTAAGTAAAAGTGAAGGTGATGATGTCAAAATCACGACTCCACAAGGTGAAGTTGAATACGAAATCGTCAGTGTAAAATACTTATAACTAAATGGCAGGTCTTAATCCAATTAAGGCCTGCAGTCATTCATTTAAACGGTAAATAGTATTTCAGTACACTATAATAAAAATATTACTTTTCCAATTATTATGTGATGCAAAACACCATATATTATTAATAATAATCAAAAATCACAAATAAAATACTTATTGAGACCTTATCAAGCTATATTTAAAAGCTGTTATTTGATACAAAGAAGTAATGCATCTTTGATGAGGAACTATAATGAAAAAAACAGTTCTTTTACTTGTATTCTTTTTAACATCACAACATTGCCTGGCTGAAGAAATCCATTTTTTGGGTTCAATTGTCGAAGAAAGTTGTAATATCAGAGCCAACAATTACGCAACATGTGCTACAAAAATATCTGGAAATACAGAATACGCAATGCAACACAGCTCAAACCACCACATACGCACATTGACTTACTTTTAATCCATTAAATCAGTTCACTCAAAACTACATACAAGTAAAAATTAACAAATATGGCTCTACAAGGCCTTGGTATTATTAGCTGTATGAACAATTAGATAGTTTCACTATATCTTAAGAGAAAATTCTACTTTTAAGTCCTATTATTTTTAGGGGGTAATGTAATCGTTTAAATGTAGCGACAATCTATATTTATAAAAAGTATAGAATAGCTCAATTAATTCTTAATGTGACAGAACCATTTTTCTTGGCTAGAATTAATATTTTCTCAACAAAACTTGTAATATTTGATAAAAAATGACAGAAATAAAACCTTTAATCGGCATTGATCTTGGTACAAGCAACTCGCTTGTTGGTGTATTTGAAAATGGCCAACCTAGACTCATTGAAAATGCTTATGGAAATAAATTAACTCCTTCTGCAATTGCAATGGATGAAGATCAGCAGATTCTTATTGGACAGGCTGCTTTGGAGCTATGTGCTTCAGGTCAGGATGTTTTAACCTGTTTTAAACGATTAATGGGGACATCCAAACAATTAAAATTAGGTGATCGTAGCTTTTCAGCTGTTGAACTTTCATCGCTGATTTTACGTTCCCTTAAACAGGATGCCGAGCATGCTTTGCAATGTAAAGTGGATGAAGCAGTCATTACAGTACCTGCTTATTTTAATGATATACAACGTCAAGCGACAATTTCTGCGGCCGAACTGGCTGGATTGAAAGTAAGCCGTCTGATCAATGAGCCGACTGCTGCAGCTTTGGCCTATGGGCTAGGTCAAAGTAATGATAGTTGTTTTCTTATTTTTGATTTAGGCGGTGGCACATTTGATGTTTCAATTGTTGAGCTGTTTGATGGTGTCATTGAAGTACGTGCCAGTGCAGGAGATAACTATCTAGGTGGAGATGATTTTGTACAGCTATTGATGAAACAGTTCTGGAAGAAGAATGCTTCTCTCTTTGCTTATAGCGAAAGCACGATTCCTTATGATGTTGAAATCGCATTAAAAGCTAAAGCTCAATATTGTTTGCATGTACTGAGCAAACAGGCTTCTACTCAGCTTAATTTTAAATGGAGAAGTCATGAAGCAACGCTTGAAATTTCGCAAAATGACTTGATTAATTGGGCAGAGCCATTGTTATTAAGATTACGTCGCCCGCTTGAACGGGCTTTACGTGATGCTCGAATTTCACCCAAGCAAGTAGATCAGATTATTATGGTGGGTGGGGCAACACGTATACCTGCCGTACGCAAATTGGTCACCAAGCTATTTGGGCGTTTTCCTTCGACTAGTGTGCAACCAGACGAGGCAATTGTAAGAGGTGCATGTATTCAGGCAGGTTTAAAAGCCAAAGATCAATCCTTAAAAGAAGTTGTTCTGACTGATGTTTGCCCATTTAGCTTAGGGATCGCAGTGGGTGATGAAGGGCAGTTTTCGCCTATTCTGGAGCGTAATATTGTTATTCCAGCCAGTAAGGTAAATACGTATACTGCGATGAGTAAAGGCCAAAAAGAGATTGTAGTTCAAATTTATCAGGGAGAGCATCGATTGTGTAGGGAAAATATTTCTCTAGGTGCTTTAAATGTATCGTTACCGAAAAATGACGATTATTTGTCGATTGATGTCAGATTTTCCTATAATCCTAACGGGATTCTGGATGTGGATGTCTATGTTCCAGCGACTGGTGAGAAATTACAAAAAGTTGTGGTCAATCACCAAAGTGTTATGTCTGCTGAAGATATCGAAAAATCCCGATTACAGTTGCAATCACTTAAAATTCATCCGCGAGATAACTTGATAAACAAGAGTTTAGTCCTACGTGCTGAGCGCCTGTACAGTGAACGAACGGGTGATCTGCGTTCTCAAATTGGTGAACGCACAGAGCGCTTTAATCAAATTCTCAATCTACAAGATGAACGACAAATTCGAGAAGCTAGACCATATTTTGAGGCTTTTCTAAATGAGGTCGAAGATTTGAGTCTATTTGATGACTATTAAATAAGTTTAAACGAGCAATAAGTGCCATGAAAAGCGTCTTATGAATTATTCACATCTTAGGTAAATGAGTGTCTGTCACATCGCCAGACACTCGATCAATACCATTAAGATTTACTCAACTGCTTTTTTGCTTTTAAGCTTTTATATAAATAAAAACTTGTAATGATGCTAAATAAATGAATGTAGGGTCCAAGCAGAATGATAATGACATAAGTGCTATATTTGATGAAAGAAGAAAGCTTTTTTGTATCGAATATTGTAAAAAATAATCCTACAAATACTAGGGAGGCTGCATAAATATAAGACTTTGAACTTTCTGATATGAGAAAATAGCCAACAGATCCTACAAAAGAGATTCGAAGTAAAATGATGATTGCTGTTTTACGTATAAATTGTTGTTTGGTTAAATCATTCTTATTTTTCCCAGAGCCAAAAGTGTAAAAAAGCGGACGAAATGAATCTGGAAATAGCAAACAACAGATTGAAATTAGACTATAACTGATTAGCCAAGGCTGATGAGGTTGACCTAAAGTATAAAAACCAACACTGAGTCCAAGACACAGAACTGCTATTCCTATTGCCATCATTGAGTAGTCAAATTTAGTATAAGCACTTTGAAAGATACGATTCATATTTTTATGGGCATCTAGCTTTAAACAACCCAATAAGATAACGGTAGAAACCAGCCATAAATAACTAAGTGAAGAATACAAAATTGCTGGTAAAAATGAAGCGGTAATGCACATGAGAAAACCAGTGATAAACCAGATTTTTTGATAAAGATATAAAAGGTCATCACGATGTGGAAAAGCTAGAATTTTTGCATGAACCATTGGCTGAATAATCAATGTGAATATAATAAATACGCCTGCTGAAACTAGAATAAAGCTTTTTTCTGTAAGTAAGCTTGATAAAAATTGAGGCAATATCATGAGCGTTGCTATCAAAAGAACTAAATTCACTACAAAAAAATATTTAATTTCATTGATACTTTTAAGAAAATTATAGTTAATATTCGATGCAGTATCATTTATCTCAAATTGATCAACGACATCGATGACTTGCTGATTTGGATAATGGTGTCCAAGCTGTTTTTGAAGATGTAGCATCTTAAGAGGATGAAATTTTTGGGTACCTGAAAGTTGCTCAAAAATAGAATAATCATCTTTAGATAATGATTTAAATAAGTCACGTTTCTGTAAATATTCATGTAAGCGCTGTTGAAGTACGCGACTATAGTGGTGTTCATTATATTCATGTACATCATCTGGATAGATAAGATTCCATAGCTCAAGAAATCTGAAATATTTCGGACTCATTCTATCTACTCTCAGCTCTGCTAGAGCACTCGTAAACTGGTCTTTGATTTCAATTTGCTGTCCAAGCGGAAGATCAAACTGCTGACTAAGTAATAAGCTAAATCTTTCAAAGACTTCATCATTGATATTATCCTCCCACAATAGTTGTTTAACTTTATAAAGCTCATCAATGATAGGACTTATTTTCTCCTCAATAATTGCTGGATTAGTTTTCTCATTACTGAGCTCAAATGCCATTTCAGAATGATCGGAAAATGTATTAATCTGATCAGGCGCTGTAGAAGATTCTGCTACGTACCCCAAAAAGTCGTCAAGATCGTACTTACGTAGCAAATCATCCATGCGTTCAGTATAAGAAAGTCGTGTGGTTTGTTCTTCGATTAAATCTAGATGATAAGCAAATTCGTGCAATGCTTCTCGAATATTGAAGTGAATATTTTTATCGACGATATGTTGTTGAATGGTCAGATGGAGTTCTTCTAGTAAAGTATCTAATGATTCATTAATTTCGTTTTCTTGAGTGGGTTTAATTTGCTCAATTGAGTGGTTTGCTATTTGATCATCATTAAAAATAGAATCCTGACTCTCCCTCTCTTCTTGATCGAATAGTCTATATTCTGCTTCATATTGGGCTGTTTGAAGCGCTTCTCTGAGCAAAATAAACTGATTTGGCTGAGTATCTTGATCAATTTGCTTTAGTTTTACAGCATATGCTTTTTTAATCTCTCTTAAATTTGTGGTTGGTTCTATTCCAAGTTGTTGCCATACAGTCATTTCTTTTACTCAAAATTTCGTTATCTATCTTTAGAAAAGCTGATACAAATCAGCGAAGTAATAATTAATTGATGATCTAAGTAACTATTTAATTTTACAAATAAACTATAAACCACATTAGGATTACTTCATCAAAAAATGGATAAATAATTATTTACTCTCTACATTTTCTTAATACGCAGATTCAAAAACGAAGTGCAACGTTTTTAATGGTAGTTGAAAACGTTAGAGTGTATTAATCTCATTCTGAAGTTTTCAACTCGCAATTGGGTAATACCCCCATTATTAATCGAAAGAATAAGTAGAAACTCTTAACCGATTGTTATTGTTTAAAGTTAGTTGGTCTACTATCAACAGACATATGCGGTCGTTCATAATTATAGAAGTATTGCCATGCTGTTGTACAGTTTTGTACGTCATCAATCTCTTGAAATATAGTCAAAAAATCAATAATACAATACAATTAAAAGATGAGTTATTCAGAACATTTTAGACGCAAAGTGATAGCCAAGCTTGAGGAGGAAAACTCCATCCGAGCAGTTGCCACACAATTTGAGATTGATAAAAATACAATTTTGAGTTGGAAAAAAGACCTTACGCCATCCGCAAGCAAAAGAACCCCTCAGATTAGGATTTAGAAAAGCTTTAGATCCGCTTCAACAAAAGCATCCGATTGTTTATCTTGATAAAAGTGGGTTTAAATCAAACAATCATTGACCTCATGGTTACTCTCGAAAAGGAGTATCATGTTATGGTTCATTTAACTGGCAATGAAAGAACCAAACCAATGCGATTGGTGCATTATATCAAGGTCAACTATTTGCAGTCGGCTTATTCGACTGTAAAATTAATTCCGATGTATTTTATTTCTGGGTAGAACACTTTTTCATTCCTGAATTACCCAAACATAGTGTCATTGTTATGGATAATGCAACCTTTCATAAACGAGTAGATACACAGAAGTTATTAGAACAACATGGGCATGGATTAAGAAAAAGAAAAAAGAATGGCAGGAAGATTGTATTGACCGACTCATTCAAATGTTTTTCCATATCTGTATGAATAGTTAGTAAGTTTGGCTATAAATTGGATGAACAGAATCTTTTGATTTATTTCGTAAGAAGTCTAATATTTTTATCATCTGTATTCAAAATTAGGAATTGCTATTTCAACCCGACACCCATAAAAATTCCAATAGAACTTATAATTTTACAAAAAGTTAGCTTAATATTTATTCAACTTCCCTTTTAAAAACCATTACTTTTCAATCAATATATTCAAAATAAATATATCAATTATGCTTGAATTTACTCTTTTTTCTAATATAATGCGAACCCGTTAACACTTTATTAAAAATTAGCTAACTAAAGTCTTTAGTTATATTATGGGTTCAGACATGAAAAAATTTGCTTTCGCTCTTGCAACATCAGCACTCGTGATCGGTACAGCACATGCAGCTGATGGTACAATCTCTATCACTGGTACTGTAACAGATAAAACATGTAACATCGCAACTGCCGCAGGTAAAAACTTCACTGTTGCTCTACCAACTGTTTCTAAACAAACGCTTGCCAATACAGGTGACGTTGCAGGTCGTACACCATTCACAATTAACTTAGATAAATGTTCTGATGGTAAAGTTGCAACTTATTTTGAGCCAGGTGCTAACGTTGACTTCAATACAGGTCGTTTAAATAATGCTTCTGGTTCTGCTAAAAATGTACAAGTACAATTACTTGGTAGCAACAATGGCTTCCTACCTATCTTAGCGACTAACTCAAAAACTTCGCCAAGTAGCCAAACGAACTCTCAATGGGTTGATGTTGCTAACGGTAAGGCTGACTTAAACTACTATGCAGAATACTATGCAACAGGGGCATCTACCGCAGGTACTGTTGCTACTTCTGTTCAATACACCATTATTTATCAATAGTTGATTTTAGTGAAGCAAGGATTAAACTTGCTTCACTGTTTCATATTACAATATAAGGGCTGTGTTTGACGATGAGTAAGAAATATATATTACCTAGCATTTTAGTTATTATTGCATCTATTTTTACAATAAATGCGTATGCTGAAATTGTACTTCATGGTACTCGTGTTATTTATCCGTCAAACAATAGAGAAGTCTCTTTACAAATGACCAATGAGGGTGAAAGACCAGCTCTAGTACAAGCATGGTTAGATGATGGTGATGCAAACAGTACACCCGACCAAGTCAAACTTCCATTTATGATTACCCCACCTGTATCTCGCGTAGAACCGACAAAAGGACAGACACTTCGTATTTCTGCATTACCGAACAGTAATCTATTAAATCAAACACAAGAATCTCTTTATTGGTTAAATATACTAGATATCCCCCCAAGAGCCACAGGTTCGAATGGATCTGATAACTCCTTACAGCTTGCCATTCGCTCTCGCATTAAATTTATTTATAGACCTGCTTCAATTAAAGAAGATGTCAACAAAGCACCTGAGCAATTACAGTGGCAAAGCTCAGGGCAGCAACTTGTAGTGAAAAACCCTACCCCCTTTTTTATTACCATTACATCTGTTTTTGAAGGAAAGGAACAGCAAAAAAATGAGCTTACCCCCAAAGGTTTGCTACTTGCACCCTTTTCAGAACAAAGCATTAAACGTTCTAATCTAAATACCAATCAACTTGAGTTCACAACCATCAATGACTACGGTGGTCGAGTAGAACAAAGCATTAAACGTTCTAATCTAAATACCAATCAACTTGAGTTCACAACCATCAATGACTACGGTGGTCGAGTAGAACAAAGCATTAAATTAAACAAGTAATCTTAAAGTACGCCTTACATTTATTTATCTTTTAAAGCGTGGCATTTCGGTTAAAAGAAAATCATGGCTAAAAAAATATATTCCCATACGCTCACATTATTTGTCAGTATGATCACATACCCTATGGTCACCCATGCTGAATCAAATACGCTTCAAGAGGCCGATTTCGACCCTGCTTTTATTGTTGGTAATAATAAAAGTATTGATGTATCACGTTTCAAGTACAGTAACCCTGTACTACCTGGTGAATATAACCTTGATGTATATGTAAACGGCAACTGGTTTGGAAAACGCAAAATGGTTTTCCAAATACAACCAGATCAAAAAATTGCCACAACATGCTTTGAAGCAACGACATTACTCAGTTATGGCGTAAAAAAAGATGCCTTAAGCCAATCTATAGATTTTGCACATAAAAACAACCAGTGTGTAAATATAAACCAATGGATTAAAGAGGCATACTATGATTTTGATACATCGAGTCTCAGACTAGATGTGTATATTCCACAATATGCCATGCAAAGTAATGCACAAGGTTATGTTGACCCTGCGATATGGGATCGTGGTATTAATGCTGGATTTCTCTCCTACAATGCCACTGCATATCAATCTAGCAACCGCTCATCAGCAGATAAAGATAGCCTAAATGCATTTATGAGCCTGAGTATGGGAGCAAATATTGCAGGTTGGCAACTACGCCATAATGCGCAAGTACAGTGGAGCAATGCCGATACTCAAACCAAAAAATCGCTGTCTTACACAACCAATAATACCTATATACAAAAAGCATTCCCTGACTATCGTGGTGTAATTACCATTGGTGATAGCTTCACCAATGGTGAGGTTTTTGATTCTTTGAGCTATCGTGGCATCGACTTTTCTAGCGATGACCGTATGCTACCCAATAGCTTACAAGGTTATGCACCACAAATTCGAGGAATTGCAAAAACCAATGCCAAAATTGAAGTAAGGCAACAAGGACAACTCATCTATCAAACCAACGTTGCCCCAGGCCCATTTGAAATTAATGACCTATACCCAACTGGCTTTGGTGGTAATATTGAAGTGCGTGTTATAGAAGCAGATGGTCAAATTCAAAAATTTGCTGTACCTTATGCTTCTGTTGTGCAAATGCTTAGGCCAAAGCTTGATCGCTACTCAATGACACTGGGTAAGCTCCGAGACAATTCACTTAGACATCATCCAAGTTTTGCTCAGGGTAAATACCAACGTGGTCTCAACAACCATGTCACTGGTTTTACTGGTTTTCAAATTGCAGATGATTACATGTCATTTCTTTTGGGTTCAGCATTTGCAACACCTATTGGTGCAGTGTCATTAGATTGGACTCATGCAAACGCAAGGTTGAATCAAAAAACAGTGACAGGACAAAGCTATAGACTAAGCTATAGCAAACTCATCGTACCAACCAGTACAAATCTCACCTTAGCTGCATATCGTTACTCAAGTGAAAACTTCTATAGCTTACGTGATACATCCATTTTTAATAATTTGATTGATCAAGGCATCAATACTGCAGGCGTTGGCAAGCAGCGTAGTCAATTTCAAATCACTTTAAATCAGGGATTACCACAAAAACTAGGCAATGTGTACTTGGTAGGTTCTTGGTCTGATTATTGGAACCGTAGCCAACGTTCAAGACAATACCAATTTGGTTATAATAACAACTATAGAGAAATAACTTATGGTATATCTGCTACACATCGCTTACTAGATACCGTGGGTACGTCATCTAAATCAGATACAGAATATGTATTTAGTGTGAACTTCCCGCTCAGTATAAAGAAAACTGCAGCGAATGTAAGTGCAACCTCAAGTAAAGACAGTCAATCTGTAGGTATAAGCGGTATGGTTAATGACCGTTTAAGCTATGGTGCAAATGTATCTAAACAAAATAATATCAATGCCTACAACATCAACAGTAGTTATAAAACAGATGTTGCAACACTGGCTGCATCTTATAGCGATGCCTCAAGCTACCAACAAATGATGTTGAGTATAAGAGGTAATGTTGTATTACATGCAGGCGGTTTACAATTTGGCCCAGAACAAGGACAAACCATCGCCATTGTGTATGCACCAAATGCTGTTGGTGCAAAAGTTAACAACCTCTCGGGGCTACGTATTAATAAATCTGGGTATGCAGTTGTGCCCTACCTTACGCCTTATCGTATTAACGATGTGACACTCGACCCACAAGACATGTCTGACCAAGTAGAACTACAAGAAACAACCCAACGTATTGCACCTTATGCAGGTTCAATTACACAACTGAGTTTTGCCACCAAAATAGGATACGCCATTTATATTGATGCAAAACAAGCAGATCAGACAACACTTCCTTTTGCTGCAGAAATATCAAGCTCAAAAGGAGACGTCATTGGCTTGGTTGGACAAGGCAGTTTAGCTTACTTAAGAACTCAACTGACAAAAGATACCGTGACGGTAAAATGGGGAGACAATCCTTCTCAGCAGTGCCATATTTCCTATGATTTAACGAATCAGCTGAAAAAAACTCAAGCAAGTATGCTCATGACAGAGGCCATATGCCAATGAAAAAAATTTTAATGACCAGCTTACTCGGTTTCTCAGGCATGGCTTTTTCTGCACTAAACCATGCCGCATGTATACAATATAGCGGTTTTATCACAACAGATATTAATATGGCACTTGGTCGAATTGTTGTTAGACCAACAGATACTGTAGGAAAGATACTCGTTAAAAAACAATTTTCCATACCGCAAAACAACTCTGTAACATACTGCGATCGAAATGGCGGATATGCCAATGCCGTACTTTCAAAAAACCCCAATTTGAGTACTTTAGGAGACTCTATTTACGATACCAATATTCCAGGCATTGGCATACGTTTGTATCGTGAACTACCGTCCGCAACTTATTTTTCAGGTTATTACCCATATAGAAGAACTTTGGGGCAAGGTCCATGGAACTTAGGTGAAGGCTATTTTGTTGTTGAAATTATTAAAACAGCCAATCAAACAGGTTCTGGTCAGTTAGCTTCTGGCCGTTATAGTTCATACTATACAAATAACTATGAAATTACGCCTATTTTAACCAGTACACTTTATGTAAATACAGCCAGTATTAGTTCAGCATCATGTGCAATACAAGGCAATGTCGATAAAACTGTTACTCTACCAACTGTTGCAAGTACGAGCTTTACGGGGATTGGTTCCACTCAAGGCGAACAGTCACTCAATATCAGTATTTTATGTAATGGTGGTTCTACGACATCGACCTATACTGAAAATAGTCAAATTAGTTTAAGTTTTGGCTTTACAGCAGACAGTAGCAGTAATCAAGTCATCAAAAATACAGCCAGTGGCTCAAAAGCAGCTACAGGTATTGGCTTACAACTGATCTCAGATTACAACAATCAAAATAAAGTGATTGAAAATGGCAGTCATATTGATCTCGGCTCAATATCAACCAATCAAAATGCACAATATGACGTTCCATTACGTGCACGCTACTATCAAACTGCAAATAAAGTGACGGCAGGTGAAGTCAAAGGCATTGCAACACTAACCGTAGAGTACCAATAAGACTAAAACTTAAACAAAAAACCTCGCTCAAAGCGATCATCCGAGTTTTTTGTACAAATAAAAAAAGCCACGATTAAATCGTGGCTTTTTTACAATTAAAAACGTATTACGCTAATTTCTTAGATACGTAGTCAATTGCAGTTTGTACAGTTGTCAATTCGTTTGAATCTTCATCTGGAATCGTAATGTCAAAATCATTTTCAAAAGACATGACAAGCTCTACTAAATCTAGAGAGTCTGCACCTAAATCATCAGTAAAAGACGCTTCATTTTTAATTTCTTCAGCGTTCATACCAAGTTGTTCAGCTACAGCTTGTTTTACACGTTGTTCGATATCGCTCACAGGAGGTCTCCTCGTTACTTGCGGCGTTTTAAATTGCCGCTAGTTTAATTGAATATTTAAAATAATGGAAGTTTATACATGCGCTTAAGCCATGTATAAGCCACCGTTTACATGTAATACCGTACCAGTAATGTAACTAGATTTGTCACTTGCTAAAAAACTCACCGCATGTGCAATATCTTGCGTATTACCTAAACGACCAAGTGCAACTTGTTCAGTCATTTTTTTACGAATATCTTCACTCAATTGCTCTGTCATTTCAGTTGAAATAAAACCAGGGGCAACAGAGTTTACAGTAATCTGACGACTACCCATTTCTTTGGCTAAGCTACGGCTAAATGCTTCAATACCTGCTTTGGCCGCTGAGTAGTTTGCTTGACCAGGGTTAGCAAAATGTGCAACCACTGAACTAATATTAATAATACGTCCAAAACGAGCACGCGTCATGCCCTTCAGTACACGCTTAGACAAGCGATAAACTGCTTTTAAATGAATATTTAGAATATCGTCCCAATCATCTTCGCTCATACGTAATAATAAATTATCACGTGTAATACCCGCATTGTTTACAAGGACTAAAACTGGGCCAAAACGTTGTTCGATATCAGAAACAACAGCATCTATAGCAGCTACATCACGTACATCTAATACAGCACCTGTACCATTGTCTGCAAAAGTTGCGCTCAGTTGTGCAGCACCAGATTCTGAGGTGGCTGTACCGACAACAAAGAAACCATCTTGAATTAATTGTTGTGCGATAGCAGCACCAATACCACGGCTTGCACCTGTGACTAATGCAACTTTACGTTGTTCTTGACTCATACAATCTGTCCTTCTGCGACTAAAATGGCACTCAGTGCATCTTCTATACGACTAGGGGTATCTAAAGCAAACGTTTTTTCAAGGTTTGGCAAACGCTTTGCCATATTGCTCAGTACAACACCTGGGCCACATTCTGCAATATAACCAATGCCTTGATCTTGTAATCGTTGAATGGTTGCCGTCCATTGTACCGAGCGATAAAGTTGTTCTTTTAAAGATAAACGCAATATTGCAACATCTTGTGCAACATCTGCACTCACATTTTGTATGACAGGAATCTTAGGCAACTCAATGGCAGTTTGTTCCAATGCATCTGCAAAAGCCTCTGCAGCCGGTTTCATTAAGGAGCAATGTGATGGCACAGACACAGGCAATGCAATGGCTTTAGAACCTTGTTCCTTCGCTTGGTCTATTGCAATTTGTACCGCAGCTGCCGCACCTGCAATCACGACTTGCCCTTTGGTATTGTAATTGGCTGCTTCAACATGACCTGAACCTGCTTGGCTTGCAGCTTGGCATAGGTCTCGCACCTGCTCATCGCTTAAGCCTAAAATGGCAGCCATTGCACCTTGCCCTTGTGGCACAGCACTTTGCATAAGCTTTCCACGCAAATGTACTAACTTTACCGCATCAGTCAACGTAAGTGCTTGACCTGCAACCAATGCACTGTACTCACCCAATGAGTGGCCTGCTAAGTACTTAGGTACAACACCACCTAATGACGTCCACACACGCCAGATTGCAGTGCTTGCAGTAAGCAATACAGGCTGTGTATTTTCTGTTTGATTTAAGCCCTCACCTGATTGTGCAATCTGCCAAAGGTCAAAACCCAATGCATCAGATGCTTCTGTAAAAGTGTCTTGTACAAGACTAAATTGTGTCGCGAGGTCGGCCAACATACCTGCTTTTTGTGACCCTTGACCAGGAAAAACAAATGCTGTTTTTTCCGCTTGAGCACATTGCTCGAGTGGTTTAGCAGACATATTTAGTATCCTTTTATCTTCTTATGAAGTTCAGGCGTGCAATTTATCATTATTTTTTAGACTTTTTAATTGCCAAATACAACATTTCACACATAAAAAAAGGAGCAAAATGCTCCCTTTTTTATCAATCAAGTCACCTTGACCAATGTCACCATTATTCAGCTGATGCTTTAGCGAATAATTGACGACCACGGTAAAAACCATCTTTAGTCACGTGGTGACGACGATGAGTTTCACCTGTAGTTTGGTCTACAGTTAATGCATTCTCGGTTAAAGCGTCATGAGAACGGCGCATATCACGGCGAGAGCGACTTTTACGGTTTTGCTGAACAGCCATGATGGCTCCTTACAGAAATCGAAAAAATGGATCAGAACAATTTGGTTGTCTTATACACAAGTATAACATACTTTATGAATTAAGTTTACCTTTCAAACTTGCTAATACATCAAACGGATTATCCCGTTTTTCTTCAACAATGTCCTGCTCGGTAGGTCGATGCTTATGTTCGCAAGCATGGTGCTTAGGTGACAATGGCATCAACAATAATAATTCATCTTCTAACAATGTCAGTAAATCAACAATCGCAGGCTCATCAAATGACCCTTTGCTTGAAGACTCACTTTCACCAAGAACGACGAAATCAGCATCCTCATCCAAGCGCTCTATCAGTGACTCATCTTCAACCAGTGCAAGATGTACATTAGAAACTAAATCAATTTCAACAACCTCCAAACAGCGTTGGCAAGTCATTGGTGCTTTAGCTTCAATGTCTGCATCTAACCACACAAGGCGTAAATATGCGTCCATTGATAGTTTACAATTTATTTGAACCGGTTGATGCTCAACTGATCCAACTGTTTCACGAGCTATACGAGCAAAGCGAGACAGGGGCAGTGTTCCTGACCATGTAAAGCCTTGTTCAGCCCATTTAAACGGCTCAATGTGTGCCGGAAAGGTATTTGCTGACATAGTTAAGGCGGCAATTCTACAAATTCATCAGAACTCTGTCAAAGTTTAAGATACAATTTCTCACTTTTAAACAGAACTAACGGGTAAATAAGTTATGCTATCGCCTATTTCAAAGCAAAAAACAGCGACATTATCACTCATTGATACCCTAAACCAACTTTGTGTACAACAATCTGTAGATCAAATTGAGCAAATGCCTTGGTTTGATCAAACAACTGAAACACAACAAGTGGATTGGCTCATCTTACACTTTAATGCATGGTTTTCCCACCATAATGTCAAACTAATTAAAGGAAATAACGAACCCGAATATTTTCCAGCATCTACAAACGCACCCGCTCGAATTGAGTTTGCACACGGTTTTTTTAATAGTGCACTGCATGAAATTAGCCATTGGTGCATTGCAGGTGCTGCACGTAGAGCATTACCCGACTTAGGTTACTGGTACGCACCAGATGGTCGTTCTGCCGAACAACAGCAACAATTTGAACAGGTTGAAGTTAAACCACAAGCCATTGAATGGTTATTTGCAACGGCTTTTGGCCGTAAATTTAATGTATCTTTAGACAATCTTACAGGCGAGTCGAGTGACAGCACTGCGTTTAAAGACCACGTTTTTCATCAGGTACAACTTTACTTTTCTGGTCAAGCCAAGCTTCCTAAAGATGCATTACTGTTTATTTTTTATATTTGCTCTAGTGTACGTCAGGGTCAAATGTTATCTATCAATGAGTTTACACGCCATGCATTAGACTAATGACCTAATAAGAAATGGTCACAATGACGGAATCACTATAAGTACCCGGGCTCACCGCAGTTTGTGCAATATTAGGAATTCGGCCATACACTATTGTATTTTGTGCCGTGCCTGTACCTGTAAGACTAACCACTTGGCTTGTATTCCATTGTCGTGTACGCGTTGCATCTGAATATAAGTCATATGCAATATACTCTTGGCTAGCCGTACTATACATTCGGCGTAAACCCAAACTGCTACTATAGTAATCTCCTAGTCCAAGCTGAATACTATACGGCGTACCTGAATTACAAGTACTATTCACTGCACCTGTTGCATCATAAACTGTGTTCGATGTATTCACACTTGGCATTGTACCAAAATTCACGCTAGATGTTGTATTGAGCTGACAGAATTTAGGCACAACATAAGATGCTGTGAGTACCATACTTCCTGCATCAGGGTTATTTAAGTAATCTGCCACTGTATTACGCTCACAACTACCTGCCCTTGATTGCATATCCCAGTAAATCGTGGCTGTTGCTGTATATGTTCCCACGGGATACGCCAATAAACTGGATGTTTGTGCAGGCACCATTAAACTCACATTATAACTAATCGTATTACCTGAACGTGAAGTCGTGGTAGGCCCATACCATGTACCACTGGTCATACTGGAGGTGTTTCCTCCCCCACCTACCGTACCATACACACGTATGGGCAAAGTTTTATCACTATTAGCAGAAGTATTGGCAGTAAAAGAAGCCATCACACAAATACGTGCCAGACTGGTCGGTACAAGAAAGAAGCCTAGACCAAGTGGGCTACTGTAACATAAGATTGTACCACTCATAGCCACAGGGGCATCTGACATAATATTTGAAGAGGTATAATTATATGTACCTGAAGTTGAACCTGAGTTCTCACATACCGCATAAGATGTATGACTTATACATAATGCCAAGCAAAACCCAATGGCCACGAGAAAATAACGCAAATAACGTCTACAAGTAAATCTCATACTTATTGGCATACAAACGGCCCTATTTTTTCGATACCAGAGGTATTTTTTTCATTATAGTCAAACTGTGCAGTACATTCACCCTCACCCAACAAATCAACAGTTAAAGTATTGTGTTGCAACAGCCCATCAACAAAAACTTCACCATCATAACCCAATACAGCTTGTGACTGACCATTCACTGTCACAGTATATCCGGCACCTAAATCTGCTTGTTTCGTATTGACCAAATGTACAATGGCAGACACCACTTGATGCGCTTTAAAGTCAATAGAGGCACCTTGTTTATACCCTGCGGTTAATTTTTTCTCTGTGCTATCTATTCGCCAATCTAAAGGTAGGTTCGCAGGGTTAGCGTAAATGGTATGGGTTCTATACGGCGTTAAATCTGAAATAAAGAAGTTTCCTTTTGAGTCAGTCTCCCCTAAAGTTACACCACCATTAATCACTTTTGTTCGAGGCCCTGCATTTTTAACCAAGGCATACCCGTCACCCACTTGGTTGGCTGCAAAAAGCTTATTTTCCGCAAAAACCAAAGCACCTGTGGCAGACAAACCTAACTGTTGCAACATATTACTATAGTTATATTTGGCAGAAAGGTATGCATAACGATGAGTATAATTTAAATAAGTAGACAACCCTTGTACATCTTGACTATGGCTTGCACTTACCCCCCACCCCAAACTGTTTAAACTTTGTGTTGATGAACTTGCAATATCGACTTGCTGTGACGTGACATTACCATCGACACCTGCAGTCGTGGCTATACTTAAAGCTGATTTTTGAGGAGTGTAGCGTAAGGTCAGATATGCACCAAAATTCTTTTGATTGATCATGTCTTGATATGCAGAGAAAAATAGACCCCAGCTACGGCTTAAAGTTTTACTTAAACTCAATGACAGTTGCTTATAGCGATTACTCTGTGTCATCACAGAATTATAGCCCAAGTAAACGCTTGCACCACTTGTGAGCTGGTAATTTGCTCCCAATCGAAACATTTGTTTGGCAGATGACGTACTGTCCGTCTCTAACAAGGTACTACTAGAAGGAACATAATGGGTTGTATAATAGCGATCTGCGACTCGACCTAAGTTAAAATAACCATCAAAACCATTGAGTATACTCATATTAAGATTTAGTTTTGATGATGCCTTAAACTCCAAGGTACTTGAAACCAAAGCTCCTGTTTGACCATCATATTGGCTTGCCGCAACATTGGTACTTAGCACACCACGATCAAACACATTGGTTGCAATACCTGCCCCTAAATTTAATAAACCATTTGATGAAAGCTCAAGCCCCCCATCTACCGTCAAACGAGGTGTTAAACCATAGCGTAATGAAGATGATGAAAATAAAAGCTGTGGTGCATAATCATTCGAGCGTGTTGAGTAGTTAAAGCGAGGGACACCCACATCAACAGAAAACTGATTAATGCCTTTTTGTAAAATCTTAACAGACGTATAGTATGGTTTTGTAGAGACCGACTGCTGACCATTCATGTCTGTCGTGACTAAAGTGACCTGATTTCCTGAAACAAATGGTAACGATTTAACATCAAAAGGGCCTGATGGAATTGCACCTGAGTATATTTTTTGTTGATTCACATACAAATCTAATGTCGATGGTAACGTTGCTGTACCGGAAAGCTCTGGTGAAGCAATCGTGACAATATCTCCTCTTTGCTCATAAGCACTGGCCCACTGCAAACCCAACAAACGTACACTGCTATTCCACTGCGTACTATTACTCACAAAATCCCCTAAGGTATAAGAGCGAATTTTTACAGGGTCAATATATTGCCAATAACTCGATAAGCGAACAAAGTTTGGATGATTATCATCGGTTTTTTTTTCGTTACTATATGAAAATAAACTACTTAAGCTACCCCAAGAGTGGTTCATCATTAAATGACCACTGGCTGCCAAATACTTTTTTGTCTGACTATAATTTTGATACAGATTATAATTAAAAATCGTTGCATTAAACGGTTGCGAATCAACGGCTGTCGTTTTAGAGGTATCGTCTGATAAGTTAACCGCATAACGTGCTAAATAATTTACTGGCACATCTAACAATAGTGTTTGATTCGATAAGTCATATTGGTAATGAAGCCAAGGTAGGTCTTTTAAATTCACCCACTCTGTATCTACAATATGACTGTCTATTTTTAGACGTAGACTCCGTAAGTCTAATGCTGAAATGAAGAATTGGCCTTGTGCATTGGTTTTGACACGAATCAAATCACTGCTTGGATAATGATTGACAGACACATTTAAAAATAAATCTGCATCTGTCTGTAATTTAGAGACATCTAAAGTCGCAACTGGGGTAATAGCAGGAATACTGTCTTGATCTAATGTAAAGCTTGTATCAGCAGAAACAAAGGTGCTATGAATTAAGGTGACCCCAAAGAAAAAATATACCTTTTTTTGCACCATAGGCTTTATAACCGAGTTTCTTTACCATTTACAACAAGCTGTAAATAATATTGGCGTGATGGATCAAAGATAAAATCATTACGAATTGGATAACTTTTCTGACTTCCTGCAAGTACATAACCATTAACAGTACCAATTTGCAATGGATACTCTTTATTTGTTGTTGCGTCTACTAGTTTTACATCCGTAAGTAAAGTACGTATACCGCCTTGATTTGTTACAGTAAGCACACTTTTATCTGCATATTGTTCAATTGTCCAAGCCAATTTAAGTTGACTATTTGGATTGGTAATAAAAACAGGCAATGAAATTCGCATCAGTACTGTCAGGCCTTGCGACAATTTACGACTGTCTATAGGTTTTGGGATCTCATCTAAAATTAAACGATAGCTCTTTTCACCAGTAATTGGCTTTTTGTCTAAATGCACTATACGATAATTATATGATGATGATGCGGCTAAATGTGTCACAGGTGGGCTAATCACCAAGTCCGTAGTGGGTACTAAAATATCTTTTCCATTTTCCTGCGTCCATTTAAACGCTCTTGCCTGTAAAGTTGTTGATTCAGACGATTGATTAAATACAGTCAAAGTTTGGCTGTTTTGAGCCATTTCAAATTCAACTGTTGTGGGTGAAATACGTAGTGATGCTGCTTGCGTACTGCTCGCACACAGTGCAACCATACACGCAACGACGCTACTAAAAACACCTAATCCAAACTTCTGCATAACGACAACCATATACATAAAAAATACAACACTAAAAATAATAATGTGGTGGAAGTATTTAGCACCCTTCCACCACACATAGACCACATATTGTGCATGTGAATCTATATCACATCACTGACGTTTAGTAATTTACAGTTAGAACTACTGTGTCAACGTATGAACCAACACTTGGTAATACTGTGCCCGCAGGGATTTTACCAAATACTTGTGTTGCTTGTACTTGGCCTGTACCTGTACCAGAAAGTACTGTGCTTGTATCAATTTTATTTTTGTAACCTGCATCTGAGTATAAGTTGTACGGTAGAACATCTGTACCTGCCGCACCACCAATCATCTGACGTTGGCCAGAAGCAGCATTTGCACCGCCATCAAAAGTAAGGTTCCATGCTGTGCCTTTGTTACACAACACGTTTACAGCACCATTACCACTTGCAGCAGTGCTTGCATTGGCATCTGTAGCTAAGCTAGACAATGAACCAAAGTCTAATGTGGTATTACCCATGCTACCACCCGTTGCAGAGGTGTTAATGACACAACTCGAAGTAATTTGTGCTTTTACAGTCATTGCACCATTTGTTGTTGCTGCAGAAGCCGAATCTGCAACAGGAAGGAGAATCGCTAACATTGATAGAAATTTATTCATAAAATTTCCCCTATAAAGTAAAGGTGAGAGAGAAGTAAAGAGAGATACTTAAAAAATTAATGTAAATAACTCAACATTAACTATTGTAAGATAGAATATTTTTCAATTATATAACAGTAACCAAACACGACCTAGCCACTCAAAATAGACATGAATAATGCCTTCTTCGTAAATTGAAACAAATTACTCCTTTTTACAACCAGAGGTATAGTGATTTAAAACACATATTTAACTCAAATAGCGATAAAAATCACACCAAACAACCCCATCTAACAGCTAAAGACTAGCACCCAAATATTTACATAAAATTACAATAAAACACAGAAAAGCCAATGTAAAAGCTGTGGACCACCTATTTGATATAAAAAATAAGCCAGATCCAGCTTATGATGCCAACAAATATTTTGCCTGCTGATGATGCTGTGCACGAAGTTCTTCAATATCTACACATTGCATTTCTTTGTCTTTCACAACCCAATTGCCTTTCACCATGACATGCTGTACTTGATCTGCACCACATAATAACAATGCAGAAATTGGATCATGACTGCCAGAAAAACGTAGTTCTTCTAAACGATAAAATGCCAAATCTGCCTGATACCCCACAGCAATTTGCCCCAAATGGTCGGCTCGCCCAAGCAATTTTGCAGAGCCTTGTGTCGCCCAATTTAAAGCCAGTTCAGGTGTGATTTTTTCAGCACCATATTTTAAGCGTTGTAAATACAAGGCTTGTTTCGCCTCTAAAATAAGATTAGAGGCATCACCAGATGCCGAACCATCTACCCCCAAACCAATTGGAGCCCCCGCTGCTTGCAAATCAAGTGTCGGACAAATGCCTGATGCCAAACGCATATTGGAATGTGGACAATGGCAAATACCCACCCCATGTTCCCCTAAACGTTTGATCTCGTCAGCATTAAAGTGAATCCCGTGTGCAAGCCAAGTGCGATTATTCAACCAACCCACACTTTCTAAATAATCGACAGTACGTAGCCCAAACATTTTTAAACAAAACTGTTCTTCATCTAAGGTTTCAGCCAAATGTGTATGTAAGCGAACATCTAATTTTTCTGCTAAATCTGCACTTTGTTGCATAATTTCACGCGTGACAGAAAATGGCGAACATGGTGCTAATGCAATATTCACCATCGCACCTGCATCTCTTTGATGGTATGTTCTCACCAAACGCTCACTATCGGCTAAAATGGTCTCTATCTCTTGTACAGTATGTTGTGGAGGTAAACCACCTTGGTCTTGGCCTAAACTCATTGAGCCACGTGTAAGCATCACTCGCATACCTAAAGATTGAGAGGCGTGTACTTGTATATCAATCGCATCAGTTAACTGCTGCGGAAATAAATAATGATGATCTGCTGCAAAAGTACAGCCAGACATCACCAATTCAGACAACGCAACTTGCGTGGCTAAATATAATTGCTCAGAGTTGAGTTTTGCCCATACAGGGTACAAATTCTCCAACCAAGGAAACAATGGTGCATTGACCACAGGTTTCCATGCTCGCGTTAACGTCTGATAAAAATGATGATGACTATTAATTAGCCCAGGAATAATCACATCACGGCTGGCATCATAGAACTGATCATATGGCGTAGTCGGTTGTTGTCCTAAAGCCACTAACTCTACAATGACCCCACCTGAAATCACCACGCCACCGCTTGCATCTAACTCATTTGCAGTATAAATGGCTTGCGGGTTTTTGATCCAAACTGTTGTCATGTTGGCTTACTCTTTTTGTGTTCACTAAAGTTAAGCAAAAAATATGCCTTAAAGTATAAAAATTCTGTCGTACCTTGCTTATATTTCAACAAATACAATAAACATAGAAGTGAGTATGACTGACTAGAAATATGCTTACAATTTATGCATAATACGCCATCAAAAAATCTTGCTGGAGCGTCGCATGCTACACCTTAGAGTCCATCCTGATAACCCACAGCAACGACTCATCAAACAAGCTGTAGATCTTATTCGTGAAGGTAATATTATTGTTTACCCTACAGATGCGGCATATGCAATTGGTTGCAAAATTGGCGATAAAAATGCTGTAGAACGCATTTCTCGTATTCGTCAGCTTGATGCAAAACATCAGTACACCATTTTATGTAGTGACCTATCACATTTGGCCAACTTTGCCAAAGTAGACAACCCAACCTATAGACTATTAAAAGCACATACACCTTCTGCAACCACATTTATTTTACCTGCAACCAGCGAAGTGCCTAGACGCTTAATGCACCCAAAGAAAAAAACCATTGGTTTACGTGTACCTGACAACACCGTGTGTCAAATGCTATTACAAGAATTTGGTGAACCATTACTTACCAGTACACTCATTCTACCCAATCAATCTGAGCCTTTAGATGACCCATACGAAATAGAAATGCAGTTAGGCAATTTGGTTGATGTGTTTATTGACAGTGGTTTTGGTACGCTGAAAGAAACCAGTATTGTTGATTTATCAGGTGACCAAGCCGAAGTGATTCGTCATGGTGCAAGCGATGTGAGTGCTTTTGAGTAAGATGTATTTACTTTTAAAATAAATAGATTAAAATCATTCGGTACATTTTCGATCAAGTTGCTGACGTAACAACTTGATCTTCTCATGCTTTTGAAAATTCGCGTGGCTTAAATATTTCATGAATTCTGCTTTACAAGCTCCTGTGGCACAGTCGCCTGCTATACGTGTATTTGACCAATACCACAATGACATCCCTGACGACTTATACATTCCACCCGCTGCATTCCAAATTTTGCTCAGCTACTTTGAAGGACCACTCGATTTTTTACTGTATTTAATTAAAAAAAATGGCTTTGATTTATTACAGCTCGACATTGCGCCAATTGCCACGCAATACCTAAGCTATATTCAGCAAATGAAGTCACTTGATATCGAGCTTACTGCTGACTATTTGGTCATGGCGGCCTTACTTGCTGACCTCAAATCTAGACTCTTACTGCCTAGACCAACTACACTTCAAATTGAAGATGACCCAAAACAGCAACTGGTGGAACGCTTAGAACAGTATTTACGCATAAAAGAAGCCGCAACGGCGTTAAATGCTCTACATGTACTCGACCGAGACACCTTTAGCCCTCAAATCATGCTTGGACAGGCCAAAGTCAATCTCGATGGGTTCGACGCCAATATTTTAAGCGATGCCTTGCACTGCCTATTTAACCGCCCCGAGCCGATGACTCACCAAGTTGCCTCAGAGAACGTATCGCTCGAAGAACGCATGGAACATATTGAACACACATTACAACGTGGCCAACGTTACACATTTAATCAACTACTTACGCCCAAGCAAGGCAAAGTCGGTATGGTGGTGACATTCATGGCCATTTTAGAGTTAGCAAGACAAGAAAAGATTACAATTTTAGCCACAGGTGTTGAAGAGCCTTTGTCTATTTGTGGAGTTCAAACATGAATACGGCACAACAGCATGATGTTTTAATGCAACTTGAAGCGATTATTTTTGCCAGTGACACACCTGTTTCAATTCAGTTCTTGAAAGCAGCTTTTAAAAATCAATATAATAAGCAAGAGATCAAAGTATTATTGCAACAATTGGCCACCTTACAGCATGGTCGCTCAATTGAACTGATTGAAACAGCCCAAGGCTATAGATTTCAAGTACGTGCCAAATACCGTGAAACCATTCAAGAGACATGGCCAGACAAGCCCATTAAGCTCTCTCCATCTCTCGTTGAGATATTGGCCGTGATTGCTTACCATCAGCCCATGACACGGGCCGATATTGAACATATTCGAGGTGTGACCAACAATAGTCAGGTACTCAGAACCCTGTTTGACTGGGGCTGGATTAAGGAGTCAGGCTATAGAGAAGCGCCAGGACGACCCGCACTATTGGTCACAACCCCTCAATTTTTAAATGCTTTTGGTGTATCTTCATTAAGCCAACTGCCACCGCTACAGGATACCAAGGACGTATTCATGACACTTGATGCACATGCAACAACGTCGTGAAAAGGTGCACTGTTGATTGATTAATTCTAAGGTTTACTGTTATGAGTGAAAAGTTACAAAAAGTTTTAGCACGTGTTGGCCTCGGCTCACGTCGTTATATGGAAGAAGTGATTGCTTCTGGTCGTGTCAGTGTCAATGGTAAAGTCGCACATGTTGGCGAACGCATTGAGCAAGGCGATGAATTACGTATTGATGGCCGTAAAGTCCAGTTTCAAGTTGAAGATGAAATTCGTCGCCGTGTACTCATTTACTATAAACCAGAAGGTGAAATCTGTTCACGTAGTGACCCTGAGCAACGCCCAACCGTATTTGACCGCTTACCCCAAATTCCAAATGACCGTTGGGTGATGGTGGGTCGTTTAGATATTAACAGTACCGGCCTATTACTGTTTACAAACGATGGTGAACTTGCCAACCGCTTAATGCACCCATCAAATGAAATTGAACGTGAATATGCCGTACGTGTGATGGGTGACTTAACACCAGAAATGCGTAAAAAACTGACTGACGGTGTTGAGCTTGATGATGGCCCTGCCAAGTTTGAATCGATTACCGACTTAGGTGGTGAAGGCATTAACCGTTGGTATCAGGTTGTGGTAAAAGAAGGACGTAACCGTGAAGTACGTCGTTTGTTTGAATCACAAGAGCTCAAAGTCAGTCGTCTACTACGTACTCGCTATGGTTCTGTGATTTTACCAAGAGAACTGCGTACAGGTCGTTGGACTGAGCTGGATAAAAATGACATTGATGCATTAACCAAACTGGTTGAGCTTAAACCACGCCAAGGTACAGGCCTATTTGGTTTGGCAAAACGCCGTGCTGAGCGTATGTCTGAAAACCCAATGCCTGCACGTCGTGGTGGCTACTTGCGTCAACAGCCACGTGAAGAAGATTCATCGAATCAAAAATCACCAAGACCATCAAACCCGCGTCAAGGCCATGGCAATAACAATGGTGGCAATCGTGCTAAACCGTATGGCGCACCACGCCGTAACCGCCGTAACGATTCAGAGTAAATCAATACAAACAGCCTCTATTATATAGAGGCTGTTTTTTTATAAAGCATCACTTAAAGTTGGAATATCTATCCAATCTGCTTGTGGAAAGTGCTGACTCACATACTGTTTTAAATAACGTTTGCTCTCATTGGCAATACATACATCTTCTGCATCGTGGCACAGATTATACGCTACAGCATGCAAGGTCATACCTCTGTGCTTTAAAGCCTCTAAACTCAGTAAGGTATGATTAATACTGCCTAAACGCCCTGAAGTCACCAAAATGACAGGGTATTTTTTTTGAGCAATATAATCAATACTAAGTAACGCTTCAGTCAAAGGCACCATCAAGCCCCCCGCACCCTCAAGCAAGACCACATCAAAACGCTGGCTTAAAGTTTGCGTGGCCTGTTCAATGCGATCAAAATCAATCTCACGCCCATCTATACGTGACGCCAAATGTGGCGATGCAGGATAACTAAATATTTCAGGCATCGTGGTTTTGTCATGGTCTTCGGCAAAAAATGGCACACCCATGATACGACGGTGCTGTTCAATGTCTTCAGATACCGTATCATTACCTGTTTGTACCAGTTTTTGCGTAATGACTTTTTTACCTTGTGCCAAATATTGCCTAGCCAAATAGCCTGTGGCATAGGTTTTACCAATTTCAGTGTCTATACCACTAATAAAATAAACATTGTCCATTATTTTTTCCGAGCAATCACATAAAGAGGGTGATAGGTCAATGCATACTGACGGTTACCCTGTGTATCAAGCTGACTAAACTTGGCATAGTCATCATAAAACTGCTGTAGTTTTCGTTTATTCCACACAAAATCACGTTGATTTGCTGTGACACCTGTGGCCTTTAAATGTTTCAGTACGCGCAAGGGGTGTGCAAACCACAGGGTCATGATGTCTTGCTCTATATACAAGACCTCAAAACCTTGATGCTCTAACATCGCTGTCATTGTATCAACAGAGGTATAATCTAAGCCATGACCTGTGAGGGCTTTAATTTCTTGTAAGTTTTTCTCAGAAAAACTCGAAAAGACCAACCAGCCTTGATCATTTAACGCCTGATGTATACCTGCAAACAGTTGTTCAAGGTCTTGCACCCATTGCAATGCTGAACTAGACACCACCGCAGTTAAATGGCTTGGCAATGGCATGTGTTCAATATCGCCAATGCAAAACTCAAGCGAGTCATTCGGCTGAAAAAATTGCTCTACCTCGGCATAAATATCGTTAGCAAAATAGCGCTGTGGACGATACTGCCCTAACATCTGTCGTGTCAGATTCCCTGAACCACAACCAATTTCTAGCATTTTCTCAAGTGGTACAGGTACATACTGTGCCATGAGCCTGCTTAAATGTAGGCAAATTTTTTGCTGTGCAATGGCTTGTTCACTATAGCTTTCTTTAGCACGAGCAAAACGCTGTTTGACTTTATTTTTATCAATCTGCATCACAAGACATCTACCAAGGCATCAAGCTCATGCAAGCTAATAGATGCCATTAAAGAAATACGTAACCGTGCCTGATGCTTTGGCACAGTAGGTGGACGCACAGGCATAATATAAAAACCAAGCGCTTGTAACTGTTTTGATTTTTGTACCGCCTGCTCACTTTCACCCACAATAATCGGTACAAGATGACTACTTGATAGACAATCATAGCCCTTGCTCATGACCTCATTTTTGAGAACATGCCCCATGTGTTGTAAATGCTGACGCTGTTTTTGCATACCCTGCATACGCTCAAACATAAAATGCGTCCATGCAATATTAATGGGTGGTAATGCAGTGCTAAAAATCAGTGGACGCATGGTGTTAATTAAATAGGCTTTAATAATTTCATCACAGATTAAATAACCACCAACCGATGCCAACGCTTTACCAAACGTACCGACTAAAAAATCAATGTGTTCAATCACGGCGTATTGCTCAGCACAACCTAAACCACGTTCACCACGTACACCGATGGCATGAGCTTCATCGACATATAACATCACTTTATTAAACTGCTGTTTGAGCATGACTAAACCATGCAAGTCCACCTCGTCACCGTCCATACTAAAAATACTTTCAGTGACAATCAGAATGCGCTCGATGTCAGCATCATCATGGTACTTTTCAAGCAGTTGCTTTAAATGGTTTAAATCGTTGTGCTTATAGCGTACATACTTGGCTTGGCTTAAACGAATCCCATCAATCATACTGGCATGAACCAGCTTATCTGCCAAAATCAGTGTTTTGGCATTGGCCAGTGCTGGTAATATGCCAATATTCATGTGATAGCCACTATTGAACAATAGGGCTGATCGTCCAGCAAACGCACTAGACAATGTCTGTTCAAAGGCAGTGTACTCATCAAAATTACCCGTGAGTAACCGTGATGATGAACTGGTCATCAGGCTTTGATTTTGCTGTAAAAACTGCTGTTTTAATTCACTTTGACCCGCCAAGCCCAAGTAGTCATTTGAAGACAGATTCAGCATACATTTTGATGCCACAGTCAACCAATGCCCGTGCTGTTCATTATGAGTCAACTGGCGATAATTACCCTGCTTTTTAAGTGTGTCTAAGGTGTTTTGATAATGGTCTAACAATGACATATTTCACCTTTTGATAACTGCCGTACAACCTCAGACAATACCGTTAAAAGCTGTGTTAAATCGGCAGATGAAATCACATACGGTGGCATCACATAGACCAGTTTTCCAAAAGGTCTCACCCAAATACCACGTGCCACAAATATCTCTTGGAGTTGTTTGAGGTCAACTACCTCTCTCATTTCCACCACACCAA
Source organism: Acinetobacter rathckeae (assembly GCF_015627125.1). Taxonomy (GTDB): domain Bacteria; phylum Pseudomonadota; class Gammaproteobacteria; order Pseudomonadales; family Moraxellaceae; genus Acinetobacter; species Acinetobacter rathckeae. The sequence continues at coordinate 75,291 of NZ_VTDO01000001.1, read as the reverse complement.
TCGCACCTAAAACACGCACATCTTCTACACCATTTAAATCTGCAAGTGGTGAAAGTTGGCTTAATAAGATCTGTTCAATTCTGGAAATATTGGCTTGCCAGTCTTGTTCTAATAATAAAGTGGTGCTTTTTAATGCTACCGCACAGGCCAAAGGATTGGCCATAAAAGTTGGGCCATGCATAAACACCCCTGCTTCACCACTGGAAATGGTTTTTGCAATATGATCAGAGGTGAGTGTGGCGGCCAGTGTTAAGTATCCACCTGTAAGTGCCTTGCCAATACACATAATATCTGGGGCAACCCCTGCATGCTCCCACGCAAACAATTTTCCTGTACGACCAAAACCTGTAGCAATCTCATCAAAAATCATCAGAACTTGATATTTTTCACACAGCTTTTTTGCTTGGCGTAAATATTCGGGGTGATAAAACCGCATGCCCCCTGCACCTTGTACAATCGGCTCAATAATCATGGCCGCAATATGCTGATGGTGCGTGGCTAAAGTGGTTTCTAGAGCAGTGATATCATCGGCAATCCACTCACTGCCATAACGGCTTTGCGGTGCAGGCACAAAATAACGAATAGGTAATGCAGAACCAAAAACCTGATGCATACCTGTCACAGGGTCACAAACAGACATGGCATTCCATGTGTCGCCATGATAGCCCGAGTGCGTGGTCACAAAATTGGTTTTTTGATGCTGACCTTGTGCTGTCCAATATTGCACAGCCATTTTTAATGCCACCTCAACCGCCACTGAGCCTGAGTCTGCATAAAAAATTTTATCTAAATTGTCAGGGGTAATCGCCAGTAATACTTTACCCAGCTCAATGGCAGGGTCATGCGTTAAGCCACCAAACATAATGTGTGACATCTGCTGTAACTGGTTTTGAATCGCTTCATTGAGTGCAGTATGGTTATAACCATGTATGGCACACCACCAAGATGACATACCATCAATGAGCTGTGTACCATCGTCTAATTCAATGGTTGTGCCATACGCACGTTTGACCTTAAATGTAGGCAGTGGGTCAAGCATTGAGGTATACGGGTGCCATAAATGCAAACGATCAAATGAATCACTCATTGGCTTTGGGCTCTGAAGCGACAAGAAAAACGTTATGTTAGTTTTTTTACTATAGCAACGCTATTGCGAGATACGACAAATTGTTGTTTTACAATCTCTGTAAATAATGCTGTATACGCATTGCCGTTTCCTGAGCATGAAAAACAGGAAAAGCATGACTCATACCCTGCATCACTTCACACGAATACTGCTGTTGTAATGCATGCATCGCAGCGATTGGCACAAGTTGGTCTTTTTGTGCAAATATATGATGGCTTGGTATTGTTTGAAGCACCTCTCGTACATCTAACTGCTGCAACCAGTGTAAACCCTGTGTATAAAGTGACTCATTTGGTTTGGATAAATCAGTTACAAGCTTTTGCCACTGTGCTTTTGCTTGTTGATCGCCACGGCAGACATTAAAGTAAAATTGTTTTAGGGTTGCCTGACTCTCATTTAAATATTGTTGTTGAAACTGATCAAAGGCCTGTACTGGCATTGCATGTGGCCAATCAGATGAAGCCACAAAACAAGGATTTGATGCTAAGGTAATCACAGGTTTTATTTGCTGATCATGTGTTAACAGATAATGAGACAAAGTCACAGCAAGTTGCCCACCTAAAGACCATCCCACTAAAACATCTGCATGGAATGCCTCATGAATGAGTGCTTCAGGAATGTGATCAGGGTCAAAAATATCATGTACGCTGACACAGTGCCCCCGCTGTTGTAATTCATCACTTAATGCTTGCAAGGGTAAAACACCCATGCCCCACCCTGTTACAAGTATGATCTTTTTCTTTTGCATCATTTTAAAACACCAAAAACCAATACCATAATTATACGATGCTGAGCCATTAGGTCGATGCTCAAAAAGTTCATGGCATAAAAAAACCCAAACATTTCTGCTCAGGTTTTTTATACCGCAAAGAAAACTACTTGGTCTTACGTTGTATCTCTTGCTTGGCTTCTTCTAACATTTTGGTAAAGGCTTTGTCTGCATGTAAACGTGCCACAATCGCTGAACCTGTAATACGGCCAGCATCTACATCACTTTGCCAATGTACGCCACAAATTACACGGCTTTGACCAAACTCATAGCCACGCTGTAAAATTTCATTTTGGCGTTCAGGGCGAATCTCTGCCAACACCAAAGCAGATGACCAACCAATGGTGGTATGGCCTGAAGGATAAGACCCGTTTTTGCTTAAACTGGCTTCATCATTTGGTGTACACGTATGTGAATTAAAGAACATAAATGGACGCAAACGCATATAATGCTCTTTCGCCGCTTTAGTTGCATAATTCCCTGCATCTGTACGTAACTTTTTCAAAATTTCATACGTAACAGGTGTATTTTGTGGTGAAATTTCAATACCAAAAGCTTGTGAAAAAGGCTTACCAATATTGGCATCAGATAAGTCTGCATCTTCCGCAGCCACTTTCCAACGCTCTGTACCCACAAGGCTTTTTGCTTGGTCATACGCCGCTTTATCACGCAAAAAATCGACGCTATTGTATGCAGGTGGTGCAGGTACAATCGCTAAACTGTCTGGTGCTTGATTAAGCTGTAAAAACGAGTTACTTTGCTCTAGCGCATAACTTGTAGATACCGCACCTATAGTAGTGATGAGTGTGCATAATAATGTTTTAATTTTCATACTTTTTACTATTTGATAAACTTACAAGCGTTATAATATAACAGCTATTTTGACCAAAAAATGACAAAGCCATGTCATTTATATGACAAAATGCATATGTGTTATGATGATCACTTTATATAAACCACATGCCATCGTATGCGTTTTTACTTTTTTATTAACCTCATGTCATTCAACATACTTCAACCTTTACATGCAGCAAATGACTTTAAAATGAGTACCTCTGCAACATGGGTAGGACAAACTGCACCTGATTTTCAGCGGTTAGATCAAAATGGTAAGCCACATACACTCAGCCAATACAAAGGCAAATGGGTGGTGCTCTATTTTTACCCCAAAGATAACTCTCCAGGTTGCACCGAAGAGGCCAAACAATTTAAAACGCTTTATCTTCAGTTTTTAAAACAACACGCTGTCGTACTTGGCGTCAGCTTAGATGACATGGCATCACACCAACACTTTGCAGATAAACTTCAACTACCCTTTCCTATTTTAGTCGATGACAAACAAACACTTGCCCAACAGTTTGGCGTAGTACGCAACTTTGGCATTATTCAGTTTGCCAAAAGAGAAACTTTTTTAATTGACCCTCAAGGCAATATTACGTACCACTACCAAAGCGTAAATACACAAACACATGCCGCTCAGGTATTGGCAGATATTACAAAAGCCAATCAACATTAATGCTAACTTTGGCAGATAAAAGCAACACAAGCTGCTCGTTTTGGATTTTGCTCACCTAAGCAACAATCTAAAAAGTGGTCTTGTACCATTTGTGCTTGTTGTTCTATGCCATAGTCTAAAAAGCACTTATTCTCTGACAATACGTAACGATAGCGCCGATTCAATATAGCACGACGAATCACAGCTAAACCATGTTGCACTTGCCATACATGCACCATCTCATGAATAAACCATGATTGAGTGTAAATATTGGCTTGAGAAAAATCATCAGACCACTGTGCAATATGAATATAAATATTGCCATTGGGGCTTAAAGCATAATTTTGTAAAATAGCCCTATGTGCCACAATAAACACGTCATCGAGTTCAATACTGTTAGCAAAAACAGAATGTACTAACTGCTGTTCACCAAGTGTTAATTTACGCTTTTTTTGCACAAAACGGGCATTTAATCGCTGTAAAAACCGTGTAAAGCACATGCAACACCTATATAATAGAAAAACATGAATGTTATTCGTAATAAACTGTTATTTTTTATTATATCCACATCGTTTTTTAGATATTTAGGCCTAATCTTGGCAGTGTATCTTATTTATCATAGTACACTTGCAGTGAAACCCGAAAATATCAGTATACCATTACAATTGGCTGAATAATTAAACTCAAAAAATCAGCCGATTGTTTATCCTTTAAAGGAATAGGATTTTGTTTAAATGAAAAATTTTAAAATAGCACTTGCTCAGTTTTCTCCGTACATTGGTAACCTAGAACACAATACGAAAAAGATGATTGAGCAAGCCCATCAGGCCAAATTAGATGGTGCAGACCTGATTGTATTTCCTGAACTTAGTATGTTGGGCTACCCTGCCGAAGACCTGCTGTTACGCCCAAGTCTTAAAAAAAGAACCTTAGATGCCTTCCAGGCACTTACCGAGGTCAAAGACATTGTCATGGTGTTTGGTTTTGCCCATCAGACTGAACAAGGTCAAACCTATAACTCGGCTGCTGTCATGAAAGATGGAGAAGTACTAGGCATATATAACAAACAAAACTTGCCAAACTACGGCGTATTTGATGAAAAACGCTACTTTAGTGCAGGACAACAGCACCTTGTCTTTGAATACTTTGGGCATAAATTTGGTGTACTCATCTGTGAAGATGTCTGGACTCTAAGCACAGTACAACAATTGGCACAGCTCAACATAGACACCGTATTGGTACTCAATTCATCTCCATACGAGGTGGGTAAACCACAACACCGTATTCAAACCCTGACCAAACTAGCTCAACAACTCAATATTAATATTGTTTATACCAACCAAGTGGGCGGTCAAGACGACTTAATTTTTGATGGTACGAGCTTTGTCGTCACACGCGATGGTCAACTTATTTTAAAAGCACCTTCTTTTGAAGAGAAAATCTATAGCGTCACGTATGATCAAGCCAAAGCAACTTTTGAGCCATCAACAATTGCACCTGAATTAGACACCATGGCAGAAATTTATCAAAGCCTTGTCATGGCAACACGTGACTATGTACAAAAGTCAGGTTTTCCAGGGGTGATTTTAGGTTTATCTGGTGGTATAGATTCTGCATTAACACTCGCGATTGCTGTAGATGCACTCGGTGCAGACAAAGTACAGGCTGTGATGATGCCATACACATATACAGCACAAATCAGCATTGAAGATGCAACCACTCAAGCCAAAAATCTAGGTATTACTTTTGGTGTAGCTGAAATACATAACATTGTAAAAAGCTTTCAACAAACCCTATACCCATTCTTTGGCAATGCACCAACAGACAGCACCGAAGAAAATTTACAAGCACGGGCACGTGGTACATTACTCATGGGCTTATCCAATAAATTTGGTAACCTTGTACTTTCAACAGGCAATAAATCTGAGCTTGCTGTGGGTTATTGTACCCTCTATGGCGACATGGTTGGTGGCTTTGCCGTACTCAAAGATGTATATAAAACCATTGTATTTGAGTTGGCAAAATACCGTAATAGCATTGCTGAAGAACCCGTCATTCCTGAACGTGTAATTACTCGTCCACCATCAGCAGAGCTAAAAGCCGAGCAAACAGACCAAGATTCTTTACCAAGCTATGACGTGCTTGATGGTATTTTATATGCCTATATTGAAGAAGACCAAAGCCAAGATGATATTATTGCTAAAGGCTTTGACAAAGTCGTAGTCGAAAAAGTCATTCAAATGGTCGATCGTAACGAATACAAACGCCGTCAAGGTTCTATTGGACCACGCATCAGTTCACGTGCTTTTAGCCGTGAACGCCGTTATCCAATTGTAAACCATTGGACTGCAGGTAAATAAACCAACCGCCTGTCAGTGAAAATGATTCACTGACAGGCTTTTTTTATGCTTAAAAATTATAACAACTTACAATTAAGCAGATTCAGCATTGCCTCTTGAGTATTCTGCTTTATTATATAAAACACATTTTTTTCACTTTATATTTTTCATGACTTCTTCAGCCACGTTAGCACTTAGCATAGAACTTTTACAACAACCCTCTGTTACACCTAATGACCATACCTGCCAACACATTATTGCCAAACGTTTAGAAAAACATGACTTTCATATTGAAAACATGCGTTTTGAAGATGTAGACAATATTTGGGCACGCCGTGGTACAACAGGCCCTGTATTTTGTTTTGCAGGTCATACCGATGTTGTACCCACAGGCAACGTAGATGCTTGGCACTCTGCCCCATTTAAGCCAGAAATACGAGATGGCAAACTCTATGGGCGTGGCAGTGCAGACATGAAAACAGCCATTGCAGCCATGATTACAGCCACAGAGCGTTTTGTTGAAAAATACCCAAACCATAAAGGCTCTATTGCTTACCTCATTACTTCTGATGAAGAAGGTCCTGCCAAAAACGGCACAGTAAGAGTTATTGAAACCCTAGAACAACGCCATGAAAAAATAGACTGGTGTTTGGTCGGCGAACCATCGAGTACAAACCGCTTAGGTGATATTGTAAAAAATGGTCGTCGTGGCTCACTCAATGCCAAAATCACCATTCAAGGCAAACAGGGTCATGTAGCCTACCCACACTTGGCGAAAAACCCAATTCATTTAGCAACCTCTGCCATTGATACTTTATGCAAAACTACATGGGATCAAGGTAATGAATACTTCCCTGCGACTAGCTTCCAAATTTCAAATATTAATGCAGGTACAGGTGCAACAAACGTCATTCCAGATGTTTTAGAGGTCACCTGTAATTTCCGTTATTGCACCGAAGTCACCGCAGATGAACTCAAAGCACGTGTGATTGACATCTTAGAAACCAACCAACTGGACTATCAGATTGAATGGAACTTGTCAGGTCAGCCATTTATTACCCCAGTAGGTGATTTAGTCAAAGCCACTCAACATGCCATTCAAAAAGTCTGTGGTTATGACACCACACTATCTACTAGTGGTGGCACATCAGATGGTCGATTCATTGCTCCAACAGGTGCACAAGTCATTGAATTGGGTGTGCTGAATGCCACTATTCACCAAGTCAATGAGCATGTAGATATTACCGACCTAGAACCACTGTCTGCCATTTACGAAGAAATGCTTGTACAGTTACTCACTTAACATATAAGTCAGTCAATATCACGCGACTGTGTCTATGCACTGACCTATTTATCAACAGCATTTTTCATACCTATAGCCCATAATTACGATAGAATATGGGCTAGGTTTTTTATTTATATTAGGACAATTTAACATGCGTGCGAGCCGTTTTTTGTTTGCCACTCTCAGAGAAAATCCAAGTGATGCAGAAATTATTTCGCATCAGCTTATGCTTAGAGCAGGTATGATTCGCAAACTAGCATCGGGTTTATATACATGGTTACCTTTAGGCAAACGTGTTCTAAATAAAGTTGAAACCATTATTAAAGAAGAAATGGATCGCTCAGGTGCATTAGAAGTCTTCATGCCTGTCACGCAACCAGCAAGTTTGTGGCAAGAATCTGGACGTTTTGTTCAATATGGTCCAGAATTACTGCGTTTTAAAGACCGCCATCAAAATGACTTTGTACTGGGCCCAACACACGAAGAAGTGATCACAGACTTTGTGCGTAACGAGCTCAAAAGCTACAAACAATTACCCATTAATTTATACCAAGTACAAACCAAATTCCGTGACGAAATTCGCCCACGTTTTGGCGTGATGCGTTCACGTGAGTTTATTATGAAAGATGCTTACTCTTTTCATATTAACCAAGCCTCTTTGCAAGAAACCTATCAGGTGATGTACGACACTTATTCTCGTATTTTTACCCGTTTAGGTTTAGATTTTAGAGCAGTACAAGCAGATACAGGTTCTATTGGTGGCTCAGGCTCACACGAATTTCATGTTTTAGCATCAAGCGGCGAAGATGCAGTAGTATTTTCATCTGAATCTGACTATGCAGCCAATGTAGAAAAAGCTGAGGCATTATTGGTTGGCGAACGTGCTGAACCAACACAAGATTTAAAATACGTTGAAACACCTGCGCAAGACACCATTGCCAAAGTATCTGAATTTCTTGGCTGTTCAGCAGAACAATCTGTGAAAGCACTTTTAGTACAAGGTACTGCTCAAGAAGATGGCAATATCCCTGTGATTGCTTTGTTTGTACGTGGTGACCACGAACTCAACACCATTAAAGCAGAAAATCACCCACTTATTGCTTCACCACTGACTTTTGCTACTGAAGAGCAACTCAAACAACACAACCTACCTGCAGGCTTTATTGGGCCACAAGGTTTAGTTGAAAAAGGCATTACTGTTATTGTTGACCGTTCTGCTTCTATTTTGTCTGACTTTGTTGCAGGTGCAAACCTCCCTAACCAACATGCTGTTGGCGTAAACTGGGAACGAGATGCAAAACTCTCTGAAGTATATGACTTACGTAACGTGGTTGAAGGTGACTTATCACCAGATGGTAAAGGTACACTACAGATCAAACGTGGTATCGAAGTCGGTCATATCTTCCAACTGGGCAACAAGTATTCTGAGGCACTAAAATGTACAGTTTTAGGTGAGGAAGGTCGCCCTGTCACTTTAGAAATGGGTTGCTACGGTATTGGTGTGACCCGTGTAGTTGCAGCAGCGATTGAACAAAACTTTGATGAAAAAGGCATTATTTGGCCAACCGCACTTGCACCATTTGAAGTGGCGATTGTACCAATGAATGCACATAAGTCGCCAAGAACTGTTGAAGCGGCCGAAGCCTTATATGTTGAGCTACAGAACTTAGGCTATGATGTCTTACTTGATGACCGTAACGAACGCCCAGGTGTGAAATTCTCAGATCTAGAATTGGTGGGTATTCCGCACCGCATTGTGATTGGTGAAAAAGGACTCGATGCTGGCACGTTTGAATACAAACAACGTACCGATAATGAGTCACGCAATTTAAGCAAAGATGAATTACTTGCAGCACTGCAAAAATAAGCGAAACATCAAAAAAAGCCGTGCATTATTGCACGGCTTTTTTATTATGCTTTAGGCAGTGTAACACCTGTTTGACCTTGGTACTTACCACCGCGGTCTTTATATGACGTTTCACAGACTTCATCACTTTCAAAAAACAGCATTTGAGCAACACCTTCACCTGCATAAATACGTGCAGGCAAATTGGTTGTATTTGAAAACTCTAATGTCACGTGGCCTTCCCACTCAGGCTCAAGGGGGGTGACATTTACAATAATACCGCAACGTGCATATGTCGATTTACCTAAACACACTGTCAGCACATTTCTTGGAATACGGAAATATTCCACTGTACGAGCTAAAGCAAATGAGTTAGGTGGAATAATACACACGTCAGAATCTACATTAATAAAGCTTCTTTCATCGAAGTTTTTTGGGTCTACAATCGCTGAATGCACATTGGTAAACACTTTAAACTCAGGTGCACAACGCACATCATAACCATAGCTAGACACGCCATATGAAATAAGCTTTTCACCTTGCTCATTAAATCTGACCTGATTTTCAGCATACGGTTCGATCATGCCATGATTTTGGCTCATTTCGCGAATCCAACGATCTGATTTAATTGCCATATCTATTCCAACATTTACATATATTTATATAGCCATACTTTAACTGAAATCATGTGCTATTGAAATGTTCTCGCCTTTTTATTCATTGCCTTCTTTTTTATGATTATAAGTATAAAATTTTATTGTTATTGAAATCATAGATATAAAAAATCAGCCACTCTCTTATGAGAATGGCTGATTGTTACCTAAAGATTGATGTTAGTTGCTGTTAAATTACCACTGGTAACCAACAGATGCCGCACCACTGATGTTGCTACGAGTATCTGCAGAAGCACCGAATTTCCAAACATATTTGTTGCTGTCTGTAATCGCACTTACACCAATCGCCACAGCACCTTCACCACGGTAACCACCAACACCCGCACTCACCATGCTCTTACCTGCTTCAGTCGGTTGTGGCAAGTTACCTACAGCCATTGCTCCTGCAATACCTGCGTTGGTTTGGTTACGAAGCTTATTCATTTGCTGATTCGTTTGCGCAAATGCACTTTCTAAGTTACCTACACGTGTATCTACCGCAGTTAATGCACCACCTACACTATTATAGCTACCACCAGCAACGCTATACGTCGGTTGTGATACCGTACCGTCTGCTTGTACTGCTGAACCACCGCCTAATGCTGCAGCAGTTGCCGCACTTACTTTGTACACCTGTGCACCGTTTACAGCATCTGTAGAACTTGATGAAACGCTGCCACTCGCAACACCACTCACTGTACGGCTTGTACCTGCACTGTTCGCAACATTAATTTGCGTACCTGCTGAGTCTTTACCAATACTAATCGCAGCATCGTTGCTTGCTTGTTGCACAATACCAGTTTTACCGCTACCAATATTGCTTACTGTAGTCTGCAAGCTACTAATGTCATTGGTATTCGCTGTCACTTGGCTTTGTACATTCGCCAACTGCCCACCATTGACTGCATCTTTAGAACCTGCTGCAATTTTACCATCTGCAACATTGGTAATGGTTGTACCATTACTACCACCTAAAGTGATTTTGTCTTTATTGACACTACCATCTGCATTAGTGCCATATTGCACTGCACTGTTTGCTAATTGGTTTACACTACTACTTACACCGCTAATCGCAGAGTCTAATTGACCTTTGTTCACAGCATCCGTTGAGTTTACACCGTTAGCCACATTGGTGATGGTTTTACCACCTGCATCAATACCAGACGCTGTCACGCTTGGCCCTGTTGCTTTACCTGAGCTATCTTTAAAGCTTAGACCGCTCGTACCAATTGTTGTGCTTGAACCATCTTTAGCTGTATATACTGTGCTACCAGCAGCATATTGTGAGCTGTTACCTGTGTTGCTATTGGCAACAGTTAAGCCTGTTGCAGCAAGTGTACTTGTATTACCAGCACCATCTGCAACAGATACACCATTATTACCAACTGATGTATTGCCTGCGGTCACAGATGTGACATTAATGTCTTTACCACTGGTATTCGCATTTTGTACTGCTGCATCTAATGCGTTTAAAGCACCTGCTAATGTCGTCGATGTTGTACCACCTACAGTATAGGTCGGGTTACTGATTGAACCATCACTGTTTACTGTAGCACCGCCACCTAAAATACTCGCTACAGATGCTGTGCTTGTATCTAATTTATTATCTACAGATTTAAGTTGTGCAACGTTCACGGCATCACTGTTGGCTGTACCTGCCGCAACACCAGTAATTTGACGATATACATTATTCGTTGCATCACCCACTGCAACTGCACCCGTGGTTGACGTTGTTGCAGCAATCGCACTTGCATCTGATGATGCTACTTTTGCTGGAGCAAAGCCTGTAACATTGCCTGCTGTACGTGCGGCTGAACCTGTACCTAAGACCACCGAGCCTGCTGTTGTTTGTGTCACATTGTTACCGACAACAAATGTGTTATCTGTTGATACCGTATTGTTGTTACCCAATACATAACTCTCATTACCAGTCACCGTACTCGGGTCACCAAATGCACCTGAGTGATTACCAGAAACTGTATTTCCTGTACCAACACTAATTGACTGCGTACCAGATGCTGTTGCACCATCACCAATCGCTACAGATGATGTACCTGAAACATTTGAGTTATTACCAATAACCACAGAGTTAGTCGCTGCCGCTGATGCTGTTGCATTTACACCCAATGCTGTTGAGTTTTCACCCGCAGCACTAGAGTCTTTTGCATCTGTTGCTGCATTGGTATGGGCAAATTTAACGCCCTCTTTATTCATTTTTTGAACAGTTTCACCAATAGTCAGGTTATCTGTAGTGGTTTGGCCTGATTTATTGTAAGTCAGGAATTGTGAATCAGCATTATTTCCTTGATTCGTATTAACGACTTGGTCTGTAACATTAAATGTTTGTCCGCCAGCGCTCACACCTGTGACCGTATTTTTCACAACATTGGCAAGTGTATCCAGTTGACCTTTATTCACTGCATCTGATGCACCAACACCATTTGCCACGTTACTAATGGTTGTTCCACCGCCTGTGACTACACCATTTTCAATGGTCGCTGTGTTGTTGCCATTACCTGCCACAATGCTCGCATAGTTAAGACTACCATCACTATTTTTTGCATATTGAACCGCTGAATCACCCAATGAACCTAACTGGCTTTGTAGTTTTGATTGTACTTCTGCAACTTGACCACCTGTCACAGCATCCGTTGAGCCAGCAACAACCGCACCACCTTTAAGGTTAGTGATTGTTCCACCTGCAAGGTCTAGACCTGATTTAGTCAATGATGGCCCACCAGCAACGCTCACGCCTGCCGCTGTCACGGACGTACTGTTTCCTGATGCATCTGCAACAGTTACACCAGAAGCTGTGGTACCTATGCTATTACCTGCTGAATCTTTTAAGGTATTACCAGAGGCTGTCAAGCTATTCGTATTACCATTTTTATCTGAAACAGTCGTACCTGATGCGATCGTAGCATTGGTATTACCAGAACTATCCGTTACCGTAGAACCTGTTGCTTTCAGACTGTTACTATTGCCATCTTTGTCTGAAACAGTCGTACCTGATGCTGTTGTAGCATTGGTATTACCAGAACTATCAGTCACTGTAGAACCTGTTGCTTTCAGACTGTTAGTATTACCATCTTTGTCTGAAACAGTCGTACCTGATGCTGTTGTAGCATTGGTATTACCAGAACTATCAGTCACTGTAGAACCTGTTGCTTTCAGACTGTTACTATTGCCATCTTTGTCTGAAACAGTCGTACCTGATGCTGTCGTAGCATTGGTATTACCAGAACTATCCGTTACTGTAGAACCCGTTGCACCGTATACAGATGTGTTACCTGATGTATCTTTTACAGTATTACCCGAAGCTGTAGTCGATGTACTGTTACCAGCTTTATCCGTAACAGTATTACCTGTTGCTGTTAAGCTGTTACTGTTACCACTACTGTCTTTCAATGATGCTTCTTTGGCACTATAACTTGCTGTATTACCATCGCTATCAGCCACTGTCGTGCCAGCCGTCGTAAGCTTACTTACGTTACCTTTACCATCATCAACAGCTACACCATCTGTATTAATCGTTGTATTTCCAGCTTTCACACTATCTACGACAAGCTCTTTAGATGTTGCAACTTGGTAATTGGTACTACCATCAGCATTTGTATTTGCAGTAACTTCAGTATTTAAACCACTTGTCACTGTCGTTTTGGCTTTCGTCGCTTGGTCTTTTAGACTTGCAACCGCACCATCTACTGTATTTGCACCCGTACCACCAATATCTGAGGTGGTTATCGTGCCTGTAGCGGCATCATATGTCGCTTTACCACCTAATACAGTTGCTGTACTTGCACCAACTGCATCAGTTTTTACACCACCTGCAGATGCAACTTCATCCAATTGTTTTTTGTTAACAGCATCTGTGCTATTTACTGCATCACCGACATTACTAATGGCTTTACCACCTGCATTAACACCTGAAGCTGTAATGCTTGGACCAGTTGCTACGCCACTACTGTTTTTAAAGCTTAAACCTGCAGTATCTAGGACAGTTTTATTACCTGCACTATCGGTTACCGTTGTACCCGTTGCACCATATACAGAAGTGTTACCAGTTGAGTCTTTTACAGTATTACCCGAAGCTATAGTCGCTGTGCTGTTACCATCCTTATCCGTGATTGTCGAACCAGTCGATCTAGTCGTTGTACTATTACCACTACTGTCTTTTAATGATGATTCTTTAGCACCATAACTTGCTGTGTTTCCATCACTATCAGCAACTGTTGTACCTGCTGTCGTAAGTTTACTTACATTTCCTTTACCATCATTAACAGCAACACCATCATTATTGATCGTTGTATTACCAGCTTTGACGCTGTCTAAATCTAGATCACGATTTAAACCATATTTTATGCTGTTACCATCTTTAGTCACGGTTAAGTTTTTCTCACCAGATGCAGTTCCAACTTCCAGCGTATCACCTGCTTTAATTGCTTTACCATTTGCACCATTACTCGTGACTGTAAAGCCTTGGTCTAGTGCTGTAATTGCATCACCAACATTTGTTTTACTCACACCATTTACACTATAAGTTGGTGCAGAAATGGTTCCCGTAGCTGAGTCATATTTTGCCCCACCACCTAAAGCAGCTGCTGCACTTGTACCCGCTGCATCAGTTTTTGCACCACCTGCAGACGCAACATCATCCAGTTGTTTTTTGTTAACAGCATCGGTTTCATTAACAGCATTACCAACATTTGTAATTGCTTTTCCACCTGCATCAACACCAGAAGCAGTAATACTTGGACCAGTTACAGTGCCTGTTGCATCTTTAAAGCTTAAACCTGATGCATTAACGACAGTGGTATTACCAGCTTTATCCGTTACGCTAGTACCAGATGCTCCATATACTGATGTATTACCATTCACATCTTTTACAGTGTTCCCGGCAGCTGTAGTCGCTGTACTGTTACCCGCTGAATCTTTAAGCGTATTCGCAGTTGCTGTCAGGCTATTACTGTTGCCAGCTTTATCAGATACTGTTGTACCTGATGCTGTGGTGGCATTGGTATTACCAGCACTGTCAGTCACTGTACTGCCCGTAGCACCATATACAGACGTGTTGCCCTTGGTATCTTTTACAGTGTTCCCGGCAGCTGTAGTCGCTGTACTGTTACCTGCCGAATCAGTAAGGGTATTGCCTGTTGCTGTGCTTGCATTTTTATTTCCAGCACTGTCAGTCACTGTACTGCCTGTAGCACCATATACAGATGTGTTGCCACTGGTGTCTTTGACAGTGTTCCCGGCAGCTGTAGTCGCTGTACTGTTACCTGCAGAGTCAGTAAGGGTATTGCCTGTTGCTGTGCTTGCATTTTTATTTCCAGCACTGTCAGTCACTGTACTGCCTGTAGCACCATATACAGATGTGTTGCCACTGGTGTCTTTTACAGTGTTCCCCGCAGCTGTAGTCGCTGTACTGTTACCTGCAGAGTCAGTAAGGGTATTGCCTGTTGCTGTGCTTGCATTTTTATTTCCAGCACTGTCAGTCACTGTACTACCTGTAGCACCATATACAGATGTGTTGCCACTGGTGTCTTTTACAGTGTTCCCTGCAGCTGTAGTCGCTGTACTGTTACCTGCAGAGTCAGTAAGGGTATTGCCTGTTGCTGTGCTTGCATTTTTATTTCCAGCACTGTCAGTCACTGTACTTCCTGTAGCACCGTATACAGATGTGTTGCCACTGGTGTCTTTGACAGTAGTACCTGCAGTTGTAGTCGCTGTGCTGTTACCTGCAGAGTCAGTAAGGGTATTGCCTGTTGCTGTGCTTGCATTTTTATTTCCAGCACTGTCAGTCACTGTACTGCCTGTAGCACCGTATACAGATGTGTTGCCGTTTGTGTCTTTGACAGTAGTACCTGCAGTTGTCAACTTGCTAACATTACCACTGCCATCATCAACAGCTACACCACTCGTATTAATCGTTGTATTTCCAGCTTTTATGCTATCTACTACAAGATCTTTAGAGGTTGCCACTTGGTAATTGGCACTACCATCATCATTTGTAGTTTTTGTAACTTCAGTATTTAAACCACTTGTTACGGTTGTTTTTGCTTTAGTTGCCTGATCTTTTAAATTAGCAACTGCACCATTTACTGTGCTCTGACCTGTGCCACCGATATCAGAAGTTATCACTGTGCCATCACTACCTACAGTCGCATTTCCACCAAGTAATGTGGCTGTACTGTCTGAGATTGAACGGACTTGTGCACCATTTACAGCATCTGTAGATGATGAACCTACTGTGCCTGCGGCCACACCTGTGACTTTCTCATTACTTGCATTAATCCCTTTAGCTGTTACCTGGCCTGTAAAAATTGGTGCATCAACAACACTGTATTTATACGTATTACTGCCTGCATCATACGTCGCTGTCGTATTTGTACCATTAGCAAATGTAACGGTTTCACCTAATGCAACTTTATCAGCAGCATCTGTATTTGCTCTGAAGTTTAGGCCTTTGTCTGCGGTCGCTTGTGCTGTTGCAGATGCTGATTTAACAGCTGCCACAGCACCATTTACTGTGCTCTGACCTGTGCCACCAATATCCGAAGTTGTCACTGTGCCATCGCTACCTACAGTCGCATTTCCACCAAGTAATGTGGCTGTACTGTCTGAGATTGAACGGACTTGTGCACCATTTACAGCATCTGTAGAGGACGAACCCACTGTACCTGCCGCAATACCTGTGACTTTGGCATTACTTGCATTAATCCCTTTAGCGGTCACCTGACCTGCAAAGGTTGGAGCATCAACAACACTATATTTATAGGTATTACTACTCGCATCATACGTCGCTGTTGTATTTGTACCATTAGCAAATGTCACTGTTTCACCTAACGCAACTTTATCAGCAGCATCTGTATTTGCTCTAAAATTTAGGCCTTTGTCTGCGGTCGCTTGTGCAGTATTAGCAGCTGTTTGTGCGCTTGTCGCAGATGACTTAACTGATGCAACAGCAGCTTCAACTGTATCTGTGCCTGTACCACCAATATTTGAAGTACTCACCGTACCGTTCGTAGCCACAGCAGCATTACCACCGAGCACTGTCTTTAAACTGTTTGCAATATTAGAGCTATATGTTTTTGCTTGTTTTAACTGTGCAACGTTTACAGCATCAGTATCTGCTTGACCTGCAGCAACACTGGTAATTTGACGTGTCGTTGTAGTGCCATTACCTACAGAGATAGCACCTAAGTTAGACTGCCAAGTTGTACTCGTTGCCGTAGAGTTTGCACCCGTTAAAGCATCATAACCTTGTATGCCAGAAGCAGTAGAAGATGCTGAACCACTACCAAGAGCAACACCATTTGCAACCGTAGCACTTGAATTTGCACCTATAGCAATTGCACCTTCTGCAGATGCATTCACTGATGTACCTATAATAATAGAGTTTTTCCCTGAAGCATTCCCTTTACTGCTCCCACTCCCATCACCTGTAGTCACTGCCAACGCGCCAATTGCTGTAGCCTGAGAATCATTACCAATCGCTGTCGAACCTTTTGCTGTAGCCTGTGCACCTGAACCAATCGCTGTAGAACTATCAGCTGTTGCTTTTGCCGCATTACCTATGGCTGTTGCTGCGCCAACCGCACAAGGTGCATCACTATTCCCACCTATAGCTACAGCACCATATGGATTTGTACCTGCACCACTACAATATGTACCGCCACCAGCAGTATAACCAGCAAAAGAGGTTTGAGATATCGTCAGTAACACTAAAGATGCTGTAGTACCCACTACTGCACGTGTAGATTTTTTCTTAGACTTACCTAGCTCAGATACAGCACACCACGCACCTAGTGCCACATTCCAGACTACTTTATATACTTTATTCATGGATATACCTTCAGTTTTTTATTAAAAATGCAACCCTACTTCTGAGTGTTATTTGACCTGCTGTTTTTTCAGTCAAAACACATAAATCCTCCATACTATTAGCACAACTTTGCAAAAAAAATAAAAAATAAGTAAACCAAGTCTCATATATAAAATAAAATGTTAACTTATGTAATTGAGATTTTGGATAAATTTCACTCTAAAACTCATGGACTTATGTTGGTAATAAGCCATACGTACATGATTTACATTACATTAAATTACATTCAAAAAATAGAATATATCTTTTTATATCAGCAACTTAAAAAACACCATTAAGATTAAAAGTTTTTTTCGATAAAATTATTAAAAAATATTATATAAATCGATAATTATTATAAAAAAATGCCCTAACTAATTAGGGCACTTTTTTCAAGTAAATCTCTTTTAATAAAGCATATTATGCTAACGTAAAAATAACTATAGAAAAACCAATACAATACAAACCAAATATATGCCACTTTCCATGTTCTAACCAAGAAGATAGCCATTTGAGTGCCAGCATCCCTGCAATAAAACTTAATACCATACCTAAAAGACTGGGTAGAATAATGTGCTGTATGCCCTGAGTTGCCAGTGGGCTATGCATTAAGCGAAGTAACTCTTTTACAATAATGACAGGGGTTAAAACAACCGCCAAAGCAAAACTAAATTGCTCTGCCTTTTCCCTTGAAATACCTAAAAAAAGACTGGCTGAAATGGTTGCACCCGAACGAGAAAATCCTCTAAAAGGTAAACACAATGCTTGTACTGCACCAATAATTGAAGCGCGCTTTGTCGTCATGGGTTGGTTATCCCCCCGATCTAAATAAGATGACAGCCAAATCACTACACCGGCGGCACATAAAGCACATGCGATCAACTTACTGTTACTAAATAATTGTTCAATTTCAAACGCACTATCATGTGCAAAAAAAGTATGTTTAATGATAAATTGTAACAGTAACCCTAGAACACCGGTCACAGCAGTTGCAATCACAATATATTTAGCATGCTGTTTAAAATCCTGTACCGATGAAAAATAGCTCTGACGCCATGATTTCCAAAAATACAAAATCACCGCAAACATTGTTCCTGTATGCAACATCACCAATAAAAAAGTCATTTCAGGTGCAGAAGGGTCTAACTCTAATAGTTTTTCTGCCATAATCACATGGGCAGAGCTTGATACAGGCAGTAACTCAGCAAAGCCTTGTATCACCGCTAAAATAAATACATGCAATAATGTCATTGTTATACTCTATTTTAAAATTATGCTCCTTTATATAAAAATGCCATTAAGTCAAAATTAAAATTATTTTTTAAAGACCATATAACCAACATCTAGCTGAAAATCACCATTTGTTTGTATCTTAAAATGCGATGTCACCATACTAGATGCCATAGACTGTAAATAACGAATCGCATCTATGGCTTTATTTGGGGTATGCATACGTTTCACCCAATCAGCTAAGCAAATTGGTAATGTTTGTCGCTCAACATACAACGGCGTAAAACCATGACTTTCACTCAAATTTAACCATTGTCCTAAACTGTAATTACGTACATGGCTTGGGTCACGAAGCAACTCTACACTTTGCAAAAATGTATCTAAAATAGGTTGATTCGAGCCAATACTATCTACCACAATCAATATTCCATGTGGTTGAAGTACACGGTAAATATGTTGCATGGCCTGCTGTATATCTTGCCAATGATGTGCAGAGAAACGTGTTACCACAACATCAAACATGGCATCATCAAACGGCAAATGCTCCGCACAACCTTGCTGAATAGCTAAATTTTCTATGCCTCGTTCTTTCGCTGTTTTTGCCACTAAATCAAGCATTTCTGTAGACAAATCATATGCCACGACTTGTTCACATAAATTTGCAATTTGATAACTTACATGCCCTGCACCACACCCCAAATCAAGCACCTTTACAGGCTGAGATTGATTTGTGAGGACTTTCCTTATCTTTTCAAATTCAATGCCTTGTGCATGATTTTGGCTATTTAAATAATTCTGTGATTTATTGTGATATTGTTGCTGGTTAATCTGTTGTTGTGTTTTCATTGAACGGGCTCTTTTATACAATAGCTTTGAGCATACGCCAAAATACCAATATAAAAATTGATATATTTTTGGACAAAAAATAACTTAAAGTTATATATTTATTATTTAACTCAACTTTCACTCAGGTTCATTATGACAAAAACAAATGATTTAGATTTTATATGAGTGAACTCATTAAACTGTCAGGTAATCAAAGAACAAATGTGCCCTTACCAGATGATGACCTCATTGCTCAATATGAAAAAGAGATAGGATTTTCTTTCTGTACAGACTATAAACGTATGCTTAAAGTGGTTAGTAATATTCTATATGGAACAATAGAGTTATTATGTTTATCGAAAGATAAAATTTATTCTGATGAGCTCATTTCAACCTTACACACAGCGAGAGAACAAGGCTTAGCAAAAAATTGGCTACCTTTCTGTGAAGACAACGGTAACTACTATTGTATTAATTCAGATGGCATTATTAAATATTGGTCACATAATGGCTATACCAATGAACAATGGCCTAATCTAGCGAGTTGGATACACAATGTATGAATTTTAGAACAATGCTTTTATTTTCATTAACCCCATCTTCAGCATGAAAGCCATTACACTTGCACCACAACAGCACTAAAAATAAAATCTCCTACGGCGTTATGAACATTTTATTGACTTAAACATCTATAAATTAACACTTTAAAATATTTTTTCGCTTTACATTCTGTCTATTTAGACCCTTAATAGAGCCATAAGCGACATAACAATAGACCCTAAATAGATGTCAAAACAATCGCCTAAATATTTAGAACAACCACCCAATTGGGCAGAGGATGAACGCCCTGTCATACCAGGTTCACCACCTGCACTTGACCATGCCCGCTTCAAACGTTATGCCTACTTTATTATTGGTACTTTTATTGCACTCACTGCAAGTTTAAGCAATGGCTTTATTACGGCTAACCTACCACAACTTCAAGGCGAATACGGGCTAACACCCAGTGAAAGTGCATGGTTACCTGCTGTTTATGTAATGGCAAATGTGAGTGCGAACCTTGTTTTATTTAAAACCAGACAGCAATACGGCTTACGCCTGTTTACGGAAATTTCTTTACTGTGTTTTATTGCAGTCATGCTACTGCATGTATTTGTACAAGATGGCCGTATGGCCTTGGTTATTCGCTGTATTAGCGGTTTTGTAGCCGCACCGCTCAGCTCTTTGGGCATGTACTACATTATGCAATCATTTGGCAAAATCAACCGCTTAAAGGGCATCTATGTTGGTTTCGGATTTAACCAGTTAGGCATTCCTTTGGCGTGGGTGATTTCGCCATTTTTGGTCAATGCCAACCATTGGGTGAATCTCTACACCTTTGAACTCGGCTTAGCCATTTGCTGTTTTGCCATGGTTGTTGCCATCAAACTCCCTCGGGGTTTAAAAATAGATGTGATTGAGAAAAAAGACTTCATCACATTCTTACTGCTTGCTCCTGGGTTTGCTTGCTTATGTGCTGTGTTATCTCAAGGGCCTATTTTATGGTGGTTTGACTCGGCATGGCTTGCATATGTGCTTATGGCAGGGTTCACCCTCGTTGTACTTGGCTTTTTCTTTGAACATCATCGTGCAAACCCACTCATTTTAACCCGTTGGCTCGGCACTGCATCGGTCATACGTTTTGTCATTGGTGCATTTTTCTTACGCTTTTTACTGTCTGAACAAAGCTTTACCGCAGTTAATTTTTTAAAAACCATGGGAATGGGACAAGACCAGTTTGTTGGTCTATACAGTATTATTTTTATTGGCGTACTCCTCGGCACATTATTTAGTGCCCTGACTTTCTCAAGAAACCATCTATTTTGGCCATTGCTGTTAGCAACTTTACTCATTTTAGTGGCTTGTCGGCTCGATGCACATTTAACCAGTGATGTCAGACCACAAAACTTTTTCTACAGCCAGTTTTTAATTGCTTTTGCTAATGGTTTATTTATTGGACCTTTACTCCTCACAGGCATGGGACGGGCACTCAAACAAGGCACAAACCATGTCATTACCTTTATTATTTTATTTTCAGCCACGCAAAATTTTGGCAGTTTAGTTGGGTCATCATTTTACAACACCTACCAAAAACACCAAGCACAAGTCTATCAACTCGATATTGAACAAACACTTGATCGCACAGACCCAAACGTGACCAACCGCATCAAACAATATACTGCCATCTATAGCCCTCACCTGACCGACACCACCTTAGACCAAGCCAAAGCCACACAGCTATTAGCACAAGTGGTAACACGAGAAGCACAAGTACGAGCATATAACGATGTCGTCAATATCAATAGCATCATCGCCATTTTATTATTTTTATGGACACTCACATACATCGCTTGGCAAAAATACAGCACACAACGTAAATAAAACGAATGAGATCACATCATGACCGAAAAAAATAGCACTAAGCAAGAACCCAGTAAAACCATTCCGACCAGTTTACCCACGCTTGTGGTCATGGCTGTGGTACTGATGGTTGGGATTACTGCCATTTTATGGGCATGGCGTATTGGGCCATTTCATACCGCTATAGAAGAAACTGACAATAGCTATGTAAAAGGGACAACCACCGTTTTACCATCACAAATTAATGGCTATATTCAAGAAGTATTAGTCAATGACTTTGACCATGTAAAACAAGGGCAACCACTCATAAAAATTAACCCCGACCGTTATGACCAACAAGTCATACAGGCTCAAGCCAGCGTAGAACAAAGCCAAAATAACTTTGCCAATCAAACCCAAACCATTGCACAACGCCAAGCAGATATTATTTCAGCTCAGGCTAAAGTTGAGCAAACGAAGGTACAATATAACTTATCTCGTCAGCAACTGAGCCGTTATCAACAACTCCTCAATAGCGGTGCATCATCAAAAACCGAACAAGACACCGTTGCTGCCAACAATCAAAATAATTTAGCACTTTTAAAACAAGCTGAGGCAAATTTAGATGTTGCAAAAGAAGCCCTAAAAACAGCCCAAGTTGCACAAGTTGGTTTACAAGCACAAATTAGAAATGCACAAGCCAGCCTAGACCAAGCTAAAATTACTAAAAATTATGCTGTAATTACTGCCCCTATGGACGGTCAACTGGGTGAAGTTAGCCCTCGCCTAGGGCAATATGTCGCAGCAGGCACACAACTGCTTTTTTTAATTCCACCAAAACGCTGGGTCATTGCTAATTTTAAAGAAACGCAAATTGAGCATATGAAGATTGGTCAAAAAGCATCGTTTACTGTAGATGCATTGGGTCACGAAAAATTTACAGGTACAGTAGAGCAAATTTCCCCCGCCGCAGGTTCTGAATTCAGTATCATTAAAGCAGACAATGCCACAGGCAACTTCACCAAAGTGGTACAACGTATTCCCGTTCGCATTCAGATTGACCCTCAGCAAAAAGATACGGCATTATTACGTCCTGGTATGTCTGTGATAACCTCTGTAAATACACAGCAATAAATGATGTTATGTTGACACAAAGCACCCCTATTCAGTCTATTTTGCACAATCAAGACCTTGTACTAGATATAAAGCGTTTAGATCAAATTCACCCATTTGTATCTGGCAATAAATTTTTTAAGCTAAAATACAACTTACAAGAAGCCGTTCGCTTAAAAAAAACCAGCCTGATCACTTTTGGTGGTGCATATTCTAACCACATTGTGGCGACAGCATATGCCGCCAAACAATACCAGCTACAAAGCATAGGCATTATTCGTGGTGATGAACTGGCAAACAAACCACGCAACGCCACACTACAGCAAGCCCAAGCCTTTGGTATGCAATTACAATTTGTAAACCGCACCGACTACAAACAAAGACATGACCCACAATTTTTAGCACAATTACAACAGCAATACCCCAACAGCTATATTATTCCCGAAGGGGGAACAAACCAATTGGCCATACAAGGTTGCCAAGATATTTTAACCATTGCCGAAAAACAATATTACGATGTTATTTGCGTGGCGGTGGGTACAGGTGGCACCATTGCAGGGCTGATTGAGTCAACCACAGCCGCCACTCATATTTTGGGGTTTTCAGCACTTAAAGGTGACTTTTTAAAACAACAGATTGAAAGCTTAACGTCAAAAACACATTGGACACTACACAGCCAATATCACTTTGGGGGGTATGCCAAAATATCAGATGAACTGATTCAATTTATACAAGACTTCGAACAGCAACACCAGATTCCACTTGAGCCCATTTACACAGGAAAAATGATGTATGGCATGTTTGATTTAATCGCTCAAAATTATTTTCCTAAAAATAGCAAAATATTGCTCATTCACAGTGGTGGCTTACAAGGTAAAGCCAGTTTAATGCCATAAAACCACAGCGTATTTCACAAAAACTCAGGTATAATGCCCTGCTTTTTTCAGTACGGCGTAACTTTTATGAATAACCACTTTGATGTGATTGTACTTGGTGCAGGTGCAGCAGGACTCATGCTCGCAGCACTTGCGGGTCGTCGATGCCGTCACGTACTGGTATTAGAAAAAGCCAACAAAGTGGGTAAAAAAATACTCATGTCTGGTGGTGGTAAATGTAACTTCACCAACTTAGATGTTGAACCCAACAACTACCTATGCCACAACCCACACTTTGTGAAGTCTGCACTGTCTCGCTATACCCAATGGGACTTTATTGGCATGGTCTGTGACCACAAAATTGAATACGAAGAACGTAAACACGGGCAACTATTTACCACCAAAGGCTCAAAACTGATTTTAAAAATGCTACTCGATGAATGTGAAAAAAGTCAGTCAGTGACCATTAAAACCCAACACGATGTCAGCCAAGTAAGAAAACAACCCAATGGGCACTTTGTTGTAAAAACATCACAGGGCAATTTTAGCTGTGAATCGGTTGTGGTCGCTAGCGGTGGCTTATCTATTCCAACACTGGGTGGCTCTGGTATTGGTTATCAGATTGCAAAACAGTTTGGACATCATGTTTTTGATACTCGTGCAGGGCTCGTGCCTTTTACATTTTCAGATTATATTAAAGATACAGCCACAAAGCTCAGTGGTAATGCTTTAGATGTCACACTCTCTAACCATAAAACTGCATTTACAGAAGCCATGCTTTTTACTCACCGTGGCTTAAGTGGGCCAAGTGCTTTGCAACTGTCTAACTACTGGCAAGCAGGTGAATCTTTTGCAATTAACTTTTTTCCACAGCATGATCTTGCGCAGTTTTTTAAAGAGAAAAAGCAACAACAAGGCAAAGCTTTACTACGCACTATACTGCTTCCACTCACCACAAAAAGTATTATTTTAGAATTACAACAACTCATCTGGCCACAAGAAAGTGAACTTGCCATTGGTCAAATCAATGACCAACGCTTAAATGCGATTGCCAAACAACTGCATGCCTTTGATGTTAAACCCTCAGGTACAGAAGGCTACCGCACAGCCGAAGTCACACTTGGCGGTGTAGATACAACAGAAGTGTCTTCAAAAACCATGCAAAGTAACTATGTAAATGGTTTATTTTTTATTGGTGAGATTTTAGATGTGACAGGACATTTAGGTGGGTACAATTTTCAATGGGCATGGGCATCTGCGGCAGCTGCCGCAGAATACGTATAACACCTATTTAGACGTCAGTGGCTCGTCTGTCTCTGTATCATTGGCCAAATCATCAACATCTTTTGGTGCATTACTTACAGTACGAGGTAACGGCTTAGGCGTTTCTTCAACTGGATCGGCTGATGCACCCTCTACAAATATTGCTTTATAGGCTTTATAAAGCACACCTGCGGTGATTCCTGTAATCACCAATGGAGCTAAATAACCTGGTTTTTTATTACGACCAAACATACAACTCTCCTAAAAACCATTCGACTGTCAAAAGACAGCCGAATGGGTTAAACATTTAACAACCCAATTTAAGCACTTGGATTTTCATCTTTTGAATCTTTTTGCTCAATTGCTGATTTTGGCTCTTCTTTCTCTGCTTTTGCTTTGTCTAGTAAGCAAGTTAACAAGCGTTCTGCAGGTTGACGACCACCAAGACCAAAGGCCAAAGCAAATGCAACAGCCACCGCACCCAAAGTTAAACCAAATGCAAGGTTAACAATGGAGTCTGCAATGCCCATAGCACGTAAACCCATGGCAAGTACAAGACCCATTATAAGAATACGAACCACATTACCCAACCAACGAGAGCTACTATATTCACCACGTTGTACAATATTGGCAACCACATTAGCCAGCCAGAAACCGATCACCAAGATCACAGCACCAAGTAAGATGCTTGCACCAAACTGAATAAACATCGCAATCAGATTGCTAATTTGTTCAAAACCTAAACGGTTTGATGCCTCAGACACGGCAAACAGCATGGTGAAAAATACAATCAGTGTACCCACAACCGAAGAAACTTTTGTTTCTCCCATAAAGCGTTGCACATCTAATTTTGCAGGAACATTATCTACACCAGTCCCTGAAAGCACATCACGCACTAAACCTGCCACAAAGCGTGACACAATGTAAGCAATAATTAAGATCAAACCTGCCGCAATAATATTTGGCACGGCGTACATAATTTGATTCAACATTGCTGTTGCAGGCTGAGAAATTGCTTCAATGCCCAAAGCTTCAAATGCAACAATTAAGCTTGTTACAATAATTAAAGCAAAAGCAAATGAACCAAGCACTTTACCGATACTGGTATTTTTGAATAAGCCAATTTTTTCAACTTGTGCTTGCAAGCCAAAACCATTGACAACACCTTCAATAATTCCACGTACAATTTTGGCAATAATATAGCCAACAAAAGCAATCACACCTGCAATAAAGATATTTGGTATAAAGCCAACAACATCATTCACCATATTTTGAATAGGTAACAATAGGCCATCTAAATGCAAAATTGACAATACAATTGGTAAAAATAGCAATAAAATCAACCAATAGACAATACTAGCGATATTTTCACTAACAGGTTGCACACCCACTTGACTACTTAACTTCTCATCAAGTTCAGTTTTTGCCAAGAGTTTAGTCAGTCCTGCTTTAGCAAGACGCGCTAAGATCCATCCAATACCACCAACAACAAGTGCTGAAATAATATTCGGAATAAATACCAGTACTTGTGTAATCATTTGGCTAAACGGCGCACTCACACTATTAATATTTAAAATATTGAGTGCCGCAACAATCCCTAAAATGAGAATAAACCAAAACACAAACTTCGATGTTAAGCTCTCATAATCTGGCGTTTGACCTGTTGCTGAAGACAAATGTTTATTCATATTGGCCACACCGAGTGCTTTTTTAACACCCGCTGCGATTGCCAATGCCAAAATCCAGCAAATAATAAAGACAGCAACTGCCCCTAAAATTGGCTGTAATTGACTCCAATAATAATTAAAATCTGCACCGCCTCGCATATTCGACAAGTAATCATTCATTTTTATACCTCTTGTTTTTATTGCAAATTAAATATTTTGTCACTCAGCCCGCTGTATATATCAAATTAGCCATCTATGCTTTTTTCACAATACACATGCAGCTTTTTTACGAGCAACATACCTTCATTTCAAATAATCATACGGTAAAAATATTTTTGTATTGTCATAACAACAACGAACAAAAATGTGTTCTATTTATCACAAAAATAGCAAACAGATACTTTTTTATACGGATTAAGTATACAATCTAATCATTTTTTTCTTATTCTAAGTAACAATAAACATAAAAATAACTGCATGAATGCAATACAAAAACTCATGGCAACCGCAGAAGTAAACCGATTAACCTTATTTTATGTCGATATAAAAATGAGGTAAAATATGCATTAACCTTTAAAAACCGTTATTGTATGGCATACACACTCACTCCTATTTCACTTGACTTAAATACAGACATGACTCACCAATGCCACGTGCATTTAACACGTGACCAACATATTATTGGTATTATTGAGTTTTATAAGGCAGGCTATACCCTACAATGGGAAGACCTTGAGTATATACGCCGTAGAACAGATGAGTTTTCGCTTTTACCTGCACCATATGATTGTATTACTGCAATGGTGATCGATATTCGCAACGTTACGCCTTTTATAGACCAAGAAACACCAATTATTCCTTGGCGCTTGGTCGATGAGGAATGCCTTATTCGCCTTGTGATTCCGTCAGACCGTGTCGAACTGTATTCAGGTTTTTTTGAGCCAACATGGCTTACTTCCGACTTAAATACTGCATTGGCTGAAATACGTCAGACCTTAGATGCATTTGCACACTAAACTACCAATAGTTTTCAACTGCAATATTGCCTTCACCACGCCTATTCATGAGTAAACCTTTGGCTTTCAAGGCACTTTTAGTATCTTCAACCATTTGCGGATTACCACACAACATCACATGACTTGTTTCTACACTCAAGCAATGACCTGCAAATTCTTCAAATCTACCTGTTTCAATCAAAGTGGGTAATCTTTGGTTGAGTACTGCCTCTGGATCACGGGTAATAATTGGAATAAATTTAAAGCCCTGATGCCCTTCTGAAAACACCTCTAAAATCTGCTGTATTTTATCAGCATATGCCAATTCTTCAGGTGTACGCACGCTATAAGCCAAGAAAATATGTTGATAGTCTTTCCACACAGCAAAATCTTGTAACATCGACAAAAACGGTGCAACACCTGTCCCTGTTGCCAATAACCATAAATCTTGTGGCTGAGGTGCTTGATAACGTGCCAATGTTAAAAAGCCATAGGCGACTTTTTCTAAATAAATTTCAGTGCCCACAGTTAAATCTTTCAAATGTGAGGTAAAAGCACCATTTGGTACAACAATTGAAAAAAACTCTAAAGTATCATCATAAGGCGAAGACACTACAGAATATGCTCGAACCACCAACTCACCATCTACAGATAACCCAATACGAGCAAACTGCCCTGCGGTAAATTTAAACGATGCTGGACGAGTCATGGTAAAACTAAATAAATGATCCGACCAACGGGTCACTGACAATACAGTTTCAATGGTAAATTTTTCAAGACTCATAATTTCAATGTATGTATAAGAAATGGTAACCTCATGTTAGCATGACAATATAAATATTGATATTTTCCATTTAAGGCTACACTAACTATGCGTATGACGTTACGCCAACTGGCTGTTTTTGTCGCTGTCGCACAAGAAGGCACTGTTACCAAAGCAAGTGATGCCGTTAAGCTGACTCAAAGTGCAGCAAGTATGGCACTTGCCGACCTTGAAGATGGTTTAGGTGTTCCACTATTTGACCGCTTAGGTAAAAGACTACAGCTCAATGAGCTTGGTCGATTTCTACTTCCACAAGCACTGGAAATTTTAGGCAGATGTGAGTCATTTGAACTGGTTGCTCGGGGTGAGTTACAAAACATCGACTTACGTTTAGGTGCAACACTAACCATCAGTGACTACCTCATGCCAGACCTGATGGCAGACTTTTTAAAATACCAGCCACAAGCACACTTACAATTACAGGTCGGTAATACAAGACAAATGATTGAAGCTGTTAGTCAATTTCAATTAGATGTTGCACTGATTGAAGGTGAATGTCATTTGCCACAGCTACACACAATGCATTGGCATGATGATGAATTGGCGGTATGTTGCTCACCAGACCACCCTTTAGCCAAACTGAAACGCCCTTTAACCATCAAAGACTTTCAAGACATTGAGTGGGTTTTAAGAGAAGAAGGCTCTGGTACACGAGATGTGTTTAATCATGTGATTTTAAAAGACCTTAAAGGTGCCAGTATAAGGCTGACCCTAGGTCACAATGAAGCCATTTTAAAAGTGGTTGCAGGTGGCTTAGGGCTTTCTTGTATTTCTAAATTAGCACTCAAACCCATGCTAGAAACAGGACAGTTGGTCACGCTCAAAACACCGTTTTGGTCACTCAAAAGACCGCTGTATATGCTCATGCATCAACAAAAATACCAAGGGCCTGGGCTTAAATTATTTATGAAGTTTTGCGAGGCAAAAGTATCTAGACCACTTGAAGAGATTTAAAAAAAGCCTGTATCAAATCTGATACAGGCTTTAAAAAAATTAATCGCCTTTTTGCACACTACCAAAAATCTTATCGCCAGCATCACCTAAGCCTGGCACAATATAGCCTTGCTCATTCAATCCTTGATCAATCGATGCAGTAAAAATACGTACATCTGGATGTTTATCTTCTACTTTTTTAATCCCTTCAGGTGCAGCAACCAATACCATCACACGAATATCTTTACAACCGCTGGCTTTGAGTACATCAATGGCAGCAATCAAAGAATTACCTGTGGCTAGCATTGGATCGATAATCATCGCAATACGGTTTGCTACATCAGGAACGAGTTTTTTATAATAAGTACGTACTTCAAGCGTTTCTTCATCACGTTCTAAACCTAAAACACTAACTTTTGCACTTGGAATTAAATTTAAAAAACCATCAAGCATGCCAATACCAGCACGTAAAATAGGTACAACTGTAATTTTTTTACCTGCAATACGCTCTACAGTGACAGAGCCTGCCCACCCTTCAATCTCTTGATCAACCACATGTAAATCTTGCGTGGCTTCATAAGTTAGCAACATAGTCACTTCCTGTGATAACTCACGAAAGTTTTTTGTGCTTATATTTTCACGGCGTAATAAACCAATTTTGTGGCGAATGAGCGGATGACGAATTTCTTGAATGGGCACAGAGATATACCTAACTACAAACCAAATTGTTTTTAGTATACCGCTTTTCATTTAGAAATTAAAAAACTCTTGTACTGCAAACATGCAAATATCTGCCAAATACGTTTTAGCATGGCATTTTTTTTAAAGTCCAAATTAAAAATGCTTAAATTTACGTCTATTTACTATTAAACATATAAATACTGGTATAAATTTAAAAAATGTAGCAGTTCTTATACAGATCAAAATCGTTGAGATCAGCTAATATCAAAATATGGATACAATACCGAAATAATAGAGGGATTAGCTATGAATTTAGAATTTAATCATAAATCAAATTATTTTTTAGGAGCTCAACTGGTTATTCGCCATATCCAAGATAAACTATTTAAAGAAAAAACCGACCATCTTAGTTTCTCTTTACAAGAGTTTAAAACCTTATTTCAAAACGATATGGCCTCTGCTTCAGTCAACCTAGATGGCATTTTACACCTTGCAAGCAAGTATGTTGTTGAAACTCTTTCTGGTGATGTCACACTGATTAACCACTATGACATTCACTCTAATGAACACACCACAACCATTTTCCTCAATGAAAGTGCAGTGAACGCTTTAGTTGATGATGCACACCCGCTTATTCCACCTGATGCAGCAACCTACGAATAAAATAGGGGCTTTAAATGCCCCTTTTTTTAGTGTTATAGAATTGGTATTACTTTAATTCTATGAAATATTTAAATAATTAACTCAACCAAAAATCATTTTATATTGTTTTCTATACAGTAGTTCTTCCATTTATTTTTAAAGCTTTCTATAGATTTTTCTGCTTCTTCGTCTTTGCTATAAACAGGTGATTTCTTTACTTCATCTACGATCTGATTGAAAACCTCACTATCTTCTTTGAAAAGTTTTCTATAAATACTTTTCGCTTTTTCTACATCTGAACCCATCTGATGAAAAGTCATTAGTGTGTCTGCAGCATATGCAAGGCCATCACACTGTTCACTCTCTGCTGCATGTGAAATGGAACAAACAAACGGTAAAGCTAAGAAAATAATTGTTTTTTCATCATAGAAAACTTAATTTTAAAACTGAATACTAAAATATTTTATAAATAATAACATCAGTACAATTTCAAATCATTGAAGAAGATTTAAAACTTCCTTTCAGTTATATCGCTAAACTATAAATATTGACCGACTCGATTGTATTTTTGGTAAAAATGTGAGATCAATAATAAAACCGACATACACAATAATCTGACACACTAAAAAAGTATTTTTAAATGAAAGCACCTAAATTTGAAACAGAAAACCTTTTGCTCTGTCCCTTAGAATCAATAGATGCAGATCAGATTCAAGCCACTTTCCCACAATGGGAAATCGTTCGCTATCTTGCTGCTAATTTCCCTTGGCCATATCCTGAAGATGGTGCATACCAATATGTAAATAATATTGCCCTTCCTGCATCGGAAAAAGGAACTGCTTGGCATTGGACCATTCGACGTAAAGAAGAGCCAAATACAATCATCGGAATGATTTTACTCACAGAAAGAGAAGATGACCATCGAGGTTTTTGGCTTACGCCAAAATGGCAAGGCAATGGCTATATGACAGAAGCAAGTACGATTATCACTGACTTCTGGTTCAATAGCTTGAATAAAAAGGTTTTACGTGCACCAAAGGCAAAGATGAATTTTGCATCAAAAAAAATATCTGAAAAAGCAGGTATGCGATTAATATCAACCAGTAAAAAACAATATATCGCTGGAGAATTTGATACTGAGCTATGGGAAATAACAAAAGAAGAATGGAACGAAAAGTTTGCTTCAATTTAATATAGTAGAAGACGATATGAAACGAGGGCTACTCGCTCTCGTTTTTTTCAAAATGGCTACACTTTCCAATATGCGATTGGCGTATAAAAATTTATAACTAATATCCTTATCAAGTAAAGTGACACTATTTAAACAAGCTTGCATTAAATAGGTACTTAAAAGTGGGCTAAGCACCTTATAGAGTTATTCTCGTATTTTTATGCTTTATTTAGATTTAGAGTGTACGCTTGGACGGATAGCAGGCCAAGTCATGGTAAAACGAGCCCCTTTTAATGTTGGGCTTTGATCTACATTAATCGCTCCACCAAACCAAAATGCAATACGACTCACAATAGATAAACCCAAACCATAGCCTCCAGAAGCACGAGTACGACTGTCATCTAAACGGGCAAAAGCCTCAAAAACACGCTCACGATCTTCTTCTGCAATGCCCTCACCATCATCCTCAACACAGACAAATGCCAAACCATCTTCTTGAATACCGCCACTAATACGAACTTTCGTATGGCAATGCCTGACTGCATTTCCGACCAAGTTTTGTACAACTCTGTGTAAATAACGGCGCTCTGCTTCTGCCACTACATCTGCGGCAGGTGCGCTTAAAATAATCTCTTTACCTGTTTTTAAAGCTTGCGTTTCTGTAAGCACTTGGCTTAATACCGACGCAATATCAATCTCTTCAATATCTAACGATGGTGTACCCTGCTCAAGCTTGGCATAGGTCATAATTTCATCAATAAGTGTATTTAAAGCTTCAATATCTTTATCGATCATCTCAACTTGGCTTTGTCTAAACTCATAATCATCTTCATCTGCCAACATTTCCATACCAAAGCGAATACGTGCAACGGGGGTCCGTAATTCATGTGATACTGCACGCATAAGCTCACGTTGGGCTTCAATTAAGCGCTCAATATGATTTGCCATATCATTGTAGCTAGAAGATAAACTGGCCATTTCATCATAGCCATCTACATTTAAACGTGCCGATAAATCACCACTTTTAATCTGGTCTAATGCCCCAATGGTTTGTTTGACTTTGCGTTGGAGTGGAAAAATTGCAAAATACACACCTATACAGAGTAAGAATAAACTCAGCAAGGTGATCGCAGCCGCTAACTCTACAGGCATCCAATTAAACATAGGCACAGGGCCTATCACCAACACTTCGGATGGATTGTTTAATAGAGGTGAAACAATAGAGATGGTTGTACCACGCATGGTTGCACTGTCGCGGTACAACAAAATACTTTGGTCTTGTCTGAGACGACCAATTTGCTCAGAGTCTAAACCTAAATCGAGAACTGAACGCATTTCTATCGGATAAGAAAAATGCTGTTGTATGGTTTTTAGGTGTTGTTGCTCTTGACCAGGGTAATAAATTAAATAGTCTAAAATGAAGATCGGTAACGCCTTCATTTGACGTTCGCCAATTTTATTGACGTTTAATAATAGATAATGCTTGCTGTCTGTTTTTAAGCCCATATAAATATTTGCAACCATGCTTTGTGCATCATAACGCACCACGGCCTGCTGATTATCTATACGCTTTTGCTCTGAACTAGACAGTTCTATCTGGTTTGCATCAACCAAATGTAAAGGTAAATCTAAAAGATCAGACGCATCTGAAATCCAATCTTTCTTTTGTTGCATAGTGGCTTGACGCTCTACCCCTTGGGTCATCACATAAGAAATACCATCTGTGAGTGACTCTCGGTACTGCTGGGCACGGTTATAATTAACCACTTGCGTAGAAAAGTACGCAAAGACTGTGATTAAAACTACCATACCAACAACAGTTGCATAAATACGCAGGAATATACTGTGTTTAAGCACGAATCGTTTTCCTTAGGGTAAAGCAATCACACATTATGAATTAAAGGCCACTTGTTTCTTTAACAAATAAGTAACCTTTACTGCGTACAGTTTTAATACGTTTCGGGTTTTCAGGGTCATCGCCAATTTTTGGTCGAATTCTTGAAATACGCACATCAATTGAGCGGTCTTGGCCATCATACTCAATACCACGTAAACGCTCAAAAATATCTTCACGTGACAAAATACGGCCTGCATTCGATGCAAGTAACCATAATAGGTCATACTCAGCGCTGGTAAAATCAACAAGCTCACCATGTAATGTCACTGATCGACCACCGTTGTCAATCACAAGGTCATCAAATTCAATACGTTGTGAACCTTCATCTTCCACAGTGTTTTCTGTACGGCGTAATAATGCGCGAATACGTGCAAGTAAAACACGGGGTTGTACAGGCTTAGCAACATAGTCATCTGCACCCATTTCTAAACCAAGTACTTGGTCCATATCTTCTGTACGTGCAGTAAGCATTAAAATAGGTTGATGGTAATGTGCACGAACTTCACGGCAAACCGTTAAGCCATCTGCACCAGGTAGCATCACATCAAGCACAACCATATCTGGTTGTTCTGCAATAATACGGCGGATTGCACGGTTACCATCTGGCTCAACAGCGACTTCTAACCCATTACGAATTAGGTATTCTTGGGTTAAACGTGCTAGACGCTCATCATCTTCAACAATTAAGATTTTCGGTAGCTTTTCTTCTTGGCTCATTTACAGTCCCCTGTCAATTCTGATTTATATTTGTAATTTACATTTAACAAATACTTTCTCTCTAATGAGCAATATACACATGTTTACATTGTAAACAAGATCATTTTCACCAAACTGATACATGAGTAACGTAATTTGTAATAATTAGATTAGTTTATGAAAATCATAATTTTTTATTGAATAAAATACTGATTTAAAAATCAGCAAAGCTTTTTTTAGTCTCGTGATTTTGAAAAAAGATGCAACAAAATATTCTATATTGCGGTGAAGCTAAGCCCCCAATAAATCAAATTTAATACAACCAAAACAATCACTGCCCATGCTTCAACTTGTTGTTTATTAAAATACTAACCCACACATAAATACACTCAACCAAGATATGACAATTCATTTTACCCACTCACAAACAGCACCCACTCAAGCTATAAGCAACTGAATTAAAACATTAATTAAAAAGCCACACCCTTTTATAGCTTAATGAATTGTTATCCTCTTTGAATAAAAGATCTTACATAGCCAAGGAAACAATGCATCATTAAAAACGAATAGAATAAACATACAGAGGGCTACATGATGATTTGCTTCATAGGTCATTCAATACTTTGACCAAAAATCACTTATAGTATGTATAAATCAATAATAATGACTCTATATAGGTGATTGAACTGAATCAAATGGCTGATTACGCTAGAAATCAAAGCATAAAAGTCACTTTAAAGCACAAATTTATTTCAAGATAAAACACGCATTAGATTAAAAAAGGGCCAACTCATGCGAGTTGGCCCTTTTCATTTCAAGTCATCACTGACCTGTTAGTTTTTCTTTTTAGGCCCAAGAAGCATACCCATTTGGCGACCTTCCATTTTCGGTGCTTGTTCAACAACACCTAGGTCAACCACATCGGCTTCAATCTTTTGCAACTGCAAAAGACCAAGTTCTTGGTGTGCCATTTCACGACCACGGAAACGTAATGTGATTTTCACTTTGTTTCCGTCTTCTAAGAAACGAATGATTGCACGTAGTTTTACGTTGTAATCACCCACATCTGTGCCAGGACGCAGTTTAATTTCTTTGACTTGCACCTGATGCTGTTTTTTCTTCGCATCTTTTTGTTTTTGCTTTAAGTCAAACAAATGTTTGTTGTAATCCATGACTTTACAAACAGGTGGTTCAGCATTCGCCACAATTTCCACCAAGTCAAGATCATCTTGCTCGGCAACACGAATTGCTTCTGCTAAAGAGACAATTCCTTTTTGTTCTCCATCTGCACCAACAAGACGAACTTCTTTTGCACGAATTTCGTCATTGATAGCAGGGCGATTGCTTTTACTTGCTTGTTGGTTACGATCAGTCGGTTTAATCTTTCTTACTCCACAATATGCCGGCCACGTTCGGCAACGGCTGATTTTACTAGATCAACGAAAGCCTCTGTTGACATAGTACCCAAATTTGTTCCTGAACGTGTACGTACATTCACTGTACCTTCCTCTACTTCTCGGTCACCAAGAACCAATAGATATGGAATACGCTCTAAGGTACGTTCACGAATTTTAAAGCCAATTTTTTCGTTTCTCAAGTCTGAAATTGCACGAATCCCTTGGGCTTTCAGTGTTTCTACCACGTTATTACATGCTGCAGACTGAGTGTCGGTAATGTTCATCACGCAAACTTGCACTGGTGCTAACCATGGTGGCATAAAACCTGCGTAGTGTTCAATAAGTATACCAATAAATCGCTCAAAGCTACCAAGAATTGCACGGTGCAACATGACTGGCTGATCTCGTTCGTTGTCTTCTGTGACAAACGAGGCATCTAAGCGTTCAGGTAGGTTAAAGTCACACTGAATTGTACCACACTGCCAAACACGACCTAAGCAGTCCTTAAGAGAAAACTCAATTTTAGGGCCATAAAATGCACCCTCACCCGGAAGTAGTTCCCACTCTAAGCCTGCATCATCAAGTGCATCTGCCAGAGATTTTTCAGCCATATCCCATAATGCATCTTCACCCACACGCTTTTCTGGGCGTGTAGACAACTTCATTTGTACATCTTCAAAGCCAAAGTCTTTGTAGACATCTAGGGTAAGCTGAATAAATTCAGCAACTTCTTGACCAATTTGTTCTTTAGTACAGAAAATATGACCGTCATCTTGCGTAAAGCCACGCACACGCATAATACCATGTAGTGAACCTGATGGCTCATTACGGTGACAAGAACCAAACTCAGCCATACGAATTGGTAACTCACGGTAAGATTTCAACCCTTGGTTAAAAATCTGCACGTGACATGGGCAGTTCATTGGCTTAATGGCATAGTTACGGCTTTCTGAATGTGTGGTAAACATATTTTCAGCATAGTTTGCCGCATGGCCTGACTTTTCCCACAATACAAAATCAACAATTTGCGGTGTACGCACTTCTTGATAATTGTGTTGCGCTTGCACTTGACGCATGTATTGCTCAAGTGCTTGATAAATTGTCCAACCATTTGGGTGCCAAAACACCATACCTGGTGCTTCTTCTTGCATGTGAAATAAATCTAATGCTTTACCAATTTTACGGTGGTCACGTTTTTCTGCTTCTTCAATACGCTTAACATAAGCAGCAAGCTGTTTTTTATCTGCCCATGCTGTACCGTACACACGTTGTAGCTGTTCGTTTTTCGCATCGCCACGCCAATAGGCACCAGAAATTTTAGTCAACTTAAATGACTTTAAAAATTTAGTGTTTGGTACGTGTGGGCCACGACACATATCTACATATTCTTGATGGTAGTACAAACCCATTTGCTGTTCATCTGGCATATCATGAACAAGGCGTAATTTATACTCTTCACCGCGTGCTTCAAACACACTAATCACTTCAGCACGTGGTGTCATTTTCTTCACCACGTCGTAGTCTTGTGCAATCAAAGATTTCATACGTTCTTCAATTTTAGCCATATCCTCTAGTGTTAATGGACGTGGCATTTGAATATCGTAATAAAAGCCTTCTTCAATCACAGGCCCAATCACCATTTTAGCTTCTGGAAATAATTGCTTCACAGCATGACCAACCAAGTGAGCACATGAATGGCGTATGATTTCTAGACCTTCATCATCTTTTGGGGTAATAATTTGTAAAGTTGCATCATTGGTAATTAAGTCGCACGCATCGACCAATTGGCCGTTTACTTTTCCTGCAACTGTATTTTTAGCAAGCCCAGGCCCAATACTTTGTGCAACGTCCATGACAGATACAGCATGGTCGAATTGTTTTTTGTCGCCATTTGGCAAAGTTATAATTGGCATAAAAAATCCTTAAGGAGTGATGCCCCATACCAAGGAGCATATCACCGCAAGATTATGATGAAGGTTAGACCTCAAAAATAAAAACGGTGGTGGTAGAAAAAATAGTGGCATTGATTTTACACAACTGCAAAAACAGATCAATGCTTATATGACAATTAGCCGTGTGGAATGGCCACACTATTAACCACGAGATTTGCCCTGATCTGAAAGCAAAGCCACTTGTTGTACGTAATTCAGTACTTTTTGTCTGGCTTGTTCTAGCTCTTCAGCTGTCGCTTGTAGGCTTTTATCACGGTGGTAACGTAACACATGCTGACGTAAGGTATGCTTTTCAGTGGCATTAAAATGCTTACTAAAATCATGTATCGCACTGTCGCCTTGTTCAATCATACGATCAACCCAACGTACCAACTGAGCTTGCTTTTTCAAGCCTTGCTTTGGTGTTAGATAAGACAGTACCATCTCTTCATCTTCATTACGCAGTAGTTTACCAATACGTTGAAATTGGCGACGACGTGCTTCAAATGATGTGATTTGTTGCACATCAAGCAATGCATCGATCAGACGTTCATCAACAGGAAGCTGTTGAATCTGTTTTGTTGAAAGTTCTGCCAGTTGTTCACCAAGTGCGGCCATACGTTGTACAGCACGTTTTTGCTCACTTTTACTCGCGCGGCCTTCTAAAGATTCAAAATCTTCATTGCTATAGCTTTTTTGCGGTCGACGTGCCACGATTAATCTGCCTCATAAAATTTTGCGGTGAACAGTGCTTTCACATCTGTGACTGCCTGTTCTTCATCTGGCCCTGTGACCACTAAACGTAACGTTGTTCCTTTACCTGCACCTAACATGAGTAACGCCATAATATTTTTAGCATCAATCAGTTTTTCACCTTTTCCAAGTTGAATGCTCGATTGGAACTTCGTGGTCACTTCAATGAGCTTTCCAGAGGCTCGAGCGTGTAAACCAAGTTTGTTAATTACATCTACTGTTGTGTCAATCATGACCAGTGCTTCATTTCTCTATGTAAAATTTGAATAGCCCAATCAGCAGCAAGTGCTTTTTGAAGTCTATCTACCATGTAAACAGATCGGTGTTGCCCACCTGTACAACCAATCGATACCGTCAAATAGTGTCGATGGCCTTTTGAGTATGCAGGCAACCATTTTTGTAAAAATAGATAAATGTCATTATACATGTCTGTTACTTGGTCATGCTTGACTAAAAACTGCTGGACGGGTTGGTCAAGTCCAGAGAGTTTTCTCAGTTGCAAATCCCAGTGCGGATTTGGCAAATGTCTTACATCAAACACATAATCTGCATCTAGCGGAATACCGTGTTTATAACCAAATGATTGTAAAATGACAATCAGTTTATCTGACTGCCCAAGCTTCGTTAAAAGTGTATGTTTTAAGTCATGCACACTTTTATCTGTGGTATCTATATTTACAGTCGATCTGAGCTGTATGGGTAATAATAAACTTTTTTCTTCTTGAATGCATTCATTTAGGCTTTGACACCGTCCTGTAAGTGGGTGTGGTCGTCTAGATGCACCAAATCTTGCAATAATTTGTTCATCTTTTGTGCTTAAAAAGATAATATCGACCGAACCATGATGTTGCAGTTGCTCAAATACATTTTCAAAATCTTGCAAATCTGCTTGAGTGCTTCGAACATCTACCCCTAAAGCCAATTGCTCTAAGTTATTTTCATGGTCAAGTTTCGCCACAATTTCTGGTAACAAGGCCAACGGTAAGTTGTCTATACAGTAATAACCAAGGTCTTCTAAAACTTGAAGTGCAGATGTTTTACCTGAACCAGATTGGCCTGTAACAATCAAGATACGCTTCATCGCTCTATCCTTTCATACGAACATATTTAAGCTGTGATTAATTTTACGTGTAAATTATCAATTAAACGTGTTGTACCCAGTTTAGCTGCGACAAATAAAACCACATCGGTATCTGTACTTTGTATAGGCGTTAAATCAGGGGTAAATGCTTCTACGTAGTCAATACTAAAACCTACTCGTTTTAAATGCTCTTTGATACCATGAAGTACTTCGGCAAGTGCTGTACCTGCTTGAAGTGCTTGTGCTGCTTGTAAAAGACTTTGATAAATATTGGGAGCGATTGCTCTTTCTTGAGCGTTTAAATAGCCATTACGAGAGCTAAGTGCCAAGCCATCTTCAGCACGAATGGTCGGCGATGCAATCACTTCTACATTAAGGTTTAAGTCTTGTACAAATTGTTTCACTACAGCGACTTGCTGAAAGTCTTTTTGTCCAAAAAACGCATAGTGTGGCTGCACAATATTAAAAAGTTTGGTCACCACCAACGCCACACCATCAAAATGACCGGGACGTGACGCACCACATAAAATATCTGTAATACCCGTTACTTGTATGCGGGTGACAACAGGTTGTTTAACATACATTTGTTCAACAGATGGTGCAAAGATAATATCACAACCTACATCGACCAACAGTTGACTATCTTGTTCCCAAGTACGCGGGTAATTTTCAAAGTCTTCATTCGGGCCAAACTGGGTCGGATTGACAAAAATACTAACCACGACCACATCACAAATCTTTTTCGCCTCACGAACTAAGCTTAAATGCCCCTCATGCAAGTTACCCATTGTTGGCACAAAACCAATGATTTTTTTTGCACTACGTGCACTTTGCAATGATGCAGCAAGGCCATGTATGGTGGTTTCAGTTTTCATTATTTTAGCTCAATTTGAAAGGTCTGTTCTAATGCAGGAAATATATTTGTTGTCACTGCATGGTGGTATGTTTTTATTGCATCTAAAATAGCATAAGGACCAGATTGTGTGCTCATAAAATTATATACAAATTTTGCAACATGGCCTTGAGTCAGACCCAACATATCTTGTACAACCAAGACTTGTCCATCTGTATCTGCACCTGCGCCTATACCAATAACAGGTGTTTCTGGAAAGGCCTGTGCAACTTCTTTTCCAACTTGGGCAGGCACACACTCTAACAATAAAATTGCGGCGCCTGCTTCAACTAAAGTACGGCACTCTTGAAGCAGTGTGTCTGCAGCTTGGCGAGTTCTTGCTTGAACTTTATACCCCCCAAACACATTAACCGACTGTGGTGTAAGCCCTAAGTGCATACATACAGGAACACCATTACGAGTTAATGACGCAACGGTATCGGCAAGCCAAGCACCGCCTTCGATTTTGACCATTTGTGCACCCGCCTGCATGACTTTTTTAGCATTCTTCAATGCATCATTCGTCGTTGCATAGGCCATAAATGGCAAGTCAGCCATAATAAAAGCATGCTGGTTTGCACGGCGTACACATGCTGTATGGTACACCATGTCTCGCACTGTTACAGGGAGTGTGGAATCATGTCCTTGTATCGTCATACCCAGTGAGTCACCAATTAAGACACTATCAATCTGAGCAACTTCCATGGCTTTAGACATGCTCGCGTCATAGCATGTTAAGCATGAAAATTTTCGGCCTTCTTTTTTAAAGCGACGTAAATCACTTAGACTAATCATGGCGTATCCTTCAACGATTTCTTCACTGTATATTTTGCTTGAACCAATCAGCAGTCGCAATTGGTACCAAAGTACTGTGCTTTACAACATCTAAAGCCTTTAATAACGTACCTTGCACCACCATTTCTGGGTTTAAATCTAATAATGGTAATAAAACAAAGTCTCTTTCTAGCAAACCAATATGTGGCACAGTTAAACGATCACACTTTAGATTTTGATCGTCATACCACAACAAATCTAAATCTAAAGTACGTTCGCCCCAACGCCGTAACCGAACACGCCCAGACTGTTGCTCAAATGCTTGTAAGGCATCAAGCAAGGCCAATGGTTTAAGCGTTGTTTTTAGCTCGACCACAGCATTTAAGTAGTCTGGCTGATCTTGTGGTCCCATCGGAGGGGTTGAGTATAACTGCGACACATTAATAGTACCGAGCGTGGCAAGCTGTGCCACGGCTTGGCATAAAATGTGTCTTGAGTCACCTAGGTTACTTCCCAAACCAATATATGTGATGTGCATTATTGTGTTGGCCCAAAAGTGACATCAGATAAATTACGCTGTACACGCTTACGCTTTAAGATAGGATGGTTCACACCAATGTCTGTCACGTTTTGATCACTACTTTTACTCTGCTGACCATGACTTGCAACAGCATTTGTAGCTGTATTGGGTTTCGCTTTTCTTGAGAACTTCGATCTTGGTCGTTCCTCTTTAACCAAAGGCGCTTGCGTATCAATCACTTCTACAGGATGTTGACGTTTTTTATTACGCTGGCGATTATATTTGGCAATCACAACCTCTTTTTGATCACGAGATAGATGTTGGTAATCTTCCCACCATTGCCCCATACCCTCAGTGGTGGTATCACCTGATTTTTCACGCAAGTACAAAAAGTCAAACCCAGCTCTAAAACGTGCATGCCCTGCCAAAGCTTCGATATGCTGTGGTTTAGGGTTCAATAAACGCACTTGCATTTCCCACACTTCACGAATAAAAGTTTCAGTAAAGCGAGGAATCACCGTACGTGTGCATTGACGCTTAATCACATCTAAACCTGCTTGTGCTCGAGCTTCAGCAGGAGGCAATTGCTTATTTAAATAGAACTGGGTGCGTTCTACAAATTTTTCCCACAATAATACTGCATAGAAAAATGCAGGATTAATACTTTTACCCATTTGTATACGCTGGTCTGTATTGCAAGCAACACGCTCTATAAATGGGGTCACTTTGGGTGGGATATCTGCAAACAGTTGTTTCCATATATCAAATTTAATCAGTAAAGGTAATATCTGATTTAACGCACCCATAGTAAACATTTTCTGCGACTCATCATATAAACGATGAGGTGAGATATCTCGTAGCAGCTTCGCCATGTCTGGTGTAAAAACGTTTAAAATATCTTCTGCAATATCAAATTTCAACTTTGCAGCAAAACGCAGTGTACGTAACATACGGACTGGGTCTTCCTCAAAGCGTTTTGCAGGCTGACCAAGTAGACGTAATGTTTTACTTTCAATGTCATCAATCGCGTTGCAAAAATCTAAAATAATGCCCTTTCTTGGCTGATAATACATGGCATTAATTGAAAAATCACGACGTGCAAAGTCTTGTTCAATTGTACCCCAGTTGTTATCTCGTAAGATCATACCTTGGGCACTAGTCACTTCTTTTTTCGGTGGTGCACGAAACGTGGCAACTTCTATCAGATCTCGGCCAATATACACATGGGCCAACTCAAAACGACGACCAATAATACGACAACGACGACCAAAGGCGGCTTTAATTTGTGCAGGTGTAGCATTGGTCACAGCATCAAAGTCTTTTGGGCTTAAACCCAAGATTAAATCTCTGACACCACCCCCAACAATATAGGCTTCATAGCCAGCTTTAGTTAAGACATCAATCACTTCAATAATTGATGGTGGTAATTTTTTAATGGCTAAGCCATATTTTGACGCGCGTAAAGTGTGCAAAAGACGCTCTCTCCTACGTCTGTAATGAATAATTCATTGTTTCCAATTTTAAAACTGCATAACTTAGTATGGCAATTTCTTGGTATCTTATACTAAGCATGCCCCAGTTTCACCCTCAAGTTTTAAAGAACTAAAATATCTTTGTTTTTTTCAAAAAGTTTTTCACCAATACCAGACACATTTTTAAGCTCTGAGAGCTGCTTAAATGGGCCATGTGTTTGGCGATACTCAATAATGGCTTGGGCTTTTTTCTCTCCGACACCATGTAATTGTTGTAACGTTTTTAGATCAGCCTGATTAATAGAAATTTTACCCTGTACCTGATTTACTGTTTTACTTGTAGCTGAATTCTGCTGTTTGACATAACTCGACTGATTTTCTTTCCACTTTAAATACTGTTGGTCATACTGTGTTGGGTTCGTTGCATAAACCACACTTGTCATTATACACAGCAACCAAAGCGCAATTTGTTTCATCATCTGTTCTATTTTTCTTGCAGTTTGGCCTGATCCCACAATGCATCCATCTGCTCAAGCGTCATTTCAGCCGTTGTGGTC
The DNA here is from genome assembly GCF_015627125.1 of Acinetobacter rathckeae. Taxonomy (GTDB): domain Bacteria; phylum Pseudomonadota; class Gammaproteobacteria; order Pseudomonadales; family Moraxellaceae; genus Acinetobacter; species Acinetobacter rathckeae. Next base: position 31,347 of record NZ_VTDO01000001.1, on the reverse strand, counting down.
TTTTGTTGTTGGGCGGCTTGCTCAATAAAAGCAAAACGGCGTCTAAATTTTGTAATCGTTGAAAGCAATGCCACTTCACTCGATATATTGAGCTTTCGCCCCACATTAATCATGGCAAATAGGCAATCACCAAACTCATCTTCAATTTTAGACTGATCTTGGCTATGTATTGCCTCATCAAGCTCTGCCCATTCTTCATGCACTTTTTGCATGGCATCTTGCACAGTGGCAAAATCAAAACCCACTTGAGCCACATTCTTCTGAATGTCTTGTGCCTGTATTAAAGCAGGGCCATGTTTCACATCATCTAAACGTGACTCACTGTCGCCACGTTGCTGATTTTCTTGCTGTTTAATTTGATCCCAAACGACTTTTACTTGATCGGCAGTCAAGCATTCAAAATTTTGTTTATCAAACACATGCGGGTGGCGACGAATCAGTTTTTCAATAATGGCATTGACCACATCATCAAAATTAAATTGTTGCTGCTCATCATACATTTGTGACTGAAAAACTACTTGTAACAGCAAGTCACCCAGCTCATCTTTAATGGCATGAATCTGCCCAGAGCGTACCGCATCTTCAACCTCATACGCTTCTTCAATAGCATATTTCGTGAGACTCTGAGGGGTTTGCTTTTGATCCCACGGGCACTCTTCACGCAGGAGTTGCATAATCTGTTTTAGTTTTTCAATCGGTGCTTGGTCTTGCATGTTGTATACCTAAAAGGCCAACCAAATAATAGTTGACCTTTTTAATTAATTGCCTTGAATTAAACGTCTTGCACTAATAATTCCGGGTTGTTGCTCTAGGCGTGCTAGCAGCCGTGACAATTGTGCTAAACCCTTCACTTCTATCATGAGCTTCATATTTGCAATGCCATCACTCTCTGAAATAGTATTGACTTGACGAATATTAATATTGTCGGCAAAAATGACTTGGGTCAGATCTTTTAATAAACCACGGCGGTCGTAAGCTTCCACCACAATTTGTATGCTTTGGCCACGTGTGGGTTGTAACTCCCAATCTGCATCAACTGCACGTTCAGGTTCATTGGTAATCATACGAAGATAGTCCTGACAACCTTTTTTATGAATACTGACACCACGGTTTAGCGTGATGTAACCACCAATCAGCTCACCATGCACAGGCTGACAACACTGTGCAATATTCAACTCTACATTGTCTAAACCATCAATTAAAATACCATGTGCAGACAGTGTATGACTGGCTCTAGGGTTAAGTGTTGGTTTAAGAATCAGCTCAGGCTCGTCCTGATCTATATTCATATGGCGATTCACTTGGTTCATGAGTGCATGTAAACCAATATCACCATTCACCAAAGCCACTAAAATATCATCACCCGTTTTAACATTAAAGTGGTTACAATATTCATTGAGGTCAATACTTTTAGGATGAATTGCCAGACGTTGTAATTCTTTGGTGAGTAAATCACGCCCCACCTCAAGGTTTTTACTGCGGTCTTGCTGTCTAAACCAGTGACGTAACTTATCTCTAGCACGAGCAGTTTTAATATAACCCAGTGAACTGACTAACCAATCACGGTTCGGCTCTCGGTCTTTTTTGGTAAAAATCTCGACCTGCTCACCTGTTTTTAAACTATAGGTGAGTGGCACATAACGTTGGTTTACACGAGCAGCGTAACAGTGATTACCCACTTCAGTATGTACATGGTAAGCAAAATCTAAAACCGTAGACCATCGTGGTAGCTCTTTAATGTCACCATCACGGCTAAAGACATAAATTTTCTCAAAGTCTTCAAAATCTTGTATATTTTCGTAGTCTTCTTCATCTTTAGCATGGGCACTGGCTTCATTACGCTCTTGATAATTTTCAAGTACGGCACGTAATGAATGTAAACGATGATTAAATGAAAAATCAGTCGACTTCTCGCCTTCTTTATAATTGAAATGTGAGCAGACCCCAAGCTCAGCTTCATTGTGCATTTCATGGGTACGAATTTGTATTTCTAACGAACGATGATCTGCAATCACAGCCGAATGTAATGAGCGATAGCCATTGGCTTTGGGGTTGGTAATGTAGTCATCAAACTGATGCGGAATATGTCTCCAAATCTGATGTACAATGCCTAAAACGTGGTAACACTCAGACACTGAGTTCACAAGTACACGTAATGCCCGAATATCATATAACTGGCCAAAGCTGAGATTTTTACTCTTCATCTTACGGTAAATAGAGTAAATATGTTTGACTCGACCGCTAATGTCTGCCTCAATATTGATTTTCTTCAGCTCACCTTTTAGGCGATTTACAACATCCTCAATATATTGCTCTCGCTCTAAACGCTTTTCATTGAGTAACTTGGCAATTTCTTTGTAACGATCTGGTGCAAGATAACGAAAAGCTAAATCTTCAAGTTCCCACTTTAATTGTGCAATGCCTAAACGATGTGCAAGTGGTGAGTAAATGGTTAAAATTTCTCGAGCCACTCGTTCTTGGCGGTCTTTTGGCGACTTTGCCAGCTCACGAAGCTCAAAGGTTCGTTCTGCAAGTTTAATTAAAACCACACGGACATCTTCTGTCACAGAAATCAGCATTTTATAAATGCCTGTGAGATGCTCACGCTTATTGTTATTAAAATGATCTTCTAAACGTTTATTTTGCTCAATCAGTTCTGACAATTTACCCATGGCAAGCGTACCACGAACAAGATCTAAAACTTCTTTACCGTAGTTTTCTTCAACTTCTTCTAAAGAGGTTCGCCCTTCCCTGACACTACGGTAAAGTACCGCAGCAGAGAGTGTTTCTTCATCGACATATAAATGCGCCAAAATATCTGCAACGCCAATACCTGTAACAAAGGTATTGTTTCGACTAGGAACAAGTGATTGCTGTTCTTTTTCTAGTGTATGTTTCGCAACATCTTCAAGCTGTTTTAACTCACTGCCCGTTTGAAGACGTACTCGATCTAACCACTCAGCAAGGTCTTGTTGCTGTAAAGTATGGCTTACAGCAGTCTCTTCTGTGAGTTGAGTCAGTCGTTCAGGTAATTGTTCACGTACCGTGACCATACCTATCTCCTATTAATTGCGTCATTCACTTTCGTTATTACATTGCTGTATTTTTTCAAATAAGGTAATCGACTCGACATGGCTCGTATGCGTAAACATATCCATCACCCCTGCCTGTTTAAGTCTATACCCTTTTTGCACGAGTATGCCTGCATCTCGTGCCAATGTTGCAGGGTCACAAGATACATAGACAATTCGTTTGGCATCAAAGTTGGCAATATATTGCATCACTTGTTCAGCACCAGAGCGTGGTGGGTCGATCAACAATGCATCAAAGCCTTGTTTCGCCCACGGCTGTTTTGAAAAATCCTGGGTCAAATCTTGTGCATAAAATTCAATATTTTTGAGCCGATTACGTGTTGCATTTTCTCGTCCTCGCTCAACCATTGCTTCACTACCTTCAACCGCAACCACATGCCCTTGCTCGCCTACACATTGTGCAATCGGCAATGAAAAATTACCTAAACCACAAAATAAGTCGAGTACTCGTTCTCCAGCACGAAGATCAAGCAACTTACATGCCAAGTTAATCATTTGTTGATTCACGCCATCATTGACCTGTGTAAAGTCTGTGGGTGCAAAGCCCAGTTGTAATCCAAAGTCAGCCAACTGATAACTCAACCGCATCGGTGCATCTGTATCAATACGATGCACACTCCCTGCATCTTTCGGCTGTAAGTACAATTGCCAACGTTTTTGCTGTGCAAATTGTTGTAGCTTGTTTAGATCAGATGGCGACAAAGGTGCAGTATGCCGAATCAATAAGGCAATCTCATGACGCCCCATAGACAACTCAATATGACCGATGTCCTTTCGAGCAATTAAACGATTTAATAGTTGATATACCTCTGGCAAAGCCTGATCTAACTCAACGTCTAAAACTGGACAATGTTGTATCGGTACTAAGCGATTGGTCTGTCTCGCACGAAAGCCCATCACTAATTTTTTTGATGACTCAACATAACGTACGCCGATACGAGCACGACGACGATAGTCTTGACGCGTTGAGCGAATCGCAGGTAACCATATATCAGGTGCTAAACCAGAAAAGTGCTGTAAATGAGAAGCTAAAGTATTTTGTTTTACTCGAATTTGTTCATCGGCTTGCATATGTTGCAAACTACAGCCACCACACACAGTAAAATGTTCACAGATCGGGGCTGTTCTATATATAGACGGTGCTGAAAGTAGCTCTATGGTTTCTGCTTCTTCAAAACGCTTACTTTGACGAATAATTTTTGCAGACACACGCTCATCAGGCAAAGCAAACTGAATAAAGACTTTTTTACCTTGTTTATCTGTCGGGTGGTCTAAGCTCTCATGATAATGGCTGATCCCACGCCCTTCATGTGACAAGGCTTCAACTGCAAAAATATGCGTTGCTGTTGTGGTTTTGGCTTGGCGAGAATATTTCAAAATAGTACTCAAAAATTAATCATGAAAGAATGTACGACTCAGTGCAGTATGTTCAGCAACAGCTTGCCAGTGCGTTAGAAAGTCGTGCTGTTGCGTGTGTGCTTTTAAACACGCAATCACATTTTGGATGGCGTCTTCATGCTGTGGCTGTGTTAACTGCCCTTTTAAAAGCACCCAGCGTAAATAAATCAGCCATGTTTGAATCACCGCTTGCTCAGACTTCACCTCTACAGGTGTGGTTATTTTATCACGAAATGGTAGTCCTAAAAATGCAGCGATATCATCTAGCTTTTGAAAATTTTGCCGATTGAACATCGACATACTATCCATTAAATCAATATGTTGCTGATGATATCTATTTTGATAGTTATTAAAACGGCGTTGCTGATCAATTTCGCCTTGATCAAATAAGCGTGGTGCAGATAAACCATAGTACATGGCTCTTAGCAAAATCACAGGCAAATCAAACTGTGCCCCATTCCAACTCACCAAAATAGGATGTCGCTTTTCAAAAATAGATAAGAATTTTTCTAATATTTCTAACTCTGTCAGCGTTGTATGAGAAAATGAAAATAACCTCAAACCGTTCTCATCAACCCAAAGCCCTGAAATACAGCTAATTTTATGTAAAGGCAAACGTTGAAAATCTGAACCCGTTTCTTGACGGCGTAGTTTATTCAGTGCCTGCTCAATGTCTTGTTCTGCTAAATGACTTAAACCGTGTAAGTGTGCACCCGAAGTCAAATCAAGGGTTGTTTCTATATTAAATACTAAGATGGGTAACCGCATGGCATTTAACCCTCATCTTGCACAGAAAACAAACCAGTCGATAAATAACGATCACCCCGATCACAAATAATACAGACAATCACTGCATCTGGATTCTCTTGCGCAATTTGTAAAGATGCCCACACAGCACCACCTGAAGACACCCCTGAGAAAATACCCTCATGTTTTGCTAAAGCACGCATGGTCTTTTCTGCTTCAATTTGAGGAATATCTATAATACGATCGACACGTTGTGCATCAAAAATTGTTGGTAAGTATTCTGTTGGCCAACGGCGAATCCCTGCAATACTTGCCCCTTCAGTCGGCTGCAGGCCAATAATTTGAATATCTGGATTTTGTTCTTTTAGGTATTTAGACACCCCCATAATGGTGCCTGTCGTACCCATTGCACTCACAAAATGTGTGATTTTACCTTGGGTTTGTTGCCAAATTTCAGGGCCTGTGGTTAAGTAGTGTGCATTGACATTATCAGGGTTCCCAAATTGGTTCAGCACCACGCCTTGCCCTTTTTCTTGCATGGCCAGTGCCAAATCTCTCGCCCCTTCCATGCCCTGCTCAGGTGTCACTTCAATGAGTTGAGCACCATAGGCCAACATGGCGTCTTTACGCTCACTGCTCATATTATTTGGCATAATAAGCGTCATACGATAACCACGCATGGCTGCAACCATCGCCAAAGCAATGCCTGTATTGCCACTGGTGGCTTCTATAAGTGTATCACCCAGACGAATATCACCACGCTTTTCTGCCTGTAAAATCATATTATAGGCAGCACGATCTTTAACTGAACCCGCAGGATTATTTCCTTCTAGCTTCGCCAAAATGGTGGCTTGACTTGTTACAGATAAACGCTGTAAACGCACCAATGGCGTGTGACCAACATAATGGTCTAAAAGAAATTGTGCTTCTGCAAAAAAATTAGGCTGATTCTGGCTCATAGTCGTTACATTTTTCTCGATGCATTTATTGTATGAAAAAAAGCATGTTGCTGCACTCATTTCACATGCTTTATTCGCCACATGCTTCATCACATTAAGCACAAACATGCTAAAATAAAAGAAATGAGCCTCTTATCTTGAGTCATGGCAAAATACAAAAAAAATATTTTACAGCAACTCCCACTGAACCATGCATATGGTCAATTGGTATTACTTATTTTTATACCAATTGCTATTTTAGCCGTGGTCAGTACCTATTTTGTACTCAAAGAAACTCGCCAGTCTGCGCAAGAGCAACAACGCTATGCTGCAATTACAATTCTAACCCGTTACCAATACACCGCACAGTTACTTTTTGAAACAATAGAAAAAAAACCTGCTTTAAATAGTCAAGTTCAAAGCATTTTACAACGTATGCTCAGCGACCCACACGTACAACGTGTGGCACTCATAGACCAAAACAATCAAACCATTTTAAGTATTGGTAGCCGAAATGACCTCAGTTGGCCAGCAATCCAAAGTCAGCAAATGTTTATTGGCCCACTGCCTAACCACGGCAATAGTGTTTATGCACAAAAACTGACCTCAAATCATACAGGGCAGCACAGTTGGCTCGTAGTTTCTTTAAATAACCAAGCTTTAGAGCTTGCCAATTACCATATTTTAGTCGCCATTATCATTACCATATTTATTACATTGCTCTTGCTCATGATGTGCCTCAACTTTTATTCACGACGTTGGGTTGCACCACTGTATGAAATTCGCATGCAACTTCAACGTGTACATGCAGACAACCTGAATGAGCCCATCACACAACAAAACAGTAGTGAACTTCAACTGCTTGAAAAAGACCTAGAGCATACTTTTCAACGCTTACACCATAGTTTCTTAGAGCTAAGAGATCATACTGAACAAACTGAAGACGACTTACGGCGTACTCTAGATACGCTTGAAATGCAAAACATTACCTATAGACAAGCACGTGACCAAGCGGTATCTGCTAACCAATCTAAATCCGTTTTTCTCGCCAATATTAGCCATGAATTACGTACGCCACTCAACAGCATAGATGGCTTTATTCATTTAATGCTACGACAAAGCAATCTCACCAACGACCAAAACTTATACTTACAAACCATTAGAAAATCTTCAGCACACTTACTGGCATTAATTAATGATGTCCTCGATTTCTCAAAAATTGATGCAGGAAAACTCGAACTAGAAACAGCCTCTTTTGACTTAGAAGAAACCATGTTTGATGTAATGGACATGCTGTCACCGCTTGCTGCTGAAAAAAATATTTATATGGCATTTTTCTTTGCTCCCGAGCTACCACAGCGTGTCATTGGCGATGCACTTCGTTTTAAACAAATTTTAACTAACCTTATTTCTAATGCCATTAAATTTACGGCAAGCGGTGAAATTATTGTTCATAGCGAATTAAAAACTGCTCACGGCAGAGAGTGCCTGATTTACTTTAGTGTACAAGACAGCGGTATAGGTGTCAGCGAGGCGGATCAACGAAAGCTATTTGACTCCTTTTCACAAGTTGATACCTCTATTACGCGTCAATTTGGCGGTACAGGACTTGGCCTTGCAATTTCCAAACAACTGGTACAAATGATGCATGGTGAGATTGGTTTTGAAGATAACCAACAAAAAGTCACTGCGGAAAAAGGCTCAACCTTTTGGTTTACAGCACAATTTGAAATAGAACAAGCGACACAGCATACCGAACCACTGTCTCATATTCATGTCGTATCTTTTATTTCCCATACCAAAACTGCCTATATTTTAAATCAATATCTCAGTAATGATCATATAAACCACCAAGCCAGTAGCTCAATTTTAGATTTATTTAGTCGATTAAACCAACTACAAAACAATAAAAACACATGGGTGATTGTAGATCATGGTGGCGACACACACACGCTACTCAAAGAAATTCGCTCTCGATATCAAGGCAATTTAGCCATTTATGGTTATCAAATGTCACTTGAGCCAAGTGTATTGGCTTACTACAAAGCTACGCCTTTGTATCAACCCTTGAGTAGGCATGCGTTGCTACAAACGCTAAACAACCAAAAAATCGACACCGCATCGCACAAACAACAAACCTTTGATGGTCAAGGTTTGCATATTTTAGCAGTGGATGACCACCTGCCTAACCTGATTGTACTTGAAGCGTTACTCGGGGAGCTGAATGTAAAAACCACCAAAGCACTCAGCGGACAAGATGCATTGAATTTAATTAAACAGCATTGGCAACAAAATACACCGTTTGACTTGGTCTTTATGGATATTCAAATGCCAGTCATGTCTGGCATTGATACCACACGTGCAATTCGATCTTTAGAATCAACCACCGAACACACCACTGGACTACCCATTATTGCCCTTACAGCACACGCACTTGCTGATGAAAAAGAAAAATTGCTCACTGTGGGTATGAACGACTATGTGACCAAACCCATTCAACTTGAGCAGTTAATTCATATTCTTACCACGTGGACAACAACTAACCAGCACTTCGAGCAAAGACATACACGCAATACACTAAAGCATGATCAAAATACAGATATTACGATTTTAGATTGGACTCAAAGTGTGCAACTTGCTGCCAATAAAGAAGAACTTGCAATTGATTTGCTAAAAATGCTGATCGATAGTTTTGATACTGAAATTGAAGAAATGCATTTACTGATTGAACTTGAAGACTTCCCTCAGCTTGAGCACGTTTTACACCGTTTATATGGTGCAACACGTTACGTAGGTACAGTCCGCTTACAGCAAGTCACAGGTGACTTTGAACAATTCATTTCAACCTTGCGTAAACAACAGCGTAAAGCAGATGAACAGTTTACACATGAAACATTACAACGGTTCAATGAGCTCAAAGAGGTCATTGAACTCACTAGAAAAGCCGCTCAAAATAAAATACACCAAACTTAATTAGTAAAAATATAAAATATTTAAACACAATTAAAAGTGTGATAATTGTCACGCTTTTAAAGTTGCCGTATTATACTATATTCGAGCAAAATCTATACTTGACTAAACACATCTCATTTGGTTAGCACTTTACAATGAAGAAAATAATTTTTATTTTGGCATTGCTTTTGGCAACGCCTTTGAGTTTAAACACATCGAAACATTCAAGCGTCTTACCACTCGATAGCTATAAAAAAGCGACAATCAAGCCCAGTCAAAAATAAATCAATGCTCAAGCCATTTTCTACCACTGCATTCAAATAATTTATCTGTGTTTTATCTGTACAATAATTGAATTTTTCAACTAAAAAAGATATATTACTCAGTCAACCATATATTTGGAAAAATGAAGTTTTATGAATTTAGAACCATCGCCCAGCGCTTCTAATTCTCACGACAATTTAGGTCAAGTACAATCTCAAGATGTACAAGACTGTTTAAAAGTTATACATGAAGCACTTACAGATGTAAAAGCAAAAGATATTCTTGAGCTAGACGTCAGCAGTATCAGCAATGTTGCAGATGCAATCGTGATTGCAAGCGGAACATCAACACGCCATGTCAAAGCATTGGCAGACAATGTGGCAGATGAAGCTCGTAAAGCAGGCTTTCGCCCACTTGGTATTGAAGGTGAACGTGATGCAGAATGGGTACTTGTTGATCTAGGTCATATTATTGTACATGTCATGCTACCAACAGCAAGACAGTTTTATGATTTAGAAAGCTTGTGGCGTACAACAGACGCGCCTACTCGCTAAGAAATATAAAGCGATAAAAAAAGCCACAATCGTTGTGGCTTTTTTATATCTGACAAAAAGTAAGGCTTTGCTTATATGCAAAGCCTTAACTGATGTTAGTGGCCTGAGCCATTCACTGATTTTGTCATGTCTTCTACAACTTTTTTGGCATCACCAAAAATCATCATGGTTTTTTCATCATAGAATAAGTCGTTATCTAGGCCAGCATAACCCGTTGCCATAGAACGCTTAATGACCATAATGGTACGTGCTTTATATGCCTCTAAGATTGGCATACCATAAATTGGTGAGCCAGGGTTATCTTTTGCAGCAGGGTTAACCACGTCATTTGCACCAATCACCAAAACAACATCTGTCGCAGGAAAATCTGAGTTAATCTCGTCCATTTCCAAAATGTCTTCGTAAGGTACATCTGCTTCTGCTAAAAGTACGTTCATATGACCAGGCATACGACCTGCAACAGGGTGAATCGCAAAGCGAACTTTAACCCCTTGCTCTTTTAGTATCGTTGACAGTTCTTTTACTGCATTTTGTGCACGACCTTGTGCCATACCATAACCCGGTACAATCACAACACTGTCTGCATTTGACATTAAGAAACCAGCATCATCGGCAGAACCTGAGCGATAGTTACGCTCAACCTGTGCACCACCTTGTGCAGCAACAGCAGCACCGCTACTCATTGCACCACCAAACAGTACATTAATAATGCTACGGTTCATGGCTTTACACATAATGTAAGACAAGATCGCACCAGATGAACCCACAAGTGAACCTGCAACAATGAGCATATTGTTTTCTAAAGTGAAACCAATACCTGCTGCCGCCCAACCTGAGAATGAGTTTAAAAGTGATACCACTACTGGCATATCACCACCACCTACAGGTGCAATCCATACCCAACCAAAGGCAAGTGCAAAAACAGTCATTAACCAAAATGCAGTCATGTTGCCACTGGTAAAGAAGTATGCACCACAACCCAACATAACAATAAACAAGATGGCTTGAAGTGGTTTAACCCAACCACCAGCAATGGTTTTTGCCCACTTTTTAGCAGCCAATTTACCATAAGCAAACAATGATGCTGTAAAGGTAATTGCACCAACAAAACAACCCACAAACAGTTCAAAGAAATGAACTTTGCTCATGTGTGTTTGTTCTACACCTGCATTTTGTAATGCCGTTGCATTTTCACTAAACAAAGCCACCAAGTGGTTATTATGTAAAATTGCGGCAACAGCAATCAATACCGCAGACAAACCAACCAATGAGTGCATCAATGCAACAGTTTCTGGCATTTGCGTCATAGGCACTGTACGTGCACGAGCAATACCCACCACAGCACCCAAGGCCATCGGTGCTAAAATAAGCCAAACAACCACATGGTCAACCACAAAGAATGTCGTTAGCACGGCAATTGCCATCGCAACCATACCGTAGGTATTACCACGAATCGCTGTTTTTGGGCTAGATAAACCACGTAAGGTTAAAATAAACAGTATGGCACCAACCAAATAAAGCCACCCTGCATTGTCTCGAATAAACTCCATGATTTAGCCCCTTAGTTTTTCTTTTGTTTTGGCTTAAACATTTCTAGCATACGTGCTGTAACCGCAAAGCCACCAAAAATATTAATACTTGCCAAAAATACTGCCACTGCACCCAAAATACTGACTGCATTTACACTTTGAAATGCAACATTTGCATCTATACCCAATACAGGCAAACCTGTGGTTTGAATCATTGCCCCTACAATCACAATCGAAGACAGTGCATTGGTTACTGCCATTAATGGTGTATGTAGTGCAGGTGTTACACCCCAAACAACGTAGTAGCCGACAAAAATTGCCAAGACAAAAATAGTAATTGTTTCAATCATGCCGATCTCCTTAACCGCGTTTTAGCAATAATTGGCCGTCATGTGCCACTAATAGTGCTTTTTGAATTTCATCATCTAAATTAATGTTAACTTTCTGATTTTCATCAAATAACGTGCTTACAAAATTAAAGACATTGCGTGCATATAATGCAGATGCTTCTTTTGCCACAGTAGATGGAATATTTGGTACACCTAAAATTTTAACGCCATTTTCAGTCACAACGGTTTCATTTACAGCAGAACCTTCAACGTTACCACCCGTTTCAACAGCCATGTCTAAAATCACAGAACCAGCTTTCATTTTTTGAATGGTGGCAGCATGAATCAAACGTGGTGCATTACGCCCTGGCAATAATGCTGTTGTAATCACAATATCTGCATTACTCACTGCTTTATCTACAATCACCGCTTGATCTTTAATGTATTGCTCACCCGGCATCCAACCATAGCCATTTTTCAAGGCATCATCGGCACGTTGCTGTTCTTCTGGTGACATTGGCACGTCTAACCATTTACCGCCCAGAGACTCAACTTGCTCTTTTGCTGTAGGACGTAAGTCTGTTGCTTCAACCACTGCCCCTAAACGTTTTGCTGTAGCAATCGCTTGTAGACCCGCAACCCCTACCCCCATCACAACAACACGTGCAGGTTTTACTGTACCTGCAGCAGTCATTAACATTGGGAATAAGCCCTGATACTCTGTTGCTGCCAACAATACTGACTTATAGCCAGATAAGTTTGCTTGTGATGATAAAACATCCATATTCTGAGCACGAGACAGTGTTCGTGGTAACAGCTCTAGAGAAAATGCAGAAATACCTTGTTTGGCAAATTCATCTAACTCGGTGTTACGAAATGGATCAAACATTGCAACGACAATCGTACCAGATGTAATGGCTTTAATTTCGTCACCAAATGGTGCTCTTACTTTTAAAATAATGTCACTGCTTTGGTACGCATTATCTACAATGCTTGCACCTGCTTGTTCATAGGCCACATCGACATATGCTGAGTTGGTGCCTGCACCACGCTCAATCACCACGCTATGACCAGCACCAATTAACTTTTTTACAGTTTCTGGTGTTGCTGCCACACGCTTTTCATCTGCTACAACTTCGGTTGGTATTCCAATCTGCATGAGTATTCCCCAAGCTAATGTAATTGTTTAAACATGGCGGTCTTGTAGTTTTCAGTACTTGGCCGCTGCTCATCTACTGCATCGATTCTATGTATTTTACACAAAAATACCACCCATTATTTATTTTATAAATGAGCAGTATTTTAATATCAAATTTTATAGCACATCGTAAAATAGATATAATATCAAGGTTTGCCTTTCAGATTAGCGAAATTTTATCGTTAAATACAATTAGCCTTTTGTCTTAGGTTTTATTTTTAAATGTATAAATAATGACTTAGCCTAAAGCTGACAATCAATAAAGCTCCCTTAACTTTGTAACTTTTCATGAATAACCAATATTTACTCTAAGGCATAATCGTTTAATGTGTTTATTTTTTAATATTGCTTTATAGAAATGAAGAAGATGATATGTGAAAGGCATGGATGTAAATGCCTTATTTAATCGCATTTATTTGATAAAATTAGCCCCTATGCACCACTAAAACCTTAAAACCACCACTATTCAGCTACTGTTTTTAGTAAGTAATAGAAAAAAACCATAATTTGAATCACACTAAAAAAGGTAATCACCCAATCAATTACGGTGCTCGATCTGGACTTACCTTTCCAATGAGGTCGTGCAATACGGAGCATAGCAAATAAACCTTAGCTTTTATAAAGTAATATCGGTTCCCAACCTGCACCTTTTGATACACATTTTAAAAACTCAGATGTACCTGCAATATACAAATCACGTTCAAAAGTACACGGCATGAATATAAGAAACTCTAAATAAGGTGCAGAAAATATAACACTATTGCTCATAGTCATATCATTATATGGGTTATGCAACTCTTCAATAGAATGACGATCTATATCCACCTCTTGCACATCTATGTCATAAAAACTCTTTGAAAAAATATCATCAATACAGGCAACATAAATTTTACTCAAGGATAAATCCAGCAGAGCCTGTTCTAAATAAATGGCATCTTCATCAAAAAATTGATGATCATCCCAACTGATCGTAGCCCACAATTTACTACGAATAAAATCTAAATTGAATCCACAATCATTAAGTAAAGCATCTCTTAAATCAGATAATAATTTTTCTGTAGCACATTCTTTTAATTTTTTAATAAAGATCACTATATAATCTCATTACATCAGTATCCTCATATAGAAGATCACCCAACATTCACTCTGGAATACTACCTTATTTAATAACAAAGACTGGTACAAAATCATTTCACTTATAAGAACTATATTACAACCTGTATTTGATTTAATTTTTCAGCGACTTTCCAAATAACTAGTGCATTATAATTATTGAAAAACAAAGTAAACAAATGATTTAAACACTTCTTTCATATCAGCTAATGATTTCCATTTTAAATCCGCTCACAATCTCCAGTGTTTCATCGCAAGATACTAATAAATATTTATATAACTTCAGTCCATCAAGATAGCCATAATTTTGCGCATTTAACCAATCATAAAGATCGATATCACCGTCATTTACCAACATAAACCCTGCTCCATAGTTCTCTATTTCAGATTGCATCTTTAGTGTCTTTCTTTCTTGAGTGACACGAAAAGAATGAACATGATTAAACTTAAATTGATGCTTAACCTTCCCCCAAAACCCAGTAATATATAAATCACCATTTTCATATTTGAGCTTAACTTCATCTGGTGTTGCATATAGAGTATCGGCGATAAAATCATCAGTCATAGTAGTCTTATCCGTTGATTATTTTATAAAAATACACTGCCAAAAGTTAGTATCACTGTACACAAGCTTACTATGTTTCTATATAAAAATTTCTAAAAAAAAGTAAAATAACACTTATGATTTAGCAATATGAGAAAAGACATGCAAAAGGCAATGTTTGGCGGTGGTTGTTTTTGGTGTATAGAGTCCGTTTTATTAGAACTTAAAGGCGTACATCTGGTTGAAAGTGGCTACGCGGGTGGCAAAACTACAGACCCAACCTATGAGCAGGTCTGCACAGGAACAACAGGTCATGCTGAGGTGGTATATATTGAATATGATGAACAGGTGATCACCTACCAAGACCTATTGAACGTCTTTTTTGGCATGCATGATCCAACCACACTCAACCGACAAGGCAATGATGTGGGGACACAATACCGTTCTGTGATTTTCTTTTATGATGAATTGCAAAAAACTATTGCGACCACAATGGTTCATGATTTAATTACAGAAGGGATAAACGTTGTCACAGAGATAGAGCCTGTGTCTAACTACTATAAAGCAGAAGAGTATCACCAAAACTTTTATGCAAAAAACCCAGAACAAGGTTACTGCAACTTTGCTATTCCACCAAAGCTATTAAAACTACGTCAAAAGTTCCAACACTTACTTAAAGCATAATAAAAAGGAGGCTAAACAGCCTCCTTTTTTATTAGTTTTCACTCATAAAGGACAGATCACTTAGACCCGCCTCACTGGCTCTAGACATGACTTGAGCAACCGTATCATAACGCGACTCTTTGTCTGCACGTAACTGAACTGTTGGTTTTTGCTCTGCCTGACCTGCTTCTTGGAAGCGTTTTGCTAACTCATCTAAAGTAATGACTTCAGCATTCCAAGCCAGCTCACCCTTCGCGTTAATACTAATCGTAATTGCTTTAGGTGGCGGTGTTGATATTTCCGCTGTCGTTTTGGGTAAAGTCAACGGAATAGATGGATTAGACACTGTTGCTGTGACCAAGAAAATGATCATTAAAACTAGCATAATATCAATCAATGGAATGAGGTTCATTTCATTCATGCCAGAATCTTGATCTTCACCCAATTGAAAGCCCATTAACCCTCTCCTCTCGCTTGAGGTTGTGTTGCTTTAACATCTAACATGGTGTTAATTAACAAGTGATGTGCTTGGTCTTGTAAACCATGAGCTAAAGCACGATTACCACGTAAGCAAATGTTATAAGCCAGTACCGCAGGAATCGCAACAGCCAAACCAAAACCAGTCATAATAAGTGACTCACCTACTGGGGTTGCAACCTGAGCAAGACCTGCTTGGCCTGTGCTTCCCACTGCTACAAGTGCATGAAAAATACCCCACACTGTACCAAACAAACCAACAAATGGTGCAAGTGATGCGATTGTTCCTAGTACAGGCACGCCTTTTTCAATACCTGTTTTTTGCTCTGCAATTTCACGTAACAATGCTTGCTCAGCAACCGCTTTACGTTGTTCAAAGGTCAAACCTGACAATTGTGCTTTTAATGTTGTTAACGATTGTTCTAAACGTGCAAATGCAGTTTGCTTAAGTTTACGAGTCCCAATCAAACGCACAAAAAATACCGTCCATGTAATAATAGACATCGTTAATAGTACGAAATAAAGGGTTTTACTTACTGCATCTGCACTTTGCCAGTACACTGAAAAATTCATTACTTGTTTCCTAATTTGTTAGCAATATTAATTAACTTAAGTCAAATGGTTGTTGTGCTTTAATCGGATAAGCCACGCCATTTTCCATATACGGTTTAAATTTTGCACCACGTACAGCACGTAGTATTTTTTGGTCAAGTGCAGGTATCCCTGAGCTTTTCACAACAACCACACTGATAATTTTGCCTTTCTCATCGGCTTCAATCAGTACCACAATCGAACGAGGAGAACCTCTTAAATCACTTTGCTCATACGAAGGTTTCGGAGAAAGACTCCATTGCACACCGCTACCCCCAATACTTACACTTTTCGGTGTTTTTTCTGCAGGCTCTGCAGCAGGTGCAGGTTGAGGAGGTGCTGGTGCAGGTTCTGGTTGCGGTACAGGCTTTGTTTCAACCGTAGAAACTACAGGAGGTACAATCACGGGTTGAGGTTTTTCAACCTGTTGCACTTCTCTTTTTGGTTGCTCAGCCTTTTTCACTTGCTGTACTTTTTCTACTTTTTTAGGTGGTGGCGGTGGATTTTTAACAATCTTGACCTCTTTCACCTCTTTTTTCGGTTTTGGTGGCTCTTTCGGTTTTGGTGGCAACGGTTTTGGAGGTTGCTGAATTTTCACAAAATGAGCCTGAATCGGTACTTTTTTCACTGTTTTTACTTCATGTGGCTTCATTTGCCCCAGAGCCCACAAAACAGCAATATGGCCAACCACTACAGCTGTGAAAGCAACACCCGCTTTGATTTTCATATTTTTAGGAGAAGGATTTGAATTTAACACAGAGGAGTGACTCATAGCACAATAGTGACCTTGTTATATGATCTGTTGAACGGTTATACAACCATATATTTAATTAGATGATACTACTCACCTATAATAAATGAGAAGTGTTTTCATTTGCAACCTGTTTTTGCAGGCATTATGTAGGTTTTAAGTACTTATCTGAATACAAGCTAAGATGCAAATAATGTATAGTTATAACATAACAAATACTATAATTATGCATGAATTTATTTTTTATTTTCGCTATAGACAAAGATAATGCACCACTAAACCTATATTTTACATAGGTTTAGTGGTGCATTAATCTTTTTAAGCAGAGGTCACTTCTTTGGTTGGCAAGTGATCAACATCTTCATCTTTCGTATAACGATCAACCACAACACTCACCATCATATCGCCTTCAACATTGACCATCGTTCTTACTGTGTCTAAAACACGGTCAATTGGCAGTAAAATAGCAATGGCTTCGGCAGGTAATCCTACAGATTGTAAAACCATAATCATGGTCACCATACCTGCACTTGGAATACCAGGTGCGCCAAGTGATGCAATCATGGCAGTTAAACAGACAATTATTTGCTGTGTGAGGCTTAAATCTAAGCCAATCAAGTTCGCTACAAATAAAGCTGCTGCCGCTTCATATAAAGCAGTACCATCCATATTTAAGTGAGAGCCTAAAGGAATCACAAAACCTGTAATCTTAGGACGAACACCTAAATTTTCTTGTGCACACTTCATACTCAAAGGCATGGTTGCAGAACTTGAACTGGTGGCAAATGCAGTAATAAGTGCTAAACGAGCACCTTTAAAGAATTTCCACGGCGACATTTTGCCAAAAATCCATAACAACAGTGGCAATACAATCAAACCATGAAACAGCGTTGTACCTGTGACAATCGCAGCAAATTCAGCAAGACGGCTTAATACAGATAAATCTTCTTTAGCAATCAATTTGGCCAAGAGTGCAAAGATACCGAATGGCGCTAACTTCATGACCCAAGAAACAACCATCATCACCAAGTTAAAAAACTCTTCATTAAAGGTGCGAATGTTTTGAAACTTTTTACCGCCATACACCAATGCCAGACCAATAAGCATGGCAAACACCACAACAGATAAAACATTACCATCACTAAATGCTTTAAATGGATTGATTAAGGTATTTTGAATAAAATTGGTAATAAATGAAGATGTATCTAGACTTTGGGCAGGGCTATGATACTGGTCCATGGCATGCTTAAACAAAGTTACATCCATGCCCTTACCCACTTCAAAGATATGAGCACAGGTTAAACCTAAAATCAGAGATAAACTCATGGTGGTAAAACTACACATGAGTGTAACTTTCCAGACTTTACCCAGTTGCTTACCCGACTCTAGGCTGGCAACCCCCACCACAATTGATGTAAAAATCAGTGGCACAAGTAGCATCTTTAAACAACCAATAAAAATGCTACTCATAATACTTAATCCATAAATACTGTTGCTAAACAACGTAGTATCAGGATAAAGACGCAGAACACAACCAACGACAACCCCAAGCAGTGCTGCGATAAAAATTTGGGTATTTAGACTCATAATTGTCCATTTTTATCTTGTTCTAATACTTAATCATATAACATTAGTTAAAATTTGCATCACTTTTTTTAAACAAAAATATGAAATTTTTTATTAAAACAGCACTTTACTCGTGTTATAGATTAGGACTCCCGTAATCGCATTAAGCCCTCTTGCACAGTGCTACAGACAAGCTCACCGTCTTGCCACATGTAGCCATAATTCATGCCACGTGAGTTACTGGTCACTGTTGCTTCCATGTCATATAGCACCCATTCATCGGCACGCATCGGTTTATGAAAGTAAATGGCATGGTCAATACTGGCACACTGAATGTTTGGCGAAAGATAACTCAAGCCATGTGGTCGAAGTGCAGTGGTCATCAAAACAAAATCTGAATAAAAGGCTACAATTGCTTGATGCAATGCCACTTGATCATGTTCATTTTGCAATACATCGTGTGTTTTCACATAATGTGCATATACAGGTTCAGCAGGTTTAGGACGAAAGAAATTACGCACATCACTCAACGGCTTTAGCTCAATGTGTCGTTCACGCATAAAACTTGGTTTGAGGGGCTCAGGTATAAAGCGAAGCATACTTTCTTTAATCTCTTGCTCGCCTTGTAACGTATCTGGGTGTGGGTAGTCTGGTTGTTTTTTCTGATACTCCAATCCTTCTTCAGCAGAAGCAAAAGAAATCAAAGCAGTGAAAATGGTACGCCCATATTGAATTGCACGGACTTGTCGACTTACAAAACTTTGCCCATCTCTTAAACGTTCAACCTCGTAAGTGATTGGCTCATTAATATCTCCACCACGTAAAAAATAACCATGCAATGAATGTGCAGGGCGATCTGTAGTATATGACGCAGCACGTAATGCTTGACCTAAAATTTGACCACCAAATACACGTTTCCCGATCAAATCACGACTTTGACCAAGGTATTTATTTTCATCTAGTTTTTCTAACGTTAAAATTTCGATCAGTTCTTGCGTTAACCTAGTCATTCTTACTCAGCTATTGATTACTATTTTTAAAGTAAGTGTATTAGATCATTTTTTTTTGACGCTGTATTTTGCTATTTCTTCCACTTTTTTACTATTTCTGTCTATATTCAATGGCATTTTTTATAGTTTTACTGTCTTAAAAGACACATTTTGGGTAAAATCACCGTTTCGAGCGTATGTTAGCTCTATTTATTCATGTTCAATCAAAGTAAATAGGGTGTTTAGAGGAGTGTTTCATGCCCAAGCGTAGTTTTGGTCAAATCTATCGTAGATTATCAAGTAAAGTGCTTGACCTAGTGGTAAAACCACGCGTACTTGGCGACGTCCCTACCCTACAAGCAACAGAACAAGACACACCTCAAGACCATGAACACCCAACTGCTGTCTGCTACGTATTGCAAAGTTACTCTCGAAGTAATGCTTTGGTACTTGATGGTGAAACACGGCGTTTAGCCCTACACCCTGCACTTGAACCACTGCAATTAGAACAACACATAGAAAAAACCTCAGTCTTCTTTTTGCAACATCAAGACACCAGTTATTTAGCCAAACATAAACACGCACTTCCACCCAAGCTACTACGCCTTATTGCGTTTATCGAAGCCAATCCAAATGCAGACATTCAACTGATTCCTGTTACAGTCTTGTGGGGGCGTTCGCCAGACAAAGAAGACTCTTTATTTAAACTACTTTTTACCGACACATGGGCTACACCAAGCAAGGTTAAACAACTGGTCAACATTGGCTTACATGGTCGACAAACTTTTTTAGAGTTTCATAATAAACACTCTTTACGTGCATTGGTTGCCACAGCAAAAGAAACACATGCCAATCTTTCGCCTGCAACCTATATTGTCAACCATTTAAACCAATATTTAGACCGTCAACGAGAAGCAGTACTTGGGCCAGATTTATCTGACCGCCGTAACGTCATTCAATCTTTGATGAAATCGCCCGATTTAGAAGAATCTATTCGCCGTGAAAGTATTCGCAGTAAAATCAGTTTATTTGAAGCTGAACGTAGAGCGGTTGGCTATATCAATGAAATTGTATCTGACTACTCATATTCCACCATACGCTTTGGTGATATGGCACTTACTCGACTGTGGACGCAACTGTATGACGGCGTTGAAGTGCATAACTTTAATACGGTACGTGAGTTAGCCAAAGACTACGAAATCATTTACACCCCATGTCATCGTAGTCATATCGACTATTTACTTTTATCTTATATTATTCACCGTCGTGGCCTCATGGTACCATATATTGCCGCAGGCGATAACCTCAACTTACCACTCGTTGGACAATTTTTACGTGGTGGCGGTGCCTTTTTTATTCGTCGCTCGTTCCGTGGTAATGGACTATACACTTCGGTATTTAAAGAATATTTATACAGCATTGTATCTAGAAATACGCCTTTAGAGTACTTTATTGAAGGTGGTCGCTCTAGAACAGGTCGCTTACTGCCACCAAAAACAGGCATGTTAGCCATGACTGTACATAGTCACCTACGTAATAAAGGTAAAAATAAACCAATTGTATTTATTCCAACCTATATTGGCTATGAACGCCTTATGGAGGGCTCAACCTATATTGGTGAGCTACAAGGTAAACCTAAAGAGGCCGAGTCTATTTTAGGCTTAGTCAAAACCATTCGAAAAATTGAACGTATCTTTGGGCAAGTACATCTCAACTTTGGTGAGCCTGTATTTTTAGATGATGTGTTAAAACAACATCAAGCCGATCATATTCGCATTGAAAAAAATGACGACCCAATTCCAACAGAAATCTCTGAGGCCATTACCAGCTCAGCCTATGAAATTTTAGAAAAAATTAATAATGCGGTCGTGATTAATCCTGTCACATTATTATCACTCATTCTACTTTCAACAGAAAAACATACCGTCAGTGAAGAGCTCTTAGTCAAACAACTAGACACCTATCTAAGCATTGCACGAGCACTCCCATACGATACACGTACTGAAATAACGAAATTTTCAGGTGCAGAAATCATTGCACACGGGCTAAAACTCAAACTAATTCAGCGTGTACCACATGCACTGGGTGACATTATTGCCATTGCAGATGACCAAGCCGTTTTACTCACCTATTTTAGAAATAATATTTTACACGCCTTTATTTTACCGTCACTCATTGCATCGCTCGTTGACTTAAATGGTAAAATTGCGCGTACAGACCTCGTTAACGTGATGGTTACACTGTACCCATTCTTGAAAGCTGAACTGTTTACCAAATGGGATAGCACAACGCTTGCACCTGCGATTGAACAATATATTGACCAACTGATAAAAGTCGGCCTGATCAGCACAGATGGTACATACCTCATTAGCCCAACGCCAAATACAGAAACCCATGACCAAATTGTCATTTTGGCAGGTTCAGTCAAGCAAAGCCTTGAACGCTACTACATGATTTTAGCCATTATTACACAGCGTGGTTCAGGCAATATTTCGGTTAAACAAGTCGAAGATTTAGGCTACCTACTTGGTCAGCGTTTATCTGTACTCTACGAATACAACTCACCTGACTTTTTTGATAAATCGTTGTTCCAAAGCTTCTTAAAAGTACTCACACAAAAAGGTTATATTCGTGTACAACAAGGTTTAATTGAGTTTGATCAATACCTTACCAATACCGCACAGTATGCAAATTTAGTCTTAGATGACACCAAATTAAATATGCTCAAACACATCACCCAATTTAGTGATGAAGAGCTACAAGAAGCCTTAAGTGCATTGGCTGCTGATAATGCAAAACGGCGTTCACGTAAAAAAACCAAAAAATAAGCCAACCAAAAGCATCAGTCATCTGATGCTTTTTTATTGATGACTAGTTGCTTCAAATACACATCAAAGCAATTTGGATACTCAAGATCAAAACCCAAAGCTTGTAGATTCGTTGCATAGATTTTTTTGCCTGTTTCAGCTGTAGCCTTATATTTGAGTAAAGGTAGCCCACATTGCTTTTGAAACCACATTAACACCTCATGTAATGGATACGGTTTTGAATCACTGACAATATAATGTGACTTCAACGTCTCTAATGTAGCAAGTGTTGCTAAAAACCGTGCTAAATCATCTATATGTATACGATTTGTCCAATGCAATTGTTCATACTGTGTCGTATTTTTGGCAAGCTTAAGCATACGCTCTACGCTGGCACCATAAATACCCGATGGCCGAACAATCACACAACGTGTAGTAAATGCCTGCGCATAAGCCTGTTCCATGCCATGCAAAATCTGCCCTTGCACATCATTCGTTGCCACTGGGGTATCATCATTCACCACACCACCCACATGCCCGTTATAAACACGTGTTGAAGACACCACAATACAGCGTTGTATCGGGTGCTGACCTAAAGCCTGAATAATCGCCTCTGCACTGTTCAAATAAGTATCTTTATAACTTTCTATACTCCGCTGTTGTGGGCTCAATAAAATATACACACAATCAATCGGATCGAGCTGACTTAAATCAATCTGAGCAATATCTTGGCATAAGTGAGGCACACCTGTTTTTTCTGTACGACTCAGTGCAGTAATTTGATGACCTTGTGCAAATAAATGTTTTGCAACTCGCTGTGATGTTTTACCATAACCTATAAATAAAATATGCATGATATGACCTAAACCCATATGGCTTTAATTCGTGACCTCAAAGGCGTGACCACAACCGCCTGCAACCTACTTGAAAAGCTCCATCTATTTAGCACAGATGATCTGCTGTTTCACTTGCCTCGTGATTACGAAGATCGTAGCACGATTGTTGCCATGAACCAATTAAGCATTGGGCGAAGCTACTTGCTTGAGGGGGAAGTCAAATCTGTCGACTTTCCACCAGGTAAACGTAAATCTATGGCTGTACAAGTCCAAGATGAGTTTGGCAAAGTCACTTTACGCTTTTACCATATTTATAAAGCACTTACCGACAAACTCACCATCGGCCAACGTGTACGCTTCTTTGGTGAAGTCCGTATTGGCGCAAGGGGGTTAGAACTGTATCACCCTGAAATACTCACATTAGAACCTTTAAGCCAACACAGTCGCTTAACAGCCATTTATCCAAGTACAGAAGGGCTGAACCAAAAAAAACTGAGAGAATATATACAAAAGGCCTTTGACTTACACAGCCAAGAATTAACAGAATTACTACCCGCAAAATTCAGCAATGGTTATGCATTGAAAGATGCATTGTCCTACATACACCACCCACCGTTACAAGCCAACATGCAACAGCTTATGCACGGTCAACACCCTGCACAGCAACGGCTTATTTTAGAAGAACTGATCAGCCACCAACTCAGTTTACTCACGCGTAGAGCCTATGTTCAACACACGGCATCTGCACGCTGTCAGCCCAGTAAACAGCTTGTTAAAGCACTTTTGGCAACCTTGCCATTTTCACTGACCAATGCACAGCAACGTGTTTCACAAGACATACTCAATGACCTCACACAAAATAAACCCATGCTCAGGTTAGTACAGGGCGATGTGGGTGCAGGAAAAACCCTTGTTGCCGCCGTGGCTGCCTGCCATGCTCTAGAGTCAGATTGGCAAGTCGCTCTTATGGCACCCACTGAAATTTTAGCGGAACAACACTACCTTAACTTTAAACGCTGGTTAGAACCCTTAGGCATACAAGTCTCTTGGTTATCGGGTAAACAAAAAGGCAAAGCACGCCAAGTTGCAGAGGCGACCATACAACAGGGCATTGCTAAAATGGTGGTAGGCACACATGCCCTATTTCAAGACAGTGTGGCTTTTAAACAACTCGGCTTAGTCATTATTGATGAACAGCACCGCTTTGGCGTAGACCAACGCCTTGCCTTAAGAGATAAAGGGCCCAACCACACCACACCACATCAACTCATCATGACCGCCACCCCCATTCCTCGTACACTCGCCATGAGTGCTTATGGTGACCTAGATACATCAATCATTGATGAACTGCCACCCGGGCGTACCCCAATCCAAACGGTTACTGTACCGTTAGAACGCAGAGAAGATGTCTTACAACGCATTGCCAACAACTGTGCTGAAGGTAAACAAGCCTATTGGGTCTGTACCTTAGTTGAACAATCTGAAACCCTAGACGCTCAAGCCGCTGAAGCCACCTACGTAGAAATACAACAACGCTTTCCCGAACTAAATGTCGGTTTAGTACATGGAAAAATGAAAGCCAACGAAAAACAAGCAGTCATGCAATCTTTTAAAGACAATGAACTACAACTACTCATTGCCACCACAGTCATCGAAGTCGGTGTCGATGTACCCAATGCAAGTATTATGATTATCGAAAATGCAGAGCGTTTAGGTCTTTCCCAACTGCATCAGCTCAGAGGACGTGTTGGACGAGGTGCACAGGCCAGCTTTTGTGTATTGCTTTATAAAAACCCACTTTCACAGCATGGTCAAGAACGCCTTAGCATTTTAAAAGAAAGTAATGATGGCTTTGTGATTGCAGAAAAAGACCTACAAATTCGAGGGCCGGGCGAACTCCTTGGTACAAAACAAACAGGCGACTTAGGCTTTAAAGTTGCCAACTTAGAAAGAGACCAGTACCTACTCGACCAAGCACAACACATTGCACAGCAACTCATGCAACAAGACCCAAAAACCGTTGATGCCCTGCTCAACCGTTGGCTACCCAATGCCCCTCGTTATGCTTATGTTTAATCTACTTCTTTCAAAACTTAGCACACTTCAACCATGTGTGCTGTGTGAACATGCAAACGCTCAAAATCAACGTAGTGTTTGCAACGACTGTTGGCAACACTTAAAAGTCCAACCACAACATCTCAACAAGCAAGATATTTCAATCCTTACCACAGCACAGTACCAATATCCGATCAATAAAATTATTCAAAAATTCAAGTACAACCATCAACTACAATACCTCAGGCTATTTAGCGACTTGCTCGATCAGATTAAAATACCCAACGTGCAAGCCATAGTCGCTATGCCCATCTCTACCGCTCGTTTACATGAACGAGGCTTCAACCAAGCACATCTTCTGGCAAAGATCATTGCAAAAAAATACCGCCTACCCATTTGGGCCCCCATTGAACGCATTAAAGAGCACAGCCAAAAAGGGCAAAGCCGTAGCGAACGACTCACTAACAATATTCAGCAGCAGTTTAAAATAAAAGACAAACAGCGTATCAAATATCGTCATGTTTTAATTATTGATGATGTGGTCACCACAGGCAGTTCTATTCAAGCATTGAAACTCAAACTAGAACAAATCGGCTGTAAACACATTCATGTCATTTGTATCGCTGCTGTCGCATAAAATTAAGGCACAACCTGATCTTGTGCACCCCATTTGGGTTCAGGTCTTTGATAGTTCTCAAATTGTGTAACCAAGGCCTCAATCTGATCAGACACACACAGTGCTGTGGCAAAACGTGACTGCGTAAACCCAGTACGAACCGTCTGCTCAATCATCTCTAATAACGGTTGATAAAACCCCTCAACATTTAAAAAACCACATGGTTTTGTATGTATACCCAACTGAGCCCAAGTCCATTGTTCAAAGATTTCTTCTAAAGTACCCGCGCCTCCAGGCAATGCAATAAAACCATCTGACAACTCAGACATCTTTAACTTACGCTCATGCATAGATTCGACAATATACATTTCCGTCAAGCCCTTATGTGCAAGCTCCATACCCACCAAAGCCTTTGGCATGACACCAACAACTCGTCCACCTGCCTGTAATGCACTATCAGCAACAACACCCATTAAACCTGAACGACCGCCGCCATACACCAAAGTTTTAC
The DNA here is from genome assembly GCF_015627125.1 of Acinetobacter rathckeae. Lineage (GTDB taxonomy): Bacteria > Pseudomonadota > Gammaproteobacteria > Pseudomonadales > Moraxellaceae > Acinetobacter > Acinetobacter rathckeae. The sequence goes on along the minus strand of NZ_VTDO01000001.1, from coordinate 4,827 downwards.
CCTGCTTAGCCAAATAACGGCCCGTCTGTTCGGCAGATTCAATAAAACACGGTTCAAGCCCGGGTTTAGAACCACAAAAAATTGCGATAGATTTCATAAAAACGACCTAATTATCAGTAATAATAAAGCAAAGTGTATGTTTTTCATGCAAACAAGAAATTGAACACTGTTTTTAATCTTTTGCTTGACTAAAATACACACATCATTGCAACCATTCTACTCAAAGGAGAACATGCTCCAATGCTTGAAGCTTTTTATGCCACAGAGCGTGGTAGTTTGGAAGATGGCGCCATCAACGGCGGCTTTGACCTACACCCAGACTGGGTATGGGTCGATCTTATCGCTCCATCTCAAGAAGAACAACAATGGGTCACTGATGCCTATCAACAAAATCTTCCAACGCTCAAATCGTTAGAAGATATTTCATCATCTGCGCGCTTCTACCGTGATGATGATGGCGTACTTCATGTGAGTACCTACTTTCTCACCAAAAATAGAAACTATCAAGCAGACAATGAGCATGATGATGACGGTATCTTAGCCACCGTACAAACCGTTGCTTTTATTTTGAATCAAGAACGCCTAATTACCCTACGCGGTGAAAAACTTTTAGCTTTTCGTGCCTTTCGCTCACGTGCAAGACGTAATGACTACGACCGTGACTACAAAGACCCAATTTGGATTTTACTTGGTTTATTTGAGGCAAAACTTGATGAACTCGCCGATATTCTAGAAGACATTCACAAAGACCTTGAAAAATATTCGACCGATGTGCTTAACAACCATCACCGAGAAAAACATCTCGACCTAGATGACATGATTACCCGTTTAGCACAACAAGAGGACATGCTCGGTAAAGCACAGCTTTGCCTGATTGATTTACGTCGTATTCTCACTTTCTTGTCTAGACCACGGGCCTTAGGCAGTCATATTTATGACTCAGAAATTCGTGAAATGAGCGAAGATGTACGTTCACTGGTTGAACATAATGCATTCTTATTCCAAAAAGTCCGCTTTTTAATGGACACCACTTCAGGGTTCATTAATACTGAACAAAATGATACTATTCGACGCTTCTCTATTTTACCAAGCATGCTTGCACCACCCATGCTCATTTCTAGCGTATATGGTATGAACATTGAAGAACTTCCTTATGCACATAGTCCCATTAGTTTAGTCATTGTTGGTGGTTTTTTATGTCTTTCTTTTATTGGTCCCTATTTTTATTTTAAATGGAAAAAATGGATTTAAAAAACAAAAAAAGCATCATTCAGATGCTTTTTTTGTTCGTTGATGTTATGCAACCATCTTTAGTTGATGCTCTAAATGACAAGACTGTATAATCTTCAACATTTTATTTGGCACAGACTTAAACACCAAATCATCAAAACTTGGTACTTGACGTAACCATTGCACAAACACAGCAAGCACCAACGTATTTCCATGTTCTAAAGCAGATAAATCAATCACGACTGGGAAAGAAGCGTGCTTCAAGATCACCTTTAGCCCTTGTTGATACACTTGCTCGGCATTGGTAAAGTCAATCTTGCCTTGAATCACCAAAGCCTGATTGACCACCCTTAATTCAGCTCGCATCGCTTACTTCTTCACTGCTGCATCAGCATCGGGTTGGAAACTTGCAATCGCTTTATCTAAATCACCACCTGAACGTTGCACACTCGAAGCAAATTGATTTCTAAACTGTAAACCTAAATCAATACCCGCAACATTGATATTACGAATTTTCCATTGATTATTGTTATCAGACAATTGGAAAGCAATCGGGGTTTTTTGACCCTGATTAATAAAGTCTAAAGTCACCACCTGATAAGCGCTTGCCGATGGACGATATGGACGAATCGCATATGACTGATTTGAATATTTAGCCAAAGCGGAACCATAGTTTTGAATCAAACTTTGACGTAAACTCTTCTCAAAATTTGCACGCTGTTGTGGGGTACTACTTTGCGGAGAAGCATACGTCCCCATCACAATACGGGTAAAAGCTTGTACGTCTACATACGGTTCTAAATTTTGTTTCACAATTGCATTTACTGCAGCTGGATTATTTTGTAATTGGTTATGCTCCGCTTTTAAACGGCCAATCAAACCGTCAGCGACAGTTCTAATAAAGTCATTCGGTGCTTGGGCTGGAGCCGCAACTGCTGTGCCAATACTTGCAACTAAAGCAGTCGCTACCATCATTTGTTTAAATACATTTGTCAAAACATTCACTCCTAAAACACTATTCAGTAAACGATGGTTGTGCATCTTTTGTAGATTGGGCTGGTGCAGTATCTGAAGAATTGGCTTCAGTACTTGGGCTTGATTTACCCATACCTGTCACAAACTTACTAATTAAATCTTCAAGATCCATCGTACCTTGAGTATTATTAATACTTGAACCAGGCTTTAAATAACTTACGCCACCGCCGGGTACAATTTTCAAGTATTTTTCACCTAGCAAGCCATTGGTTGCAACCATAATATAAGCATCTGAATCTATATTTGTAATGGATTTCATGCTATCTAACAGTTGTTTTTCCATTTCTTTTTGTTTCTGAGCGTTTGCTTGTTGATAATCATCGCCATAACGTAATTCTTCTAACGAATCCTTTTCAACTGATTTTAATTGGTCAGGAGAAAATGTCGTTAAGTTTTTATCAAGCGAAAATGTTACCTTTGCTAAACGTGATACAGGATCTAAACTAATTGCATCTACACGACCAACAGTCACACCACTCATAGTCACTTTAGCACGGTTTTTTAGCCCATTTACATTATCAAAAGTTGCTGTCATTTGATAGGTTGTACCTAAACTACTACCTGCTAAACCACTGACTTTCATCGCTAAAAAGAATAAAGCTAAACCGAAGAGAATCACAAATATACCTACGGTCAATTCACTCACACGAGCTTTCATTAGACGCCTCCAAACATGACCGCAGTCAACACAAAATCAAACCCTAAAACACATAATGATGAATACACAACTGTTCTTGTTGTCGCTGTCGCAATTCCTTCAGACGTTGGATTACATGCATAACCTTGGTAAACAGCAATCCAAGTACATACCACTGCAAAAATAATACTTTTAATCACGCCATTAAGTACATCATGAAAAAAATTCACACTACTTTGCATGCCACTCCAAAATGAACCAGCATCTACACCTAAAAAGTCCACACCAACCAATTTACCACCAAAAATTCCAACAGCCGCAAAAATTACTGTCAGCATAGGCAAACTTACAATACCTGCCCATAATCGTGGTGAAACAATTCTTTTTAGAGGGTCAACACCAATCATTTCCATGCTAGAAAGTTGCTCTGTGGCTTTCATCAGCCCTATTTCAGCAGCTAATGCAGAACCAGCACGGCCTGCGAACAATAATGCTGCAACGACAGGAGCAAGCTCTCTTAACAAAGTCAGAGCAACCATTGTGCCCAACATAGACTCACTACCAACGTTTACTAAAATAGTATAGCCTTGCAAACCAATGACTAAGCCAATAAATAGGCCAGACACAACAATAATTAGTAAAGATAACACACCGACTTTATACATTTGCTGTATAAACAAACGTATGCCGATCACTGTTGGCTTAGACAGCATAATCTGAAGCAGTAATAAGGTAGCAACACCTATACCACGTACTGCATTAATCACATAACGACCTAATAAGGCTATCGCATTCACGACGTTACCTCTTGGTTTAAATATTCAGTGGAATTAAATTGAAAACCTACAGGACCCTCAGCATGACCATTTAAAAACTGCTGTACAAAAGCAGATTCGTGCTGAACAAGCTGTTCAGGTGTACCTTCACCCTGAATACGGCCATCTGCCACAATATAAATATAATCAGCGATCGACATGGTTTCTTTAACATCATGCGACACAATAATTGTTGTTAAATCTAATGCATCACGCAATGACCGAATTAAACGTGTAAGTACCCCCATAACAATAGGGTCTTGTCCTGCAAAAGGCTCATCATACATAATCAATTCTGGGTCAAGTGCAATCGCACGTGCCAAAGCAACGCGACGATTCATACCACCAGATAACTCAGATGGCATTAATTTTTCAGCACCTTTCAAACCCACAGATTCTAATTTCAAGGCAACAAGTTCAGCAATCAAATGTTCTGGCAGTTGAGTATGTGCACGTATCGGGAAAGCGACATTTTCATAGACTGACATATCAGTAAAGAGTGCACCACTTTGAAAAAGCATACCCATTCTTGCACGTGCAGCAAATAAGTCATGCCTGCTCATTGTCGAAATATCGACACCATCTAAAAATACAGTGCCTTCATCGGGTGATAATTGACCACCAATCAAGCGGAGTAATGTTGTTTTACCTGTACCAGATGGACCCATAATTGCAGTGACTTGACCACGTCGAATTTGCATATCTACATTTTCGTAGATTACTCTGTCACCACGTTTAAAACTTAAGTTTTTAATGCTAATTAATGCATTTAAATCTGATGATGCAATATTATTCATAATAAGTGCTTCATGGCTATTTAACAGGTAGCATAAAGAAGTTCATTTATTTTATCTACATTATTTTAAAAGCAAAACTATAGTTTTTTTGAAATCGAGTCTTCATGATTCACTATTAATTTTTTCCAGCATAAAAAAAAGCCCCCTTATTATAGGGGGCTTTTTAAGGAATAAGATGCTGGCGATGACTTACTCTCACATGGGTAATCCCACACTACCATCAGCGCGAAGAGGTTTCACTTCTGAGTTCGGGAAGGGATCAGGTGGTTCACTCTTGCTATAGTCGCCAGCATAACTGTTTATGGACTGTTTT